>NZ_AP043666.1:0-495000 GCF_055397115.1 Fundidesulfovibrio sp. YSD1
GGTGGAATCCCTTGCCCCCCCGGCGTTTCCCGGCACCCGGTCCCGGGTTGACACCGGATCGTCGTTTTAGAAACTCTCAAGCTATGCCAAGAAGTTAGCTTTGGGAAAACCCCCGGCTCGGCTGCGCTGCTCAAGGCTCTCACTAGGGTTGAGAAAAAACGCCCCCGGAAGCATCACACTGCCCATGACGAACCCGCTCTGGAACAACATCCAAAAAATCCTCGAACGCAGCCTGAATCCCGGTCTGTACCAGGTCTGGATCAAGCCGCTCGCCGCCACCGCCGGGGATGGCGGCCTCACACTCAACGCCCCCAACGAGTTCGTCGCCTCCTGGGTCCGGGAAAGGCTCATGGGCCAGATAGCCGAGGCCGCCTCGCAGGCGGCCGGCCGCCCCGTCGCCGTGACCGTGGTGTCCGGCCCCGTCCCCGCCGCGCCCGCTCCGGCGGCGGAACCCGCCAGGAAAGCCCAGAACGCCAGGACCGCCACCTGCGGCCGCGCGGACGACACCGGGGGGCAGCTCTTCCGCTTCTCCTTCGACCACTTCGTGGTGGGGCCCTCCAACGCCCTGGCCTACGAGGCCTCGCTCGGGATGTGCAGGCAGACCTTGCCCGCCAGCCAGCTCTTCATCAGCGCGGGCCCGGGCCTGGGCAAGACGCACCTGAGCCAGGCCATGGGCAAGCACCTGCTCGCCCCGGGCCAGGGGGCCAGGCCCAAGGTGGTCTACCTGACCGCCGAGGAGTTCTCCTCCCGGCTGATCCTGGCCATCAAGACCCGCGAGGTCGAGCGCTTCAAGGCCCAGTTCCGCGAGAACGTGGACACCCTCATCCTGGAGGACATCCACTTCTTCCAGGGCAAGCTGAAGCTTCAGGACGAACTGCTGAACACCCTGAGCGCGCTCCAGTCGCGCGGCTGCCGCGTGGTGTTCACCAGCTCGTTTCTGCCCAAGGAGCTCACCGGCCTGGACAGCCAGCTGGCCTCCCGGCTCTGCGCCGGGTTCATGGCCACCATCGAGCACCCCGACCTGCAGACCCGCCTGAACATCGTCAACAGCAAGGCCAGGATGCACCAGGTGATGATCCCCGGCGAGGTGGCCGGGCTCCTGGCCGAGCGCATCCGCACGGACATCCGCCAACTCGAGTCGGCGCTGCAGAACCTGGTGCTCAAGGCCAAGATCCTGGGCCGGGCCATCAACCTGGACATGGCCTGGGACGTGCTGCGCAACTACGACCTGGACCAGCCCGCCATGGGCCTGGAGCAGATAGTGGAGTACGTCTGCAAGGTCTACGACATCGCGCCCGAGCACCTGGCTTCCAAAAGCCGCAAGCGCAACTACGTCGTGGCCCGCAACACCGCCTTCTTCCTCGCCCGCAAGCACACCGAGCTCTCCCTCCAGGACATCGGGAACCGCTTCAACCGCCGCCACTCCACGGTGGTCAAGGGCATCACGGCCGTGGAGAGGCAGCTCTCCCTGCAGACCCCGCTGGGCAGGCAGATCGAATCGGCAGTGGACCGCATCGCGCAGTAATTCCCCGCGCAAAGGCGCGAAAAAAGCCCCGGGCGCGTGCGCCCGGGGCTTTTCGTTTGCGAAAACGCGCGGGGCGGGGCTATTCGAGGGCCGCGAGCTCCATGTCGCCCCAGACCCCGATCTTGCCGCCCACCTGCACGAACACGCCGAGCAGGCCCGCGCGGGCCAGGTCCTGGGCGCGCTCGAGCACCAGCCCCAGGTGGTCCGCGCTCCTGGCCAGGTTGCCGAGCGTCGTGGCGGCCGCGTCCGCAAAGGCCCCGCTCCGGGCCTTCACCGTGACCAGGTCCGCCGCGCCGAAGGAGAGCGAATGCCCGATGGTGGCCGACGAGGTGCAAAGCGACAGCGGAAATTCCTCCGGCGCGAGCCGCAGGGCCAGGCGCGCGCCCTGCACGGGCTTGGCCAGGAGGGCCACGGTGCGCTCCCGCGTGGAGTGCATGGAGAGGTCCCCGCCGTTCTCCACCAGGATGTCCGGGGATATGGGCGCGAACCTGTCCGCCACGGCCTGGGCGATGGTCCCGGCCACGGCGGCCATGGGCCCGACTCCGCAGGCCGCCGCAGCCTCGAGCATCCGTTGAGCGACCTCCGGGGCCGCCGGGTCCTGGGGCAGGGGGGTGAGCGAGGACGTGAAATCCGGCTTGAGCAGAATGTAGGTCTTGAGCGCCCCGCGAATCTCGCCCAGAAAGGCGAACACGTCTTCGGAAAGGTCGCTCGCGGCGCTCACCAGAAGGTCGGACTCCTCGATGACCACGCGGAAGCGGACCTCGCCCGGGGCCGGGTCCGGCAGGGCCCTGTAGGCCCGGTCTGGGCTCGAATGGATCATGCGTTCATCCCGTTTTTTCGTGGCTAGGTAGCCGCCCGGGGGCGCGCTTGTCCACCTTTGCGTCGCGCCCGGCCAACTCGCGCTTTTCGCGCCCGCCCGGAAGCGCTATCGTACGCCCGGAACCTAAAGGAATCGCCGCCCGCGCCGATGTGAGCCTTGCCGGGGAAACCAGCGCGCCAGCCGCGCGCGTTCGAGAGGAGACGCATGTACAGGCTGTCCATGCTCGTTGAGCGGATGCCCGCAATCCAGCAGCCCAAGCTCGTGGCTTCGGGCGTGGGGATGTGGCTCGTCTGGGAGGGGCAGCTCTCGCCCGTGCTCAGCCAGATATTCGCCGAGTTCGGCGGCTTCCAGCAGGCCCAGGAGGGCAACACCGCCCTCTGGTTCTTCTTCGGCGACGAGGCCTTCAAGGCCCTGGGGCGGCTCTCCAGCTACTCGCGCGTGAACCGGTTGCCGCTTTTCATCCAAGCCTTCCCCGCGTCCCTCTTGATCGGCTACAAGTACGAGGTCTCCTTCACCTGCGCGGAGGAGTTCCAGAACCAGGAGGCAGGGGCCTCCCAGGACCTGGAGGTGCTGGTCCACCCGCAGTTCTCCAACATGGTGGGCCAGCTGCCCGGGCTCTCGATAAAGCCGGCCAAGCCCATGCCGGGGCTGGCCAACGCGGGCTTCGGCGCGCTGGCCATCGACGCCACCCTGGCCCAGGATTCCCCCCTGGGCTGGTACTTCATGATCCGTCCCCTGGGCGACCCCCTGGACAAGAACGCCGCCGAGGGGTGGCGCGCCATCTTCTCCGAGATGCAGACGCTCCTGGAGCGCCTGGCGGTGAAGTACCTCTCCCACGAGGGCTTCCTCATCTTCGGCGTGGACAACATCCGCTCCTTCCGCAACATCACCCGCGAGTTGCTCAAGGTGGAGGGCAACGTCAAGAGTTCCGATTCCGGGAAGAAGTACTGGCCCTGCGTCATGGCCAGCGTGCTCAAGAAAGGCCACCACCTGAACAAGGACCTGCCCAAGCGCGTGAACCTGGATTGGCGCCAGATCACCCCGGACTACCCGCACATGAGCTTCAAGTCCGCGCTCTACCTGGGCCAGGGCTTCCGCATCAACGACGTGCGCCGCTCCTCCGGGGCCCTGACCATCGACGACTGGTGCCACATCTCGCTGTCGCAGGAGGAATCCCAGGGCGAGGTTCAGGGCGAGGTGCCCTTCAAGCTGCCCGCGAGCCTGGTGGCCGGGGCCAACCCGCCGTGCTTCTATTGCGGCCTGGCCGGGCACCTCCCGGCGGACTGCCCGTCCAAGTCCCTCAAGGAGCGCGACGAAAAGGTCTGGGACCAGTTGGGCATGGTGGACATGACCCAGTTGGAGCAGGCCGGGATGGAGCTCGGCCACGCCCTGGCCGGGGCCAAACCCGGTGCGCTCGCGCAGTTTATATCCGCTGGGGGCGCGGCCGGGCTCATCGTGCGGGCAGTGTTCGAGGCCGGGTTCCCCTTCCAACTGCGCTGCGTGCCGCTGATCTGGCGCAGCAAGGGCAAGGACCTGCCCGCCGGTTTCACGGAGCTGAACGCCCTGGACGAGGGCGGCTACCTTTGGGAGGCCCTGGAGGCGGCGCGCCTTGGCGACTCGGACGCCTTCGAGCGCGAGATCGCCCAGGGCATCGCGGCCTTCGGACGGGGCTTCCAGCCCCGGTCCATCCAGGGCTTCATGGCCATGGAGCAGATCGACTGGAGCAGGGCCGCCTATTTCTGGCAGGAGGCCGCGCGTAGCGCCTTCACGGCCGTGCAGCGCGGCTGGCTGTTCCTGCTCGAGGGCCGCACCCTGGAGGTGCAGGGAGACTTCCAGAAGGCGCTCTCGCTCTACAGGCAGGCCAAGTCCGAATGTCCGCGCTGGATCGAGCCGGTGTACCGCCAGGGCGTGTGCATGGTGAAGCTCGGGTTCACGGACCAGGGGCTCATGGAGCTCATGGACCTCCTGCGCGACAACCCGGCCATCTTCAACCGAATCCTCGTGGACCCCGAGCTTGAGCGCGGGCGCATCCACATCCTCCAGGCCCTCTGGAGGCCCTGGACCGAGGCCCAGGCCGCGCGCGACGAGAAGGCCACGCACTTGAAGGGCCTGCCGGACTACCTCAAGAGCTGGTTCCGCGAGGACCATCCCTTCCTGAAGAACGGGCTGGCCAGGGCCGAGGTGCTCTCGGAACTGGTGAAGGTGAACAACTACTCCTGCTTCAACAGCCTCGTGAAGGAGTACGACTCGCTGCAGAAGGACCTCCAGAACACCGTGGAGAAGGAGATCTCGCACATCAACGTCAGGCTCAAGGACATCCACGAGGAACTGAAGGACATCCACCACGAGGCGGCCTGGTTCCCCTTCGGCAAGCTCCTGCGCGAATTCAACAAGGACTTCAACGCCTGCGCCACCAAGCTCAACTGGATGCGCACCACCTCGCTCCAGGTGGCGGCCAACTTCCGCAAGGCCCAGGACTACATCGAGGAGATCAGCGCGGCCATAGCGCTTCTGAAGGCCCGGCTCGTGACGCTGCGCATCGTGCGCGACGCCACGCTCTTCGTGCTGCTTCTGGGCAAGAGCTTCATGTGGCTGGAGCTCGTGGGGCTCGCCCTGTCGCTGGTGGCGGTGCCCGGGGTGATCTTCCTGGCCCAGAAGACGGGCCAGGCGTGGCTGGCGGGAATCCTCTCCGAGCAGAAGTGGCAGGTGCAGAAGGGGCTGGTCATCGTCGTCTCCATCGTGGCCATGGCCCTGGCCGCCATCAAGACCGCCGTGACCTTCGAGAAGCGCCGCGCCGAGCTCTTCAAGGAAGAGGAGGAAAAGGCTGCCGCCAAGGGCTCCGGCAAGAAATCCTCGGGCAAGAAGGCCGTGAAGGCCCTGCCCGGGGCCGGCGTGCCCGCCAAGGCAGGGGGCAAGGGCAAGAAGTAGGGGAAGGGCTCGCGGCGACGCGGGGCGCGCCACGCGCGGTTTTCAGGGCAGCCTGTTTCGAGGGGCAAAAAAAACGGGGTCCCATTCGGGACCCCGTCGCGATTCGTAAGACCGTCGCGGACTACACGCAGCCGGTGGGCTTGGGCAGGCCGGCCATCTTACAAGCTCCCTTGCCGGGGCCGGAGGGGAACAGCTCGTAGATGTGCTTCAGCTTGAAGCCGGTCACCTTCGAGAGGATGCGAACCATGGGGGCGATGCCGTTCTTCTTGTAGTAGTCCTGCAGGAACTCGATCACCTTGTTGTGCTCTTCGGAGAGTTCCTTGATGCCCTCGGACTCCTTCACGTAATCGACCCAGTCGGGGTTCCAGTCTTCAAAGCGCTGCAGGAATCCGTCCTCGTCGACCTCGAAGGTTTTGCCCTTGAATTCAACAGTGGCCATTCTCCATCCTCCTTGGCGTTGCTTGAACTATCAGTCGGTTCCAGAATTGCCGGGACCCTCCTGGGAGGGCTCCTATACCATTAACAGCGATCCGCTGTTTTGGTTCACCAGGTAAGAACTCGGGTCTTCTACCCGATACCTTCCCGCAATGCAAGCGTTCCAGTGTCCCACCTTGGTCCCCACCGAATTCGTGACCTCTTAAGTGCCAATTCCGAGTGTTGTCAATTGATTTCGATACGCGATCAATCCGGTAGGATTTGCGAAAGATGCTCCCGCACGAAGTCCAGTCCGGGGTCCATCTCCAGGGCCTTGCTCAGGAACTCGATTGCGGCTTCTTCATGTCCTAGGAATTTATGGCAAAGGCCCAGGTTGGCCAGATCCATCACCGATCCCGAGTCCAGAACGAGCGCTGCCTCGAAGTCCCCGGCCGCGTCGGAATAGTTTCCGGACTTGAACCGGGCCACGCCGCGCAGGTTGTAGTATTCCTTCACCTCGGGGCACAGGGCTATGGCCTTGCCCAGAAGGGGCTCGGCGTGGCTCCACTGGTCCAGGCGCGTGTGCGCGTAGGCGCGGTAGAACACCGTCAGGGCCTGGTCCTCCTGGTCGGCCTGTACGGGCTCGGCCTCGATGAAGCGCTCCAGGGCCGCTTCCTCATCGCCTTCGCGCAGGGCCAGGAGGCCCTGGTAGAAGGGCAGGTAGGGCTGCCCCGGGCAGACCTCCTCCAGCACGCGAAGGCCCGCCCGGGCCTCGTCCTCGGGGGACTCCTCGGCCAGCATCCGGCCCACGAACATGCCCAGGCTGGCCCTGGGGGTGCGCTCGCGGAACCTGAAGCCGGGGACGACGTTGTAGTTGGTGGACACGCCAAGCTCGTGATGGGTGGTCTCCACGGTGTAGAGCGTGTAGCCCTTGGCCTTCAGGCCCGCGGCAAGGGCCGAGAGCTCCGAGAGGATGTCCTGCTGCTCCACGCTGGGCAGGCGCTCCAGGGCGGTTTCGGGCCCGTCCGCCACCCAGGAAATCTCGCCCAGGCTCAAGAACTTGCGCAGGCCCGAGGCCTCGTAGTTGCTGCCGGTCTCGAAATCCCCGGCCAGTTGGGCGATCTCGGTCACGGCGCGCACGGCGGCCTTCACGGGCGAGCTCGCCGTGCCGGCGGTGAAGACGATCTCGCTTTTCGCGCCCAGGGTGGCCGGGTCGTATGCCAGCGCGCCCACGGTGGGCACGGGCATGCCCAGGCTGAAGTCCTTGAGCCAGAGCTTCACGCCGTTTTTCTCGAAGGCCTCGACCAGCCCGCGCAGCACCGGGTCCGCGACGCCGTGCGTGCGGATGGTGGGCAGGCGGGGCTCGTCGCGGTCCACGATGGCGCTCACGTGGCGCTCCACGAGTTCGCACGCGCCCTGCAGGATGGACTCCTCCAGGCAGTTGCCCGCTGACGACCCGTTGAATTCGTTGAGCTTCTTGAACCAGTCCAGCGGGACCATGACCTCCTCGCCGTCGAGCACCCTGGTGGCGGGATAGAAGCGCCAGCGCACCAGGTCCAGAAGCCTGACGGCGTCCTCCTCGCCCAGGGAGTCCTCCACGGACAGGATCACCTCGGACACGGGCATGACCTTGCCGGGCCAGAGCGCCTGGGCCTCGGACCACGTGGCCAGGGTGAAGTTGGACTCGTCGGCCCAGAAGCTGAAGTAGCTGAAGCGCTCGGCCAGTTCCATGAGCGCCGAGGCCTCGGCCTGGGCCGGGGACGCGCCCTTGCCCATCTGCTTGCGCGTGGGCATGACGCCCCGGGCCTGGGGGCCGCAGATGGACAGGTAGACCGGGATGCCGAGCCGCCCTGTGTCGGTGCGGCGCAGTTCGGCCAGGATGCCGCCGTGGCCGGCGAAGAGCTCCTTGACCCGGGCGGCGGTGCTTTCGGGCGAGCAGAGCTTGTCGGAGTCGGCGGTGTAGCCCTTGGGGGTGCTTTGCAGTTTACGCATCGGTACGGCTCCGCATGCGGTAGAGCACGCAGGTTTTGGAATCCCCCTCGCTCGAGCGGCAGGTGGACTGCGTGCGCTGGATGAGGAAGTCCTGGTGGATACGGGCGAAGAAAGGCGCGGCCTCGCGGCAGTGGTCGCAGGAGAACAGGGCCTGGGCCGCCGGGCCGCCGGCCAGGTGGTTCACGAGCAGGTTGGCCATGGGCTCGTGCAGTTCCGGCAGGTAGAGGGCCTCGGAGCCCACGATGACCTCGAAGCGGTCCTCGATGCCGGGCGAGCGGATGTCCAAAAGCGCCGGGCGGGCCTGGGCCTCCAGGCCGTTTTTCAGGATGCTCGCGCGGATGAACAAGAGCGCCTCGGGCTCGATGTCGGTGACGAGCGCCTGGAATCCGCGCCTGGCCGCGGCGAGCCCGCACAGGCCCAGGCCCGCGCCCAGTTCCAGCAGGCTCGAGCCTCCGGGCTGCGGAGTGAGCCTGGAAAGCAGCATGGCCAGCGGAAACGAGGCGGGCCAGAGCTTGGCCCAGAAGGGCAGCACGAGCTTCTCGCCCGGCCTGGAGGACTGGGCGAGCCTGTCCACGTAGGCGGGCAGGTCGGTGATTTGGAGGATGTCCAGGTCCATGCCCCCGAGCGAGACTGTCTCGAAGGCCACGGGGTGGCGCGATCCGGCAAGCGCGAGAACGTCGTCGAGCGTGACTTCCGGCGACAGGGCCAGCTCAAGGATGCGGGGGTCGGTGTTCACGGCGGGCAACTCCTCGTTCGGCCCCGGGAGGGGCGCGGGATCAGGAGGGCGAAAAAAAAGGCCGGCCCTTACGGGGTCCGGCCTGTCCTGATTTGGTGGAGCGGGAGACGGGATTTGAACCCGCGACTTCAACCTTGGCAAGGTTGCACTCTACCACTGAGTTACTCCCGCGATCTGGAGGCGGCATCCGGATTTGAACCGGAGAATGGAGGTTTTGCAGACCTCTGCCTTACCACTTGGCTATGCCGCCTCGCGCAAAGGGAAGTCAGCTTTAGTGAAGTTCCGCCTCACTGTCAACTTTATTCCCGGACCGCCACTTTCAAAAAAAAGTCCCCCGGGTGGGGGATGGAGCGGGAGACGGGATTTGAACCCGCGACTTCAACCTTGGCAAGGTTGCACTCTACCACTGAGTTACTCCCGCTCGTGGCGCGAGAGGCGTGTTTAATTGGGAGGGGGGTGGATGTCAAGCGACTTTCTGAAAAATGTCTCGAATCCGTTGCCCTATACCTTAATGATGGAAAAGTGCGGCGCATGCGCATGCATATGCGCTAAACCCTTTACCTCCGCGAGCAAATCCATTAAGTGGACTCACTTCTTCGACCCAAGGGCCGTCGCGGCCCCTCCGGAGGCTCTCTCAATGGAACAGAAAGATCTGGACTTCTTCCGGCAGTACCTGAACGACTCTCTCCAGGACATCCTCAGGAAAGGCGAGGAGACCATCGAGGACATGACCGACGCGGTGGAGGTCTACGCCGACCCCGCCGACCGCGCCACGGCCGAGTCCGACCGCGCCTTCACCCTGCGTCTGCGCGACCGCGAGCGCAAGCTCATCCGCAAGATCCAGGAGGCCCTGGAGCGCATCGAGGACGGCACCTACGGCATCTGCGAGGAGTGCGGCGAGGACATAAGCGTCGCCCGGCTCAAGGCACGTCCCGTGACCACGCTGTGCATCAAGTGCAAGGCCCGCCAGGAGGCCGACGAAAACCTCAGGGGCGAGTAGCCCGGCCGGATGGACGCCGCCTTCTTCAGGCACCTGGGGCCTGAGCTCGCCCACGCTCTCGAAGGCGTCCGTTTCGACACGGTTTTCTCCCCCGCGCCGGGGTTCTGGACCCTGGCGTTCACGCCCCCAGTAGGCCCGTATCCGGGCCAGCCCTCGCTTTGCCGCTTCCTGCTCGCCCGGGTCCAGCCCCAGGGCGGAATTCTCTTTCTCTCCGACGCCAAGCCCGCCAACCCCCTCGCGCCCCCGGCCAAGGCCATGTGGCTGCGCAAGCGGCTTCGCGGGCGCAAGGTGCTGGGCGGACTCTGCGACTGGCCGCGCAAGCGCCTGGCCCTGGAGCTGAACCAGGGCGAGGGGCGCTGGCTCCTTCTTTCCATGGAGGACGACCCCGTGGTCCTGGAGCGGCTGCCGGAGGGCTTCGGGGACGCTCCGACCTGGAGCTCCCCGGAGGAAGCCCTTGCCGACCCGGCTTGCCCGCGCAGCCTGCGCCGGGCCCTGGACCGGGCCGAGTCCGAGGACCGCGCGCCGCTCTTGGCCGCATTCCTCGAAGGCAGAACGGACGGATTTTTCCTGAGCGAGGCCGACCCCATGCGCGACGGCCCCCTGCCGTGGCCCCCGGGGCGGTCCTGCCTGCGATTCCCGCACGTTTTCGCCGCCGCGTCCGAGTATGCCAGGGCGGCCTTCTTCGAGGCCCTGGCTCCCCCGAGCGAGGAGCCCGCGCGCGTCGAGGCCCGCAAGCGCAAGCGCCTGGACACCCTGGACAAGGACCGCCAGCGCCTGGAGGGCCTTACCCGCCAGCAGCTCTACGGCGAAGCCGTGGCCGCCAATCTTTCCGGGCTCGACCCCAGGAGCAAGTCCGGGCCGCTCACGCTTGACCATCCGGAGCACGGCCCCCTGGCCGTGCCGCTTGACCCCTCGCTCACGGTGCTCGAAAACATGGAGCGCTTCTTCCGCAAGGCCGCCAAGGGCCGCAGAGGGCTTGGCCACGTGGAGCGCCTGGAGGCCCAGGCCCAGGAGGGCCTCCTGCCCCCTCGCAAGGCCCCGGGCCAGCCCGGCAAGGCCCAGGGGGCGGGGGGGGCGAAGGCTTCGGCCGGGGACGTGCCCCTGCACCGCTTCCGCTCCTCGGACGGCTTTCTCATCCTGCGCGGCAAAAATAGCGCCGCGAACCACAAGCTGCTCACCACCATCTCCAGCCCCTTCGACTACTGGCTGCACGCCGAGAGCGGGCCGGGCGCTCACGTAATCGTCAAACGCGACCATCCCGGGCAGGAGGTGCCCGAGTCCACCCTGCGCGAGGCCGCGATCCTGGCCGCGCTGGCCAGCTGGCGCGCGGCGGACCTCAAGGCGGACGTGCTCCTGGCCTTGGCCCGGGAGGTGCGCGCCATCAAGGGCGCGGCCCTGGGGCGCGTGCGGGTGGAGGGGGCGCGCACCCTGCTGGTGGAACTCGATGGGTCACTGGAAGAGCGCTTGAAGAGCCTCTATTGACATTTTTGCACATCCTCTTCAGACTCCGCCCCTGCCTGCCAAACCTATTTGAAGAGGTTGCGTTATGTCTCTCAAGCAGAAGATGCAGGCCCTGTCTCTGTTCTCCGTCGTGCTCGTGCTCGCTGTCTGGTTGACGGCCTGGCTCGGCCTTGGGAGTCTTCGGGAAGGGGCCACCTCGTCGACCGCGCTCGCCAGCGAGATCGCCTCGCTGAAAAGCGCCGTGCTCTGGACCGGAATCGGGGCCATGGCCCTGGCCTTGGCCGCCGGGGCCGTGACGGGGCTCGGCGTCACGGGGCGGGTCTCGCGCATCCTGGCCGCGCTCAAGAGGGCCGAGGAGGGCGACCTCGCGGCCCGCTGCGAGGCCGCCGGAGCCGACGAGATAGGGCGCATCGGCGCCGAGATCAATACCCTCATGGGCCGCGTGCAGGGCCTTTTCTCCGAGGCCCGCGACCACGAGCAGAAGGCGGGCGAGAGCGCCAGGCAGTGCCGGCTGGCCATGACCCAGGCCACCGAGACCCGCCAGCGCGCCGAGAACTCCCGCCGCCAGGGCATGGCCGGGGCCTCGGGCACCTTGAAGAAGGTGGTGGGCGAGATCCAGGACGTGGCCGCCAACCTTTCCTCCGAGGTGGACAAGACCTCGGCCGACGCCCGCAGGCAGGCCGACATGGTGGAACAGACCGCCCAGGCCGTGCAGCAGCTGGACCAGGCCGTGCTGGAGGCCGCGCGCAACGCCTCGGGCGCGGCCGAGCTGGCTGGCAAGGCCCGCGAGCGCGCCGAGCACGGCGCGGGCGTGGTGGAGGCGGTGCTCGGCTCCATCACCGGGGCCCACGCGCGCACCATGGAGCTCAAGGGAGTGGTGCAGGAGCTTGGCGGCAGGGCCGAGTCCATCGGCAGGATCATGACGGTGATCTCCGACATCGCGGACCAGACCAACCTCCTGGCCCTGAACGCGGCCATCGAGGCGGCGCGCGCGGGCGAGGCCGGGCGAGGCTTCGCCGTGGTGGCCGACGAGGTGAGAAAGCTCGCGGAAAAGACCATGCAGGCCACCCGCGAGGTGGGCGGCGTGATCGAGGCCATCCAGGCCGGGGCGCGCGGCGCGGTCTCGGGCATGGAGAACACGGCGGGCGAGGTGGAGCGGGCCACGGGCCAGGCCAGGCAGTCCGGCGAGGCGCTCTCCGAGATCGTCTCCATCGTGGAGGCCACGGCCGACCAGGTGCGCTCCATCGCCACGGCGGCCGAGCAGCAGTCGGCGGCCAGCACGCAGATCGGGCGCACCGTGAACCTCGTGCGCGACACGTCCTCGGGCACGCTTGACGGCATGACGCGTTGCGAGCAAGGTCTGGACACCTTGATCGAACAGGTGAGGGCACTGGCCAACCTGAACAGCGTGTTTACATTGCTCGGGCAGGGCACGCTCCAGGACCTCATCGAGGAGCTCTGCGCCGCGCCCGAACTGGCGGGCATGGAGCGGGGGGCCATGGAGGGCAAGCTCAAGCGGGCCATGGCCCAGAATCCGTTCCTGGAACTGGCCTACATCACCGACGCCTCGGGCCGCCAGGTGGTGAGCAACATCCCCCAGGCCGGGTTCGCCGCACAGTACGACGGCACCGGGTTCGGCAAGGACTGGAGCGCGCGCCCCTGGTTCACCGGGGCCATGCGCGCCAAGGACATTTATATTTCCGAAGTGTACGTCTCCTCGGCGTCAGGTGCGCCCTGCATCACGGTCAGCCGCCCCATCGAGGGGCCGGACGGGGCCGTGGTCGGGCTTCTGGGCCTGGACGTGAAGATCAACTGAGCGGGGCTTGATGGGCAACGGCACGGGATACGAAAGAAAGCTTGAATTCGACGACTCGGGGCTCGCGCGCGAGCTCTTCGGGCCGCACAACGCCAACCTGGCCTTCGTGTCGGAAAAGACGGGCGTGCGGGCCGACTCCCGGGGTTCCGTGCTCACCCTGCGCGGCGACTCGAAGGAAGTGCTCGACCAGGTGGCGGAGGCCATGGTCCAGCTCTACGGCATGCTGCGCAAGGGCCTGTCCGTGCTCCCGCGCGACATCGAGCCCGTGCTCACGCACATCGCGCGCTCTCCGGGCACCGGTGTGAAACGGGTCTTCGAGGAACAGAGCTTCGTGGTCTCTCCCAAGAAGACCATCTCCCCGCGCTCGCACACGCAACGCTCCTACCTGGGGGCCATCCGCGCAAACGATCTCGTCTTCGGGGTCGGCCCGGCGGGCACCGGCAAGACCTACCTGGCCGTGGCCATGGCCGTGGCCGATCTGCTGGCCAGGCGGGTCAAGCGCCTGGTGCTCACGCGCCCGGCCGTGGAGGCGGGCGAGAAGCTGGGCTTCCTGCCCGGCGACCTGATGGAGAAGGTCAACCCCTACCTGCGCCCGCTCTACGACGCCCTGCACGACATGCTGGACTTCCAGCGCGTCAACGAGATGCTCGCCGAGGGCGTCATCGAGGTGGCCCCGCTGGCCTTCATGCGCGGCCGGACCTTGAACGACGCCTTCATCATCCTGGACGAAGCCCAGAACACCACGCCGGAACAGATGAAGATGTTCTTGACGCGGCTCGGGTTCGGGTCCAAAGCGGTTGTGACCGGCGACGTGACCCAGATCGACCTGCCGCGCGGCGCGCCCTCCGGGCTCGTGGAGGCTAGGCGCGTGCTCACGGGCGTCCAGGGCCTGTCTTTCGTGTATTTCAACGAGGAGGACGTCATCCGCCACCCCCTTGTGGGGCGGATCGTGCAAGCCTATGAGCGGCATACTGAGCCGTCTGAAAAGAAATAACCAGCCCCCCAAGGCAGCGGGAGCACGCCAGCCCGCGGCCCCCTCGCGCCCCTTCTCACCCGGGCTCGGCGTGTTTCTCGGAGTCATCCTCGGCGCGAGCATCCTCTCGGCCGTACATTTCGAATCCCCGGTCAAGGTGTTCCTGGCGGGCGAGATCGCCACGCAGGACGTCACCGCCGACCAGACCCTGCGCTTCGAGGACCGCGAGGCCACCCTGCGCAAGCGCGACCAGGTGGCCGAGAACCAGCCCCCGGTCTTCGACCTGAGCCCCGCGCCCTACGAGTCGCTCAAGGCCTCGGTGACGGACGTCCTGGCCCAGGCCCGCAGGACCGACGAGGACCCCGAGAAGCTGCGCGCCTCGCTCTCCGAGGAGCTCAACGTGGAGGTCTCACGCGAGAGCTTCGCGCTCTGGCGCATGCCCGAGTTCCAGGACATGCTGGTCGTGCAGCTCCTGCCCTGGCTCAAGGAGGCCTACGCCAGGGGCGTGGCCCCGCTGCCCGGCGTGTTCGCGTCCTACAAGCAGGGCATCCTGCTGCGCGAGCTGCCCTCGGGCATGGAGACGCTCTACCTCGACGGCCCGGGCATGACCGACCTGGAGATGCTCAAGGAGGAGCTGGACCAGCTCCTTCGGCGCGACCTGAAGAGGAACCTGAAGACGCGCAAGGCCGTGTTCACGCTTGTCGGCCCCTTCCTTCGCCCCAACGTGCTCTTCAACCAGGAGACCACCCAGGCGCGCAAGCACGAGATCGTCAGCGCCATGGAGCCGGTGTACTCCAACATCTACAAGGGCGAGATGGTGGTGCGCCAGGGCGAGCGGGTCTCGCCCGAGCAGCAGACCAAGCTCCAGACCCTCTACGCCCACCGCGTGAGCTCGTTCAAGCCCTACAAGATACCAGGCACGTTCATCCTGGCCTGCCTGTTCTTCGTGCTCCTACACCTGACCCAGGGCAAGAAGTCGGGCATCCTGGCCGTGAGCGGGCGCGAATGGCTGACGCTGGCCCTGGTGACGGGGTTCTTCGTCTTCCTGGCCAAGTTCGTGGAGCTTGCCCGCGTGTCCGACGCGCACCTGCCGGTGTTCCTGAAATCCAGCCAGGTGGCCTTCGGGCTGCCCATCGCGGGCGCGGCCGGGGTGCTGGCAATGTTCCTGCCCCAGGTGCTCTGTTCGTTCGCGGTGCTGCTCATCTCCTACCTGGTGACCAGCGAGGTGGGCGGCAACCTCCAGCTCTTCAGCTACTACCTGCTGGGCGGGTTCGTGTACGCGGCCATCATCCGCAACTGCGAGACGCGCCAGGACGTCTTGCGCTCCATCCTGCCCCTGGCCGCGCTGTGCATCGTCTCGTGGCTGGGCATCGCCATGGTCCAGCAGGACGTCACGGGCGAATTCAACCTGTCCGGCGGCATCCACGCCGCCTTCAACGCCGTGTTCTCGCTGCTCCTGGTGCTGGGATTGAGCCCCGTGCTGGAGCTCATCTTCGGCTACACCTCGCGCTTCAAGCTCATGGAGCTCATGAGCCTGGAGCAGCCGCTCCTGCAGGAGCTCATGGTGGCCGCGCCCGGCACCTACCACCACTCGCTCATAGTGGCCAACATGGTGGAGGCCGCCGCTCGCGCCGTGGGCGCCAACGCGCTCCTGGCCAAGGTGGCCGCGCTCTACCACGACATCGGCAAGCTGAAGAACCCGCAGTATTTCATCGAGAACCTCTTCGGGAAGGAGAACAAGCACAACAAGCTCTCCCCCTCCATGAGCGCGCTCATCCTCATCTCCCACGCGAAGAAGGGCGTGGAGCTGGCCCGCGAGCACAAGCTGGGCGACGAGATAGCCAGCCTCATCGGCCAGCACCACGGCATGACACTCATCACCTACTTCTACCACAAGGCCCAGGAGCAGGCCGAGGCCAAGGGCGAGGAACCCGTGCGCGAGGAGGAGTTCCGCTACCCCGGCCCCAAGCCGCAATCGAAGGAAGCGGGCATCATCATGCTGGCCGACGCCATCGAGGCCTCCAGCCGCACCCTGGTGGACCCCACGCCCAGCCGCATCAAGGGGCACATCCAGTCCATCGTGCGCAAGCTCTACAACGAGGGCGAACTGGACGGCTCGGAGCTGACGCTGAAAGACCTGACCCTGGCTTCGGAAGCCTTCCACCGCATCCTCGCGGGCATCTTCCACCACAGGATCGAATACCCGAACCTGGACCGCTCCCGGGAAAAATCCAAGGAGAACGGCGACAAGGCCATGCCGCCCGAAAAGGCGGCCTAGTGTCGCGTCCTTGAAGAACATGGACATGTTTTTCGAGGAGATAAATAATTATTTCAAATTATTATCCATAAAATGAATGTCATTTGTTTTATGGACGCCACACTAGGGCCCGGCCCTCAAACGGCCTTCGCGCGGGTTGATGTTGCGCCGCTCGCGAAGCGCGACAACTCCCGCCCGAGGCGGGGCTGCCGGTCACGGCGGAGGCATGCGAAGCATGAGTGCTGATTTCTGGATCGAACCCGGCGCGCGCCTGGACCCGCGCCTGCCGCTTTCGCGTAGCGAGTTCGCACCGCTTCTGGAGCACCTGCTGGCCGTGCTCGGGGTGGAGGGGGCCTCCATCGAGGTGCGCTTCGTGGACGACGCCGAGATAGCCCTCCTGAACCTGGAATTCCTGGGCCTTCCCGGCCCCACCAACGTGCTCTCCTTCCCGGCGGACGACCCCGCCCGGCCGGATTATCTCGGAGAGATAGCCCTTTCCGTGGACGCCTTGGCCCGCGAGGCCGTGCTGCACGGCCAGGACCTGGAGGAGCACCTGCTGCGCCTGCTGGCCCACGGCGTGCTCCACCTGGCGGGCTACGAGCACGGCCCGGCCATGGACGCCATGACCGGCATGGCCGTGGAGGCGCTGGCCCTTCGTTGACGCCCCGGGACGCGCGCCGCTTTTACGGCGCGGGAGCCTCTTTACAAGCGCTCTGGCAGGGAATAAACGGTTTCTTTTTGCCAAGCGATCACGTGGAGGCTCACATGCCCAAGAAGTTTCTGGAAATCCATGACCTGACCCGCGCCGAGGCGCACGCCGTGGTCAACCGGGCCATCGAGATGAAGAAGACCCGGTTCCGTTCCGGCCTGCTCGAGGGCCGCACCGTGGCCCTCATCTTCGAGAAGGCCTCCACGCGCACCCGCGTTTCCTTCGAGATGGCCGTGCGCCACCTGGGCGGGTCCACCATCTACATGACCCAGCACGACTCCCAGCTCGGCCGCTCCGAGCCCGTTGAGGACACCATCCGCGTGCTCTCGCGCTACGTGGACGGGCTGGTCATGCGCACCTTCGAGCACTCCAAGCTCACCCGCATGTGGGCCATGTCCACCATACCCATCGTCAACGCCCTCTCGGACGACTTCCACCCCTGCCAGGTCATGGGCGACGTGATGACCATGGCGGAGCGGGGCGCCGACCTGGAGAAGACCAAGGTGGCCTGGGTGGGCGACGGCAACAACATGGCCCAGTCCTGGATCAACGCCTCGGTGTACTTCCCCTTCGAGTTGGTCCTGGCCTGCCCCGAGGGCTACGACCCCAAGCCCGAGGTGCTTGACGCCGCCAAGGCGAAGGGCGCGAAGGTCACGCTCACCCGCGACCCGGTCCAGGCCGTCACCGGCGCGCACTTCATCAACACCGACGTCTGGGCCTCCATGGGCCAGGAGGGCGAGGCCAGCGAGCGCATGAAGGTCTTCGCCTCCTACGTGGTGGACGCCAAGGCCATGTCCCTGGCCGCGCCCGGGGCCAAGTTCATGCACTGCCTGCCCGCGCACCAGGGCGAGGAAGTCACCGCCGAAGTCTTCGAGTCGCCCGCCTCCATCGTCTGGGACCAGGCCGAGAACCGCCTGCACATCCAGAAGGCCATCCTGGAGTGGGTCTACACCGAACAATACGACACCGTTCCCTACACCCTCGCGGAGATCTAACCGATGAAGAACATACAGAAAGTCGTCCTGGCCTATTCCGGCGGCCTGGACACCTCGGTCATCCTCAAGTGGATCAAGAAGACCTACGATTGCGAGGTCATCACCATGACCGCCGACCTGGGCCAGGAAGAGGAACTGGACGGCCTGGAGGAAAAGGCCCTCAACACCGGGGCCACCAAGGCCTACATCGATGACCTGCGCGAGGAGTTCGCCGCCGATTTCGTCTTCCCCGTGCTGCGCGCCGGGGCCGTGTACGAGGGCCGCTACCTGCTGGGCACCTCCATCGCCCGGCCGCTCATCGCCAAGCGCATGGTGGAGATCGCCCTGAAGGAGGGCGCCCAGGCCGTGTCCCACGGCGCCACAGGCAAGGGCAACGACCAGGTGCGCTTCGAGCTCACCGCCATGGCCCTTGCCCCGCAGCTGAAGACCATCGCCCCCTGGCGCGAGTGGGACTTCAAGGGCCGCGCCGACCTGGTGGCCTTCGCCCAGGAGAACGGCATCCCCGTGCCCGTGACCAAGGAAAAACCCTACAGCTGCGACCGCAACCTCATGCACCTCTCCTTCGAGGGCGGCGAACTGGAAGAGCCCTGGAACGAGCCCGGGCCGCACAGCTACCTGCTCTGCGCCCGCCCCGAGGACGCCCCCGAAGCGCCCGAATACATCGAGCTCGAATTCGAGAAGGGCGACCCGGTGGCGGTCAACGGAGAGCGCCTGAGCCCCGCCGCCATCATCCGCACGCTGAACAAGCTGGGCGGCAAGCACGGGGTGGGGCGGCTCGACATGGTCGAGAACCGCTTCGTGGGCATGAAGTCGCGCGGCGTCTACGAGACCCCGGGCTGCACCATCATCCACGCCGCCCACCGCGACCTGGAAGGCATCACCATGGACCGCGAGGTCATGCATCTGCGCGACTCGCTCATCCCGCGCTACGCCGAGATGGTCTACTACGGCTTCTGGTTCTCCCCCGAGCGCGAGGCCATCCAGGCGCTCATCGACAAGAGCCAGGAGCGGGTCTCAGGCACCGTGCGCGTGAAGCTCTACAAGGGTCAGGCCACGCCCGTGGGACGCAAGTCGCCCTTCAGCCTCTACAACACCGAGTTGGTGACCTTCGAGGAAGACAAGGTCTACGACCAGGCCGACGCCACCGGCTTCATCAGGCTCCAGGGCCTGCGCCTGCGCGGCTACAAGAAGATGTAAAGGGGCGCAGCCCCGAACTCCGCCGGGGGGAGAAGCCTCCCCCCGGACCCCGGCTTTCCGCTTCGCGCCGTCAACCGGCAGCCCAGACAGATCCACCTTCAGGCCAACGGAGGCCTTCCATGTCCACTTCGTCCAAGCCCTGGGGCGGCCGCTTCGCCGAACCCACCTCCAAGATCGTCGAGCGCTACACCGGCTCGGTCCGCTACGACAAAGCCCTCTTCGCCCAGGACATCGCCGGGTCCAAGGCCCACGCCCGCATGCTCGCGCGCCAGGGCATCATCACGGCCGAGGACGCCAGGAAGATCACCGGCGGGCTGGACATAATACTCAAGGAAATCGAGGACGGCTCCTTCACCTGGAAGGAAGAGCTCGAGGACGTGCACATGAACATCGAGGCGCGCCTGACCGAGCTCGTGGGAGACGCCGGGCGCAAGCTGCACACCGGCCGCTCCCGCAACGACCAAGTCTGCCTGGACTTCAGGCTCTTCGTCAGCGCCCGCCTGGACGCCTGGAGCGACCTGCTGGCCGCCCTCGTTCGCGTGCTCACGGAGCGCGCCGAGGAGCACGCCCGGACCATCCTGCCCGGCTACACGCACCTTCAGCCCGCCCAGCCCGTGAGCCTGGGCCACCACCTGCTGGCCTACGCCTGGATGTTCCGGCGCGACCATGAGCGCTGCCGCGACGCCCTGAAGCGTTCCGCGGTGTCGCCCCTGGGCGCTGCTGCCCTCGCGGGCACGACCTTCAAGCTGGACCCGGCCTCCGTGGCCGAGGAACTCGGCCTCTACGGCACCTTCGGCAACAGCCTGGACGCAGTCTCCGACCGCGACTTCGCCCTGGAGGCCTCCTTCGTGGCCAGCACCGTGATGCTGCACCTCTCGCGCCTGTGCGAGGAGATCATCATCTGGGCCAACCCCAATTTCGGCTACGTGGCCCTGCCGGACGCCTACGCCACCGGCTCGTCCATCATGCCCCAGAAGAAGAACCCGGACGTGGCCGAGCTCATGCGCGGCAAGACCGGCCGGGTCTACGGCGCGCTTTTCACGCTCATGACCATCATGAAGGGCCTGCCCCTGGCCTACAACCGCGACATGCAGGAGGACAAGGAACCCTTCTTCGACGCGGACAGGACCGTGAGCGACTCGCTGGCCATCATGGCCGAGATGATGAAGGTCATGGGCTTCCGGGCGGACAAGATGCGCCGCGCCCTGAAGCTCGGCTTCCTGAACGCCACGGAGCTGGCCGACTACCTGGCCGCCAAAGGCGTGCCCTTCCGCGAGGCGCACCATGTGGCGGGCTCGGCCGTGGCCTTGGCCGAGAAGAAGGGCTGCGGGCTCGAGGACTTGAGCTTCGAGGAGCTGCGCTCGCTTTCCGGGATGATCGGGGAGGACGTGGCCGGGGTGCTCGAGTACGAGACGGCCATGAACCGGCGCGACACCCCGGGCGGCACCGCGCCCTCGCGGGTGGAGGAGCAGATCGGGGCGCTTCGGGGCTGGCTCGCCGGGTTGTGAGGTGGCGGAAGCGTATAGGAGTCGAACCTACCGGCGGGTATGAGCCGCCCAACGGTTTTGAAGACCGTGCGCCACACCGGTGACGATACGCTTCCAGCCGGAGGGGGCATATAACCTTAACAGCTGATGAATTCAACTGCCGGTGAATGGACAGCTGGCATGGGAAGTGTTAAGTAGCCCTTTGGAGCAACCCCTCCACGGAGGAAAGACTTGAATAATTTCACGAAGAATTTGGGCATCTGGGCGGTCATCTGCGTGGTGATGATCGTCCTCTTCAATCTTCTGAACCAGCAGCCCCAGCAGGCGTCCAAGCTCGCCTATTCCGAATTCCTGAAGAAGGTCACGGCCGGGCAGGTCGAGACGGTGAAGATCCAGGGCCGCCGCGTGGACGGAACCACCACCGACGGCGCGCGCTTCTCCACCTACTCCCCGCAGGACCCGAACATGGTCAAGACCCTCATCGACAACAAGGTGCAGGTTCGCGCCGAGCCCGATGAGGAATCGCCCTGGTACGTCTCCGTGCTCGTCTCCTGGTTCCCCATGCTCCTGCTGATCGGCGTGTGGATATTCTTCATGCGCCAGATGCAGGGAGGCGGGGGCAAGGCCATGAGCTTCGGCCGCTCGCGGGCGCGCCTGGTCAGCCAGGACTCCCAGCGCGTCACCTTCCAGGACGTGGCGGGCGTGGACGAGGCCAAGGAGGAGCTCTCGGAGATCGTGCAGTTCCTCTCAGACCCCAAGAAGTTCACCCGCCTGGGCGGGCGCATCCCCAAGGGCGTGCTGCTCGTGGGCTCGCCCGGCACGGGCAAGACGCTCCTGGCCAAGGCCGTGGCGGGCGAGGCGGGCGTGCCCTTCTTCTCCATCTCCGGCTCGGACTTCGTGGAGATGTTCGTGGGCGTGGGCGCTGCCCGCGTGCGCGACCTGTTCGTGCAGGGCAAGAAGAACGCCCCCTGCCTGATCTTCATCGACGAGATCGACGCCGTGGGCCGCCAGCGCGGCGCGGGCCTCGGCGGCGGCCACGACGAGCGCGAGCAGACCCTGAACCAGCTGCTCGTCGAGATGGACGGCTTCGAGTCCAACGAGGGCGTCATCCTCATCGCGGCCACCAACCGCCCCGACGTGCTGGACCCGGCGCTCCTGCGCCCGGGCCGCTTCGACCGCCAGGTGGTGGTGCCCACGCCGGACGTGCGCGGCCGCAAGCGCATCCTCGAGGTGCACACCCGCCGCACGCCCATCGACGGCACCGTCGACCTGGAGGTCCTGGCCAAGGGCACCCCCGGATTCTCGGGCGCGGACCTGGAGAACCTCGTGAACGAGGCCGCGCTCTCCGCGGCCAAGCTCGGCCGCGACCGCGTGGTCATGGCAGACTTCGAGATGGCCAAGGACAAGGTGCTCATGGGCAAGGAGCGCAGGAGCCTCATCCTCTCCGACGAGGAGAAGCGCACCACCGCCTACCACGAGGCGGGGCACGCCCTGCTGGCCAAGCTCATCGAGGGCTCGGACCCGGTGCACAAGGTCTCCATCATCCCGCGCGGGCGCGCCCTGGGCGTGACCATGCAGCTGCCCGAGGACGACCGCCACACCTACTCGCGCGTCTACCTCATGAACACCATCACCATGTTCATGGGCGGGCGCGTGGCCGAGGAAGTGGTGCTCGGGCAGGTGACCACCGGCGCGGGCAACGACATCGAGCGCGCCACGGGCATGGCCCGCAAGATGGTCTGCAAGTGGGGCATGAGCGAGAAGCTCGGGCCCCTGTCCTACGGCGAGCGCGACGAGGAGATCTTCCTCGGGCGCGACCTCGTGGCCCACAAGAACTTCAGCGAGGACACCTCCCGCCAGATCGACGCCGAGGTGCGCGCCATCGTGGAGGGCTGCCACGCCCGCGCCAAGCAGCTGCTCACGGACAACATCGAGTTCCTGCACGGCATAGCCAAGGCCCTTCTCGAACGCGAGACCATCAGCGGCGCGGACATCGACCTGATCATGAAGGGCGAGGAGCTGCCGCCGGTGGAGATCAAGATGGACACTCCCCAGACCGGCGAACCCAAGCCCGCCCCGGAAGCCCCTGCCGAGCCGGCTGCGGAGCAGGGCGCTCCCGCGCCCGAGGCGTCCGCCCAGGCCCCGTCCGGGGAAGCCGCTGAAACCGGCGAGCCGGGCAAGCCCTCCGGCGAGGGGAAGGACTCCTAGAGAAGACGCCTTTGGAACAGACGCAACACGCCAGCAAAGCGAGCGAAACGCGCCGCGAGGCCCCCGCCGGGGGCGCGGCGTGGACGGTGAGGGGGGGCAGGGTCCTAGGGCCCGCCCCCTTCCTCGTCATGGGCATCGTGAACGTGACGCCGGACTCCTTCTCCGACGGCGGCGTGAATCTCGCCCCAGAACAGGCCGCCGAGAGCGCCGCGCGGCACCTCTCCCAGGGCGCGGCCGTGGTCGACGTGGGCGGTGAGTCCACGCGGCCCTTCTCCGACCCCGTGTCCGAGGAGGAGGAGCTGCGCCGCGTGCTGCCAGCCGTGCGCCGGATACTGGCGGAGCATCCCGAAGCGGCCGTGTCCGTGGACACCTACAAGGCCCGCGTGGCCGACGAGGCCCTCTCGGCCGGGGCCGTTATCGTCAACGACGTCTCGGCCTGCTGCTCCTTCGAGCCGGAACTTCTTGAAGTGGTGGCCAGCCACAAGCCCGGCTACGTGCTCATGCACACCAGCGGCCGTCCGCAGGAGATGCAGCGCGCCCCGGGCTACGGCAGCGTGCTGGCCGAGGTGGCCCGGTTCTTCGAGCTCGGCATGGCCAAGCTGGTGAACGCCGGGCTGCCCGAGGACCGCATCGCGCTGGACCCGGGCATCGGCTTCGGCAAGACCCTGGAGCACAACCTGGCGCTGCTCGCCGGGCTCGGGGCGTTCACGGCCTTCGGCAGGCCCATCCTCATGGGGCTCTCCAACAAGTCGCTCTTCGGCAAACTTCTGAACCTGGATGTGGGTGAGCGCCTGGGCGCGACCCAGGTGGCCACGGCCCTGACGTACGAGCGCGGGGCGACGGTCCACCGCGTGCACGACACGGCCGCCGCCGTGGCGGCCCTGACCCTGGCTTCGGCCCTGGCGCGCTGACATGGACTGGCTCGCGAACGTCCTTTCCTCCCTGCCCATAAGCTGGCGCGAGATCCTGGACATCCTCCTGGTTGCGGTGCTCTACCAGCGGATGATCGTCCTGGTGCGCGGCACCCGCGCCGTGAGCGTGATCCACGGCATCATCGTGGTGCTCGTGGCCTACTACCTCTCGGGCGAGTTCGGGCTCTACACGCTGCACTGGCTCCTGACCAACTTCCTGGGCTCGTTCTTTCTGGTGCTGGTGATCCTCTTCCAGGCCGACATCCGCAAGGCCCTCTCCCAGGTAGGCCTACGCTGGTTCGGCAGCCATGCCCGGCGCGCGAGCAACGAAGGCGACGCCAAGGCCCTGGCCGACGCCCTGCGCGAGCTGGCCCGGCGCAGGATCGGCGCGCTTCTGGTGCTCGAGCGCGGCATCCCCCTGGGCGACGTCATGGACAGGGGCGTTGAGCTCTCCACCAGGCTGACAACCGACATCCTGCTCACGGTCTTCAACACCGCGAGCCCCCTGCACGACGGGGCCATGATAGCGCGCGGCAACACCGTGGGCGCCGTGGCCTGCATCCTGCCCCTGGCATCGTACCAGGCGCTGCCCGCGTCCTTCGGCACGCGCCACCGCGCGGCCGTGGGCGTGACCGAGGAGACCGACGCCCTGGCCCTGGTGGTCTCGGAAGAGAAGGGCGAGATCCGCTACGCCAGCGGCGGCAAGCTCTCGGAACCCCTCGGCCAGGAGGAGCTCACGGAGCTTCTCGTGAAGAAATGGGTGGGACGGCAGTGACTTCCAACTGGTATTACAGGATACTCGCCCTTTTTCTCGCCCTTGTTTCGTGGTATCTGGTCACTGGCAGGGAAAGGGTGGAAACCTGGGTCAAGGTGCGCATCGAGACGGCCGGGCTGGCCGAGGGCCTCGTGCTCCTGGGCAACCCGCGCGACTCCCTGGACGTGCTCGTGCGCGGGCCCAAGGGGCTGGTGCGCAAGATCGAGCCAGGGTCGCTGGTCTACACCCTGGACGCGCGCAAGCTCGTGCCCGGGACCAACACCATCGTGGTGGAGCCGGGCGCGATCCCGCTTTCCAAGCTCTTCGAGGTGGCCGAGGTGCGGCCCTCCAAGCTCGAGCTGGACGTGGACAAGCGCATGAGCAAGACCGTGCCCGTGCGCGTGGTCTTCCAGGACGCCACGGGCCGCGACTACAAACTGACGGCCACGCTCGAGCCTGCCCAGGTGACGGTCACCGGCCCGGAGTCGGTGATCAAGAACATCAAGGACGTGCCCGTGCAGCCCCTGACCCTGCCCGACGACGTGGCCGGGCGGCTGGACGTGATGGCCAGCCTCGTGGCGCCGGACCAGGTGGAGGCCTCGCCGCGCATGGTCAAGGCCCACGTGCAGTACCAGATGAACATGCGCGACGTGGCCGTGGACGTGCCCCTGCGCCTGGCCTACCAGGGCAAGGCCCAGGTGAGCGCCGTGCCGGACACGGTGCTCATCAAGTTCAAGGCCCCCATGATGCTGCTGCGCGAGGGCGCGTGGCGCGGCCTCGTGGACGCCTTCGTGGAGGTGGACGCCGCCGCCCAGCCGGGGCGCCACGAAACCACATACCGCGTGACCCTGCCCCAGGGTTGCGAACTGATCGCCGCCAGGCCGGAGAAAGTGGCCGTCCTGGTGAAATGACAGGAGAGACGATGAACCAGCGCCTTTTCGGCACCGACGGCCTTCGCGGACAGGTGAACATCTACCCCATGACCCCCGAGGTGGCGCTGCGCCTGGGGCTGGCCGCCGGGGCGCACTTCCGCAACGGCAAGGGCCGCCACAAGGTGGTCATCGGCAAGGACACGCGGCTCTCCGGCTACATCTTCGAGTACGCCCTGTCCTCGGGGTTCTGCGCCTCGGGAATGGACGTGTTCCTGGTCGGGCCGCTGCCCACCCCGGCCATCGCCTTCCTGACGCGCTCCATGCGCGCCGACGTGGGCGTGGTCATCTCGGCCTCGCACAACCCCTACATGGACAACGGCATCAAGTTCTTCGACCGCCACGGCCACAAGCTGCCCGACGAGGCCGAGGACCGCATCGCCGCGCGCGTGTTGGACGACGCCTGCAAGTGGGACTTCCCCGCGCCCGAGGACGTGGGCCGGGCCTTCAAGATCCAGGACAGCCCGGGCCGCTACAACGTGTACCTCAAGTCCACCATCCCCTCGGAGCTGACCTTCGAGGGCCTGAAAATCGTGCTGGACTGCGCCAACGGCGCTGCCTACCGCGTCTCGCCGCTCATCTTCGAGGAGCTCGGGGCCACGGTGATCAAGGTTGGCGTGGAGCCCGACGGCAAGAACATCAACCGCAAGGTGGGTTCGCTCTACCCGCAGGTCACGGCCCAGATGGTGCGCGAGACCGGGGCGGACATCGGCATCGCCCTGGACGGCGACGCGGACCGCGTGATCGTGGTGGACGAGAAGGGCAACATCCTGGACGGCGACCAGATCATGGCCATCTGCGCCCTGGACCTCATGGACAAGGGCAGGCTGCCCAACAGCACGCTGGTGGCCACGGTGATGAGCAACATGGCCCTGGAGGTGTTCATGCAGGGCCACGGCGGCAGGCTCCTGCGCACGCCCGTGGGCGACCGCTACGTGTTCGAGGCCATGCGCCGCGAGGGCGCGACCCTCGGCGGCGAGCAGTCCGGCCACATCATCTTCATGCGCCACGCCACCACCGGCGACGGCACCCTGGCCGCGCTGCAACTGATCCGGATCATGCTGGAGCGGGGCAAGCCCCTTTCGGAGCTGGCGCACCTTTTGGAGCCCTATCCCCAGGTGCTCCTGAACGTGCACGTGGAGCGCAAGATCCCCTTCGACCAGGTCCCGGCCGTGGCCGAGGCCGTGAAGGACGCCGAGGCGAGCCTTCAGGGCAGGGGCAGGGTGCTCCTGCGCTACTCGGGCACGGAATCCGTGGCCCGGATCATGGTGGAGGGCTCCGACTCCTCGCTGGTGGAAAACCTGGCCCAGGGCCTTTCGGTGACGCTCAAGCAACACTTGCGCTAGGCCGCCCGTTTCCTCTGGACATTTCAATCAAATCTCCTAAAATTCCGGTTTGGAGAGCACTGGCTCCCGCGCCAGGAAGGAGAATCAGATGGAGATTTCAAAAGTCGTCGTTCCCGTGGCCGGCTGGGGCACGCGGTCCCTTCCCGCCACCAAGAACGTGCCCAAGGAGATGCTCCCCATCTTCAAGAAGCCGGTGGTGCAGTACGTCGTGGAAGAGGCCCAGTCCGCCGGGCTCACCGACGTGGTCTTCATCACCAACCGCAACAAGACCATCATCGAGGACCATTTCGACTACAACCTGGCCCTCGAGAAAATCCTCGAAGCCTCGGGCAAGACCGAGCTCCTGGAGACCGTGCGCCAGACCGCCGAGATGGCCAACATCATCACCGTGCGCCAGAAGAAACAGCTCGGCCTCGGCCACGCCGTGCTCTGCGCCAAGGAAGTGGTCAAGAACGAGCCCTTCGCGGTCATGGTGGGCGACGACCTGATGTTCAGCATGGAGCCGGGCATCAAGCAGCTCATCAACGTGGCCCAGTCCGAGCACATGCCCGTGGTGGGCGTGATGGAGGTCCCGGCGGACAAGGTCTCCAGCTACGGCATCATCGAGGCCGAGGAGTTCGCCTCCGGGCTCTACCGCGTGCGCGACCTGGTGGAGAAGCCCAAGCCCAGCGAGGCCCCGTCCAAGCTGGCCATCGTGGGCCGCTATGTGCTCTTCCCGGACATCTTCGAGCACCTGGAGGCCCTCAAGCCCAACGCCGACGGCGAGTACCAGCTCACCGACGCGCTCAAGGGCCTGGCCAAGAAGGGCCGCTTGCTGGCCGTGAAGATTCGGGGCCAGCGCTTCGACGCGGGCGACTGGGTGGACTACCTGGCCGCCAACATCTACTTCGCCCTCCAGGACGAGGAGCTGCGCTACCCCCTGATCTCCAAGCTCAGGGACTTCATGCCGGTCTAGCCCCGGGCCCCGGCATACGCATTTGACCTTGCCGCGCCGCCCGCCGTACTGTCGGCGGGCGGCGCTTTATCATCCGAGGCCCGCTCGCCTCATCACCGGCAGCCATGACAGACACCTCCGCCAGGCTCGTGCGCGTAGCGCTCCTCACACCGCCGTTTTCGGCCCTGACCTACGCCCTGCCGCCGCACTTCGCGGGGTGGGACTTCCCGCGCGGGCTGCGCGTGGCCGTGCCCGTGGGCGGGTCCGCGCGCGCGGGCGTGGTCCTCGGCGAGGCGGATTCCATGCCCGAGGGCGTGGAGGCGCGCGAGGTGATCTGGCCGCTGGAGCTCTCCGCGCTGCTCACGCCTTCCTACGTCACCCTGGCCGAGAACCTGGCCTCCAGGCAGATGGCCCACACGGGCCAGGTGCTGGCCACGCTTCTGCCCGCCGGGCTCAAGACCGCCAAGGCTTCCCTCTCGTTTCGCCACGGCAACAGAAAGTTGAAGTTCGGCTTGAACAAATTGGCCGATGCGCCCGTAACGGCAGCGGAACTCGCCGTGGCCTGGCGCGGGGGCGAGGCCATGCTCTCGGTCTCGGCGGCCGAGCCCGAGCCCGCCTACCGGCTGCTGGTCGATCCGCCCTGGCCCGTGCGTCCGGCCGCCACGGCGCAGCTGGCCGTGCTGGAGCTCCTCTTCACGCGCGGCCAGGCCACTCCCGCCCGGATCAGGCAGGACCTGGGGGGCGGCGTGTCCCAGGCGCTCAGGACCCTGGAGGGCAAGGGGCACATCGTGCTCGGCCCGCCGCCCGAGGAGCCGGACGAGCAACCCCTGCCGCAGGCCCCGGAGGACCGCCCGCCGCTCACCCCGGGCCAGCGGGCCGCCCTCGACGAACTTGCCCCGCTCCTGGACGAAAAGCCGGGCGCGCAGCGCCTGGTGCACGGCGTCACGGGCAGCGGCAAGACCAGGCTCTATTTCGAGCTCGCGGAGCTGACCCTGCGCCAGGGCCGCTCGGTGATGCTCCTGGCCCCGGAAGTGGCCCTGGCCTGCGCGCTCAAGGACAGGGCCCGGGCCTGGTTCGGGTTCGAGCCCGTCTATTCCCACGGCTACCAGACGCCCACGCGCCGCGAGCGCACCTTCCGCGAGGTGGCCCAGGCCCGCTCGCCCCGCCTGGTGGTGGGCACGCGCTCGGCGCTGTTTTTGCCCCTGGCCGACGTGGGGCTGATCATCCTGGACGAGGAGCACGACGCCTCCTTCAAGCAGGACGAACGCCTGCCTTACCAGGCCAAGGAGGTCGCCTTCTTCCGCGCCCGCCAGGACGGGGCGCTTTTGCTCCTCGGCTCGGCCACGCCGGACGTGAAGACCTACCAGGCCGCCCTGGACGGGGCCGCGCCCATGGTGGTGATGTCCAGCCGGGCCGGGGCCGGGCGGCTGCCCGAGGTGGAGCTCGTGGAGATGGGCGGCAAGGGCCACGGCGTGCAGGTGGGCAAGGGGGCGCTTTCGCGCGAGCGCGTGGGGCTTCTCACCCCGCCGAGCGTGGAGGCCCTGGCCGGGACGCTCGAGCGCGGCGAGCAGGCCATGATCCTGCTCAACCGGCGCGGCTACTCGCCGCTTCTTTTCTGCCTGGACTGCGAGAAGGTGCTCAAGTGCCCGAGCTGCGAAGTCTCGCTGACCTACCACAAGGGCCGCGAGCGCGTGGTCTGCCACTACTGCGGCCAGAGCGCGGGCTTTCCGCATCCGTGCGGCAACTGCGGCGGCTGCAACTTCCTGCCCATGGGCGAGGGCACCGAGCTTCTGGAGGAGCAACTCGCGGCGGTGCTCCCGGCCGAGGTGGAGGTGGCCCGCCTGGACCGCGACGCGGCGCGCCGGGCAGGCCAGGCCGAGTCCATCCTGGCCGGGTTCGCTGCCGGGCGCACCCAGGTGCTGGTGGGCACGCAGATGCTCACCAAGGGCCACGACTTCCCGGGTGTGACCCTGGTCGTCGCGGCCGACGGCGACATGGGGCTCAACATGCCCGACTACCGCGCCAGCGAGCGAAGCTTCCAGATGCTCGTGCAGGTGGCCGGGCGCGCCGGGCGCGGGGAGAAGCCGGGCAGGGTGCTCATCCAGACGAGAAACCCCTCCGACCCCTTCTGGGAGTTGGTGAAGAACGCCGACTACCAGGGCTTTTTCGCCCAGGAGATCGAGAAGCGCCGCAAGTACCTCTATCCGCCCTTCGTCAAGCTGGGGCTCGTGCGCGCGAGCTTCCCGCGCGGGTATGAGCTGGGCGGGGAGGCCGTCATGGAGCTTTCGCGCGCGCTGCGCTGCGTGAAGGGAGTCGTGGTGCGCGGCCCCGCGCCCGCGCCCGTGGCCGTGGTGCGCGACCGCATGCGCTTCAACTGCCTGCTCAAGGCCTCGGACTGGCCCTCCATCCGCCAAGCCTACGCGGCGGCGGTGCGCGCCCTGGGGCGATCCTCCAGGCTCAGGCTCTCGCTCGACCTGGACCCCGTGGACATGATGTAGGCGGCGAGATACCGCTTCATCGCTTTTCTCCGTTGGACAAACCATCCAAAAGGAGTATGCTCCCTATTCGAATCATTCCGATTTGGAGGGAGTGCCGCATGACGGGGTTCAAGGCCAACGACGATTCAGTGCTGCTGGGAGCTGTAGAGGATATCAGGGAAAAACGCCGCGCTGACGGGCTCTTCGGGCTCGTGGGCGGGCTGGAGGCCGTGGTCGTGGCCACGGAGGAGGACCGCTTCGTCCCTGCCGTGACCGAACTTCTGGCCACCACCGGCCACGACGTGTCCCAATGCTTCGCCAGAAGCGGCGACAAGTACTGCGTGCTCTCCCAGGAAGGCTCGGCCGACCTCATCGTGCGCACGCGCGGGCACGGCGCGAACCCCTTCGCCCAGGCCAACCGGGGGGCCAAGACCGGGGCCGTCCCCAACACGCGCCTGGAGACCTTCGTCTTCAAGTGCCGCGACATCGCGGGGTACGTGAAGCTCCAGAAGGAGCGCGGCGTGAGCTTCCTGGGCGACGCCGTGGAGGAGCACCCCAACTACCTCTTCGCCCAGACCGCGCCCTCGCGCTTCACGGGCAACTCCGTGGGCCTCATCCAGTGGAAAAAGCGCGAATCCGACTACGAGACCCTCGACTGCGAACCCCTGGCCCCGCCCGCGGTGAAGCCCTCGAGCCCCCACCTGGCCAACATCCGGGAGCTCGACCACGTGGCCACGCGCGTGCGCGCCGAGGAGCGCGACGCGGCCATCCTGGAGTTCATGGAGCTCACCAGCTACGACTTCGCCTTCGCGGTCTACGTGGACTTCCTGAACTCCATCACCAACGTGGCCAGGCTCTCCCCGCAGGACTACGCCCAGGTGTTCACCTCGGGCATCGCGCCCTTCACCACGCCCGAGGAGTCCGGCCCCACGGAGCTCTTCATCCACAACTACGGCCCGCGTAGCCACCACATGGCCTTCAACACGGACTCCATCGAGTCCACGGTGGAGGCGCTCAAGGGCTCGGGCGTGGGTTTCTTGTCGGAACTGGTGGGTTCGCGCGGGGAGGGGCTCAAGCAGGTGTTCACGAAGATGAGCCCGAACACCCTGCTGGTGAACGAGTACATCCACCGCTACGACGGCTTCGACGGCTTCTTCACCAAGTCCAACGTGACCCTTTTGACCGAATCGACAAAGAATCAGTAACCAGGAGGTTGACAGTGAAACACGCACGCATCACGGTGTCCCTGGCGCTTTTTGGGCTTCTTCTGTTTTCCGTTCCCGCTCAGGTGAAGGCCGACAACTCCGCGTTTCCCGTGGTGACCGGGGATCACTGGGTGAACGCCACTCCCGACGAGAGGCTGGCCTTCATCGCCGGGATGACCACCATGATAGAACTGGAAAAGGAAGTGCAGGGGCCCACCCCGCCCGAGAACCAGCGCACCCTGATCCCGGCCTGGGTCAGCGGACTTTCCCGCTTCACGCTGAAGGAGATCGCGGCCGCGCTCGACGACGTCTACAAGAAGCAGCCCGCCCTCAAGTCCAAGCCCGTGGTCGAGGTGCTCTGGTACGAGGTCGCTTTCCCCAAAACGGACAGCAAGTAGGTGAGTGTCATGACGAAATCCATAGCCACTGGCGTTCTGGTGTTTTCCCTCCTGTTCACGGGCGCGTGCACCAACATGACCAAGACCCAGCAGGGGGCGCTTAGCGGCGCGGCCATCGGCGCGGGCGCGGGCGCGGGCATCGCGGCCATTTCTGGCGGCTACGTGGGCGTGGGCGCGGCCATCGGCGGAGCCCTGGGCGGCCTGGCCGGCGGACTCTACGGCAACGAGCAGGAGAAGAAGAGCAAGAAGAAATAGCCGGGCCAAGCCTGGCGGAACACGCGCGCCCGGCGGCCGAAACCGCCGGGCGCGCTTATTTTGTTTTCCGGGGATCCCTCAGCCGTGGCCGAGCGGCAACCTGTGCTGGTCCTCGCCGCGCCCCGGCAAGGGGATGAGCGAGGGCGAGAGGGGATCGCGGGTCTGGTGGGCCCGGCGGGCGCGGGCGAAGCTGGACGTGGCGTAGCAGTAGGCGCACCCGGCCGGGCAGGCGTCGTACATGCCGATGTCGCGGCTCGGTGCGCAGCGGCAGTCCGGGCGCTGCGACGGGTCCTTGCCGGGCGGGACCTCCACGCCGAAGAGGCTCTTCAACAGGGCCGCGTCCACGCAGGCCCCGGGAGAAAAGCCCAGGGCGTCCAAGCCCGCCTCGTCGGCGCAGCTCACCGGCTCGATGCCGTGCGCCCTTGCCGCCTGGGCCATGGAGCGGAACATCCGCGCGAGTTCTTCCTCACCCGGGGCCAGCAGGTCTGCCCCGGCGCGCTTCAGGCGCGTAAGGGTCTTGCGGTAGGGGTCCACGAGGCTCACGGTGACGCGCGCGGTGTACCCGGCCAGTTCGCGGCAGAGGGAGGAGAACATGCGCTCATGGAAGGCCGGGTCCAGGGCTTCGGTGAGCACCACCGGGTCGTAGCGCCAGAGCGAGCGTTCCGGCCCCACGGCGTCAGACAGCCGCCTGAAGGCGTCCAGGCGCTCGCCCAGCGGGGGCATGCCCGGGTGCAGCGCGGGCGGATATTCCAGGAGCGTGAACTGGAAGACGTGCCCGAGCCCCAGGGAGTCGAGTTCCGGAAGGTGCGGCAGCAGGGGCCTGGGGTCGCGGGTCCAGAAGACCACCGCGTCCACGTCGCCCGCGTCCAGGCTCACCCGGGCGACCTGCCGGGCGTTGAAGGGGTTGGGCACGGCGCACCAGCCCGCCCTGGCGCGGGCCATGAACCAGTCGGCGTAATGGGCCGGGATGTCCGCGCGCCGCGAGGCGCTCACGATCACGGCAGGCGGACCGGGAGCCGCCCGGTGAACGGGGCCTTGCCGGTGAGCGCGCGCGAGAGCGCCTTCACGGAAACGGGCACGTCGCCGTAGGTGGCCACCTGTGCCGGAACCTCCGGGAAGAGCGAGAGGTCGTACGGCGCGCCCAGGGCCACGTGCACCACCCCCTGGGGCTTCATGGCCGCGAGCGTGCGCACCAGGCTCTGTTGGGCCGGGTTGCGCGCCGCGTCGTAGGTCAGCACCACCACCTTGTCCATCTGGGCGCTGGCTTCAACGGCGTTGCGCATGTCCTGGGCCGTGGGCTCGCGCTTGGGGCGCTGCAGGGCCGCGTTCGGGGGCAGCTCGAAGTCGTCCACCGGGTCGTTCGCGGTGCGCTCGGGCCAGATCACCAGCACCCTGTCCTTGGCGGCCAGGGGCAGGATGCGCGAGCGGTCGTGGCGCAGGGTGATGCTGTCGCGCGCGGCGGCCAGGGCGGCCTGGCGGTGCTCCTCGATGCCCACGCGGTAGGGGATCAGCTGGGAGCGGTCCTGCACGGCGGAGGCGTCCAGGATGCCCATGCGCGCCTTGGCCTCCAGGATGCGCCTGACGGCGGAGTCGATGCGCGCCTGGGGCAGCTCCCCGGACCTGGCCGCCGCCAGGAGGGCCTCGTAGGCTTCCACCTGCTGGGCCGGGTCGTGGCCGATATCCGCCCCGAAGAGCAGCACGTCCGCCCCGGCCTTGGCCGCCATCACGGCGGCGCGCACCGTGCCCACGCCCTTGGAGAGCGCGCCCATGCCCAGCGAATCAGTGAAGATGAGCCCCTCGAAGCGCATCTGTTTGCGCAGCGTCTCCTCCAGCACCCGCCTGGAGAGGGTGGCGGGCAGGGACTTGTCCGGCTCGATGGCCGGGACCTCCACGTGGGCGGTCATCACGGCCTGGGCCCCGGCCTTGAAGGCGGCGCGGAAGGGGGCGAAGTCGATGCGGTCCAGGGTCTTCAGGTCGTGGGAGGCCACGGGCAGGCCCAGGTGGGAGTCCACGTCGGTGTCGCCGTGGCCGGGGAAGTGCTTGGGCGTGCAGAGCACCCCGGCGCGCTTGTACTCCTCCACCATCACGGCGGTCAGGCGCGAGACGGTGTTGGGGTCGGAGCTGAAGGCGCGGATGCCGATTATCGGGTTGGCCGGGTTGGAGTTGACATCGGCCACGGGAACGAAATTGAGGTTCACCCCGAGCGTCAAGAGCTCGGACGCGGTCACGGCGGCCATGGCCCGGGCGTGCTCGCGGTTGCCGCTGGCGGCCACGGCCATCTGGCTGGGGAAGACCGTCACCCCTTCGCGCAGGCGGTTCACCGGGCCGCCCTCCTGGTCGATGCCCACGAAGAGCCCGGGCACCTTCGCCCTGGCCGCTTCCGCCTGGGCCGAGGCGCACAGCCGGGCCACCTGGCGGATGTCCTCCACGTTGCCCCAGGATGAATAGAGGATCACCCCGCCGATGCGGCGCTTGGACACCATCTCCGAAAGTTCCGCCGACATGGCCGGGCCCTTGAAGGCCACGAGCAGCATCTGCCCGACCTTCTCCTCCAGGCTCATGGAGGACATCAGGGCGTCCACGGTGGCGGCGCGGGAGGGCGGGGGGGACGTCAGGGCAAGAAACGCCAGTGCCAGCAGGCAAAGCAGGGTCGGGGTGCGCATGAGCTCATGCTACACCAGCGCGGCGCAAAGGTGAATGCGATTCGTGGGGCCGGAGGGGGGAGCGGATATAGCCCTCCGCTCCCCCGGTCCGTGGGGTTGGCCGTGGCCGCGGGCCGCCAAGGACGCGGCGAAGATCCAGGGCGCGGAGCGCAATGGACCGCAAAGCCCAAGAGCGGGGCTTTCTCGCCGCATCGCGGCCGCAACGTCAGTCCTGCTTGAGGAAATTTCTCATGATGAACTTCTGGGCGTATTCCGCGCGCCCCTCGCTGCCGAGCTGCGCCACGCGCAAGAGCCTGAGCGCCCCCTTGGGGCAGGTCTTCACGCACTCGGGCAGTTCGCCGCGCGCGGCGCGGCCGTCGCAGAGGTTGCATTTCACCGTGGGCGTGTCGCCAAGCACGCGCGGCACGTGCCACGGGCAGGCGTGCACGCATTCCGAGCAGCCGTGGCAGTTGTCTTCATTGACGCGCACCACGCCGGTCTCAGTGCGCTGCATGGCCCCGTGGGGGCAGGCCGCCACGCATTTGGGGTCCTCGCAGTGGTGGCAGGAGAGAAAGGCGAAGTGGTGCGTGCCGGGCTTCGTGGCGTGGGGCGCCACGATGTCCACCATGCGCACGCGCGCCGGGAAGTGGTTCATCTTCATGCATTTCGCCACGCACGCCTCGCAGTGGCCGCACTTGTCCGCATCCTGGATGATGACGTAGTTGCTCATGATGGTCCCCCTACTGTGTCACTATACGGCGCGTTGAGTTGGTGTCAATTTCAACTGAAAAAGGAGGGGATTTGTGCAATCGTGCGATGAATCAGAACTTAAATGGTTGCATTTTGACGTTCAGCAGCTGGGACAAGGCGTTCTGGTCTGGATAGGAACAATTCCCAAGGCGTCAAGCGTCGAAAACGGAAAATTTTTGCCGCTTTAAGCGGCGAGCACTGCACGAAACACCATTTGCTGAATTGGTTCGATATATCCGTATATTCAGAGATCAACATTTGCAATGCTTGTATATTGTATTCGTCGAATGTTCATTTGAAAAGATGCAGCGTGGCCGGGAGAACTTGGCCGGGCGCATCAGGACAGCAAAGCAGGTCTGGCGACCGGCAATCACGCTGGTCGAGTCATGGCTGTCGTGATGCGGGGCGTTGGTGTAATGATTACAAAACGGAAAGAAACGCTGCGGCCACGGATTCAAGAGCGAAAAAAGAGCCGGGAGTGATCCCGGCTCTTTTGCGTTGCTGTTGCCGCGCCTTTTCGCCTTGTCATGCCACGTTCTTCCGGGGAGGTCCCACGCGGCGCGCAGGAGGGCGGGCCGTGCGCACCAGTGGAAGGCGGCGCGCAAGGCGCGAAGCCGCGTGTCCTAGTGGCGCGTGTGGTTCTGGAATTCCTCTTTCAACAGGCTCGTGGCCAGGGGCTGCACCTGGGCGGCGCGGCCGCAGAAGAGCCTGTCCGGGTTGTCGCAGAGGATGGCCTGGGCCAGAACCTCGTCCATGTCCTTCACCTGGACGATCTCCAGGTCCTTTAGGATGGCCTCGGGCACTTCCTTGAGGTCCTTGGCGTTCTCCTCGGGGATGAGCACCTTCTTGATCTGCCCGCGGTGCGCGGCCAGGAGCTTCTCGCGCAGTCCGCCGATGGGCAGCACGCGCCCGCGCAGGGTGATCTCGCCGGTCATGGCCAGGTCGTTGCGCACGGGCAGGTTGAGGAGCGCCGAGACCACGGCCGTGCACAGGGTGATGCCAGCCGAGGGGCCGTCCTTGGGCGTTGCTCCTTCGGGCACGTGGATGTGGATGTCAATCTCCTTGTGGAAGTCGGGCTTCAGCCCGAACGTGGCCGAGCGCGAGCGGATGTAGGAGAGCGCGGCCCGGGCCGACTCCTGCATCACGTCGCCGAGTTTGCCGGTGATCTCCACCTTGCCCGCGCCGGGCATAAGCGCGGTCTCCACCATGAGCATCTCGCCGCCCATCTCCGTGTAGGCGAGCCCGGTGGAGACGCCCACCTGGGGGGCCTCCTCCATCTCGCCGTAGCGGAACTTGGGCACGCCCAGGAATTCCGCCACGCGGCCCTTGCCGATCTCGAAGGACGCGGCCGGGTCTCCGCCCTCGACGAGCTTGCGCGCGGTCTTGCGGCACAGCGAGGCCAGCTCGCGCTCCACGTTGCGCACGCCCGCCTCGCGGGTGTAGCGGCGGATGATCTCCAGGATGGCTTCGTCGTCCACGGTGATGTTCTCGGACTTCAGGCCGTTCTCCGTGATCTTCTTGGGCAGGAGGAAGCTGCGCGCGATGCTGGCCTTTTCCGTCTCCAGGTAGCCCGGGATGCGGATGATCTCCATGCGGTCCTGCAGGGGCAGGGGGATGGTGTGCAGCGCGTTGGCCGTGGTGATGAAGAAGATCTTGGAGAGGTCGTAGTCCAGGTCCAGGTAGTGGTCGCCGAAGGCGTAGTTCTGCTCGGGGTCGAGCACCTCGAGCAGGGCGGCCGAGGGGTCGCCCCTGAAGTCGGTGGACATCTTGTCCACTTCGTCCAGGCAGAACACGGGGTTGTTGTGCTTCACGCGCTTGAGCGACTGGATGATCTTGCCGGGCAGCGCGCCCACGTAGGTGCGGCGATGGCCCCTGATCTCGGCCTCGTCGCGCACGCCGCCGAGCGACAGGCGCACGAACTCGCGGCCCATGGCCCTGGCGATGGACTTGGCCAGCGAGGTCTTGCCCACGCCGGGGGGGCCCACCAGGCAGAGGATGGGGCCCTTGATCTTCTCCACCAGGCTCTGCACGGCCAGGTACTCCAGGATGCGCTCCTTGGGCTTGTCCAGCCCGTAGTGGTCGGCGTCCAGGATCTCCTTGGCCTTGTTCACGTCGATCTTCACGTCCTGCACCATGTTCCAGGGCAGGTCGAGGATCCATTCGACGTAGTTGCGCACCACGGTGTACTCCGCCGAGGAGGGCGGGGTGTGCTTCATCTTCTTGAGCTCGCGCATGGCCTTCTCGCGAGCTTCCTCGGGCATGTCCTTGTCCTTGAGGCGCTGCTCGAACTCGGCAACCTCGGCCAAGGGGTCCTCGTCGCGGCCCATTTCCTTGTGGATGGCCTTGAGCTGCTCGTTGAGGTAGTATTCGCGCTGGTTCTTCTCCATCTGCTGCTTGACGCGGCTCTTGATCTTCTTCTCGATGGAGGAGATTTCGATCTCGCCCTGGAGCAGGGCGAAGGATTCCGTCAGGCGCTTGTGCGGGTCCAGCTGCTCGAGGATTTCCTGCTTCTTGATGTAGTCCACCTTCAGGTGGGGCATGATGGCGTCGGCTAGGCGGCCCGGGGCGGTCTGGGCGTTGATGGCCAGGATGGTCTCTGGGGCGAGCTTCTTGTTGATGCGCCCGTAGTGCTCCATGGCCTCGTGCGCGGCGCGCACCATGGCCTCGGCCTCGGCGCCGTCGCCGTCCTCCTCGTGGAGGCGCTCCACGCGGGCCGTGGGGAATTCTTCGTCGAAGCCCTCGGTCTCGGTTTCGTCCCAGTTGGCGCGGTATAGGCCCTCGAAGAGCACCTTGATGGTTCCGTCGGGCAGGCGCAGCATCTGGAGGATCTTGCTCACGGTGCCGACCTGGAAGAGGTCCTCGGCCTGGGGTTTCTCGGTCTCGGGAGTGCGTTGCGCGACCAGGAAGATCTTCTTGTCGTAGGTGGAAACGGCGTTCTCTATGGCCTTGATGGAGGCCTCCCGGCCCACGAAAAGCGGGACGATGGACCGGGGGAACATGACCACCTCGCGCAGGCTCATCACGGGCAGGCGCACGGAGCCCGCCCGGCGAGGCTGGTCATCGGAGAAAAAGCTCGTCATTGAAGCCTCCTGGCTGTGGATGTCGGCGCATTGGGAGCTTGCGCCACAAGGCGGTACGTCATGAACACGGAGAGTAAGACAGAGGGCGGATTTGTCAAATGATGATAATGTGAAACTATTTTAATGTGTTGCCCCGCGCGGCAAGCGCCGTTTTCCCGCCGCGCCGGCGTCGGGGTTCCCCCGGCGCCGGGCACGGCGTATCCGTGTTGCGGCTGGCGCGTGACACGTTGCCGTCACGGAAACGGTGTTTGCATCGATACTCAAGAAACATTTGAATATTTCTTGCGGAAAACGTACCACGGAGCCGATCAGGACATTCCTGGGAAGGAGCCCTAATGATTCCTAGCGCCCGAACCGCGCTCGCCGCAGCGGCGGTCCTGGCGGCCGCCATCCTGGCGTTCGCCTGCACTCCGGACAAGCAGGCCATGGTCTGCGCGGACAAGCTGGGCTGCGTGGACATCCCGCCCGGCCAGCCCCTGCGCCTGGGCGTGATCCAGTCGCTTTCGGGCAAGGTGGCCCCCATCGGCCGCGACCAGGTCCGCGGGCTGGAGTTGGCCCTGGCCAGGCGCGGCGGGGCGCTCTTGGGCCGGGAGGTCCAGTTGATCGTGGAGGACACGGGCTGCCGCCCCGAGGGCGGGGCCAACGCCGCCCTCAAGATCGTCTCCGACCCCTCCGTGGCGGCCATCTTCGGCACCACCTGCTCGGCCGACGCGGCCACGGCGGCCCAGGTGATGACCGAGGCCGGGCTGTCCATGATCTCCGGCAACAACAGCGCCCCCTTCCTCACCGCCATGGGAGGCAAAAGGGCCCCCAAGTGGCAGCCGGGATTCTTCCGCACCGCGCCCAACGAGGAGCACGCCGGGCCCGCGGCCGCTCGCTTCGCCTTCGAGAAGCTCGGGCTGCGCCAGGCGGCCACCGTGAACGACGGCGACATCTACACCCGGGGCCTGACCGAGGGCTTCCGCGCCGAATTCGAGCGCCTGGGCGGAAAGGTGACGCTTTCGGCCACCGTGAACAAGGGCGACGAGAACATGGCCCCGGTGCTGGAGGCCGTGGCCGCGGCCAAGCCTCAGCTGGTCTTCTTCCCGCTCTTCCAGCCCGAGGGCAACCGCGTGCTGGAGGAGGCCCGCAAGACCCCCGGCCTCCAGGGCGCGGCGCTCATGAGCGACGGGGCGCTCATCGACCAGTCCTTCATCGACGCCGTGGGCGGCGCCGCGGTGGGCATGTACTTCGTCGGCCCCACGCCCCCGAAAGGGCCCGACGTGGACAGGCTCGTGGACGAGTACGTGGCCAAGTACGGCTCCACCCCGCCCACTGACTACTATTCGAGCGCCTTCGACGCGGCCTCGATCCTGTTCGAGGCCATCGGCAAGGCGGCCTCCGCGCAGAAGGACGGCTCCGTTCGCATTGGCCGCCAGGCCCTGCGCGACGCCCTGTACGCCACCAAGGACTTCAAGGGCGTGGCGGGCCGGCTCTCCTGCGACGAGTTCGGCGATTGCGGCCGGCCGGCGTTCAACGTCCTGCGCCTGGAGGACCCCGCCAAGGGTGTCCAAGGGCTGAAAGCCAACGCCGTGTACACCCATGCCCCGTGAGAACGCCTCCGCCGGGCGGCTTTCCGGGTACTGGCGCACGCTCAGTATCACCTACAAGGTCGGCCTGGCCTTTTCGCTCCTCCTGGCGCTGCTTCTCGTGGCCGCGTTCGTGAACCTGGCCGCGCAGGCCCTGGTGCGCGACACCGAGGCGGAGATACTGGTCAGCCTGGAGATCCGCCAGAAGGTCTTCGAGATGGACGGCGGACTCGAAAAGGCGCGACGCCTGTACCGCGACTTCCTGGTCAACTACCCCGAGGCCGGTTTCGCCAAGGCCAGGGAGCTCTACGGCCAGCCCGCCCTCGCCACCACCGCGCGCGTGGTGGCGGTCAGCGAGGAGCTCAGGAACCTCTTGGGCGCGTCCAACGTCAGCCAGGAGTTGCGCCAGCGCAACGTGGACGTGACGCTCTACCTCTCCCTGGCCCGGCGCTTCTCCAGCCTGCTCCTGGAGGAGATGTCCCTGCTCACGGCCTTGGCCGACCCCGAGGACGGCCTCGAGGCGCGGATGAACGCCCGCATGACCTCGCTCAAGGCCGCCCTGGCGCCCTCCAAGGCCCTCTCCACGCTTCTGGCCGAGGCGCAATTGCACCAGATGCAGTACCTGCTGCTCAGGCAGCGGCCCAACATGCAGTCGGCCTTCAACACCATCGCCCGGATCGCCGTTCTGCTGCCCGACGCCCCGGAGCTGGACGGCAAGGCCAAGCGTACCGTCACCAACCTTTTGGACGAATATGCATCCCTTGGCGACAAGATCCTGGCGATCGACGTGACCATGCGCGGCATATCCAACGACTTCGCCCTCCAGGCCCAAACCGTGGACCCCATCTCCCAGGAACTCAAGGCCCTCACCAGCGCCGAGGCGGCCCGCTTCAAGGCCCGGATCGAGTGGATCAGCCTTGTGGCCGGAGGGGTCGTGCTCGTGTCCACCGTGCTCGGCATGATCTGCACCTTCTGCGTTGCCTCGCTCGTCCACGCCAGCGTGACCCGCAAGATCGTGGACATGACCAAGGCCGCGGCCGAGTTGCGCTCCGGCAACCTGAACGTGGCCTTCACGGCCGGAAGCGGCGACGAGTTGGGCGTACTGGCCGACACCTTCAACGCCATGTCCCAGCGCGTGCGGGACCTGGTGGAGAACCTCGAGGACATGGTCCGCCTGCGCACCCAGGAACTGGGCGCCATCAACCGCGAGCTGGACCGCAAGAACCAGGAGCTCGAGGTCCTCTCGCTCACGGACAGGCTCACGGGCCTGCCCAACCGCCGCAAGCTCGACGAGACCCTGCGCACCGAGATGCGGCGCTTCAAGCGCTACCACAAGCCTTTCTCCGTGATCATGGCCGACGTGGACCGCTTCAAGGACGTCAACGACTCCCACGGCCACCAGGCCGGAGACGAAGTGCTCGCGCGGCTCGCTGGGACGCTCATGGCGCATTCGCGCGACACGGACGTGGTGGGCCGCTGGGGCGGAGAGGAGTTCCTGATCGTCTGCCCGGAAACGGGGCTGGACGTGGCCGTGCGCGTGGCCGAACGGCTGCGCCGGGAGATCGCGAAGACGGAGTTTCTCGCGGGCGGGATGATGGTCACGGCCAGCTTCGGCGTGGCCGTGTGCGGCGGCGAGGACGGCGTGCACTCGCTCTTGCACCGCGCGGACGAGGCCCTGTACCGGGCCAAGCAGGCCGGGCGCAACCGCGTGGAGGCGGGCTGAGGCTCCCGCTCCCCGAAGGCCCCGCGCTTCGCCCATGAAAAAAGCCCCCATCCGTTTCCGGAAGGGGGCTTCGTCATTTCATGGCCGTCGCGGCGCGATCAGGCGCTTTTGACTTCCTGCTGGTAGAAGAGCAGGGGGTCCTGGCCCTTCTCCACCACGGCCTTGTTGATCACGCACTCGGTGACGCCGGTGAGCGAAGGCAGCTGGTACATGATGTCCAGCATGATGCTCTCCATCACGTTGCGCAGGCCGCGCGCGCCGGTCTTGCGCTCGATGGACTTGCGCGCGATGGCCGCCAGGGCGTTGGAGGTGAAGCGCAGGCGCACCTTGTCCAGCTCGAAGAGCTTCATGTACTGCTTCACCAGCGCGTTCTTGGGCTCGGTGAGGATGCGGATCAGGTCCTCCTCGGAGAGCTCGCAGAGCGAGGTGATGATGGGGATGCGGCCCACGAACTCCGGGATGAGCCCGAACTTGACCAGGTCCGACGGGTGGGCCTGGGTCAGGAGCTTGGAGACGTCCTCCTCGCGCGAGCCTTCCATCTTGGCCCCGAAGCCCAGGGCGGAGCCCCGGTTGCGCTGCTGCACGATCTTCTCCAGGCCGATGAACGCGCCGCCCACGATGAACAGGATGTTGGCGGTGTTCAGCCTGATGAATTCCTGCTGGGGGTGCTTGCGCCCGCCCTTGGGGGGGATGTTGGCCTCGGTGCCCTCGATGATCTTGAGCAGCGCCTGCTGCACGCCCTCGCCGGAAACGTCGCGGGTGATGCTCGGGCTATCCGACTTGCGGGCGATCTTGTCGATCTCGTCGATGTAGATGATGCCCTTGGACGCGGCCTCGATGTCGTAGTCCGCGTTCTGGAGGAGCTGGACGAGGATGTTCTCCACGTCCTCGCCCACGTAGCCCGCCTCGGTGAGGGTGGTGGCGTCCGCGATGGCGAAGGGCACCTTGAGGATGCGCGCAAGCGTCTGGGCCAAAAGCGTCTTGCCCGAGCCCGTGGGGCCGATGAGCAGGATGTTGGACTTGTCCAGCTCCACGTCGTCGCCCTTGGCTCCGCCGGAGTAGAACACGCGCTTGTAGTGGTTGTGCACGGCCACGGCCAGGATCTTCTTGGCCTGGTCCTGGCCGATGACGTATTCGTCCAGCAGGCGCTTGATCTCGGCCGGGGGCAAAAGCTTGCCATCCTCGACTTCCTCGTTCAGGCTTTCCTGGGCGATGATCTCGTTGCACAGGGAGACGCACTCGTCGCAGATGTAGACGTCTGGGCCTGCGATGAGGCGCTGCACCTCTTCCTGCGTCTTGCCGCAGAAGGAGCAGCAGAGATCGGATGAGACGGGGGTCTTCTTTTTGGTCATGGCATCTTCCCTGATGTCGCGCGGGTGGCGGGCCTTGCCGCCTTCGCGGGTCAGGCTCGCTTATTTGTTTTCCTGGTCCTGGGCGTCGCGCGAGGTGATCACCTTGTCGATGAGCCCGTACTTCACGGCCTCGCCCGGCGTCATGAAGTAGTCGCGCTCGGTGTCCTCGCGGATTTTTTCAATATCCGTGCCAGTATGCTTGGCCAGGATTTCGTTGAGCCTCTCCCTCATGCGGATAATCTCGCGGGCGTGGATGTCAATGTCCGTGGCCTGGCCCTGGAAGCCGCCCATGGGCTGGTGGATCATGATCCTGGCGTTGGGCAGGGCCTGGCGCATGCCCTTGGCCCCGGCGGCGAGCAGCAGAGCGCCCATGCTGGCGGCCTGGCCCATGCAGAGCGTGGCCACCGGGCAGGAGATGAACTGGATGGTGTCGTAGATGGCCATCCCCGCCGTGACCGAGCCGCCCGGAGAGTTTATGTAGATGGAAATCTCCTTCTTGGGGTCCTCGGACTCCAGGAAGAGCAGCTGGGCGCAGATCACGTTGGCCACGTGGTCGTCCACCGGCGTGCCGAGAAGGATGATGCGGTCCTTGAGCAGTCGGGAATAGATGTCGTAGGCGCGCTCGGTGCGCCCCGTGGTCTCGATGACTATGGGTATCTGGGCGTGCACCCCTTACTCCTTGGCTGGAATGTGACCTTTCGGCGGGCATCGGCCCCGCCCCACGCATGACGACTTTGAACCAACGCGCGCCGAAAGACAAGACCTCAAAACGGGACCGTCACAAGTCAGACGCCGGGATGGACCACGTCCACCCCGGCGCGAAGACGTCGGCAACGGCGGCGGCGCGCCCGAACTAGGCGTCCGCCGGGGCCTCCTTGGCCGGGACCTTGGTCACCTTGGCCTGGGAGTAGAGGAACTCCATGGCCTTGTCGGCCAGGATCTTGTCGCGCACGGGGATGACCAGCCCCTTCTGCTCGTAATGCTGCTTCACGGCCAGCACGTCCTGCCCGGTGCGGGAGGCCACCTGCATGAAGTAGGCGTCCATCTCCTGCGGGGTGGTCTCGATGCCTTCCTTGTCGGAGAGCTTGATCAGGAAGAGCTGGGCCTTGACGATCTCCAGGGCCTTGGGCTCGAATTCCTTGCGCAGTTCCTCGTCGGACTTGCCCAGGGCGTCCGGGGCCTTGCCCTGGCGCTCGATCTTGTCCTTGGCGTCGGCCACGAGCAGGCCCACCTGCTCCTCCACCAGGGCGGGCGGCAGCTGGAAGTCGACCTTCTCGAGCAGCCCGTCCAGGAGCTTCTTCTGGGCGGCGGCCTTGTAGAGCTGCTGGCGGCTCTGCACGTAGGACTTGGAGATGGCTTCCTTGAGCTTCTCAAGGTTCTCGAAGCTGCCGGCCTTGCGGGCCAGCTCGTCGTCCACGGGCGGGAGGAGCTTCTCCTTGATGATGTGGACGGTGATGTTCATGTCCACGGTCTTCCCGGCCAGCTCCTGGTTGATGAAGTCGGCGGGGAAGGACATGGGGCCGGAGTTGTCCGCCCCGGGCATGGTGGCCTTCACCAGGGCCTCGAAGTCGGGCAGGGCCTGGTTCTCGCCAAGGGAGAGCTGGAAATTCTCGGCGCGCACGCCGGGCACGGGTTCGCCGTTCTCGGTGGCGTTGAAGCTGACCACGGCCACGTCGCCGTCCTTGGGCAGGCGGGCTTCCTTCACCACGTTGAGCTCGGCCAGGTTGCCGCGGATGCGCTCGATGACCTGGGCCACCTCGTCTTCCTTGGCCAGGGCCTCCTCCTCCTCGACGTCCAGGCCCTTGTACTCGGGCAGCTCGAAGTCGGGGCAGTGCTCGAAGGTGATGACGTATTCGATCTCCTTGTCCTTCTCCAGCTCGACGGGGCTCACGTCCAGCTTGGCGATGGCCAGGTATTTGACCGTGGACATGATCTCGTTGATGTGCACGTTCATGAGGTCGTTGGCGGCCTCGCGCAGGATCTGGGTGCGGAACTTGGATTCGACGATGCTGGAGGGGACCTTGCCCTTACGGAAGCCGCGCAGGTCGAGGCTCTGGCGGTAGATCGCCGTGGTCGCCATCAGGGCGGCGTTGATTTCCTCGGCGGGAACCTTGACCTCGATCCTGGTCTCGACCGGTGACACTTCGGTGACTTTATAATCCATGGGACATGGCTCCTCAGTGGTATTTGGATGCGGACAAAGGGGTTTTCTCTAGAATAAAAACGCACAAAAGGAAAGCCCCTGGGGCGGATAGCCCCGGAAGGGCCGCTCAGGCCGTGGGAAGGGGCAGCTTGATGGTCACGCTCGAGCCTTTTCCCGGCGTGGAATGCACCGACACGCGCCCCCCGTGCTGCTCGACCACGATGAAGTAGACCACGGAGAGCCCGAGCCCCGTGCCCTCGCCCGGGGGCTTGGTGGTGAAGAAGGGCTCGAGCACGCGTTCGCGGGTGGCCTCGTCCATGCCCGGGCCGTTGTCCTCCACCTCCAAGAAGGCCATGCCCTCGCTCAGCCCCGTGCGCACGGTGATGGCGGGCTCCCTGGCCCCGGCCTGGGCCAGGGCCTGGGCCGCGTTCTTGACCAGGTTCAGGATGACCTGCTCGATCTGCGTGGGCACGCACCAGACCGCGGGAAGCGCCGGGTCGTCCTCGCGCACGACGCGGATATGCCTGAAGTCGTATTTCTTCTTCAGGTCGAACTCGCTCACCGCCAGCTCCAGGGCCTTGTCCGCCAGCACGGGCAGCTGGACCAGGGCCTTGCTCATGTCCGAGCGGCGGCTGAACTCGAGGATGTTGCTCACGATGCGCGAGGCCCTGATCCCGGACTCCTTCACGGCTTCGAGCATTTGCAGGATGTCGCGGTCCTCGAGGTAGGTCTGGAGGGCCTCCAGGCCGATCCCGGCGCGCCCGGCGGCCTCGCGGTTGGCCGCCAGGTCCGGCCCCAGGCGGCGCAGCACGGACTGCACGCCCTGGAGGATGCCGGCCAGGGGGTTGTTTATCTCGTGGGCCATGCCGGCGGCCAGGGCCCCCATGGAGATCATCTTCTCCGTCTGCACGAGGGCCTCCTCCATGCGCACGCGGGAGGTGACCTCGTCGATGCGGGCCACGGCCTCGGGCGGGTGCTGGCCCAGGGGGAAGACGGTCACGTCGACCCAGGACTGTCCCGGCGGCCCCTGGCCCGGGAGCTTGCGCAGAATCCGGCCCTTGCCCCCGGCCAGCGAGGCCTTCAGGGCGCCTGGCAGCGCGGGCAGCCAGGGCAGCACCTCGGCCACGGGCTTGCCCCGGGCGTCCTCGGGGGCCATGCCCGTGACCCGGGAGAAGTGGGCGTTGACGAGGGTGATGTCGAGCGCGGCGTCCACGCCCACGAGCATGGAGGGCATGGAGTCCACGATGGAGTTCAGATACCCCCAGGCCCGCTCCAGTTCCTCCATGCGCCTGCGCAGTTCGGGGTAGTAGGTCTTGCGCACGGAGCGCTTGCCCAGTCCCATGAGCCTGCCGCGCAGGTCCTCCTGGTCCTGCCCCTGGCCGGGTTCCTCCCCGGGCTCAGAGGGCCGCTTCATAGATGGCCTCGATGTCCGCCTGGGCAGGTTTGCGGGGGTTGGTGAGCAGGCAGGGGTCCTGCATGGCCAGGGAAGCCAGGCGGGGGATGTCCCGGCGGGTCACGCCCAGGTCGGCCAAGTTGCGCGTCAGCCCCACGTCGGCGCGCAGCCGGGCGATGGCCCCGGTCAGCGCCTGGAGGGTCTGCTCGTCGCCCAGGCCTTCCACGGCGCAGCCCAGCGCCCGGGCCACCTCGCGGTAGCGCGCCGGGGCGGAGGGGAAATTGTAGGCCACCACGGGCCCGAGCAGGATGGCGTTGCATTCGCCGTGGGGCAGGTCGAGGGTTCCGCCCAGGCTGTGGGCCATGCCGTGCACCGCGCCAAGGATGGCGTTGGAGAAGGCCAGGCCCGCGTCCAGGCTGGCCAGGCACATCTTGCCGCGCGCCTCGATGTCGCCGGGGGAGCGCACCGCGCGCACCAGGTTGGCCTGCACCAGGCGCATGGCCTCCAGGGCGAAGAGGTCGGTCACGGGGGAACTGGCGTTGGAGACGTAGGCCTCCACCGCGTGGGTCAGGGCGTCCACGCCCGTCTCGGCGGTGAGGGCCGGGTCCATGGTGCTGGCGGGCAGGGGGTCGATGAGCGCAGCGTCCGGCACGAGCATCTTGCTGACCAGGGCGATCTTCACCTTGCGCGCGGTGTCGGTGATGATGGCGAACTGGGAGACGTCGGCGGAACTGCCCGAGGTGGTGGGCACGCACACCAGCGGCGGCAGGGCGCAGTCCACGGTGTCCACGCCCTCGTAGTCGAGGATGTGCCCGCCGCAGGCCATGACCACGCCGATGCCCTTGGCGCAGTCCAGCACGCTTCCGCCGCCCACGGCCACCAGGGCGTCGCAGCCTTTCTCGGCGTAGACGCCGGCCCCGGCCATGACCTCGTGGTCCTTGGGGTTGGGCGTGACGCCGCTGAAGGGCACGCATTCGAGCCCCGCGGCCGCAAGCTCGGCCCGGACGGCCTCGGCCCATCCGGCCTTGTCCACGCCGGGGTCGCTCACCAGCATGGGGCGGCGCGCGCCCAGGTTGGCCGCGTAGCGCCCGGCGAGCCTGAAGGAGCCCTCTCCGAAAACGAACTCGGGGGCGACGAATTTCCTCAGGGCGTTATCCTGCGTGTCGGCCATCGCGAACCTCGACATGGAAGGCGGTTACACAGGGTAGTATAGCTACCTAACAGAAGAAAGGCACCCCGTCAAAAAAAGCGGGCAGCCCCCCTCCGGACGTCCGGAGGGGGGCCGCTCGAAGAGTTCCGGGACCGCCGGATGATCAGCCGGCCTTGTCCACGAACCTGCCGCCGACAGGAGAGACGCGGAGCGACGAGCGATACCCGGTCAGGCGCTGGTTCTCCTGCCTGGCGCGCAGGAGGTCGCGCTTGATGGCCTCGTGCAGCTTGCGGGCCTCGGCGGTGATCTGCCCCTGGAGGCCCTGGAGCTGCAGGAGCTTCTCCTTGAGCACCCCGATCTTCTGGGGGTCCTTCATGCGCCAGGCCTCTTCCATGAGGGCCATGCGCTCCCTGGCCAGGCCTTCGGCTTCGTCCACCTCGCCCGCGGCGAGGTGGCCGAGTTCCCTGCGTCCGGCGTCCAGGGCCCGTTCGAGGATCTCGTGTTCGTCGCTCATGGCTTTGCCGCCTTAAGTCTTTACGCCGCGCGGGCGATTTCCTTGATGTCCTCGCGCAACTGGGCCACGATCTTCTTCCAGCGCTCCACGGCGGGGATGAACTCGTACTCCAGCAGGTCGGCGAGCAGGATCCAGTCTTCGTTCTCGATGACCTCGAGCATCTCGGAGAACAGGGAGGAGAGCTCCTCGGCAGCCTCGTTGAAGGACGGGCTGTGCTTCAGGCTGAACTCGCCGCGCAGCACGCCGATGGTGCCCAGAAAGTCGCGGGTGACGTCCATGAGGTCCTGGTAGACCTCCAGGGCCTCGTTGTCCTCGGCCTTGCGGAACAGCTCGGCCACGCGGCGTGCGCCGTGGTCCATGAGCGTGACCACCTTGTAGAGTTCGCGCGTGACGTTCACGGCCATCTCGCTGGTGGGCACGGTGACGATCTCCACGGATTCGATGTCGCGGGCTTCGACGTCCTCGGCCTGGTGGGGGTAAATCTCGGAAAAGGCCTCCTTGTTGACGAACACGTCCGTCACGATGCGGCCTTCGAGATGTTTGTCTTCCATCACCTTGATGAGAAGCTGCTCCAGGTTGTCGAAACTCTGGATAGCCAGTCCGGTTTCCCGGCCGTCCACAACGATCATGTCTCTCCCTCCTCTTGCCGTCAGCGGCGGTGTCGGAAATAAATTCCTGCACGGCCGTCAATGCCAGAAGCATGCCAATCGTTGTTCAGCGGGAGGGGGCGAGCAGGGAGGCCAGGGAGGCGAGCAGGGAGCCCATGCTCGCGGCGAAGGAGGAGAAGCTGGCCATGTCCTGCCCCTGGGCCTGGGAGAGGTGCAGCCAGAGGTGCGCCAGGGCGGCCAGGCGCTTGTCGGATTCCAGGAGCGTGAGCACGCGCTGCCACGCGGCCATGAACTTCTCGCGCATGGCCGGGCGAGGGGAAACCTGCAAGGCCCGGGCCTGGGTCTCGAGCATGCCGATGAGCGCGGCCGCCTGGGAGAAGGCCTCCCGGAGCGGGGCGCGGAAGGCCTCGGGCAGGGCGTCCGCCACGCCCGGGGGGAAGGAGGGCTCCAAGCCGTCAAGAAACCGGCGCAGGGCCGCGCGCTGGACCATGTTCCAGGCCGTGCGCGCCTCGTTCTCGTGCCCGGAGAGCGAGCGCAGGCACATGAAGCCGTCCGCGTCGGCGTAGCTCTCCCAGGCGCGCGCGCCCGAGAGCGGGACGCCGGGCCAGCGGCCCTTTTCGAGCCAGCCGTCCAGGCAGGCCATGGCCGCCCGGGGCGGCAGCTTCTCGCGGCAGGCCCAGCCCTGCGTGCATTCGTGGTCGAAGGCGCAGGGGTGGCAGGGCAGGTCCGGCTCCAGGCTGCAGCAACCGGCCAGGTAGGGGCCGGTGTCCCAGGGCTGGGCCGTGGCCAAAAAGAGCGCCAGCACGGGCACGCCGAGCCCGGCGGCCAGGTGCATGGTGCCGGTGTCGTTGGTGACGAGCACCTTGAGCCCGCTCACGGCCCCGGCCAGGAGCGGCAGGGAGGTTTTTCCGGTCAGGTCGGCATGGGGCGAGCGCGAGGCCTCGGCGAAGCGAGCGGCCAGGGCGGATTCGTCCCCCGAGCCCAGGATCACCGGCAGGAGATTGTGCTTCTCCCAGAGGAAATCCGCCACGGCCGCGAAGTGCTCCACGGGCCAGCGGCGCTTCTCCGCGCTGGCCCCCAACTGGATGCCCGCGAGCCCGGAGTGGCCCGCCGGGGCCTGGGCCGAGACGAGCTCCCGGGCCGCCCGGACGACCGCCTCGCCTGGTTCGGCCAGCCGGAACAGGCGCGGGGCGTCGCCCAGGTGCGCGGACTTGAAGAAGATGTCCGCCAGGTTGAAGGGGCTGGCCCCCCTGTGGAGGGAGGTGGCCTCCAGGAACGCGGCCCAGGGCGTGGAGTAGGTCCCGAAGCCGTATTCGTCGATCCCGAAGCCCAGGACCTCGGCGTCTTGGGCCAGGGAGCGGGCCATGAGGCGCGCGGCCAGGGAGGGCGTCAGGTTGATGACGCGCTCCGGCGCGAATTCGCGGCGCACGGAGCCGGCCCAGGCCAGGCAGTCGCCCAGCGCGCCGGGCCAGGAGCCGTCCAGCCCGGCCAGCAGGCGCGCCCCGGGCACGGGGTGGGCGCTTTCGAGGTCGCGCAGGAGGTGCGCCGCCGGGGCGAAGTTCTGCAGGCAGACGAGCCCGGCCTCGTGGCCTTCGGCGGCGAGCCCGGTGAGCACGGGTTGGGTCTGGAGGAGGTCGCCGAAGCGGGTCAGGTTGATGACGAGTGAACGCATTCCGTACCTTTCAACTCTGGTTTGGCGCGCCCCGAAAGATGTTGCTTTCCCGTCCGGACTGCACTACCAATCGAATCGCTCGCACTCGCCCGCTTCAACGCTTGACCGCATTTGGAGGACTTCATGGCATTGTTCACCAAAGAAGAAGCTCTTCGCTACCACTCCGCCGCGCGCAAGGGCAAGCTTGAAGTGGTGCCCATCAAACCCTTCCGCAACCAGAAAGACCTGTCCATGGCCTATTCTCCCGGCGTTGCCGAAGCCTGCCGTGAGATCCATGCGGACCCGGACAAGATCTGGGAATACACCAACCGCGGCAACCTTGTGGCCGTCGTGTCCAACGGCACCGCCGTCCTGGGCCTGGGCAACATCGGCGCCAAGGCCGGCAAGCCGGTCATGGAAGGCAAGGGCCTTCTGTTCAAGATCTTCTCCGACATCGACGTCTACGACCTGAACATCAATGCCGACACCCCCGAGAAGGTCATCGAGTTCTGCAAGATGCTCGAACCCACCGTGGGCGGCATCAACCTCGAGGACATCAAGGCCCCCGAGTGCTTCGAGATCGAGCAGACCCTGATCGAGGCCCTCGAGATCCCGGTCTTCCACGACGACCAGCACGGCACGGCCATCGTGTCCGGCGCGGGCCTGCTGAACGCCTGCGAGATCGCCGGCAAGAAGATCGAGGACCTGCGCGTGGTCGTGTCCGGCGCGGGCGCCTCGGCCATCTCCTGCTCCAAGTTCTACGTGGCGCTCGGCGTGAACCCCGAGAACATCGCCATGTTCGACTCCAAGGGGCACCTGAACAAGAGCCGCTCCGGCCTGCACTCCACCAAGGCCTACTTCGCCAACGCGCAGAAGAAGGAATACGCCAGCCTGGCCGACGCCATGAAGGGCGCCGACGCCTTCCTGGGCCTCTCCGTGAAGGGCATGGTCAGCCAGGACATGGTCAAGAGCATGGGCAAGACCCCCATCATCTTCGCCATGGCCAACCCCGACCCGGAGATCACCTACACCGACGCCAAGGCCGCCCGCCCCGACGCCATCATGGGCACCGGCCGTTCGGACTTCCCCAACCAGGTCAACAACGTCTCCGGCTTCCCCTTCATCTTCCGCGGAGCCCTGGACGCCGGCTCGCGCCGCATCAACGAGGAAATGAAGATGGCCGCCGCCAAGGCCATCGCCAACCTGGCCAAGGAGCCGGTGCCCTCCGAGATCTGCGAAATGTACGGCGTGAAGGACCTGAAGCTGGGCCTGGACTACATCATCCCCAAGGCCCTGGACTTCCGCATGCTCGAGTGGGAAGCCCCCGCCGTGGCCAAGGCCGCCATGGACAGCGGCGTGGCCACCAAGAAGCTGGACCTGGAGCAGTACAAGAAGGACCTGCGCGTGCGCATGGACGACGCCCACAAGCGCATGAAGATGTTCCTGGAAACCTACGACCTGAGCATGATCTAGGCTCGGGCCTCGAATCGCCTCATCGGGCGCGCCTTCGGGCGCGCCCTTTTTTTTCGCGCCCTCCCGCCGTGCCTGCCCGGTTTTTCCCCCACCGGCTTCCCTTGCGCCGTATTTCGATGTATCCGTGGAGGATACTCATCCTTCCCACACCGGCCCCGTGGCCAGGAGACACACGATGCCCATCACCGACAACGACCCCAGCCAGCTTCCCGAACTCTACAAGCGCTTCCATGAACGTCTCTCGGCCTTCATCCCGGCGGAGCGCCTGTTCAGCGGCCCCTTCACCAACCTGGCCTACGGCGACGACGCCAGCTTCTACAGGCTGGTGCCCAGGATCGTGGTCAAGGCCCGCACCCCGGAGGAGGTCTCGCGCCTGCTGGCCATCGCCAACGGGATGAAGGTGCCGGTCACGTTCCGCACGGCGGGCACGAGCCTCTCGGGCCAGGCCATCACGGACTCCGTGCTCGTCTACCTGGCAGGGGCCTGGAAGGGCCTGCACATCCACGACCACGCCTCGCTCATCTCGCTGGAGCCGGGCGTCATCGGGGCCGAGGCCAACGTGCGCCTCGCCCCCTTCGGCAAGAAGATCGGGCCGGACCCGGCCTCCATCAACGCGGCCATGATCGGCGGCATCGCGGCCAACAACGCCTCGGGCATGTGCTGCGGCACGGCCGAGAACAGCTACAAGACCGTGGAGTCCATGAAGCTGGTCTTCGTGGACGGCTCCACCCTGGACACCGCCGACGAGGGCTCGCGCCGGGCGTTTCGTGAAACGCACCCCGCGCTGGTGCGCGAGCTGGAAGCCATCCGCGACGAGATCCGCGCCGACGAGGAGCTGGCCGGGCGCATCCGCCGCAAGTTCAAGATCAAGAACACCACCGGTTACGGGATCAACTCCTTCGTGGACTTCGACGACCCAGTGGACATCCTCCTGCACCTGATGGTGGGCTCCGAGGGCACCCTGGCCTTCATCGCCGAGGTGACCTACCGCACCGTTGTGGAGCACCCGCACAAGGCCTCGGCCATGATGTACTACGCCACCATCGCCGACGCCTGCAACGCCACCATCCAGCTCAAGAAGGGGCCGGTGTCCGCGGTGGAGCTCATGGACCGGGCCTCGCTACGCTCCGTGCAGGACAAGCCCGGGATGCCCGAGTTCCTGAAAGGCCTGCCCGAGGAGGCCGCGGCCATCCTGGTGGAGACGCGCGCGGGCGACGAGAAGGCGCTGCTCGCCCAGATCGGGGAGATCCAGGAGCTGGTGTCCGGCATCGAGGCCCTGCACCCCATCGTGTTCATGGACCGGCCCGACGACTTCAACCGCCTCTGGAACATCCGCAAGGGCCTGTTCCCGGCGGTGGGGGCCGTGCGCGGGCCCGGCACCACGGTGGTCATCGAGGACGTGGTCTTCCCCATCGAGAAGCTGGCCCACGGCACGATGGAGCTCCAGGAGCTCATGCACAAGCACGGCTTCCCCGAGGGCATCATCTTCGGCCACGCCCTGGAGGGGAACCTGCACTTCGTGTTCTGCCCGGACTTCGGCTCCCCCAAGATGGTCAAGGACTACCAGGCCCTCATGGACGAGGTGGCCGAGATGGTGGTGAACCGCTACGACGGCTCGCTCAAGGGCGAGCACGGCACCGGGCGCAACATGGCCCCGTTCGTGGAGATGGAGTGGGGCGTGCAGGCGTACTCCTACATGGTCCGGCTGAAAAAGGCCTTCGACCCGGACAACCTGCTGAACCCCGGGGTGATCATCAACGACAACCCCCACGCGCACCTCGAGAACCTGAAGCCCATGCCCGCGGTGCACGAGATCATCGACCGCTGCATCGAGTGCGGCTTCTGCGAGCCCGTCTGCCCCTCGCGCACCATCACCTCCACGCCGCGCCAGCGCATCGCGCTCCAGCGCCACATGGCCAGGCTCAAGCACTCGCGCGACGACGAGCTGATGAAGAAGTTCTGGGAGCACTACACCTACTTCGGCGAAGAGACCTGCGCTGCCGACGGCCTGTGCGCCACGGTCTGCCCGGTGGCCATCGACACGGGCAAGTTCACCAAGTCGCTGCGCGGCGAGCGTTCGAGCCCCCGGGCCAGGAAGGTGGCCTCCTGGGTGGCCACGAACTACGGCTCGTCCATGGCCGCCGTGCGCCGGGGCCTCAAGGTGGTGGACGCCGTGCGCGGGGTTCTGGGCGAGAAGCTCATGACCCAGCTCGCCGAGTCCTTCCGGGAGATGTCCGGCGGGCGCATCCCGCTGTGGAACAAGTGGATGCCCAAGGGGCTGCCCCAGGCCACGTTCACGCCCACGGTCAAGGGCAAGGGCCGCAAGGTGGTCTACTTCCCCAGCTGCGTGGTGCGCTCCATGGGCCCGGCCCGGGACGACCCGGACCAGCGCGCGCTCTACGAGGCCACGCTCTCGGTGCTGAACAAGGCCGGGTACGACGTGGTCTACCCCGAGGGCATGAGCGAGCTCTGCTGCGGCCTGACCTTCGAGTCCAAGGGATTCTTCGAGCAGGCCGACAAAAAGGCCGCCGAGCTCGAGCGAGAGCTTCGCCGCGTGAGCGGGAACGGCGAGATTCCCGTGCTCTTCGACACCAGCCCCTGCCTCTACGCCATGCGCTGCAAGATCGAGCCGGACCTGCGCATCTACGAGCCCGTGGAGTTCATCCACGACCACCTGATGGACAAGCTGCGCTTCACCAAGCTCGACAAGTCCGTGGCCATCCACGTGACGTGCAGCTCCGTCAAGATGGGCCTGGCGGGCAAGTTCAAGGCCCTGGCCGAGGCCTGCGCCGAGAAGGTGGTCGCGCCGCGCAACATCCACTGCTGCGGCTTCGCGGGCGACAGGGGCTTCAACTTCCCCGAACTCAACGAGGCGGCCCTGGACGGGCTCACGGAGCAGTTGCCGCCGGAGGTCACCTGGGGCTTCTCCAACAGCCGCACCTGCGAGATCGGGTTGTCGCGCAACACGGGCATCCCCTACCAGTCCATCGTCTATCTCGTGGACAAGTGCACCGTGGCCGGTTGAACCGTAACGCCGCGAACCGACATGCGAACCCCGCCGGTTTTGCCGGCGGGGTTTTTCGTTTTCGGCCCCGGGGAGGCGTTTTGCGAATATTGTTGCAAATCACGAATTGATGTATATTGAAGTCGTGCATCACCGTTGTTGGCGTCAACGACTTTCCGGTAAGTTAGAGAACAAAGCTGGGCAGATGGTGGTCACCATGGACAAGCCTCTCTCCAAAAAACTCGCCGATAAAATCACGCCTGACATTATCGAGATTCTTGGCGACGATACATGCACGGCCATCGACGAAATGCTGAACTCGAACTGCCCGGATGAAAAGATAATCGACCTGATAGACAGGCGATTCGAAAAGCTGGACGGGTCGTTCGATGTACCGTTTTATAGGGACATTCTCGTTGCCTTGCGCGGAACATGCAAATACCAGGCGGAGTTCAACGCGCTCAAGAAGGCCATCCCGCGAACGCTGCCCCTGAGCGTCGCCCGCAAGCGCTGCTTCGACCAGGTCGGGTTGCAGGGCTACGCCCTCATGGACGACCTGGAAGTGAAGAAGAGCATCATCAGGAAAAGAAGCGTCGGGCTCATGGCCAAGGCGCTCCTGGTCAAGGATTACATCATCTCCGCATACGGCGTCAGCCTGAACATCATCTGACGCATCTTCGCCGTTGCATGCCGTGGCTCCTCCACGCTCCTTCCGCCAAGGGCCGCTCCCCCGGGCCGGTGCGCGGACCTTGCCGTGTTCGAGAAGCGTGCGCCGTGACAGAACCGCACCTTTTGGGCTAGGAAGACGCGAAACACAGCCTGGAGCCGTATCCGATGGATTTTTCGTTCCTCAATGAAATCGTAGTTATCCTCGCCATGAGCGTGGGCGTCCTCTTCGTGTGCCACCGACTGGGCCTGCCGCCCATCGTGGGCTTCCTCGTCGCCGGAGTGATCTGCGGCCCCGGCGGCGCGGGGCTGGTCAAGTCCGTGCACCAGGTCGAGATGATGGCCGAGATCGGCGTGGTGCTGCTGCTTTTCTCCATCGGCATGGAGCTTTCCGCCTCGGAACTCGTGCGGCTCAAGCGGCCGGTGTTCCTCGGCGGGCTCGTGCAGATCGGGCTGACCATCGCGCTCTTCGAGGCCCTTTCCGTGGGCGGGGGCTTCGCCACGAACCAGGGGCTCTTCCTGGGCTTTCTGGCGGCGCTGTCCTCCACGGCCATCGTGCTCAAGGAGCTCCAGCGCCGCGCCGAACTCGAGAGCCCCCACGGGCGCGTGAGCCTGGCCATCCTCATCTTCCAGGACCTGGCCATCGTGCCCATGATGCTGCTCACGCCCTTTCTCGGCGGCAAGGGCGGGGACCTGGCCAGCTCGCTCGGCATGATGGCCCTGAAGGGCGTGGCCGTGGTGGGCATCGTGCTGGTGCTGGCCAAGTACGTGGTGCCCAGGCTCTTCCTCATGGTGGCCAGGGTGCGCAGCCGGGAACTCTTCCTGCTGGCCACCATCGTCTTCTGCCTCTCGGTGGCCCTGCTCACGGCCAGCGTGGGCCTGTCGCTCTCGCTCGGGGCGTTTTTGGCCGGGCTCATCCTCTCCGAGTCGGACTACGCCCTGAACGCCCTGGAGGGCGTGCTGCCCTTCAAGGACATCTTCACCAGCCTGTTCTTCGTCTCTGTGGGCATGCTCGTGGACGTGGCCTTCATCATCGACAACCCGCTTCTGGTGCTGGGCACGGCGGGCGCTGTGATCGTGCTCAAGACCCTGGCCGCGGGCGGCGCGGTGATGGCCCTGGGCTACCCGTTGCGCACCGCGGTGACGGGCGGCCTGGCCCTGGCGCAGGTGGGCGAGTTCTCCTTCGTGCTGGCCAAGGTGGGCCTGGACGCCGGGCTCTTCGACGGCGACTCCTACCAGCTCTTCCTGGCCGCCAGCGTGATCACCATGTCCGTGACGCCCGGGCTCATCCAGGCGGCGCCCTGGCTGGCGGGAAAGCTGGGGAGGGCCCCCGCGCAAAGGGCCGACGCTGCCACGGGGCATCCCGAACTCAAGGACCACCTGATCATCATCGGCTTCGGCCCGGGCGGGCAACGCATCGCCCACGCGGCCAGGCGCGCGGACATCGGCTATTACGTGCTGGAGATGAACATCGACACGGTGCGGCGCGAGCACGCCAACGGCGAGCCCGTGCACTACGGCGACGCCAGCTACCCCGAGGTGCTCAAGCACGCCGGGATCAAGCAGGCGCGGGTGATGGTGATCGTGGTCTCGGACCCCTCGGCCGCCAGGCGCATCGTCAGCACGGCCCGGGCCATCAGCCCCAACGTGAAGATCATCGTGCGCACGCGCTTTTTGGGCGAGGTGGACGAGCTGCTCAAGCTGGGGGCCAGCGACGTGGTGCCGGAGGAGTTCGAGACCTCCATCGAGATCTTCACCCGGGTGCTGGTGGAATACCTGGTGCCAAACCAGATGATCGAGCGCTTCATCCTGGAGGCCAGGGGGGCCAACTACCGCATGCTGCGCACGCCGGGGCTGCCCCTGGACGGCCAGAAGCTCATGACCCCGCAGCTCTCGGGCATGGACCTGGCCGTGTTCACGGTGGACGAGGGCTCCACCCTGGCCGGGCACACGCTCATAGAATCGCACCTGCGCAAGGTGCACGGGCTGACCCTGGTGGCCGTGGACAGGCAGGGGGAGATGCACCTCAACCCCGAGGGCTCCTTCAGACTGGAGCCCGGGGACAAGGCCTACGTGTTCGGCCGCCAGGAGGACATGGTGGACAAGTCCTGGCTGTTCACGGCCGCGTAACGCCCCCGCCCTCGCAGGGCGCTGGCGCGTTCTTCAGGGCGAGGGCCGGGCGTCGCGGCCGGGCTAGGGCAGCAGGAAGTTCGGCAGTTTCTGCCTGCTGGTGCGCCAGTCGCCCGGCGGCAGGTAGGACTGCCCCTTGGGCTCGGGCGCGCCAGGCACGGTGGCCACGGTGGGGCGGATGGTGGCCGGGCCCTGGGACGGCTGCTCCATGAGGAAGGCCACGGTGCGGTTCATGGGGATCACGCGGCTGCTCTTGGCCAGCACGTCGTTGTTCCTGGCGTCGAGCACCTCGATGTTGAAGCGCACGCCGTAGGGCGTGGCCGCATAGGTGCCCGTGGCCACCAGCGTGCCCTGGAAGTTCCTTGTGGCCAGCGCGCGCACGTCGCGAGAGAGCATGAACTCGCCCTGGGCCTTGTCGAACACCACCTCGGAAGTCTTCCTGATCTCCTGCACGTAATAGCCCTTGGCGGTCATGGCCTGGCCGAGCTGCTCGGCCAGGGCGCGCGAAAGCGGCACGGCCTGGCCCATGTTGTTCAAATCCGTGGGGGTGGTCACCAGAAGCCACTGCAGGCCGCGCGTGGTGGTGTGGTCGAAGCCCAGGCGGGCGGCCAGCTGCATGTCCAGTTCGGCGGCCATTTCCTGGGAGGCCTGGGGATAGTGCTCCTTGGCGTCGCCCGCGCCCGCCCAGGGCATGCTCGCCCCCACCTCCTTGAAGAGGTAGGCCATCTCGCCGTTGGCCATGGGCGCGCAGGCCCCGGCCAGAAGTATCAGTATCCACGCGAACCGTTTCATGGCGCGTCTCCTCGTGTGCGTCTGGGATGGCCCCTGCTAGCGCAAGGCCTTGATTGCGCGGTCCATGGCCGCGATCTCGGCTTCGCAGCGCGAGTACATGTTCTGGTCGCGCGCGGTGGCGCGGGCCAGCTCGAAGTGCTCCCTGGCCAGCAGGAAGCGGCCCTCGCGCTTCATGCGCAGGCCCATGGCGTAGTGGTCCAGGCTGCCTGCGTCCTGGGGGATCACGGCCAGTTCCTTGCCGTGGCAGGCCCCGAGCATCAGGACCAGGAGGGCTGCGGACAGGAATTTCATGTCCGGCTCCTATTTCTCGGCCGGCTGGGCGAGCGGCTGCTGGCCCTGGCCCGAGGCGGCTTTCGCGTTGGTGTCGATGGGCTCGCACCCCGGAGGGCAGGGGGCCTTGGCCTTGGGTTTGACGGCCTTCTTCGGGGGAGCCTTCTTCTTGGGCTGCGGCGAGTAGGGCGTCGGGGTCTTCACGCCCGATCCCGGAGGGTCGTTCACGTCGCGCGAGCCGATGAGCACGGGCGGCGTCGGGCGCAGGCCCGAAGGGTTGGGCTCGGGCAGGCCCAGCATGCGCCTGAGGGTCGGCGTCATGGGGATGAGCGCGGAGCCCGTGCGCAGCACGCGCCCCGAGGGTTCCACGAGCCTCGCGTTGACGAAGAGGTTGTCCTTGTCCGCGTAGTAGGACCCGGCCAGCACCGCGAAGGGCTGGGCCGGCGCGGCGGCCTTCCTGCCCTTGGACTTCGCGGCGGCGGGGGCGGCTCCCCTGGCCTCCTGGACCGGGAAGCCCCTGCTGTTCAGCTCGTAGATCATCTGCTCGCCCATGAGGCGGCCGAAGGGCGTGACCATGCGGGTGTCCTGGTCCACGAAAGCCGACGGAACGCTGACGACGCCGGTCAAGGAAGCGTCGCCGGAGATGCCCCGCGTGATCTGGGAGGCGAGCTCCCTGGCGTAGAGGCGCACTTCCTCCGCGTCGGCGCGCGAGGCCGGCGGCGGGGCCGGGGCCGGTCCCGGGGCGTAGTGCACGTAGCCGCCCTTGGCGTCCGGGACCATGAAGCCCTGCGAGGCCCCTGGCGTGTCGCGCACGGGCACGTCGCGCGTGCCGTTGATCGTGGCGTCGCGGGGTGCGCTCAGTTCCATGGGCGCGCCCGGGTCCACGGGCCCGATGGTCTGGGCGGACGCCCCCGGCGCGAAGAGGCTCGCGGTCAGGAGCGCCGCGAAAAGTGCTGGCGCGCGCATGGTTTCATCCTCCGGCGGTTTTGCGTCTCATCGGCTTCACCTGCAAAACCCTTAAGTCCCGCAATGGGCGGTTTTTGCCGTATGACACCGGTAACGCCGCTTGCACGCAAAGTCCATGCCGGAAATGTTGGCGGCGTGCGTGGCGCGTGTCTCCCGAAAGGGCTTGCGCAAACGCCCCGAAAGTGGTTTATGTCATGGAAATGCCGGGTCGTTTTTTTGCGTCCCGGCCCATCCGGACCACATTCCAAAGGAGCGAAAGATATGACCGAGAAGAACGGCATCTACAAATGCGACATCTGCGGCAACATCGTCGAAGTGCTGCACACCGGCGGCGGCGACCTGGTCTGCTGCGGCCAGCCCATGAAGTACTTCCAGGAGAACACCGTGGACGCCGCCAAGGAGAAGCACGTCCCCGTGATCGAGAAGACCGCCAACGGCTTCAAGGTGCTGGTCGGCAGCGTGCCCCATCCCATGGAGGAGAAGCACTACATCGAGTTCATCGAGGTCATCGCCGACGGCAAGGTCTACCGCCAGGACCTGCTGCCCGGCCAGAAGCCCGAGGCCGAGTTCTGCATCAAGGCCGACAAGATCGTGGCCCGCGAGTACTGCAACCTCCACGGCCTGTGGAAGGCGGAGTAGCCCCATGCTGAGCAAGAAGATGGAGCAGGCCTTGAACGACCAGGTGAAGTGGGAGCTCTGGTCCTCCTACCTGTACCTCTCCATGGCCGCCTACTTCGAGGACATGGGCCTCATGGGCTTCGCCAGCTGGATGAAGGTCCAGGAGCAGGAGGAGAAGTTCCACGCCACCAAGTTCTACGGCTACACCTTCGAGCGCGGCGGGCGCATCGTCCTGCAGACCCTCGAAGCGCCCGAGAGCAGCTGGAAGAGCCCCATGGCCGTCTTCCAGGACACCTTGAAGCACGAGCAGGGCGTGACCGCCCGCATCAACGCGCTCATGGACCTGGCCATCAAGGAGAAGGACCACGCCACCGCCTCCTACCTCAAGTGGTTCATCGACGAGCAGGTCGAGGAGGAAGCCAGCGTCCAGGACGTGATCAACAAGCTGAAGCTCGTGGAGGGCAACCCCTCGGCGCTGTACATGCTGGACAAGGAGCTCGGCGCGCGCGTGTTCACCCCGCCCGCGGGGGCGGAGTAGGCCGCAATGGACGCCGCCGGGCCCGCGCTGTGCCGGGCGCTGGAGCTCGACCGCAAGGCCCTGGACTTCTACGAGGCCGCGCGGGAGCAGAGCAGGAGCGAACTGGGCAGACGCGTCTTCGAACTCCTGGCCGAGGACAAGAAGCGCCTGGCCACCAGGCTCGCGGAGATATCCGCCGCCCTGGGCCGGGGCATGAGCCTGGCAAACGCCTGCGCCCTGATCGAGGAAACCCGGGAGGACGTCCCCGGCGCTTCGGAAGCCGTCGCCGCCCTGCGCGCGGCGGCCCTGAGCCCGAGCGCGGCGGACCTCGACCTGATCGGGTCCGCCCTGGCCCTGGAGCAGGCCTGCCTGTCGCACCTGGAGGGCATGCTCTCGGCCGAGGCCGACCAGGGCGTGCGCTCCGTGCTCCAGCGGGCCCTGGAGGAGGAGAAGGGGCACTTCGTGCTCGTCTCCGACATGCGCTACTACTTCGAGACGGCCACCGAGGCCGGTTCCGGGAACTGAAACAGCAACAGGCGGCCGCCGGGTTCACCCGGCGGCCGCTTTTTCGTTTCACCACCGCGAGGCTAACACACCATGCAGGACCCAAGCGTGAACATCGTCATCGGAGGGGAGGCCGGCCAGGGGCTGGTCACCGTGGGCGACTTCCTGGCCAAGGCGCTCGTGCGCGCGGGCTACGAGATCGTCGTCACCCAGGACTACCAGTCGCGCATCAGGGGCGGCCACAACACCTACGCCATCCGCGTGAGCCCCGAGGCGGTGCACGGCCCTTGCGGGTCCATCGACCTGCTGGTGGCCCTGGACGCGGCCACCGTGGAGCTGCACAAGGCGCAGCTCTCGGCCCGGGCGCTGGTGCTGGCCGGCGAGTCGATCGGGCTTGCGGGCCTGAACGGGCTCTCCATCCCGTTCAAGAAGCTCTGCCCCAAGCCCATCTACGAGAACATGGCCGCCCTGGGCGTCCTGGCGCTACTGCTCTGCCTGGAGCGCTCCTGGCTGGAGGCGGTGATCCGCGAGACGTTCGTCAAGAAAGGCGAGCAGGTGGTTGAAGCCAACCTGAAGGTCTTTGCCGACGCCCACGCCTTCGCCGAAGAGAAAAAGGCCGGGTTCACCTGCATCGCGCCAGCCACGCGCACCGAAAAGCGCCTCTTCATGAACGGCAACGAGGCCATCGCCCTGGGCGCCCTGGCCGCGGGCGCGAATTTCTGCTCCTACTACCCCATGACCCCGGCCACGTCCGTGGCCCAGGCCTTCGTCTCCCAGGGGGCGAAGCTCGGGATGCTCGTCGAGCAGGCCGAGGACGAGATCGCGGCCATCAACATGGCCCTGGGCGCGTCCTACGCCGGGGCCAAGGCCGTGGTGCCCACCTCGGGCGGCGGCTTCGCCCTGATGGTGGAGGGCGTGAGCCTGGCGGGCATGACCGAGACGCCCATCGTTGTGGTCCTGGCGCAGCGCCCCGGCCCGGCCACGGGCCTGCCCACGCGCACCGAGCAGGGCGACCTGAACATGACCCTCTACGCCGGGCACGGCGACTTCCCCCGGGCCATCTACGCCCCGGGCACGCCCGAGCAGTGCTTCGAACTGACCTGGCGGGCCATGGACCAGGCCGAGAAGTGGCAGAGCCCCGCTTTCGTGCTCACGGACCAGTACCTGGCCGACTCCTACCGGGCCGTGGTCCCCTTCGACCTTTCGGCGCACCCCGTCATCGAGGGGCCGGAGCTGTCCCCCCGGGCCGGGGCCGCCTACGAGCGCTACGCCCTGACGGAGAACGGCGTCTCTCCCAGGGCCGTGCCGGGCTTCGGCGAGCACCTGGTGGTGCTCGACAGCGACGAGCACACCCCGGACGGGCACATCACCGAGGACCTCGCCGTGCGCATCCAAATGGTGGACAAGCGCATGCGCAAGAACGCGGGCCTCAAGGCGGACATCATCCCGCCCTCCGTGACCGGCGACGAGAAACCCCATGTGCTGCTCGCCTGCTGGGGCTCGACCCTTGGGCCCGCCCTGGAGGCCGCCGAGACGCTCCGTCAGGGCGGAACCAGCGCGGCGGTGATGCACTTCGGGCAGGTCTGGCCGCTCGACCCCGGGCACTTCCTGCCGGTTCTCGAGTCCGCCGGGCGCACGGTGATGGTGGAGGGCAACCATTCGGCCCAACTGGCGGGAATCATCCGCCAGGAGACCGGCTACGCCTTCTCCTCCACGGTTACGCGCTACGACGGCCTGCCCCTGAGCGCGGCCTACATCCTGGAACGCCTGTAGCCCACGGCACGCCCCAAGGAGTCGACACCATGATACCCATCGAGAGATACGGCGAGTTCGAGACCGCCTGGTGCCCCGGCTGCGGCAACTTCGCCATCAACAAGGCGCTCAAGAAGGCCCTGTCCGCCCTGGACCTGGAGCCGCATCAGGTGCTCGTCTGCTCGGGCATCGGCCAGGCTGCCAAGTCCCCGCACTACCTGCGCTGCAACTGCTTCAACGGCCTGCACGGCCGGAGCCTGCCCCCGGCCCAGGGCGCGGCCCTCTCCAACCCGGGGCTGGCCGTGTTCGCCGAAAGCGGGGACGGGTGCAGCTACGGCGAGGGCGGCAACCACTTCCTGGCCGCCATGCGCCGCAACGTGACCATGACCTACCTGGTGCACGACAACCAGATCTACGGCCTGACCAAGGGCCAGGCGAGCCCCACCACGGCCCAGGGCCAGACGACCAAGTTCCAGCCCGGCGGCGTGCCCTCCATGCCCTTCAACCCCGTCCTGGTGGCCGTGACCATGGACGTGCCCTTCGTGGCGCGCGGCTTCGCGGGAGAGATCGACCACCTGGCCGACCTGATCGCCCAGGCGCACCGCCACCCGGGGTTCGCCCTGGTGGACATCCTCCAGCCGTGCGTGTCCTTCAACAAGGTGAACACCTACGCCTGGTACAAGGAGCGCTGCTACAAGCTCGACTCCAGCCACGACCCCACTGACCGCGCCGCCGCCCTGGCCAGGGCGGCCGAGTTCGGAGAGCGCATCCCCATAGGCGTGATCCACAAGGGCGGGCGACCGGCCTTCGAGGGCTTCCTGAACGAGCGCGTGCGCCGTCCCCTTGCCACGTCCGCGCCGGACCGGGCCAAGCTGGCGGAGATCATCGAGGGGTACGCGTGATGGAAAAGGCGGTGCTCTTCGCGTTTCGAGGGGAAGTCCCCTGCTTCGTGCACGTGATGCTGAACGCCATCGACATGCGCGAGAAAGGCTTCGAAGTTCAAGTAGTGCTTGAAGGAGAGTCGAGCAGGGTGCTGGCCGCGCTGTCCCGCAAGGAGCACCCAATGCATGCGCTCTTCGAGAAGACCAAGGCCCTGGGGCTCTTCGCCGGGGCCTGCAAGGCCTGCGCGCACGCCATGGGGGCGCTCGCGGCCGTCCAGGCCGAGGGGCTGCCCCTGCTGGACGCCATGCACGGCCACGCGGGCATGGCCGAGTGGATCGCCAAGGGCTACGGCGTGATCACCTTCTAGATTCGGGCCGTTCGCGCGCTGGCCTGCCGCAATTGGTCAAAAATAACGCCCGGGGACCGCGTCAGGTTCCCGGGCGTTATTTTTTCAGCGATTTTCGAGGCTAGTCGTACTTCACGGCGCTGAACTTCATGAGCTTGTCCCAGGTGTGGTGGGACTCGATGCGCCGCATGGTGCCGGTCTTGCCGCGCAGCACCAGCGAATGCGTCACCGCGCCCCTGCCCGAGAAGGACACGCCCTCCAGCCAGGTGCCGCCCGAGATGCCCGTGGCCGCGAAGAAGGTGTCGTGGCTGGAGACGAGGTCCTCGGCGGTGAGCACGCGCTTGAGGTCGATCCCGGCTTCCACGAGCCTTGAGCGCTCGTCCTCGGACTGCGGGTCCAGGCGCGCGAGCATCTGCCCGCCCACGGCGCGGATGGCGCAGGCCGAGAGCACGCCCTCGGGGGTGCCCCCCGTGCCCATCATCACGTCCACCATGTCCTTGGGGTCGAGCGCCATGAGCGATCCGGCCACGTCGCCGTCGGTGTGCAACTGGATGCGCGCCCCGGCGGCGCGGATGTCCTCGATGAGCTTCTTGTGCCGGGGCTTGTCCAGCACGAAGACCACCAGGTCGTCCACGTCCTTGTCCAGGGCCTTGGCGATGCCCTTGAGGTTGTCGGCCACGGGGGCGTCCAGGTCCACGGCGTCGCGGGCGCAGGAGGGCGCCACGAGCTTCTGCATGTAGTAGCTGGGCCCGGGGTCGAACATGGAACCCTTTGGGGCCACGCCCACCACCGCGATGGCGTTAGGCCGCCCGTACGCAAGCAGGCGCGTGCCTTCCACGGGGTCCACGGCCACGTCCATGGCCGGGCCGGATCCCGAGCCCACGGCCTCGCCGTTGAAGAGCATGGGGGCTTCGTCCTTCTCGCCTTCGCCGATGACGATCATGCCCTGGATGTTGATGGTGTCGAAGGAGAGGCGCATGGCGTCCACCGCGGCCTGGTCTCCGGCGTTCTTGTCGCCCTTGCCGAGCCATCTGGCGCTGGCCAGGGCTGCTGCTTCGGTGACGCGGACGAGGTCCAGGGCGAGGTTGCGGTCGGGAGCTTCCATGTTTCCTCCGGGGTGAATAGGTCCGGGGAAACTAGAGAAAAAGCGCCTGCGCGTAAAGTCCGCCGGGCGGCCCCGGGCGTCGGCGCACCCCGAGGGAACGAGGAAATCCGCCCCGGGTGCGCCCTTGGGGGAACGAGGCGGAAGGATGAGCGGGAGAGAGGGCCGCGAGTTCTCTGCGCCTGTCCGGCGCGGCGGGCGTGGCCCGCCGGGAGCTGAAGCGGAAACCCCGGGGGGCCGGGCGGGCTAGCGCGCCCTGAAGGTGATGCGGCCCTTGGTCAGGTCGTAGGGGGACATGGTCACCTTCACGGAGTCTCCGGGAAGGATCTTGATCCTGAACTTGCGCATCTTGCCGCAGAGATAGGCCAACACGGTCTGGCCCGTGTCCAGCTTCACCTCGAACATGGTGCCCGGCAGGGCTTCCTGCACGATGCCGGGTATTTCAATGCCGTCTTCCTTCGCCATTATCTGCTCCTGAGCGGGCAACCGGATGAGGGGGGAATAAAAAAGCCCCGTCCCAAGCGGGACGGGGCTTGGACGCACGACTGGAAGCGCGAACTACCAGGGACGGCGCTGGCCGCCGCCGGGGCGGCCGCTGTCGCCGAACTGGCGGCGGGGCGGACGGGCCTGGGCCTCGTTGATCTTCAGGTTGCGGCCCATAAAGCTCTGGCCGTCCAGGGCTTCGATGGCGGCGAGCGCACCCTCGTCGTTCATCTCGACGAAGCCGAAACCGCGCAGGCGGCCGGTCTCGCGATCGGTGATCAGGGCGACGGAAATGACCTCGCCGTAGGGAGCGAAGTAATCGCGAACGTCGTCCTCGGAAGCGGAGAAGGGCAGGTTGCCGACATACAATTTCTTAGCCATGTGCAAACACTCCAAACTGGTATTTGGCATTCATTCTTATCAAATTGGAGCGAAGCACACGCTTGACCCAACCATCAACAAGACCGATGCCGTTTGAGGTGACAATTTAATTTCATTTCGCCAGGAGTCAAGACAAAAAGTTTCGTGGTGCGAAAAATTTTTCATCGCTTCGGGAGCATGAAAGAAGGCGGCATCGCGGGGTGCTCCGCCGTGGGCGCGGGCCAGCCCGGCGGAAAAAAAGCCCCCGCGCGGCCAGGCCGGCGGGGGGCTCCAGATCGCGCCGCGACGAAGCGTCAGCCGGCCAGGGCCAGGCGCTCGCGGATGAGCTTGACCAGGTTCTCGGTGGTGAAGCCGTACTTTTCGGCCAGAAGCTCGGCCGGGGCGGAATCGCCGTAGTGCGCGATGCCCAGCACCAGGCTGCCGCAGCCCACGTACTTGTACCACAGCTCGGGGCGCCCGGCCTCCACGGCCACGCGGCAGGCGCACCAGGGGGGCAGGACCTCGTCCTTGTAGAGCTGGGGCTGCTCGTCGAAGAGCTCCATGCAGCACATGTTCACCACGCGCACCTTGCGCTCCGTGAGGGCCTTGGCCGCGGCCAGGGCCATGGGCACCTCGGAGCCGGAAGCCAGGATGATCAGGTCCGGCTTGCCGCCCGGGGCGTCCAGGAGCACGTAGCCGCCCTTTTTCGCGCCCTCGAGCACGGCCGGATATTCCTTGGGGTCCATCACCGGCAGATTCTGGCGCGAGAGCATCAGGCTCGTGGGCCGGGAGGTCTGCTTGAGCGCGGTCTCCAGGCACAGGGCCGTTTCCAGGGCGTCGGCCGGGCGCATCACCAGCATGTTCGGGATCAGGCGCAGGGCGCTGACGTGCTCGATGGGCTGGTGGGTGGGTCCGTCCTCGCCCAGGTGGAAGGAGTCGTGGGTGAAGATGTGCAGCGCGGGGATGTGCTGCAGGGCGGACATGCGCAGGGCGTTGCGCTGGTAGTCCGAGAAGGTCAGGAAGGTGGCGCCGAAGGCGACCAGGCCGCCGTGGAGCATGATGCCGTTGACGATGGCGCCCATGGGGAACTCGCGCACGCCGAAGGCCAGGTTGCGGCCCAAGGGCTCGCAGGCGCTGAAGTTGCCCACTTTTTCCCGGAACTTGGCGGTCATGTTGGAGGGGTCCAGGTCGGCAGAACCGCCCACGAGAATGGGCAGCTGGTCGATGAGGGCCTCCAGGCACTTGCCCCAGGCCGAGCGGGTGGCGATCTTGGAGCCGGGCTCGAACGCGGGCCAGTTGAAGGAGCGGTTGGCCGGGTTGCGCTTGGAGACGCGCCAGAGGTCCTGGAAGGCCTCGTCCTTGTCGAACCTGGCCTCGAAGTTCTTGTTCCAGGCCGCGGCCATGGCCCGAAGCTCGGGGAAGCGGGCGCGGAAGGCCTCCAGGGCCTCCTGGGGCATGTGGAAGAACTTGTCCTCGGGCAGGCCGAGCTTCTTCTTGGTGGCCGCGATCTCCTCGGGGGGCAGGGGCGCGCCGTGGGTCTCGAAGTCGCCCTCGCGGGTGGCCGTGCCCTTGGCGATGGTGGTGTGGCCGATGATCAGCGTGGGCCGGGCGGTGTCGGCCTTGGCCTCGGCCAGGGCCTTGCGGATGGCCTCGTGGTCGTGGCCGTCCACCTCGATCACCTGCCAGCAGAAGCCCTCGAACACGGTGCGGTAGTTGGTGCAGTCGCAGCGCTTGGTGGGCCCGGAAAGCTGGATCTGGTTGGAGTCGTAGAGCACGATGAGCTTGCCCAGGCTCCAGTGCCCGGCCAGGGCCGCGCTGCCCAGGCAGACGGGCTCCTGCAGGTCGCCGTCCGAGGCCAGCACGTAGGTGTGGTGATCGCAGACGTCCTGGCCCATGCGCGCGCGCAGGATGCACTCGGCCGCGGCCATACCCACGGCCATGGCGAAACCCTGGCCCAGCGGGCCGGTGGTGGCCTCCACGCCGGGCGTGACGTGCACCTCGGGGTGGCCCGGGGTGCGGGACTTCCACTGGCGGAAGGCCTTGAGGTCGTCCACGGTCAGGAGCCCCCTGAACGCCAGCAGGGCGTAGAGCAGGGCGGACTCGTGCCCGGCCGAGAGCACGAAGCGGTCGCGGTTGAACCACTCGTGGTCGTCCGGGGAGTGGTTCAGGAAGTCCTTGAAGAGGACGTAGGCCATGTCGGCCGAAGACATGGGCCCGCCTGGGTGGCCGGAATTGGCCTTGCGGGTCTGGTCCATTATGAGGCCCTTGATGACGTTGACCGCCAGGCGGTCCTGCTCGTTGGTCACGGACATGGCTGTATCCTTTTAAAGGGTGTCGAAGAGCTCGATGCGGCGCTGGTGGCGTCCGCCTTCGAACCGAGTTTGCAGGAAGGCTTCGGTGATGGACTGGGCGAGGCCTGGCCCGGCCCAGCGCTCGCCCAGGCAGAGCACGTTGGCGTTGTTGTGCAGCCTGGTCATGCGCGCCATGTACTCGTTGGCGCACAGCGCGGCCCGGATGCCCGCGCGGCGGTTGGCAGCCATGGACATGCCGATGCCCGAGCCGCACACGAGCACGCCCAGGCAGTTTTTCTCGAGCACCAGGTCGCACAGCTTGAAGGCGAAAACCGGGTAGTCGCAGCTGGCCGTGGTGTCCGTGCCCACGTCCACGGGATCGAAGCCCAGGGAGGCGGCGAAGGATTTGAGCTGTTCCTTGAGGGCGAAGCCTGCGTGGTCCGAGCCGAAAATGACGGGAGTGCCCATTGCGTTCTCCGGGCTGTTTTGCTGGTTGAGGCCCGCCGGGGATGTCGCCATGACCGGCGTCATATCCTTTTCAGGCGGATTTGCGCAACGCCGCCGCCCGGAAGCCCGGGCCTGCCCGGGAGTGAAGGGGCGCAATACGTCACGATCATTGTCGAAGTTTTTCGAAAAAAGTTCAAACCCGCCGTGAGGCGGCCTGGCCTGGCCGGTGTCAGGGCAGCTCGGGCGCGCTCACGTCCCCGGGGCGGTCCAGGGGGATGTGCCTGGCCTGCGGCGGCACGGTGAGCCCCAAGGCGGACGCGTCGGCGGGCGCGGCCGAGAGCTCGATCTTCTTGATCCGAAGGACCGCCTGGAGCCCGCCCGGGGAGGTCACGGCGATGCGCTGGGCCAAAGGCCTGCCGCCCTCGGCGGGCGCGGCGAAATCGCCCAGTTCCACGCTCCACGGCTCAACGCCCCGGCCGGTGAGATGAATGGGATTGCCCGCGAAGTCAAGGGTGAGCGAGCCCACGGCCGAACCCTGGGGCAGGGTGTACGTGAACCCCGAGGCAGTGCGCTTCACGCCGGAGTAGCTGGCCGGGACGATGCCCTGGAAGCGCCCGGCGCAGATGGCGGCCAGGTCCTTCAGCGTGAAGGGGAACGGCATGCCGAGCCTGGCCAGGGCGGCCTTGGTGTCGGAGTGGGTGAAGGCCTGGTTGGAGCCAGGGTATACGGCCAGCCAGCCCAACTGGTCCTCGCGCCACATGGCGAAGGTCTGGCCCATGCCGGAGGAGAGGTCCAGGCGCACCGGTCCGTCCACGCCGCCCCAGAAGCGCACCAGCAGGCGCGCCGAGCGCGAGGGGCTGGCCACGGAGAGGCTGGCGGAAAGCGTGAAGGACTTGGCTTCGGTCTGGGCCGGGGCGGAAAACGAGCGCCACAGGGCCTGGGCGTCGGCCTGGGGGGCGCCCCTGGGGCCAGCCTTCGGGGCACAGCCTCCGAGCGCGAAGCCCAGGGCCAGGGCGAGCGCCAGGACCAAGGCGGCTGCGCCGGGGCGCGGGGAACGCTGGGCGGAGGTCATTGCACGGAATCCAGCTTGGCCTTGACCGCGCCGGGGTCCGAGGGCTTGAGCTCCAGGCAGCGGGCGTAGCCCTTGGCTGCCTCCTTGCGCTTGCCCAGGGCCTTGGCGATGTCGCCGTAGTGCTCCCAGATGGCCGGGTCTTCCAGGGGCTTGGACACGGCGCGCTGGATCTCGGCCCAGGCCTGCTTGAGGTCGCCGCGCTTGAAGTGGACCCAGGCCAGCGAGTCGATGAAGTAGGGGCTGTCGGGCTTGGCGGCCAGGGCCTGGCTGATCATCTCCAGGGCGCGGTCCAGCTCGCGGCCGTCCTCGGCCAGGGCGTAGCCCACGAAGTTCAGTGCGTCCGGGTTGGCGGGCTCCAGCGAAAGGATGCGCTCCATGATCTTCATGGCCTCGGCGCGGTTGCCCATGCGCTCGAGCACCGTGGCGTAGCGGTAGAGGGCCTCGGTGTTGGCGGGCCACTTGCCAACGGCGATCCAGTAGACCTCGGCGGCCTTGGGCAGGTTGCCCTGCTTGTCGTAGGCCACGGCCTCGAAGAAGAGGAAGTCCACCCGGTCGGGGTAGAGGCTCTTGCCCTCCTCGATGAGGGGCATGGCCAGGTCGTAGCGGTCGGCGTCCAGGGCGAGCTGGACGCGCGTGGTCAGGCTCTTGTCGTAGAACTTGTGGTTTTTGGGGATCTGGGCAAGCAGGGCGAAGGCCTTGTCCAGGTTCTTTTCCTTGTCCACGGCGATCATGGCCTGGAGGAAGATCACGTCCGCGTTGCCGGGCTGGTCCCCGGCCAGGCGCTCCAGGATGGCGGTGGCCGCGTCCTGGCGGCCCTCGTCCATGAACAGGCCCATGACCTCGAAGAGGAAGGCGCGGTCCTTTGGGCCCTTGTCAACCAGCTCCAGGGCCTTGGCGTCGTTTTTCTGCTTGAGCGCCACACGGATGAGCCTGATCCAGACCTCGGGGCCGTCCTCGCCCAGGTCCAGGATGCGCCGGTAGGCCTCCTCGGCCTGCTTCCATTCGCTGCTCTGCTCGTGCAGGAAGGCCAACTCGGACCAGGCGGCCAGGAGGTTGGGGTCCTCGCGCAGGGCCTGGCGCAGCTTGTCCATGGCGGGCCTTCGCTTGTTAAGCCCCAGGTAGGCCTTGGCCTCGTAGTAGGACATGGCCGGGGTGCGCCTGTCGCGGGGCAGCTGGCCCATGAAGTCCAGGGCGTCCTGGAAGCGGCCGGACTCCACGAGCACGGCGCTCAGCTCCTGGCTGGCGGCGGTGTCCTTGGGATGGCGGGCCAGGTACTTGGCCAGCACCTTGGCCGCCTCGTCGTACTGGCGCAGCATCATGTGCGAGTTGGCCAGGTAGAAGTACAGGAGCTTCTCGTCGGGGTACTTGGCGATGGCCTCGTTCAGCACCTCGCGGGTCTTCTCCGCGTCGCCCAGGCCCCAGTGGAGGTTGGCCAGGTCGCGGTAGAGCTCGGGGGTCTGGGCCAGCTCCAGGAGCCTTTCCAGCACGGTCACGGCGTCGCGCACCTGACCCTTGCGGGAGAGGTCCTGGTAGAGGAGGTAATAATAGTCCGCAGCAGCCTCCTTGGAGAGCCCCCTGGGGCTCATGTCCGCCGGAGGGGCGGGCTTCTTCTGGGCGCAGGAGGCCAGAAGCGCCGCCAGGATCGCGATGAGGACGTATCGGGTCATCTGCTGCATACGGTGGATCACTCTTCCTTGCGAATCCACTCCGCCGAGAAGTCGTCGATGCGCTTGGTGAAGTGGCTGCGTATCTTTTCCAGGAGGCGGGTCTCGATCTGGCGCACGCGCTCGCGCGTGATGCCGTACTTGGCCCCGATCTCCCGCAGGGTCACGGGGGAGTCCGAGAGGATGCGCTGCTCCAGAAGGTCGCGCTCCTTGTCGGAGAGCTCGGGCATGATGGTCTGGAGGTGCTTCTCCACGAGCCCGGCGATCTCGTCCTTGGCCAGCATCTCCTCGATGCCCGGGGTCAGGGCCGGGAGGTAGTCGAGCCTGGTGGACGTGGAGTCGTCGCCCAGGGTGATGTCCAGCGAGAGGTCGTTCCTGGCCATGCGCTGGTCCATCTCCAGGACGTCCGCCTCGGAGACCCTGAGGTTCTTGGAGATGTTGGACACCGACGGGTCGAAGCCGAGCGACGTCAGGCGCTGGCGCTCCTTGTTCAGGTTGTAGAACAGGGTGCGCTGGGCCTGGGTGGTGCCGATGCGCACCATGCGCCAGTTGTCCATGATGTACTTGAGGATGTAGGCCTTGATCCAGTACGCCGCGTAATAGGAGAACTTGATCCCCTTTTCCGGGTCGAACTTCTTGACCGCGCGCATGAGCCCCACGTTGCCCTCCTGGATCAGGTCGGCCACGTTCTGGGCCCAGCGGCGCTGGAAGTCCATTGCGATCTTGACCACCAGACGCAGATGCGAGGTGACCAGGCGGAAGGCCGCCTGCTGGTCGCCGCTGTCGCGCACGCGCCGGGCCAGCTCGAACTCCTCGTCCGGGGCGAGCAGGGGGAACCTGCTTATCTCGCGCAGGTAGGCGTGCAGGTTGTCCCGGCCCGAGGAGGGCACGGAAGGGATGCGCGCCACGGGCAGGCTCGGGAACTCTCCTTCCGGAGAGTCCTCCTCCTGGGCCTCGGCGGCTTCTTCGGAAACGTCCTCCGAGCCGGGCTCCTCCTCGTCCGCGGCGTCCTCGCCGCCGTCGCCGGAGAGAAGGATCTCCTCCTCGGGTTGATCCGTATGCTTGCTCATGATGCTTTCCAGTGGGCGCACAGCGCCCGAAGCATTACCTCATACGCTTTTCATTTGCCGGATTCAACGTTTTTCAGTACGACCCAGAGGCTTTCAGGCAAGGAGGAATCTCGGTGGCGGATTTTCGCAAGGCCCTTTCCGGTAATTCCGTGATCGTTTTCGACGGAGCCATGGGCACCCTTCTCCAGGAGCGCGGGCTCCCCGCTGGCGCTTCCCCCGAGCTTTGGGGGCTAGAGAACCCGGGCGTGGTGCGCGCCGTCCACGAGGACTACCTGCGCGCCGGAGCCAGGGTGGTGACCACCAACACCTTCGGCGGCACCCGCTTCAAGCTGCCCCACGGCACCGACATCAGGCGCGTGAGCGCCGAGATGGCCCGCGTGGCCCGGCAGGCCGCCGGGGAGAACAACTTCGTGGCCGGAAGCGTCGGCCCCACCGGCCACTTCGTTGAGCCCCTGGGCACGTTGACCCTGCGCGAGATGGTGGACGCCTTCGCCGTGCAGATCGAGGGCCTGGCCGAGGGCGGGGCGGACCTGATCATCGCCGAGACGCACTTCGACCTGGCCGAGGCCAAGGCCGTGGTCCTGGCCGCGCGCCGGGTCTGCGACCTGCCCGTGGGCGTGCTCATGACCTTCGAGCCCGGCGGGTCGCTCACGGGTACGCCGTCCTCCACCTTCGCCGACACCATGCAGAACCTGGGCGTGGAGCTTTTGGGCGTCAACTGCGGCCTCGGCCCCGAGCAGATGCTGGCCGTGGCCCGGGACTTTTTGCCGCGCATCGACACGCCCTTCTTCATCAAGCCCAACGCCGGGCTGCCGAGGCTCGAGAACGGCGTCACGGTCTACCCCATGGGGCCGGACGAATTCGCCCAGCATATGGAGCCCTTCTTTGAGATGGGCGCCAAGTGCGTCTCCGGCTGCTGCGGCACCACGCCCGCGCACATAAGCGCCCTGGCCGCCCTGGCCGGGGGCCGGGCGTGGACGAAGCCCGAGCCCGCCGAGGGCCGCCCGCTCATGCTCACCTCGCGCTCGAAGAGCGTGCGCATCGGCGTGGGCCTGCCCGCCGTGTGCATCGGCGAGCGCATCAACCCCACGGGCAAGAAGGCCCTCACGGCGGAGCTCCAGGCCGGGCAGTTCGGCGAGGCCCTGCGCCTGGCCGAGGAACAGGTCCAGGCCGGGGCCACCGTGCTCGACGTGAACGTGGGCGCCCCCCTGGTGCAGGAGGAGGTCCTCCTGCCCGCGCTGGTCAAGCAGCTCACCGCGCGCTTCCTCGCCCCCCTGTGCCTGGACTCCACCAAGGCCGAGGCCGTCGAGGAGGCCCTCTGGGCCGTGCCCGGCTCGGCGCTGGTCAACTCCATCAGCGGCGAGCCCGGCCGCATGGAGGAGCTCGGCCCCCTGTGCAAGCTGCACGGCGCGCCCTTCATCCTTTTGCCCCTGGCGGGCAAGAAGCTGCCCGTGACGGCCTCCGAGCGCATCGCGGCCATCGAGGCGCTTCTGGACAAGGCCTACGCACTGGGCATCCCCAAGCGCCTCATCCTGGTGGACGCCCTGGCGCTCACGGTGTCCTCCAAGCCCGAGGCCGCGCGCCACTGCCTGGAGACCATCCGCCACTGCGCGGCGGTCTGGGGCCTGCCCACCACGCTCGGGCTCTCCAACATTTCCTTCGGGCTGCCCGCGCGCGAACTCCTGAACGCCACGTTCCTGGCCATGTGCCTGGGCGCGGGCATGGCCGCGCACATCTCGAACCCGTCCACGCCGCTGCCGCGCGAGGTTGGCTTCGCGGGCGAGGTGCTCCTCGCGCGCGACCCCCAGGCCGGGCGCTTCATCGCCAACTTGGCGGACTGGAAGTACGGGGGCGGCTCGGGAGGGGCCTTGAGGGACGCGGCCCAGAAGGCGGTGGCCAGCCTGCGCGAGGCCGTGGTGGCCGGGCGCAAGGAGGCCGTGCTCTCCATGGTGGAGGAGGCCCTCGCCGAAGGCAAGGCCCCGGCGGACATCCTGAACGGCGAACTCATCCCCGGCATCATGGACGTGGGCGTGCTCTACGAGAAGAAGGAGTACTTCCTGCCCCAGCTCCTGCTCTCGGCCGAGGCCATGCAGGGCGGGTTCGAGCGCCTGAAGCCGCTCCTGGAGGCCGAGACCAAGGGGCAGGCCAAGCCGCGCATCGTCCTGGCCACGGTGGAGGGCGACATCCACGACATCGGCAAGAACATCGTGGGGCTCATGCTCCAGAACCACGGGTTCGAGGTGATCGACCTGGGCAAGGACGTGCCCGCCGAGCGCATCGTGGACGCCGCCGCCGAGAACGGGGCCTCGCTCATCGGGCTCTCCGCGCTCATGACCACCACCATGGTGCGCATGGAGGACACGGTGAAGCTCCTGCGCGAGCGCGGCATGACCCAGAAGGTCATGGTGGGCGGGGCCGTGGTCACGGACTCCTACGCCAAGGCCATCGGGGCGCACGGCCACGCGGCCGACGCCGTGGAGGCCGTCCGGCTCGCCAAGCGCCTCGTGGACGCCTAGGCTCCGGGGTGTTATACTTTTCTTTCGCGCATAAACATCAAACAGGCCCCAACGAGAAGACATGAAAGCGATCCGCACGATCCTCCCGGCCCTGGCCCTGGTCCTCCTGGCCGCCGTGGCCGCCCCGGCCCAGACCAGCAGCGTCCCGGCCACGAGCCAGGACATCCTCAAGTCCATCATCCAGGCCAAGGGCAAGGTGGTGGTGGTGAACTTCTGGGCCTCCTGGTGCGGCCCCTGCCGCCAGGAGATCCCCGACCTGATCGCGCTGCGCAAGCGCCTCCCGGCGGACAAGGTCTTCATCATGGGCGTGAGCCTGGACCAGGAACCCACCATGTACGCGGCCTACAGCGCCCGCGCCGGGTTCAACTACCCCGTGTTCCGCGCCGCCGACGACGTGACCCCGGCCTTCTCCATCCGCGCCATCCCCAGGACCGTGGTCTATTCGCCCAAGGGCGAGATGGTGCACACCCAGGAGGGCTACATGCCCGGCGAGGAGCTGGAGAAACTGATCAACAAGCACCTGGGGAGCTAGGGGATGATCGAGTATCAGCTGCGCAAGGCCCGCATCCAGGACGTGAAGGTCATCCACGCGCTGCTCATGGAGTGCGCCAAGGGCGAGCTCCTTCTGCCGCGCTCCTTCAACCAGCTCTATTCCCACCTGCGCGACTTCTACGTGCTGGCTTCCAGGGAGGGCAAGGACGTGAAGGGCTGCTGCGCCCTGTCCATCTGCTGGGAGGGCCTGGCCGAGATCCGCTCGCTGGTGGTGCACCCGGACCTGCAAAAGCGGGGCTGGGGCCGCAAGCTGGTGGAGGCCTGCCTGTCCGAGGCCGTGACGCTCGGCGTGTACAAGGTGTTCACCCTGACCTACCAGCGCGACTTCTTCGCCCGCATCGGTTTCGAGGAGGTGAGCAAGGAGAAGCTGCCCCAGAAGGTCTGGGCGGACTGCATCCACTGCCCCAAGTTCCCCGAGTGCGACGAGATCGCCATGGTCATGGAGATGTAAGGCGTGGCCGCGAAGCTCATTCCCGTCATCAGCCCGGAGGAAATCGCCTCCCGGGTGGCCGAGTTGGGGGCCATGATCTCCCGCGAGTACCAGGGCAAGGAGCTCTTGGTGGTGGGCGTGCTCAAGGGCGCGTTCATGTTCCTCTCCGACGTGGTCCGTCACGTGAGCGTGCCCGCCAGGGTGGATTTCGTGCGCCTGGCCAGCTACGGCTCCAAGGACAGCCCGGGCGACCTCAAGTTCCTGGAGGACCTTGAGACCCCCTGCGAGGGCAAGCACGTCCTCGTGGTGGAGGACATCGTGGACACGGGGCACTCCATGTCCATGCTCCTGTCCGTGCTGCGCTCGCGCGGGGCCGCGTCGGTCAGGCTGTGCGCGCTCATCGACAAGGCGGAAAGGCGCCAGGCCGAAGTTGTGGTTGACTTTTCCGGATTCAGACTGGCAAAGGGCTTCTTAGTCGGGTACGGTCTGGACTTTGCAGAAGACTATCGTTGTCTTCCAGGGGTCTACGAACTGAGCCAGTAAGAAGGTCCATGTCGCCATGAAGGTCGAATGCCCGAGCTGCCATACCAAGTACAATCTGCCCGATGACAAAGTCGGCCCCGAAGGGGCCAGCGTGCGTTGCAGCCTCTGCAGGCACGTTTTCCACGTGGAGCACCCGCCCACCGAGGACTTCCCGGGCTTCGGCGAGTCCGGGGCGGACGCGGGCTGGCCCGTGGACGCCCACGAGGAACCCGCCCGCGACGACTTCGCCGCCCAGTTGGACGAGGAGCGCCAGAAGGACCGCTTCGACGACATAAGCGTCTCCTCCTCCGAGTTCACATCCATCGATTTCGGCAAGCCCGAGAAGAAAAGCGGCGGGCTCTCCAAGAGGGGCATGCTCCTGGCCGCGCTCATCGGCGTCGTGGTGTTCGCGGGCATCGCGGGCACCGGGGCCTACTTCTTCGAGTTCTGGCCCTTCGCCCCGAAGCCGGCGGCCTCGCCCATGGAGAACGCCGTGACCCCGCCCGCCAAGGAGCCCGCGCCGGACTACACCAGCCAGCTCCAGATCGTCTCCTACAACCACTATTTCGTGGACAACGACAAGGTCGGCAAGCTCTTCGTCATCGAGGGCAAGCTGGTGAACAAGTCCCCCGTGACCGTGGGCCAGATCAGCCTGGAGGCCTCGCTGCTGGACGGCAAGGACGCCCCGCTGGCGAACAAGGAGTTCCAGGCCGGGCCAAAGGCCTCCAACTTCGAGCTCAAGACGCTTGGCAAGGAAGACCTGGAGAGCAGGCTCTCTTCGCGCCAGGAGATCATGCTCAACAACTCTTCGGTCAAGCCCGGGGAGGAGGTCCCCTTCATGGTGGCCTTCGTCAACATTCCGGACGGCGTCAAAAACTTCACGCTCAAGGTGAAGAACTACTTCGAGGTGGCCCCCCAGGCCCAGGATCAGCAGCCCGGGACCAAGAAGTAAAGGCGTGGCCAAGGCCAAGACCGTCCACGTCTGCTCGTCCTGCGGCGGCGTGAGCCCGCGCTGGAGCGGGCAGTGCCCCACCTGCGGGGAATGGAACACCCTCTCGGCCCAGGCCGCGCCGTCCGCGCGCGCCCAGCGCGCGAGCGCATCCGCCGTTTTCTCCCAGGGGCCGGTGAGCCTCGCCTCCTTCGTTCCCGAACACGCCCCGGCCGCGCCAAGCGGCCTGCCCGACCTGGACCGCGTGCTCGGCCAGGGCCTCCAGCCCGGCGGGGCCGTGCTTCTGGGCGGCGAGCCGGGCATCGGCAAGTCCACGCTTCTTCTGCAACTGGCTGGACAGGTGGCCGCGTCCGGGCGCAGGGCCGTGTACGTCTCCGGCGAGGAGTCGCTCGGGCAGCTGGCCGCGCGCGCCCGCAGGCTGGGCCTGGACGCCGGGGAGCTCATGGCCGTGAGCACCACCAGCGCGGCCGAGGCCGTGGACGCGCTCTCTGGCGGCGACTGCCCGGCGCTCCTGGTGGTGGACTCCGTGCAGACCATGTCCTCGTCCTTGGCCGAGGGCGTGCCCGGCAGCCCTGGGCAGGTGCGCGCCGTGGCCGCCGAACTGGTGGAGGCCGTGAAGAAGAGCGCGGCCACGCTCATCCTGGTGGGCCACGTGACCAAGGAAGGGCTCATCGCAGGGCCGAAGATCCTCGAGCACATGGTGGACACGGTGCTCTACCTCGAAGGCGACCGCCAACACTTCTACCGCATCCTGCGCGTGTTCAAGAACCGCTTCGGCCCGACGGACGAGCTCATGGTCCTGGAGATGCTGGGCGACGGCCTGGTGCCCGTGCCGGACCCATCCACGTACTTCCTGGGCGAGCGCGACGAGACGGCCAGCGGCTCGGCCGTGGTCCTGGCCCTCGAAGGCAAGCGCCCCTTTGCCGTGGAGATGCAGGCCCTGGCCAGCCGCTCCTACCTGGCCATGCCCAGGCGTACTGCCCTGGGGTTCGACCTGAACCGGCTGAACCTGCTGCTCGCCGTGCTGGAGAAGCGCCTTGGCGTGCAGCTCGGCCAGTCCGACATCTACGCCAAGACCGGAGGCGGGCTCAAGCTGAGCGACCCGGGCCTGGACCTGGGCCTCGTGGCCGCCGTGCTCTCCTCCTGGTACGACAGGCCCCTGCCGCCGCGCGCGGTGTTCTGGGGCGAACTGGACCTGAGCGGGCGCATCCGGCCCGTGTCCGGGCACGATGCCAGGCTCAAGCAGGCCAGGAGGCTCGGCTACGACCCCATTTTCCATCCGCCCGGGGAGGGCAGGGGCATCGCCACCCTCAAGGACTTCCAGCGCGCCCTCTTCGGCGCGCCCTGAACCGCCGCAACGGAAAACGCCCGCCCCGGACATCTCCCGGGCGGGCGTTCGCTTTCTCGCGTATCGGGTGAATCCTACCAGACCGTGCGCATCTTCACGCCTTCGTCCGAAAGGTAGTCCTTGATTTGGCCGATGGTGTACTCGCCGTAGTGCACGATGGAGGCGATGAGCGCCGCGCTGGCCTTGCCCTCGGTCAGGGCGTCCCGCATGTGCGCGGGCGATCCCGCGCCGCCCGAGGCGATCACGGGGATGGTCACGGCCTCGCTGATCATGCGCGTGAGCGTCAGCTCGTAGCCTTCCTTGGTGCCGTCGGCGTCGATGGAGTTCACGCACAGTTCGCCCGCGCCCAGGGCCTCGGCGGTCTTGGCCCATTCGATGGCGTCCATTCCCATGCGCTTGCGCCCGCCGTGGATCACGATCTCGTAGCCCGAGGGGATCTGCTCGCTCACGCCCACCTTGAGCACGTCCATGCCCACCACCACGCACTGCGCGCCGAACGCGGCCGCGCCCTGGCTGATGATGTCCGGGTTCTTCACGGCGGCGGAGTTCACCGAGACCTTCTCGGCCCCGGCCAGGAGCACCGCGCGCATGTCCTCCACGGTGGAGATGCCCCCGCCCACGGAGAAGGGGATGAAGATGCGCGAGGCAACCTTCTCCACCACCTTGAGCATGATGCCCCGGCCCTCGGCGGACGCGGTGATGTCGTAGAAGACGATCTCGTCGGCTCCCTGCTCGTAGTAGGCCCGGGCGGTCTCCACGGGGTCGCCGATGTCCACGTTGCCCAGGAACTTCACGCCCTTGGTCAGCTTGCCGTCGCGGACGTCCAGGCAGGGGATGATGCGCTTACTGAGCATTGGACGCCTCCCCGCAGTATTTGGCGAAGTTGGAAAGAAGCTTGAGCCCGGGCCGCCCCGACTTCTCGGGGTGGAACTGCACGGCCCAGAGCCCGGGGCGGCCGTGCACGGAGCAGAACTCCATGCCGTAGAAGGTCGTGCCGATGACGAACTCCGGGGCAGGCACGGGGTAGTAGCTGTGCACGAAATAGAACTCCGAGGCCTCGTCCACGCCCTCGAAGAGCTCGCAGGGCACGGCGAGCTTCACCTTGTTCCAGCCCATGTGCGGCACGCGGATGGGCTGGCCGTCCTCCTCCACGAGGCCCCGGTTGAACATTGCGCAAGCGCCCGGGACGATGCCCAGGGCCTTGGTGTCGTTCTCCTCGGAGTAGTCCAGCAGAATCTGGCAGCCCACGCAGATGCCGAGCAGCGGCTTGCCCGAGGCGACGATGGAGTGGAGCACGTCGTCGAGACCGGTGCTGGTCAGTTCGTTCATGGCCTGCCCGGCGGCGCCCACTCCGGGGAAGATGACGCCGGAGGCCTGGCGCAGGGTCTGGGGATCGGCGGTGATCCGGCAGGGGATGCCGAGGTAATCCAGGGCGCGGCGTACGGACGTCTGGTTGCCGGCCTTGTAGTCGAGAATGGCGAGCATGGTTTCCTCCCGTGGGCGCGTTGCTAGTAGAATTTACGTTTTCAGGCAAGTGGCGCGCTTGTGTTTCGCGGGCGTCTTGCCTAGAACCCGCACCGCATCACGCCAAACACGAGAGGAGCTTGCCGCATGAGACGAATCATCCTCGCCGCTTTCGCGGCGCTAGCGCTTTCGGCCCAGCCCATCCAGACCCTCGCCCAGGGGGGATACCTCGAATGCTCGGCCTGCCAGCTTGTGCTGGGGCTGGTGGAGTCCTCCGCCGGGGACGGGCAGGACGTCACCGTGGACGCGAGCAGGCAGTGCTCGCTCCTGCCCGCCGGGGACAGGGCGGAGTGCGAGAGGTTCTACGCCGCCATGGGGCCGAAATTCCTGAAGGCCCTGAAGGAGCGGCGCGCCAAGGGCGCGAGCCTGGAGGACGTCTGCCGGGCCATGGCCTATTGCCGGTAGGCAGAGGGGAGGCTCCGGGCCTCCCCTGACGGTCTTTCCGTGGGGTGTATCAGCGCTTGCCCTGCTTGTGATGGAACATCTTGGCCTCGGTCTTCTCCGGGTTCTTGTCCAGGTGCAGGTAGCGGTTCACGGACTTTCCGGCCAGGTACTTCATGATCCTGGGCATGTCCGAGTCCTCCCAGGCGGAGGCGAAGGCGGGCAGGGCGCGGACCTTTTCCGAGATCACGAACCCGTCCGGCTCCCCGGGAGCGAGCGACACGTCCTCGAAGCGCACCGCGCCGGACTCGCCCAGCGCGTCCGAGAGGAAGGTGGAGGCCACCTCCGAGAAGAACTTGCGCACGTCCTCGGTGGATTCCGCCCTGTCCATGCGTTCGCGGAATCCCGGGAGCAGCGCCTGTTCGAGTCGCGTGAAGGAAATCTGGCGGGTCATCTTGGCCTCCTTGTCGTGAAATCGGGCGGCGGCTGCCGCGCCAGTCTCCTCCATAGCACAAAGCGGGGCGTGGTCAAACAAGGCCGCGAGAAGTGTTGCCCCGGCCGCCCGGGAGGCGTATCCGGCAGAATGACCGGAAAGGCTTTTCGAGCAAGGAGGCTTGGCCATGAAGATTCTGATGGTTATCACGTCCCACGCCGCCCTCGGCGGCACCGGCAGGGAAACCGGGTTCTGGCTGGAGGAGCTTGCCGCGCCGTACTACGTCTTCAAGGACGCCGGGGCCGAGGTGACGCTCGCCTCGCCCAAGGGAGGGCGGCCGCCCATGGACCCGGGCAGCGCGGAGGAAGGGGCGCAGACCCCGGCCACGCGCCGGTTTCTGGCGGACCGCGAGGCCCAGGCCCTTCTCGGCTCCACGGCGCGCCTTTCCGGCGTGAAGGCCGGCGACTACGACGCGGTTTTCTACCCCGGCGGGCACGGCCCGCTGTGGGACCTGGCCACCGACGCCGATTCGCTACGCATGGCCGAGGAGGCCTACGCCACGGGCAAGCCGCTTGGCGCGGTGTGCCACGGCCCGGCCGCGCTGGTGCGTGCGCGCAAGCCCGACGGCTCCCCGCTGGTGGCCGGGCTCGCGGTCACCTCGTTCAGCAACTCCGAGGAGAAGGCCGTGGGGCTCGAGGAGGCGGTGCCGTTCTCCATCGAGGACGAATTCAGGCGCCAGGGCGCGCGTTACTCCAAGGGCCCGGATTTCGCCGCCTACGCGAAGGCCGACGGCAAGGTGGTCACGGGCCAGAACCCGGCATCCTCCGAAGAGGCGGCGCGCCTGATGCTTGAAATGCTGAAGAAGGGCTGAGGCAAGGCCCACGAAAAAGCCCCCGGCGAGGTCGCTCGCCGGGGGCCTTCTTTTCAGGGGAGCGGAGCGGCTAGCGCTTCTTGCCCGGGGTGAAGCGCTTGGGGTCGATGCCGTGCTTCTTCACCTTGTAGTTGATGATGCGATAGCTCTCGCGCAGGTTCTTGGCGGCCTGGAACATGTTGCCCTTGGCCTTCTTCAGCGCCTCGATGAGCAGTTCCTTCTCGAACTGGTCCACGGCCTCGCCGAAGGAGAGGGTGGCCTCGGTGTTGGAGCTCTCGGCGGTCTGGAGGGTGGGGGGCAGGTGGTAGGCCCGGATCACACCGTCCTCGGACTGCTCGAAGGCGCGCTCCATGCAGAAGCGCAGCTCGCGCACGTTGTCGGGCCAGTGGTACTGGCTGATCAGGTCGATGGCCGGGGTGGAGATGCGCTTGAACTCGCGGCCCTCGGCCGCCGCGGCCTCCTCCAGGAAGTGCTCGGCCAGGGGCAGCACGTCGCCCGCGCGGTCGCGCAAGGGCGGCACGTAGATGGTCACCACGGAGAGGGCGTAGTAGAGGTCCTCCAGGAAGTCGCCGCTGGAGACCATGTCCTCCAGGTTCACGCGGCTGGAGGCGATGACGCGCACGTCCAGGGGCACGGGCTGGTCGGAGCCGAAGCGCCGGGCCGCGCCCTCCTGGAGGAAGCGCAGCAGGCTCTCCTGGGCCTCCTGGCTCAGTTCCTCCACGTCCTCGATGTAGATGGTCCCGCTCTGGGCCAGCTCCAGCGCGCCGCGCTTGGACTGGGTGGACTTGGAGGCCTCGCCCTTCTGCACGCCGAAGAGCGCCTGCTCGATGGCCTCGGGCGGCTCGGCGGAGCAGACCAGGCGCTGGAAGGGCCGCTTGCGCCTGGGGCTCTGGCCGTGCAGGGCCATGGCCAAAAACTCCTTGCCCGTTCCCTCCTCGCCGCGCACCAGCACGGGCGAGTCGGTCTGCGCGGCCTGCTCGATCTGGCGCAGCACCAGGCGCATGCTCTTGGACACGGCCACGACCTTGGGCTTGGCGCCCGTGGGGCCGGGCAGGACCTCGGGCTCGGCCTCGGGCCTGCGCTTGGGCTTGCGGCGCAGCCGGGAGTCGTTCATCTCCTCGCGCAGGCGCAGGGCCACCAGGGAGAAGACCCCGGCGGCGGACATCATCAGGTCGCGCTGGTTTTCGAGGAAGACCGGCGGGGCCTTGGGCACGTCCGCGCAGAAGGCCCCCATCACCCCGGCCTTGCCGGTGTAGCGCACGCCGGGCTCCAGCACGGGCACGCAGATGAAGGAGAGGTTTTCCAGCTCCTGGGCGGGCCTGCCGTAGAAGTCCGGGTGGTCGGCCATGTTCTCGATGATCACGGCCTGGCGCGTGGCCAGGGCCTGGCCCGTTGCGATGGGGCCCGGACCCTGGGGCGAGCCGAAGAAGGCCTCCTGCCCGCGCGAGAGCGAGAGGCGCAGGTTGGGCAGGGGCACGTCCAGAAGCTCCAGGTACACCCGGTGGTAGCCCATCACCTCCACGAAGCGGGCGAGCATGGCGTCCAGGCAGTCGCGCGCGGCGCGCGAGGGCATGGCTTCGTCCAGGATGCCCCTCAGGGCCATGGGGAATTTCTGGGACAGGCTCTCGCCCGGTGAGAAGAACGTCATCTGTTCATCCCTTTCAGGCCGGGACCGCTTTGGCCCCGAGTTCCAGCGCCTTGAGGTTCACCTCGGCCAGCGCCGGCTTGAGGTATTTGCGCACGGAGCGCTCCAGGGCCTCCATGCCGAAGGGCAGGGCCTTGGCCGCGCAGGCGGCTCCCAGCAGCACCGTGTTGGCGCTCTGGGCGGACCCGGCCTGCTCCGCGAGCGTGCGGCAGGGCAAAAAAAGCGACCAGGAAGCCACGGCCTGCGCCTTGGAACGCACCTCGTCCAAGGTGGGGTAGCCCGCCTTGCCCGTGGCCACGGACAGGGGCGGCATGGCCTCGGAGTTGCTCACGAGTTTTCCCCCGGGCTTGAGGTAGCACAGGGCGCGCAGGGTTTCCAGAAGCTCGAAGCCCAGGAGCACGTCGGCCTCGCCGTGGGTGATCTTGGGGCTCTGGTAGCCCACCAGGACCGTGGACTCCACCACGCCGCCGCGCTGGGCCATGCCGTGGATTTCACCCGAGGTCACGGGCAGGCCCTCGTCCAGGGCGGTGAGCGAGACGAGCTTGGTGGCGGTCAGGGTGCCCTGCCCGCCGACGCCGGTGAAGAATATACGCGTGCGCTGCATCTCAGGCGCCCCTCTTTTTGGCCTTGTAGGACTTGTCCAACTGCAGGCAGAACATGCAACCGGAGCACATCTCCTCGTCCACGCGGACCGTGCCGCCTTCCTTGAGGAAGGCCGGGCAGGCCAGCTTGCCCAGCACGTCCAGGCAGCCTTCGGTGGTTTCCGACACCGTGGCCACCTGGGGCTTCTGCTTCTTGCTCACGCGGCGCTCGTGGATCACGCAGGGGTCGCGCAGGATGAGCACGCGCGGTCCCTTGAGCTCCTTCATCTCCTCCAGGGCCTTTTTCGTGGCCTTGTGGTTCAGGGGGCTCAGGGCCTTGACGTGCTCGATGCCGCAGGCGCGCACGAGGGGCTCGATCTCCACCCGGCGCTCGTTGGGGCCGATGGCGGTCTGGTCCACGCCCGGGTGGGGCTGGTGGCCGGTCATGGCCGTGGTGCGGTTGTCCAGGACCACCACCAGGATGTCGTGGGCGTTGTACACGGCGTTGACCAGGCCGGTGATGCCCGAATGGAAGAAGGTGGAGTCGCCGATGAAGGCGATGGTCGTCTTGCCCGAAGCCGTGGCGAACCCGGACCCGGTGGAGACGCTCGACCCCATGCACACGAGGAAGTCCGCCGCCGAGAGGGGCGGCAGCAGGCCCAGGGTGTAGCAGCCGATGTCAGAGGAGTAGAAAGCGTCGTTGCCGAAGACCTCGCGCACGGTGAAGTAGCTGGCGCGGTGCGAGCAGCCGGCGCAGAGGTTGGGCGGGCGCATGGCCAGCCCCTGCTCCGGGGCGCAGTGGTCCACGGTGCGGGCCTGGCGGCCGAGGGCTCCGCGCAGGGCCTGGCGGACCATGTCCGTGGAGTATTCGCCCCACAGGGGCAGCACCTGGCTCTTGCCCAGCACCTCGAGCGTGACGCCCTCGCGCTGGACGAGCGCGCGCACGTGCTCCTCCACCAGCGGGTCCAGCTCCTCGATGACCAGGACCTTCTTCAGGCCCTTGAGGAACGAGAGGATCAGCCCGTCCGGGGTGGGGTAGCTGAAGCCCAGCTCCAGCACCTTGACCGCGCCCTCCAGGCCCTCCTCGAGCAGGGCGTCTTTCAAGTAGCAGCGGCTCACGCCCGAGGCGATCACGCCCACGTCGCCCTCGCCGGAGACCTTGTTCCAGGGCGAGCGGTCGGCCTCCTTGCGGATGGCGGAGAGCCTGTCGAGCAGCTGGCGATGGTGCACGCGCGAGTGCGCCGGGATGGGCACGTACTGCTGGAGGTTGCGCGTAAACGGCTTGCTGGGCTTCTCGGCGGGCAGGCTCCCCAGGGTCACGGGGCCGCGCACGTGGTTGACGCGCGTGGTGGTGCGCAGGAGCACGGGCTGGCCGGTGCGCGTGGCCAGGTGCAGCGCGTCGCGGGCCATGTCCTTGCATTCCTGGGCCGTGGCGGGCTCGAAACAGGGCAGCCCGGCCAGGCGGGCGTAGTGGCGGTTGTCCTGCTCGTTCTGGCTGGAGTGGCAGCCTGGGTCGTCCGCCGAGAGCAGCACCAGCCCGCCCGGGGCCGTGATGTAGGTCAGCGTGAGCAGCGGGTCGGCCGCCACGTTCACGCCCACGTGCTTCATGGTCACCAGGGTGGGCAGGCCGGCCAGGGCCGCTCCGGCCCCGACCTCCAGCGCCACCTTCTCGTTGACGGAATACTCGAAGATGTAGTCGCCCTCGGACTTCAGGCGGAAGAACGTGTCCGGGACCTCGGAGGAGGGCGTGCCCGGGTAGCAGCTCACGAAACCGACGCCGCCCTCGAGGGCTCCGCGAACGATGGCCTCGTTGCCAAGCAGCAGGAGCGTCTCGCCCGGGGTGTCGGCCAGCAGGGGGCTAGGCATGGAATGAAACCTCGCGCTTTATTGCATCTTGGCCTTGATCTCGTCGATCTTGGCCTCGTAGAAGGACTTGCTGCCGCCGTTGGCGGAGTTCTTCATCAGCTCGTAGGCGGCCAGCGCCTCCTTCCAGGCCTTGGCCTCCTCGGCCACGGCGCCCAGCTGGCGGGCCACGATGGGCTGCATGGCCTTGGGGGCCTTGGGCAGGAAGTCCGAGAGGATGGAGACCGCCTTGGGCAGCTCGCCTGCCTGGGCCAGGGCGGTGGCCTGGCCGATCACGGCCAGCTCGCGCATGCCGTCGGGGCCGGAAACGGCCAGCTGGTTCCAGGCGTCGGCGGCTTTGGCGAAGGCGCGCTGGTCCAGGGCGGTGCGGGCGGTTTCGAGGAGCGCCGCGCCCTTGATGGAATCCGGGGCGGTCTTGAGGAAGGCCTCCAGGGCGCTCAGGCGCTCGGGGCCGGTCTTCTCGGCGATGATCGCGCCGAGCTCGTTCTCGGCCTTGGCCAGGGACTGCTTGGCCAGGGCCTTGTACCAGGCGATCCCGGCCAGGAGCAGCAGCGCCGCGACCACGCCAGCCGCCGCGACGCGCCAGTACTGGGAAACAAAACGGGCCAGGGGGGTCATCTGCTCGGGACGCTCGAAGGTGATGTCTGCCATTGTGTGCCGCTGTTTTTGTTTGGAAGGTTGAAAAAAAACCGCCGCCAGGGGCGGAGGTCTGAGCCGAAAGACGTCACATCTATACCCAAAGCGCAGCCCCTGTCAAAAGGCTCTCGTTGACGCGGGCGCTCGCGCGGGGCTATCATTACTTTTTAGCGATCATCCGGAGGACGCATGAGCATCGAGCAGCAGATGAAGGCGCTGGCGGCGCAGGCCAAGGAGGCTTCCAGGCTGATGGCCAAGGCCCCCGGAGCGGCCAAGGACAAGGCCCTGGCCAACCTGGCCGGGCTCCTCGAATCGCGCGCGGACTTCGTCGCCGCCGCCAACGCCAAGGACGTCTCGGCCGCCGAGGCGGCCGGCATGGACAAGGCCAAGCTCGACCGCCTGCGCCTGACCCCCAAGGTCCTGGCCTCCATGGCCAAGGCCTGCCTGGACATCGCGGCCCAGCCCGACCCCGTGGGCGCCATCGAGACCATGTGGCAGCGCCCCAACGGGCTCATGGTCGGCAAGATGCGCATCCCCCTGGGCGTCGTCTGCATGATCTACGAATCGCGCCCCAACGTCACCGTGGATTCGGCCATCCTTTGCCTGAAGGCGGGCAACGCCGTGGTGCTGCGCGGCGGGTCCGAGGCTTTCCATTCCAACATGGCCCTGGCCGAGCTCCTGAGCCAGGCCCTGGAGGACGCCGGACTGCCCGGGACGGCCGTGCGCCTGGCCCCCACCACCGACCGCGCCGCGGTGGCCGCCCTGTGCAAGCTCGACGAATACATCGACGTGATGATCCCGCGCGGGGGCGAGGGGCTGATCCGCTCCGTGGTGGCCGCCGCCACCATGCCCGTGCTCAAGCACTACAAGGGCGTGTGCCACCTCTTCGTGGACGAGGAGGCCGACTTCGAGCAGGCCGTGGCCATCGCGGACAACGCCAAGTGCCAGCGCCCGGGCGTGTGCAACGCCCTGGAGTGCCTGCTGGTGCACGAGAAGTCGGCCAAGGCCTTTTTGCCCATGGTCGCCGCCGCGCTCGGGGGCAGGGGCGTGGAGTTCCGGGCCTGCCCGGTGTCGCTGCCGCTCCTTGGGCCCACGGCCAAGCCCGCCAGCGAGGCCGACTGGGGCTACGAATTTCTCGACTACGTGCTGGCCGTGCGCGTGGTGAAGGACATGGACCAGGCGCTTACGCACATAGCGGACTACGGCTCCAACCACACCGAGTGCATCCTGACCCGCGACCACTCCCGGGCCATGCGCTTTTTGCGCGAGGCCGACGCCTCCATGGTGGGCGTGAACTGTTCCACGCGCTTCAACGACGGGGGCGAGCTCGGCCTCGGCGCGGAGATCGGCATCAGCACCTCCAAGCTGCACGCCTACGGCCCCATGGGCGTACGCGAGCTGACCAGCCTGAAGTTCGTGGTGCTGGGCCAGGGGCAGGTGAGGGCCTAGTGCCCCGGGCGCGTGAGTCCCGGGCGGCGCGGTGAGCCTGCGCCTGGGCATCCTGGGGGGCTCGTTCAACCCCGTGCACGTGGCCCACGTCCGCTTGGCCGTGGAGATGGCCGAGGCCCTCTCGCTGGACCGCGTGGAGCTCATCCCGGCGGCCAGGCCGCCGCACAAGCCCGGGGAGGGCATGCTGCCCTTCGAGCTTCGGGCCGCGCTTCTGGGGAAGGCCGTGGAGGGCCTGGATTTTCTTTCGGTCAACCTCATGGAGGCCGAGCGCCCCGGTCCCTCCTACACCTGGGACACGCTCACGGAGCTCTCCCGCGCCCGGCCCGGCGCGGACATCCATTTCATAATGGGGTCGAGCGACCTGATGAGCCTGCACCTGTGGCGAAACGGGCTCAGGCTCTGCGAGCTGGCCAGCCTGGCCGTGGCCACGCGCGAGACCCTGGGCCGCGAGGAGGTCCGCGCCTACCTGGCCGAGCGCCCGGAGATGGGCGCCGAGGCCCACGGGCCGGGCGCCTGGCGCTTCCCCTCGGGCAGGCGCCTGGAACTGGTGGAAATCCCCCGGCTTGACATCAGCGCCTCCTTTATTAGAGACCGCTTCCGGCGCGGGGCGAACCTGCGCTTCCTCGTCCCTCCCGGGGTCGAGGACGAACTGTGCCGCCAGAGGGACCGCGTGCTCGAGATCTGGTCCTGACAAGGCGTCATCCCGAAAAGGTGCACGAGTGAATCAGATCCTTGGCGGCCGCAGATTCGCGGCCGCATGCTGTACGGCCATCTTCCTGGCGGCGTGTTCGCTGCCCCTGGGCTCCCAGTTGCTGGGCATTTCCCCCCACGGCAAGCTGGCCGAGGCCACGGGCTCGCCCTTCCCGGAATTCGAATGGTCCAGGCAGTCCTTCAGGGCCATGGGCAAGTCCCTGGCCGACGGCTGGCTGGAGAAGAACTTTCCCTACCGGGGCGAGCTGATCCGCTGGTACAACTACGCCTCGGCCACGCTTTTCGGCTCGCTTGCCAACAACTCCCCCGTGGTGGTGGGCAAGGAAGGCTGGCTCTTCCTCTCGCGCGACCGGTCGCTGAACGTGCTCGAGGAGCACCGCGCCGTCACTCCCCTGACCGAGGCCCAGGTGGCCTCCGTGGCCGCCAAGTTCCAGGCCAGGGCCGACTGGTGCGCCGAGCGCGGCATCAGGTACCTGGTGGCCGTGGCCCCCAACAAGGAGAGCATCTACCCCGAGCACCTGCCCGACGAATACGCCCAGGTGGGTCCGGTCTCCAGGATGGACCAGATCATGGCCCACATCCGGGAGAAGACCAGGCTCGACGTCCTGGACCTGCGCCCGGCCCTCATGGAGGCCAAGAAGGGCAGGCAGGTGTTCTACGCCACGGACAGCCACTGGAACGCCTACGGCGCCTTCCCCGCCTACCGGGCGATCATCGAGCGCCTGGGCAAGGACTTCCCGGCCCTTACGCCCATGAACGCCTCGGATTTCTTCTTCCAGGAGTTCACGTTCCTCGGCGGCGACCTCTCCTACATGGTCGGCGTGGAGGACCTCATCACGGAAAAGAAGGTCTACATGATCCCCAAGTCGCCCCTGCGCGCCAGGGGCGTGAGCGTGGGAACCTTCAAGACCGGCTACAGCCAGCCCGCCCAGGGTTCGGAAAGGCCCGGCGCGGGCCTGCCCAAGGCCGTGGTCTTCCACGACTCCTTTTTCTGGGAGATAGCCGGCTTCCTGGGCGAGCACTTCAGCAGGGCCGTGTACGTGTGGGTCAAGCCCGGCCTGGACGGCGCCGAGAGCATCTTCGACAAGGAACTCATCGAGGCCGAGAAGCCCGACGTGGTGGTGGAGCAGGTCGCCGAGCGCTTCTTCCTGCCCGTGGTGCAGAAGGGCGCCGGACAGGGGGCAGCCCAGTGAAGCGCATCCTTCTGACCTTCTTCGTCATTGCCCTCATGGCTTCGCCCGTTCGCGGGGCTGGGGCCGACCCCTTCGAGGGCCTCTCCGGCGAACTGCACGTCGCGGGCGGCGACGTGGGCCTGGCCGCGGCCAGGGAGGCGGCGGAGCGGATCATGGCCGCGCACCCGCGCGTGAGCATCACCTTCTCCCTCACCGGGGCCGGCGTCGGGCTCAAATGGGTGCGCATGCGCCAGGCCGACATCGCCCTTTACGACCGCGACCCGTCGCTGGCCAAGGCCGCGCTGGACGTGCCCCTGGAGTTCGTGCCCTACGGCGTGGACCCCGTGGCCGTGGTGGTCAATCCCCTGAACCCCGTCACGTCGCTGACCGCCGCCCAGGCCTCGAGCCTTTTTTCCGGGGCCACCCGCTTCTGGAAGGACGCGGGCGGGCCCGGCAACGGCGAAGCGGTGGTGATCCCCATCTACATCGAGGCCTCGGAGGTCGAGGGTAAGCCCGGCACCATCCGGGACACCCTGAGCGTCTCCACCCAGGCCGCCATGCGCTTCATCCTGCTGCGCACCCGGGAGGCCCTTGGCGTGATGAGCGTCCGGGACCTGGACGCCACGGTCAAGCCCGTGGCCCTGGACGGCACGGCCGCAACCCTGGAGAACTTCCTCGCAGGGCGCTACAACGTCCACCGGGTGCTGCACATGGCCGCCATCGCCAACCGCTCCAAGCTGGCCCAGGCCTTCATCGACTACATGACGGGCCCCGAGGGCCAGGCCGCGCTCGTCCGGACCGGCTACGCCAAGCTTTCGGACAAGCCCGCGGCCAAGAGCGCGCTGCCCGTGGCCTTCCCCGAGCGCCTCCTGGGCGACCGGCGCTGACGCCCTTTACAACGCGCGAGAAAACCTTAAAATCCAGTCAAAACCCGAACCGGCGGACGACTACCTTGGACCTCCCCCCACTACTGATCCCCAGTGATCCCTCCGACGGCCATGCTTGAACTGCTCCTGGCCGTCTCCCTTGCCGTGCTCTTGTCCTTTTTCTGCTCCGTGAGCGAGGCCGTGCTCTATTCTCTACGCTGGAGCTGGATCGAACGCATGCGCGCCGAGGGCAAGCGCTCCGGCGAGATCCTCTACCAGATGCGCATGAACATCGAGAAACCCATCACCGCCATCCTCACCGTGAACACGGCCGCCTGCGCGGCCGGGGCGGCCATGGCCGGGGCCATCGCGGTGCAGGCCCTGGGCGAGCAGAACCTCGCGTACTTCACCTTCGTCTTCACCGTGATCATCCTGGCCTTCGGCGAGATACTGCCCAAGACCCTGGGCGTGGCCTACGCCAGGGCCCTGGGGCCGGTGATAGCCGGGCCGCTTCGCGTGATGGTGGCCGTGCTCTCGCCCGTGATCTGGGCCAGCGCGCTCCTCGTGAACCTGGTCAAGCCCAAGTCCAAGGGCCCCGACGCCACCGAGGAGGACATCCGGGCCGTGGTCAGGCTCACCAGCCGCGCGGGCAAGATCAACGCCCTGGAGGAGATGTCCATCTCCAACATCCTGTCCCTGGACACCAAGCACGTGCGCCAGGCCATGACCCCGCGCACCGTGGTCTTCTCGCTGCCCGCGGGCATGACCGTGGCCGAGGCCCGCGACGAGAACCCCCTCTGGCCCCACAGCCGGGTGCCCGTCTACGAACACGACGACCCCGAAAACATCGTGGGCATCGTCTACCGCCGCCAAGTGTTCGAGGCCCTGGCCAACGACCAGCACGGCGCGACACTGGCGAGCCTCATGAAGCCCGTCTCCTTCGTGATGGACTCCATGCCCCTGGACAAGGCGCTGATCCGCTTCATCGAGTCGCGCATGCACCTCTTTGTGGTGCTGGACGAATACGGCGGGGTGGGGGGCGTGATCACCCTCGAGGACGTGCTGGAGGAGATCCTGGGCAAGGAGATCGTGGACGAGACCGACGAAGTTCCGGACATGCGCGAGCTGGCCCGCATACGGCGGGAAAAGCTCCTGCGCAACCATTCGGACGGCTCCCGGGTAGAATCTCCTAAGTAAGATTTAATTGCACTTGCGCGCGGCCAAGGGTATACGCTGCCGGTGGAGTCGCGTGACGGCCCGAGGCTGCCTCCGGCCTGTCCGAAACGGCCCTCGCGACCCGAAGCAGACCCTTTCAGGCTGTTTTTGGCCGCGCCGCATTGACCGGGGGCAGGTTGCGGGGTATCTAGCGAAACGTTTCAAGGGGCCGCTGGGCGGCGGACCCATCTTCAGGAAGCATTCAGGAGACGCGATGGCTGGCAGCAAGAAGGGCGTGTACGCGGCGGCCGTGGCCCTGTTTCTCGGGGGGCTCGGCTGGCTCGTCTATTCCGGCCTGGACGAAGGCGCGGTCTACTTCCTCAACGTCAGGGAGGCCCTGGCCGTCCCGGCGGACAAGCTGGGCCAGGCCCGGCTCTTCGGCACCGTGGCCGAGGGGGGCATCGACAAGCCCGCCAGCGGCCTGGGCGTGAGCTTCACCCTCATGGACAAGGACGACTCCTCCAAGACCCTCAAGGTCGAGTACAAGGGCGTCGTGCCCGACACGTTCAAGCCCGGCGTGGAAGTCATCGTCGAGGGCAGCATGAACCCGTCCGCCAAGGCGTTCGGCGCGAGCACCCTCATGACCAAGTGCCCCTCCAAGTACCAGAAAGAGAACCGCAAAGAATCCCAGGGCTGAAAAAGCCGCGCAGCTAGCGCCCTGACAGGGAGGTCTTATGCATTTCGCCGCCCACTGGGCGCTTTTGTTGTCGCTTCTCGTCGCCCTCGTGCTCTCCGGGCTGGCCGCCTGGCAGCTCTGGAACCGCGACGCGGACAGGCTCTCCTGGCTGGAGGGCGGGCAAAGCCTGCTTTTCTCGGTCTTCACGGCCGTTTCCGTGGTGCTCTTCGTCGCGCTCTACAAGCGCGACTTCTCCTATGAATACGTGGCAGGCTACACCGACTCGGTGCTGCCCGTGTTCTACGCCATCACGGCCTTCTGGGCCGGGCAGGCCGGGTCGTTTCTCTTCTGGGCCTGGATGACGGCGCTCTTCGGCCTCGTCTTCTCCATGACCAAGGGCTACGCCAGGCTCGCGCCCGAGACCAAGACCGCCTTCTGGATGTTCTTTCTCGCCGTGGAGGCCTTCTTCCTCATCGTTCTCACCGGGCCCACCAACCCCTTCCTCAAGCTGGTGCCCGCGCCGCCGGACGGCAAGGGGCTCAATCCGCTGCTCCAGAACCCGGGCATGATCTTCCACCCGCCGCTTCTCTTCCTGGGCTACGCCGGTTTCGCCGTGCCCGGGTGCCTGGCCCTGGCCTCCTGGATGACCGGGGACCGCTCCTCGTGGCTGAAGAACACCCGGGCCATCACCCTGGTCTCCTGGGTCATGCTCACCTCGGGCATCATCCTGGGCTGCTGGTGGGCCTACATGGAGCTGGGCTGGGGCGGCTACTGGGCCTGGGACCCGGTGGAGAACGCCTCGCTCATCCCCTGGTTCTCGGCCACGGCGGCCATCCACACGGCCGTGGTGGAGACCAGGCGCGACGCGCTCAAGCGCACCAACGTCATCCTCATGGCCCTGACCCTGGTGCTCTGCTTCTTCGCCACCTACCTGGTGCGCAGCGGCGTGATCGAATCGCTGCACGCCTTCGGCGAGGGCGGCGTGAGCAGGCCGCTCCTGGTGTTCATCCTCACCGGGCTGGCCCTGACGCTGCTGATCGCCTTCACCGGCGCTCCGGCCGCGCCGTCCAGGCCCATGTCCGGGCTGGTCTCGCTGCCGGGCATGCTCCTGGCCCTGGCCTGGCTCATGCTCACCTGCGCCGTGGTGGTCTTCCTCGGCACCATGTGGCCGGTGATCTCCAAGCTCTGGAGCGCCAACACCGTGGGCCTGGACGCCAACTTCTACAACCGCGTCTGCAACCCGCTCTTCGTGCTGGTGGGCGTGATCCTGGCCTTCTGCCCCTGGCTCTCCTGGAAGGACGGTCTGCGCAACCCGCGCTGGGCCGCCGTGGCCCTGGCTGTGATGCTGGCCTCGGCCGGGGCATTCTACGCCATGGGCTACCGCAACCCCGTGGCCCTGGTGGGCATGTCCTCGGGCGTGTCCTCCCTGGTCAGCCTGGCGGCCGTGCTGGCCACGTCCAAGGCCTCGCGCGGGCTCAAGGGCGGTCTCGGCGCGTGGCTGCTGCACGCGGGCCTGGCCCTGGTCCTGGTGGGCGTGGCCTTTTCCGGGCCGTACCAGCAGTCCAAGGAGGCCGTGGTCTCGCCGGGCGAGTCCATCGAGCTCGACGGCTACGTCCTGACCTACAAGGGCGTCGAGGAGTTCTCCACCGCCGGTTACGGCGGCGGCAGGGCGACCATCTCCGTGACCCGGGACGGCAAGCCCGTGGGCGAGATGACCCCGGAGCGGCGCATCTACAAGAACTTCCCCCAGCCCTTCGCCGAGGTCTCCGTGATCCCGTCGCTGGGCAAGGAGCTCTATTCCACGCTTCTGGCCTTCGCCCCGGACAAGAGCGCCAGCGTCAAGGTGAGCGTGAACCCCCTGGTGAACTGGTTCTGGATCGGCGGCACGCTCATGTGTCTGGCCGGTTTCGCCTGCATCCCGCGCGGGCAGGGCAGGGAGGACTAGCGTGACGGACGGCCGCGCCCAGGCCGCGCCCCCGCGCGGACTCCGTCCGTGCGCGCGGGCGTGCCCTCCCGCTCCCCTGAACCCCACTCAGGCGCGCGGACGGCGTGTGCGCCCCCTCCCGGAGCTGCCGCGCGCGGCCGCTCCAGGGGCCTCGCATGCTTAGGCTTTCCGGCGTGGCCAAGTTCTACGGGGACCGGCTGGTCTTCAAGGGCGTGGACCTCGTCCTCGAACCCGGACGCACGCTCATGGTGGTCGGGGCCAACGGCGCTGGCAAGTCCACGCTTCTGCGGGTCATGGCCGGGCTGTCCAAGCCTTCGGCCGGCAAGGTGGAGAGCACGCTTTCGCGCGGGCAGATGGCCTACCTCGGGCACCAGACGTTTCTCTACGCCGAGGCCACGGCCATGGAGAACCTGCGCTTCTGGACCGGGCTCTACGGCCTGCGCCTGCACGACGACGACCTGAACGCCGCGCTTTCCCGCGTGGGCCTCGGGCGCTTCGCCTTCGAGCGCGCCGGGCACTTCTCGCGCGGCATGGCCCAGCGGCTGAACCTGGCGCGCGTGTTCTGCATCGCGCCAAGGCTCCTCTTCCTGGACGAGCCCGACACCGGCCTGGACGAGGCCTCCACGCGCATCCTGCACGAGGAGATCGAACGCGCCGGGAAAGGGGAGCGCTCCGTGGTCTGGGTCAGCCACCACCTCTCGCGCGACCTGCCCCGGGCCGACGACGTCCTCTATCTGGAGAAGGGCCGTAGCGCGTATCTGGGGCCGGTTTCCGGCTTCGACGCCGCGGTCATGGCCGGAGCTTCGGCATGCTGATCTTCGCGCGCCACGTCGCGTGCAGCCGCGCCCTTGCGCGCCGGACGGAGGGCTCATGCTGAGCGCCGCCCTGCGCATCGCCTCCAAGGACCTGCGCCTGTGCCTGCGCGGGGCCCAGGGCCTGGCCCAGACCGCGCTCCTGGGGCTTCTGGTGATCTTCGTGTTCAGCCTCTCGCGCAGGCCCGGCGAGGAGGTCCCGGCGCTTGCCGCCGCCGCCATCTTCTGGCTTTCCACGCTGTTCTCCCAGGTGCTGGTCTACAGCGGCCTCTACGCCCTGGAGGAGAACAACGGCGCGCGCCTCGGGCTCGCCATGGCCCCGGTGCAGCCCCAGGCCGTGTGGCTGGGCAAGGCCATGGCCGGGATGGCCCTGGTGTTCGTCTGCCAGGCGGTCTTCGCCGTTGCCGTTGCCGCCTTCCTGGGCCAGGGGGTGGAGGGCTCGCCGCTTTTGGGGCTTTCCTGCGTGCTGCTCGTGGACCTGGGGCTCGCGGCGCTCGGTTCGCTCATGGGCGCGCTGGCCTCGGGCAGGACCGCGCGCGAATCGCTGTTGACCGTGATCTTCTTCCCGCTCATCATCCCTGTGCTCCTGGCCGGGATCAGGGTGACGGAAGGGGTCATCCTGGGAAGCGAGGCCGGGCTCGACTGGCTGGGCCTGGCGGCGGCGTTCGCGGCCGTTTTCTCGGCCGCCGCGCTGGTGCTCTTTCCCTACATCTACACAGGCGAGGAATAGCATGACCGCCGTTCTCGCGGCCCTGGCCGCCGTGGCCCTTGCCGCCTCCCAATGGCTCATCTGGGTGCACGCCCCCGTGGAGCAGACCATGGGCGTGGTGCAGAAGATCTTCTACATCCACATGCCCATGGCCGTGTGGGCCATGGTCAGCTTCGCGGTGGTCTTCGCGGCCTCCGTGCTTCTTCTGGTGAAGAAGGACAACAAGTGGGACCGCCTGGCCGGGGCGGCCTGCGAACTGGGCGTGGTCTTCTCCGGCCTGGCCCTGGTCACGGGCTCGCTGTGGGGCAAGCCCATCTGGAACGTCTGGTGGACCTGGGACCCCAGGCTGACCACCACGCTCATCATGTGGTTCGTCTACGCCGCCTACCTCGTCCTGCGCCAGAGCGGGGCAGGGGGCGAGCGCGGCCCGGTGGTGCGCGCGGCGCTGGGCGTCGTGGCCTTCCTGGACGTTCCGCTGGTGTTTCTGTCCGCGCGCAAGTGGCGCTCCATCCACCCCACCGTCTTCGGACAGCAGGGCGGGGGGCTGGAGCCCGAGATGCTCACGGCGCTCCTGGCCAGCATGTTCGCGGTGGGGCTCTTCTGGGCGGCGCTTCTTCTCTTGCGCACGCGCCAGTTGGGCCAGGGCGCGGCCATCCGGCACGTATTCCTGCATCAAACGAGGTGAATGACCCATGGGCAACCAGACCTACCTGCTCGCCGCCAACATCGTGGTGTGGCTCGGGCTCTGCGGGTACCTGGCCTTCGTGGCCTCCCGGCAGAAGCACTTGGAACGCCGCCTGAAACAACTGGAAACGCTCAATGACGACTGATAGCGCTACCCGCACGCCAAGCAAGCTGGTCCTGGCGGTTCTGTTCGCCGGGCTCGTGGCCATGTTCGCCTGGTCCTTCGCCTACCGCGCGGCCCACCCGTCGCTCATCGCCACCGTGGAACCCTCCGCCGGTCAGGCCGGGGGCATGCCCGGAGGCGGGGCCATGAACGCCGTGATGTCCGCCATGAGCAAGCTCCAGGCCAACCCCGAGGACGTGGGAGCCCTGGAGGAGGCCGCCGAGGCCTTCGCCCAGGCCGAGATGTGGGACAAGGCCCTGCCGCTCCTGGAGCGCGCCCACGCCAAGGACCCCAAGGAGATGCACGTGCTGAACCTCCTGGGCGTGACGCTCTTCAGGCTGGAGCGGCCCTCGGAGGCGGCCAAGCAGTTCGAGAAGATGATCGAGATCGACCCGGACAACTACCAGGCCCGCTTCAACCTGGGCGCGGTGGTCAAGCACGGCCTGCAGGACCCCGAGGGTGCGAAGAAGCACTTCGAGGCCGTGCTGGCCAACCCCAAGGCCGACCCGGGCACCAAGGCCCAGGCCAAGCAGGAGATGGAGCCCGGCCAATAGTCCGCCATTTTTTCTCGTCCGTCCGCACAGGGCGGCGGCTCGTCCGCTTGTTTGGACGCCGCCGCCCGTTTTTTTTGCATTTCCGTTTCATTTTCCGCACGCGCCGATCCATGCGGGAACCCGACTGTTTCAGTTCTGGCGCGGCCCCGCGCAGCTTGTTTCGCACAGCGGAACGTTACGGGAGCGTTGCATTTTCTCCCGCGTTCGATAAAGACAGTTTTGGGGATTTTCCGGGCATTTCCCGGTTCCGTGAATCCCCTTCCAAGCTCACCGTCGAGGCCAAGCGCCCGCCGGGCGCTACCCGTAACCCTTTTCTCGGAGGTAAGGCAGGCATGAACTTCAAACGTGGCCTGGTCATGGCGCTCGCCATGGCCGCATTCCTCGCCGTGGGCACCCTGGCCCAGGCTGCCGACGTGATCAAGATCGCCGTCCCCTCGCCCTTCACCGGCCCCGCCGCCGGCTACGGCGACAACGTCAAGGCCGGCGTGGCCATGAAGGTCGAGGAAGTCAACGCCAAGGGCGGCGTGAACGGCAAGAAGATCGAGGCCGTCTACTTCGACGAGCAGTGCGATCCCAAGGAAGCCGCCACCGTGGGCACCAAGATCGCGGGCGACAAGGACCTCGTGGCCATCGTGGGCCACCTCTGCTCCGGCGCCCACCTGGCCGCGCTGCCCAACTACATCCGCGCCGGCGTGGCCGCCCTGTCCCCCACGGCCACCAACGTGACCATTTCGGACAAGAACAAGGACGCCAAGGGCGCGGTGTGGAGCTTCCGCAACGTGTACCGCGACGACTTCCAGGGCACCTTCCTGGCCGACTACATCGCCAAGGTGCTGGGGCTCAAGAAGGTCGCCATCTTCTTCGCCAACTCCGACTACGGCATCGGCCTGAAGGACGCCTTCACCAAGCAGGCCAAGGCCGTGGGCCTCGAGATCGTGGGCGAGGAAGCCTACAAGGAAGGCTCGCAGGACTTCACCCCGCAGCTGACCAAGCTCAAGGCCGCCGCTCCCCAGGCCATCTTCATCTCCGGCTACTACAACGAAGGCGCGCTCATCGCCGACCAGGCCAAGAAGCTGGGCATCAACGTGCCCAAGTTCGGCGCCGACGGCCTGGACAACGCCGACTTCATCAAGCTGGCCGGCCCCGCCGCGGACGACACCTACCTGACCACCCCGTTCCAGGCCGAGACCGCCACCGCCGAGGCCAAGGCCTTCGTGGACGCCTACAAGGCCAAGTACAACCGCGATGTTGACTGGATGAGCGCCAACGCGTATGACGCCGCCGGGATCATCATCGAGGCCATCGCCAAGGTCGGCCCGGATCGCGCCAAGGTCCGCGAGTACCTGGCCTCGATCAACTCCAAGGAGAAGGCCTACAAGGGCATCACCGGCCTGACCTACTTCAACGAGAAGGGCGACACCACGAAGCCCGCCTACGTGAAGGTGGTCAAGGGCGGCAAGTTCGTCCCCGCCGAAAAGCAGATGACGAACTAGCCCCGCAAGAAGATAACCGCTACGAAACAGGCTGGATGACCGTCCAGCCTGTTTCGTTTCCTTCCGGATGATCACAAGACGCCCGCGACGGAAATCCTTCCGGCCGCGTCCGCGCAGCCAAAACCGGGTTCGGAGAAGGCCGTGTTCGAACAACAACTTTTCAATGGACTGACCCTGGGGCTCATCTACGCGCTGATCGCGGTGGGCTACACCATGGTCTACGGCGTGATCGAACTGATCAACTTCGCCCACGGCGAGGTGTACATGTTCGGGGCGTTTCTGTGCGTAACCCTGATCAACGTCCTGGGCGTACCGCTGGTGGCGGCCATCCCCCTGGCCATGGGCTGCTGCGCGCTCATGGGCATGTCCATCGACAAGATCGCCTACAAGCCGCTGCGCAAGGCCCCGAGACTGGCGGCGCTGATCACGGCCATCGGCGTCTCGATCTTCCTGCAGAACATCGCCATGATCATCTGGAACTCGCGCCCCGTGCCCTTCCCCAGGGCCGCCGTGCCGGCCGTGTTCGGCGAGGCGGTGCTGACCCTGGGCAGCGTGAGCGTCACGGGCCTGCAACTCTTCATCTACGCCGTGACCATCGCCATGATGGTCGGGCTCACGCTCATCATCAACAAGACCCGCATCGGCACGGCCATGCGCGCCCTGGCCCAGAACCCGGTCAGCGCGGCGCTCATGGGCATCAACGTCAACCGCGTCATCGCCTTCACCTTCGCCCTGGGATCGAGCCTGGGCGGGCTGGCCGGAATCCTGGTGGCCATGTACTACAGCACGCTTTCTGCCACCATGGGCTACAACGCGGGCGTCAAGGCCTTCGCGGCCGCCGTGCTCGGCGGCATCGGCTCCGTGCCCGGGGCCATGCTCGGCGGCGTGGTGCTGGGCATCGCGGAGACGCTCGGCGCGGGCTACGTGTCCTCGCAGTACCGCGACGGGCTGGGCTACGCGGTGATGATCGCGGTGATCCTGCTTCGGCCCTCGGGCATCCTCGGCAAGAGCGTGACCCAGAAGGCCTAGGGGGAAGGACATGAACGGCAACAAGAATCTCATCAAGCTCCTCGGACTGGCCGTGCTGCTGGCCCTGCCGCTCGCGCCCTTCATCGACCAGTACGTGCTGCACGTGCTGGTGCTGATCATGGTCTACGCGGTGCTGGCCATGGGCCTGAACGTCCTGCCCGGCTTCTGCGACCTCCTGGACCTGGGCTACGTGGGCTTCTACGGCATCGGAGCGTACACGGCGGGCATCCTCTCGCTGAACCACGACGTGAGCTTCTGGCTCATCCTGCCCGGGGCCGTGGCCCTCGGCGCGCTGTGCGGGCTTCTGCGTGGAGCCCCCACTCTCAGGCTCTCGGGCGACTACTTCGCCATCGTGACCTTCGGCTTCACCGAGCTGGTGGTGCTCTTCCTCACCAACGAGATCTGGCTCACGCGCGGGCCCCTGGGCATGCCCGGCATCCCGCCCATCGCGCTCAGCCTGGAGTGGCTGGGCATCGACTGGCGCTACGATTTCCTGAACGAAACCCCGTACTACTACCTGGGGCTTCTCATGCTGGCCTTCGTCTACGCGGTGATGTGCCGCGTGGAGGACTCGCGCCTGGGCCGGGCCTGGCTGGCCATCAAGGAGGACCCCCTGGCCGCGGCCAGCTGCGGCGTGAACCTGATGGCCTACAAGTCCGTGGCCTTCGCCTTCTCCGCCGGGGTGGGCGCGCTGGCCGGCTGCTTCATGGCCCAGTGGTCGATGTTTCTGGCCCCGGACGTGTTCAAGTTCTGGGAGTCCTTCCTCGTGTTGTGCATGATCGTGCTCGGCGGCCTCGGCAACATCCGGGGCGCGGTGGTCGGCGCCGTGGTGCTGGTGGCCCTGGGCGAGGTGCTGCGCGTGGCGCTGCCCAAGCTGGGCCTGCCCACGGAGACGCGCTTCCTGGCCTACGGCCTGATCATGATCCTCATCATGCGCTTCAAGCCCGGCGGGTTCTTCCCCACCATCGCCGCCGTGAGCAAGAAGAGCAGGCTCATTCTGGACCTCAAGGCGCGGCTTCAGGCCGAGAGGGCGGGCTAAGGCATGGATACCATTCTCAAGATAGACGGCGTGAGCATGCGCTTCGGGGGGCTCATGGCCCTCTCGGACGTGAGCTTCGAGGTGCAGAAGGGCCGCATCCTGGGGCTCATCGGCCCCAACGGCGCGGGCAAGACCACCATGTTCAACTGCATCGCGGGCATCTACAAGCCCACGGAAGGGGCCATCGTCTTCCCCAAGGACGGCTCGCCCACGGACGTGAGCGGCTCGCGCCCCGAGCAGATGACCCAGATGGGCGTTGCCCGCACCTTCCAGAACATCCGGCTCTTCGGGTCGCTGCCCGTGCTGGACAACGTGCGCATCGGCAGGCACTGCCGGGCCTCCTCGGGCTTCTGGGGCGCGGTGTTCAGGAGCTCCTCCCAGCGCGCCGAGGAAAAGCGCCTGGTGGAGCAGTCGCTCGAATACCTGGACTTCGTGGGCCTCAAGCAGAAGGCCCTGGACCTCTCGAGCTCGCTCTCCTACGGCGACCAGCGCCGCCTGGAGATCGCGCGCGCCCTGGCCACCGAGCCCAAGCTCCTCCTGCTCGACGAGCCCGCCGCGGGCATGAACCCCCAGGAGACCGCGTCGCTGGTGGACCTCATCCATGCGATCATGAAAAAGGACATCACCGTGGTGCTCATCGAGCACGACATGAAGCTGGTCATGACCATCTGCGAACACATCGTCGTGCTGGACCACGGGGTCAAGATCGCCGAGGGCGGCCCGCGCGAGATCAGGGAGAACCCGGAGGTCATCGAGGCCTACCTGGGCAGGGGAGCGGCACATGCTTAGCCTGAGCGCCATCCATACCTATTACGGCTCGATCCACGCGCTCAAGGGCGTGACGCTCACCGTGAACCAGGGCGAGATCGTCACCCTCATCGGGGCCAACGGCGCGGGCAAGACCACCACGCTCATGAGCATCTCCGGCGTGACCCAGCCCCGCCAGGGCACGGTGGAGTTTTTGGGCGAGGACATCACCAAGCTCTCCACGGAGAAGATCGTGGCGCGCGGCATCACCCAGGTGCCCGAAGGGCGCATGATCTTCCCCAGGCTCACCGTGCGCGAGAACCTGCTCATGGGCGCGTACCTGAGGGACGACAAGGACGGGATCAAGGCCGACGAGGAGAAGGTCTACGAGCTCTTCCCCAAGATGCGCGAGCGCATGAAGCAGCACGGCGGCACGCTCTCCGGCGGTGAACAGCAGATGCTTGCAATCGGCCGCGCGCTCATGGCAAGACCGAAGGTGCTTCTGCTGGACGAGCCGAGCCTCGGCCTTGCGCCCATCGTCGTCGAGAACATTTTCGAGATCATCCAGCGCATCAACAAGGAGGGCGTGACCATCCTGCTCGTGGAGCAGAACGCGCAGATGGCCCTGCACATCGCCCACCGCGGATACGTGCTGGAGACCGGCGTGGTCACTTTGGAAGGACCCGCCAAGGACCTTCTGGAAAACCCGAAGGTGCGCTCGGCGTACCTTGGACTGGATTAATCCGCCTGCGGAGGGCGTATGGACGACAAGATCATCGGTCTGGGCCTCACTTTCGACGACGTTTTGCTGATCCCCGCCTACTCGGAGGTCCTGCCCGACCAGGTGGACGTCTCCACCTGGCTCACCCCTGAAATCCGGCTGAACATCCCGCTTCTTTCTGCGGCCATGGACACCGTCACCGAGTCGCGCATGGCCATCTCCATGGCCCGCAACGGCGGGGCGGGCGTGGTCCACAAGAACATGCCCATCGCCCAGCAGAAGCTCGAGGTCGAGAAGGTCAAGAAGAGCGAGTCGGGCATGATCATCGACCCCGTGACCGTGCACCCGGACATGACTGTGGCCGCCGCCCTCAAGGTCATGGCCGAGTTCTCCATCTCGGGCCTGCCCGTGGTGGAGAACGACGGGCTGGTGGGCATCGTCACCAACCGCGACGTGCGCTTCGTGGACGACGACGTGACCAAGGTCCGCGACGTGATGACCAGCAAGAACCTGGTCACCGTGCCCGTGGGCACTCCGCTGGAGATCGCCAAGGAGCACCTGCACGAGCACCGCATCGAGAAGCTCCTGGTGGTGGACGAGAACAAGAAGCTGCGCGGGCTGATCACCATCAAGGACATCGACAAGATCCAGAAGTACCCCAACGCCTGCAAGGACCCCCTGGGCCGCCTGCGCGTGGGCGGAGCCGTTGGAGTGGGCGCCGGGCGCGAGCAGCGCATCGAGGCCCTGATCGAGGCCGGGTGCGACTTCATCGTGCTTGATTCGGCCCACGGCCATACGAAGAACATCATCTCCGCCGTGGCCGCCATCCGCGCCGACTTCCCCAAGGTTCAGATCGTGGCCGGCAACGTGGGCACCTACGACGGGGCCAAGGCGCTCATCAAGGCCGGGGCCGACGCCGTGAAGGTGGGCATCGGGCCCGGCTCCATCTGCACCACGCGCATCGTCGCGGGCGTGGGCGTGCCGCAGATCACGGCCATCATGGAGGCCGTGCGCGCCTGCCGCGAGGCCGGAAAGTGCTGCATCGCCGACGGCGGCATCAAGTTCTCCGGCGACGTGGTCAAGGCCATCGCCGCCGGGGCCGACACGGTGATGATGGGCTCCATGTTCGCTGGCACCGAGGAGAGCCCGGGCGAGACCATCCTCTACCAGGGCCGCACCTACAAGATCTACCGGGGCATGGGCTCCATCGACGCCATGCGCGAGGGCAGCGCGGACCGCTACTCCCAGGACAACAAGTCCAAGAAGCTGGTCCCCGAGGGCATCGTGGGCCGCGTGCCCTTCAAGGGCGCGGTGTCCGAGTCCATCTACCAGCTGGTGGGCGGCCTGCGCTCCGGCATGGGCTACGTGGGCGTCGGCAACATCAAGGACCTTCAGGAAAAGCCGCGTTTCACGCGCATCTCCCCGGCGGGCCTGCGCGAGTCCCACGTCCACGACGTCATCATCACCAAGGAATCCCCCAACTACAGGGTGGAGAGCTACTAAATGCAGCACAACGACACCGTCGTCATCCTGGACTACGGCTCCCAGTACACCCAACTCATCGCCCGGCGCGTGCGCGAGGCGGGCGTGTACTCGGAAATCCATCCCTGCACCATAAGCGCGGCCGAACTCGAGGCCATCGCGCCCAAGGCGGTGATCCTCTCCGGCGGCCCGGCCAGCGTGCGCGACTCCGACTCGCCCCAGCTGGACATGGCCGTGCTTAAGCTCGGCGTGCCCGTGCTCGGCATCTGCTACGGCATGCAGCTCCTGGCCCACACGCTCAAGGGCGGCGAAGTGGCCGCGGCCAAGGAGCGCGAGTACGGCCGGGCGGAACTCACCGTCACGGGAAAAAGCCCGCTCCTCGAGGGCGTGGAGGCCGGGGTAGGCCGCACGGTGTGGATGTCCCACGGCGACCACGTTGTGAAGGTGCCCGACGGGTTCGAGGTCATCGCCATGACCCAGAGCGTGGAGGCCGCCGCCATGCAGGACCTCTCGCGCAACGTCTTCGCGCTCCAGTTCCACCCCGAGGTGGCCCACACCGAGGACGGCGTGACGATCCTGAACAACTTCCTGTTCAAGATCGCCAAGGTCGGCACGGGCTGGACCATGGCCAGCTACGTCGAGTCCGAGATCGCGGCGCTGCGCGAGAAGATCGGCGAGGACCAGGTGGTCTGCGCGCTCTCCGGCGGCGTGGACTCCACAGTGGTGGCGGTGCTCCTGCACAAGGCCATCGGCAAGCGCCTGCACTGCATCTTCGTGGACAACGGGGTGCTCCGCCTGAACGAGGGCGAGGAGGTGGTCAACTACCTGCGCGAGCACTTCGACCTGAACCTCAAGTACGTCAAGGCGCAAGACCGCTTCCTCTCGCAGCTCGAAGGCGTCGAGGACCCGGAGCGCAAGCGCAAGATCATCGGCCACACCTTCATCGAGGTCTTCGAGGAAGAGGCCAAGGCCATCCCGGGCGTGAAGTGGCTGGCCCAGGGCACCCTCTACCCGGACGTGATCGAGTCCGTGAGCTTCAAGGGCGGCCCCAGCGTGGTCATCAAGAGCCACCACAACGTGGGCGGCCTGCCCGAGAAGATGGACCTCAAGCTGGTGGAGCCCCTGCGCGAGCTCTTCAAGGACGAGGTGCGCAAGGTGGCCTACGAGCTGGGCCTGCCCGAGTCCATCATCTGGCGCCACCCCTTCCCGGGGCCGGGCCTGGCCATCCGCATCATCGGGGCCATCACCCGCGAGCGCCTGGACATCCTGCGCAAGGCCGACAAGATCGTGCAGGCCGAGCTTCTGGCCTCGGACTGGTACCGCAAGGTCTGGCAGGGATTCGCCGTGCTCCTGCCGCTCAAGACCGTGGGCGTCATGGGCGACGACCGCACCTACGAGAACGTCTGCGCGCTACGCATCGTGGACTCGCTGGACGCCATGACCGCCGACTGGTCCCGCGTGCCCACGGACATCCTGGCGCGCATCTCCAACCGCATCATCAACGAAGTGAAGGGCATCAACAGGGTGGTTCTGGACATCTCGTCCAAACCGCCCGCGACCATCGAATGGGAGTAAGCGCATGTTCGGCATCGGCTCCACCGAGCTCGTCATCATCCTGATCGTGGCGCTTGTCCTGATCGGGCCGTCGAAGCTTCCCGACCTCATGAAGTCGCTGGGCAAGGGCATTTCGGAGTTCAGGCGCATGAGCACGGACGTGAAGTCCACGCTCGAGCGCGAAATCGAAAAGGCCGACGAGGCCAAGCGCGTCGAGGAGACCAAGAAGGAGCTCTTCGGCGACGGCGAAGACAAGGCCGAGGCCAAGCCGGAAGCCCCCAAGGCCGAAGGCGCGCCCGAGGCCAAGGCCCAGGACGCCGCGGAGCAGGCGCAGCCCGCCCCCGCGCAGGAAGCCAAGGCCCAGGCCGAGGCCCCCAAGGGCGGCGACAAGCCCCAAGCCCAGGAAAAGAGCCATGCGTAAGGCCCAGATCACCCGCGTCACCAAGGAGACCTCCATCGAGCTGGAGCTCGACCTGGACGGCTCCGGGCAGGCCGAAGTCTCCACCGGAGTGGGCTTCGCCGACCACATGCTCACGCTTTTGGCCTTCTGGTCGGGCTTCGACCTGAAGGTCTTCTGCAAGGGCGACCTGCACGTGGACGCCCACCACACCCTGGAGGACGTGGGGCTCTGCCTTGGCCAGGCCCTCTCCGACGCGCTGGGCGACAAGAGCGGCATCAACCGCGTGGGCCACGCCCGCTTCCCCCTGGACGAGGCGCTGTCCGAATCCGTGGTGGACCTTTCCGGGCGCGCGTATCTGGTGTATGAGGACGACCTGCTCCCCGCCCAGGTGGCGGGCGAGGAGAAGGACGTCTGGCGGGAGTTCTTCAAATCCATGGCCTTCAAGGGCCAGATGAACCTGCACGTCCGCATGCTCTACGGCAAGAACGGACACCACCTGCTGGAGTCGGCCTTCAAGGCCGTGGGGGTGGCGTTGCGCCAGGCCGTGGGGCGCGAGCGGACCGGTGTGCCAAGCACCAAAGGGAGCCTAGGCTGATGCGCTTCAACCGCACCATCATCGTCCTCCTGGCCCTGTCGGCCCTTTTCGTCACAGCCTGTCAGCGCCGTCCCGCCGCGACGGACGCGCCCAAAATGAACCCCGAGCTGTCCCTGGCCGTGGCGCCCTTCACCGTGCCGGCCGAGCCCTGGGAGCTCATCGCCGGGTACCTGCCCGAGCGCGTGACGCCCCCCAGGCCCGACGCCCTGGCCACGCTGGACTCCATCCTGCTCGAGACCCTGGGCGCGTCCTCCAAGAACCGCAGCGTGGTCTCCGGGGCCGCCGCCGAGTCCTGCATGAAGGGCGTGCGCCGCCCGGCCGACGCCAACCGCCTGGCCACCCTCAAGTACTGGCAGGAAGTGGGCAAGTGCATGGGCGCGCAGTACCTGCTGGTGCCCATGGCCGCCCACTGGAAGGAGCGCGAAGGCTCCGCCGCAGGGTCCACCAGCCCGGCCTGGGTCATCCTGGACCTCTACCTGATCAACGTGAAGACCGGCGGCTTGGCCGGGCACTTCCACTATGATTACCAGCAGAAGGCGCTCACGGACAACATCCTGGAGGCCGACAAGTTCTTCAAGCGGCGCGGCCAGTGGGTCACGGCCGCTGACCTGGCCCGCGAGGGCATCGAGAAGGGCCTCAAGGAGATGGGCCTGTAGTAGGCCCCTGGCGTAAGCTTTCCCCAGACGAGCGAGACCACGGAGGATTTGGGCCTGTGATTCTCTACCCGGCCATCGACATCAAGAACGGACAGTGCGTCCGCCTGAAGCAGGGCCTGGCCGACCAGGTGACAGTCTTCGACCCCGATCCGGTCTCGGCCGCCGGGCACTGGCTGGACAGGGGCGCGAAAGCCCTGCACGTGGTCGACCTGGACGGGGCCTTCGACGGCCTGCCCGCCAACCGCGAGCTGGTGGCCGCCATCTGCGCCCGCGCCGGGGGCGTGCCCGTGCAACTCGGTGGCGGCATCCGCGACCTGGCCACGGCCAAGGCCTATGTGGAGGCGGGCGTGACGCGCCTGCTCATCGGCACCATGGCCCTGGCCGACCCGGACCTCTTCGGGGAGCTCTGCGCTGCCCTGCCGGGCAAGGTGGCCGTGTCGCTGGACGCCGACGGCGGCAGGCTCAAGACCAAGGGCTGGGTGGAGGATTCGGGGCTCACCGTGGACGACGTGCTGCCCCGGCTGGAAGCCCAGGGCGCGGCCTGCCTGATCTACACCGACATCAACCGCGACGGCATGCAGACCGGCGTGAACATCGAGGCCATGGCGTCGCTTCTGTCCAAAACGAAGCTACCCGTGATCGCGGCCGGGGGCGTGGCCACCATGGACGACCTGAAGGCCCTGGCTCCGTTGGCGAAGAAGGGCTTGGACGGAGTGATCAGCGGCCGGGCCATCTACACCGGCACGCTGGACTTCGACGAAGCCATGAAGTGGCTGGCGGCCCAGTAGCCCCGCCTGTCGCTCTCTGACGTTTCCGCGCCCGGCCCCCTGCGGCCGGGCGCTTTCGTTTTCGCGGCAAGACGGCCTGGGCCGGGGAAGGCGTTGGCAGGGCGGGGCCTGCGTGGTAGGATTTTTGGATACTGCTTGATCTGGAGTGAGACATGGCGACGAAGACCATCGAAGTCAAAGGCATGAGCTGCAACCACTGCGTCCAGGCCGTGACCAAGGCGCTGGCAGCGCTCGACGGCGTGGGCGAAGTGAAGGTGGACCTGCTCGGCGGGACCGCCACGTATGAAGAGAAGAAGCCCGTCGCCGAGGGCGACGTGAAGGCGGCCATCGAGCGCGTCGGGTTCACGGCCGGGAACTTCCGGTAGGAACGAGCCGGGCGTCCGGCCAGGGGGCCGCACTGCGCAGACCCCTCTGGCCGGACCGGACGGGCTGCCGCCGGGCGTAAAGAAGAGGAGACGGGAGTCCAGAGGGCGAAGCCCTTTGGCCGCCGGAGGCTGAACCCCATCATGCATTCTGACGCCGCCATGAACTGGCGCACCACGCAAAAGGTCCCTTCCAGCCTGAGCCTCGCGCATCAGTTCCTGCCGTGCATCCGCCCCGGTTTCCGGGTGCTGGACGTGGGCTGCGGCGAGGCCGGGGCGGGCGGGATCGTGGCCCTGCGCGGCGCGCGCTACGTGGGCCTGGACGTGAACCTGCCGAGCCTCGCGCGCGCCCGGGTCAGCCGGACGGTCGTGGCCGGGGAGGGCGCTTTCCTGCCCTTCAAGGCCCGCTCGTTCGATCTTGTGATGCTGCGCGCCGTGCTCACGGTGCTGCCGGAGCGCGAGGCCCTGCTGGCCGTGCTGCGCGAGGCTTTCCGGGTTTGCCGGGGCTCGGTGGGTGTGCAGGACTTCCTCCAGACGCCTCAGATCCCCTTGTACGCCGCGCGCTACCGCGAGGGCGAGGCCATGGGCAAGCCGCGCGGGGTGTTCCCCGTGAACGGGGAGTCCGGGCTTCTCTACTGGGCCAGGCACTTCACCCCGGAGGAGCTTCGGGGCCTGATGGACGAGGCGGGCGGCCGCGTCCGGGTGCTGGCAGAGGCGCCAGCGCCCACGCGAAGCGGCAACGTCATCCGGGGCGTGACCCTATTGGCCGATCCGAAGCAGGACCTTCCTGGCTCCGGGGCGTGAGGCCTCGGTGAAGGCGCGCGAGAAGTCGTCCAGGGGGTGCACGGACTGGATGAGCCCCGAGGGGTCCACGAGCCCTCGCGAGAGGTGGTCCAGGGCCAGGCGCAGGTCGCCGCAGCGCGAGCCCACGAGGGTGATCTCCCGCACCACCACGTCGGAGAGGTTGACGCTGGCCTTGGCCTCGGTGGTGGACTTGAGCACGACGGTCCCTTCCGGGCGCACCAGCTTGAGGGCCGTTTCCAGGCCCTGGGGGCTCCCCGTGGCCTCCACCACCATGTCGAAGGTCCCGAAGAGGTGCTGAGAGAGGCTGGTGCGCACCCCGTGGGCCTGGGCGATGGCCAGCTTTTCCGGGTGCTTGCCCGCCAGCACCAGCCCCGGGCAGAGGTGCCTGAGCCCCATGGCCACAAGTAGGCCGAGCTTGCCGTCGCCGAGCACCAGCAGGCGGTCCGTGGCCTTGATGTGCACCTGCTGGCCCACTTCCAGGGCCGCGGCCAGGGGTTCGGCGAACACGGCGGCCTCGTCGGCCAGGCCTTGCGGCACGAGGACCAGGTTGCGCACGGGCAGGAGCAGCCAGGTGGCGAACGCGCCGGGCCGGTTCAGGATGCCCAGCACGCTGCGGCCTTCGGTGTGCCGGTGGTCGCCGGGAGTGGGGCCGATGTTGATGTCCGCCACCACCCTGCGGCCCACGAGGTGCGTGGCCGAGGGGGCCTCCTCCACCACGCCCACGAATTCGTGCCCGGGCGTGCCCGAAAAGTTCATGTATCCCTTGAGGAGTTCTATGTCGGTGTTGCAGATGCCAGCCACGAGCACCCTGACCAGGGCCTCGTCCGGCCCGGGAGAGGGCCTGTCCTGCGGTTCGAGCGAGACGGAGCTGTTTGCGAAGACGACCCTGGGCATGTTCCCTCCTTCGATGCGCGGACGCTCCAGGCTGGTTTGCGCGCATGGTAGTCGGGGAGGGCGCGCTTGTCACCCGTGCCCGCGCGTTGACCGCGCCGGGGATTCGATGCATCCAAAGGCCATGAGAGGATTTCGTGCGCGATAAGGTAATTGAGGCGGCGGAGCACGCCCGGTCCGTGAGCGCGTCAGCGCGCCCGGGGCGGCTCGACCAGTTCTGGGCCGAGGAACTCGCGGAGCGGTCCGTGACCAGGGCCAGGGTCCAGGAGTGGATCAAGGCCGGGCTCGCCACGGTGGACCTGGCCGTGGTGGCCAAACCCTCGCACAAGCTGCGCGGCGGCGAGGCCCTGACGCTCGCCGTGCCCGAGCCGCGAGCCCAGGCCGCGCCGGAGAGCGGCGGGCTCAGGGTGCTCTACCGCGACCGCCACCTGGCCGTGGTGGACAAGGAGCCCGGGCTCACGGTGCACCCCGCGCCGAGCTGCCCCGAGGGCACCCTGGTCAACCGCCTGCTGCACCACTTCCCCGAGCTTTCGCGCCTGGAGGGCGAGCGCCCGGGCATAGTGCACCGCATCGACAAGGACACCTCCGGGCTGCTGGTGGTGGCGCTGGCCGAATCCTCGCGCCTGAAGCTCTCCGAGGCCTTTGCCGGGCGCGAGGTGACGAAGACCTACCTGGCCCTGGTGCACGGCGTCCCCCAAAAGCCCGAGGCAAAGATCGAGGCCCCCATCGGACGCGACCCGTCCCACAAGACGCGCATGGGCGTGGTCAAGGGCGGGCGCGAGGCATTGAGCTTCTACCGCGTCGTCTGGTCCGCGCCGGACAAGAGCGCGAGCCTCCTGGAGGTGGACATCGCCACCGGGCGCACCCACCAGATCCGCGTGCACATGGCCCACATCGGCCACCCGCTGCTCGGCGACGCGCTCTACGGCCCCAAGCAGAAGGTGGAGTTCGCCCGGCGCAACGGCGCGCTCGGCAGGCTCGCCTCCCGGCAGATGCTCCATGCCTGGAAGCTCGGCTTCACCCACCCGGAGACGGGCGCGGAATTCTCCTTCACCTGTCCGCCCCCGAAAGACTTCTGGCGGCTGCCCCTCGGGCTTTGCCGGGTGCCGCAACGCGTGGGCGTGGTGGGGCTGCCCGGCTCGGGCAAGAGCGCCCTGGCCGGGCTGATCGGGGAGCGGGGCTGGCCGGTTTTCAGCGCGGACGCCTGCGTGGCCGCGCTCTACGAGCCCGGGGCGGACGGCTGGCACATGCTGCGCAGCCGCTTCGGCGAGCGTTTCACGCCGGAAATGGACTCCCCCGTGGACAAAAAGGCCCTGCTTGCGGCCATGCGCTCCTCCGAGGCGTTCCGGCGCGAGCTCATGGAGCTTCTCTATCCCATGGTATTGAACCGCCTGGAGCGCTTCTGGGCGGACAACGCCCAAAGCAGGGCGGCCTTCGCCGAGGTGCCCATGCTCCTTGAGGCCGGGTGGCTGGGCGGCGGCGTGGTGGACCTGGCCGTGGGGGTCAGCTGTCCGGGCGAGGTGCGCCACGCCAGGCTCAAGGCCTCGCGCGGCTGGGACGACGCCACGGTCGCCCTGGTGGACTCCTGGCAGTGGCCCCAGGAGAAGAAGCTCGGCCAGTGCCGGTTCGTGGTGGACAACGCGGGCTCCCCGGAGGCCCTGGAGGAGAGTGCCCGCGCGCTGCTTCAGTCGCTCAGGCGGCTGCGGGCCTCGCGGGCCTCGGAGCTCCTTGCCTGGATGCGCTCCAGGGAGTACGCCTGAACTGCCATGATCCCCCTCAAGGACAACATCCCGCGAATCCGTTTCCCCGTGGTGGTGGTGGCCATCTTCGCCATCAACCTGATCGTCTTCCTCTGGGAGATGATGCTCCCGGACAGGGCGCTCATTGCCGTGGTCCACGTCTACGGGGCCGTGCCCGCACGCTTCACCAACCCCGAATGGGCGGCCTGGGCCGGGTATCCGCCCGGGGCCTGGACGACGGCCCTGACCTACATGTTCCTGCACGGGGGCTGGCTGCACTTCATCCTGAACATGTGGGTGCTCTGGGTCTTCGCGGACAACGTGGAGGACGCCCTGGGGCACTGGCGCTTCACGGCCTTCTACCTGCTCTCGGGCCTGGCGGCGCTCACGCTGCACGTGGCCTTCAACGCGAGCTCGGACATGCCCGTGGTGGGGGCCTCCGGGGCCATCGCCGGGGTCATGGGGGCGTATTTCAGGCTTTTCCCCCAGGCGCGCGTCATCGTGCTCATCCCGATCGTCTTCATCCCCTGGATCGTGGAAGTGCCCGCCGTTGTCTTCCTGGGGCTCTGGTTCCTGGTGCAGATCACCTCGGGGCTGGCCTCGGCCGCGCCTTCGGCCGAGGGCCAGGCCGTGGCCTGGTGGGCCCACGCGGGCGGGTTCGCCTTCGGGATGCTTCTGGTGCGCCACTTCGGCGGGCTGGACTGCCGCTACTGCTACCTGCCCGAGTCGCGCTCCTACGAAAGGCGGAACCATTCCGGTTCTTGATCCTCGCGGCGCGCTGGACAACGCGGCCCATCTGACATACCCCTCCCTGGTTCCAATGAGTTAAGGCTTTTTTCGACCAAACCGCGAGGCCTCAATGCTGACCATAGAAGACCTGCACGTTACCATCGGCGAGAGGGAGGTGCTCAAGGGCATCAACCTCGAAATCAAGGAAAACGAGACGTTCATCCTCTTCGGACCCAACGGCTCGGGCAAGACCACCCTGCTCATGACCCTCATGGGCTTCGGCAACTACAGCATCACCCAGGGCAAGATCACCTTCCGGGGCCATGACATCACGCACGCCCCGATCCACGAGCGCGCCAAGCTGGGCATCGGCATGTCCTTCCAGCGCCCGCCCACGATCCACGGCCTGAAGCTCAGCCACCTAGTGCGCATGGCCGCCCAGAGCAACGTGGTGGACGTGGACGCCATGGCCAAGCGCGTGAACATGACCGACTTCCTGGACCGCGACGTGAACGCGGGCTTCTCCGGCGGCGAGATCAAGCGTTCGGAACTCTTGCAGCTCATGGCCCAGCAGCCGCACATGGTGCTCTTCGACGAGCCCGAGTCCGGCGTGGACCTGGAGAACATGAAGCTCATCGGCAACACGGTGCGCGAGCTCCTGGGCGGCGAATGCGCCATGGGCACGGAGCGCTCCCTGCGCATGGCCAAGTGCGGCCGCCACGTGGCCGGGCTGATCATCACCCACACGGGCTACATCCTGGAGTACATCAACGCCGACCGCGGCCAGGTGATGTACGAGGGCAAGCTCTGCTGCGAATCCAACCCCCGCGACATCCTGGATCACATCAGCCGCTTCGGCTACCAGGAATGCCTGCGCTGCCTGGCCTAACCGGAGTTCTCACATGAAGCCCATCGACCTGAAAGCCTTCGATTTCACCGCTCCCGCCCCCGGCGAGATCGCGGATTTGACCAAGCTCTCCGAGGAAGACAAGCACCAGCTGCTCATGGCCGGTGTGGACGTCTCCGCCAACGCGGTCAGCGGCACCTACATGCACATGGACCACGGGGCCGTGCACTGCAAGTCCAAGCGCGAGGGCGTGGAGATCCTGGACATCAAGACCGCCCTTGAGAAGTACGACGGCCTCAAGGAATACATGTGGACCCAGGTGGACAAGGACAAGGACGAGTTCACCCGGGCCGCGCACGACTCCCTGCACGGCGGATACTTCATCCGCACCAAGAAGGGGGCCAAGATCACCGAGCCGGTGCAGTCCTGCCTGTTCATCAAGGGCGACATGACCGGCCAGGCCGTGCACAACATCATTGTCGTCGAGGAAGACTCGGAGCTGCACATCATCACCGGCTGCTCCGTGTCGCATGCCTCCAAGGGCGCCGCGCACCTGGGCATTTCGGAGTTCTTCGTGAAGAAGAACGCCAAACTGACCTTCACCATGATCCACAACTGGGCCGAGAACACCGTGGTGCGGCCCCGCTCGGCGGGCGTGGTGGAGGAGGGCGGCGTGTTCCTGAACAACTACGTCCTGCTCAAGCCCGTGCGCGACCTGCAGATGTACCCGACCATCACCCTGGCGGGCAAAGGCGCCGTTGCCCGGTTCAACTCCGTGATGGTGGCCCCCGAGGGCTCCTACCTGGACACCGGCAGCCGCATCATCCTCGCCGCCCCCGAGACCCGGGGCGAGATGATCGCGCGCACCATCACCACCGGCGGCACCATCATCGCCAGGGGCCACATCGCGGGCAACGCCGTGCCCGCTCGCGGCCACCTGGAGTGCAAGGGGCTGATCCTCGGCGGCGGCGTGATCCACGCCATCCCGGAGCTCGAGGCCACGGTGGACGGCGTGGAGCTCTCCCACGAGGCCGCGGTGGGCAAGATCGCCCAGGAGGAGATCGAATACCTCATGGCCAGGGGCCTGGACGAGGAGGAAGCCACCTCCACCATCGTGCGCGGCTTTTTGAACGTGGACATCATGGGCCTGCCCGAGAAGCTCAAGAAGGTCATCGACGAGACTATTGGCGAATGCGAGAAGGACATGTTTTAGTTTTATCAGCAATTTTAGGTTGTTATCTTGCATTCCTCGGTCGTGCTTCGATAAGGAAGTCTACGTTTCCCGGTCATTCCCACTGGAAAGCGTTCGGTACGTGCCTCACTAGGCAATGACCTACGAAACCCGGCCCGGCGGCTTGCACGCCCGGCCGGGTTTTTTCGCGCCGTGTGCCAGGGAGAACATTCGCTTGCCCGATAACTGTTGCGCCATGCGGCAGGCTCTGGTATGTTTCGACAATGAACATATCCGCTTCTTGCGGTAGGAATCCCGAAGAACCGGGCGCGCGCAAGACCGTGGTCATCGTCGAGGACGATCCGGGCTGGTGCGAGGCCCTGAAGTTCTTTTTCGACGAGGCGAACGATTTCCAGGCCCGGGCCTTCACCGACGCCAGGAAGGCCTGGGAGGCCATTGCCGCCTCGCCGCCGGACCTGGCCATCCTGGACGTGGTCATGCCGGCGCTCGGCGGCCAGGAACTGGCCGAGATGATGCACGAAAGGGGCATCCAGACCCGGGTGATCTTCCTTACCGGCCTGCTCACCCCGGACGAGACGCGCGTGCGCGGCTACCGCGTGGGCAACCAGACCGTGGTGGGAAAGCCCGTGAACCTGGGCCTCCTGCTCGAACTCGCGCGCAAGGCCGTTCACGCCTGACTTGCCTTCCCGCCCGCTTCCGGGCTACCCAAGCCCCGGCGCGGAGCTTTCGAAGCCTCATCAAAGCGCCCGAACAAGACTTTACACCGGGCGATACAATCATGCCAGGATTCAAGGGACACGTGGCCGGGGCCTTGGCCGCCGCCGGAGGGGCGCTCGGCGGAGCGTGGTGGCTCGGGCTCTACCGCCCGGAGCCCAAGGTCATGGCCATGCTGGCCGCCCTGACCGTGCTCGGCGCGCTTTTTCCCGACGTGGACACCAACTCCAAGGGCCGCCACCTATACTACGGCGTGGCCCTGCTGGCCGACGCCGTGCTCATCCTCAAGGAGCAGTACCGCTACGCCGCGCTGCTCGGCTTCTGCGCCATCCTGCCCGCCGTGGGCTCGCACAGGGGCTGGACCCACACCTGGTGGGCGGGCCTCATCATCCCGAGCCCCATCGTCGTCGCGCCCATGATGCTCATGGGCATGGCCTGGCAGACGCTCTTGCCGTACTACCTCGCCGCCGTTCTCGGCTACTATTCGCACCTCTTGCTGGACGGGACGTTCTGAACGCGGAGCGCGCGTTCTGGCGTGCCTGAAAATGAAGAAAGCCCCGCGGGCGATGAAACCAGCGGGGCCTTGCAAGCCTCAAGGAAGGATGGGGGATGCCCGTTCAGCCCAGGGTAAGGCGCAGGTACAGGTCACCCTTCCAGGGGCCGATGCGCCTGCCCAGACCTTTAAGCCTGATGGGCTGGCCCAGGGCGTAGTCCTTGGGCAGGGTGAACTCCACGGTCTTCGGCTCGCCGGACATGCCCTGCGCCACGCCCACGCGGAGCTTCGCCCCGGGCAGAAGGCTCGCGGGCGGCACGGCCACGGTCTGCTCGTCGTCCAGCTGCTTGAGCAGAAAGCCCTTGAGCCCGCCGAGAAAGCCCCCCGAGACGTCCATGGACCACTTGGACCCACCCGCGCTCACGTTCACCCGGCGCTCCTCGGAGGAGGGCTTGCCCTCGTGCGGCCCGGAGCGTTTGAGCTCGTTGTATATGTCCTCGAAGACCTGGCGGGCGAAGGTGTCCTTGAGCAGGTCCTGGAGCACGTCCTCGCGCCGGAAATAATAGTTGGTCTTGGTGGTGTCCTGGGTGGAGGCCTGGGTGTAGGCGGTCTTCGCCTTGCGCTTGGTGGCCTCGTCCTGCTTCGGCGGCGGCTCCTGGGGCTTTGCCCGCCCGGGACGCCTGGCCCCCTTGGGCGGACCCTCGGCCATGACCTGCTTGAGCAGCAGGTAGGCCTCGTTCAGGTGCTGGAACTTGCGCTTGGCGAGGTTGTCGCCGGGGTTCAGGTCGGGATGGTAGCGGAAGGCCAGGGCGCGGTAGCTCCTCTTGAGCTCCTCGGGCCCGGCGTCGCCCTCAAGGCCCAGGATCCGGCGGGCCTCGGCGACGTTCACGGTTTGTCGATCCCGTCGAGGCGCAGGGCGTGGGGGGAATCGGGGTCGCCGCAGCAGCCGACGCCCTGGCTCTTCAGTTCGCAAAGCCCCTGGCGCACGAACTCCTCGTGGGGAAGCGAGGGGTTGATGCCCGCGCAGTATTCGAGCGACATCTCCCAACTGGCCGCGTCCATGAGGTTGCCCCTGAAGTAGGGCCAGGCGCGGCAGATGTCCGGCCGGGCGGGGTGCACGCCGCAGCCGTCGGCGAAGAACACGCACCAGCCGTCCTCGCGCACGCCCAGGTGCAGCCTGTCGCCCTTGCGGGTGGCGTGCGCCTCGACGAAGTCCTCGGGGGCGAGCCCGAGGTGCGCGGCCAGGCGCAGAAGATCCTTTTGCGTGAGCACGATGCCGCCCTCGCCGTGACAGCAGTGGCCGCAGCGGCGGCACTCGAAGGCCTTGTCTCCAGTGGTCATTTCAGTCCTGGTGGAAGAGGCGGCGGTGCTCCACCATGAGGCAGAGGTCCTCCACCACCATGGTGGGCGTTTTGGAAAGTATCGTGCGCGCCTCGAAGCTGAAGATGCCCAGCTGCATCCAGAATATCCTGGGCGGGGCGGGCAGGGCCAGGGTCTCGCGGGCGTGCTCGGGGCAGCTGTCCGAGGCGCGGAACAGGTTCACCACGTCCACGGGGTGCGGGATGTCGGCCAGGCTGGCGTAGGTCTCCAGCCCCCAGACGCCCTTGCGCACGGGATGGACGGGATAGACGGTCCAGCCGATGCTTATGAGGTAGCGCCCCACCCGGTCCACGGCGCTGCCGGGCTTGTCCTTGGCCCCGACCACGGCCACCGAGGAGCAGGCCGCCAGGGCCTGGCGCAGTTCGGCGTCGTTTACGAGCATACTCCCGCCTTGTTCATGGATATGGGGACAGCCGTCCCGCAGAACGCGTTAGTAAACGCAAACCGGGGCGCTGCTCAAGAGGAATGTCCCGTGAGGCGCGCTCCGGCCAGGATCATGGCTATCCCGACCCACTGCCAGCCCTGGATCGTCTCGCCGAGCACGGCCCAGCCCAGGGCCAGGGTGATGGCCGGGATCAGGTTCACCGCCCCGGCCACGCGCGAGGCCGACAGGCGCGACAGGCTGTAGTTGTAGAACGAGTAGGCCCCCACGCTGACCCCGATCCCCAGAAAAGCGACGGAAGCCACCGCCTGCCAGTTCAAATCCTGCGGCCAGGGCGAGATGAAGAGCGCGGGCGCGAAGAACGCCGAGCCCGCTACCACCTGGAAGGCCGTGAGGAAAAACGGCGAGAAGTGGCGCACCAGCCGCTTGACCATGAGCGTGTACACCGTGGCGCAGGCCATGGCCGCGAACTCCAGCAGGTTGCCTAGCAGGGGGTCCGGCGAGTATTGGTCTTGCGGCGCGAAGGCGCTCAGGAGGCCGGCCCCGCCCACGCCGAGGGCCAGGCCCGCCCAGCCCGCCGCCCCGGTGCGCTCGCCCTGGAACACCCCGGCGGCGCAGACCACCATCACCGGCAGCATCGCCGTGATCATCCCGGCCTGGGAGGCCGTGGTCAGGGTGAGCGCCTTGGCCTCGAAGACGAAGTAGAGGCAGGGCTCGGAGAGGGCCATCACCAGAAGCGCGGGCAGGTGCCGGCGCACGTGGGCCGCTGGCGGGATGCGCCGCCAGAACAGGCTGAAGGCCGCCATGGCCAGAAGCATGCGCCCGAGCACGATGAGCCACGGGTCCAGGACCTGGATCGCGGCCTTCATGGCCACGAAGGAGCCGCCGTAGAGGAACATGGCCGCCAGAAGCGCGGCGTTGGCAGCGACGTTCACAGACACCGCCTGGCGCGGCGGGGCGCAAGCCCGGCGCGGGCGGCAACCACCATCGGAGTGTTCAGCATGTTCGAAGCCTTGGAAGTGATGCCCGAAAGTGAAACAGCCCGGCGCCACGCGAGCTGCCGGGCCCTCATGGCCAAACACCTGCCCCAGGCGGGCGGGCTGGCCGTGTTTTCCCGGCTGGCCATCTACTATCTTACCGGGACCTTTGGCAACGGAGTGTTCTGGCTGCCCATGGAGGGCGAGCCCGTGCTCATGGTCCGCAAGGGGATCGAGCGCGCCAGGCTCGAGTCCCCCCTGGCGCGCATCGTGCCCTTCCGCTCCTACGGCGACATCCCCGGCATCTGCGCCGAGGCGGGCGCGCCCATGGGCGAGGTGGTGGCCGCCGAGATGAACGGCCTGTCCTGGTCGCTCTCCGGGCTTCTGACCTCGCGGCTGCCCGGGGTGCGCTTCGTGCCCGGGGACATGATCCTGAGCCGGGCCCAGGCCGTGAAGACCTCCTGGGAGCTCGGCAAGATCCGCCTGTGCGGCGCGCGCCACGCCAGGGCCATGACGGAGCTGCTCCCGGCGAAGCTCAGCCCCGGCATGAGCGAGCGCGAGGTCTCCCACGCGGTGTGGGACGTGTTCTTCGAGCTCGGCCACCAGGGCATGATGCGCATGGGCGCGCACGGGGAGGAGATCTTCCTGGGCCACGTGGCCGCGGGCGATTCCGGCAACTACCCGAGCGTGTTCAACGGCCCGCTGGGGCTTCGCGGCGAGCACCCGGCCGTGCCCTTCATGGGCTACGCGGGCAAGGCCTGGCTGCGCGGCCAGCCCCTGAGCGTGGACTGCGGCTTCGTCCTGGAGGGCTACACCACGGACAAGACCCAGATCTTCTGGGCCGGGCCCAAGGCGTCCGTCCCGGACGAGGCGGCCAGGGCGCACGCGTTCTGCATGGACGTGCAGGCCTACGTGGCCGAGAACCTCAAGCCCGGGGCCGTGCCTTCGGCGCTCTACGCCCACTGCGTGGAATGGGCCGCCCGCGAGGGCTTGGCCGAGGGCTTCATGGGCCTGGGGGGCAACAAGGTGCCCTTCCTGGGCCACGGCATAGGCCTCGTGATCGACGCCTGGCCCGTGTTCGCCAAGGGCTTCGACGAGCCCCTGGAGGCCGGGACGGTGATGGCCGTGGAGCCCAAGATGGGCGTTTCGGGCCTGGGCATGGTCGGCGTGGAGAACACCTTCGAGGTCACGGAGGCGGGCGGCGTGTGCCTGACCGGCGACGCCTTCGAGATGATCCACGTGGAGTAGGGCGCCGGGCCCCGGAGGCGAAAAAAAGTCGCCCTCCGCCGGAGCCTGTCCGGGGAGGGCGGCCGTCCGTCCGGTTCGGGGTTTTCAGTCCTTGCCTTCCAGGGCGTCCATGAGGCTTATGGTCAGGCGCAAAAAGTCCGCCTCGGTGATGATGCCCGTGAGCCTGCCGTTCTCCACCACGGGCAGGCAGCCGTACTTGTGCTCGAGCAGTTGCTGGGCCGCGTCGCGCAGGAGCGTGTCCGGGGCCACCACGGCCACGTCGGTGCGCATGATCTCGCGCAGGGGAATGCCCGCGTCGAGTTCGTCCTGGGTGGAGGAGTCGATGTCGGAAAGCTTGGACACGGCCAGGGCCAGCATGTCGCGGTGGGTGATGAGCCCGATGAAGTGGTCGGAGGCGTCCACGATGGGCACGTGGCGCACGCGGGCCATTTCCATTATCTGCTTGGCGGTGTAGAGGGAGTCGGACTCCAACAGGGTGAAGAGTTGGGTGGTCATGAGGTCGCCGACGGTGAGCATGGCCGATCTCCTTTCAAGGGGTTCGCAGGCATTCCATCCTCGAACCGTGTTTCTGTCAAGTGCGGGCGTTGACTTGCGGTTGGAAATCTGGTGTTGCTCCGCAGTCCGCTCCAAGACCCGGTACTTCCACATGGAAATCGATCCCAGACGCAGCCGCGAGCGCATGGTGCGCGAACAGATAACCGCACGGGGGATATTGTCCCCGGCGGTGCTGGCGGCCATGCGCAAGGTGCCCAGGCACCTCTTCGTGGAGGAGGCCCTGAAGCCCCAGGCCTACGAGGACCACCCCCTGCCCATCGGCCAGGGCCAGACCATTTCCCAGCCGTACGTGGTGGCCTGGATGACCGAGCTCCTGGACGTGCGCCCGGGGATGAAGGTCCTGGAAATCGGTACGGGATCGGGCTACCAGACGGCGGTCCTGGCCGAGATGGGCGCGAGCGTGTACAGCGTGGAGCGCGTGCCCGAACTGAACGAGCTGGCCCGGAACAGGCTCTCGTCCATGGGCTACGGCACTGTTTTCCTCAAACTCGACGACGGCACCCTGGGCTGGCCCGAGCACGCCCCGTTCGACCGGATCATCGTCACGGCCGGCGGCCCCAAGGTGCCCGAACCCTATATCGAACAGCTGGCCGACCCGGGGCTTTTGGTGATCCCGGTGGGCGCTGAGAAGCGCAGCCAGAACCTGACCGTGGTGCGCAAGAAGGACGGCAGGATCGGGCGAAAGACGGTGGGCCAGGTGATGTTCGTGGATCTCGTGGGCCGCCACGCGTGGTAGGCGGCCGGGAGGCTTGAAGGACCTATGGTGAAGATCAAGAAGAAGGGCGAGGCCAAGGAAAACGAGGCGTGCGCGAGCTGCGCCAAGGCCAGCAGCTGCGGCTCCAAGTCCGCTGCGGGCGGCTGCGGGGACGACAAGGCCAAGCAGCAGGACGTGCGCATCAGCTCCGCCTTGTCCAGGATCAAGTACAAGCTCTTCGTCATGAGCGGCAAGGGGGGGGTGGGCAAGAGCTCCATCACCGTGAACCTGGCCGCCGCCCTGGCCAGCAAGGGCTACAAGGTGGGCATCCTGGACGTGGACCTGCACGGCCCCAGCGTCCCCCGGATGCTCGGGCTCTCCGGCAACCTGGAGGCCAACGAGAAGGGCGAGGTCTCGCCCAAGGACTGCGGGGGCAACCTCTCGGTGGTCTCCATGGAGTCGCTCCTGAAAGACCCCGACCAGGCCGTGCTCTGGCGCGGCCCCATGAAGACCTCGGCCATCCGGCAGTTCATCAGCGAGGTCAAGTGGGGCGAACTGGACTACCTTGTGATCGACTCCCCCCCGGGTACGGGCGACGAGCACATGACCGTCTTGCGCACCATCCCGGACGCGCTGTGCGTAGTGGTGACCACCCCGCAGGAGGTCTCCCTGGCCGACGTGCGCAAGGCCATCAACTTCCTGCAATACGCCAAGGCCAACATCCTGGGCATCGTGGAGAACATGAGCGGGCTCATCTGCCCGCACTGCTCCAAGGAGATCGACCTGTTCAAGAAGGGCGGGGGAGAGGAACTGGCCAAGAAGTACGGCATCGAGTTCTTGGGCGCGGTCCCGCTGGACCCGGTCACCGTGGTGGCTGGCGACGTGGGCAAGCCCGTGGTGCTCATGGACGAGCCCTCGCCCGTGAAGGACGCGCTCATGGCCCTGGCCGGCAACATCGACCGCGCCGCCCAGTCGAGCCTGGAGGCGCACTCAACCCTGAACCGCTGAACCGCGAGGACGAGACGTGGCGCATCCGGTGCTGAACCTGCCGAACATCCTCTCCCTGGCCCGCATCGCGGTGGTGCCGGTACTGGTGCTCATGCTCTACTTCCCGGGGCCCGGCATGTGCCTGGCGGCGATGATCGTGTTCATCGCCGCCTCCGTGACGGACATGGTGGACGGCCTCTTGGCCCGGCGCATGGGCCTGGTGACCAACCTGGGGAAGTTCCTGGACCCGCTGGCGGACAAGCTGCTCATCTGCTCGGTGCTCATCATGCTGGTGCGCCTGGACTGGGTCGGCGCCTGGGTGGCCGTGCTGATCATCGGCCGGGAGATGGCCGTGACAGGGCTTAGGGCCGTGGCCTCGGACGCGGGCGTGGTCCTGGCGGCAGACAGGTTCGGCAAGCTCAAGACCATCATCCAGATCGCGGCCATGTGCCCGCTGATACTGCACTACCCGCGCTGGGGCATCGACCCCGCGCCGCTGGGCTCCATGCTCATCTACGTCGCCCTGGGCCTGACCGTGGGCTCGGGGGCCAACTACATGTACGCGTTCTTCCGGTCCTTGAACCAGGGCCAGAAGACGTAGCCGGACGCTCCGCCCGGCCCGGGGCGGGATTGCCTTGTGCGGGAAAGTGGCGTAGGAAGTTCCAGGACGGGCGGAAGGATCGGCACCGCACGGATGGGACGGGTGGATCATGGACGCGATGAAGTCTTCTGCATTGGCTGCGCGCATCATGAATTGTCTTCATACGATTCTTGAGCTCGAACCCATGTTGCGGCGCATGGACACCGGTAGCCTGCTCCTGTCAGAATTCGGCGTGCTCAAGGAGTTCCTGAGCGGAATGGACGCCGTGAAGCTTGACGAAGATGATGTGGCACGTATAGAGACTGCCACAGAACGTTTTCTCCAGGAATTGAAAACGCCCGCCGCCGTGGTCGCGGGCGAAACGAAAAACGTGACGCTCCAATAAAAAGACACCATGTTCATACGGCGATTGCTCCTCGCACTGATACTGACCTGCAACGCCGTATTGCTTTACAACCTGATCTGGAGCGACAAGGGCGTCTTCGCCTACCTCGACCTCAAGAACCACCAGAAGCAGCTGAAGTCCAGGCTCGACGGCCTGGCCGGGCGCTCCCTCGACCTGAGCCAGGAGATCCGCTGGCTGAAGTCGGACAGGGCCTTCACCGAAAAGATGGCCCGCGCCCACGGCAACTATCTGCGCGACAACGAAATCATCTATCTTTTCCCAGGGAACGCTCCCGAAGGAAGCGTAGGCGATGACATCAAAAATTGATTTCTACCGCGAAGTTCTGGCTGACGACCCCAATTCGCGCGTCTTCTTCCCCCTGGCCAAGCTCCTCTCCCAGCAGGGCGAGACCGGCGAGGCCGTGGAGGTGCTCCTGGGCGCCATCGGCCTGCACCCGGCCCACCTGGAGGCCAGGTTCCTCCTGGTGGAGCTGCTTTCCCGCCTTGGCCGGAGCGCCGAGGCCGAGACAGTTTTCGAAAGCCTGTCCTCGCTTCTGAGCGACTATCCCGCCGTCTGGACCCTCTGGGCCGCCAAGGCCCCCGGGCTCAGCCGCGACGGGGCCCTGGCCCTGCGCTTTTTGGCGCTGTCGCTCTCCGGCGGCGGCCCCTCCTGGCTCGAGGTGCTGGAGAAGGGCCTGGCCGCCTCGCCCGGGTCCGCCGGGCCGCGAGGCACCGTTGCCCCGGAGGACAGGCAGGCCGAGGATGAAGCGTCCCCGGCCGAAGAGCCCGCCGGAGAGTTCAGCCTGCGCGGGGCCGACGAGGTCATGGCCCTGACGCAGCGCATCGAAGCCAGCGAGCGCCGCGCCCCGGCCGAGCAGCTTCCGCCCGAGTGCGCCTCGGCCTCCGCTTCCGTCGCGGCCGTCAAGACGAGGACCATGGCCGACCTGCTCGCCAGGCACGGGGACTTCTCCTCGGCGCTTGAAATCTACGGCGAGCTTCTGCGCATGGCTTCCACCCCGCAGGAAAAACAGGCCTTCGCCGCGCGCATCCAGGAGATCGAATCCTGGGCCGCGTCAGGGGCCGCCCCCGCGAAGCAGCCCCCCCCGCGCGAGCCCAAGTCCAGGGCCAAGCTCGTGAGCATGCTCGAAGCGCTCGCGACCCGCCTGGACGCCCGGGCCATCGCCTGAACCGCTTTGTCTTGATAACGCCCGGCCCAAAGAGTAAACGGGCCGGGAACACACGGGGCTTGCCCCGCCATTCCACCTGGTAAACAAGGGACAGCGTCATGCTCAAACGCGTTTTCCTGGCCTTGACGGCCTGCGCGGTCTTCGCGTCCGCCGGCTGCGACACCGTAAGACCCTACATGAAGTCCACGAAGCAGTTCTACAAGGACTACATCAACGTGGACCCCGCCATAGACCTGAAGAACCCGGGCATCGACGACCCCAGCGTGCGCAAGCTTGCCGAGCTCTTCGCACCCGTGGACGAGCGCCTGGAGTTCCTGCTGCGCTCGCTCTCCGCCCAGGATCTGCCGCCGAGCCCCGACTGGTGCCAGGGCCTCATGGACGCCTTCCCCTGGCTCTCGGGCATGGCCGTGCTCACCGACTCCGGCACCGTGACCTACAAGCTGCCCGCCTACACGCTCAAGCCCGTGGACTACGCCCCGCTCCTGGAGCTCGAGAAGCTCTACAAGGCCCGCAAGATGGGCGCGGTGGTGGCCTCCTCGGAGCTCGGGGCCGAGATCATGATCGCCAAGCCGCTCTTCGCGGACAACGAGTACAAGGGCCTGCTGGTGGCCCACTTCGATCCGGGCAACCTGGCCAAGTTCTCGCCCGAGCCCGGCAAGCTGCTCATCGTCGCCCCTGGCGCGCCCCTGTGGAACGGCGACGACGCCGGCGCGGCCCAGTCCCTCGCGCAGCTCAAGTGGAAGGACATCTTCAAGAGCAACGTCTCCGGAGAGCAGCGCATCGGCGGTGCGCTCTACCTCTGGCAGTCGCGCTACGTGGCCCAGACGCGCATCGTCTACGCCGTGGCCGCCGTGCCGCCGGCCGCCAAGGCCCCCAAGCAGGAGGCCCCGAAGCCCGAGCCCCAGAAGGCCCAGCCCGCCCCGGCGGCCGGAGCCGAGCAGCCCGCGCAACCCGAATAAAGGAGGGACCATGCGCCAGGTCACCGTCACGGAGCATCTGCTGCTGCACCAGAAGGAATCGCCCATGGCCACCGGGCGCTTCACGTCCATGTTCAACGAGCTCATCCTCGCGGCCAAGATCATCTCCCGGGAGGTGAACAAGGCCGGGCTGGTGGACGTGCTCGGGCTCACGGGCGAGGTGAACGTGCAGGGCGAGGCCGTCCGCAAGCTGGACGAATACGCCAACTCCGTGCTGATCCACCGCATGCAGCGCGCGGGCGTGCTCTGCGCCATCGCCTCCGAGGAGAACGCCGACCTGGTGGAGATCCCCGACCACCTGCCCAAGGGCGACTACATCCTCATCTTCGACCCCCTGGACGGCTCCTCCAACATCGACGCCAACGTCAACGTGGGCACCATCTTCTCCGTGCTTCGCCGCAAGGAGAAGAGCGACTGCACCGCCAGGCTCTGCGAGGTGCTCCAGAAGGGCTACGAGCAGGTGGCCGCCGGGTACTTCCTCTACGGCACGTCCACCATGCTCGTGTACACCACGGGCAAGGGCGTCAACGGCTTCACCCTGGACCCCAGCGTGGGCGAGTTCCTGCTCTCGCACCCGGACATCCGCACCCCGGAGCGGGGCAAGATCTACTCCGTGAACGAGTCCTACTGGCACTACTGGGACGACGCCGCGCGCGAGGCCGTGAGCTACTTCAAGAGCCCGGAGAACGAGCGCGGCAAGCCCTATTCCCTGCGCTACATCGGCTCGCTGGTGGCGGACTTCCACCGCAACCTGCTCTACGGCGGCATCTTCCTCTATCCGGCCGACTCCCTGGACCCCTCCAAGCCGCGGGGCAAGCTGCGCCTGATGTGCGAGGCGAGCCCCCTGGCCTTCGTGGCCCAGCAGGCCGGAGGCCTGGCCATCGACGGCGAGCGCAACATCCTGGACATCGAACCCGCCCAGCTCCACGAACGCGTGCCTCTGTTCATCGGCAGCAGGAAGGACGTGGAGAAGGTGGCCGAGATCTTCCGCAAGCACAAAAAATGATCTGCCTGGGGGTCGAGACCTCCTGCGACGAGACCGCGCTTGCCCTTGTCGAGGACGGCAGGCTCCTGGGCGAGGCCATGGCCAGCCAGGAGGACCTGCACGCCCTCTTCGGCGGGGTGGTGCCGGAGTTGGCCTCGCGGGAGCATCTGCGCAAGGGCGCGGCGCTCTACCGCGCGCTTCTTTCGCGCACAGGCGTCGAGCCCTCGGCCGTGGGCGCGGTGGCCGTGGCGCGCGGCCCCGGGCTTTTGGGCAGCCTGCTGGTGGGCATGAACCTGGCAAAGGGCCTGGCCCTGGGCCTGGGCGTCCCGCTGGTGGGGGTGAACCACCTGCACGCGCACCTCATGGCAGCCGGGCTGGAGCGCGAGCTCGCCTTCCCCTCCCTGGGGCTTCTCATCTCGGGCGGGCACACCCACCTCTACCTCATCCGTTCGCCCTTCGATTTCGAGCTCCTGGGCCGCACCCTGGACGACGCCGCCGGAGAGGCCCTGGACAAGGCGGCCAAGCTCGTGAACCTGCCGTATCCCGGCGGAAAGTTCATCGACGTGCTGGGCAGGGGAGTCGAACCCGACAGGAAGCTCTTCCCCAGGCCCCTGACTTCCGTGCAGGGCCTGGACTTCAGCTTCAGCGGGCTCAAGACCGCCGTGGCCAACCATGTGGCCAAGCATCCCGAGCTCAAGCTGCCCGCGCTGCCCGTGGAGGAGTTTCCGCCAACGCCCGGGCTTGCGCTCTTCTGCGCCTCCATCAACTGGTCCGTGGCGGACACCCTGCGCATCAAGGCCGGACGGGCGCTCAAGGCCCATCCCGGCGTGAAGTCGCTCATCGTGGCCGGGGGCGTGGCCGCCAACTCCATGATCCGGGAAATCCTCGCCGTGCTCGCCGCCGAAGCGGGCATAGAGGCGGTGTTCCCCTCCATGAAGCTGTGCACGGACAACGCGGCCATGATCGCCCACCTGGGCTGCGGGCTGGCCCGCGCCGGGTTCGCCCACGGCCTGGACCTGGAGGCGGTGCCGCGCGGCCGCCCCGTGCCCGACGACTACCGGAAGGCCGCGCCGGAAAGGCCTGCGGATTCGAAAAATTGAGGAATTATTCACTTCTCAAAATCTCGGACGTTCTGTAAGAAGCAAAAGGCCGGGACGCCCGGGTTTCCCGTCCTTCCGGAGGCTTTCGCGGCGGGTGATAAGCCCTCGCGTTCACGACAAGCAAAGGAGAAAACGAATGGCTATCCAAGTCACCGACGCCAATTTCGAAGAAGAGATTCTCAAGTGCCAGCTGCCCGTCCTGGTGGACTTCTGGGCTCCCTGGTGCGGCCCCTGCCGCGCCATGGGGCCGGTGATCGATGAACTGGCCAACGAGTACGCGGGCCAGGTCAAGGTGACCAAGATGAACGTGGACGAGAACCCCTCCACCCCCAGCAAGTACGGCATCCGCGCCATCCCGACCCTGATCCTGTTCAAGGGCGGCGAAGTGGTGGAGCAGATCACGGGTGCGGTCTCCAAGTCCTCCATCAAGGAAATGATCAGCCAGAAGGCGCTTTAGTCCATGAAACGTTTCGACGCCTTGGTCATCGGGGGCGGGCCGGCAGGAATGACGGCCGCCCTCTACTTGGCCAGGTCCCAGCTGAGCGTGGCCATGGTGGAGAAGCTCTCCCCCGGCGGCCAGGTGCTCATGACGCACTTCATCGAGAACTATCCGGGCTTCCCGGAGGGGATCGAGGGTTGGAAGTTGGCCGACATCTTCACCAAGCACCTGGAGGCCTACCCGGCCATCGCCAGGATGACCGGCGAGGTCAAGGCCATCGAGCCCAAGGAGGGCGCCCACAGGGTGCTCATCGACGGCGAATGGATCGAGGCCAGGGCGGTCGTCATCTGTTCGGGCGCCCGCTACAAGCGGGTGGGCATCCCCGGCGAGAAGGAGCTCCTGGGCAAGGGCGTGTCCTACTGCGCCCTGTGCGACGGAAACTTCTTCAGGGGCCAGGACGTGGCGGTCATCGGCGGGGGTAACTCCGCGCTCGAGGAATCGCTCTACCTTGCAAGACTCGTCAAAAAACTCTACCTGATCCACCGCCGCGACGACTTCAGGGCGCAGCGCTGCTACCAGAACCGTTGCGAGGTCAACCCCTCCATCGAGATCCTGCGCAGCTGCGTCGTGGAGAAGATCGTGGGCGAGGACAAGGTCGAGGCGGTGATTGTGCGCAACCTCAAGACCGGAGAAGTCCAGCGGGTGGACGTCGAGGGCGTGTTCGTCTTCGTCGGCTACGAGCCGCACGGCGGTTTCTTCCCCGAAGGGATGGAGCTGGATTCCGGAGGGTTCATCACCACCGATCAGGATTACCGCACGAGCGTGCCCGGCATCTACGCCGCCGGAGACGTGCGCTCCAAGAACGTGCGCCAGGTGGCCACGGCCGTGGGCGACGGGGCCGGAGCGGCCAGCACCGTGATCACGTACCTGGAGACCCTGGGCCACCATTAACACAGGCTCGAACCACACCCATGATCAGAATCAACGTCCTTCGCGCCGTTACCCTGGCGCTGCTCCTGTTCGGCCTTTCCGGCTGCGGGTTCATCGACTACTACTTCCTCCCCCCGCCGGAGGATACCGCCCAGGAGCTCTGGGAGGCCGGCCGGGACGCCATGAAGGAAAAGCAGTACACACAGGCCCAGGAATTCTTCCTGAAGCTCAAGGACCGCTACCCCTTCAGCCCCTACACCCCTGACGGCCTGGTTGGCCTGGGCGACGCCTACTTCATGGACGACAAGTTCATGCAGGCGGCCGACGCCTACAAGGAATTCGAGTCGCTGCACCCGCGCAACGAGCAGATTCCCTACGTGCTCTACCAGGTCGGCGTCTCCACCTACCGCAGGCTCGAGTCCATCGACCTGCCGCAGGACGGGCTCCAGGAGGCCATCCAGTACTTCACGATCCTCAAGGACACCTACCCCAACACCGAGTGGGGCAAGGACGCCGGGAACTGGATCGTCAAGTGCCGCACGCGCATGGCCTCCCACGAGATCTTCATCGCCGACTTCTACTGGAACACGGGGCGCTTCGGCGCGGCGTGGCGCAGGTACATGTTCGTCGTGGAGAACTTCCAGGACCTGCCGGAGATCCTCAAGTACTCCAAGGAAAGGGCCCAGGTCTCCTACCTGGAGTACCAGAAGACCTTGACGGAAAAGGAACGCCGCGAGGCCGAAGGCACCTGGCACAAGTTCCTCAAGTGGCTGTAGCGCCGACATCGGCCGGGCCCTCCGCGACCGCCGGGGACCGGCTTGAGAGCGGCAGGATGACATGACAAGCGACGAAGGCGGCCTCCGGGCCGCCTTCTGCGTGCGGCGCGCCAAACGGGAGCGCCAATGGATCACACCATGACAGAACCGAACACCAGCCAGCCAGTGAACGTGCTCGAGGACTTCGAGGCCTGGCGCGTGCCCGACGCCAGGTTCGCCAGGGCCTACGCCCGCACGGGCGACGAGGGCAGGGCGCTCGTCAAGTCCTGCATCGCGGCGCTTTTCGAGGGCCTGGGAGCCCACGGCCCGGCGGCAACGTCCGCCACTTCCCTGCACCACTCGGGGCTCGTGCGCACCGAGGAGCGCCACCCCAGGCCCTGGTACGCGCTGGTGATCGGCCCTGACGCGCGCTCGCCATCCATGCTCGCGGCGGCCCTGCTGCCCGCCGTCGCCGCCCGCCTGCCCCTGGTCATGGCCGTGCGCCTGGGCGCGCGCGGCTGGCCGGACCCGCTCCTGGCCACGCTGGAGCTTTGCGGGGTGGAGCAGGCGTACGCGCCCCCGCTGAAAGAGTTTAAGTCCTGCTTGAAGTTTTTGGCGGACACCCACGGTTTCGGCGGGGTGGCCTGCATGGGCCAGCCGGACTTTGCCGCGCGCGTGCGCGCCCTGGTACCGGGCGGATGCGCCTGGGTGGAGCTTACGCCGCCCGGGTCCGTGGGGCTTCTGGCCTCGCCGGACATTCCCTGGGACCTGGACGCGCTCTCCTTCAGCCTGGGCGAGGCGGCCATCGCCGCCCACCTCGACGAGGCCTCCCTGGCCGCGGCTGGGCACTGGGCCGTGTACGCCCCCGCGGGCCGCGCTCCGGCGGGCGCCTCGCTGGTGGTGGAGCCGGGGCGCGAAACGGTCTGGGACTGGCCCGGACTGCCGGGCGAGCTTTTCTTTAGCCGCCGTCTCGTCTATAGTTGAGAGCAATCATGGCTTCGCAATCCCACGGCGGAAAGCCCGGCCTGGCCGGGCTTCGCAACATCGGCATCATCGCGCACATCGACGCGGGCAAAACCACCCTCACCGAGCGCATCCTCTACTACGCGGGCAAGATCCACCGCATGGGCGAGGTGCACGAGGGCACTGCCACCATGGACTACCTGCCCGAGGAGCAGGAGCGCGGCATCACCATCACCTCGGCCTGCACCACCTGCTACTGGAACGGCAGGCAGATCAACATCATCGACACCCCCGGCCACGTGGACTTCACCATCGAGGTGGAGCGCTCGCTGCGCGTGCTGGACGGCGCGGTGGGCGTGTTCTGCGCGGTGGCCGGGGTGGAGCCCCAGTCCGAGACGGTCTGGCGCCAGTCCGAGCGCTACCGCGTGCCCAAGCTGGCCTTCGTGAACAAGATGGACCGGCTGGGCGCGGATTTCGAGGCCGTGCTGGACTCCATGCGCTCCCGCCTGAACGCCGCCCCCCTGGCCGTGCAGGTGCCCCTGGGCTCTGGAGCCGACTTCTCCGGCGTGGCCGACCTGGTGAGCATGGAGCGAATCACCTTCTCGGGCGACGACGCCGTGCGCTCGCCGCTCTCCGAGGCCGAGGCCGCCCTGGCCGCGCCCTGGCGCGAGCGCATGCTCGAGGCCCTGGCCGAAACCGACGACGCCCTCATGGAGGCCTACCTGGGCGGGGAGGACATCCCGGCCCAGGCCGTGCGCGCCGCCATCCGCCAGGCCACGCTCTCGCGCAAAGCCACGCCCGTGCTTGCAGGCTCGGCGCTCAAGAACGCCGGCGTGCAGCCCGTGATGGACGCCATCTGCGACTACCTGCCGAGCCCGGCGGACATCGAGCCCGCGCACGGCGTCAACGCCCACACCAAAAAGGCCGAGGAGCTGCCGCCGGACCCCAAGGCCCCGCTGGCCGCGTTGGTCTTCAAGGTGATCATGGAGGGCGGGCGCAAGCTGGCCCTGGCGCGCGTCTACGCGGGCACGCTGGCCGAGGGCGCCGAGGCGCAAAACGTCACCCAAGGCAAGGCCGAGCGCATCGGGCGCATCTTCCGCCTGCACGCGGACCAGAAGGAGCCCCTGCAAAAGGCCGGTCCGGGCGAGATCGTCGCGCTTTCCGGCATGAAGCTGCCGCGCACCGGCGACACCCTGGCGGACAAGTCCCGCCCCGTGCTCCTGGAGAGCATCTCCCAGTACAAGCCCGTTCTTTCCATGGCCCTGGAGCCGCGCAACACCGAGGAGCTCGACAAGCTCAAGGAGGTCATGGACCGCCTGCTCATCGAGGACCCGACGCTCTCCTGCGCCCACGACGAGGAGACGGGCCAGCTCATCCTCTCGGGCATGGGCGAGCTGCACCTCGAGGTGGTGCTCGAGCGCGTGCGCCGCGAGTACGGCCTGTCCCCGCGCGCGGGCAAGCCCCAGGTGGTCTGCCACGAGACCGTCACCCGCGAGGGGCGGGGCGAGGCCGAGTTCAGCCGCGAGCTCGGCGGCCAGGCGCACCACGGCAGGGTCGCGCTCACCGTGGCCCCCCTGGCCAGGGGCAAGGGCCAGCAGATATTCGTCCCGCCCATGGACCCCAAGCTCTGGCCCAAGGCCTGGCTCGACGCCGTGGCCGAGGGCCTGGAGGACGGCCTGGCCGCCGGCGCGCTGCAAGGCGCGCCCGTGCAGGACGTTTCCGTGCGCGTCCAGGACCTGGGCAGGCAGGACGGCGTGTCCACGGCCGTGGGCTTTCGCATGGCCGCGTCCCAGGCGCTGAAAAACGCGCTCAGGGACGCGGGCCCCGCGCTGCTTGAGCCGATCATGTTCCTGGAGATCGGCGTGCCCGACGCCTTCGTGGGCGACGTGGTGGGGCTCTTGGGCTCCAAGGGCGCGAAGATCGAAAACCTTTTCGACCGGGCCGGCCAGAAGGTCGTCCAGGCCCTCACCCCCCTGCGCAGGCTGTTCGGCTTCTCCACGGAGCTGCGTTCCGCCACGCAGGGCAGGGCGGGCATGGTGATGAAGTTCTCCCGGTTCGACCTCCTGGAATAGCCGTGCGCATCCTGGGAGGAGCCTTCAAGGGCCGCGACCTGCCGACGCTTGCGGGCGACGGCTGCCGCCCGGCCATGGCCAAGGTGCGCGAGGCGCTTTTCAACATGCTCGCGGCCAGGGGCCTCGTTCTCGACGGCGCGCGCGTGATCGACGTGTTCGCGGGCACAGGGAGCCTCGGCTTCGAGGCCCTGAGCAGGGGCGCGGCCTTCGCGCACTTCGTGGAGGCCAACAAGGCCCTGGCCAGGCGCATCGCGGACAACGCCCGCTCCCTGGGGCTCGCCCCGGCGAAATTTTCGGCCGCGCCCTCGGACGCGCTCAAGCTTCTTTCGAAAAAACCCAAGGAGCCTTTCCACCTGGCCTTCGTGGACCCGCCCTACGGGCGCGAACTCATGGCCCCCGTGCTCTCCCTGCTGGCCGAAAAGGGCTGGCTCGCGCCGGGGGCCCTGGTGGTGGCCGAGGTGGAGAAGGCGCTTTCGCCAACAACCTGGCCCGGCTCCCTTGAGCTGGAGACGGACCGCCTCTACGGACAGACCAGGATACTCATATGGACTCACCAAGACACTGCACCGCCGTCTACCCCGGAACCTTCGATCCCCTGACCATGGGGCATCGAAGCCTCGTGCGCCGCGCGCTCAAGGTCTTCGACCGCGTCATCGTGGCCGTGGCCGAACAGACCCCGAAGCAGCCCATGTTCACACTGGATGAGCGCGTGACCATGATTCGCGAGGTCTTCGCCAACGAGCCCCGCGTCAGCGCCCAGCCCTTCGGCGGCCTTCTGGTGGACTACGTGCGCGGGACCGGGGCCAAGGTCATCCTGCGCGGCATGCGCGCCGTCTCGGACTTCGACTACGAGTTCCAGATGGCGCTCATGAACCGCCGCCTGGACAAGGACATCGAGAGCGTCTTCCTGATGACCGACTTCAAGTGGCTCTACATAAGCTCCACCATCATCAAGGAGCTGGCCCGGGCGGGCGGCGACTACGAGGGCCTCGTGCCCGAGCCCGTGATGCGCAGGCTGCGCGAGCGCTTCGGCGCGCCCCACGGCAGAAGGAAATGAGCCGGGCCACGCTCCGGCGCACGCTTCGCCCCGTTGGTGAAACCGCGTGCGCACACATTCTCCCGGCGCGCCGGGCACGGCCTCTTGCGAGGCTTTCCCGGTGAAGGGCGTAAAGGTCCTGTGCCTGCTCGGCCCCACGGGCGCGGGCAAGACCGAGGCCGCCCTGGCATTGGCCGAGGCCTTCCACGGCGCGGTGGTCAACTTCGACTCCCGCCAGGTCTACCGCGAGCTTCCCGTGACCACGGCCCAGCCCACGCCCGGGGAGCAGGCCGCCTGCCCGCACCTGCTCTACGGCTTCCTCCCCTGCAACGAGTCGGTTTCGGCCGGGGCCTACGCGGACATGGCCGCGCCGCTCATCCAGGGGATCGCCCGCGTGGGGCGCACGCCCATCCTCGTGGGCGGCACCGGGCTCTACCTGCGCGCGCTGCTCGAAGGCCTGGCCCGCATCCCGGACACGCCCGCGCACGTGCGCGAGGCCGTGCAGCGCCGGTGGGACGAGGAGGGCGGGCTGGCCATGCACGAGCGCCTGGCCCAGGCCGACCCGGCCTACGCGGCCAAGGTGCACTTCAACGACCGCCAACGGGTCACGCGCGCCCTGGAGGTGCTCGAAACCACTGGCCGCACCTTCAGCCAGTGGCACGCCTCGGCCGTCACGCCCCTGGACGCCGCCTGCCTGAAGATGGGCATCGGCCTGGAGAAACCCCTGCTGGACAAGCGCCTGGCCCTGCGCATCGAGGCCATGCTCGAAGCGGGCGCGCTCGAAGAGGTCCGCCGGGCCATGGAGGCTTGCGGCGGCCTGGACGCCCCGGGCTTGAGCGGCATCGGCTGCGCCGAACTGGCCGCTCATCTTCGCGGCGGGCTCTCCCTGGGCGCGGCCAAGGCCCTGTGGTTCTCCAACACCAAGGCCTACGCCAAGCGCCAGATGACCTGGTTCAAGAAGGAGCCGGACGTGCGCTGGTTCGGCCCCGGGCAGGCCCGGGAGATGATCGGCTACGCCAAGGCCTGGCTCCAACAGGATGAGCCCGCGACTGTCGAGGCTTCGTCATGACCCGGCGCGGCGCGCTCATGCTCGTGGCCCTGGCCGCCCTGGCCCCGGCCGAGTGCCTGGCGGCCGGGTCGCAAGGCCAGGAGCTCGCGTCCAAGGGGTTCAACCTGCTCTCCGAGGGCAAGCCCGGCGAGGCCCTGACCGCCCTGCGCGAGGCCGCCAGGCTCGACCCGGCCAACCCCTGGCTCTTCAACCTCATGGGCCGCGCGGCGTTCGAGGCCGGGGACGCGCGCCAGGCCACGGAGGCCTTCCGCACGGCGCTGCGCATCGACGCGGCCGACGGCTACTCGCGCATGATGCTCGAAATCCTCTCGCAAAGGCCCCTCGGGCCGGCGAAGCAGGAGGCGCGGCCCGAAAAGCGCAGGCGCTCCTCGCAACTGGAGGACGACGCCCGGGCCGAACTTGAGGCCTACGCCAGGACCGGCAAGGCTCCTGGCGAGCGCGTGATCCTTATCGACCCCGGGCACGGCGGGGCGGACCACGGAGTCTCCGGGCCGCAGGGGCTCAACGAGAAGGACGTTTGCCTGAAACTCGGCCTGGCCCTGGCGGCCGAGCTCCGGGCGCGGCCCGGCGTCAGGCCCGTGCTCACCCGGGAGGCCGACCACGACGTGCCCTTGTGGGCGCGCTCGGCCATGTCCGGGCTCTTCGCCGCCAGCCTCATGGTCAGTCTGCACTGCACGGCCGCGGACCCGGGCGTCTCCGGGGCGGACGTCTTCACTTTCGCGCCGCAGGCCTCGAGCACGCAGGCCCACGGCGTGGCCGAGCTGGAAAACGGCGTCACGCGCTTCGAGCGCGCCCTGGCCCCGGCCATGCCAGCGCCCGGGGCGGGGGAGTTCCTGGCCGGATGGCGCGAGCGGCGCAAGGTTTCGGCCAGCGCCGATGTTGCCTCCAGGGTGCGCGCCGCGCTGGCCGGCGAGGGCTCGGGCGCAAGCGCCAACGCCTTGGGCGCGCCGCTCAAGGTGCTCGGCGGGGCCGCCTGCCCGGCCATCCTCGTGGAGGCCGGGTACCTGAGCTCGCAACGCGACGCGGCGCGCCTGGGCGACGACGCGGCGCTGGCCAGGACGGCCGCCGCCATCGCACAGGCCTTGACGGACAACGCGGGATAGGTTTTTCCCTTTTTCATGGGCTCCGGATCGACCAACTGGACCGTTCCCAACGCGCTCACCGTGGCGCGCATCCTGCTGACGCCCTTGTTCGTCGCCTTCTTCCTGGACGGCAACCATCTGGCCGCGCTGTCCATGTTCTTCCTGGCCGGGGTATCGGACGCCCTGGACGGTTTCCTGGCCCGCGTGCTCGACCAGCGCTCGCCCCTGGGGGCCGTGCTGGACCCGCTGGCGGACAAGGTGCTCCTGGACACGTCCTACGTGTGCCTGGCGCACGCGGGGTGGGTGCCGCCGTGGCTGGCCGTGGCCGTTGTCAGCAGGGACGTGGTGATCCTGGGCGGGGTGGCGCTTTTGACCTTCTGGGGGCAGGACATGCGCTCGCGCATCCGCCCGAGCCCGGCCAGCAAGGCCACCACGGCCTCGCAGATGGCCCTGGTGCTGTCGGCCTTCCTGCTGGGGGCCGGATGGATGCCGGAAGGGGCGGGCGGGCTGGTGGACGCGCTGGTGTGGGTCACGGCCGCCTTGACCGTGGTCTCCGGCGGGCACTACGTGGCCAAGGGCCTGGCCATGTTCGGGAGAAACGCGGAGCCGCGCCCGTGATGGGCCCGGCCCGCGACGAAGAGGCTTGTTGGGGAAGGGTGGGGCGCCTGGGCCTCACTGGGGCTTGTGGGGATCGTTCTTGTCCTTGGAGACGTCGATCTCTTCCGGCTCCGAGCCCGCCCGCCTGAATTCCTTGATCGCCTTGCCCAGGCCGCGCCCGAGTCCCGGCAGCTTGCTGCCGCCGAAGAGAAGCAGGACGATGACCAGAAGAAGCAGAAGCTCCCAGATTCCAAGACCGAACATGCGAGGCCTCCCGGGTGATTTGTCCCGGAAGGCTACACCGGGCCTATGCTCCGGTCAAGTTCGCGGGGTGAGGCCATGAGCCGCGTGCTGCGCCTGCCCGCCGGGACGTGCAGGCACTTCGTCAAGGGGCGCTGCGACTACGAGGAGATCCTGAACCCCGGTTACCACAGGTCCTACCGCTGCCCGGTGCTCGGCAGGCTCGAAAACCTCTACGACGACTTCCTGGGCCAGGCCGAGGCCTTCGGGCTGAACGAAGCCTCGGCCTCCACCATCTGGGAGAAGCGCTTCAGGGAGATGTACGGGAAGGATACGGGTTGTCAGGCCTACGAGCCCGGTGATATGAACAATTTTCCCGGTTGCGCCAACTGCCTGGGGGACGTCTGCGTGCTCAGGCTTCCCGAGTGCGCCGGGCGTTGCCGCAACTACGCACCCAAACCTCGAACATGAACCCGGGGCTTATGAGCCAAGACGCATCCGCTTTCCTCGTCAATGTCCCCGCCCTGCAACCGGCTTCGGCCCCGCAAGCGCCCGCCGGAATCCGCTTCCTGAACCCGGGGGTCTTCTCCCCGCAGGAGGATGGGCGGCTCTACACCCCCGGAAACCTGCCCATGGACGGCCCCACCGTGAAGGCCATGCTGGCCCAGTTCGCCCAGCTGGCCCGGGAGTCCAGGAGCGTGGCCGACGTGTCGGCCTTCGCCTCCGGGCAGTACGACGACTTCTACTCGGGCACGAGCTTCGCCGTGCGCACCGAGATCGAGTCGGCCCGCCAGGGCAAGCAGGACGCCGAGCTTCGCGCCAGGGCGCTCTCCAAGGCCCAGACCGAGCTCTGCCTGGCCTGGTCGCTCGAGGACTACGCCCGCGAGTTGGGCAATCTGGGCCGGAAGCTCGACGACCAGTGGGCCGCGTTCTCGAACACCCTGGGCCTGGACGAGGAGGAGACCCTGGACGACGACCAGGCCGCCCTGGCCGGAGCCAGGCCGGATCTGGCCCCGGACGCGCCGCGCGTGCCCTTCGGGATGCTCCTCGGGGCCATGCTGGCCTTCGTGCCCGAGGGTGCCGGGCTCTACTGCGCGGACCCCTCCGTGTTGGCCGACTGGGAGGAATACGGCGTGAGCTTCCGCGAGGCCTCGCCCGAGGATCTGGCCCCCTTCGGCCTGAGCGGCAAATACCTGGCCGCGAGCGCCCCGGGGCACCTGCTCTGCCTTTCCAAACGCGCCGACCCGGCCAGGCCCTGGCTTGACGCCCCGCGCCTCGTTGTGGCCCCGGCCAAGGAGTAGCCGATGCCCGTGCGCCACCACGAGCCCGAGGACATCCTCCAAGGGGTCAAGGGAATCATCTTCGACTGCGACGGCGTGCTGGTGGACTCCAAGGACGCCAACCGCATGTACTACAACTTCGTCCGCCAGAAGCTGGGCATGCTGCCCATGACCCCGGACGAGGAGGAGTACGTCCACGCCCACGCGGTCACGGCGTCCCTGGCCTACATCATCCCCCGGGAGCGCCTGGGGGAGGCCGAGGCCGCCCGGCGCGAGATCGCCTTCGCGGACATGCTCGAATACACCTACCTGGAGCCCGGGCTGGTGGACTTCCTGAGCGTGATGCGCGCCAGGGGGCTTCGCCTGGCCGTGAACACCAACCGCACGGACTCGATGGAATTCCTGCTGGAAACCTTCGACCTGACGCACTTCTTCGACCCGGTGATCACGGCGGCCAAGGTCAAGCACCCCAAGCCCAACCCCGAGGGCGTGCACCGCATCCTGCGCGACTGGGACGTGACGCGTCACGAGGCCGTCTACATCGGCGACACCTCGGTGGACGAGCAGACCGCCCGCGCCGCCGGGGTGGGCTTCTGGGCCTACAAGAACCCCAGGCTGGCCGCGCGGCTGCACGTGGACGGCTTCCTCAACCTGCTGCGTACGGCCGCGCACAAGCCTTGAGGCCAAAAAGGCCTTGATTTGGCAAGGGGCGTGTGAGAATCTGACCATAGCGGCCGGAATTCCCGGCCAGCCTGAAATACGAGGAATATCATGCCTTTCGTCGGACCGCTTCTCAAGACAGTCGCCCTGATTCTCGACTTCGTCTTCGGCGCCTACAAGTGGATCATCATCATCGCCGCCGTGGTCACGTGGATCCGGCCCGACCCCTATCACCCGATCATCCGCTTCCTGTACGCCGCCACCGAGCCCGTCCTCTACCGGGTGCGCCGCGCCATGCCGTTTTTGATGATGGGCGGCTTCGATCTCTCTCCCATCGTCGTCATCCTGGCGCTCCAGTTCATCGGCCAGGTGTTCATCGTGGAGTCGATCATGCAGTTGGCGTTCATGATGCACTAACAACCGGGACAAGTACGTGACGATCTCCAAGATCGACCTGCTGGGAAAGAAGTTCAACCGCTGCATGCGCGGTTACTGCACCGAAGAGGTGGACTTGGTCATCCACGACGCGGCCGAAGCCCTGGGCGAGGCCGCCGACGAGAACCGCAGGCTCAGGGAACGCTTGGCCGCTTTCGAGCGCGCCCCGGCCCCCCGGCCGCAGGACCCCCCGCAGCACGACCCTTCGTCAGGCCTGCGCGGCACGCTGGCCGCAGGGCGCAAGATCGTGGAGGACATCCAGGAGAACGCCCGCATCGACGCGCGGGCCATCGTCGAGGAGGCTCGGGCCGAGGCCTCGCGCATCCGCGCCGACGCCAACCTGGCCAAGGCCCGCGTCCTGGAGGAAATCGCCGACATCCGCGCCCAGCGCGAAGCCTTCGAACAGGAGCTGCGCAAGCTCCTGGAGGACCATTTCCGTCTGCTGGAATCCTCCGACGAATCCGCCCGGGCGGCAGGCCCCGGCGGCGACTTCACCTTTGCCGAGGGCAAGGAGGAATAGCTCGTGGAACCGCCCGTGTACGCCCAGCCCGACAAGCAGGGCGGCTGGCGGATCAAGGTCTGGGTGCAGCCGGGGGCCAAGCGCGACGAGGCCGTGGGCCTCGTGGACGGCAGCCTGAAGGTCCGCCTCAGGGCCCAGGCCCAGGACAACAAGGCGAACGAAGCCCTGGTGGCCTTCCTGGCCCACGAGCTGGGGCTTTCCAAAAGCGCGCTGGAGCTGGCCTCGGGCCAGGCCAGCCGCCGCAAGACACTTCGAATCCGCCCGGGCGAGACCCCGGCCTGGATCGAGACAGGCGAGGCGCAACGCTGAGTTCTGAAACCACAAACAGGAGACCACGCCCATGGACAGTCGCGACCTGGAACTCATCGCAAAGTATAGCGAATCGGACGCGGAACTCAGGGCTCTCTACGACGACCACGTGGCTTTGGACAAGCTGATCGAAAAGCTTGAAAACAAGCCCTACCTCAACGCCGCCGAGGACGTGGAGGTCAAGGAGCTCAAGAAGAAGAAGCTCGCCGGCAAGACACGCATACACGGCATCCTGGACAACTACCGCAAGGCGGAGGCGAACTAGATCATGGAACTGACCGGGGCCCAGATACTCCTCGAGTCCTTGGGACGCGAGGGAGTCGACGTTATCTTCGGATTCCCAGGCGGGGCGGTGATAGACATCTACCACCAGCTCCCCAACTACCCCAACATCAAGCACGTGCTCGTACGCCACGAACAGGGCGCCATTCACATGGCGGACGGCTACGCGCGGGCCACCGGAAAGGTAGGGGTATGCCTGGTAACGTCGGGCCCCGGCGCCACCAACACGGTCACGGGCATCGCCACGGCCTACATGGACTCCATCCCCGTGGTGATCGTCACCGGGCAGGTGCCCACGCCGCTCATCGGCAACGACGCCTTCCAGGAAGTGGACATCGTGGGCATCACCCGGCCGTGCACCAAGCACAACTACCTGGTGAAGGACATCACCAAGCTGGCCAAGACCATCAAGGAAGCCTTCTTCCTGGCCCAGTCCGGCAGGCCCGGGCCCGTGCTCATCGACCTGCCCAAGGACGTCCAGCAGCAGCTCTGCGCCTTCAGCTACCCCAAGAAGGTGGCCATGCGCAGCTACAACCCGCACTACGAGCCCAACCTCAAGCAGGTGCGCAAGGTGGCCGAGCTTCTGTGCAAGGCCAAGCGCCCCGTGCTCTACGCGGGCGGCGGCGTGATAAGCTCCGGCGCTTCCAAGGAGCTCGCCTCCCTGGCCAGGGGCCAGAGCGTCCCGGTCACGGCCACGCTCATGGCCCTGGGCTGCTACCCCGGCGACGACCCCCTGTGGCTCGGCATGCTCGGCATGCACGGCACCTTCGCCGCCAACCACTCCATGGCCGGGGCCGACCTGATCCTGGCCGTCGGCGCGCGCTTCGACGACCGCGTCACCGGCAAGCTCTCCGAGTTCGCCAGCAAGGCCACGGTGGTGCACATCGACATCGACCCCACCTCCATCCAGAAGAACGTGCGCGTGGACGTGCCCGTCGTGGCCGACTGCCGGCTGTTCCTGGAGGCCCTGAACAAGGAGCTCGCGGCCATGGCCGCCGCCGGGGAGGCCTGCTCGCCCAAGGACAAGTGGGTCGAGCAGATCACCGAGTGGAAGGCCAAGCAGCCCCTCAAGTACAAGCCCGCCGCAAAGGGCGGCTTCATCAAGCCCCAGGCCGTGGTGGAGGCGCTCTACAAGATCACCAAGGGCGACTGCATCGTCGCCACCGAGGTGGGCCAGAACCAGATGTGGGCCGCCCAGTTCTTCAACTACAAGAAGCCCCGCACGCTTTTGACCTCCGGCGGGCTCGGCACCATGGGCTACGGCTTCCCGGCGGCCATCGGCGCGCAGGCGGCCTTCCCGGACAAGCTCGTGGTGGACGTGGCGGGCGACGGCTCCATCCAGATGTGCATCCAGGAGCTGGCCACGGCCATGTGCTACAACCTGCCCGTGAAGATCCTCATCCTGAACAACGGCTACCTGGGCATGGTCCGCCAGTGGCAGGAGCTCTTCTACGAGAAGAACTACTGCAACACCTGCCTGGACGTGGCCCCCGACTTCGTCAAGCTGGCCGAGGCCTACGGCGCGGCCGGGTTCAGGGTCACCGAGGCCAAGGAGCTGGAGGCCACCCTCAAGAAGGCCTTCGCCACGCCCAAGCCCTGCATCATCGACGTCGTCGTTGACCCGGAGGAGAACGTCTATCCCATGGTCCCGGCGGGCAAGTCCCTCACGGACATGATCCTGGTCTGAGAAGGAGGACGCAATGCGCCATATTCTTTCGGTTCTCGTGGAGAACGAGCCGGGCGTCCTCTCCAGGGTGTCCGGGCTCTTCTCCGGCAGGGGCTTCAACATCGAGACCCTCAACGTGGCTCCCACCCTGGAGCCCGGGGTCTCCATCATGACCATCACAACCACCGGCGACGAGCAGATCATCGAGCAGATCATCAAGCAGCTGCGCAAGCTGGTCACCGTCATCAAAGTGGTGGACCTGACCGAGGTGAAAAACGTCGAGCGCGAGATGATGCTCCTCAAGGTCTCGGCCGAGGACGGCAAGCGCGCCGAGATACTGCGCATCGTCGACGTCTTCAGGTGCAAGGTGGTGGACGTGGGCTTCGACGAACTGACCATCGAGATCACCGGCACCCAGGACAAGCTCACCGCGCTCATCAACCTGATGCACCGCTTCGGCATCAAGGAGATCGCCCGCACCGGCGCCGTGGCCATGCGCCGCAGCATGCAGTAGAATCAGGAAGGCGAGGGGGATGCCTCCGGCGGCCAAAGGGACGATGTCCCTTTGGAATCCCCCTTCCGCTTCGCGTCGTGACCGGCGCACTCGCACGGGGTCCCAAGGCAGCCCTGCCGTGCCTGCGCGAGTGCGGCTGATACCATACCGCGCCTGGTGTTCCTGCTTGCGGACTTGACATTTTTGGCCTAAAGTGCCTGTCCCACGACTACCAGCTATTCCCTCTCTCTACGAGATTCAAAGGAGCCCCTTCGATGAAAGTTTATTACGATCAGGACGCCGACCTTTCCCTGCTCAAGGACAAGACCGTGGCCATCATCGGCTACGGCTCCCAGGGCCACGCCCACGCCCAGAACCTGCGCGACTCCGGCGTGAAGGTCGTCATCGGCCAGCGCGAAGGCGGCCCCAACTGGAAGCTCGCCAAGGAGCACGGCTTCGAGCCCATGGACGCCGCCGCCGCTGCCGCCGCCGCGGACCTGATCATGATCCTCATCCAGGACCAGTACCAGGCCGACCTCTACGCCCAGTGCATCAAGCCCAACCTGAAGGCCGGCAAGGTCCTGGCCTTCGGCCACGGCTTCAACATCCACTTCAACCAGATCGTGCCCCCGGCCGACGTTGACGTGATCATGGTCGCCCCCAAGGGCCCCGGCCACATGGTGCGCCGCGTGTACACCGAGGGCTCCGGCGTGCCCTGCATCGCCGCCGTGCACCAGGACGCCTCGGGCAAGGCCTTCGACATCGCCCTGGCCTACGCCAAGGGCGTGGGCGGCACCCGCTCCGGCGTGCTCCAGACCACCTTCCGCGAGGAAACCGAGACCGACCTCTTCGGCGAGCAGGCCGTGCTCTGCGGCGGCGTGTCCGAGCTGATCAAGGCCGGCTTCGAGACCCTGGTCAACGCCGGGTACCAGCCCGAGATCGCCTACTTCGAGTGCCTGCACGAGCTGAAGCTCATCGTGGACCTGATCTACGAGGGCGGCCTGGCCAAGATGCGCTACTCCATCTCCGACACCGCCGAGTACGGCGACTACACCCGCGGCCCGCGCATCATCACCGACGAGACCCGCAAGGAGATGGCCAAGATCCTCAAGGAAATCCAGCAGGGCGAGTTCGCCAAGGAGTTCATCCTGGAGAACCGCGCGGGCGGCCGCGCCCACTTCCTGGCCATGCGCCGCGTCAACGCGGAACACAAGGTCGAGGAAGTCGGCGGCAAGCTGCGCTCCATGATGAGCTGGCTCAAGAAATAGTTGGTAGGAATACCTGAAAAATCGGTCGTGGTCCTGGACGGGACCACGGCCTTTTTTTATATGCCTTGGGAGAAGTACCTTATCTGGTGGTGCCGATGCCGTTCGTGAAATCCTCCGCCCTCTTCAGGGGGCCGACCATGCTGACATTGAGGCGTCTGTCCGTGCTGATCGCGCTCGTGACGCTCCTGGCCGCCGCGCAGGCCCAGGCGCAGGACCGGCGCGACGGCCATTACTGGCGCAGCATCCCCGAAACGGAGAAGCTCGACATCATCCTGGGCGTGTTCGACGGGATGGCCCTCTCCGAGAGCCTGATCCACATCGTCATCCGTGACAACTACACGGTCTGCACGGACGTGATCGAAAGCATCATGGCCCAGACCGCCAAGTACATGGACAACCTGACCACGGCCCAGATCGCAACCGGCCTGGACACCTTCTACGAGACCGTCGAGAACCGCAACATCCCCATCTTCTGGGGCGTTTGGGTCGTGGCGCGCCAGGCGCACGGGGACAAGAACGTGGGAGCGTTCATCAACGAACTGAGGAAGGCGCACAAATGATCAACGCACCTGAAGCCTGGGACCCGGCCCTCGAACTCGGCGTGGAACCCATCGACGAACAGCACCGGGCGCTCTTCGAGATGATCGTGGAGCTCGACGAGCGCATGAGCCGGGGACAGTACGGGCAGGGAGCGCTGGACGCCCTCCAGGGGATGAAGGCCTACGCGGCCACGCACTTCGAGGACGAAGAGGCGATTATGGAGGCCTCCGGCTGGCATGGCCTGCACGAACACCGCCAGATGCACGGGGAGTTCATGCGGCGCACCAACATGTTCAGCGGCGAGGCGCTCATTGACAGCGAATGGACCTCGCTCGATATGTTGCGGTTTCTGCTGCGCTGGCTCGTGGACCATATCCGCGTGCAGGACAAGGGGTTCTTTGAGTGGCGGAAGGGGGAGTGAGATGACGGAGCAGAGTGGTAGTCTCCAGGTCTAGGCTCTAACTAGACTGGATTTTCATGCGATTGATTCCTCTCTTGAACTTAATCGCAACAGTGAAAGTAGCCCAATATTTCTGGGAACCGAGGCGGGCGGATCGGCAGTGTTTTTGACCTATTAGCAAACTTGGTGTAGTTCATTTGCATGTGTTATGAATAGATAAACCAAAATAGCACGAATGGACGATGACATGTCAGAAGATGAAAACTTCTTATTTCAGCAGGTTGATAGCGCTGTCAAGCACGGCCAATCGATGCCAGTCGGTTATCAAGAAGGAAACATCTTTCATCGCCATCAGCGTGAAAACTCTGAACGCTACTATAGCTCACAGTCTGCTGTTTACGGAATAGGAAGTTCAGACTTTTCAACAAGCAATAACAATGGGGAAGCATCGGCTTCTTCTGTCTCCTCAAGTCATAATACATGGGCTGGTGGTAGCGGATGGTCTAGGGGCACAAGTCTACAGGGAAATAGGTCTTCTGGGCTAGGAACTTTTGTTTTTGGCTGCATCTTTGTTTGGATTCTTGTTTATTCTGTTATATCAATATTTGAATATTATGAGACACAAAAATACAAAGCCACTCAGTCACAAGCCATTGATGAGCAGGTCGCAAAGTTCAATCGAGACTATCCCGTCATCACAAAAGGGGTTCGATATGCAAAAACAAGGAAGTACATTCCTCACATCCCATGGCCAGATGGTTCGACAATAATTCAGTATGTCAAGTTTGAATTTGGGACGCAAGTGGAGATAGTTGAATATTTAGACAATGGAATGGTACGGTTTGTTGGGCGCGACATGAACAAAAAATTAAAGCAATTTCCGCAGCTAATCAGTGCGAATTATTTTACGCCATCACTAGATCCTCCAGTTAACAGTCAACAAAATAACAAGAAAAATAATAAGAAGTAGCTTGTTGTAGTCGGAAAGCGTAGCCGTATCACTTGGCCTGCGGGGAGCACGCTTGTGCTTCCAATGTGCGCATTGTGCAATGAAGCCACCATGCAAGTTTTTATCTCAATTTCAAGTCAAGCGGCACCCCGAGCGCCTTCGTGATCTTCATGATCGTATCGAACCACGGCTTCGCCCCGGGCAAGGTCTACTAAAAGTTCCCCCTTCCCAGTCAGGAGCCCATGCCCAGTTGCGCTCTCCCGCGCGCCTTGGCCACATCCGCAAGCGCAGCCAAATACACATCGGGATTCTCGTCTTCCATAGCGGCGGCGAGGTATTCGGCAATCATTTCCTCGCTGTCGAGGTACTGCACAGCGTCGAACTTACTGATTTCCTTGAATAGCCCTTTGACTTGGCGGCATTGCCCACAGGCGTACCCGTTCGGATACGGAAGTCAAGGCAACAAAAAAAACGATCCCTGGGGATCGTTTTGACTATGCGAAAATGCACGGGAAGTAAGATGGCGGAGAGGGTGGGATTCGAACCCACGTGCAGGTTATTAGCCCACAACCCGATTTCGAGTCGGGCCCGTTACGGCCACTTCGGTACCTCTCCGCGCCGATGGGGAAGCGCAAACTAGTCGAATCCGGCGCGGTTGGCAAGCCTCTTCTCCTTGCGCCTGCCCGCGAAAAATCTCGTCAGCGTCGCCCCGCACTCCTGGGCCAGCACGCCCTCCAGCACCGGGAAGCGGTGGTTCAAAAACGCCAGCCCCGCCGGGTCCAGGTTGGAGACCACGGCCCCGGCCTTGGGGTCGCGCGCGCCGAACACCAAGCCGCCGATGCGCGCGTGCACCATGGCCCCCACGCACATCAGGCACGGTTCCAGCGTCACGGCCAGTATCGCCCCGTTCAGGCGGTAGTTGCCCAGGGCCTGACCGGCCTGGCGCAAGGCCAATATCTCGGCGTGGGCCGTGGGGTCGCTCGCGCCGATGGGGCCGTTGCAGGCCTCGGCCAGCACGCGCCCCGTGGCCGCCTCGATCACCACCGCCCCAACGGGCGACTCGCCGCGCCTGCCCGCGAGCCAGGCCTGCTTGAGCGCGCGCGTCATCACCAGCCGCCAGGACCGCCAGCCTGGAGGGGGCTGGTTCAGGAGCGTGGAAACGGGAGGGGAGGGGGCTTTCATGGTGTGAGAGGGGTGACGTTATTCAGCCTCCGGCGGCCAAAGGGCTCTCGCCCTTTGGAATCCCGCGCGGGGTGATGCCTCTTGTTTTTTTCCCAAAACCTGCGGCCAAGCGAAACGCCTCCCGTGGTCTCGGGGGGGGCGCGCCCGGGCGTTCAAGGCGATCTTGCGCTGGCGCTTGCGCCAGAGGCGCGAAGCGCCGGCAGCTTGGATCGGCTTGGGCGTCCGGGCGCGCAATCCCCGAGGCCATGGAAGGCGTCATTGCGGCCGTTTGCTCTTCTTCTTCGCCCTACGCATTCTCCTTGAGATGGCGTATGCCGTTCTCAAGGATGGAAATGCCCAGGCGCGGCTTTTCCCCGCGCGTCCATCCGGGATGGTTCGTGGGGTCGTTGAAGGCCTCGGGATGCGGCATGAGCCCGAGAATCCTGCCCGAGGGGTCGGTGAGCCCGGCGATGGCCATGGGCGAGCCGTTCGGGTTGTAGGGATACTCCATGCTGGGCCGCCCGGTGGCCGGGTCGGCGTACTGCAGGGCGATGAGGTTCTCGGTGACGATGCGCGACAGGGTGGCGTTGTCCTCGGGGATGACCATGCCCTCGCCGTGGCGCACGGGCAGGTCCAGGTGCTCGATCCCCTTGGTGAACACGCAGGGCGAGGCCTGGTTCACGCGCACGGTGACCCAGCGGTCCTCGAAGCGGCCGGAGTCGTTGTTGGAGAGCGTCACCTGGCGCTCGAAATATTTGTTGTCCAGCGCGGGCAGGAGGCCGAGCTTCACCAGCAGCTGGAAGCCGTTGCAGATGCCAAGGATCAGCCCGCCGTCCTCGAAGAAGGCGCGCAGCTGGTCGAGCAGCGGGTCGCCCGAGACGGGCTTGGCGTATTTCCAGCGGATGGCCCCGGCCTGTCCCGCGCCAAGGTCGTCGCCGTCGAGGAATCCGCCGGGGAAGATGAGAAAATTGTAGCCGGGCAGGCGCACCCGTCCGGCGATGATGTCGGAGAAAAAGACGATGTCCGTCTGGTCGGAACCGGCGAGTTTGGCCGCGTGGGCGGACTCCGCCTCGCAGTTGGTGCCGTATCCGGTGATGACCAGGGTTCTCACTTGGGCCATGAACAATGCTCCAGGGGTTTCTTGAAAAATCCGGGCCGGTCGCTTAGACGTATCCGAGCGACATTACGTGCCCCCGCGCAAGGCGTCAACCGGGCGGGGGTTTTCCATGTTTCTTCCAGAGCATCCAAGGAGTCTCTATCCCTATGAAGACCAAGTTCATATTCGTCACCGGCGGCGTGCTTTCCTCCCTGGGCAAGGGCCTGGCCGCGGCCTCCATCGGCGCGCTTCTGCAGGCGCGCGGGCTTCGCTGCACCATCATGAAGCTCGACCCCTACATCAACGTGGACCCGGGCACCATGAACCCCTTCCAGCACGGCGAGGTCTACGTCACCAACGACGGGGCCGAGACCGACCTGGACCTGGGCCACTACGAGCGCTACCTGGGCGTGGCCATGTCCCAGGCCAACAACATCACCTCGGGGCGCATCTACTTCAACGTGATCCAGAAGGAGCGCCGGGGCGACTACCTGGGCGGCACCGTGCAGGTGATCCCGCACATCACCGACGAGATCAAGCGCGCCATTCTGGGCGTGGCCAAGGACGAGGACGTGGCCCTGATCGAGATCGGCGGCACCGTGGGCGACATCGAGGGCCAGCCCTTCCTGGAGGCCATCCGCCAGCTGCGCACGGACCTGGGCAAGGAGAACGTGCTCTACATCCACCTGACGCTGATCCCCTACATCCGCGTGGCTGGGGAGCTGAAGACCAAGCCCACCCAGCACAGCGTCAAGGAGCTTCGCTCCATCGGCATCCAGCCCGACATCATCCTCTGCCGCTCCGAGATCGACCTGGACCAGTCGCTCAAGAGCAAGATCGCGCTCTTCTGCAACGTGGACCCGGACGCCGTGTTCACCTCCGTGGACGTGAAAAGCATCTACGAGGTGCCCCTCAAGCTCTACGCCGAGGGCGTGGACCAGAAGATCGCCATCCTCCTGCGCCTGCCCGCCAAGAACGCGGAGCTCGACCCCTGGCAGAACCTGTGCAGGAAGCTCGCCCACCCCAAGGGCGAGGTGACCATCGGCATCGTGGGCAAGTACGTGGACCTCAAGGAGGCCTACAAGAGCCTGCACGAGGCCCTGGTGCACGGCGGCGTGGCCAACGACGTGAAGGTCGACCTGGTCTACGTGAACTCCGAGGAGGTCACCCCGGCCAACGTGGCCGAGCGCCTGGCGGGCATGGACGGCATCCTCGTGCCCGGCGGCTTCGGCTCGCGCGGCGTGGAGGGCAAGATCGCGGCCATCCGGTATGCCCGCGAGAACAAGGTTCCCTTCTTCGGCATCTGCCTGGGCATGCAGCTGGCCTGCATCGAGTTCGCGCGCAACGTGCTCGGCCTGCCCGAGGCCAACTCCGAGGAGTTCAACCGCCTGAGCCCCGACCCGATCATCTACCTGATGCGCGAATGGTACGACTTCCGCACCAAGAAGGTGGAGAAGCGCGACGTGGACTCCGAAATGGGCGGCACCATGCGCCTGGGCGCCTACCCCTGCGTGGTCAAGCCCGGCACCGCGGCCATGGAGGCCTACCAGGCCGCCAACATCGAGGAGCGCCACCGCCACCGCTACGAGTTCAACAAGGCCTACTTCGCGCGCATGGAGGAGAAGGGCATGGTCTTCTCCGGGCTCTCGCCGGACGAGTCCCTGGTGGAGGTTGTCGAGCTGCCCGGGCATCCGTGGTTTTTGGGCTGCCAGTTCCATCCGGAGTTCAAGTCCAACCCCATGAAGCCGCACCCGCTGTTCCGCGAGTTCATCAGGGCCTCCAAGGCCGCCCGCGAGGGCAAGTGAGGCGGCCCGTCAGGCCCGGCGTCAACCGCCGGGCCCTGGGCCTGGCCAGGTCCGTGAAGCTCCTCGTCCTGGACGTGGACGGGGTGCTCACGGACAACGGCGTCTGGCACGACGGGGCCTCGCAGCACGGCGTCGGCTTCAAGCGCTTCGGCGTCCAGGACGGCATGGGGCTCAAGCTCCTCATGCAGGCCGGGATCGAGGTGGCGGTCATCTCGGGGCTGGGCAACGTCCAGGCCGAGCACCGCATGCGCGAACTCGGCATCCGCGAGTTCCACGGCGGGCACCTGAAGAAGCTGCCCGTGTTCGAGGGCATTCTGGAATCGAAGGGATTGGAGGCCCAGCAGGCCGCCTACATGGGCGACGACTGGCTGGACGCGTCCGTGATGGCCCGCGCGGGCCTGCCCATGGCCCCCTCCGACGCCCAGCCCGAGGTGCTGCGCCTGGCCCAGTGGGTGTCGCGCAGGCCCGGGGGGCACGGGGCGGTGCGGGAGGCCGCGAGGTTCCTGCTCCTGGCCCAGGGCCTGCTTTCGGGCATCTGGGACCGCTGGTCGTGCTGAAACGGCCCCGAAAACGCCGCCTTGCTCCCCTTGCGACCTGCAAAACCGCCCGGCGCACCCTTGGGCCTTGCGGAGAAACCGCGTCAAGTCTTGCCACGTTCCCTCTTTTAGTGCATAACCGCCGTTGCCGATTAGGTGTTTCCGGCATTTTTCTTGCTAGCCCCTGAACCCGACCGAGAGGTACCGAGCGCGCATGGCTCTTGAGCTCAGACAGCAACTCAAGCTTTCGCAGCAACTGGTGATGACTCCGCAGTTGCAGCAGGCCATCAAGCTGTTGCAGCTCTCAAGGCTGGAGCTGGTGGAGACCGTCCAGAAGGAGATGCTCGAGAATCCCCTTCTGGAGGAGACCTACCAGGACGACGACCGGCCCGAGCCCACCATCGCGGAAGACTCCCACGCGCCGGACGCCACCCAGGAAGAGGGGGCCATGCAGCGCGAGCTGCTCAAGACCGCCGAGTGGGACGACTACATCGGCGACTTCGCCTCCACCTCCCGCCAGGCCACCGTGCGCGAGTACGAGGCCCCGGAGGAGGGCATGTCCTTCGAGGCCAGGCTTTCCTCCAAGCCCTCCCTGGAGGGCCACCTCGCCTGGCAGATCAATCTTTCGCCCTTCACGCCCGAAGAGCGCCGCGTGGCCGAGGGCATCGTGGGCAACCTGAACGCCCAGGGCTACCTGGGCGAGTCCGTGGAGGACATCGCGGCCGACTGCGCCGTGGAGCCCGCCATGGTGGAGAAGGTTCTCTACACGCTCCAGCGCTTCGACCCCGTGGGCGTGGCCGCCCGCACCCCGCAGGAGTGCCTGCTGGTGCAGCTGGAGGTCTACCGCTACAAGGACCCGGTGCTCCTGGAGATCGTCCGCGACCACCTGGAGGACCTGGAGAAGAAGCGCTACAAGCAGCTGGCCAAGAAGTTCAGGATCACGCTGGAGGACATCAAGGAATACCTTGAGATCATCCAGTCCCTCGACCCCATGCCCGGCTCGCACTTCAGCGGATCCGATCCCGTCTACGTGAGCCCGGACGCCTACGTGTACAAGTACGGCGAGGATTTCGTCATCGTGCTCAACGAGGACGGCCTGCCCAAGCTCCAGCTCTCCCCGTACTACATGGAGGACATGTCCCGCATCGGCACGGGCAAGGACAAGGACTACCTCCAGGACAAGATGCGCTCGGCCCAGTGGCTGATGAAGAGCCTCTACCAGCGCCAGCGCACGCTGTTCAAGGTGCTGGAATCGATAGTCAAGTTTCAGCGCGATTTCTTCGAGGAAGGCGTGACCAAGTTGAAGCCGCTGATCCTCAAGGACGTGGCCGACGACATCGGCATGCACGAATCCACCGTCAGCCGCATCACCACCAGCAAGTACGTGGCCACCCCCCATGGCATCTTCGAGCTGAAGTTCTTCTTCAACTCGGCCCTGGAGCTCGACGACGGGTCGAGCGTGGGCTCCGAGTCGGTGAAGGCGCTCATCAAGCAGCTCATCGCCGCGGAGGACCCGAAAAAGCCCGTCAGCGACGAGCAGATCGCGGACATCCTCAAGCAGAAGCTTCAGGTGAACATAGCCCGGCGCACCGTGGCCAAGTACCGCATGGCCATGGGCATCGAGTCCTCGTCCAAGCGCAAGGAAGTCCTGTAAAAACGCCGCATCGTCCAAAGCGGCCATTTCCGGAGGATATCATGAACATCGCTTTCCATTTCAAGAATTTCGAGCCGTCTCCCGGTCTGCGCGAATACGCTGGCAAGCGTTTCGACAAGCTCAACAAATATATGCCCAACGCCGAGAACGCCGAGGTCGTGGTCACCCTCTCCGTGGAGAAGACCCGCCAGATCGCGGACGTGGTCATCGACGCCGACGCCATGCACATCTCCGCCCATGAGCGCTCCGACGACATGTACTCCACCATCGACATGATCACGGACAAGCTCGAAGCCCAGATGCGCAAGATGCGCGAGAAGATGAAGGACCGCCGCAAGGCCGCCTCCGCCTCCGTGACCATGGGCGTGGTCAGCATGGCCGAGGGCAAGGTCAGCTCCATCGAGGAGTCCGACAAGTACAACCCGAAGCCCATGAGCGTGGAAGAGGCCGCCCTGCAGCTCGACGCCATGAAGTTCGAGTTCCTGGTGTTCTTCAACTCCGAGAGCGAGCGCATCAACGTGATCTACAAGCGCAAGAACGCCGACTACGGCCTGATCGACCCTGGAGTATCCCTCTGATGCGGCTGGGAGAGTTCCTGCGCAGGGATTTCGTGCTGGACGACCTCAAGGCCTCGGACAAGCCCGAGGTCCTGGCCGAACTGGTGGCGCCCGTGGCGAAAGCCTTCGCGGACGTGGACCCGAAAAAAGCCTTGAGGGTCCTGCTCGACAGGGAGAACCTGGGCACCACGGGCATCGGCGACGGCGTGGCCATCCCGCACGGAAAGATGGACTCCCTGGGGGAGATCGTCATCGTGGTCGGCCGCAGCAAGTCCGGGGTGGATTTCGAGGCCCTGGACCACAAGCGGTGCAGGATATTCTTCCTGGTGCTCGCCCCGGAACACGTGGCGGGCATGCACCTGCGCATCCTCGCGCAGATATCGAGGCTGCTCTCGGACGAAGGCTTCAGGGAGTCCTTCCTCGAAGCCCAGGACCAGGACGGCCTCTGGCGGGTACTGGCCAGCCATTCCTGATGGCGTGAAGCCTCGGGAAGGCGCGGCCGCTTCCGTCATGCAACCGGACCGATGTCGTGCTAGGAAGTCCCCGCCCGCGAAAGCGTGCGGGGACTTTTCACAAGGAGCTGGGCTATGCCGGGTGCTGGTGCCGACCTGCCGGTCGTCGTGATTTCGGGCTTGTCCGGATCGGGCAAGTCCACGGCGCTCAACGTCTTCGAGGACCTGGGCTATTTCTGCGTGGACGGGCTGCCCGCCAGCCTGATGCCCAAGCTCGTGAGCCTCTTCAAGGGCCAGGGGGCCAACCGCTACCGGGGCCTGGCCCTGGGCATGGACCTGCGCGAGGCCGATTTCGTCACGGGCTGGGAGCCGGCCATCGCCGATCTCAGGGCCGCGGGCGACTCGCCGCAGATCGTGTTCGTGGAGGCGTCCACCCAGGAGATCATGCGCCGCTACGCCACCACGCGCAGGCCCCACCCCTTCGAGTCCGAGGGCTACGGCCTGGGCGAGGCCGTGGAGGAGGAGCGCAGGCGCATGGCCCCGCTGCGCGAGGCCGCCGACCTGGTCATGGACACCACGGGCTTCTCCATCCACGACCTGCGCCGCCAGCTCCAGGACAAGTGGAAGTTCCTGGAAGGCCAGGGCCCGGCCATGAAGATCCACATCATGAGCTTCGGGTTCAAGTACGGCATCCCCACGGAATCCGACCTGGTCATGGACCTGCGCTTTTTGCCCAACCCGTACTTCGACCCGGAGCTCAAGCCGCTCTCCGGGCAGGACCAGGCAGTGGTGGAGTACGTGCTGGGCTCGGAGGAGGGCAGGACCTTCCTGCCCAGGCTCAAGGAGTTCCTCCTGGACCTGGTGCCCCGCTACGCGCGCGAGGGCCGCTACCGCCTGACCGTGTCCCTGGGCTGCACGGGCGGGCGGCACCGCTCCGTGGCCACGGCCGAGGCGGTTTTTGACACCTTGCGCAAGGCGGGTTACACGGTGTCGCTGGAACACCGCCATATAGAAAAAGGCTGATATTTCAACGATGAGCAAGATTACTCCGACCGACGCCCCCGTGGGCGTGGTCATCGTGACCCACACCGACTACGCCGAGAAGCTCCTGAAGGCGGCCGAGATGATCATCGGCCCCCAGCTGAACGCCAGGACCGTGGCCGTGGACGTGGGCGTGGACACGGCGCAGACCGTCAAGGAGCTCGAGGCCGCCATCAAGGCCGTGGACCAGGGCGGCGGGGCCATGATCCTCACCGACATGTTCGGCGGGACCCCCACCAACCTGGCCCTGTCGCTTTTCGGCCAGCACCGCATCGAGGTGGTCACCGGCGTGAACCTGCCCATGCTCATCAAGATCCTCTCCACCAGGACCAAGCCCCTGGAGCAGCTGGCCGCCGACGCCAAGAGCGCGGGCGTGCAGGGCATCGTGGTGGCGGGAGAGATACTGCGAAAGAAAGTGTCCGGGGAGTAGGCCGGTGTTCTGGGTGCGCATCGACAACAGGCTGGTGCACGGACAGATCATCGAATCCTGGCTGCCCTTCACCGACGCGCGCAACATCGTGGTGGCCAACGACGAGCTGGCCGCGGACGAGCTGCGCCAGCAGATCATGTCCATCGCCATCCCCCTGGGCGTGGACATCTCCTTCGTGAAGGTGGACGCCATAGGCGCCTACCTCGTCGGGCGCAAGCTCACGGACAAGGACGTGCTCGTGCTCTTCTCCTCCTGCCTGGACGCGCGCCGGGCCTTCGACGCGGGCCTGGGCTTCGGCACGCTCAACCTGGGCAACCTGCACTACGGCCCGGGCAAGAAGCAGGTCTGCCAGCACGTCGCCCTGAGCAAGGAGGACGAGAGCTGCCTGTCGTTTTTGCAGGGCAAGGGAGTGCACCTGGACTACCGCTGCATCCCCAGCGACCCGGTGGAAATCTCCTGAGCGCCCGGAGAACGGGGAGGGCGGCATGAGAGAGGCAGCGGGCTTTTCAATTCACCCGTTTTGGTGCATCCTCGCCTAAACGCTTCCCGGGAACGATCCATGGAACTGCAAGCGAACGCCGTCCTCTTCATCCTCGCCAGCGCTTTTTTTTTGCCCTGTTTTCCTGCTTCCGCTTCATAATCAACCTTCCCCTGCTTGACCGCCCGCTGACCGTGGGCTTCTTCTGGGGGCTCTTCAGCGGCGACTGGGCCACGAGCCTGGGAGTCTGCCTCTTCTTCGAGCTCTACTGGCTGGACCTCTTCCCGGCCGGGACCATCATACCGCCCAACGCCATCGCCTCGGCCCTGGCCACGCTCACGGTGATGCACATGTACTCGCTGACCGGACCGGCCGAGGCGGCCGTGATCATGCTCGCGGCCCTGCCGCTTGGGAGAATTTTTGCGCGCATCGAGCGCTACCACCGCCAGTACGAGAACGACGCCTACAACCGCCTGGTGGTCTGGGCCAAGCACCCGGAGAGGGGCAACGGCCCCCGCGCGCTCACGCGCCGGTCCATGCTGGTGATGCTGCCCGTGAGCGGTGCGGCCTTCGCCCTGGCCACCATCCTGCTCCTGGCCATGGCGCACGTGGTGCTCCCGCCGCTCTCCGCCGTCCTCGCGCCGCTTCCCCTGAAATGGCCGCACCTGTGGGTGGTGGCCAGCATCGGCGCGGTGCTCTCGCTCAGGCACAAGCCCGCCTACGTGCTTCTTGCCTGCGGGGTGGTGCTGGCCATCGTCACCAGGCTGGTGGTATAGGCCGGGGGCCGCGATGATGCCCCTTGGCAAGGGCGCTTCATTGTGATATTTTCCACAAGATCAATTTGCACATCACCTCAGGAGGGATTCGAACATGGCAGCGTACGTCGTTGGACACAAAAACCCGGACACCGATTCCATCGCCGCGGCCATTGCCGTTGCGGACCTGATGACCAAGCGCGGCATCGAAGCCGTGGCCGCCGCCCAGGGCAAGACCAACCCCGAGACCGACTTCGTGCTCGGCAAGTTCGGCGTGAAGGCCCCCGAGATCGTCACCGACGCCGAGGGCAAGAAGATCATCCTGGTCGACCACTCCGACCTGGCCCAGAGCCTGGAGAACCTCTCCAAGGGCGAGATCCTGGGCGTCGTCGACCACCACAAGCTGGGCGACGTGACCACCCCGAACCCGCTGGAAATGTGGGTTTGGCCCGTGGGCTGCACCTGCACCGTGATCGCCAACATGTACGACTTCTACGGCATCGAGATCCCCAAGGCCATGGCCGGGATCATGCTGTGCGCCATTCTCTCCGACACCGTCATGTACAAGTCCCCCACCTGCACCCCCGAGGACAAGAAGGCCTGCGAGAAGCTGGCCAAGATCGCGGGCGTGGCCGACATGATGGCCCTGGGCATGGAGATGTTCAAGGTGAAGTCCGCCGTGGACGGCACCCCCATCCGCGAGCTGGTCTACCGCGACTACAAGGACTTCAGCATGTCCGGCACCGGCGTGGGCATCGGCCAGCTCGAAGTGGTGGACCTCGCCATCCTCGACAAGTACAAGGCCGATCTCCAGGCCGACATCGCCAAGGTGAAGAGCGAGAAGGGCCTGCACTCCGTGTTCCTGCTGCTCACCGACATCATGAAGGAAGGCAGCGAGATGCTGATCGCCACCGACGACGCCTCCGTGGTCGAGAAGGCCTTCGGCGTGAAGGCCGCCGGCTCTTCCGTGTGGCTGCCCGGCGTGATGAGCCGCAAGAAGGACGTGGTTCCCAAGTTCGAGAAGGTCTTCGCCGGCTGAGCGAAACCCGCCTGAATGACGAAGCCCGGAGCGGTCTCCCGCTCCGGGCTTTTTTTATGCCGTCGAACCTCGCAGGCGGCGCATCAGCTCCAGGGCCAGCGGCGGCGGGCTCTTCTCGATCCTGCGGTAGACCCGGCCGTCCGGCGTGCGGTCGAGCATCCTCCGGTCGAAGAGTTCCCGGCGCAAAAGCGCGGGGTCCCCGAACAGGTGGCGCTCGTCGAGTATCCTGTTCACGTCGGGCTCGCCCAGGTCGCGTCCGGACGGCATGGCCGCCCAGAGCACCCACAGGCACGGCCCGGTGTGGCTGAACTTGCCCGGCCAGCGCACCAGGCGGCCGGCCTCGTCGAAGTAGCGGGCGAGCTTCTTCAGGAGCGCCGCGTCCGAAGGGCCGGGCTCCGGCGCGGCCTGGCGCGTTTCGCGGGCCTCGGGCTCCCGGGCGGGTTCGGCGGTCATGGGCGCGGCGGCCGCCTCGGCGTCCGAAGCGAGGGCCTCGAAAGCGGCCGAAGGCTCCGCCCCGGCCCTGAAGTGCTGGAAGTTGCGGAAGCCCGTGGCCCGGGCCAGCATGTTCAGAAGCTCCAGGTGCCCGGGCACGCGCCCGCACTCGGCGAGCTGGCGGCGAAGGGACTTGGCGAATACGGAGATGTCCTGCGCGTGCAGGGGAAGGATGGTCCTCGGTGACATGGCTTATCCTTTCGCGCCGATCCATGAAGGATCGCCGTGGTCGCCGACTTCCGGCCCGGCACGGGATAAGGTGTCGGAGGAAACGAAATGAAGGCAGGTTTAGCTCCCCTCGCGGGGCGGCGACGCCTGGGTGAACTGCCGACCGCCCCCCTGATAGCGCCGGAAGCCTCCGGATGCAACCACTCCGGGAGTTTATCAGCGTTCCTTAGCCCACCTCACCACTTGTAACGCCGCGCGAGTGTGTATTATTGAAGTGGCCCGTTTCCGGGACCTATCCCGGAACCACGCCAGCGGAGGAACGCGCATGCCGGAATACCCGGTGATACTCGGGGTCTACTCCCTCAAGCAGGAAAGCGGGATCGGCATGGGCGACACGTCCACGCGCCGAGACACCGTGACCTACTGGTTCGCACGCCAGACCGGGCCGGAGAGCTTCGACGTGCAGCCCCTGAACATCTACCACGTGCCCTCCGGCGTGATCACGCACCTGGGCGCGGGGGAGTTCCTGGGCAAATACACGCCCGAGCCGCAATACTACCGCATGTACACCGTGCCCGCCCTGAACAGCCTGGCTCGCAAGCTGGCCGAAGGCGAGGACCTCCTGGCCGAGGGCAAGCTCGACGAGGCGGAGAAGGCCTTCATCAAGGCCCTGATGATCGACGAGAAGCATGTGAAGGCCAACTACGGCCTGGGCACGGTGTACTCGGAGAAGAAGGACCTCCAGAAGCTCGCCAAGGTCATAAACACCCTCCTCAACCTCGAGGACGCTTTTTCCCAGGAGTACCGCGAGCAGTTCAACACCTTCGGCATCACCCTGCGGCGCAACAGGCACTACGACGCCGCGCTCACGTTCTACGAGCGCGCCCTGGAACTCGACGCCATGGACGAGCACGTCTACTTCAACATGGCCCGCGCGCACTACGAGAAGGACGCCCTGGCCGAGTGCGCCAACGCCCTGGACATCGCCCTGGCCATCAACCCGGACTTCGCGGAGGCGAAGAAGTTCCTGGAGCACTGCAAGCGCAGGATGGAGGAGGGCGGCGCGGGACAGGCCTGAGGCCACTTTGTCGAAAGGCCATCCCCGCCGTCCGGCCGGGACGCGGGCGTTTCGGGCCGCGCGGCGGACGCCCCGCTAGAAGAACGCGCTGAAAGTCTTTTCCGCCTGGCTCTCGAAGTCGCTCATCACGCGCCTGGCCGAGGAGGGCGGAAGCCCGGTGAGCTCCCAGGCCTTCTCGTCCAGGGGCGGCAGCACGTAGAGCCAGCCCGCGGCCACGCCCGCCACGTTGGCGAAGAAGTCCGCCAGGTGCACGATGGCCGCCTCGCGCGGGGACGGGGCGGACATGGGGTCGTGGTGTTGGTTCACCAGCACGGTGATCTGCGGGGGGAAGTCCCAGCGCGCGAGCAGCGACCTGCCGAGGTCCGTGTGGGTGAAGCCCAGCATGGCCCGCTCGGCCTCCACAATGGGCAGGGAGTTCTCGCGGGCGTGCAGGAGCGCCTCCGAGGAGGCGTAGGGCATCTCCTTGAAGAGGATCAGCCTGCCCACGTCGTGCAGGAGCCCGGCGATGAAGAAGCGCTCGGTGTTCTGCTCCCCCAGCGCCTTGGCCAGGATGTGGGCGAAGATGGCGCAGCTGACCGAGTGGCGCCAGAAGGCGGCCATGTCGATGAGTTCCTTGGGAATCCCCTTGAAATAGTTGATGGTGCTCACCCCGAGGGCCAGGGTGGAGAGCTCGTTGGTGCCGATGACCGCGATGGCCCGGGCGATGCTCTCCACGGGTTCGGGCAGCGAATAGATCGGGCTGTTGGCCAGCTTGAGCAGTTTTGCCGTGAGCGAAACGTCGCGGGTGATGATCTCCGCGAGGCTCTGCACCGAGCCGGTGGGGGAGTCCATCTCCTGGCGCAGCTTGAAGTAGACGTCCGGGAAGCTGGCCAGCTGCACCTCGTGGTCCACGATCTTGTCCGGGTCCGCCGTCTCCATGGGCAGCACGTCGCTCAGGTGCTCCACGTTCTCCGCGCGCCGCTCGGCCAGCGAGGGAAGCGTCCAGCCGGACTCCATGCGCCGCGCCACGGCCTGGGCCGCGTAGGAGAAAAGCTCGTTCACCACGGGCGAATCCGGGTTCAGGAACACGAAATAATCCCGCACGTATCCGGCTGCGGCCTCGTCATGCGCGCCGCCCGCGCCCCCGGCCGCCACTACGCCCGAGACCCCCAACCCCTTGAAGAGCGCCACGTGCCTGGCCTCAACCTTGCCTCCGGCGGCCAAGAGCACCCGGCCGTCCCGGGAAACCACGGCCTCGGCCACGATGACGCCCGGTTTGAGTTCGTTGATTCCAATGGTTGGCATGGCGCTTGTGTGCTCCGCTTAGGATTTGAGGTAGGCAACCGCGCCGGGGAAGAACTTGGGCGCGAAGGCCATGGTGATGCCGTGGAGCGTCTCGGAGTGGCCCAGGATCAGGTAGCCGCCGGGCTGCAGGTTGTCGTAGAACGCGGACACCACCTTCTTGCGCATGGCCGTGTCGAAATAGATGATAACGTTGCGGCAGAAGACCACCTGGGACTTGGGCAGGCGCTTCATGGCCGCGGCGTCGTTCAGGTTGAGGTGCTGGAAGCTGACCATCGACGACACCGCAGGCGAGATCTTGAAGCCGCCCTCCACCGGGGTGAAGTACTTGCGGCGCATGGTCTCGGGCGTGGTCTTGAAGGCGTAATCGGAATAGACGCCCGACTTGGCCTTGGCGAGCATGGGCAGGGAGATGTCGCAACCCTGGATGCTTATGCGCCACTTCCTGAGCTCCGGCCCCAGCTTCTCGGCGAGGATCATGGCCAGGGTATAGGGCTCCTCGCCGGAGGAGCACCCGGCCGACCAGATGGAGAGCTCGAACCTGTTCTTGGCGCGCTGCTGGGCCAGCACGGGCATGAGGATGTGGTCCGTGAAGGCGTCGAGCTGCTTCTGATCGCGAAAGAAGCTCGTCTCGTTGGTGGTGATCAGCTCGAAGACGAAGGGCAGTTCCTTGTCGCGGTTGGCGTCGTACTGGAGGAACTTCAGGTATTCGGTGAAGGTCTTCATCCCCAGCTTGGCCACGCGGCCCTCGAAACGGTTCTGGATCAGGTATTTGCGCTTCTCGTCGATCCAGATGCCGCACTTGGCGTAGATGAAGTCCCGGAGTTGGATGAATTCCTCGTCCGAGATGGCGGAAGCCTTGCGCAGAAGAAAAGATGTGACAGGGGACGTGTTCATTGGCTGTCTGCCGGTATGACCGATAATTAGAACAATGCCGGAGGGAATGCAAGACAGCTTGCCTACGCCGGCCGAGTGGGGCTTGGCCCCGCGCCCCGCCGGGGGCAAAAAAAGCGCGGGGCTTGGCCCCGCGCTTTCAAGACGAACCGGATGCGGCCCGGGATCAGAGAATCCCGGACTTCTTGAGGATGCTCTCGAGCTTGGCCTTGTTCTCCTCGCCCATGGGCACCAGGGGCAGGCGCAGCTCGGGCGAGATGCGGCCCATGAGGCCGAGCGCGGTCTTGGCCGGGATGGGGTTGGTCTCCATGAACATGGCCCTGTTGAGCGGCGAGAGCTTGTAGTGCAGTCGCTGGGCCTTTTCGATGTCGCCCTTGCGCCAGGCCTTGCACAGCTTGCGCATCATGCCCGGGGCCACGTTGGAGACCACCGATATCACGCCGTGGCCGCCGATGGCCAGGGTGGGCAGCACCGTGAAGTCGTCGCCCGAGAGGATGATGAAATCACGGCCGCAGTACTCGATGACCTCGGAGACCTGGCAGAGGTTACCCGTGGCCTCCTTGATGCCGATGACCTCGGGGATCTGCTTGCGCATGGCCGCCACGGTCTGCGGCAGCAGGTTCACGGAGGTGCGCCCCGGCACGTTGTACACGATGAAGGGCATGGGCACTTCGCGGGCGATGGCCGCGAAGTGGGCGATAAGGCCCGCCTGCGTGGGTTTGTTGTAATAGGGCGTGATCAGCAGGGCTCCGTCGGCTTTCGCGTCCTTGGCGTAGCGGGTCAGCTCGATGGCTTCGGTGGTGTTGTTCGAGCCCGCGCCTGCCAGGACGGGCACGCGGCCCTTGACCTGGTCCACGCAGATCTTGATCACCTGCGCGTGCTCGGCGTGGGACAGCGTGGCGGATTCGCCGGTGGTTCCGCAGGGCACGACGCCGTCGATGCCCTGTTCGATCTGCCACTCGATGTGCGCCCGGTAAGCCTCCTCGTCCACCTTGCCGTTCTTGAAGGGGGTTACGAGTGCGGTGAAAGCGCCGGTAAACTGCATGCTGCCCTCCGAAAATGAGTTGAACCGCCGGTCAGGCCTCGCCCTGTGGCCTACTTCGCCTGCTTTTCGCCAGGGTCGGGAACGTTCTCGAGCATCTTCTCCATGGCGGGATCGGCCGTGAAGGTGTCGTCCAACGCCACGGCCTGCGTGGTGAAGGTCGTTCCCGGTTCCCATTTGAAGTTCTTTGCACCCGGCCAGGCCAGCACGTCAACGGTGTAGACGGCCTTGCCCTTGGAGTAGGTGCGCATCCACAATGTACGCCCCGCGTTGGCCGTCTTGGCCGAGAAGGGGACACCCGAGCCGCTGCCCAGGAGGATGTCCATGTCCGGCTTGGCCTTTTCCAGGTAGTCGTTCTCGGCCTGGGTGCCCCAGGGGCTCACGCCCACCAGCAGGTCCACCGAACCCTTGAGCTCCTTGAGTTTGCGGGCGATGGCCTGGGCCGCCTTCTCGTCCGGGCCGTCGCCGGGCTTCTTGCCCTCGGGGAAGAAGACCACGCCGATCTTGTGCCCCGAACGCTCGACCACGGTGGACACGGGCTCCTTGGGTACAAGCGCCAGCCACCCCGAAGGGAGTGCCGCGCCCAGGGACGTGAACCTCTGGGCCTCCTCCACGGAGAGCGCGCCCGCGTCGTAGCCCAGCGAGCCGTAGGCCGTAAGCAGGGGCAGGTAGGCCTCGTCCAGGGCGTGGTCCAGGCCGTCGTCGGAGATGAACTCGTAAGGCCCGGCGATGAACACGGGCTTGATCGCGCCGGCCTGGGCGCGAAACTTCTCGAATGCACTGGCCCGCCGGGCCAGTCCGCCTATGGTGCGGTTGCCTCAGGTGGGGCAGGGTTTGAGGTAGCCCCAGGAGTTGCCCGTGAAGACCAGCGTGGCCACGGCCTGCGCGCGGGCGGTCGAAACGAGCCCTGAAACGGCGAGGAACGCCGCCAGGAGCAAACAGAAAAATCGCATGAAAAAAACCTACTTGTTGAGGAATTCCTTCAGTTCCTTGCCGGGCCTGAAGAACGGGAGACGCTTGGGCGCGACGTTGACCACTTCCCCGGACTTGGGGTTGCGGCCGGTGTAGCCCTTGTAGCCTTTGACCTTGAAGCTGCCGAAGCCGCGGATCTCGACCCTGTCGCCATCGACCAGGGCCTGCTTGATGGAGTCGATGAACGAGTTGACGATGGCCGAGGCCTCGTCGACGTGGATTTCGCGGCTTTCGGCAAGGGCGCTTATGAGTTCGCTCTTGTTCATGACTTCCTCCCTTTGGGGCGTTCGGGGCGGGGTTGGGCCGCCCGGACTGGCAAAACGATTTTCACTTTTTCGTATGTATTGCGGATAGCGGGGAAGCAGTCAAGTTAAGCATGTGTTATTTTTTTCAAAATCTCTTTTTCCTTGAGCAGGGGGCGCGCCTCGGCCCGGTTCCGCCCGATCTTGATGGCCAGGCTCAGGATGTCCTGCGAGGCCTTGCACTGCGGCGAGAACTTGATCAGCGGCACCTGCCTGCGCACTGCCTCGGGCACGGCGGAGTCGGTGCGCACAGCGCCGAGGTAGCCGATGTCCAGATCCAGGAAGCGTTTGCAGGCCCCGTGCAGCCGGTCGAAGGTCAGCTGGGCCTCGGCCGCGTTGGCCGCCTGGTTGACCACCACCTGGAAGTCGGTGATCCCCTGCTGGGAGTTGAGCACCTTGACCACGGCGTAACCGTCCGTGAGCGAGGTGGGCTCCGGGGTGACCACCAGGATGCGCATGCGGGTCATGGCCGCCAGGGCCATGACCGTGTTGCCGATGCCCGCGCCCAGGTCGAAGAGGACGTAGTCGTATTCGCCGAGCACGGCGTTGAGCTTGCCGAAGACCTGGTCGCGCATGTCCTCGTCGAGCTCCAGCAGCTCGGGCACGCCGCTGGCCGCGGGCAGGAAGTCGAACCCGCCCGGCTCCACGGCCGCGACCACGTCCGCTGGCGTGACACCCGGCTTGAGGAGGTCCTGGAGGTTCTTTTCCGGCGAGACGCCGAGCAGCACGTCCACGTTGGCCAGGCCCACGTCGAAGTCCATGACCAGCATCTTGTGGTTGGCCTTGTAGAGCGCGTAGGCCAGGTTCAGGGCCAGGTTGGTCTTGCCGACCCCGCCCTTGCCGGAGAGAATGGAGACGCTCAGGGTGGAGCGGGGATTGACCGATTCGTGAGTCATGAGTCCGGCCCCGTGAAAAGGAATTGTTTTTCCCTGGCGTGCACCAGGGTGGATTTGGGCGTCTCGAAGAGGTCGGGGATGGGCGCCTTGACCACGCGGTCCTTGCCCTGGGCCTTGGCCTCGTAGAGGGCCTTGTCCGCCAGGTCCACTAGGTGGTCCACCGAAACGGGCACGCGGCCCTTGGTGCAGGCCAGGCCCACGGAGGCGGTGACGCTCACGGGCTTGGCCACGCCCTCGCAGTAGACCTTTCGGCCCCGCAGTTCCCCGAGCAGGCGCTCCACCGTGGCCTCGGCCTGGACCAGGCCCGAGCCCGGCAGTATCAGGGCGAACTCCTCGCCGCCGATGCGCGCGGCCATGTCGTAGGCGCGCTTCTGGCCGAGCATGATCCCGGCCACGGAGGTGAGCACGCGGTCGCCGCAGGGGTGGCCGTAGTTGTCGTTGACGGCCTTGAAGTCGTCCAGGTCCAGCACGGCGAGCGTCAGGCTCGTGGAGCTGCGGTGGGCGCGCTCCAACTCCATCTTGAGGGTCTTCTCGAAGGCGCGCCGGTTGGCCAGCCCGGTCAGGGGGTCGTGGCGGGTCTGGTGGGCGAGCTCCTCCAGGGTGTGCTGGATGCGCTTCAGGTGCGGCAGGGCCAGGCCCGAGGAGGGCAGGGCCAGCCAGTGCAGGAAGCGCCCGTCCCTGACGATCTCCTCCCAGTCGTCCAGCGTGAGCCCCGGGCAGAAGCGCGCGATGACGAGGCCCTCGGGGCAGGAGTCCGCGAGGGAGAGGGATTTCTTGAGCAACGCCTCGCGCAGCCTGGATATCTCCTCCAGGAGCTCGCGCCGTTCGTCGGTCAAAGGCTCGCCTGCGGGGCTATTTTCCGGCATGGAAGTGCAGCAGGTATTCCCTGATGAAGGTGTCGATCGCGCCGTCGAGCACGGCCTCCACGTCGCCCATCTCGCATCCCGTGCGGTGGTCCTTGACCAGCCGGTAGGGCTGAAGGGTGTAGGTGCGGATCTGGCTTCCGAAGCCGATGGCTTCCTTGGACTCGTACTCGGCCTGGCGCTGGGCCTGCTGCTTCTTGATCTCCAGGTCGTAGAGGCGCGCCTTGAGCACCTTCATGGCCGACTCGCGGTTGCGGTGCTGGCTCTTCTCGTTCTGGCACTGCACCACGATGCCCGAGGGCATGTGCGTGATGCGGATGGCCGAGCTGGTCTTGTTCACGTGCTGCCCGCCGGGCCCGCTGGCGCGGAAGACGTCCACGCGGATGTCCTCCTCCTTGACCTCGATCTGGATGTCGGCCCCGGCGTCGGGGTAGACGTCCACGGAGGCGAACGACGTGTGCCGCCTGCCGGAGGAGTCGAAGGGCGAGATGCGGATCAGGCGGTGGATGCCTTTCTCGGCCTTGAGGAACCCATAGGCGTAGGCCCCGTTCACCTGGAGCGTCACGGACTTCACCCCGGCCTCGTCGCCGGGCAGGAAGTCCAGTTCGTCCACGGCGAACTGGTGGCGTTCGCACCAGCGGCGGTACAGGCGCAGGAGCATCTCGGCCCAGTCCTGAGCCTCGGTGCCGCCCGCGCCGGGGTGGATCTCAAGGATGGCCCCGGAGGCGTCCTCGGCCCCGGAGAGCAGGGTGGCCAGTTCGGCCTCCTCCACCTGCTTGGCCAGCGCCTCGACCTGGTCGGAGAGCGCCTGGAGCACCTCCTGGCCCTGGTCGTCCTGGGCCATGACGATCCATTCGTCCAGGTCCTCTCGGGATTTCTGGAGGGCCTCGTAGGAGGCCGTCTTGCCGGTGAGGATGGACTTCTCACGCAAAAAGGGGGTGAGCCGTTCCGGGTTCTGCCAGGCGTCGGGCTTGGAAAGCTCGGCTTCTATGGTCTCCAGGCGCTTGCGCTTGCCCTCCAGGTCAAAGACGCCCCCAGAGGGAGTCGAATTTGTCCTGGATGTCCTTGGCCTGGGTCTTGAGCTCGGGATATTGCAGAAGTGCCATGTGTTGTCAGCCGCGCGTGCGTTTGTTCGTGAATGCCGCAATGCCAAGAAGGGCCAGCGCGGCAAGCCCCGAGGCGAATTCCAGCAGGCCGTGCAGGCGGTGGTACGCGGTGGTTTGGCTCACGAGCCCCACCGCGCCGAAGGCCGCCGCGGCCTCGGTGAAGAGCGTCGTCTCACCGCTCACGCGGCCCTTGGGGTCTACGAGGGCGGTGATGCCCGTGTTGGTGGCGCGCAACAGAAAACGGTTCTGTTCCACGGCCCGCAACACGGCCAGCTCCAGGTGTTGCCTGGGAGCCGCGGAGCGGCCGAACCAGGCGTCATTGGAGATGTTCACCAGGACGTTGGCCCCGTCGGCCACGCGGGCCTGGGCAAGTCCCGGGAAAATGGATTCGTAGCAGATGAGCATGCCCATGGCAAGGCGGCCGGACCTGAGCGGGGCGGTCTTCTCGCCCGGGGTGAAGGCCCCCACGCCCTGCATGAGCTCGGAAAGGATGGGTATGTCCTTGCCGAAGGGGGCGTACTCGCCGAAGGGCACCAGGTGCTCCTTGTCGTAGAAGGCCCCCGGCCCCTCCCCGGTGATCAGGTACGCCCGGTTGAAGATGTCCGCGTCCCGCCCGCGCCGCTCGTACCCCGGAGCCCCGGCCACCAGCGCCGCCCCGGAGAAGGCCGCGAAGGCCTGGGCCATGGACGTCTGGGCGCTCGGCTCCTGCACGAAGAAGGTCAGGGCCGTCTCCGGCCAGACGATGAGGTCGGGCTTGGAGGCCAGCACGGACCTGCTCAGGTCCACGTAGGTCTGCACGGCCCTGCTGAGCGTCTGCGGGTCCCATTTGGCGGCCTGGTCGATGTTGCCCTGGATCAGGGCCGCGTTGAACGTGCCGGTGGTCTCCACGGGCTTGGCGAGCGACCACGCCCCGTGGGCCGCGAGGAGCGCAAGCGTCAGCGCGGCGGCCGCGCGAGGAGCCGCGCCCGGCCCGGCCAGCCAGACCCCGCACCCGGCCACGAGCCCGGAGAGCCCGAAGGCCCCCACCACCGAAGCGCCCTGGATGGCCAGGGGCCACGGGGCCAGGGCCGCGGCGAAGGGAAGCCAGGGGAAGCCGGAGAAGAGGTAGCCGCGCAGGGCCTCGATGGCCGTCCAGGCCAGGGCCGCGAACGTTCCCAGCACGAGCGGCCCGAAACGCCTCCCGGCCAGGCGCAGGCCCCAGCAGAAGAGCGCGGGGTAGCCGCCCAGCACCGCGCCCATGAGCAAGGGGCAGGGCACGGCCAGCACCCACGGCAGGAAGCCGTAGTCGTGCACGGGGATGGCGATCCAGTAGAGGCTGGCCGAAGCCCCCAGCCAACCCGAGAGCCAGCCGCGCTTGAGCGCGCTTCCGGCGTCCGGGGCCGTGGAGGCGAGCAAGGCCCACGTCCAGGGCACGGCCAGCACCAACAGGGGGAACCTGGCCAGCGGGTTCTCGAAGGCCAGGAAGGACGCTATCGCGCCCAGGAGGACGAGCCCCCAGGACGCGTCAGGATGCGGTCTGGTCATCGCCCTCTGGGGCCTCTTCCGGTAACGGCTCGGCCAGGACCCAGCGCACCTGCCGCCTGTCGGCCTCGCTGACGGTGAAGCGGTGCCCGGCGGCCTCGAAGGCGTCGCCCTGCCTGGGAACGCGCCCGGCCAGCTCGCTCAGGTAGCCGCCCAGGGTCTCCACCTGCTCGGACCTGAGCGCGATGCCGAAGCGTTCCTCGAGTTCCTCCAGGGGGAAGCGCCCGTGGATCTTCAGGCGTCCCTCGCCCAACTCCTGGAACTCGGCGGGGCGGGTGGGGTCGTGCTCGTCCTCGATCTCGCCCACGATCTCCTCGAGCACGTCCTCCAGGGTGACGAGCCCGGAGGTGCCGCCGTACTCGTCCAGGGCGATGGCGATGTGGATGCGCCCCTTCTGGAACTCGGCGAGCATGTCCTTCAGGTTCTTGGTCTCGGGGATGTAGAGGGGCCTTCTCATCACGCCCGAGAGCGACGGGGCCTTGGCGGGCTTGTTCACGAGAAACTGGAGCAGGTCCTTGGCGTGGACCACGCCGATGATGTGGTCGCGGTTCTCCCGGTAGATGGGGATGCGCGAATGCCCGCGCTCGATGACCAGGCGGACCACCTCGCCCAGGCCGTCCTCCTCGTCGGCGCAGACGATGTCGGTGCGCGGCACCATCACGTCGGCCACCTGCTTCTTGCCCAGCTCCAGGAACTTGAGCAGCACCGAGGCGTCCTCGGCTCCGACCTCGCCGTCCTCGCGGGCCGCCAGGATGAGCTCCTCCAGGGGCAGGTCGTTTCGCCCCCTGAAGAATTTGTTGACCAGGTTCCAGAATCGTCCTTCCGATCCGTCGTCCAACTTCACGTCCTCCAGACTTTTTCGAACGTCTCGAAGCGCCGCACTATGCGATGCCTTTGTTACGGTACAGTTCCAGATGCAGTTCGTAGGCCCAGTCGTCTATCTCGCGCACGCCGTAATCCCTGTTGGCCGCGCGCCAGCGAAGCCCCGTGAGCGGGGCTTCCTGCGGCGTTCCCGAACCCGTGAACGCCAGGCCCAGGGAGAGCTTGACCTTCGAGTCGCAGTCGTCGTGGCACTTGACCACCCGCAGGGCCAGGTAGTGGGTGGAGAAGGAGGTGAAGTCCGGCGCGGCCACGGTGAGCGAGCAGTAGTAGTGCTGGCCCACGGTGATCTTGCCCGGCTTGGCCCGCAGGGCCTCGGGCGTGACCTCGGCCAGCAGGCCGCCGCCGGAGATGTTCTCCAGCACCACCTCGCGCACGCCGCCGAACTCCCAGGCGTAGAGGGGCTCGCCCCAGGTCTCGGGGTCCTCGGGGTCGCCCTGGCGGCGCACTGCGTCCTCGGTCCAGAGCTTGAACGCGCGCACGTACTTCTCGGGCGGCTCCACGCGCAGGAACTGGCGGTTCTGGTTGAGCTCCAGGCGCAAGGGGCGCGAGATGCGCATCACGACCACGTCGCCCGCCTGGCGCGAGAGCGAAATTATGTCCGAGACGAAGGAAAAGATGGACTGCACCTGCGGCTGCTCGGGCAGGCGCAGCCTGAAGGAGAGGTCGAGCGTCCTGCCCACCCAGGACTGGCTGGCGTTTTTCAGCGACGACAGTTCGAGCGTCAGCCCGTCCCTGCCCGCCTCCAGAAGGACGGCGTCCGTGGAGCGCGCCCCGCCCATGTCGCGGTGGAAGCTCACGCGGACCTTGCTGCGCTGGGTCACGGCCGCGTCCAAAAGCTGTGCCATGCGGTTGTAGTCCGTCACCCAGGTCACCGGGTGCTCGAGCATTTTTTCCTTGGGCTTGCGGGCGAAGACGTAGGAGAGGGCGGTGAGCAGGAAAAAGAAGCCGAAGAAGGCCAGGACCAGGAAGACCGACTCGGAGGTGACGCGCCCGGCCAGGATGTCCTCGAATATCCTGGAGACGAAATCCTGGAACTGGGCCGAGTAGAGATGCGGTATCGGGATGTCGTCCATGCGCTGGCTTGGTCCTCGTTACAGGCGGCCCGTCTTCTTCAGGTGGATCTCCAGGCAGGCCAGCGAGGCGGGCGTGACGCCGGAGATGCGCGAGGCCTGGCCCAGGGTGAGCGGGCGCGTCCTGCCAAGTTTTTCCACCACTTCCCGGGAGAGCCCGGCCACTTCCCGATACTCCAGATCGTCCGGAAGCGCCACAGATTCCATGCGCCCGAGCTTCTCGGCCAGCTGCTCCTGGCGCTTCAGGTACCCCTCGTACTTCACCTTGGCCTCGGCCTCGCGCAAGACGTCCCCGGGGTAGCCCGCCAGGGCGGGCCAGAGCGGGGCCAGGTTCTCGATCTCGAGTTGCGGCTGACGCAGGACGTCCGCCAGGCTGACCGACTTGCCCGGGATGGCCGCGCCCATGGAGGCGAGCACGTCGCGCGTGGGAGCGTCGGGCTTTATGCGGATGGATTCCAGGCCCTCGACCACTTCGGCCAGGGCCGCGCGCTTGGCCGAGAAGAGCGCCCAGTGGGCGTCGTCCACCAGTCCCAGCCCGCGCCCCATGGCGGTCAGGCGCTCGTCGGCGTTGCCTTCGCGCAGCAAAAGCCTGTGCTCGGCGCGTGAGGTGAACATGCGGTAGGGTTCGGACGTGCCCTTGGTCACCAAGTCGTCCACGAGCACGGCCATGTAGGCCTTGTCGCGCCCGGGCAGGAAGGGCGGCAGGCCCTCAAGCGCGCAGAAGGCGTTCAGCGCGGCCCAGAGCCCCTGGGCAGCGGCCTCCTCGTAGCCGGAGGTGCCGTTCAGCTGCCCGGCCAGATAGAGCCCGGGCAAGGCCTTGGCCTCCAGGGTGGGCGAGAGCTGCGTGGGGAAGGCGAAATCGTACTCGATGGCGTAGCCGGGCCGCACGATCTGGGCCTTCTCGAGCCCCGGGATGGTGGCCAGCATGGCCTTCTGGGTCTCGAGCGGCAGGCTGGTCGGGATGCCGTTGGGGTAGACCTCCGGGCTCGTAAGGCCTTCGGGCTCCACGAAGATCTGGTGGCGCTCCTTCTCCGGGAAGCGGGCCACCTTGTCCTCGATGGAGGGGCAGTAGCGCGCGCCCGTGCCCTTGATCACGCCCGTGAACATGGGGGAGCGGTCGAAGCCCTGGCGGATGGCCTCGTGGGTGGCCGGGTTGGTGTAGGTCAGCCAGCAGGGCAACTGGGGCAGGCGCTCGCCAATTGAGCCGGTGGAGCGGAAGCTGAAGCGCGGGGGCGGGTCGTCGCCGGGCTGGATGACCATCACGGAGAAATCGCAGGAGTCGCGCAGAAGCCTTGGCGTCGTGCCCGTCTTGAGCCTGCCGAGATCGATGCCGAAGGAGCGCAGGCTGGCCGAGAGACCCACGGAGGCCGGGTCGCCCAGGCGGCCGCCCGGGAAGCTGGTCAGGCCCACGTGAATGAGCCCCTGCAAGAACGTCCCCGTGGTCAGGAGCACGGCGCGCGAGGGGTGGCGCTCGCCGAGCGCGGTCTCCACCCCGGCGGCGCGGCCGTTCTCGGCCAGCACGCAGACGGCGGTGTCCTGGCGGATCCAGAGGTTCTGCTGGGAGAAGAGCGAGCGCTTGACCACGCGCGGGTATTCGTCGCGGTCGATCTGGGCGCGGGTCGCGCGAACGGCCGGGCCCTTGCGGGTGTTCAGGCTGCGGAACTGGATGCCCGCCGCGTCCGCCCAGAGGCCCATCATGCCGCCCAGCGCGTCGATCTCGCGGACCATGTGGCCCTTGGCCAGCCCGCCGATGGCCGGGTTGCAGGAGAGGTGCCCGATGCGGTCGGCGTTGATGGTCAGGAGCAGGGTCTTGAGGCCCAGGCGCGCCGAAGCCATGGCCGCCTCGCAGCCCGCGTGGCCGGCCCCGACCACTATCAGGTCGAAGACGTCCGGGAAGGGGGCCTTGGCCATGGCCGGACCGGGAGGAGGGGGGTCTGATACGGCGTCGTTCATGGTCTTGGAGCGCGTGCGGGGCCGCCGGATCGTTCCGGCTCGCCACCCGGGCTTTCGCTTCGGCTCAGGACTCCTGGCCGAAGAGCGCCCTGGCCACGACCAGCGCGTCCCCGACGTTGTTCTTGATCAACGAGCGCTCATTGGGCTGGTGCGCGTTGGGCACCCAGGTGGCCCACACGGCAGCGTCCAGGCCCGCGCGGCGCAGATACGCCGCCACGGTGCCGCCGCCAACGCCCATGGGCCTGGGCTCGCCGCCGTAGACCTCCTTCACGGCCTTGAGCAGGCGCGTGACGATCTCGGCGTCGCGCGGCGTGGCGGGCGCGGCCTGTTCCTTCTGCACGATGTCGTACTGGGCCGTGACCCCGTAGGTCTTGCAGATGTCGCGGCCCATCTCGTAGATGGCCTCCAGCACGTCGTCGAGCTCGTACTGGGGCAGCACGCGGCAGTCCATGTAGAACACGTCCCGGCCCGGGATGGTGTTCACGTTCTCCACGTTGGCCTCCTTCTTGGTGGGCTGGAACGTGGAGTTGGCGGGCTTGAAGAGCTCGTTCACGGCCGGGAAGCGGTCGTGCAGCTTGGTCAGGCGCAGGATGAAGGCGGCCGTGGCCACCAGGGTGTTCACGCCCTCCTCGGGGGAGGATGCGTGGCACTGCTTGCCCGAGAGCGTGATCTTCAGCCAGAGCATGCTCTTCTCGGCGATCTCCACCATTTCGCCCGTGGGGATGCCGAAGTCGGGGATCAGGAAGAGGTCGTTTTTCCCGAAGAGTTCCGGATGGTTCTTGAGCATCCAGTCCAGCCCGTACTTGGAGCCGTTCTCTTCGTCGGCCACCAGGAGCATGCCGAAATTCATGGGCGGGACCACGCCCTTCTCCGCCAGGGCCTTGCCCACCAGCAACGAGGCGATCACCCCCTGGTGGTTGTCCTCCACGCCACGGCCCACCAGGGCCTCGCCGTCCACCGTGAGCTCGAACGGGTCGGTGGCCCAGAGCGTGGCGTCGCCCGGCGGCACCACGTCCAGGTGCGAGATGACCCAGAAGGTGCGCGAGGCGTCCTTGCCCGGGATCACGGCCTTGATGGTCGGGCGGTGGCCGCAGGGCACGCGCGTGTCCGGGGCGCGGTATTCGGTCACGTCCGTGATGCCGTTGGCCGCCAGCCACTCGAGCATGGCGTCCGCCTTTGCGCGCTCGCCCGCGCCGCCGTTGTCCGGGCCGATGGCCGGGATGGAAACCATGAGGCGTTGCAGGTCGATGACGGTGTCGCGCGAGGCCGAGATGTGGTCGAGCAGGCCGGAAAGCATCGGAAGCTCCCAGTGATTGTTTATTGGCTGGAAATGAGGATGTCCGCCCCATCCTGTATCCTGTGGGGCGGCCGCTGGCAAGGCGGGAGGGGCAAACCCGGGCGCTTGATGGCCTCACCCGGGATAGTATGCGGAACAATCATAAGGAAGCCGGCGTGTTGCGCCAGGAAACAGGCCCTGGCGCGGCGAAAAAAAAGGGCGGGAACTCGCGCTCCCGCCCGGAAAAGAACGAATTCGCCTAACGGCCGCGGGCAGCGCGCTTGGACGCCTTCAGCGGGTTGACCTTCACCTTGCCGGTCTTGTCCTTCTCGGCCTTGACGTGGGTGGCGAAGTTGCACACGCCATGGGACCACTTGCGCTCGGGCATGGGGTAGCTGGAGCAGTACTTGTCGCCCTCGACTTCCTTGATACGCTCGCAACCCACGCACTTCTCCACGACGGGGGCGCACTCGACGCCGTTCACCACATAGCTCATTTAGATTATCCTCCGTTCACGCCCTGATGGGCGATACGATTCGATCCTTCCGGAAACGCGATCTCTTTCATCATTTCCGAGTCGGTGTCAAGAGCCGAGCGCCCATTTCCGCACGAACCCCATCTTTTCAAGCAGGTTCCCGGCGTCGAGGGTCAGAAATTCGCCGCCGCGGTAGAGCACCTTGCCCCCGACCATGGTCAGGCGCACCTCGCCGCCGCTGGCGCTGTAGGCGATGAGCGACACGGGGTCGTGCCTGGGGTTGAGCGCGGGCGCATCTCCCCTTAGGGCGATGATGTCGGCCTTCCAGCCGGGGCGTATGGCCCCCACGCGCGAAAGGCCGAGCGCGCGGGCGCCGTCCAGGGTGGCCATGTCCAGGAGCGCCCGGGCGGGCAGGGCGGTGGGGTCGGCTTCCCGGACCTTGGCCAGAAGCCCGGCCGTGGCCATCTCCGCGAACATGTTCAGGGCGTTGTTGCTTGCCGCGCCGTCCGTGCCCAGGCCCACGCGCACGCCGCAGGCGCGCATGGCCGCCACCGGGGCCATGCCCGAGGCGAGCTTCATGTTGCTCCTGGGGTTGTGGGCCACGCGCACGCCGCGCGCGGCCAAGAGCTGGATCTCGGCCTGGTTCACGTCCACGGCGTGGGCCATCAGGAGCCTTTCGTTCAGGAGCCCGAGGGCATCGAGGATATCAACGGGCCTCCTGCCGAAGCGCTCCAGGCACATGGCCGTCTCGGCCGGGGATTCCGCCGCGTGCAGGGTCAGCGTGAGCGAGCGTTCCCGGGCGCGCTCGCCCAGCATGCGCAGGGTGTCGTGGGACGTGGCGTAGACCGAGTGGGCCACCAGGCAGGGCGTGAGCATGGCGCTGCCCGCGCAGATGCGCTCCAGTTCCTCCACCTTGGCCATGGCCTGGCCGGGGGTCTGGTAGGAGGCGTTGGGCGTGTCGAACACGCCTTCGCCCAGCACCGCGCGCAGGCCCGCGGCCTTGGCCGCCTCGGCCACGGCCTTCTCGAAGATGTAGAGGTCGCAGAAGGTGGTGGTGCCGCTGGCGATCATCTCCGCGCAGGCCAGCTCCGTTCCGAGCGCCACCACCTCCGAGGTGAGCCTGGCCTCGGCGGGCCAGATGTGCCCGGTGAGCCACTCCATCAGGGGCAGGTCATCCTTGAGGCCCCGGAACACGGTCATGGCCGCGTGGGTGTGGGCGTTCACGAGCCCGGGCAGGACGATGTCGCCCGAGCAGTCGATGAACTCCCCGGCCTGGGCGTCATGGAGTTCCTCCCAGGGCGCGACCTTCTCCACGAGCCCGCCGGCCACGGCCACGGCGGCGTCCTGGAGCACTGTCCGGTCCTCGTCCTGGGTGAGCAGGGTCCCGGCGCGGATGAGCGTGTCGCATCGCATGATCGCGCCTTGTGGCCGCGCGCGGCCTGGGCTGTCAAGCCTGGCGGGAACGTCCTTGAAATGTTCATGCTTTTCAACACGATGCCGAGGGCTGCTTGACGGGTGGCCCCAATTGACGTAGCGACGCCATGGCACCTATATTTTTCGAGGAGAGACACGCCCATGGACCTGCGCGCACTCATCCGCGACATCCCGGATTTCCCCAAGCCCGGCATCATCTTTTTGGACATAACCCCGCTTCTCGGCGACGCCGAGGGCTTTCGCCACGCCATCGACAGCATGGCCGAGCGCTTCGCCGCAAGCGGCGCCACCAAGGTGGTCTGCGCCGAGGCGCGCGGCTTCATCTTCGGGGCCGCCCTGGCCTACAAGATGGGCCTCGGCTTCGTGCCCGTGCGCAAGCCCGGCAAGCTGCCCTGGAAGACCACCTCCGTCACCTACGACCTGGAGTACGGCACGGACACCCTGTGCATGCACGAGGACGCCCTGCTGGCCGGGGAGAAGGTGCTGGTCATCGACGACGTGCTGGCCACGGGCGGCACGCTCAAGGGCGTGCTCCAGCTCATGGACGGCTTCGGGGCCGAAGTGGTCGGCATCGGCGTGCTGGTTGAGCTTTGCTTCCTCAACGGACGCGACAAGTTCGAAGGCCTGCCCCTGGACAGCCTGGTCCAGGTGAGCTGAAGGATATCCTCGCATGAAGATCGGCATCATCGGCGGCAGCGGCCTGGACAACCCGGACATCCTGCAGAACCCTTCGGATCTGGAGTTGGACACCCCCTACGGCGCACCCAACTCCACGCTGCGCCAGGGGCGCATCGAGGGCCGCGACGTCATCCTGCTGGCCAGGCACGGCCGCGCCCACACCTGTCCGCCCACCTGGGTTAACTACCGGGCCAACGTCTGGGCGCTGAAAAACGCGGGCTGCACGCACATCCTGGCCACCACGGCCGTGGGCTCGCTCAGGGCTGATATCCGCCGGGGCGACTTGGTGATCCTGGACCAGTTCATCGACTTCACCCGCCACCGCCCCGTGACCTTCCACGAGCGCTTCGAGCCCCACGCCCCGGTGCACACGCCCATGGCCGACCCGTTCGACGAAGCCCTCCGGGAGAAGCTCGTGGCCGCGTGCGCGAGCTTCGGCTATCCCCACCACCCCAAGGGCACTGTTGTGACCATCGAAGGCCCGCGCTTTTCCACCAGGGCGGAATCGAACATGTTCCGCATGTGGGGGGCCGACGTGATCAACATGAGCGTGGCCACCGAGGCCATCCTGGCCGCCGAGGCGGGCGTGCCCTACGCCGCCGTGGCCATGTCCACGGACTACGACTGCTGGAAGACCGACGAGCCGCCCGTCACCTGGGAGGATATCCTGCACATCTTCAAGCAGAACGCCGAAAAGGTGACCAACGTGCTCACCCGGGTCATAGGCTCCATGTAAGGGAGGGGACCGCCATGCGCTCCACGGCCTGCCTGCTGGTGCACGGTTTCGGGGGCACGCCCTTCGAGGTGCTGCCCGTGGGCGAGGCCCTGACGGACGCGGGCTACCCCGTGAGCGCGCCCACGCTGCCGGGCCACGACACCACCGTGGAGGACTGGCGGCGCACCGGCTGGAAGGACTGGGTCGAGCACGCGGCGGCCGAGTACGAGCGCCTCTCCGCCGAATACGAGAAGGTCTTCCTGCTGGGGCTCTCCATGGGCGGGAGCATCTGCCTGGCCCTGGCCCAGCGTTTCAAGCCCGCCGGGGTGGCTACCATCGCCTCGCCGGTGTTCCTCTACCGCTTCCTGCCGCCCGAGGCCACGGACTGGCGGCTGGTGGCCACGCCGCTGCTCAAGAAGCTGCGCCCGGTCTGGCCCGCCACGCCCAAGACCCCGGAATCGCGGGCCATCGCGCCCTGGCGCGGCTACGAGGAGGCCGTGTCGCTCGAGGCCCTGCACAGCTTCATGGACGGCCTGCGCCACGTGCGCCAGAACCTGGGCAGGATCACCGCGCCGCTTCTGGCCATCCATTCCCCCCTGGACCGCCACGTGCCACTCGGCAACCTCTGGGAGATCGCCAGGCGGGTGGGCTCGCCCTGGCGCAAGGCCGTGCTCCTGCCCATCGAGGAGACCGTGACCAAGCACCACCTGCTGACCACCCACCGCGAGACGCGCGGCAAGGTGGCCGGGCTCTGCGTGGAATTTGTCCGGGAGATCGCCGGAGACTGAAAAAAAACGGGGAGGCCTTCGCCTCCCCGCCTTGTTCGCCGTTGCCGCCGCGCGGTTCAGCACTTGTTGCCGAGCTTGGCGCGGTCGTCCTTCATGAGCTTGTAGTTCACCGAATCCTCCAGCGCCTGCCAGCTTGCCTGGATGATGTTGTGCGAGACGCCCACGGTGGTCCAGCTCTCCTGCTGGTCGCCGGAGGTGATGAGCACGCGCACGTGCGAGGCCGTGCCCGAGTCATGCCTGGTCTTGGAGTTCAGCACGCGGACCTTGAAGTCCAAAAGCCTGATCTCGGAGATGCGCGGGTAGAAGCGGGTCAGGGCCTTGCGCAGCGAGTTGTCCAGCGCGTTCACTGGGCCCAGGCCCACAGAGGCCGTGTGCTCCACGTGCCCGCCCACCTGGACCATCACCGTGGCCTCGGCCAGGGGATCGTCGCAGTCGGCCTGCTTCCAGTCCAGCACGCGGTACTTCACCAGCGCGAAATAGCGCCTGGTCATTCCCAGGGTCCGGCGCATGAGCAGTTCGAAGGAGGCCTCGGAGGCCGAGTACTCGTAGCCCTTGGCCTCCTGTTCCTTGACCTCGCGCAGGATCTCCAGGACCTCGGGGGAGCCTTTCTCCAGGGCGATGCCGTACTCCTTGGCCTTGAAGAGGATGTTGGACTGCCCGGCCATGTCCGAGAGCACCACCTGGCGGACGTTGCCCACCTTCTCGGGCTGGGTGTGCTCGTAGAGGCTGGAGTCGCGCGCCACTGCGGCCACGTGGATGCCCGCCTTGTGCGTGAAGGCCGATTCGCCCACGTAGGGCTGGCGCGCGAAGGGCACCTTGTTGGCCACCTCGTCTATGAAGCGCGAAACGGGCGTGATGAGGGCCAGGTTGCCCTTGGGCAGGGCCTGCTTCTTCAGCTTCAGCTCCATGGTGGGGATGATGGAGCAAAGGTTGGCGTTGCCGCAGCGCTCGCCGTAGCCGTTCATGGTGCCCTGGACCTGCACGGCCCCGGCCTGCACGGCCATGAGCGAGTTGGCCACGGCCATGTCCGTGTCGTTGTGGGCGTGGATGCCGATCTTGGCCAGGGGCAGGTGCTTGAGCACGGCGTCGCAGATCTTGCGGATGTCGCAGGGCAGGGTGCCGCCGTTGGTGTCGCAGAGCACCAGCACGTCCGCGCCCGCATGCAGGGCGCGCTTCAGGCACTCCAGGGCGTAGTCGCGGTTTGCCCGGAAGCCGTCGAAGAAGTGCTCGGCGTCGAAGAAGAGTTCCTTGCAGTTGGGGCGCAGGAAGGCCAGGGAGTTCTCGATGAGCTCCAGGTTGCGGGGAAGCTCCACGCGCAGGGCCTCCGTGGCGTGCCTGTCCCAGGACTTGCCGAAGATGGTCAGCACCGGGGCCTGGCTGGCGACGAGCGCCTTCAGGTTGGGGTCGGCCTCGGCTGAGTTGCGCGGGTTGTGCGTGGAGCCGAAGGCCGCGATGCGCGAGTGCTTGAGGCTATGGCCCTGGATGTCCTCGAAGAAGCGCTTGTCCGTGGGGTTGGACCCGGGCCAGCCGCCCTCGATGTAGTCCAGGCCCAGCTCGTCGAGCTTGAGCGCGATGCGCATCTTGTCCTCGGCCGTGAGGTTGATGTCCACGGCCTGGGCCCCGTCGCGAAGGGTGGTGTCGTAGATTTTTACCTTGACCATGTGGTTTCCGGACCCGGGTCGTCAGGCTTGAGCCCGGGTTGCGCTGGGAGGCGTGGAAAAAGGGGAGGGCGCGCCTGACGCGACCCCTCCCCGTGAGGAAGCTAGCAGGCGGCGGACTCTTTCTTGTCCAGGCCGAAGGCGGTGTGCAGGGCGCGCACGGCCAGCTCCACGTATTTTTCGTCGATCAGGCAGGTGATCTTGATCTCGGAGGTGGAAATCAGCTTGATGTTGATGTTCTCGTCGCGCAGGGCCTGGAACATCAGCGAGGCCACGCCCGAGTGGTTGCGCATGCCGACGCCCACCACGGAGACCTTGGCCACGTTCAGGTCGTGCTGCACGAGCTCCGCCCCGATGTCCGCCTTGACCGACTCGAGTATGCCCAGGGTCTGCTCCAGGTCGGCGCGGGGCACGGTGAAGGTCATGTCCGTGATGCCGTCGCTGGAGGTGTTCTGCACGATCATGTCCACCACGATGCGCTTCTTCGAGATGGCCCCGAAGATGGCCGCCGCCACGCCGGGCTTGTCCTTGACCTTGTACACGGTGACCCGGCACTGGTCGCGGTCGTAAGCGATGCCGGAAATGACGAGATCTTCCATCATGGCGTCGTCCTCCTGGGTGACCAAGGTCCCCGGGTCGTCGGTAAAGGTGGAGCGCACCCGCACGGGCACGTTGTATTTCTTGGCGAATTCCACGGAGCGGATCTGGAGCACCTTGGAGCCGGAGCTGGCGAGCTCGAGCATCTCGTCGTAGGAGATGACGTTCAGCTTGCGGGCGGCCGAGCAGACGCGGGGGTCGGTGGTGAACACGCCGTCCACGTCGGTGTAGATCTCGCACACGTCGGCCTTGATGGCCGCGGCCAGGGCCACGCCCGTGGTGTCGGAGCCGCCCCGGCCCAGGGTGGTCACCCGGCCCTTGCAGTCCACGCCCTGGAAGCCGGCCACCACGAGCACGTCGTTTTCTTCAAGCATCGCTCGAAGTTTTTTCTCGTCGATGCTGATGATGCGGGCCTTCATGTAGGCGTCCGTGGTGTGGATGGGAACCTGCCAGGCCTGGAGTGACCTGGCCTTCACGCCCTCGGACTTGGCCAGCATGGAGAAAAGCGCGATGGACACGTTCTCTCCGTTGGCCACCAGCGAGTCGAGCTCCTCCGGGTCCGGGCTGGCCGAGAACTCCTTGGCCAGGGCCAGGAGCTTGTTGGTCTCGCCGGACATGGCCGAGAGCACGACGATCATCTTGTAGCCCCCGGCGATGCCCTTCTTGACCCTCGACAGCACCTGCCTCATCCGTTCCAGCCCGGCAACGGAGGTGCCGCCGTACTTCTGAACCATGATTTTCATGACTTGCCGCTCTGTGAATAGGTTGAAAGGATGTCCTGAAGCCACGCTGACGCCCGGGGGCCGTGGGCCTCGAACCGGGCCTCGCGTCCGCCGCCCAGGGCCGACAGCCCGACTTCGAGCCGGTCACGCGGTTTCAGTCGCTCCGGCAGGTACTCCGCCCATTCCACCAGCACCACGCGCCCATGGGGCCCAGGGGCCTCGTCCAGCATTTCCTCGAGGCTCTCGTCCATGACCCCTTCGCCCAGGCGGTACAGGTCGATGTGCACCACGACCGGGGAGGTGGGGTAGACGTTGGCCAGGTTGAAGCTGGGGCTGGCCACCTCGGCGAGGTGGCCGCCGGGCAGGGCCTGGACGAATCCGCGCGTGAGCGTGGTTTTGCCCGATCCCAGGCCCGCGCGCAAGAGCGCGAACGGCTCGCGCCAGCCTTGCGGAAGCGTGCGCGCCATCACCCGGCCGAGCGCCAGGGTGTCGCCCTCGGCCGGCAGGAAGAGCCCGCCGGACACCGTCTAGCGGCCGGAGATGGTGCGCAGGATGTCTTCCATCCCGATGACGCCCACCACCTTGCCGCCATCGACCACGGGCAGGGTGTGGAAGCCGCGCTCCACCATCACGGTGGCGATGTCCTCGATGGGGGCGTCGGGGCCCACGTACTCGGGGTCCTTGCTCATGGCCTGGCCCACGGTGATGGCCGCGATCTTCTCCATCTCGCGGTCGAACTCGGCCATGGAGGTCATGGGCACGAGGCCGTCCAGCAGGGTGAACACCGTGGGCAGGGGCAGCTTCTTCTGCTGCGCCACCAGGTCGGACTGGCAGAGGATGCCCACCAGCGCGCCCGAGGCGTCCACCACGGGGCAGCCGTTGATGTGCTTTTCCAGAAGCGTGCGCGCAGCCTCGGAAATGGGGGTCTCGGCGGTGAAGGTGACCACGTCGGCGGTCATGATGTCTTTAGCTTTCTGCATCAAGCCACTCCGTCAGGGCGTGGGGCAGGGCCTGGACCAGTTCGGAGGCCAGGTTGCCCCGGTAAGGGAAATCGCCGGACACCAGACGCCCGGCGAGACCGTGCCAATACACCCCCAGGCAGGCCGCTAGCAAGGGGGAAAGATCGCGGGCCAGGAGCGATCCGGCGATTCCGGCCAGCACGTCGCCCGAGCCGCCCACAGCGAGGTTGGGCTCGCAAAAAGGCGAGACGAACACCGGTGCCTGCGCCTGGCCCTCGGCCCCGAGCACGCCCGAGGCCCGGCAGACGAGCGTCCCGGCTCCCTTGAGCACGGCCGCCGCGCCGAAACGCGCGGAAAGCTCCCGCACGGCGCGCGTGCGCCCGGACTCCACCCCGGGGATGTCCGTGCCGAGCATCCGGGCTGCCTCGCCCGGGTGCGGCGTGATCACGGCCTCGCCCAGTTCGCGCGGGTGGCCAGCCAGCCAGAAAAGGGCGTCCGCGTCCCAGACCGTGGGGGGCAGCTCCGTGCCCAGGGCTTCGAGAAACTGCGCCGCGTCCGCGCCACGGCCCATGCCCGGGCCGATCACCAGGGCGTCGTAGCCGTCCAGGCGCTCGCGCACCTCGCGGGCCATGTCCGCGCTCCAGGCCTCGCCCTGACCCAGGGGCCTGGTCATCACGTCCGGGCATCCGGCCTTGAGCACGGGCTCGACTCCGCGCGGGCAGGCCACGGTGACCAGCCCCGCGCCCGCGCGCAAGGCCCCGAGAGCCGCCAGCATGGGCGCTCCCGTGAGCCCCGGGGAGCCGCCTATTATCAGAAGCCGCCCGGCGCTGCCCTTGTGCATGGCCGGGTCCAGCCCCGGGAGCATGGCGGCAAGGTCGGGCGTCATCAGGTAGTGCGAGGCCGGGTTGGCCTCCCTGACCACGCGCGGGACGCCTATGGGCCTGGCTTGGAGTTCGCCCACGTAGGGCGAGGCCCCGGGCAGGCAGAGGCCCAGCTTGGCGGCCTCGAAGGTCACGGTCATGGCCGCGATCACCGTGGACCGGGCGGGCACGCCGGTCTCGCCGTCGAGCCCCGAGGGGATGTCCAGGGAGAGCACGAAGCTGCGCTCGCCCAGGCGGTTCACCGCGTCGATGAGCGCCGCGTACTCGGGCCTGGGTTCGCCCGAAAGCCCGGTGCCGAGCAGCCCGTCCACCACGATGTCCGGCTCGCTCGCGGCCAGGGCCTCGAACCGCGCCGCTGCCTCCACCGTCACCCCCGCCTTCCTGGCCAGGCGCAGGTGGAAGCCGGGCGCTCCCTTGTAGGCGTGGGACGGGCGCGTGAGCGCGAGCGTCACGTCCACGCCCGCGTCGTGCAGGTGCCTGGCCAGGGCGATGGCGTCCCCGCCGTTGTTGCCCGGGCCGGCAAGGCACAGGGCGGTCATGCCGCGAAGGCTCCCGAGCTTGTGCGTGAGCGCGTGCAGGGCCTCGCGGCTGGCGTTCTCCATGAGCAGCGCCGTTGTCAGGCCCATTTCGGCGGCGGCCCTGTCCCAGGCGTTCATCTCCGCCGGGGTGGGCAGGGGGGAAGAGAGCAGGGGATCGTTCACGGGGCCTCCAGGACCACCACGGCGGCGGCCACGTCGCGGCCGTGGGTCAGGCTGACGTGAGCGCGCGTGACGCCGAGTTCCTTGGCGCGCTCGCTCGCCTTGCCGGTCAGGCGCAGGAGGGGCTTGCCCAGCTCGTCGGCGGTCACGTCGATATCCTTATAGGATATGCCCGCGCGAAAGCCCGTGCCCAGCGCCTTCACCGCGGCCTCCTTGGCCGCGAAGCGCGCGGCCAGGTACGGCACGGCCAGCCGGGGCAGGCCCGCGCGCTCCGCCGGGGTGAGTATCTTGCCCAGAAAGCGCTCGCCGTGGCTTGCGAAGGCCTTCTCGATGCGGTCGAGCTCCGTAACGTCCATTCCGAGACCAACGATCATCTCGTAGCCTTGCCCCTAGTCCGCGAAGGTGCGGATGATGTCCGCCATCTTGGAGACCGCCTCGGTGATGCCCGTGAGCACGGCCCGGGAGATGATGCTGTGCCCGATGGAATACTCGCTGACGCCCGGGACCTTGGCGAAGGCCCAGATGTTGTCGTAGTTCAGGCCGTGGCCCAGGTTCACCTTGAGCCCGAGTTCGCGCCCCAGGCGGATGCCCTCGAGTATCCGGGCCAGTTCCTTGTCGCGCGCGGCCGGGGTCAGCGCGTCGGCGTAGGCCCCGGTGTGGATCTCGATGTACTGCGCGCCGATCTCCCGGGCCGCCTTGATCTGCGAGGGCTCGGCGTCGATGAACAGGCTCGACCCGATCCCGGCGGCGTGCAGCGGGGCCAGGTATTGCTTCAACTCGTTCACGCGGCTGGCGCAGTCCAGGCCGCCCTCGGTGGTCAGCTCCTGGCGCTTCTCGGGCACGAGGCAGACCATGTCCGGCTTGATGCCCAAGGCCAGCCGGCCCATTTCGTCCGTGGCGGCCATCTCCAGGTGCAGCCTGGTCTTCAAAAGCTGGCGCATGAGGGCCACGTCGCGGTCCTGGATGTGGCGGCGGTCCTCGCGCAGGTGCACGATGATGGCCCGGGCTCCGGCGATCTCGGCCAGGTGCGCGGCGGTGACGGGTTCGGGCTCCTTGCCCAGGCGGGCCTGGCGCAGGGTGGCCACGTGATCGACGTTCACGGCCAATATGGGCATGGAAAGGCTCCTGAAGTTCTTCGTTGAAAAAAATATCCTACCCTTTGGCGGGTCCGGCCTCAAGACTTCTGTTGACAAAGTCCCGGCGCGCTCTTATCGGAAGCTGCCCAATTTCGAGGGCCAGAACCTAAACCATGGAGATGCGCGGAAATGAACCTGTGCATTGTCGGAACCGGATACGTCGGCCTCGTGAGCGCCGCCTGCTTTGCCGAGATGGGCAACGATGTCTGCTGCGTGGACATCAACCCGAAGATCGTCGAGAACCTTCGCAACGGCAAGGTCCACATCTACGAGCCCGGCCTGGAAGAGCTCGTCAAGCGCAACACCGAGGAAGGCCGCCTGAAGTTCACCACTTCCATCGCCGAAGGCATGGAAGGCGCCCTTTTCGTGTTCGTGTGCGTGGGCACCCCCTCGAAGCCCGACGGCTCCTGCGACCTGAGCTACGTCTACCAGGTCGGCAAGGAGATCGGTCAGAACATGACCGACTACAAGATCGTGGTGGACAAATCCACCGTGCCCGTGGGCACGGCGGACAAGATGCGTGAAATCATCGGCGAGGAGCTGAAGAAGCGCGGCCTCGCCATCGAATACGACGTGGTCTCCAACCCCGAGTTCCTCAAGGAAGGCGACGCCGTCAGCGACTTCCTCAAGCCGGACCGCGTGGTAGTGGGCACCGAGAACGTGCGCACCGCCGAGCTTTTGAAGGCCCTGTACTCGCCCTTCGCCCGCAGCCGCGACAAGCTGATCGTCATGGGCGTGCGCTCGGCCGAGATGACCAAGTACGCCGCCAACTGCATGCTGGCCACGAAGATCTCCTTCATCAACGAGATCTCCAACATCTGCGAGCGCGTGGGCGCGGACGTGCGCGACGTGCGCGTGGGCATCGGCAGCGACAGCCGCATCGGCTACCAGTTCATCTACCCCGGCATGGGCTACGGCGGGTCCTGCTTCCCCAAGGACGTGAAGGCGCTCATCGACACCGCGCGCCAGTACGAGTTCGAGCCGCAGCTGCTCTCCTCGGTGGATGAGGTGAACAACCGCCAGAAGCACGTGCTCTCGGGCAAGATCCTCAAGTACTTCGAGCCGCAGGGCGGCGTGAAGGGCAAGACCCTGGCCCTGTGGGGCCTGGCCTTCAAGGCCAACACCGACGACGTGCGCGAGGCCGCCTCGTTCGAGCTCATCCGCGACCTGACCGCCCAGGGCATGAAGGTGCGCTGCTTCGACCCCGTTGCCGGACCGAACACCAAGAAGGAGTTCGCGGGCAACGACCTGGTGGAAGTGGTGGACCAGCAGTACGCCGCCTTGGACGGTGCCGCCGCCCTGGCCGTGGTCACGGAGTGGAACCAGTTCCGCAACCCGGACTTCGACCGCATCAAGAAGACCCTGAAGGCCCCGCTGATCTTCGACGGCCGCAACCTGTACTCCCCCTCGCTGCTGGGTGAGATGGGCTTCGCCTACTTCAGCATCGGCAGGAAGGACCCCAAGTAGTGATCGGGTGACCCGGGGTTTCGCCCCGGACCCCAGGCCTTGCGATATGCGCCGCCCGCCGCTCACCCGGCGGGCGGCTTTTTTTGCTGGCTAGATATCGATGACTTTCGTGGCCAGTTGCAGGCTCGTGACCACGTCGAGCATGTTGGTGGTCTGTCCCACGGCGCGCTTGTCCAGCAGGCCGAAGAACTCCAGGCAGGTGCCGCAGACCAGGATGGTCACGCCCTGGGCCTCGAGGGCCTTGAGGGTCTCGAGGTGGGGGCTGTCCTGCGCGGCCAGCTTCACGGCGGCGTTGACCATGACGATGCGCCAGAGGTCCGGCCCCATTTCGGGCAGGGTCTTGATGAAGTTGACCATGAGCTTGGCACCGAGCGAGTCGTCGCCGCGCCCCACCACGTCCGAGGTCAAAAAGACCGCGATGCGCTGGCGCTCGTCCTGGCCGGGCACGGGGCAGGGGAAGTCCTCGACGGCGGCGGGTTTGGCCGCCTGCGCTCCGCGCGTGGCCGAGATCACCCAGGCGCGCCCTTGCCTGGCGTTGGAGGCCTCGTAGCCGCTTGCCGTGAGGTAGCGGGTGACGTTCTCCAAGGCGGCCTCGTCGTCCACCAGCACCTTGAGGCTTTCGGGGGCCTCCTTCCCGATGCAGTCCCGGCAGGCCATCAGGGGCTGCGGGCAGGTCATGCCCAGGCAATCCAGGGTTATTTCGCTCATGGCGTATCCGTCCTTTTTCGTTTGAATTAACATGGACACCACGCGGCGGGTCAAATAGTATTGCCCGATACCAAAAGCCCGTCCGGTTCGAGACGGCCAATGCCGGAGGTTTCATGGACTTGAGGGAGCCAGTGGAGGTCATAGCAGGAAGAATCAGGCAGGCCCTGGGCGAGGAACCGGTGGACCTGCTTCTGAGGAATGCCAGGCTGGTGAACGTGCTTTCGGGGGACATCCACGAAGCGGACATTGCCGTGTCGGACGGCCTGGTCGTCGGTTTCGGCGCCTACGAAGCCCGCGAAGTGGTCGATTGCCAGGGCCGCTACGTCTGCCCGGGGCTGATCGACGGCCACATCCATATAGAATCCACGCTGTTGGCCCCGTGGGAGTTCGCCAGGGCGGCGGCCCCGCGCGGCACGTGCGCCGTGGTCTGGGACCCGCACGAGATCGCCAACGTGCTCGGCAGGCCGGGCATCGAGGACATGCTCGCCCTGACCGAGGACAGCCCGCTGACGTTCTATTTCATGGCCTCGAGCTGCGTCCCGGCCACGAACATGGAGACCTCCGGCGCGGAGGTGACGGCCGAGGACGTGGCCTGGCTCGTGAACAGGCATCCCCGCCGCGTGCTGGGCCTGGCCGAGCTCATGAACTACCCGGGCGTGCTGGCCCGGGACAAGTCCGTGCTGGCCAAGATCGCGGCCTGCGGCTGCGCGGTGATCGACGGGCACGCGCCGCTGGTCGCGGGCAGGGAGCTGAACGCCTACATCATGGCCGGCCCGAGCTCCGACCACGAATGCACGAACGTTTCCGAGGCCCTGGAGAAGCTGCGCAAGGGCATGCACCTGTTCATGCGCGAGGGCAGCGACGAGAAGAACCTGCACGACCTGATCTCCGTGGTGAACGAGTTCAACGCCCAGAACGTCTCCATGGTCTGCGACGACCGCGACCCCCTGGACCTGACCGCCAACGGGCACATGGACCACAACGTGCGCATGGCCGTGAGCCTGGGCATGAACCCCATCCGGGCCATCCAGGCGGCCAGCATCAACACGGCCCGGCATTTCGGCATGCGGGGCAGGGGGGCCGTGGCCCCGGGCTACCGGGCGGACATGGTGGTCCTGGACGACCTGGAGGAGTTCTCGGTCTGGAAGGCCTTCCTGGCGGGCCGGGACGTGGCGGGCATCGGGTTCGCGCCCAAGGGTGAGCCCACAGCGCGAAACACCGTTAAAATCAATCTTTCCGGGAAGATGCTGGAGCCAAGCCAACTCGAAATAGTTAAAGTTAAAGACGAGGTTCGTTGCATCGGAGTGATCCCCGGGCAGATCATCACCAGGTCGTTGACCCTGGCCCCTCTGTTCGAAGAGGGGCTGGCCGTGGGCGATCCGTCCAGGGACCTGGCCAAGCTGGCGGTTGTCGAGCGCCACGGCGTGAACGGCAACGTGGCCCTGGGGTTCATGCACGGACTCGGGATCGCGCGCGGGGCCGTGGCCGGGACGGTGGCGCACGATTCGCACAACCTGATCATCGCCGGCGTCTCGGACCAGGACATGGCTCTGGCCGGGAACACCTTGGCCAAGACGGGCGGCGGCTACTGCGTGGTGGCGGACGGCGAGGTGCTGGCGCTTCTCGAGTTGCCCCTGGCCGGGCTCATGAGCCTGGAGCCGCTTGAGGATGTGGTCGAGGCCTACGGCAAGCTGCGCGCGGCGTTCAGGGCCGTGGCCATCAACCCGGAGGTGTACACGCATCCGTTCATGGCCATGTCGTTTTCGAGCCTGGCGGTTATCCCTGAGCTCAAGCTCACGGACAAGGGCCTGGTGGACGTGGCGCGCTTCGAGGTGGTGGACCTCTGGGTGTGACCGCCTGGGCGGTGAAAGGAAGTCGCTGCCCGCGAGGGCAAGAGGGCGCGGCCTGGTGGAGAGACCCACCGGCCGCGCCCTTGCTTTTGGCCCGCCCTTTCTGGTCCTGTTTTTAAAGTTTACATAATTTACATTATGAGACAACCACGGATATGCCCCAAGAGGGGACTTTTCAACAATCCCGGGATGTTCCGGGAATGCTCTTCAGGCTCAAACCTGGAGTCCGGAGACCCCTGCCCATGACCAGAGATGCTGTAACATTCCGGGCCGTCGTCTGTTGAGACACCATGCACATGCATGCTTGATCAGTTGACTGCTGCCTTTTGAACGCCGTCCAGGATAACTTCTAGCATTTCTGATCGCTCGCCGTTGACTTTGCCTTCTTTTCCCCCAATATGGTTTGTACATCTGCAATATTGTAGTCCTCGGAGGTCTGAAATGCACACGACATCACAGATCCGGGAAGCCCTTTCCCCATGGTGGAAACAAGGCGTCATCCTGACGCTGCTGATTGGTTTCTCCATACAAATCTTTATTGCAGTCAAGTCCTACGACAATGCACCTCCTATTCCAGGCAAGGTACTCGACCCGTCGGGCCAGGTGGTCTTCACCGGCCAGGACGTTACCGCCGGGCAGGAAGTATTCCTCAAGTACGCACTCATGGAGAACGGCTCGATCTGGGGGCACGGGGCCTATCTTGGGCCGGACTACTCGGCGCAGTACCTGCACACCCTGGGGCTTGAGGCCAACCGTTTGCTGGCCAAAAAGCTGTTCCAGCGCGACTTCGATACCCTCAGCCCCGACGAGAAGGACGTGGTGTCGGCCGAGTCCTCGGCATTGCTCAAGGAGAATCGGTACGATCCGAAAAAGGACGTTCTGCTCTTCACTGCCTCCGAGACATCATCCTTCCGCAACCAGATCGGATTGTGGGGCGATTACTTCAGCAACACTGTGGCCAACGGCGGTTTGCGCAAGAAATACATCAGCGATCCAGGTGAATTACGTGTCCTGACCGCCTTCTTTGCCTGGACGGCCTGGGTGAGCATCGCCAACCGGCCCGGCGAGGACTATTCCTACACCAACAACTTCCCCTACGAGCCCATGCTCGGCAACAAGCCCACCAGCGCCGCCGTGCTCTGGAGCGGACTTTCTCTGGTCACCCTGCTGGCGGGAACGGCCGTCGTGCTGTTCGCCTTCGGCAAGTTCAACTACCTCGGCTGGAAGGGCACCGGCGAGCACGTGCATCCGCACATGCTGCCAGGCGTGGCCAGTCCAACCCAGCGCGCCACCATCAAGTACTTCGTGGTGGTGGCCCTGCTCTTCTTGGTGCAGGTGATGCTTGGCGGAGCAACGGCCCACTTCCGGGCAGATCCCGGCAGCTTCTACGGGTTCGATTTGGCGGAGTATTTCCCCAGCACGATCTTGCGCACCTGGCACCTGCAGTCAGCCATCTTCTGGATCGCCACCGCCTTCGTAGCCGGTGGGTTGCTGCTGGCCCAGGCGCTGGGCGAGGCCGAGCCCAAGGGACAGACCGTCGGCATTCACGCGCTCTTCTGGGCGTTGGTGGTAGTGGTGGCCGGGAGTTTCCTGGGCGAGATCCTGGGCATCAACCAGATGCTCGGTTCACTCTGGTTCTGGCTGGGCCACCAGGGCTGGGAATACCTGGAACTTGGCCGCTTGTGGCAGGTGCTCCTGGCCATCGGACTCATAGGCTGGGTGGCGATGCTCCTGCGTTCCGTTAAGCCGGCCCTCCAGGACCCGGGACGCCGCGAGATCACCTCGCTCTTTCTGCTGGCTGCCCTGGCCATTCCAGTGTTCTACCTTCCCGCCTTCTTCTTCGGCAGCACCACCAACTTCACCGTGGCGGACAACTGGCGCTTCTGGATCATCCACCTGTGGGTGGAGGGCTTCTTCGAATTGTTCGTCACTGTCATGGTGGCTGTGATCTTCTTCCGCATGGGCCTCGTGTCGCGCATCACGGCCACGCGGGTCATCTACCTGGATGCCATTCTCTTTCTGGGTAGCGGCATCGTGGGCACTGGGCACCATTGGTACTTTACCGGCCAGACCAACCTGAACATGGCCCTGTCCGCCCTGTTCTCGGCCATGGAGGTGGTACCGCTGACGCTTCTGACCCTCGACGCCTGGGATTTCGTCAAGCTTACGCAATCGGAGTGCGCCGTGTGCGGCAAGCAGGTGAACATCCCGCACCGTTGGGCGTTTTTCTTCCTGATGGCCGTGGGATTCTGGAATTTCGTCGGCGCGGGCATATTCGGGTTCCTCATCAACCTGCCCATCGTGAGCTACTTCGAGGTGGGCACACTCCTGACGCCCAACCACGGTCACGCGGCGCTCATGGGTGTGTTCGGCATGGAGGCCATGGCGCTCATGGTGCTGGCGTTCCGGCAGGTGCTTGATGACGAGCAGTGGAAAAAGCCGGAGAAGTTCGTGAAGATCTCCTTCTGGGGCCTGAACGCTGGTCTGGCGTTGATGCTGGCCGGGAGCCTTTTCCCGGGCGGCGTGATGCAACTCTACGATGTGCTGCAGAACGGTTATTGGCACGCGCGCGGCCTGGATTACCTGAACCAGGATATGGTCCGGCTCATCGAATGGGCCCGCATGCCCGGCGACGTGGTGTTCATCGCCTTCGGCGCGGCGCCCATGGCCGTAGCTGCCGTGCTGACGTATTTGGAGATGAAGAAGACGAGGCTGGCGACCGCGTAAGAGTTGCCCGGAGAGCGAATGAAAGAGGGGCCGGAAGGCCCCTTTTCATCAACCCCGCCGCATGTGCGCCAGCGGGTACGGCTTGCCGAACCCGTCCGTTTCGCTCCGCCCGACCTGGCGGAACCCCATGCGCTCATAGAATCCGACCGCCTGTTCGTTCTGGACGTTCACGTCCACGCGCACCACTCCGTTCTTGTCCAGCACGCATTCCAGAAGAAGCCTCCCCACGCCTTGGCCGCGCCAGTCCGGATGCACGAAGAGCGTGTCCACGCTGTCGCCGCTCACGCCCATGAAGGCCACCGGACTGCCGTCGCCATCCACGGCGACCGTCAGGCGCGCTCCCGGCAAATACTCCTCCCGGACGAAGCGCGCGTAGAACTCCAGATCATCCGGATCGAGGAAATCATGCGTGGCCTCCACCGAGGCCCGCCAGACCGCGTACAGCGGCTCCGCCTCGCCCGGCCGGACCGGCCTTATGTTCACGAACGCCTTTGCGTTGCCCCCCATGGGCCTGCCATCCGCCATACGATCCTCCAGAATGATTCAAAATGTGACTGAAAAAGCTTGCACGCTAAAAAGCGCCCGTAAACGTCCCAGGATCAAAGATGCCCCTTTTCGCGACCCGACACGCGTTCAACACTCTGAAAACGCATCCTCGCGCGATTCTGGAGGCCGGTTTTCCGGCAGGGCAAGGCCATCCAGTTGATAATCGGAATCCATAGAGATAGACGCCCTTGCCGCTTGCGCGCGGCCCGGTTCTGTTTTATTTGGCAGGCAACGTTATTCCAGCCTTTCCCGGAGCCACCCCGTACATGAAGGACATCGCCCGGTTTCTTTCCGGTTTCAAGGAATTCCAGCGCACCTACTTTTGTTCCGACAACGAGTTCTTCAAGAGCCTGAAGAAGGAACAGAGCCCAAAGGTGCTGGTCATCGCCTGCTCCGATTCGCGCGTGGACCCCGCCATCCTGCTCGGCTGCGAGCCCGGCGACATGTTCGTGGTGCGCAACGTGGCCAACCTCGTACCGCCTTACGAGACCTCCCCCGGCCACCACGGCGTCAGCGCCGCCCTGGAGTACGCGGTGAAGGTGCTCGGCGTGGAGCACGTCATCGTGCTCGGCCATTCGTGCTGCGGCGGCATCCAGGCGCTGATGGTCCCGGACAGGGCGGGCCTTGGCGAATTCATCGCCCCCTGGGTGAGCATCGCGGAACCGGCCCTGCGCGAGGTTTCCCGCGAGCTCTCCGACAAGGAGCAGCCCCTGCGCCAGCGCGCCTGCGAGCAGGCCTCCGTGCTCGTCTCCCTCGAGAACCTTTTGACCTTCCCGTGGATATGGGAGCGCGTGATGACCGGGCGCATCCACCTGCACGGCTGGTATTTCGACCTGAACAGGGGCGAACTGTTGAGCTACCTGCCCGAGACCGGCACCTTCGAGGCCCTGGTGGCGCGCTGCGAGACCCTGCAGGCCGGATAAGACCGGCCCGGCTGATATTTCCGCACAAAAAAAGGACGGCCCCGCGAGGAGCCGTCCTTCTTTTTTCGTTGAGCTCCCAGGCTAGCTCTGGGGCACCTTGCCCCAGTCCTTGAGGAAGGTCTCGAGCCCGGAGTCGGTGAGCGGATGCTTGACCATCTCCTTGATCACGGAGAAGGGCACCGTGGCCACGTCCGCGCCCATGAGCGCCGCGCGCACCAGGTGCGTGGGATTGCGCACGCTGGCCACCAGCACCTGGGTCTGGATGTCGTAGTTGCGGAAGATGGTCACCACCTCCTCCACCATGGCCATGCCGTCGCCGCCGATGGCGTCGATGCGGCCCACGAAGGGGCTGACGTAGGTGGCCCCGGCCTTGGCGGCCATCAGGGCCTGGAGCGGCTGGAAGATCAGCGTGGTGTTCACGGCCACGCCCTTTTCGCTGAGCGCCCGGATGGCCTTCAGGCCCTCCAGGATCATGGGGATCTTCACCACCACGTTGGGCCCGAACTTCACGAGCTCCCTGGCCTCGGCGAGCATGGCCTCGGCCGTGACGCCGACGACCTCGAGGCTCACCGGCCCTTCGACCTCCTTGCAGATGGCCTCGGCGATCTTGTGCCAGTCGCCCTTCTCCTTGGAGAACAGGGTGGGGTTGGTGGTCACGCCGTCGAGCATGCCCATGTCCTTGGCGGCCCTGATCTCGTCCAGGCTCGCGCTGTCCAGGAAGAACTTCATGCGTCACCCCTCTTTTGTTTTCGAGGCTTCGAGCTGTTTCAGGTACTTGTCCCGGCATTCGTAGCTGCAGAAGTGGCGGGTCTGCGCCCCGTCGCGGACCTTCACGGAGTCGTCCACGGAAACGTAGGAGCCGCACACGGGGTCCTTCACCATCTCGCCCTTGGCGATCAGGGTCTCCTGCTCCTTCTTGGCGTCCTCTTTGCGGCGCTTCATGTCGCCAGCGAACATCTTCCAGAGGATGAACGCGGCAACGGCGATGATGACGAATTTCCACATACTGCGGCTGATCCTTTGGCTGGGGTTCAGAATAGCATAGTCCCGGACGAGCAAAAAGACAAACGTTGGAAAATTTCAGGCGAAACGGCCCCGGGGGCAACCTCGGCCAGGGGCAGGGCCACGAAGGCCCGCATCTCCCAGCGCGGATGCGGCAGCGTGAGCCAAGGGGTGGCGCGGGTTTCGCCGGAAAACAGGATAAGGTCGATGTCGATCACGCGCGGGCCCCAGCGCCGCTCCATGATCCTGTCGCGGCCCATCTCGGCCTCCAGGGCCATGAGCGCCTCGAACAGGGTCTCGGGCGTGACGCGCGGGTCGCACTCCAGGCGCGCGGCCATGTTGGCGTACCAGGGAGCGGGCGCTCGAGGAGCGGATGCAGAGCCCTCGCCCCCCTGCCCTGCCCCGCGCACGCACCCCGGGGATGGCCCTGGCCCCTGGCGGACGATCCTGTCCCTGGCGGCCGGGCCTTGGCGTCTGCTCCCCGGACCGGCGGCAGCTTCAAGGGCGTACGCCGCCCGCAGCACTTCGGGCAGGGGGTGGGCCTCCAGCCGTTCGATTTCATGCGGCGCGCTGTGCCAGACGCGCGAAAGGGCGGCCAGGCGCACGCCGGGGAGTATCCCGTCCATGCGCCCGGCCGCCCTGGCAAGCGTTTTCGCCGGTTCGCCCAGGTTGGAGCCCAGGGCGACGCAGGCAATGTTGCAGTTCATGCCCCGCTTCCGGGTTTTCGCGTTCGAAACACCGGCGTTCAAGCGTGTGGTCGCGCGGGGTGTTCCGGCCCGAAGCTACATCTTGGCCAGGCGGGACAGGGCCTCTTCGATGCGCTCCTTGCCCACGGTCATGGCGATGCGGAAGTAGCCCTCGCCCGCCTCGGGCAGGCCGAAGCCGTTGCCCGGGGTGACCACCACGCCGGTCTCCTGGAGCACCCTGGTGACGAAGGACTTGGAGTCGGCCCCGTTGGGGGTCTTGCACCAGAAGTAGAAGGTGGCCTCGGGCAGGCGGAAGTCGATGCCGATCTTCCTGAGCCCGGCGGCCAGGGTGTCGCGGCGCTCCTTGTACACGGAGCGGAACTTGGCGGCATAAGGCTCGCCCTGCTCAAGCGCCGCGATGCCCGCCTCCTGCACGGCCTGGAAGATGCCCGAGTCCATGTTCTCCTTGATCTTGCCCAGGCCCTTGACCAAAGACTCGTTGCCCACGGCCATGCCGATGCGCCAGCCGGTCATGTTGTAGGTCTTGGAGAGCGAGTGGAACTCGATGGCCACGTCGCGCGCGCCGGGGATCTCGAAGACCGATATGGGCTTGGCGGCCTCGTTGTAGTACATCTCGGTGTAGGCGGCGTCGGCCACGAGGATGGTGTTCGTCTCCACGCACTTCTTCACCAGCTTCTCGTAGAAGCTCCTGGGCGCGCAGGCCGAGGTGGGGTTGTTGGGGTAGTTGGTGAAGATGATCTTGGCCTTGTCCCACTCCTCGTCGGTGACGGAGTCAAGGTCGGGCAGGAAGTTGTTGGCGTCGGTCAGGGGCAGGAACTTGGTCACGCCGCCCGCGAAGCCGGTGGCGACGTTGTACACCGGATAGTTGGGCGAGCACACCAGCACCAGGTCGCCGGGGTTCACGTAGGCCAGGGGGAAGTGGGCGATGCCCTCCTTGGAGCCGATCAGGCTGACCACCTCGTTGTCCGGGTCCAGGTCGACGCCGAAGCGGCCCTTGTACCAGGTGGAGACGGCCGAGCGGAAGGTGCGCAGGCCCACGTAGGAGGGGTACTGATGGTTCTCGGGCTTCTTGGCGGACTGGTACAGGGCGTCCACGATGAAGTCCGGGGTGGGCATGTCGGGATCGCCGATGCCCAGGCTGATGATGTCCACGCCCCGGGCCTTGACCTCGTTCTTGACGCGGTCGATCTCGGCGAAGAGGTACGGGGGAAGAGCGGCCAGGCGATCGGCCATCTTGAACTGAGGCATGATACGCTCCTTGGGCGATTGCGCGCGGGCGCAAGAAATGGAATAAACGAGCCCAGGTCATAAGAAGAGGCCCCCCGCGGTGTCAATAAAAACAAAGCAGAAGCGCGACGCGCCCCCCTCCGCGCATCCCTGGGTGGATGCCTGGCTCGAGCACCAGCTGGTGGTCAAGGGCCTCTCGGAGAACAGCCTGGCCGCCTACGCCCAGGACATGCAGCTCTTCCAGGAGTTCCTGGGCGAGCGCGACTTCGCCCTGGACGACGTCTCCGGCCAGACCATTTTCCTTTACCTGATGTTTCTGCGCCAGAAGGGCCTGACCAGCCGGTCCATGGCCAGGCACATCTCGAGCCTGCGAGGCTTTTTCGGCCACGCGGCCTCCGAGGGCTGGATCGAGGCCAGCCCGGCCGAGCTGGTGGAGACGCCCAAGCTGCCGCGCAGTCTCCCGGACGTGCTGACGCGAACGGAGATGGACACCCTGCTGGCCCGGCCCGACATGGAGACGAGCCTGGGTTTCCGCGACAGGGCCATGCTCGAGCTCCTCTACGCGGCCGGGCTTCGCGTCACCGAGCTCATCACGCTCACCCCGCTCGATTTCGACCCGCAGTCGGGGGTGCTCAAGGTCTTCGGCAAGGGCGAAAAGGAGCGGCTCGTGCCCATCCACACCCTGGCGCAGAACCTGCTCGCGCGCTACGTGCAGAGCATCCGCCCGGGGTTCAGGCCCGTGAAGGAATTCCTCTTCCTGAACCGCTCCGGCAAGGGCCTCACCCGCCAGGGCGTCTGGAAGCTCATCAAGCGCTACGCCCTGGAGGCGGGCATCCGCAAGAAGATCTCCCCGCACAGCCTGCGCCACTCCTTCGCCACGCACCTCCTGGAAGGGGGCGCGGACCTGCGCACCGTGCAGATACTGCTCGGTCACGCGGACATCTCGGCCACGGAGATCTACACCCACGTCCAGGCCGACCGGCTCACCCGCGTGCACCAGAGCCACCACCCCCGCAGCAACGCATCAAGGAAGGGTTCATGATCCCCAAGCCTGCCAAGGGCTTGTCCGCTCCCACGGTCATCACCGCCCACATCAACGCCGACTTCGACGCCCTGGCCGCCATGATCGCGGCCAGCAAGCTCTACCCGGACGCCACGCTCATCTTCCCTGGCAGCCAGGAGAAGAACCTGCGCAACTTCTTCATCCAGAGCGCCACCTACCTCTTCAACTTCAAGAGCTACAAGGACATCGACCCCGAGTCCGTGCGCACCCTGGTGCTCGTGGACACCCGCCAGGCCTCGCGCGTGCCCCACGCGGCGGCCATCCTGGCCGTGCCCGGGATCGCGGTGCACGTCTACGACCACCATCCCGACACCGAGGAGGACGTGCGCGCGGACGTCTCCGTGGTCAAGCCCCTGGGCTCCACCACCACGATCCTCGCGCACATGATCATGGACAAGGGAATCACCCTGAGCCCGGACGAGGCCACCTTCCTGGCGCTCGGCATCTACGAGGACACGGGCTCCTTCACCTTCACCTCCACGACCCAGGAGGACTTCACCGCCGCTGCCTGGCTCAAGGGCCAGGGCATGGACATGGCCACCCTCTCGGAGCTGCTCACGCGCGAGCTCTCCGCCGAGCAGATCAAGATCATGGGCGCGCTCATCGAATCCGCCGCCAGCTACGACATCAACGGCGTGGAGGTGGTGGTGGCCGAGGTCAGCCTGGACAGCTACGTGGGCGACTTCGCGCTCCTGGCCCACAAGTACATGGACATGGAGAACGTCCGGGTGCTCTTCGCCCTGGCGCTGATGAAGGACCGCGTGCACCTGGTGGCGCGCTCGCGCACCGCGGACGTGGACGTGGGCCGCATCTGCGCCTCGCTCGGCGGCGGCGGGCACACCTACGCGGCCTCGGCCTCGCTCAAGGACAAGACCCTGACCCAGGCCAAGGAGGAGCTCTTTGGCCTGCTCTACTCCCAGGTCAACCCGCAGATACTGGCGGCGAGCATCATGAGCAGGCCCGCCGTTTCCGTGGAGGAGAACACGCCGCTCTCCGAGGCCGAAGACGTGATGTCGCGCTTCGGGCTCAAGGCCGTGCCCGTCATCGGCCCGGACGGCAAGGGCTGCGTGGGCATCCTGGAGCACGAGATCGTGGACAAGGCCATCAAGCACGGGCTGGCCAGCTCCGACGCGGGCGACTACATGATGCAAGGGGCGCTTACCGTCTCGCCAGCCACCGAACTCTACCGCATCACGGAGATCATCCTGGGCCAGCGCCAGCGCCTGGTGCCGGTGATGGAGAACGACTCGGTGGCCGGGGTGATCACGCGCACGGACCTGATCAACATCCTGGTCAGCGAACCGGCGCGCATCCCGGAGACCGTGGGCGCGGAGCGCAAGAACGAACGCAACGTGGCCGGGCACCTGCGCGACCGCCTGCCCAAGAACATCTACGATCTGCTCAGGCGCGCGGGGTCGCTGGCCAAGTCCATGGGCTACGAGGCCTATGTGGTGGGCGGGTTCGTGCGCGACATCCTGCTTGGCCGCCCCAACCTGGACATGGACCTGGTCATCGAGGGGGACGGCATCCTCTTCGCCGAGGCCCTGGCCCGCGAGAAGGGCGGCCGGGTCAAATCGCACCACAAGTTCAAGACCGCCGTGGTCATCCTGCCGGACTCCACGCGCGTGGACGTGGCCACGGCCCGCCTGGAATACTACGAATACCCGGCCGCCCTGCCCACGGTGGAGCTCTCGTCCATCAAGATGGACCTCTACCGGCGCGACTTCACCATAAACGCCCTGGCCGTGCACATTTCGCCGGGCAGCTTCGGCAGGCTGGTGGACTTCTTCGGGGCCCAGCGCGACATCAAGGACCGGGTGATCCGCGTGCTGCACTCGCTGTCCTTCGTGGAGGACCCCACGCGCATCCTGCGGGCCATCCGCTTCGAGCAGCGTTTCTCCTTCAAGATCGGCGCGCAGACCGAGCGGCTGATCAAAAACGCCATCAGCAACCAGTTCGTGCACAAGCTCTCGGGCTCGCGCGTGTTCCACGAGGTCCGCCACATCTTCGAGGACGACAACCCCGTGGCCTGCGTGCGGCGCATGGACGAACTGGGCCTCCTCTCGGCCATCCACCCCCTGCTGGCCCTGGACGCGCGCAAGGAGGAGGTGCTGGCCGAGGCCGACAGGGTCATCACCTGGTACCGCCTGCTCTACCTCGAGGAGCAGCCCGAGATCTGGCGGATATACTTCCTGGGCCTGTGCGCGGGCATGGACGACGAGCAGACCGCCAGCGTCACCGCGCGCCTGGGCTTCTCCAAGCACCATCAGCACGAGTTTTTGGCCATGCGCCACTCCATCCGCGACACGGCGCAATCCATTTTCGAGTGGGAGTACCGCAAGGGGCTCTACAGCGAGCTGTACTTCATGCTGAAGGACCTCACGCTGGAGGGCGTGCTCTACCTCATGGCCAGAAACCCCAAGGAGACCGTGCGCCGGGCCATCTCGCTCTTCTTGACCACCCTGCGCGTCCAGCGCATCGAGATCGGCGGGGAGGACTTGAAGGCCCTGGGCGTCCCCCCCGGGCCGCGCTACGGGGAGATACTTCGCGCCGTCACCGGCGCCATGCTGGACGGCAAGGCCACGTGCCGCGCCGAGCAAATCGCCCTGGCCAAGAGGCTGGCCGAAGGGGACATCGGCCTGGATTGGATGCCCGGGACGGCCTGACCCCCACGCGAGGCTCGCGGGGCGCGGGAGGCTGGGAATCGCCGCCGCGCGCCCGTCCGATGATTACTGGCCTTCCTTGGCCGCGCCCGTACGGGAGAACCGGAAGCACACGGCCCCGTCGACCTCCTCGCGCGTGAGGCTCCACTGCCCGAACGTCGCGGCCAACTCCTCGAAGATGGAAGCCTGCGAGGGCTTGGCCCAGACGTCTATCTCGCGTGCCTGAACGAACCGGAGGTGCCACCCGACCTCCGCGCCCACGCCTCAGCACTTGCCGCGGGCGTCGAGCACGATCTTCTCAGCGTGCATGGAAATGCTCCTTTCGTTTCTCGAGGTCGTTCCACCAGCCGGGCTCGCGCCAGCCCTCGCGTTCCTGGGGCATGGCCGCCGCGCGCTCCACCAGCCGGGTGAACACCCGCCTGGGTATCTGGCGCGCACCGAAGCGGACCACGTGCGGCGTGGCTTGCTGGCAATCCATGAAGTGATACTTTAATTCTTCCAGGAGCAGGACCAGGTGCGTGAAGGCCACCTTGGAGGCCTGGGGAACCGTGCGGAACATGGATTCCCCGAAGAACGCCCGGCCCACGGCCACGCCGTAGATGCCCCCCACGAGCCGCCCGTCCAGGCGGCACTCCACGCTGTGGGCGTAGCCCGCGTGGTGCAGGCGCACGTAGGCCCGGATCATCTCGTCGGTGATCCAGGTCCCGGGCTGGCCGGGGCGGTCCATGGTGGCGCAGGCGCTGATCACGGCCTGGAAGTCCCGGTCCACGGACACCTCGAAGGGGTGCCCGCGCAGATACCGGGCGAAACGCTTGTCGATCCGCAAGTCCTTGGGAACGAGCACGGGCCTGGGGTCCGGCGACCACCAGAGGATGGGGTGGTCCTCGTTGTACCAGGGAAAGATGCCGTGGCTGTAGGCCTCCCGGAGCCGGGCCACGCTCAGGTCGCCGCCCACGGCCAGGAGGCCTTCGGGGTCCGCGCTCTCCGGGTCAGGAAAGGCCACGGACAGGGGGGAGAGAAGCGTGATCACGCCTTTGTCCCGGTTAGGGCCGGGTCATCTGGCCGGGGCCGCCTCCAGCACCTGGAGGACGTCCCCTTCCTTGACCAGGCCCGTGACCTTCAGGCGCACGTTGACCATCTCCTTGGGATGGAAGCAGAGGTCGTCCATGCAGCCGAAGAGGCGGCCGTCGTCGGCGCGGAAGCGCGAGCAGTAGTACAGCGGGGCCTCCTCGCCGCTCCAGCTGGAACTGGAGCGCGACTGCACGCAGCCCTCGAAGCGTCCGGTAAGCGTCACCTGGCGCTGGGACGGGTCGAAGCCCTCGAAGGACACGCCCGAAACGTAGGGCGTCTCGCCCTCGGAGCCAGGGTAGACGTCCTTGACCGTGAGCTTCACGCCCTTGCCCCCGCCCTTCAAGGCCACGAACTGCGGTTCGGAGGTGTCCTTCAGGGTCACGGACTGCCTGGAGCCGTCGGCGAACTCGAGCAGCACGGTCTTCAACCTGGGATGCTGCCTGAAGCTCTCGGGTGCGGCCCAGCCGTTGACGATGGTCATGCGGGTGAGCGTGACGCTCTTGCCGAAATCGAAGCCGATCCACTGGCCCACGGGCACGCCCGCGCTGTTGCCCGGCTCCACGAGGCGGGCAAGGTTGGCTCCGGATTCCGGGGCCGCGGCCGCGTCGATCTGGAAGGCCAGGGGCGTGGATACCGGTTTCTCGGCGGCCAGGGCCGGGACTGAAAGCGACAGAACGAGAAGAAGCGTGGAGAGGATTTTCATGATGCGAACCGCGATGCCCTAGTAGAGGTTGGCCATCTCCTGGGAGTGGTAGAGGAATTCCACGCGGCGGTTGATGGCCCTGTTCTCGTCGGACGTGTTCGGGGCGATGGGCTGGCTGTCCGCGTAGGCGGCCGCCTTGACCCGCGTTGCGGGGATCTGCCCCTTCTCTACTATGTAGCGCACGCAGGCTGCCGCGCGCAACGCCGAAAGCTCGAACTTGGAGAGCCCGCCGTTCTTGCCCGCCTCCTGGTCGTCGGTGTGGCCGCGCACCACCAGGTCCACCTTGACCTTCCGGAGCACCGCGACCACGTCGTCCAGGAGCTTGTAGCCCTCGGGCTTGAGCTGGGCCGAGCCGGGCACGAACATCACCGCGTTGTTCACGTGCAGGAGCACCCCGACCTTGTCCGAGCTTATGCCCGAGTTCTTTTGCAGCGTGGGGTTGTTCTCCATGAGCTGCTTGATCATCAGGGCCACCTCGTACTTGAACTTCTCCTCCTGGGAGAGCTTGAACTGAGGCGTGCCCTGCTGGGCGTCCTTGGCGATGTAGGTGGGCAGGACCACCTGCTCCTGGGGCTTCTCGCGCTTGGGCAGGTCCTGGTCCTGGAAGAAGACGGAGAGCTGCTCCTTCTGCTGGGGCTTGAGCGCCATGGTCAACCACAGGAGCAGGAAAAGGGCCATCATGGCCGTGACGAAGTCCGCGTAGGCCACCTTCCAGCTGCCTCCGTGGGCTCCGGCGTGGCCTTCCTCTTCGCGCTTGACGATTATCGGTGCGGGCTTGTTCTTGGACATGGCGGTTCTTGAATGCTCCCTCGCTCAGGGAGCATTCTATAGTTCGTTGGCGGCCGGAATTCAACACAGGAATATGTGACGGCGCGAGGACTCTACTCCTCGTCAGTGGCGCTTGCGTCCCGCTGGGGCCTGGACCTGGGATGCGCCTTGTCGTAGGCGCGCGCCAGCTGGTCCAGGTTCAGGTGCGTGTAGCGCTGGGTGGTGGAGAGCCTGGCGTGGCCCAGAAGCTCCTGCACGGCGCGCATGTCCGCCCCGGACTGGAGCATGTGGCTGGCGAAGCTGTGCCGCAGGACGTGCGGGCTCACTGCCCCGGGCAGCCCGGCCTCCCTGCTCAGGCGCTCGACGATCCTGTTGGCCTGCCTGCGCTGCAAGGGCTTGCCGCGCTGGCCCAAAAAAAGCGCCGTCTGCGCAGGGTCGCTCGAAAAGGCGTGCCGCACCCCGAAATAGGCCTTGAGGGCCGTGACCGCCGTGTCCGACAGCGGGGCCAAGCGCTCCTTGCCGCCCTTGCCCAGTACCCGGGCTATGCGCGAGCCCAGGTCCACGTCGTAGAGCGAGAGCCCAAGCGCCTCGCTCACGCGAAGCCCGGAGCCGTAGAGGAGTTCCGCCAGGGCCGCGTCGCGCAGGGCCTCGGGGTCGCCGGGCTCGGCCGGGGCGTCCAGCAGGGCGAAGGCCTGGTCCACGTTCAGGCTCTTGGGGTGCGGCTTGGAGAGCTTGGGGTTGGAGACCCCGTCGGCGGGAGACTTGGACAGTATCCCTTGGCGCATGAGGAACTTGAAGAAGCCCCGCAAACACGACAGCCGTCGGGACATGGACGTCTTGGCCTGGCGCGCCCGGTGCTGCTCGGCCAGAAAACCCTGGACGTCGCGCCGGGTCAGAACGCCCGGCTCCTCCAGGGACTTGCCCCTGCCCTTCAAGTGATGCTCGAAGTATTCCAGGTCGCGCCGGTAGGCGTCCACCGTGGCCCGGGAGTAGCCCTTCTCCACCGCGAGCCAGGCCAGGTACGCCTTGGCGTTGTCCCCGAGGGCCGCCTCAGGACTGGCGCTTGTCGAGCACATAGGAGCTCTTGGGGTTTTCCTTGGCCTTCTTTTTCAGCGTCATGGCGATCTGGGAGGCCTCGCCGTAGTGCTTGAGCCGCCCGTTCACGTTGAAGACCACGGCGATGGAGATGGCCATGAGCGGGAACGTGCGCATGTTGCCCTCGCGGTCCGTGGACTGGATGTAGCCGCGCGCGCGGTCCTCTTCGTCGTAGAAGTGGGGCACGATGGAGTCGAAGTTCTCGACTATGCGCTTGCAGGCCAGCTCCACCTTGTCCGGCGGCAGGATGTACACGAAGTCGTCGCCGCCCACGTGGCCCACGAAGGAGCGCACGCCCGTGAAGCCCCGGATGGTGTTCACGATCACGCGCGCGGTCATCATGAGCACCTCGTCCCCGCGCGAGAAGCCGTACTTGTCGTTGAAGCTCTTGAAGTAGTCCAGGTCGGCGTAGGCCAGGGCGAAGTCCTCGCGCCGGTCGATCATCTCCTGGATGCGCTGGATGATGGAGGTGTTGCCGGGCAGCTTGCTCAGCGGGTTGGCGTCGAAGGCCCTGGACGCGCGCGCCAGGGTCAGGAAGATGCGCGCCTTGAGCCGGGCCGGGGTGGAGGGCACGACGATCAGGTCGTCCACCTCGGCCGCGCACCAGTCGGCCCCGGCGAGCAGGTCCTCCTCCTTGATGGCCAGGATCACGGGCAGCTGCCGGTAGACGTTCTCGCTCTTGACCAGGTTGACCACGTCCAGGCCGGGCATGTCCGGCAGGCCGTGGTCCACGATGAGCAGGTCGGGCAGCTCGTTGAAGAGCACCTCGATGGCCCCCCTGCCCCGGTCGAAATGGACGATCTCCATCTGGCCCTCGCCCCAGAGCGAGGCCAGCGTTTCCTTGAGCTCCTTGTCCGCGGAGAGCAGGTAGACCTTCTGGGGGCGCGGCAGGTCGCAGGCGTGCTTGGCTGTCATGGATTGGGCGATACGGGATGCGTTGGAGCCTGGCAAGGGCCGCTAGACGAAGCTCAGGTCCGCGATGTCCAGGAACTGCTCCGAGAGCCTGTCCAGGATGGCCTCCAGGTCTGAGGGCTTGAGCTTCAGCTTCTTGAGCGCCTCGGGCTCCAGGTAGGGCACGTTGTCGTCGCCGCCCGAGCCGTACTCGAACACGCGCACCATGAAGTCGCCCAGGTGCACGCAGCAGGCGGCCTCGGGGTAGAGCCTAGCGAGCTGGGGCTTGTGGTGGTAGCTGATGCCCTCCTTGATGCCGGGGGGCAGCTTCCAGTGGTCGGCGATCCAGGCGTTCACGCGGTCGTGCCCGAAGCCCATCACGGCCTTTTCGGCCTCCAGGTAGGAGATGTCCCGGCTCTTGACCATGGCCTCCACCCCGGCCTTGAGGTCCGGCAGTTGCACCGCCGTGACCACCTTGCCCAGGTCGTGCAGGAGCCCGGCCACGGAGATGTCCTCCACGTCTTTCAGGCCCACGTGCCTGGCCACGGTGGAACTGGCCAGGGCGCAGCCCACGGAGTGCTCCCAGAGCCCGACCATGTTCTGCACCATGATGTCCATCACCGACGTGGAGACCACCACGCCGCGCAGCACGTTGAAGCCCAGGAGCACCAGAGCGTGGTGGATGGAGCTTATGCGCCCGGGGAAGCCGTAGATGGGCGAGTTGACCATTTTGAGGACCTTGGCCGAGAGCACCTGGTCCATGGAGATGAGCTTGGCGATCTGCTCGGTGGAGGAGTCCGGGTCCTTGACCAGGCGCGACACCTCGTCCAGGACCTTGGGCAGCGTGGGCAGGTCCTTCACCGCCAGGATGCGGTCCTTGCGTTCGAGCTTCAGGTCTTCTTCGGCCATTGAAATCCGCTCCCGGCGTTGCGCCCCGGGCCGCTTGGGCAGCGGCCCGGCGGCGGGAAAGTCAGCGTTGAGCCGCCTCGGCTCCGGGGCGTGCGCTACCCGGCCTTGGAGGCGACCTTCATCTTGAAGTAGTGGCTGAGCAGGGCCTTGACCTGGTTCATCCAGGGGTCCTGGGCGTGACGCCTGAAGAGGTGGTCCAGGCGCTGGAGGCGCTGGTCGTAGTTGGTGCCGGAGGCCACGCCGTCGGTCTGCACGGGCTCGCCCTCCACCACCACGTACTCCACGCCCATCATGTCGAACTTGTCGAGCATGGCCTCGGTCAGCTCCGCGCCCTGGGGAGCGACGACCATGCCGTCGGCCCTCGCCACGGGCTTGGCCAGCACGAATCCGGCCTTGGCCAGGTTGAGCGGAATCTTCTGCATGCTTGGGCTACGCTCCTACGGGAACTCAGGCCGTGAGATAGTACCCGCCGGGCAGCCTGCGCACAACCCCTTTCAGCTCCAGCACCACCAGGGTGCGGCTCATCTCGGAGGCGTCGCGGCCGAACACGCGGCAGAGCGAATCGATGTGGGTCGCGCCCATGGCGGCCAGATGCCCGGCCAGGTCCTGCTCGAAGGGAGTGCAGGCCTCGGCCGCGCTCGTGGCCGGGGCTTGCGGGACCGGGGTTTCCTCAACCGCGCGGGCCGCCTGCTTCGCCGGGGCCTGCGCGCGCCCGGACCGCCCGGAAGGCGGCGTACCGGAGCCACGTTTCGGTTTGCCCGCCCGGGGAGAAGCGGGGGCCACGCCCTGCGTCGAGGTTTGCGTCTCGGGCGCTTCGGGCCCCGTCCCCCTGGCGCGCCTGGGCGGGGCCTTGGACGCGCGGGGAGGCACGAGCCTGGCCTGCTCGGGGTATGCCCGGGCGGGGGCGGGCCCGGGGCTTGCTTTTCCGGCCAGGAAGGCCTCCAGTTGGGGCCTGAGCTCCAAAAGGATGTCCTCCGCGCCGTGCACCAGCTTGGCCCCCTTGTTGATGATCTCGTGGCAGCCCCGGTAGCTCTTGAGCGACACGGGCCCGGGCACGGCGAACACCTCCCTGCCCTGCTCCATGGCCAGGCGCGCCGTGATCAGGCTGCCGGACTTGGTGGTGGCCTCAACCACCAGGACGCCCAGGGACAGGCCGCTGATTATGCGGTTTCTGAGCGGGAAATTCCCGGCCAGGGGCTTGGTGCCGGGCGGAAACTCCGAGAGGATCAGCCCCTTTTGCGAAAGTTCGCGCCAGATGTCGCGGTTGGCGGCCGGGTAGACTAGGTCCGGCCCCGTGCCCATGACCGCAACCGAGCTGCCGGGTCCGGTGAGCCCGCCCAGGTGCGCCTCCCGGTCGATGCCGTAGGCCAGGCCCGAGATCACGGTGACGCCCTGGGCCGAGAGCTCCATGGAGATGCGGTGGGCCAGCTCGATGCCGTAGCGCGAGCACTCGCGCGAGCCGACCACGGCCACGCCCGGGTTCTCGAGCAGGCCCAGGTCGCCCACGGCGTAGAGGAACACCGGCGGATCGGGGATTTCGCGGAGCCTTTCCGGGAAGCGCGGGTCCGCCCAGGAGAGCACGGGGATCGAGCGCTCCTCGGCCTTGGCCATCTCCTCCTCGGCGTGGGCGCGCCAACCCTCGGCGAGGAAGGCCTGGAGCTGTTGGCCGGTGACGAGGCCCATCTCGCGCCAGGACCCGGCCATCTCCACGGCGCGCGCGGCCGAGCCGAAGCGTTCAAGGATCCTCTTGGACGTGCGGGGCCCCAGGCCCGGCGCGTGCTTGAGGCTCAGGCAGGCCCAAAACTCCTGGCGCGAGGGATCGGTCACGCGGCTACTGGCCCAACTGTTTGAGCTTCTGGCGGGCCTTGCCCGCGAACTCCGAGTTGGGGTGCTCTTCCACGAGCACCTTCAGGTGGAAGGCGGCGTTGGCCTTGTCGCCCAGGAACTCGTAGGCCTCGGCGGCCCTGTAGAGCGCGGCCTCGGCCTTGGGATCCTTGGGGAAGCGGCTGGAGACGTCCTTGAAGCTGAGGATGGCCTGGTTGTAGCTCTTGTCGCCCATGTAGCTCTCTCCGATCCAGTAGAGGGCTTCGGGAGTCTTGGCGGAGCCGGGGTATTTGGCCATGAATTCGTTGAACTTCTTGCGGCCGTCGTCGTTCTTGTTGGCCGACACCGCGCGCAGGGCCTCGGTGTAGAGCATCTGTTCGTCCATGCCCACCTGGGAACTCGCCGGAGGACTCGCTGGGGAGGCCGGAGCCTGGGCCTGCGGGGCCAGCGGCTTGGGCTGGGGCGAGGCCGGGACCGGGGCCGTGGGGAGCGCCGGTTCGAGGTTCGGCACCTCGGGGGCCTGGGCCACGGGCGCCGGCGCGGCGGCCGGAGCAGCGGCCTGGGGGGCGCTCAACGGTTCGGGCTGACGCGGGGCGGCGACGGGCCTGGGCGCGGGGGCCTCGGCCTTGGCCGGACGGGCGCGGCGCGAGTCCACGGTCACGGGCTGGCGGGTCTGGGCGGCCGGGGGCACGTTGCGCATGGATTCGCTCAGGGTGACCACGGGCGGCGAGATGGCGGCGTCCAGCGGCCGGGGCGCGGCCGGTGCCGTAGGCTGCGCAGCGGCCTGGGCGGGGGCCTGCAAGGGGGAGGGCGCGCGCGATCCGGGCGTTGCCTGGGGCAGCGGCGCGGGAGCGGCCGCCTGGGGGGCCTGCGCCGCGCCGCCCGCGATCTGCGAATAGGGGATGACCTGCCCGGCCCTGACTGGGCCTCGCGCCGGGGCCTGGGACGCGGCCCTGGGCGACTGCTCCCTGGCGGGGCGGGCCTGCGCCGGGGGTTTTCCGGCGGAGAACTGGTCCAGCCTGGAGGCGATCTCGCGCAACTTGAAATCTATATCGGCGTCTCGTGCGCGCTGTTGCTCCTGGAAACTGTTGAACCTGGCCTCCAGGCTTTCCAGCTTCGAGGCTTCTTTCGGCGCGTTGCCTTTCTTTTGCGCGCATCCGCCCAGCGCTACGAGGAGCGCCAGAACGGTCAGGCCGGTTGCTTTCACAGCATCCTCCAGGCGTTTTCCCATGCGATAATCGACCGTTGCAACGAAAGCAAGTGGCGCGCCACTTTCAACCGCGCAAAAAAGCAGGACTTGCGGGTTTCCCCCATGCCCGGCAAGCCGATTGCATCCCGCCGGGATTTGAGGCAAAAAAGCCGCGCCGCACGGCCTCAGGCCGCGCGAAGCCCCCAAGGAGTCCGGATCAGCGTGAACGAGCATCTTCTCTTCCCGGCGGCCGCCGTCCTCGTCTGCCTGCCGCTATCACTGGCCCTGGCCGCCGCGGGGCTGCCCCTGGCGAGCGCCGTGCTGCTCTTCAATCCGCCCAAGCGGGTGAAGGTCTTCAGGGACAAGTTCGGCCAGCAGACCGCCACCTTCTGCCTCTTCGCCGGGCTCGCGGCCCTGGCCGCCATGGCCGGTGGCGCGGCCTTCGTCTGGAAGCAGTACCCGGCTGCGGCCTCCTTCTGGCTCGGCTGGCCCCTGCCCCTGGCCCCGCTGGCCGGCGCGGCCGCCCTGGCCGCCGCTCTGGCCTGCGCCTACCGCGCGGTGTGGCAGAACATGCGCGACAACCGCCCGGCCCACGCGGCCATCGGCGTGGGGGCCACAGCCTGCGGCTGGGCCCTGGGCTACCTCTTCGTGACCTTCCTGCGGCACTTCGTGGCCACCCCGGTGGAGCCCCAGGCAGACCCGGCCCTGTTTTTGCCGCCCCTGGAATCCGGGGCCTGGTTCGTGTTCCCGGCCGCCCTGGCCCTGAGCCTGGCCTTCGCGGGCTCCACGGCCTCGCTCTACCTGATCCACCGGCGCGACAAGGACGACTTCGGCCGCGACTACTACAACTACACCCTGAAGCTGGCCAGCAAGTGGGCGCTTTTCGCCTCCCTGGCGGCCCTGGCCGCGTTCGCCGGGTACTTCGCCGCGCTCTGGCCGGTGGTGCGCAACCTGCCCATCCGTCCGTTCTTCTTCTGGAGCTCGGCCGCCGGGCTCACGTGCTTTCTCATGGCCTGCACGCTCTGGGTCCTGGTGCTGAAGAACCAGAACCCCCTGCGGCTCAAGCTGCACTGCGTGGCCGCTTACTTCCTGGCCCTGGCCGGTTTCTCGGGCATCCTGGCCGCCCTGGCCAGGCTCTGCTTCGGCTAGGCGCGCAGCCTTTCCGGATGACGAAAAAAGGCGGCCCCCGCGAGGAGGCCGCCTTCTTCTTTTCATTCGCGCCTTAAGGCTACATGCCGGACGATCCGCGCTGCGAGGTGGACATCAGGTAGATCTCGTGCGGGTCGAGGATGAGCACCACCGAGCCGTCGCCCATGATGGTCGCGCCCGAGAGCCCGCGCATGTCGAATTCCGAAAGGTAGGCCCCCAGCGGCTTGATGACCACTTCCTGGCGCTCCAGCAGCCGGTCCACGATCACGCCCAGGCGGCGGTCGTTGTCCTGGAGGATGACCACTGAGGCGATCTCCTTCTGTTCCTCCGGGGCCGGAGGCAGGTCCAGCACCTCGCGCATCTCCACGATGCCCAGCACCTCGCCGCGCAGCGTGACGCACTTGCGCTTGTTGACCTCGGTCATGCGCTTGACCTCGATCTTGGTGGTCTCGGACACGGCGTCCAGGGGGATGGCGTAGGTCTGGTCGCCCACCATGACCATGAGCGCGTCGATGATGGCCAAGGTCAGGGGCAGGGTCATGGTGAACTTGGTGCCCTTGCCCACCTCGCTGGTCACGTTCACGGTGCCCTTGAGGTTCTTGATGTTGGTGCGCACCACGTCCATGCCCACGCCGCGCCCGGAGATGTCGGTGATGGTCTCCGCCGAGGAGAAGCCGGGCATGAAGATCAGCTCCAGCGCGTCGCGGTCGTCCAGATTCTTGGCTTCGTCCGGCGTGACCAGGCCCTTGCGGATGGCCACCTCGCGCATCTTGGCCGGGTCGATGCCCTTGCCGTCGTCCTCCACCTCGATGGCCACGGAGTTGCCCCGGTGGTAGGCGCGCAGCCAGACCTTGCCCACCGCGGACTTGCCCGCGCCCAGGCGCACGTCCTCGGTCTCCAGGCCGTGGTCCACGCTGTTTCGGATCAGGTGCACCAGCGGGTCGCCGATGACCTCCACCACGGACTTGTCCAGTTCGGTCTCCTCGCCCTCCATGACCAGCTCCACTTCCTTGCCCGACTTGCGCGAGAGGTCGCGCACCAGGCGGGGGAAGCGCGAGAACACCGAGGACACGGGCACCATGCGCACCTTCATGATGGTGTCCTGGAGGTCGTCGGAGAGCCGGGCCATGGCGTAGGTGGTCTCGGTGAGTTGCTGGGCGATGGCCTGGACGTCGAGCTTGCCCTCCTCCAGGGAGCGGGCCAGCAGGGCGTAGCGGTTGCGGTTGATGATCAGCTCGCCGATGAGGTTCATCAGGTGGTCGAGCTTCTCGTGGTCCACGCGGATGGTGGAGGAAACCTTGGCCGCGCCGGGGGCCGCGCCCTGGGCGGGGGCGGCCTGCGCCGGCTGCGCCGGGGCGGGCGGCGCGGGCTTCGGGGCGGCCTGCACGGGCGCGGGCTGCGCGACAGCGGCAGCAGCCGGGGCCGGTTTCGGAGCGGAAGCCTGCGCGGGCTTGGGTTCCTCCACGGGAGGAGCCTTGGGGGCCTCATCTTTCTTCGGCTCGGACTCGGCCGTCGAGGGGGCCGCCTGGGCCTGCTCGCCGAGCTTCCTGCCCAGGGAGGCCAGGGCCTTGCCCACCATGTCCTTGATGATGCCGCATTCCTGGCTCAAGAGGTCCAGCATCAAGTCGAAATCGAGCCCGGACTTGCGCGCCTGGTCCACGAGCCCGGCCGTGCGCTCGGCGTAGGTCTTGAGCTCGGAGAAGCCCATGTAGCCCGTGGAGTTGCGCAGGGTGTCCAGGGAGCGGTAGAGCCCGTCGACGTACTCCTTGTTGGAGGCGTCCTTCCCCAGTTCCTTGAGGGCCAGGTCGATGTTGGCCAGTTGCTGGGTGACGGTCTCCGCGAAAATCTCGGTGTCTTCCTCGTCAAAGCCCTGGGCCTGCGCGGGAGCCTCCCCGGCGGCCGCTTCCGGCGCGGGTTCGGGCTCGGCTGGGGCCTGGGCTTCCACTGGCGCGGGGGCCTCGGCCTGCTCCGGCGGGGCGGCGGGCGCGGGTGCCTCGGGGCGGAAGCCGCTCAGGTCCACGTCGCCCGTGGCCGTGGCCTGCTGGAGCTTGTCCGCCAGGACGGTGATGTCCATGGGCGTGGTCTGGTTGTGCTTGGCGTCGATCTTGGAGACCAGGGTCTCCATCATGTCCACGGTGCCCAGCAGCAGGTCGATCATGGAGGGCGTGGGGACCATCTCGCCCTTGCGCACCTTGTTGAGCAGGGTCTCGGCCTCGTGGGTGAGCGCGTTCAGCTCCTTGTGGCCGATGATGCCGGAGTTGCCCTTCAGGTTGTGGAAGTAGCGGAAGATGTCGTTGACCAGCTCGCCGCCCGCGCCGGGGTCCTTCTCCAGTTCCAGAAGCGAGGAGTTGAGGTTCTCGATGATCTCCTGGGCTTCCTCGAGAAAGTCGGTCAGGTGGCCCTCGCCGATGGCCTGGAGCGCGTAGGGGGGGCCGGTCTCCACGGGCGGGGGCAGCACGAAGCCCCTGCCCTCCCCGCCTGCCGGGGCGGAAGCCGCCATGGGGGCCGCCTCGGCGGAGGGTTGCTCGGTCTGGGCGGCTTGCGGGGCGGGTTCCGGGGCCTCGGGTTCGCCCGCTGGCGCGGCCGCTGCCTCCTCGGCCTCTCCGGCCATGATGGCCTCGATGCGCGCGATGATGGAGGCTGTTTCGACCTCGCCCTCGTAGCCCTGGGTCTCCAGGCTGTCGATCATGGTGCGCAACGCGTCGGTTGCCGAGAGGATCACGTCCATGATTCCGGCCGTGACCGCGATCTTGCCCTTGCGCAGCTCGTCCAGGATGTTCTCCGCCCTGTGCGCCAAGCCGTTGATCTGGTTCAGGCCAAGAAACCCGGAAGCTCCCTTGAGCGAATGCATCGGACGGAAGATCTCGTTCAGAAGCCCCAGGTTGCCGGGGTTCTTTTCGAGCTCGAGCAGGTTGGGCTCGATGGTCTCAAGGTGTTCCTTCGCTTCGACGATGAAGTCTGCGAAGAGTTCCGGATCCATGAAATCCTGGCTCATGCGCACCTCTGTAAGGCGTGTTGCTGACGTCTAGCCAAGGAGCATCTTGATGTTCTTGACCATCTTCTCCGGCTGCGCCGGCTTGACCATGTACATGTTGGCCCCGATGGACAGGCCCGCCTGGATGTCCTTCTCCTGGCCCTCGGTGGAGAGGACCACGATGGGGATGTCGCGGTAGGCGTCCTGCTCGCGCACGCTCTTGATGAACGTGAAGCCGTCCATGCGGGGCATGTTGATGTCGGAGACGATCAGGTCGATCCTCTCCGAGGAGTAGAGCTTTTCCAGGCCGTCCAGGCCGTCTTCGGCGGTGACCACCTTGAAGCCCTCCTTCTTCATGATGAAGGCCACGAGGTTGCGCACGGTCTTCGAGTCGTCGACTATCAGGATGGTCTTGGACATGTTCGGCTCCTAGCTCTTGAGCACCTTGGTGAAAAGGCGGCTGACGGACAATATCTTGATGAGGCGGTCGCCGGTCTTGAGCAGGCCGGACATGAGGTCGGCGCTGACTCCGACGCGCGCTTCGATGTTCCATTCCATGTCGCTCTGGGCGGGCTTGTGCATGGTGTCGATGGCCCGGACCATGAGCCCGATCTGAATGTCGCGCAGGCGGCAGACGATGAGGAAGCGGTCCTCCCCGCCGTCGCCGGAATCGATGTCCAGCAGCCGGGCCAGGTTCACCAGCGGCGTGACCCTGCCGCGCAGGTTGGTCACGCCGGCCAGGAAGGGCGGCGCGGCCGGGAGCTTGGTGGCGGGGACCGCCCGCAGCACCTCCTGCACCAGCATGATGGGCACCGCGAAGAGCTGGTCCGCCACGCGGAAGCTGACCAGCCTGATCTCCTCCTGGGCCATGAGGCCCGCTTCCAGGTCCTCCTCGGAGGGGGCCTGCGCCGCGGGCGCGGCCTGTTCGGGAACCGCCTGGGCGTCCAGGACGCGCTCGCCCTCCACCGGGGTGGAGAGCGCCCTTCCCGCCGGGGTGTTCTCCCAGCCCGCGCCGACGTACTTCTCCAGGAAGGCGCGCTCGGAGCCGGTGAGCTCCGCGCCCTCTTCCCGGGCCTCGGGCAGGACCACGTCCTGCTGGAAATAGTTCTCGAGTGTCTTCATGCCGCCAGTATTTCCTTGGCCAAGGCCATATATTCCCTCGCGCCGCGCGAGTCGGGGGCCACGTCGTAGATCACCTGCCCCCGGGCGCTGGCCTCGCGGAATTGGGTGTCCATGCCGATGACCGTCGTGAAAAGCCTGTCGCCCAGCTTGCCGCGCACCAGTTCCAGCACCCTGCGGCACGCCCCGGCCCTGCGGTCGTACATGGTGGCCAGGGCCCTCCAGGCCACCGGACGGGGCAGCACCTTGTTCAAAAGCCTGATCGAGTCGAAAATGAGCCTCAAGCCGTGCAGGGCCAGAAAGTCCGTCTGGATGGGGATGATGAGCAGGTTCGAGGCCACCATCGCGTTCACCAGCAGGACCCCCATGTTCGGCGGGCAGTCCAGCACGACGAAGTCGTAGCCTTCCGCAGCCCGCTCGAGCAGGTTCTTCAGCAAGACGCCCTTGTTCTCCCGGCCCTTGAGGTCGATGTCCAGCTCCGAAAGCTTCACGTTGCTGGCCACCACGTCCATCCCGGCCTTGCCCGCCGGGAACACCGCCCCGCTCCACAGCTGCCGGTCGAATTCCCCGGCCATGAGCAGGTCGTGGGCCGACACGGACACGTTCTCCGGATAGAGCCCCAGGTGCACCGAGGCGCACCCGTGCGGGTCCAGATCCATGAGCAGCGTCCGTCTGCCCATGCGCGCGAGCGCCGCCCCAAGCGAAAGGGCCGTTGTGGTCTTGCCCACGCCGCCCTTCTGGTTGGCGACGGCAATTACGGATACCGCCACGAAGCCTCCCAGCCGCAATCGTATTGTTCGGCCAACTGCCGGATGTCTTTACCCTTCCTTCTGGTAGACGATCGCGCCCGGGTAATGCTTCGGCTTGAAAGCCCGCGAGATGTTGTGCAGCGACTCCGAATGCCCGATGAGCATGTAGCCGCCGGGCAGCAGATTGTCGTAGAAGGAGCCGATGACGTTCTTCTTCATCTCGTCGTCGAAATAGATGATCACGTTGCGGCAGAAGACGATCTGGGAACGTTCCACCCGCTTGAGCATGGCCCTGTCGCTCAGGTTGATCTGCCCGAAGCTCACCAGGCGCTTCACCTCGGGCTTCACGGTGAACTTGCCGTCCTCGGCCTGGAAATACCTGGAGACGATCTCCTTGGGCGTGGTGCGCAGGGTGTAGTCGTTGTAGACGCCCTGGCGCGCCGAGGCGAGCACGGCCTCGGAGAGGTCGTTGGCGGTGATCCTGATGTCCCAGGAGGCTATCTCCGCGCGCAGCACTTCGTGCAGGATGATCGCGATGGTGTAGGGCTCCTCGCCCGTGGAGCACCCGGCGGACCAGATGCGCAGCTTCTTGGCCCCCAGCTTGCGCTGCTTCTCGAGCACCTCCGGCAGGACGTTGTTCTGGAACACCGCCAGCTGCGGGGGGTTGCGGTAGAAGCTCGTCTCGTTGGTGGTGATCACCTCGAAGAGGCGGTTCATCTCCTGGCGCTTGCCGGGGTCGTACTGCAGGAAGTGGTAATACTCGGCGAAGCTCTTGAGGTTCAGATCCTTGAGGCGGTTGGCCAGCCTGTTCTCGAGCAGGTACTTCCGGTTGTCCGCGATGTAGATGCCCGATTGCTGGTAGATGAAATCCCTGAGCTGCGCGAACTCCGAGTCCGCGATCTTGAGTTCCTTGCGCAGGGTGATCGTCTTGGAGAAAAGTGACGACATCTAGCGGTCCTCTCCGTGCTCTTCCTGTATCTTGGAGATTGCCGCCTCTGCCGCGCCGGAGAGCTCCTCGTCGCCGGAACCGAGCACATCGAGGAGCGCCCGGAAGGCCGTGTTGCCCCCGATGTCCCCAAGCGTCTCAACCACCTTGAGGGCCACCAGCTTGTTGGGGCTGTCCAGGAGCGACACGAGCTTGGGCACGGCCTCGGCGGCCATGCTGCGCCCGAGCGACTCCATGGCCCGGATGCGCACCCAGTCGTCGGAGTCGTCCAGGGCCTGGATCAGGTAGGGCACGCACTCGGAGAGCGAGCAGTGGCCCATCTGCTCCACCACCGCCAGGCGGACCTCGCGGGATTCGTCGGAGAGCCTGGAGACGAGGAGCCGCAGGCCCTCGCCCTCCATGCCGCAGAGCCCGGCCACGGCCTCCAGGGCGACCTTGCGGATGTCCGGGATTTCGTCTTCCAGGGCGGCGCGCAGGGTCTCCAGGTTGGCCTCGGGGTCGATCCTGCCCAGGGCGTAGATGGCGATGAGGCGCTCGAGCGGCTCCTCGGAACGGCTCATTTCGCGGAAGCGCGCGGCCATTTCCGGGCCGCCCAGGGCCACGCAGGCCTCGAGCGCCGCTTCCTTGACGTCGTCGTAGGGGTGGAAGAGCTTTTCGAAGAAGGCTCCGGCGGCCTTTTCCACGCGCATCTTCTGGCCCAGGAAGGCCAACGCCCCCTTGAGCACGGTGCCGTCCTCGTGGCGCGCGAGCACGTCCTGGAAGAACTCCACGGCCTCCTCGCCGCCCACGGTGGCCAGCGCCCTGGCGATCTCGCGCTGGATGTCCCGGTCGCCCTGCCAGAAGGCGGCCATGAGCAGCCCGGAGATTTCCGCGCCGCCGATCCTGGCCAGGGCCTCCACCGCGATCATGGAGGAGGCGTGGGGCCCGCCCTTGATGGCCTCTTCCAGCGCCGGGGTCAGCCCGATGGTGGCCAGGGCTTCCACGGCGAGCTCAAGGCGGTCCTGGTCGCGGTCGGGGTCGAACTGCCCGGCCAGGGCGAGCACCGCGCGCGAGGCTTTCTCCCCGCCCACGAAGGCCAGCCCGTGGATGGCCGCGTCCTGGATCTCGACGTCCTCGTCGGAGAGCGCGGCCAGCAGGTAGTCCCTGAACTTCACGCGCTCCTGCTCCGAGAGCAGCGTGAGCGACTTGCCGCCCAGGATCTTCACCACCGACTTGCAGATCTTGTTGCGCAGCGCCGCCGGGGAGTCCTCCAGGCGCTTGATCAGCATGGTCACGGCCTTGACGTTGCCGATCTCGCCCAGGGCGTCCACAATCATGGAGGCCACCAGGTCGGTGGACTTGCCGAGCGCCCCGATGAGCGCGCTCACCGAGGACTCGTCGCGGATCTTGGCCAGGGATTCGATCACCGCGAACTGGACCCACTCGTCGTCGGAGAGGGCCTTGTTCAGGCACTTGGCCGCCTCGGGCCTGCCCAGCGCCCCCAGGCTCACGGCCGCCTGGTAGCGGACGTTGACCTCCGGGTCCTTGAGCAGGGCCTCGCACAGCGCCGACACGGCCATGAGGTTGCCCGTGGAGCCCAGGATGTCGGAGGAGAAGATGCGCATGTCCGGGTCGTCGTCGTGCAAGAGGTCGATGAGCGTGGGAAAGTCCTGGTCGCCCACCTCGCGCATCACGTCCATGGCGATGTTGCGCGAGGGCGGGTCGTCGGAGCGCAAAAGCGGGGCCACGGCGCGCACCACGGCCGGGCCGCCGATCCTGCGCAGGGCCCTGTCCGCCGCCTCCTGCACGCCAAGGTTCTGGCTCTGGACCAGCCTGGCCAGAAGAGGCACGGCCTCCTCGACCTTGCCCTCCCCGGCGGCGAAGGCGGCTTCGCGTTCGAGTTCCACGTCACCGGAACGAAGCTGGTTCAGCAGTTCTTCATGATCGCCCATAATGTCCCCGGCAGCCGCTCCCGACGGAAGTGAGCGGGCCTACTTGTACAGGTTGTTCATGATCGCCTGGGCCATGTCGTCGATGTCCAGGATTTCGTCGGCAAGGCCGGCATCCACGATCGCCTTGGGCATCCCGTAGACGACGCAGGACGCGTCCGACTGGGCCAAGGCGCGCCCGCCCTTTTGCTTGAGAATCTTGACGCCTTCGAGTCCGTCCGATCCCATGCCCGTCAAAATCACGCCCAGCGCCCTTTTCCCCACGGCCTCGGCCGCCGAGCCCACCAGGACGTTGGCGGAGGGCTTGTAGAGCGCCTCGGCGGGCTCGGTTGTCACCTCGATCTCCACGCGGCTGACCTTCTGGATGAGCTTCAGGTGCTTGCCGCCCGGGGCGATGAAGACGTGGCCCGGAGCCAGCCTGTCGCCGGTCTCGGCTTCCTTGACGCTGACCTGGCACACGCCGTCCAGGCGCTTGGCGAACGGGCCGGTGAAGGCCGCTGGCATGTGTTGGGCGATGACGATGGAGGCCGGGAAACTGGCCGGGAGCGCGGAGAGCACCTTCTGCACCGCCGGGGGCCCGCCCGTGGAGACGCCGATGGCCACCACGTCGCGCGTGAGCGTTCCCGACGGTTTCACGAACTCCTTCTTCGCCTCGGCCTCGTGCGCCGCCGCGTGCGCCCCGGCCGGGGCCGCCGGCGTGGGCCTGCGCATGGCCAGGGGCGGGCGGAACTTGCGCCGCGCGATCTGCTTGACCTTGGCCTGGAGGTCCTCCTCGATCTTGACGATGTCCAGGGAGACCTTGGAGAGTTGCTTGGGAATGAAGTCCACCGCGCCCAGCTCCATGGCCTTGAGGGTCGCCTCGGCCCCTTCCACGGTCAGCGAGCTGACCATGAGCACGGGCTTGGGCATCTCCATCATGATGTGCTTGAGCGCGGTCAGGCCGTCCATGCGCGGCATCTCGATGTCCAGGGTGATGACGTCGGGATTGTGCTTGCGGATGAGGTCCAGGCCCTCCTGCCCGTCCCGGGCCGTGGCCACGACGCGGATCTCGGGGTCCTTTTCGAGCATGGAAGCGAGCGCCTTGCGCATGAAGGCGGAATCATCGACGACGACGACACTGATCACTGTGGAATCCTTTCTCGTTTCGCGTGACGGCCGGACGGCCGGCCGTGGTGGACACGCCTCCGCTTCGTGGCGCAGATGGCGGGGCAGTTGAAAAGATACGTGAAGACCCGGTATTTTGACAACACGAAATCATGCTTGCCAAACTTGTCCCACTTGTATAAAAGGCCTCCTCGCACGACGGGATGTAGCTCAGTCTGGCTAGAGCGCTGCGTTCGGGACGCAGAGGCCGGAGGTTCGAATCCTCTCATCCCGACCAAGAAAGACAGGGGCTTGCGGCAACCGCCGTAAGCCCCTGATTCGTTTTGGCCGCATGGCCGGCCGGGAAGCGGACGCCCGGCGCGAATCGCAGGACAGCCGCGCGCCATTCGCGCCCCTCTCCCACGCCCGAAGCGGCCACCGCACCGTTTCAGTTTTGAAATCTTGAAGCGCCCCGGCCCTAGGCCGGGGACTCCTCCACCATGCGCTTGACCTCCACCACCTCGGGCAGCTTCTGGATGTGCTCGATGGTCCTGTAGAGGTGCCCCGAGTCCTTGACCTCCACGGTGAGCACGAGTTCGGTGCGGCCGTCCACGCTGGAGTTGAACGTGCCCGCGTCGATGTTCACGCCGTCCTCGGCCAGGATGGCCGCGATCTTGGCCAGCACGCCCTTCTTGTTGTGCGTGAGGATCGTGATCTTGGCCGGATAGGGCTTGTCCTCCTGGCCCTCCCAGGACACCTGCAGGAGCCTCTCGGGCTCCAGCCTGCCCAGGTTCGGGCAGTCGTGGGTGTGCACGATCACTCCCCTGCCCCGGCTGATGTAGCCCACCACGGGCTCGCCCGGCAGCGGGGTGCAGCACCCGGCGAAGCTCACCAGCACGTTGTCCACGCCCTTGATGCGGATGGACTCGCCCGGCTTGGCCTTGCCCTGGTCGGCCTGGCTCTCGGCCTGGGCCTCCTGCTTGCTGGCCTCCGGCTTGGGCAGAAACGCGCGCAGCACGCGCCTGGGCGTGAGCTTGGAGTAGCCCACGGCCACGAAGAGTTCCTCCACGCCCGGGAAGTTGTACTCGGCCAGCACCGGGGCGAAGGCGTCCTCCTTGACCAGGCGGTTCACGTTCACGCCGAGCTTGCGGCCTTCCTTCTCCAGGAGCTCCTTGCCCAGGGCGATGGCCTCCTCGCGCTCCTGGGTCTTCACCCAATGCTTGATGCGCGTGCGGGCCTTGGCGGTCTTGACGAACTTGAGCCAGTCCTTGCTGGGGTTGCGGTTCTTGTCCGTGAAGATCTCCACGGTGTCGCCGTTTTTCAGCGCCGTGGTGAGGGGAACCAGCCTGCCGTTGACCTTGGCCCCGGAGCAGTGGCTGCCCACCTCGGTGTGGATGGCGTAGGCGAAGTCCACGGGGGTGGCCCCGTCGGGCAGTTCCTTCACGTCGCCCTTGGGCGTGAAGACGTAGACTTCCTCCTGGAAGAGGTCGTAGCGCAGGGAGCGCATGAACTCCTTGGAGTCCGTGGCCTCGCGCTGCCAGTCCATGATCTGGCGCAGCCAGGTGAAGCGCTCGGCGTCGCGGGCGGCCATCTTGCCGGACTTGCCGCGCTCCTTGTAGGCCCAGTGGGCGGCCACGCCGTGTTCGGCCAGCTGGTTCATCTCCTCGGTGCGGATCTGTATCTCGATGCGCTCGCCGTCCGGGCCTATCACCGTGGTGTGCAGGCTCTGGTACATGTTGGCCTTGGGCATGGAGATGTAGTCCTTGAAGCGCCCGTGCACCGGCTTCCAGAGCGAGTGCACCAGGCCCAGCATGGCGTAGCAGTCCTTCAGGGTGCCCACGATGATGCGGAAGGCCACGATGTCGTGCACCTGGTCCAGGGCCAGGCCCTGGGCCTTCATCTTGTTGTGCACGCTCCAGAGGTGCTTCTTGCGCCCGAGCACCCTGCCCTTGATGGCGTTCTCCTCCATCAGGCCCCGGATGACGGAGATGACCTTCTCGATGTAGGCCTCGTCCAGCACCTCGTGGCTGTCCACGCCCTGCTTGAGCTGCTCGTAGATCTCGGGCTTCAGGTGCTTGAAGGAGAGGTCCTCCAGTTCCACCTTGATGCGGTGCAGGCCCAGCCGGTTGGCCAGCGGGGCGTAGATGTCCATGGTCTCCTGGCTGATCAGCTGGCGCTTGATGGGCTTCTGGAAGTCCAGGGTGCGCATGTTGTGCAGCCTGTCGGCCAGCTTGACCAGGATCACCCGGATGTCCTCGGCCATGGCGAAGACCATCTTGCGGATGTTCTCGGCCTGGGCCTCCTCCTTGGACTCGAAGGACATCAGGCTGATCTTGGTCACCCCGTCCACGATGTCCGCCACTTCCTCGCCGAACTGCTCCTCTATCTCGTCGATGGTGGCCATGGTGTCCTCCACGGTGTCGTGGAGGAGGCCGGCGGAGATGCTGGGCGCGTCCAGGCGCATCTCGGCCAGGATGTTGGCCACGGAGAGCGGGTGCATGAGGTACGGCTCGCCCGAGAGCCTGGTCTGGCCCGCGTGGGCGGCCGCCGAATACACGTAGGCCTTGGTGATGAGGTCCTGGCCGGCCTGATCCATGTACGGCGCGACCTTGTCCATTATTTCGTTGATGCGGATCATTTAGAGAGCACGGTTCTTTGCTGGGACTTGGGGATCCACCAGCGGACGAAGTTCCACGAGATGCCCGCCGGGGCGGGCTCGACGCCGTGCACCCTCTCGGTGAGGATGGGCAGCGCGTAGGGGGTGTAGAGGAAGCAGTAGGGCTGGTCCTCGTGCAGGATTTCCTGGAAGCGGTCGTAGATGGGCTTTCTTTGCGCCGGGTCCACGAGGTTGCGGCCCGCCTCCAGGAGCGCGTCCGCCTCCGGGTTGGCGTAGCCCACGAAGTTGAGCCCCGGCCTTGCCGCCTTGGAGGAATGCCAGACGTCGAAGGCGTCCGGGTCCTGCGGGATGGACCAGGCCAGGAGCACGGCCTCGAAGCGGCGCTGGTCAACGAACTCCTTGATGAAGGTGGCCCACTCCAGGGTGCGCACCTGCATCCGGATGCCGATGCGCGCCAGCTGCTCCTGGATGATGGCGCAGGCCTTGATGCGCTGCTCGTTGCCCTGGTTGGTTATCACCGTGAAGGCGAAGGGCCTGCCGTCCTTCATGAGCGGCCCGGTGGGCTTCTCGCGCTTCCAGCCGAGCTCGCCGAGCATCATGAGCGCCTTGCCCGGGTCGTACCCGTAGGGCTTGATGTCGTGGTTGTAGGCCCAGGAGTCCGGCTTGTAGTGGCCAATGGTGGGCACCCCGAGCCCCAGGAGTGCGCCTTTGATGATCTCCTCCTTGCCGATGGCGTGGGCCAGGGCCTGGCGGGCCTTCTTCTCCTTGAAGAGCGGATGCTCCAGGTTGTAGGCCAGATACGTGTAGCCCGAGGCCAGGTACTTGTACTTGCGCCAGCCCGCCTCCCACCTGGGGCCGTTCGTCAGGAAGAGGTACTGCGGCGGTGTGAGCCCGATGTAGTCCAGGTTGCCCGCCTTGAGCTCCATGAACTGGGTGGTCTGGTCCGGCACGGAGCGGTAGACCACCTCGTCGATGTAGGGCTTGCCCTCGAAGTAGTCCTTGTTGGCCGTGAGCACCACGCGCTGGTTCTCCACCCACTCTTTCAGCTTGTAGGGGCCAGCGCCCATCGGCTCGCGAGCGTATTTGGTGTTGGTCAGGTCCTCGCCCTCGAGAGCGTGCTTGGGCAGGATGTCCGAGGCCCAGGTGGAGACGGCCCTGGCGAAGGGCTTTTCGTAGAACACCTCGAAGGTGTACGCGCCCGTCTTCCTGAACTCCTTGATGGCCAGGAAATCCCCGGCGTAGGCCGTGGGGGTCTTGGGGTCGATCATCAGCCTGTAGGTGAACTCCACGTCGTCGGCGGTGAGGGGCCTGCCGTCGAACCAACGGATGTCCTCGCGCAGCTTGAACTTGAAGTGGCGGCCTCCGTCCAGGATCTCGAAGGACTGCGCGGCGTAGGGCTCGATCTTGATGTCCTTGTCGTAGCGCAGGGGCGAGACGTAGATGAGCGAGGCCACCTCGTGGGAGGCCGAATCCGTGGAAAGCGGCGGGATGAGGTTGCTGGGCTCGCCCAGGGTGGCCATGATGATGCGCCCGCCGTGCTCGGGCTTGCCGCCGTCGCCGGAGGCCTTCGGGGCCTGCCCGCCCCCGGGCTGGGAGTCGCATCCGGCAAGGGCCAGGGCGAGAAAAAGCGCCACCGGTCCCAGATACCGGAAAAACCTCCCGCCGAGGGAGAAATGCTTGCTTTGCGTCTGAAAATGCATAGAGTGTGGGGTTAGGCAATTGGGTATGGAATTTGTAAGAAACCTTTTTCCGCCTCTCACGGAGTATCGATAAACATGGCCCTCACCAGCGAGGAGAGCAAAGCCAAGCAAATCCTCCAGGAATTCGTCCGGGAGACGATTCCCGAATATATCATTGACGGCTCGCATTCAATCGTCGCGCAGGACGGCGTCCAGAAAATCGACGTCAAGAAGCGCGAACAGTACTGGGATGTGGAGGGGCAAGTCCAGGGGGATGATTTCCAGGTCTACACGTCCGAACTGGGGCTGAACCTCGAGGACGAGACCGTCACCTTCTTCTGCAACTGCCCCGAGTCGTTCTCCGGAGTGTGCCGCCACGTGGGGGCCACCGCGCTCAAGTTCGTGAAAAGCCTGGAGGGCCGCAAGAGCCAGGACAGCCAGGCCGAGGCGGCCCAGAACGTGGAGTGGCGCCAGACCTTCAGGCATTTCTTCGCCACGGCCTTCGAGCCCGAGGCGGGCAAGCACTACGTCATCTACCGCTTCCACCCCGAGCCCGGCCGGCTCCAGGTGGCCTTCTTCCGGGGCCGCCAGAACAAGTCCGGGCTCTCCCAGGTGCACCAGGAGATCACCCTCGAGCAGATCATCCAGAACCCGGACTGGTGCGAGACCTCGCCCAGCCTGCCGCTCGTCGCCGAGCAGATCGGCCACTTCCTGGACTACCGGGGCCACCGGGTGGACATCCCGGCCGGGCTCATCTCCTGGTTCTTGTGGTCCATCGGCAAGGAGTACTACCTCTACTGGCAGGACACCGAGCACCCGGTGCGCATCGAGCGCTCCACCATGCGCCTGCAGCTGCGCCCGGTGATGGACGAGGCCCAGGGCCTGCGCTTCGACATCTACCTGGCCCGCCCCGGCAAGGCCCCCTTCGCCATCCAGGGCCAGGAGACCTTCTTCTACGGCCAGCTGCCCCTGTGGGTCTGCTGGAACAAGAGCTTCTACCCGGTGCAGACCGGCCTGCCCGCGCCCTTCATCCGCGAGATGGTGGAGAACCCGCCGCTGGTGCCCTCGGGCGACGTCTCGGAATTTTTGGACCGGGTCTGGACCAAGTTCCCCGCCTCGGACCTGCACGGCCAGCAGGAATTCCTCGACCGCATGAAGCCGAGCTTTTTGCCCGCCAGGTACAATCCGAAGCTCTACCTGGACGAGGAAGGCAGCCTGCTCACGCTCCAGGTGCAGAACGTCTACGAGACCGAGCACGGCGAGGTCTTCCAGGAAGGCCCCAACCCCGAATTGCAGACAGGCTCCTACTCCTTCGAGGGCAAGAGCTTCCTCATGGCCCGCGAGCAGGAGGCCGAGGCGGCGCTCATCGCCGTGCTGCAGGAGATGGGCTTCCAGCCGCGCAACAACGCCAACTGGTTTTTGGAGCCCGAGGAAGCCATCGTCTTCCTCTTGGACGCCTACCCCAAGCTCGTGGAGAAGTACCGCGTCTTCGGCGAGAAGAACCTCACCCGCTACAAGGTGCGCCTCTCCCAGCCGGTGATCGTGGCCGAGGTGGAGTCCAACGAGAAGGAGAACTGGTTCGACCTGGACCTGGCCGTGCAGTACGACGACCAGAAGGTGCCCATCGAGAAGATCTGGAAGGCCTGGACCCAGGGAAAGCGCTACGTGCAGCTCAAGGACGGCTCCTACACGAGCCTGCCCGAGAGCTGGCTCAAGCGCATCGGCCACAAGCTGCGCGCCCTGGGCTACGACGCGGACAAGCCGCCCCAGAAGCGCTTCAAGCAGTTCGAGGCCCCGGTGCTGGACAAGATCCTCGAGGACCTGCCCGAGGCCCACACCGACTCTTTCTGGAACAGCCTGCGCGAAAAGATCCACAGCTTCAAAGAGATCGTGCCGCTCAAGCAGCCCGCGCACCTGAACGCCAGCCTGCGCCCCTACCAGTTGCAGGGCCTCAGCTACCTGAACTTCCTGCGCGAGTACGGCTTCGGCGGCATCCTGGCCGACGAGATGGGCCTGGGCAAGACCGTGCAGACGCTCTCCTTCATCCAGCACATGGTGGACAAGGGCTCGCGCGCGCCCAACCTGATCGTGGTGCCCACCTCGGTGCTGCCCAACTGGGACCGCGAGGCCGAGAAGTTCGTGCCCCGGCTCACCCGGCTGATCGTCTACGGGGCCAAGCGCGAAGGGCTTTTCAAGAAGATCGCCGAATCGAACCTGGTGATCACCACCTACGCGCTCCTGCGCCGCGACCTGGACGAGCTGCTCAACTTCGAGTTCAGCACCATCATCCTGGACGAGGCCCAGAACATAAAGAACCCCAACACCATCACGGCGCGCTCCGTGCGCAGGCTCAGGGGCAAGATGCGCCTTTGCCTCTCGGGCACGCCCATCGAGAACAACCTCTTCGAGCTCTGGAGCCTGTTCGAGTTCCTCATGCCCGGTTTCCTGGGCAGCCAGAACTCCTTCCAGCGCGGCATCGTCAAGCCCATCAAGGACGGCGACGAGGAGACGCTCGACTACCTGCGCGGCCGCGTGAAGCCCTTCATCCTGCGCCGCACCAAGTCCGAGGTGGCCAAGGACCTGCCGCCCAAGGTGGAGAACGTCCAGTACTGCGCGCTCATCGACGAGCAGGCCGAGCTCTACTCCCAGCTGGCCAAGAAGCTGCGCGACCAGGTGCTCAAGGACGTGGACGAGAAGGGCATGGCCAAGTCGCAGATGTCCATCCTGGACGCGCTGCTCAAGCTCCGCCAGATCTGCTGCCACCCCAGGCTTCTGAAGCTCGACATGCCCGGCGTGAACACCAACCTGCCCTCGGGCAAGTTCGACACCTTCAAGGACCTGGTCACGGACATCGTGGAGGAAGGCCACAAGGTGCTGGTGTTCTCGCAGTTCGTGCAGATGCTGCACATCATCCGCAGCTGGCTGCAGATCAACCAGACGCCCTTCGCCTACCTGGACGGCTCCAGCAAGGACCGCTTCGAGCAGGTGGACCGCTTCAACAACACCCCGGAAATCCCCATCTTCCTGATCTCGCTCAAGGCGGGCGGCACGGGCCTCAACCTGACCAGCGCGGACTACGTGATCCACTACGACCCGTGGTGGAACCCGGCCGTGGAGAACCAGGCCACGGACCGCACGCACCGCATCGGCCAGAAGCGCCAGGTGTTCGCCTACAAGCTGATCTGCTCCAACACCGTGGAGGAGAAGATACTGAAGCTCCAGGACATGAAGAAAGGCGTGGCCGAGGCCATCATCCCCGGCCAGGACGCCTGGAAGAGCCTGACCAGAAACGACCTGGAGATGCTCTTCGAGGTCTAGAACCCGGGTTTTGCACGCAAAAGAAGCGCGCGGCCGGACAATTCGTCCGGCCGCGCGTTTTTTTGTGATCGGGCGCGCTCGCCCTGAAACCAGGCAGCCCGGCCAGCAAGCCTAAGCCTGCGCCTCGCTCCCCTTGTTCACGCTGAGCACCGGGCAGAGCGCCTTGCAGGCCACGCGGAGCACCAGGGAGCGCTCGAAGGCGCATTCCGGATCGGTTTCCCCACCGCGATGGGTCATGACGATGACGTCCGCGCCGCGCCTGCGGGCGAGCTTCAGTATCTCCACCTCGGTGTCGCCTTCCCAGCAGGCGTACTCCACGCTCTTCACGCCGGACAGGGCGGCCGCGTAGTCCCTGCCCATGCGTTCGATCCTGGCGGCGCTTTCGCGCCCGATTGCCCCCTGGCTCATGTTCGCGGCCTCGACGCAGGTGTCCAGCACGTTCAGCACGGTGAGCCCGGCCCCGCACTCCCGGGCCAGGCGCCCGGCGTACTCGACGCCCGGCATGTCCGCCGGGCCCAGGCGCGTGGCCGCGAGCACGTGCCCGACGTGGCCCGGCTCGCGCAACGCGGCTCCGGTGAGCATCACCGGGCAGCGCGCGAACTCCAGCACGCGCTCCACCGTGTGCCCCACGCGGGCGATCTCCGTTTCCATCGCGGGGATGTCGCCGCTGGCCGGGCACATGACGATGAGGTCCGCGCCGTCCTCCCGGGCCAGGCGCAGGATCTCCACGTGGGGCACGCCCTGGGCCGCCACGATGCCCCGCCCGCCCAGGCCTTCCAGGAGCGGGGCGAAGCGCTTCCCCATGGCTTCGCGAATGTTCTCCAGCTCGCCCGGCCGGGCGAGCAGCTCGGCCTCCCCCCAGCGGTGCTCGAAACCGAAAACGTGCAGGATGGTCAGGCCCGCGCTGAAACGCCTGGCCAGTCCCGCCGCGACCTCGGCGGACCTGGCGCACGCGCCGGACGGAGTCACGGGCGCAAGGATGTTGCGGATCATGGCTTTTCCCTCCCTTTTTCCGGATCTTTTCAGAGATACTCCCGAGGGGAAGCAATAGGCAAGGCTTGGAAGAAAAGAAACGGAGCGGGGCGCTGCCCCGCACCCCGGCAGGGCTCTGCCCTGCACCCGCCGGGGGGAGAAGCCTCCCCCCGGGCCCCGGCTTTCCGCTTCGCGGATTTCACCCTTGCCATGAACTTTGTCCGCCCGCCTGCCTGGAAGCGCGCTTCCAGGCAGGCGGGCGGACAACTTCGTTGCATCCGGTGACCGACGCGAAGCTATAACGGGTCCAGGGAACGAAGCTCCCTGGCGGGAGAGGCCTGGAGAGGGCAGCGCCCTCTCCAGAAAAACGATCTATTCGATGTCGCGGTCGCGGAAGCCCAAAAGATACAGCACCGCGTCCAGCCCGAGGGTGGAGATGGCGTGCCCGGCCCCTTCCTTCACCAGGGGCTTGGCGCGAAACGCGATGCCCAGGCCAGCCAGGTTGAGCATGGGCAGGTCGTTGGCCCCGTCGCCCACGGCGATGGTCTGCATGAGCGAGATGTTCTCGCTCTCGGCGATTGCCTTGAGCAGGTCGGCCTTGCGCTTGGCGTCCACCACCTCGCCCGCCACCTCGCCGGTGAGCTTGCCGTCCTCGATGCGCAGTTCGTTGGCGTGCACGTAATCGATGCCCAGGCGCTCGCGCAGGCGTTCGCCGAAGAAGGTGAAGCCGCCGGAGATCACTGCGGTCTTGTAGCCGAAGCGCTTGAGGTTGCGCACGAGCTTCTCGGCACCGTCGTTCAGGGGGATGTCGGCCGCGACGTTCTCCAGGGTCTCCACGGGCAGGCCACGAAGCAGGCTCAGGCGCTTCTTCAGGCTCTGGCGGAAATCGAGCTCGCCGCGCATGGCCGACTCCGTGATGGCCGCCACCTGCTCCCCCACTCCCCAGGCTTTGGCCAATTCGTCGATGACCTCCACGCGGATCAGGGTGGAGTCCATGTCGAAGGCCACCAGCCTGCGGTTGCGGCGGAAGGCGTTGTCCTCCTGCAGGGCGATGTCCACGCCCAGCTGGCTTGCGATGCGCAGGAATTCCTTGCGCATGGCGCCCACGTCCACGGGGGTGCCGCGCACGGAGAACTCGATGCAGGCCGGGCGGTCGCGGTCGTCGTCCTCCATGCTGGGGCGGCCGGTGAGGCGGTTCACGGACTGGATGTTCAGGCCGTTGGCCGTTATCACGCTGGTGACGGCGGCCACCTGGGCGGCGCTGATGGTGCGCCCGAGCAGGCTCACGATCCAGCGCGGCTTGCCCGCGGCCTCCACCCACTGGGTGTAGCCGTCCGGGCTCACGGGTGTGAACTTGCAGCCCACGCCCATTTCGTGGGCGGCGTAGAGCAGGTCCTTGACCACGGCCGCCGACTGCGCGCCCTCCGGGATGCGGATGAGCGCGCCCAACGACAGGGCGTCGTGGATGACGGACTGGCCCACGTCCAGGATGTCCACGCCGTACTGGGCCAGCAGCCCGGAGACGGTGGAGGCGATGCCGGGGCGGTCGGGGCCGAAGATGTGCACGAGCATGAGATCTTTCATGGCGGGGTCCTTGAGCGAGAAACGCGAGAGGCCTTTTCCCACAAAACCGGCCCGGGGTAAATGCCCGTGGCCATCCCGGAAGCGAACCCGAGCCCGGAGGACAGCATGCGCCTTCTCGTGTACCCTCTCATGGCCCTGCTCACGCTGAACCTGATCATGGAGGACGACCCGGTGTCCGCAGCATCCAAGCCCATCGTCATCGGCCACAGGGGGGCCTGCGGCCACCGGCCCGAACACACCCTGGAATCCTACAGGCTGGCCGTGGAGATGGGCGCGGACTTCATCGAGCCCGACCTCGTCTCCACCAAGGACGGCGTGCTCGTGGCCCGCCACGAGAACGAAATCTCCGGCACCACGGACGTGGCCCGGAAGTTCCCCGACCGCAGGAAGAAGAAGATCATCGACGGGGCCGAGGTCGAGGGCTATTTCACCGAGGACTTCACCCTGGCGGAGCTCAAGACCCTGAAGGCCAGGGAGCGCCTGGATTTCCGCGACAAGTCCCACGACGGCAAGCACGAGGTGCCCACGCTGGGCGAGGTGATCGCCCTGGCCAAGCGCATGAGTGCCGAAAAGGGCCGCGTGATCGGCATCTATCCCGAGACCAAGCATCCGACCTATTTCCGCTCCATCGGCCTGGCCCTGGAGGGGCCCCTGGTCAAGGAGCTCGAGGCCGCCGGGTGGGACAAGGCCGATTCGCCCGTGTTCATCCAGTCCTTCGAGATGGCCAATCTCAAGGACCTGAAGAAGATGATCGACGTGCCCCTGGTGTTTCTCTTCGACGAGCCGGGCATGCGGCCCTACGACTTCGTGGCCTCCGGCGACACGCGAACCTACCTGGACCTGACCAGGCCCGAGGAGCTTAAGGCCATCGCGGCCTTCGCCAAGGGCATCGGCCCCTGGAAGCGGCTCATAGTGGGCGAGAACCCGGACAAGTCCCTCAAGGCCCCGAACGCCCTGGTCAAGGACGCCCACGCCGCCGGTCTCCTGGTGCACCCCTACACCTTCCGGGACGAGCCGCGCTTCCTGGCCCCGGACTACAAGGGCGACCCCAAGGCCGAGTACAGGCAGTTCTTCGAGATCGGCGTGGACGGTGTGTTCTCGGACTTCCCGGACACGGCCTTCGCCGCCAGGGAAGCCTTCCTGAAGAAATAGCCCGCGGCGATCAGGCGGCGCGCCAAGGCCCGGCCAGGGCCGCCACCCGCGCCCGCTCCTCTCCCGGCGTTGGCGGGACGTGCGCGCGCCTGTTGGCCCGGGCCGGATCATGCGCTATGCTGCGGGCATCCGCACAAAGGAGAGACGCATGAACGCCAAGAAGACAGCCGTTGAGACGAAAAACGCCCCGGCGGCCATCGGCCCCTATTCCCAGGCGGTCTGGGCGGGCGAGTTCCTTTTCTGTTCCGGCCAGATCCCCATCGACCCGGCCACGGGCCAACTGGTGGAGGGCGACGCGGCCACCCAGGCCAGGCAGGTGCTCTCCAACGTGAAGGCCGTGCTGGAGGCCGCCGGGCTCGGCATGGAGAACGTGGTCAAGGCCACGGTGTTCTTCAAGGACATGAAGGATTTCCAGGCCGTGAACGAGGTCTACGCCTCGTTCTTTACGCCCCCCTACCCGGCCCGCTCCGGCGTGGAGGTGGCGCGCCTGCCGCGCGACGTACTGGTGGAGATCGAGGTGATCGCCAGGAAGTAGGGCCATCCGGCCCTTGGGCGGCGCGGGATGGAATGGAACTGCCCGCGTGAATGCGTGCGCGAAGTGGTCGCGCCGCTCAAGGACAGGCGGGAGCAGGTCTACGTGGCGCAAGGGAGCCCGGCGCAACCCAGGGCCGCCGGGAACCCGAACAAGGACGTGCGCGTGGTGCCCGTGCACGTGAGGCGCTAGCAGTAGAAACGGCCAGGAGCCCCGGCGGCCCGCTGAAAAGCGCCCACCGGCGGTTTTGCCTCGAAAAAGCCGAACCCGGCGCGGCTAGCCGAAGATCTCCCGCATGGTGCGGCGCACCTCGCCGAGCCAGGCGGCGCGCTGTTCAGGGGTGGAGGTGACGATCACCTCGAAGGTGCGCCTGTGCACGCGGGTCACGCCGCACAGGCCGAAGACGCAGTCGCGCCAGATGCGCTCCAGCGGGTCGCCGAAGGCCTCCCGCTCGCGGGCGGCCGGGGTGTTGGCCGTGTTGAAGACCACGGCCGCGTCCGCCTTGAGGAGCCCCACGGGCACGCCCTCGCCGCCGTCGCCCTCCTTGAACTCGTAGGCCACGCCCGGGCGCATCACCCGGTCCACCCAGCCCGTGAGCACGGCCGGGGGCATGCCCCACCAGTTGGGGTGCACGACCACTATCCCGGAGGCATCGGCGATCTCCTCGCAGTGCCGGGCCACGAACTCCGGCACCAGCCCGTCGCGGGGGATCTCCATGTCCGGCAGCACGGGCGCGAAGCGCTCGGCGTAGAGGTCGTGGAAGCGCACCTCCCGGCCCATTGCCGAGAGCTCTTCCCGGGCGGTTTCGGCCACCGCGTGGTTGAAGCTGCCCGGAGAGGGGTGGCAGAGGATCACCGAGACCGGCACGGCTACACCTCCCGTCCGCAGGCTTCGAGCACGGCCTTCCGGATGCCGTCCTTGTGGATGCCGAGCATCTCGCGCAGGGCCTTTTGCGGCCCGTGCTCCACGAAATGGTCCGGGATGCCCAGGCGCTTGATCTTCTGGCCGCGAAGCGCGCCCGAGTCGCCCAGGAATTCCAGCACGGCCGAGCCGAACCCGCCCTGCAGGGCGTTCTCCTCCACGGTCAGGAGCACCTCGAAGCGCGCGGCCAGGTCCAAAAGGTCCGCCTCGGGAAGGGGCTTGACGAAGCGGGCGTTGTACACCGCCACCTTGAGCCCGTGTTCCGATTCGAGCTCCATGGCGGCCGCCAGCGCGGGCATCACCCTGCTGCCCAGGGCCACTATCACCGCGTCGGAGCCGTCGCGCAGAAGCTCGCCCTGGCCGAGCGGAATGGGCTCGGGGTCGTCGCAGAGCCCAGCCCCCACGCCCACGCCGCGCAGGTAGCGGATGGCCACCGGCCCGGGGTGGGCCATGGCCGTGGCCAGCATGCGCTGGAGCTCGGCCTCGTCCTTGGGGGCCATGAGCACCAGGTTGGGGATGTGGCGCAAGAAGGAGACGTCGAACACGCCGTGGTGCGTGGCCCCGTCCTCGCCCACGAGCCCGCCCCGGTCCAGGCAGAGGGTCACGGGCAGATCCTGGAGGCAGACGTCGTGCACGATCTGGTCGTAGGAGCGTTGCAGGAACGTGGAGTAGATGGCCACCACGGGCTTGAGCCCCTGGGTGGCCAGGCCGGCGGCGAAGGTCACGGCGTGCTGCTCGCAGATGCCCACGTCCACGAAGCGCTCGGGGAAGCGTTGGGAGAAGCAGGCCAGGCCGGTGCCTTCGGGCATGGCCGCCGTGATGGCGATGACGCGCTTGTCGCGCTCGGCCAGCTTGCACAGGGTGTCGCCGAAGACGTCGGTGTAGGTGGGCAGCTTGGAGGCCGAGTACTTGATGATCTCGCCGGTCTCCGGCTCGAAGGAGCCCACGCCGTGGTAGTAGGTGGGGTTCTCCTCGGCCGGGGTGTAGCCCCTGCCCTTCTGGGTGAGCACGTGCACCAGCACCGGCCCCTTCATCTCGCGCACTTCCTTGAACACGGAGAGGAGCTTGGGCAGGTCGTGGCCGTCGATGGGGCCCACATAGTTGAAATGGAAGGCCTCGAAGAGCATGCCCGGCGTGAAGAATCCCTTGAAGGACTCCTCGCCGCGCTTGACGATCTCCACCATCTCCTGGCCGAAGGGCACAAGGCGGGCCATGGCCTCGAACTCGCGCTTGGCCCGCGTGACCCAGCGGTTGGAGAGCTTTCGCGAGAGAAAGAGCGAAAGCGCGCCCACGTTCTTGGAGATGGACATCTTGTTGTCGTTCAGCACCACCACCAGGTCGCGCCCGTCGCCGCCCGCCTGGTTCAGGCCCTCGTAAGCGAGCCCGGCGGTCATGGAACCGTCGCCGATGACGGCCACCACCTTGTTGTCCTTGCCCAGCACGTCGCGGGCCATGGCCATGCCCGAGGCCGCCGAGATGGATGTGCTGGAGTGCCCGGTGCCGAAGTGGTCGAAGGGGCTCTCGGCCATGCGCGGAAATCCGCTCACGCCGCCCAGGGTGCGCAGGGTGTGGAAACGCTCGCGCCGCCCGGTGAGGATCTTGTAGGCGTAGGCTTGGTGGCCCACGTCCCAGACGATCTTGTCGCGCGAGGGGTCGAAGGTCTTGAGCAGGGCGAGCGTCAGCTCCACCACTCCCAGGGACGGGGCCAGGTGGCCGCCATTCTCGGAGACGGTGGCGATGATCAGTTCGCGCACGTCCTGGGCAAGCTCCTCGAGCTCCTCGCAGGAAAGCCCGGCGATGTCGGAAGGGTTTCCGGCCCGGGCGAGCATCTTCAGGGGATGTCCATCAAGCAGGGACATTGCTTCTCGTTACTCCTGGCGTCGCGATGACGAATGTGTGTGTGCGCCCACGCGCCTGTTGCCGCCCGGCCGCGCGCGGTCAGGACACCCTGTCCACGATGTACTGGGCCAGGTCGCGCAAAAAGACCGCCTCCGGGCCCTCGAAGGGCGCGAGGCTCTCCAGGGCGTGCGCCGCGTGCCTGCGGGCCAGGTCCATGCTGCGCTCCACGCCGATGAGCGAGGGGTAGGTGGTCTTGCCCTGCTCCTCGTCGGAGCCCACGGGCTTGCCCAGCGTCTTCTCGTCGCCAACCACGTCCAGCACGTCGTCCACGATCTGGAAGGCCGCGCCCACGGACTGGCCGTAGCTCCTGGCACGGGCCACCAGGTCCGGGGCGACCCCGGCCAGTTCGGCCCCGCAGACGCAGGCGGCCGTGATGAGCGCCCCGGTCTTCAAGGCCTGCATCTCGCGCAGCTCCTCCAGGCTGACCCCGGCCTTGGCCGTGTAGGCCATGTCCAGGGCCTGGCCCCCGACCATCCCGGCCGCTCCTGCGGCCCGGGCCAGGGTGCCCGTGGCCTGGACCACGCGTTCGGCCGGGACGTCCTTGGCCGTGGAGGCCATGAGCACGAAGGCCTCCGTGAGCAGGCCGTCGCCCGCCAGGATGGCCATGGCCTCGCCGAAGACCTTGTGGTTGGAGGGCCGCCCCCGGCGCAGGTCGTCGTCGTCCATGGCCGGGAGGTCGTCGTGCACCAGCGAATAGGTGTGGATGAGCTCGAACGCGCAGGCGAAAGGCAGCACCGCGTCTTTCGGCGCGCCCATCATCCGGGCGAAGCACAGGCAGAGCACGGGCCGCAGGCGCTTGCCTCCGGCCAGCAGGCTGTATTCCATGGCCTCCAGCAGGCCCGAAGGGACGCCCTTGTTCCTGAGCGCCGTGCGCAGGCTGTTCTCCACTTCCTGCGCGTAGGCCGAAAGGCGTTGTTTGACCGTCACCTCAATTCTCCTCGCTCGCGGCGGCGTCGAAAGGCGCAAGCCCGTCCGGGGCGACCTGGCTCACGGTCAGCCTGGCCTTATCCAGCTGCGCGCGGCACGCCCCGGCCAGCCCGACCCCTTCCTTGTAGAGGGCCACGCCCTTTTCCAGGGGAAGCTCCCCGGATTCGAGCTGTTCGACTATCTTCCGCAACCGCTCTATGTTGTTCTCGAAATTCATTTCCTTGGCGCTCATGACCCCTCCCCGGGCCGCCTTGCCGAAGGCCACCCGGGCGCGAAAAGCGCCATGGGGTCCACGGACTGGCCCAGAAGCCTCATGCCGAAATGCAGATGCGGGCCGGTGGCGCGCCCGCTGGCCCCGGCCAGGCCGACCACCTGCCCCTTCTCCACCACCTGGCCGTTGGCCACGTTCACGCGGGAGAGGTGGAAATACATGGTGATCACGCCCTGGCCGTGGTCCAGGAAAACGGAGTTGCCGTTGTAGTAGAAATCCCCGGTCAGAACCACCCTGCCCCGCGCCGCCGCGCGGACCTCCTCGCCCATCGACGCGTCGAAGTCGATGCCCGTGTGCGGGCTGCGCGGCTGGCCGTTGAGTATCCTCCTGAGCCCGAAGGCGCTGGTCACCACTCCGGGCACCGGGCGCAGGAAGGGAACTCCCCAATACCTGATCGCGCTGACCTCGGCCAGGGCCTTGTTGATCACCTCGCGCTCGCGTTCGATGCGCTCCTGGTCCTCCTTCGACGGAGTGACCATGCGCGGGGGCAGCTTGAGGCGTTGCTCGGGAAAAGCCGAGCGCGTCACCTTGACGCCGCACAGCGCGGTCTCGCGCACCCCGCCAACCGAAGCCTCCACCTGGAGCACGCGCGACGAGCCAGCCGTGCCGAGCCCAGCCCCAAGGAGCGCCTCGGCGCGCAGCACGTTGCCGCGCTTCTCCAGGGCCACCGGGGCGCGCTTGCCCAGCCACTCCACCGTCGCGCCGCCGGCCTGGCCGGCGAGGGTCACTTCCACCAGAAACGGCTGGCCCTCGGCCACGCTCTCGGGGAAGGACACGCGAAGCGGCCCTTGGGTGACCTCCGCCGCCAGGGCGGAACCGGAGGCCAGGGCCAGGAGAGCGAAAAGAGCCAGGACGAGCCGGATCACCGCCGCCCCCGCTCCACGCCCAACACGGACGTCTTCACCGAGCCGTCACGCACGACGATCTCCAACGCGTCCCCGGCGGAAACTTCGTCCACGCCGCGCAGGAAAGTCCCGTCCGCCTTGCGCGCCAGCGCGTAGCCGCGCGCCAACGGCCCCTCGGGGTCCAACCCTTCCAGGCGCGCCGAGAGCACATCCAGGCGGTTTTGCGCGCGGTCGGCCAGCCTGTTCCAGGCGGGGCAGAGCCTGTCCGCGAGCCCGTCCAGCGTGCGCTGCGCCCCCGAAAGCCGTCTCTCCCCGGCGGACTCCAGGCGAAGCGCGAGGCTAGCCAGACGCTCACCCAGGCGCTCCACGCGGTTTCGCGGGGAGAGCCAGGCCAGGGCCTTCTCGTACCCGGCCAGGGCCTGCTCGCGGGAGGCGAGAAAGCGCGTGAAGGCACGCGACAGCGCGGTCTCGGCCTCGTCGGCGCGCTGGGCCAGCACGGAACGCTCCGGCCACAGAAGCTGCGCCGCGTGGCTGGGCGTGGCCGCGCGCACGTCGGCGGCCAGGTCCGCGATGGTCACGTCGACCTCGTGGCCCACTCCGCACACAACCGGGACCGGGCAGTTCACCACAGCCTCGGCCACGGCCTCGGTGTTGAAGGCCCAGAGGTCCTCGATGGAGCCGCCGCCCCGGATGAGCACCGCCACCTCGGCCCAGCCGTCGGCCCCGGCCTGGGCCAGGGTCTTTGCGATCTGGCCCGGGGCCGCGTCGCCCTGCACCTGGGCGGGGTAGACGCGCACCTCGGCCCCGGTCCCGCGCGAAGAAGCCACGCGCAGAAAATCCCGGATGGCCGCCCCGGTGGGCGCGGTGACCACGGCCACGCGGGCCGGATGGCCCGGCAGCGCCCTCTTGCGCGAGGCGTCGAACCAGCCGAGCCCAGCGAGCTTTCGCTTGAGGGCCTCGAACTCCAGGTGCAGCCTGCCCTGCCCCATGTCCTGCACGAGCTCCGCCACCATCTGGCAGGCCCCGCGCGGGGGGTACAGGGTGAGCCTCCCGGCGCACATGGCCTCCACGCCGTCGGCGAGCCAGGCCGAGCCGCCCTCGGCGGGCAATATCTCGCCGGTCAAGGGGTCGTAGCGCTCGGTCTCACTGAGCGACAGCCCGTTCTGGCTGCCCTTGAACCAGACCACGTTGAGCACCGCCTCCTCGTCCTTGAGCGAGAAGTACACGTGCCCCGACGCGGGACGCGAGAGGTTGGAGACCTGCCCGCGCACCCACACGAAGGGAAACTGGCCCTCGATCACGTCCTTGAGGGCCCGGGCCATCTCGCTCACGCGGAAGACGTGCGGCGTCAAGCGCGACCCTCCGCGACGCTCGCTTCGGCGGCGATCCGGCCCGGAGGGTTCACCTGGCCTCCCACCCCGCCAGAACGCCCGCGCGCCAGGCCGAGAAGGCCTCGGCGAAGCCCTCGACGGGCAGCTCGGACTTCTCGCCCGTGCGGCGATCCTTGACCTCCAGCACGCCGCGCGCCAGGCCCTTGCCGCCCACGACCACCTGCATGGGGAAGCCCATGAGGTCGATGTCCTTGAACTTCACGCCCGGGCGCTCGTCTCGGTCGTCAAGCACCGCCTCGATGCCCTGCCCGTTCAGCCAGGCGTAGATCTCCTCGGCCTTGGCCATGGGCTCGCCCTTGGTGTCCAGGCAGACCACGGCAACCTCGAAGGGAGCCAGGGCGGGCGGGAACTTGATGCCGAACCCGTCGTGGTTCTGCTCGATGCAGGCCGCCACCACGCGCGACACGCCGATGCCGTAGCAGCCCATGTACACCAGGCGCTCCTTGCCCTGCTCGTCCAGGATGGCGGCGTGCATGGCCTCGGAATACTTGTAGCCCAGCTTGAACACGTGGCCCACCTCGATGCCCTTGGTCAGGGTCAGGGGCGTGGCGCACTTGGGGCAGGGGTCGCCCTCGGTGACGGAGCGCAGGTCCACGTAGTTGGTCAGCAGCACGTCGTCGTCCAGGTCCACGTGCATGTAGTGCGCGTCGGCCTTGTTGGCCCCGACCACGTAGTCGGAGTCCATGGCCAGCTCGCGGTCGGCCAGGATGGTCTTGACCACGTCGGCACTCAAGCCCACGGGCCCGGCGAAGCCCACGGGGGCCTTGGTCCACTGCACGACCTGCTCCGGGGTGGCCAGGGAGACGTCCTGGGCGTTCAGGGCGTTTTTCAGCTTCACCTCGTTGAGTTCGCGGTCGCCGCGCACCAGGGCGGCCACGGGCTGGCCGTCCACGTCGTAGAGGAGCGTCTTGACCACCTTGCTGGCCGGAATCTTGAGGAACTCCGCCACTTCCTCCACGGTGTGCCTGCCCGGGGTGGAGACCAGGGTGCGCTCGGGGAAGTTGACCGGCTTCTTGCCCACAACGGCCACGGCCTCGGCCTTCTCCAGGTTGGCCCCGTACTCGCAGGCCGGGCAGGCGGCGATCGTGTCCTCGCCGGTGCTGGCCAGGACCATGAACTCATGCGAATAGTTTCCGCCGATGGAGCCCGTGTCGGCCTCCACGGCCCTGAAGCGCAGGCCCAGGCGGGTGAAGATGCGGCAGTAGGCGTCGTACATGGCCTTGTAGCTGGCCAGGGCCCCCTCCTCGTCCTTGTCGAAGGAGTAGGCGTCCTTCATCACGAACTCGCGGCCGCGCATCAGCCCGAAGCGGGGCCGGATCTCGTCGCGGAACTTGGTCTGCACCTGGTAGAGGTTCAGCGGCAGCTGGCGGTAGGAGCGCACCTCGTGGCGGATCAGGTCCGTGACGACCTCCTCGTGCGTGGGCCCGAGGCAGTAGTCGCGGTCGTGGCGGTCCTTGAAGCGCAGGAGCTCCTTGCCGTAGAACTCCCAGCGGCCCGTCTCCTGCCAGAGGTCGGCGGGCTGCACGCCCGGCATGAGGATCTCCAGCGCCCCGGCGCGGTCCATCTCCTCGCGCGTTATGCGCGCGGCCTTGTTCAGGGACTTGAGCCCCAGGGGAAGGAACGTGTAGATGCCCGAGGTGAGCTTGCGGATCATCCCCGCGCGCAGCATGAGCTTGTGGCTGACCACCTCGGCGTCGGCCGGGTCTTCCTTGAGGGTCGGGGCGTAGTAGCGGCTTAGGCGCATCTGTCTTCAAACTCCTGTATGATCTGATCGAGTTCCTTCATGAATTCGGCAAGGACCGAGGCTTCTCCGCGCACCTTGCGCACCACCTCGCCCTTGCGAAAGATCACCGCGCAGTCGCGGCCTCCGGCCAGCCCGATGTCGGCCTCGCGGGCCTCGCCCGGACCGTTGACCACGCAGCCCATCACGGCGACCTTGATCGGGGCCTTCACGTGGCGGAGCTTCTTCTCCACGGCCTCGGCCATGCCCGCCAGGTCGATCTCCGTGCGCCCGCACGTGGGGCAGGAGATCATCTCCGGGCCGCGCGAGCGGATGCCCAGGCAGCGCAGGATCTCCCAGGCGGCGTCCATCTCGTTCAACGGGTCGCCAGTGAGCGACACCCGAAGCGTGTCCCCGAGGCCCAGCCAGAAGAGGATGCCCAGCCCCACGCCGGACTTGGCCGCGCCGCGAAGCGGCGTGCCCGCCTCGGTGATGCCCACGTGCAGCGGGTAGTCCACCTTTTTCGCCAGCAGGGAATAGGCCGCGATGGTGGCGGGCACCGAGGAGGACTTGAGCGAAATCTTGATCTGGTCGAAGCTTTCGTCCTCCAGCAGGCGCACGTGCCCCAGCGCGCTCTCCACCATGGCCTCGGGGGTGGGGCCGCCGAACTTCTCCAGGAGATTCTTCTCCACCGAGCCCGAGTTGACCCCGATGCGGATGGGCGCGCCCCGCTCCCTGGCGGCGCGGACAACGGCCTGGACCTTTTCGTGCCCGCCGATGTTGCCCGGGTTGATGCGCAGCCCGTCCACCCCGGCCTCCAGCGAGGCCAGGGCCAGGCGGTAGTCGAAGTGGATGTCCGCGATGACCGGGATGGGCGAGGCGGCCTTGATCTCCTTCAGCGCCCGGGCGGCCTCCTCGTCGGGAACGGCCAGGCGGATGATCTCGCAACCGGCCTCGGCCAGGGCCAGCACCTGGGCCGTGGACGCGGCCACGTCGCGGGTGTCGGTGTTGGTCATGGACTGGACGCGGATGGGGTTGTCCCCGCCGAGAAGCAGGTTGCCCAGGCGGATGACCCGCGTCTTGTGCCGGATGATGGGCGATGCAGTCTGTGCGTGGCTCATGGGAGGCAGGAAAGTAGCGGATTTCGACGCCAAAGCCAATCGAAACAAGGCCGTTTCCCGCTTCCGGAGCGGCCCCTACGTGCAGGCCCGCAACGGCCCGTGAACGTTCAGAAATAGCCCAGGGCGCGAAGTTCGGCCATGCGGGCCTCCTTCTCCTGGTCGCGGCCCGCGCGCTCGGCCTGGGCGAAGCCCGCCCGGGACGTGCACGGCACGCAGCCCAGCGACCGGTAGCCCTGGTCGTAGAGTTCGCAGTACGGCAGCCCGGCCATGGAGGTGTAGGCCCAGACGTCCATCTCGGTCCAATGGAGGATCGGGTTGGCCTGGACGTAGCCCTCGCGCTCATCGAGGAGGGCAAGGTCCGTGCGCGAGGGGTTCTCGTCCGCGCGGATGCCCGTGAAAAGGACCGCGACCCCGGCCTCGGCCACGGCGCGCCTGAGCGGGCGCACCTTGAGCGCGCCGCAGCAGGCCAGCTTGTCCAAGGCGATTTCGGCCGGGACGTCCGCCGGGTCCGGGCGGGCAATGGCGAGGTCCACGCCCCACTCCCGGGCGATCCTGTCCCGGAAGGACAGGATCTCCGGGAACTTGTGCCCGGTGTCCAGGTTGATGGTCCTGGCCGGGCCTCCGGCGATCTCGCGCCAGAGGGCGAGCACAACGGTGGAGTCCTTGCCGCCGGTCCAGGCCACGGCCATGCCCGCCGTGTCCCTCCCTGCGGCCAGGGAGCGCAGGAATTCGCGGGTCTCTTCGAGCTTGTCTTGCAGGCTTCGCATATGTTCAGCTAGTCGTTGAGGTTCCTGTTTCTTTTCAAGCGAGGAGGCCCCCCATGCAAGCCGTCCCCGAACACATCGCCCGCTTCGTCCTGGAGCGGGACCTGTGCGTGCTGTCCACGAGTTCGCCCGGAGGCGAGCCGCACGCGTCGCTCATGGCCTACTCGGCGGAGCCGGGCCTGCGATACATCCATATGGCCACGCCTGCAAACTCGCGCAAGTGGGCCAACCTGACGGCGAATCCGCGCGCGGCCCTGCTGGTGGACGACAGGGACACGGCCGGGTCGCGGAACTCCGTCCGGGCGCTGACCGTGCTCGGCGTGCTCGACCCGCTCCCCGGCGAGGCCTCGAAAAGGAAGGTCCTCGATCTCCTGGGCGCGAAGTTCGGCCACCTGAAAGATTTTTTCACCGGGCCGGACATGGAGGTGATCCGCTTCAGGCCGCTCCAGCTCTTGCTTTTACGAGGAGCGAAGGATGCGGAGTTCATCGAGCTGTAAAAAAGTCGAAAAGATTGCTTGACGGAAAGGGGCCAAGTCTTTAAACACCCTCTTCTCGACGACGCGCCCGTAGCTCAGCGGATAGAGCGCCGGACTACGAATCCGTAGGCCACAGGTTCAAATCCTGTCGGGCGCACCAACGAAAACAGGGACTTAGGCAACGGCCTAGGTCCCTGATTTCGTTTGGGCGTTTTCGCCCGGTTTTGCGCTCCCATCCATCCCCTTCCGGTCCCATCCCCCTCACTTGGCCCATGGGAAGTTCGCCCGGGCCGGTCTGTTCAACCGGACCATTCTCCCAGCCCATGCGTGCTGAACGAAGGCTTGTGCAGGCAGTAGAGGTTTACTCCCTGTTTTACTGGCAGCCACTGCCCATCTTTCCGACGACCAGGGTAGAATACCCGGACCAATTCCCCCTTGATTTTTAAAATGAAAAGACTGATATATAATTAAAACGTAGAAATACACCTGCCCAGTCAGGCCCGGACTGAATCGCCAGACAGGAAAAACAGTTCGGCCGGACCGCCCGACATGGCGGACCGGCCAGGAGGACAAGAACGACGCATTCAACCCCAAGCCCGGCATGACGCCTGCTTTCCCCGCCGGAAGAACCAACGGCCGATCACAGGAGCCCACCCATGAGAACCAGCCTTCCTGGCGCAAAACCGGCACTGCTCCTCTTGCTCTGCTTCATCTTCCTGTGCGGGACAGCCCTCGCCGCCCCAAACGACCTTGACATGGTTAAACGCACCGGTACGTTGCGCCATCTTGGCGTAGCCTACGCGAACTTCGTGACGGGCCTCGGCGACGGGCTCGACGTGGAGCTCATGCAGTTGTTCGCCAAGCGTCTGGGCGTGAAATACGAATACGTGCCAACCAACTGGGACGACGTGCTGACCGACCTCACGGGGGTCACGTTCGAGTTGAAGGGGAACGACTTCAAGATAACCGGAAAGACGCAAAGCAAGGGAGACGTCATCGCCAACGGGTTGACCATACTGCCGTGGCGGCACAACATCGTCGATTTCTCCGTCCCCACCTTTCCCACGCAGGTCTGGCTGATAGCCAGGCCGGACTCGAACATCACCCCCATCAAACCCACCGGCGACATCAACCAGGACATCGCCCTGACCCGGGCTAAGCTCAAGGACGTCCGCGTGCTCTGCAAGACGGGCGGCTGCCTCGACCCCGCGCTCTACAACCTCGAGCAGACCGGGGCGAAGCCCAAGATCTTCCCCGGAAGCCCCAACGACCTGGCCCCGGCGGTGATCATGGGCGAAGCGGAAACCACCCTGCTCGACGTCCCGGACGCCCTGGTGGCCTTGCAGAAGTACCCCGGAAAAATCAAGGTCATCGGCCCTATGAGCGAAATGCAGGACATGGCCGTCGGCTTTGCGAAAGACCAGAAGAAGCTGCTCGAAGCATTCAACACCTTTTTCGCGGACCTGAAAAAGTCGGGGGAATACGACAGGCTCGTGAAGAAATACTATCCTCTGGTGTACATCTACTTTCCGGAATTCTTCAGCAAATAACGGCTGCCCGCCGAGTGATGGAGCGTTCGAGTGAAAGAAATGCGCACCAGGATGTCCGCCGCGCTGAAGGCGATCCGGGACAACTCTCTCGTATCGGGGTCGGTTGTCCTGCTGGTCGTGATGATCGCCATCCTGATATGGCTCAATCACACGTCAAATACCGAGCGCAATCGCAACGCACAAGAAGAGTTCAAGGACGACGCCCGCAAGATAGCCTCGTTGATCGATTACTTTCTCTACGAGCGCGTAAACGACATCAAGAACCTGTCCGACAGCAGGCAGGTGCTGACCTACTTCGAGAACGAGGCCCTGGGCATGTCCGTGGCCTACGGCCTGCTCGCCAGCAGGATGGGCATCGACGACGAATTCTCGCGGTTGATCCAGGACCGCCGGATCGGCAACGTTTTGATCTATTCGCGGCTGACGCTGTTCGACATGGACGGGAACATCATCGCGGACATCCCCGCCCGGGGCGGCGGCAACCAGGGAACCGCGCCCGGCCCGTCCGGGCTGGAACGCTTCACCGGAGACGACGGCCAGCCGGGGTTCATCCAGGTTGATTTCTCCGCCGAGCCGGCCAGGATCATCCTGCGCCACCCGGTGCTCGTAAACAACCGGCAGGCCGGGCACCTGGTGGCCGTCCTGGATTTCGCCTCGCTGCTCACGCCGCTGGTCAACGCGCCTCAACTGCACAACCACCGCGTCCTGTGCATCGCCGCCCCCAAGGGGCCCGTCGCCTACCTGTACGGCGGGGACCGCTTCGACCTGGGACCGCTCAGCCCCGGCCTCGCTCCGGCGGCGGACTTCGCCAAGGTGCCCTTCCCCCCGGGCATCGCGCGGACCCCGGATGTCGCCGGGCTCTACATCGTCGTGCGCGCCAGGGTCGGGGAAACCCCCTTGAGCGTCATCTCGGCGATCCAGGCGAACGAGCTCTTGGGCACCATCCCCCCCTGGTTCACCACCAGCGTCATCACATTGCTTTGCCTGATCATCTTCGCCGCGATCCTGATGCTCATCAACTCGAACTACAAGCAGCTCGCCCTCGAGAGGCTGAAGCTTCTTTTCGAGAACGCGGGCGACGCGATCTACCTGACCGACTCGAGCGGACGCCTGCTGGAAGTGAACCAGGAGGCGGAACACCAGACCGGCTTCACGCGCGGCGAGCTTCTGGGCAAGTCCCTGACGGACCTCGACCCGGACCTCTCGAAGGAAGGCATGGCCGCGCTCGCCGGGCAGCTCTCCCGCCAGCCCCGGGCCACCATGGAGGCGCGCCACCTTCGCAAGGACGGCAGCTCGTTCCCGGTGGGCCTGAGCATGGTCTGCCTCGAGTCCGAGGGCCGGGACTTTCTTTTGAGCATCGCCCGCGACATCAGCGAACGCAAACGCTTCGAGGCGGCCATGATCGAGGCCAAGGAGCAGGCGGAGAGCGCCAGCCTCGCCAAGTCGGAGTTCCTGGCCAACATGAGCCACGAGATCAGGACGCCGATGACGGGCGTGCTCGGGATGCTCCAGCTTCTGGAGACCACGCCCCTCGACGACGAGCAGAAGGAGTACGTGCTCGCGGCGATCAAATCCTCGCGCCGCATGACGCAACTGCTCGTCGACATCCTGGACCTGTCCAGGGTCGAGGCGGGCAAGCTGATGATCCAGGAGGCCCCTTTCGAGATCAGGAAGATGAAGGAGTCCGTGCTGGAGTTGTTCGCCGACGCGGCCAGCCAGAAGGGGCTCGACTTCGATTTCCGCATCGACGCGCGGGTGCCCCCCATGCTCGCCGGCGACGAAACGCGCCTGCGCCAGATACTGTTCAACATCGTGGGAAACGCCGTGAAATTCACCACCGCGGGCCGCATACTGATCGGCGTATCCTTGTTGAATGGCCAGGCAGGCGCTGCGTGCAAGCTGCTCTTCACCGTGGAGGACAGCGGGATCGGCATCCCCGACGACCTCCTGAAGGTCGTCTTCGAGCCCTTCGTCCAGGGAGTGAACACACGGCGGCGCGACTTCCAGGGCGCGGGGCTGGGCCTCTCCATCGTGCGGCGCCTGGTGGCCCTGATGGGCGGCGACCTGTGCATCGACAACACCGAATCGAGCGGCACGACGTTCTACATCTCGCTTCCCTTCTCCGTCCCCCCCGCCGCTCCGGCCGAGGCGGAAGGCGCGAAACTCGGGCCCGAGCCGCCGAGCCCCGCCTCCCCCGCCATCCTGCTCGCTGAGGACGAGTTGGTGAACGCCATCGCGATCTCGCGGCTGCTCGCCAAGTCCGGCTACGGGGTGACCAGGGCCGTGAACGGATTGGAGGCGTTGAAGCTCCTGTCCGAGCAGGACTTCGACCTCGTGCTCATGGACATCCAGATGCCCATCATGGACGGCATGGAGGCCACGCGGACCATCAGGACCGCGAAGGAGTACGAGGCCAAGGCGAAAATCCCCATCATCGCCATGACGGCCTACGCCATGACCGGCGACAGGGAGAAATTCCTGGCCGCCGGGATGGACGACTACATCTCCAAGCCGGTGGACATCGCCGTGCTCAAGGAGATCATCGCCAGGGCCATGTCCGGGCGCCGCGCCCCCTGAACGCGAGACGGCGCCCCCTGCCCCGGGGCGGGCCCTGAAGCCCGCCGACGGGAGGAAGCGCCGTCAATTCTCGCGCCGGCCCGGGGCCGCGCGATCTATGCCTCGTCATGTCCGCCAAGCGAACGCGCATTCGCTTGACGGACGCCGCGTCAGCGCCCCGCGAAGTAGATGCTGCCCAGGTACACGAACACGCCCAGGAACGCGACGTAGACGATGCAGTACTTGAGCGTCTGGTTCAGGAGCTTTCCTTCCGACCCCACCAGCCCCGTGGCCGCCGTGGCCACCGCGATGCTCTGCGGCGAGATCATCTTGCCCCCGGTGGCTCCGGCCGTGTTCGCGGCGGCCAGCCAGTAGGGGTTGATGCCGGTCTTGGAGGCGACCTCCACCTGGAGCTTGCCGAAAAGCACGTTGGCCGAAGTGTCGCTGCCGGTGACGAAGGTGCCGAGCGCCCCGATCAGCGGCGAGATGAACGAGAAGTAGTGCCCCGTGGTCTTCACCAGCACCACCGCTATGGCCGAGATCATGCCGCTGTAGGCCATCACCTTGGACATGGACACGATGCACAACACCGTCACCGTGGACATGCAGAGCTTCTTCACGGTGTGGAAGAACACCTGGACGATCTCCGCGATCCGCGCGCCCTGGATCAGCCCACCCACCAGCGTGGCCAGGATGATCAGCGTCCCGGGAGTGGCGATCCACTTGAACACGAAAGGCGCGGCGTCCTTGCCCTGGTAGATCGTCACCGAGGTCTTCACCTTGGAGAGCGCGGCGAAGACCGGCTCCACCACCGGGCTCGTGCCCACGATGAACACGAGCACCAGGATGTAGGGCAGCCAGGCCAGAAAGCCCTGCCTGAAGGTGATGCGAGCCTTGGCCGCCGATTCGGGGCGCTCCTCCTTGTAGAAGGCCTTGGCGATGAGGATGGTCACGGCCATGCTGCAGATGCTCCCGGCCAGGGCGGGCAGTTCCGCGCCCAGGAACCTGGCGCACAGGAGTTCGGGGATGGCGAAGGCCGCGCCCGAGGCCAGGGAGATGCCCATCACGCCCTTCAAGCCCTTGAAGCTCCTTGTGGTCAGCACCACGAGCAGCGCCGGGATGACCACGATGAACAGCGTCAGTTGCAGCGCGATCTGGTAGCTCAGGATGTTCACGTCCAGGTTGGTCAGCTGGGCCAGGGTCAAGACCGGGATGCCGATGGCCCCGAAGGCGGTGGGCACCGTGTTGGCGGTCAGGCAGATGAGCGCGGCGAACAGCGGGTCGCAGCCGAGCGCGGCCAGGATGCTCGCCGGGATGGCCACGGCGGTGCCGTACCCGGCCACCGCCTCCAAGAACCCGCCGAAGCCCCAGGCCAGGATGAGCACCTGGATGCGCCGGTCCGTGGTGATGCCCGCGAGCATGTCCTTGATGGTGTCCATGCTCTTGGTGTGCAGAGCCATGTTGTAGGTGAAGATGGCGGCTATGATCACGATCATGATCGGCCACAGCCCAAGGGCCATGCCCTCCAGCGCGGCAGTGGAAACGGAGAGCAGGGGCATCTTGAACACGAAGAACGCGAGCATGGCCGTGGCCGCCAGCCCGATCATGGTGGCCCTGTGCGCGGGCATCTTCAGGACGCCCAGGGAGACCATGAGCCAGGCGATGGGGATGAGCGCCATGGCGAAGAGGGAGTACACGCGCGCGGCGCTTTCGGTATACTCGCCGCAGCCGATCCAGAGGGTGTCGTCGACCTTCACCACGTAGGACGACTTCTGCCTGCCGTCCCACTCGTAGTCGTACCAGCCGCCGCCCTTCTTGACCACGGCGATCATGTCCTTGATGAATTCCTTGCCGTCGGCGTCCTTCATGTCGAGGAGGTTCTTGCCGATCAGGTTCGGATGCGTGGTCAGGGCCTTGTTCACCCCGCCGAAGTCGTAGGCGAAGATGTACAGGCCGCGATCGACGAAGAGCCCCTTGGGGTTGTTGAACTCGGCGACGGCGCGGTCCTTGCCCTTCTTCTCGATGTAGGCCAGGGCCTTCTCCACCATGGCCACGGCTTCGTTCTTGTAGTCGCCGCTGCCGATCCAGAGGGAGTCGTCCACCTTCACCACGTAGGAGGACTTGTCGTGGCCCTCCCATTTGTAGTCGTACCAGCCTCCGCCGCCCTTGGCGACCTTGATCAGGTCCTTGATCATGTCCTTGCCGTCGGCGTCCTGCATGTCGATCAGGTTCTTGCCGACCAGGGCGGGGTTGGTGGCCAGGGCCTTGTTCACTCCGTAGAAATCGTAGGCGAAGACGTACAGGCCGTTTTTCACGAACGGCCCGTCGGGGTCGTTGAACGCGGCGAGAGCCTTCTCCTTGCCGTTCTCCTTGATGTAGGCCTGCGCCCTTTCCACCAGGGACACGACTTCCTGCTTGTAGTCCTTGGGCTCTATGGCTTCGGGCCCGTCTTCCCGGGCCTCGGCGCTGTCCTGCGCCAGAGCGCCGCCCTTCAGCGCGGGCACAAACGCCAACAGGAGCGAGGCCAACAAGGCAAGCGCGAGGGCGCGCGCGGCACGGTCAAGGCATTTCGATGCGTGGGCGATTCGACACATAATCACTATCCTCTGTATTGTTCATGGGCAGCCAGCCGCGCATGCGGCCAGCACCCTGATGATTGCCGCACCTGCGGATTCGACGCTCGTCGTGCGTTGTGATCGGTTGGGGGCCGCCAGCCCGGTGCGGGATGACGTCAGGGCGTTCGCGGGAAAATCCAGGTCCGGCTGGGCAGGAATTCGGGGAACGTGGTGTCTGGCGCGGATCCAGGCAACGCGAGTCTGCGGGCGACATGCAAAAGCAACAGACATGCCACAAACTGAAGGTGAAAAATCAAACGTGATTTCGAACGAATGGAGAATATACTTTTTGAGGCGAAATATACGCCTTCGTCATTTGTATGGGAAAATGGACGGCCGTCACTGCACCAATGTCACAGCGCGACGCACCAGTCATCCTGGATGATGCCGCTGCGTTGCAATTGAATGCAGCGAACGATCAAGGACAAGTCTTTAAAAACAGACCAGATCGGACACCTGGCAACCGGCTTCGAACAGGAGAAGCCAACAGGACGACATTTTCTGTTCGATTTCACTGACGAAACAAGACGTCCGGACACGCCACCTCCCGGAGGCAGCCCTGCCATCCCAGGCCACCGGAAGACGAAAAACGACAATACCGTCAAATACGCGGCTGCATTCCCGCAATGGCCCAGGGCGAAATCGCGCAGCAGGCAGGCGAAGCACCAGTCGCGCCCCTGCGGCGAAACATGCATCGGGATGCGTTCACCGTGGCGGTGGCGATCGCCGGCCGCACCCGGGAGCCGCATCCACCCCACCCGTCAGGCAAGGCCCGGAGCGGCCGTCCCAGGGTTTACAAGGCGCAATCCATGGGCTAGAAACATGCAAAATGCATTGTGATCGGGCGCAAACGTTCAAAGGAAATCTCAGGCATTGCTCTACCGAAAATTCCTTTTACGTCCACGCAGTGGCTGCGGAGAGCTCCCAGAAGCAATAGTGAACGGCACCTGAACACCTTACTCAGCGCAACACATTTCCCCACCACCTCGCCACAATCTGCGACACCACCGGAACACGCCATGAGAAATGAATTGGTGGAAAAGCTCCACGGACTGATAGACAGCAGAAACGCACTGACCGACCCCTCGCTGAAGCCATCGGACTACTGGGCTGATTTTTGCAATTATTTCAAATATGTGTTCAAGCTTGACGCCGACGAACTGAAATACATCAGGCGGCACACCTACCATCTCACGAGCGACATATACCAGCGTTACTATTTCGCCTCGAAGGAATACAAGCAACTCATCCTCTCGGGGTTCGACCTCTTCTCGGGCCTGCTCGGCGGGTTCGTCTACGACGAAACGGAATACGGAATCGGAGTCGAAGGCCCCCTCTGCCGGGTCAGCCACGACTCCTTGCGTTACCTGGGGATACTTGTCGACTTGCAGGAGTCGCCTTTTCCGTTGCATGCCCCGCAAACCGTCCTCGAGCTCGGTGGAGGCTACGGAGGCTTGGCCCGCTGCCTCCTGACCTACAACAAACAGTGCAGCTACTGCATATGCGACCTTGAGGAAACGCTTTTCTTCTCGTTCGTTTATCTTTCGAACATGCTCGGGGAAGACAAGGTGCATTTGATCGAACACAGGCTCGACCAATCCGCCATGGCCCCAGGGAACGTATACTTGACCCCACAGTCCGCGATACACAACATCGACGGCATCTCTTTCGACCTCACGATAAACCAGCAATCGCTTCAGGAAATGAAGAGATCGCAGGTATTCCGTTATATCGACTTCATCAAAAAACACTCGCGTTATTTCTATTCGTGCAACCTCGATTCGCACGAACCCGGCATCGCCAGGGAAAAAGGCCTCGTCGAGAACCTTACCGGCGAATTGACCGCCTTTTTTGGCCCTCCCGCATGGAAAGGACGAGTCCCCGAGATTCAGCACAGCTTCGGCGACCACATCCCGAGCATCGACCGGTTGCTGTATTCGTGCGGCGGGTGACGGCTCGCATCATGCTCCATGCCCTCAACAATCACCGTCTCGCAGGAGACCACAATGCTGAACAAGTGTGAAACGGCGTCCCTGTACCTGGATCTCCTGAAGAAAACCCTCACGGACTACATTCACGTGGGCCCCGACGACGGAACGGTGTTTCACCATGTCGTGGATCCCGACTACGAGGAACGCCTGAAGAGCAGGCGCGAGGGCCGTGATTGGCCCAAGCGCGCCGAAACCATGGTCGGCCTGCTGCGGCTCGATAACCTGCAACATTGCCTCGAGAGCTGCATCGAGGATGAAATCCCCGGGGACTTCATCGAAACCGGCGTCTGGCGGGGCGGCGCGTGCATCTTCGCCCGCGCCGTGCTGAAGGCGCACGGGGTTTCCGGCAGGAAGGTCTGGGTGGCGGACTCCTTCCAGGGCCTGCCCCAGCCCAAGCCCGAGCAATTCCCCCAGGACGCCGGGGATGTCCACCACACCTACGAAAACCTGAAGATCAGCCAGGAGTCCGTCAGGCGCAATTTCGAACGCTACGGCCTGCTGGACGAACAGGTCGAGTTCCTTCCCGGCTGGTTCCAGGACACACTCCCCGGCGCGCCCGTGGAGCGCATCGCCGTGGCCCGCCTGGACGGGGACATGTACGAATCGACCATAGTCGCCCTGGAGGCGCTGTACGACAAGGTCTCTCCCGGGGGCTACATCATCATCGACGACTACAATTGCGTGCCGGGCTGCCAGGCCGCCGTGGACGATTTCCGCAAGGCCAGGGGAATACGCGAGGAGCTTCGCACAGTTGACTGGGCGTGCAGCTTCTGGAGAAAAGCGCGGTGACGGGCCGCATCGTCCCCAGATGAAACGCGCCCCGAGCCGCTGGGTCCGCGAGGCGAGGGCGCTCGCCGCGTGCGTCTTCGCCGTGGCTGCGGCCCTGGCCTTCGCCTCCAGCGCCTTTTGCGAGGAGCCCCTCACCCTGCCCATCCTCGACCAACTCCCCGACGGACGGCGCATCGGGCATTGGATCAAGCTCCAGGCCGGGGGCGGCGAGCCCTGCCTGGCCCTTTTGGACACGGGCTCCAAGGGGCTTATGATCCGCGCCGAGCGCATGGGCAAGAACGTGGCGCGCACGGGCAGGCGCATGCGCCAGGGATTCCAGGACGGCACTGTCTTCGAGGGCGAGGTCGTGCGCGTGCCGCTAAGGCTCGGCCCGGCCGTCAGCTCCGAGCCCATCTTCGCCCTGGCAGTGGACAAGGCCTACTGCCGCAAGGACCGCCCCGACTGCCCCGCCGACGCGCTGTGGAAATCCCCCGTGGCCGGGATCATCGGCGTGGGCCTGGGCGGAACGACGGCCCTCGACCACCCCTTCGAGTTCTTCGGCGCCCCGCGCTCCAACGGGTTCATGGTCCGGGGCGCGGGCAAGGGCAGCGCGGCGGCCCTGACTCTCGGGCTCTCGAGCGAGAGCAGGAACGGCTTCGCCATGTTCTCCTCCCGGAAGGGCGAGACGCGCGCGACCAAGCGCGACGGGTTCTTCACCGGCAACTCCGTCCACGGCTGCCTCGCGTTCGAGGACGGCTCCATCCCGCGCCAGTGCGGCAGGATACTTTTCGACACCGGCAGTTCGCTGAGCCTTGTGCGCGTGGCGGACATGCCGGCCCCTCCCGCCCTGCTCCCCGGCGGCGTGGTGCCCGCGGGCAAGGCCTTCAGGCTTTCCATCGACGGCCTGCCGGACATCGCGGCCACCACCGACTTGGCCCCCTGGTCGGAGAGGATCGTGCTCGCCCGGGACGCCAAGGGCGGAATCATCCTGGGCGGCGGCGTCTTCAGGCGGCTGGACATCCTCTACGACCTGAAGGCCCAAGCCATCGGCCTGCGCCCGGCGGCCCGCTGACGCGCGCGGCTCCGGGCAATGCGCGCTTGGCAAGCGCGCCTTTCGGACGCTATGAAGAGAGACTAGGCTTTTCCAGGCCCACAAGAGGATTTTCAGGCATGAGCGAACAGTCGGCTTTGGATACGGTCAATTCCCTGCTCCAGACCCTCGGGCTCAAGGTGACCCACGCCTTCGAGGACATATACTTCGTCGAGCACAACCTTTTCCTGGTCATCGACGCGCGCGCCGACGGCCTGCTCCTTTTGTGCTTCAACCGCGAATGCCCGCCGGACAAGGCGGCGCTGGCGGCCCTGACGCTCTACGCCAGGGCGGAGGAACTGGGCCTGGAGCTCGGGCTCTCCGGCACCTACCTGGTCGAGGAGATGCCCGGCCAGGAGATCAAGCTCCATTTCCATCCGCAGCAGACGGTGAAGGACGAGCACGCAGGCAACGGCGTGACGCATTGAGCCGGTTTCCGGACCACGGCGCGGCCCTGACGGCAACGCGGGCCTGTTCCGGCTCGGATCACGCTCCCGGCGGGCGCTTGAAGGCGGGGGTGGCGAGTTCCTTGTCGATGGCGTCGGGGTCCAGGGAGTGGTAGCGCACGAGGTTGCGCAGATGGAAGAAAGCCTGTTCGTCCATGCCCTCGAAGTCGAGCGCCAGGCCGTTGCCGTCGTTGCGGACCATGCGCGCCTCGACGCGGAAGGTCAGGCTGTCGGTGAGCTTGAAGATCACCACGCAGTCCTTGAGGCAGCAGACCCTGGGCTCGGGATCGCAGAGCATGCCCTTGAGGCTCAGGTTGCGGACCTTCACCGGGAATCTATCAAGGCCGCCGCAGGACAAGACGGCCTCCACACTGCTGGGCACCCTGCTGCGCCTGCGTTTGTCCTGCACCATGTAGCCCCCCTCGTCCTCTGGCGGGTTGATCCGGCGTTATCGAACGTCGCCCATCATTATCAGGAATAACCCTCGCGTCAATCTGGGGAAAATCCCCTGTCCGATTCTCCGGCGTCCTTCCCGGCCTCTAGACCCGCCTTTTGCGTCGAAAAGCCCCGGCCGGGGCTGGCGCGCCGGGGCCTCGGGTATTATGATGCCCGGATGCGCAAGCCGAACAGACCAAACCCGCAGTCCCTTCCCCCAGCCTCCGGCCCCGCCGGGGACCAACCGGGCGTGCGCCTGAACAAGTTTCTCGCCCAGGCGGGCGTGTGCTCCCGCCGCGCCGCCGACGAGATGATCGATTCGGGGCGCGTGAGCGTCAACGGCAGCCCGGCCGGCCTCGGAACCGCCGTGCGCCCCGGCGCCGACGACGTGCGCGTGGACGGCAGGCCCGTGGGTGCCCAGGACGACGGCCAGCACCTCTACTTCCTGCTCAACAAGCCCGTGGAAGTGGTCACCACGGCCAAGGACCCCCAGGGCAGACGCACGGTGCTGGACATCATGGCGGACAAGTCCCAGGGGCGCAGGCTCTTCCCCGTGGGCAGGCTCGACTATTTCTCGGAGGGGCTTCTGATCCTGACCACGGACGGCGAGATGGCCAACCGGCTCATGCACCCGCGCTGGCACCTGCCCAAGCGCTACCGGGTGACGGTGCGCGGCGCGGTGGCGGACGCGGCCCTGGAGCCCATGCGCCGGGGCATGACCCTGGCCGAGGGGGAGGAGCTCGCGCCCGTGAAGGCGCGCGTGGCCCGCTCGGACGCACGCGCGAGCGTGGTCGAGATGGAGCTCGTGCAGGGAGTGAACCGCCAGATCAGGCGCATGTGCCGCGACCTGGGGCTGACCATCCTCAAGCTCGAGCGCCTCGGGCAGGGGCCGCTCAGCCTGGGCAGGCTGGCCAAGGGTGAGAGTCGCGCGCTGTCCCTCGACGAGATAGCTGCCCTGCGCTCGGCCGTGGGGCTCTAACCGGCAAAGGTCATATGGGCAGCCTGGCCGCCTCGCGCCCGAGCTGCGCCAGGCGCCTCGCGCGCTGTGCGCTTTTCTCCACCGAGGCCCTGGCCTTGGCGTCGCGGATGTTCAACTGGATGGTTTCGAGGGCTGTAGCGGCCTCGTCCAGCCGTTCGGCCAGGCGCGCGAGCTCCGCGCGGCCGGACCCGCCGTGCGTCTTCTCCACCGCTTCCTTCATCTCGCCCGCGTCGGCGAGCGCCCGATCCACGGCGCGAACGTAGGCCCCTGAAAGAAATCCCTTCTCCTGGGCGGATACGCCCTGGGCCTGCGCCCAGGAGGCAGTCTCCGAGGCCTGGCGCGCGAGCACCCCGCGCTCGCGCTCCATGGCGAGCGCGTACGTGGCCCGCAGGCTCGAGGCCGTGTCCCCGGCGGCCTGGGCCTTGAACGCGGCCTGCTCCGAGACCTCGAGGGACGCGAACATCAGGTCGAAGTCCTTGGCGTACTTCTCCACGGTTCCGGCCTGGGCCACGCCGGTCATCTCGATGCGCCCGAAGCGCGTGAGCACGATGGCCTGGTAGTATTCGAGCCCCTGCCCGCCCTGCGGGGAGAGCCAGCAGACCAGCACGCGCGCCGCCGGGTCCAGCCGGGACTGCTTGAGCTGGTACTTGTCCGGCGAGACTGTCCAGAGTTCGGAGAACTCCAGCGCCTTGTCCCCGGCCATCAGGTGCAGGACTCCCTGCGGGGTGGGCACGCGCACTTCCTTGACCACCAGGGTGGGGTAGCCCTTGCCCGTGTCCGCCGCGTCCTTGTGGGCGATGACGCTCACGCGGCCGTCCTCGCCGCCCGCGCGCTGCTTCACGCTCCAGCCCGGAGGCAGCTTCAGGCGGTAAGAGCCGTCGGAAGCGGCCAACTCCGTCTCGGAGCCGTCCCCGGAAAAGGGCGCGGACCCCATGCAGGCGGTGAGGGTCAGGGACAGAAGCAGGACTAGGATCGGGCGCATGATGTGGTCTCCTCGGGTAAGGGGCAATGCGCCCGCGCCGGGGCTTTTGTCAAGCCGGTGATTGGTGTATGGGGCCTTCATGGACATGGGCCTGCTGGAGAAAGTCGACGCGTGGCGCTGGCGGATGCCAAGGCGGGGGGCGATGCGCGTCCCGGCGCTCTTCATAGGCTCGCGCGAGCTCGTGCACGCCATGGACGACGCCACGGCGCGCCAGATAACCGGGGTCGCCGGGCTGCCCGGCATCGTGGGCGAGGCCTGCGTCATGCCCGACGCCCACATGGGCTACGGTTTCCCCATCGGGGGCGTGGCCGCCTTCGACCCGGACGAGGGCGGCGTGGTCTCCGCCGGGGGCGTGGGCTACGACATCGCCTGCGGGGTGCGCACCCTGACCACGGGCATCCACGCGGATGAGCTGGCCCCGGTGCTGGAAAAGCTGGCCGACGCCCTGTTCTCGGCCATCCCGGCGGGCGTTGGCGGCACGGGGGCGCTTGTGCTCAAGGGCAGGGACATGGACGCCATGCTCACCGGCGGCGCGGTCTGGGCCGTGAAGCAGGGTTTCGGCGAAAAAGCCGACCTGGAGCGCGTGGAGGACGGCGGCATCGCCCACGGCGCGGACGCCTCCCTCGTCTCGGACCAGGCCAAGAAGCGCCAGCTCGCCGAGACGGGCACCCTGGGCTCGGGCAACCACTACCTGGAGATCCAGCTGGTGGAGGAGATTTTCGACCCGGGCGCGGCCCAGGTGCTGGGCCTGGCCCCGAACGAAGCTCTGGTGAGCATCCACTGCGGCTCCCGAGGGCTCGGCCACCAGGTGGCCTCGGACTTCCTGGACAGGATGCGCAAGGCAGCGCCGAAGCACGGCATCACCCTGCCGGACGCGGAACTCGCCTGCGCGCCCCTGTCCTCCGGGCTCGGCCGGGAGTACCTTGCCGCCATGCGCGCGGGCATCAACTGCGCCCTGGCCAACCGCCAGGTGCTCACGCACTTGGCGCGAGAGGTCTTCGCCCGCTTCTTCCCGGCGGCCAGGCTGCGGCTTCTCTACGACGTCTCCCACAACACCTGCAAAGAGGAAGTCCACACGGTCGAGGGCAGGCCGCGCTCGCTCTTCGTGCACCGCAAGGGGGCCACGCGCGCCTTCGGCCCGGGCCATCCCGCCCTCCCCCCGTGGCTTCAGGATATCGGCCAGCCCATGAGCGTGGGCGGCAGCATGGGCACGGCCTCCTACATCCTCACGGGCGCGGCTTGCCTGCACGAATGCTGTTTCGCCTCGGCCTGCCACGGCGCGGGGCGCGCCATGTCGCGCTCCCAGGCGCTCAAGCGCTGGAAGGGCCGCGACGTGCTGGAACAACTCGCGCGAAACGGCATCGTCGTCCGCGCCCACGGGTTCAAGGGCTTAAGCGAGGAGGCCCCCGGGGCCTACAAGGACATCGACGCCGTGGTGGACAGCGCCGAGGGCGCCGGGCTCGTCTCGCGCACGGCCCGGCTGCGCCCTCTCGCCTGCATCAAGGGTTAAGTTTGCATTGAGTTGAAAAGTTGGTATGAGCCCTCAATCCATGCCCAACTCGCCACAAGACTCACCGGCGCTGCGCGTCCTCATCATCGAGCCCTCCCCGGAGTTCGCCCTCTCGCTCGAAAACAGGCTCCAGGGGCTGCGGTCAGGGGCCTTCAAGCGCTCCACGGCGGCCACCGTCTCCGAGGCATGGGAGGCCCTGGCGCTGGAGAGCTTCGACCTGATCCTGGCCGGGCTGCCCCTGCCCTCCCCTCCGGGGGCGGACCTGGGCGAGCTGGCCACTGTTTTTTCGCATCTGCCCGTGGTCGGGTTCAGCGACTCGGGCTCCACACATTTCCTGCACCCGTCGCTCGGCGGCAACGTGACCATCGTCCTGCCGCGTTCGCGCCTGGACAACCACCTGCTGGAGCAGGCCATCCGCGCCGCCGTCAACCAGGCCGGGCTCTGCCGCAGGCTGGGCTTCGCCGAGGAGACGCTGCTCTCCTCGGACAAGCGCTTCCAGAACATCATCGTCAACAACGCCGACGGCATCGTGGTGGTGGACCTGAGCGGGCGCATCCGCTTCCTGAACGCCAGCGCCGAGGAGCTTTTCGGGGCCAGCGCCGAGGAGATGGTCGGCGAGCGCTTCGGGCACGCGCTCATCCCGGGGTCGAGCATGGAGATCGAGGTCACCTCGCGCGACGGCGTGCTCAAGACGCTGGAAATGCGCGTGGTGCAGTCGCGCTGGGACGCGGGCGAGTTCGTCTACCTAGCCTCGCTGCGCGACATCAGCTCGCGCAAGCGCCTGGAGCGCGACCTGACCACCATGAAGGAGGCCGCCGAGGCCGCCAACCGCGCCAAGAGCCAGTTTTTGGCCAACATGAGCCACGAGATTAGGACGCCCATGAACGGCATCCTGGGCATGACCGAACTGCTCCTGGCCAGCGACCTCACCCGCAAGCAGCGCGACTACCTGGACATGGTCCGCCAGTCGGCCAGCTCGCTCATGGAGATTTTGAACGACATCCTGGACTTCTCCAAGATCGAGGCGGGAAAGCTCGAGATCGAGGACCAGCCCTTCGACCTGCACGCCACCATCCGCAGCGCCATCCGCATCTTCACCGCCCTGGCCCAGAACAAGGGCCTGACGCTCGGCTACAACATCGCCGACAACGTGCCCAGGAAGGTGCGCGGCGATTCGGGAAGGCTCAGGCAGGTGATCGTCAACCTGGTGGGCAACGCCGTGAAGTTCACGGCATCGGGCACCGTCCACCTCAAGGCGGCGTGCCTGGAAGGCTGCTCTCCGGACGACCCCGGCAAGGCCCTCCTGCGCATGAGCGTGACCGACACCGGCCCGGGCATCGCGCACGCCAAGCTGGACACGATCTTCGACAGCTTCACCCAGGCCGACAACTCCATCACCCGCAAATACTACGGCACCGGCCTGGGACTGGCCATCTGCCGCCAGCTGGTGCAGCGCATGGGCGGCAGGATCTGGGTGAACAGCGAGGAGGGCCGGGGCAGCGAGTTCACCTTCGAGGTCAAGCTGGCCAAGGCCCAGGAGGACGTCCCCCCACCCGCGCCCAGGTCCGCCGCCACGGGCAAGGTCCGGCCGCTGACCATCCTCCTGGCCGAGGACAACCTGATCAACCAGATGTTCGCCACCGAAATACTGGAGCAGGACGGGCACAGGGTCATCGCCGTGGCCAACGGCGCGGAAGCCCTTGAGACCCTCTCCCGCCAGAAGGCGGACGTGGTGCTCATGGACATCCAGATGCCCGAGATGGACGGCCTGGAGGCCACGCGCCGCATCCGCTCGGGCGAGGCCGCCGGAGTCCCCAGGGACCTTCCCATCATCGCCATGACCGCCCACGCCCTCAAGGGCGACCGGGAGCGCTTCCTGGAATCGGGCATGGACGGCTACCTCTCCAAGCCCGTGGGCTCCGAGGAGATCCAGGCGGCCCTGCACCAGGTGCTCTCGCGCGCGGGCGCGGATTCAGACAAGGAGGCGGATTTGCCCGGACCGCTCATTTTGAACGAAGCGTGGCTGCTCGAGAAAGCCAGGGGCAACCGCGATTTCCTGAAGAAGCTCTTCGCCGTGTTCGTGGAACAGCAGCCCCGCAAGGCTGAGGAGATGCGCTTGGCCGTGGACACCGGCGACCTCAAGGAACTGGCCTTCATGGCCCACACCCTCAAGGGCGGGGCCGCCACCATGGGCGCGGAGGTGCTCAAGGAGCGGGCCTTCCTGGTGGAAAAGGCCGCCAAGGACGGCGACGCCGCCCAGGCCGGGCAGGAGCTCGACGCCCTGACCGGCGAACTGGAGGCCACCATGCAGGCCATGCGGCGCTTCATGGACAGTTAAGCCGTCCAGGGGCAGGCACTGTGTCCCTGGCGGGAGAGGCACGGAGAGGGCAGCGCCCTCTCCGCTCTCAGCAGGGCACCCGGCAGGCCACGGGCATGCGCCAGCCCGTGCCGAAGGCCCTGTCGGTGATCTTGAGCCCGGGCGCGGCCTGGCGACGCTTGAACTCCGCGCCCTTGACCAGCGAACACACCTTGCGCACCACCTCCCTGTCGAACCCGGCAGCCGCGATCTCCTCAACGGACATGTGCAGCTCCACCCGAAGCTTCAGGATGGCGTCCAGCTCCTCGTAGGGCGGCAGGCTGTCCTGGTCGGTCTGGCCCGGGCGAAGCTCGGCCGAGGGGGCCTTGTCGATCACCGCGCGGGGGATGACCTCGCGGCCCTTGGCGTTCACGTATTCGGCCAGCCGGTAGACCATGGTCTTGGGCACGTCGGAGATCACGGCCAGCCCGCCGGACATGTCGCCGTAGATGGTGCAGTAGCCCACGGCCAGCTCGGACTTGTTGCCCGTGGTCAGGAGCAGCGACCCGAACTTGTTGGACATGGCCATGAGCAGGTTGCCCCGGATGCGCGACTGGACGTTCTCTTCCGTCACGTCCTGGGCGCGCCCGGCGAACGGCCCGGCCAGGGCCTCTTCGAAGCGCTCCATGATGGGCTCTATGGGGATGGTGTGCGTGGCCACGCCCAGGCGCACGGCCAGGTCCAGCGAATCGTCGATGCTGCCCTGGCTGGAATAGGGGCTCGGCATGAGGACCCCGGTGACGTTTCCCGGCCCCAGGGCCTCGGCCGCGATGGCGCAGGTCAGGGCGGAGTCGATGCCGCCCGAGAGCCCGAGCAGCGCGCCCTTGAAGCCGCACTTGGCCGCGTAGTCCCTGACGCCGAGCACGAGCGCGCGCCAGGCCTCGGATTCGGGCGAGAAGTCGTCTGGCTCGATGCGCCCGGGTTGGGGCTTCGCGCCTTCCGTGAGCCCGGCCAGGTCCACCACGAGCACGTCTTCCCCGAAACCGGCGGCCCTGGCGGCCAGCCTGCCCGAGGCGTCCACGGCCATGGAGCGGCCGTCGAAGATCAGGTCATCGTTGCCCCCGGCCTGGTTGCAGTAGAGCACGGGCAGCCCGTACTTGCGCGCGGTGCTCGAGAGCATCTTCTCGCGCATGGCCTGCTTGCCCAGGATGAACGGCGAGGCCGAGAGGTTGAGGATGGCGTCGAGCCCCTCCTCGGCCAGGGCCTCCACGGGGTCGGCGGCGTAGCGCCTGGACTTCCAGAAGTCCTTGTCGTTCCAGATGTCCTCGCAGATGGTCACGCCCAGGCGCAGCCCCCCGGCCTCCAGGTAGCCCAGGCAGCCGCCGGGCTCGAAGTAGCGGTCCTCGTCGAAGACGTCGTAGGTGGGCAGGAGCTTCTTGGGGAAGTACGCCCCCACTTCGCCGTCCTTCAAAAGCGCCGCGCAGTTGCGCAGGGGCCTGCCCTCGGCAATCCCGGTCCTGGCGGCCACGCCCGTAAGCAGCATGGGGCCGTCCTCGAGCGCCTTGGCCAGGCGGCCCAACTCCTTTGCGGCCTCGTCCACGAAGGCGGAGGAGAGCAGCAGGTCGCGCGGGGGGTAGCCCGTGAGCGCGAGTTCCGGCGTGATGCAGAGCCGCGCCCCGGCCTGGGCCGCCTTCCTGGCGGCGGCGGCGATCCTCGCGGCGTTGCCCGAGAGGTCGCCCACCACCGTGTTCACCTGGAGAAGGCCGATTTTCACCGCAGCATGTCCGACATGGAGTGCAGCCTGCCGGGCTTCTGGCTCCCGATCCACAGGGCGGCCCTGAGCGCGCCCCTGGCGAAGGTCTCGCGCGAATGGGCGCGGTGGGTCACCTCGATGCGCTCGCCCTGGCCCAGGAAGTAGACGGTGTGGTCGCCCACCACGTCGCCGCCGCGCACGGCCACGATGCCGATCTCGCGCTGGGTGCGCGCGCCGATGATCCCTTCGCGGGAGCACTTCTTCACGTCGTCGAGGTCCTCGCCCCGGGCGGCGGCGATGGCCTGGCCCAGCTTGAGCGCGGTGCCGCTGGGCGAGTCGGCCTTCTTGTTGTGGTGGATCTCCATGATCTCGAGGTCGTAGGCCGGGCCAAGGGCCTCCACCAGCTTGGGCAGCACCTGCACCAGGGCGTTGACGCCCACGCTCATGTTCGGGGCCCAGAAGATCTGGCCGTGCACGGCCGCGGCCTCCAGCTCCTTGACCTGGGCGGTGGTGAAGCCCGTGGTGCCGATGACCGCCGGGTTGCCCAGGCGCGTGGCCGCGTTGGCAACCTTGAGGCTCGACTCGGGGGCGGTGAAGTCGATGATCACCGCGCCGGGGCATTTGGCGAAGACGTCCTCCATTTCAACGCCGCGCACGCAGTCGTAGCGGTTCAGGGCCTGCGCGTTCTGTGGCCTCTCCACCACTCCAGCCAGCCTGTAGGCGGGGTCGGCCATGGCCAGCCCGGCCAGGGTCTGGCCCATGCGCCCTCCGGCGCCCATGATGATGACGTCGCACACGCTCATTGTGTCCTCGCAGGGATCAGATGGTTTCGCCTTCGAGAAGGCGCTCGAATTGCTCTTGAGTCAGTACCTGTACACCAAGTGCGCGGGCTTTATCCAGCTTGGACCCGGGGTCCTGCCCGACCACGAGGTAGTCGAGCTTCTTGGACACAGACCCGGCCACCACCGCGCCCAGGGCCTCCGCCTTGGCCTCGGCCTCACTCCTGGTCATGCCGGAAAGCGAGCCCGTGAAGAGGAAGCGCTTGCCGGCCAGGGGGCCGGGCTCGCCCTCCCGCTCCTGTTCGCCGGGCTTCACGGGCCAGAGGCCCAAGCGCTGGAAGCGCTCCAGGAGCTCCATGTTGGCCGGGTTGTCGAAGAAGGCGCGCACGGACGCGGCCACCTCGGGGCCGATGTCCGGCAGGGCCGTGAGGTCCTCAAGGGAGGCGCGGCTCAGCTCGTCCAGGTCCGCGAAGCGCGCCGCCAGGGTGCGCGCGGTCTGCGCGCCCACGTGGCGGATGCCCAGCGCCCCGATGAGCTTGAAAAGCGGCGTCTCGCGCCGGGCCTTGTCGATGGAGGCGACGAAGTTGGAGGCCAGCTTCTCGCCCATGCGCTCGAGCGGGAGAAGCTGTTCCGCCGTGACCTCGAAGAGGTCCGCCGGGGACTTCACCATGCCCTTTTCCACCAGGATCTCCACCCAGCGCTTGCCCACGCCCTCCACGTCCAGGCCGGACTTGGACACGAAGAACACGATGGCCTGCTTGAGCACGGCCGGGCAGGAGAGGTTCAGGCAGCGCCAGGCGGCCTCGCCCTCCATGCGCTCGGCGGGCTGGCGGCAGGAAGGGCAGATGCGCGGGAACTCGAACTCCCTGGAGCCCTGCGGGCGTTTCTCCAGCACCGGGCGGACCACCTCGGGGATCACGTCGCCCGCGCGCTGCACCACCACGGTGTCGCCCTCGCGCAGGTCCTTGGCCTTGATCTCGTCCTCGTTGTGCAGCGTGGCCCGGGACACCGTGACCCCGGCGAGCTGCACCGGCTCGAGCACGGCCACAGGGGTGAGCACGCCCGTGCGGCCCACCTGGACGTCGATGCGCTCAAGGACCGTTTCGGCCTGCCTGGGCGCGAACTTCCAGGCCACGGCCCAGCGCGGGAAGCGCGCGGTGAAGCCCGCCTCGCGCTGCAGGTCCAGGCGGTTCAGCTTGACCACCATGCCGTCGATCTCGAAGGGCAGCTTGTCGCGGTCGCGCTCGAGCTTTGCGTAGAGCGCCTCCACCCCGGCCGCGTCCACGAGCTTGCCCTCCCTGGCCACGCTGAAGCCCAGGCGCGAAAGCCCCTCCATGGCAGCGTGCTGCGTGGGCCACGGGTCGCCAAGCGGCCAGCGCGTGACGCCAAGGCCGTAGGCGAAGAATTTGAGCGGGCGCGAGGCCGTGACGCGCGAATCGAGCTGGCGCACGCTCCCGGCGGCGGCGTTGCGGGGGTTGGCGAACACCTTGCCCCCGGCCTCGTCCTGGGCCTCGTTCAGGGCGTGGAACTCGGCCTTGGTCATCACCACCTCGCCGCGCACCTCGAGGATGTCCGGCACGGGCAGCCCGGCCTTGGCCGCGTGCGCGCGCAGGTCCAGGGGGAGGTTGCGCACCGTGCGCAGGTTCACGGTGACGTCCTCGCCCTTCTGGCCGTCGCCGCGCGTGAGCGCCGAGACGAAGACGCCGTTCTCGTAGATCACCTCCAGGGCCAGGCCGTCGAACTTGGGGTCGGCCCAGAAGGCGAAGTCCTTGGCGTCGATGTCCGGCAGCACGCGGGCCAGGCGCTCCAGGAACGCGTGCCACTCCTCGACGGCGAGCACGTTGTCCAGGCTGTACATGGGCAGGCGGTGGTCCTTGGAGGCGAAAGCCTTGGCCACGGTGCCGCCCACGCGCTTCGTGGGCGAGTTGGGGTCGTCCAGCTCGGGGTGGGCCTCTTCCAGGGCCTTGAGCTCGCGGTAGAGCGCGTCGTACTCGGCGTCGGAGAGCACGGGCGCGTCGAGCACGTAATAGAGGTGGTCGTGATGCCGGATCTGCTCGCGCAACTGGCGCGCGCGTCCGGCCGGGTCTGTGGTGGGTGCGGTCATCACCGTATCTCTTGGTTGATGGGGGTGTTGGCGTTGAAGATCACCTGCCAGAGCCTTTCGAAGGCGTGGCCGGTGTTGTGCTCGTCCTCGGGATCGGCCTCCACCAGTTTCAAGCAACGCTCATAGAAACGCAAGGGGCGGGCCAATATCCTCTCCTTGCTCACGAAAAGCATCCCGGCCGGGGCCGTCACAAGAAACGTCTCCGGCACTTCCCCGGCGAAGAGCTTGGCGTAGACCTCCCCCACCGGGATGTCCTTGCCCCAGCCCTTCCAGCGCCCGCGCTTCTCCTGCTCGCCCAGGGAATGCGGGCGGCCCAGCCGGTCGCACTTGAGCTTGAACCAGGCGAAACCCGTGAACTTGACGCCCATGCGCACGTTGGCCTCGATGCGCTCCCGCAGCCGGGCCGCGTCCGCGCCCTCGCCCATGTGCCCGAAGGGGCCGCCCTGCAGGAAGGCCGTGTAGTCCGCCAGATCCCGGTAGCGCCTGACGATGTGCGTGAGGTACGTGTGCGTCTCGCGCCCCACGTTGGGCAGGGCCAGGGGCCCCGGCGCGCCGGACTTGTCGTAGACCACGCAGGGCAGGCCCAGCCCCTCCGTCCAGGAGACGTCCTCCCTGTAGCGGGCGACAACCACCTCGACGCTTGCGCGCCGCGTCACGCAAGCTCCGCCTGCATGGAATTGAGGCTCACCTTGCTGCCCACCAGGATGAGCGTGTCGCCGGGCTCCAGCACGGCCTGGGGCTGGGGGTTGAACATCAGCTTGCCGTCGGTCTTCTTGATGCCGATGACGATGACGTTGTAGCGCTGGCGCAACTGCGAGGAGATGAGGTCCTTGCCCGCCACGGGCGAGCCCTGGGAGATGGTCAGCTCCTCCATCTGGAGGTCCTCGATGTCGCCGCGCATGGCCAGGTCCATGAACCCGAGCACCGTGGGCCGCAGCACGGACTGGGCCATGCGCATGCCGCCGTAGAGGTGCGGGAAGAGCACCTGGTTGGCCCCGGCGCGCGTGAGGCGCTGGGAGTGGTCCGGCGAGTCGGAACGGGCCACGATGTAGATCTCCGGGTTCATCTGACGCGCGGTGAGCGTGACGTAGACGTTGGCCGACTCGTCCGTGAGCGCCGAGACCAGGGCCTTGGCGTGCTGGAGCCCGGCGGCCAGGAGCACCTCGTCCTTGGTGGCGTCGCCCGCCACGAAGGGCACGTCCTTCTGCTCCAGCTCCTCGATGAGCGTGTGCGAGCGCTCCACCACCACCACGTCGTGACCCTCGGCCACTATCTCGCGCGCCACGATGGCCCCGATGCGCCCGTAGCCGCAGATGATGGTGTGGCCCCTCATTCTCTCGATGGTCTTGCGCATCCAGCGCCTCCCGAACATGTTTTGCAGGTGGCCCTCGATCATGAGCTGCACGATGGCGCCGGCGAGGTAGAAGAAGGTGCCCACCCCGAAAAGCAGGATGAGCGAGGTGACGATGCGCCCGTCGCGCGTGAGGGGATGGACCTCGCCGTAACCCACCGTGGTCAGCGAGATGATCACCATGTACAGGCTGTCGAACAGGTCCCAGCCTTCCACGATCATGTAGGCGGCCGTGCCGCTGACGAAGATCACGAACACGGCGGCCAGGCCCGCGAGCACAGGCCAGAGCACGCCGAACCTGCGCCTGAGCGTGTGCACCGCGCCCAACCTGCGCCTGAAGCGCCTCCTGGAGATCATGCGGGCATGGCCGCGCGGCCAAGGTGCGTTGCGCTCATTTCCCTTCCTCCCCGCCGTGTTTCAGGCGCAGGGCCGTGATGGCGTCGCGCAGTTCGGCGGCGCGCTCGAAGGCCAGGTCCTTGGCCGCGGCGCGCATGTCCTTTTCCATCTGCTTCAAGAGCTTGGCGGCCTTTGCCGGGTCGCTGGCGCGCTCCATGACCTCGTCCACGAAGCTGGCCTTCACGGCCCCGGCCGCCTTTTCCGCCTTGGCCTGGGAGTAAATGGCCTCCAGGACGTTGTCCATCTCCTTGGCGATGGTCCTGGGCGTGATCCCGTGCTCCAGGTTGTGGGCGTGCTGCCTGGCCCTGCGGCGCGCGGTCTCGTCCATGGCGTCCTTCATGGAGCGGGTCACGGCGTCGGCGTACATGATCACGCGCCCGCCCACGTTGCGCGCGGCGCGGCCGAAGGTCTGGATGAGCGAGCGCGTGCTGCGCAGGAATCCTTCCTTGTCCGCGTCCAGGATGGCCACCAGGGACACCTCGGGCAGGTCGAGCCCTTCGCGCAGCAGGTTGATGCCCACCAGCACGTCGAACTCGCCCGCGCGCAGGGCCTGGAGGATGGCCACGCGCTCCAGGGTGTCGATGTCCGAGTGCAGGTAGCGCGCCCTGACCCCGAAATTGTTGAAGTAATCCGTGAGCTCCTCGGCCATGCGCTTGGTCAGGGTGGTCACCAGCACGCGCTCGTTCTTGGCGATGCGCTTCTTGCACTCCGAGAGCAGATCGTCCACCTGGCCCTTGGTGGGCCTCACCTCCACTTCGGGGTCGAGAAGCCCAGTGGGCCTTATTATCTGCTCCACCACCAGCCCCTGGGCGCGCTCGAGCTCCCACGGGCCGGGCGTGGCCGAGACGAACACGGCCTGGCCGATGCGCTCCAGGAATTCGGCGAAGTTGAGCGGTCGGTTGTCCAGGGCCGAGGGCAGGCGGAAGCCGTAGTCCACCAAGGTGGACTTGCGCGAGCGGTCGCCGTTGTACATGCCGCCTATCTGGGGCACGGTGATGTGCGACTCGTCGACGAACAATATGAAATCCTTCGGGAAATAATCGATCAGCGTGGCCGGAGGCTGCCCGGCCGTCCTGCCGTCCAGGTGGCGCGAATAGTTCTCGATGCCGTTGCAGTAGCCCAGCTCCTCGATCATTTCCAGGTCGTAGAGGGTGCGCTGCTCCAGGCGCTGGGCCTCCACGAGCATGTTGTTGGCCTTGTAGTAGATCAGCCGCTCGCGCAATTCGTCGCGGATGTCGCCCATGGCCCGGGTGAGGTTGTCGCGGTCCGACACGTAGTGCGAGTTGGGGAAGATCACGGTCTTCTTGAGCTTGGAGAGCACCTCGCCCGTGAGGGGGTCGGTCTCGAACATGGCCTCGATCTCGTCGCCGAAGAACTCCACGCGAAGCGCGCGCTCCCGGCTGTAGGCCGGGATGACCTCGAGCACGTCGCCGCGCACGCGGAACACGCCCCGGTGGAAGTCCACGTCGTTGCGCTCGTACTGCACCTCCACCAGCCGCTCGATCACGCTCTCCATGGAGAGGCGCTGGCCCTCCTCCAGGGGGATGACCATCTTGGCGTAGTATTCGGGCGAGCCCAGGCCGTAGATGCAGCTCACCGAGGCCACGATGACCACGTCGCGCCGGGTCAGCAGCGCGTGGGTGGCGGCGTGGCGCAGCTTGTCGATGTCCTCGTTGATGGAGGAGTCCTTTTCGATATATGTGTCGGTGCGCGGCAGGTAGGCTTCGGGCTGGTAGTAGTCGTAGTAGCTGACGAAGTACTCCACGGCGTTTTCCGGGAACAGCCCCTTGAATTCGTTGTAGAGTTGCGCAGCGAGGGTCTTGTTGGGGGCCATGACCAGGGCCGGGCGGTTGCTGCGCGCGATCACCTGGGCCATGGCGAAGGTCTTGCCCGTGCCCGTGGCCCCGAGCAGAATCTGGTCGCGCACGCCGGAGGCGAGGTTGGCCGTCAATTCCTCGATGGCCTGGGGCTGGTCGCCCTGGGGGGAGAATGTGCTGGAAAGCACAAACCCCGATTGACTTTTGTCCTGATTTCTCAAATCTTCCCCTCTCGGCGTCATATTTCGGAATTCTACGGCCTTGCAGGCCATAAAACAAGCTCGGAGGCCACCATGCTCATCGATATCGTCCCTCCCCTGGAAAAGCTGCCCACGGACCGGGCCTGGTCCATCACCGTCGTGATCAAGAGCTTCAAGGGACGCAAGGACGTGGAGGTCCACCTCTTCCGCCCCTGCTGGGACATGCTGGAGGAGGAGTCCTACGACTGGGACGTGATCCTGGGCGACCCCATCCACCCGGACATGGACGCGGACATCGCCTCCGGCCGCAAGCTGGTGATGGAGTCCTTCACGCCCGAGGAACGCGACATGGTGATCAATTACTTCAAGGAGCGCTACGCCGGGAAGCTCGAATCCATCTCCTCCTGCCCCATCGACTTCCCCATTCCCTTGGGTATCCCGGCCCTGTGCTCGCTGACCGAAGGCAAGGACGTCGGGTTCGTTCTCTTCGACAAGATCCCCGGCTATCCCCTGCCCTTCGTGATCAGGGGGTTCTTCGACCTGAGCCAGCACTCGCCCATCGTGGAGGCGGAGCAGGCCTAGCGCCCGCCGCTGGCGGCCGGGCCAACGAACAAAAGTCAAACTCGCGCACGCGCGCGGGTTTGACTTTTTTGCGCCCGTCCCCGCCCAGGCGTCTTGGACAGGCCGGGAAAACCTGCTATTTTCGACCGTACAACCGGTCCACGGGCAATGCCCAAGGAGAGAACGAACATGAAAAGCGTCTGCGTCTTTCTGGGGTCCAACCCGGGCGCGTCCCCGGCGTATGCCGAGGCCGCAGTGGCGCTGGGCGGGCTTCTGGCCGCCCGGGGCGTCACGCTGGTCTACGGCGGGGCGAGAAACGGCCTGATGGGCATCCTGGCCAAGGCCGTGAAGGACGCGGGCGGCAGGGTGGCGGGGGTGTTGCCGGGGTTCCTCAAGGCCAAGGAGCTGGCCTTCGAGGGGCTGGACGAGATGCACGAGGTGGAATCCATGCACGAGAGGAAGGCCAAGATGGCCGAACTCTCGGAGGGCTTCATCGCCATGCCCGGGGGGCTCGGCACCCTGGAGGAGATCTTCGAGGTGGCCACCTGGGGGCAGCTCGGGCTGCACGCCAAGCCGGTGGGATTTTTCGACGTGGCCGGGTATTACGAGAGGCTGGCCGGATTCCTGGACCACATGGTGGCCCAGGGGTTTCTCAAGCCGCCGCACAGGAACAACCTGCTGCGTTCGGACGATGCGGCGGAGCTGCTCGACCTGATGATGGCCTTCAAGCCCGCCGTGCTGGGCAAGTGGTACGGGCTGGAGAAGAGCTAGGATTCGACCCTCGCCCGAGCGCCCGCCCAGGCCGCGAGCCCCGCTCGCCGTGGGCTAGGACCGATTTGAAGACGATCCGTCGCCCTCGGCGCGGCGGCCTCCCGGCCCGGACGGCCTCCCGGCCCGGACGGGCACCCGGGCATGGACGCGCGGCCGGGGATCGGGAGAGACGATCCTCTGATTCGTGGCCGGTGAGAGAATGCGAAGCAAAAAGCAGGGTCCAGGGGGAGGCTTCTCCCCCTGGCCGCCGGAGGCATCTTATCTCTTCTTCATGAATAAAATCGGAATCATCCCGGCAACCACCACCGCAGCGATGTAGAGAAACGCCTCGGTGTAGTGCCCGGTGTGCGTCTTCACCCAGCCCATCAGGTACGGCCCGGCGAATCCGCCCACGTTGCCCAGCGAATTGATCAGCGCGATGCCCGCAGCGGCGGCAGTGCCGGTCAGGTACCCCGTGGCCAGGCCCCAGAACGGCCCCAGCACGCTCCAGATGCCGACGGCCGCCAGGCTCGCCCCGGCGAGGATGCCTGGCAGGCTGGTGCTCGCGGCCAGCACGATCATCCCGGCCAGGCACATGCCCATGGAGCCCACGGCGTGCCAGCGCCGCTCGCCCAGGCGGTCGGAGCTCGCGCCCACCGCCACCATGCCCACGGCGGCGCAGAAGTAGGCGACCATCACGTAGAAGCCCACGGAGAGCGTGCCCGCCCCGGTCACCCCGGCCACTATCTGCGGCAGCCACATCACCAGCCCGTACATGGCCAGCACCGAGCAGAAGTAGACGAACCCCAGGAGCCAGACACGCGGGCTCGCGAGCCCCTGGCGCAGGCTCGATGCGTGCAGCGAGGCCACCTGGGCGCTCTCGGAGGCGAGCGCGGTTTCCAGCGCCTCGCGCTCGTCCGGGGTGAGCCAGCGCGCGTGGCGCGGCCCGTCGGGCAGCACGAAGAGCACGGCCACGCCCAGGAGCACGGCGGGCAGGCCTTCCAGCAGGAAGAGCCACTGCCATCCGGCGTGGCCCACGGCCCCGTGCAGCTGCATGATCCAGCCCGAGATGGGGCTTCCCACCAGCCCGGCCACGGCTGTTGCGGTCATGAACAGGGCCACTGCCCGGGCGCGCCTGGCCAGCGGGAACCAGTAAGTAAGGTAGAGGATGATCCCGGGGAAGAACCCGGCCTCGGCCGCGCCCAGGAGGAAGCGCAGGGCCGCGAAGGACATGGGCCCCTGGGCGTAGGCCAGGGCCATGGTGGCCAGGCCCCAGCTGACCATGATCCGCGCGATCCAGCGGCGCGGGCCCACCTTTTCGAGCACGAGGTTGCTTGGTATCTCGAAAATGATGTAGCCGAGGAAGAAGATGCCGGCCCCCAACCCGTAGGCGGTCTGGGAGAGTCCCAGGTCCTGGTTCATGCCCAGGGCCGCGAAGCTCACGTTGATGCGGTCCAGGTAGGCCACGATGTAGAGCACGAAGAGAAGCGGCAGGAGCCGCCAGGACGTCTTGGAGAGGGCGCGTTCGAGTGTCTGGTCCATGTCCGCCGGTCTCGGGCCGTTGCGGCCCGTGAGGAATGTGTGCGCGAAAACGCGCCGCCTTCCGGCGCGCCGGGCGGGCTTGTAGCATTGTTCCCGGCACTCGACAAATACGGTGTCATCGTCTATCAAGCCGCCAACGACGCCCCCCGGAGCATTCATGCCCTGCCCTCAGCTCACATACCAGCGTCCCGAGGATATCGCCCCACTGCTCGAAAAACTCAAAGGCCGGGAGAACCCCGACCAGGCGGTGGAGTCGCGCGTGCGCGAGATCCTGGCCCGGGTGGCCCGGGAGGGCGACGAGGCCCTGGCCGACTACACCCGCCGCTTCGACTGCCCCTCGTTCGAGGCCTCCATGTTGCGCGTGCCTCGGGAGGACTTCGACCGCGCGCTCCGGGAGGTGGACGAATCCGACCTGGCCATCATCGAGGAGGCGGCCGAGAACATCCGCCGCTTCCACGAGAACCAGAAGGAAAAGTCCTGGATGACCACCGCCGAGGACGGCACCGTGCTCGGCCAGATCGTCAGGCCCGTGGACTCCGTGGGCCTCTACGTCCCGGGCGGACAGGGCGGCGAGACGCCGCTCATCTCCTCGCTGCTCATGAACGCCATCCCGGCCCAGGTGGCCGGGGTTACGCGCATCGCGGCCGTCTCGCCCCCGCGCAAGGACGGCACGCTCAATCCTTACATACTGGCCGCCGCGGCGGTGCTGGGCCTGGACGAGATCTACCGCGTGGGCAGCGCCTGGGCCATCGCGGCCCTGGCCCTGGGCACGCGCACCATCGCCCCGGCCGACGTGCTGGCCGGCCCGGGCAACATCTACGTGACCACGGCCAAGAGGCTCCTGGTGGGCCAGGTGGGCATCGACATGATCGCGGGGCCGTCAGAGATCGTCATCCTGGCCGACGAGTCCGCCCCCGCGGCCTGGCTGGCCGCCGACATGCTCTCCCAGGCCGAGCACGACCCGCTGGCCGCCTCCATCCTGGTCACGGTCAGCCCTGAACAGGCCCAGGCCGTGGAAAAGGAGCTGGAACGCCAGCTCGCGGTGCTGCCCCGCAACGAGATCGCCCGCAAATCCCTGGCCGACTGGGGGGCAATCGTCACCGTGCCCGGCATCGAGGAAGGCCTGGACGTGGTCAACAAGCTGGCCCCGGAGCACCTGGAGCTGGCCGTGGCCGACGGCTGGGGCATTCTCGGCAGGGTACGCCACGCCGGGGCCATTTTCCTGGGCTGCGGCTGCCCCGAGCCCGTGGGCGACTACTTCGCCGGCCCCAACCACGTGCTGCCCACCATGGGCAACGCCCGCTTCTCCTCGGCTCTTTCAGTGGAGACCTTCACCAAGAAGTCGAGCCTCATCGCCGCGCCGCCCTCGTACGCGCGCAGGCACGGGGCCAAGATCGCGCGCCTGGCGCGGCTGGAGGGCCTGGAGGCCCACGCCCGCTCGGTCGAGTGCCGCAACGAATAATTCCCGGAGACCACACCCATGCAAGTGATCACCACCACGGACATCAAAGAGTACCCGCTCCTCTCTCGCGGCAAGGTGCGCGACATCTACCAGGTGTCGGACGAGCAGTTGCTCATCGTCACCACGGACCGCATCTCGGCCTTCGACGTGGTCCTGCCCGACCCCATCCCCTTCAAGGGCGTGATCCTGAACAAGATCACCATCTTCTGGATGCGCATGTTCGAGGGTCTGGTGAAGAACCACCTGCTGGCCGTGGACCCGGCCGACTTCCCCGCGCCGCTGAAGAAGCACGCGGACATGCTCGAGGGCCGCGCCGTGCTGGTGAAGAAGGCCAAGCCCCTGCCCATCGAGTGCATCGTGCGCGGCTACATCACGGGCTCGGGCTGGAAGGACTACAAGGCCACGGGCATGGTCTGCGGACACGCCCTGCCCGCCGGGCTCAGGGAGTCCGAGAAGCTCGAGAAGCCCCTGTTCACGCCCTCCACCAAGGCCGAGCTGGGCCAGCACGACGAGAACATCACCCTGGACCAGGCCCGCGCCCTGACCGGGGAGGACCTCTTCGCCAAGGCCCAGGACACCGCCCTGGCCATCTACTCCCAGGCGCGCGACTACGCCTCGGGCCGGGGCATCCTGATCGCGGACACCAAGTTCGAGTTCGGCGTCACGGCCGAGGGCCTGACCCTCATCGACGAGGTGCTCACCCCCGACTCCTCGCGCTTCTGGCCAGCGGCCGGATACGCCCCGGGAGGCGGCCAGCCCAGCTTCGACAAGCAGTACCTGCGCGACTGGCTGGAATCCGTGGGCTTCAACAAGAAGCCGCCCGCGCCGCACATGCCCGCCGAGGTGGCCGAGCGGACCCGCGACAAATACCTGGAGGCCTACCGCGCCCTGACCGGCGAGGCCCTGGCCTTCTAACGGCCGCGCGAAGCGGACTGCTGTTCGTTTCACGCCCAATCTGCTGAAATAATTGCCACCCTCGAAAAATCGCTCCTGCGTTCTTCGAGGGTGGGCTGAAGACCCGGCCGTGTCCGGAGGCCTTTGGAAACGCCCGTTGGATTGACGCGGGCGGGCTCATGTCGTAACGAGACTAAGTTTTTCAAGCCGTCCCCGGCCGGATTTCTCAACATTCAAGGTGATAGGAACACGCATGGAGACCCTTCGCACCCTTCCTGGCGACGACGTTCGCCAGATCATGTGGCGCTTCGCCGACCGCTACGATGTCCAGATGGTCGTCCAATCCGCCCGCTCCCTCGCCCGTTCCCTGGTGGCCCGCCTGGTTGCCGAGGGCGCGCGCAACACCCACGAATGGACCGATCACAAGGCCCAGCTCCTGGAAGCCTTTGACTCCTCCGGCCTGACCGCGCTCTTCATGGACCCCCACCAGGGCGGCTTCATCGAGGGCCCCAAGAACCTGGCCCTGGCCCTGGTCGCCTTCGAGCTGGCCTGGGTGGACGCCGGCGCGGCCACCTGCTCCCTGGCCACCAACCTGGCCCTGGCCCCCATTCACGAGCGCGGCACCCCCGAGCAGCGCGACTACTACATGAGCAGCTGCGTGCCCCCCCAGCCCGGCGAGGACCGCCAGGTCATGCGCGGCGCGTTCGCCCTCACCGAGCCCCTGCCCTACGTGGGCGTGGAGACCAACACCCTGGTTGGCAAGCTGCGCGTGGCCGAGTGGGAGGAAGGCAAGGAGCCCATCCTCCAGGTGGACAAGCGCGGCCGCTTCATCACCGGCATGGACTTCGCCAACTTCGCCACCTGCGCCGTGGACACCGGTGACCCGCGCATCAAGACCTCCTGCATCGTCATCGTCGAGGACACCGACGAGGGCGTCTTCGACCGGGGCGCGCCCACGCTCAAGATGGTGCACCAGCTTTCCTCCACGCGCGACCCCGTGTTCAACGTGAAGGTGCCCGCGAGCCGCATCGTGGGCGGCTACACCGTGAAGGACGGCGTGATCGTGCCCAACTACACCCACGCCGAGATCATCGGCGCGGTGTTCCACCGCACCCGCGTGCCCGTGGCCCTCATGACCACGGCCAAGCTGCTCTCCGCCGTGGAGCCGGTGATCCGCTACCAGCGCCAGCGCTACCGCGGCGGCGACGCCCAGCCCGGCACGCCCAAGTACGACCTGGGCATCCAGCAGAAGCAGGACGCCGTGCTGCGCCTGGCCGAGATCTGGGCCATGGGCGAGGCCGGAGCCTCCCTTGGCTTCGCCACCGCCCGCCTGTTCGACCAGCTGGACCCCTCCGAAAAACAGAAGGACCGCATCTTCGCCGAGCAGGGCATCACCGGGCCCAAGTCGCAGCTTTCCGCCCTGCGCAAGATCGAGAAGCTGGCCCTGGAGTACATCGCGCTCGAGTCCAAGCCCGAGTCCGAGCGCGACGCCGCCCGCTTCGCCGAGCTCCAGGCCGACCCGCTGGTGAGCTACACGCTGCTGGAATCCCTGGCCAACATCCTCTGCCCGGCCTGCAAGCTCTGGAACACCGGCCAGGGCGCCACCGTGATGCGCGAGTCCCTGGCGCTCATGGGCGGCTACGGCATCACCGAGGACTGCCCGGGCTTCCTCTTCCACAAGTGGACGGACGCCCAGCTCGAAGCCACCTACGAAGGCCCCGAGGCCGTGCAGCGCCGCCACCTGTCCATCACCATGACCAACGAGGTCTTCCTGGCCAGGCTGCGCATCTGGATCGAGGAGTTCGCCGCCCTCGGCAAGGACCGTCCGGAGACCGGCGCGGCCATCTCGGCCAAGACCCTGGGAATGTGGCTGTGGACGCTCGAATTCCTGCACCGCGCCAAGGACCCCTCGGGCGCGCGCCTGTACCACAACCGCCGCCAGAACGTGACCTTCCCCATGGCCGACGCCCTGTGCTGGGCCGTGGCCACCCGCTGCCAGATCGACGACGTGCTGGAGCTCGAGGCCAAGGGCCCCGAGAACCCCATCGTGGCCGAGGGCCTGGAAGGCACCGTGGGCTTCTTCGCCGACCTGGCCGTGCTCCAGGCCGCCAGGGCCGCCGGTGAGTGCGCGCGCATCTGCGCCAGCATGGTCTACGGCTTCGGCCCGCAGGACGAGGCCGAACTCGCGGCCTTCTCCAAGCTGCGCGCGGACCTGGACAGGACCCTCACCGGGACCGCCCTGGCCAAGGACCGCGCCGGCGCGGCCCTGACCCAGGTGATGATCCCCGAGGCCCTGGACTACCCGCTGTAGGAACATCTTGACCCGGCGGCCGGGCGTGGCGGCACCGCCCGCCCGGCCGCCGGGGTTTCGCTTTCCGCATCCCCTCAAGACGCCCGGAACCGGGCCGGGATCCGGCCCGAGCCCGGGCCAGCACGCCACAAGGGAGGAATATGTCCGACATCGAACGCCAGAGCATGGACGTGGACATCGTCTGCGTGGGCTTCGGCCCCGCCATGGGCGGTTTCCTCACCACGCTGACCAAGGGCCTCGTGGACCACGACGGCGCTCCCGTGGTCGAAAGCGCGGTGATGCCCGGCACGGCGCCCCAGGTGATCTGTTACGAGCGCGCGGACGACATCGGCGCGGGCGTCTCGGGCGTGGTCACCAGGGCCAGGGGCATCCGCGAATCCTACCCCGATTTCGAGCCCGCCATGTTCCCCATGTGCGCCGAGGTCACGGGCGAGAAGGTGGCCTACCTGCTGGACCCGCACGGGGCCAGCCGCCGCCAGGACCTGCTCGATTTCGGCGACGACGTGCTTGGGGCCCTCGGGGGCCTGCTCAAGGTGCGCGACCACGCCTATGAGTTGCCCTACATCCCGCCCTTCCTGCAGAAGGAGCCCGGGCTGGTCTTCTCCATCGGCCAGTTCAACCAGTGGGTGGGCTCGCAGGTCATGGGCGGCGGCGTGGCGCAGATCTGGCCCGGCATGCCCGTCTCCAAGGTGATCATCGAGGACGGCAAGGTCAGGGGCGTACGCCTGGCGGACCAGGGCGTGACCAAGTCCGGCGAGCCGGACGCGGGCTTCATGCCCGGCATGGACATCAAGGCCGCCCTCACGGTCATCGGCGACGGCCCCGTGGGCCCCGTGGGACGCGACCTGGACGACGCCATGGGCATGCCCCACGGCCATCACCGCCGCGACTGGGCTCTCGGCATGAAGATGGTCATCGACCTGCCCGAGGGCTGCACCCTGCCCGAGGGCTTCGTGCTGCACACCTTCGGCTACCCCGAGCCCGACATCTTCGGCTTCCTCTACGTGCTGCCCGAACGCGTGGCCGCGGCGGGCATCTTCGTGCCCTCCTGGCTCGACATCCCGGTGCGCACCGGCTACCGCTACCTCCAGCACTGGCTCACCCACCCCTACCTCTGGAAGCACCTGAAGGGCGGGCGGATGCGCTCCTGGGGAGCCAAGTCGCTCCTGGAGGCCGGGCGCAGGGGCGAGCCCTGGCTGGCTGGCGACGGGTACGCGCGCATCGGCGAGGGTTCCGGCACCACCAACGTGCTCACCGGCTCTGGCGTGGACGAGGCCTGGACCTCGGGCGTGCTTTTGGCCGAAGGCGTGCTGGAACTGATGAAGGCGGGCAAGCCCTTCAGCCGCGCCAACCTGAAGGACGCCTACGTGGCCAGGCGCAGGGCGTCGCGCCTGGAGGAAGAGGCCAGGATCGCCGAGAAGTCGCGCGACGGCTTCGGCAAGGGCTTCATCCAGGGGCTCCTGGGCATGGCCATGGCCGGGTTCTCCGGCGGAAAGTACAACTGGCCCGGCGACCACAGGCCCCCGCACGAGCGCGTGCCCTCCCTGGAGGACGCCTACTACCCCCAGATTCCGGCCGAGGAGCTCGAGGCCATGCGCCGCGAGTGCCAGGCTAAGGGCGAGCCCCTGCACGAGGCCGTGATGGACCGCGTGGGCTGGCCCAAGATAGAGTACGACGGGCAGCTCCTGGTGTCGCATCAGGACGCGCTGCTCATCGGCGGCAAGGTCCAGGCCCCCTTCGGCTACGCGGACCACGTGGTCTTCGCCGACCCGGACGCCTGCCGCCGCTGCAACGAGAAGATCTGCATCGACATGTGTTCCGGCCAGGCCATCGCCACCAACCCGGACGACGGCGTGCCGCTGTTCGACCGCGAGAAGTGCGTGCACTGCGGGGCGTGCCTCTGGAACTGCTCGAAGCCCCATCCCAAGGACCCGGAAAAGACCAACATCGAGTTCCGGTCCGGGGCCGGTGGGCTGCATTCCGCTGAAAATTAAAGGAGAAACCATGAGCGCAGGCTTTCATATCGTCGTCTGCGGCGGCATCGTGCCCGATCCGCTCCAGACTCTGGAACCCGTCAAGGGTCCCGCCGGCTGGGGACTGAAGAACGAGCTGATGCTCCCCGCCATCCTGGACCCCTGGGCCTCCCACGCCCTGTTCGAGGCCGCCGACCTGGCCAAGAAGGCCCCCGGCAGCAAGGTCTGGCTGGTGAGCATGGGCCCCAAGGCCAAGCTCCAGCAGGTGATGATGACCATCGCCCAGAAGGTGCCCTTCGAGCTGGTGGTGCTGGACGGCCCGGCCGGAGGCTTCGTGGAGGCCGACGCCGTGGGCTCGGCCCTGGCCGAGGCCATCTCGGCCATCCCCGGGCTCGACAAGTCCCGCCTGCTGGTGTTCGGCGGCTGGCAGTCCGCCTCGCGCGGGGCCGGCGCCACCATGCAGATCGTGGGCGAGAAGCTGGGCGTCTTCGAGCAGTTCCAGGGCGTGGACAAGCTCGAGGTGCGCGCCGACGGCTCCATGCGCGTGCTCGAGCGCGTGGAGGGCGGCAGCTACCAGGAGTCCGTGCTCGCGGCCGCCCCGGCCGTGTTCGGCTGGGCCACGGGCGAGCTGCCCGAGCCGCCCAACAACCCCCAGGTGGGCATGCAGAACATGCGCCTGGTGATGCCCGCGCTCCAGAAGGCCAAGCCCGTGAAGATCGAGGGCGGGGCCGAGTACGCCGGGGTGCAGATCCCCAGCCAGAAGCGCGAGACCCGCATCGTCAAGGACACCCCGGCCGAGACCATCGCCAAGGAAATCGTCGACTGGCTGAGCGCCTAGCGGCGCGCACTGGCCATCCGGCCCTCGCGGCCGGATAACCGGAGGAAGATATGGACAAGATTCTCTTCGTCGCCCACACCGAATGCGACGGTTCCCTGGGCAAGGCCTCCCTGGAGGCCCTGGCCGCCGCCAAGGCCCTGGCCGGGCAGCTGGGCGCCCCCTTCTGCGTGGGCATCGTCGGCGCCGACGTTCAGGCCGCGGCCGACTCCGTGGCCGGATGCGGCGCGGAAGCCTTCTACGGCGTTGCCGGACCCGAATTCTCCCAGCCCCGCTACGCCACGGACTGCGCGGCGCTGACCGCCCTGCGCGAAGCCTCGGGCGCTGGCATCGTCATCGGCGCGGCCACCCCGCGCCTGAGCCGCGTGCTGCCCGGAGCCGCCGCCCGCGCGGGCGGACGCTCCGACACCGGCGTCACCGCGCTCACCGTGGCCGACGGCAAGCCCGTGGTCACCCGCTGGTACTACCGCCAGCGCATGTTCGCGGAGCTTACCCGCCAGGAGCGCCCCTGGTTCGTGAGCGTCGCCCCGGGCTGCTTCGCCGCGCCCGAGGGGTGCGCGGGCTCCGCCCAGGTCACGGCCGTGGCCGCAGCCCTGCCCGAGCCGGTGCGCACCGAGGTCACGGGCATGATCTGCCCCTCCGCCGAGGAGCAGACCATCCGCCCCGACGCCGCCCTGCTCTTCGTTGCGGGCGCGGGCTGGACCAAGAAGCAGGCCGACGGCGCGACCCACATGGAGGACGCCGAGAAGCTGATCCTGGGCTTCTTGAACAAGGCCCAGGCGTCGCTGGGCACGTCCAAGTCCCTGGTGGACCTCTCCGGCGAGGGCCAGCAGGTGATGTCGTTCCTCACGCACATGCACCAGGTGGGGCAGACCGGCTCCACCCCGCGCCACGCCAAGGGCCTGGCCACGTGCTGCCACGGCGAGGAGCCGCACACCGTTGGCTGGCGCTTCATCGGCGAGCGCCGCGCCGTGAACCTGGACCCCAACTGCGGCTGGGCCCAGGGCAAGGCGGACGTGCTTTACGTGGCCGACGCCTTCGAGGTGATGCGCAAGGTCATCGAGATGATGCCCTAGCGGCGGCTTGCCAAGAACTCGTGCCGACCGAGCCTCTCGTCCGCAAGGACGGGGGGCTTTTTTACGCCGCGTCCACTTTTTCGCAATGTGACCCAGGTCATTGCTTCGCGGCGCAGGCGTGTTATGAAGAGCATTCACTATCCTGATTCCAAAGGAGGGGGGAATGCTCCTCGAAAACAAGAAAGCCCTCATATTCGGCGTGGCCAACGACCGCTCCATCGCCTACGGCGTGGCCAAGGCCTTCAAGTCCCACGGGGCCAGGCTGGCCTTCAACCACCCCGGCGAGGCCATCCTCAAGCGCCTGGAGCCCATATCCGAAGAGCTCGGCGGCGATTTCATCTTTCCTTGCGACGTGACCAGCGACGAGCAGATCGCGGAAGCCGCCGCCCTCGTGGCCGAAAAATGGGGCTCGGTGGACGTGCTCGTGCACTCCGTGGCCTACGCCAGCCAGGACGACCTCAAGGGCCGCTACGTGGACACCTCCCGCTCGGGCTTCGCCCTGGCCCTGGACGTCTCGGCCTTCTCGCTCGCCGCTCTGTGCAAGGGCTTCGAGAAGCTCCTCTCCCCCGACGCCTCGGTGATCACCATGACCTACCTGGGCTCGGAGAAGGTCATCACCTCCTACAACGTCATGGGCGTGGCCAAGGCCGCGCTGGAGTGCTCAGTGCGCTACCTGGCCTCGGACCTCGGCCCCTCGGGCGTGCGCGTGAACGCCATCAGCGCGGGCCCCATCAAGACCCTGGCCGCGTCGGGCATCTCGGGCTTCAAGAACATCCTGCCAGTGGTTGAGGAACGCTCGCCGCTTCGGCGCAACGTCACCCAGGACGACGTGGCGGGAACGGCGGTCTACCTGGCTTCCGGGCTCTCCGGCGGTGTGACCGGCGAGGTGATCCACGTGGACAGTGGATACAATATCATGGGGATATGAAAAAACGCTTGCCAAGCGGAGCCGGAAACTATAACTAACTCCGTCTCGCGGCTAACGGAGAGGTGACCGAGCTGGCCGAAGGTGCACGATTGGAAATCGTGTGTAGCGGCAAAACCGTTACCGAGGGTTCGAATCCCTCCCTCTCCGCCACTAGCATTTCAAGGAAGCCAGGCGGCGAAGGCGCCGCCAACCCCGCCAGGCCCGAGAGGGAGCAACGGTAACGGTTGCTTTTGGGTGCCTGGTTTCCTTCAAAGGCCCGGATTTCCGGGCCTTTTTTATTTCCCGCCGAATATCGCGCGCGAAACGCGCCCCACGGCCCGGCAGTAGCGCCAGTCGATGAAGCCGCACACCGCGGCCCCGGCCAGGGGGATGGATTTGAGCATCAGCCCCGGCAGCTGCTGGCTCCCCTGCCCCAGGATGCGCATGCCCACGCCCGCGCCCACGTCAGCCGCCAGCTTCTCGGCGAGCTGCGCCGCCCCGCGCTCCAGAAGCGCGGTGGCCGCCTTCACGCCCACGCCCTTGAGCGCCTCCACCGCGCGCCTGCCCGCGAGCGAGATCCCCACCAGCGCGCGCACGCGCGGCGAGCGGATGTCGTGGCCGTAGACCAGGGCCACGGCGGCCGCCAGGCGGGCCTGGTAGGCGAAGGAGGCGTAGGCGTTGGCCGGAACGGCCACGGGCAGGGTGAGAAGCCCGCCAAGGTTGGTCACGGCGGTGCTCACGGCGTTCTTGCGCGATTCCCTGGCGATCAGCGCGGCCACGCGCTCGTGGTTGTCCGCGAAGGAGCCGTCGCCAAGGTAGCCCACGGCCAGCTCCCAGGACGACGCGAAGGGCGGCAGCCCCTCGATGCCCCGGTCCACCACGGACTCGAATATCTCCCGTGCCTTCGCGCCAAGCGTGCCCATGCCTCTCATCTAATCCCCGTTCGCGTCGAGGCAAGCCCCGCCCTGCTTCGTGGCCACCACGAGCATCTCGTAGTCTTCGGTGGTGAGCGCGTGCTCCCTGCTGAAGGCCCCGAGCCTGGCCCCGAAGATGCCGATGGAAGCGAACCCCAGCGACTTGAGCAGCCAGGTGATCTCGCTGGGCACGTAGTAGCGTTCGTTGCAGTCGAGCGTCTTCACGTTGCCGAGGTCGTCCTCGAAGGTCACCGCGTTGTAGTCGCGGAAGGTCATGAGGTCGAACCTGGACGACTCGCAGGCCGAGTTGCCCTCCTGTTGCCCGGCGTTCAGGAAGTCCTTCACGCTGTGGAAGAGCGGGAAAAGGCCGTTGAGCGTCGTGAAGACGAACTTCCCGCCCGGATCGAGCGCACGGGCCGCGCCGCGAAGGATCTCGAAGTTCATCTCGTCGGTCTCCATGAGCGAGAAACCGCCCTCGCAGAGCATCACGGCAACGTCGAAACCGCCCTGAAAAGGCAGGTCGCGCGCGTCGTGGAGCCTGAAGTCGACCTCGAGCCCCTCTTCGCGGGCCTTTTCCCGCGCCCGCCCGATCTGCGCGGCGGACAGGTCCACGCCCAGCACCCGGTAGCCGCGCCGCGTGAGCTCCAGCGCGTGCCTGCCCGTGCCGCAGCCGATGTCCAGGATGCGCCTGGACTTGTCGAAGCCCATCTCGCGCTCCAGAAAGTCGCACTCCCCGGCCGTGCCCTGGGTGAAGCTCTCGCGGTCGTACTTGCGGGCGTAGTTCTCGAAAAGCTCCTCGTACCAGCGCTTCATCACTTCTCCTCACCGGCGGGACCGCCCGCCTCGTCCTTCGGTTTCCTGCCCTGCTCGCGCCTTCTCCTCCAGAGCCACACTCCCGCCCCGGCGCAGGCCAGCAGGACCAGGGCGGCCTCCTCGTAGCGCTTGAGGTCGTCGAGGGCGGCGTTCAGGGCCCCGCCGAACAGGTACCCCGCCCCGCACATCACCAGCGACCAGGTGAGCGCCCCCAGTGCGTCGAGCGCGGCGAAGCGCCACGCGCCGATCTCGCTCATGCCGATCACCGCCGGTCCCGCCACGCGAAGCCCGTACAGAAAGCGCAGCATGAGCACCACCAGCGACCTGTAGCGGGCCACGAGCCCGTCCACGCGCCTGACGTGCCCGCCCACCGAGGGAAAGCGGCGCACGAGCCACGGCCCGCGGCAACGGCCCAGGTGAAAAAACGCCTGGTCGGCCGCAAGCCCCGCGGCGAAGCCCCAGAACACGGCCAGCGGGAAGCTCAAATACCCCTGGTGCGCGGCGAACCCGGCCAGCAGAAGGATCGTCTCGCCCTCAATCACGCTGCCCGCGAAGACAGCCAGATAGCCGTACTGGGCCAGCAGTTGCGTGGGGGAAAACGGCATGGGCACTCCTTGCGGCCGCCCGCCCGGGGCGGACGCTTCTCCCACCATACGCGGCCGACGCCGTACCGCGCAAGCTCTCCCGCAACCGGATGGATTTTCCGGCTCCCGGCCTGTACAAGCCCTGAAACACCAAGGGGGAGCACATGAAGTCCGCCGGTTTCACCGGATTCAGGCCCGAAGGCCCCGCGTTCCTCGCGGAACTCCTGCGCCTGCAGGACAAGGGCGACTACGACGGCGCGCGCGAGTTCTTCAACCGCGAGAAGGCCGTGCACGAGCGCGAGCTCAAGGCCCCGCTGGGCGCGCTGATGGAAGAGGTGGCCGCCAGGCTTCAGGCTGAAGGCGTGCCCCTGAAGGGCGACCGCAGGTCGTCGCTCTTCCGCATCAACCGCGACGTGCGCTTCTCGCGCGACAAGAGCCCCTACAAGACCCACTCCGGCGCGGTGCTCACCCCCACCGGGTCGCGCAAGGAGCAGGGCGTGCTCTACATGCACGTCTCCCCCACTGGCTGCCTGATGGCCGCGGGCTTCTACCGGCCCGAGCCCGGCGAGTTGGCCAAGCTGCGCGCGCACATCAGGGAGTACCCCGGGCGTTTCAGGGAGGTCGTGAAGGCGCTGGCCTCGAAGGGGCTGTCGCTCGACGCGGACGAGACGCTCAAGCGCCTGCCGCGCGGCTTCGAGGACGTGCACGACGAAGACCTGGCGACGGCCGTGAAGCTCAAGGGCTACACGGTGATGAAGCCGCTGGAGACGGACGAGGTCATGGACGCTTCGCTGGTGGACAAGCTGGCCGGGTTCGGCATGCAGGTGCTGCCGCTCCTGGAATTCGGCTGGGAGGCGCTGAGGAGAGAAGAGTAAGAGGCCTCCGGCGGCCAGAGAAGGCGCCGCCCTCTCTGGACTCTCCCGCCAGGGGCAGCGCCTGCCCCTGGACCCGGCTACAGCTTCGCGGGTTTCACCGGTGAAAAGAAGGAATTACAGGTAGTCCGGGTCGATGCCGGCCCGGCCGTTGGAGGTCATGAGTTTGAGGAACCGGACGGTCTTCTCGTCCGCCGGGACCACCGGAAAACGCTGGTGGCAGGCGTCGCACTGGGCCATGGTCGGCTTGGTGGGCGCGATCAGGGGCACCTCGCGCACGCAGAACGGACACGGGTACAGGTAGACCAGCTCCAGCCCGCAGGGCTTCACCGGGGTCAGCGGCTTCTTCTTCTCCGACACGCTCTACTCCTCCAGCAGGGAACTGCCGGTCATGGCCTTAGGCTGGGCGAGCCCGGCCAGTCCGAGGATGGTCGGCGCGATGTCCGCCAGCTTTCCGTCCTTGAGTTTCGCATCCTTGCGCGCGGGGTCCACCAGGATGAGCGGCACCACGTTCAGCGTATGCGCGGTCATCCTGCCGCCGCTGGCGTCGATCATCTCCTCGGCGTTGCCGTGGTCCGCCGTGACCAGCACGCGCCCGCCCGAGGACAGCACCGTGGACACGATGCGCCCGACGCACTCGTCAACGGCCTCGCACGCGGCCACGGCCGCGTCCAGGATGCCCGTGTGCCCGACCATGTCCAGGTTGGCCAGGTTGCACACCGCCAGGTCGTAGCCCTTGGCCCAGGCCGAGACGAAGGCCTCGGTGACCTCGCGCACGCTCATCTGGGGCTTCAGGTCGTAGGTGGCCACGTCGCGCGGGGAAGGCACCAGCACGCGGTCCTCGCCCGGGAAGGGCTCCTCGCGCCCGCCGTTCAGGAAGTAGGTCACGTGGGCGTACTTCTCGGTCTCCGCGATGCGCAGCTGCCTGAGCCCCGCGCCGGAATAGACCTGGCCCAGGGTGTCGATGAGCTCCTCGGGCGCGAAGGCCACGGGCAGCCCGAAAGTCGAGTCGTATTCGGTCATGGTGGCGTAGACCGAAAGCTTGGGGACCTTCGCCCGGGGGAAGGCGTCGAAGTCCCGGGCGATGAAGGCGCTGGTGATCTCGCGGGCGCGGTCCGCCCGGAAGTTGAAGAAGAACACGGCGTCGCCGTCCCGCACCAGGCCCAGGGGCTTGCCGTCCGGGCCTTCCATCAGGCGCGGCTTCACGAACTCGTCGGATTCGCCGGCCGCGTAGGCCTGCTCCACGGCCGCCACGGGGTCGCGGGCCAGCTCGCCCTCGCCCGAGGTCAGGGCGGCGTAGGCCTGGGCCACGCGGTCCCAACGCTTGTCGCGGTCCATGGCGTAGAAGCGGCCGATGACCGAGGCCACCTTGCCCGCGCCTGTGCGCTCCATGGCCCGCGCGAGCTCGCGCACATAGCCAGAGCCGCTCTGGGGAGGGGTGTCGCGGCCGTCCATGAAGCAGTGCACGAGGATCTCGGCCACGCCCGCGCCCTTGAAAACTTCAAGCAACGCTTCAACATGGCGCTGGTGGCTGTGCACGCCCCCATCCGAGAGAAGCCCCATCAGGTGCAGCCTCCCGCCGGAGGCCTTGACCCTGGCGGCCACGTCCAGGAGCGTGGGATTGGACCAGATGGAGCGGTCCTCGATGGACACGTCGATGCGGGTCATGTCCTGGTAGACCACGCGCCCCGCGCCGATGTTCATGTGCCCCACCTCGGAGTTGCCCATGAAGCCCTCGGGCAGGCCCACGGCGCGCCCCGAGCACTTGAGCGTGGCGTGCGGGTACTCGCCCGCCAGGGCGTCGAGGTAGGGGGTCTTGGCGCAGGCCACGGCGTTGCCCGGCCCGGCCGGAGCCATGCCCCAGCCGTCCAGGATCAGAAGCAGGGTGCGGGAGGCGCTCACTGGCCCTCGCCTTTCTTCTCGGCCGGGGCTTCCTCGGGCAGGGTGATCTGGACGCCCTCGGCCCAGAGGCCTTCGATGTTGTAGAACTGGCGGGCGTCCTCCTGGAAGATGTGCACGATTACATCGTTCAAATCCACGAGGACCCACTGTCCGGTCTTGTAGCCGTCCATGCCGAGGAAGGAGACGCCCTCGGCGGCGCATTTCTCCAGCACGTGGTCGGCCATGGCCTGGGCCTGGCGCACGTTGGCGGCCGTGGCCACCATCATGGCCTCGGTGACGCTGCAGACCTTGTTCACGTCCAGGGCGGTGACGTCCTTCGCCTTTTTCTCGCGCAGCCAGGAGGCCACCAGGCGGACCTTGTCGGCGGTGGGGATGATCGGTTTCTTGCTTGTTGTCATATGTGTTTTCCGTGCCCCTTCGTACAGACTTTGACCGCCGCCCGCAAACGCAATTTGCCCGGGCTTATTGACGCGCCCGCCAGCATTCGGGCACTAATCGCCAGACGCGCGCAAGACGGAGGTGACGCCCATATGATCTACGACGTGGAACTGGAGACCCTGCCCAGGGAAGACCTGGAAGCCCTGCAACTCGGCCGGCTCAAGTCGCTGGCGCAACGCGCCTACGCCAACGTGGGCTTCTACCGGCAGAAGTTCGACGAGAGGGGCGTGAAGCCCTCCGACATCCGTTCGCTCTCGGATCTCAAGCTGCTGCCTTTCACCGAAAAGCAGGACCTGCGCAACCACTACCCCTTCGGGCTCTTCGCCGTGCCCAAGGAGAACGTGGTGCGCATCCACGCATCTTCCGGCACCACGGGCAAGTCCACGGTGGTGGGCTACACCCACCGTGACGTGCGCAACTGGGCCAGGCTCATGGCGCGCTGCTTCGTGGCCTCCGGCGCGTCCGCCAAGGACGTGATCCACAACGCCTACGGCTACGGCCTGTTCACGGGCGGGCTCGGCGCGCACTACGGCGCGGAGGAACTGGGCGCAACCATCGTGCCCATCTCCGGCGGCGGCACCAAGCGCCAGGTGATGCTGCTCAAGGATTTCGGCCCCAACGTGCTCTGCTCCACGCCCTCCTACGCCCTGGTGCTCCACGAGGCCGCCATGGAGGCGGGCGTGGACATCAAGGGCCTGCCGCTGCGCATCGGCATCTTCGGGGCCGAGCCCTGGACCGAGGAGATGCGCCGGGAGATCGAGGAGAAGATGGGCATCAAGGCCATCGACATCTACGGCCTCTCCGAGATCATGGGGCCGGGAGTGGGCATCGAGTGCGACGTGGCCCAGAAGGGCCTGCACATCATGGAGGACCACTTCCTGGTGGAGATCATCGACCCCGACACCGGCGAGGTGCTGCCCCCGGGAGAGATCGGCGAACTGGTCATCACCACCCTGACCAAGGAAGCCCAGCCCCTGATCCGCTACCGCACCCGCGACATCAGCAAGCTCGACGTCGTGCCCTGCCGCTGCGGACGCACCTTCGCGCGCGTGCACCGCATGATGGGCCGCTCCGACGACATGCTCATCATTCGCGGCGTGAACGTGTTCCCCAGCCAGATCGAGTCGATCCTGCTGGAGACCGAGGGCCTGGCCCCGCACTACCTGCTGGTGGTCAAGCGCGAAGGCAACCTGGACACCCTGGAGGTGCAGGTGGAGGTGGACGAGAAGCTCTTCTCGGACGAGATCAAGAACCTCCAGCGCATCGAGGGCAAGATCATGAAAAACATCAAGGACTACCTGGGCGTCACCGCGCAGGTGAAGCTCGTGGAGCCCAGGAGCATCCAGCGTTCCGAAGGCAAGGCCAAACGCATCCTCGATCTGCGAAAGCTGAACTAGGGGGAACCCATGAAAGTCGAACAGATTTCCATCTTCCTGGAGAACCGGGCCGGACGCCTGGAGGAAGTCACCCGCATCCTCTCCGAGTGCGGGGTGAGCATCCGCGCGCTCTCCCTGGCCGACACCTCGGACTTCGGCATCCTGCGCCTGATCGTCTCCGACCACGAGAAGGCCAAGAAGGCCCTCAAGGAGAACGGCTTCACCGTGGGCCGCACCTCCGTGGTGGCCGTGGAGGTGGACGACCAGCCCGGCGGCCTGAACACCATCCTCCAGATCCTCTCCAAGGGCGGGGTCAACGTGGAGTACATGTACGCCTTCGTGCAGCAGAGCTCCAAGACCGCCATCATCGTCTTTCGCTTCGACAAGACCGACCAGGCCATCGAACTGCTCGGCCAGAAGGGGATCAAGATCATCCCCGGCGACGTGCTGTACAACCTGTAGGGCGCGTGACGCCTGGCCGCGGGGCCAGGCCGCGATGAAAGCATTGGGCCCCTTCCGGCTTACGCCGGAAGGGGCCCTCGAATTTTGCGGCGGGGTTGGCGCCGCCTGCCTGCTGGCGCATCGCAGGCACTTCGTTCGCGGTGCGGGCAGCATGGCGAACGGCTCCATCCGCCACGGGCGAAAGGCTCAAGGCGGCCGGGGCGCGGTAGCGGCCTGCTAGCTCCCGCTTCGCATGGCGCGGATCTCGGCCATGTCCTTCTTGATGCGCTCGATGCGCTTGCCGTCGGCCGGGTGCGTGGAGAGGAACGCGAATCCTTTATTGGCCTGGGGGTTTTTGCTCATGTTCTCCCAGAAGGCCACGGCCGCGTTCATGTCGTAGCCCGCCTTGTCCATGAGGTGCAGGCCGATCTTGTCCGCCTCGAACTCCTGCTTGCGGCTGTAGGGCAGCATGACCCCCAGGTTGGAGCCGTAGCCCCAGATGGTGGAGGCTATCCTGCCCAGGCGCGGGTCCTCCTCGCTCATGACGAAATCCAGGATCACGCCGCCGAGCTTCGCGCCCATCTCCATGGTGGCCCGCTCCGCGCCGTGCCGGGCCAGGGCGTGGGCCACCTCGTGGGCGATCACCGTGGCCAGCTGGTCCTCGTTGCGCACGTACCTGAAGAGCCCGCTGTAGACGAAGATCTTCCCGCCCGGCAGGCAGAAGGCGTTGGGCACGGCGTCGTTGTCGATGACGTGAAACTCCCAGTCCATGCCCTTGGCCCCGCTGGCCCGGGCCACGCGCTCGCCCACGCGGCGCACGGCCTGGGTCATGGCCTGGTCCCGCGATATCTTCTCGGAACGCAGGATGTCCTGGGCGGCCTGCGCGCCCATGGCCTTCTCCTGGCTTTCGGAGATCACGATGAGCTGCTTGCGGTCCGTAACGGGCGCGGAGTCGCACCCGGGCAACAGCGCCGCGCACAGGAGCAGGGCGGCGAGGGCGTACTGTAGAGCGAAACGGGGTTTCTTCATCAAGGTCGTCGCCTTCGAAAGGGTTTTGCGTCCCGCGCCTTACCGCAGCGCGGACCTTCCGGCCGGGGCCAGGGCGCGCGCGCCGGAATCGTCGCCCGAGCGCATGCGCTCGATGAGCCTGGTCAGCTCCGCCGTCTGCCCGGCGAGCTCGGCCACGGCCTGGGAGGCCTGGACCATGGCCTGGGCCGTCTCCGAGGAGATGGTGCTCACCTCCTCGATGGAGCGGCTGATCTGCTCGCTGGCGGCGGACTGCTCCTCGGAGGCCGTGGCGATGGAGCGCACCTGGTCCGTGGCCATGTCCACCAGATGGACAATTTCGTTCAAGGATTCTCCGGACTTGCCCGCGAGCCCCGTGGAGTCCTGGATGGCGCGCACGGCCGCGTCCACGTTGGCCATGTTGGTGCGCGCGCTCTCCTGGATGCCCTGGATGGCCTCGCCCACCTCGCGGGTGGCCTGCATGGTCTTCTCGGCGAGCTTCCTCACCTCGTCGGCCACCACGGCAAAGCCGCGCCCGGCCTCGCCCGCGCGGGCGGCCTCGATGGCCGCGTTCAGGGCCAGGAGGTTGGTCTGGTCGGCTATGTCGCTGATGACGTTCATCACCGCGCCGATGCCCTCGGCGCGCACGCCCAGGGCGGCCATGTCCTCCTTGAGGGCCAGGGCCTGCTTCTGCACGGCGCCGATGCCGTCCACCACCTGCCCCACTATCGCCGCGCCGTCCTGGGCCTGGCCCCGGGCGCGGCCCGAGGTCTCGGCGGCCTCGGCGGCGTTCTTCGCCACCTCCAGCACGGTGGCGTTCATCTGGTCCATGGCCGTGGCCGTCTCGGAGACGCGCGCGGACTGCTGCTCCGCTCCCCGGCTGGACTGCTCGATCTGGGCCGAAAGCTCCTCGGAGGCCGAGGACGTGACCTCGGCCACGCGCTGGAGCATCACCGCCGCCTCGAGCATGGCGTCGCGCTTGGCCAGGGCGTCCTGCTGAGCGGCCTCGGCCTCGGCCATGGCCTGGCGGGCGCGCTCGGCCTCGCGCGAGGCCTCCTGGGACTTGGCGTCGGCCTCGCGGATGCGTTCCTTCAGGTTGCCCACCATGGTGCGCAGGCTGTCGGCGAGCCGGCCCACCTCGTCGCCCTGGCGCACGTCGAGGCGCCCTTCCAGGTTGCCCGAGGCCACCAGGTCGGCGTAGGCCACGCTTATCAACAGCGGGCGGGTGATCAGCCTGGTCAGGTACACGGCGATGGCCACGCCCAAAATCAGCGCCGCCACCAGGCCCGCGACCATCACCGAAGACGCTCGGGAGAGGTCGCCCACGCCCTGGTCCGCGATGGCGCGCGTGGTGGAGATGCCCGCCGCTGCCGTGGCCTTGGCGGCCTCCAGAAGCTCCTCGCCGGCCTTGGCGCTCCTGGTTTCGAGCTGCTTCAGGGCCTTCCAGTCCACGAGGAAATCGTCCACGGCCTTGTTGTAGCTCGCGAGCGACTCCTGCACGTCGGACAGGGCCTTGAGGTTGGTGGCGGTGAAGGTCTTGTCCTTGAGGTATTCGAGCAGCGCGTCCATCTTGCCGAAGTTGCCGAGGGCCTCCTCGATGATCTTGGGGTCGTCCACGGCCTGGGACTTGAAGTTGCGGACGCGAAGCTCGGTGCCGAGTTCGATGATGCCCTGGAGCTTGGCGATCTTCTCCCACCTTTCCAGGATGATGCCCTGCAGGGCCGCGTTCTTGATCTCGTTCTCGAACTGGCTGCCCTGGTTCTCCATCCAGGTGTGCGCGGCCGCGACGTAGGCAGCAGCGGTCTCGTCCATGCGCTTGCGCTGGGCCGCCAGGCCGGTGATGCGCTTCTGCGTCTCGACGCCCAGGGCCGAGTATTCGTCGAGCTTCTGCCTGGCGGTCTGGGCGTCCTTGTTCAGCCGGACCAGGCCGGGATAGGCCTTGGCGTGCTCCTGGGCCTTGGCGATGTGCTTGTCCAGTTCGGAGAGCTCCCTGAGCGCCTGCTCCCGGAAGGCGGGCGCCTCGCTCATGGCGTAGCCGCGCATGGCGTACATGGCCTGCTGGGCGGAGCGCTCCAGGTTGTTGGCGATCTCCACCTCGGGGACGTACTCCCCGGCCATGCGCGCCGCGTTGTGCCCGACCGAGTTCATGCTCCACACGGCCATGCCGCCGAGCACGCAGGAGATAAGGATCAGGATGCCGAAACCGAGCCCGATCTTCAGGCCGACCTTCATGTTCTTCATGCGAAATTCCCCACCGCGAAACCGAACGGATGCCCGGGGCGGCACGCCCCGGAGGCCGTCACATGCCCAATTTGTCCCGCGAAGTAAATCACACAAACGTCAATTCACCCCCAAAAAAAGCTTGATTGAAAACGATTCCGGGAAGTTGCCCCAAAACAAAGAAGGCCCGCGCCGGGCGCGGGCCTTCGGACAATTCGAGCCGCGCCGTTAGCGGCGCGCGGAGTCCTTCTCCTTGGCGCGAGGTTCGAAGACGAAGGCGAGCGCCGCCTCGGGCCCGGCCTCGCCCTCCCCGGGTTTTTCGGCCACGTCCACCTTGGCCGTGCCGCCCTTCTGGAGGGAGCCGAAAAGCATCTCGTCGGCCAGGGGGTCCTTGATTTTCTCCTGGATGAGCCTGGCCAGGGGCCTCGCCCCGTAGGCCGGGTCGAAGCCGCGCTCGGCCAGCCAGGCCAGCGCCGCCGGGGTGAGTTCCACTGAGGCCTTGCGCTCCTTGAGCTGGGCGTTGAGCTCGGCCACGTACTTGCCCACGATCATCTCCATGACCTGGGGCGAGAGCTGCCTGAAGCTGATCGTCGCGTCCAGGCGGTTGCGGAATTCCGGGGTGAACAGCCGCTCCAGGGCCTTCTGCCCCTGGAAGGCGGTGTCCTCGGGCTTCTGCTGGCCGAAGCCGATGGACTTGGAGGCCATCTCGCGCGCCCCCGCGTTGGAGGTCATGAGCAGAATCACGTGGCTGAAGTCGGCCTTGCGCCCGTTGTTGTCGGTGAGCGTGGCGTAGTCCATCACCTGGAGCAGGATGTTGAACATGTCCGGATGGGCCTTCTCGATCTCGTCGAGCAGGAGCACGCAGTGGGGGTTCTTGCGGATGCCGTCGGTGAGCAGGCCTCCCTGGTCGAAGCCCACGTAGCCCGGAGGCGCGCCGATAAGGCGCGCCACGGCGTGCTTCTCCATGTACTCGCTCATGTCGAAGCGCATGAAGTGGATGCCGAGCACCGAGGCCAGCTGCTTGGCCAGCTCCGTCTTGCCCACGCCCGTGGGGCCGGTGAGCAGGAAGTTGCCCGTGGGCTTGCCCGCCTGGGAGAGCCCGGCGCGGGAGCGCTTGATGGCCTTGCAGAGCACGTCGATGGCCTCGTCCTGGCCGAAGATGAGCTTCTTGAGCTCCTCGTCCACGCCCGCCAGGCGGTTGCGGTCGTTGGCGCTGACGCGCTGGGCCGGGATGCGGGCCATGCGCGAGACCACCTTCTCCACCTCGTGCACGCCCACGACGTTCTTGCCGGGCTTGCCCGAGAGCCTGAAGGCCGCCCCGGCCTCGTCGATGACGTCGATGGCCTTGTCGGGCAGGTAGCGGTCGTTCATATGCCTGGCCGAGAGCTCCACCGCGCTTTTCAGGGCCGCCGGGGTGTACTGCACGCCGTGGTGCTCCTCGTAGTGGGGCTTCAGGCCCTTGAGTATCTCCACGGCCTCGTCCTGGGTGGGCTCGCGCACGTCGATCTTCTGGAAGCGCCGGGACAGCGCGCGGTCCTTCTCGAAGTGGTTGCGGTACTCCTCGTAGGTGGTGGAGCCGATGCAGCGCAGGTCGCCCGAGGCCAGAACGGGCTTCAGGATGTTGGAGGCGTCCATGGTGCCGCCGCTGGTGGCGCCCGCGCCCACGATGGTGTGGATCTCGTCCACGAAGAGAATCGCCCCGGGCTTGGCTTTGAGCTCGCCCAGCACGCTCTTCATGCGCGCCTCGAAGTCGCCCCGGTACTTGGTTCCGGCCAGAAGCGCGCCCATGTCCAGGGCGTAGACCTCGGCGTCCTTGAACACCTCCGGCACGTCGCCGGAGGAGATGCGCAGGGCCAGGCCCTCGGCCAGGGCGGTCTTGCCCACGCCGGGGTCGCCTACGTAGAGCGGGTTGTTCTTGCGGCGGCGCGCCAGCACCTGGATGGTGCGGTCGAGCTCCTCGCCGCGCCCCACCAGGGGGTCGATGCGGCCCTCGCGGGCCTTGGCCACCAGGTCCTGGGTGAACTGCTCCAGGGCGCTCTCCTGCTTCTTGCCGGGCTCGGAGGGCTTGGCCGCGCCCCCGGCCTCGGCTTCCTCCTCGGCGCCCTGGCCGTGGGCGATGCACTCGAGCACGTCCAGGCGGGTCACGCCGTGGGACTTCAGGAAATACACCGCGTAGGAGTCGTCCTCCTCGAAGATGGCGGCCAGCACGTCGCCGACCTCCACCCGGGTCTTCCCGGCGGACTGCATCTGCATGATGGCCCGCTGGAGCACGCGCTGCACGCCCATGGTCTGGACGACCTCGGTGGCCTGCTCGCTGGGCAGGACCTCCATGTGTTCCGCGAAGAAGCGTTCGAGCTGGTGACGCAGCTTGACCACGTTGGCGCCACAGCTGATGAGTATGGACTTGCCGCTCTCCTCCTGCACGATGGCGTGCAGCAGGTGTTCGAGCGTCAGGTATTCGTGGTTGCGCCGCTTTACTTCCTTCACCGCGTTGGTGAGGACACGTTCCAGTCTTTTTCCGAGCATCTATTCCTCTTCCATGGTGCACTTGAGCGGATATCCGCCCCTGCGGGCCAGCTGGCGCACGGCCACGACCTTGGTCTCGGCCACCTCGGCGGTGTACACGCCGCACACGCCCACGCCGTTCTTGTGCACGGCGAGCATGATCCTGGTGGCCTCGTCCTCGGCCTTGTGGAACACGGTTATGAGCACCTCCACCACGAACTCCATGGTGGTGTAGTCGTCGTTGTGCAGAAGCACCTTGTATTTTCTCGGTTCCCGGACTTCCTCGTCGAGTCCGGTCCCGAACTCCGATTCGTCCTGATGCATGGGGTCGGTCATATGGAGAACTCCGCCGCGTGGCTCGCGGCACGGCTTTTTCAATAAGTCCTCGGTGCGCGTTGTCGAGTGGCGCGCCCCCGGGATACCACCTCGGCCTTTACCGTCTACTGAAAAACGCAAGGCCCCGCAAGGAGCGCAAAAGCCCGCTGGACATTGCAGGAAGCCAGGATATAGTCGCGGCCATGACGAGAAAACGAATCATCCTGGCCGTGACCGGGGCCTCGGGGATGCCCTACGCGCTCTCCCTGGCGCGCGAGCTCTCCCGCAACCCGGAGACGGAGCTGCACCTGATCGTGTCCGAGGCCGCGAAAAAGGTCCTCGAGCTCGAATCCGACACCGGCGCTGACGAGCTTGCCGCCATGGCCCACGCCGCCTACTCCCAGAACGACCTGGCCGCCGGGCCCGCGAGCGGCTCCTGGCGGCACGCGGGCATGATCGTCTGCCCGTGTTCCATGGCCTCGCTGGCCGCCATCGCCAGCGGGCTGGGCTCGAACCTGATCCACCGCGCGGCCGACGTGACCCTCAAGGAGGGCCGCAAGCTCGTGCTCGTGCCGCGCGAGGCCCCCTTCAACGAAATCCACCTGCGCAACATGCTCTCGGCCAGCCAGGCCGGGGCGCGCATCCTGCCCGCCTGCCCGGGCTTCTACGGCAGGCCCGAAACCATCGGCGAGCTGGCCGACTTCATCGCCGCGCGCGCCCTGGACCTCCTGGACGTGCCCCACGGGCTGGGCAAGCGCTGGCAGGACGACAAATAGGCCGCCGCATACCGACAACACCGGCCCCGCGCCAGGCGCGAAGGGCCTCGGCACCGGGAGGACGCCATGAGCAACGAACTCACCTGGAACGGCCACTCCAACTTCACCCTGAAGACCGACGGACTGACCTTCCTCATCGACCCCTTCTTCGACGGCAACCCCACCGCCGCGCTCTCCTCCCGCGACCTGGGCAAGGTCGACTACGTGCTCGTGACCCACGATCACGGCGACCACGTGGGCCAGGCCGTGGAGATCTGCAAGGCCACGGGAGCCAAGCTCCTGGCCATCGTGGAGACCTGCGCCAAGCTCGTGGGCCAGGGCCTGCCCCAAGGCCAGGTGGTCAACGGCATCGGGATCAACATCGGCGGCACGGTGAGCCTGGGCGGGGTGCGCGCCACCATGGTCCAGGCCGTGCATTCGAGCGAATCCGGGCTGCCCGTGGGCTACATCCTGACGCTCGGCAACGGCTACACGCTCTACCACGCGGGCGACACGGGCATCTTCGCCACCATGGAGATCTACGGCAAGCTCTTCCACATCGACATGGCGCTTCTGCCCGTGGGCGGAACCTTCACCATGGACGCCCGCCAGGCCGCCGTGGCCTGCAAGATGCTGCGCTGCGCCAAGGTGCTGCCCATACACTGGGGGACCTTCCCCGTGCTCGAGAAGAACACGCGGGCCTTCGCCCTGGCCCTGGACGACCTGGGCGTGGACACGCACCTCGTGGAATGCAAGCCCGGCCAGAGCGTGACGCTGGAAAAGGCGCTCTTCAACGAGGATTGCGGCTGCGACTGAGGCCGCGCGCCACGGACTCGAGGCCTTGGGCGCTTGCGCGGAAAATGTTCGGCTTCTTGCGGACACCGGGCCTGGAAGGGGCCCGGCACGTGATGTGCTGGCTAGGGGCGCGCCGCGCCCCTGGCGGCGTCCCTGAGGGCGACCGTGGAGGACTGCTGGCCGGCGTGGTTGGCGGGGACTTGCGAAATGGCCGGGCCGAATATCAGCAGCAGCAGGATGGCGACAAGCGGCGCCAGAGCCAGAAAGGCGCGCAGGGTAATCATGGTGTCCTCCGGGGAAGGGGATGATTCGACACTCTAACCTGTCCGGACGGACGTGGGAAGAAAAAAGTGGATTATTTGTAAAGCCGCAAATATTTCCGCGGCTTTTCATAACCCTCGATTATTGTTGAAAGCATTTCCACCTGCCAGCGATCCCTGAAGAAATCCAGGACGTAATCGAGCACAAGCACGTCGCCGCCCCGGATGTACTTCGCCGGGTAGTGCCGGAGCATGGCCTCCGGAGTGGAGCCCAACTCCTTGCGGATCATGTAGGATTTCTGCACCGAGAGGACCAGCTCCTTCTCGGAGAGCGTCTCCAGGAAGGCCAGGGTGCGGGGGACGAAGCCCTCGCGCACGAAGGTCTTGCCGATGAACTCCACGAGCATGGCCATGTCGAAGGTGCGCCCGGTCAGGCAGTTGGGCGAGACCTCGATGTCGCAGGACACGAACTCCACCCCGTCCAGCCCGAAGACGTCGCGCAAGAGGGCCCCGCCCTCGAGCACGCGCTCCTCGCGGTCCACGGCCAGCACGCTTTTCGCGCCGAGCCTTTTGGCCTCGAAGGCGAAGAAGCCGAAGTTGCAGCCGAGGTCCACCACGGTCTTGCCCTTGAAGTCCACCTTGCGGAAATCCTCCAGGCCCTGGGGGTCCAACGGCTCCGTGCCCTGGATCACCGGGCAGTAGGTCTCGTCGTAGATGGTGCGGTAGACGTGCTCGGGGTCGAGGCCGGACACGAGCTCGCGCAGCCTCTGGAAGCGGGGCATGAGGTCTCCTTGGCTTGGCGTGACACGGCGCGGATACAGATTTTTACCGGGAAAATCAATGCGTCCCATCACCCTGGAAATGCGTAAACACCACCCGGGCCTTTTTCGGCCCGAGCCCGGCCACTCCCAGAAGCTCCTCCAGGGTGGCGGCGCGCATGGCCTCCAGGGTCTTGAAGCGCTCCCAGAGCAGCTTGGCGATGTTCGGGCCCACCCCGGGGATGGAGAGCACCTCGCTCTTGAGCGCCGTTTTCCCCCGGGCCTGGCGCTGCCTGCCGATGACGAAGCGGTGCGCCTCGTCGCGCAGGCGCTGCAAAAAGAGCAATTCCCGGCTGCCCGGGCGAAGCGCGATGGGGTTCTTGCGGCCCGGGCGGAAGATCTGGTCATCCATGGCGTTCTTGCTCCGGCCCGATTTGGCGATGGAGGCGAGCTCCCACAGGCGCGGGAACCCGGCGTTCTCCAGGGCGCGCTCCACCGCCGCCAGCTGGCCCTTGCCGCCGTCGATGAGCACAAGGTCCGCCCAGGGCTCGCCAGCAGCCAGACGCCGCTCCACCCACCCGGCCAGGGCCGCGTAGTCGTCGCCCGAACCCTCCAGGCCGGGCATGGAGTACTGGCGGTAGGAGCCCTTGTCGAAGCGCCCGCCGTCAAAGACCACCATGCCCACGCGCACGCCCTTGCCGCCCAGGTGGGAGACGTCCACCGTCTCAATGCGCCCGATCTCGCGGCCCACGTGCAGCTTGCGCCCGAGGAGCGCGGGCGCGGACTCCTCCTCGCCCTTGGCCCGGCCCTCGGCCGTAGCCCGGGCCGCGTTGGCCGAGGCGATCTCCAGAAGCCCGGTCTCCTCCGGTGATTTCGGCCCGGACAGAACTACCCTGCCCCCCCGGCGCTCGGCCAGGGCCTCGGCCACGGTGGCCACGGCCTGCGGCCCCATGAGTTCCAGGAGCCGCGCGGGCAGGAGCACCCTGCCCGGCACGAAGCTCTCCGGGCGGTAGTACTGGGTGAGGAAGCTCGGCAGGGCGTCGGGAAGCTCCTCCTCGCCGAATTCCGGCCAGAAGAAGTTGGCCCGGTCCAGAAGCCTGCCCTGGCGCACGAAAACCACCGAAAGCCCCATGCCGCCCCCGGCCGCGAACACGTCCAGGGCGTCGAGGTCCGCGTGGTTGGGCAGCACGGCGGCCTGGCCCTCGATGGTCGCGCGCATGGCCTTGATCAGGTCGCGAAGCTCCGCCGCGCGTTCGAAGGCCAGGGCCTCCGAGGCCTCCGTCATCTCGCGCTCCAGGCGCTTGAGCACGTCGCCCGAGCGCCCGGACAGGAAGGCCTCCACCCTGCGCACCAGCACGGCGTAGTCCTCGCGGCTGACGTAGCCCACGCACGGGGCCAGGCACTGGCCGATGAAATGGTACAGGCAGGGCCGCACACGGTTGGCGAAGCTCGAATCGCGGCACTTGCGCAAGGGAAAGAGCCTGCCCAGCTCCCGCCAGGTCTTGCGCGCGGCCTGGGCCGAGGTGAAGGGGCCGAAGTAGGTGGAGCCGTCGCGCACCACGCGGCGCGTGAAGGCGATCTTGGGGAACTCGTGGGTCTTGTCGAGCTTGAAGAGGATGTGGCTCTTGTCGTCGCGCAGGACGATGTTGTAGCGCGGCCGGTGCTTCTTGATCAGGCTCGCCTCGAGAAGCAGGGCCTCCTTTTCCGTGGCCGTGACCAAGACGTCCACGCCCGCCACCCTGGCCACCAGGGCGCGCGTCTTCGGGTGGGCGACCTCACCCCGGAAATACGAGGAGAGGCGCGAGCGCAGGTTCACGGCCTTGCCGACGTAGATGACCTTCCCCTGGGCGTTTTTCATGAGGTAAACGCCGGGGTCGGTGGGGAAGTCCCTGGGAATGAACTCGAACATGTCCGCAAGGATGCACTCAAGCGGCCCGCTCCACAAGCCCCCTGCGTCTTGCCCTCCGGGCCGCAAAAGTGTACGGGGGGAAGCCAACCGGGTGGAAAAATAGGATGAAAAAAAGAATCTCCGTGATCGGCGCGGGCTCCTGCGGCCCCCTGACCGAAGCCGTGGCCGAACGGCTCGGCCGACTCATCGCCGAAAACGGGTTCGACCTGGTCTGCGGCGGGCGCATGGGCGTGCAGCGCGCGGCCTGCCGGGGCGCGAAATCCGCGGGCGGGCTCACCGTCGGCATCCTTCCCGGGCTCGATTTCTCCCAGGCCAACGAATTCGTGGACGTGCCCGTGATCACGGGCCTGGGCCACATGCGCAACTTCCTGGTGGTCAAGAACGGAGACGTGGCCGTGGCCGTTGAAGGCGGCTCGGGCACGCTCTCCGAGATCGGCCTCGCGCTCAAGTCCGGCATCCCCGTGGTGGCCATCGGCCGCTGGGCAGGCCTCGACGGGGTCCATCCCGCTTCGGACGCCGACGAGGCCATCGAGGCCGCCCTGCGTATCCTCGGGAGCCGGGAGAACTGATGGACGTGCTCTGGGCTCCCTGGCGCATGCAGTACATCCTGGGCCCCAAGCCCGATTCCTGCGTGTTCTGCATCCCGGAGCACACCGGGGAGGACCGCGAGCGCCTGGTGCTCGCGCGCGCCCGGTTCAACTACGTGATAATGAACAAGTATCCCTACAACAGCGGGCACCTGATGGTCTGCCCGTACAGGCACGTGAGCTGCCTGACCGAGCTCACCCCCGAGGAGGGCTCCGAGGCCATGGCCGCGGTGCAGGCCTGCACGGCCATCCTCAAGGAGGCTTTCAGGCCCCACGGGATAAACGTGGGCCTGAACCTGGGCGAGGCCGCCGGTTCGGGCATAGCGGCGCACATGCACTTCCAGCTGGTGCCGCGCTGGAACGGCGACAACTCGTTCATGGCGGTGTTCGGCGAGACCCACGTGATCCCCGAGCTTCTGCTCGAGACATACGACAGGATAAAACCGCGCTTCCTGGGCGCGGCCCCATTCATAAACATCTGACGAGGGAGGCGGGTATGCGTTTCATCAAATTCGTGCTGCTTGTGCTGTTCTTCCTGTTCTTCATGGTGTTCTTCGTTCAGAACCAGGCGCAGCTCTCCGCCGCGCTCGAACTGAAGTTCAGCCTCTTCAACCTGAACTGGCAGGCCCAGCCCATGCCGTTCTACCTGGTTGTGCTGATCTTCTTCGTCCTGGGCGCGCTCTTCAGCACGGTCTTCTTCGTCATCGACCGCATCCGCGTGGGTTCCATCTGCCGCGAGGCCCAGTCCAAGGCCAAGAGCCTCCAGTCCGAACTGGACGCCCAGAAGGCCAAGCCGGGCATCTCCACGTTCACTCCGGCCCCCGCCGCCAGCCCGACTCCCGCCGCCCCCGCAGCCGAAGAGGCCAAGTCCTGATCGTTTCAGGCGCCTGCCATGTGGATACGGCCGGACGCGCGAACGCGTCCGGCCTTTTTTTCCCGGTTGACGTGGCAAAAATGTCCGTGCAAGGTGTCTTCATGCCCGCACAGGCTTTTATTCACAAAATCGTAAAAAAGACCTCCGCGCGATGAGCACCATCAAGCTCACCCCCATGCTCGAGCACTACCTGTCGATCAAGGGCGAACACCCTGATTGCCTGCTCATGTACCGCATGGGGGACTTCTACGAAATGTTCTTCGAGGACGCCGAGGTGGCCGCGCGCGAGCTCCAGATCGCGCTCACCTCGCGCGACAAGAACTCCGACGCGCCCGTGCCCATGTGCGGCGTGCCCCACCACGCCCTGGCCACCTACGCCAGCCAGCTCATCGACAAGGGCTACAAGGTCGCCGTCTGCGACCAGGTGGAAGACCCCAGGCAGGCCAAGGGCCTGGTCAAGCGCGAGGTCACTCGAGTGCTCACCCCGGGTACCGTGGTGGAGGACATCAACCTCCAGGCCAAGGAGAGCAACTACCTGGCCGCCCTCTTCTGGGAGCCGGAGGAGCGCGCGGGCGGCGTGGCCTGGATCGAGTTCTCCACGGGCGAATGGTCAGGGCTCTTCGGGCGCGACGAGGCCCTGCTCTGGCAGTGGGTGGAGAAGCTCGGCCCCCGCGAGCTCCTGCTGCCCGACATGAAGAACCCGCCCCGGCACCTGCCCGAGCTCGGCATCCAGATCACCCGCTACCCGCTCAAGCCGCATTTCGACCTGGCCACGGCCTCCAGGCGCGTGCTCGAAGCTCAGAAGGTGGCCTCGCTCTCTGCGCTGGACGTGGACGACAAGCCCCAGTTGGTGCGGGCCATGGGCGCGCTGCTCTCCTACCTGGAGCAGACCCAGAAGCAGCGGCTCGGGCACCTCTCGAATTTCAGGCCCGTGAACCTGAGCCGCCACCTGCTGGTGGACGAGGTCACGGAGCGCAACCTGGAGATCTTCCGCCGCCTGGACGGCCGCAAGGGCCCCGGAACGCTTCTCCACGTGCTGGACCGCACCGTCACCCCCATGGGGGGGCGCCTCCTGGAAACCAGGCTGCGCCAGCCTTGGGTGGATCTCGACACCATCACCGCCCAGCAGGAAGCCGTGCGCTTCTTCTTCAAGGAGGACGCCCTGCGCGAGGCCGTGCGCTCGTCCCTGGACGACGTCTACGACCTGGAGCGCCTCTCCACGCGCATCTTCCTGGGCCGGGCCACGCCCAAGGACTTCCTGGCCCTGCGCCACAGCCTCTCGGCCCTGCCCGGGCTGCACGGGCTTCTCGTGCGCGACGGGCTCGCTGGGGAGAGCTTCTCCACCGAGAAGCCCAAGGCCCTGGGCAAGGAGCTCTCCTCCTGGGACAGCCTGGAGGACGTGCGTGAGCTCCTGCTCTCGGCCCTGGCGGACACGCCCCCGGCCGTGATCACCGAGGGCGGGCTCTTCAGGGCCGGGTTCGACCCCAAGCTCGACGAACTCATGGAACTCACCGAGCACGGCGAGGGCAAGCTCAAGGAACTCCTGGAAAAGGAGCAGCTCGAGAACTCCCTGCCCAAGTTGAAGCTCGGCTACAACCGGGTCTTCGGCTACTATTTCGAGTTGACGCGCGCCTCGGGACAGCCTCCGGAGCACTTCGAGCGCCGCCAGACCCTGGCCAACGCCGAGCGCTACGTCACCCCGGAACTCAAGTCCCTGGAGGACCGCCTGCTCTCGGCCAGCGAGCGCCGCAAGGAGCTCGAGTACCGCCTGTTCGGGGAACTGCGCGAGCGGGTGGCCCAGGCCCAGCCGCGCTTCAAGGCCATGGCCCGCACGCTCTCGCGCCTGGACTACTGGCAGGCCCTGGCCGACGCGGCCCGCCGCTGGGAGTGGACGCGCCCCGCCCTGCACCAGGGCCTGGACATCGTCATCCAGGCGGGGCGCCACCCGGCCGTGGAGGCCGTGCAGGGCCCGGCCAACTACATCCCGAGCGACCTGCACCTGACCGGCGACACCCGCCTGCTGCTCATCACCGGCCCGAACATGGCGGGCAAGTCCACGGTGCTCAGGCAGGTGGCCATCATGGCGCTCCTGGCCCAGATCGGCTCCTACGTTCCGGCGGCCAAGGCCCAGATCGGCATAACCGACCGGATATTCTCGCGCGTCGGCGCTTCCGACAACCTGGCCCAGGGCCAGTCCACCTTCATGGTGGAGATGATGGAGACCGCGCGCATCCTGCGCCAGGCCACGCGCAGGAGCCTGGTGATCCTGGACGAGATCGGCCGGGGCACGTCCACCTTCGACGGCCTAGCCCTGGCCTGGGCCGTGGTGGAGGACCTCTGCGGCAGGGGCCGCAAGCCCGACTCCAGGGAGGTGGGCGGCATCCGCACGCTCTTCGCCACCCACTACCATGAGCTCACCCAGCTCGAGGGCAAGCTTCCGGGCTTGCGCAACGTGAACATAGCTGTAAAGGAATTCCGGGGGGACATCATCTTCCTGCGCAGGCTCGTGCCCGGGCCGTCGGACCGCAGCTACGGCATCGAGGTGGCCCGGCTCGCGGGCGTGCCCGGCCGGGTGGTGCAGCGGGCCAAGGACGTGCTCGCGGGGCTCGAGAAGAAGGCCCGCGACGCCAGGCAGTTCTCCCCGGCCGCGCCCAGGACCTGCCAGACGCTGCTGCCGGGGATGCCGGTGAAGGACGGCGAGGGGCGCGAAGAAGCCCCGCAAGAACACCCACTGATCGAGGAACTAAAGCGAATCCAACTGGATACGATAACCCCGCTCGACGCGCTGAACATCCTGGGCGAACTCAAGTCCAGGTGGAGCGGGGACACGAATACTCAAGGAGACTAGCCCCATGCATTTCTTCGAGTACAAGGACGGACAGCTCTTCGCCGAGGGCGTCCCCGCCGCCGAGCTGGCCAAGAAGTACGGCACGCCGCTCTACGTCTACTCCGCCGCCACCCTGCGCCGCCACTTCCAGGCCTTCGACTCCGCCTTCGACGGCTTGGCGCACCTCACCTGCTACTCGGTGAAGGCCAACTCCAACGTGAACCTGCTCAAGCTGCTCAAGGACTGCGGCGCGGGCATGGACATCGTCTCCGGGGGCGAGCTGCACCGCGCCCTGGCAGCCGGGGTGCCCGCCTCCAAGATCGTCTACTCCGGCGTGGGCAAGCGCGCGGACGAGATCCGCCAGGCCCTGGCCGCCGACATCCTGATGTTCAACGTGGAGTCCATGGGCGAGCTGGAGCGCATCTCCGCCGTGGCCTCGGACATGGGCAAGACCGCGCGCATCAGCCTGCGCATCAACCCCGACGTGGACCCCAAGACCCACCCCTACATCTCCACGGGGCTCAAGAAGAACAAGTTCGGCCTGGACATCGAGCAGTCCCTGGCCGCCTACTCCCGCGCCGTGACCCTGCCCGGCATCGAACCCGTGGGCATCGACTGCCACATCGGCTCGCAGCTGACCACCCTGGAGCCCTTCCTGGAGGCCCTGGACAGGATCATCCGCTTCTACGACCGCCTGAAGGCCATGGGCATCCGCATCGAATACCTCGACCTGGGCGGGGGCCTGGGCATCACCTACAACGAGGAAGAGCCCCCCCACCCCACCGAGTTCGGCAAGGCCCTGGTCAGCGTGCTCAAGGACCACCCCATGACGCTCATCCTGGAGCCCGGGCGCGTCATCGCGGGCAACTCCGGCATCCTGCTCACCGAGGTGGTCTACACCAAGAAGACCCCGTCCAAGAGCTTCGTCATCGTGGACGCGGCCATGAACGACTTGGTGCGCCCCTCGCTCTACGGCTCCTTCCACGCCATCAGGGAGGTGGAACCCAAGGGGCGCCCGGACGTGAACGTGGACGTGGTCGGCCCCATCTGCGAATCCGGCGACTTCCTCGCCCGCGACCGCGACCTGCCCGGCGTGGAGCAGGGCGAACTGCTGGCCGTGTTCTCGGCCGGGGCCTACGGCTTCACCATGTCCTCCAACTACAACTCCAGGCCCCGCGCGGCCGAGGTGATCGTGGACGGAGACAAGGCGACCCTGGCCCGCAGGCGCGAGACCTACGACGACCTGATCGCGCTTGAAAAGAACGGCTGAGTTTCAGGGGATCAAGAGAAAAGCTAAGAGGCGCGCCCTAGGGCGCGCCTCTTCTTTTGGGAGATTCACGAGCGGGGCGCTGCCCCGCGCCCCGGCAGGACTCCGTCCTGCACCTGCCAGGGAGATGATCCCCCTGGACCCTCGATTGCTTCGCGCCGGGAAGGGGCCAGCCAGGCCTAACGCCGCCCGAAACGTTCCAGCACGGCGGAGTTGTCGTGGGTGTCCACGATGCGCACGAAATAGCCCACCTCGGGCGCGTACCACATGCGGTAGCTGCCGCTCCAGCCGGTGTCGTTCTTCTTGTTCACGCGGATGCGGAAGGCCTTGAAGGTCCCGGCCGGGACGCTCACCTCGTCCGCTCCCTCCACGGTCACGGTGTTCACGTAGTTCTGCGTGCCGCGCTTGGTGGACGTGCCCTGGGTGAAGGTACGCGTCTCGCCCACGGCCATGGGGAAGAAGAAGTAGGCGTCCTTGCCGCTCTCCACCGAGTAGGCGAGCAAGGCCCCGTTGGACTGCTTGACCGAGAAGTCCTTGTCCAGCCGGGCGGACTTGGCCGGGTCGCCGTCGCCCACGAGCACGATCTCGTCGCCCACGGAGGCGACCTCCATGCGCTCGGCCAGGGCGAAAGGGCTCCTGGTCTTGCCGGAGAACACCCAGTAGTCCCCGGGCTTCCATTGCGGGGCCTGGGCGGGCGGCAGCGAGGCGATGGGTGCGGTCTTGGCTGCGCAGCCGGAGAGAAGCACGGCCGCCAGCAGCGCGAGGATGATCCGTCTGGGGTGCATGTGGCCTCCGGGCCGCACGGCTTCGCCGACGCGGCTGGTTTCTGGTTTCCGGGGCGGCACTACGGAAAAGGCCGCCCGGAAAAAACCGGGCGGCCTTTCGGCTCGAATCCTAGTCGGTCTCGGCGGCCTTCTGCTCGGCGGCCAACTCGTCGGGGCTCATGCTCCACCAGGGCATGCCGTCCTTGGTACGGCGCACCTTGAGCTGCTTGTCGTCGTCCTTCTTCACCTTGGAGGCGATGACCACGTCCTTGCCGCCCACGGTGGCCCACACGCCGTAGACCTTCACGGAGTCGCCCTTGCGCAGGCCCACGGAGTCGAGGTTCACGAAATCCTTGGGGCCGAGGTGCACGGTCTCGGCCTTGTTGTCCTTCTTGTCGCGCACGACGAGGCCCACGCCCTTGGCCATGCCGGGCATCGGCGTGATCTCGATGACGTCCTCCACGCGCCCCTTGAAGGAATCGGTCTCCTTGGCGTCGTAGAACTTGTCGTAGGCTCCGCCCTTTTCCCAGCCCTTGACGTCGGCGGCGAAGGCCACGGCGCCCAGGCAGAGCACGGCCAGGGCTGCGAAGAGAGAGGCACGGATAGAGAATCTCATGTTTCCTCCGGAACGGTTTTTCGGCAGTTCGCTTAGTTATATCCGTCGCCCCGGGGTGTAAAGATGCCGCGCGAAAAGAAACGCCCGGCCTATCGGCCGGGCGTTCGGGGATGCCTGTACGCGGATCCGGCCCGCCCTCCATCGCCAGGATCAGGCGACTTCCCTGAGCGGCCGGATGGCCTCGATTTCAGCCGCGTGCTCCTGCATGGCCTGGTCGAGTTCGTACGTTTTCTGAAGGTTCATCCAAAACCCGGCCGAAGTGCCGAACGCCCTCCCGAGGCGTAGTGCGGTGTCGGCAGTGATCGCTCTCTTTCCCTTCAGGATTTGCGAGATGCGATTCGGGGGCACGTTCAGCCGTTCGGCCAGTTGGGTTCCGTTCATTCCGATGAACTCCAGTTCATCCGCCAGGATGGTCCCTGGATGGATCGGGGTGCGCATTGCTTTGCCCTCTATAGCTATCTATCTGATAATAATGAGTTTATACGAGCGCTCTCGTGGCCTTTAGTGGCCGTTCCCTGCTCTACTATACGCGAATCGAATTCAGTCATTCTCGGGCATGCGCCAACCGGATCAGTGATAATCCACTATCTCGACGTTTTCCGGACCCGGGTCATCCGGTCCCCAGGTGAAGCAAATCCTCCATTGCATGTTGATGCTGATGCTGAACTGCCCTTGCCTGTCTCCGGAGAGCGCCTCGAAACGGTTGCTCGGCAACACCATGAGATCGTGAATGTTCTCGGCGGCGGCGAGGATTCTTCCCCTCTTCTCCGCCTGTTTGCGGAATCCACTGAACTTCTTGTCGCAGTTTCCGTCCTTGAGGAGCGCTTCAGTCTTTTTGCACGCGTAACTTCGAATCATGTTCCTCCTCGATCCGACTGCCTACCGCACGGCAAGTCACATATTAAGCATTGTACGCGAGACGTCAAGCGTAAATCACCCATAAAAAAGCGGCGGGCCGTCAACCGGCCCGCCGCCCTCGGAATCACACGAAAAAAGCCCGGCGCCTAGACCGCGAACTGGCCGTCCTCGTAGATCACCAGCGAGCCGCCGCCCTTGAGCTTGGCGGTCACGCGCTTGCGCTCGGTGTTCACCAGGTCCCAGTGCAGGGCGGAGTCGTTGAAGCCCAGCTCCGCCTTGCGGGCCTCGGTCAGGGTGGCGGGGTCGCCGTCGTAGGTGTCGGAGTAGGAGCTGCCCAGGGCCACGTGGCAGTTGCCCCACTCGCCGCCGTAGTTCTCGTCGAAGAGGGTGTTGGCCATGAAGCGGTCGATCTGGGAGAAGCGCCGGTCCGTGAGCGAGAACTCGCCCAGCTTGTTCGCGCCCCCGTCCATGGCCACCTGCTTCTTCACGAAGTCCTCGCCTTCCTGGGCCTTCACGTCCACCACCTCGCCCTTCCTGAACTCCAGGCGCACGCCCTTGACCAGGTTGCCGTTGCGGTAGGACGGCTGGTCCGCGAAATAGACGCCCTCGGTGCCGCGCCAATCGGGCGAGGTGAACAGCTCGAAGCTCGGGATGTTGTGGCCGGAGATGCCCTTGAAGCGCCGGTGCTCTCCGGGCGTGACCGTGAGGTCCACGTTGTCGGACTCCACCCGCCAGGACTCCACCTGCATGGCGTTCAGCCAGTTCTTGATGCGTGTGGACTCGGTGAAGATGGTGCGCCACTCGGCGATGGGGTCCTTGGCGCGCAGGTGGCAGGCCTTGATGACCTGCTCGGTGAACTCCTTCTTGGTCAGCCCGGCGCAGCGGGCGTATTCGTCCGTGGGGTACACGCACAGGGTCCAGCCGAAGTCGCCCACTTCCTCGCGCTTGACCAGGATGTCGCGGTAGGGCTTGCGCGCGATGGCGGTCTGGGCGATGCGCTTGGGGTCGATGCAGGAGAGGTGCGTCAGGTTGTCGGGCGCGATGACGTAGACCGCGCCGTGCAGGTTCTCGAAAAGCTCCTTGGTGCCGGGCGCGATGAAGGCGAGCTGACCGTCGCTGGCCTTCTGGTAGAAGTCCAGCTCCATGTGCGAGGTGAAGGACAGGCGCGGCACCACGTTGATGCCCTTGTCCACCAGCTTGGCGAACAGGCACTCCGCCAGCTTGAGCCCCGCCAGGTCGAACTGGACGAGGACGTTGTCGCCGGGCTTGTAGGGGTTGGGGCGGGAGGTGGTCAGGCCCCAGAGCAGGACGTCGGCGTATTTGTCAATCAATTTGGGTGTCAGCACTGTGATCGGGCTCCGTGGAGAATGTTGCGGCCGTACCCGGGATGTGCCCAAATCGGGGCGGCTTGTAAAGCGCGGCCGCCCGGCGCGGCACGGCTTGCACGGGCCTGCGCTTGATGCGCGCGGCGAAATAGGATATAGGGCGCTGCTTCACGAGCTCTAAGGAGGCGGCAAATGCCAAAGGAAGACGCCATCGAGGTGGACGGCACCGTCCAGGAAGCCCTCCCCAACGCCATGTTCCGGGTGGAACTGGAGAACGGGCACGAGGTGCTGGCGCACATCTCCGGCAAGATGCGCAAATTCTACATCCGCATTCTCCCCGGCGACAAGGTCAAGGTGGAGCTTTCCCCCTACGACCTCAGCCGCGGCCGCATCACCTACCGCATGAAATAGGCCTCCCGGAAAACAGCGCCTTCCTTCCCCCACCTTTCCGACCCGGCGACCGGCTCCCCGTTCTTGCGCGCGGGCCGCGCTCTGGTATGGTCGCGGCACCATCCGTCCTTCGAGGAGCCGCACCGTGCTGAACCGCGACACGAGAAGTCCGCGCCCCCGCTTGTGGCTCGTGGCCGCCCTGGCCACGCTGGCGGGCATGCTGACCGGGCTCGGCCCCGCGTATTGCGCCAGGTCCAATCTGGCGGCCATCAAGCTTCCGCCCGGGTTTTCCATCCAGGTTTACGCCGAAGTGCCGGGGGCCCGCTCCATGGCGCTCGGAGCCAGGGGCACGGTCTTCGTGGGCACCCGCGACGCGGGCAAGGTCTACGCCGTGACCGGGCGCGACCCCGGAAGCGTCACCGTGCGCGTTATCGCCTCGGGGCTGACGGAACCCAACGGCGTGGCCTTCCGGGACGGCGACCTCTACGTGGCCGCCATAGACAAAATCCTGCGCTTTCGCGACATCGAGAACCGCCTGGACACCCCGCCAAAGCCCGAGCGCGTGCCCGCCAGCCTGCCAAGCGACAGGCACCACGGCTGGAAGTACATCGCCTTCGGCCCGGACGGGAAACTCTACGTGCCCGTGGGCGCGCCCTGCAACGCCTGCCGCCGCGATCCGCCCTACGACACCATCCAGCGCCTGGACACCGCCACCGGCCGCCAGGAGACCTTCGCCCGGGGCATCCGCAACACCGTGGGCTTCGACTGGCACCCGCGGACAGGAGAGCTGTGGTTCACGGAAAACGGCCGTGACTGGCTGGGCGACGACGTGCCGCCGGACAGCCTGAACCGAGCGCCCGCGCCGGGGCTCGATTTCGGCTACCCTTCCTGCAACGCGGGCCAGCCCGACCCGGAGTTCGGCAAGGGCGCGGACTGCTCGCGCTTCGCCCCCAACGCCGCGCTCATCCAGGCCCACAGCGCGCCCCTGGGCATGAAGTTCTACACGGGCGGCATGTTCCCCAAAGAATACCGCGACCGTATCTTCGTGGCCGAGCACGGCTCCTGGAACCGCTCCACGCCGGTGGGCTACCAAGTGGCCGTGGCCACGGCCAACGCGGACGGCACGGCGGGCTACGAGCCCTTCGCCACGGGCTGGCTTCAGGGAAAGTCCGCCTGGGGGCGGCCCGTGGACGTGCTGGTGATGCCGGACGGCGCGCTCCTGGTCAGCGACGACCGGGCCGGGCTGCTCTACCGGATAACCTACAAGTAGCCCAATGCTCCTCGGGGGGGCGCTGCCTCCCCCCCACCGGCAGGGGCATGATGCCCCTGCACCCGCGGGTAGCTTCGCGTCGATCACCGGTTGCGTGAAAATCGGCCGCCCGGCTGCCTGGAAGCTTGCTTCCAGGCAGCCGGGCGGCCATTTCATGGTTCTGGTGAAACCCACGAAGCTCTCGCCGGGTCCAGGGGCAGGCACTGCCCTTGGTGGGTCGAGGGCAAAGCCCTCGCGGGGCGCGGGGCAGCGCCCCGCTCCTCCGTCTTAGGTCTGCGAGATGAGTTCCATCAGGTCCTTGTTCACTTCCAGCAGGCGGTCGCGCAGTTCCACCTGGTCCACCCAGGGGCGTGCCGAGACCTTGCCCATGCGCTGCCTGAGCAGGACGAACTTGCTTTCGGTGTCGGCGAGCAGGAACTCCCAGTCCACGCGGGGCAGGGCGTGCTCGGTATCCAGGGTGACGGCCGTGGCCACGCCGGGCTTGAGGGTGCATTCCTCGAGGTATTCGGGCTTGTGCACCTTGAAGCCGTAGCGCGACTCGATGAGCCCGGCCAGGGTGTCGATGGCTCCGTTTTCGCCGTGGATCAGGAACACCTCCATGCCGTTGGGCTTGAAGTGCCTGAGCCATTCGAGGATCTGGCTCTGGCCCGCGTGGGCGGAGAAGCCGCCGATGGTCCAGATCCTGGCGGCCACCTGCACGTCCTCGCCCAGGATCTTGATGGACTTGGCCCCGTCCACGATCTTGCGCCCGGGCGTGCCCTGGCCCTGGTAGCCAACGAAGACCACGCTCGCGCCCTTGCGCCAGAGGTTGTGGCGCAGGTGATGCTTCACGCGGCCCGCGTTGCACATGCCGCTGGCCGAGATGACCACGGCCGGGCCTTCGGACGTGTTGATGGAGCGCGACTCGTCGGCCGTGAGGGTGAACTTGATGTTGGGCAGGCTGAAGGGGTCCTCTCCAGACTTGATCAGGCTGGCGATCTCGGGGTCCATGTACTCAGGGTGCTGGCGGAAGACCTCGGTGGCGCGGATTGCCAGGGGGCTGTCCACGTACACGGGCATGTCGCGCGGCAGCTTTCCGGCCTTGGAGAGCATGTGCAGCGAGTAGAGCACCTCCTGGGTGCGCTCCACCGCGAAGGCCGGGATGATCACCTTCTCGCCGTGGGCGTAGGAATAGGAGATGGCCTCGGCCAGTTCGTCCAGGCTTGACCCCAGGTCCTTGTGGTCGCGGTCGCCGTAGGTGGACTCCAGGAAGAGGTAGTTCGCGTCCCCCGTGGTGGTGGTCGGGTCCTTGATGATCATCTGGTCCGGCCTGCCCAGGTCGCCGGAAAAGACGAGCTTGTTGGTGCTGCCGTTCTCGGTGATCCACAGCTCGATGAAGGCCGAGCCCAGGATGTGCCCGGCGTCGCGGTAGATCACCTTCACGCCGGGAGCGGGCTCGAAGGGCTCGTTGTAGGTGACCACCTGCATCATGGGCATCACGGCGGTGGCGTCGGCCTGGGTGTAGAGCGGCTCGATGGGCTTGCCGCCGCGCCTGGCGTTCTTGCGGTTGGCCCACTCGGCCTCCATCTCCTGGATGTGGGCGCTGTCCTGGAGCATGAGCCACAGGAGGTCCTTGGTGGCGGAGGTGACGAACACCTTGCCCGAGAACCCGTGGCGGACCATGCGCGGCAAAAGCCCGGAGTGGTCCATGTGCGCGTGGGTGACGAGAAAGAAGTCTATCTTGCGCGGCTGGTAGACGGAGACGTCCAGGTTGCGGGCCTCGATCTCGCGGTTGCCCTGGTGCAGGCCGCAGTCGATGGCGAAGCGGACGCCGCCGGTCTCCAGCACGTAGCACGAGCCCGTGACGGTCTTGGCCGCGCCCAGAAACTTGATCTTCATGCGACTCCTCGGCAGTTTACGGTTGCGTGGCGACAGGGAGCGAACGCTACACCAATGCCAAGAGGATTCCAAGGAGGGCCGGGTGGTCGAACTGATCGAGGCGACGAGAGGGGATTTGCTCGGCGAGGTCCGGGCCTTGTTCAGGGAATACGCGGCGACGCTCGGCATCTCGCTGTGCTTCCAGGGCTTCGAGGAGGAGTTGGCCGGGCTGCCCGGGCGCTACGCCCCTCCCGGCGGGACGATCCTCGTGGCCTTGCGCGGCGGAGAACCGGCCGGATGCGTGGCCATGCGCCCGCTGGACGAGCGCGGGGTCTGCGAGATGAAGCGGCTCTACGTGCGCGAGAACGCCCGTGGCCTGGGCCTGGGCGGGATGCTGGCCCGGACGGTGATCGAAAACGCCAGGCTGGCGGGATACGCGCGCATGCGCCTGGATACACTGCCCGCCATGAAGGCCGCCATGGCCATGTACGAAAGGCTGGAGTTCAAGGACATCGCGCCCTACTGCCACAACCCGCACGAGGGCGTGCGCTACATGGAGCTCGTCCTGTGAAGGCTTGGGGCCGCCCGGGGCCTTGACGCGCGCCCGCCGGGGGATTAACGGCACGTTCCCCGTGCGCGAGCCGGGAAAACCTGCTAAACCGGCCCAAGACGAACCCGGCCGAGCCGACAAAGCGCGAAGCACCCCATGAACGAATTCCTGAACACATTCTTGCTGGTCTACGCGGCCCTCTTCCCCATCATCAACCCCGTGGGCAGCGCGCCCATCTTCCTGGGCATGACCCTGGACCGCACCGAGGAGGACCGCAAGGCCCTGGCCTGGCGCGTGGCGGTCAACGGGTTCTTCCTGCTCCTGAGCGCGTTGTTCGTGGGTTCGCACGTGCTGGAGTTCTTCGGCATCTCCATCCCCATCCTGCGCGTGGCGGGCGGCTCGGTGGTCACGGCCTTCGGCTGGAAGCTCCTGCACACGGGGTCAAAGCCCCGGGAGCACTCCCAGCCGGACGGCAACAGCCGCTCCATGGGGCTCGGCGACGCCTTCTACCCCCTGACCCTGCCGCTCACGGTGGGGCCGGGCTCGCTCTCGGTGGCCATCACCCTGGGCAGCCGCAGGCCCATGGGCGACGTGGACCTGACGCACATCGCGCTGCTCGGCCTGGCCGCCATGCTCGGGCTGGCCGCCATCTGCGCCACGGTGTACGTCTGCTTCCGCTTCGCCAGGAGGATCGTCTCCGGGCTGGGCGAGGCCGGGGTGAACGTGCTTTTGCGCCTGTCGGCGTTCATCCTGGTGTGCATCGGCATGGAGATCGTCTGGACGGGCATCCGGGAGCTCTCGGCGCTCTTGCGCTGAGCAGAGCGGGGCTTCGCCCCGGACCCCGGCAACGGCTTCGCGACTGTCACCGGCCGGGACGGGGCGGACGGTCCGCTCCCGGCAGCCCGTTCAAAAAACTCGCCGGCAAGGCGCGCGAAAGAGCCAAGCCCGACGCGTAGTTCGCATACGCGAGGGTTTGGCTCTTTCTCGCAAGGCAGTCAGCGAGGCTTTTTCAACGGGCCGCTACGCCCCGGCGGCTTTGAAGGCCTCGTCCAGCATGGCCTTGGCCTCGTCCTGGACGCGCCTCAAGTGCTCGGCGCCCTTGAAGCTCTCGGCGTAGATCTTGTAGATGGGCTCGGTGCCCGAAGGCCTGGCCGCGAACCAGCCGTTCTCCGCCACCACCTTGAGCCCGCCGATGCCAGCGCCGTTGGACGGGGCCTTGGTCAGCTTGGCGGTGATGGCCTCGCCCGCCAGGGTCGTGGCCGCAACCTTTTCAGGGGTCAGCGCGGCAAAGGCCTTCTTCTCGGCGTCGGTGATGGGCGCGTCGGTGCGCTCGTACACGGGCGAGCCGAAGCGCTCGGTGAGCTCACGGTAGTGCTTGTCCGGGGTCTTTCCCGTGACGGCCGTGATCTCGGCGGCCAGCAGGTCCATGATGATCCCGTCCTTGTCCGTGGTCCAGACCGTGCCGTCCTTGCGCAAAAACGACGCCCCTGCGCTCTCCTCGCCCCCGAAGCCCAGGTCCCCGGCCAGAAGCCCGTCCACGAACCACTTGAAGCCCACGGGCACCTCCCGGAGCGTGCGCTTAAGCGACGCGGCCACGCGGTCGATCATGGCGCTCGACACCAGGGTCTTGCCCACGGCCGCGTCCGCGCGCCACCCCGGCCTGTTCTGGAACAGGTACCAGATGGCGGTGGCGAGGTAGTGGTTGGGGTTCATGAGCCCGCCCGAGGGGGTGACGATGCCGTGGCGGTCGTAGTCCGGGTCGTTGCCGAAGGCCACGTCGTAGGAGTCCTTGTGCCCGATGAGCCCGGCCATGGCGTAGGGCGAGGAGCAATCCATGCGGATCTTGCCGTCGCGGTCCACGGTCATGAAGGAGAAGGTCGGGTCCACCACGTCGTTGGTCACGGTGATGTCGAGCTTGTGGCGCTCGGCCATGGGCCGCCAGTAGGCGATGCCCGAGCCGCCCAGGGGGTCCACGCCGATGCGCAGTCCGCTGGCCGCGATGGCGGCCATGTCGATGACCGAGGCGAGGTCGTCCACGTAGGGGGGCACGAAGTCGTGGGCCTTGACGCACGGGGCTTTGAGCGCGCGCTCGAAGGGGACGCGCTTCACGCCCTCCAGGCGCTTGGCCAGGTAGGCGTTGGCCATGGCCTGCACCTGGCCGGTGATGTCGGTGTCCGCCGGGCCGCCCGCGGGGGGGTTGTACTTGAAGCCGCCGTCCTGGGGCGGGTTGTGCGAGGGCGTGATCACGATGCCGTCGGCCAGGCCCGAGGCCCGGCCCCGGTTGTAGGTGAGGATGGCGTGGGAGATCACGGGGGTCGGCGTGTAGCCCTCCCAGTTCATGAGCGTGTCCACGCCGTTGGCCGCCAGCACCTCGAGGGCCGAAATCATGGCCGGGGCGGACAGGGCGTGGGTGTCCATGCCGATGAAGAGCGGCCCGTTGACGCCCATGGCCGCGCGGTAGTCGCAGATGGCCTGGGTGGTGGCCCAGATGTGGTCCTGGTTGAAGGTGCCGTTCAGGGACGTGCCCCTGTGGCCGGAGGTGCCGAAGGACACGGCCTGCCCGGGGTCGGCCGGGTCCGGCGCGAAGGCGTAGTAGGCGCTGACCAGTTTGGGGATGTCGACCAGCATGGAGCGCGGCGCGGGCTTGCCTGCCAGGGGATGCACGGACATGGGGCGTGGCTCCTTTGCTCTATTGGTGCTTGTAGTCGGCCGGGGCGTGGAACTTGTCCAGCATGGAGGAGAACTGCTTCACGAAGTCGCGGTAGTCCTCGAAGGTCATGTCCGTCTTCAGGCAGATCGCTTCGGAGGAGAAGCAGTGCGAGTCGGAGAAGCAGCAGACGTCGAACTCGATGTCCACGTAGACCGTGTTGGGCTTCTCGAAGTAGCGGTTGAAGATGATGCTGCCGTCGGGGTCGATCAGGTCGATGCGGCTGGCTCCGAAGCCGGTGTTCAAGGCCTCCAGGCCGTCCAGGGTGAACTTCACGCCGTCGGAGTAGAGGTTCATGCGGGCTATGGAGTAGTCGTCCGTGACGTGCAGGGCCGGGTTGAACACGGGCTTGCCGTCGATGGTCGGGATGACCTCGAGGGCGAAGCCGTAGTCGGTGGCCTCGATGTCGATCTCGACGCCCAGCACGCTGGAGTTGACCTTCAATGCGCATTTCATGTGGATGTACCTTCTTTTCGGAGCTTGGCTAATTCCTGGGCAGGCTCTGCATGCCCGCGTTGTCGAAGATGGTGTAGTCCTTGGGTGGGGCGTAGCGGAACTGCTCCTTGGCCACCGAGGGGTTGAGCTTCACGTTCGAGAGCGTCACGTCGTTGGTGTTGCCGTAGAAGTCCTCGATGGAGATGCGCGCGAGCATGTCCGTCTTCAGGTCCACCCAGGCGAAGGCCTGCACCAGGCTCGGCTCGGCCTCGCGCGGCACGAGCTTCAGGAGCGCCTGGCCCTCGGGCGCGCCCTTCTCCTCCTGGACGTGGAAGTCCTCGCGCAGGTTGCCCTTGCCCGAGAGGAAGCGCAGCATGGTCTTGGAGCCCAGCACCTCGTCCACGGTGTAGCGGTAGGCGCTCTTCTCGGCCGGGAAGACGTTCCAGACCGCGTCCGGGCCCACCACCAGCAGCTCCGGCTCGGGTACGCGCGTCTCCCAGCGGATCAGGGAGGGTTGGGAGAACACGAGGCTGCCCGAGCGCGTCTCGCGCTCCTTGCTGGTGGAGTTGACCAGCACTTGGGTGAAGTCGGCGGAAAACGACGTCAGGGATTGATAGCGCTTCTGCACCTTGTCCGACACGGCGGCCACGTCCGCGCCGAGGGCGGCGGAAGCGGCCAGGGCGACGAGGGCGAAAGCGGCCAGGATACGGTTGAGCATATGAGGATCACCTATGCCGAGGCGGCGGCCGCGAGGATCGCCTCGAGGTCGAGGACGACGGCCGTCTCCTGGGTCAGTTTGCAGGGCACGGCGTGGACGCCGTGCATGTAGAGGGTCTGGGCCAGATGCGGGCCGGGCGAGCCCGGCATGACGAGAAATTTGGCGGCCCGCAGGTTCTCGCGCGGCAGCAGGAGCCGCCCCACCCCGCAAAAGAGGCTCTCGGGCGAGAGGTCCGCCGTGACGTGCACCACGGCCCGCGCCGAGCCGTCCCTTGAGCGCAGCGCGAGCCCTCCGGCGGGAGAAGCTCCCACCGCGAGCCCCGGCGCGCGGGCGGGCAAAAGCTTCTCCAACTGCTCGCGCACGCCGGCAAGCATGAGCGCGGCCAGGGACGGGGCCTGGGCGTGCTCGGCATCCTCGCAGCGGCCGGGCCTGGGCTCCTCGGGCGGGCCAGCCGCCAGAAGCCCCTGGGCGGCCCACTGCCGGTGGTCGTTCACGGCGCTGACGAAGCGGAACACGTCGAAGGCCAGCTCCGGGCTGGTGGCGCTGGAAACCACGGCCGCGGGCAGGGTCGCGCCCCCGGGGGCTTCGAGCTCGTGCACCGTGGGGCCGTGGCCGTGCAGTTCCAGGAACCCCGCCAGGCTCTCCCCGTCGCCGCCGGAGGCCGCGCCCACGCCCGTGTGCAGGGCCAGCACGTCGCTGCCGAAGCGCGCGAAGAGCCCTTCGAGCGCGGGGTCGAAGCCTTCGAAGGAAAAGCGCATGTCGCACACCGACCGGACCGCCGCCCTGCCGTGGGGCTCGCCCATGCCGAACTTGATCCAGCAGCCTCCGCCGGTCTCCCGGCAGGCGGACCAGAAGCGGAACCTGGGGTTCCAGGAGACCTCCGTCTCCTGGGCCGGGCCGCCCCAGCACAGGCGCGCCGTGACCGGGTCGCAGCCTTTCTTCAAGTGTTGCATGAAGGACCTGGCGGCGCGCCTGATTTCCGCTTCTTCCACAATGATGCGCATAGCGGCCTAGTCCTTTCCCTTGAGCACGACGCGCGGCTTGCTGCCGTCGGCCGGTCCCAAAAGCCCGTCGCGCTCCATCTGCTCGATGAAGCGGGCCGCGCGGTTGAAGCCGATGCGGAAGCGGCGCTGGATGAGCGAGATGGAGGCCTTGCCCTGCTCCATAACGAATTCCAAGGCCTGGGGATAGACCGGATCGGACAGGGATTCCCCGTCCCCCGGGCCGCCGTGGCCGCCCTCGCCCCCCTGCGCCTCGTCGTTCCAGCTGGAGAGGTCCATGAGGTAGCTCGGGGCTTGGCGCGCCTTCCAGTATTCCACCACCCGGGCGGACTCCTCGTCGGAGACGAAGGCCCCGTGCATGCGGACCATCTTGGCCCCGCTGGGCTTGTAGAGCATGTCGCCCCGGCCGAGCAGGTGCTCCGCGCCCACGGTGTCCAGGATGGTGCGCGAGTCGTGGCGGCTGGTGACCTGGAAGGCGATGCGCGTGGGGAAGTTGGCCTTGATGAGGCCCGTGACCACGTCCACGCTGGGGCGCTGGGTGGCCAGGATCATGTGGATGCCCGCCGCGCGCGCCAACTGGGCCAGGCGCACGATGGCGATCTCCACTTCCTTGGCCGCGGTCATCATCAGGTCGGCCAGTTCGTCGATGATCAGCACCAGGTACGGCATGTGCTCGATGACCTCGCCGTCCGGGCCGGGGTTGGCGGCGGACTTGGCGGCGCGCTCGTTGTAGCCGTCGATGTTGCGCACCCCGAGCTGGGCCATGGCCTCGTAGCGCCTGTCCATCTCGGCCACGCACCAGTCCAGGGCGGACTTGGCCAGGGCCATGTCCGTGACCACCGGGTGCACCAGGTGCGGCAGGTCGGCGTACATGGCCAGCTCGATGCGCTTGGGGTCGATGAGCAGGAGCTTCACCTCCTCGGGCTGGGCCTTGTAGAGGATGGAGAGCAGGATGCCGTTGATGCACACGCTCTTGCCGCTGCCGGTGGCCCCGGCCACCAGCAGGTGCGGCATGCGCGCGAGGTCCGCCGTGAAGGGGCGGCCCTGGATGTCCTTGCCCACGGAGAGCGTGAGCCTGGCGGGCTGGCCCGCGAAGGCGTCGGACTCCAGGACGTCACGCAGGTAGACGGTCTGGCGCTTGGCGTTGGGGATCTCCACGCCCACGGTGTCGCGCCCCGGGATCGGGGCCTCGATGCGCACGGCCAGGGCCTTCATGGCCAGGGCGATGTCGTTGGAGAGCCCGGCGATGCGGCTGACCTTCACGCCCGGGGCGGGCTTTATCTCGAAGGAGGTGACCACCGGGCCGGGCATGATGCGCACCACCTCGCCCTGGATGCCGAAGTCGGCCAGGCAGGTGACCAGGCTCGCGGCCTGGGCGCGCAGCACGTCCTCGCCCGGGCCTCCGGCCTGGGCCGGGGGCTGGGTCAGAAGCGAAAGGGGCGGCAGGCCGTCGCCGCCGGGAGCGGGAGCAGGGGCCGGTTTCGGGCGCGGCTTGGGCTTGGCCTTGGCGGGCTTGCCGTTGCCCGAGGGCTTCCTGACCTGGAACTCTTCGTCGGCGTCAACTGGACCGTCCGCGAACTCCTCGTGGTCCCCGGAAACCTCGGGCGCGGGCGCGCCCCTGCCAGGGCCGAAGAGGAAGCGCATCACCGAAGGCCCCACGGCCGCCCAGAACGAGGCCACGGCGCCATGCGCCCTCTGGCGCTGCTCGTCCCAGGAGATGCCCCAGAAGAGCTGCGCCGAGACGATGGCCATGAACGTCACCAGCAGGTACATGCCCACCGGGTGGATGAGCCCTGCCCCGAACCGGTAGAGCCCGCCGCCGATCACCCCGCCCTTGGAGAGCGCGCCCACGGAGAATCCCGTTCCGGGCCAGTCCGAGCCCAGGGCCACGAGGCAGCAGGCGAAGAGCCCGAAGAGCCCCACCCAGTGCCTGCGCCCGATCTCCAGCAGGGGAAAGAGCCTGCGCACCCCGGCGAAGCCGGTCAGCGCGGGCGCGAACCACGCGGCCAACCCGAAGAGCTCGGCCAAAAGCCCCGAGAGCCAGGCCCCGGCGATGCCGGTCATGTTGGCGATGGCCCGGCCCGGGATGCGGGTCTGGTTCAGGGTGGGGTCGCGGGGGTCGAAGGAGTACAGCGAAAGCGCCGTGAACGCCGCCAGGAAGACGAGGGCCAAGCCCGCCAGCTCCTGGAGGATCCTCTTGCGCTCAGTGTGCTCGACCGGTGGTTGCTCTTGCTGTTCCATATAACGAGGCGAGGGCCATGAAGCCACGCTCCACGGCCCTCTTAGCTCATTTTCGGACCGAACGCACTACACGCGGCCCAGGTAGTCTCCGGAGCGGGTGTCCACCTTGATCTTCTCGCCCTCGTTGACGAACAGGGGCACGTTCACGGTGATGCCCGTGGAGAGCGTGGCGGGCTTGGTGGCGCCGCTCACGGTGTCGCCCTTCACGCCGGGCTCGGTGTGCGTCACCTGGAGCACCACGGAGGCGGGCAGGTCCAGGTCCAGGGCCTTGCCGCGGTACATCAGCATGGTCAACTCCATGCCGTCCACCAGGTAACCGCCCTTGCCGCCCAGCACGTCGTCGCCCACGGAGAACTGCTCGTAGTTCTCCATGTCCATGAACACGAAGCCGGTACCGTCCTTGTAGAGGTACTGCATGCTCTTGGTTTCCATGTCGGGCTTGCCCATCTTCTCGCCGGAGCGGAAGGTGTTCTCCACGACGCGGCCGTTCAGCATGTTGCGCAGCTTGGTGCGCACGAAAGCGCCGCCCTTGCCGGGCTTGACGTGCTGGAAGTCGACGATCTCGTAGGGGATATTGTCCAGCTCGATCTTGAGGCCGCGGCGGAAGTCGGTGGTGGAAAGCATCGTATCTCCTTGGAAAATCAAATATTCTTATTGAGCCACTGTTGCCAGAGGGCACAAACCGCAAGGGCATAGCTCATCAGGCCGAAACCCGCAATCACCCCGATGCAGCTCCGGCCGATCAGGCTCTGCTGGCGCAGGGGCTGGTCCGTGCGCGCGAAGATGTTGGAGAGGTGCACCTCCACGCAGGGCACGCCGATCCAGGCCAGGCAGTCCGAAAGGGCCAGGCTGGTGTGCGTGTAGGCCCCGGCGTTGAAGGCTATCCCGTCCACGCCGCCCTGCCTCGCCTGCTCCAGCCGGTCGATGAGCGCGCCCTCCCCGTTGGACTGGAAGAACGCGAACTCGATGCGCGAGGCGGCCTCGGGGCCGAGCATGTCCGCCACCATGCCGGGCAGCGCGTCCAGGCCCCTGGAGCCGTAGATCTCGGGCTGGCGCTGACCTATGTGGCCCAGGTTGGGGCCGTTCAGCACCAGTATGCGGCAATTGGTCATGTGTTCGCCTTTGCTTGCTTTCGCACGGATTCGCTGTATCCTGCGCCGGATAACGACGCTATACGGAAGTTGAGGACATGCGCAAGACACTTCATCTCGAAAAGACCATATACGGACAGAACGACCTGACCACTCCCGAAGCCCCCCAGGTGGCCCTGGCCGGACGTTCCAACGTGGGCAAGTCGTCCATGATCAACCGCCTGGCCGGGCGCAGGCAGCTGGCCAAGACCAGCTCCACCCCGGGCAAGACCCAGAGCATCAACCTCTACCGCGTGGAGCCCGGCGACTCCTACCTGATCGACCTGCCCGGCTACGGCTACGCAAGGCGCTCCAAGGAGGAGCGCGCCCGCTGGGGCAAGCTGATCGAGAGGTTCCTCTCGGGCAACCCGTGGCTCAAGGCCGTGGCCGTGCTCCTCGACAGCCGCCTGCCGCCCCAGGAGAGCGACCTGGACATGGTTGCCTGGCTGCGCGCCTCGGACATAAGGGTCACGGGCGTTTTAACCAAGGTCGACAAGATCAAGCAGAACGACCGCCACGCCCAGCAGAAGCGCTGGGCCGCGCTCTTGGGCGGTGAGGCTCCGGTGCTCTTTTCTGCCGTCACCGGCATGGGCATGGATGAACTCTGGGCGCGCCTGGACGCGCTTCTCGCCCCCGAACCGGCGGCCGGGGAAGCCCCGGACGAGGCTCCCGCCGATCCCGGAACCGGGCAATAGCCCCGGGCAACGGCTCCCGCCGCGCCGGCCTCGCCCGGCGCGGGATGGGAGCACGGCAAGGGACTACTTCCCCTTTTCGGCCTCGGCCATGAACCCGCGCAGGAAGTCCTGGTCCTTGGGGCTCAAGTTGAAACGCATCCCGGCCTCCTCGATGAGCTTGGCCAGGGATTTGCCCGACCCGGCGCGCTCCTCGGAAATCCATTGGACGGCCTTGCGCAGGAGTTCCGACTGCGGCATGACGGTGGTCATCTGTTTCTCGCTCCGTGTGTTTCGTTCATTACCATGCGGCAATGATTCATATATCCCAAGCCTTGACCGCTTGCAAGGCGCGGTGGAGTGTCGTACCCCGTCCGCTCCGGTCTCCCCGTGGGGCAAACGCCTCCAGGCCCGCCTCCGGGGAATCAAACGCGCGCACCCGGCAGGGCTGACCAAAGCCCGTCCTGCCAAGAGGACTCTTTCATGGACCCCTGGTTCAGCACGATCATCCTGGGCATCGTCGAAGGCCTGACCGAGTTTCTGCCCGTCTCCTCCACCGGGCACCTGATCCTCACCGGAGTGCTCCTCGGGCACACCGGCGACAAGGCCGCCTCCTACGACATCATCATCCAGCTGGGCGCGATCCTCTCCGTGGTGGTGATCTACCGCGACCGCTTCGCCTCGCTGGTGGTCCCCAAGCCCAGGCAGCGGTTCGCCGGGCTTCGCGGTATCATGCTCCTGGGCCTGACCTGCCTGCCCGCCGCCCTGCTCGGGCTTTTCGCGCGCAAGGCCATCAAGGCGCACCTGTTCGAGCCCATGTCCGTGGCCCTGGCGCTGCTGGCGGGCTCCGTGATGATCTTCATCGTGGAGCGGCGCAGGTCCGCGCACGACAAATACTACGACCTGGACGACATCTCGCCCGCCCTGGCCCTGGGCATCGGCCTGTTCCAGTGCCTGTCCCTGTGGCCCGGGTTCTCGCGCTCGGCCGCGACGATCCTGGGGGCCATGATCCTGGGGGCCAGGCGCAAGCTGGCGGCGGAGTATTCCTTCATCGCGGCCGTGCCCATCATGGTCGCGGCCACGGGCTACGAGACCTACAAGAGCTGGGCGGAATTCAGCGCGGGGGACATCCAGTTCCTGGCCGTGGGCTTCGTGGTGGCCTTCTTCTCGGCGTGGCTCGCCGTGAAGTGGTTCATCGGGCTGGTGAGCCGCGTGACGCTTAAGCCCTTCGCCGTCTACCGGGTGGCCCTGGCGGCGGCGGTCTTCATTTTCTGGCCCAAGTGAGCGCCGGGTCGAAAAAGGGGCTTGCCAAAGGGGGCTGGAATGTGTAGTTAGCCCCTCCTGCCGCGAGGCGGGAAACGTGGCGAGGTAGCTCAGTCGGTTAGAGCATGCGGCTCATATCCGCAGTGTCGGGGGTTCAATTCCCTCCCTCGCTACCACGTAAAAACAGGGCCGGACGAATCGTCCGGCCCTTTTCGTTTCCGGCGCTCGCCCGGAGATCATTCCTCGTTTCCATTGGAAGGAAATTCCAGTTTCCCCCATTCCGCAATCGCGAAAGCGCGCCCATAACCCGGGGCATGCCCACGGACCGGACCGATTCCATCACCCACGGCGCGCCGGACGACAGGAAGCCCTGCTGCCGCATCGAAGCCCGCGACGTCATCGTCAACGCCGTGATCCTGGCGGTGCTCACCTTGGTGGTGGGCGCCGTGGTCTGGGCGCTCTACTGGTAGGGCGCGACGGCCCGCTACCGGCCTTCCGGGCCGCCCGTGGAGACCAGGCCGGCATCGGCCTTGTTGGAGGTGGCGTAGGCCACGTAATCCTCCTGCACCTGCCTGATGACCTCTTCCTTCAGCTTGGCCACGTCCTCCAGGGAGGCTTTGCCCATGATGGCCCTGTGGTATTCCGAAAGGGCGGGATACGTGTCCAAGAGCTCCTCGAGAAGGGAGGGTTTGTCCGGCACCACCTCGCGCATGGAGACCACGCGGCAGTGCATGCGCGAAGCCAGATAACGCAAGGGCATGATCGAATCGCAGGCCAGCATCAGCGGGACGAGCATCTCCACGCCGAGCTTGGCGCCGCTGTCGTCCGCGTTGATCTCGCGCATGAAGGTCGAATAGGGCTTGCCCAGCTCCTCGGCCAGCGCCTTGGCGGGCTTGGGGGCTGTCAGCACCATGTCTCGAATCACGTCGTAAACCGTCTTGGTCATGATTCCTGGCAACCTGTGGGCAAAATGATGGGGCGCGCCGCGCGGCGCGCACGGAAACAATCGCCGAAAAAACGCATGGAGGACGGCACGGGGAGGGCGCAACCAACCTTCGAAAACAAAAACATACCGGAATTATTGAACAACCTGCAACAGAGCCTCCCGGCAGAGTTGCGAATTTCGTATTGTCTTGACCACGGACTTCCTTCTTCTGTATTACTTTTTTGAAATGGTCAACTCCGTCGTCCGGTGATCCGCGCCGAATGAGCGCCGCCGGGTCCTCCCCGCGCAAGCACCCGCAAAGGAGGGATCGCAATGCAGTCGCTTCCCGGTTTGTCCGCCCTCGCCCGAGACCGGCAGCTCCTAAGCGTCCTGCGCGGAGAAAGGCGCTGGCTCCTGGCCCTCGATTACGACGGCACGCTGGCGCCCTTCACTCCCAAGCGCGACGAGGCCCGGCCCTACCCGGAGGCCGTGGCCGTGCTGCGCCGGCTCCCCGCCAGCGGGCCGGACCGCTTCGTGATCGTCAGCGGCAGGGACTGCGAAACCGTGGCCGGGCTGCTCGGGCTCGACCCCCTGCCCGAGATCTGGGGCTGCCACGGCATGCAGCGCCTGCTCCCCGGCGGGAACCTCATGACCGCTGGCATGAGCGGCCGCCAGAGGCAAGGCCTGCACACGGCCCGGGAATTCGTGGACGACCCTTCGACCCTCGAGGTGAAGCCCTGCTCCCTGGCCCTGCACTGGCGTGGCATGAACCACGCCGAAAAGGCCCTGCTGGAGGCCGCCGTGAGGCCGGCGTGGATGGACATCGCCCTGGATTCGGGGCTCGAACTGCACGATTTCGACGGGGGCATCGAACTTCGCCCGCCCGGGCTGGACAAGGGCTCGGCCATCCGGACCCTGGCCCTGGAGAACCCCGGTTCGGTCATCTTCTTCCTGGGCGACGACCTCACCGACGAGGACGCCTTCGCGGCCCTGCGCGGCGGGGGAGTCGGCGTGCTCGTTCGCGAGGAGCCCAGGCCCACGGCCGCGTCCTACCGGATCACGCCCCCCGGCGAGTTGGCGGCGTTCCTGGCGGTCTTTCTTTCTCCCGGCCCCTGAGAGGGGCGTGGGACACAGTGGAGAACATCATGGATGAAATCATGGACAAACGCCTGGTGGTCGTCTCCAACCGCCTGCCGGTCGCCGTGGCCCGCGACGGCGACAAGCTCACGCTCAAGCAGGGGGCGGGAGGGCTGGTCACGGCCCTGGCCCCGGTGCTGCGCGACAGGGGCGGGCTTTGGATCGGCTGGCCCGGAGCCGTGGAAAAGGGCATGGCCAGGCTCTGCCGGGAGTTCTCGCGCGAGGCGGGCTACCTGCTCGGCCCCGTGACCCTGGACGAGGACGACGTCACGGGCTTCTACCAGGGCTTCTCCAACGAGATCATCTGGCCGCTCTTTCACGAGTTCCTGATCCCCTGCAACTTCCTGCCCTCCTACTGGGAGGCCTACAACCGGGCGAACATGAAGTTCAGCGCGGCCGTGGCCAAGGTCAGCACGCCCGAGGACTTCATCTGGGTGCACGACTACCACCTGATGCTCGTGGCCGCGCAGCTCAGGCAGATGGGGCTCAAGGCGCGCATGGGCTTCTTCCTGCACATCCCCTTCCCCCCGGCGGACGTGTTCCTGAAGCTGCCCTGGCGCAAGGAGGTGCTGGACGCGCTCATGGAGTTCGACCTGCTGGGCTTCCAGACGCTGCGCGACAGGGTGAACTTCTTCGAGGCGGTCAGGCGCATCTACCCCAAGGCGGTCAAGCGCGGGCGCGGCCAGGTGGTCTCGGTGTCGGCGGGGGGCAGGCAGACGCGCATCGGCAGCTTCCCCATCAGCATCGACTTCCGCTCCTTCGTCAACCAGGCCTCCCAGCCGGACGCCAAGGAACGCGCGGCCAAGCTCCGCGAGGATTTCGGGGGGCGCTACGTGATCTTCGGGGCCGACCGCCTGGACTACTCCAAGGGCATCCCCGAGCGCCTGGACGCCTTCGGCCTGCTCCTGGAGCAGCGCCCGGACCTGGCCGGGAAGGTCTGCTTCGTCCAGGTCATGGTGCCCAGCCGCGAGGACGTGCCCATGTACCAGGAGACCAAGACCCGCGTGGAGCGCACCGTGAGCGCCATCAACGGCCGCCACGCCGCCCCGGGCTGGACCCCGGTGCATTACGTCTACCGCAACCTGCCCCACGTGCAGCTGGTGGACTACTACCTGGCCGGAGACATGGCCCTGGTCACGCCGCTCAGGGACGGCATGAACCTCGTGGCCAAGGAGTATGTTGCCTGCAACCTGAAAGAGACGGGGGTGCTCTGCCTGAGCGAGTTCGCGGGCGCGGCCATGGAGTTCCACCGCTACGCGGTGATGATCAACCCCTTCGACGTCCAGGGCACGGCCCGGGCCATGTGCGAGGCCATGGACATGCCCACGCGCGAGCGCAGGCGCAGGATGCGCGCCATGCGCGACATCGTCAGGCGCTTCGACATCTTCCACTGGGTGGATTCGTTCCTGATGGCCGCCTTCTCCAGGCGCCTGGGCGACTTCCCGACCACCAACGGGGACTACTACCTGGCGGCCCAGGAGAAGCTCGGCCCGCCCTGGGGCGACGAGGAGGACGCCTAGCGCGGCGTCCCTGGGAACGCGGACGTGTTTCCCTCGCGGGCCCAAGCCCGGGAGTCCCGCAACGAAGCGGCGAGCCGGGGCGTCAGGAGCGCGGGGCGGGCTCGCGGCCCGCCAGCAGGCTGGCCCCGGGCGCGAAGCGGTCCGCCACGGCGTCAGCCAGCCGGGCGGCGAACCAGGACTGGAAATTCGCCGAGGCCAGGCGCTTGGCGTCGGACTTGTTGGACAGGTAGCCCATCTCGATGAGGATCGACGGCCAGGGCCTGGGCGTCAGCACCGCGAAACGCCCCAGGCGCGCGCCGTTGTCCGTCACGCCGCGCGCGCCCAGAGCCCGGGCGAGCTCGTGGTGCAGCTCCCCGGCGTGGTCCGCCGAAACGGTGGCGGCCGGGGCGTCCTCCAAGGGCACCACCGACCCTCTTCCGGAATGCAGGCGCTTTGGCAGGTAGGCGAAGGTCTCTATCCCCTTCTCCCTGCCCGAGGCCGACCAGTTGCAGTGCAGCGAGACGAACAGCACCGGCCTCAGCCGCGAGGCCATGCGCAGCCGGGCGGCCGGGGTCATGGCCTTGTCCGTGGAGCGGGTCAGCTTCACGGCGAAGCCCTTGCGCTCGAGTTGCGCGCGCAAAAGCCTGGCCACCTTGAGCGTGACGTGCTTCTCCACCAGCCCGCCGGCCATGGCTCCGGGGTCCTGGCCGCCGTGGCCCGGGTCGATGAGCACCAGCGGGCGCTTGGACTTGGCTGCCTTGGAGAGAGGGGGATTGGCGCGCTTCGCCTTGGCGGGTTCGGACGTCGCGGATGCGGCCGCTCTCACGCCGGAGGGGGTGGGCGCCTTGCCCTTGGCGGATTTCGCGGGCTTGGCCGCTACGGGTTTCGGAGTCTTGGCGGCGAGAGGCTTCGCGGGCTTGGCCTTGGACGGGGGAGAGGCTTTGACCGCCTTGTCGCGCGCGGCATGCTTCGATTTCTTCTCGGCGGGCTTCGCCGTCGCGGCCTGTTTTCCGGCCGAAGGCTTGGCCCGCGCGGCCTTGCCCGCGCCCGGGGACCTCTTGGCGGAAGGCTTCTTCTTGGCCGCCACGGACGTGGAAGCCTGCTCCTTGCCGCTTCCGAACCGGGCCTGCGCGAGCGGGGCCAGTGGCCCGAGGACGAGCAGGAGAACGGCCGCGAATGCCGCGGCCAACGACGCGCATCTGGCTGACCTGCATGTCACTGCAAGGGTCCCCTCTTCTCCTTTTCGCTCTGCTTGGCGCCGTCGAAATCAAACTGCTTCAGGGATCGCTTCTTCCAAGACGCTGCGAACAGCACGATAAGCACGACGACGACGATTGCTCCAAGGGCATGGATGTACATCATGATCATCCCCCCTGGGAAAAGGGAAACATCGTTCGGATTTCCATGATGCTTCCCTGGCTACACAGGCGTATGCGCCCCTGGAATTATATTGCGTGCCGGAAAATATCAAATGCTTTTCACCGCGCCCCGTCCCGAAAACTCCCAAATGATCGCGGCGACCCTTTCCCGCCCCGGATCGTCCTTGACCACTGCCGCCCCGATTGACTAAAAAGGGAAAACCTCGAGTCTCATAAACCGCCGATGGAAGGAGGGGCCGCCATGCCCCGGATCATCCTGCTCGTTGGGTGCCTTCTCGTCCTGTCCGGGCTTTCGCCCGCCCTCGCCGCTTCAGACAAGGCGGCGCGCCTGCGCGAAGCCAACTCGCTTGCACCGTTCACCCCGCCGCCGACGCTGCTCGCCGGCTGCTTCCTGGCCGATGAAATGGACCCGGCCTTTCTCTTCGGCACGGTGGGCGAATTCGCCTCCTCGCGCAAATGCCCGGTGACCTGGCTCATCGAGGAAGGGGAGAAGGCGCGTATCGGCAAGCCCCAGCCCGCTGGCAAGCCCCTCGAGTACACGCTGTACCTCGAGGAGGACTGCCCGGACGGCGTGAACTACTACGTCTTCGTGGACCAGAGCGCCATGACGCCCAAGCAGTGGATCGAATGGCGCAGGCAGTTCCACAAGAACAAGGCCGAAGGCGAATACGGGGCCGCGCGCGACCGCCTCGAAAAGGCTGTGGCGGAAGGCGTCAAGATGGGCGGAGAGCTGCGCTTCATCATGCGCGACGGGGAGCTCTCATGCGCCAAGACGCCGGAAGCGGCGCTCAGCCAGGACCTCGCCTTCAGGCCCGTCTACGACCTGAAGAGCGGCGCGCGGCTGTCCAAATAGGCAAGGCCCCGCCCGGCGTGTAACCGCGCCGGGCCCGGCCGCGACATCCCGTGAAGACGCCTCGGAGGGCGGCACCCATGCGCAGGGGACAGGCAAGGCTCGGCGCGGCCGAAAGGTTCGCCTCGTACGGCGTTCTCGCCGTGCTGGCGGCCGTGGCCGTCTGGCTCTTCGCCGCCCAGGCGCGCTTCAACCCCGCCGTGGTCGTGTCCATGGCCCACCCCAAGGGCTCCGCTCCCGCCGCCCAGGCCGTCCAAGCCTCTCTCACGTCCTCGCTGATCGAGGGTCTCCCTGGGTTTTCGCCCCTGTCCCCCGTGGAGTCCTACAACGCGGAGACCCTGTCGGACAAAATCGACGGCAAGGCCGAGCTCTACCTCGCCGCCGGTTTCCAGGAGATGTCCTGCCGGTCGTTCGCCGTGGGCGAGTCCGGCCAGGCCAGGGCCGAGGCCTTCCTCTACGCCCTGGACACCCCGGACAACGCCTTCTCCGTGTTCAGCGGCCAGCGCCGCCCGGGCTCGCGCCCCCTGGCCCTGACCGCCAACGCCTACTCGGCCGGGAACGCCGTGTTCTTCGCCAGCGGCGGCTTCTACGCGGAGCTCGTGGCGGACAAGGCCTCGGCGGACGTGCTGGCGTCCCTGGAATCCATGGCCGCCGCGCTTTTGGCCGCCCTTCCGGCCGAGGCCGCGGGCAAGCCCGCGAGCGCTTCCGTGGCGGACCTCTTCCCGGCCCAGGGCCTGGATCGCGACAGCGTGCGCCTGGCCGCTTCGGACGCGCTCGGCATGCAGGGTTTCCAGAACGTCTTCACCGCCGACTACACCCTGGATAACGGCGTGGCCGGGGCCTTCCTGGCCGCCCGGGCCACCCCCGGGGAGGCCCAGGCCCAGGCGAAGGCCTACGCGGCCTTCCTGGCCGAGAACGGCTTCAAGCAGGTCGAGGCCCCGGACGCCCCGCCGGGGGCAGTGGTCATGGCCATGGAGGGCATGGTCCAGGTGGTCATGGCCAGGGGCTCCGTGGTCGCCGGCGTCCACGACGCACTGGACATGGCCCAGGCCCTGCTCCTGGCCTCCAGGCTCCACGACAACCTCAAGGACGCCCAGTGACCCGCATGTTTCGTCCACGCCATCCGGAAGGCCTTTCATGAACCGCAGGGACTTTCTCAAACGGGCAGCGGCGGCCACGGCCGTGGCCGCGGGCGCGAGCGGGCTCGGGCTCACGCTGCACGACCCGGCCGCCCCCCCTCCTCTGCCCGAGCTCAAGGCCCTGCCCGGGCTCGGCAGCTTCGCCCCGGAGGATCACCCCGCCGGGGCCGCGCGCATGGCCATCGTGCGCGGCACGGACCGCGCCGCCATGTTCGAGCAGGGCATGCGCGCCATGGGCGGCATCGAGCGCTTCATAGGCAAGGGCGACGTGGTGCTCGTGAAGGTCAACGCCGCCTTCGCCACCCCGGCGGCCCTCGGCGCGACCACCAGCCCCGAGCTTCTCCTGGCCGTGGCCTCCGCCTGCATGAAAGCCGGGGCGGCCCGGGTCACGGTCACGGACAACCCCATCAACAGCCCGGAGAGCTGCTTCGAGATCTCCGGGATCGCCGGGGCCGCCAGGCAGGCCGGGGCCTCGCTGATCATCCCCCGCTCAGGTCTCTTTGCCGCCGCCACCCTGCCCGGCTGCCGCCTGATCCGTGACTGGCCCGTGCTGGCCGGGGCCTTCAAGGGCGTCACCAAGCTCATAGCCCTGGCCCCGGTGAAGGACCACGCCAGGGCAGGCGCGTCCATGCTGTTGAAAAACATGTACGGGCTGCTGGGCGGCAGGCGAAACGTCTTCCACCAGGACATCAACGGGATCGTGAGCGAGCTCTCGCTCCTGGCCAGGCCCACGTTCTCCGTGCTGGACGGCGCCGTGGCCATGATGACCAACGGTCCCACCGGGGGCTCCATCGACGACCTCAAGGCCACGGGCATGCTCGTGGTCACCACCGACCCAGTGGCGGCCGACGCCTTCGGCGTGGGGCTCCTGGGGCGCTCGGTCGACGACGTGCCCTACATCCGCATGGCCCAGGCCCTTGGCGCGGGCACGGCCGACTTCGAGTCGCTCTCGCCCGTGCGCCTGGATTCGGGGGCCTGACCATGGCCGCGCGCTCACCCGCCCAGGCGCCGTCCCCGGAAGGCCGCCCATGCGCATAGTGGTGGCCAGGCGCATAAGCCAGGGGTTCTTCCTCGCGCTTTTCCTGTGGTTCTGCGTCGTGGCCACGGTGGGGGCCATGTGGTGGCAGCTGCGCGGCTGGCCCGTGAACTGGTTTCTGGAGCTGGACCCGCTCACGGCCCTGGGCACGCTTTTGACCACGGGCAGGCTCTACTCCGGGCTGGCCTGGTCGCTCGCGGTGGTCGCGCTCACGGCCTTCCTCGGCCGGGCCTTCTGCGGCTTCGTCTGCCCCATGGGCACGCTCAACCATATCTCCGGATGGGCCCGGGGGCGGTTCCTGAGCGCCAAGGCCAGGGTCCAGGCCAACGCCTACGGCGGATGGCGCGGGTTCAAGCACCTGGTGCTGGCCTTCATGCTGGCCTGCGCGGTCTTCGGCTCGCTCCAGACCGGGCTTCTGGACCCGCTGCCGCTTCTGCACCGCTCTGTGAACCTGGCGCTCCTGCCCCTGGCCGACTCCCGCGCGGCCGTGACCAGCGAGGAACCGCGCCTCTACGAATCCGCCTGGGTGCTCGGGATGGTGCTTCTCGCCGTGCTCGGGCTGAACATGGCGCGGCCGCGCTTCTTCTGCCGCCACCTCTGCCCGCTCGGCGCGCTCCTCTCGTTCATCTCGCGCTTCGCGCCCTGGCGCGTGGGCAAGGCCGTGGAAGGAAAATGCGGGGACTGCCGCATGTGCGAGGAATACTGCGAGGGCGGCTGCCGCCCCTCGGGTGAGATAGTTTCTGGCGAATGCGTGCTCTGCATGAACTGCCTGGACCGCTGCCCCTCGGGCCGGATCGGCTTCTCCAGCGCGCCTTCCGCCGCCGGGGAGCGCCACCTGCCGGACCTCTCCAGGCGCGGGGCCATGGCCGCCGTGGCCGCCGGGGCGTTCGCCGCGCCGCTCTGGGGCGTGGGCGCGCTGGCGGGCACGGGCCGCGACGCCTCGCTCATCCGCCCGCCCGGTTCCCTGGACGAGGAGCGCTTCCTGGCGCGCTGCCTGCGCTGCGGCCAGTGCATGCGCGCCTGCCCCTCCAACATCATCGAGCCCTCGCTCTTTGTTTCGGGCGTGCAAGGGCTCTGGACCCCGTCGCTCAACTTCCGCATGGGCCGCAGCGGCTGCCAGATCAACTGCGTGGCCTGCGGCCAGGTCTGCCCCACCGCCGCCGTCAGGCCCCTGAGCCTGGAGGAGAAGCACGGGGCGGGTTCTTTCGCCGGGGCAGGCCCGGTGCGCCTGGGCACCGCCTTCGTGGACCGCTCGCGCTGCCTGCCCTGGGTCATGGACCGGCCCTGCATCGTCTGCCAGGAGGTCTGCCCGGTCAGCCCCAAGGCCATCTTCACGCGCATCGTGTTCGAGCCGGTGCGCGGCGGCGCGGCCGTGGCCAGGAGTATGCTGCCCGACGGGCTGGAGCTCGCAGCCCTGCCCCCGGCCGGGCTCAACCTGGGCGGCGGCGACTACGCCGTGCGCCCGGCGAATGCCCCCGGCGTCCCGCCCAGGCGCATCCTCGGGGCCTTGGGGCCGCGCCTGGTCCTGGACCGGCCGCCCCAGGGCTGGCCCGGGGTGCAGGCTGGGGAACGGGTGGATATCGTGGTCAGGCTGCAGCGGCCTTTCATCGACCCCTCGCGCTGCATCGGCTGCGGCATGTGCGAGCACGACTGCCCGGTCTCCGGGCTTCGCGCCATCAGGGTATACAGCGAGAACGAATCGCGTTCCCGCTCGGGCAGGATGACCGTCTGACCCGCGCGGGCGCAAGGAGGAAGCGACCATGAGCACCAAGGACGATGCCCGGGGCCTGTCCCGCAGGGGCTTTCTGAAGGCCGCTGGAGTGACCGGCCTGGCCGCCGGGGTCGCCCCGGCCGCCGCCCTAGCCGCCGGCGATCCTGCCGGGGCCGCCCAGCCCGCCGTCATGCCCAGGCGCAAGCTGGGCAGGACCGGCGTGGAGGTGCCCATCCTGGGCCTGGGCGGCATGTTCGACACCATCAACAACCAGCTCCTGCTCAAGCAGGCCCACACCTGGGGCGTCACCTACTGGGACACCGCCGAGGGCTACGGCAACGGCCTGTCCGAAGACGGCTTCGGGCGCTATTTCCAGCGCAACCCGGCGGCCCGCAAGGACATCTTTTTGGTGACCAAGTTCTCCACGACCCACGCCGAAGGCGACCCGGCCAAGCGCCTGGACGAAGCCCTGGAGCGGCTCAAGACCAGCTACGTGGACATGTTCTTCATCCACGCCATCTCCAGCATCGAGGACATGAAACCTTACAAGCAGTGGGCGGCCGAGATGAAGAAGGCCGGAAAGATGCGCCACTTCGGCTTCAGCACGCACACCAACATGGAAGACTGCATGCTGGGTGCCAAGGGCCTGGACTGGATCGACGCCGTGATGGTCACCTACAACTACCGCCTGATGCAGACGCCCAAAATGCGCGAGGCGCTCAAGGCCTGCGTGGACACCGGCATCGGCGTGGTGGCCATGAAGACCCAGGGCGGCGGGCCGGTGGCCACGGGCTCCGAGGAGGAGCTCAGGCTCGCGGGCCGCTTCCTGGAGCGCGGCTTCACCGACAAACAGGCCAAGCTCAAGGCCGTGTGGGAGGAGCCAGCCATCGCCTCGGTCTGCTCCCAGATGCCCAACCTGACCATCCTCTCGGCCAACGTGGCCGCCGCGCGCGACAAGACCGCCCTGGCCCGCGAGGACCTGGACGTCTTCGCCCGGCTGGCCTCCTCCACCAGCGGCGGCTACTGCGCCGGGTGCGGCAGCATCTGCCAGGGGGCCGTGGCCGGGCTCGTGCCGGTCAACGACGTGATGCGCTGCCTGATGTACTACCGCGACTACGGCGAGCGCGACTTGGCCAGGGAGGTGTTCGCCGCCCTGCCCGAGGAGGTGCGCGCGAGGCTTCTGGACGTGGACTACTCCGGAGCGGAAAAGGCCTGCCCGCACGGGCTGGCCATCGCGGAACTGATGCGCGAGGCGGGGTCGCTGCTGGCTTGAGGCGGAACCTTCGAGAAGTGGGGCGCCGCCCCACGCCCCGGCGGGGGGAGCGCCTCCCCCCGGACCCCGGCACCGGGCTTCGCGCCGGGCGAGAGAAACCCTTGCAATATGAAGAATAGGCGGTCCGGGTGAACCCGGACCGCCTCTTTTGTTAAACAGGAACTTTAAGTTGATCCGGTCACGCCAGGGCCCGCGCGTCCGCGCCGTCGTGCGCCCCCATGCGCCCGATCAGTTCGCGCAACTGGTCGGCCATGGCCGCCAGGGACTGCACGATGTCCACGGTCTCGGTCATGCCCTCCTGGGTCTCGTGGGCCACGGAGTTCACGTCCGCAAGGCTGCCGTTGATGTGCTCCGAGGCCGAGGACTGCTCCTCGGCCGCGGCCGCGATGCTCTGAACGTTGCGGGTGTTCAGGTCCGTGAGCGAGACTATCTCGCCCAGGGCCTGGCCCGAGGCCCCGGCCAGGTCGTTGGAGCGCGAGACCGCCGTGGCCGCCTCCTCCATGTCGCGCACGGAGCGCTCCACGGAATCCTGGATGGCCTTGATCTTGCCGCCCACTTCCTGGGTCGCGCCCATGGTCTTCTCGGCCAGCTTGCGCACCTCGTCGGCCACCACGGCGAAGCCGCGCCCGGCCTCTCCGGCCCGAGCGGCCTCGATGGCCGCGTTCAGGGCCAGCAGGTTGGTCTGGTCCGCGATGTCGGAGATCACGTTCATCACCGCGCCGATGGAACGCGCCTGGTCGCCAAGCTCGTTCATGTTCTGGCGCAACTGACCCGTGGCCCGGCTGACCTGCTCGATGGCCTTCACGCTCTCGATGACGATGTCCGCCCCGTTCTGGGCCTTGGTCTGGGCCTTGCCCGCGCTCTCGGCCGCGCCGCTGGCGTTGCGGGCCACCTCCAGCACGGTGGCGTTCATCTGCTCCATGGCCGAGGCCGCCTCGGAGAGCCGTGACTTCTGGACCTCGGTGCCGCGCCGCACCTGCTCCACCTGGGCCGAAAGGCGCCCGGCCGAACCCGTCAGGCTGTCGGAAAGGGCCATGGACTCGCCCGCGATGTTCCGGATGAGCTCGAGCATCCCGGCGATCTGGCGCTCCTTGGCCTCGGCCGCGCGCAGGGCCTCCTCCGCGCTCGCCGCGTGGCTGTCGGCCTCGGCGGCCTTGGCGTCGGCCTCGGCGATCTTCTCCTTGAGGCTTGCGACCATGGCCGCCATGGACTCGGAAAGCTGGCCCAGCTCGTCCTTGCGCGGCAGGCGGCACTCCACCGAGAGATCACCCGAGGCGATTACCTGCGAGCTCTCGGCCAAAAACCGCACCGGCCTGGAGATGCTGCGGGCGATGAACACGCTCAGGCAGAGCGCCAGGACCACGGAGACGCCCGTGGACGCCCAGACCAGGACCTTCATGAACGTGACGTCCTCTATGAGCTCGGCCTTGTCGTGGCGGATGCCCTCGCTCACCTGGGAGCGCAGGCCGGAGAGCACCTCCTGGACCTTGCCCAGGTGCTGCATGGTCTGCGAGTTGTAGACGCCCTCGGCCTGCTCCTGCTGGCCCTTGCCCTTGAGGTCGCGGATGACGGCGGAGGTCTCGTGGAGCTTGCGGTGCGGCTCGTCGATGGACGCCAGGAGCGTGGCCACGGCGGGGTTGCCCTTTTCCAGGCCCGCGCGCTCCTCGCCGTAGAACCACCTGCCGAAGGCGCACTTGGTGTGGTCGGCCGAGACGGGCAGGTCGCGCGCCTCGTGGTCGTGCACGAACTGCCCCAGGTTTTGCGCCCACTTGAGATGGTCTATCTCGCGCTGCAAGAGGCTCATGGAGAGGTCGTACTTGGTCACGGTGGCGTTGGCGTGCTGGTCCACGTCATGGACCGCCCGCGCGGTGCTCAGCAGAACAGCCGCGAAAATCGCGGCCACGAGGCAGAAGCCCGCCAGTATCTTTTTCCCGATGCTCACGTCGGCCCAGCTCATCCCCCCCTCCTTGACGGCAAGCAATAGACTACCCCTATGGACAACAGGCATCCATATTGGGAAAATTTTCGGTTTGGAATCGCGTCGATAGCAGGAGAATATCAATCCGAAAAGGTAGGGAAAGACGAAAAAAATAGTTAACTATCCAAACTAAAATGAAATTATTTTTTGTGATCCTTCCTGAACCGCTCGCTTAGTAGCAGCCGGAAACCGCCGTAAGCTTGGTGCAACCGGAGAACGCGAGAGAGGCCGAGTCGAATCAACCTCTTATTTCAACACGTCATTTCATCCGCGAAGCGTGCTTCCCGCACGCCCCGACAACGTGGCCAGAAGTGGAGTCATTATTGCTCTTGGCCGAGCACCAACGTCAATTTCGCGTTCGCCCGCTAGAGAATCGAGCGCACGGCCCTGGCCGCCACCTCCATCACCATGTCCGGGGCCAGGCCCAGGAGGATGATCACGGCCACCAGCACCACGCTGAGAGCCTTCACCGGCACGCCCACCGCCACTTCGGGACGCTCGTCGGAGTTTACGGTGTAGACCACGCGCACCACCGACAAATAGTAGTAGATGGAGATGGCCGTGTTGATGGCCGCCAGGATCACCAGCCAGACGAAGCCCGCCTTGTAGGCCCCGGCCAGAAGCAGGAACTTGCCCATGAAGCCCACGAAGGGCGGAATGCCGGCCAGGGCGAACATGCTCACGGCCATGGTGAAGGCCAGGAGCGGCGAGCGGCGGTGCAGGCCGCCCAGGTCGCTTATCTTCAGGTTGCGCCCGTCGGAAGAGACGGCGCAGACCACCACGAAGCCCGCGATGGTCATGAGCAGGTAGCCCGTGACGTAATAGAGCGCCGTGGCGTAGCCCGCCTCGCGCAGGGCCACGAAGCCGAGGAGCATGTAGCCCGCGTGGGCGATGCCCGAGAAGCCCAGCATGCGCTTGATGTCGGTCTGCACCAGGGCCACCAGGTTGCCGTAGAACATGGAGCAGACGCTCAGCACCACGAGCACCGGGGTGAGCGCCTGATCGCCCGGGTTGGCCATGGCCGCCACGCGCACCAGAAGGGCCACGGCCGCCACCTTGGGCACGGAGGCGATGAAAGCCGTGGTCTCGTTGGACGCGCCCTGGTAGACGTCCGGCACCCAGAAGTGGAACGGGAACACCGCCAGCTTGAAGAAGAACCCGCCGAGCACCATGGCCACGGCCGCCACGGCCGCCGGGCTGCCGCCCAGGGCCTTGAGCCCGGGCATGAGGCCAGCGAAGTACGTGGTGCCGGTGAGCCCCAGCATGTAGCTCATGCCGAAAAGCATCACGCCCGTGGCCACCACCCCGAAGAGGATGTACTTGACCGCGGACTCCATCTGCATGCGAAGCCCCTGGTGGTCGTCTCGCATGGGCACCAGCAGGTAGAGCGAATAGGACGAGAGCTCCAGGGCGACGAACATGGTCACCAATTCCACGCTGCTCACCAGCATGAAGAGCCCCAGCACGCCGAGCGTCAAGAAGAGGTAGTACTCGGGCCGCACGTCCTCCGAAACGCCCTTGAGCTCGGTCCCGAGCACGAGCACCGCCGCGAACCCGGCCGCGATGGCCAGCTTCAGGGCCTGGGAGAAGAGGTCCACCTTGTAGGCCTCGAAGAACATGAGCCCTTCCTGTCCCAGGCTCGCCGCCGAGGCCGCGAGCGAGGCCACGGCCAGAAGCAGGGTGATGGGACGGGCCAGCCTGGCGCCCGCCTTGCCCGCGCTGATGAACAAAAGCGCCAGGGCTCCAAGGAGGAGGATCAGCTCGGGGACGAACAACGTAAGCTTCATGGTCGTGCCTTTGCGTAGGTTCCTGTGTTGTTGCGCCGCCCGTTTACGGCGTCACCAGCCCGGCGGCCGCCACCATCCCGTTCGCGCCCACGCTGGCCTGCTTGAGCAGGTGGGTGACGCTCGCGTGCATCACCTCGGTGAACGGCTCGGGGGACAGCCCGATCCAGAACACGAACACCAGAAGCGGCGCCAGGGTGATCACCTCGCGCATGCCCAGGTCCTTAAGCCCCGGGTGCGCCGGGTTGTCCGTGCCGCCCCAGACCACCCGCTGGAGAAGCCTCAGCATGTAGGCCGCCGCGAGCACCGCTCCGGGGATGGCGCAACTGGTCAGGAGCTTGTTGTCCGCGTAGCTGCCCGCCAGGATCAGAAACTCGCCCACGAAGCTGTTGGTGCCCGGGAAGGCCAGCGACGAGAGCGAGAAGAAGGCCAGGTAGGTCACGTAGATGGGCATGATCTTGCCGATGCCCGCCGTGGCCGCCAGCTCCCGGGTGTGGGTGCGCTCGTAGACCATGCCCACGCAGAGGAACAGTGCGCCCGTGGTCACGCCGTGGTTGATCATCTGCAGGATCGCCCCCTCCACTCCGCGCTGGTTGAGCACGAAGATGCCCAGGGTGACGAAGCCCATGTGCCCCACGCTCGAGTAGGCGATGAGCTTCTTCATGTCCTGCTGGGCCAGGGCCGTGAACCCGCCGTAGAGGATGCCGATCACCGAGAGCCACTGCACGTAGGGCAGAAACGCCGCCGTTCCCTCGGGCGTGATGGGCAGGCAGAAGCGCAAAAAGCCGTAGGTGCCCATCTTGAGGAGCACAGAGGCCAGGATCACGCTGCCCGCCGTGGGGGCCTCCACGTGCGCGGCCGGGAGCCACGTGTGGAAGGGGAACATGGGCACCTTGATGGCGAAGGCCAGGAAGAAGGCCAGGAACACGAGCACCTGGAACTTCACCGGGTAGGCCTGGCTCATGAGCGCGGGGATCGAGAACGTGCCCTGGCTCATGTACAGGGCGATGATGGCGACAAGCAGCAGCACCGACCCGGCCAGGGTGTAGAGGAAGAACTTGATGGACGCGTACACCTTCCTGGGCCCGCCCCACACCGCGATGAGCAGGTACATGGGGATGAGCATGGCCTCCCAGAAGATGTAGAAGAGCACGAAGTCCAGGGCCACGAACACGCCGATCATGGAAGTCTCCATGAGCAGCAGGCAAATCATGAACTCCTTGACCCGCTTCTCGATGTACTTCCACGAACCCAGCACGCAAAGCGGCATGATCAGCGTGGTCATGAGCACGAGAAGGAGCGAGATGCCGTCGATGCCAAGGGTGTAGTTGATGTCCAGGGCCTTGATCCAGGACGCGTGCTCGCCGAACTGGTAGCGCGCCGTGGCCGGGTCGAAGGCCCAGAACAGGGGCAGTGAGGCCGCCGCGGTGGCCAGGGTCACGGCCAGGGTCCACCAGCGCGCCGCGTCGTTGCCCCTGAGAGGCAGAAGCACCAGGGCCCCGGCCAGCGGCAGGAAGACGCACGCGCTCAGGGCCGGGTACCCCAGGGTGTTCATCGTGAGAAAATCCATGCCCTCGCTCCTCGGTTATGATCAGGCGAACACCAAAAGCGTAAGCGCGGCAGCCACCAGCAGGGCCGCGTACAGGATCACGTACTGGAGCCGCCCGCTCTGCAGGTGCCTGAGCGTCGCCCCGACTCCTCCCACGGCGTGGGCGATGCCGTCCACCACGCCGTCGATCACGTGCCAGTCGAACTTGCCCCAGAACCGCGCCGTGAACATCAGCGGGACGAGCCCGATGACGCGGTAGGCCTCGTTCACGGCGTTGTCCGCCGCCTGGATGGGCTTTCTCGCCAGCCAGTAGAAGCCGCGCCCGCCCATGCGGTAGAACCAGTCCAGGTCGATGCTGATCTTGGGCTCGGGGGTGAGCTTCTTGATCAGCAGGAAGAAGCCCAAGGCCGTGAACAGAAGTATCTGCAGGGTCTCGGAGACGTGGTAGGCCGTGTAGGGGTGGTAGTTGGCGGCCACCTCGGGGTACGGCAGCATCTGGTAGAGGTAGGGAGTGTAGCAGCCGATGAAGATGCAAAGCACGGAGGCCGCGAACATGGCCACCTGCATGTTCTTCGGCGGGTCCGCGGCCTTCTCCCAGGTTTCCTTCGAGCAGTTGTTCTTGCCGAACCAGATGAAGTACGGGACCTTGAGCCCTGTGTGCAGGAACGTTCCGGCCGAGGCCAGGGTGAGCAGGAAGGCCGCCCAGTAGTTGTGCTCCTCGAACCCGGCGGCCACGATCATGGCCTTGCTCACGAAGCCGCTGAAGAGCGGGAAGGCCGAGATCGAGAGCCCGCCTATGAGCGTGAACACGAACGTGCGCGGCATCCGGGACCACAGCCCGCCGAGCTCGGTGAATTTGCTCTTGCCCGTCATCTGGAGCACCGCGCCGCAGCCCATGAAGAGAAGCCCCTTGTAGAGGATGTGCGCGAAGGCGTGCGCACAGGCCCCGTTGATGGCCAGTTGCGTGCCGATGCCCACGCCAGCCACCATGTAGCCCACCTGGCTGATGATGTGGTAGGCCAGGAGCCTCCTCGAATCGTTCTCCAGCACCGCGTAGACCACGCCGTAGAGGGCCATGCACACGCCGAGCGGCACCAGTATCTCCATGCCCGCGAAGCCGCGCGCCAGGGCATAGACAGCGGTCTTGGTGGTGAAGGCGCACATGAACACCGCGCCTGACACCGTGGCCTCGCCGTAGGCGTCGGGCAGCCAGGCGTGCAGCGGGGGCACGGCCGCGTTCAGGATGAACCCGGCCATGATCAGCCAGGTGTCCAGGGTGGGGTTGTCCACGCCCACGGGGCCGAAAGAGAGGTCCCCCGTGGCCTTGTAGCGCAGCACGAACCCGGCCAGCAGCAGGAGCCCGCCGGCGGTGTGCACAAGAAGGTAGCGGTAGCCCGTGGCCAGGGATTCCTTCCTGCGCCTGAACCAGACCAGGAACACCGAGGAGAAGGCCATGAGCTCCCAGAAGAGGAAGAGCACCAGGTAGTCGCCGCAGAAGATGACGCCGAGCGACCCGGCCACGTAGAACCAGGCCGCCACGTGCTGGGCGTCCTCCTCCACGTGCAGGCCGTAGATGGTCCCGATCACGCACATGAGCGTCATGATGTAGGCGAAGACCATGGCCAGGGAGTCCACGCGCCCGAAGGTCAGCGTCCAGTCCAGGAAGCTGGTCACGCCGTAGGTGCCGCTGTGGCCCTGCATGGAGAGCACGTCGGCGAAGGCCAGCACGGGCACGGCCACCAGCCAGGCCTTCTTGAGCGCCTTCGGCAAGAGCGGCAGCACGAGCGCGCCGACGATCAATATCAGCGAGGGGTGGAGCCAGAACTCATTTATCATCGTAGTAGTCCTCGCGCGTCATGATGCCCAGGTGCCCGTACCACTTGGAGAAGATGATGATCAGCACGCAGGCCCCGAAGCCGAAGGCCGACCAGAAGCCCGGGATGCGCTCGGCGGCGGTGTGGGCGTGGCCCTTGTCCACGAAGCCCGCGTCCCAGAGCACCAGCAGGGCCAGCAGCACGCAGCAGCACTTGATCACGAGCGGCAGGCGCTCGCGCAGGAAGCCTATGAGCTTGACTATCATCCCGTCACCGCCTTGACGAAGATCATGAAGAAATCAGGGTAGATGCCGATGATCACGGAGATGGTCGCGGCCACCATGATCGGGATGACCATGGACAGCGGCGCCTCCTGGACCTTGGTGTAGGTTTGCCCCTCGGGCGGCTTGCCGAAGAAGGCCTTGTAGGTGACCGGCGCGAAGTAGGCCACGTTCAGGATGGTGCTGGCCAGAAGCACCAGGAGGATGCCCATGGTGTGGGCGGGCATTTCCAGCGCCCCCACGATGAGCTTCCACTTGGTCACGAACCCGGCCACCGGGGGCGCGCCGATCATGCTCAAGGAAGCCACGGCGAAGGCCCCGAAGGTGAAGGGCATGGCCCGGCCCAGCCCGCCCATCTCGGAGATGGATTTCTTGTGCGTGGCCACGTAGATGGCGCCCGCGCAGAAGAACAGCGTGATCTTGGAGAAGGCGTGGTTGGCGATGTGCACGATGCCGCCCTGGATGCCGTCCACGGTGAGGAGCGCCACGCCCAGCACGATGTAGGAGAGCTGGCTGACCGTGGAATAGGCCAGCCGGGCCTTCAGGTTGTCCTTGGAGAGCGCGATGATGGAGGCGGTCAGGATGGTGAAGGACACGAAGTACGCCGTGGGCAGGCCCAGGTTGAGCGCGCTCATGGTGTCCGTGCCGAAGGTGTAGAGCATCACGCGCGTGGTGCAGAACACGCCCACCTTGACGACGGCCACCGCGTGCAGCAGGGCCGAGACCGGCGTGGGCGCGACCATGGCGCTGGGCAGCCAGTTGTGCAGCGGCATGATGCCGTTTTTCGCGAACCCCAGGATGCAGCAGGCGTAGAGCACGGTGATCAACACGGGGCTGGTCCCGGCCGCGAACACGCCTTGGTGGATGTTGTGCGCGAAGTCCAGGGTGCCGGTGAGCACGTAGATGAGCACCATGGCGGGCAGGATCAGCCCCTTGGCCGTGGTGGTCAGGTAGATGATGTACTTCTTGGCCCCCTCGTAGCTTTCCGCGTCCTGGTGGTGGGCCACCAGGGGGTAGGTGCAGATGCTCACTATCTCGTAGAAGAGGTAGAGGGTGAAGAGGTTGTCGGAGAAGGCCACGCCGATGGCCCCGAACAGGGCCAGGGCGAAGCAGGCGTTGAAGCGCGTCTGGGCGTGCTCGTTCAAGCCCCTCATGTACCCGGCCGAGTAGAACACGGCGATGATCCACAGAAACGACGCGGCCAGGGCGAAGACCATGGAGAACGCGTCCGCCCTGAAGGACACCGTGAGCCCGGGCAGTATCTTGAAGAGCTGGTAGTGGAGCTCCCTGCCCTGGCCCAGCGGGGCCGGGGCCACGGTGGTGATCATGGAGGCGATCACCGCGAACATCGCCAGCGCGGCCACCAGCGACCACGACTCGCGCACGTTGGGCTTGCGCCCCGTGAGCATGACCAGAAACGACCCGGCCAGCGCCGCGAGTATGGCGAGCAGCGGTTTTACCGAAACGATGCTTTCCATGCCCTTGTCCCCTTCCTCTTCCCCGCGCCCTGGCGTCCGGGAATGCTTGCCGCCCCGGCGGGGCTATCCGTTCAGGTCCGAGACGTCGTCGGTCTCGATGGACTTGAAATTGCGGTACACGGCGATGATGATCGAGAGCGCGATGGCCGCCTCGGCCGCCGCGATGGCCATGACGAACAGGGTGAAGACCTGTCCCGTCACCGGGTCCGGCGAGGTGAAGCGGCCAAACGCCATGAAGTTCACCGAGGCCCCGCACAGGATCAGCTCCGACGCGATGAGCATGCCGATGAACGTGCGCCGCTGGATCACCCCATACACGCCGATGGCGAACAAAAACGCGCCCACGGCCAGGTAGGTCTCCAGGCTGTCGCCCAGGGTGAGGATGTTCACTGTCTGCTCCTTCCCTGGCGCGCCAGGACCAAGGACCCCACGATGGCCAGGAAGAGCACCACCGAGATCAGTTCGAACGAAAGCCCCCAGGTGTTGAGAAACGCCGCGCCGAGCCCCTCCAGGCCGGGACGCCCGGCCGGGCCCGGGATCTTCGTCCACTGGGAGCGCACGGCCAGGGCGGTCAGGGTCCACAGGAGCCCCGCCCCCGCCACGGCCGCCAGGGCGGACACCAGCACGGGCCTGCGCCTGCGCCGCTCGCCCGGCCCGGTGTTGGCCAGCATCACGGCGAAGATGATGGTCACGCAGACCGCGCCCACGTAGATGAGCACCTGCATCAGCGCCACGAACGGGCTGCCGAGGTGCCAGTAGAGCCCGGCAACGCCCACGAAGCACAGGGCCAGCCCGGCAACACTCCTGACCAGCTGCCCCGAGCCCACGGCCACGAAGGCCCCGGCCACGGTGACGGCCACGAAGACCAGGAAGAGGAGCCCCGAGAGGCCTTCCGGCGAGAACAGGGAGGGGGTCATGAGTGCTTGTCCTCCAGCCGTTTCAGCAGGTCGTAGACGAATTCGCTCTCGTGAAGCCCGGCCAGGTTGTATTCCTTGGAGAAATCCAGGGCCTCGGTGGGGCAGACCTCCACGCAGATGCCGCACAGGCTGCACTTGGTGAAGTCGAGCGTGTAGGCGGTGAGGGTCTTCTGCTTGGCCCCCTCCTTCTTCTCGCTCTCGAGCGTGATGCACCCCGAGGGGCAGCCCTTCTGGCACGCGCCGCAGACGATGCACTTGTGGCCCCCACGTTGCTCGTCCCAGACCAGCTCGGTGTGGCCCCGGTAGCGCGGCGTCATGGGGATGGTCTCGCGCGGGTACTGCACCGTGACCACCGGCATGAAGAAGTACCGGATGGTGATGGCCAGGCCCACGAACAGGCTCCAGGTGCCCAGGGCGATCTCTTTGATGTAGGCGGTCATGGTCAGAACACCTTCAACATGGCGCTGGTTAGGATCAGGTTGAAGAACGATATGGGTATGAGCACCTTCCAGGACAGGTTCAGAAGCCCGTAGAAGGTCGTGCGCGGATAGGTCCAGCGGACCCAGATCACCGTGAAGATGATCAGGTACATTTTGATCAGGAACCAGTGCACGCCCGGGAAAAGCCCGAACGGGCAGTTCCAGCCGCCTAAGAAGAGGATGGTGGCCATGCACGAGCCCACCACTATGTTGGCGTACTCGCCCATGAAGAACACGCCGAAACCCATGCCCGGGTATTCGGTGAACGCGCCCGCCACCAACTCGCTCTCGGCCTCGGCCATGTCGAAGGGCGCGCGGTTGGTCTCGGCCAGCATGCATATGTAGAACATCAGGAAGGCCACGGGCATGAGCGGGCTGGCCGTGAGCCTGAACACGTACCAGTTCCAGAACCCGCCGGACTGGAGCGTGACGATCTCGGTGAGGTCGAGCGTGCCCGCCACCATGACCATGGTCACCACGATCACCAGCATGGGGATTTCGTAGGCCACGTTCTGCGAGACAACGCGCGCCGCCGCGATGATGGCGTACTTGTTGCGCGAGCCCCACGCGCCCAAGAGAAGCCCCAGCACGTTCACCGAGGCGAAGGCGAACACGGCCAAAAGGCCCACGTCCAGGTTGCGGGCCACCAGGCCCTCGCCGAAGGGGATGGTCACGAAGCTCATGATGGCCGGGATCATCACCAGAAGCGGCGCGATCTTGAAGAGCGTCACGTCCGCGCCGTCCGGGGTGATGAGCTGCTTGCTCATGAGCTTGAGCCCGTCCGCCAGGGGCTGCAAGAGGCCGTAGGGGCCCACTTCCTTGGGGCCTATGCGGCGCTGGATGCGCCCGGCCTCCTTGCGTTCGAGCCAGACCAGGTAGGCGGCGTTCAGGGCCACGAAGCCGATCACGCCCACCAGGATGGCCACAAGCCTAAGGACCTCGGGATGGATGCTCATGACGGATGCTCCTCGCTCGGGCGCTTCACCGGTCTATCTCGGGGATGACGAGGTCCAGGCTGCCAAGAAGCGCCAGGGCGTCCGGCAGGAGCATCCCCCGGCAGGCCTCGCCGAAGACTATCAGGTTGGAGTAGCCCGGGGTGCGCAGCTTGAGCCGCCAGGGCACGTTGGTCCCGTCGCTCACCGCGCGGATGCCGAAGGAGCCGCGCGCGGTCTCCACGGCGTGGTAGTAGTCGCCCTTGGGGGGCTTCATGCTCTTTGGCACCTTGGGGGCCATCACCGGGCCCTCGGGCAGCTTGTCCAGGGCCTGCTCAATGATGCGCAGGCTCTGCACGATCTCGTCCATGCGCACCATGTAGCGGGCCATGGAGTCGGCCTCGGGGTACACGGGGATGTCGAAGTCGAGCTCGGGGTAGACCGAATAGGGTTCATGTTTGCGCACGTCGAAGTTTATGCCCGCGCCCCTGGCCACGGGGCCGGTGGCGCCGTATTTGCGGCACATCTCGGCGTCCACGAAGCCCACGTCCTTCAGGCGCTTGATCAGGATGACGTTCTTGGTGACGAGATCGTGGTACATGGGCAGGCGCTCGCGCATGCGTTTGACGAACGCCCTGGCCCCGGGCACGAAGTTCTCGTCGATGTCGTTGTAGAGCCCGCCGAAGCGGAAGTAGCTGTAGGTCAGGCGCGAGCCCGTGACGCTCTCCAGGAGGTCCAGGATCTGCTCCCTGTCGTCGAAGGCGTAGAGCAGCGGGGAGAAGCCGCCCAGGTCCAGCACGAAGGCCCCGAACCAGAGCAGGTGGCTCGATATCCTGTTGAGCTCCGAGGTGATCACCCGGACGTACTCGGCGCGCTCGGGCACCTCGATGCCCGTGGCGCGCTCAACCAGACAGCAGAAGCAGTGGTTGTAGGCCAGGGCGTGCAGGTAATCCAGGCGGCCGGTGTTGGGCATGAACTGCGCCCACCCCCTGTTCTCGCCCATCTTCTCGTGCATGCGGTGCGCGTAGCCGAGCACGGGCTCGGCGTCCGCGATGTACTCGCCGTCCATGATCAGCTTGATGCGCAGCACGCCGTGGGTTGCCGGGTGCTGCGGCCCCAGGTTGAGAACGAAGGTCTCGCCGGAGGTGGACTGGGCGAAGGAGCTCATGGCTGGTAGTCCTTGCGCAGGGGGTGGAAGTCCGCGTCCTCGGGCAGGAGCAGCGGCACGGGGTACGGGTGGCCTTCGAAGGTGAAGCCGAAGAACTCCCTGGTTTCGCGCTCGTGCCAGTGGGCGGCCTGGTAGATGTCCGAGATGGTCGGAACCACCGGGTTGTCGCGGGGCACGCGCACGCGAAGCGTCACACGGCAAAGCGCGGCGTAATGGTTGAAGTCGTAGACGGCCTCCAGGTCGTCGGGGCCAGCGGGGCCGGGCTCGGGCGCCGGTTCGGCCGGGGCGGCGGCTTCGCCCTCCCCTTCCGCGGCCTTGGCCTTGGCGGCCTTGGCGGCCGCTGCCGCCGCGGCGGCGGCCTCCTTGCGCCGGGCTTCCTTCTCGCCCAGCCAGTCCACGCCGGTGATGGTCTCGATGAAGAACTTGTGCTGATCCAGGATGGTCACGGCCTTGACCAGCGAGCCGGGGGCCAGGCTCACGTCCAGGTGGAAGCCCCTGGCCTTGTGGTCGGTCTCGGCGATTGCCAGGGGTGAAGCCCCGGCCAGCGCTTTGGCGATGGTGTCCTTCATGGTCTAGGCCTCCACCCTGGGCCAGCGGCGCGTGCCCGTCAGTTTCTCCTCGAGGGTGAGGATGCCTTCGATGAGCGCCTCGGGCCTGGGCGGGCAGCCGGGGATGACCACGTCCACGGGGAAGAGCTTGGAGGCCCCCTCCACGATGCCGTACTGGCCCTCGAACACGAAGGGCCCGCCGGAGATGGCGCAGTTGCCCATGGCGATGACCCACTTGGGCTCGGGCATCTGGTCGTAGAGGGTCTGCACGGCCGGGGCCATCTTCTTGCTGATGGTTCCGGCCACGATCATCACGTCGCTCTGCCTGGGCGAGGGCCTGAAGACCTCGGCCCCGAAGCGGGCCAGGTCGAAACGCGAGGCTCCGGTGGCCATCATCTCGATGGCGCAGCAGGCCAGGCCGAAGGTCATGGGCCAGAGGGAGTTGGCCCTACACAGGTCCAGAAGCTGGGCCAGCTTCGAGAAATGGACGACAGGGTTCAATAGGTCTTGCGTTCCCACCTGAACACTCCCTTCTTCCACGCATAATAGATGACCAGTGAAAGGATGCCGACGAACAGCAGTATTTCGAGGAAGGCCTGCAATCCGTCGACGAATCCCGGCTTGTTGTAGACGATTGCAGCCGGAAAGAGGAACAGCACGTCAACGGCGAACGCGACGAACATCAGGGCGTACAGGTAGTACACGACGCCGAACTTTATCCAGGCGTCCCCGATGGGGTCCATGCCGCACTCGATGAGCTGCGTGGTCTTTTTTCTGGTGTTGCGTGTGGAACGGGGTGCGAGCAGATAGACTACGATGAACGGGCCAAGGGCGAAGCCCAGGCCTCCGAGGAAGAAAACGGCAATATACAACAGATCGGTCGAGGCGAGTTTGTCCATCGGGGGGAACTCCTTCTCCGCTCTCTCGATTGCAAGTATGCGCGCCGGTCAAATCAAAGAAAATACCTGTACATCGCCTCCGAAGAAGCCACTCTTCCGCCGCAAACCCTACCTGAGCGGGGAGAACGCGGATGTGGTGTCTTTTGAAGATGGCCTAGCACCAAAAAGGGAACATTGACAATGTTTTCCTTAGATCATCCTTTTTTTCACATGAAGGACGCACCGCTTGGGGCGTGAAACACGCCTCGGCACCTCGATTCAGAATGATTAAATCAACTATTTCAAAGAAATATTCGCCGTGGCACCTTTTCGCCAGCACGGCCGGACCGGCTGTGCCAGAACGCAAGCAAGGCCTTCAAGAGCGTCATCCCACAAACTAACCACCATGAAATAATCGACAATTGACCAAGATCAAACGATCCGCGACCCGGATCGCGGCGCGCCGGGCCTCCTGCGGGGGGCAATAGAAAACGCCGCGGCCCGAAGGCCGCGGCGCGAACATGCGGAGGGACGGGTTTCGCGCGGGGGAGGCAGGTTGGGGCCTCCCCGGCCGCGCGCTCCGGGTTTTAGATGGTCGGCTCGGGCTTCTTGCCCTCGTCCTTGGCGCGGATCTCGGCGCGCTTGATCTTGCCGCTGATGGTCTTGGGCAGCTCGGGAACGAACTCCACGATGCGCGGGTACTTGTAGGGCGCGGTGACCTTCTTCACGTGGTCCTGGATGTCCTTGACCATCTCCGGCGAGGGTTCGAAGCCAGCGGCCAGCACCACGGTGGCCTTCACGGCCTGGCCGCGTTCGGGGTCGGGCACGCCGGTCACGGCCGCCTCCACCACGCCCGGGTGCGTCACCAGGGCGCTCTCCACCTCGAAGGGCCCGATGCGGTAGCCGCTGGACTTGATCAGGTCGTCGTTGCGGCCCAGGAACCAGAAGAAGCCGTCCTCGTCCATCCAGGCCTTGTCGCCGGTGTGGTAGTAGCCGCCGAACATCACCGAGGCGGTCTTCTCGGGCTCGTAGAGGTAGCCCTCGAACAGGCCCAGCTGCTTGCCGTCGCCCAGCCGGATGCAGATCTCGCCCTCCTCGCCCGGCGGGCAGGGCTTGCCCTTGTGGTCGAGCAGCACGATGTCCCAACCCGGGCACGGCTTGCCGATGGAGCCGGGCTTGACGTTCATGTTGGGGAAGGCCGCGATCTGGAGGGTGGTCTCGGTCTGGCCGTAGCCCTCGTAGATGGTGATGCCCGTGGTCTTCTTCCAGGCGTGGAACACGCCCTCGTTCAAAAGCTCGCCCGCGGTGGTGCAGTGGCGCAATTTGGAGAGGTCGAACTTGGAGAGGTCCTCGCGCACCAGGAAGCGGTAGATGGTGGGCGGCGCGCAGAACACGGTCACGCCGTTCTCGCTCATCACGCGCAGGAGTTCCGAGGGGATGAACTTGCCCCGGTAGTCCCAGGTGAACACGCAGGCCCCGGCGTACCATTGGCCGAAGAACTTGCCCCAGATGGACTTGGCCCAGCCCGTGTCCGCCACGGTGAGGTGCAGGTCGCCCGGGCGCAGGTCGTGCCAGTAGACGCCGGTGGTGACGTGGCCCAGGGGGTAATTGTGGTTGTGCACCACCATCTTGGGCATGCCCGTGGTGCCGGAGGAGAAGAAGATGAACATGATGTCCTTGCCGCCGGGCTTGTCCGCCGGGACAGGGAAGTCCGGCGAACCGGCCGCCAGGAGCTCCTCGTAGGCGTGCCAGCCGTCGGCCAGGGGCTTCTCGCCCACGCGCACCAGGGTCTTGAGCGTGGGGCAGACGGCCTTGACCGCCTCCACGCGCTCAACGAAGTCTTCCTCGGCCACGCAGGCGGTGATCCCGGCCTTGTTCACGCGGAACTCCACGTCGTGGGCCGTGAGCAGGTGCGGCGAGGGCACGGGCACCGCGCCCAGCTTGTGCAGGGCCAGCACCGCCACCCAGAACTCCACGCGGCGCTGGAGCACGATCATCACCTTGTCGCCCTTGGCCACGCCCAGGGACTTGAAGGAATTGGCCATGCGCGAGGACTGGGTGCTGAAGTAGCCCAGGTCGTAGTCGCGGCGGGTTCCGTCCGGGCCCACATGGACCATGGCCGGGCGCGAGGGGTCGGCCTGAGCCTGCGCGTCCAGGAAATCGAAGGCGAAGTTGTAGTTCTCGGGGATCGCAACGCCGTATCCGGCGCGGAACTCTTCGAAGGTATCAAAGCGTTTGAACTCGGGCAGCATTTTCGACCCCTCTTAGATGATGACGTCCAGGAACACGGCCTCTTTTCCGTCCAGCGCGCGCATGGCGTGGGGGATGGACGAACTGAAGTAGAGGCTGTCGCCCGGTTCGAGGGTCGCGGTGTCCTTGCCCAGGAGCACCTCCATGCGGCCTTCGATCATGTAGACGAACTCTTCGCCGGTGTGCTGGTTGTAGTGCACCTCGGCCCCGGCCGGGGAAGGCGGCACGGTGACCAGGAAGGGCTCCATGGAGGGCCGGTTGAAGCGGTAGGCCAGGGCCTGGTACTTGTAGGCCTTTCGCCTGGTCACGGAGAGCCCGCTGCCCTTCTTGACCAGGCTGTACTGGTGCAGCTTGGCCTCCGAGCCGGTGATCAGCGCCGTCAGGTCCACGCCCGTGGCCTTGGCCACCGCGTAGAGGTAGCTTACGGGCACTTCGCTTTCCCCGGATTCGTAGGCGGCGATTTCGTCCACGGCGACTCCAACGCGGGCGGCCAGGTCCTCGTACGTGAGGTTCATGGCTTCGCGCAGGTCCTTGATGCGGCGGGAGATGTCGCGATCAAAGGATTTGGGCAGGCTCATCGAGTCCCTCCTTGGCTGTAGATGGGGGCGAGATATCCCAAAAAGGTCCGGAATACGAGTTTTTTTCACACTCTTGAGACTTGCCGAAGGGCCCGGACGTCTTATATGGAGTGTCGGCACATCCCTGGGGGCGCACTGGTTTCGACGGGGATTGCGACGACAAGGTTGCAGGCCGAGGTTCCGCGAGGCCTCGTTAAACACGCGGAAACAAGTCAATCGCCAACGATTACGACTACGCCCTGGCCGCTTAAGGCCAGCCTCCCTCCGGCCGACGCCTGGTAAGCCGGATGTGGGGGACACCCCACCGGGCTGGCGCTCGAAGTTGTCCGTTGAATCGAGCGTAAGAACCTAAACGGTCTGGATTCGGGACGCCCGGCCGGAAGGCACGTCCGAATCGAGATCAATTTCCGGCCTACGCCTGTAGAAGCTTTGCCCAAGCGTTCTCGGACGGGGGTTCGATTCCCCCCGCCTCCACCAACAGGACTTCCAGTACAGTCCGACAAAGTCCACATCCCCCAGGAATTTAAGGAAAAAGGCGGCTCGCAAGGGCCGCCTTCGTCCGTTTCGGGCCGTTGACATCCATCCCCGCGACCGTATACCGAACCGTATGCGAGATGTTTTTTGGACTCCACGCCCAAAAGGTATACGGTCTATGCTCACAAATGAAGACATAGCAACGATTTCCCCCACTGGCAGGTCCTTTCGAATCCGAGTGGACAAGTGCCTTTTTCTGGAAGTCAGCCCCAAGGGTGGGAAGTGGTGGCGTTATCGTTTCCAGTTCAATGGGAAGGCCAACATGCTTTCCCTGGGCATCTTCCCTGACGTTGGCGTTGCTGAAGCGATCGCACGAAGGGATGACCTCCGGGGGCTTACCAGAGAGGGGATCAACCCATCTTCCTGGGCAAAGCTCCAGAAGGCAAAAAGCCAAGCGCAGGCTACAGCGCTACAAGCCCAAATAGACGCCGAACGATTGGCCTTAGTCCCGAAGGCGAAAATTCGTGCCAGTGAGTATGGTGACGGATCAATTGAGTTTGGAAGGGGCAAAGCCAGGATAAGATTCACACACGATGAGGCCGTCTTTCTGAAAGGTCTTCTGGATAAACTTCTGTCATAGAGGTATCCTATGCCGCTTACGGATGTACAGATTCGCAATGCCAAGCCAAAAGAGAAGTTGTATCGTCTCAAGGACGAACGCGGACTACACCTGGAAATAACACCGCAAGGTAGCAAGCGTTGGCGATTGCGATACTGGATCAACAGTCGTGAGAACTGGATTTCCCTTGGAGTTTATCCTGACATCTCCCTTAAGGACGCCCGCACACGCCGGGACGATGCTCGCCGACAGATCGCAAACGGCATTGACCCAAGCCAAGTACGCAAAGCCGAGAAAGCCGAAGCAGCAGAAATTGCCAATACTTTCGAGCGAGTGGCTCGTGAGTGGTTCGTAAAATTCCAGCCCACATGGACAGCCTCCCACGGTGATCGAATCATGCGCCGTTTCGAGAAGGACATTTTCCCCTGGATTGGCGCGCAGCCTATCAAAGACATTCTGGCTCCGGAACTCCTGACCACCGTTCGGCGCATCGAGGCGCGAGGAGCCATCGAGACGGCGCATCGAGCACTCCAAAACTGTGGCCAGGTCTTCCGCTACGCCGTGGCCTCCGGCTTCGCCGACCGGGACATCTCCGGCGATCTTCGGGGGGCCATCCCCCCATCCAAGGAAAAGCACCACGCAAGCGTCACGGACCCGAAAGAGGTCGCCGCGCTCCTCCGCACCATCGAGACGTACCAGGGATCGTTCATTACCATGTGCGCCCTTCGACTGGCCCCGTTGACTTTCGTCCGCCCCGGCGAGTTGCGTCATGCGGAATGGGAAGAGATCAACATGGACACAGCGGAATGGCGCATACCCGGAGCAAAGATGAAAATGCGCCAGCAGCATATAGTACCGCTGGCAAAGCAAGCCGTGCGTATCTTGCAGGACTTGCACCCCCTGACCGGATCGGGCCGCTACCTGTTCCCCTCGGTAAGGACAGCAGCAAGGCCTATGTCGGAAAACACGGTCAACGGAGCATTGCGCCGCTTGGGCTACGCAAAAGACGAAATGACCGGCCACGGTTTCCGCTCCATGGCGTCAACTCTCCTCAACGAGATGGGATGGAACCGGGACGCCATAGAGCGCCAGCTTGCCCATGCCGAGCGAAATTCCATACGCGCGGCCTACAATTTCGCGGAGTTTCTGCCTGAGCGACGCAAGATGATGCAGGGATGGGCGGACTACCTTGATAAACTCAGGGCAGGGGCCAAAGCCAGCTATCTTCATGCTTCAGACATGTAACCGGCCTATTTAATTTACAACCCCATCCCTGCATCAACAAATAATTCACTATGCGCAAAGTAAACGACATTCAAATTGTAAAGGCAAGTGACGTCATTCACCTAGCCGACATTGCCCTTAGGTGGCCGTTTCAACGGCATGTTAAGATTTGCAAAGAGATCTTCAAGAACAAACTCTGCACTTACACAACGATCGGAGAATTTGTAAACGACACGAATGACATTCACTATAAAATCGTTAAGCTTGACACGAAATACATGACACACAAGTTTCTATGCAACCATTTTTTGACCATCATATTCAAAACAAAACAAATCAAAACAATAGAATCTAAAAAACCATTCTACACATTGCGATCGATGCGAAGAAGCAATAATGAGTTTGAATCATGTTCAATTGAAAACATGAACAGATACGCACCACAACTTGCATATGCAATCTGCAAATACAGCAACAAATCAAACGCCAAGATATTTGACGACAACATCGTCGCCAACGACATAAACTCAACCGACATCAGTCTACACTTCTGCTTCAATGATGACAGAAAATATTGGATACTGCCAAACAGTATAATATGGCCATCGACATCACCTCACCACGCTCGAAAATCCAGGAGAAAGACGAAAGATCTTTCAGTAGTTATCAAATTTTGCGAGCAGCAGAAGCAAAACGGCATTACTGACAATAAAACCTTGGCAAGGCTGGTTGACGATTTCTTCCCTGGCGTACTGACCAACGGAGAGATGGGAGATTTACTCCCAGCCCGTGAAGGAACCAAGGTTAGTCATCACGCAAAGGTCAAACAAGGCAAGAAATTACGGGGAATTATATAGAAAGTACCACCTGGAGGTACCACCGCATTTGTACCGTACCAAGCGCTTGACAGTACCACAAGCGGGACATGCCACAAACGGCCCATGTTGAACGACATGGGCCGTTTTCGTTTTGAGACGGCCCCATTCCACGGAGGTCTCATGTCTCGAATCAAAATTCTCTCCTCCCCTCTTCCGCCGGAAGGTTTTGTCCGGCTCCCCCAGGTTCTCCATGTGCTCGGCATCGGCAAAACCAGCTTCTGGGATGGCGTAAAATCTGGACGCTTCCCGGCTCCAGTAAAACTTGGCCCCAGGACCACCGCCTGGAAGGTTGAGGATATCCGCGCCCTCATCACCCGTTTCTCACAGGATTAGCCGTCATGATCGACACAAAGTTCATGCTGAGGTTGAGCCGGTGACACAGTGCAACAATGCTCCAAACAACACCAACGGCGGCCTACCGCCTTTTGTGGTGCTCTCAATGGATGATTTCCTTTTGATGACTCTCGCACATCGCGGGTTTCTTCTCCAGCCCATCATCCCAGACCAAGGCATCGTCATCCTGTTTGCACCGCGAGGCGTGGGAAAGACCTTTGTCGCCCTGACGATTTCAATAGCCGTCGCAGGCGGCCTGTCTGTTTTCAGTTGGCGTGCGGCAAAAGCCAACCGGGTGCTCTACGTGGACGGAGAGATGCCCGCCCTTGCGATGCAAGAACGTCTCTCAGCCCTGGCACTCGGCATGGCTGCCCCGGCGCACGCGATGAAAAACCTGTCCATCCTGACGCCCGACATGCAGCCCAGGCCAATGCCGGATTTGGCGACGACCGCCGGACAGATGGCCCTGGAGCCGTATCTCGAAGGCGTCAACATGCTGGTGCTGGACAACCTCTCGACGCTTTGCCGCACGGGCAAAGAGAACGAATCCCAGTCCTGGCAGCCCATGCAGAGTTGGTTGCTCGATCTACGCCGCCGGGGCCTCTCCGTCCTATTGGTCCACCATGCGGGAAAATCAGGAGACCAGCGCGGCACGTCCGCCCGTGAAGACATCATGGACACGGTCATCAGCCTCAGGCGTCCCCGGCAATACAGCATGGCGGAAGGCGCTCGCTTTCAGGTCCACCTGACCAAAGCGCGCGGCATCGTTGGCGATGATGCCAAGCCGTTCGAGGTCCACCTCAAGACCGAGGACAACAGCCTTCAATGGGACGTCCAGGAGCTTGAGGATGTCGAGCTGGAGCAGCTCAAGCGCCTCCTGGCAGAGGGATTCAGCATCCGCGACTGCGCCGAGGAAATGAGCATGTCCAAGTCCGCCATCCATCGCTTGAAACGGCGTCTGGAAGGGATCGCATAGGCGACCACGCGAGGTGTCCCACTGTCCCACTCTCTAGCACCGGGACAGTGGGACACCCTGCCTGCGGTCTCGGGCTCGTCCACCACCCACCTACGAGCCGCGCACGAACGGGTTGGAAGCAAGCCATGTTTTCGCTGCGCTCAAACGTCTTGCTCTGCGAGGCTCGGACTTAGTGCCACCGCTCATGCGGTAGCCATCAAAACGGAGACTGAAGCATGAATGGACGCCAAATAAAAGACAAAGGAGGCCGCCCGAAGGGCGACCCCGCCGCCGTGAGGGACATCACCATCGGCGTGAGGGTCAACGCAGCCGAGCGGGAAGCCTTGAGCAGAAAAGCCAAGCATATGGGCATGAGCCCCAGCCAGTGGCTACGGACGGCAGCCTTGGATCGCAAACTGCCTCCTACTCCAGTGCCCGAGGCCAACCGCGAAGCCTACGGCGAATTGACTCGCCTCGCGGTGAACATCAACCAGCTCGCCCGAGCCGCAAACGAGGGGCGAGCCGTGGTCTCTCCCTCCCTCCTCCTTGGCGTCCGCAAGGAAATCATCCAGCTCCAGCAGGCCTTGCTGGGGGAAGCGCCGTGATCGCCAAGCTCATCAAGGGCAAAGGCTTTCGAGGGGCGGTCGAATATGACCTCCAGCCAGGCAAGAGCGTCATGCTGGAGACCAACATGGCAGGATCGACACCCCGTGCGCTTGCCGCCGAATTCGGGGCCGTACGCGCAATGCGTCCCAGGCTCACTAAGGCGGTCTGCCACACGAGCCTGAGCATCCATCCCAATGAGCGCCTGACCGACGACCAATGGCGCGAGGCGGCCCACGCCTGGATGCAGGGCATGGGGTTCGTGAACAATCAATACATCATCAGCCGTCACACCGACGCGGAGCATCCGCACATCCACATCCTGGTCAATCGCATAACGCTGGGCGGCCAGGTGGTCAGCGACGCTCACGACTACAAACGCCAGGAGCCCATCATGCGTGCTCTGGAACGGCAATTCGGCCTGCGCATGGTCGCCCCGAGCCAGGAAGTGGGCCGCGCTGCACCGAAAAAGGGGGAGCTGGAGCACTCTCTGCGGACTGGCGAAACTTCAACCCGGATGCGGCTGCAAAACGCAGTGGATACGGCCCTCGGCCACGGCTGTCAGCTGGAGATGTTTCGTGACCGGCTGGCCTTGGTTGGGGTGGAGGTCCGCCTGAACACGGCCAGTACAGGTTTCGTCTCGGGGATCAGCTTTGCCCTTGATGGCGTCGCCTTCAAGGGAAGCAAGCTCGGTAAGGGCTATACTTGGAATTCACTTCAGCAAAGAGGTTTACGCCATGAGCAAGACAGAGGACGTTCGCAACAAGAGCTTGGGAATGGGGCTTGGCTCGGAAGGGAGATGGGGAGGGGCCACCAGGACGCAACAGATGCCGGAATCGGACGAGGCCGCCATGCTCCAGGACAGGCTTGCTCTTTTGAACAAACAGGAATTCCTTCGGGCCAAGAGTACGTCGGAGGTGATCTCTCTTTTGCAGAACTTGCAGCGGGACATAAAGAGCGCGAGCGAGAGCGTGAGATCATCCGCTCACGAAGTCAGGGGCTATCCCGTTGAAGTGGTCTCACAACTGTCCACGAGGCTTGAGGTTTGCGTTGCCCGTTGCGAAGATGCCGCCAAGCGGGCGGCTGAGGTATTTGAAAAAACCAAGTCAACTTACATACGGTTAGAGCAAAACTACCTGTTGCTTCTATTTACGGCTTGCATGGGGGTAGGGGCAATCATGGGGTCAATGTTTGTATTTTTGCCTAAACTGTTTTCCTAACATGAACGTAGGGCCGCCGAAAGGCGGCCCTACGCTTTCTGCTGGATTTCCTAGATATACGAGCTTCACCGCCCTTCTCTTCCAGTCGCGCCGATGATATAGGCGCAAAACCGCTCACGCCACGAGGAAATACCCGCCCTGTCTGAGCTAGCGGTTCCCGTTTCACTCCTTGAATGAGGACGTTTCATGACTTCCGAGACACATCGCCAGCTCGCCGGTTTCATCTGGAGCATCTGCAACCTGCTCCGTGGCCCATACAAGAGAAACGAATATCGAAAGGTCATCCTGCCGCTCACAGTGCTGCGCCGGTTCGACTGCCTCCTGGCCCCTACCAAGCGCAAGGTCCTCGAAGAGCATTCCGCCATCAAGACCAAGCCGGAGAACGTTATTAGCGGCATACTCCAAAAAGTCACCGGGAGGCCCTTCTACAACCTCTCCAAGCTGGACTTCCCCCGCCTCCTGGACGACCCCAATCAACTCGCGCCCAACCTTAACAGCTACATAAACGCCTTCTCTCCCAATGTGCGCACCATCATGGAGAAGTTCGCCTTCGACGTGCAGATCGCCAAGATGGCCGACAAGAACATACTCTATGAGGTGATCAAAGCCTTTAGCGGTCCCAAGCTCGATCTCTCCGCCGAGCGGGTGGACAACCTCCAGATGGGCTACGTCTTCGAGGAGCTTATCCGGATCGGCGCGGAACAATCCAATGAAGAGGCCGGAGAGCACTTCACCCCGCGCGAGGTCATCAAGCTAATGGTCAACCTGCTGCTCACGCCCGAAAAGGATCTTGGGCGCAGCCATGTGGTCAAGACCATCTACGACCCGGCCTGCGGCACCGGCGGAATGCTTTCCGTGGCTGAACAACACATCCGCGCGCTCAACGATCAAGCCAATCCGCACCTCTTCGGTCAGGACTGGAATGACGAGGCCTGGGCGGTCTGCAAGTCCGACATGCTCATAAAGGGCGACGACGCCGACAACATCCGTCTGGGCAACAGCTTCACCGAGGACGGCTTTGACCGCGACGCCCAGGGAAACAAGATCACCTTCGACTACATGCTGGCCAACCCGCCCTTCGGCGTGGAGTGGAAGCAGCAGGCCAAATTCATCGAACAGGAGCGCGACGAACTCAAGTTCGCCGGGCGCTTCGGGGCCGGGACGCCGCGCATCAACGACGGCTCCCTGCTCTTCCTCCAGCACATGCTCTCCAAGATGCGCCAGCCCAAGGACGGCGGTAGCCGCATAGGCATCGTCTTCAACGGCTCACCGCTCTTTACCGGCGACGCGGGCAGCGGCGAGAGCGCCATCCGCCAGTGGATCATCGAGAACGACTGGCTTGAAGCCATCGTGGCCCTGCCGGACCAGCTGTTCTACAACACCGGCATCTCCACCTATGTCTGGATTCTCACCAACCGGAAGGAGTCCCACCGTAAGGGCAAGATCCAGCTCATCGACGCCAGGCAGTTCTTCATCAAGATGAAGAAGAGCCTGGGAAACAAGCGCAGCAAGATCGGCGAAGGGGTTGGCGAGGGAATCAACGAGCCCGACCATATCGGCGACATCACCAGCATTCAGGGCAATTTCCAGGATGGCGAAACCCGCTCCTTCATCATCGAGGGAAAAGAAAAGGTCCTCGTCGTCAGCAAGGTCTTCGACAACGAAGACTTCGGCTTCCGCAAGATCACCGTGGAGCGTCCTTTGCGCCTGAATTTCCAGGCAAGCCCAGAGCGCATCACCCGCCTGGAGGAGGAGTCGGCTTTCCGCAACCTGGCTACCAGCAACAAGAAGGCCGAAAAGGCCAGGCAGCAGGAGGTCGAGGCGGGCATGCAGCGGCAGGAGCAGATACGTGAGCTGCTGAGGACCCTGGCCGCCGTTTCCGGAGAGAAGCTCTACACTTCGCGAGTGGAGTTCCTGACCGACCTCAAGAAGCTCGACCGGGCTGGCGGCGTTCGCTTGACAGCGCCCGAACTCAAGGCAGTTCTGAGCGCCCTTTCCGATCGGGACGAAACAGCGGAAATCTGCCGAGACCGGCATGGCAACCCCGAGCCTGATTCAGATCTTCGCGACACAGAGAGCGTGCCGCTCAAGCAGAACGTGGAGGCGTATTTCGCGCGCGAGGTGCTGCCCCACGTGCCCGACGCTTGGATTGACCACGCCAAGACCAAGGTCGGCTATGAAATCCCTCTCAACCGCCACTTCTACCGCTACGAGCCGCCGCGTCCTCTTGAGGACATCGAAGCCGACATCAAAGTTCTGGAAGGTGAGATTCTCGACCTGCTGCGCGAGGTGACTGTATGAGTGGCGAGCTGACTCCTACACAGCCGGGCGGGGAGTTCCTGCTCTATCGCAGCGAGGACGGTCGAGCCCGCCTGGAAGTCCGAATCCAGGGCGAGACCGTCTGGCTGTCGCTCAACCAGCTTGCGGAGCTCTTTCAGCGCGACAAGTCCGTCATCTCCCGGCACATCAAGAACGTCTTCGCCGAAGGGGAGCTTACCCCCGAGGCAGTTGTTGCAAAATATGCAACAACTGCCTCCGACGGGAAAACCTACAATGTCGAGTATTTCAACCTAGAAGCCATCATTGCCGTGGGCTATCGCGTCCGCTCCCACCGGGGCACGCAGTTCCGGCAGTGGGCCACCCAGCGCCTGCGCGAGTACGTGGTCAAGGGCTTCACCCTGGACGACGAGCGCTTGAAGCAGCCCGAAAGCGGCGGCTACTTCGAAGAGCTGCTTGCCCGCATCCGGGACATCCGCGCCACCGAGAAGCTCTTCTGGCGCAAGGTGCTTGACATCTACGCCACCAGCATCGACTACGACCCCTCCGTCGAGGCCTCCAAACGATTCTTCGCCGCCGTGCAGAACAAGATGCACTGGGCCGCCCACGGCCACACCGCCGCCGAAGTCATCCACCTGCGCGCCGATGCCAGCGCCCCCAACATGGGGCTGACGTCTTTTGCCGGGGCGAAGCCGCGCCAGAAGGACGCCGAGGTGGCCAAGAACTACCTCGGGCCGGATGAACTCGACGCGCTGAACAGGATCGTCTCGCTCTATCTGGACTTCGCGGAGTTGCAGGCCCTGAACCGCACCCCCATGCACATGCAGGACTGGATCACGAAGCTCGACGACTTCTTGAGGATCAGTGGCCGCGAGGTGCTGGAGCACGCCGGGAAGGTGAGCCATCAGGCGGCCTTGGACAAGGCGCGGGATGAATATGAGAAGTTCCGGCTGGCGCACGCGGATGACGTGACACCCGTGGAGCGGGATTTTGATGCCGCCGCCAAGGCGCTTGAGGGGATGGGGAAGGAGAAGGCACGTTCGCGCCGGGTCAAGAAGAGAGGGGGAGAGTAGTTATGAAGTTCCCTTCGTACCCGAAGTATAAGGATAGTGGTGTGGAGTGGTTGGGGGAGGTGCCGGAGCATTGGGAGGTGAAGCGAGGGCGGTTCTGTATGCAGGTGAACCCTCGAACTGACAAGCTAAGAGCCCTTGGACCAGATGATGAGGTTTCCTTCGTTCCAATGGATGCGGTTGGGGAATATGGAGGTTTACGTCTCGACACCACGAAGCCCCTCGCGGATATTGGCACTGGATATACAGAATTTCAAAATGGTGATGTTATAGTCGCGAAGATCACGCCGTGTTTTGAAAATTGGAAGGGAGCCTTGGCGACTAACCTGTTCAATGGCGTTGCCATGGGGACGACAGAGCTACATGTATTGCGTGCTCTTCAATACTTAGATGCACAGTTTCTATTCTATCTCACGTTGTCAAACGGCTATCGTAAGACAGGCGAGGCCGAGATGTACGGAGCTGGTGGGCAGAAGCGAGTTCCCCCCGAGTTCAACAAGAATTTCTGCACTCCCCTCCCACCTCTCCTTGAACAACACGCCATCGCCGCTTTCCTTGACGCCCAGACATCCAAGATCGACACCCTCATCGCCAAGAAGCGCGAGCTGATCGACAAGCTCAAGGAGAAACGCGCCGCCCTCATCACCCGCACTGTCACGCGCGGGTTGCCGCCGGAAGCGGCGAAGGCCGCAGGCCTCGATCCCAACCCCAAGATGAAGGACAGCGGCGTTGAGTGGCTGGGGGAGGTGCCGGAGCATTGGGGGGTGAAACGGCTGAAGCATTTGGCGACACTTCAATCCGGGATCACCCTTGGGAAGGACCGTAAACATAAGAACACTATATCTGTGCCATACCTTCGTGTTGCTAATGTGCAGGATGGCTACATCGACATAACAGATGTCGCAGAAATTGATATCGAGCCGCATGAGCTCGAAAAGTACGCCCTACGTAAGGGTGATGTCTTGATGAACGAGGGTGGTGATAACGACAAACTTGGGCGTGGTGCTGTTTGGTCTGGAGATGTCAATCCTTGTATCCACCAAAATCATGTTTTTTGTATTCGTCCACATCATGTTGAACCTGAATACATTAGCCTATTCACGCAGTCTTTGTGCGCGAAATCGTATTTTTTTATGTCAGCCAAACAGTCCACAAACCTAGCTTCAATTTCATCGCGGAGTATTATTGAACTGCACATTCCTGTGCCTCCAAAGTCAGAGCGCCGAATTGTTCTTGATTATGTTGCGAAGCAGTGTGCTCAAATCGACAAGGCAATTTCGCTCGCTGAGGCGGCGGCAATTAAGCTTCTTGAACTCCGCTCCGCCCTCATCACTGCCGCCGTGACAGGCAAAATCGACATCCGCGAGGCCACTCAATGAGCGACATCAAACTGTTCCACCTCGTGCCCGAGGGCGTCTGCGAACTCAAGGGCCAGTCCCTGGCCCTTGAAAAATCCCTCCAGACCCTCATGGAGCGGAACCTGGAAACCCTCCTGGGCGTGCGCTTCCTGGCCTCGGAGTACTCCACCGGCATCAAGCACAAGGGTCGCATCGACACCCTGGGCGTGGACGAGAACGGCTGCCCGGTCATCATCGAGTACAAGCGCGCCACCAACGAGAACGTCATCAACCAGGGGCTCTTCTACCTGGATTGGCTCATGGACCATCAGGCCGAGTTCAAGCTTCTGGTCCTGGAGCGCTACGGCAAAGAGGCTGCCGACTCCATTGAATGGTCCTCCCCGCGCCTTCTGTGCATAGCGGGTGACTTCACCCGCTACGACGAACACGCCGTGCAGCAAATCAACCGCAACATTGAGCTGATCCGCTACCGCCACTTCCCAGAGGGTTTCCTCATCCTGGAGATGGTCAACGCCGTGACGGCTGTGAATGGCGGCGAAAGTCCCGCTTCACTCCCTTCCAACTCCGCATCTCCGGCCAAGCCCCAGTACAAGACCATTTCGGAATACCTGGACCAGGCATCGCCCGACCTGAAAGACCTTTACCAGGCCGTTGAAGATTACCTCCTGGCCCTTGGGGACGACGTCATCAAGAAGGTTCTGAAACACTACGTGGCCTTCAAACGCATCAAGAATTTCGCCTGCGTGGAAGTCTTCGTGCAGACGAAAAAGCTGACCATCCTCGTGAAGGTTCCGCCCACGCCGGAAAACATCGTCGAGGGCTTCACCCGCGACGTGTCCAACATCGGCCACCTGGGCACGGGCGAACTGGAAATCTCCATCGCCTCCATGGACGACTTCGAGCGCGCCAAGCCGCTTCTGAACCAGAGCTACCAATCGAGCTGAACCCAACCGTACAGACGGGGAAGAGGATGTCCAAGCAGACCACCGAAAAGGCCTTCGAAACCTACGTGGAAACCATCCTGCTCGAAAAGAGCGGCTGGACTCAGGGGAACGTGGCGGAATGGGACGTGGACAAGGCCCTGTTCCCGGCGCGGGTCCTGGACTTCCTCCAGGACACCCAGCCCGGGCTCTGGGAGCAGATGCGCGGCCTGCACGGCGCGGGGCTGGAAGCCATGGTCGTCTCCACGCTGACCAAGGAACTGGACCTCAAGGGCCTGCTCCATGTGCTGCGACACGGCTTCAAGTTCTACGGCAAGACCTTCAGGATGGCCTACTTCAAGCCCGCGCACGGCCTGAACGCCGATGTTCTGGAACTCTACGGCAAGAACCGACTGAGCGTCACCCGGCAGGTCCCCTGTCACCCGGGCCGCCACGACACCATCGACATGCTCTTCGCCCTGAACGGCCTGCCCGTGGCTACCTGCGAGCTCAAGAACCCGAGCACCGGCCAGACCTGGCGCAACGCCGTGCGGCAATACAAGCAGGACCGCGACCCGCGCGCGTCGCTCTTCGAGTTCAAGAAAAGGGCGCTGGTGCATTTCGCCGCCGATCCAGACGAAGTGCGCATGACCACCCGGCTGCGCAAGGACTCCACCTTCTTCCTGCCGCTCAACCGGGGCAGCCATCCGGGAGAACTGAAATGCGGCGCGGGCAACCCGGCCCATCCCTCCGGCTATCGCACGGGATACTTCTGGGAAGACGTGCTGGGCTTCGACTGCTTCCTGGATATCCTGGGGCATTACATGTTCCTGGAGCGCAAGGAAGAGAAGGAGGACGACGGCAAAGGCGGCTCCAGGCGCGTGACCAAGGAAAAACTCATCTTTCCCCGCTTTCATCAGTTGGACGCCGTGGGCAAGCTGGTGCGCGCAGCGCGGGCCGAGGGACCAGGCCACAATTACCTCATCCAGCATTCAGCGGGCAGCGGCAAGACCAACAGTATTTCCTGGCTCTCCCATCGACTGGCCAGCCTGCATGACGCGGACGACCGAAAGATCTATGACTGTGTCATCGTCATCACGGACAGGCGCGTCCTGGACAAGCAGCTTCAGGACGCCATCTACCAGATCGAACATGCCCAGGGCGTAGTCAAAGCCATCGACGAGGACTCCAGGCAGCTTGCGGCTGCCCTCATCGACGGCACCAAGATCGTCATCACCACACTCCAGAAGTTCCCGTTCGTGCTGCGGGGGCTCCTGCACGCCACCGGCGCGGAAAGTCAGGAGAAGGCGACGGACGAGGAGAAACGCCAAGCCAAGGACTGGGAACAATCCATCGCGGAAAGACGTTACGCGGTCATCGTTGACGAGGCCCACTCCAGCCAGACCGGCGAGACGGCGCGCGAGTTGAAGGCCATCCTGGGCACTGGCGCAGGCGAAACCGATGAAGGTGAGATGGACTGGGAAGACCGCCTGGACCAGGTGATGGCTACACGCGGCAAGCAGCCCAACCTGAGCTTCTTCGCCTTTACCGCAACTCCCAAGGGCAAGACCATCGAACTGTTCGGCAGGCCCGGCCCCAGCGGCAAGGCCGAGCCGTTCCACATCTACAGCATGCGCCAGGCCATTGAGGAAGGCTTCATCCTGGATGTACTCACCAACTACACCACCTACGCCACCTATTTCAAATTGATCAAAGCGGTGGAAGACGACCCCAAATTCCCCAAGAAAAAGGCCGCGCGGGCGCTGTCCAAGTTCATGAGCCTGCACCCCCACAACATCGAACAGAAAACCGAAGTAATGGTTGAACATTTCCGGAGAAGCGTTCGCCACAAGCTAGATGGCCGTGCCAAAGCCATGGTGGTCACATCCTCGCGACTGCACGCCGTGCGCTACATGCAAGCCTTCAAGCGATACATCGACGAGAACGGCTATTCGGACGTGCGTCCTCTTGTGGCCTTTAGCGGCACGGTCAAGGACCCGAAAACCCTGCTAGAATACACCGAGCCGGGCATGAACACGGACGTGGTAAGCGGCAAGCCCATCGGCGAGGCCCAGTTGCCAAGCCGCTTCGCCTCGCCGGACTACAACGTCCTGCTGGTGGCCAACAAATACCAGACCGGCTTCGACCAGCCCCTGTTATGCACCATGTACGTGGACAAACGCCTGGACAACGTACAGGCCGTGCAGACCCTCTCCCGGCTCAACCGTATGATCCCTGGCAAGGACGCACCCTTCGTGCTGGACTTCGTCAACAATGCTGCTGACATCTACCACGCTTTCAAGCCCTACTACGATCAAACACAGTTGCAGGAGGCCTCGGACCCGGCGAAACTGGAAGCCCTCAAGCATGAACTCGACCAAGCCCAAGTGTACCACTGGAGCGAAGTGGAGGCCTTCGCCAAGGTGTTCTATAAGCCTCTGGCGCACCAGAAGCCACGCGACCACGCCGAAATGGAAAAATGGCTGCAACCGGCTGTGGATCGATTCAAGGCAATCCAAGAGGACGACGCCAGAGAGGACTTCCGAGACAAGCTTTCCGGCTACGTGAAGATCTACGCCTTCCTGAGCCAGATCATCCCTTATGCGGACCCTGAGCTTGAGATGCTCTACAGCTTCGGCCGATTCCTGCTGCCCCACCTCCCTATTGGCCGGGGGGGAGAGGCGGTGAAGGTCAGCGACGAGGTTGGTCTGCGCTACTACCGCATGGAACGGATGTTTGCAGGAGCTATCGACTTGGACGACGGCGACGACAAGGGCGTGAAAAGCCCCACAGACGTTGGCACGGGCAAGACTAAAGAGGAACAAGCTCCGCTGTCTGAGATCATCCAGGTGCTCAACGACCGCTTCGGCACAAACTTTACCGAGGCAGACAGGCTTTTCTTCCAGCAGATCAAGGAAAAGGCATGTAGCAACGAACAGGTGGTCAAAACAGCCCTGGCCAACCCGGACTTGGACAAGTTCACGCTAGGCATCAAGAAGCTCATCGCCGACTTCATGATTGAACGTATGGCTGAGAATGACGCAATCGTGACCAAGTACATGGAAGACCAGCAGTTCAACAGCGCTGTACTGCCAATCTTGGCCAGGGAAATTCACGCATCCGTGCTAGTTAGGCCAAGAGGAACAGCCATCTGTTCATAAGCCTAACATTATTTTGTTCTCGTCACAACAATGCTTTTACACAAAATACAACAACAAGCCTGCCGATTCATACCGTAACAAGAACTGTATTATTCATACTACCCCAGGAAACAACACCCTTGGCATCCGCCTATTCAACAATCTTACAACATGAATACTTTCAAAAACATCAACATCATCTGGATGAATCCCATCATCTATTTTATTCACCGAGAAAAGAGTGTCATCAATTTTAGAACAGATTCTTTGCACAGTTGTAGGCTCTACTGATCCGTTGAATTCTTGATTTGCGACATATGACACATGTCCAGGCATGGTTTCACCAAGATAGCGTACAGCATCGAATTGATAAATGCTTTTCCCTAGAGGACTAACTTCCGTGTCAGCATCTTTTGGAGCCGATGGATCGTCAGTATAAAATACAGAAACTTTTCCCAAGGCATTGTCCATCATTTGCTTGAACCCAGCATAAGTTACACACCCTGCCCCAAGACACCTAACAGACAAATGTTTTTGTGCAATCTCACGCCAAATTGGGAGCAATTGCATGTAAGCTGCCGCAACATCTTCTGGGCTTACAGTACCCTCAAATGTTGCTGGCAATTCATTCTTCCCATGAAATAGCTTGCATCGCGTATTAACATATTGCACATTCATTATATAATCTATCACGTTAGACCCAACCGGGACAAAACTTTGCAAACTAGACTTTACCGATGCTACAGCAATCGCTCGTCGGAGATATTTACCCTCACGTTCACCGCTAATCTTGGGGCAAATTAAATTGAGCAAGGATTCAAATGCAAGATACAAATATCTGTAAGCCTCGTATAGGTCGCTAGCCGTTTGCGACAATCTATAATATCTCAGCGGAGCAGACCACGATGATGGAGATGATGGTGCAGGTGGAACTAAATTTCCATCCTTATCCAGAATTTCTACTTTTGACTGTATACTTATTCCCAGGCTAGACACACCAACATGCTGGACTATTAATTTACCATCACGAGAAAAAAACAGTGTATGAGAGTCTCCTGGATTGGACACAGCGAGAAGTAAGCTTGACTCAAAGGCGAATACGTCAAGTGCTCGTTGTACTTGTTCAAATCCAATCTTCAAAATATCGTCTCGAAGCAATACTCCCTTTGAACGTGCAACTATTGAACGATGTCCTGTTTTTATCTCAACATCCCAATTCATGTCATCAGAGCTATAAGTGCAATCAATGCTTGCCGCTTAATTAAGCGTAAAGCCAACAGCTCCATTCACTACATTCGGGTGAAGTATTCTTCCTGCGTTCTTTCCACCAATATATATCACCTATATTCGCCACAATCACTCCCCCTGCTATGTATTTACTTTTAAATCTCTAATACTTGATGTTTGGCTAAGAAACAAGGGCTGCTGTGAAAAATATCTGCGCCATCGAAATGGAAGACCGTTGACATCATTCGGCGCACTGTTTTTGACATCTTTCGGGGAAATGGGGGGGGCTTCGAGCGGGAGCTAGACCCAAGATAGAACTTCTAGGCTGTGAGCAAACCGTACAGCTTTCCGGACAACTAGAATTTTATGCACTTGTAAAGTCCTGTATAAACACCATGTTAACTTGGTAATATGATTCCCCCCGCCCAACAGGACTTCCAGTACAGTCCGACAAAGTCCACATCCCCCAGGAATTTCAAGGAAAAGGCGGCCCGCAAGGGCCGCCTTTTTCGCTTTGCAGCAAGCTGGTAACCATTTTGAATGCGTTCGTGCATGCTGCCTGTCATCAGGGGTGTCGAGGCCGGGTCCGGAGCGTGCGATCCTCCCCCCTCACCCGTGCGGCAGCGCCAGGCGCTTCTGGTCCACGCTGAAGTGGCCGATGGTGGCCTGGAGCTCCACGGCCTGGAGCGAGAGGTTGTCCGAGGTGGCGGCCATCTCCTCGGCGGCGGACGCGTTCTGCTGGACGATCTGGTCCAGGGTCTGTACCGCCTTGTTGATCTGTTCCGCGCCGATGCTTTGTTCCCTGCCCGCCTGGGACATTTCCTGGATCAGCGCGGCGGTGTCGCGGATGTCTGGCACAAGTTGCGTGAGCATGGTTCCGGCCTTCTCGGCGATGTCCATGCTCTGGGTGGCCAGCACGTTTATCTCCGCGGCGGAATGGCCGGAGCGTTCGGCCAGCTTGCGCACTTCGGCCGCGACCACCGCGAAGCCCTTGCCGTGCTCGCCCGCGCGGGCGGCCTCGATGGCCGCGTTCAAGGCCAGGAGGTTGGTCTGGCGGGCCAGGTCGCCCACGATGGATATCTTCTCCGATATCTGCTTCATGGCCTGCACGGTCTGGATCACGGCCTGGCCCCCGGCCTCGGCGTCCAGGGCCGACCGCCTGGCCAGGGCGTCGGTCTTCACGGCGTTCTCCGCGCTCTGGGCGATGTTGGCGGTCATCTGCTCCATTGACGAGGAGACCTCCTCCACCGAGGAGGCCTGGGTAACGGCCCCGTCCGAGACCGAGCGCGCCGTGGCCGAGAGCTCCTCGCTGCTGGCGGCCAGGCTGGACGCCCCGTCGATGACGCGCCCGATGATGTCCGAGAGCTTGTCGATCATGGTCTCGATGGCGGTGGCCACAGCGCCCATTTCGGCCTGGAACACGCCGGTCAGGCGTGTCCTGAGGTCTCCGGCGGCCACCCGCTCGGCGAAGACGCGAATGTTCTCCAGCGGCGTGACCACGCCGCGCTGCAAAAGCGTCCAGACCAGGGCGAACACTGCGAGAAGCACCCCGCCCGACCAGGCCGAGGTTTTGAGGATGGCTTCCCTGCGCTCGGCCGCGGCCGCCGCGTGGGAGGTGATGATCTCGAACGCGCCATGGACCTCGCCCTCCTTCCAGCCCTCCTTGATCCCTCCGATGGGGTCGGGCTCGCCCTTGGGGTCGCCGTGGCAGCGCAGGCAGTCCCTGGTCAGGCGGATGGCCCGGAAATAGCGGGTCTGCCCGGGTTCCTTGAGGATGTACTCGGTGAGGCCTTTGTCGTGCAGTTCGCCAAGCACCCTCCGCTCGAGTTCGGTGGGTTCGTTCTCCGGATTGCGGGGGCTTATCTTGGGCACGCGAAACTGGTAGCCGCCCTTCTGCGCATTCTCGCGGGCCAGCCTGATGGCCGTGACCACGGGAACGGCATCCACCGCCTTCTCCCTGGGGATCTCCTCGAAGGGGCGCATGAGGCCGTCCTCGATCTTGGCGCTGAGGTTCGCGCGCGCGGCTTCGGCCATGATCACGATGGCCCGGCTCTTCTCCACCAGCCCCTCGGAGGAGAACTCCTCGATGGCCTCGACGAGAAAGAACCCCATGACCAGGGTCACCGCCAACGGTCCGGCCATGCTGATAACCAACAGACGCCACTTGATGCTGAGCTTCGCCATCATCGCATCATCCCCCGGGTGAATCCGCATTTGAGGTGACAAGCCGCCGACGGCCCGGCGGATGTGATCCAGGCCCCACCGCAACGCGTTGCCGCATTTGCCGAGCCAGTCAGATATCGTACAAGGCGTGCTCCCGGCGCAAAGCAGAGCTTCAAGCCGCCCATAACATGGGTGAGCCTTTTTTCAAATCATTTATCGCATTCGACCTTGGCGTAATCCGAAGGGCCGGGGGCGGAAACGAAGAAACGCCGCGACCCTGGCGGGGTCGCGGCGCTTTCGTGTCACGGCGGAAGTTTTTGGCGGGCTGCTAGGGTTCGATCCTGGAGCCCAAGAGCCCCATGAACTTGCGCATCCACTCGGGATGGGCGGGCCAGGCTGGCGCGGTCACCAGGTTGCCGTCCACATGGGCGTTGGTGAAGGTGTCGTTGATCTCCACCCACTTGCCCCCGGCCATGACCACGTCGGGCTTCACGGCCGGGTAGGCGGTGCAGGCCTTGCCCGAGACCACGCCGGCCGCCACCAGCACCTGCTGGCCGTGGCAGATGGCCGCGATGGGCTTGCCCGCCTTGGCGAAGCTGCGCACGATGTCCAGCACGCGCTCGTTCAAGCGGATGTACTCGGGAGCGCGCCCGCCAGGAATGACCAGGGCGTCGTAGTCGTCAGGGTCAACCCCGTCGAAGTCGTGATTGATGAGGAAATTGTGTCCGGGCTTTTCCGAATAGGTCTGGTCGCCCTCGAAGTCGTGGACGGCCGTCTTGACCTTCTCGCCGGCCTTCTTTCCCGGGCAGACCGCGTGGACGTCGTGGCCGACCATCAGGAGCATCTGGAAGGGGACCATGACCTCGTAGTCTTCCACGAAGTCGCCGACGAGCATGAGGATGCGTTTTGCCGACATGTATTCCTCCGTTGAGCTGGACGCGTCCGCGAAGCGGCCGCGAAGGTTGCTTCGGGAATACCTTACCTGTGTGTCAAATCAAGTGATATCCGTGAGTTTCGAAGGAAGCGGCGCGGTAGGAATGCGCCCGGCGCAAACGAGAAAGGCGGCCGAGCACATGCGCGGCCGCCTTCGAATCCTGTCCGGCGGAGGGGCTACGGGGCCCAGACCAGTTCGGGCTTGAGCTCGTACGTCCAGGGAAGGCCGTAGTTCTTCCAGCCGTTCTTCATGCGCTTGCCGTTGTAGACGCTCTCGGGATCGCTCACGGAGTCGCCCTCGAAGCTGTCCACCATGTTGTAGGCGTTGGTGAAGCCCGCCTTGGCGAGCAGGTTCACGGCCGTGGCCGCGCGCTGGCCGCTGCGGCACATCACGATCAGGGTCGTGTCCTTGCCGTACTTCTGGGAGACCTGCTCCGCGAACTTCTCGTTGGCCGCCAGGGGGTAGGACTTCTTCTCGGGGTCGAATTTGGCGGTGTTCAGCATCACGGGAATGTTGGGGGCCATCTCGGGATGGCCGACATAGACGTACTCCTCGGGGGTGCGCACGTCGAGGATGACCACTTCCTTCGGCTTGGCGCGCCACATCAGATACGCCTCCATGGCGGTTGCGTACTTGCCGAGCGTCGTCTGCTTGCGCGTGTCCGAGGGCGCTTTCGTTCCTGCGTCCTGAGCCATGGCTGCGGGAGCCGCGAGCAGGGAAAGTGCCAGTATCAAGGCCATCGTTGCCGCTCTTCTGCTCATTCCGACCTCCAAGGTATATTGTGTTGTCGAACGGTAACAACAGTGCTTCAGGCACGACCAAAGGGTAACGGCAAGTAATTTGGAATGCAATGGCCCTATGGAATCATGGTGAGGGCATCGAGACACGGTGAAAAGAGCGAATCGATAAGACACAGGGTAAGTAGGGAGGACTCCAGCAGCGGAAGATGCCTTTCAGGTCCCACCCGAAAAGCTTGGCCGTTGTCTCACGACCAGCGAAGCCGGAAACGGAAATAAGCAGGGCCAAACGAGTCAACCACCAGAGGCTTGGACAGAAATCCTCCCAACCGAATAGGTCAGCATCCGGGAATCTTCAGACAACCCCATGCTCTTCGGTGAACGTGCGGGAACTGCAGAACGTAATGTAACTATGTGCGGCCCTCCCCCTGGCAAAGATACATTAATTATCCCCTTTCCTGTTGGCAGGAAAACCTGGGATTCTGCCATGCGGTCAACAAAAACATCTATCGCACCCTGTTCCGGAGATTCAGTGAAACATCCAACAATTTCAATAGTCATTCGTTTTGGAGAATCACCGAAAACAGCCAAGACTCCCTCCTGGCTCATCCATCTGAAATTGCCCTCAGCGGCACCGAATCCATCTAGAATGATAGCAGCCCCCTTATTAACAGGGTACAATTCAAATTCACCAGATGACAAGATCTGACCATCAAAATCTATAGCTGAATCAATTGGCGAGGAAACACGTAAGACATGAGTTATTTTCCGATAAGACTCTTCATAGACACGACCAAGATTATAAATGTATCCTCCTTCATGCAACACCTTCTCAAAAATGAGAGGAACTGAACGCAGCAGATAGGCAGCCCATCTACTCGCCATGAACGGATGCGCGCCTAAGTCGCCAGAAACGAATACGACGGGATCCCCCTCTAGTTTCGAAACAACTTGTTCCAAGCCGCGAAATGAAGTACTTAGATGTTTTGAATAAGCCAAAGCAAGGTAAGAGACACTACGTTCGACAGCAACAAGGCTCCATGTTAAAATTGCGACAACACCAACAATCGCAGCGGCAACCCGCAGTGACGAATTAAAACGCAAATAATATACATTATTCCAAATCAACCCAGAAAGTCTCAGCGCACCAGTCGCAAAAAGAGGCGCAAGAGGTAATGACAAAAATTCCAACGACTTCATTGCCCCGTATCCGTACCCTCGCGCTCTAAAACTAAAATAAAGCACAGCGCACGCACACATAAGACCAAGGCATCTACGCCACAATCGAATCGGAGCCGCTAGGATCGAAACAAAGAGTACGAACGAAACAAAGGCAACACCAACATTGCCACCAACTCTATTCACAAAATCGACATCAATCAGTGAAAACCAAAGAGGAAAATTCCACCACGTGACGCGTGACACCAACTCACTAAACTCAGGGCCATTTGAAAAAGCCATCTGCTTGGCATGGAACAAAACAGAAAATGCACCGACAATTGACGTTGGAGCAACAACGATTGTCGTAAAAATCATAATTCCCAGCGATCGAATAATATACTGTATTTTGAATTGGTTGCTTTCAAAATAAACTTGAAATAATATAATAACACCGGCAGGAAGTGCAATAGCAAGCATCTCTGGATACGTTGCTAGAACAGCGCCTAAAAATATACCAGCGGCGACATTCGTCACCTTGTCGACCGACGAGCGCAAGCCATCATAGAAATAATGGATAAAACCACCGAGAAATGCCATGCCAAATACAGTTGCAAAATTCATATTCCCATAAATAAACAAGAAAACAGGAGACATGGCTATCAACAAGAGAACCGGTACACGATTCGCCGTATGTTGCAATTCCAGGAGAGAACTAAGGGGGAGGAATGCAGAATACAAAAGCAAAAGGCTTCCTGCAGCAAAAACCGTCACGAAAGACTCCACCGGCCCATTTCCACTCAATATAGAAGCCATGACGAGCAATAATTCCGCACCGATTCGAGGCAGAAGTCCAATTTGAACTCCGGCAGATGAATCAAATGGAAAAAAATCATTCGCAGAAAAAGGATCGCTTAAAGAGTTCTCATGCAACCACGCAGCGCTAAAAATAAACCAAAACTCATCATGGCTACCAGTTCCTTCAAGTGGGACAACACTTCCAACCACAAGACACCCAACCAACCTCCAAGCAACATACGCCACTGACAAAAGTATTAATAAATTGATCTTCAAACTATCAAAACAAATAAGTCCCCTATACATCGCGACAAGCGAACACCCTGCAGAAACGAGCAAGGCGATCCATGCGGCATATTTTCCAGGAAGCACCGAGAGCAGGAGAACAAGCAAACAGGACAAAAGAGCTGTTCCAATCAGAATACGGGAGAGGATTCCATACCAATGCTGATCAGAGGATAGCTTTGGGAGAACAAGCCAAGTCATGCCGGTCGCGCATGCCCCGGCAGCAAGGGCCGCGACTAATGATAGCATATCAATTCTTCTTGAAGCTTAACAAGGCATTGTATTACTTGAGACTGATATTTAATATCAAGTAAAATTACAACCACGAACAGAGAACTAGTCAAAATCACCCCAGAACAACATGCACTCCTCCCAGCTTCTCCATCATTTTCAATCAAAATACCTTGTTAGAACAATGCCTGGGGTGAACAAACGCCTACACGACAAGCATGGAACACTCAGTTCGGTTTGAAGCGGCGCAATGCCGCGTTCTCAATGCCGCTGGGACAAGCCCAGCGAGGTCGCGTGGTGGTGGAACTGCTGGCCGGGGGAACAGGCCAGGGAGGCCAAGGCGGCCAGGGACAGGGCCAGGCAGACGGCCCCGGCCAGGAAAAAGGCCCGCATCCCGGGGCAGGCCCCGGGTTGCCTCACCAGAAAGGGCGACTTGTTCATGTCTGTTGCTCCTCTTCGATCGTATGACCGCGCGGGGGTGCCCCAGGTTACATCAGTCCCTGTCCAGGGGGGTGTAGGTGCGAAACAGGCTCTTGGGGGCCCAGAAGGCCTTCTGCGGGTCGAGGTAGAACCGCAGGCCGAGCCCAGCGTAGAATTCGCTGTAGTCGGCCGCGTTGCCGAAGCCGCCGAACACCCCGGCCGCCAAGTGCGGGGTGAGGAGCTTAAGCGCCTCGCCCTTGGCCGAATAGGCGAACTTGGATTCGGTCTTGCCGGAATAGCTGCCGCCGTATTCGGCCAGTTGCCCGCTTCCGGCGAAAGCCAACGGAGCGCCCGCGAGCGGATACTTGGAGGCCCCGGCCGTGCGCTCGTACATGTAGCCCACCGAGCCCTCCAGGTCGTACCAATAGTCGCGGCACTCGGGCGAGCGCAGGCGCAGGAAGGGCCCGGCGATGAAGAGAAGGTCCGGGCTGTAGTAGCCTCCGTTGCCGAAGGTGTGGAAATTCAGGTTCCTGGCGAAGTGCTTGATGGTGGCGAAACCGCCCAGGGCTATCTCGCTGTCCAGGGCCGTGAAGGTGCGCCCGGCGGCCACGTTGCCGCGCACCCCGGCGTTGTCCGCCACGTTGTGGCCCCAGAGGTAGTCCGCCCCGCCGCCCAGGCTCAGGAACCAGTCCCGCCAGGGGGAGAACACGTATGTGCCCTGCGCGCCCGTGCGCACCACGCGCCCCCAGGTCTTGGAGCCGTAGGGGTCGCGCTGGCCGACCCAGGAGAGGATGGACTCCGTGACCGGCTTCTGGTGCCCGCGAACCTCGAAATCGGGGGAGGACACGCCGGCCAGGAAGGTGGCCATCACCGGGGCCGGGCCGCCGATGGGCGTGGTTCCGGCCTCGAAGCGCCAGCGGTAGGGGCCTTCCACGTCCAGGAAGATGTCGGGGGTGTGCACGGTCACGTCCGTGACCAGCGAGTTGCGAAGCCCGGCCCCGGCCACGCGGGCGTAATAGGAGCCCACGTAGGGGTCGGCCGGGGAGTTGCCGCTGTAAAGGTGGCTCGGCGTGTACACCGCCCCCAGCCGCCATCCGTCCGGGTGGGCCCAGGAGTAGCCCACGGGTGCGGACCACTCGGTCAGGCGCGAGGTGCCCGGGTCGCCGGTCTTCGCGCGCACGAAGCCGCGCGCGTCGATCATCTGCGTCACCGCGCCCGCGCAGCACTCGCTGCCCGGGTCGGCCTTGGCCGCGAGCATCGGGGCCTTCTGCTCCTGGTAGAAGCGCGCGGCTTCCTTCCTGGCCTGCGGATCGGGCTCGGCGGCGAGCTTCGAGGCGGCCTGGAAGGCTTCGACGCGCCGCCCCGTCCCGGCCAGGGTGGTGGCCAGGGGCGAGAGGAAGCGCTTGTCCGAGGTGGCCTTGTAGCGCTCTTCGAAGAACTCGCGGGCCTTGGCGTTGTCGCCCTCGGCCAGGGCGGCCCAGGCCTCCACCTCGCGGACTTCGCCCCCTTCCGGCCACAGCGCGCGGGCCTTGGCGGTTTCGGCGCGGGCCTGCGCGTAATCCTTCGCTTCGAGCGCGGCGAAGGCCTTCCTGACGTGGACGCGGTAGGCGAGCTCCCTCATGGCCTGGTCGCCGGAGGCCGCGCCGGGTCCGGCCACGGCCAGGGCGTCGTCCAGCCTGCCCAACTGGTAGAGGGCGTAGCCGCGTCCGAGCTGCGCGTCCGGGCGCTCCGGGAACCGGGCGGCGAGCGCGTCGAAGGCCTCCAGGGCCTTGGCGTGCCTGCCGGAGGAGAGGTCGTCCCAGGCCAGCACGGCCATGGCGTCCGGGTCCTTGGGGCTTGCGGCCAGGATGCTCCGGGCGAGTTCCACCCTGCGGGCGTTCGCCAGGCCTTCCTGACCCATCTCCCTGCGGTCGAGGGTCAGTGAGAGTTCGTCCAGGGCGGCCTGCTGCTTGACGGAGAGGCCGCGCGCGCCGTCCTTCAGGCGGCGCAGGTGGTCGCGGGCGATGTCCGGCGAGGTGAGGGACGCGAGGTCGTAGAGCGCGCCCAGGCGCACGCCGAAGTCGGCCCCGGGGCAGGCGGCGAGCTTGGCCAGCACGGGCTTGGCCCGCTCCTGGCGGCCCTGGGCGGCGAGGCCCTGGGCGATCTTCAGGTACACGTCGCCGTCCGCGCAGGAACCGAGCCCGGCTTTGTGGCGCTCCAGCAGGGCCTCGAGCCTGTCCGCCGAAGGTTTGGCCCCGGCGTCCGCGAGCGCGCCGCGCACACCGGAATCGGCGGCGGGGGCCGCCTTCTCCACGGGCTTGACCCCCTGCCACTGGGCGCGTTGCTCCGGGGAGAGCATGGCCAGGTAGCGCTCCATGGCCTTGCGGTCTCCCTGGGCCTTGAGCACCGTGAGCAGCGCGGGCAGGGTCTCCTGCGGCTCGTACCCGGCGGCGGCAGCCTTCTCGAAATTCTCCCTGGCCTCGGGAAGCTTGCCCAGGCGCACGGCCGCGTAGCCAAGGCCGAGCCTCGCCCGCGAGGCCGTCTCGCCCTCGGCCACGCCGAGGGCCTTGGCGAAGGCCTCCTCGGCCTGGGCCCAGCGGCCCTGCCGGAAATGCTCCCAGCCCTGGCCGATGAGCTGCTCGGCCGAGAGGGGCGCGGCGGCGTCCTGCCCGCCCGCGCGGCGGGCCTCCTGCGCGGAGCGCTCCACCTTGGGCTGGCCGGACGCGGGGGCCTGCACCTCGGGCGCGGCCTGTTCGCGCACCACCGTGGCCGCCTGGACCGTGCGCACCGCGTACTGGGCGCGGGCGTCGGATGCGAATGCCGCGCATGCGGCGAGAGCGAGGCAAAAAATCCGGATCATTGCAGTCCTCGCGTGGCGCAGAGCAGGTACAGCGCGTGGGAGTAATAGTCGTCCTTTTCCGATTGCAAGAGCCCGTGCGCCTTTTCCTGGAGGCGTTGCGCGGTGGCCGCGTCGCCCAGGGTCTGCGCGGCGCGGGCGAGGACCGCGTAGAATCCGGCCGGGGCCTCGCCCTGGTCCGTGGCCCCTGGAACCACGGCCAAGCGCGCCGGGATCCGGCCCGTGTCGCGGAAAAGCGCGAGAAGCGGCTCGAACCGGGCGAGCGCGGCCCTGTTCAGGTCCCAGGAGAGGTAGAGGGGCACGCGGATGGCGTCGTAGGAGAAGTGCGCGCCCTTTTCGCCCCAGGGCTTCACGACCCCTCCCGAGAGCACGGCCCAGTCGGGAGGAAGCCCGAGCGGCCCGGAGAGCGACTTCTCCAGGAGCTCCAGGCTGTCGGCATGGAGCCTGCGCCAGAAGCCGGGGTCGCCGGTGCGGGTCAGGTCGTAGAAGGCGGGGAAGATGAAATAGGACGGATTGAAGGCCGTTTCCCCGGGCTTGGCGAAGCCCTCGCGCCCGGGCAGGAGCACCAGGCGGCCGCCCTCCTCCCTGGTCAGCTCTTCACGCAGAGCGGCGGCGATCTTGCCGGAGGCCTCCAGGTAGGCGGCGTTGCCGAAGCGCTCGCCCGCGCGCAGGAGCGTCCAGGCCAGGAAGATGTCGCCGTCGGTGGCGTTGTTCAGGTCGAGCACGCCCCAGGAGCCGTCGTCGCGCCTGCCCCAGGACCACGCCGCGAGCCCCTTGGCCCCGGGGACCATCAGGTTGTCGCGCGTCCAGGTCCAGAGCCTGTCGAAGAGCGCCTTGTCGCCGTGGGTCAGTGCCAGGTACATGCTGAAGCCCTGCCCCTCGGAATGGCTCATCTGCTTGTTGGCGAAATCGATGACCCGGCCGTCCTGCTGGATGAAGCGCGCCTTGTAGTATTCCCACACGTCCTGGTCCTGGGCCAGGGCGGCCCCGGCGAAAACCGGCAGGAGCGCCATGAGGGCGCCTGCCAGGAACAGTTTGATTTTACTAGACTTCATCGCGTTCATGCCTTCAGGATGGCTCGGCGGTTGCCTGCGATTCCGGCCCGGCCGCAGCGGAACAGACGCTTCACTGCATTACCGGTGCAGCATGCGGGTCGCAACGTTCAACACGCGAAGTGTTCGATTGCCTCGCCGACTGCAATCGCGTCCCAGGATCGAACAACGGACGCGTCTTGCTCTCCACCGAACAATACCGTGCTTTTCTGAATATCTTTTCGAACGCAATGTCAAGCGTGGCAAACGCATTTCACCCACACGCGCACACCTTTTAATCTGGATCGAGCGAGGAAAATCCCCAAAACCGGGCCGCCGTCCGCCCAGTCGGGGGGATGGTTCCGCCGTGGCTGACCGTCTGATGCGCATCCAGGCGCCGGGCCCGAGCCTGTTTTTTTCTCTCAATTGTAATGCAAAACGCACGACGATGGGTTACGGTGGCGCAAACATCATCCCGGAGGAAGTCATGGGAGAGAAGACCGTTCTCATGGACGTGGAGGAAACCCTGCTGCGCTACGACGCGGCCGTGATGCTCAGGAAGCTGGCCGATGAACTGGCCCAGGGCCGCCTGGCCTGCGAGTCCGGCCAGGTGGAGGTCGGCCCCCAGGTCAAGCTGGAGGCCAAGGGCAAGGTGAAGTCCAAGGAAGAGGGAAGCAAGGCCTCCCTGAAGATCGAGCTTTGCTGGCGCATTCCCGGCTAGAACGCTGCTGCCGGCGCTCCCCGCCGGGCAGCTTCCCTGCCCCGGCGGGGGCCGCCTCCCGGGCCGGCCGGAAACCAGCCCAGCCCCTGCTCAGGAACCCGGCGAGCCCGCGCGCCGGGCCAGGGCGTACACCCCGGCGTAGTCCCGGGCCATGCGCGACGCCGTGAACAGCCGCTCGGCCCTGGCCCGGGCGTTCACCCCGAGGGAGCGCGCGAGCCCGGGATTCGCGAGCACGCCCGCCGCGGCCAGGGCGAGCGCTTCGTCGTGGTGGGGAGGGGCCAGGACGCCCGTTTCCCCGTCCGCCACCTGCTCCGTGATCCCGCCCACGGCGTAGGACGCCACGGGCAGCCCCCTGGCCATGGCCTCCAGGACCACCAGGGGGTGGTTGTCCGCAAGCGTCGGGTAGACGAGGGCGTCCGACGCCTCGAACAGCCTCTCCAGCGCCTCGTCCTCCACATAGGGGAAATGAAGCGCGGCCCCGTCGCGCCGCGCCCGCTCCCCTCCGGCCACGATGCCCAGAAATCCCGGCACGAGCTCCGCCAGCCGCGCAAGCAGCGCCTCGACGCGGTCCCCGCCCTTGTAGACGGCCTGGACGCCCCCGTGGGCCAGGAAGAGCGCCACCCTGGCCGTGGGCGCGATGCCCAGCCGGGCCCGCGCCGAAGCCTTGTCCGGCCGCGCGGCCGGGACGTCCACCCCATTGGGGACCACCTTGACGACGAGTCCGGGCCACTCCGCGCGCAGCTGGGCCGCCAGCCACGAGGACGGCGAGGCCAGCAACGGGCGCGCGGCCGCCACGAGCTCGCGCTTCAGGGCGCGGTTAGCCTGGGACTCCGGATAGCCGCGCGGGCACGGGTCCAGGCAGGCCTTGGCGTGGTGCGGGCAGGTGACCGGGTAGACGCAGCCGCCCGTGATGAGCGAGCAGTCGTGTGCCGTGACCACAAGCGGCCTGGACGCGGCGGCGAAGCCCGCCAGCAGGGCGTGCCAGTCGCGCGTGGCGTGCGCGTGGACCAGCCAGCCCTGCGGCGCGGCTGCGGCCAGTTGCCCCGGGCCGCATCGCTCCCCGGCCGGGCCGGTCTGGCCTCCGGATGTGTTCCCGGGCTCCTCGACCTCGTAGCTCAGGCGCGCGCCCGCGCCCTGGAGAGTGAGAAGCGTCCGCGCCACCTTGGCCACGCCCCCGCGCCGCTGCAAGAGGACGTGGTGATGCACCCGGGCTTCGGGTTCAGGCATCGCAGAGCTCCAGCAGGTCGTGCTTCAGGCACCACAAGGTAACGGCCTGGGCGTCCTCCTTGCCCGCGCCGGGCATCGCGGCGCGAAGCCTCGCGACCAACTCGCGCCCGTCAACGGGCTTTCGCGCCAGCACCAGGGCCGCGCGTACCGCGTCCATGGAGACGCGCCCGGCCAGGGCCTCGTAGACCACGGGGAAATCCTGCCCCCGGTACACGGCGTTGCCGAAGCGGCTGGTGCGCAGAAGCGCCGCCCCGTCCAGGGTGCGCGTGGGGTAGCCCCCGAACACGCTCGCGTAGGGGATGGCCGCAGGATGGCGGGCTGCGGGCCGCCCCGGAACGTCCTTCGCCCAGAGCCCCTCCCAGAGGCGCACATGGCGCGCCGCGACCGACTCCCACCCGTAGCCCGAGGCCTTCTCGCGAGCCGCCCGGCCCATGCCCGCGCGCGCGTCCGGATCGGCGGCGAGGCGCGTGACCGCCCGGGCCAGGGCCGCCACGTCCACGGCGGTGCGCTGGGCCAGCACCAGGTGGGTGTGGTTGTCGAAGGCCATGGGGGCCATGGCGTCCTCGGCGTCCGTGAGGTCCGGCCCCACGGTGGGCACGAGCAGGCCCGTCTCGCCGTGGTCCACCAGGTCCTTGTAGCCGTCGAAGTCCGAGGCGACCACGGGCAGGCCGCAGGCCTGGGCCTCCAGGAGCGTGAGCCCGAAGGTTTCCTGGAGGTTGTCCGAGGGCGAGAGGAACACGTCGGACGCCGCGTAGAGCTTGCGTTTGAGCTCCTCCGTGGGCCGCTCGAACACGCTCAGGGGCAGGCCGATGTTGCGCGCCAGGTCCGAAAGCGTGCCCCGGCCCCAGTCGCCCTCGTCGGTCCATCCGGCCAGGACCAGGCGCGCGGGGACCGCGCCTTCGGCCATGGCCACGCGCTGGAAGGCCCGCAGGATGGGCAGGAAGTCCATCTTGGAGCTGTGGCAGAGCCTGGCCAGGGCAAGAAACACCGTTTCGCCGCCGAAGCCGAGCTCCTGGCGCAGTCCCGCTCGAAGCCCCGGGTCCGCCGGGGCGTAGGAGGCCAGGTCCACGCCCAGGGGGATGATTTCGACGGACGGCTCAGGGAAGGCCTCCTCCGGAAGCCCGTAGCCCTCGCGCAGGAAACCGAAGAAGGAGGCTACCACCCGGGCGGCCGTGCGCGACGTGGCCACCACCGCGTCCCGGGGCGTGGCCTGCGGCCCCAGGTGCTTGAGCATCTCCAGGCCGTAGCGGGCGTAGCTCAGCGAGTGGGTGACGGAAGTGACCGGAAATATTTGCCGCGACCACTTGTTGCGCGCGGCCGCCAGATAGCCCGGGTGCACGATGCAGTCCGAGAGGTGGAAGACGTGGTGGTCTTCCTGGGCGAGCCTGCGGGGCAGCTCCTCGCGGCCGACCACCTGGAGCCTTCCGGCGGCCCACATGTCCGGCCGCAGTTCCTCCAGGGCCGCCGAGAGCGCGGCGCAGGCCGAGCGGCTGGGCGGGTAGAAGCGGTAGGCGTCGTAGGGGTCCAGGCGCAGAAGCCCGCCCAGGAAGCCCGCGTTGGCCTGGATGCGGCCGAGCACGGGGCCTGTCTCGATGAAGGGGTCCAGGCTGGCCCAAATGCGGGGGGAGGTCATGGCGGTCATCAATCACGCGCGCGCCTGGAAGTCAAACATGCCGGATCGCGGCAATCCGTGCCGCATGGACCGCATCTTGCATTGGAACCGGCGGTGCGTCGGAAGCACGACACCCGGAGGAATACGATGCGACGCGGGAACCGTCCTGATCTCATTTGGGGCCTGGGCCTCGACGAAGGTTTCGCCAAGTCCGTGGAAGTGGCGCTGGGCAACGGCTACCAGGTGCGTAACTGGCCCGTCTCGGGCCTGCCCTCCAAGCGCGACATGGACAAGGCCACCCCCCTGGCCGTGTGGATCACGCTCTCGGTCTGGAACGCCCTGCCGCCCTCCTCCCGCAAGCACCTGCGCGACTGGGAGCTGACGCAGCGCGTGCTCGTGCTCGACGGGCCGCACGACGGCCCGGACGTCGAGGAGATCCTCGAGCTGGGCTTCCTGACCGCGCTCACGCCGCCCGTCTCGGCAAACAAGATCCGCGACGCGGTGTTCAGGGCCAAGGAAGTGCGCGGGCTCTACGACGACATCTTCAGCATGACCCGCGAGATCATGCTCGAGCGCGAGCTGTTGGCCCGCAAGACCGACCAGATACTTTTCCTGAATTCGCTTTTGGCCCGGGCCTCGCAGTCGCTGGACCCGGCCGTGATCCTGGCCAACGCCCAGGAGGACCTGAACCTGCTTTTCCCGCTGGCCGCGCTCCAGGGCGTGTTCTGGCAGCCGGGCGAAGGCGGCAGACTGGAGGCGGAGCTCTTCCTGGCCTGCGACCTGGATACCCACACCAGGCAGCTCTGGGTGGAGCACCTGCTGGGCAACGCCGCCAGGCTGGCGGGCGGCCCCGTGGAGGCCTTCACCCTGGAGCAGCTCTGCCAGTCGCGCCCGGACATCCGCGTGCCCGAGCCCGGCCCGGACACGGCCATGCTCCTGCCCCTGAAGATCGCCGGGAGCGCCTTCGGCTGCCTGGCCATCGCCAAGGCTGCTGCCGTGCGCCTGGGCAAGGACCAGATCACCTCGCTCAATGCCGCGTGCAACCACCTGGCCCTGGCCCTGCGCAACGCCATGATGTACCGCGACGTGAAGGCCAAGGCCGACCACGACGGTCTGACGCGCATCCACAATCGCCAATCCTTTGACGAGAGGCTGGCGGACGAGCTCAAGCGCCACCAGCGCTACCGCCACGACATGAGCCTCCTGCTCTTCGACCTGGACCACTTCAAGGCCATCAACGACACCTACGGCCACCAGGCCGGCGACATGGTGCTCAAGGACGTGGGCGTCATCCTGGAAGAATCCTGCCGCGAAACGGACTTCGCGGCGCGCTACGGCGGCGAGGAGTTCGTGATCATCCTGCCCCAGACCAACGAGGACCAGGCCTGGGTGCTGGCCGAGCGCATCAGGCGCAGGATCGAGCAGCGCGAGTTCAGGTTCGCGGACAAGGCGTTTCGCGTCACGTCGTCCATCGGCGTGGGCACCCTGACCCCCGGGTCGCTGGACAAGCGCGAGGACCTGATCCGCAAGGCGGACCAGGCGCTGTACATGGCCAAATCCGGCGGGAGGAACATGGTCTGCGTGTCCAAGGGGCGCGAGACCAGGAAGAAGGCCGCGTCCATGGTGATGGCTCGCCCCGCTTGACAGGACTGCCCGCCCGGCATACTGAATCGGGCTCTGCGGGCAGTTAGCTCAGATGGATAGAGCGTTGGCCTCCGGAGCCAAAGGCCACAGGTTCGAATCCTGTACTGCCCGCCATATAGATTTCAAGGGGTTGCGATGCATAATCGTGACCCCTTCGTCTTTCCCTGGTTAACGTATGGTTAACGGCATTGCCTGAAAAGTTTCCATTGGCTACTGATCGGCAATGAGGAATAGGCCGTACCTCAAAACCAAGTATGAGGGAGTATTCTACCGGGAGTCCAGCGCACAAAACCCCGGCGCTCTTCCGGACAGGACGTACGCGGTCTGCTACCGGGACGCCGCCGGCAAGCTCTGCTGGCAAACCGTCGGGCGCCACTCCAGCGGCGTCCGCGCCGCCTACGCAAGCCAGGTCCGCAAGCAACTGCTCCTCGAGGTGGCCCAGGGCAAGAACCCGGCTTTGAAGCGCACCTTCACGGTCGGCGACGCGGTCAAGGCATACCTGCTCTGGGCGGAGGCCGAGGGCAAGAACACGCTCCAAGACAAAAACCGGTACGACCATCACCTGAAGGACGTCCTGGATGCTCTGCCCATCACCGCCGTAAGCCTGGACATCCTCACCCGGCTCAAGCGGCGGATGTCCAAGCGGCTGAGCGCCCAGAGCATCCGCCACTCGTTCGGTTTCGTCAGGAAGTCCGTCAACCACGCCATTGCCACGCTTGGGCTGCAGATCCCGAATCCGTTCTCGGTCAGCAGGGGAAGTCCCTTCCAGCTGCCCAAGGCGGATAACTCGGCCGTGCGGTTTCTTTCCCCTGAAGAAGCAAGGTTGCTCCTCGAGGAACTCAATCGCCGCAGGTCGCGGCAGATCCACGACATGGCCCTGCTCTCCCTCAAGACCGGGATGCGCTCGACCGAGATCTTCTCCATCAAGGGCCAGGGCATCGACCGGGCTGCCGGGCTCATTCATTTCATGGGCAAATCCAAGAAGCCTGAGTTCGTCCATGCCGGGGAGGACATCCTCGCGATGCTCAAGGCCTACGGACGGAAGCCCGGGGAATACGTGTTCCAGTCCAGGGAGGGCGGCCCCATCACCAACGGCATCAGCGAGACGTTCAACCGGGCCGTCGACAAGCTCAGGCTCAATGAGGGCGTCACGGACAACAGACGGAAAGTCGTGTTCCACACGTTCAGGCATACGTACGCCTCCTGGCTGGCCCAATCCGGCAAGGTCACCCTGCAGGAGCTGAAGGAATTGATGCGTCACGAACGCATCGAAATGACCCTGCGCTATGCCCACCTCATCCCGGGACACCAGCGCAACGGCCTGCGCATCATCGACGAAATTCTCGGCGGTGCGCATGGCTAGGCCCCTCCTGTCGTGGCGATGGTGTGACGCTTGAAGAAGCTCTCGAGCTCCTGCCTGTCGTAATAGATGCTGGCACCCACCTTCGAGTATGCGGGGCCGAGTCCCTGGCGGCGCCAGCTCTGAAGGGTCTTCACCGGCACGCCGAACTCCAGGAACACGTCCTGCTCCTTGAGCTTGACCTTTGGGGTCCGCGTCGAGACCAGGTCCTCCACGCCCACGGGGTCGCTCACCTGGACGTTAACCTCCAGGCCGTCGGCCATGGCCGAGGCCACTTCCTTGAGCAGGTCATGCACCGCCCTGCTGCGGCTGCCGGGCTCCAGCACGAACACCTTCCTGCGCTCACCGGCCGAGAAGATCACCCCGTTGACCGCGGGCTCGATGGTGATGGGATTACGCGCTGCCTGTTCCATCACTGCCTCCTCACGCCCTGCACCGGGCGCACATGGTTTGAAGCACCTTGAGCTCGCGGGAGAGCCTGACGGCGGCCCTGCGGGCCTTCTCCACGCGCTCCGGACCCAGATCCTGTTCCATCTCGCGGTCCAGGCTGCCCTTGATCTCGCGCACCAGCCGGGCCTGCCCGGCGCATTCGCGATGGGTGATGACGGAGGCCACGGCTACTGCCCCACCAGCTTGAGCAGGCCCATGATGGCCGTGACCGCCTCGTGGCCGTCCCGCAGGATCCTCTCCCGCTCGTCTTTCGTGATCGTGCCGTCCTCCAGGGCCTCCGCCGTGCCCCCCACCAGCTCCCCGAACTCGCGCACGGCCACAAGGCACTGCTGCTGCACCGGAGCCAGGCCGTCCACCACGGGCGGCAGCTTGATGAACACCCCGCCGCGCTCACGGGCGAGAAAATGCAGGGGGGCGTCGGAGCCGGTGACCTCCATGAGCGGCAGGATGCGGTCCGCGCCCAGCTTGTGGCCGGGCTGGCCGGAGAGCTCGCTCATCATGGTGGCGTAGCGCCAGCAGAGCAGGTCCGCGATGGACTGGGCGGGGATGCCCGAGGGCGAACGCAGGACCAGGTTGTGCAGGATCGAGGTGATCGACGGGTACGGCTTCATGCGAAACCTCGCGGCGGTTTAGCGTGGTGTTGGGCGTGGCCGGGCGCTAGACGGCAATGTGGCCGGATTCAGGCCGCAGCGGTGGCCCCGGGTTCGAGCCGGGCCCGGCGCGACTTGGGGCCGGGCTTGATGTCCTCGGGGCGCGGCAGGAGCTCGGGGGGGATGCCCAGGGCCACGATCTCGGCGTGGCGGCGCGTGGGTATGGTCTCGCCCCGGCAGAGCTTGGCCGCGGCCGTGCCGGACATGTCGAGACGCGCGCCGATGGCCTTAAAGGTCAGGCCGGAGCGGGAAAGGAAAATCTGGAGCTTTTCTTCCCGGGATAAATCAGTTAGGTTATCAGGGAAAGTCGATTCCATAGCATAACCTCACAAGACAAGCGCATGCCTGTCGGGCTCACTTGAGGACACAATGGACGATGACATCAGGAAAGCATGGCTGGAATATGCCAGAGCGGCAAAAGCCACATTGGCTGAGACAGTGGATCTCGCCAAGTCTCCCGACGGCGATATCGTCCTGATTGAGGCGTCCAATCCCGAGAACCGCGCCTCCCTCCTGCTCCCGTCCACCCAGATTCCCCCTTTCGCCATGGCTCTCCTGCAGGCCTGGCTGGACACCCGTGGCAAAAGCGACGGAAGGCAACTCGCCGCCGACATGCCGCGGCTCGCACCGTTATTGCTTAACTCAACTGTCATGGCAGACGATGCGGGTGCAGCCCTCTTGGATAACGGAACCATCCGGATCGGCTTCCGCGTTGGCGGTGTTCCCATCTGCCTGGGCCTTCCCAAAGCAGGAGCAGCGGGTCTTGTCCGGCAGATACTGGCCGCACTTGAGGCAGACGAAGCCTCCAACGCAGCTCAGCAGTGAGAAGGTTGCAGGATCGCGATCACCGGATGAAGGAGAGGGTCGGTCAGTCACTGTGTTTGCTTTCATCGTGAAACCTCATGGAGAAGCGTATGGCTGGCAAGCGGAAAACAGGCTTCACCCTGGACCAGCACAGGTTCTATGGAGACAAGCTCCTGGCGGCGCGGGATATGACCAACGACCTCTTTGTCGAGGTTGGCAAGGCATACCCCCTCACGAGCGTGGCCAACAGAAGAGCCTTGCGGGCGATGGAGGCGCTGGACCGCTTGCGAGATGAACTGGAGAGGCTTGCCTACGGCGAGAACAGGGAGCTTGATTCCAACGCCAAGCACGGCCTCTATAGGCGAAACCAGCACAGGAGCGATGGCGGCGGGCATTAGAATATCCCTGCCTCGAAGTCGGCCGGACGTTTCAGGATGCCGTCCAGGATGGCTGGAGTGAGGGGACGGTCCATTTCCTCATCGCTTCGCCAGACAGTGAGGATCGGGAGAAAGTCGCCCTCGATCAGCGGGGACTCGTACTTGCGGAGGTACACGGCTACGGAGTCCTCGAACCTTTGCGAGTGATGAAGAAGAGCGCTGACCATCTTGCGCTCGCCATTCGGGAGGACCTGGTTCTTTTCCTGGCTGTAGGGTTTGCGGCCAGTGAGGCCGTGCCGTGAAAGGACAGCGGCGAACGGGGCGAAGGCATCGCAAAGGGGAGACAAATCAACAGGGCTTGGCATAAGGTCCCCTCGGAATAGGTTTTTTGGTGAAGTCGGTTTCAGCAGATTCATTGAGTGATCCGGTAACTAAATTTCAGTTACCAGTCAACATTTTTTCTGGAGCTCCCTTGCCAGACTTCAAAGAAAGACTCGAGCAACTCGCCCATGCTCTCCAGATTGAGGACCAGGAGCTGGCCAGGGTTGGCGGCATCGTGAAGCAGACATTTTCAAAGTATAAAACGGGCGAGTCGCAACCTCGCCTGGATGTACTTGAGCGGTGGGTTCGAGAACTCAGGGTGAACGCCAACTGGCTATTGCTGGGTGAAGGAGCGATGTTTCGGGATGAGGTGGGAGTATCCGGTTCAGCCGAAACAAAATCGAACGACCTGACGATTGACCCTGTCGTGACGAGAGCCGAACGCATCGCGGCCCTCATGGCGGCTCACGGCGCGAAAGACGAGGAGGTCCGCGAGGCGATCATGGCTTCGCTGCGCGCACTCAGCCCTCAACTGAACGAACCCAGGCCGCTCTACTCCGTTCAGGAGCCGGAAGCGCCGTACGACACCAAGTAGCCCGGGCAGTGGTTGCGGCCCTCGCCACCGCCCGGGATGGTGCGGCAGGGCCAGGCCCTGTTGTGAGGAACTCGGAATGTATATAGTGCAATGATATTGAGTCACAAAAATTCCGCGCAAAACGATAATGTCTTCATTGCACTATCATGACTGTGTACAGGCGGAGTCGCTGGTTTGAGTGACACGTAAGGCAGAGGTCTCAGCCGAAGAGATTCGCTGAGCGTTGATGACATCAGTTGAAGCCGCCACAAACCCGGCCGGGGACCGATGCCGCCATGTGGCAGGGAAAGAGCATGTTGCGATTTCACACAACAAAAGTGATTAATCCAATAATTAATATCAAACTATGATTAGAAGGCAACGCCCAAGTCATTAAATGAACTTTTGACAAACTCAACAAGCTAGAGCTTGACGAAACGGCAACCTTCTAACGATACACAAGGAAAGGACAATTAATGCGCAAACACTTTTCTGACACTGGACCAATCCCCGTCATGGATCTTCTCCTTGATCAAACAAACTACAGACTTGGTCCACTTGAAAGCCAATCAGATTGCATTGCAATGATGCTTAACAAGGAACGTGGCCCAAAACTTGAAGCTATCGCACGGGACATTGCATCAAGAGGATTGTCGCCAGACCCAATAGTTGTATCTAATTCAAACGATGGCTACTGGATTGTTAAAGATGGCAACAGAAGAGTTACAGCACTCAAATTATTGAACAATCCAGCAGAAGCACCAGAAGCATATCGCCAAAAGTTCCAAACAATTAGAGAAAAGTATTATCATCTTGGCAACATACCAAGTTCAATTAACTGCATAACATCTGACGAAGAACATATTTTCGAATACATGGTTCTTACTCATGCGGGAGAACAAGAAGGTATCGGGCAAGTCCGATGGGATGCCAGAGCAAAGGACAATGTTCGTGAAGCTGCCGGCGGAACAGTTGAAAACAAACTTGCTCGTGAAATTCTTAATTTTGCCCGGGAAAATGGCATTACCGAAACTGAATCTGCACCGATCACAAACATACAGCGACTATTTCAAGACTCAGATGTACAGAATAAATTATACATTAAATGGAACGGATCAAACTGGGAATTCAGCACGACAAACTCAGAGTTAATCCCGATTTTGAGAGAGATTATTCATGACTTTGTCAACGGAGGGTACAAAGTTGACGACATTTACTACAAAGACAATAGACAGAACTACATAACCAATCTATTGGCACGCCCAGGAATAACCCCTCCCACACCGAAATCACTAACTACAACTTCCAGTTCTTCATCTGAAACAGTAACAAATTCAACAAGCAGTACTTTACCGACACAGGAATCCGACTCCACGCCCTCAACTAAACAAAATCCATCCCGGCACCTGATAAAACCGACATGGGACAGGAAGAGACTCATTCCTCCCAGATCAAGTCTCAGCATTCCTAGAACAGAAACGAAGGCATGGAACATTGCCCATGAACTCTCAAGGAAGATAGATGTCAGAAATTCACCCAATGCAGCTGGAGTTCTATTAAGGTTGACAATAGAATTTGGAGTGAATTACTATCTAAACAAACACTCGATACCCTGCGACAAGGATAAACTCTATGAAAAAATTAAACTAGCAGCTAACCACCTAAAGTCGAACAACCACATTACAAACAAACAGCTTGAAATTCTCAATAAAACAAATAACAGCGAGGAAATTCTGTCTGCCCACACCTTAAATCAATGGGTTCATAACGCTAACTATGCCCCAACCCCTCAAATTCTCTGCATGTTCTGGGACAATATTGAATTTTTCGTCTTGTGTTGTTGGTCAAAATGAGGCTGGCCAGCCACACAACTTCCTGCTACCCATCTCCCCATGCCTATCTCACCATTCTACACTCCGCTTCGCTATCCAGGCGGCAAGGGCAAACTTGCCCCATTTATCAAGGAGATTTTCCGGTCAAATCGACTTCATGATGGGACTTATGTTGAACCTTATGCTGGCGGAGCAGCCGTTGCCTTAACGTTACTACTCGAAGGGTTTGCTCGCCACATTGTCATCAATGACATTGACAAATGTATCTACTCTTTCTGGCATACAATCATACATTATCCAAACGACTTCATTGATAGAATTAAAAGCACTCGCGTGACTATATCAGAGTGGCATACACAGAAATTGATTCAAAATAAACCAGACAATTTCAGTACTTTTGATATTGCTTTTTCGACTTTCTTCTTAAACAGAACAAATCGTTCAGGTATTTTGCAGGGAGGGGTTATCGGTGGAAAGAATCAAAATGGTCCTTACAAAATTGACGCCAGATTCAACAAAGACAACCTGATTGAAAGAATTGAGTTAATTTCAAAATATAAGAATCGAATTAGCATATACAACTCTGACGCAATCGAACTAATCAACAACATTCAACACGACCTTCCAAAGAAATCGCTCATATACTTTGATCCGCCATACTACAAAAAAGGAGACTTACTTTACAAAAACTCCTACTCTCACGATGACCATGTTTCAGTCGCCTCCATTATCAAAGACTTGGCACACCCTTGGATTGTAACATATGATCGAACACATGAAATTATAGACATATACAAGAATGAAAGTGCTGAGGATTTTTCGATATGTTATTCTGCGCACAGAACACGCAATCGTGGTTCAGAGATAATGTTTTACGGCAACCTCCAATTACCGTTCCCTCCAGCAACAGGCAAACACTTCCATAAGTCAACTAACCAGTCGTGCGTATAACATCAGCGTCAACAACTCCACTTCCGGCAGCCGAAAACGAATCAACAGTTCTGGGAAGCCAAGATATCGCGTAATGTCGCCCGCGACACTCTGGTCACCGGGCAACTCTCATCGGCCGGATGGGTTGTCATCCGTATCTGGGAGCATGATTTGCGACAGAATTTCGATGCGGTGGTGGCTGGAGTGATCCAAACACTCCAACGCAAGTTCGATTAAGTGATATAAAAACTTTGAGAGGCTTTGGGCAGGACCCTAGCGACAGCGAGTAGTAAGAGCGAAACATACAGGTATTTTACTTTAAGCAAGACACCCAATACGAATGCGACCCAACCAATCGCAACTAGGGCGGCTTGACAGCCGGGTTTACGAATCACTGTTTTCACCATTGCAACACCTCCTTTGATTATAGTATCTTGAGAGCTGTCGCCAGGGTTCTCCTGCTCCGCAACGCGTCGTGCCCAAAGACCCTCAATAGTCGCTCAATCAACCCATCCATTTGATCCTCTCCAAAGCCTCCTCTTCAGAGGGAGCCACAAAACACGGAGTCACATCAATGTCCGGGGCCTTTGCGAGCTCCCGTTCCCGTTTGGCAATATCATCAGAGGGGAAAGGTCCTTCCGCCACCCAGGTTCCGGGAGAATTACCGTGCAGTCCTTTCACCCTGCTCCCGAACCAATAGACATGCTTATCCATGGACCGATCCTCCTGGTTCTCATTTTCACCACGATTTGTCCTGATAATACAGGGCGTGCCGGTGTCAAAGCCCAAAACCCCAAGAATCCCATGATTATTGGGAAATTGTTCAAATTCCCGACCAGTCAAAGGTGAAGACTCTCAAGCAGCCCAGAAGGATCATCACAACCTCGCCCCCGCCAGCTCCCCCCACACCGTGGTGTATCTGGGCGACCTGAAGTTCTGCTTCATGCTCCAGGCGCGCCTGGTGCCCACGGAGGCCGGGAAAAGAGTCTCCCTGCCCCACTTGGCGTTCACCCTGTCCAGGGCCTCCATGAGCCGCGCGCCCCGCTCGTCCGGCTCGCGCAGCAGCGAATACTGGGCCGCGCCCTCGGCCTCGATACCCGAGAGCATCACGCCCACCTTCTTGTAGCGGAAGCCCGGCCGGAAGATCCGCTCCAGCACTTCTCGCCCTGCGCGCACGATTTCCGCCGTGTGCGACGTGGCCGGGTTCAGGGCGCGGCTCTGGCTGGCCCAGTACTGCGGTTCGCCCTCGATGAAGTTGTTGGTCTGGATGAACACCAGCAGCGAGGACGCCACCCCTTTCTCCCCGCGCAGGCGCTCCGCCGCCCGGGCCGCATGGCGGGACATGGCCTCGACCATCTCCTCGCGGCCGGTCACGGGCCGCCCGAAGGAACGCGAGGACACGATTGTCTGCTTGGGCCTGGGGGCCAGCTCCATGGGGATGCAGGACACGCCGTTGAGTTCCAGCCACGTGTGCAGGCCCGCCACGGTCATCTTCTTGAGCACCCAGTCACGCGAAAGCCGCGAGAAGTCCCACGCGGTGGCAACGCCCCGGGCCTTGAGCCTCCTGGCGTGGCGGTGGCCGATGCCCCAGACGTCCTCCACGTCCAGCCCGGCCAGCAGCCCAGCCCTCTCCTCCTCTTCCGGCAGCACCAGCACGCCCTCCAGCTCAGGGCGCTTCTTGGCCAGCTTGTTGGCGGCCTTGGCCAGGGTCTTGGTCGGGCCAACGCCGATGGAGACAGGGATGCCCGTGCGCCTGCGCACCTCGGAGCGGATCCGCGCGGCGTGCCGGGCCAGCTCGCCGGGCCGCCCGGCCATGTCCAGGAAGGCCTCGTCGATGGAGTAGACCTCCATCCTCGGGGTGAACTCCGCCAGGGTGGCCATTACCCGGACGGACATGTCCCCGTAGAGGGCGTAGTTGGAGGAGAACACGGCCACGTTGTGGCGCCTGAGCCTGGCCCGGGCCTGGAACTCGGGCTCGGCCATCTTGAAGCCCAGGGCCTTGGCCTCGGGGGAGCGGGCGATGATGCAGCCGTCGTTGTTGGTCAGCACCACCACGGGCCGCGTGGCCAGGTGTGGGGCGAACACGCGCTCGCAGGAGGCGTAGAAATTGTTGCAGTCCACCAGGGCGAAGAGGGCCACGGCTCAGGCCTTGTGGATGACGTAGGTGACCACGCCCCAGACCTCGAAGTCGGACTCGGGGGAGACCTCCAGGGGCTTGAACGAAGGGTTGGCGGGCTCGAGGAACACGCGCGCGCCCCTGACGCGCAGGCGCTTGACCGTGAGCTCGCCGTCCACGGCCGCGATTACCACGCGGCCGCTGACCGGCTGAAGCGCCCGGTCCACCACGAGGATGTCCCCGGGCTGGATGGACGCCCCGGCCATGGACTCGCCCGTGGCGCGCACGAAGAAGGTGGAGGCCGGATGGCGGACCAGGTGCTCGTTCAGGTCCAGGTGCTTGTCGATGTAGTCCTCGGCCGGGGACGGAAACCCGGCCGGGACGCTCTCCAGCAGAAGCGGCAGTTCGAGGATGACCTCGGGCCTGAATCCGAGGACCTCGACTCCAGGGGTGTTTCGGGTGGTGTCCATGTCCGTCGTCTAGCAGGACGCTCCAAAGCTGGCAAGGCTATACTTACAGTGGTGCTTTTTGCACTACAGAAAGTCCAGCCAAGTCTTTGCATCCCCGAGTGATTTTCCCGGCGCGCCGTGCTAGGCAGGAAACACGGAAAGAAAAGGAGACAGCCCATGTGCGGACGCTTCGCCCTTGGCCTGCCGCGCAAGCGCCTGAAGGAGCGCTTCGGCCTCGAGGAGATCCCCGACGCGCCGGAGCGCTACAACATCGCCCCTGGCCAGATGGTGGAGGCCGTGACGCCCACGCCCGCCGGGCGCGGGATGAGGCTCTTCAAGTGGGGCCTGGTGCCCTCCTGGGCCAAGGACACGGCCATCGGCTACAAGATGATCAACGCCCGCGCGGAGACGGCCGCCGAGAAGCCGGCGTTCCGGGCGGCCATGCGCTACCGGCGCTGCCTGATCCCGGCCCAGGGGTTCTACGAATGGAGCAGCGAGAACGGCAGGCGCCAACCCTGGTTTCTCACCAGGGAGGACGGGGGCGTGCTGGCCCTGGCCGGGATCTGGGAGCACCACGAGGGGCCGCAGGGCGGACTGCTGGAGAGCGTGGCCATCCTCACCTGCCAGGCCAACTCCCTGGTGGCCGGGATCCACGACCGCATGCCCGTGATCGTCGATCCCGGCGACGACGCCCGCTGGCTGGATCCCGGAACCACGCGGGCGGACGCGCTGCGGAACATCCTCGAGCCGCGCGAGTGGCCCGGGATGCACGCGTACAGGGTGGGTACCCTGGTGAACTCGCCCAAGCACGAGGGCCGGGAACTGCTGGACCCGCTCCCGGACATGCCGGGCGCGGGTCTCCTGGAGTGAAGGCGCGGCGGGCGGCTAGCCCGGCCAGCCGGTGGTGATGTCGTACCCCAGCACGGCGGTCACGCCGCCGGAGTCCTCGCCCATCAGGCGGATGGCGTCCTTGTGGGCCCATGCGGCCGCGTAGATCGCGGACTGGTGCGCCAGCGCGCCGAGAAGCACCTGCGCGAGCCCGGCGGCGGGCACGGCCAGAGTGTCGTTGGCGGCAGTGCGGATCGAAAGAAGCGCCTCCCCCTGGCCAGCGGCGACCATGGCCTGGCAGGCGGCGAGCACCCCCAGCCAGTTGAGCCGGTCGTCCTCCCCGCGCGTCTGGAGCGCGTGGGGCTCTCCCCCGAACTCAAAGGCATACCCGGACCGCAGCAGCGAGTCGCGCAGGGTGTCCACCTCGGAGCACCGGGTTGCCCGGGCCGTCGGCAGGTCCGGCGTCCAGTCGTCCCCGGACCAGGCCCACCCCGTCCCGGGGAAGGGTTTGAGCGTGAACCCCTCCGGAACCGGCCCGATGGCGTTCATGACAACGGCGCTCCCGTCCACGGTGGAATAGAGATCCCGCCCCCGGTGGTCCTCCACGACAGACCAGGCCTGGCCGTCCCACACGGCAACGGCCCCCGGCTCCGGATCGGGAGGCGGCAGCTCCGTGGCACGCTCCGGAAGCTGGCCGGGGAGCAGCGGCCCGGTGCAGATGCCGGACTCGTCGTAGCCGTACAGGGGCGGAGGCGGGCCGGGCGCCGGAACCACCTCCCATCCCTCGCCGGTCCAGCGGGCCACGTGCCCGTCCGGGACTCCGTCAGGCGGGGGATCGAGCGTGCTGTTCGCGGGCAACCCCACTCCCCTGGGCCTGGGCGGGCACTGGGCGCTGCCGAGATAAACACCGGTGTCGTGAGCGTAATGATGCAGAACGATGTTATCCATTGTCCCCCCTAGACGAGCACGACGGCCATGGCCGCCACGTTCCTCGGCCGGCCCTCGGTGCCTTGCGAGCCGGACGTGAATGCCTGGATATCCACCAGATGCTGGTGTTCGGCGCTGTACTCGGTGTAGGCCGTGGCGTTGTTGCCGACGCCCTGTCCGCCGGTGACGGCGCCGCCGCCCGGGAATTGCGTCTCAAGGTGCGGCGCCTGCTGGTGGCGGTGCACCCCGCCCGCCTGGGAATAGGTGGCTGGCGGATCGACGCCGTGGCTGTGCGGGGCGTTGTCCGCCGCCTGCGCGCTGCCCAGGGCGCGCCCCGAATCCACCCCCCGCCCGTGGTCCCAGCAGCGCAGGAATTCGCCCCGCAAATCCGGCAGCTTGATGTGCCCTCCGGCCGCGTCGCGCGCGCCACCCGCGGTGCACCGGTAACAGTTCGCTGCCGTGGCGTTCGTTGCCGCCCCGCACCAGATGCGCATGAGCCGCGGATACACGGCAAGATCGGCCACAGCCCCGTCCAGTTCCAATCCGGCGGGCAGGCCATCGGCCAGGACCGGTATGCTGGCGGTAAAGAGGTACAGGACCATCCCCGCCCACATGTCGCGGGTCATGGAGAGGATGCCCGCCTCCATCTCCGGCTGCGTGACCAAGAGTTCCCCGGACTGGGTCATCTGCGCGAATTCTGCCTCGGCAGCGGCCAGGCGCGTTTCGATCTCGCCGTTCATGCCCGAGAACCGGGCCTCGGCCTGGGCCATGCGCACCTCGACCTCGTCCAGCTTCGCGGCCACGGCCAGGGCCTGGCTCTCCAGATCCTGCTCGCCGCGCTCCACCAGGCCCTGGAGGTCCAGGGACAAGGCGTCCAGCAGAGGGCGCACGGCCTCGTCGATACGCTGCACGCCCTTGGCCTGCACCTCGGCCACGGCCGCGTCCCAGTTCACGCGCAGGGTTTCCAGGTCGTGCAGGCGGCGCACCAGAGCGTAGAATCGCCTGTTCAGCTCCTCTGCCGAAAGGGGGGTCAGCCCCTCCCGGAACGCATAGTTTTCGAGGTCGAGCATGTTGGGGCTCCTTACTGCGCCACGTCCATGCGCTGGGCCACGTGGTAGCACTTGAGGGGCGTGTCCGTGGTCCCGTCGATGCGGATGCGGTAGGTCGAGGTGGCTGGCGGGGTGAACCGCACCGTGCGGCGGATGGTGTCGTTGCCGAGGTCCACGTCCGTGACCGTGCCGTCGTGCGCGGTCTCCCCCACCAGGAGCTTGACCGCGCAGGTGTGGCGCGCCTGGTCCCAGCCCTCCAGGCGCAGGATCACCTCGACCTCGTCCGAGGCCCCGGTCAGGACCCGGGCGGCGCTCACGTGCCTGAACGTCTGGGCCGGGCGGGACGCGCGGAACTTCGATCCGGCCAGCCCCAGGCAGGGCATGATGTCCCCGCTGCCGTTGAACACGGCGCGCAGCCTGCACATGGCGGGCAGGCCCAGCAGGCCCTGCGTGCTCCCGGGCTGGATGGGCAGCCACTCGCTGGAGCCTGCGGGCTGGTATTCGAGCACCAGCGACGTGGCGTCGGGCTGGATGATCTCGTGCAGCACGTCGAACGCGGCGATGCCCCCGGCCAGGGACACAGGCTCCAGGTCCACCACGGTGCGCGGGTTGGCGAACGAAGCGTAGTAGAGGCTCATCATCAGGTCCTTGGTGAAATCGCCCTGGAAGTACTCGCCGTCGGTCGAGTAGAACAGCGTGCCCTGGCTGTACTGGGTGCCCGCCACCAGGGCCACGTAGTGTGCCCCGCCGGTGACGATGACCAGGGCGTAGCGGCGGCCCGGGGAGAGGAACACGGGCTGGGGAAACTCGAAGAGCGTCTCCTCCGGGTTGATGCGGATGTCGGCTGGGTTGACCACGGCCCGGCCCAGGACGCGCTCCAGGTTGGGCAGGCCGTTCAGGGTGTCGGTGACCAGAAGCGTCACCGCCCCTTCGGCGGCCTTGCGCGTGAAGGTGAGCCCGACCTTGCGCAGCCAGCCGTTCTGGGAGTTCAAGAACGTCTGGGCGTTGACGCTGCCGTTGATGGAGTTGGTCTGCGAATCCGTGACCCAGTAGTTCTCCTCCCAGGTGTGCACCCACACGTCGCTGGAGTCGTAGATCAGGTGCCCGGGCTCCCCGCCCAGGAACACATCCTCGTGATAGCGGGAGTCGCCCAGGGTCACCCCTGCCGGGACCTCGCCCTCGAACACGTCCTCGATGACCCGTCCGGCGTCCTGCGCGCCCCAGTAGGCCCCGTTGGTGCACCAGCGCATGGTGGGCGAGTAGATCGTGCGGCGGCGCACCCGGGTGAGCTCGCGGGTGGTCACGGTCTGGTACTGGTACTGGGAGAGCGGCAGCTCGCCGGACATCCCGGAGAGCTTGAGGCGCGCCGCGAGGCCGTGCGCGGGCAGCAGGAGCCCCTCGAAGTTCCTCACCGCCGTGTCGTAGGGGTTGAAGAGCGAGAGCTGCTGTTCGGTCTGGCCGTCCCAGGGAAAGCGCACGCCCATCATCACCAGCGCGCGGAAGCCAGGGTCGGCCGTGTCGGACTTGAGCCTGTCCAGGAAGTTGTCGGCCTCGTACTCGGCGTAGGTCGCGGGCAGCTGCAGCCTGTCGCGGATGAGCGCGATCTCGGCGGCCAGGCCCGTGACCAGCCCTGCCACCTGCTGGGCCTTCACCGCAGCCGCGAGGCTGGCCATGTCCGACATCAGGGAGGAGAGCTTGGGCGAGGCCTCGGCGATCCAGGCCGCGTTGGCGCGCATGCCCTGCCAGGTCTCGAACAGGCGCATCAGGCGGCGGTTCTCGGCCTGCTGCACCTCGACGATCCCCGAGGGGTTCAGGAGCGCCATGGCCACGGTGGTGTAGCCCGTGGGAGCAACGGGCTTCTGGGGGTCGGAGGACTCGAGCCCGGCGGTCACGTGCAGCACGGCCACGCGCGCGGTCTCCATGGCCACGGCGCGGGGCTCGGTCTGCCCCGACTGCAGGTCGATCAGGAAATCGCGCGGCTGCACGTCAGTCTCCTGCCCCTGCCCGAGGACCGAGAGGCAGAGCCAGCGCGTGTCCTGCACCGGGAGGTAGGAGAACACCGAGAGGACCTCGGCGGCGGCCTTCTCGTAGATCCTGCCCTGGTCCCCCACCCAGAGGCGGCCCGGGGCGATCTCCAGCTCCACAGCCGACTTCATGGTCACGGTGAGCCCGGTGAACATCCGCTCGGCAGTGATGGCGTCCAGGATCAGGGCCTGGAAAGAGGCGTCGACGAACTCCTGCGAGCGGTTCAGGTCGGCGGCCTGGACCTCCTGGCGGTCGCGGTAGAGCACGGAATGGATCATCTGAGAACCTCCAGACGGTATTCGCCCGCGCGGGCGTCTCCGGCGCGCAGGCCGGAGCTCGCCCGGAAGGGCTTGCGGTTGGTGATCGAAACGAGGACCTTGTCCGAGAACCGCGAGGCCATGCGCCCCACGCGAAGCATCAGCGCCACCCACTCCCCCACGCCCAGGGCGCTGGCGTGCCCGCCAGCGAACGTGCCGCAGAACATGGCCCGGGCCGGGGCCTTGCGCAGCATGTCCACGGCGATCTCCGCCGTGTGGGGCGGCAGCTGCCCCAGGCGGAAAGCGCCGGCGAACGTGCCGGAGGCGCTGCGCGGGAACACCACGCGGGCGGGGTCGAAAAGCCTGGTGCGGCGGTGGATGCGGTCACCCGCCCCGGACCTGACCGGAAACACCCTGGCCAGGACGCGCCCACCGCGCTCGGGATAGACCTCGGTCCAGCGGTTGCCGGGGAACAGGGCGAACGGGCTGGCAGTCCCTGGCGCGGCCACCACGTCCGAGCCCAGGCGCACGGGTTCGAGCGACGGGCGCATGGAGAGCGGTCTGCGGCGCTCGACCTCGTCCGCGTAGCCCACGGCGAGGTCCATCTCGTAGAGGCGCGAGGCCGCGCCCAGGTCTGCCGTGAAGCCCGTCAGGAACCGGCCGCAGCAAAGCCCCCGCCCGGCCTTGCCGCGCAGGCGCACGGGCGTCCTCGAAACGGCAAGGCCCTGGACCGTGTCCCGGGCGGTTTCCAGGCTGTCCAGGGCGGTCTCCTCCCCGGTGAGCGGGTCGAAGAGTGCCACCTGGTCCCCGATGCGCAGGAGCGCGTCGGAGCGGCCCGGCCAGAACGCCCCCAGGAAGTCGCCAGGGAAGGAGAACTCCTTCCGCCCGCCGTGGCGGAAAGGATAGACCCGGACCTCGGGGTGCGGTGCCTCGAAGGCCGCGCGCTCGGATGCGGTGAGGGAAGCCCCAAGGAAGCTCTTGTGCGGAGGCGAGGCCGCCAGCAGGTCCCGCTTGAGGAAGGTTTCGAAGTACAGCTCGAACCCCTTTCGGGTGCCCTTGAAGCGGTGGTAGTCGAAGAAGCGGCGCACCACGCCCAGGCGCTCGGCGCGGGTGGCGAGCAGGTCGTAGCCGTCCACGTGCCAGCCCCAGGCCACCAGAGAAAGCACCGCGTCCGGCAGGCCCTCCAGGTTGTGGTAGACCAGCACGCGCGGCGTCTCGGCCACGACGGCCGAAAGCTCCGGCTGGCAGGCGGCGGCAGCGGCCGCCATGGACGGATCATTCTTGATGGAGGACGGCAACAGGTCGATGAGCGGGGTGTCGGCCAGGTACTGGTCCACTTAGTCCCCCTCGATCCCGCCGTAGACCACGCTCACGTTTCCGGCCACGGCCAGCTCCTCGGGCGCAAGTACCCGGAACTCCGGGGCGGTCAGCACCACGCGCTTGGCCCCGGCCTGCTCGATCAGGGTGGAGAGCCGCGTGGGGTTCACGTCGCGCCCCAGCACCGCGCGCTGCCAGGTGACGAACTCCTCCACGGACTGCTCCACCAGCTCGGCCACGGCCGCCGCGATCCCGGAGGAGGACCCGCCCAGGGTCCAGGTGACGGTCACGTCATAGGTCACGGGCACGGGGGGCAGCACGCCCACCATGTCGGTGAGCGGGCGCACGGACTCCTCGCGCAGGAGCGCGGACACGGCCGCCAGCACCTCGGGCGTGGGCATGGCCCCTCCGGCCATCAGGGGATGGACGTTCACGCGGCCGGGCGCGGGCGACACCACGGCCACGTCCGTGACGTCCTGGTGGGCGCAGAGCGCGAAATAGCGATAGGCGTCGCGCGGGCCGCAGGTGGAGAAGCGCTCCGGCGAGAGCTGCACCCGCTCACGGAACTTGACGTCGGCCTCCTGGTCGGCCCCGCCTGCGGACATGGTGACGTTCACGGCCCTGACCACACCGTCCACGAGATCCGCCATGCGGTTGATCTGTCCGGGCAGGAAGCCGTTGCCCGAGCTGCCGGTGGACGTGCAGGCGGCCTCCACGTCCACGGCCAGTCCCCCGATGGGCACCTCGGCCGCGCGGGTGGTGGCGAAGTAGGTCTTGCCGTCCGGGGTGACCCGGGTCCCCTCCGGGATGGCCAGCACGGTGCCCAGGGCGGCGGCCAGGGTGAAGCGCACCGTGGTCCTGGCTGGCTGGGCAGAGAGGCGCACGGCGTTGGTGAACGCGCCCAGATGGTCCAGGAACGCGCCGTCCGCCAACCGCACCAGGTTCTGCTTGCCGGTGTAGTCTATGACCACCCGCTGCTGGGCGATGGTGTACGCCAGGGCCTCGAGGAAAAGCCGCACGGGGTTGCCCGGGTAGAGGGTGGCTCCAGTGATGGCCTCATACGCGCCGATGACCTCCGCCTCCACGCGGGCGGCGTCGGTGTCGGTGAAGGAGATGGCGGGAAGTTCAGACAGTGCCACGGATTTTCACCCTCACGCGGGGGACCATGCGCCCGTCCGCAGTTTCGGAGTTGTCGAGCCGCACCCAGGTGACCTTCACCACCTTGACCCTCGGCTCCCAGCGCTCCACGGCCTCGATCACCGCGCCGGTGAGCCTGGCCTGGGCCACGGGGGCCGGGGTGTCCACGATGGTGTCGTCGATGCCGAAGGTCCTATCCAGGGGGACGGTGCCCCGCACCGTGGCCAGGATGGTCCGCACGTTCTGGATGACCCCCCGCACGCCCAAAGCCCCGATCTCCACCGGGCCGAGCGGGCCGCCCAGGATGTCGAACTCGCTCGCCTGGGTGAAATCCCTGACGCTGGCCATCAGATGTTGATCCTGGCCAGGACGGCCGCCTTGGAGGCTGTGCTCGCCAGCTTGCCCGCCATGGAGGCGGCGCGGCTCACGCCCACGTCGCCCAGGGCGGTGTCCGGGTTCACGCCGGGCAGCCAGCCGAGGTCGGCGTGCCTGGCCACGTCGGCAACCTCCCTGGCGCGCCCCATGTACTTCTCGGCCGCAGCCGCCATGTCCGGCCCCAGGGTCTTGTTCAGGGCCGCCCTGGCGTCCCCCAAGGGCAGGCTTTGCGCCTTGCCCAGCACGGTTGAGACGGCCTGGGCCGGGTTCTTCCCGGCCAGGCCGGAGATTTCGGCGGGATTCAGGTCCAGCATCCGGAGGCCCTGTTGCGTCAGGGATGCGGCCTTCTGGAGCCCGGCGGCGGCCTTGGCCAGTTTGGAGCGGAAGCCTCCCCCTGCGTCTTCGGCGACGGCGGCCACCTGATCCACGGCCTCCTCGGGCACGTCCACCACGCCATCGGCGGCGTCAGCCACCTGCCAGGGCAGCACCTGGGCGTCGTCGGCCAGGCTGGTCACTCCGGAGAGGCCCTGGCGGTATTTGGGCTCCTGGCCCCGCTCGTGGTATTCCTTGAGGGAGAGGCCCACCTCCGCGAAGTACAAGCGCCCCTGGTTATCGTGGTATTTGTGCGCCTCTTCCAGGGCCTCCAGGACGAACTTGCCTACGGGATGCCCGCCGATGGCCAGCATCTGGGGTTCGGCGGCATCCCGGATCCTGCGCAGCGCGTCTATCTCCACGGCCGGATTCAGGCCTTGGGACACTCCGAAGGCCACCGTGAAGGAAATCTCCTCCAGGTCCGGCCCCACGTACTGGAGCACGGGCTTGTCCTGCACCAGCTCGTGGGCGGCCCAGCGGGCCTTGCCGGTGCGCCTGAAGTCCTGCCAGGAGCGGACGCGCTCCTCGCTCACCTCGAAGGTGACGTCGCCGAAGGTGCCGAGCATCTACTTCTCCGGGGTCTTGGGGGCCTCGAGGCCCTCCAGGGGTTCGTAGGGATGGGCAATCACCGGGGCCGTGGTCCAGCTCTCCAGCTCCTTGAGGCGGCGCACGCGCACCTTCTCGCGCAGATCCACGTCCACCTCGCCGTCGAGCACCACGTCCAGGCGGCCGCCGAAGACGAGGCTGGAATCCCCCTCGATCCGCACGCAGGCCCCGCCGGTGAGGGTGAGGGAGACGCCCCCGCCGACCTTGAGCACCACCTCGCCCGACGCGATCTCGCCCGAGAGGCGATGGGCGCGGCGGTCGTACTGGAACCAGGTGCCGTCCTCGAACTGGACGTGGCGCTTGTCCTGGTCGGCCACGGGGGGTTGGTCTTGCCTGGAGAAGATGGCTCCCAGGCACACGCCCTGCTCCAGGCCGTTGCCCAGGCACACGCAGGCCACGTGCTCGCCGATGTCGGGCATGTGGTAGTCCTGGTCCCTGAGAGTTTTGCGCTGCAGCACGGGGAAGTGGTAGGAGACCATCGCGTCCGCGTCGTGGAAGCGCACGCGCACCGTGCCCGCGGCGGGGTCCGTGGAGGCCACCACTCCCACGCGGATCACGTGGGCCAGGCAGGACTCCAGGAGGTCCAGGCGGCTATGGATGTCGGCGAGGCTCATCATTCCACCGAGATTCCTTTCTGGGCGGCGTACTTCCTCCAGGATTCGGCCTTGGCCGTGTCGCCGGACTTCACGGCCTCCTGGTAGCGCTGCTTCACGCCGGCATCCCTGCTCTTGGGGTCGGCGGCCATTTCGCTCGGGGTCTTCATGCGCTCCGTGGCCTGGGACTGCTGGCCAGACGGGACCGGGGCGGCCTGCTGTCCGGTCTGCGCGGTCTGGGGCTGGCTGCCCTGATCCTGCGCGGCCCGGGGGGAGGCTGCCCTGGCCTTGGCGGAGGACGTGGACGCCTTGGCCGGGGACTTCTCCACGGCGTAGAGCTCCCGCTCCTGGGCGGTGAACTTCGGGGAATCGTCGGCTTCCCCGCCGTCCCTGGCCACGGCCTGCTTGATCTCCAGGGTGGTGACGTAGCCGCCCTGACGGTTCATGGCGTGCCGGACGGTCTCGATGGAATACTTGCCGTCGAACTTGCCGAAGCCGGACGTGGTGACGTTGAGCCCGGCCTGGATGCCCGGGTGGCCCTTGTAGGTGATCGTCCCGGAGGTGCCGCCCTTGTTCTTGGAGCGCAGGCGCTTGGCCGCCCGCTTTTCGGCGGCCTCGCGGCTCTCGAAGCGCTCGTTCACAGAGAGGGTCTGCCCCGTGCCCTGCGGGGGCTTCTTCGGGGCGGACTCCACGGCATAGAGTTCCTTCTCCTCGGGGCTCCAGTACGTGGCCTTGGCCCCGTCGTAGGTGTCGTGGCTCTGGGTCTGGAAGCGGTAGCGGACAAGGCTCTGGTCGCCGCGCCGAATGGTGAAGGAGCTCGGCCTGGCGTCGGCTTCCTCGTCATCGAAGAGCACCAGCTTGTCGTCGGTGACCTTGAGCTTGAGCCCATGGGCCTCGGCCTGGCGTTGCAGGAATTCAAGGTCGCTCTGCCCGCGCTGGTCCACCCGGGTGAGCGCGATGGTGTCGGAGCTCTCGTAGACCAGCTCGAGGCCCTGACGCCTGGCGATGTCCCCGGCGATGGCCTCCAGGCTGGTGTTCTCGTAGGCCCTGGTCCTCTTCTCCCGCCGGATGCTGGAGGTGGTGGCGGCGGACACGGCGTCGATGCTCAGGATGTCCGGCGGGCCGGAAAAGCCAACCTGGTCCACCTCGAACGAACCGCAGTGCATGGTCAGCCTGTCGCCCGCAGCGAACCAGTCCTCGCAGGTGATGACGGCCTCGATCCTTCCCCCCTTCTCCGGGCACCATCCGGAGACGAAGAGGCCCTTTGTGTCCTCGATGTCGATGGACAGGGTGTCGGCCTTGCCGTGGGCGTTGTCCGTGTAGGTGAAGCCCTCCAGGTACGGGGCGATGTCCGAGGAGATGTCCTTCCCACCGTAGAGGACGGTCAGGCGGGCGCGGCGCATCAGCGTCTCCTCCAGGGCGGCGACGGCTGGTCGGCCTCTCCGGGGGCGATCTCGGGCAGCAGGAGGGCCACCCCTGCCCGGAAGAACACCGTGTCCATGTGCACGGGGTTGGCCTGGGCGATGTCCATGGCGCGCTGCTCCGAGCCGTAGACCCGGTAGGCGATGATGTCGTAGGTGTCGCCCTGTCTGGTTTCGTAGATCCTGGCCATGTTCGTTCCTATGCGTACGCGATGCGGCGCTCGCCGGAGAGGATGCGCTCCACCATCTCGCGCAGGCGCTCCTCGGATTCGCGCAGGGAGGCGTCCAGCGCGCCAGGGACCGCGCTTCCTTGCACGGTGATGACCGGGGCGAAGTTGATGGTGATGCCCCCGGCCGCCGCGCCTCGGAGGGCGCCTCCCGCCTGTCCTGCCCCGGCCGAAACGGGGAGGTCCACGCCCTCCCCCGCCGTGTCGCGGGCCTGCCCGAGGGCCAGGCCCAGCGCGTGGGCCAGCGGTCCGCCGCCGATGGAGGCAAGGCCCGAGGCCATGGTCTCGATGATGGCCCGGCCCGAAGCGGTGAGCGCCGAAAGCGGCCCCACCTTGGCGTCGGAGAACGGCAGCATGTCGCGGATGCCCTGCAGCACACCCTGGACGGACTCCCAGGCGGCAGCGGCCTTTGACGTGATGCCGTCCACGAAGGTCATGATCAGCTTCGCGCCGCTCTCGGCCAGGTCGAGCCCGCCGAACCACTCCATGATCCCCGAGAACGCCGTCCTGACGGCCTCGACCGCCGGGGCCACTCCGGCGGCGATGTGCTCCCAGAGCCCGGAGAAGAAGGCCTTGACCGTGTCCCAGTTGGAGACCACCCACCACGCGGCCGCGCCCAGGGCCACGGCACCGGCCACCACCCAGGTGATGGGGTTGGCCCAGAACGCGGCGTTGAGCAGCCACTGGGCTGCGGCCCAGACCTTGGCCCCGGCTGCGGATGCGAGCTGCACGGCGGTGAGCCCGATGGTGCTGGTGCGCAACAGGGCGATGGCCGCCCCGCCCAGTTGGAAGAGCTTGAGCAGGTTGAGCCATCCGCCCGCCATGAACGTCCAGACGTAGCCCAGCGTCGCGCTGGCCAGGCCCAGAGCGGCGAAACCGGCCACACCGGTGATGACCGCGCCCGTGAGGACAGGAAAACGCTTGGCCAGGGAATTCGCCCAGTCCAGTACGGGACGGGCGCCCCCGAGCACCGAGCCGAGCGAGCCTGTGAGCGTGCCGCCCAGGGTGATGGCCAGGTCCCTGGCGGAGCTCTCCATCCCCTTGAGTTTCTCCTTGGAGGTCTCCATCATCCGGGCGAAGTCCTTGTCCACGACTCCGGACGCTCCCATGGCCTCCTCGCGGATCTTCTTGAACTCCTCCATGTTGGCCATCATGGGCTTCAGGAAGTTGTTGACCTGCATGTCCCCGAACAGTTCGCCGATGCGGAACTGGTCGCCGCCGGTGACGCGCTGGATCATCTTGAGCATGAACTCCACGGGGTTCTCCCCCCTGGCCATGGCCTTCTTGAGGGCCTTCTCCAGGTTGATCCCGTAGTGCTCCGAGAAGTTCTTGATGGTATCCGGCGCGGTCATCTTGGCCAGGAAGTTCTTCATGTTGGTGGCGGCCTCGTCCGGGTTGGCCGCGCCCTTCATGGCGATCTGCAGGGCCGCGCCCAGGGAGGCCGCCGCCTGCGGACCCTCGATGCCCAGCGAGCGGAAACCGGCAGTGAGCTGCGGGAAAAACTTGGCCATGTCCCGAAGCTCGAATGAGCCCGCCTTGCCCGCCTGGGCCAGGATGTCCATCACCTGGGGGAGCTGGTCCGCGCCGATCTTCAGGTTGTCCATGAGGCTGAAAGCCGTGTTGGAGAGGTCCTCCATGGAGGATCCGGTGGCCGTGGCCACGCGCCCCAGCGTTCCCAGGGCGGCCACGGCCTGATCGTTCTCCATGCCCTTGGCCAGGAGGTTCTGCCAGGCGTTGGCCATGTCCATGACGGCCTGGTTGCTCTCCAGAGATGCCGAGCGGATGGCCGCCGTGGTGGAGGCGATCTGGGAGCGGGTCATGTTGGCGATGTTGCCGCCCATGGCCATGAGGTGCTCCAGGTCGATGCCCGGCGTCATGAGCCTGTCGGCCGCGAACCCGGCGGCCAGGCCGCCGATGAGGTTGCCGCCCATGCCGGACATCATGGCCCCGCCCATGCGCTCCCGCCTGGCCTGGTTGGCCTGGATGCGCGCCATGGTGGACTGCAGGCGGCCCTGCGCGGCCCGGGCCGATTCGGCGGCCTTGGCGAGCCTGTTCTGGTGCCCCGCGAGGTTGGAGGTTGAGGCTCCGGCCGCCTGCAGGGAGGAGCGCAGGCGGTGCAGTTCCTGATTCTGTCCCTCGAGCTTGTCCTTCAGGTCACCGGCCTTGCGCTTTGCGGCCTCGAAGTCGCGGGCCAGGGCCTTGGACGGCCTTTCGGTCTCGCGCATGGCCCTGCCCAGGCGCGCGCATTCCCCCTGGGCCTCCTGGAGCTTCTTCGCCGTATCCTGGGCGTCCATCTTGAGCACCCGGAAGCGGGATACGTCGGCCTGACCGCGCTCCAGCTCCTTGGCTCGCCGCCCCAGGGCCGTGAGCGCCCCGGAAGCGCCGGAAAGCGCCCCCGAGAAGGAGGAGCCCAGCTTGCCGCCGATCTGGAAGGCCAACTCGAATATCTTCGCCATGTCCTACCCGTCTTTGGGAAAAGCTTCTTCCGCCGCCTCAGCCCACCGCGCCAACTCATCCAGGGGCTGGTCCATGAAAAACTCCACTGCGCCACCCGCGGCGGCCGCGAGGCGCAGGCAGAGCACCCGCGCCTCGCGCGCCGTCATCAGAAAAAACCCATCTCCTGGGCCTTCTGGTTCAGCTCCATGAGGTCGCTGGAATCGAACTCCAGCACGGCCTCCACGGGCAGTTCCAGGGAGACGGCCAGCACGTACATGGTGCGCTCCATCTCCCCGGGGTCCTTCACGCCCCGGGCGCGCATCTCGCGCTCGGCCTTGACCAGCCCCTTGCCCCTGACCCGCCTGAGCAGAACTTCCTTGATTTCCTTGCCCTCGTAGGCCACCGGGTGCTTCAGGGTGTGCCCGCCGTCCGTGGCCGCTCCGGCCTGCTGCTCCTTCGTCATGGGCCCCTCCTATTCCAGGCCCAGGGCGGCGCGGACCTTGGTGAGCTGGTCATCGCCCTGAACCTTGAAGATGAAGTTGTACTTGTCGATCTCCACCTGGTCCTCGCCGTCCACGGTGAGCTTCAGGTAGGTGAGTTCCATCTCGGTCTCGGTGTCCATGAGCTTGCCGGGGTCCATCTTGCCCAGGGCCATCTTCTTGGGCACGCCCTTGACCACCAGCTTGACCGGGACGGTGACGTACTCGCCCGCGCCGTGGTCCATCACCTGCATGGCCCCGCGCACGTCCAGCTGGTGGGGCTTCTGCACGAAGAGCCTGACGGCCTCCTTGTGAACGGTGCGCCACTTCACGGCGAGCGTCATGGACTTGAAGTGCCCCAGCACGGGGCTCTCCACCTCGCCCGCCACGCCCGCGCCCTTCACCGTCTCGGTCATGGCCTCGAGGGTGGGCAGGGTCACGTCGGCGGTGCCCAGAAGGTCCTCGCCCTCCAGGTAAACCCGGTAGTTGATCAGTTTCTCGGGTATGGCGTTGGCCATGGCTGTGCTCCTTAACCGAAGAGGGTTTCCAGGTAGGCCGGGTCGTACTCCATGATGAAGTCCAGCTCCCGGGCGGGGCTCGGCGGGGTGACGTAGACGTGGAAGCGGATGATGCCGTCCATGAGGTCCGTGGTGGGGTTCTCGTCGCGCCGGAACTCCACGCGCCCGCCCAGGATGAACTGCCGGGCGGCCAGGCCGTTCAGCCAGATGTTGGCGGAGTCCACCACCGTCTCCACCAGGCGGCGGGTGATGGGGAAGTCCACGCGCTGCCAGAACGTGAGCACCAGGGTGTTGCCGATCCAGTTGAACATGCGCCGGAGGGGGATGAAGCTGTCCTTGGGGTCGGTGTTGGCCGGGTAGCATCCGGTGCGGTTGCCCCAGGCCCGCCAGCCGCCGATGAAATTCTGGGCGGTGACGATGCCCTGGCTGTTCAGGTAGGTGGCCTGGTCCGGCCCGAGCCACACCTCCTTGCCGTCGGCCACGGCGGACACGGCCTGCAGGCTCAGGTTCGAGGGGGAACGGTAGGGGATGGACTCGTTCTCGGCGTCGGCCCTGCCCATGATCCCGGCGAGCTGGGTGGAGAGGTGGTACTCCCGGTCGCCCAGCTTCACCTTGGGCCAGCAGACCACCAGCTGCGGGTCCACCAGGTTGTTGCTCTCCTTGAACTGGGGCACGTCGGTGTAGAGCCCCACGCCGTCCTCGCCGTCGCTGGGCACGTCCACCACGGCGATGGCCTTGAAGTGGCTGTTGATGTTTCCCGCCTTGGCGTGCATGAGCGCGGCCACCTCGGGATCGGTGCTGAACCTCGGCGCGTGGAACTGGCCGGGCACCAGGCGGAACTTCGGGAACACCTCGTTCACCAGCTCCAGGCCCGTGGCCTTGCCGGTGAGCGCCTCCACGCCGCCGATCACGTCATCCTTGGTGACCCGGGACGGATCGCCGTAGTCGTAGGAGACCTTCACGGCGGCGCCAGCGGCGAGGGCTCCGCCGGCCTTGACGGACACGAGCCCCGTGGGCAGGTCCACGGTGTAGTCCGTGCCCGGGACGTAGGTGGTGTCCCCTGCCTCGTTGGTCAGCGCCACGGTCCCGGCCAGCAGGCCCTCGTGATCGAGGGCGAGAGCGCCCTTGGCGTCGAACGCCCTGGCCACGGGCGCCTGGGAGGACTTGTGCACGGCCGGGTCGTAGACGTTGACGGCCACCACCGGGCAGACTCCGAAGAGCGCGAAGTAGGCGTCGAAGAACTCAGACAGGGTGTAGGCGGCGAAATCGTCGGTGCGCTCGAAGCCGAACGCGCTGGCCGCCTCGGAGGCGTTGAAGATCAGGCGGGTCTCGTTGACCCCGGCCGCTGCCTGGGCCTTGTGCACCGGAGCCGTGCCCACGACCACGGGCAGGGCCGCGTCCACCCTGACGGGCGGCAGGATGGCCGTGGGCTGCTCGAAGATGTAGACGCCGTGACGGTAGGCGAGGCTCATTTACTTGCCCTCCTTGCGGCGGGTGGCCGCGTAGGCGTTCCAGACGGACTCGAAGGCCCGCTGCATGGGGGAGCCCTTCCGGCCAAGGGCCTCGCGCGCCGTGGACAGGCCGGACACAGGGACGAACAGGCACGCGAAGTCCGGATCGTCGGCGCGGCGGGCGGCCACGGCCGGGGGCAGGCCGTCCTTGAACGTGGTGAACTGCTGCATGGGCATGTCCCCGCCCATGTTCGGCCCCACGTAGACCAGGCGTATTTCCTGGGGCGTGGGGTCGGGGGTTTTAGCCTTCGAGCTGGCCATAAACGATCACCTCCTCCTCGGTTTCCATGAATTCTGCGGGGGCCGGGGCCTGGAAGGTCACCCGGACGCTGCCGCCGTGGTAGGGATGGGGCTGGGCGTGGTCTTCGCCGTCGCCCACTTCCCAGCGGACAGGGAGCTTGCGCTCCCATCGCTTCAGGTAAAGCCTCTTGCGCAGAAGCATCCGGCGCAGGCGGCCCATCATGGCCTCCAGGTCGCGCGCGCCGTCGGCAACGTCGCCTGCTGTGAACACGCCGCAGATGATCCAGACCTCCACCTCGCTCACGCGGGCGGCCAGGGCATCCTCGTCGTCATCCCGGCCGGAGACCGGCCGCAACAGGATGAAGGGGAACTCCTCGCGCAGCTCCTGGGTCTCCGGCCCCTTGGGGTGGGCGCGCCGGGTGGGCAGAGAGTAGAGGTGCACGGCCGGGGGCTCCCACCGCTCGGGGCTGGCCGGGGCCTTGCGGAAACCTGTCTGGGCGAACTCCGCCTCAACCAGCCGCTTCAGCTCGGTGAGCAGTCCGGCGCTCATCACATGCCCCCCAGGCTGGCGAACAAGCGGTTCACCTCGTGGTCCAGGTTGGCGCCGAAGCGGTCGGCGGCCTTCTCCTGGATCCGGTCCATGACCTCCCGGTTGCCCAGCATCTGGGGCACGGACGGGCCGAAAAGTTTCTGGATGGGCAGACGGGAATCACCCATACGGCGGAACACGGAGGCCACATCCCTGCCCGGCATCCGGCCCCAGAAGGCCCCGGCGATCCGCGCCCGGCCGGAGGAGCGCTTGACCACCACGGAGAGGCCCCTGGCGGCGCGCCGCCCGCCGGGACCCGGCGAGGGGGAGAAGGCCCGCAGGGAGAGCACCCGGCCCTTGGACACGGCCGCGCCCCACAGGCTGGAGGGGCTGGCCTTGGTCAGGGCGAAGGACTTCTTCACGTCCCCGGACCGCACGTTGTAGGACTGCCTGGAGAGCTGCCCGGCGTCCGTGGCCACGCCCTGCACGGAGCGGTTGATGGCCCTGGCCACGGCCGGGCGTGCCTGATCCCCGAGCTGGGAGAGAGCCCGCTTGCCCTTCTCGATGTCCGTGCCTCGCAAGGTGATGGAGATCATGGTCAGAACCCCTGATTCCGGTACAGGTGCAGGGTGAGAAGCCCGCCCAAGGGGAAGGCCTTGCGGACGGTCCAGGCCACGCCGTCCACCTCGATCTCCTGCTGCGGCAGCACGTCCACCACGCCCTCGGGGATCTCCAGGATGCGCTCGTCCGTATCCAGGGGCAGGCGCGGCAGGGAGTCGTGGTGGTAGTCCTTGTAGGGCTCCTGGGTGTCGGTCCAGACGCCGGAGGTTTCCACGCCCTCGATGACAACGGGCGCGGCGAACTCGGCCCGGTTCAGGAAGACGGCCCCCACATCAACCTTCAACTGCTGCTTGAAGTTCACGAATACGCCTCCCAGGATTCCTGGCACTCGACGCAGCGAACGGCACCGGGGATGGAGCGCAGGCGCGCCGGGGGGATGGGCTCGCCGCAGTCGGCGCAGATCACAGTCCTGGCCGGGTCGCGCATCTGCTCACCTTCCTGCTCATTCCTGCGAGCGTTGACCGCTGCCTGGAGGAATGCGGCTTCGTGCCGTTGCGCTTCGTCGGCGGCGTCCATCAGCGTCCCTCCCCGGCGAAGTCGACCAGGCCGCGCGCCTGTGCCTCCAGGCCTCTGGCCCACGCGCCGTAGTCGCGCACATGGGCCAGCAGATCCTCCGGCGTCACGGACTGCCCGGCCAGTATCCCGGGGCCAGCGGGGGCGGTGGCGGCGGGATCGTCGCCAGCTCCGGAGGCACCGGCGCTCGCGGGCAGAGCAGCGCCGCCGTATCCGAGGGCTTCGTTGTACAACTCCACGAAAGCAGGCCCAAAAGTGCAGCCAGCAGCAGAGCGCGCGGCATTTTCGATCCTCCGGTTGATGTCCTTGGTGCGGTTAAGGAGGTCCTGGCGGGTTTCGATGAGGGCGGCTGAGATGGCGGCTCCCCGGCGCACTTCCTCCTCGAGGGCTGCGCGGGCCTGGCGCTGGGCTTCGGCGTAAGCCTCGGCATACCCGCGCTTGAGCTCGGCCACCTCGGCCAGACGGGCCGCGTCCGCGCGGGAATGGCCCGCCCAATACCCGCCGCCGAACACGGCCAAGGCCAACAGCAGGGCCAGCAGAGGGGAGATGGCGGCGCTCACGACGTCCCCCCGCACATGCCCAGGCCCCACCCGGCGCGGACGTAGACGGGCTCCAAGACGTGCAGGATCCGGCGCGGGTAACCCCGATTCTCGCGGTAGGCGGCGCCCGAACGCCCGGCGTTGACGGTCTCCACCGAATCGAACCAGCGCCCGGGATCGAGCCCACGAGCGCGGGCCTTGGCCTTGTCCCTGGCGATCCAGCCCAGGCCGCCGTTGTAGGCGGAGAGCACCATGGCCATGCGCTCGCACGGCGTGGCGGCGTCCACCCGCTCCCAGAGCCAGCGGTCGTAGGCGCAGAGCGCGCGCAACGCCCAGCCCGGATTGAGCGGCTGGTTGGAAGAGAGCGCCCGGTCCACGTTACCCATCCAGGCCGACGTGCCGGGCATGAACTGGGCCAGGCCCAACGCGCCCACGGGGCTTTTGGCGTCCGCCTTCCAGCGGCTTTCCTGGTGAATCTGCGCGGCGAAGGTGGCCGTGGGAGCATCAAGCCCCCAGGAGACGCGCGCGCAACGGATCAGGTCCGCGCGGTGTCGGGCCGCGTCCGCCGGGATGGCCTCGGCGCGGGTGACGGAACAGAGGATCATCCCCGCCAGCACGGCGGCGGCCACCATGCCCAGGCCGAGACAGGAGCCGTGCCAGGCCAACAGGGCGAGCTGGCGCGCCTCGCGAGCCATCGCCCTGAATGCCCCCCGCGCGCTCACAGCGCGAGCCCCATGCCCAGCATGAACATGCCGACGATGATCGCCCGGCGGATCAGCGCGGCAGCGAACACGCCTTCGTAGCCCGGGGCCACGGCATGGTCGGCGACCCCCGCCTTGAACCCCTGCTCGGCCTGCCAGTCCTTGCGCAGGTAGCTGTCCGGCCTGGCGTAGGGAAACAGCCAGAAGTCCATCCAGTAGCCGAGGTATCCAGCCAGAAGCACCAACGACAGCTTGTAGGCGATGACCGCCAGCTGGACCGGAGAGGCCGCGCCCACAACGCCCAGACAGGACAGGGCGAGCACCAGACAGATGACCATGCGGAACGGGTTGGCCGAGGCCGTCCTGTCGAAATAGGCGATGATCGCCGCGCGGTGTCGCCAGGCCAGCAGGCCGAGCATGACCGCGCCTGCGGCAGCCAGGATCCAGATGATCGATGTTCCGAACATCACTGCCCTCCTCCGGGTGTCTCGTTGAGGATGTCCGCCTTGACATCGGGCGGCATGTCCTTGTCGTGGGCGACCATGGCGCGCACCATCCGGAAGATGGTGTTGGTGCGGTCGCGGATGTCGCGGCGCAGATCGGCCTGGCCGTCCCTGAACTGCTCCAGGCTCTGGCAGACGGCGCGGCGGCGCTCGTCGCACTGGGAGTGGCTCACGTAGTTGCGCCGGGTGACGGCGTGAACGGTCAGGGCCACCACCAGGGACACGAACCCGGTGATGGCTGCCGTTTCGAGGGGGGAGAACTGCACGGCCCCTCCTACTCGGGGTTGTCGGTTCCGGCCTGGGGTCCGGGCAGGGTCTGGCCCTCGCCGTCAGCTGCGGCGGACGCCTGCGGCACCACCACGTCGAACACGGGTTCCACGAAACCGCCCTCCTCCAGCTCCTCGGCGACCGCCCTGGGCACCTCGAGCAGGGCTCCGGGCCTGTGGGTTCTGCCCTCGTGGATCACTGAGTGCCTGCACTCGACCTTGACCAGGGAAGCCCTGCCGGGCTTGTTCGCGTTCTTGGCCATGGCGCTCGCTCCTAGATGGGGGTGATGGTGGCGAAGGCGTCCACTTCGTGCGGGACCATGACCGGCGCGGACTGGAGCTGGACGTGCTTGCGGGAGGGGTTCTTGGTCTCGAAGATCGAGGGGAAGTAGTCCACGGCCGCGGAGAACGCCTCGCCCATGGCGTCGAGGTCCTGGATGACGCCGTAGTGCCGGGTGCATTCGGCGTTGCTGGAACCCAGGATCATCTTGTTGGCGGGGATCATGGGCTGCTCGACGTCGTCGTCGTCGATGAACCACTCAGCGTAGGTGTAGAACGAGACCTGCTCCAGGTCCCCCAGGTAGGATGCGCCGTTGGGCAGGTCCTGCGGGTTGATCTGGCCCAGCGTCACCCGGCGGTTGTCCAGGGCGGCGAGGATCGTCTTGTTCCGCATGATGGCGTGGGCCACGTCCGCGCCGACCACGGCCACGTTGGGCACCAGGCCCGAGGCCTGGGCGATCATGAGCTTCCAGTCCCGCAGGTTTCCCAAAGGGTCGGAGGCGTCCGCCGTCCACTTGTCGTCCCCGGTCAGGGCGAAGACGTGGGCGGGGTCGCGAAGGAAATCGATCACGGCGTCCACGCCTTCGCCCACCACCCGGATCCTGGCCTCCAGAAGCGCGCAACGCACCATCCACTCCTCACGGCGGACGATGTACTTGCGCATGTCGGCCAGGTCCTTGCCGATCATCTCGGCCAGGCGCTCGGCGTGGGACTTGTTCTGCTTGTAGATCGTCTCGCCGGGCTGGCGGTCCAGGAGCATCCCCGGGGTGATGGTGCGGAACGGCTTGATGTAGGGCGGCTCGAAGGTGTCCGTACGGAAGCCTTCGCGGGCCATGGTGGTGCCGGGCAGGTCGGGGTTGACGAACGGGGCCATGCGCCGCTTGCCCTTCACCACGTCGATGTCCACCTTCTTGGTGGTGTGAAACTTGGTGCCGGTGAAGAACATGTCACGCAGGAAGGTCTTGGGCTGGGGGGTCGAGTCCAGCACATCGAGCATCGTCCTGCTGTCGAACAAATCAATGTCGGCCATCTGTGGGGCTCCTTCACTTCACCTTGCGGAGGTAGATGTTGAGGTCGCGCAGGGTCTTGCGCACGGATTCCACGGTATGCCCGTCGCCCAGGGTGATGGAGTCCTGGTTGAACTCGCCGGCCTCGAAGGCGGCGGCTGTCACCTCCTGCCCGCCGCCGTCCACGGCTTCGCACAGGATGCAATCCGGATCCTGGGAGCCGTCCGACGCGGCGGCCGTGCTCAGGACGTATTTCCCGGTGGCGGTGACCCGCCCGAGCACCGCGCCGCGCGGGAGCGCCCCGGCTGTGGCGGCCAGGGTCACGGGCTTGCTGGTCTGCGGGAAGCTGCCCGCGATCAGGTTGTCGGGCGTGTACGTGGCGTTGACGAAGTAGGAAGGCATCAGCTCACCCCCTTCATGCCGTCGGCCATGGCGGCCTTGAGCTTGTCTCTCTTCTCGGTGTCTGCGGAAGCCTGCCGGGCGGGATCCACGGGATCGGGCGCGGCGGCCTGGATTGCGGCCAGCATCCTGCTCTTGGTGTCTGACGCGGCCGGGCCTGCCTGCCCGGCGGCGGGCGCGGCCGCGATGGCCCCGGCAACGGCGGCCATCTGCTCGGCGGTGACGCCCGAGGCGGCGACCCTGCCGAGCTTGTCGGCGGCCTCCGGGCCGAAGACGTGTCCGGCCAGGGCCACGACGCGGGCCGTTTCGGCGGTCACCGCAGCGGATGCGTCCCGCTGCGGGGCCTGGGCCTCGAACTCGGCCCGGAGCTCCTGGACCAGATCCGGGTGTTCGGCCTTCAACTGTTTCAGATCCATGGTTTGCACCCCCTTGGTTGTTTGGGCCTGGATGCGCCCGATGAAGTCATCAAGGTTCATGACGTGGTCCACGAGTCCGACCGCTCTGGCTGCCTCGGAGAGGAAAACCTTCCCGTCGGCCCAGGCTGCTGCGTCGGCGACGTCCAGGCCGCGGTTGGCGCAGACGCCCCGCAGGAAAATGGCGTAGGTGTCGTCGAGGAACTGCTGGATCACGCCGCGCGCCGCTTCCGAGAGCGGGGCCGCGTCGTGCCCGAGGGCCTTGAAGGCGCCTGCGGAGATGAACGTGCGCTTGAGCCCGGCCTTCTCGTCCATGCCCGAGCGGTCGTGGTGCACCGAGAGCACGCCGATGGAGCCCACCACGGCCGTGGGAGGGGCCGCGATCTCGCGGGCCCCCGATCCGATCCAGTAGGCGGCCGAGGTCATCTGGCCGTCCGCGAAGGCGTAGACGGGCTTGCGGGAGTCGGCAGCCGCGACGAACTCGGCCAGTTCCTGGCAGCCGTCCACGGTGCCGCCAGGGCTCTCGATCTGGAGCAGGATGGCGGAGGACCGGGGGTCGTCCAGGGCCTGGGCCAGGGCCTCGCGCACCTCGGCATAGGTGCTGAAGCAGGACAGCCATGAGTTGCGCTTGACCAGCGTGCCCACCACCGGGACCACGGCCACGCCCCCGCGCAGATCGTAGGGCAGCTCCTCCCCGCTTTCGGCCGCCCCCCTGGCGGCGAACGCGGCCACGTCCGGGGTGCCCCCGGCCATCACCACGTCCAGGGCCTGCGCCAGGGCGGCCAGCGTCTCGGGGAGGATCGCCCAGCCGCTGCCGAGCATGGACAGGATGCGGTCGAATTTCATGCGGCCTCGTCCTCCTTGGGTTCGTTCGCCAGGGCCTCTCCAAGGCGGGCAGCGGCCTGCCCGCCAGCGGGTGCGAGCCCGTGCTCCTTGAGCACGGACCGCTCCAGGGCGCGCTGGGCCACCATGGCCTCCCAGTCGCCGCCGCGTTCGGCCACCACGTCGGCCAGGGTGAGCACCCCGGCCTCGAGGCCCGCGATTTCGGCCTGCATTTCCTTCACGGGATCGACGTGGCCGCGCGCCGGGCCGATCCACTCCGCGCAGCAGTAGTCGTGGCGGGCGTCGTAGAAGTCGGGCGCGGACGCGGGGAGATCGAGCATGTCCAGGAGCCAGGCTTCCTCCAGAACCATTTCCCAGAGCACCTGGCAGAACTGGTCCCGCAGCCACTGGCGGTAAAGACGGAACACGCGCCAGGCCTCGAGCAGCGCGGCGCGGGCCGAGCTGTAGTTCGTCTTGCTGAAATCCTTGGTGAAAATCTCGTAGGGCATGCCCACCGACGCGCCCAGGGCGCGCAGGACGCGCTCCACGAAGACGCCGAAGGAGCCGCCCGGGCGGTTGGCCGCCAGCAGGTGGGGCTTCTGGTTCGGCCCGCCGTAGAGCACCTGCCCGGCCTCGTAGGTGTGATAACGCGGTCCGGCCGCAGGGTCGTCGGGGTCGCCCGAGAAGGCCGCCGCCATGCCGCTGGGGTCCGAGGTCTCGATGAACACCGGGAACATGCTGGTGATGACGTTGGCCACCAGCTCGTAGTCCAGGTAGTCGTTGAGGTCGCGGAAGCCCTTCATGGACGGGATGAACATGGAGTCGCCGCGCACCTGCTCACACTCGCGCACGAAGAACCGGTGCAGCACCTGGGGGCGGTGCCCGCGCCAGGCCGGGTAAAGACGGAACCCGGAGGAATCCAGGGAGGAGGACAGCAGGCCGTCGCGCGGATTGGCGATGTAGTAGCCCACCGGCTCGCGGCAATCGCCCAGGACCACCCCGGCGCGCACGTTGCGGTCCGAGGCCTTGTCAGCGGGCGTGGCCAGCCGCGCGGGGTGAACATCCTGCAAGGCCAGGGAGAAGGTGCGGCCCTGCTTGTTCTTCTTCATGAGGGGCAGGGAGATGAACTCACCGTGCGTGAGCATGGAGCGGATGTTCAGGTACTGGAAGGCGCCGAAGGTCATGCGCCCCCCGGCGTCCGCCTCGCGGCACCAGATCTTCCAGGCGCGTTCGGCCGAGGCCTGATATTGCTTGGCCTGGTCCGGCGTGAGTCCAAGGCGTCTGGCGTCCACCCTGCTCTGGGGGGCGAGGCCCACCCCGACGGTGTTGACCGCCATGGAATCGACCAGCCCGGCCGCGTGGGCGTCGCTGGCCACCAGGTCCTCGGCGCGCATGTGCACGAGCTTGCGGTCGCGCTCCTCAAGGAGCGCGGTGACCCGGCCCGGATGCCAGTTGGAGAGGGTGTCGCGGCTGGTGGCCGCTGTCCGGCGCACAGGGAGAACCTGGCCGGAGATGGGCGTGCCCCACCTGTCGAGTATCAGGCCGCCACCGCTCATCTGCGAGGCCTCACCCGGACCCCGGCCAGGGGCGGCACGCCGTTGAGACGGTCTTTCTCTTCGGCGAGATAGGAGAGGTGGGCGCGTATCTCAGGCAGGTCGGCGCGGGTCAGTTCACGCGTGCCGATGCGGTAGGACTGGCCACCCGCACAGGCCAGGGAGGCGGCCTTGTAGGCGGCGATCTGCTCTTCGAGTTCGGTCGGGGTCCAGATGGAAGCCATGCGAATCGGGATAGCCGATTCGCATGGCGGATGACGGAGCTATGGGGACGTGAGGTTCAAATGTTATGGCAGCAAGTTCCAGACACAGTATCAGCTCGCTACATATTGCCTAGAATAAACTGAATACGTTCTGAAACACTGGATTCAATGTCATCACCTGCGAACATTGGCACAGTAACGACATCATAACCAAGCCCAGCATAAATATCAAATATGTTTCTACCAATTGATTCAACAACAACCTTGTCAGTAACACGGATACCGTCCGACACAATTGGCAGCTGTTCCAGAAAAAAAACTTTTGTGTAATCCGGCAGACCAGTCTTAGCAAGGACATCATCAAGATCAACGCCCAACAAACGAAGATACGCAAATGAATCTGGGATACCTCTATCCAAAAAAGTCACGCGAGATTTAGGAATTTGCATCTCGCGACTAAGTTGCAAATTCATAATATCAAGCTGGAACTGAATGGAACTCTCATCAATATCTCGGCCAAGGCCAATGCAATTCTCTATGTATATCCGAGCAGACTCATGGAATACAGAATACCCAACCCCAGACAATCCATCAACAAGCGTAGTCTTGCCAGAAGAAGGGGCTCCCGTTATGACGTACTTCACAACAGACTAACCACAAAACAATTGCATCTTAATCAGATTAGAAAATCCGAGCGCAAAGAAACCAAGGGCCAAACCAAAAATAAGAGACAGAACATTCCCATATATATAAATATAGAATTTTGTCATCACCAAGCTCTCTCTCTTGTCTTTAAGATCATCAGGTATCCCATAACCAAGCCGCTCACTTTTGATCCATCCAAAAAAACCCTTAAGCACCATCCAACCACCTACCAATGAGTATTCACCCCCATAAACAGACCCAATATACAACAAGCGCTCAAGTCCACTGACCTGCTCGGCTCTTTTCAGACCAGCTGAAACTTGAGAAGGTGGCTCTCGCCGACAAAGAGGGAGCCATGAGGAAGTCACGATTTTCGGAAGAGCAGATGGTGGGCATCTTGCGGGAGGCCGACCGCGATCCGGTGCCCCAGGTGGCAAAGCGTCACGGCGTCAGCGAGCAGACGATCTATACCTGGCGTCAGCGTTTCAGCGGCATGACAGCCGATGACGTGAAGAAGCTCCGCCAATTGGAGCAGGAAAACGCCAGGTTGAAGAAGTTGCTGGCCGAGCGGGACCTCGAAATCGAGGTGATGAAGGAGATCGCGGCAAAAAAATGGTAGGCGCACCCGTCCGCCGCCAGCAGGTGACGTTCGCGACGAAGCGCGGCTTGTCACAACGCAGGGCGTGTGCGCTGTTGTCCACCTCCCGCTCGACTTTGCACTACGAGTCGCGCATGGAAGCCCGTGACAGCCCGCTCATCGAGGCCATGACCGGCTTGGCGAACCTGTATCCCCGGTACGGCTACCGCCGGATACAGGTGTTCATGGAGCATCTGGGCTATTTCATGGGGCCTGACAAAACGTTCCGGCTCTGGAGCAAGGCGGGCCTACAAGTGCCGAAGAAACGCGGCAGGAAACGCGTTGCGGGGTCACGTCCCCGGCCACAACTGCCGTGCGGAGCCAATGAGGTGTGGGCTTACGATTTCGTGTTTGATGCCTGCGCCAACGGACAGCAGCTGAAATGCTTGACGATCATTGACGAATACACCCGCGAATGCCTGGCCATCGATGTGGCCGGGAGCATACGTTCCGGGCGGGTGATCGAGGTGTTGGCGCGCCTTGCCAGCGAGCGGGGAGCGCCGCGATACCTGCGCTCCGACAACGGACCGGAGTTTGTATCCAAGGCGCTGCTGCGCTGGGCAACGAACGAATCGCTGGGCATCGCCTTGATTGATCCTGGCAAGCCCTGGCAGAATGGGATGGTCGAAAGCTTCAACGGGAAGTTCCGGGACGAGTGCCTGTCCATGGAGTGGTTTCGCTCCAGAGTGGAAGCCAAGGTCGTCATTGAGGACTGGCGCAGGCTATACAACGAGGTCCGGCCCCACTCAAGCCTGGGAAAGATGACCCCCAAGGCCTACGCGGGAATGATCGGCAACAACCTGAACCAGGGGGCCACCCTCAAGAATTGAGTGGTCCGAAGAAACCCGGCAGGTCACCACCAATTTCTGCACCATAATTGAGTTTAAGACCTTTAATAAACTGTTGAATCTGAACTTCAACTGCTTGACCATTTTCTAAATCATCCCAATGCCTCCTCAGAACTTGATCGTGCATGGTTTGTATCAAATCATCAACATAGTACTTTGAAATTATCGCTGCCACACCGATCCCAATAATCTTGTCCACCCAAAAAATGCCGAGGAATTGCAACAAATGATCAAGCATCGAAGAACCCTTCAATCCAATCAATAGTGCAGGACACGAGCCAAACATGCACCATCAAACCGAGACCACAGCTCAAATTATAAGCCGATCAACCGCTTATCCAACCATTCTTGAGCCACCCAAGCCGGTAGCTTAATCCCCTTTTTCTTGCCTATTCGATATGCCGGTGCCAATTCTCCACTCCCTACTTTTCGGTAAAATTCCGTTTTCGAAAACCCGCACTTCTCACAGAAATACTTCCACCCCCGCAACCTCTCATCCCTCTTCCCCTGTTCAGCAGCCATCTCTCCTACCTCCTCCCAAGAATTCTCGATTTCGCACTCCCCCCCGCCACGGGCCGCCCGCCCCCGACGGGCTGCTGCCTCCCGGGCGACTGGACCTCCCCCTCCACCCCGCGCCGCCGTTGCGCCGCGTTCAGCATCTTCAGGTTGGGCAGCCAGCTCGGATCAACGCAGGCGGACGCCATCACCAGGCAGTCCAGGTAGTGGTTGTTCCTGCTTGTGCGCTCCCAGACCAACTCGCCGTTCTTCGTTCGCACCAAGCGTTCCGCAGCGATCTGGGCGGCGAAGTCCTCCCCCGTTTCCGCGTGCAGGTGGAACGGCTGGCGGGAGTCCGGGCTCATGCGCCCGTGGATGAGCCCCTTGAAATAGGCTGTGTCGATGACGGCCAGCTGCAGGCCGCCAGGGAGCAGCCTGCCCGAGCGCGGCAGCTTGTCGATGGTGGTCCAGCGCACGGGCGAGAGCTGCTCCCTGCTCGCGCCCTTGGTGGCGAAGACCTTGCGGGTCCGGGCGTGCTTGCGCACGTGGAGGTAGACCTCCTCCGTGCGGGTCCACTGGCCGGAGTCGGTCTCGCCGCCGCCCGAGTCGTAGGCGACCCGCCACAGGCCAAGTGAGTGGGCCCCGCCCTCGCCCGTGTACTGGGCCGAGTGAATGACCTCCACGTCTTCCCAGTCCCCGGCGATGTAGCCGTAGTCCACCAGCCAGCTTTCCATTGCCTCGGTCCAGGCCAGCACGGCGAAGTAGAAGCCGCGCTTCTGCACGTCGACGCCGCAGGTGAGGGCGATGGCCCCGCGCGGCACGGTGCGCGGCGGCAGGTCGCACTTGAGGGCGAGGATTTTCTGCTCGTCGGTCTCGATCTCCTTCTGCTTGAAGGGCCTGGCCCCGCGCCCGTTGTTGTAGTCGCGCAGCTTCCTGTCGTCGCCGGAGGCCTCGGCCTCCATGCGGTCCGCCACGATCTCGGACAGGGAGACGAACCGGGAGACGATGGACGGCAGCTGGAACCCCACCTTGATGGGATCCGGCACCGGGGTGTCGGCGCGCCAGAACCCGCGCCCGACGGCCACGTCGCGGGCGTGGTCGGTCCAGAGGTATTTGCAGTGCTCGCACGGATAGCGGCCGAGGTGCAGACGCCTGACGGTGCGCGGGTCCTCGATGTCGTCACCGGGCCTGGGCCTGTCCGGGGCCACCACCTTGATGCGGTCGATGTCCATGACCTGGTGCACGCCGCATGCAGGACAGGGCACGTGGTAGTGGCGCAGTTCGTCGCACTCGAGCGTGATGACGGTCCAGATGGCGCTTGTCTCGTCGCCCATGGGCTTGGAGATGAGCAGAACCCTGCGCTTGTCCTTGTAGCTGATGGTGCGCTCGCGGAACTCGTGCACGGGAGCTCCCTGCCCGGCGATCTGGCGGTAGAGGTCCACCTCGTCCAGGAACTCGTGCAGGATGGAAACCGACGCGCGCTGGCTCTGGGACTGGGCCGAGGCCAGCACCAGGGAGGAGCCGTCGCGCAGCTCCAGCGAGTTGCGCGTGTCGCGGTGGAGCAGGCGGCGCAAGGTCGCGGAACCCCGCATGCGCGGCAGGAGCTTCTTCTGCACGGCCCTGGCCAGGGTGTCCTCATCGGGCATGGCCAGGAGCTTCGGTCCGGGAAAATGCTCCATGGAGTAGAACAGGCAGGCCATCAGCAGCTCGCTCTTGCCGATCTGCGGGCTGGCGCACACGGCCACTTCCTGGATGCCCGGCTGAAAGAGCGTGTCCATGATGCCCGGAAGGTAGGGCGTGGCGTCCAGGCGCAGACGGGAGCCCGCGTAGGGGCCGTCCTGCACGATGATGTTGCGCGACGCCCAGGTCGAGACCCGGGGGCGAACGCGCTTGCGGAAGATGGAGCGTTCGGCGTCGGAGTACCTGAAAGAGACTGAGGTCACGGGACGGCCTCCTGCATTGCCCGTGCGGCCTCTCGCTCCACTTCGTTGATTCGGCTCCCGATCCACTCGGCGTGGGGCTTTCCGACGCCGTTGCCGATCATCTTGTACTGCGGACCATCCTTCAAGGTTATCCGGTGCCCGTTGTCGTCCACGCCCCAAGCGCACCAGTCGTCGGGCCAGCCCATGAGCCGGTGGCACTCCACTGGCGTCAGACGGCGCACCTGCATGGAGTGCACGACATTCCACGGTTTGACGGTCTCAAGAGCCCCGATAGTGTTGTTCGACGCCTGGGGGGGCCTGTCGTAGCCTCGACCATCGTCTCCACGAAATCGATCCTGGAACACCAATGCCGGGGGGTGCGCACTGGATGCAAGCGGATGACATGCGTCACCAGGGCGAGGGCTGCATCGGTTATTCGGGCTCGTGATCTGCGTCGTGTCGAACGCTACGGGAGCGAGCACGTGGGGTTTGTCCCCTCCCCCTTGGCTGGAGCGCAGAGCAGTGGCCACGTCGCCGGATATCTCGGCGGCGCCTCCTCCCTCCCGGCCACGCAAAGCGACTGAAACCGGTACCAACGGCGTGCCTCGTCCGGTGCCGTCCTCGCTGGCGTCGGCACCTTCACCCCGGAGAGAATGGGTCACCAGCGTGTCGGATTCGAAATCGATTCGGTACCCGCTTCCGGATTCGTTGCAACCAACCCGGGAGGCGACCTGAATCGGACCGGATGTGTTGTTGCCGCCGAAAGCCTGTATCACGCCGCCATCGAGGTCGAAGTCCGTGCCGAGGCCACCGCCTCCAGAGCCTCGACTAGGGATGGTGGGAGCTGTTTTCCCCGGTTTTTGGCGCGCTGGAGGATTCCAGCGCACGCCTTCGGGCTCAAAAAGTACCGCTGCGGCACGTTGCCACCCTCCAGAATGACCGACAACGAAGACACGCTCGCGTCGCTGGGGAGGGCCGAAGTATTGAAGGTCCAGAACTCGGTAAGCGATCCCGCTCCACCTCTTCCCCATTTCCGTGAGGACGGTCGCGAAATCCTCTCCCCCGTTGCTGGACAGGGCGCCGCGCACGTTCTCCCAGACTGCGATTCGAGGCGGTACAGCCATCTCGTCAACGACGCGCATCGCATGGAAGAACAGTCCTGATCGCTCCCCCGACAGTCCGGCCCGCCTTCCAGCGATGCTGAGGTCCTGGCAGGGGCTCCCGAAGAACAGTACGTCAACAGGTTCAAGCGTTGCACCTCTCAACTCCTTGATGTCATGGTGGATGGGCACGCCGGGAAAATGGCGGCGGAAGACGGCCCTGGCCTTGCGGTCGATCTCGCACGCCCAGTGCAGGACCATGCCCGCAGCAACAAGGCCCATGTCGGCTCCGCCGACGCCCGAGAAGAATGTACCGGCGGAAAGCGCCTTCATTGCCGCCCCTCCAGGGCCATGACGGCCGCCTCGATCACCGCTTCCGGCATGCGGTTGCTCACCGACCACCCGTTGCCGCGACCTGCGGCCATGTCGGTGAACATCGCCGCCCACATGTCCGCGAACACGTCATGGCCGAAATCCACGGAGCAGCCCCAGCCGCCGCGAGTCATCGCCTCGATCACCTGCCAGGCGAGAATCTGGCGGTCGTTGCCCTCGTCGTAGCGCCATGCCTGCACGATGGCCTCGGGAGTGGCGCAACCGAGAACCTCCGCGAGCCTGAAGAGCTGTTCATCGGTCATGGAGCACCTCCAACCGAAGGCCTTTCATGGGAGAGTCCTTGCCGGCAGTCGCGGGGATCACGACCTGTCCCCCGCAGGAAGCTGGGCCGCGCGCCAGTCGCACACAGCGGCCAGCGCGCCGGGTGCGGGGCCACTGTCCACGCGCCTGCGCACGGTGGCCACACGCGACAGGCAGCCGCGCAGCATCTTGATCTGCGGGCGCGAGAAGTCCCCGCGCGCCAGAAGCCTCCTGAGGCCGGACTCGGCCCTGGCCAGCAGGGACGCCGCGGTGCCACCGGGCGCGGCCTCGAAAAAGGGAACGTCCCCGAAGGCCTGGGAGCGCAGGAACATCAGCGCCCCGCGCACCACGGCGAGTTCCCGCAACTCCTCGCAGCGCAGCTGGGGAGAGCGGCAGGCCAGGGCCAGAGCGGCCCGCGAGTCGTCCAGGTGAGCGCTCAGGAAACTGACACCGGTGTGGGAAGCAGGCATCGGTCACCTCCACGAAGTCGCACGCTGGTTTGCATCCTGGCCCTGCACAGGCCGGGTGGCCCGCAGGAGCAGCTCCACGTCCGGGCGCCCGATATGCGGGCGCAGGGCGCGCTCGCGCCAGGTGGGCTCCGGTGGTTCGACCGAGCGGGCGAGCATCCACCCGGCCAGGACCACGAGCACGACGGCCAGGGCCGTCACCAGGGCCTCGCGGCGGACCTCCGCGCGGGTGATCCCGTCCTCCCGGGGAGTCACGCGGCCTCCGGCCCCGGGTCGGGGCGGTGTTGGCTGACGGCGGGGAAGGACACGAGTGGGGCTGATTCCTGACCCCTCCGGTCTGCCCGAACAGCCAACAGATGAGTCGCGGAAATTTCGACCTGACGCAGCTGACGGATGCGCTCACAGGTCTCAGAGAGCGTCGCCTCGGGCATTCCAAGGGCCATGCGGATTTCAGGGTGAACGGCGTGCATCTGGTACTCCTCCGTTTCGGTTTCAGGCCGGGTCATCCGGCAGATCCACCACGAACTCCTGGTCCGCCGCGTAGACGTCCAGCCACTCCTCCGTGGACTCCTCCCAGAACCGGAGAAACGCCGGCAGCGTGGAGGGGTCGCCCTTCAACAGCTCGATGAGCTTCGGCCCCAAAAGCGTCCCCCAGTTCTCGACCCGCGACCTGAGGTGCTGGGCCCTGGCCGCGAAGCCGCGCTCCACTTCGGCCCGGGAGATCAGCTCGCCCTCGAGCTTCAACCGGCGCATCCTGGCCAGCTTGGCCTGCTCCGCCTTGTGGTCGGCGTCCGCCTCAAGGCGCTGCCGGGTGGCCTTGGTGGTCTCGACCTCCTCCTCCCTGGCCACGGTCGGCAGGTTCGCGGCGTAGGCCAGGAGTACCTTCTCCTCGAAGCGCCCCTCGGGATCGGTGGGGATCGCCCCAGCCTTGCAGTCGTCATGGAACTTGCTCCGCCCGAGCTTGAAGCCGCGTCCCTGCAGGTAGGCCAGGGCGTCCTTGCGCTTGGCGAAGAGGCGGCCGCCGGGCGGGGAGACCTCCGACGAGGCGAGGTTCACCTCGTCCCGGGCCTTGCGGAACGCGTCGATGTTGTCCTTCGTTGGATGGTCTCTCATGCGTTTCTTGGCCTCCTCCTTGGCCTTGAGCAGGGAGGGCAGGTCCGTGGCGGCGCTGCGTTCGATTATGGGCTTGAGGTCCTCGCTCATGCTGCGCCTCCCGCTTCCGCGAACGTGCCGCCGTCATGGCGGACCGCCTCCCGCCCGGTGTGGGCCTGCCACCGGCGGACGATGACGTCGGCGAAACGCGGATCCAGTTCCATGGTGCGGCAGGGCCGCCCCAGGGTTTCGCAGGCCATGAGCGTGGATCCGGAGCCGCCGAACGGGTCGATGACGAGCGCACCGGGCCTGCTGGAATTGCGGATGAAGCGCTCGATCAGGGCCACGGGCTTCATGGTGGGGTGAGCGTCGCTGCGCGCGGGCTTGTCCACGCTCACCACCGATCCCGAGACCACCTCAACGACGAGGTCCTGGCCCGAGAGGATGAGCAGGTCATCCCCGGCGGGGATCTGCACGCGGCCGTCGTCCAGGAGGAGCACGCCCGGGAGCTCTTCGATCAGGGTGCTCTGGCGGCGTCCGCCGAACCAGGAGTGGCGGCCGGTGGGCTTCCAGCCGTAGAGAATGGGCTCGTGCTGCCAGTGATAGTCAGCGCGGCCCAGGACATGGATGTTCTTTCGCCAGATCAGGCATGAGGCCAGCTTGAAGCCTGCGGCCCGGAAGGCATCCCGGAAGGCCAGTCCCTCGGTGTCGGAGTGGGCCACGTAAACGGGAGCCCCGTCAGCCAGGACCTCATAAAGGACCGAGAAGGCGCGGCCGAGGAAGCCCCGGAAATCCGCCTCGGGCAAGTCGTCGTTGAGGATCTTGCCGGCCTTGCCCTCCACGGCCACGTTGTACGGCGGGTCGGTGACGGCCAGGGCCGGTCGCTCCCCTCCGAGCAGGGCGGCCATGTCCGCTGCGGAAGTGGCGTCCCCGCAGAGCAGACGGTGAGCGCCCAGAGTCCACACGTCCCCGGGGCGGGTGAAGGGAATTACCGGAACAGGAGGCACGTCATCAGGATCGGTGCGGCCCATGCCTGGGATGAGCGCGAGCAACGCGTCCAACTCGGGAATGTCGAACCCGGTCAGGCCGAGGTCGAAATCCAGGTCACGCAGATCCGCGAGTTCCAGGGCGACGGCCTCATCGTCCCAGGACGCCCAGGTGGCGGAGCGGTTGACCAGCAGCCGGAACGCCCGGACCTGGGCCTCCGAAAGCCCGTCTGCAAGGACCACCGGGATGGACTCCATGCCCAGCCGCCTGGCGGCCTCAAGGCGCAGGCAGCCGTTCACAACCTCTCCGTCCCCCCTGGCGAGCACCGGCACCCGGAAGCCGTATTCGTTTATCGAGTCCATCATCCGCTTCACCGTCGCCCCGTCGAAGCTGCGCAGGGCGCGCCCGTAGTTTCTCAGCCTTTCAACAGCCCAGTATTCGAGCCTCAGTCTTTCCATCCGTCGGTCCCCGTGCTACGTCCCCCGCGCCACGCGTGGCTGGAGGGCTGGGGTTTCCTGGCCGGATGCCCTCTCATCCGGCCGCCGGAAGGAGCTGCAACTCCGACCGGCAGCCCTCCTCACATCGAGCCCCGGACCTGAACCCGGGCCTCCAGCAGTCCACGCGGGTCCAGCCCTCGAAGGCCAGCCCACCGTCCACAGTCACCAGCACCGCCCACTCCCCGCCGTCACCGTCCGGCGCGCCGTGGCAGTCCCGGCCGTCCACCGCCCGCAACCGCTCGGTATCGATCAGGGCGAGAACCGCTTCCAGGCATGGGCCGAAGAACTGCTCGCGCACCTTCGCCCATTTCATGCCCTGCTCGAGAACCACAGCCGCATCTGCCCAAAGAGCCAGAGCCTGCCCCTCCCCCCTTCCGGACAGCAGGACAGGATAGACCCTGAGCTCGCGCATAAGGCCGCACAGATCCTCAAGCGGAGCGCGGACGCCGCCGAAAAAGTCCAGGTCCTGTTCGGAAAGCTGGTGCATCCAGGATGGAAGAAGCACAGAGGGACGGGTAGGTTCGAAGGTTGGCGGTACGGCCTGAACAAGTCCGGCGCGATCTCCGGAGGCGGACAAACCTGCGGTTTCGGCTGAATCACGGCAGAGCGCGCGCCTCTCCGCCCTCTCCGCCTCGCGCCGCACGAACGAGGGCATACCCGAGAGAAGCCATTCCCGGATATCGAGACCGGCCTTCACCGCGTCGCCGGGGTCCTTGCCGAACCTGGGCGGGACCGGCCAGCGGCGGACGTTGGGGAATTCCTTCTCCCAGAAGCAGTGGGTGTGCTGCGCGCCGGCGGCGTCCAGATCCAGGGAGTTCAGGATGAGCTCGGCCCTGCGGAGCACCGCGGCGGCCTCGGCGTCCGGCCGGACCGACACTGAGGCAAGCCCGACCGCTCCCACACGGAGCCTGCGGCCGACGCCCCAGACCATGGCAGCATCCCGGTCCGACTCAACCAGCACCCACACAGGCCAGGATTTGTCGCCGTAGAGTGACACCCTGGTGGAGCTGCCGACCACGGCATGGTATCGTCTGCCCCTGGCCCATTCCGGGCCCGTGTCTGGGTTCGGCCTTCGGATACGCAGTTTGATCACCTCGCCGTCGCTGGCGAAGGGCAGCACCAGGCCTTCGGGGATCCAGATTTTCGATTCCAGACCGCCGTTGCCGGTGGCAAAGGGCAGGCCCCAGGATGTCACCGGCCGGAACGTGTCCTTTACGTTCCAACCCAGGCGGCAGGCCCTGGCCACGTCCATTGGGATGCCCCAGGCCGCCAGCTGCTCCTGCACCGAGACGGTGCGCTCCAAGACCTCGGCGCATTCTCGAGCGAACGTAGCCGCCTTCTCGCGCCACCTTTTCGGAGGGACGCCCTTCTCCTCGGGTGTCCAGCCCCGAGGCTGAGGCTTGGCCCGCAACGGCCGCCGGGGATTGATGTGTTTGCCCGCCTGTTCAGGGGCGAAGCGGTCACGGAATTCCGTGAAGCCGGCTGTGTCGTCAAGAGGGCGGCCCTGCAGGGCGCAATAGATCCCGATGAGGTCCGAGGCTTGCCCGCAGGAATAGCAATGGCCGCAATCCTTCGCGGGGTCGTAGAAGAATGCGCCGCCAGGGGTGCTCTCCACGTGGAAGGGGCAATGAGCCGCGACCTTGCCCCCGTGGAGCTTCGCGCCCACGAGAATCTCCAGGGCAATGCGCTCACGGTCGGCGACGCCGAACCAGTCTTCCGACTTGCCCATCACCCCTACCCCCTTTCTCCACGGGAAATCCCGCGAATGGGCGAATGGACAGATGAACCCGCAGGTGTATGCGACCATCCGTGCGGGCACAGAAGACAGAAAATGTAAACTATGTTAATGATATAAGCATGAAACTGCGACCATTCGACCTTTTCAGGCGACAATCGGCGACTATCGCAAAAACACCTATTGTCCCTTAATACTACTATACTTTTTATTATTTCCTTACTTAAGGGTAAAAAGGTCGAATGGGTGAATGTCGAAAGGCAACAACCTGTCATTTCAGGAGAAACAGGCTGCACCCTTTCCCAACGATCCCTGATGAAATGGTGCGAAGGGTGCATCAGCACAGCCCCCTCTGGGAATCCGCCCTCCACTCGTCACGGATCCGTAAGCCGCGGTAAAAGACCAGGCGGCTCTCGATCTTCTCGATGTCGGGGCGCATCTTCAGTTCGCCAGCCAGCGACTTCATGGTCTTCACGTGCTTCTCAGGGATGCGCATCTCCTTGACGCACCACTTGTGGAACGCGTCATAGAGCTCCTTCATCTGCTCCTGGTGGTCCGGGTCCGCGTCGCAGCATTCGCGCAGGAACTGGCCCACCAGATCCTGCTCCTCGCGGTACTCGTTGGTCTCTGCCAGCACGCACGGCGGCGCCTTAGGCATGACTCCTCCTCGATCAAGAAACTTCTTTGCGTTGCGAACGAACCAGGAAAGGATGGCCGGCGCGATCTCCTTGAACTGCTTGTCCAGGAGGTGCCTGGGGATTGCGTGATAGACGTGCTCGGACGGCCGCTCTGGCCCTTCGTCGGAGCGGATAAACTTCGCCTTGAAAGGGAGGACCTTCAGGCGGTCATAGAACGCGTTGTCGTTGCCCTCGGCTTTGGGGAGGAAGTTCGAGTGCAGCAGGAGCGTGTGAGTCTGGTCGAATTCGACCGACTCGCGAGAGTAGAGACCTCGAGCCTTCAACCGGTCGCCGCCAGCGGTGTATCGCTTGATGTTCGCCAGGGAGAACCGGTGGTTGCGTTGCGCCTCCGAGGTCACGGCCAGGCGCAAGCCTCGAAACTCGAGAACGTCGGGGGTCGCGCCCGAACTGGCTCGGATTTGCTTCTCCTCCAGGAGCGACTCCACGCGAATCGTTCCCGAGAAATCGCCCAGCACTGCCGCCATCCAGTCGAAGATGAGCGACTTGCCGTTGTTTCCTCCGGGGCCGTAGGCGCAGAAGAAGTCTTTGGTCTGGATCCCGGTGGCCGCTGACCCGGCGAAGCAGCCGAAGTACTCGATCAAGTCGTCCTGGTACCGAAGCGCCTTGGCCAGGATTTCGTCCCAGAGCGCGGATTCTTCGAGAAGTCCTCGGTACTCGATTGGCGAGGCTTTGTTGAAGAACTGCTCCGGGGAAGCCTTCAGCTTTTTCCCGGTCTCCAGGTCAATGACACAATTGGCGCAGGGGAGAAGCGTGGTGTGGCGGTTCCATTCGTCTCCAGATATCCCGAGAGAGTTGGGGCCGGACGTGGCTATCTTCAGGACTTTGGTCACCCTCGGGTAATCAAGCAATGACCAAGCTCGCCCGTTGAAATTCGCCGATAATTTCTTCAGCCTATTGTATTCGTCCTTCTTGTCAGCATGCTCAATCTCTTTTGCCGCTTTAGCATAATGTATTCCACGACTTGCATAAAGGTCAGAGACCTTGCGCATATCATGCACAAGCTCCTTGTTTCTGGCCTTATAAAAGTGTGTACAATTGAATCTATATGTTTCATCGGTAGTATTGTCATGGACATACTTACCGCGAAACAATTTGATGGTTAGATCAGCGTCACCGTACTGGTTTTGATAATATGCTGCTTCAATTTCATCAGGATGTATTGCAACTTCATGACTAGTTAATTCATCTGAACTCCCACCTTGAACACTGCAAAACGCACTTGACTCTTGCACAACTGCATTCTGAACTTCTTCTGCAATACCACAAGATCCACCACAGATGAGCTTATCATTGTTCATGACGACACCCGTTACAACTGGGTGTCAGAGGGGAACGAACCCCTTTTGTCCGTTTGTCCGGCGGAATTATTCCATGAAAATCCGCGAGGTCTTGCGGTCGCAAGCGCCCGCATGGTGGGATGCCCCTGGAAGGACCCGAGGGAACGGGGCCAGCCGACAAGGGCAAGCGCCAAGCCCACTCGGCTTGACGACCATTCCCTGGTCTTTTTGACCAGGGGGTGGGAGAGGGGGAGCGGCGAAGTGCAAAGCGAGTGGTTGCAGCCGCAATGCGGCTGCAGACATTCAGATGCCAGACATGGTGGGTGTGGTTTATCGTGACGACACTGGGGTTAACGCAGAGGTTAACAGCTGAACTTGAAAAGAGGGCGAACTGGCACTTCGCACATTCTTCACCAATTTCTGAGAGCAAGACGAGAGTAGGACGTGGGAACGTCGAGTATCTGGGCCGCCAGCCTCCGGAGCCAAAGGCCACAGGTTCGAATCCTGTACTGCCCGCCAGAAAGATTTCAAGGGGTTGCGACGGAATGTCGCAACCCCTCTTCTTTTTCTGTAATTCGGGCGCGGATACCCTGGGCCGTTGGCTCCGGAGGCCAACTCCTTTTACCGATCAGAGTGGAAACAATACCCCTTCACCCCTGCCCCACCGCGTACCCCGTCTCGAACTTCTGAAGGGCGGTCCTGATCTCGGCCAGGGAGACGGACGCCCCGGCCTGGTCGCCCGCGCGGCAGGCCATGTCGAACGACGCCCCGGCCTGGTTGATGCCCTCCACGCCGAAGGCCAGCGACGTGCCCTTGATGTCGTGGCCGACCTTGGCCGCGTTGGCCAGGTCTCCGTCCTCGAGCAGTTGCTGGGCGAGGTCCGTCTTTTCGCGGATGAAGAGGATGTAGTCCTTGAGCAGCGGCTTGAACGGGTCGGGCACGCCGGTCGCGGGCGGCGGGGCGGCCTGGGCGTCGTGCTGCCCGGCCAGGCGCTCCACGGCCTTCTTGATGGACTCGAGGGTCACGGGCTTGGCAAGGTATTCGGTCATGCCCGCGTCCAGGAAGCGCTCCCGGTCGCCCTGCATGGCGTAGGCCGTGAGCGCCACGATGGGCAGCCTGGCGGCGGCAAGGCCGCAATCGCCGGAGCGGATGCGCCGGACGACCTCCAGCCCGTCGAGCTTGGGCATCTGCACGTCCATGAACACCATGTCGAATTCGTCCTGCCGCAGCGCGTCCAGGGCGGCCTGGCCGTCGGCCACCCCCTTCACGTCGTGCCCCAAAAGCTTCAGGTACTGCTCGAACACGTGGCGGTTGAAGGGGTTGTCCTCGGCCACGAGCACCCGGGCGCGCGACACGGCCGGGTGCGTGTCCAGGGCCTGCGGCAAGGTGGCCTCCAGGCCCTTGGCCAGCTCGAACACGCAGTTGAAGTGGAACGTGCTGCCTTGCCCCTGCGTGCTCTCCACCCAGATGCGCCCGCCCATGAGCGCCGTCAGCTCCCGGCAGATGGCCAGCCCCAGGCCCGCGCCCTGGTAGGACTTGGAATAGGACGAATCCGCCTGGCGGAAGCTCTCGAAGATGAGCGCGGTCTGGCTGGGAGCGATGCCGATGCCGGTATCGGCCACGGAGAAGTGCAGCATGGCCAGGCTCGGCGACACGGCGGCCATGCGCGCGACAGCCACCTCGATGCGGCCCTCGCCGGTGAACTTGCAGGCGTTGCCCAGGAGGTTGGTGAGCACCTGGCCGAGCCTCACGGGGTCTCCCAGCAGGAATTCTGGCACGCCGGGCTCCACCCTGGCCGAGAGCCCCAGCCCCTTGGCCTCGCAGGGCGAACGGAACGGGGCCAGGGCCTTCTGGATGACGTCCGCGAGCCGAAACGGCCTGCATTCGAGTTCCAGCTTGCCCGCCTCCACCCGTGAGAGGTCCAGCACGTCGCCGATGATGGCCAGGAGCGTCTTGGCCGACTCCGAGATCATGCGCAGGTGCTGGCTGGAGGACTCGGGGTCCGGCACGCGCAGCGAGAGTTCGGCCAGCCCCAGGATGGCGCTTATGGGCGTGCGGATCTCGTGGCTCATGTTGGCCAAAAATTCGCTCTTGGCCCTGCTGGAAGCCTCCACCGCGGCCAGGGCGGCCTGGAGCCGCTCCCGGCTGGCCTTGCTCTCGGTCATGTCGCTTATGAAGGCGTAGCAGTAGTCCACGGAGCCGCTGGCGCGCTTGTGCAGGTGCACGTACATCTCCACGGGCACGCGCGAGCCGTCCTTGCGCAGGAACTCCTTCTCGTAGCGCACGGGCTGGCCCGTCTGCGTGAGCCGCCCCAGGTGCTCGCGCTCGGCGGCCAGGTTCTCGGGGGGGCTCAGGTCCTCTATCCAGTCCAGCCAGAGCAGTTCGTCCCGGGAGTAGCCCAAAAGGTCCGCGAAGGCCTTGTTCAGGATGGCGATGCGGCCGTCGGCCTGGGCGGCCAGGAAGGGCTGGAGCGAGTTCTCCAGGAAGTCGGAGAGCAGAGCGGCCTGGATTCGGCTTTTCTTGAGCGCCTCCTCGGCCTTGACCTGCTCGGTGATGTCGTGGCCGAAGGAGACCACGAACACCTGGCCGTCCACGCCGGGGAAGCGGCTGTTCTGCCAGGAGATGAAGCGCAGCACGCCGCCCTTGGTTACCACGGGGTTTTCGTAGAACTCGGGGAAGTCGGTGTCGTGGAGCACCGAGCGGAAGGTCTCGGGGATGTCCGGGAAGCGGTCGCGGGGAACGAGCGCCTCGAACCAGTCCGTGCCGATGAGCTCCGTGCGGCTGTAGCCCGTGAGGCGTTCCACGGCCTTGTTGCAGATGAGCACCCTGCCCGAGGCGTCCAGGCAGACCACCAGGGTCTTGGCCGACTCGATGAGCTGCTCCAGGAAGGCGTTGGCGCGGCGCAGGTCCCTGGCGGCCTGGGCGCGGCCGGTGATGTCCGTGGCCGCCCCGTGGAAGGCGGCGGCCCGGCCGTACGGGTCTCGCCGCACCCGCCCGCGCGCGTGCACCACGCGCGTCTCCGCGTCGGAGCGGCGCACGACGCGATGCTCGATGTCGAAGGGGGCGGCCCCGTCCAGCGCGTCGCGCAGCGCGGCCATCACCGCCAGGCGGTCGTCGGGATGGATGAGCGTGAACATCTCGTCCATGGACAGCCCGGCCTGCTCCACCCCATGGATGTCCAGCCACTGGCGGGAGAACAGCGCGGAATCGTTCTCGATGTCCCAAAGCCAGGAGCCCGAGCCAGTCAGCTCCTCGCCTTCGTGGAGGACGGCGTAGCTCTTGCGCAGGGAGCGCAGCTCTTCGAGGATCTCCTCGCGGCTCATCTGGTCATCGAGGCGCATCGAGCGCTCCGTGCGGCGACGGCTTCCACCGTGTTCGGGTTGTCCCCGGGGACGGGGCGGACTCCCCGGCTATCCTCTTGCCTCGGCCATTTCCAGAGCCCTGTCAATATAGGGTGGTATGGCCACCCCGGCGCGCGCCAGGTTGTCCCTGGCCGAGGCCACCTTGTCCAGGGAGATGCCCGCCTGGCGCCAGTAGGCGGCCGGGTCGTCCAGGAAGGCCTTGATCACTTCCAGGGCCTCCTCGTAGGTGCGCACCAGGTGGCAGCAGTTGACCACCCACATGGGCCCGAGCGGCGGGATCTCCACCGACCCCACGTCGTGGGCCGTGGAGATCTCCTGGAACTGCTCGATGGACTTGCGCCACAGGTTGCCCGCGTCGCCGCCCAGCCCGAGCGGGTCCACGAACACGTAGGGCGCGGGCAGGCAGTGGCCGATCTTCATGAACGTGAGCGCCATGTTGATCTCGTAGCAGGTGCCGTAGCCGCCGATGTTGAACACCTTGAACAGCGAGCGGCGGTCCAGGATGTCCTGGCGCGTGTTCAGGGCGATGTTCACGAACTGCACCACGGCCTCGGGGGAGAAGTTGGTCTCCTGGCCGATCCTCTCGCCGTCGATGCCCACGCCGATGCGGCAGATGCCGTGGCGCGCGGCCGCGTCGTCCACGGCCTTCATCACGCCGGGGCCGCTGCCGTGGGCCACGGCCAGGGACTCGCCCAGGCGGGGGTCCGAGGCCAGGGCCGCGAAGAAGGTCTCCAACTGGGGCAAGAGCAGCGGCTTTATTTCATCCACGGCCGAGCCGAAGAAGGCCACGGTGGTGTGCACCTTGGCGATGCGCTCCTTGCCCTCGGCGCTGACCCAGAACCCGCCCCTGAACTCGCGCACGTGACAGCGCTCCTCGTCGCCGAAGATCATGTAGAAGCGCATGCCCTCGCGCCACAGCCGCGCCAGTTCCTCGTAGGAGGACTGGTCCAAATAGTATTCGGGCTTCATGCCGTTGCCGCCCGCGCGCATGTTGATGCTCTTTATCACCACCACGCCCACGCCGTTGCGCTTGAGCACGCGCAGGGCGTCCACCGGGGGCAGCGAGTCGGAGGCGAACACCTTGGAGAGGCTCTGCTCCCCGCCCACGTACTTGAGGTCCTGCAAGAAGCCCCTGAAGCGCTTGGGGATCTCCTCGCCCGCCAGCACCGACTCGGGCACGTTGCCGCGCGCGCACTCGTAGACGAGCCGCCACTGGAACTCCGGTATCCAGCGGCCGTCCTCCTGCTCCCAGGGGATGTTCACGATGCGCCCGGGCATGAGGATGCGCCCGTACATGCCGCCCCGGCCCGGGGCCGGCGATATTTCGTCGAAGAGCGCGTTGCAGGCGCTGGGGTTGAAGATGTCGGTGATCTCCGCGAAGTCCACGCCCCTGGCCAGGATGGCCGTGGCCTTGCCGGGCTTGAGCACCCGGGAGGAGATTGAGGCCACCAGTTCGTCGGCCGGGTAGAGCTTGATGCGGATGCGCAGCCCCCGGCAGTCCACGGGGTCGTCGCCCTTGTTGTAGATCTCGGCCTGGCGCAGCGTGCCGATGCCCGTGGTGCGCACGCCGTCCAGGAGCCTGGAGGCCAGGTGGAACACCGCCGGGTTGGAGAGCTGGCGCGAGATGAAGGCCATGTAGGGCCCAAGCGAGATGCGCACCGCGCTGACCATGAACTCCTTGGGCGCGATGACCTCGGGCAGCCCCGAGGGCGCGGGCTGCTGGAACATGGACAGGCCGTGCTTGCCGCGCACGATCATCTCGTTGAAGTTGTTGGGGATGGAGATGAGCCTCTGGGAGATGATGTAGCGCACGTTCTCCAGCGGAATCTCCACCACGCCGTCCGGGCCGATCTCGTAGTGCTCGGGCAGCAGGAGCTCCTCGCGCTCGAGCGCCGCCATCACCTCGGAGCGGCCCAGGTGCTGCCCCATGGGCACGAAGAGCCGCCCGATGTCCACGGGCGAGCGTTTGGCCAGGGCCTGGAGGTTGGAGAGCGATTCGGCAAGGTGCTTGTTCAGCGCCGTGACCACCACGGGCAGCTCGATGCACTTGCCCGCGTCGGAGATCACGGGCTCGCCCTCGCCCAGGTGTATGTCGATGCCTATGCGCGAGTGGCCGCTGCGGCCGCTGATGTCGAGGAAGTCCTCCAGGGGGCGCCCGGACTGCCTGGCCCTGTCGGCCATGTCTCGCACCAGCCCGCGCAGGGCGTCGGAAACCTGGCTGAAGCGCATGGTCCCGAACAGCTGGGGGGCCGCGAGTTCCTGGTTGAAATGGATGACGCTGGCTTCCACCAGCTGCCCGTCTCCGGTAACGAAAGGAGCCTGTTTCATTTGGGGCACGAAATCCTTCTAGTTTCTAATCTCAACTCTGCCAGGATGTTACGATGAAACGCACGCGGTGGCAACAACCCTCGGAAATCCCGTAATTCCGGACAGCCTCCAAAAGCGTGTCCCGCGCGTAACCCGGCATAGCCCTTCCTTTTTTCCGGCAAAGGCTTATACTGGGAGACAGTTTTTGCAACTTACGGACCGGCCCAGGAGCTTCAGTCATGGAAAAGACCCAGTGCGTCATCGTCGGCGCGGGCCCGGCAGGGCTCTCCGCCGCCATCTACACCGCCCGCGCGGGCATGGACACGGTCGTCATCGGCTGCGAGCCCAAGATCGCGGGCGACTACGAGATAGACAACTACTTCGGCTTCGAGGAGACCATCACCGGCCGTGAGCTCATGGAGCGCGGCCTCAGGCAGGCCGAGCGTTTCGGGGTGAAGGTCAGGCGCGAGAAGGTGCTCTCCGTGCACCACGGGGACGAGGGCGGCTTCACGGTGAAGACGGACGCGGGCGAGTACTCGGCCTGCGCCGTGATCCTGGCCACGGGCGTGAGCCGCAACAAGCCGAAAATCCCGGGGCTCGCGGACTACGAGGGCAAGGGCGTGTCCTACTGCGTGTCCTGCGACGGTTACTTCTTCAGGGGCAAGCCCGTGGTGGTGGCGGGCGAAGGCATCTTCGCGGCCAACCAGGCCCTGGAGCTGCTGAACTACACACCGGACGTGCGCGTCTGCACCCTGGGCAAGGAGCCCGCCATCCCGCCGGAGTTCATGGCCAGGCTGGAGGCAGCCTCCATCGAGGTGGTGCGCGAGAACGTCACGGCGCTTTCCGGCAACCCGGGGCTCGAATCCCTGACGCTCGCAAGCGGCAGGACCATGCCTGCCCACGGGCTGTTCATCGCCCTGGGCGAGGCCTCCTCCACGGACTTCGCCTACACCCTGGGCGTTTCGCGCAAGGGCAACTTCCTCGAGGTGGACCCGGAGATGAAGACCAACGTCGAGGGCGTGTTCGCGGCCGGGGACTGCACGGGCGGGTTCCTCCAGATCGCCGTGGCCGTGGGCGAGGGGGCGCTGGCGGGCAAGTCCGCCATCACCTGGCTCAAGGAGCAATGCCCGGCCAGGGCGGCCAAGGGTTCCTGAAACATGCCGTTTTTTTCCGGCGTTCGAAACGAAACAGGTTGACATGACCACACTGGGAAGCTATGAGTCCTGATTCAGACATGAGCATGGGGGCCTATAGCTCAGTTGGCAGAGCTTCCGGCTCATAACCGGGTGGTCCCAGGTTCGAATCCTGGTGGGCCCACCACGCTTCTCAAGGAAGATTCGTTGACAAGAAACGACGCGTTGCAGCTTCTTTTTTCCAGCAAAACGCCAAACGCACGTGAAAAGGCGCTTTCCCAGGGGTCTACCCGGAAAGCGCCTTCTTTTTTGGAATAATGAAAATCTCAGAACTTTTTTCCGTCATCGAAGATATCGCGCCTCCGCGCATGGCCGCCTCCTGGGACCGCTGCGGCGTCCAGGTGGCCTCCGCCGCCACCGAGGCCTCCAAGCTGGCCGTGGCCCTGGACCCCACCCCGGAGACCCTCGCCAGGGCGCTCCAGTGGGGCGCGCAGGCCGTGCTCACCCACCATCCCCTGGGCAAGACCCCGCGCCTGCCCGACAGGCTGGACACGCACCACGAGGCGCTCAGGCTGCTGCTTGGCCACGGGGCCTGGCTCTTCGCCGCGCACACCTCGCTCGATTGCGCCCCGGGCGGCCCGGCCGCCTGGCTGGCCGACGAGCTGGGCCTGACCGGAAGGGCCATCCTCGACCCCCAGGGCGCGACCCCGCGCGTCATGGCCTTCTACAAGGAAGTGGCCACGGACGGCTTCGACGGCCTCGTGCTGCCGGACCACCTGGACGTGGACCGCATGCACTTCGACCGCGACGCCCTGCGCCACGCCCCGCAGGCCTTCACCTGCCCCGAGCCCCAGTGGCCCGAAATGCGCGAAATCCTGGCCCGCTGCCAGGACGTCTCGCCCATGACCGGGGCCGTGCGCCTGACCGAGCCCGCCGAGCCCCACGGCTTCGGGCTGGTGGGCAGGCTGCCCGAACCCATGGGCTTCGAGGCTTTCATGCAGGCCTTCTGGAAGGCCGTGCCCCGCTCCTTCGCCACGCTCGTGGGCAAGGCCCCGGAGACGGTGCGCACGGTGGCCTACTGCACCGGCTCGGGCGCGTCGCTGGCGGCCAAGGCCTTCGCCATGGGCGCGGACGTGTACATAACCGGCGACGTCACCCACCACGCGGCCCTGGACGTCATGGGCCTGGGCCTGACCATCGACGCCGGGCACCGCTCCCTGGAAGAAGAGATGACCCGGCGCGCGGCCCTGGCCATCGAGAAGCGTTGCGCCGGCCAGGGGCTGGAGGTGCGCTTCTTCGAGAGCCCCGACCCCATGCGGGCCGTGCTCAGGGACCAGGCGGCGCTCTAGTTTTCACGGCAAGACCATCGACCCATCCGGCTCCACGGCGAGGGCGCCTTAGGCGCGGGATCACCCGGAACCGGCGAACACATCGGAGACGGCAATGTACCAGAAGCAGATCGAACAGTTGGTGATGCTCCAGTTGATCGACGGGGAGATGCTCTCCCTGCGCTCGGAACTGGAGAACGCCCCGCAGGAGATCCAGAGCCTGGAAAAGAAATACCAGGACATGGAAACCTCCAGGAACGTCGTGCGCGAGAAGCTCGGCTACCTCACCGAACAGCTCAAGCGCCTGGAGAACGACATGGAGGAAGACCATGTCCGCCTGCGCAAGTCCAAGAGCAAGATGATGATGGTGGGCAACTCCAAGGAATACCACGCCATGGTGCGCGAGATGGATTCCCTGGAGAAGCTCAACCGCTCCCGCGACGAGGAGAAGGCCGCCTTCCAGGAGGAGTTCGAGCGCCAGACCACCGCCGACAAGGAAGTCTCCGAGCAGGTGGAGGCCGTGAGCTCCGAGCTGGAGGCCGCCCGCGCGGGCCTGGCCGAGCGCATGGAAGCCGCCCAGAAGCGCCTCGAGGAGCTTGGCGGGCGGCGCAAGGAGGCCTGCAAGGTCCTGCCTCCGCCGATCCTGTCGCGCTACGAGTTCATCCGCTCGCGCCTGGCCAACCCGGTCATCGTGTCCGTGGACCTGGGCGTGTGCTCGGGTTGCAACATCTCCATCCCGCCCCAGTACTACATCGAGCTCCAGAAAGGGCAGCAGATCCTCTCCTGCCCCAACTGCCAGCGCCTGATCTACTGGGTGAAGCACATCGTCACCGAGGAAGCCCCCGAGGCCGCCCCGGCCGAGGCCCAGGGCTAGCCTGGAGCCGCAACGCGCTTATTGTTTGACGGGGGAGCCGGACAGGCCGTCGCCGCGGGGAAACCCGGGGAGGAAAGTCCGGACTCCGCAGGGCAGGACGCTGGGTAACGCCCAGGGGGAGCGATCCCCGGAGAAGCGCCACAGAAAGCAGACCGCCAGCCGGGCACGTCCCGGCGGGTAAGGGTGAAACGGTGGGGTAAGAGCCCACCAGTTGCCGCGGCGACGCGGCAAGCTAGGCATGCCCCGTCCGGAGCAAGACCAAATAGGGAAGCGCCCGAGGCCGGCCCGGCCGATGCTTCCGGGTAGGTTGCTTGAGGCGGCGGGTGACCGCCGCCCTAGAGGAATGATGGCCGCCCCGGGCAACCGGGGAACAGAATCCGGCTTATGGCCGGCTCCCCCTCTCGTTTCGCGGGGCGCACCCCTCGGGCTGCGCCCCGCAACCGGTTTGAACGCACGGAGCCTGAACGCATGAACCTCTGGACCATCCTCCTGGCCGCCGGAAGCGGCTCGCGCATGGCCGCCGCGGGCGCGCCCCGCAAGAAGCAGTTCCTGGACGCGGGCGGCGAGCCCGTGTTCTGGAAATCCGCCAGGGCGTTTTCGCGCACGGCCGGGATAGCGGGCATGGTCTTCGTGCTGCCCCCGGACGAATTCGAGGCCGCCTCGGCCGAAATCGCCCGCCTGGACGCTTGCGCCCCCCTGGGCCTGGCCTGGAAGGCCGCGCCCGGAGGCGAGCGCAGGCAGGATTCGCTGGAGAACGCCCTGGCCGTGCTGCCGCGAGGGTGCACCCACGTGCTCGTGCACGACGCGGCGCGCTGCTTCGTCACCCCGGCCGTGGTGGCCCGCGTGGCCGACGCCCTCAAGGAAGGGGCCGAGGCAGTGGTCCCGGCCGTGCCCGTCAAGGACACCATCAAGGAAGTCCGGGACGGCGTGGTCACGGCCACCCCGGACAGAAGCAGGCTCATGGCCGTGCAGACCCCCCAGGGCGTCGCGCTCTCCGTGCTGCGCGAAGGCTTCGACAAGGCCCGGCGCGAGGGCCTCACCGTCACCGACGACGCGAGCCTGGCCGAGGCCCTGGGCCTCACCGTGCGCGTGGTCGAGGGATCGGAGGACAACGTGAAGATCACCACGCCCGAGGACCTGCGCCTGCTTTGCCGCCAAGGCGCCCCCGTGGCCCTGCCCCGCGTGGGCTTCGGCTACGACGTGCACCGCTACGAATCGCCCGCTACGCCCGATCCGGAGAACTCGCGGCCCATGGTGCTCGGCTGCACGCCCATCCCGGGGGCGCCGCGCGTGCTGGCCCACTCCGACGGCGACGTGCTCCTGCACGCCCTGGCCGACGCGTTGCTCGGCTGCCTGGGCCAGGGCGACATCGGCGCGCACTTCCCGGACAGCGACCCCAAATTCTCGGGCGTGGCCAGCTCCATCCTGGTCAGCGAGGTGCTGGCGAGATTCGCCCTGGCCGGGCTCACGCTCACGCACGTGGACCTGACCGTGGTGGCTCAGGTCCCGAGGATCGGACCCCACCGCGAGCACATCCGCCGCAACGTGGCCGGGCTTCTGGGCCTGCCCGAGGAGCGCGTGAACGTGAAGGCCACCACCGAGGAGAAGCTCGGCTTCACGGGCGAGAAGAAGGGAATCAAGGCCTACGCCACGGCCACGGCCGTGGAATTGGCCAGGGACTTTCCGGCCTGAGGCGGCGAGCCGAGGCCGGACAGGCCCGGGCAGGGGGATTCTTGACTTTTGCCCCCCGCTCTGCAACGGGTTTTCCCCCAACGAGACTTCAAGGACGAGCCATGCAGCTTTACAATACCCTCACGCGCTCCAAGGAAGCCTTCACCCCCCTCACCGAGGGCCGGGTCAACATGTACGTCTGCGGCATCACCGCCTACGACTACTGCCACATCGGCCACGCCCGCTCGGCCGTGGTCTTCGACGTCCTGGTGCGCTACCTGCGTTCCAAGGGCCTTGAGGTCCGCTTCGCGCGCAACTTCACCGACGTGGACGACAAGATCATAAGGCGCGCCAACGAGGAAGGCACGTCCTCCGAGGCCGTGTCCGAGAAATACATCGCCGCCTTCTACGAGGACATGGACAAGCTGGGCATCCTGCGCGCGGACCTGGAGCCCAAGGCCACCCAGTACATCGGGGAGATGATCAAGCTCGCGTCCCACCTCATCGACACCGGGCACGCCTACGCCACGCCGGACGGCGACGTGTACTTCCGCGTGCGCTCGTTTTCGCCCTACGGCAAGCTCTCCGGCCGCAACCTGGAGGAGCTCCAGGCCGGGGCGCGCGTGGCCCCGGGCGAGCAGAAGGAGGACCCGCTGGACTTCGCCCTCTGGAAGGGCGCCAAGCCCGGCGAGCCCACCTGGGACAGCCCCTGGGGCCCCGGCCGCCCGGGCTGGCACCTGGAGTGCTCGGCCATGAGCGAGGACCTCCTGGGCCTGCCCCTGGACATCCACGGCGGCGGCCAGGACCTGGTCTTCCCCCACCACGAGAACGAGATCGCCCAGACCGAGGCCGCCACGGGCAAGGACTTCTCGCGCTTCTGGGTGCACAACGGGTTCGTGCAGATCAACTCCGAGAAGATGTCCAAGTCCCTGGGCAACTTCGTGACCATCCGCGACATCTTCCGCTACTGCCTGCCCGAGGTGCTGCGCTACTTCCTGGTCACCTCGCACTACCGCTCGCCCCTGGACTACTCCACCGAGGCCCTGGACGAGGCCGAGAAGGGCATCAGGCGCGTCTACGCCGCCCTGGCCCAAGCAGGCGAGGTGCTGGCCGGGAGCAAGTGGTCCGCCTCGCCCGCGCCCAAGGAGCTTCTCGAGGAACTCGCCGCCCTCGAAGCCGGGTTCGCCCAGGCCATGGAGGACGACCTGAACACCGCCGCGGCCCTGGGCCACATCTTCGGCATGGTCCGCCTGGCCGGGCGCGTGATGGAGGACAAGGGGCTGCGCAAGAGCGTGGGCGGCAAGGAGCTCCTGGAGCGCATCAAGGCGGGCATGGCCCGCTACTCGGAAATCCTCGGCGTTTTCGGGTCCGAGCCCGCGAGGTTCCTGCTGGATCTGCGCGACAGCAAGGCCGCGCGCAAGGGAATAGATGCTTCCCGGGTGGAAGGCCTCATGGAAGCGCGCAAGCAGGCGCGCGCGGACAAGGACTTCGCCCAGTCCGACCGCATCCGCGACGAGCTGGCCGCCATGGGCGTCGAAGTGAAGGACACCCCGGCCGGAGCCGTCTGGGACGTGGCCTGACAGGACTAGACGCGTTCTGCCCGGATGCCCGCGCGCGCCTCGAACCCGAGACCGGGGCCGCGCGGGGAAGTCACCCCGGGGAACGCACGGATTTCGCAGTGCATGAGTTGAACAAGCTGTTTCACGTCGATCCCGACGAGTTCATCAAGATCCCCACGATGCTGGTGTCCTACGACTGCGGCATCAAGTTCGACGTCTACATCCGCAAGGGCGACAACTACTTCCTCCTGGCCCGCCACGGCGAGCTGAGCGAAGGACACAAGTGCCGCCTGCGCGCCCACGACGTGGACGAACTCTTCATCCACTCCCAGGACGTGGCCACCTACGACGAGTACATCGAGCGCAACTTCGCCACGCTCCTGGACAACGACAGCATCCCCCTGCACCACCGCTCACGAATGCTCTACGACTATTCGCTCGGCATGGGCAGGACGCTCCTGAATTCCGGAGAAAAAAGCCTCCCGACGCCGAAGTACAGGGAAAAACTCGAAGCGCTGACGGAAAACACCTACGAGTACATCACGCGCAAGAAAGGCGCGGCCAAGAGCATCGCGGGGCTTCTCTCGCACAACTACCGCACCTACAGCCACTGCGTGAACGTCTCCATCTATTCGATACTCGTGATGGTGGCGCTCGATTACGGCAAGCACCGGGCCAAGCTCATCGGCACGGGCGCGCTGCTGCACGACATCGGGAAGACCAAGATCCCCAGGCAGATCCTCGACAAGCCCGGCCCCCTCACCGACGCCGAGCGCGACGTGATCAACACCCACCCCGCCCACGGCCTGGACGTCTGCCGGGACATGGACCTGGACACCCTGACCCAGGAGTGCATCGTCCAGCACCACGAGAAGCTGGACGGCTCGGGCTACCCATATCAGACCCGGCGCATCCCGGAATACGTACGCATCGTGACCATCGCGGACATCTTCGACGCCCTGACTTCGGCCAGGCCTTATTCCAAGGCCTACACGGCCTTCGAGGCCCTCAAGATCATCAGCAAGGACGCCGAGGCCGGCAGGCTGGACAAGGACCTCAGCAGGCAGTTCGTGCTGATCCTCTCCGACGGCCAGATCGACACGCTCTGATCGGGACGCCGCCCCGGCCCCCCGCCAACGGCTTCGCGCCGTTCGAAAGAAAAAAGCCTCGCCGGTCACCCGGCGAGGCCCAGAAAAACCTTCCCGCTCGCAAGCGTCAGCCCTGCACCCGGAACTCCCCGCTCTTGCCCCCGGACTTGTACAGAAGCCGCACGCGCTCGATCACGATATCCTTCTGCACGGCCTTGCACATGTCGTAGAGCGTGAGCGCGGCCACGCTGGCCGCGGTCATGGCCTCCATCTCCACGCCGGTCTTGGCGCAGAGCCTGGCCTCGGCCTCGATGCGCACGCCCGGTCCTTCCGCATCCAGCTCGAAGCGCACGTCCACGGAGTCGAGCCCCAGCGGGTGACAAAGGGGAATCAGGTCGGAAGTCTTCTTGGCGGCCATGATTCCGGCGATGCGCGCGCAGGCGAAGGCGTCGCCCTTGGGCATGCCCTCACCAGTGAGGATGCGGTAGGTCTCGGGCGAGAGGCGCACGAAGGCCTCGGCCACGGCCGTGCGCACGGTCGCGGCCTTGCCGCCCACGTCCACCATGCGGGCCTGGCCCTTCTCGTCCAGGTGGGTCAGTTCCCCAGCCATCAGGAGCCCATGGCCGCGTCCTTGGCCTTCTTGAAGAAGTTCTTCACCTTCTTGAGGGGCTTGTCCTCCTCGAGCTTGGCGAACTCGCGCAGGAGCTCCTCCTGCTTCTTGGAGAGCCCCTTGGGCGTGAGCACCGTCACCTTCACCAGCAGGTCGCCGCGCACGTTGCGCCCGGGATGCGTCAAGCCCTTGCCCCGAAGCGAGAAGACCTCGCCGGACTGGGTGCCCTTGGGGATTTCCATGGTCTCGTCGCCCTCCAGCGTGGGCACCTTGACCTTGTCGCCCAGCGCGGCCTGAACCATGGTGAGTTCCAGGGAGACCACCAGGTCCTGGCCCTGGCGGCGGAAGACCTTGTCCTCCTCCACGTGGATGACCACGTAGAGGTCGCCCGGGGGGCCGCCGTGCATGCCGGGCTCGCCCTCGCCGCGCAGGCGCAGGCGCGAGCCGTCGTCCACTCCGGCGGGGATGCGCACCTTGAGTTCGCGCACGTCCGGGGTCTGGCCCCGGCCCTTGCAGCGCGGGCAGGGGGTGACGACCACCGTGCCCTCGCCACGGCAGACCGGGCAGGTCACGGCGATGCGGAAGAAGCCCTGGTTCTGGTGCACCTGGCCCATGCCGCCGCACTGGCGGCAGGTCTCGGGCTTGGTGCCGGGGGCCGCGCCCGTGCCGTCGCACTCGGAGCAGGGCACGTTCTTGGGGATCTTGAGGGCGGCCTCGGTGCCCGAAGCGGCGTCGCGGAAGGAGACGCGCAGGTCGTAGCGCAGGTCGTTCCCGGCCTGGGGCCTGGGGCCTCGGCCGCGAGCCGCGCCGAAGCCGAAGAATTCGCCGAAGATGTCGGAGAAGGTGCTGAAGATGTCCTCGGCGTTGGAGAAGCCCCCGAAGCCCGTGTCGCCCAGCCCCTGGTGCCCGAAGCGGTCGTAGCGGGCGCGCTTCTGCGGGTCTCGCAACACCTCGTAGGCCTCGGCGGCCTCCTTGAAGCGCGCTTCGGCCTCGTCGTCGCCGGGGTTGCGGTCGGGGTGGAACTTGAAGGCCATCTGGCGGTAGGCCTTCTTGATCTCGTCCTCGCTCGCGTCCTTGGGGACGCCCAGGATCTCGTAATAATCGGCTTTGGACATGAACTGCGCTTACTGGGGGTTGGCCACGTAGATGCCGGCTTCCTCGATGGACTCGGCGGGCAGCACCTTGCCCCCGGCGATCTCGCGCAGGGAGGTGACGATTTCCTTGTTCTTGCACTCCACCAGGGGGTCGTAGCCCTCGCGGAACTGATGGACCCTCTTGATGGCCATCTGGACGATCATGAAGCGGTTGTTGATACGCTCGAGGCAATCTTCGACTGTGATGCGGGCCATGTTTTCCTCTCGCTTTATCCGCGCGGGATCTCCCGCCGGTCAGAATGTGTGAATAATCAGAATAGTGGAGCCGTCAAGGGGCGGTCGAAAAGCTTGCCCGCGAGACGGAAACAGGATTTATTAGCCGATGCGCCCCCCAGGGTCAACACTCAGTAGGCCAGCCTGCCCAGGCTCTTGAGGATGAGCGTGCAGCCCATGGCGAACATGCCCGTGAGCCCCATGCCGCAGGAAAACCCGGCCAGGAGCACCGGCGCGTACTGGCGCCACATGGCCCCGTACTTCTTGTGGAAATAGTACCGGCCGAGCAGCGCGCCGATCACCTCCAGCACCAGCCCGTGCGGGATGTGCTGGCCCAGGCCGCGCACCACGCCGTAGACCAGGAGCACGGGCAGGCCAAAGGCGTTGAGCGCCGCGTAGGTCACGAGCCCGAGGCCCAGCCCCGCGCTCAGGTAACCGCCGTTCAGGGCCTGGAAGAAGAGCGAGTTGCCCTCCAGGGTGGAGGTCTGCATCAGCAGGCTGTTCAGCGCCTGGAGGTGCCAGAGCTCCTGCGCGTAGGGGTAGGCGGCCGAGGGGATGGGGGCCAGCTGCCAGATGAACTGCGAGAAAAGCAGGCTCGCGATCATCACCACCGGAAAGACCACTATCTCGGCCTTGATGATGCCCTTGAGGCTCGTGCCCGTGAGCTCGATCTCGCGGAAGTCCACCGTGGCCTTGCCGTAGTTGTGGATGGGGATGGGCGCGTACCATATCTCGATGCCGTGGTAGCCGAAGAAGCGCGCGCCGGCGATGAAGCTGGCCTCGCGCACCAGGGGCAGGCTCACGAACTGGCCCGCGATGCCCTCCATGCGCGCCGTGATGTAGGAGATCACCGGCGTGTACACGAAGCCGTAGAGCACGAAGAAGATCCAGGGGAAATCCGGCACGAGCCACAGGCACATGAGCACGTAGGCCAGGGTGGAGAACACGTAGATGGCCACCGACACCCAGAAGTTGATGTCGCCCCGGCTGGGGTGGCTCTTGAACACCTCGCGGTAGTCCACCCTGCCCGGCCCCTTGCGGAAGCTCTTGACCACATGCCAGATGCCTATGACCCCGATGGCCAGGCCCAGGCCCAGGCCGAAGCTCAGGTAGAAGTCGAAGTTGTTGGCGAAGACCGTGTCCACGGTGCCCATGCCCGGGTGCCAGCGGTGCAGGATGCCGTGCTTGTAGAGCATGGGGTTGGCCACGAAGGTGATGATCTGGCCGATGAGCCCGCCGATCACGGCCCAGAACGGCAGGACCATGCCCGTGAACACCAGGCCCAGGTCCAGTTGCAGGCCAGTGGCCACGGCGGGCATCACTTCCTCGGTGTGGCGGGTCAGGTCGATCCAGGGGATGGGGATCAGGCGCACGGGTTCGGTGAAGATGAGCCCCGAGACCACGGGGAAGAGCACGTACAAGCAGCCGAAGAGGATGCCGATCACCCCGCCGATGGAGAACACCCGCCACTTCCAGCCGGTCTTGCGCTCCTCGGCGGACTCGGCCAGGGCCATGGTGCCGAGCGCCCCCACCGGGGCCATGGGGAAGGGCAGCTTCTCCACGTCCGAGGTGATGCGGTAGAGGGCGTAGCCCAGGCCGAAGTGGTCCACGCGCTGCACGATCTGGGAGCCGATGAGCAGGAGCACGGGCGTGAGCCAGTCGCTGTGCAAAAACGTGCGCTCGACCAGCGACTCCGAGCCGATGCCCGGGGCCACCCAGGACGGTATGAATTCCGTGAGCCCGAGCATCTTGGCCGCGTCGGACTGCACGAGGTACTGGTTCCACAAAAGCCCGGAGAACGGCGAATGCATGGCCGCCCCGGCCATGTAGTACAGGATGAAGACTTCCTGCTGCTTGAGGTCCGTGAAGGCCCGCTTGGCCACCTCGGCGAAGAGGATGATGGTCACCCAGCGCGCGGCCGGGCCGATGCCCGCGCCGATCACCAGGTTCAGGTACATGGACCCGGGCATCATCAAAAAGCCGATGAAGATCGCCCCGACGATGGCCTTCCAGTCGAAGCCTTCCTCGAAGTGCGCCGGGGCCTCCAGGAGGTCCCGGTATTCCTTCAGTTCCTTGTCGTCATACATGGGTCGGCCCCGCGTTCGTCCCGGCCGTCATGACGGCAGCACCTGGTAGCTCTGGCCGAGCCACAGCCCCGCCGCCGCGAACACCCCGCCCATCAGGAAGTCCCCCAGGATGAGCCCGATGAAGAACATGCGCACCTTCCTGAAAAGCTCCACCCCGCCGTAGCGCAGGGTCACGTGGTTGCACAGCCAGCCCACCAGGAAGCTGAACCAGAGGATGCGCATGGCCGAGCTGTACATGGTCAGGTAGCCCACCGGGTGCAGCGGCCACCAGTAGAAGCGCTGGAAGCAGAGCACCAGCGCCAGCATCACCGCCGCGCCCAGGCTGGCGAAGGTCACGATCCAGGGGTTGAGCCCCGAGGGGGCGTCCATGAGGCGCTGGGCGTCCTCGTAGACGCGAAGCACCGAGGATATCTCCCACTCGGCCTGCAGGTCGCGCACGCCCACCTTGTGGCAGAGCACCAGCATGGCCGCGAACGAGGCCACCACGCCAACGCCCAGGGCCAGGCACATGCCGAAGAAATAGAGGCGCTTGCGCGCAATCGGCTCCCCCACTTTGGCCGCGTGCACCAGCGAGGGCATGAGCGACTCGCGCAGGTCCAGGAACTGCACCTTCTGCATCACCGCGCCCATGACGAGGCCCGCCTGGGTGAAGAAGCCCGAGCCGAAGAAGGCCAGCAGGCCGTCCGTGGGGGCTGCGGTCAGGGTGAAGTAGGCGATGCCGCCCTGGCAGATCACGCGCGTGGCCACCAGCATGACGATGAAGAAGGCCCCGATGAGCAGCACCGAGACCAGAAAGGGCATTCCGAACCACGCGCACCAGGCCACGAGCCCGCACCCGCCCAGCACCAGCCCCCAGAAGGCCGCGCGCACCGAGAACCACTCGGACTCGCGCGCGTGCACGGGGGCGCGGCTGAACGCGCTTTTCAGCACCTCCAGCAGATGGTGCCTGGACAGCCAGACGATGAACAGGAAGAACACCCCGTAGGCCCCGATCATCTGGGTCTCCTCGGCCATGGTCAGGGTGGGGCCGAAGGTCACGCCCAGCGCCGACTGCGGCACCTGGTAGCCCACCATGGACAGGGCCCCGGAGAAAAGCCCGCCCAGGATGAAAAAGACCCAGAACGACAGCGAGATCTGGCGCGAGGTCAGGTAGGCGAAGCCGATGAAGGCCGGGATGAAGTAGATCTTGAGCTTGGTGAAGCCCGAGAAGAGCCCGGTCTTGGAGAAATACGGCCCGGCCAGCAGCACCGTGGGCACCTGCGGGATGGTGGGCATGTAGGTGGCGAGCCCGTTCATGGTGTGCAGCAGAAGCGGGATGAGAAGCCCGGCCAGGAGGAAGCGGTCCGAGAAGAAGCCGCCCACTTGGCCCTCCTGGAAGGACTCCTCCATCATGTGCGGCAGGCGCAGGAGCGGGAAGTTCATGCGCTCGTTCACGATCCACTGCCTGCTGAAGAGGTTCACCAGGCAGATCATCACCAGGTAGCAAAGCCCGATGAACACGCCCCAGGCAGCCATGGGACCGGCCCAGGCGCTCCAGGGCACGGCCTTCAGTATCTCCAGCCAGCCGAGCCTGCGCCCGTCGGGCAGGCCGTTGTAGAGGAGCTCCACGGCCTTTGGGTCGGAGACGGTCCAGGCCCCGGGCAAAAGCGGGGCCAGGGTCTCGGACCAGCGGTTGCCCGCCGTGGCGAAGTGCTCCACGGCCGTGACGTTTATGAGGAACGTCCTGAAGAGCCCGGTGTAGGCGATGCCCGAGACCACCACGGCCAGCATCCAGACCACCAGGAGTTCCGCGCCCGTGAGCAGCGGCTTGGCCCTGAAGACGCGCGCGCCGAGCGCCACGGCCACCGTGAGGCAGACCAGCAGGATGAACGGGGCCAGGGGGAAGTGCCCGCCGCCCAGCGGCGTGGCCGCCAGGTAGAGGTTGTTGTAGGGCGTGGCCAGGCACAGGGCCGCGCCGGCCAGGACGCCGAGGAGGATCGAGCGGGGACGGATGGTGCTCGCCTGCATGGCTCAGCCCCGCCCCTGCGCTTCGGGGTTTTTCAGGCTCACGTCCACGCTCTTCTCGTAGGAGGTCCGCCGTTCTTCGTCCAGGGAGCGCCAGATGAGCATCTGCTTGCGCAGGTCGTCCAGAAAGCCCTTGTTCAGCCGCTTCCACATGCCCGCCTCGCCCGCCTCCCGCGTGAGCTCCACCTCGATCTCCAGGTAGCCCGGGTGCCACATGGCCGGGGAGAAGGTGATGGTCACGTGCTGGTTGATGCCGAAGTCGAAGGGCGCGAGCCAGACCCGGGCCATGATGCGCAGGCAGGAGTCCAGCGTGCAGAACTCGCCGTGCAGCTCGGCCGGGTGCGGCCCGGCCCCCGGGTTCTTCCAGGGGCAGACGAAGTCCTGGCGCACCTCGGCCGTGGAAAACAGCCCGTGCGACACGTCGTGGTGCGCCTTGTAGTACTCGAGCAAAAATCCGCCCGCGCAGTCCTGCTCGCGGATGTGCATGAGGAAGGGCAGCGTGGCCTTGATGGTGTTGTCCACGGGCTCGGGCAGCGTCCAGGAGCGGTTCACGTCCGGGATGGCTATGTTGGCCGCCACGCGCGAGGGGTAGATCACCGAGAGGAGCACCACCAGGATCACCAGCACCATGGCCGCCACGCCCGAGAGCGAGCTGTAGTTGGCGGTCATGCCCTTCCAGAGGAACGTCCCGGAGAGAAGCCCGGCCGCGCTCTGGGCCACCAGGTAGCCCAGCACCGCCGAGAGCACGGCGAACGCCAGGGACTCCGCGATGAAAAGAAACGACACGTGCGTGGGGGCCAGGCCCACGGCCGTGTACACGGCGATCTCGCGCTTTCTCTCGTAGACCGCGCCGATCATGGTGTTCAGCACGATGAGCATGGCGATGGCCAGGGGGATGACGATGTTGGGCACGCCCGCGTAGTTGATGGTGTCCGAGGAGTGGAACACGAAGGTTCCGGTGGGCAGCCCGGCGTACACGGTGAGGCCGAAACGGTCGGCCAGCTTGCCCGCCAGGTCCTGCGCGCCCCCGGCGGACACGGCCACGCTCTTCAGCTGGCCGCCCATGCTCATGACAGACTCGTAGGGCAGCACGATCACCTGGTCGCCGTGCACGTGCTGGTAGCGGCCCTGGTAGGTGACCACGTCCTCGCCCGACTCCACGGCGTCCTTCTCCGTCTCGGTGACCTCCACGGCGGTCTCGCTGGGGAAGGTCACGGGGGTCATGATCTCGCCGTCCAGGTCCGTGAAGGATTCCATGGCCTTGCCCGAGAAGACGCCCGCCACTTCGTAGGACTCTCCCCAGAGCATGACCCTCCCGCCCGGGGCCGCCCCAAGGCGCTCGGCCAGGCCGTCCGGCAAGAGCACGCCGCGGCGCTCGCCCGGCGTGAACCAGCGCCCCTTGACCAGGATGCGGTCCATGCGCGTGACCCCCGCCTCGTTGGCGGAGAGCCCGAGCACGCCCTGCACGGTCTCGTGGCCCCGCGGCCCCATGACCTGAGTGACGAAGGGGCTCACGCGGTCGCGCGCCTCGATCACGGCCCGGGGCGCGGCTTTGCCCTGCCCGGCCTGGTCGGAGATGACGTTCTCGGCCTCCACCGGGATGGTCTTCCAGCCCAGGCTTTTCAGCATCACGCCCTGGTAGGGGCTCTCGGGCGAGAAGCGCACGGCGTGGTCCACGCGCGCGCTGCGCACCGAGGTGAAGCTCATGATGGTGAAGGTGAGGATCACCAGCGTGGCCACGGTGAGCGAGGTCCTGACCTTGCGCCTGCGCAGGTTGGTCACGCCGATGGCGAAGGAGGCCATGAAGGCCTTGAGCTTGCCTATCTCGGCGGTCTTCACGTGCTTGGAGCGCCGTTGCAGCTCCTGCATCTCCTGCTCGAAGCGCATGATGATGATGAGCGCCACCAGCGCGGCCAGCCCCAGGATGAAGAAGGCCAGGATGACCACCATGGGGCTGTAGGTCAGCTTGAAGGCCGGGTGCACGTTGTAGATGATGGCGATGACCGTGGCCAGGATGCCCAAAAAGCCCATGATGCGCTTGTGGATGTCCGTGAAGGCGAAGACCAGGCGCTCCATGCAGTAGGCGAAGGGGATGAACAGCGCGATGTAGAAGAGCACGCCGATGAGCACGTCCTTCTGGGTCTTCTCCACGTCGTTGTAGACGCGCGAGGCGAAGGCCCAGGAGGACCGGGCGCTGGAGACGGCCTCGTCGTAGCGCTTGGCCTGCCTGAGCTCGTAAGCCTTCTTCAGGAGCGACGTGCCGTCGGTTTGCATCTCGCGGATGCGCTCGTTGAAGATGCCGTGGTCCTCGAGGTTTCTTATGCGCGGGGCGAGCAGGTCCCACATGTCCTCGGCGGCGTGCAGCTCGGTCCAGGACAGAAGCGGCCACTTGTCCACGGGGTAGCCCGTGCCCCCGGGCTTCTCCGGCGTGGAGTCCAGGAGGATCATCTTGCGCGCCAGCACCGTGTCGGAGAGGATCAGCTTGTAGGTGGCGCCCGGCTCCATGAACAGGCTCAGGGCCGTGGAGTCCAGGGTGTCGAGCCTGGAGAACCAGTAGCGCATGGGCTCGGCCTCGCGCCTGCCGTCGAGCACCTCGATCTTCGTGAAATAGCGGAAGGTCCTGGGGTCGAAGGCGGAGAACAGCGTGCTCTGGCTGCACGAGAACATCACCACGTCCGTTTCGGAGACGAGCCTGCGCAGGCGCACGCGGTAGGCGTCCTTGCCGGTCTGCTTCTTGTCCACGGCCCAGACCGCCTCGCCGGTCTCCGGGGAGAGGCGGAAGGCCTCGATCACGGCCTTGTCCAGCACGTGCTTGCTGTCGGCCAGGCCCTGCACCCGAAACGACCCGTCGGAGCCGGTCATGGCCATGAAGCGGCTCTCGCCCTGGAAGACGAGCGACACGGTGCCGGGCGCGACCCTGTCCGGGAAGAGCTCGCCCTGGCGGATGAACTTGGCCCGGCCCTTGAGGGTGGCGAAGCCGTTGCGCGGCAGGCTCTCGGGCATGGCGAGGCCCGAATCCGCCAGCGAGGAGACGAGCCCCGTGACCAGGGCGGCCTGCCTGGCCAGGTTGGCCCGGTCCACGCGCTCCGGCGTGTCCGAGGGCGTGCCCCAGAGGGGCCGGCCGTCGTTGACCGTGGCCAGGGTCAGGCCCAGGAGCCCGGACAAGGCGCTCACCTCGCCGCCGAGCGCCGGGTTGTCCACGAAGTAGCTGCGCCAGGGCCGGGTGCGGTCGGCGCGCAGGCCGTTGACGAAGCGCACGCCGTCCTTGGGGTATCCGAGCTTCTCGGCGCTCGACGCCAAAAAGCTCGAAACCGCCGAATACGGCTGCACGCGGCTGATCTCGGGCTTGAGCGTGTAGAGCCAGCCGTCGTTGAAGGCCCCCACTCCGTCGCCGTGGCTGGAGAGGTGCAGGGACACGGCGGCCATGACCTCGGCCTCGCCCGTGAGCTGGCGCAAGTCGCGGATTCCGTCCAGGGCCGCCAGCTGGCGCGAGGCGTCGGCCTCGGCCTCCTCGCCGGAGGCGCGCACCAGGGGCAGGAGCTCGCGCACAAGCGAGTCCTCCACCGGGGTGAGCCCGGCGAAACCGCCGCGCCAGCCGAGGCTCCGCAGAAGCGCGCGCCTGGCCGTGAGCGAGGCCAGCTCCGGGTTGGAGGCCGCGTCCGCGCCCTCCAGGCGCAGGCGCATCAGGCGCGAGGTGACGCGGTCCACCTCGTCCTTGAGGGCCGTGTCCAGGGCCTGGGCCAGGGCCGGGTCGTTCAGGGAGAACCCGGGCTTGCCCAGGACCTCGATCACCTGGGCGGCGTTCTTGGCCGTGGCGGCCAGGTCCCTGCGCTCGGTGCGCAGGTCCTTGCCCTTGACGCGAAACGCGCCCAGCATCTCGCGCCATCCGGCCAGGGACTGGTCGTGGCCCGCGGTGGCCGCCAGGAGCACCGAGCGTTTGGGCTTCTTGGCCGTGAAGGCGTTCGCCATCTCCACCAGCGCGGCCATTGAGGAAGCCTCGTCCGCGCCCGGGGAGCGCCCGGCCACGTAGGCCTTGCTGTCGTAGAAGGCCTCCACCACCACGAGCTGCTTGGAGAGCGCGGGGTCGGAGCCCTCGATGAACAGGTAGACGTTCTCGGCCAGGTGCGGCTTCCAGGCCGAGCGCGATACGAGCCTGGCGGGCTTGCCCGTGAGCCCGGCCAGCCCGCCGTTCAGCGCGGCCGGGTCGGCCCAGAAGCGGGGAAAGGCCATGGGCGTGAGCTCGAACTTGTCCTCGAACACGCCCTTGCCCGAGGGCTCGCCGCCCTTGTGGCGGTCGAGGTAGATCACGGCCCGGGCCCCGAGCAGGGCCGCGTTCATCCAGTTCTTGCCCGAGTCCAGGTCCATGAGCACGATGGCCCCGGCCACGTCCTTGCCGTTGAAATCCGAGAGTTCGCCCGGCCCGGCGTCGATGAGCGCGCCCTCCAGGCCCGCTGCCGCGGCCGGGGCGAGGGCGTTCAGGTCGGCCTGGTGCAGGGGAAAGCGCCTGCCGTCCACCTCCAGCGAGCACTCGCCGTTGGCTTTCACCGGCGTCTGGAAGGGCTGGCGCCCTGCCGTGCCCGAGCCCAGGGAGGAGAACCAGGCGTGGATGATCCCGGCCGCCCGGGCCGCGCCCGGGGAGCCGGTGGAGCGGTCGCCGAGGGAGGCCAGCACGCCCACGGGGTCGCGCCCGAAGGCCTCCACCTGGGCCGGATCGAGCCTGGGCGCGGGAGCGCCCTTCTTCGCCAGGCACGGCTGCGCGCACGCCAGGAGCGCGCACAGCGCGTAGAGCACGGCGAAGAAGCGGCTCACATCAATACTCCTTGGCCCCGATGCCGCCCAGGGTGATGCGCAGCTGGTCGCGCTCCTCGACCTTGTCGATGCGCCCGTCGCGGATCCAGACCACGCGGTCGGAGACGTTCAGCATCTTGTAGTCGTGGGTGGCGGAGATGATGGTCACGCCCCTGTCCCTGCTCAGGCTCTTGAGGAGCGCGATGATCTCCTCGCCGGTGTTCAGGTCCAGGTTGCCGGTGGGCTCGTCGGCCAGGAGGATGGCCGGGTCGTTGGCCAGGGAGCGGGCGATGGCCACGCGCTGCTGCTGGCCGCCGGAGAGCTCCATGGGCCGGTGGCCGTGGCGCTCGCGCAGGCCCACGAGCCCCAGGAGCTCCAGGCCCTTGCGCGCGGCCTCGTCCTCGGGCACGCCCGCGAAGATCATGGGCAGGGTGACGTTCTCCAGGGCGGTCATCACCTGGATGAGGTTGAAGGTCTGGAAGATGTAGCCGATCTTGCGGTTTCTGAGCCAGGCCAGCTCGTAGGCGTCCAGCTGGGCGATGTCCACCTCGTCGATGAACACCTTGCCCGTGGTGGGCTTGTCGAGCCCGCCTATCATGTTGAAGAGCGTGGACTTGCCCGAGCCCGAAGGGCCCATGATCGAGAGGTACTCGCCCGAGCGGATGGAGAGGTCCACGCCCTTCAAGGCCTGGACCGTGAGCTTGCCCAGCTCGAAGGACTTGGTGACTCCCGAGACGCGGACGATGTTGTGCTTTTCGGACATGCGTCATTCCTCGGCGCGCATGGCGACGACCGGAGGCATCCGGGAGGCCACCAGCGCCGGATAGGATACTCCGGCCAGGCTGAGCAGAAAACCCACGAGCACGGCCAGCCCGACGCTCGCGGCCGCGCCGGAAAGGCTCAGGTTGGCGAGCGCTGGCGCGCCGAAGCGCGCGAGGCCCATGAGCACCCCCGCCCCCGCGCCGATCACGGCCCCGGCCAGGGCGCCCGCCACGCCCTGCATCCCGGCCTCGAGCAGGAAAAGCCGCAGGACGAAGCTGTCCAGCGCGCCCAGGCACTTCATGGTGCCGATCTCGCGGAAGCGCTCGGTGACCGCCATGAGCTGCGCGTTCACGATGCCCACGGTGCACACCAGCAGCGACAGGATGACGATCCAGCGGTCCTTGGCGCTGGCCGCCACCTCGTAGGTGCCCGGGTAGCGGCCCGGGGCCAGGTCGAACCCGGCCTTGACCAGCTCCGACTGCAGGGCCGGGTCGCCCGAGGCCAGAAGCCCCATGGCCACGTCGTGCCCCAGCAGGATGAAGGCCAGGAAGGCCACGGCCAGCACGAGGCTCATGACCGTGATGAGCGAGCGGAAAAAGCGCACCTTCAGGCTCTTGAGGCTGATCTCCAGGGACTTGCCCATGGGGAGCACCACCTGCCTGGAAAGGGATTCTCCCGAGGGCTGGAAAGGGTGCTGGGACTGCTCTTTGCTGCTCATGTGGTTTCGGGTCGGATGTGCATGGTATTCCGATCAATTGGGTCTAGCCTAGTTCCCCCGAAATGGAAAGGCCCGATGCGGCCGCCCGCCCGCCAGCCAACTCACTCGGGCACGCTCTCCCCGGCCAGGCCGCGCAGGTTCTTCCAGGTGTCCTCGTCGAGCTGGCGCACCGTGTCCGCGTGCTCGCGGTACTGGGCCTCCAGGCTCGCGCGCGCGGCCGGGTCCGTGGCGCGGCGAGAGGCCACCAGCGCGGTGAGGGCCATGCTCTCGTGGATCTTGGCCAGGCGGTAGTTGCGCTCCTTCTCCGGGTAGCGGCCCTGGTTGGCCTCGAACACCTGGAGGGCCTTGGCGTTGTCGGCCTGGGCCGCCTCGTTGTCGCGCAGCACCAGCTGCACGGCGTTCCTGGTCAGGTAGGACTGGTAGTCGTCCGGGGCCTCTGCCACCAGCTGGTCCGCCTCCACCAGCGCGGCCTTGGGCCTGCCCGAGTCCAGGTATCCGAGCACCGCGTCCTGCCTGGGGGAAGGCTTTTGCGAGCCCGCCCCGGAAGACGAGAAAAGCGAGCAGCCCGCCAGGGCGGCCGTCAGGGCCAGGGCGGCCAGGGTATGGATCAGTCCGCGCACGGGTTCTCCTTTGCTAAAAGTTCAACTTCGACTTTAAATTCTTCCCAGTCCGGGAGCGCGGCCGCGCAGAACCCGGGCATTTCGCAGCGCCAGTGGTGCAGCCTGAGCCCGCCCGCGTCCGTCCAGCCCCCGTAGAGCGCGTCCCCCAGTATGGGGTGGCCCGCGCGGGCCAGGTGCGCGCGTATCTGATGGCGCGCGCCCTTGGCGATGAGCGCCTCCACCAGGGTGAGTCCGCCATCCGAGGCCAGGGGCCTCGCGGCCGTGACCCGCAGGGGGTCGGCGGCCGGGCCGTCCAGCACGCGCGTGCGCGCCCTGTCCGCCGTGTCCAGGGCCCAGCGAAGCTCGACCGGGGCCGAAAGCACGCCTTGGACCACGGCCAGGTAGCGCTTGTCCACCCTGCCCTCGTCCTCCAGGCGCTTGAAGCGCGCCCTGGCCGCCTCTGTGGCTGCGGCCAGCACGATGCCCGAGGTGTCGCGGTCCAGGCGGTTCACCAGAAGGTATCCGCCTTCGGGCAGAAGCCCGCCGAGCTGCGCCTCCAGGCTCGCGCCCCCGCCGCCGGCGAGGCTCGCGGTGTTCAGCCCCGCGGGCTTGCACAGGGCGGCGAAGTCCCCGGCCTTCTTCAGGAGGACCGCCCGAAGCGCGCCCTGCCCTTCTTCAATACCCGCATCCCCAAGGACGCGGACCGCCTGCCCGGCCCCGAGCCTGTGCGAGGCCCGCGCCGGGCGGCCCTGCACGAGCACTCGCCCGGCCTCGATCATCCGCCTGGCCGCGCGCAGGCCCAGGCCCGAAGCCCCGGCCAGGAACCGGTCCAGGCGTTCGCCCGCGCAAGACTCGTCCACATCGAATCCGTTTTCGTTTGTCATGGCTCTGCCGACGGTCTATAGGAGAAAGCGAACCTTTCCAAGGAGCGATAGCATGAACAGAACCTTGAAACTGGCGCTCATCGGCGCGGGGATCGCCGCGGCCATCCTGGCCGGGCTCCTCGTGCTCGGCGCGAGCCTGGACCCGGGCATGTTCAAAGGCCAGATCTCCAAGGCCGTCAAGGACACCACCGGGCTCGAAGTCTCCTTCGACGGCCCCATCGAGGTTTCCTGGTTTCCGTCGCTGGGCGTCAGCCTGAGCGGCGTGACCGTGAAATCCCCCCCTGCCTCGGGCGGGGGCGTGCTCGCCAAGCTCGGCAAGGCCGTGGTTTCGGTGAAGCTCATGCCGCTCGTCTCCGGCAAGGTGGAGACCGGGGCCATCCTGGTGGACGCGCTCGAGCTCAACGTGGTGCGCGACGTTGAGGGCAGGCTCAACGTGCCCATGCCTCCGGTGAAGGAGGTGACCATCGAGGGCGAGAAGGTGGTCGTGGTCACCGAGAACAACGAACGCTACGCCATCGACTACCAGATCGAGGGCGTCACCGTGTCCAAGTCCCGCTTCAGCTTCGACGACCGCATGACCAGGAACATGGCCGTGCTTTCCGACTTCGGGCTTTCCTCGGGCAAGGTGGTGCGCGGCGAGCCGTTCAAGGTTTCCGTGGGCTTCGGCTACTCCCTGGCCTCCCCCGAGGTCACGGGCCGCTTCGACCTCACGGGCCAGGGCAAGGCCGTGCTGGAGGCCATGCAGTTCGCCTTCGAGAACGCCACGGTGAAGACCACCGGGTCGGGCAAGGGCCTGCCGGTGAAGGAGTTCCAGGCCCAGTACACGGGCGGGCTGAAGGTGGACGTGAACAAGAAGGTCTTCTCGGGCGAGAAGCTCGCCTTCTCGGCCACGGGCAAGGGCGGCGTGCTGCCGGACGCCGGGGCCGGGTTCAACCTGGCCCTGGACGCCAAGGCGGACCTGACCGCCGGAACCGCCGACGTCACAGGGCTTTCGCTCGACGTCATGGGCTTCGTGCTCTCGGGCGAGGTCCACGCCAAGGGGCTGAACGCCTCGCCCACGGTCCAGGCCGCCATGGCCACCAACGAGTTCAACCCGCGCCAGGTGCTGGAGCGCTTCGGCGTGACCATCCAGGAGTCCGGCCCGGCCCGGGCTTCCTTCACCGCCGAGGCGGACATGGGCAAGGGCACGGCGGACGTGAAGGACGTGAAGATCCGCGCCCTGGGCCTGGACATCGCAAGCGAGGTCCACGCCACGGAGATCTCCGGCGATCCAAAGGTGCGCGGTTCGGTGGCCGTGGCGGAATTCAACCCGCGCAAGCTCATGGCCGCGCTGGGCCAGCCCCTGCCCGCCATGGCGGACCCGGCCGCGCTGACGCGCTTCAGCCTGGCCTACTCCTTCGAGGGCCAGGGCGACACCTTCTCCATGCGCACCACCGGCTTCAAGCTCGACGACACGAACATGACGCTCACGGCCAGCGTGCGCAAGGGCCCCAAGCCCAAGGTGGACTTCGCCTTCAAGGCCGACGCCCTGAACGCCGACCGCTACATGCCCAAGGACGGCGAGGCCAAGGCCGCGCCGGCCAAGAAGGAAGCAGGCAAGCCCGTGGACGTGCCCGCCGACGTGACCGGCACCGTGGAGGTCGGCAGCCTCACCGCGTCCAAGCTGCACATGCAGAACGTCGCGGCCAGGATAGCGATCAAGGACAACGTCCTGGACGTGAACCCGGCCACGGTGTCGCTCTACCAGGGTTCGGTGAAGGCCACGGCGCGCACGGACGTGCGCGGCGGACCGACCGCGCCGCTTGCGCTCACGGTCAACGCCGACGGCATCCAGGTGGAGCCCCTCTTGCGCGACATGACCGGCAAGGCGCGCCTTTCCGGCAGGGCCACCTTCAACGCCTCGCTCAACGCCAGGGGCCAGGAGGCCAAGCAGGTGCTCTCCACGCTCTCGGGCAGGGCCAATTTCGCGCTCAGAAACGGCGCGCTTCTCGGCATGAACCTCTCGCCGGACCTGCTCTCGGCCCCGCAGAACATCCTCAAGACCGACAGCGGGCCGTCGCGCACCGTGCTGGAGGCGGTCAGCGGCAGCTACGTGATCTCCAACGGAGTGGCCCAGGGCAACGACCTCATCGTCTCGGCCCCGCCGCACAAGATCACGGGCCAGGGCTCCATCAACCTGCCCGCCGAGACCCTGGACTACAGGCTCGTGGTCACCTTCGCCAAGCTGACCCCCATCCCGGTGCACGTGTCGGGCAAGCTCGACTCCCCGAGCTTCACGCCGGACCCGGCGGCGCTGGCGGGCGCGCTGGCCAAGGGCGTGATCGAGAACATCCCCAAGAACCCGCAGGAGCTCTTGAAGCCCGAGAACCTGGGCAAGGGCGCGCTGGACGCGCTGGGCGGCGTGCTCGGCGGCGGCAAGAAGAAGTAGCCCGCAAACAGGGCGTGAACGTGGAAGGGCCGCCTCCGGAAACGGAGGCGGCCCTTTTCAGTCGTGGCGGGGAAGCGCGTGACCTCCCCAGGGAACTGTCGATATGCCGTCGTTTTCACGAGCCGCCCGTGCGGCCGTTCCAGCTCAGTGGCAGGTGTGCGGCTTGACCGTCCACTGCTCGCCCGGAACCCGCACCAGGTGGAGCTCCTCGCCGGAATCGGCGCAGAGCACCAAGTCCATGGACCCGTCCACCCAGTAGGCGCTGAGGTGTTCCCCGGCCGTGCCCTCGGGCAGGTGCCCGAGCACGGCGAAGGTCATGTGCCTCAACGCCTTGACCACGTTCTCGGACATGAAGAGGTCGTCGAAATCCACCTCGTTCAGGGTCGTCTCGCCGATCCCCAGGCTGCGCGCTATGCGGCCGGGCAGGTCTCCCGGAACCTTGACAGGAGCCGTGGCATGGTGATGGCTGTGCATGATCCGCCTCCTTGCGTCTTCTTGAAACACGATTGAGCAATTCCCATGCCGAAGGTCATCTCCGGCCCAATCGGACGGAAATCAATACAATAATGTAAGTCCCTTTCACCATTTCGTCCACCTCCCGGTGATTGCCCAAGCGGCCCGAAGGGATTACAAGGCCCAGACCGCCATGCACCAAGACGCCAGAAAATGATCGAACAGCTCCACGCTTCGGCCGGCTCGGGCAAGACCTACCGCCTCACCAGGCGTCTGCTGCGCCTGCTCATGCACAGCGGAAACCCGGCCCCGGCCTGCGGCCCCGTGCCCGGCGAAGGCTACGGCCCGGAGAGCATCCTGGCCATCACCTTCACCAACAAGGCCGCCACGGAGATGAAGGAGCGCGTGCTCAAGGCGCTCAAGTCCGTGGCCATGGGCCTGCCCGACCCGGACTACTCCTCCCCGGCGGACCGCGCCAAGGCCAAGGCCTGGCTCGAGCGCACCCTGCGCCACTTCCAGACGCTGAACATCCGCACCATCGACAGCCTGCTCAACCAGCTGGCCAGGCTCTTCGCCCTGGAGCTGGGCCTGCCCCCGGGCTTCGAGACCAGCCTGGACGAGGACATGGTCTTCCAGGACCTCTACGACGCGGTCATGGGCCGAAGCCAAGGCTCGGACCCGGAGCTCGAGGGGCTGGTCGCGCGCATGGGCGACGCGCTCACCGGCATCGAGTGCGCAAGCGGGTTCTGGCTGGGGCCGCGCATGGAGGAGCGCCTGCGCAAGGTCTTCGGGCGGCTACTCACCCAGGGGCCGCCCCCGCCGTGCGACCCGGCGGCGCTTCAGGGCGAGATGGAATCGCTCACGGTTTCGCTCAAGGCCACGGCGCAGGAGCTCAAAAACGCCCTGGCCCGGGCCGGAGCCCGCCCCGTCTCCAACTTCTCGGGATTTCTCGATGCCTTGCTGGCCTTGCCGCCGCTCGCTCCCCCGCCGGATTCGGCCTTCGCGGCCAAGGGCTCCATCGAGGATTGCCTGCTCAAGGACTCCAAGCACCTGGCCACACCCGGCCTGGAGGAGCTCTACCGCCAGCTGCGCGAGCGCTGGGGCGAGGCGAAAACGCGCGGCCCGCTTCTCTCCAAGGCCCTGTCCTGGCACCCCTTCCTGGAATTCGGCGCGCTTCTGCTCGGGGCCTTCGAGGCCTACAGGCGCGACAAGGCCCTGGCGCTGCTCTCCCAGCTGCCGGGCAGCGTGGCCGAACTGCTCTCGGAGTCGGGCGGCGTGCCGGAGGCATACTGCCGCCTGGGCTCGCGGCTCAACCATCTGCTCATCGACGAGTTCCAGGACACGAGCGCAAGCCAGTGGGAGGTGCTCTCGCGCCTGGCCCTGGAGTGCCTGGCCAAGGGCGGCTCGCTCTTCTACGTGGGCGACGTGAAGCAGGCCATCTACGGCTGGCGCGGCGGGCAGGCAGCGCTCTTCCAGGCCGCCGCCGAGGACCCCGAGCTCTGCGCGCTCGCGCCCGTCGAGCGCGAGACGCTTGCGCGCAACTGGCGAAGCGCCCCGGAGATCGTCACGTTCAACAACCGGGTTTTCTCCTCCCTGTGCGCGCCGGACACGGCGAGGCTCGTGTCCATGGCGCTCCTGAACGCCGCGCCCGAGGCCGTGCTCGAATCCCTGGCCGGGGAGCTTCGGGCCTGCTTCGACCACTGCGCCCAGGAGCCCGCCCGCGCCGGCGAGGAATCCGGCGGCTTCGTGACCCTCACGCGCCTGCCCGGCGACTCGAACGCCGAGCACGACGAGGCCGTGCGCGAGGCCCTGGCCGATCTCTTCACGCGCGACCTGCTCAGGCGCCGCGCCCCCTCCGAGATCGCCGTGCTGGCCAGGACCAACGCGGACGCTGCCAAGGCCGCCCAGTGGCTGGTGGACCTGGACATCCCGGTGGTCACGGAGAACAGCCTGCGCCTGGCCGAGCACCCCGTGGTGCGCGGCGCGGTGAGCTTCCTGGCCTTCCTGGACTATCCGCCGGACAACATGGCCCTGTGGGGGTTCCTCTCCTGCCGGGAGCTTTTCTGCCGCCCGCAGAACGTCTCCCCGCAGATTCTCTCGGACTGGCTGGCCGCCCAGGGGCCGGGGCCGCTCTACCGCAAATTCCGCAAGGACTTCCCCGAGCCCTGGCAGCGCCTGATCGAGCCCTTCCTCAAGGGCGCGGGCCCGGCCAGCCCCTACGACCTGGTGCGCGAGCTCTTCGAGGCCTGCGGCGTGTTCGAGTCCTGCCCGGGCGACGAGGTCTTCCTGCGCCGCTTCCTGGAGCTGGTGCACAACGCCGAGACCCAGGGCCACGGCTCGCTGTCGTCCTTCATCGAGTTCTGGAACGCCAAGGGCGGCGAGGAGAAGATCCCCCAACCCGAGGACGCCCAGGCCGTGCGCGTGCTGACCATCCACAAGGCCAAGGGCCTGGAGTTCCCCGTGGCCGTGGTGCCCTTCCACGCGTTCTCCTTCCGCGCCCCGTCCGGCTTCGTGGAGGCCGGGGACGGGGACGCGCGCTTCCTGGCCCCCATGTGCAAGGAGGCCGGGGACGAATACCACCGCCAGGCCGCCAGGACGCTCACCGAGCAGGTCAACCTGCTCTACGTGGCCTGGACCAGGCCCGAGGAGGAGCTGCACCTGTTCATGCCGTCGAGCCCGCGCCTGGTGAACGCCTCGCCCCTGGCCAAGGCCGCCGGGATCATGCTCCAGGCGGCCGGGATCGACCCCGCCGGGGCAGGGGCGGTCTTCGGCAGGCGCCCGCCCAGCCAGGCCGAGCTGGTGCGCCCGCCCGAGCCGCTGCCCAGGGAGGAACAAACCGCCCCCCTGCCCGCGCCGCTCAGCGCGCGCCCCCCGCTGGAATGGCTTCCCGGGCTCAAGATCGTGCGCAGCCAGCTTACGGACCCGGCCGCGCGCCCGGGCGCAGGAGAGCGCAGGCGCGGCATCGTGCTGCACAAGGCCCTCGAGCTCCTTCACCCGGGGGACGAACCCCTGCCCGCCGTGATGCGGGCCATGGCCTCCGAGGGCTTCGGCGACGACGACATGGCCCTGGAGCTGGCCCTGGGCCTTGAATGGCTCGCCTCGCAGGAGTTCTTCCGGCGCTGCCATGGCGCGGGGCTCGCGGAAATCGAGATCATGGACGAGGACGGCGCGGTCCACCGGCCGGACCTGGTTGCCTTCCTGCCCGAGGAGACCCTGGTGCTCGACTACAAGACCGGCCGGGAGGACCCGGCGCACCACGATCAGCTGCGCCGCTACCTGCGCCTGGTCCAGGCCCTGCCCGCCTCTGCGGGAAAGCCCGCGCGCGGCGTGCTGGCCTACGTGGACCTGAAGGCCTGGCGCGAAGTGCTCCCCGGGGAGGCCTAAGTGAATCCGATCACCGTCATCCCCTGGGACCGGGACTTCATCGCGGGCCTGTCCGCGCATCTGGTGGAGAATTTCCAGGGCCGCTTCGAGAACCTCGTGGTGCTCTTCCCGCACCGCAGGCCCCGGCGCTACCTGCTGGACAGGCTGGCCGCGGACGCGCGCCTGCCCAAGCCCTGCCTGCTGCCGCGCGTGCTCTCCATCGGGGAGCTCTTCGCGGAGCTCGCCGGGAGACTCCTGGACGCCCCCCCGCGCACGCTCACCGAGCTCGACCGCGTGGGCGTGCTGCACAAGGTGGTCCTGGGCCTGGGCTCCGGGCTTCGCGGCCCGGACAACGCCCTGCCCCGCGAGGTGCGCGACTTCTTCCCCTGGGGGCTCGGCCTCGCCTCGCTCCTGGAGGAGCTTTTCCAGCAGGGCGTCACCGCAGCCAACCTGGACCACGTGCAGGACATGGTCATGCCCACGGCGGCCGCGCTCCTGGGCAGCCTGAAGAACATCCAGCAGGCCTACCGCGAGGCGCTTCTCGCGCGCGGGGCGGCCACCCCCGGGCTCCTGAGCGCCCTGGTGGCCGACAGGGCCGAAGAGGCTACGGCGCTGCTCGCGGGCAGGACCGTGCTGGCCTGCGGCTTCCACGCGCTCACGGGCAGCGAGGAGGCCCTGTTCAAGGCCCTTTGGCGCAAGGGCACGGCCGAGATCGTCTGGCACACCGACCCGGCCGTGGCCGGCTCGGCGCGCGAGGCCCACTGGTCCTGCGAGGAGCACGTGCGCTGGCTCGCCCAGTGGAAGGCCCGCGCCAGGCTCGCCGAGGACGAGAAGCGCTCCCCGCAGCCCGCCTGGCGCACCCGCTCGGACCAGTTCAGCCTCTTCGCGGCCGCCAGCGCGCCCGAGCCGCCCAGGCGCGCGAAAATAACCTTCCACCAGGGCTTCGACCTGCATTCGCAGCTCATGGCCCTGCGCAAGGAACTGGACGCCGTGGGCGACACGGCGGGCTACGCCGTGGTCCTGCCGGACACGAGCATGCTCATGCCCGTGCTGCACCACCTGCCGCGCCGGGACGTGAACGTCTCCATGGGCTTCCCGCTGTGGCGCTCGCCGCTCTTCCAGCTCATCGAGACCATCCTGCGCCTCCAGGACGGGCGCATGCCCGGCGGCTACCACTGGCGCGAGGTGATAACGCTTCTGCGCCACCCCCTGCTCAAGCTCCTGCGCATCGGAGAGGAGACGCCCTTGCGCCTCTTCTTCCACGACTGGGAGGCGGCCATCCGCCAGGGCGAAAAGCACCTCTCCCCCCATGGCTGGGCCCCCCCGGAGGCCGACCCCGAGGCCGAGACCCTGCGCGCGCGCGTGATCCAGACCTGCTTCACCGCCTTCGAGGACGTGACGACCCCGAAGGCCATGGCCGAGGCGCTTGGCGGCCTCACCTCGCTCCTGCTCGACCCGGCCCACTCGGGCGGACGCTGGGAGCGCTTCGTCATCGACGCGGCCTGCCTGGCCAGGCTCATCGACCAGGTGATCCCGGAGCTCGGCGAGAGCGAACTCAGCGCCGAGAGATTCCCGCCCGAGGCCGTGCGCTCCATGACCCGCGAGATGCTCCGCCGCCAGCGCGTGCCCTTCGACGCCGATCCCCTCTCCGGGCTCCAGGTGCTCGGCATGCTCGAGACCAGGCTCCTCACCTTCGAGCGCGTCTTCGTGCTCGGGGCCACCGAGGAGGTTCTTCCCGGAACCCCGCGCCCGGACCCGCTCCTGCCCGACCCCCTGCGCCAGGCCCTGGGCCTGCCCGGCCAGCGCGAGCGCGACCTGACCGCCGCCCACACCTTCCACCGCCTGATCCAGGGCGCGAGGGAAGTGGGGCTCTTCTACTCCTCGGGCATCCAGCCCGGGCTGCTGGACGGCAAGAGCATGCCCAGCCGCTACGTGGAGCAGCTCATCTGGGAGGAGGAAAAACGCGCCGGGCGCATCCTCGGCCCGGCCGACGAGCCGCGCAGGCTCATCACCATGCCCATGCGCGGCGTGCGCCCGCCCTCCCCCGAGGTGGAGAACACCCGGGCCTGCCGCCTGAAGCTCGAGACCAGGCTCCGCTACCGGGGCGTGTCGGCCACGCTCCTGGACAGCTTCATCAGGTGCCCGCTGGCCTTCTTCTACGCCAACTTGACGCCGCTCACTCCCCTCGAGGAGGTCGCGGAGGAAGGCGATCCGCCGGCCTTCGGTCAGCTGGTGCACGAGGTGCTGAACGATTTCTTCGCCCCGCTCCTGGGCAAGGCCATACCGGCCGGAGGATTGGACGGGGCGGCCCTGCGTGCGCTCTTCGCGCGGCGCCTGGAGGAGGCCCCCTTCTTCCGGCAGATGCCCGCCCACGCCAGGAGGATGCTCGCGCGCACGGCCGACGGGCGGCTGGAGGCGTTCGCGCGCAACACCCCGGCCTGCACTCCCCTGGAGACGGAAAAACGCATCGGCGCGACCCTGGAGACAGGGCCGGCACCCTACGGGATCACCTGCGTGCTGGACCGCCTGGACCGCCGCGAGCAGGGCGTCGTCATCCTGGACTACAAGACGGGCAGCCCGAAAAAGCCCCAGAAGAAGTTCTGGGACGACGAGCGCCTCTGGGACGTGGTGGAATCGGGGGACGTGGCCGCCGGGCTCTCCATGCTGGAGGAGCTCTCGACGAAGCTGGGCTCCATCCAGATGCCCCTGTACCTGCACGCCTGCTGGAAGGCCACTGGCGGCGAACCGGCGGACGCGGCCTTCGTCTGCCTGGGCAAGGGAGGGGTCGAAGAGGCCCTTTTCGGCCCGGGGGTGGACGAGGAGGCCCGCTCGGCGATCATCCGGGAGAAGGCCCCGCTCCTGGCAGGGTTCGTGGTGTCCATGATGCTCGGGACGCCCACGTTCAAGCCCCAGCCCTCGCGCGGCTGCGCGTGGTGCGCCTGGCGGCAGGCCTGCGGCCGCGCCCGGGAAGAATAGCTAACCGGCGATTCTCATTCGGGGATGGGGCACAGGGCCTTGAGCCGGGCCTTGTCGGCGGCCGAGAAGAGGAAGCTGTCCGCCGGAGCGGCCCCGAGCCTGGCCAGGTGCTCGCGGTAGAGGTCGTGGTAGGTCACGGCCCTGGCCTGCGCCATGCCGAGGCCCAGGCAGCCAGCAGCCCTGGCGATCACGTCCGGCTCGCCCTCGATCTCCACGAACTCCCCGAAAGGCAGCACGTCCAGGCAGACCAGCGCCTCGCCGAGCCGCCACGTCTCGCGGCACTTCTCGTACCAGAGGGCCTCGGCGTAGCCCAGGCCGTGCAGGATCCTGCGCGTGGCCTCGAAGTCCTCCACGCGGGTCTCCACCTCGTCCATGGCCTTGATCCCGGCCACCGGCGCGACCCGCGCGGGCCGCTTCCAGGTGAGGATGCAGCGCTCCCCGGCCTGGCGCAGGCGCAGAAGCTCGCCCCTGGCCCTGAGCGCGCGGTCCGGGGTGTCGAACACGGCGTTGCGCTCGAAACGGCAGGGCTTATGGGGCACGCCCTGGCCTGCGAGCGCCCGGCGCACCGCGTCCAGCGACTCCACCGCGAACTTGGCTTCCAGTTCCCTGGCCATCCCTACACGCACACTCGCAACACTTCGCCCGCGATGCGCTCCAAGGACGTCACCTTGTCCACCCCGCCCAGCTTGATGGCCTCGTTGGGCATGCCGAACACCACGCAGCTGGCCTCGTCCTGGGCGATGGTGTAGGCCCCGGCGTCCCTCATCTCCTTCATGCCCTCGGCTCCGTCGTCGCCCATGCCGGTCATGATCACGCCCACGGCGTTCTTGCCCGCGTAGCGCGCGCTGGAGCGGAAGAGCACGTCCACGCTGGGGCGGTGCCGCCTGACCAGCGGGCCGTCCTTGACCTCCACGAAGTAGCGCGCGCCCGAGCGCTTGAGCAGCATGTGCTTGTTGCCCGGCGCGATCAGGGCCTGGCCGCGCAGCACGGAGTCGTTGTCCTTGGCCTCCTTGACCGTGACCTTGCAGATGGAGTCCAGGCGCTTGGCGAAGGCCGCCGTGAAGTTCTCGGGCATGTGCTGCACGATGGCGATGCCTGGGCAGTCTCGCGGCAGGGCCTCCAGGAACACGCGCAGGGCCTCGGTGCCGCCCGTGGACGCCCCCACCACCACGACCTTCTCCGTGGTGCCGAACATGGCCTTGCCCGTGGGCCCGGGCAGCACGGCGTCGGCCGAGAGCTTGGGCTGCACCTGCATGGGCGCGGCCTGGGGCCTGAGCTTGAGCTTTGCCTTGGCCGCGGCCTTGACCGCGTCGCAGATGCGGATGCGCGACTCCTCGATGAACTGCCTGGCCCCGAGCTTGGGCTTGGTGATGATGTCCACCGCGCCGAACTCCAAGGCCTTGAGCGTCACCTCCGACCCCGATTCGGTCAGCGTGGAGCAGATGACCACCGGGATGGGGTGCTGGGTCATGATCTTCTTCAGGAAGGTCAGCCCGTCCATGCGCGGCATCTCGATGTCCAGCGTGATGACGTCCGGGATCTCCTCGGCCATGTGCGAGGCGGCGTTGTACGGGTCGGAGGCCGCGGCCATCACCTCGATGTCCGGGTCGGAGGAGAGTATTTCCGTGAGCGCCTGGCGCACCAGGGCCGAATCGTCCACCACGAGGACGCGGAGCTTTCCTGCTTTCATCCTGTGGCTCCTTATGTGCGGCGGTAGACCGTGGGTGCTATCGGGGTGAGCGGGAGGTCCATTCCCGTGATGCTCTCCGAATGGCCTATGAACAGGTGCCCGCCCTTCTCCAGGCACCGGCAGAACCGCCCCAGGAGGTTCTCCTGGGTCTTGCGGTCGAAGTAGATGATCACGTTGCGGCAGAAGATGACGTGCATGGGCTTGTCGAAGGCGAACTCCTCCATGAAGTTGAGCCGCTCGAAGCGGATGCGCTCGCGCAGCTCCTTGGTGAAGCGCACCAGGCCCAGGGAGCGGTTCTTGCCGCGCAGCATGTAGCGCTTCTTGTACTCCATGGGGATCGCGCGCGCCTTCTCGTCGGAGTAGGTGGCGTTCATGGCCCGCTTGAGCACCTGGGTGGAGATGTCCGTGGCCAGGACGTTGAAGCGGAACCCCGGGGTCTTCAGCGCGAACTCGGAGAGCACCATGGACAGGGTGTAGGGCTCCTCGCCCGTGGAGCATCCGGCGCTCCAGAGGCGCAAGGGGACGCTCGGGCCGTGGCGGTGGAAGTGGTCGGGCAGCACCTTGCCCGAGAGTATGTCGAAGTGCTTGGGTTCCCTGAAGAACTCGGTGGTGTTGGTGGTCACCGTGTCGATCAGGTCGATGAGCTCGTTCTCCAGGCCCTTGGGGCTGAAGAGGTACTCGCAATAGGCGGAGTAGCTCTCGAAGCCCAGGATGCGCAGGCGCTTGTGCAGCCTGGCCTCCAGCATGGTCTTCTTGGTGGGGGGCAGCTTGATGCCGCATTCGGCGTAGATGAACTCCGCCAGACGGTTGAAGTCGCGGGCGGGCAGGCTCTCCTGCCGCCTGGAAGACGTGTCGGCCTGGTTCATTTCAGGTAAATCCCGCTGGTCATTGCGCCTCGTCGAGGGCCATGCGCACCAGGCGCTTCACGTCCAGGATCAGGGACATGGTGCCGTCGCCCTGGATGGTGGCTCCGGAAAAGCCCTCGAGCTTGCGAAAAACCGGGCCCAGGCTCTTGATGACGGTCTGGTGCTCTCCAACGACCAGGTCCACCACCATGCCCACGCGCTGGCCTTCAACGCCCAGCACCACCACCTGCTCGATGGCTGGCGGCTCGCCGGGCAGGCGGAAGGCCTCCCGCAGGGAGACGAAGGGCACGGCCTCGCCGCGCAGGTTGATGATGCGCCCCCGGCCGTTGCCGGAAAGCTCGCCGCGCTTGAGTTCCACGCACTCTTCCACCAGGTCCAGGGGCATGACGTAGCCCTGGTCCCCCACCTGCACCTGGAGGCCGTCGATGATGGCCAGGGTCAGGGGCAGCCTGATGGTTGAGGAGGAGCCGCGCCCGAGTTCGGATTCGATCTCGATGCTGCCCCGCATGGAGTTGACCACGCGCTTGACCACGTCCATGCCCACGCCCCGCCCGGAAATGCTCGAGACCTTGCTGGCCGTGGAGAAGCCGGGGAGGAAAATGAGCTCCAGGGTCTGCTTGGGCGAAAGCTCGGCGTTCTCCGGGATGAGCCCGCGCTCCAGGGCCTTGCGCCGGACTTTCTCCGGGTCGATGCCCTTGCCGTCGTCCACGATCCTGATGACCACGTCCCCGCCGGTGTGCTCGGCCGTGAGGCTGATCACGCCCTTGCGCGGCTTGCCCGCGGCCTCGCGCTCGCCCGGGGATTCGATGCCGTGGTCGATGCTGTTGCGCATCAGATGGATGAGCGCGTCGCCCAGGCGGTCCAGCACGGTCTTGTCCAGCTCCGTGTCCTCGCCGCTGGTCACCAGGTCGATCTCCTTGCCGAACTCGCAGGAGAGGTCGCGCACCAGCCTGCGGTAGGTGCTGAAGCTGGAGCCGATGGGCAGCATGCGGATGGAGAGCGTTGAGTCGCGGATGTCGTCGCTTAGGCGCTCGAGCTCCTCGGTGAGCGTGAGCATGTTCACGTCCGCCAGGGCCAGGGCCGCCTGCCGGATCTGGGCCTGGACGATGACCAGCTCGCCCACCAGGTCCTGGAGCAGGTCGAGCTTCTCGGCCGAGACCCTGAGGCTCGTGGCCGCGTCCGGGGCCTTGCGCCCTTCCTGGCGCTCCTTGCCCAGGCACTGTTCGGCCAGGGCCGCGTCCACGCTGGCCTTGGGCACGAGCCCGGCCTCGGTGAGTATCTGGCCCAGGCGCTTCTGGGACCCGAGCGCCCGGTCCACGCCCTCGGCGGTGATGTCGCCGCGCTCCACAAGAATCTCGCCCAGGCGCTTGAGCTCCGTGTCCTCCGAGGCCTGCACGGTGCTTATCGAGAACTCGCATTCGTCCTCGGCGAAGAGGAAGACGTCCTTGATGGCGCTTTCCGGCGTGTCGGAGGTCAAGAGCACGTCCCACCAGAGGTGGCAGGACTGGGGGTCGAGCTCGCGCAGGGGCGGGATGTTCTCCGTGTGCGCGAAGACCAGGGTTTCGCCCAGTTCGGCGAGGTCCTGGAGGAAGAATTCGGGGTTGTTCCCGCTGGCGTAGATGTCGGCCTTGGGCCGTATACGCACGCGGCGTACCTGGGGCTTCGCGGCCTCCTCCCCGGGGGCTGCCCGCAAGTCCTCCGGGGCGGCCTCGTGCGGGGCCTCCAGGACCACGCGCACCCCGCCGGAGAGCTCCCTGAAGCCCGCCAGGATGGCCTCGGCCTCGGCCATGAAGGGAGAGAGGTCGCCCCCGTCGTTCTCCAGGAGCGTCTTGACGTGGTCCTTGGCCCGGAAGGTGAAGTCGAGCAGGGGCTTGGTTACCGCCAGCTGCCCGGAGCGGACCTTGTCGAAGACCGTCTCCACCTCGTGGGTGAAGTGGGCGATGTCGTCGAAGCCGAACATCGCGCCCGAGCCCTTGAGGGTGTGCATGGCCCGGAAGACCCGGTTGACGGATTCGCCGTCACCCGGAGCGTCCTCCAGTTCGAGCAGAGCCGTTTCCAGCTCGGAGAGCAGGTCGGCGGCCTCGTCGCGGAAGGCTTGGCGGTGGATGTCTTCCATGGGCGGCCCGTTGCGCGCAGGCTTCCTAGCGCAGTACCTTCTGGACCACGGCCAGCAGTTGCTCGGGCTTGAAGGGCTTGACGATCCAGCCCGTGGCCCCGGCGTCCTTGCCTTCCTGCTTCTTGCCCGCCTGGGACTCCGTGGTGAGCATGACGATGGGAATGAACTTGTAGGCGGCCTGGGCGCGCACGGCCTTGATGAGCGAGATGCCGTCCATGTTGGGCATGTTCAGGTCGGTGATGACCATGTCCACCTTGCCCTGGAGCTTGGAGAGCGCGTCCTTCCCGTCACCGGCCTCTATCACGGCGTAGCCGGCGTTTTTGAGGGTGAAGGCCACCATCTGGCGGACGCTGGCCGAATCGTCGACTGTCATGATCGTCTTCATGCACCATCCCCGGAACAAAACGCCTGGTGAAAGTCCCGCTGGGAGAACCCCATGTTCTCTGCCGCCCGGCGAAGAGGCTCTGGCAGAGGCGTGTCCATTACGATCCGTTTGCCGTCCAGCCTGGCCTGGAGGCAGAGGGCGAAGAGCAGCTGGAAGAAGGTCAGGTCCGCGCCCTCGACCCCGCCCAGGTCCAGAACCAGCCCGGCCGCCGCGCTCTCGAGCGCTTCCGCCAGGGCCGCGCGCGCCTCGGCCGCGCAGGAAAGGTCGAACAGGCCCGAGGCCCTGACTGCGGTGAGGCCCTCCCCGGCCGAATCGGTGGTGATTACGCCCAATCGCGGCCTCCGGATCAGAAAAGTTCGACGTTGTCGCCGTATTCGCCTTCCCCGGGCGAGTGCTCCTGGCTCCCCTCGATGCCCAGCACGCTCTCGTGCACCAGCCGCTCGGCCTCCATGGTGTAGCGCTCGAGCATCTCGCGCAGCTTCGGGGAATGGGAGGAGCCCGCCCCTTCCGGAAGGACGGCGGCCAGCTCCTCCACGAGCTCCTGCAGGCGCACCTCGGCCACGGTCATGTCCTGGACCAGGTCGTGCTGGAACCCTAGCGACTCCACCGCGCCCCCGATCTGCGCCGAAAGCGCGGCGGCGAGTTCGCGCACGCGCGAGGCCGCGCTCTCGGTCCGGGCCCCGATGTCTTTCAGCCTGCCGACCTCGGCGTCCAGGTCGGCCACGATCTCCTCCATCAGCGAGAAGCAGCCGCCCTGCGCCTCGGCCTGGCCCGCGAAGGCCGAGGAGTCCACGGAGCCCAACAGGCCCATGATGGATTCCGTCTGCCCCCTGGCGTCCACGGAAAGCTTCTGGATGGCCGAGGCCAGCACGCCCAGCGCCTTGCCCTCCTCGCCCGTGTGCGCGGCCTTCACCGAGGCGTTCAGGGCGATGAGCTCGATCTCGGAGCCCACCTCCTCGATTTCGGCCACCGAGGCGGACATGTCCCCGATGGAGTCCCCCACCTCGCGCATGACGGCGGCCATGCCGCGCTCCAGCTCCGCGTAGTCCCTCAGGGACCGGGCGATGCCGCTCACTTCTTCCTCGATCTGGACCAGGACCGCGCCCGGGCCGCCCTGCCGGTCGGCCAGCGATCCCGCCTGGGCGCCCATCTTCTCCACGCGGCCCGCGATGTCGCGCAGGCTGTCCTCGAGGGAGAGCATGGCCTCGGCGAAGCGCGCTCGCGCGTTGCCGAGCTGGGAATGCTGGAGCACCAGCACGCTGGAAACCCAGCCGGCGAGCTCCGTCCAGTCCGAGGCGTTGAGCCCGCCTTCCGTGCCCGGGCCTTCCAGGGCCATGTTCCGGGCCTCCTCGGAGGCTTCGGACACGTGCTCGAGCTGCTGGCGGATGATGTCGTGGAACTGCATGGAGAGCACGGCCTCGGAGACGCTCCTGACCACGTGCGCGGCCTCCTCGCCGATGCCGCCCGCCACGGAGCGCGAGGACTCCACGAGCCCCTCCAGGGCCTTGAGGTCGCGCCGCAGGAGCCCCATGGCGTTCATGGTGCAGTCCTGGCGCATGCGGTCCATCTCGTCGATGCGCGCTGCCGCGTCGCGGCACTGCGTGGTCAGGGCCAGCGAGCGTTTGAGGATCTTGTCGGAAGAGATGACGATCTTGCCCGCGAGGGTCTCCACGTCGTCGGCCAGGGTGCTGAAGCCCAGGCCCTGGCTGCCGAGCCTCGCGCTCTCGATGCGCGTGGCGATGCCCAGCATGCTCAGGTGCTTCACCAGCCGGGCGAAGTCGCGCATGCTCTCGGTGAGCCTCGCGCCCACCGAGGAGATGGAGGCCAACCCGGTGGCCTCCTGGCCCGCGCAGGTCCGGTCGTAGGCCTCGCCAAGGCGGTCCAGGTGGGAGGAGAGCTTGGCCGCCGACCCGAGTAACGCTTCGCCGAAGATCATCCCGGAGAGCTCGGACGCGCCGTCCGATACTGCCCCGGCCTGGGAATTGAAGGAGTCCAGCGCGCCGCCCAGGCGCAGAAAATCGCCCTCATGGCCGTGGAACGACTTGAGAAAACCCGTGCCCAGCCCGTCAAGCCCGCGAGCGCAGAGGCTGGCGGCTTCCGATATGCGTTCTTCTTCGTCGGGCGCTACGGCGGACATGATACCTCTCAGGACGCTTGCTGCCGCCATCCGGAGCGTTCCGGGACGGATGGGGGCTGGAGAGAGCTCCCTTTTCGCAGGAAAAGGTGTCCCAAACAGGACGAAAATGCAAGCGCGAATGATCGTCCTTCAGCCGAAGAGGCGATCCGGGAGGACGAAAACATTGTGGCCTCGGCGATATGCGCCGCCGGGCGGGAGGGGGAGCGGGCGGCGCGGCTATTCGGCCTTGGGGCCGTCCGGCGGGGCGGCCTCGCCGGAGCGCTGGGCCGCGGGCGGGGCCGCGTCCGCGCCTTCGCCGGCCTGGGGCGCGCCGGACGCCTGGCAGGCCTCGGCCTTCAGGCGCTTGCGGCGCTTGAGGTACCAGATCAGCAGGCCCGCGCAGGCCGCCACGATGAGGATGATCATCTCGATGTGGTGCACGTCCTTGAGCACGGAGGCCACCACCGTGCCGAAGAAAAACCCGGCGTAGCCGAAGGTCAGGGCCCAGATGGCAGCGCCGATGGCGTTGAGCACGAAGAACTTGAGGCCGGAGATGTCCGTGGTGCCCAGGATGAAGGGGGTGAGGTTGCGCAGGCCGTAGAAGAACCTGAAGGTCAGGATGAGCACCTCGTGGAAGCGCTCGAGCATCTGGTGCACGCGCTGCACGCGGCACTTCCACTTGGGGCGCGACTCCACGAACTGCTTGCCCTTGAAGCGCCCGATGTAGAAGGCCGTCTGGTCGCCCGAGAGGCTGCCCAGGAAGGCGGTGAGCATGCACATGTGCAGGTCGAGCTGCCCGCTGAAGGCCAGGAAACCGGCCACCAGCAGGATGGTCTCCCCTTCCAGGAAGGTGCCGATGAACAGGGCGAGATATCCGTAGTCCCTTACGACGCTTTCGAGAAATTCCAACATGGTGCGTGCGCGCCTGCCTCGCGGGTCGCGGCCTGGGCCGCGAGGATGTCCCCTGGGGCCTTTGGGCTCCCGGGCGTGGATTGTATCCGGAATTCCGGCGGATTGTCGGCGATTCTGACGCGCCCGAAGACGGGGTGCGCGTTTTGTCCAACAGGTCCGGGGCGCATTGCCCGGCGTCGGATGATTAAGCCCAGCTTGTCCTTCTGTCCACTGTTGTTTTGCGCCCCGAATAAACAACTGTTGCCTGGCCGGACGCTTTGGTCTAGGCCCGGGCGATGCCCCTTCCCACCGGCCCGGCCTTCACGTCCTTCAGGACGCGCGTCTTCGCCGTGCTGGCCCTGGCCTACATGCTGGTGACCTTCCACCGCCTCTGCCCGGCCGTGGTGGCCGTGGACATGATGCGCGACCTCGACGCCGGGGGAGGGCTCTTGGGCATGCTCTCGGGCGCGTTCTTCTATTCCTACGCCCTGATGCAGCTCCCGGCCGGACTTCTGGCGGACTCCTGGGGGGCCAGGCGCACCACGGCGACCTTCTTCGCGCTGGCAGCGGCCGGGGCGCTGTGCATGGGCCTGGCGCCGGACGCGGCCTGGGCCACGGGCGGACGCGTGCTGGTGGGACTCGGCATGTCCATGATCTGGGTCTCGACGCTGAAGACCGTGTCCGAGTGGTACCCGCCCTCGCGCTTCGCGGCCATGGCCGGGATGCTCGTGTCCGTGGGCGGGGTGGGCTCGCTCCTGGCCTCGGCCCCGCTGGCCTGGGCCGCGCAGATGGCCGGGTGGCGCAACGCCTTCCTGGGGCTTGGCGCGCTCACGGCCTGCCTGTGCGCCCTGCTCTGGCTCCTTGTGCGCGACACCCCGGCCCGGGCCGGGTTCAAGGGCCCGGACGTTCCCCACGGCCCGCAGCCGGGCAGGCAGGCCCTGTGGCCCGGCGTGCGCGTGGTGCTCTCCAACCGCCGGGGCTGGCTGCTGGCGGCCTGGCTCTTCCTGGACAACGGCGTGTTCTTCTCCTTCGCCGGGCTCTGGGCCGGGCCGTTCCTCAAGCACGTGCACGGCTTCGACCGCACGGAATCGGGGCTCGTGCTGGCCATGATCTCGCTGGGGCTGGTCACGGGGGCCCCAATGCTGAGCGCGCTCTCCACCAGGGTCCTGCGCAGCCGCAGGAAAACGCTCGCGCTGTGCGCGGCCGGGCTCTGCGCGCTCCTGGGCTATCTGCTCGCGCGCTTCCAGACCGCCACCACGGCCGAACTCTACGCCGTGTTCTACCTCTTCGGCGTCTTCGCCGGGGCCTCGCCCGCCGTGGCCTTCACCTCGGTCAAGGAGCTCTACCCTCTGGCCCTCACGGGCACGGCCACAGGCATCATGAACACCTTCCCCTTCGCCGGAGGGGCCGTGTTCCAGCCGCTTCTGGGCCTGATCCTGGAAGCCTACGGCCGCACGCCGGAAGGGGGCTTCACCCAGGCGGGCTATGGCGCGCTGTTCGCCGCCCTGCTCGGCACGTCGGCCGCGCTTCTGGGCGTGTGCCTGCGCCTCACCGAGACGCTGCGCCCGGAAACGAGGGACCAGGCGGCTTGAATGCCGCTCCGGGCATTCCGGCCCGCCATTTGTCCGACTATTCCGGACTCCCGTCACACCATTTTCAACGGACTGATTCTCCAGGTTCTTTTTTCTGGTCCGGAAATTCCGGACAAAATCCGGAAAGCTCGGACGGTCAGCCCCCCGCACTGACAGATCAACAGGCTTAAATTACTAAACAAAAAGTCTCTGCACCCTCTCATGGCAGCCTTCAACGGCCGATCGAGCCTGGTCATCGCGCCCCTCAGGAAGCCCGCGCGACGCCTCCACTCCTGAATTCCGGGCAGATGGCCCGCTTGTTGCTTGTTCGTGGGCAGCAGTTCTTCCGAGGATACGCACATGACGTCACGCCTTTCCCGCGCCTTCAGGGCGCTCGCTTCGGCCCTCGTTCTCACGGCCACCCTCGCCCCCTCCTGGGCAGGAGCCTCGCCGCTCAATGCCCTGGGCCTGGACCCGAGCCTCAACCTGCTCTCCTTCGGCGACTTCAACGCCTACTACTCCGACGTGCAGGGCCGCGTGGCCGTGGGCGGAAACGCCGCCATACAGGGCTATTCCGTGAACCTCGCCTACCAGGGCACGCAAGGCCCCGGCCTCGTGGTGGGCGGGAACCTGAATTTCTACAACGGCACGGTCTGGGGGGACACGCTGGTCGGCGGCAACCTGACCTCCAACTACTCGGGGGCCTTCACCGGGAACGTGTTCGTGGGCGGAAACCTGAACGCCTCCCAGGGCCTGTCGGTGGGCGGCGGCAACAAGGCCTACGTCAGCGGCTCGTCCGTCTCCATCCCCGGAGTGAACCTGCCCATCGCGGCCGCGGCCGCGCCCTTCGACATCGGGTTCGATTTCGCGTCCGAGGCCGTGCGCCTGAACGCGCTCTCGGACCAACTGGGGATCGCCGCGCCCACCGGCGTGGTCTCCGACCTCTGGGGGACGCTCGTGCTGGACGCCACGGGCAGGGAGCTGGCGGTGTTCGACATCACGGCCGCCGACGCGGCGCGCAACATGGTGCTGCAAGGGCTTTCGGACACGGCCACCGTGATCATCAACATTTCCGGAAACGTGGTGGACTTCGGCTTCCACGGCTACACCAACTTCATGGACGCGGCCGGGCGCATCCTCTTCAACCTGCCCGACGCCACCAGCGTGACCTTGAGCTCGGCCATCTACGGCTCCATCCTGGCGCCCGGCGCGTCCGTGCAGCACCAGTGGGGGCTCGTCACCGGGCAGGTGGTGGCGGCCAACTGGTACAGCTCCGTGCAGGTCAACGACGTGCCCTTCGGCGGGGACCTGCCCCGCGCGGCCACTCCCGAACCCGGGACGGTCATGCTCCTGGGGGCGGGGGTGCTCTTCGCGGCCCTCTCGCGCATGCGTTCGAGGGCCGGGCGCGCGCCGAAAGCCTGATCAGGCGTCGCGCAGGGCCTCGAGGGGGGCCGGGGTGTCCACGATCCCGTAGTAGAGCGTCCCGTGCTCGCGCGGGTAGAGCCCCACCTCCATCTCGACCGAAAGAAGCTCTCCGGCTTTCGAGTACATGCGCGAGGGCAGCACGCAAAAGCCCGAGCAGTCCACCAGCCTGCGCAATGCGGCCCAGGTTTCGGGCGCGCAGTCCGGCCCGAGTTCGAACACGCGCATCCGCCTGAGGTCCTGCCCCTGGCGGCCCAGCATGGCGCAGAGGGCGGCGTTGCAGTAGACGATGAGCCCCCCGCGCTCGGCCAGGAAGTACCCCCGCCGCGAAACGTCCATCACCCGCCTGTCGCCCGTCTTGAGCCCGGCCCCGCCGCGCGGGGGCGTTTCCCGCGCCCGCGGCCCGGCGGCGAGGCCCAGGCGCAGCCGCCTGGCCTTCGAGAACACGGCCGTCGCGGCCTCACCGGCGCAATCCTGGCGCATCGTCTCCCTCCGTTCGCGGGCGGCTTGCCCTCTTCTTTCCAGGGCACATGGCCGCTTTCGCGCGGGGGGAACAATCAACTACGCGCCGGAGCCTATAACAAACGCGCCAAAATGGCTCCGGACAGCGCGGTTTCGCACTGGACTGGGCGGCGGGTGCAGAGTTATTGCGCCGGTTGCGGTTCAGTTCAACATAACGAAAACACTGGACAACATATGACCTCCCCGTCCGTCTGGAGCGCGAAGGCCGCCGCCCCGGCCCTGCTGGCCGCCCTGTTTCTGTCCTTGATCCACTCGGCCTGCCTGGCCGCCGCGCCCATCCGCTTCTTCCACGTGGGCAGCGAGGAAGGCCTGCCCCAGGTGACCATCCGCTCGCTCCTCAAGAGCCGCACGGGCCAGGTCTGGGCGGGCACCGAGGACGGGCTGGCCCGGCTGGACGGCGCCTCGGTGACCGTGTTCAAGAAGTCGGCGCGCAACCCGGCCTCGCTTTCGGACAACTGCATCTCCGCCCTTGCCGAAGGCCCGGACGGGGTGGTCTGGGCCGGTGTGCTGGGCAACGGGCTCAACGCCATCAGCCCGGACGGGGCGTCCATCAGGCGCGTCCAAGCGCCCTCCATCGCCCACGCCGACATCCTCTGCATCCTGCCCGACGATTCCGGGCTCTGGCTGGGCACGGGCTCGGGGCTCAAGTTCCTGCCCTATGGCGGGGAGGACGCCGTGGCCGTGGAGCTCAGGCGGGCGGGCGCGCCCCACGCCGGGAAGGTCCGCGCCGTGGCGCGCGGCCGGGGCTGCCTGTGGGCGGCCACAAAGGGCCAGGGCCTGGCCAGGCTCACCCCGGAAGGCGAGGCGCGCTGGTTCGGCCCCGGGGACAACGGCCTGGAGGAGAAATCCTTCAACACGCTCTTCACCGACGCCTCCGGGCGCGTGTGGGCCGGGGGGGAGAACGCCGGGCTCGTGGAGATCATCGAGGACGCGGACGGGGTGCGCTTCCGGCATTACACCAAGGCAAGGGACGGCCTCGGGGCCAGCGACGTGATGGCCGTGGCCGACGCGGGCCAGGGCAGGCTGTGGGTGGGCTCCTGGGAGGGCGGGCTGCAGCTCTTCGAGCCGGGCAAGGGCGTGCTCGACACCTACAAGAGCAGCCCCGCCGACCCGACGACACTTTCGAGCGACATCGTCACGGCCATCGTCACGGGCGACGGCCCGGACGTCTGGGTCGGCACCAACGAGCGCGGCCTGTCGCGCTTCGACAGGGACCAGGCCTTCAAGAGCTTCACCTACAACCCCATGTCGCCCTCCGGCCTGCCCAACCCGCTCGTCTGGTGCTTCGCGCAGGACAGCCTGGGCCGCCTCTGGGCGGGCACCTCCAAGGGCTCGGCGCTCCTCGACCCGCGCACCAGCGCCTACCTGCCCCCGGCCCTCTCGGGGGAAATCGCCAAGGAGAGCGTCCGGGCCTACGCGCCCTTCCCCGGCGGCATGTGGATCTCCGTGCGCAAGAGCGGCGTGGTGCGCCTGGACTTCGCCACCGGGGAGGTCACGTCCATCTCGCAGGCCCCGGGCGTAAGCCAGGCCCTGGCCAACAACGAAGCGCGCCTGCTGCTTTTGGACCCGGAGCGCCGTGAGCTCTGGATCGGGCTCTCCCAAGGGCTCCTGCTCTACGACACCGCCACCGGTGCCGCGCGGCGCTTCGGGCACGACCCGTCCGACCCGTCGTCCCTGCCTCACGACCGCATCCGCGCGCTGCACCGCGACGGGCGCGGGCGCATCTGGGTGGGCACGAGCCTTGGGCTCGCGCTCCTAAAGGAGGACCGCTCCGGGTTCACCGTCTGGAAGCACGACCCGGCCAAGCCGGACGCCTCCCTGGCGGGCTACGGGGCGCGCTGCGTGGCCGAGGACGGCACAGGGCGCTACTGGGTGGCCACGGAGACGGGCGTCACCGTGCTCTCCCCGGACACAGGCGAGGTGCGCAACCTGCGCGAGGAGGACGGCCTGCCCAACGGGGCCGTGTACGGCATCGTGGCTTCCGGCGGGTTCATGTGGGCCAGCACGATGCGCGGCCTGGCCCGCATCGACCCGGCCACGTTCGCGGTGCTGCGCTACTTCAAGCGCGACGGGCTGCCGGACAACGAGTTCAACTTCAACGCCTGGGGCAGGCTCCAGACGGGCGAGTTGCTCTTCGGCACGGTCAACGGCTTCGTGATGTTCGCTCCGGGCAGCGTGCCCTGCCCCGAGAACGCCAGGAAGCCGCCCCGGATCGTGCTCTCGGCCTCCCCGCCCTCCGGGAGCGTGGAGGAGAACGGCGCGACGCGCCTCGGCTGGCGCTCCCCGAACATGGACTTCCGCTTCAGCGCCCTGGCCTTCGAGCCGCCGGGCAACATCGTCTACCGCGTGCGCCTGGCCGGCGCGGAGACCGGCTGGCGCGAGGGCGGCGAGACCCAGGCCTCCTACGTGGGCCTGTCCCCCGGCGTCTACGACTTCGAGGTGGAGGCGCGCGAGACGCACGGGCAGTGGTCCGCCGGGCCCGAGCACTACCGCTTCGTGGTGGAGAGCCCCCCTTGGCTCGGCTGGCCCGCCTTCGCGGCCTACGCCCTCCTGCTGGCCGGGCTCATGGCCCTGCTGGCCCGGGCCGCATCGGCGCGCCAGGCCCGGCGCGCGGCCTGGCTGGAGACCGAGGTCGCCAAGCGCTCGGCCCAGTTGGCCGAAAGCCACGCGCTGCTCGAGGAGCGCAACGCCAGCCTGGCCAGGCTCATGGAGGCGCGCGAAAAGCTCTTCCGCTCCATCGCCCACGAGTTGCGCACTCCCCTGGCGGTCATCGTCACCGCCCTGGAGCGCAACATGGAGAGCTTCCAAGGCAAGGCGGCCCAGGCCGCGCAACTGGCCCTCAAGTGCTCCATGAGGCTCTCGAACCTGATCAAGGCCGTGCTGGACGTCTCGCGCGGGGAGTCGCGCCGCCGCGAGACGGTCTTCGAGGCCGCCAAGGCCCTGGAGGAGACCCTCGCGCCCTTCCGCCTCATGGCCGAAACCCTGGGCAAGCGCATCGAGGAGGACACCTCCCGCGCGGCCGGGGCCTGGGTGAGCATGGACAGGGAGCTCTTCATCGCGGCGGTGGGCAACCTGCTCTCCAACGCCCTCAAGTACGGCAGGAGCTCCGTGCGCGTGGAGGCCCGCGCCGAAAGCGGCGAACTGCGCGTGGACGTGCTCGACGACGGCGGCGGCGTGGCCCCCGAAGACCTCCCGCGCGTGTTCGAGTGGTTCTCGCGCGGCCAGGGCGGCCTTACGTCCGAGGGCTGGGGCATCGGGCTGCCCACGGCCAGGGAGGCCGTGGAGCGCCACGGCGGGAGCATCGAAGCCCGCAGGCCCGAGACGGGCGGGATGCTCTTCGGCGTGCGCCTGCCCCTGGCCCCCCCGCCCGGAGACGCCGACGCCTTCGACAGGTCTCCCGCCGCCGGGGCGCCCAACGTCTCGGCGCTCTCGGGCAGGAAGGTCGTCCTGGTGGAGGACGACGAGGACCTCTCGGGCCAGCTGGCCTCGCTCCTCGGGGAGCACTGCCAGGTGAGCGCCGCCCGCGACGCGGAAGAGGCCTGGAAGCTGATCGCCTCCACCCTGCCCGACCTCGTGGTCTCCGACGTGATGCTGCCCGGGCGCAGCGGCTTCGAACTGGTGCGAGAGGTCAAGGAGCGCCTGGACACCTGCCACATCCCGGTGGTCCTCATCAGCGCCTACGACGAGGAGGAGGTCCGCCGGACCGGGTTCGAGCAGTCCGCCGACGCCTGCCTGGGCAAGCCCTTCAGCCCGGACGAGCTGCTCCGGGTGGCGGCGGCCCTGGTGAGAAACCGCGAGCTCGCGGCGCAGCGCCTCAGGCGCGCCGTGCTCTTCGAGCCCGCCCTTCCGGAACCCGGGGACATCCCCACCATGGAAGCGCCGGAGAAGGACGTCCTGGAGCGCATCCGCGAGGCCTTCACTCCTCAGGATTTCGCGCAGGAACTGAGCCTTGGCGACGTGGCCGGCAGGCTCGGCATGAGCCCGCGCAGCCTCCAGCGCGCCTTCGAACGCGCCGGGATCAACTGGCGCGACTTCAAGAGGCTGAACCAGCTGCGCCACGCCATGGAGCTCCTGCGCGCCAGCGGCGTGAGCGTCACCGAAGCGGCCATGCAGAGCGGCTTCGGCAGCCCGGCCTACTTCGCCAAGGTCTTCAAGGACCACGTGGGCGAGACCCCGAGCGAGTGGCGGGCGCGCCAGCGGCCTTGACCGGGCTGCCTGGCGCGACTAGGAGAGCACGCGAAATGAACATCCCTTCCACCAGCATCAGGACCCGCTTCACCCTGGCTTTCGCCCTTGCCGTGCTGGCGCTGGTGACGATCCTCGGGGCCTTCATCGGCTGGCGCGCCGCGCGGCAGGTCCGCGCCGAGATCGGCGGCGCGCTCGCGGAGATGGCCGGTCAGATGGCCGGCAAGCTCGATCGGGACATGTGGGCCAGGGCGGGCGAGGTCAAGGTGCTGGCCCGCCTGGGTCCGCTCCTCGCCCAGGACGACCCCGGCGCGGTGCGGGCCGTGATCGAGGAGCTGCAACGGGCCATCCCGGCCTACGCGTTCATCGGCGTGGCCGACGCCTCCGGAAAGGTCAAGGCCTCGGCCGGAGGCCTGCTCGAGGGTGTGTCCATCGCCGCGCGCCCGGTGTTCCAGGAGGGGGCCAAGGGCCTCTTCCTGGGCGACGTGCACGAGGCCGTGATGCTGGCCAAGCTCATCCCCAACCCCAGCGGCGAGCCCGTGAAGTTCGTGGACGTGAGCGCCCCCATCCTGAACGCCGACGGCAGCCTGGCCGGGGTGCTGGCCACGCACCTGAGCTGGGCCTGGGCGCGCGAGGTGCAGCAGTCCGTGCTGAGCCCGCTGGAGGGCCGCCACGACGTGGGGCTCTTCGTGGTCTCGCGGGGCGACTCCGTGCTCCTGGGCGGCGACGGCCTCATGGGCGAGACCCTGGCCCTGGACGCCGTGGCCCGGGCCAGGAAGGGCCGCCCGGCCTGGACCGTGGAGCGCTGGCCCGACGGGCTGGAATACCTGACCGGGGCCGCCCTGGCCCACGGGCGCGGCCCGGGGCAGGAAACGCGGGACGGCCTGGGCTGGACCGTGGTGGCCCGCCAGCCCCTGGACACCGCGTACCGCCCCATCAGGAAGCTGCTCGGCGAGATTCTCCTGGCCGGAGCGGCCTGCGCGGCGCTCTTCGCCCTCGTCGGCCTGCTGGCCGCCAGCCACGTGGCCAGGCCCCTGCGGGCCATCACGGCCGCCGCCACGAGGCTCGCCCGGGGAGAGCAGGCCGACATTCCGGCCTTCAAGGGCGTCAAGGACATCGAGATACTCTCCTCCTCGCTGCGCGAGATGGTGGACAACCTGACCCGTAGCGAGACAGCGCGCGGTCGCATGGAGACCCTGGCCACGCGCGACCCGCTCACGGGCCTCTTGAACCGGCTGGGCCTGGAGCAGAACCTGGGGGCCGCGCTGGCCCGCGCGCGCCGTGCAGGGACGAGCCTGGCCGTGCTCTGCCTGGACCTGGACGGCTTCAAGGCCGTGAACGACACTTTAGGGCACGAGGCGGGCGACGCCCTGCTCAAGGAGGTCTCGGTCAGGCTCGGCCAGTGCCTGCGCGGGGAGGACATGGCCGTGCGCCTGGGCGGCGACGAATTCATGCTGGTCTTCGAGGCGGCCGCTTCCGAGCGCGACCAGGCGGTGCGCGCGGTGGCCGCCAGGGTGATAGAGGCAGTGAACCTGCCCATCGAGGTCTGCGCCAGCAAGGCGTGCGTGGGCGTGAGCATGGGCGGGGCCTGCTGGCCCGGCCACGCGGAGGAGTTCAAGGACGTCGTCCGCCTCGCGGACCAGGCCCTGTACCGCGCCAAGCACGCGGGCAAGAACCGCCTGGTGATGCACGCCGGGGAATCGGGCGAAGTGCGGATATGATGAAAAGGGTCCGGCCCGCAGGCGGCCGGGGCGGGGCCCAGGCTCAGGGCAGCAGCTGACGCGTGCGCCCTGGCGCCGGGGCGGCGCGCCAGAACGCCTCGTCCAGCAGGAAAGTCATCTGCGTGGCGGGCTCGCCCGGGTTGGTCAGACGCGCGAACACCTCCGGGGCCTTGCCGCCCGGCGGCAGCCTGAAGGCGATGGTCGCCAGGGTGCGCGGCTTCTTCTCGCCGGACCCGGTGCGCATGAGGGAGAAATCCGGCCCGGCGTTGCTGTCGTTGGAGAGGGCCGTGAAGGCCTCGAAGCCCACGGGCCTTGGCAGGCCCGCGAGAAGCTCGCGGACGCGCTCCAGGCGGACGACGCTGCCTTGCGAATCCTCCCTGGAGCGTATCTCGGGGAAGTCCGTGGACAGGGGATGGTTGGTGTGCGCGGCGGGGTTTCCCGGCGGAACCTTCCAGATGCGCCAGCTCCCGCCGGAACTCTCCAGCACGGCCACCTGGCTCGCGTCGGCCACCAGGGCGAACACCGGAGAGAGCGAGCCCAGAAGCGCGGCGTCGGCCTCGAGTTCGGCCACGCTGGCGCAGCGCTTCAGGATGGCCCGCGAGGCGTTCCTCAGGCCCAGTTCCCTGGCGCGCGCCACGCGTTCGTCCTTGCGCAGGGTGCCCACCGTGGCCGTGACCACGGCCAGGCCCTTCTCGTTCACCCCTCCCACCAGGCTTTTCGCGCCCTTCGGGTCCACGGACACGAGGGAGAGCGCCTTGTAGCCCGTTTCCGGGGTGACGACGGACAGGATGTTGGGATGGTCCGGGGTGAAGTCCCGGTTTTTCGCGATCAGGGTTCCGCCCCCGGCCACGTCCTGGCCGCCAAGCGCCCACAGGGTGCAGGCCCTGGCTGAGGGAGCCTGCCAGGCCAGGAGGAAGACGGCCAGCGCGAGGAAGGCCGCGAGCCGGGAAATCACGGATTTTGCGCGCATTCTGGGCCGTCCGGGGTGTGGGTTGGTGCAGAGGGGCCTATTATTCAGGCAGGAAGCCCATGCCGGTGTTTGAGCTGGTCAATTTGGTCTTTTGAAGTGCTCCAACAAGCGTCCCAAAAAATCAAGGCTACCCCGTTTCAACCTTTCACTCAACCTTGCTACCTGAGAGGGCGATGCCAACTTTTCCCTTGTCCGCTCTTTGGCTTATAACGCTCCAACGTAGCCAGAACCTTCTGGTTCCCCCGTCTTGCCCCCGGCCCTCTCTCCATGTACCCCACGAACATGAACCGCATAGCAACCGCGCTTCTCCTTCTCCTGCTCCTGACCCTGGCCATCCCTGCGTGGGCCTATCAAGCCACCGTCGTTGCAGTCCACGAAGGCGATACGCTCACGCTCGACACTGGACAGCGTGTGCGCCTGTGGGGCATCGACGCGCCCGAGAAAAAGTCCCGCAAATGGGCCAAACAACCCGGCGCGGACGAGGCCCGGGACTTCGTGGCGGCCATGACCCTGCGCCAAGTCGTGGAGGTGGAGCAGCGCGGCCGCAGTCACGACCGGATCGTTGCCGTGGTCACACTGGCGGCGGATGGCCGGAACGTGTCAGGGGAACTCGTGTACGCCGGGCTGGCCTGGGTTGACCCCAAATCCTGCAAGAAGAAGATTTGCGACTTCTGGAAGGAGGGCGAGGAGGCGGCCAAAAGCGCCAGGAAGGGCCTCTGGAAGACGGGGGACCCCGTCCCCCCGTGGGAGTGGCGGCACAAGACAGACTGAACCACTCGCTGGTTCCAAATCGTTGGGTCGTCCGAAAGGGCGGTTTATGGGGTAACCGTCCACCCCTCGACTACCGCCCCCTTTGGTCCGGATGGTCCCCTGGATTTTTTGAAGTGCCCCAACAGGTGCCCCCAAAACTGGAGACTGCCCTATTTTGGATCACCCGTTCAGCCCCGTTCTCAGGCCCTCCTTTATCGCGCGCGGTGGCAGGAAATCAATATAGCCCGGCGCAAATCCTGCCACTGGATTATTTACTTCATCACACGCTGTGATATAACAAGGTCAACGGAGGACGGAATGACCAAGCACAAAATCATTGGCGTTCGCAACGGCAGGGACATGACAAATTCCATCGTGAAGCGATTCCCCAAGGGGTACATTATCCACAACGATGCCATGATGCAGAAGGAGACGCCGTTTGAATGCTGGATGATCGTGGACCACTTCGGGCGCAACGAAGCAGGTCTTGAGATATTCATCGCCGCGACGGGGGGAATCCACCGTACCATGGCCGATGCGATTTCCGAGATGCGCTGGGTGCGCGACGGGATACATGACTAGACCAGCCACCCGCGCCGCCCTCTTTTAGGTGTCGCCAACCTGTCGCATTTTTAACACCACAGGGCGAGGACGGAAAAAAGGAAGCCCGCAGGGAACTGGCCTTACTGAGGGCAGACTTCCCCTATGTTGCGTCGTGAGTCCGCTTACCCCAGCCTGAATCTTCCTCCCTCTATCCGGATGGTCCCCCTCGCCAAGAGTTTGCGGACGCTTACACCCCCTTTTTCTAGCTGGAGTGAAAGCAGTCTCTCATAGGCCTTAACCACGGCCCGGGCCTTGTGCTTGTTGTGGGGAGCTACCCTGGATTGTAATTTGGTGCAGAGGGGAGCCTATTATTCAGGCCGGAAGCCCTTGCCATTTCTTGATCAGGTCAATTGGATTTTTTGAAGTGCCCCAACAGGTGCCCCCAAAACTGGGGACTGCCCTATTTTGGATCACCCGTTCAGCCCCGTTCTCAGGCCCTCCTTTATCGCGCGCGGTGGCAGGAAATCAATATAGCCCGGCGCAAATCCTGCCACTGGATTATTTACTTCATCACACGCTATGATATAACAAGGTCAACGGAGGACGGAATGACCAAGCACAAAATCATTGGCGCTCGCAACGGCAGGGACATGACCAACTCTATCGTGAAGCGTTTCCCAAAGGGGTACATCGTTCACAATGATGCGATGATGCAAAAAGAAACCACTCGCGAGTGCTGGATGATCGTTGACCACTGCGGGCGTAACGAAGCCGGACTTGAGATATACATTGCCGTCACGGGCAGGTGCCAACCGACAATGGCTGATGCAATTTCCGAGATGAAGTGGGTTCGCGACGGGATACATGACTAGACCAGCCACCCGCGCCGCCCTCTTTTAGGTGTCGCCAACCTGTCGCATTTTTAACACCACAGGGCGAGGACGGAAAAAAGGAAGCCCGCAGGGAACTGGCCTTACTGAGGGCAGACTTCCCCTATGTTGCGTCGTGAGTCCGCTTACCCCAGCCTGAATCTTCCCCCCTCGATCCGGATGGTTCCCCTCGCCAGGAGTTTGCGGACGCTTACGCCCCCCTTTTCTAACTGGAGTGTGAGCAGTCTCTGGCAGAGGCCTTAACCACGGCCCGGGCCTTGTGCTTGTTGTGGGGAGCTACCCTGGATTGTAATTTGGTGCGAGAGGGGGGACTCGAACCCCCACGGTCACCCGCCAGATCCTAAATCTGGTGCGTCTACCAATTCCGCCACTCTCGCATCGGGGGCAAGCCCCTATCACGTACCGGGAAAGTCCACCAGATGATTCGGCGGGGAGGCCCCGCGCCCAACCGCGTACCCTGCGGCAAGGGCCCGGTTCAGGAAGGCCTGGGCGTTCTTCACCGCGTCCGCGAGCCCGTCGCCGAGCGCCAGGCGCGCGGTGATGGCGGCCGAGAGCGTGCAGCCCGTGCCGTGGGTGTGCGGGGTGTCCACGAAGGCCACGGGCAGCGCCACGGGCTCCATGCCCGGCCTGCCCAGCCAGTCGGTAAGAGTCCCGCCGCTCTGGGGCGCGTGCCCGCCCTTCAGGAGCACGGCCTTGGGTCCGAAGGACAAAAGCTTCTCCATGGCCGCGAAAAGGCTTCGGCCGTCGGTGATGGCCATGCCCGCGAGCAGTTCGGCCTCGGGCCGGTTGGGCGTCAGCAGGTCGGCCAGGGGCAGCATGCGCAGGCGAAGCGCGTCCACGGCGTCGTCCTCGAGCAGGGCGTGCCCGCTCTGGGAGACGCACACGGGGTCCACCACCAGGGGGAAGTCCTTGCGCGTAAGCCCCTCGGCCACGGCCTCCACGATGGCGGCCGAGAAGAGCATGCCCGTCTTGGCCGCGCGCACGGGGATGTCTTCGAGCACGGTGGCCAGTTGCAGGGCGACGAAATCCGCATCAGGGGCGTGGATGCCGGTCACGCCCAGGGTGTTCTGGGCCGTGAGCGCGGTGATCACGCTGGCCCCGTAGCAGCCGTGGGCCATGAAGGTCTTGAGGTCGGCCTGGATTCCCGCGCCGCCGCCGCTGTCCGACCCGGCGATGGTCAGAACGCAGGGGCGGCTCATGCGCTCTCCAGTTCCTCGTCGCTCTTGCGGATGGTGCGCAGGGAAAGCCCGCTCCTGGCAAGCACCAGGAGCCCGCTGACCGTGGTGGGGATGTACTGCGACATGTGGATCACCAGGCCGATGGCCAGGGCCAGCTCCTTGTCCACCTTGAAGAGGCCAAGGCCGAAGATCACGGCGGCCTCGTACACGCCCACGGCCCCGGGCGAGGACGGCATGGCCATGCCGAGCGACGAGAGGATGAACACGGCCAGGGTCTGGCCCATGGTCAGGTTGAGCCCGGCCACCCAGGTGATGGTCAGGAAGGTGGGGATGGCGTAGAGCACCCAGACCAGGATGGTGTAGAAGCCCAGGATGATCAGGTAGCGCAGGGTCACCCCGTGCACGAGCTGGAGCTTCACCTCGATGATGAACTCGCGCAGGCGCTCGAAGGGCACCAGGGCGATGAGCTTCTCGGCCTTGGCGGGCCACTTGCGCACGAAGAACAGGCAGACCCAGATGGAGCTCACGCCGATGGCCAGGGGGAAGAAGGCCATCTTCAGGTTGAAGTGGAAGGCCACCACCAGGCCCATGGCCAGGATGGCGTTCAGGTCGAAGAAGCGCTCCCAGAAGACCATGCTCAGGCTCTGGCTCAGGGAATAGCCGCACTCCTTGCGCAGGTAGAAGGCCTTGGCGACCTCCCCGAGCTTGGCCGGGGCCACGTTGTTCACGGCCATGGCCAGGAGGAACGACTTGAGCCCCACCACCTGGCCGCAGGTGTAGCCGGAGAGGAAATTCATGCGCAGCGCCATGGCCCAGTATCCCGTGAAGGACAAAAGCGTCATGGCCACGATGGCGAAGAGGTCGAACTTGGCGAAGGCCTCGCCCAGAAGCGAGAAGTCCACGCCCCAGAAGGCGTAGACCAGGCAGGCTCCCACCAGGGCTGCGCGCAGGGAAAGGCTGATGGTTTTCTTGAGGGTCATATAGTCGTGGGTGGTTGTCCGGCTAGCGGTTGAAGCTTTCCTGCAGCCGGAAGCGCAGGTGCGTGTAGCGCCTCACCGCCCCGGACGATCCGAGGCCTATGCGCAGGGCCTTCCTGCCGCCGATGATCACGGCCAGTTTCCTGGCCCGGGTGAGCGCGGTGTAGATGAGGTTCCGCTTGAGCATCACGAAGTGCTGGGTGACCACGGGCACGACCACCGCCGGGTATTCGCTGCCCTGGGACTTGTGGACGCTCACGGCGTAGGCCAGGGTGAGCTCGTCCATGTCGGCCGCGCCGTAGGGCACGGGGCGGCCGTCGAAGTCCACCGTGAGCTCGCACTCGCGCGGATCGACCTCCGTGATCCACCCCAGGTCGCCGTTGAAGATGTCCTTTTCATAGTTGTTCTTCGTCTGCAAGACCCTATCGCCCACGCGGAAGCGGTTTTTTCCCCGGACTAGCTCCATGCCCGAGGGGTTCAGCCGGTCCTGAAGCAGTTCGTTCAGGGCCTGGGTGCCCACTTCGCCTTTGTGCATGGGCGAGAGCACCTGGATGTCGCGCGCGGGGTCGAATCCGTAGCTGCGCGGGATGCGGCTGGCCACGAGGTCGACTATCTTGTCCTGCGCGGCCTGGGGGTCGTCGCACTCCACCCAGAAGAAATCCGCCTCCGGGGCCTGCTTGGTGGACTGGAGCGGGAAGCTGCCCTCGTTGATGCGGTGGGCGTTGACCACGATCATTGATTCCAGGGCCTGGCGGTAGATGTGCGTGAGCCTGGCCTGCTCGATGGCCCCGGAGTCCAGCATGTCGCCCAGCACGTTGCCCGGCCCGACCGACGGCAGCTGGTTCACGTCGCCCACCAGCACCAGGCGGCAGGTCAGGGGCAACGCACGCAGAAGCGAGAGCAAAAGCTGCACGTCCAGCATGCTGGCCTCGTCCACCACCACGGCGTCGGCCTTGAGCTTGTTCTCCTCGTTGTGCACGAACCCGCCGCCCGGCTGGGTGCCGAGGAGCCTGTGCAGCGTGGAGGCCGGATGCCCGGTGGCCTCGCTCATGCGCTTGGCCGCGCGGCCCGTGGGCGCGCAGAGCTTCACCTTGTAGCCGAGCTTGTTAAGCACCCCCACCACCGCGCGGGTGATGGTGGTCTTGCCCGTGCCGGGCCCGCCGGTGATGATGAAGGTCTTGCACAGGCAGGCCTGGGTCACGGCCAGGTGCTGCTCGCTGGACAGCCGGACCCCGCACTGGGCCTCCACTCCGGGCAGGGCCTTGGCCACCTTCTCCTCGGAGGAGGCGGCCGGGTGCGAGGCGATGGCCCAGAGCCTCTCGGCTATCTCGCGCTCCCACTTGTAGAAATGCGTCAGGTACACGGCCCGGGCCACGTCCTGCTGGGGCAGGGCCTCCATGACTACGCGCTTCTGCGTCTCCAGGCTGTCCAGCGCGTCCGCCAGAAGATTGAGCCCAACGCCGCCGAGCATGGCGTCCACGCGCTCCAGGAGCTCGTCGCGCGGGTAGAACAGGTGGCCCTGGTCGCTCAGGGAAAAGAGCCCGTAGACCACGGCCGCCTCCAGGCGCTGCGGGCAGTCGTGCTCGAAGCCGAGCTTCAGGGCCATGGCGTCGGCGGTCTTGAAGCCTATGCCGTGGATGTCGTAGGCCAGGGCGTAGGGGTTCTCCCTGAGCTTGTGCACCGCGCCGGCGCCGTAGTGCTTGAAGATGCGCTGGGCGAAGGTGGTGGGCACGTCGTGGGTCTGGAGGAAGAGCATGAGCCCGCGCACCTCGCGCTGCTCGTTCCAGCTGGCCGTGATCTTCTCCAGCACCTTGGGGGTGATGCCCTTGACCTTGAGGAGCTTCTCGGGCTCCTCGTCCAGCACCTCCAGCACCTTGTCGCCGAAGGCATGCAGGAGCTTGCCCGCCAGCACCGGCCCCACTCCCTTGATCTGCTTGGACTCCAGGTAGCGCTTGATGCCCGTGAGCGAGGCGGGCATGCGCTGCTCGAAGTGCTCCACGTTGAACTGGCGGCCGTACTGCGGGTGGGTGATCCACTCCCCGCGCAAGAAAAGCGTCTCGCCGGGGGTCACCTGGCCCATGGTCCCCACGATGGTCACCACGCCGGGCTCGCCCTTGGCGTGCACCCGGGCCACCAGGTAGCCGGTGGCCTCGGAAAAGAACGTGACGGTGTGGACCTCGCAGGTGATTTCGGCGGGCATGGGCTTCGGATCAGAGCTGCTGGCGGTGGACCATGGACTGCTTGAGGGTTTCCTTGTCCACGTACTTGACCTCGGCCCCCAGGGGGATGCCCTGGGCCAGGCGCGTCAGGCGCACGCCAGGGTGCGAGCGCTCCACCAGGTTCTTGACGTAGCTGGCCGTGGCCTCGGCCTCCATGGTGGTGCCGAGCGCCAGGATCACCTCGCGCACCTCGCCCTCGGCCAGGCGGGCCTGGAAGCGCTCCACCTCGAGCGCCCCGGGCTCCACGCCGTCCAAGGGCGAGATGAGCCCGCCCAGGATCAGGTAGAGGCCCTTGTACAGGCCGGTCTCCTCCAGGGCCAGGAGCGAATCCCATTCGCTGACCACGCACAGCGACTCGGGGGTGCGGGCGGGGTCGGCGCAGATGGGGCACGGGTCGGACTCGGCCAGGCCCGCGCAGCGCGAGCACAGGAAGAGGTTCTCGCGCAGGTCGTGGATCAGGCGGCCCAGCCCCTGGGTGCGCTCCTTGGGCCACTTGAGCAGGGTCAGGGCCGCGCGCAGGGCCGACTTGGGGCCGAGCCCCGGCAGGGAGGAGAGTTCGCCCGTCAGGTCGGCGAGCGGCTTGGGAAGAGCTTTCATTGACGGTATGCCGTATCGCGGCGCGTGAGGGTTGAGGCGGGCCGCTCCCCGGCCCGGTACGAGCGGCCGGGCCGGGGAGCGCGGCTGCTAGAACATTCCCGGGATCTTGAGCCCGCCGGTGAGGGCGGACATCTCGGAGGCCTGCATCTCGCGGGCCTTCTGCAGGGCGTCGTTCACGGCTGCCAGCACCAGGTCCTGGAGCATGTCCACGTCGGCGGGGTCCACCACCGTCTTGTCGATCCTGATGGAGACGATGTCCTGGGAGCCCTTGGCCACCACCGTGACCATGCCGCCCCCGGCGGTGGCCTCCACGGTGCGGTTCTTCAGCTCTTCCTGTATCTGCTGCATTTTCTTCTGCATCATCTGGGCCTGACGCAGCATGTCACCCATGCCTTTCATGAGGTCCTCCGGTTCAGTTTTTGGCGCGCACGTCGATGATGTACGCGCCCATGCTCTCGCGCGCTTCTTTAAAAAGCGCACTCTGTTCGGCCTTGGCGCGAAGCTCCTGCGCGCTCAAGGCCCGCTGGCCGTCCTCCACCGCGAAGCGAAGGGCCACGGGACGGCCGAAATACTCCTGGGCGAGCTTCGCGAGAAGCCCCGTGTTCTCGGGCTTGTCGCGCAGCTGCCCGGCCTGGAACTCGTTCTTGCAGCCAAGGCGCAGAAGCCCGCCCTCCGGGGTCTCCTCGAAGACGCCCGTCAGCTGCGGCAGGGCCACCTTGAGGAGCGGGTTCTTGCGCACCTCGTGCCTGGCGTACTCCCGGAAGCCCTTCCACGTGGGCGGCCCCTTGGGCGCGCCGTGGGCCACGGGCGCTGGCCCGGCCTGGGCCTCGTAGTCCTGCCGGTAATCGTCGTGGCCCTGGTCTGGGTCCGGCTCCTGGGGCGCAGGCTCGGGAGGCGTGCCGCCCCCGGGCGCGCCGGTACGCGCGTGCCCGGGCTGCCCGCCCGGCGCGGAAGGCGCCGGCTGCGCCGCGCCGTACCCGCCGTGTTGCGGTTGGCCCAGTTCGCCACGGGGAACGCCGGGCTGGCCCTGATGCCCGTACGGGCCTCCGGGCTGTTGCCTGGGCGGCTGCAAAGCGCCCTGCCCCGGGGGCGCGTAGGCCTGGCGCTGCCCGTACTGCGGGGGCTGGGGCGTCGCGGCCCCGCCGGAACCGTAGGGCTGCGCGGCGGGCCTGGGCTGCGCCTGGGGCTGGCCCTGGCCGGGTGCGCCCATGCCGGGCCTCGGCCCCCCGCCCGGAGCCGGGCGGGCCTGGCTAGGGCCGGACTGGGCGTTCATGGCCTCGAGCGAGAGAAGCCTCGGGATGTAGGCCAGGTTCAAAAGCAGAAGCTCCAGCGCCAGGGCGGGCTCCAGGCTCGTCATCACCCGGCGCTGGCCCTCCAGGGTCATCTGCCAGCAGGCGTGGATGTGCCGGGCGTCGAAGCGCCTGGCCCAGCCGAGCCACTGGCCGCCCTCCTCCTCGGTGAGCTCCAGGGTGGGCAGGGCCTTCTCCCCGGCCTGGTTCAAGAGAAACATGTTGCGCCAGCAGGAGGCCAGCTCGCGCAGGAAAAAGCCGATGTCCAGGCCCCGGTCCAGCACCTGGCGCAGAAGCGCGCTCACCCCCAGGCAGTCCTCCTCCTGGAAGCTCTGCATGAAGGAGAAGAACACGTCCTGCCCGGCCAGGCCCAAAACGTCGCGCACGTCGGCCTCGGTCAGGCTGGGGCCGCCCATGGCCAGCACCTGGGCCAGGAGCGACATGGAGTCGCGCACGCTGCCCGCGCCGCGCCTGGCGATGAGGCTCACGGCCGAGGGCTCGAAGCCCATGTTCTCGCGCGCGAGAAGCCCGCCCAGGTGCGCCTCCAGCTCGGGCTGGGCCAGGCGCTTGAACACGTAGTGCTGGCAGCGGCTGATGATGGTGGGCAGGATCTTGTGCGGCTCGGTGGTGGCCAGGATGAACGTCACGCGCGGCGGCGGCTCTTCAAGGGTCTTGAGCAGCGCGTTGAACGCCGCCTTGGAGAGCATGTGCGCCTCGTCGATGATGAACACCTTGTAGCGGCTCTGCAGGGGCGCGTACCCGATGTCCTCCTTGAGGCGGCGGGCCTCCTCCACGTTGCCGTGGGTGGCGGCGTCGATCTCGATCACGTCGGGGGATATTCCGGCCGTGATCTGGCGGCACTGGGAGCACTCGTTGCAGGGCTCGGCCGTGGGCGCGGTGAGGCAGTTGAGGGCCTTGGCCAGGACGCGGGCCAGGGTGGTCTTGCCCACGCCGCGCGTGCCGGAAAAGAGGTATGCCGGGGCGATTCTGTCCTCGGCCGAGGCCCGGGAAAGGATGCGCTTGACGGCTTCCTGCCCGGCCACGTCGCTGAACCGCTGGGGCCGGTATTTGGATGTGAGGCTTGGCGCTGACATGCTGGTTGGCCGGGGAGCCGAGAGAGCCCCCCCGGCCTTCTGGAACTAGAAGGTGTAGTCCTGCAGCCAGTGGGCGTACTTGGGATTCTCGCCCTTGACCACCTTGAAGAATTCCTTCTGGAGCGCCTTGGCCACGGGCCCGGCCTTGCCCTCGCCGATGGTGCGGCGGTCGAGTTCCCTGATGGGGGTGATCTCGGCGGCCGTGCCGGTGAAGAAGGCCTCGTCGGCGGTGTAGAGCTCGTCGCGGGTGAAGAGGGCCTCGCGCACCTCGTAGCCCATGTCGCGCGCGAGCGTCATCACGGAGTCGCGGGTGATGCCGGAGAGGATGGAGGTCAGCGGCGGGGTCTTGATCACGCCGTCCACCACCATGAAGATGTTCTCCCCCGAGCCCTCGGACACGTAACCCGCGCTGTCGAGCAGCAGGCCCTCGTCGTAGCCGTCGGCCAGGGCCTCGTTCTTGGCCAGCACGGAGTTGACGTAGTTGCCGCAGACCTTGGCCTTGGTCATCATCACGTTGACGTGGTGGCGCGTGAAGGAGGACGTGCGGATGCGGATGCCCTTCTCCAGGGCCTCCTCGCCCAGGTACGCGCCCCAGGGCCAGACGCAGATGGCGGTCTGGATGGGGTTCTTGCCCGGGAAGACGCCCATGGACGCGCCCGTGCCGATGAACACCAGCGGGCGGATGTACCCGGCCTCCATCTTGTTGGCCTTGAGCGTCTCCACGATGGCCTGGCTGATCTGGGCCTCGGTGTAGGGGATCTTCATCTCCACGATCTTGGCGGAGTCGAAAAGGCGGTGCACGTGCTCGGCCAGCCTGAACACGGCGGAACCGCCGGAAGAGCGCTTGTAGGCCCGGATGCCCTCGAATACGCCCACGCCGTAGTGCAGGGTGTGGGTCATCACATGCACTTGCGCCTTGTCCCAAGGCACCAGCTCGCCGTCGAACCAGATAAGGTCGGATTTGGGCGACATAGAGTCCTCTTTCGTGGTATTTCCCGGGCCCTGGCGGGCGGGCTTGAAACCGGCAGGCTAGACAAAAGCCCCCGCGAGGTCAAGGACACCCGGCCGGACGAGACGCTTGCCCCGTGACGATTGCCAAGCCCCGCCGGAATGATTAGAGCCTTTTTCCTGCGGGCCGCGAAGCCCGCCCACCGAGGTTCCACGGCTGATGACTCTTCCCCCCATAGGCCCGCGCAAGCCCTGGCTGGCTCCGCTCGCGGGCTACTCCGACCTGCCCTTCCGCATGCTCTGCCGGGAGTACGGGGCCGCGTGCGCGGTCACGGAGATGGTCAGCGCCAAGGGCATGGTCTTCCATAGCCCCGGCACCTCGGGGCTTCTGGCCACCTGCCCCGGGGACGAGCCCCTGGCCGTGCAGCTCTTCGGCTCCGAGCCCGAGATGATCGAGCGGGCCATGGACACGCTCCTGGACATGGGGTTTGCCTATTTCGACCTCAACTGCGGCTGCTCCGTGCCCAAGGTGGTCAAGACCGGCTCGGGCGCGGCGCTTTTGCGCGAACCGGAGCTTCTCAGGCGCATCGTCTCCGCGATGGTGGCCAAGGCGGGCCCGGGCCGGGTGGGCGTCAAGCTGCGCACGGGCTGGAACGCGGAGGACCGCGCGGTTTTCGCCCTGGCCCCCATGCTGGAGGGCGAAGGCGCGGCCTGGCTGACCCTGCACCCCAGGCACGCCCGCCAGGGCTATTCGGGAACGGCCCGCTGGGAGAGCCTGGCCGAGCTCAAGGCGGGCGCAAAGGTGCCCGTGATCGCAAGCGGCGACCTGTTCACGGCGGCCGACGCCAGGCGCTGCCTGGAGGAGACCGGCGCGGACGGGGTGATGTTCGCGCGCGGGGCCATGTACGACCCGCTGGTTTTCAGGCATTTTCTCGAAGGAACGGACAAGCCCGCCTCGGGCGCGGACGTGGCCAGGCTCATCGAGCGCCACGCGGCGCTCATCCGCGAGCACGGCGCGCCGGAGCGCGCCATCCTGCGCATGCGCTCCATCGTGCCGCGCTACGTGCGCGAGCTGCCCGGGGCGCGCGCCCTGCGCCAGGAGATGGCCACGTGCGCTTCCTGGGAGCACCTGAACGACATCACGGCCCGGGTGGCCGAATTGACGCCGCCCTCCGCCCGGAGCCGGGAGACTGCCCACGGAGAAGACCATGACCATCCTTAGAGCGCAGTCCGCCGGGTTCTGCATGGGCGTGGACCTGGCCCTGCGCAAGCTCGACAAGCTTCTGGAGACGGGCCAGGCCCAGGGACCCATCTACACCTTCGGCCCCATCATCCACAATCCGCAGGTCCTGGAGGCCTACGCGGCCCGGGGCGTCAGGCGCATCGAGGACCCCGAGGCCGTGGAGCCCGGCGCCACGGTGCTCATCCGGGCCCACGGCGTGCCCAAGGGCGTCTACGAGCGGCTGTTGGCCAGGGGGGCGGTCATCGCGGACGCCACCTGCCCCAAGGTCAAGAAGGCCCAGCACCTCATCGCCCGCCAGGCCGACAAGGGCGGCATCCTGCTGCTCTACGGAGAGGATGCCCACCCCGAGGTGCGCGGGCTTCTCTCCCACGCCTCCCACGGGGCCATCGTCTTCGACAGCCTGGACGAGATCAAGGGCTACTCCCTGGACCCGGCCGACTCCTACTTCCTGGCCGCCCAGACCACCCAGGACGAGGCGGAGTTCGAGCGCATCCGCGACCACCTCTTCGAGGCCCTGGGACGCCAGATCCCGGTGCTGCACACCATCTGCGACGCCACGCGCAAGCGCCAGGAGGAGACCATCGACATCGCCCGCCAGGCGGGCTTCATGGTGGTGGTGGGCGGGCGCGACAGCGGCAACACCAGGAGGCTCGCCAAGGTGGCCGAGGCCCAGGGCGTGCCCTGCGCGCACGTGGAGACCGCAAGCGAGCTGCCCCTGGAAAAGATCAGGGGAAAAGCTGTGATCGGCTTGACAGCAGGAGCCTCTACGCCCAAGAATATCATCGATGCGGTGGAATCGATCCTGAGCACGCTCTGAGTCCTTTCCCGGGCCGCACCGGCAGGCCCGCCCCGCAGAAGCAGCACCCCAGTCCCGGAGGACCCCCGATGGCCCAGACCAACATCCTTCTCGAAGCCGGAACCAACGAACTGGAAATCGTCGAGTTCTTCCTGGACGAGGCCGTGCCCGAGGGCGACCCCTCCGGGCGCGACGCCTACAAGGGCTACTACGGCGTGAACGTGGCCAAGGTGCTGGAGATCATCCGCCTGCCGCGCGTCACGGAGCTGCCCGAGGTCTCGCACCCGTCGGTGCTCGGGGCCTTCAACCTGCGCAACCACATCATCCCCCTGGTGGACCTCTCGGTCTGGCTGGCCAAACAGCGCGTGGAGCACGAATCTCCCAAGGTCATCGTCACGGAGTTCAACAAGGTCACCACCGCCTTCATGGTTTCGGGGGTCACGCGCATCCACCGCCTGAGCTGGGAGGCCGTGGAGCCGCCCAACAACCTGGTCTCCACCCTGAGCGGGGACTCCATAACCGGCGTGGTCAAGCTGGAGGACCGCATCGTCTTCCTGCTGGACCTGGAGAAGATCGTGGCGGACCTCAACCCGCAGCTGGGCCTGCGCCTGGACACCAGCATCGACTGGAAGGCCAGCCAGCGCTACCGCGCGCTCATCGCCGACGACTCCGCCCTGGTGCGCGAGATGCTGCGCGACCTCATGGAGAAGGCCAACTTCGACGTGGAGGTGGTCAATACCGGGCTCCAGGCCTGGGAACGGCTCCAGCAGATCAAGGGGAAGGCCGAGGACGAGGGCAAGAAGGTTTCCGACTACGTGCAGGTGGTGGTCTCGGACATCGAAATGCCCACCATGGACGGCCACAACCTGACCAAGCGCATCAAGGAGGACAGCGCCCTGCGCCAGTTGCCGGTGCTGCTCTTCTCCTCGCTGATCACCGACAAGCTGCGCCACAAGGGCGAGGCCGTGGGCGCGGACGACCAGATCTCCAAGCCCGAGGTGGGCCAGCTGGCGCTTAGGGCCAAGAGCCTCATCGAGGCCAGGCTCGCCGAAGCGGTCTGAGCTTCATCCCCCCGCGAGTTCGAACGCCCGGAGGCCGAAGCCCCGGGCGTTTTCCGTTTCCGGCCGGCCTGTTTCCCAGGTCCTGCCCGGGGAAGCGCCCATTTACATTTGCGGAAAAACGTGACAGCCTGCACTCAAACAAATACAAGATGAGCGATTACAGCCGGGCGAAGGAGAGCCTGAGCGGCCTTGAGCACCCAAGCAGAGAGAAACCCATCCTCCGCGAGATGGGGAGCATACGGACGTACCCGCTTTGAGGAGCAGCATCATGCAGCAGGAAGACGCGTCGCCCATCATCCCCTTCATCACCTGGAAACCCACCTACGACTGCATCGTCCACCTCATCAACTGCCAGCACCAGGGAATCCTGAGGTTCATCAACGCCTGGTATACCGACATCTCCCGCAACAAGGTCACGAATTTCCAGTCGATCGACTACATGCGCAAGAAGTTCAAGTTCCTCGAACTCTTCAGCGACACGCACTTCGCCTTCGAGGACACGATGCTGCATATCCTGTTGCAAAAGTTCGGATTCCCGCAAAACGTGTTCGATGGGCATCTACTGGCGCATTCCAAGTTCGTGAACAACTTCATGCGTCCGCTGGAAGCGCAGGTGGAGATATTCGAGCAATCGCAGAAGTCCGAGATGGTGGAGAACCTCGTCTCCGAGGCGCTCTTCGACGTGGCGCGTTGGTGGTACAACCACATCCGCGACGCCACCGGCGCCAACCGCACCAGCTACGACCACTACTACCGGGTCTTCATCGAGCGCCTGCCCGAGCGCGACAAGATCGCCCTCTTCAACGACCTGATCATGTTCGTGGAGAAATGCCCCCAGCAGTTCTCCTGCTCCAACTGGTAGCCTCGGCGGCCTTACAAGCTCTCAACGCGCACGCGGCCCAGCGAGCGGCCCAGGAAGCGCTCCCCGACCTCGCGGAAACGCTGGGGCACGTCCGTGACGTGGAACACGTGCTCGGGCTCGCCAGCGCCCGGGTTCTCCAGGCACATCTGTCGCAGGAGGCTCTCCGCGCGCTCGGACACGGCCTCGGCCGAATCCACCAGGCGCACCCCCTGGCCCATCACCGAGGCCAGCATGGGCTTGAGCAGCGGATAGTGCGTGCAGCCGAGCACCAGGGTGTCGATGTTCTGGGCCAGGAGCGGGGTCAGGTATTCGAAGGCGGTCAGGCGCGTGACGGGGTGGTCCAGCCAGCCCTCCTCCACCAGTGGGACGAAGAGCGGGCAGGCCTGGGCCGCGATGAACATGCCCTTGTCGTCGTGGCGCTGGATGGCCGAGAGGTACGCGCCCGAGTCGATGGTGGAGGGCGTGGCGATGATCCCGATGCGGTGGTTGCGCGTGCGGGACACGGCGGTGCGCGCGCCCGCGTCGATCACCTCGAGCACCGGGACCGGGGAGAGCCCGCGCACGGAATCGAAGGCCACGGCGGCCATGGTGTTGCAGGCGATGATCAGCATCTTCACCTGCCTCTCCAGCAGGAAGCGCGCGATCTGTTCGGCGAAGCGCTTCACAGTGTCCGGGGACTTCACGCCGTAGGGCACGCGGGCCGTGTCGCCGAAGTAGACGATGCTCTCGCGCGGGAGCCGTTCCATCACGGCGCGGGCCACGGTGAGCCC
>NZ_AP043666.1:502500-2550000 GCF_055397115.1 Fundidesulfovibrio sp. YSD1
GCTAAGCGCCGGGGTCTGGGGGCAGGCATCTGCCCCCAGCGGGTGCAGGGCAGAGCCCTGCCGGGCCCGGGCAGCGCCCGGTCTTCTCTTCTACTCCTAAAACTCCAAATGCTTGTACGTCCTTGGAAAAGCGATGACGTCGCGGATGTTGGTCACGCCGGTGAGGAGCATGACCAGCCGCTCGAAGCCCAGGCCGAAGCCTGCGTGCGGGGCCGTGCCGAAGCGGCGTGTGTCCAGGTACCACTGGTAGCAGGACATATCGAGCCCCAGCTCCTTGATACGCGCCTCCAGCCTGTCCAGGCGCTCCTCGCGGGCGCTGCCGCCCACGATCTCGCCGATGCGCGGCACGAGCACGTCCATGGCCCCCACGGTGACGCCGTCTTCGTTCTGGCGCATGTAGAAGGCCTTGATATCCTTGGGGTAGTCGTAGACGATGACGGGCTTCTTGAAGTGCTCCTCGGCCAGGTAGCGCTCGTGCTCGGTCTGGATGTCCTTGCCGAAGGCGGCCTCATACTCGAACTTCTTGGGGGCCTTCTTGAGGATTTCCACCGCTTCCTTATAGGGAATGCGTTCGAAGGGCTCGTCCAGCACCTTGCGCAGGGTGGCCTCCAGGGTGTTGTCCACCCATTTGGCGAAGAGCTCCAGGTCGCCGGGCCTGCGATCCATGACGGCGCGGATGCAGTACTTGATGATGTCCTCGGCCAGGTCCATGTCGTCGCTTAAGTCCGCGAAGGCCATCTCGGGCTCGACCATCCAGAACTCGGCGGCGTGGCGCGCGGTATCGGAGGGCTCGGCGCGGAAGGTGGGGCCGAAGGTGTACACGTCGCCGAGCGCCAGGGCGAAGGGTTCGGCCGAAAGCTGGCCGGAGACGGTCAAGAAGGCCTCCTTGCCGAAGAAGTCCGTCTTGACGCCCTCCTCGCCCAGGGGCTGGCCCGGGTGCAGGGAGGTCACGCGCAGCATCTCGCCCGCGCCCTCGCAGTCGGAGCCGGTGATGATGGGCGAGTGCAGGTGGAAGAAGCCGCGCTCCTGGAAGAACCTGTGGATGGCCAGGGAGAGCTCCGAGCGGATGCGGAACATGGCCCCGAACTTGTTGGTGCGCGGACGCAGGTGGGCGATGGAGCGCAGGAATTCGTCCGAGTGGCGCTTCTTCTGGAGCGGGAAGGTCTCCTGGTCGGCCGTGCCGATGAGTTCCACGGATTCGGCCCTGATCTCCCAGGCCTGGCCCTTGCCCGGCGAGGCGATCAGCGCCCCGGCGATGGCCACGGACGCGCCGGTGCCGATGTCCTTGATGATGTCGAAGCCCTTGGCGGAGGAGTCCACCACGGCCTGGATGTTGGCGAGGCAGGAGCCGTCGTTGATCTCCAGGAAGGAGAAATCCTTAGAGTCGCGGCGCGTGCGCACCCAGCCCTTGACGAGAACCTGCCCGATGGGCCCGTCGGCCGCGAGCAGGGTGGCGATTTTCGTGCGTTTCATGCAGAGCCCGATAACGCAGGGGCCAATGGAGGGGCAAGCCTTGTCTCGTGGGCAACTGTAGGATAGGAAGCCTGCGGCGGCGCATGACGCCCCCGCGCCCGGCGAACCCAATCGCGCCGGGCGGCTCCCGACCACGCTCCCCCTCCGGCCCCGGCCGCCGGGAGTCCTACACAGCGCATAAGGAATCGAAATGGGATTTTTCTCCAAGCTCACGTCCTGGCTGGGCGGCTCCAAGAAGACCGAAGAGGCCCCCGAGGCCGGCACCCCGGAAGCCGCCGAGGCCCAGCCCGAGCCGGAAGCGGCCGGGGAGGCGTCCGGTGAGCCCGAGGCCGAGGCAGGCGCGACGCCCGAAGCGGCCGCTCCGTCCGCCGAAGCCCCCGCCCCTACCGCCCACCTGGCCGCCGAGGACTGGCAGAAGGAGCTGACGCTCTCCCTGCGCCAGGCCGAACCCAAGCTCTCGGTGTGGCTCGGCATCATCCTCACGGGCGTGGACAAGCCCGGCCCCGAGCTCTGGCAGCGCCTGCGCTTCCTTTTCACCTGCCTGGAGGCCCCGGCGGACGAGGCCGACGGCTTCGTGGCCGACTTCGAGAAGTGGCTGGCCAACATGGGCTACGAAGAGGTGGAGGAGTTCCGCTCCGAGCTCCAGTACCGCCTGGCCCTGGCGCTGGAGCTGGAGGACGAGGAGGACGAACGCTCCAGGCTCTTCCTCAAGCTCTCCGAAGGCCTGGCCAAAACCCGCGAGCAGATCGCGGCGCGCATCGACGGCCTGCTCACCTCCCACGCGAAGATGGACGACGACTTCTGGGAGGAACTGGAGGAGATACTGATCATGGCCGACGTGGGCTTCGAGCCCGCGGGCAAGCTCCTTTCCCAACTCAAGAACCGCGCGCGCAAGGCCGGGGTGAGCGACCCTTCGGGCTTCAAGGACATCCTGCGCGAGGAGCTGGCCCAGATCTTCCGCACCCCCAAGACCATCAAGGCCGTGAACCCGCCCGAGGTGGTGATGATCGTCGGCGTCAACGGCGTGGGCAAGACCACCACCATCGCCAAGCTGGCCTACCGCGCCCAGATGCAGGGCCGCAAGGTGCTCATCGCCGCGGGCGACACCTTCCGCGCGGCAGCCATCGAGCAGCTTCAGATCTGGGCCAAGCGCGTGGACGCGGGCTTCTTCAGCAAGGGCGAGGGCTCCGACCCGGCCGCCGTGGCCTTCGAGGCCATGGACCGCTGCCTGGAGGGCGGCTACGACCTGATGCTCCTGGACACCGCCGGACGCCTGCACACCAAGACCAACCTCATGGAAGAACTCAAGAAGATCGAACGCGTGCTGGGCAAGAAGCACGAGGGCGCGCCGCACCGCACCATCCTTGTGGTGGACGCCACCACCGGCCAGAACGCCCTCTCCCAGACCAAGCTCTTCCACGAGGCCGTGGGCGTGGACGAGATCGTGCTCACCAAGCTCGACGGCACGGCCAAGGGCGGCGTGGTGGTGGGCATCGCGCTGGAGCACTCCATCCCCATCACCTTCGTGGGCCTGGGGGAGAAAATGGAAGACCTCAGGCCCTTCTCCGGGGAAGATTTCGCCAAGGCGCTGCTCACCTAGCAGCGCCTTGGCCATTCGACACAAGGAAAACCCGCCGACATGCACATACCCACCCGCGAGCAGGCCCTGGCCCTGCTCCAGCAATATCAGGGCGAGAAGCCCGAACGGATCGCCCACTCCCTGGCCGTGGCCGACCTGGCCTGCACCATCGCCCTGGGCATCAACCGCAACTCGAACGGCTCCGCGCTGGACCTGGCCCTGGTGGAGGCCTCCGCCATCCTACACGACATCCTCAAGGGGCGCCCCGCCCACGACCACGCGGGCGGAGAGCTCCTGCGTGCGCTGGGCTACCCCGAGGTGGCCGCCGTGGTGGAAGTGCACACCCGCCTGGGCGGGCTCACCCCGGACCCTGCCGAGCCCGTGCGCGAGGCCGAGGTGGTCTACATCGCGGACAAGAGCTATCGCCGCACCAACCGCGTGACCATCGAGGAACGCTACAGCATCTGGCGCGAGACCTGGAAGAACGACCCCAAGCGCCTGGAGAGCCTGACGCGCGGCGAGAACCGCGCCAAGGCCGTCAGGGCGCGGATCGAGAAGGCCCTGGGGCGGGATCTGGGCGAAGTGTAGGGCAGGACGGGGAGAAGCCTCCGGCGGCCAAAGGGACGAGGTCCCTTTGGAATCCCCTTTCGCTTCGCGGGTTTCATTGGCGAACATCTCAGGGCGACCGGGAATGACAGCATCACCCTCCCCTGCCCCGGCCGTTGCAAGCCTGTTGCGAGACGTCTTCGGCTTCGCGTCGCTGAAGCCGGGCCAGGCCGATGCCATCGGGCGGCTGCTCGACGGCAAGAGCGTGCTGGCCATCTTCCCCACGGGCGGCGGCAAAAGTCTGTGCTACCAGCTTCCGGCCCTGGCCCTGGAGGGCGTCACGCTGGTCATCTCCCCGCTCATCGCGCTCATGAAGGACCAGATCGACTTCCTGAAAGCCCGGGGCGTCGCGGCCGAACGCTACGACTCCAGCCTGGACGCGCAAGAGGCCCGGGAAGTGCTGAACGCCTTCCGCGAAGGCAGGCTGAAGCTCCTCTACATCTCGCCCGAACGCCTGGCCAACGAGCGCTTCCTCGGCGCGGCGCGCCGCGCGCGGGTGTCGCTCCTGGCCGTGGACGAGGCCCACTGCATCAGCCAGTGGGGCCACAACTTCCGGCCAGAGTACCTGAAGATCGCGCGCACCGCCCGGGAGCTCTCCATCCCCCGCGTGCTCGCGCTCACCGCCACGGCCGACCGCGAGACCGCCCTGGACATCGCCCGGACCTTTTCCGTCGCCCCGGAGGACATCGTCCACACAGGATTCTACCGCCCCAACCTGGAGCTTCGGGCCACGCCGTCCAAGCCCGGCGGCAAGAAGGCGCTTCTGCTCGAGCGGCTGAAATCGCGCCCGGCAGGCCCGGCCATCGTCTACGTCACCCTGCAGAAGACCGCCGAAACCGTGGCCGCGTGGCTGACGGAGCACGGCGTCGCGGCCATGGCCTACCACGCGGGCATGGGGGCCGATGAGCGCGCCGCCGTGCAGGACGCCTTCATGGCCTCGGACAGGCTCGTCATCGTGGCCACCATCGCCTTCGGCATGGGCGTGGACAAGCCCGACATCCGGGCCATCTACCACTACAACCTGCCCAAGGGTGTGGAGAGCTACGCCCAGGAGGTCGGGCGCGCCGGGCGCGACGGCCAAAAGTCCGTCTGCGAGATGTTCGTGTGCCTGCGGGACACCCTGGTGCTGGAGAACTTCGTGCTGGGCGACACGCCCGACCGCGAGTCCCTGGAGTCGATCCTGGGTGAGGTGTTCGGCGGGGAGGAGCACCTGCTGCTCTCGCCCCCGGCGCTGGCGGGCAGGCACGATATCCGCGAGCTGGTGGTGCGAACGCTGCTGACCTACCTGGAGCTGGACGGCTACCTGCGGGCGCTCGGGCATATCTACACCAGCTACACGCTCACGCCCAACAAGCCCTCGGCCGAGATGCTCGCGCCCTTCGACGAGGCGCGCCGGGCGTTTCTGAAGAAGGTGCTCTCCAGGTGCCGCAAGAAGCGCGGGAGCGTTAATTTCGCCCTGGACGTGGAGGACGCCGCCGTGGAGACAGGCGAGCCGCGCGAGCGCATCGTGGCCGCGCTCGAATACCTGGCGGGCAAGGGCGACATCGAGCTGAAGGCCAGCGGCACCCGGCAGCGCTACGTGGTGACGCGCAGGCCCGGAGACCTGGGCGAACTGGCCCGAGAGCTGATGGCCAGGTTCCTGGAGCGCGAAGGGCGCGACCTGGAGCGCATCCGCCAGATGCTTACGCTCGCCTCCGACCCGCACTGCCTGACCAGGCGGCTCCTGGCCTACTTCGGGGAGGAGTCCGGCCCGTGTGGGCACTGCGGCCCCTGCCTGGGGGCGGAGCCCTGCGCGCCCCATCCGTTCCAGCCGAGAAAACCCAGGGAACGCTCGCTCAAGAAGCTCGACGCGCTTTTATCCGAAGGCCTGGTGCAACTCTCGACGCCGAGGAGGCTCGCCAAGTTCCTCTGCGGCCTGGCCTCGCCAGCCACCACGCGCCTCAAGGAGCACGAGGCCTTCGGGCTCTTCGAGCGCGTGCCCTTCCGGATGGTGCTCGGGCTCGCCGAGCAGGCCATGGGCCGGGACCCCGCCCGCGACGCGGGCAAGTAGCTCATCCCCCCTTCCCCGCTTGTTCCCCCTGAAATTCTACGCTATCAGCCAGGTAGCATGAACGTATCAGACTTCATCCGTTACACGCCGCTGGCTTCGGCCAACCGCTTCGCGCAGATCGTGGGCGTGCTGGTAAAGCACGGGTTCGGCGAGATCATGGAGCGCCTGGGCTTCAAGCGCAGGCCCTTCCTTCGCCGCAAGCTCCCTGACGAGGCCTCGGGGCTGCCCCTGTGGGTCAAGCTGCGCCGCGTCATCGAGGAACTCGGTCCCACGGCCATCAAGATCGGCCAGATCCTCTCCATGCGCCCGGACATGATCCCCACCGGGCTCTCAGAGGAGCTGCGCAAGCTCCAGGAGAACGTCCCGCCCACGCCTTACCAGGCCATCGAGAAGACCCTGTACGAGGCCTACGGCCGCCCGCTGAACGAGCTGTTCACCTCCATCGACCGCAAGCCAGTGGCCACGGCCTCCATCTCCCAGGTGCACCGGGCCGTGCTCCTGAGCGGCAAGGTCGTGGCCGTGAAGGTGCGCCTGCCGGGCGTGGTGGACACGATCATGGCTGACCTGGACATCATGGAGTTCTTCGCCGCCCAGATCGAAGAGCGCTTCCCCTCCACACGCCGCTCGCGCCCGCGCGAGATCGTGCGCACCCTGCGCAAGGACGTCACCCGGGAGCTCGACTTCACCAACGAAGCCGTGAACATGCACGTCTTCAACCAGATCTTCGCCGAGGACCCGGACATCTTCGCCCCGGGCGTGCACGCCGAGCTTTTGCGCGAGGACGTGCTGGTGATGGACTTCATCGAGGGCGAACGCCTGGACCAGTGCTCCTGCCCCGCCTTCCGGCGCGAGGAGCTGGCCAAGGCCGGCTTCAAGGCCGTGGTGCGCCAGATACTGGAGGAAGGCTTCTTCCACGCGGACCCGCACCTGGGCAACCTGCGCGTGGTGGAAGGGTGCAGGCTCTGCTACCTGGATTTCGGCATGTGCGGGCGGCTCACCCCGGCCATGCGCTCGGACATCGTCAACTTCCTCATCGCCATGGGCAAGTCCGACGCGGCCAAGGGCGTGCGCCACATCCTGGAGATGGCCGCCAGCTACCGCCCGGACGTTGACGCCATGAGCTTCGAGCGCGACCTGACCTTCGCCATGCAGAAGGCCCGCGCGCCCTTCCGCGACGCCTCCTTCGGCCGCTTCATGCTGGAGGTAACCACGCTCTGCCACGAGTACGGCGTGCACCTGCGCCCGGACTTCATCCTCATCGCCCGGGCACTCCTGGCCACGGAATCGGCGGGCAGGTCCCTTGCCCCGGAAGTGAACGCCATGGAGAACATCGCCACCCTGGCCGAGGGCTACGCCAAGCGCGGCCTGCTCCCTGGCCTGGCGGACGGGAGCATCCTGGGCGAGGCCGAGGAGGTCCTGCGCGCCGTGGGCCGGATTCCGGTGCAGATATCGAACATCCTGCGCAAGGCCGACTCCGGCGACCTGGCCATCGAGCTGCGCCAGCACGACTACGGCCCCTTCCCCAAGGACCTGCGCCAGATCGGCAACCGCCTGGGTGGCGCGCTGGTCACGGCGGCGCTGGCCATAGGCTCGTCGGTGGTGTATCTTTCCGACCTGGGCCCGCACTTCTGGGGAATGCCCGTGATGGGCCTCGCCGGGTTCGCCGTGTCCGGCCTGCTCGGCCTGTACCTGACCTTCAAGATGTTCAGGAGCACCTGAAAAGGCCGCCTGGAACAGGAGGATACGCCATGAAGGACGCGCTGAAGAAAGGATTCTACACCGGGCTCGGGGCCGGGCTCCTGCTCAAGGACGAGATCATGAACGCCCTGGACGCGCCAGTGAAGGTGAACGACATGCCCGCGCAGGAGCTGCGCACGCAACTGGCCACGCTGCTCGAAAAGCTCTCCGCCAACGTGGGGGCGGGCGCGGAGAGCCTCAGGCAGGCGGGCGAGGACGAACTGGCCGAACTGCTCTCGCGCGTGGGCCTGGCCAAGGCCGAGGACGTGGAGGCGCTCAAGGCGCGCATCGCGGAACTGGAAGCCAAGGTGGCCGCCGGGAAGAAGGCCGGAGCGAAGAAAGGCTGATCCAGGAACTGGAGAGGGCGCCGCCCTCTCCAGACTCTCCCGGCAGGGGGAGTGCCTCCCCCTGCACCCGGCGATAGCTTCGCGGGCATCACCGCCCACTTGAAATAATCGAATGCCCCGTGATCCGCGCTTTCGCGCGGATCACGGGGCATTCGAATTGCTTGAAATTTAACCCCTCGCCGCTTGCGGCGGCTTGCTCCCCGCGCCCCTGTCCGGGCTCCCCGGTGACGCCCGCGAAGCCATCGCCGGGGTCTGGGGGCAGGCATCCGCCCCCAGCGGGTGCAGGGCAGCGCCCTCGCGAGGTCCGGGGCGGAGCCCCGCTCTTTCCTACACGTACTGCCTGAGCAGTTCGTAGGGGGTGTCTTCCGGCAGCACCAGGCGGTTGCCGGGCAGCAAACCCAGGATCAGCGCCCCCAGCCAGACGCGGCTGGCGCGCAGGCGCTCGAAGGCCAGCACGGCCCTGCCCTCTTCGAGCAGCAGGCTGTAGCCGATGATCTCGAGCTGCACGGGCGCGGCCTCGCCCTTGGGCAGGGCTTCCAGGGTCATGGTCTTGGAGGACGTGTTCAGGCTCAGCTTGAACGAGTGGCAGTAGTCCTCGAAAAGGGGGGCGAGCTTGCTGGTGATGGCCGAGGAGACGGCCATGTCCTTCATTGCACCGAACATCTCTAGTCACCTACCATGTCAGCGCGTTGGATTCGTCCAGGCAGTTCTTGCTTCCCTCGGCGCAGGGAGGGATGACGTAGTCCCCGTCGAAGCAGGCCAGGCAGTACTTGGGGTCCACGGGGTCGGCGCCCACGGCTCTCAGCAGGCCGTCCACGGAGAGGTAGTGCAGGCTGTCCAGCCCGATGTAGCGCGCGATGTCTCCCACGGAGTTGTTGGCCGCGATGAGTTCGCCCTTGGAGGAGAAGTCGATGCCGTAGAAGCAGGGGAACTTGATGGGCGGGCAGCTCACGCGCATGTGGATCTCGCGCGCGCCAAGCTCGCGCAGCTTCTTGATGCGCGTGCGGATGGTGGTGCCGCGCACGATGGAGTCCTCGACGATGATGATGCGCTTGTTTTTAATCATGGAGCGCACCGGGTTGAGCTTCACGCGCACGGAGAAGTCGCGCATGTTCTGCGAGGGCTGGATGAAGGTGCGGCCCACGTAGTGGTTGCGGATCATGGCCACCTCGAAGGGCAGGCCGGACTGCTGGGCGTAGCCCACGGCCGCGTACACGCCCGAATCCGGGAAGGGCATGACGAAGTCGGCGTCCACAGGCGCTTCCTGTGCCAGGATCTGGCCCATGGTCTTGCGCCGGGTGTAGACCACCTCGCCGAAGACCAGGGAGTCGGGCCGGGCGAAGTAGACCAGCTCGAAGATGCAGCGGCGCACGGGCTTGGGCTCGCATATGCGCATGGAGGTCAGGCACTTGTCCTTGATCACCAGCATCTCGCCGGGCTCGATGGGCCTCAGGTGTTCGGCCTCGATGAGGTCGAAGGCGCAGGTCTCGGAGGAGACCACGTAGGTGTCGTCCAGGCGGCCCAGGGAGAGCGGGCGGATGCCGTGCGGGTCGCGCAGGGCGATCATCTTGTCGTTGGCCAGGATCAAGAGCGAGTACGAGCCCTTCACCTTCTGGCAGGCCTTGATCACGGCCTCCTCGATGGTGCCGCCGTTCAGGTGCTTGGCGATGAGGTGCACGAAGACTTCGGAGTCGATGGTGGTCTGGAAGATGGAGCCCGAGGCTTCCAGCTCCTGGCGCAGCTCCATGGTGTTCACCAGGTTGCCGTTGTGGGCGATGGCCAGGCGCCAGTCGCCGAAGCGCACCAGGAAGGGCTGGGCGTTGCGCAAAAGCGAGGCCCCGGTGGTGGAGTAGCGGATGTGGCCCACGGCGATGTTGCCCTTGAGCTCCTTGCCCAGGTGGCGTTCGCTGAACACGTCCGCCACGAGGCCCATGCCTTTCTGCTCGCGGATGGTGTCGCCGTCCCAGGTGACGATGCCCGCCGACTCCTGGCCCCGGTGCTGCAGGGCGTAGAGCCCGAAATAGGTCATGCGCGCGGCCTCGGGGTGGCCGTAGATGCCGAACAGTCCGCAATACTCTTTCTTCATGTCGCTACCCGCCGCCTTCCGCCGGAAAGCCCTGAGATAAGCCGCCCGCCGGGTCTGTCAACCGCGCCGCGCCGCCCGGAGCCCTGCGGGCTTCGATGCGGCGCGGCCAATCGTCGTTCAAAGGAAGACCGGCCGGGCCCGCTGGCGCGGACCCGGCCGGATCGTGTTTACGCGTAATGCTCCTGGAGGCTCTTGACCCCGAGCCCGGTGCCCGTGAGCTCCTTGATGGCCTGGGCCATGGCCTTGGCCCCGGCCACCGTGGTGGTGTAGGGCACGCCGTAGAGGAGCGTGGTCTGCCGGAGCTGCGAGGAGTCCTGCACGGTCTTCTTGCCGGAGACGGTGTTGACCATCAGCTGGATCTCGCCGTTGATGACCATGTCCGCCGCGTTGGGCCTGCCCTCGTAGACCTTGAGCACCTTCTCGGCCTTGACCCCGCTGTCGTTCAGGTAGGCGCAGGTGCCGCCCGTGGCCACGATCCTGAAGCCCAGCTCCTCGAACATCTTCGCCGCGGGCAGGATGGCCTGCTTGTCGCGGTCGTTGACGGAGATGAACACGGTGCCCGAGAGCGGCAGGCGCTGCCCGGCGGCCAGTTGGCTCTTCATGAAGGCCAGGCCGAAGTTCATGTCCACGCCCATGACCTCGCCGGTGGAGCGCATCTCGGGTCCGAGCAGCACGTCCACGCCGGGGAAGCGGTTGAACGGGAACACCGACTCCTTCACGGAGATGTAGCCGCCCTTGCGCTGGCTCCAGGGGTCGAGCTCGGAGAGCTTCATGCCCATCATCACCTTGGTGGCCAGCTTGGCCAGGGGCACGCCCGTGGACTTGGACACGAAGGGCGAGGTGCGCGAGGCCCGGGGGTTGACCTCCAGGATGTAGACCACGCCGTCTTTGAGCGCGAACTGGATGTTCATGAGCCCGACCACGCCGAGCTCCACGGCCAGGGCCTTGGTCTGGCGCTCGATCTCGGCCACGACCTCGGCGGAGAGGGTGTGCGGCGGCAGCACGCAGGCGGAGTCGCCGGAGTGGATGCCCGCCTCCTCGATGTGCTCCATGATCCCGGCCACGTAGGTGTCCTCGCCGTCGGAGAGCGCGTCCACGTCCACCTCGGTGGCGTTCTCCAGGAACTTGTCGATGAGGATGGGGTGCTCGGGGGAGACCACGGCGGCCTTCTTGAAGTAGGCGTCCAGGCCGTCGTCGTCGTAGACCACTTCCATGGCCCGGCCGCCCAGCACGTAGGAGGGGCGCACCACCACGGGGTAGGTGATCTCGCGGGCGATCTTCTTGGCCTCTTCGACCGACATGGCCGTGCCGTTGGGCGGCTGCCTGAGGCCCAGCTTGTTGAGCAGGGCCTGGAAGCGTTCGCGGTCCTCGGCGCGGTCGATGGAGTCGGGCGAGGTGCCGAGGATGGGCACGCCCGCGCGCATGAGCGGCACGGCCAGGTTCAGCGGGGTCTGGCCGCCGAACTGGACGATGACGCCCTCGGGCTTCTCGTGCTCGATGATGTTCAGCACGTCCTCGAAGGTCAGGGGCTCGAAGTAGAGCTTGTCGGACGTGTCGTAGTCGGTGGAGACGGTCTCGGGGTTGGAGTTGACCATGATGGACTCGATGCCCAGCTCGCGCAACGCGTAGGAGGCGTGCACGCAGCAGTAGTCGAACTCGATGCCCTGGCCGATGCGGTTGGGCCCGCCGCCCAGGATCACCACCTTGCGCTTGTCCGAGGGGGTGATCTCCGAGCCGGTCTCGTAGGTGGAGTAGAAATAGGGGGTGTAGGCCTCGAACTCGGCGGCGCAGGTGTCCACCAGATAGTAGGTGGGCTTGACGCCGAGCTTTTCGCGGATGCCCCGGATGTCGAGCTCGGACTTCTTCCAGAGCGCGGCCAGCTGGCGGTCGGAGAAGCCGTACTCCTTGGCCTCGAGCATGGCCTCGCGCATCTTGGGGTTGGAGGCGCTCACGGTTTCGTGCAGGGCGAACGCGTGCAGCTTGGCTTCCATGTCCACGATGCTTTTGATCTGGCGCAAAAACCAGGGGTCGATCTTGGTGGCCTCGAAGATCTCGGCCTCGGTCATGCCGCAGAGGATGGCCGAGCGCACGTCGAAGAGCCTGCGGGAGTTGGGCTTGCGCAGGGAGGCCAGGATGGCGTCGCGGTCCCAGGAGCACTTGTCGTACTCCTTGGAGAGGCCGGGCATGCCGATCTCCAGCGAGCGCAAGCCTTTCTGCAGGGCCTCCTTGAAGGTGCGGCCGATGCTCATGGCCTCGCCCACGCTCTTCATGGCCGTGGTCAGGTAGTCCTCGGCTCCGGGGAACTTCTCGAAGGTGAAGCGCGGGATCTTGACCACGGTGTAGTCGATGGTCGGCTCGAAGGAGGCCATGGTCTCGCGCGTGATGTCGTTGGGGATCTCGTCCAGGGTGTAGCCCACGGCGAGCTTGGCCGCGATCTTGGCGATGGGGAAGCCCGTGGCCTTGGAGGCCAGCGCCGAGGAGCGAGACACGCGCGGGTTCATCTCGATGACGATGAGCTCGCCGTTCTCCGGGTTCACCGCGAACTGCACGTTGGACCCGCCGGTCTCCACGCCGATCTCGCGCATGATGGCCAGGGCTGCGTCGCGCATGACCTGGTATTCGTCGTCGGTGAGGGTCTGGGCCGGGGCCACGGTGATGGAATCGCCCGTGTGCACGCCCATGGGGTCGATGTTCTCGATGGAGCAGATGATCACGCAGTTGTCGTTGACGTCGCGCATCACCTCCAGCTCGAACTCCTTCCAGCCCAGCACCGACTGTTCAAGCATCACTTCAGATTTCATGGAGAGCGAGAGGCCGCGCGCGGCGATCTTCTCCAGGTCTTCCATGTTGTAGGCCACGCCGCCGCCCGAGCCGCCCAGGGTGAAGGCCGGGCGGACGATGATCGGGAAGGGGATCTGGCGTCCCCAGTGGCGCACGTCGTCCATGTTCCGGCAGATGCCGGACTTGGGCACGGCCAAGCCGATCTTGCCCATGGCGGCCTTGAACTCCTCGCGGCTCTCGGCCTTCTTGATCACGGCCAGGTTCGCGCCGATGAGTTCCACGTCGAACTTGTCGAGCACGCCGGATTCGGCCAGGGCCACGGCCGTGTTCAGGCCGGTCTGGCCGCCCAGGGTGGGCAGGAGCGCGTCCGGGCGTTCTCGCTCGATGATCTTGGCGACGATGTCGGGGTCGATGGGCTCCACGTAGGTGCGGTCCGCCAGCCCCGGATCGGTCATGATGGTCGCGGGGTTGGAATTGACCAGCACCACCTCGTAACCCTCTTCCTTGAGGGCCTTGGCGGCCTGGGAGCCGGAGTAGTCGAATTCGCAGGCCTGGCCGATGACGATGGGGCCCGAGCCTATGATCAGGATTTTCTTGAGGTCCGTGCGTTTGGGCATGACTTGGGCGGGGTTAGGGTTGCGGATCGTCTCGAGTGACGAAACATGCGTGAAATGTCAAATCGGGCTTTCGCCCCGGCGTGGGTTTACGCAACTTATCCCCCAGCCGCAAGACATTTGAACGCCACGCGGCGATTGACTTCCCCGCCAGCTTGCATAAATGAGTGCAGCCGGAGACGCCGGAGGAAAACACCCAGTGAAGCCCCAGTACAAACTCGCCGGAAGCCTGGCCCTGGCCGTGCTCGCCCTGGACCAGATCACCAAGCTGCTGGTGCAGGCGCACCTGAAGCTCTACACGTCCGTGGAGATCGTCCCGGGGTTCTTCAACCTCGTGCACACCCTGAACAAGGGCGCGGCCTTCGGCTTCATGAACGACCGCGACACCGACTGGCAGGTCTACTTCTTCATCGCGGCCGCGGCCTTCGCCGTGCTCATCATCTTCAACCTGCTCTCCAAGGCCGAGAACGAGGGCAGGCTCTTCGTCTGGGCCCTGGGTGCCATCCTGGGCGGAGCCTTGGGCAACGTGGCCGACAGGCTGCGCCTGGGCGAGGTGGTGGACTTTCTGGACTTCGCCGTCGGTTCCTACCACTGGCCGGCCTTCAACGTGGCGGACATCGCCATCACCTGCGGGTCGCTGGCGCTCATCTTCTCGTTCTACGCGCGCGGCCGGCGCAAGGACTGAAAACGCCCGCCGGCCTTGCCAAACAGGCCGCCCGGAGATAGCAAAGGACGCACCTATGACGCTGACCGCCACCATCGGGGGCTATCCCCTCTGGTTCTTCCTCGTGCTCGCGCTGCCCGTGTTCATCAACTTCTGGGCCATCGGGCACGCCTTCTACCGCGAATTCCCGACCATCCAGGAAAAGATGGTCTGGCTCTGCCTGGCCGTGTTCGTGCCCGTGGTGGGCGGCCTGGCCTACATCTTCTTCGGAAGGAAAAGAGGTACGAAACCGTCATGAAGACCCGCCTTGCGGCCTTCGCCGCGATCATTTTCCTCTCCGGCTGCGCCGGAACGAGCTCCGACGCCCCCGTGAAGGGCAAGCCCATCGACCCGCAGGCCCAGGCCCAGGCCAACCTGCTAGCCGAGGTGGACGGGCTGAAGTCCCAGGTGCAGCGCCTGAGCGCCGAGGTCGAGGACATCAACCTCCAGCTGCGCACCCTCTCCGCCGGCGACGGCACCGGGGGGGCCACCACCATGCCCGAGCTCTCCAAGCGCATCCAGAAGCTCGAGGGCAACCTCAAGCAGATGGGCTCCCAGCTCGGCGTCGAGGTGGACGGCCAGCAGCCCGGCCAGCAGCAGAACCCCTCGGAGCCCGGCGGCGACGAGCAGGCCCGCCAGGCCTCCATGCCGCCGTCCCCGGGCGCGCAGCAGCCCCAGGCCCAGCAGCCGCAGCCCCAGGCCAAGACGGACGTGCCCGCCGCGTCCAACACCGACCCGGCCGAGGCCATCTACGCCAAGGGCATGCAGGCCTTCCAGGCCAAGGAGTACGACAAGGCCATCGGCCTCTGGGGCGACGTGGCCAAGAGCTACCCCAAGCACAACCTGGCCCCCAACGCCTACTTCTGGGTGGGCGAGGCCTACTTCCAGAAGGGCGACTGGGGTCAGGCCGTGCTCAACTACAACAACGTGGTCGAGAAGTTCCCCAAGAGCAACAAGACCCCCTCGGCCATGCTCAAGATGGGCATGGCCTTCCAGAAGCTGAACAAAAAGGACGCCGCGCGCCTGATGTTCCAGGACCTGATCAAGAAATTCCCTGACTCGGCCGAGGCGCGCCGGGCCAAGAGCCTCATCTAAGGAACGCGACCGCAATGAACGAAGTCCGCAAGATCGTCCACCTGAGCTTTCCGCCGGACACCTCCGGCAAGCCGGTGGTCTGCAACATCATCAAGCTGTTCGACCTGTGCTTCAACATTCTCAAGGCCCAGATCAACCCCCGCGAGGTGGGCGAGATGGTCCTGGAGATCACCGGCCTGGAGCAGGCCGTGGCCGACGGCATGGAGTACCTGAAGGAGCACGGCGTCAAGCTGACCCCCGTGGCCCAGAAGGTGCGCAAGGACGAAGACCTCTGCATGCACTGCGGCGTGTGCACCGCCCTGTGCCGCCCGCGCGCCCTGGAGATCGACCGCGCCACCTGGCGGGTGCGCTTCGACTCCGAGAAGTGCGTGGCCTGCGGCCTGTGCGTGAAGGTCTGCCCGGTCAAGGCCATGGAGACGCAGCTCGAGAACGGGATCCTCTAGCATCCCCGGAGGCGTTCATGGGCGAGGAGCAAAGAACCTACCTGCGCATCCCCACCAACCTGCGTGGCCGGATGCGCCTGCTTTCTTCCGAGAAGGAGCCCCAGCTCTTCCGGGAGGCCCCCATCGTCAGCACGGCGGTGACCGCCATGGAGCTCAAGGGCGCGGGCGTCAACGAGGCGCTGATCAACGCCCTGACCGCCATGGACCGCAAGCTGGACATGCTCATCGGCATCCACACCCAGGACAGCCTCCAGGGCGACTTCCCCTGCCAGATCGACGTGCTGGACATTTCCGGCGCGGGCGTGAAGATGACCACCCCCTGCCGGGTCTCCGAAGGCCAGGTGGTGGAGTTGGTGATCACGCTCACGCAGCTGCCCGTGCGCATGGCCGGGGCCATCGGGCGCGTGATCCGCGAGGAGAACGTGGACGGCCGCGCGGTCTGGGCCGTGGATTTCCTGCGCATCCGCGACAGGGACCTTGAGTCCATCGTGCAGTTCGTGTTCCAAACCCAGCGCGACGAATTGCGCGTAAAGAAGTGGGAGTAGCCCCTGTGAGCGACAGAAAACCCGAGACCATGATGGAAGAGGTTATCGACCGCTACATGGACGAGATGGTGGACAACCTGAAGTCCGCCATCACCCAGGCGGTGGAGAAGGAGCTCTCCAGGTCGCTCACGCGCTCGCTTCTGCAGAGCGAATTCTACAAGCGCATCTCCGAGGACATGCGCGGTGGCCTCCAGTCCATCTACAAGGAACTCTCCAGCGCCCGCCAGGAAGAAGGCGGCCAGGAGATCACCCGCGAGAAAAAGCGCGCCGACCAGCTCTTCAGCGAGGCCGCCGACCAGCTCGACAAGATCCTGACCACCACCGAGCAGGCCACCGGCGAGATCATGGACATCGTCGAGAAGCACATGGAGATGCAGGCCAAGTCCAACCAGATCCTGCACAGCCTCAAGTCCGGCGGCGTGACCAAGGAGCAGTTGCACGACCTGCGCCAGATGAGCGACGACCTGAACGCCGACCTGATGACCATCATGACCACCCTCTCCTTCCAGGACCTCACCGGCCAGCGCATCAAGCGCATCATCGGGGCCATCAAGAAGGTGGAGACCATCGTCCTGGACCTGTACCTGTCCACCGGGCTCAAGCTGAAAGCCCACGAGGAGGCCCCGGACAAGGACCTGGAGCAGATCCAGAAGGAGACCGAGCAGAAGGTCAGCGAGCTCAAGGGCCCCCAGGTGGGCACCAGCCAGGCCTCCGTGGACGACCTGCTGGCCTCGCTGGGACTTTAGGAAGGGTTCGCGCCGCGACCGAATCTCGAAGGGGGCCTAGGCCCCCTTTTCTTTTTCCGGCTTTGAAGGACTTCAGGCGCCGCAGCTTACTTCTTCACCCCGTACTGCTTGCGCCACTCGTCCAGGAAGAGGATCGCGGTCTCAAGCGGCGTGAGCCTGCCCGCGCGCGAGCGCACGGCCCAGACCAGATCGTCGAAGGGCGCGTCCTCGCTCAGGCCAAGCCCCGAGAGAAGCGTGCGCGCCTGGGCGCGGTACTCTTCCGGCAGCGCGGCCAGCGCCCCTTCGTCCTCGCGCGGGGCAGGCCAGCCGGGCAGGCGCTCCTCCAGGAACGCGAGAAGCACCTTCATGCGCGCCTGGTAGGTGTGGTCCCTGAGCGCCCTCTCGCGCGCCCGCTCCGCGAAGGCCGCGCGCTCCCCGGGCCCGGCCAGGAAACGCCGGACGCTCTCCTTGAGCCCCTGCATGTCCGTGAAGGTGGCCAGCTCGCCCTCGGCGAACAACTCGCCCAGAAGCTCCCTGCGGTCCACCAGCTGGAACGCCCCGCACATTGCCAGCTCGAAGGTGCGCGGGTTCACGAAATCCCCCTCCGGCACAAGCTCCGCGGCCGAGACGCTGGAATGCAGGTTCACGTTCACGGCGGTGGCGTTGAAGATCTTCACCGCGTCCTCGGGCGCGATGCGCTCCCCTCCCCGCTGCACCAGGGGCGCGAGCAGCTCGTCGCCCTCCCAGTCCGAGCCCCAGATCTTGAGCCCGAACTCCATGAGCTGCCTGAAGGCCGCGCGCCTGTTGGGGTAGCCCGCGCCCAGAAAGGCCACGTTGGCCCCCCACTGGTGTTTTTCCACCGGCGTGAGCTCGAGGGGCCGGTGGAACTCCGGGTCGGCCGCCAGGGGCAGGTACAGGGCGTTGTGCTGGCCCGCCTGGGCCAGCTTCTCCAGAAAGGGCTCCTTCTGGATCACGGCGAAGGCGTCGTAGTGGGCGGCGTAGGCCTCCCAGTAGGTGAAGAGCCTGAAGTCCTCCACGAACCACATGGCCGTGGGCACGCCCGACTGACGCAGCCGCTTGAGCGCCTGGCGCGTCAGCGGGGCCTGGGCCATGGCCAGCACCAGGTCCGGCTTCCAGGTCTCGGCCTTGGCCAGCACGCCCTGGGAGACCACCTGCAAGAGGGCGTGCTCCAGGTGGTCGAGGCGCTCGGTTGTGACCTTGAGTTCCTTCAGCGCCGTGAACGCGCCGTAGAACGACGGGGCCTCGAAGGTCTCCACCGCGTGCCCGAGCGAGGCCAGGGCGCGGGCGCAGTAGCGGCCGATGGGCAGGGAGCCGCCGTAGAGCGGCAAGACCACGAGCACGCGCAGGGGACGGTTCATAGGATTTCAAGTAGTGCTTGAGGTTTTTCGAGCATGAAGTCCGGGTCCTCCACGAGGGCCTCGGCCAGGTCCGGCGCTGGGGGCCGCGCATGCCCGGCTTCCACGCCGAGGCGCCTGGCGATGAAGCCGCGCACGCGCATTCGCTCGCCCAGGATCGGGTCCTGGCCCGCGAAGGGGGCGCAGACCACGCCCAGATCGTCGAACCCCGTGCGGTAGCCCGTGAGCCCGGGCGGCGGATCGCCCCTGCCCGCCCCGGCCGCCAGGCGCAGGAATTCGCGAGAGCGGAAGGGCTCCAGGCAGGCCAGCCCGCACGGGCAGGGCGCGGATTCCAGGCACGGGGCGCACTCGTGCACCGCCTGCCAGACCGTGTGCCCCAGGCCGTAGGGGCCGGTCTCGTGGCACCAGGCCGAAGAGAGGAACGTAGCTGTCACGGGCACGCCCAGATGCGCGGCCAGGTGCATGACCCCGGTGTCCGGGGTGAGCACGCGGTCCAGCCCGGCCACGGTGTCGGCGAGTTCGGCCCAGTCCGTGCGCCCTGTGAGGTCGGTCGCCATGGCCCCCACCCTTGCGGGCAGGAGCGCGGTGAGTTCGCGCGCGGCCGGGCGCTCGGCGGCGGTGCCCAGCAGGTAGATCCTGGGCGTGCCGAGCGTCGGCAGCAGTGCCTGGACCACCCCGGCCAGCACGTCCGGCGGAAGCGAGCGCCTGGCGCTTCGCCCGGCCATGGCCACGCCGAGCCCCCCGCCCTTGGGCGCGGCCTCGGGGTTGACCGAGGCGGGGTCCGCCATGGGCAGGGCGAACCCGGCCCAGAAGTCGGCCAGGTTGAGCGCGCCGAGCCGCCTGCGCCTGGTCCAGCGGAAGGCCGTGGCCGCCCACGGGTCGCGCAGGGCCTGGCCCTTGTCCAGGCTGTGCCCGCGCACGACGGCCGGGTCGAAAAGCCCGGCCACGGCCAGGTTCATCCCGGAAAAATTGAGGTTGTAGACGCGGTGGAAACCGGCCGTGGCGAGGCCCTCCAGGCCGGCGAGCAGCGCGGCCGGGTCCGGCCTGGAGTGGGCGTTCACGGTGTGCACCGCGACGCCCGGGTAGACGATGCGCGCGAGCCGCTCCAGGGAGGCGTCCACCAGCAGGTGCACGGGCCTGCCCGAGGCGGCGAGCCCCACGATGAGGCGCTTGGACTGGATGAGGTCCCCGAAGCGGGCCAGCTGCATCACCAGCGCGGGTTTCATGGACTCAAGGGGTATCCCAAGGCCGGGGGGAAAGAAAGTGGCTTTGCGTGCAGGCCCGGATTTGTTATGGTACCCGCCCATGCGATACTACCCCCTCTTCGCCGACCTTTCGCGCAAGCGCTGCCTCGTGGTGGGCGCCGGCGAGGTCGGCCGCCGCAAGATAGGCACCCTGGCCGCCTGCGGGGCCAAGGAAGTGCTCGTGCTGGACACGCGCGAGCCCGACCAGGACCTCCTGGAGGCCATCGAACACCCGGCCGTGCGCTTCGAGCGCCGCTCCTTCCAGGAGTCCGACCTGGACGGCCGCTTCCTGGTCATCGCCTCCACGTCCAACGAGGAGCTCAACTGGGCGATCAGCCGCTCCTGCGAGGCCCGGGGCATCCTCTGCAACATCGTGGACCAGCCCGAGAAGTGCAGCTTCATCGTGCCCGCGCTGTTCACCCAGGGCGACCTGACCGTGGCCATCTCCACGGGCGGGGGCTCGCCCGCGCTCGCGCGCAAGATCCGCAAGGGGCTGGGCGAATTCTTGGGCGAGGAGTATGGCGCGGCCCTGGTGCTCATGGGGAGGCTGAGGCCCCTGGTGCTGGAGCTTGGCCTCGGCTCGCCGCGAAATGCCGACATTTTCAGGGGCCTCGTGGATTCAGGCCTGCTGGACGCCCTGGAGCGCTCCGACAAGGACGCGGCCGCAAGGCTCCTGGCCAGCCACATTCCGGCCGAACTGCACCCGCGCATCCCGGAGATACTGGATGGGCTCATCTGACCTGCTCTTCTACGCCGTGATAGCGCTCTACCTGGCGGGCAGCGGCGGCCACATCTGGGGAATGCTCACCCGCAAGGAGCGCCCCCGCGTCATCGGCGGGGCCATCTCCGGCGCGGGCTTCGCCCTGCACGGCCTGACCCTGGGCATGGCCCTGGTCCAGGACCAGACCGGCGCCCTCGCCAGCGGCGGCTTCTACCTGAGCCTGTTCTCCTGGAGCGTGCTGCTCGTGCTCTTCATCCTCTGGATGCGCCTCAGGCTCTCGTTTCTGGGGCTCATCGCCACGCCCCTGGCGCTGGTGCTGCTGCTTGGCTCCCAGGCGGTATCGGGCGAGCGGGTGCCTCTGCCGCCGTCGCTGGCCGGGCTCTTCTTCGGGCTGCATATCGGCACGCTCTTCGGCTCCATGGGGCTCATGGCCATGGCCTGCGCGGCCGGGGCGGCCTACCTGAAGCTGGAGCGGCGCATCAAGTCGAAAGAGAAGCTCACCGGCATCTGGGCGGCCCTGCCCTCGCTGGACAAGCTGGACGCGGCCAACAGGCTGGCGGTCAACGTTGGATTTCCGCTCTACACCGTGGGCATGATCTCGGGCTTCTTCTGGGCCGGGATCACCTGGAAGCGCTTCTTCTCCTGGGACCCCAAGGAGCTCACGGCGGTGTTCATCTGGCTCCTGTTCGCCTACCTGTTCCACCAGCGCAAGGCCCTGGGCTGGCGCGGACGCAAGACGGCATGGCTGGCAATCTGGGTGTTCGGGCTGAGCTTCGCCTCCATGCTCGGGATCAACTTCTTCGTCAAGACACACCACAGCTTCGTCTGATGCAGCACGACATTCATCTTTTCGGCCTGAACCACCGCACCGCGGACGTGGACGTGCGGGAGTGCTTCGCCCTCAAGGACCAGCTGGCCTTCGAGGAATGCGTGCGCTCCCTGGGCCGCGCCGTGGACGAGGTTCTGGTGCTCTCCACCTGCAACAGGGTGGAGATCGTGGCCGTGGCCCCGCTGGGATCGAACGTGTCGGCCAAGGTGCTGGAATGCTGGGCGGGGTCCAGCGGGCGCGACACGCGCCAGCTTAGCCCCCACGTCTACGAGCACAAGGGCCTGGACGCGGTGAAGCACCTGTTCCTGGTGGCCTCGGGGCTCGACTCCATGGTGCTGGGCGAGCCGCAGATACTCGGCCAGCTCAAGCAGGCCTACAAGGTGGCCGTGGAGAGCGGACAGGCCCGGGTCGTGGTGAACAGGCTTTTGCACAAGGCCTTTTCCGTGGCCAAGCGCGTGCGCACCGAGACCGGCATCGGCACCAGCGCCGTGTCCATCAGCTACGCGGCCGTGGAGCTGGCCAAGCGCATCTTCGGCGACATGAGCGGCCAGACCGCCATGCTCGTGGGAGCGGGCGAGATGGCCGAGCTCGCGGCCACCCACCTGGTGGGGGCCGGGGTCAGGTCGCTGTGCGTGGTCAACCGCACCTACTCGCGCGCCGAGGAGCTGGCCTCGCGCTTCAGGGGCAAGGCCTACGCCTTCTCCGAGATGATCGAGCGCCTGCCCGAGGTGGACATCGTCATCACCTCCACGGGTTCACCCGAGCCCATCATCCGCGCCCGAGACATCAAGGACGTGCTGAAGAAGCGCAAGTACCGGCCCATGTTCTTCATCGACATCGCCGTGCCGCGCGACATCGACCCGGACATCAACAGCCTGGACAACGTCTACCTCTACGACATCGACGACCTCAAGGAGGTGGTGGAGGAGAACAAGGCCCAGCGCCAGTCCGAGGCCGAGAAAGCGAGGGAGATCATCGACGCCGAGACCGCCAAGTTCGGCCAGTGGCTCGACTCGCTGGACCTCCAGCCCACCATCGTGGACATGCTCTCGCGCGGGGAGGAGCTGGCGCGCAAGGAATTGCGCAAGACGCTCAAGCGCCTCGGCCCAGACTGCGCCGAGGAGGTCCGCGCCGCGGTGGAGACCCTGGCGCTGACCCTGCCGCGCAAGCTCTACCACGACCCGCTGATCTTCCTGAAGCGGCGCGCCCGCGAGGAGGGAGGCGAACGCTTCCTCGACCTGGCCCGCCGGATGTTCAACCTCGACGACGAGACCGTGCCCCCCGGGGCGCACCGCGACCGCAAGCCCGGCCTGGAGGAGTGACATGCGCGCCTACACCGTTGACGAACTCACCCCCGAGGACGTGACCCGCATCGAGGACCGCCTGAAGCAGAAAGGCTGGACCGGGTCCATCTCCGGGATGTACTACATCCCCATCCCCGAGGACCGCCTGGGCCCCGAGCAGAAGGAGCACGGCGAATCCTGCGGGCCGTTCTTCCTGCCCCTGGAGACCGGCGACGGCTGGATCCGCCTGGAACTGCTCGTGCGCGCGCGGCAGATCCTGCGCTGCTCCTGCGTGGCCTACGCCAACCCGGGGCTTCGGGAACACATGATCGACCTGCTCGACAGCCTCATCAAGGAACTGGACATCGCCGTCTAGACCGCGCCAAGCCAGGAGTAGCACATGGCCGCCATCAGATGGACCCCCGACCTTTCAGTGAACATCCAGGAGATCGACCAGCAGCACCGCCACCTCGTGGAGATCATAGGCGAGCTCGAGCACGCCATGCTCCAAGGGGCCGACAGGGCGGTCATGAACGACGTCGTCAGCGAGCTCAACGCCTACGTGCGCGAGCACTTCACCCTGGAGGAGCGCTGGATGGCCAAGCACGGCTATCCGGGCCTGCACGAGCACGCGGCGCAGCACGAGGCCTTCATCGAGAAGCTCCTGCACTTCGAGCTGGACCACCTGGGCGGGCGCGCCGAGGTCTCCCGGGAACTCCTTGACTTCCTGATCGACTGGTTCAAGGGGCACGTCACGGTCTACGACCAGCTCTACGCCCAGTACTTCCTGGACAAAGGGATCGTCTGAGGCCATGGCCCGGGCGCTCGGCCTCAAGGACCTGACGCCCGCGAAGGCCCGGCTGTGCCTGCGCGTGGAGTCGTTCACGGCCACGCTCGCTCCCGAAGGCTTCGCTTCCCGCCCGCTGGTGGCCGCCTTCTCGGGCGGCCTCGACTCCACCGCCCTGCTCCTCATCCTGGGCGCCCTGGCCCCGCGCCTGAACACCCGTATCGTCGCCGCGCATCTGGACCACGGCCTGCGCCCGTCCTCCTTCGAGGACGCGGCAGCCTGCCGGGCGTTCTGCGAAGAGCGCGGCATCGAATTCGTGAGCGCGCGCCGGGACGTGGCCGCCCTGGCCGAGTCGCTGGGCACGGGCATCGAGGACGCCGGGCGCAGGGCGCGCTACGCCTGGCTGGAGGAGGTCCGCGCGGGCCTTGGCGCCTTCGCCGTGGCCTGCGCCCACCAGCTCGACGACCTGGCCGAGGACCAGCTCATGCGCCTGATGCGCGGCAGCGGCTGGCCCGCGCTCGGGGGCATGCCCGCCTGGGATCCGGGCAGGCGCATCCTGCGCCCCTTGCTGCTCACCCCCAAGGCCGAACTGCGCGGCTTTCTCGCCGAATGCGGCGCGAGCTGGCGCGAGGACGAGACCAACCGCGACCAGGCCTTCACCAGAAACCGCGTGCGCGCCGAGATCCTGCCCCTGTTCGTTCGTGAAAATCCGGACTATCTGGCCGCCGCCGCCGAGCTCTGGCGTCAGGCCCGCATCGACGAGACGCACTGGGACGGCGAGGTGTTGCGCGTCCTGAGAGCCGGGTTCAAGGAAGAAAACGGAGCCTTTCTCCCGGCTTCGGCACTCGAAGGAGCCACCCAGGCGCTGCGGCTTCGCCTCTACAAGCGCGCCGTGGAGCGCCTCGGCCCCGGCCAGCCGCTGTCGGCCGCCCTGCACGGCCTGGACAAGGCCTGGGCCACCCGCCAGACCGGGAAATCCTTCCAGTTTCCAGGCGGAAAGCTCGCCGTGATCGAACGCGGCGGCATCCGTTTCCTGCCCGCCCCGGACGTCCCCGGCGTTGACACTTCCCAGCCTGAGGGATAGAGAGCACCGATTGTTATTTTTTAAACAAGGAGGCGGCGCGTGAATATCCTGATCTTCGGGCCCAACGGCAGCGGCAAGGGAACCCAGGGTTCCCTGGTCAAAGACAAGTACAACCTGGCTCACATCGAGTCCGGCGGCATCTTCCGCGAGCACATCGGCGGCGGCACCGAGCTGGGCAAGAAGGCCAAGGCGTACATCGACCGCGGCGACCTCGTGCCCGACGACATCACCATCCCCATGGTTCTCGAGACCCTGAAGACCCGCGGCAAGGGCGGCTGGCTGCTCGACGGCTTCCCCCGCAACACCGTGCAGGCCCAGAAACTGTGGGACGCCCTGCAGGCCGAGGGCATGAAGCTCGACTACGTCATCGAGATCCTGCTGCCGCGCGAAGTGGCCAAGAACCGCATCATGGGCCGCCGCATCTGCAAGAACGACCCCAACCACCCGAACAACATTTTCATCGACGCCATCAAGCCCAACGGCGACAAGTGCCGCGTCTGCGGCGGCGACCTCTCCGCCCGCTCCGACGACCAGGACGAAGGCGCCATCGGCAAGCGTCACGACATCTACTACGACACCAACACCGGCACCCTGGCCTCCGCCTACTTCTACAAGGACCTGGCCGCCAAGGGGCTGACCAAGTACATCGAGTTGAACGGCGAAGGCGCCATCAACGACATCAAGGACAAGCTGCTGGCCCAGTTGTCCTAAGCTGACTTCGAGTATTCAACGCCCCGGGGCTTCTGGCTCCGGGGCGTTTTTTTGTTGCCGGCAGCGGGTGCCGACAGGTATCAGCCTCCGGCGGCCAAAGGGCTTCGCCCTTTGGAATCCCAGTTCATCAACGACGCAAGCCCTAAAGACACCATGCCTAAGCCCGCCATCGACCGGCTCATCCAGGATCTGGCCGCCTTCAAGAGCCCCCCCGCGCTCTTCAACCCATTCGCCGACCCCAGGCTTGCCGGGAACCTCAAGCTGTACTTCGATTTCCTGGCCTCCTCGCCCGTGCCCGTGGCGCTCATCGGCGAGGCCGCCGGGCACAGGGGATGCGCGCTCACGGGCATGCCCTTCACCAGCCCGGAGACGCTCAGGGACTCGCAAAACACGTTCTTCGCCCCGCACCGGGAGCGCATGTTCAGACAGGGGGACATTTTCGAGCCCAGCGGGCGCTGGGTCTGGGGAGTGGCCGACCGGCACGGGGTCGTGCCGCTTCTGTGGAACGCCCTGCCCTTCCACCCGCACAAGCCGGGCGAGGCGCGCACCAACCGCACCCCCGGCAAGGCCGAGCTGGCCATGGGCAAGCCATATCTCGAGCGCGTGCTGGAGATCTTCAGGCCGGGCCTGGTGGTGGCGGTGGGACGCAAGGCGGAGCAGTCGCTTGGGGAGATGTTCCCGGAGATGAGCTTCCCGGCCGTGCGCCATCCGGCCATGGGCGGGAGCACGCTCTTCACGCGCCAGATGGACGAGATCCTGGCCGGGCTGCCGCGCGGCGGACGATAGGCTTGGCTGGCCGGCCGGCGGGGCTCCCCCCGCCTGAACGACAGATGGGCCCAGGCGGCCGTGTGGCCTGTCCCGGACCGGGCGCGGCGGGCCGAAACCCGGGGGGCGGCTTTAGGCGGGGGTGATGTTTCGCTTCGCGGCGAAGGCCGGGGCAGGACATGGCGGCCCGCCTCCCCCTCTTTCCAGGGACAAAAACGAAAAGCCCGCGCGGCCCAGGGCCGGCGGGCTTGGAAAAGTTGTCCTGAACTACTAGGCCTGGATCTTGTTGACGGCCAAGTTCAGCCTGGAGACCTTGCGCGCGGCGGTCTTCCAGTGGATGATCTTCTTGGAGGCGGCGCCGTCCAGCACGGCGGTGGCTTCCTTCAGGGCGGTCTGGGCGGCGGCGGCGTCCTTCGTGTCGATGGCGGCGCGCACGGCCTTGATGGCGTTCTTCACACAGGTTTTCATGGCGCGGTTGCGGGCACGGGCAACAAGGCTCTGACGGTGCCTTTTCAGCGCGGACTTATGATTGGCCAAGGGATCTCCCTCCTCGCATCAAGTTCAAAGACGGATTTGATAGGCGCGACGACGCGTTTTGTCAAGCGCCTTTCCGCATGCAATCGAATAAGCCGCGCTCCTCACACCTGGAGGGCGGCGAAATCGGCCAGCCTGCCGAGCCTGTCCACCAGGGACTTGAGCAGGTTGAGCCGCGTGAGCTTCAGGTCCTTGTCGTCGCACATGACCATGACGTTGTCGAAGAAGGCGTCCACGCTGGGGCGCAGCTCCCCGAGCAGCCCGAACAGGGCGTCGAAGTCGTCCTTGGCCCAGAGCTCCTCGAAGCGCGCGGCGTTGGCCTCCAGGGCGTCGGCCAGGGCCGCCTCGGCGGGCTCCTTGAGGCTCGCGCGATCGAAGGAGCCGGTGAGCTCCATCTCGGCGGCCTGCTTGCGGATGATGTTGGCCGCGCGCTTGAAGGCCAGCACAGCCTGGTCGAACCCTTCGCCCTCGCTGAAGCGCGTGAGCGCGCCCATGCGCGCGTCCAGGGCCCAGACGTCGGCGAAGCCCGCGCCAAGGGCGGCGTCGGCCACCTGCGGGCGCACTCCCCGGCCCTGGTGCCAGGCCTTCAGGCGCGAACCGAAGAATTCCAGCAGCCTGGCCTTGGCCTCGGCGGGGTCGAGCTTCCAGGCCACGCCCTCGTATCCGGCGAAGGCGGCGTCCACCAGCCATCCCAGGTCGATGCGCAGCTTGTGCTCCACAACGATGCGGCAGATGCCCAGGGCCTGGCGGCGCAGGGCGTAGGGGTCGGCCGCGCCGGTGGGGATCATGTCCAGGCCGAAGCATCCGGCCAGGGTGTCGATCTTGTCGGCCACGGCCAGGAGCGCGCCGCCGAGGCTGCCCGGCACGGGGCTGTCGGGTCCCAGGGGCATGTACTGCTCGGCCACGGCCCGGGCCACGAGCTCGCTTTCGCCCTTGCGCCGGGCGTAGACGCCGCCCATGACGCCCTGGAGCTCGGCGAACTCGCCCACCATCTCGGAAACCAGGTCGGCCTTGCCGAGCCTGCCCGCCTGGCAGAGCTCCAGGGTGATCTCGGGCTTCACCAGCCCCGCGAGCTTGCCGCAGAGCGCCTCGACCCTGCGGGTCTTCGCGCCCATGGACCCAAGGGGGGCCAGGAAGGTCACGGAGTCGAGCTTGGCCAGCCACTTGTCGAAGCTCGAGGCCAGATCCGTCTCCCAGAAGAAGCGGGCGTCCTCCAGGCGGGCCTTGAGCACGCGCTCCCAGCCCTTGCGCACCAGGGCCACGTCCGTGGGCTCAAGGCCCGCGGTGGTCAAGAAGTGCGGCAGCAGCGCGCCCTTCTCGTCCTCCACGCCGAAGCTCTTCTGGTGGCTCTCCATGCTAGTGAGCAGCACCTCGCGCGGGAGCTCCAGGTAGCGCTTGTCGAAGCTGCCAAGGATCACCAGCGGGTGTTCCACCAGCCCGCAGACCTCGTCCAGCAGGCGCTCCACTATGACGGGCCTGCCCCCGGCCGAGGCCGCGGCCTTCTCGCACTGGGTGACGATCAGTTCGCGGCGCGCGGCCGGGTCGAGCACCACCTTGGCCTTGTCCGCGAGCGTCGGGAAATAGTCCTCGACCCTGGAGAGCTCCCACGGCCCCGCGCCCATGACCCGGTGGCCCCAGGTGGAGCGCCCGGAGCGCACGGTGGCTGCCTCGAAGGAGACGACCTCGGAGTCCAGCAGGGCCACGATCCAGCGGATGGGGCGGCCGAAGGAGTAGTCCAGGCTGCCCCAGCGCATCTTCTTGGGGAAATTGAGCGCCTTGAGCGCCCCCGCGCAGACGCCGGGAAGAAGCTCCGAGGCGCTCACGCCGCCGGTGGTCTTGCGCACGGCGAGGTACTGGCCCTTGGGGGTGTCCACGGTGAACACCTGGGACATCTCCGCGCCCTGGCCCTTGGCGAAGCCCAGGGCGGCCGCCGTGGGATTGCCCGAGGCGTCGTAGGCGGCGCGCACGGGCGGGCCGGTGACGACCTCCTCCTCGCGGCGCTGCTCCCCGTCCAGGCCTTCCACCAGCACGGCCAGGCGGCGCGGCGTGGCCCAGCTTTGGACCTGGGAGAAGCCCAGCTTGTTTTGCTCCAGAAGCCCGCTCAAGGCTTGGCGCAGCTCCCCGGTCAGGGAGGCCAGGAAGCGCGAGGGCATCTCCTCGAAGCCGATTTCCAACAAGAATGCAGGCATGGATGAAGTCCTTTAGCTTTTCAGGAGGGGATAACCCATGTCCCGGCGCTGGGCGGCGTAGAGACGGGCCAGGGAGGAGGCCAGGGCGCGCACGCGGGCGATGTAGCCGGTGCGCTCGGTGATGGAGATGGCCCCCCTCGCCTGGAGCATGTTGAACGTGTGCGAGCAGCGCAGGCAGTAGTCGTAGGCGGGCCAGGGCAGGCCCTGCTCGCAGAGGCGCCTGCACTCGGCCTCGCAGGAGTTGAAGAACGACAGGAGCATGTCCGCGTCGGCAAGCTCGAAGTTGTACTTCGAATGCTCCACCTCGCCCTGGTGGTGCACCTGGCCGTAGGTCACCTCGCCGTTCCAGGAGAGGTCGTAGACCGATTCCTTCTCCTGAAGGTACATGGAGATGCGCTCGAGCCCGTAGGTTATCTCCACGGACACGGGGGAAAGCTCGATGCCGCCCACCTGCTGGAAGTAGGTGAACTGCGTCACCTCCATGCCGTTCAACCAGACCTCCCAGCCGAGCCCGGACGCGCCCAGGGTGGGCGACTCCCAGTCGTCCTCCACGAAGCGGATGTCGTGGGCCTCGGGGGGCACGCCAAGCGCGCGCAGGCTCTCCAGGTAGAGGTCCTGCACGTTGTCCGGCGAGGGCTTCAGGATCACCTGGAACTGGTAGTAGTGCTGGAGGCGGTTGGGATTCTCGCCGTAGCGGCCGTCGGTGGGGCGGCGGGAAGGCTCGACGTAGGCCACGCGCCAGGGCTCGGGGCCGATGACCCTGAAGAACGTGGAGGGGTTGAAGGTCCCCGCTCCGACTTCGAGGTCGTAGGGCTGGACGATCAGACAGCCTTGCTTGGCCCAGTAGCTCTGCAAGGTGAGGATGACGTCTTGAAAGTGCATGAGAACTCCTCTGGAGTAAAAGGCGTCAGATGCGCCTAAACGAGCCATGCTCCCAGGTCAAGCCCAGGTGGTATTCCACGAACATGTCAAGGGCCCGGCCGCACTCCATGCGGGCCTGGCCCGAAACGCGCGCCTGCGCCCAGCCCTCCGGGCCGCCCAGGCAGATGAGACCGAGGGTTTTGAGCGCCTCGCTCCCCAGAAGCACGCTCGCGCCCTTCCCCCACTGGCGGCAGGCCCCGCAGTGAAGCTTGCCCTGCTCCACGAGAAACTGCGCCGAGGGCTGCGAGGCCAGGTCCGCGCCGCAGCGCGCGCACCTCTCGAGCTCGGGCCTGAAGCCCTGGTCGAAGGCCATCCTGGCCCGGAAGAACATGGGCAGGAGCCCGGAGGGGCGCTGGGCCTCCTCCAGGGCGGCAAGCGTCCGGGTCAGCAGGGCGAAGGCCCCGTCGCCGCCGGACGGCCCCAGGTGCGCGGCCTCCAGGAACTTCAGGCAGTTGACCGCCATGCCCAGGCGCTCGCCGTCGGCGCGCACCGTGGGGTGCGACGCCAAAAGCGAGCCCTCCAGCAGGTAGGTGTAGCCCTTGGCCGTGTCGGTGCGCACCTTGAAGCTGACGATGTTGAGCGGGTCCAGGCAGCCCAGGAATCGCCGCCTGCTCACGGAGCCCCCGAAGGCGAAGGCCGTGAAGATACCCTTGCGCGCCGAGAACAGGCGCACCCAGGCGTCCACCTCCTTGAAGCGGCCCACCTTGAGCACCAACGCCTTCTCAACGCTTTCCACGAAGCCTCCGGCGGGCCTGGCCGCCCGCGAAACCCGGCCTCGCGGCCAAGGACGGGCCGGACGGCGGGCAGGCGCGCACCAGCCCGACCCCGGGCACGGTCAGCGTCCGGGGGGGGCCGAAAAAAGCCCCGTCGTGCGGGGCGTGGTCGTCGTGGGAGCGGGGAGCGGGACTGTGGGCCATGGCCTGCCGCCGGCGCCGCGCCGTCGCGCGCGGCGCGCGAAACCGGTTAGGGGAAGGTGATGCTCTTGCCTTCGGCCTTGCCGCCCTCCAGGGGGTAGTCCTTGCCGTTCAGCCTTACGGCCACGGCGGGAGCCTGGAGGAAGCGGACGGAGATCTTGTCGTTGAAGCGAAGCGACAGGCGCTGTCCCTTGACCAGGGTGAAGGCGCGCGTCTGGCCATCCTCGGTGGAGACCTCCACCGAGGCGGGTTGGTTGGCGTTCACTTCCACCACCTGCTTGCCCGAGGCGGCGAACTGGGCCTCGGAGGCCAGCTTGGCCGCCGTGATGGCGGGCTCCTGCGCGAGCTGCGGGGCGGCGGGCGCGGGGTGCTGGCCGCCGGGGCCGGGGGTGGTGGCCAGAAGGTCGCGCTGCACGGGCGCGCCCTGGTCGGCCGGAGCCGGGACGGGCTCGTGCCTGGCTTCCGGCTTGGCCTCGGGCTTGGGGGCCGCGGGGGCCTGCGGCGACTGGGCCGGGGCCTTGGAGGGCGCCGCCGGCTTGGCCGCCTCGGGCGCGGGCTGGCCGCCCGATTCGAACAGGGATTTGACCGAGCCGATCACGCCGTCGAAGGAGAAGTCCTTGGCGTAGCTGGAAAAGAAGAAGAACCAGGCCAAGCCCGCGAACACGAGCAAAAGCGGCACCCCGTAGAGGAGCGACGGCTTGAACGCATGGCCCGGGGAGGACGTCTTGGCGAAGGAGGGCCTGCGCTCCTTGATGGCCGGGCCGCTTTCGCGCCCCTCGTAGCGGGGCATGTCCCGCAGGTGGTCGTCGTCCACGGCGTAGTGGTTGGAGAGCACCGCGCCCATCTCCTCCGGGTCGAGGCCCAGCAGACGCGCGTAATTCTTGACGAATCCCTTGGCGTAGACAGGATGCGGCAGTTCGTCCGTCTGGCCTTCCTCAAGAGCGATCAGGTACTTCCTGCTGATCTTGATGTCGGCGGCGGCCTTTTCCAGGCTGATTCCCTGGCGTTCGCGCTCCTGGCGCAAGAGAGCGCCCATTTCCTCGAGGGTCATCATACGTCCTTATGCAAGAGCTCAGAGGTTGACCTTTATGACCGACTTGGCACGCAGCTTGGCCATGTACTCGGCGAACTGCTTCTCGAGCTTCTCGCGGTAGATCTTCTCGTAGATTTCGTTGCGCACGCTCTCCATGGCGGGGGCGCCGGAGGGCGCGGACGCGGGGGAATCCTTGGTGGCGCTCAGGCTCAGGAGCACGGGCTTGCCGTCGAGCGTGGCCACCTCGCTCACCCCGCCGGGCTGGACCCCGTTCAGGGCCTGGCGCAGTTCGGGGGCCAGGTCCTTGGGTTCGACCTTGCCCAGGTCGCCGCCCTGCTCGGCGCCGGGGCCCACGGAGAACTTGCGGGCCGCATCCGCGAAGGAGATCTGCCCGGAGGCGATCTTCTGGCGCAGGGCCTTGGCCTCCTCGGGCTTGTCGAGCATGATCAGCGCCACGCGCTGCCCCGACTCGGAGCGCAGGCCGGACTTGTGCTCGTCGTAGTACTTCTTGATCTCCTCCTCGCTGACCACGACCTTGCGCTGCACCATGTAGCCCAGGATCTGCTTCTTGAGGATGTCCTTCCTGATGGCGTCGGCGAACTGCTTGCGGGACATGCCCTCGAGCCTGAGCTGCTGGACGAACTGGGCTTCGGAGAGGCCGCCCTTTTCCCGAATCTCGCGGATGCGCGACTCTATCTCGGCGTCCGAGATGTTCACCTTCAGCCTGGCGGCCTCCTGCTTGAGCATGATGTCTTCCATCAGGGTGGCCAGGATGCGCGTCTGCAGCTCCTTGAGCGCGGGGTCGGAGGGATTGAAGGGGCGTTTTTCTATCTGGGTGACGTAAGCTTTCACCTTCTCGTTCAATTCGAACAGGGTGATGACCTCCCCGTTCACCTGGGCCACAATCTTGTCCACCACCTGCGCGTGCGCGGTGGAGACGGAAACGGCGGCCACGAAGACGAAAACGGCAGCGAGCAAGCGGAAAAAGACGGACAATGGAATCCTCCATGGAGGCAGAGTGGCGGACGCATCGCCGGATTCGGCGGCGAGGCCCTTGTAGTAGCTTTTTTCGCCGGATGCAACGAAGGCCCGGCCTCAGAACATCCCTTTTTCGGGCACGAGCCCGGGGCTCAGTTCGATCACCGACGTGTTCACGGCCTGGTTCAGCCAGGCTGTGAACTCCCGCTCGAGCTTGGCCTCCATGAGCCGCTTCTCCACCAGCGGGTAGGCCTGGACCAGCCCGTCGGCCCTGGCCGGGATGCGCTCGAGCAGGATGAAGGCCTGGAAACCCAGGCCGCCCTTGCCCACCGGCCCGGCCTCGCCTGGCTTCAGGCGGCCCAGTGCGTCCCGCCAGGGGCCGGGGAGGGCCTCCTCGGGCGAGGCCTGCTCGCGCACGCTCACGTCGTCGAACACCGAGAGCACGTCCACGGGCGAGGCGGCCTTCTTCGCCTCGGCCAGCGCCCGTTGCAAGGCCTCGACGCTCTTGGACTCCACCCGCAGGTAGCGCACCCCGGCGGGCTGGGAGAATTCCTTGGCGTGGTCGCGGAAGTAGCCCTGGACCTCCTCCGGGGCGATGGACACGCGCGGCCTGAGCACCCTGGCGATGAACTTGTCCATGGCCGTGCGCACGCGCAGGCGCTCGCGCCACACGCCCGGGTCCACGCCCTCCTCGGAGAGCATGTGCTCGAAGCTCTCGCCCGGGTAGCCCGCGCGCGCCGCGTTCTCGGCGTTCTTGAGCTCGGCCTCGGTGACCTCGAGGCCGCGCCTGGAAAGCTCCTGCACCACCAATTCCTCGACCACCAGCCCGGCCAGGGCCTGGCCGTACTCGGCCTGGAGCGCCCCCAGCACGTCCCGCCCGCCGGAGCCCTGGCGGGCCGGGGAGCTCAGGCCGTGGGCGAACTCCAGGAGCGCGGTGGAGATGGGCCTGCCGTTGACCTTGGCGGCCACGCCGCGCTCCGGCGGAGCGCCCTTGCAGGCGGCCAGCGCGGCCGCGAGGATCAGCACTGCGGCGAGGCGTTTCATGACGACAGCTTGGCCAGCTCCCCGGCGGCCCGGCCCAGGCTCTCGCGCAGGGGCGCGCCCTGGTCCAGGCGCAGTTCCAGCTTGGCCGGGGGGAAGAGTTTCGCCACGCCGGCCCTGGAGGCCATCCAGGCGATGAGGCTTTCCGGGGTCACGGCCTGCGCGCCCTCCTCCCAGGTGAGCACCACCTTGGAGGCGTGCACGTCGGCCCGGCGCACGCCGAGGCGCGTGAGCACGCGCTTGAGGCCCAGGACGGCGGCGAAGTTCTCCACCTCCTCGGGCGCATGCCCGAAGCGGTCCTTGAGGTCGGCCACCGCCTCGGCCAGCTCGGCCTCGTCCCGGGCCAGGGTCAGGCTCTTGTAGAGGCGCAGGCGCTCCTTGGAGTCGGGCACGTAGGTCTCGGGGATGCGCGCGGGCACGCTCAGGTTGAGTTCGGTCTCCACCTCGCGGCTGGGCGGCTCGCCCTTCACGCGGCGCACCTCGTCGTCAAGCATCTCCAGGAAGAGGTCCAGGCCGATCTTGGCGATGTGGCCGGACTGGGCCTCGCCCAGGATGTTGCCCGCGCCGCGCAGGCGCAGGTCCTCCATGGCGATCTGGAAGCCCGCGCCCAGGTAGTCCATGTCCAGGATCACCTGGAGGCGCTTGCGGGCGAGCTCCGGCACGTGGTCCACCGAGGGCACCACGAAATAGGCGTAGGCCTGGCGCTCGGAGCGCCCCACCCTGCCGCGCAGCTGGTAGAGTTGGCCCAGGCCGAACATCTGGGCGTTGTCCACGATGAGGGTGTTGGCGCGGGGGAAGTCGAGGCCCGACTCGATGATGGCCGTGCAGACCAGCACGTCGATCTCGCCGTGCCAGAACTTGTGCATGGACTCCTCGAGCTCCTTCTCGGCCATCTGGCCGTGGGCCATGCCGATGCGCGCGCCAGGCGCCAGCTTGCGCACGAAATCAGCCACTTGGGCCAGGCTCTGCACGCGGTTGTGCACCCAGAACACCTGCCCCTGGCGCTCGAGCTCCCGGGCCACGATGTTGGCGAGCATGCGCTCGTCGCGCCCGACGAGGGCCGTCTCCACGGCCTTGCGGTCCGCAGGGGGGGTCTCCATCACCGAGAGCCCCCGGATGCCCGAGAGCGAGAGCTGGAGCGTGCGCGGGATGGGCGTGGCCGTGAGCGTGAGCGCGTCCACGTTCATCTTCAGGGTCTTGAGCTTTTCCTTGTGCTTGACCCCGAAGCGCTGCTCCTCGTCCAGGATGATGAGCCCGAGCCTGGGGAAGCTCACGTCCTTGGACAGGAGCCTGTGGGTGCCTATCATGATGTCCAGCTCGCCCTTGGCCGCGGCCTCGGTGACCATCTTGGCCCGCTTGGGGGGCACGAAGCGCGAGAGCATGCCCACGTTCACGGGGAAGCCCTCGAGCCGCCTCATGAAATTCTGGTAGTGCTGCTCGGCCAGCACCGTGGTGGGGCACAGAAGCGCCACCTGCTTGCCGTCCAGCACCGCGCGGAAGGCCGCGCGCATGGCCACTTCGGTCTTGCCGAAGCCCACGTCGCCGCAGACCAGGCGGTCCATGGGCTCGGGGCGCTCCATGTCGGCGAGCACCTCGGAGATGGCCCGCTCCTGGTCCGGGGTCTCCTCGAAGCCGAAGGTGGCCTCGAACTCCCAGAAGAGCTCGCCCACCGGGCCGTAGGCGTAGCCCTTGGCCACGCGGCGGTAGGCGTACATCTCCACGAGCTCCTGGGCGATCCTCTCGATGGCCTTGCGGGCCTTCTCGCGGCTGGCCTTCCAGCGCGCCCCGCCCAGGCGGTCCAGCGACGGGTCCGTGCCCTCGGGGCCCTTGTAGCGCTGCACCAGGCTCAAGCGGTCCACGGGCAGGTAGAGCTTGTCGCCGCCGTCGAAGAGAAGCAGCAGGTAGTCGTTGGCGGCCTGGTCCACCGAGAGCCTGTTCAATCCCTCGAAGCGGGCCAGGCCGTAGTCGCGGTGCACCAGGAGGTCGCCGGGGCTCAGGTCGTCGTAGCCGGAGAGGCCCTTGAAGCCCTTCTCGGGCCTGGGCCTGGCGGCCTTGCCCGCGCCCGGTTGGATCACGTCCTCGGGCAGGATCAGGCTGTTGTTCCAGGCGAGCTCCATGCCCCGGCGAAGCGGCGAGACCAGGGCGTAGAGCCCGGGCTTGCCCGGCGCGGGCTCGGTGCTCAGGGCCACGCCCTCGTGCTCGGCCAGCTTGACGAACTTCCTGCGCGACTGCTGCGAATGGAAGGACAGGAGCACCTGTCTGCGCTCCTCCTCCCACTGCTTGAGCGCGGCCACCAGGGTGCTCCAGGGCCTGCGGGCCTCGTCGGGCCGCCAGAAGAGGTCCTGGAAGTTGTCTATCTTGCGCTCGGGCAGGTCCGTGCCGTGCTTCTCTTGGCCGATGACCAGGTCCTCGAAGACCAGCTGCGGCTTGTCGCGCCAGGCGCGCCGGGCCTGGCCCTCGGGCCAGACGATCTGGTGGCGCGGCCAGGGGAAGCCCTGGGCCGAGGCCTGTTTCTCGAGCTCCGTGACCCAGCCGAACTCCTGCTCCTCGAGCCTGGGGCGCAGGCTGGAGGACTGGGCCAGCACGAAGGCGCAATCGGGCGGGAACCAGCTCTCAAGCGTCACGGGGGCGTCGTAGTAGAGCCCGGGCCAGATGTTGCCCTCGCCCTTGACGAGCATCTCCTCGAGCCTGGCCTGGGCCGCGCGGTTCAGTTCACCGGTCTGGGCGAGCTTGGCCCAGAGCGCCCTGGCCCTGGAGAGGAAGGGCTCGGTGAGGATGGCCGGGGACACGGGCAGGATGCGCGCCTCGCGCACTTCGGCCAGCGAGCGCTGGGAGTTCGCGTCGAAGGAGCGGATGCTCTCCAGGGTGTCGCCGAAGAACTCCAGGCGCACGGGGTGGTCGCGCCCCGGGGGGAAGAGGTCCAAGAGGTCGCCGCGCAGGGCCATGTCCCCGGGCGCGGAGACCATGCCCACCCGCCGGTAGCCCCAGGCCGAGGCCTGCTCCACGATCATGTCCGGGGAGAGGTCGTCGCCGGGCTTGAGCTCCAGGCTGTTGTGCTCCAGCGCGGCCATGGGCGGCCATTTGGGCAGGAGGTTGTCCACCGTCAGGCAGAGCACGGCCCCCTTGCGCGCCCTGGCGCAGGCGTCCAGGAAGGCCCAGCGCCTGGCCCAGAGGGCCTGGCTGGGCTGGCCCGGCACGTAGGAGGGCAGCGCGGCCCAGGGCGCGAGCCCGGTCTCGGGGTCCTCGCCGGGAAAGAAAAGTTGGAGGAGCGCCGTGAGCTGGGCCATGTCGGCCGCGCCCGGCGCGAGCACCACGACGGTGCGGCCCTTGGCCGAGAGGTCGCGGCAAAGGGTTGCGAGGCTGCCCGGTCCGCTCTTGTAGAAGCTGACGGTCTGGGCGGAGCCTTGGAGGAATTCGTGAAGTGGATTGAATGGACGGGCCATGGGCCTGAAGCCGAAAAGCCGCCGGGTCCGTGCGGGCCCGGCGGCGCGGATGTTGTCGGGAGCCTGCCCCGGCTAGACGCCGGTCAGGGTCTGGGCCTCTTCGTGGGAGAGCAGGCGGTCGAGGTCGAGCAGGATGAGCAGCCGGTCCTCCAGCTTGCCCACGCCGCTGATGTACTCGGACTCGAGCCCGGAGACCACCGGCGGCGGCGGCTCCACCGTGCTCGAGGGAATCCTGAGCACCTCGGACACGGAGTCCACCACGAAGCCCACGATCATGTTGTTTATCTCGATCACGATGATGCGCGTATGCTTGTCGTGGCCCCTGGACGAGAGCCCGAAGCGCCTGCGCAGGTCGATGATGGGGATGACCTTGCCGCGCAGGTTGATGACGCCCTCGACGAACTCGGGCGCGCGCGGCACTTTGGTGATCTCCATCATCCGGATGATCTCCTGCACCTTGAGGATGTCCACGCCGAACTCTTCTTCGCCGATGCTGAAAGTCACCAGCTGCATGAGTTCCGCGTCTTGCTTCTTCTGTGCCTCGTCCATCCTGGAAACCTCCCGGGAAACTCGGATGTTCACTGCCAATCCCATCTGGCGAGGGCCTGGAGATCCGGAGGATAAACGCATTTTCCGGCACTGGCAACATGGTTGTTCCGCGCCGGGCCAATGCCGGGCGCGTCCGGCGCTGGCCGGCGGACGGGGACGGCCTTGGGGCGCTTGCAAAAAATCCGTTGTCGTTTAAGGATGAAGCGCCGGGGATATCCGGCGGAGGCATCGCCAAGCTATGGGACAGTATTTTCCTGAAAACGACCAATACCCACTTGAAGACCAGGTGAAGACCCTGGCCGACGACGAATTGCTCGACTTCTGGGAAGAGGCGCAGTTCCTGGAGCGGTCCATGGCCGAACAGGCCGTCCCCTCCCCCGCCAGCCAACTCGAATACGAGCGCATCATCCTCCAGGAGCTGATGCTGCGTTCCTGCATGCGCGGGGCCGGGCCGCGCTGACGCGCCTTCGCCGCGCGTGACGTTTCGAGCCGGCCCCTCGGGCCGGCTTTTTCGTTCCGGGCCCCGTTCTCGACGGAGGCGGCCCGGCGGCCGCCCCCCCCGGATGAAGACGATCCCTTCCCGCCCGCCTCAGCCCGGCTTGCGGCAGACCAACACCCCGGAGCCTATGAGCGTCACGACGCTGTCCACCCTCGCGTCGTGCGGGATCCTGGCCATGAACGATTCTATCTGGTGCCTGTGGCTGATGACGTTGTCCGCGCAGATGAGCCCTCCCGGGACCATGCGCTCCAGCAGGAGCTCGTAGCAGGGTTCCAGGATGGCCCGCTCCGCGTCCAGGAAGGCGAAGGCCACGCGCTCGCGCCGTGAGAGCTCCTCCAGGGCGTCCGCCTCCACCAGGTCCACCAGATGCTCGATGCCCGCCTGGCGCAGGGTCTCGCGGGCCATGGCCGCCTTTGCGGCCGAGAGCTCGAAGGTCGTGAGTACCCGCCCTTTGGCCTTGCAGGCCAGCGACAGCCACATGGCCGAATACCCCGCGCCCGAGCCCACCTCGACCCAGGCCCCGTCCGGGGCCGAGGCCGCCAGGATGGCCAGGAAGCGTCCGGTGTCCGGCGGAATCTGGCGCAGCCGGTCGGCGTGGGCCGTGCCGTCGGTGCGGTCTGCCGCGTCGCGGGCCTCGAGCTCGCGCATGCGCAGGGTCATGCCTGGGGGGATGTCGTGGAACATGGCGTGTCCTTGACGGCGGGCCATGCGTCAGGGAGGCCGCCGCCCGCGTTGGCGGCTTTCCCGGGGCGTGGGGCTCCACTACACCCGGGGGATGGAAATGAAAAGGCCGGGAGGGCGAAAGCCTTCCCGGCCGGTGGTCCGGATGCGGGTGCGCTGTCCTAGAAGTTGCGCTGAAGCAGTTCGCCGAACTCGGTGCAGCCCACGGTCTTGCTGCCGGGGATCTGGCTGGCCAGGTCCACGGTGACGGTCTTGTCGCTGATGACCTTGTCCATGGCGTCGTGGATGAGCTTGGCGGCCTCGAACCAGCCGAGGTGCTCGCAGAGCATGGCCCCGCAGAGCACCAGGCTGCCCGGGTTGGCCTTGTCCAGGCCCGCGATGGTGGGGGCGGTGCCGTGGGTGGCCTCGAAGAAGGCCAGCTTCTCGCTCATGTTCACGCCCGGGGCCAGGCCCAGCCCGCCGACCTGAGCGGCCAGGGCGTCGGAGATGTAGTCGCCGTTCAGGTTCGTGGTGGCGATCACCGAGTACTCCTGGGGGCGGATGAGCACTTCCTGGAACATGGCGTCGGCGATGCGGTCCTTGAGGATCACGGGCCTGGTCATGCCTTCCTTGGCCTGCTGCTCGGTCATCACGGTGTCCGCGAACTCCTCGGCGGCCAGTTCGTAGCCCCAGGCGCGGAAAGCGCCCTCGGTGAACTTCATGATGTTGCCCTTGTGCACCAGGGTCACGTTGGGCTTGCCCTGGGCCACGGCGTGCTCGATGGCCATGCGCGCCAGGCGCTTGGAGCCCTTGGGGGTCATGGGCTTGATGCCGATGCCGGCGGTCTCGTCCACGTTCTTGCCCATGGAGGCCAAAAACTCGATGAGGCGCTTGGCCTCGGGGGTGCCGGAGGCCCACTCGATGCCCGCGTAGACGTCCTCGGTGTTCTCGCGGAACACGATCATGTCCACGAGGTCCGGGCGCTTCACCGGGGATTCGATGCCCTTGAAGTATTTGATGGGCCGGATGCAGGCGTAGAGGTCCAGCGTCTGGCGCATGGTCACGTTGAGGGAGCGGATGCCGCCGCCCACGGGGGTGCCCAGGGGGCCCTTCATGGCCAGCTCGGCCTTGGAGAGGGCGTCCAGGGTCTCCTGGGGCAGGTAGTTGCCGGTCTCCTTGAAGGCCTTCTCGCCCGCCAGCAGCTCCTTCCACTCGAGCTTGCGGGAATCGCCGTAGGCCTTGGCCACTGCGGCGTCGATGACGGGCCTGGCGGCGGCGAAGACCTCGGGCCCGATGCCGTCGCCGATGATGTAATGGACGGTTTTGTTCATTGCGCGCTCCTGTCGGGTCATGTGAAAGAAGGCGCATACGTTTGCCCGAGCCGCGCTGTCAACTGCCGCGAGCCACCTCAACAGAGTCTGCGGAAGAACTCCAGGCGCCTGAGCGCCGCGACGGACGCCCAGGACGCCGCGAACACCGTGATCGCCGAGAGCGGGATGTACAGCAAGGCATTGCCGTAATACCCGGGCAGGTAGCGGCGCTCGAAGTACAGGAAGAACGGGTGGATCAGGTAGATGCCGAAGCTCGCGTCCGCCACCGAGGCCACCAGGCGGTTCTCCCTGAACGCGTGCGCGTTGTTCCTGAACAGGCAGAAGATCGCCGCCGTGAGCGCGAACACCGCGAGCCCCGTGTTGAAAAGGACGTACTGGTCGTCGAAGAGGCCGAAGCGCGAGGCCATCACGTGGTTCGCAACGCTTCCCGCCGCGACGATGGCTGCGGCGGTCCCCGCGAGCAGGCCTCCCGGCAGCGCGATCCCCCCTCGCCTGTCCAGCACGTGCCCGGCCACGTAATAGCCCAGGTACCACACGAAAGCGCCGTACCACGCCACGCGCACCCCCTTGAGGGCGGCCAGGAGTTCCGTCCCCTGCCCCAGGAGCATGAAGCCCGCGAACACCGCGAACAGCGCGGCCAGCTCGACGCGTCCGGGCTTTCTGCCCATGAGGTAGCCGTTCACGAAGGGGTGCGCGAGCATGAGCCCGATGAACATGGGCAGGTACCACAGATGGTAGTAGGCCTGGCCGCCGAGGAGCAGGTCGTGCTTGAACCTGGACAGGACGCCCGGGAAGCCCTCGCCCGCGGCGAAGCTCGAGAAGAGCAGGTAGAACGCGCTCCAGAACGCCAGCGGCGGGATCAGGCGCGCGGCGCGCCTGCGGTAGAACGAGGGGGCGTCGGTGTCGCGGCCCAGGAGCAGCGCCCCCGAGATCATCACGTACATGGGCACCGCGAAGCGCACGCTCGAGTTGACGATGTCCGCCAGCCACCAGTCAGCGGCGGAAAGGGAGGGAAACCTGGCGTAGAACGGGGCGGTGACGTGGATGACCACCACGGCCAGCGCGGACAAGGCCCGCAGGTAATCGATCCAGAGCTTTTTCATGCGCGCGGTGGGTTCCTTGATGGAGGCTTCGCCCTCCGTGGCGATGCCGGATACGCAAGCACTGGGCGGGAGGGATCAGGGAGGATTACACGCGCGGCGGCCTGGGTTCAAGAAGGGTTTCCCGAAATGATCCGGGGAGTTGGGGCGCAAAGACCCGCGAAGCGCGTGCCCGAGGCGGAGAGCGTTTACATCCGCGAAAACCGAGGGCAAGCCGTTGCTGCTTTAGCAAAAAAACAGTCCAAAACCAGTCCGAGCCCCTTTGGAACGACTCTGGAGCGGACACGAATATTACAAAACGACAAGGGAGGGAAACTGGCAAGCGACTTTTCCAGATGCCTGTGATTGCTCGAAGGCTCCTGGCATCATAGATAGCCGTTAAAAAAACACGGCAGACTCAAATGACATTCAATTCCTATACATTCGTCTTGTTTTTCTGCGTCATTCTCTTGCTGTACTATTCCACGATATCATGGAAGGCCAAAAAGGCGATCCTCACGGCGGCGAGCTATCTGTTTTATGCGGCCTGGAATCCGCCGTTCGTGCTGCTCCTGATGCTCTCCACGGTCATCGACTGGTATTCCGCCAAGCTGATCTACATGGCAGGAGACAAAAAACGCAAACACTTCTGGATGGTTATCAGCGTATTTGTCAACATCGGTCTTCTCGCGTTCTTCAAGTACGGAAATTTCATCCTCGAGAACACCATCGCTCTCCTGCAATTGTTGCACATCGAGTTCCAGCCGCTCAAGCTCGACATAATCCTTCCAGTGGGAATATCGTTCTACACATTCCAGACGCTCTCCTACACTCTCGACGTCTACCTCAAGAGGGACAAGCCCTGGGACAACTTCCTCGATTACGCGCTCTACGTCACCTTTTTCCCCCAGCTCGTGGCCGGCCCGATAGTGCGCAGCAATCAGTTCCTTTACCAATGCGCGGACGAGAAGAGGTTCGACCCCAGGACGTTTTGTTGGGGAGCCGTGCTGCTGATCATCGGGATATTCATGAAGAGCATCCTGGCGGATGCCGTTTTCGCGCCGCTTGTCGAGAAGGTCTACACCGCGCGGGCGCACATGACGACCATCACCGCCTGGGCAGGAACGATAGCCTTTGCCGGGCAGATCTTCTACGACTTCTCAGGCTATTCGATCAGCGCCATCGGGTGCTCGCTGATGCTCGGCTTCCACCTCCCCGACAACTTCCGCCACCCATACGGAGCCACGGGCTTCTCGGACTTCTGGCGAAGATGGCACATGAGCCTTTCCACATGGTTTCGCGACTACGTCTACATCCCCATGGGGGGCAACAGGGGAAACGCCGCCATCGTGAGCAGGAACCTGCTCGGGACGATGCTGATCGCCGGGCTCTGGCACGGGGCGTCATGGACGTTCGTCGCCTGGGGCGGGCTTCATGGCGCGTACCTGACTGCGGAACATGCATTCAAGAGCTTCACGCCGCAAAAGAAGGTCTTCGACTTCCCGAAGGCCATGCTCACCTTCGCCCTCGTGTGCGTCGCGTGGGTCTTTTTCAGGGCAGCCACCTTCGGGCAAGCGTTCGACATCATCCACTCCATGCTCACATGGCAGAACGACCCCTCGCTTTATCGCGCGTACTTCAGTGACTACGCCATCCCCATGGCCGCCGCATCATTGATGGTCCTCTACCACTACCTGATGCGCAAAACGTCCATCGAGGAACTGGCCGAAAGGCTGCCGAAGCCCATCCTGGCGCTCATCCTGTCTGTCGTCATCATCACAATCATCGCCACACCCGGAGAAGACCGTGCCTTCATCTACTTCCAATTCTAGCATCGTCGACAGGAAAATACCGACTGTCGCGTGGAAAGGCACGTTCGCGGCCACAACGCTCATCGTCGTCGCATTCTTCGCGTTCGCGGAATTCGCCATGCGCGGCGCAGGGTTCATTCCGTCCATCATCGATGACCCTGCCATGTGGTCGCTTTCAAGGGAAAAGATCTACGACAGCAACTCCATCGTGCTCGTCGGCGCGTCCAGGATACTCATCGGGTTCGACAAGTCCGGCTTCACGGGCACCGGCAACGACTCCAACATCGTCTACCTGGCCGTCCCATCCCTGACCAACTCATTTTCGACACTGAGGGACATCGCCGACGACGAAAAGTTCACTGGAACAGCAATCGTCTCGATACACAAGAGTTCGTTCTCGAAATCCACCCTGTCCGAGCAGGAGAAGTACACGAGCTACTATCACAACGAATGGTCGCTCAACAAAAAACTGAACAGGATTTTTGCCACATACTTCCAAGAGAACCTCGTGTCGGTGCAATCGCACCTGAATTTGCCCAGGATCGCTCACAAATCCGTAGGAAACTACACGAGCTCGATTTTGGCGCCTCCGTTCGCCACGACGAAGAATGACCGGTCTATCCGCGCGGACTACAACATGGACACCGAGGTCATCGGCAGAATCCATTCGCAGCATTACCACGAAACCCTCAGCACGATTGAACAGGACGAGGAAGACAAGGACGGGATACTCTCGACGATCGACATGTACAATGCATGCGCGAACAAGATCAGGGCACGCGGAGGAGACGTCATCTTCCTGAGGATGCCTTCCGGTGATTGCGGGGAGCTCGAGAACAACTCCAAGCATGGACGATGGGTGTTCTCGACCCTCGCGTCCCGCCTGGACCACACGTTCATCGACGCCTATCAATGGCCGACGCTTGCCGCGTTCCCGTCGCTCGACTGCTCGCACCTCGACTTCAGGGACTCGAAGAGATTCACCGAGCAACTGTCCTCGGTCTTGGTTTTCCTCAAGAACGCCTACGCGAAGCAGGCCAAGCAATAACCCTGTGCCAGGCGCTTCGCGCCCGGTTCGCCCCGGATTGCGCGCCGGACAAAACAAAGCCGGCCCGAGCTGTTCGCTCAGGCCGGCTTTCAAGGGCTTGTGCCCTGGTGTTTCAGTGGCGCGAGAGACGGGACTTGAACCCGCGACCTCCGACGTGACAGGCCGGCGTTCTAACCAACTGAACTACTCCCGCGCTTTGCCCCGACGGGTTCCGGACCGGCTTTCGCCGCCCCCTCGTCCGTCGCGGGAAGCGGTAACTATCCCGGCACGCGTCCGGCGTCAAGCGTTCTTTTCACAAAAATTCCGGCCACGCCCGGAGCAGGCGCCCTTCGAAGGTTTCCGGGCCTTCCGCGCCCCGCTCATCCCTTCCGCACGAGCCCGGCCGCCCTCCTATCCCGCGCGGCGAAGACAACCAGCGCGAACACAGCGCCCAGGGTGTCGGCCAGCATATCCTTCTGGGCGTCCCAGGGGTCGCCCTGGCTGCCCAGGAACTCCACCCCGGCCTCGCCGCCCTCCAACACCGCGTACCACCACTCGACGATCTCGTAGGCGCAGGCCAGGGCCATCACCGACGCCAGGCTGAAGGCCAGCACCACGGCAGGGTGCGCCAGGCGCTTTCGCTGGAGGTACTCCGCGAGGCCGAAGGCGTAGAACCCCACGGAGAAGTGCGCGATGCGGTCGTAATGGTTGCGCTCGAACCCGAAGAGGTCCGTCACCCAACCGAAGGGGACGTTGGCGAAGGTGTAGTGCCCGCCCACGGTGTGCATGAAGAGCCAGGCGGCCATGAAGGTGTAGGCCAGGTTGGAGAAGCGGAAGCGGCGGTACGTGGCCGCCAGGAAGGCGAACACGGCCATCACCGGGATGTTCTCGGCCCACCAGACCTCGCGCGAGGCGGGGGCTACGGCCAGGATCGACCAGAAGGCGGCGAAGACGAGGGCCAGCAGGAGGGGGTAGCGCGCATGCATATGCGCGAGGCGTACACCATCCGGACGGGAAAGCCCATAGTTGGGGGAGGATGCGCGCGAGGGGCGCGAAAAGAAAAACCGGCCAGGGCGTTTGCCCTGACCGGTTACTTTCTAGTGGCGCGAGAGACGGGACTTGAACCCGCGACCTCCGACGTGACAGGCCGGCGTTCTAACCAACTGAACTACTCCCGCGCATTCGTGGTAGGCGGAACAGGGCTCGAACCTGTGACCCCCGGCTTGTAAGGCCGGTGCTCTTCCAACTGAGCTACCCGCCCGCCTCACGAGAAGGAGGCTTTTATACGAACCCCGCCCCCAGGTCAACCCCGTTTCGCCTGCTAAATCTCACAGCCTCCCCCGGGACGGGCGCGCGTCCGTGCCCATCCAGACCCACCACGCGGCCACCACGCCCCAGACCGCGTTGGCCAGGAACACGAAAGCCGGGGTCCACGCCCCGAGGTCCATCCCGAACATGCCCTTGTCCAGCACCCGGGGGAACACGACAAGAAGCTGCACCGCCGTGGGCCCGAGGCTCATGAAGAGCCCCCGGGCGAGCACGGAGCGCGAGAAAAACGGTAGGACGAACGCGAGCCCCCAGATCCCGCCCCAGACCAGGCGCTGGTAGAGCCACGGTGGCGTCCACGCAGGCGCGATGGCCACGCCCATGAGCGCGCTCAGCCCGAACGCGCCGCTTCCCCAGACGAAGGCCGCGTTGGCCAGCCCTCCGGCCACTCCTGCGGCGAAAAAGATGCTCAAGCTCCTGAACACCAATGCCATGGGGACGCTCCTTGCGGGATGTAGTTACTACACACTACGTTGTTATCGTTCCCTTTTCCCGAATTGACGTCAAGCGCGAATGCATTTTGTAACATTCGACCCCGTATTGCCACAGAAAACCCCATGCTGTAAGGTCCGCGCGCTTGCGCCCGGAAGACCGGGCCGTTTCGGAGGACCGTTCATGGCGTTCGTTCTGCTTGCCACCCTGCTCGGGGCCGGGGCTTTCGTCTCCGGGCTCACGTACATATTGTTCTGGTACGAGGCCGCCAACACCCCGCACCCGTCCCACCGGGCCACCTGCGAGGGCACGCCCGGGCTCGCCCGTTGCGTCGCGCTGGGGTTTCTTTCCAGCGTCTCCAGCCAGCTCATGGTCTACCTGACCTACCCCTTCGGATTCGCCAAGAGGCTCTGGAAGCCCTCGCCCTCCCCCAGCTGCTCGCGCCCGCCGGTGCTCCTGGTGCACGGGCTCTACCACAACGCCTCGGCCTGGCACCTCTACAAGTGGTGGCTCAGGCGGCGCGGCTACGAGAAGGTCTTCGCCTGGAGCTACAACACGGTAAAAAACGACTTCTGGCAGCTGGCGGACCAGCTCAAGGAAGTGGTGCGCGAGGCCGCCGGGCTGTGCGGAGGCGAGCCCGTGATCCTGGTGGGCCACAGCCTGGGCGGGCTTCTGACCCGGGCGGCCATCGCGGACCCGCAGACCGCCAAGCTCGTGCGCGCGGCCGTGATCCTGGGCGCGCCCAACAAGGGCAGCAAGCTCTCGGCCCTGGCCCTGGGCAGGCTGGGGCGCAGCCTGAAGTACGGCGGCCCGCTGGCCCGGAGGCTGAACGCCATGCCCGCGCCCAGGGATCTGCCCAAGCTCAACGTCTACTCGCCCCTGGACAACATGGTCCTGCCCACGTCGTCGCTGGAGATCGGCCAGGACGGCTGGATGGAGGAGCAGACCGCGCCCATCAGCCACGTGAGCATGCTCTACCACATCCCCACCATCCGCATGGTCCTGGATTTCCTGGACGAAGCCGCCCCGGCATGCGAAGGCCGCGCGGCCGGGGAGGACGCGCGCCCCGGGTTCGGCCCCGCGAAGGCTTGATCGCCGGGGCCGCTTGGTCTACTGCTTGCACGTCCGGGGGGCCCAGGCCCCTTTCGGGCGAAGCTCCACCTTTCCCACCGGGACCAGCCCAATGAAGACCCTTGCCGCGTTCCTCCTGGTCCTGCTCGGCGCGACGCTTGCGTTCGGGCAGGCAGAGATGATCAACAAGAAGAAGATCCTCTACATTAACTCCTACCACAACGGCTACGCCTGGTCCGACCAGATACTCCAGGGCATCCGCGCGGGGCTGGACAAGTCCACCGTGCCCTATGACATGCAGATCGAGTACATGGACTCCAAGCGGTTCGACAAGCCGCACATGAACGAGACGCTGGTCAAATACTATCTGGAAAAGTACCGCGACACGTCCTTCGACGTGATCCTCGTCTCGGACGACTACGCCTTCCAGTTCCTGCTGGCCCACAAGGAAGAACTCTTCCCGGACATCCCGGCCATCTTCTGCGGCGTCAACGACTTCGACCCCGCCAGGATACGGGGCAAGGGGATCACGGGGGTGGTCGAATACCCGGACTTCGAGACCAATTTCAAGATCGCCCACGAACTGACCCCCGACGTCACCCGGGTGATCGTCGCCGGAGACTACTCCCTGACCAGCCAGGCCATCCGCAAGCAGGTGATGCGCGCGGCCGCCAAGTACCGCACCACCTTCGCCTTCGAGTTCTGGGACGTGCGCACCCTGCCGGAGCTCCTGGAGAAGACCGACACCCTCTCCACCGGGGACATGATCTTCCTCATCCCCATCTACGTGGGCACGGAAAAGCAGGTCTACTCGGTGGAGGAGGTCTGCGACATCCTTTCCAAGCGCTCGTCCGTGCCCATCTACAGCGCGTGGCAGTTCATGCTCGGCCACGGCATCGTGGGCGGCAAGCTGCACTCGGGCCAAGGCGAGGGCGAGACCGCCGCCAAGATGGCGCTCCAGGTGCTGGAGGGCCACGCCCCGGAAGGCATCCGCGTGGTGGACAAGTTCGAGGACCCCTACCTCTTCGACTACAACGTGCTGAAGCGCTTCGCCATCCCCGAGAGCAAGCTGCCCCTGGGCGCGACGCTGATCAACGAGCCCCTGACCTTCTACACCATCAACAAGCAGATCGTGTGGATAAGCCTCTCGGGCTTCTTTTTGCTTGTGTTCGTGCTGGTGCTCCTGGCCACGTCCATCATCCAGAAGCGTTCGGTGGAGATGCAGATCAAGAACCAGCTTTCGTTCTTGCGCATCCTCATGGACACCATCCCGCTGCCGCTCTCCTACAAGGGCCTGGACGGGCGCTACCTGGGCTGCAACCTGGCCTTCGAGAAATGGTTCGGCGTGGTGCGCGAGGAGCTCCTGGACAACCCCCGCCACCCCCTGGCCAGGCGCTTCGACTCCGCCGAGCGCCACCTGCTGACCAAGCCCGGGGTGCTCAGCTACGAGACCGACATGCTGGACGCCGCCGGAAACACCCACGGCGTCATCGTCAGCAAGGCCACCTACAAGGACGCGCGCGGCGTGGCTGCGGGCGTGGTGGAGGCCATCCAGGACATCACCCTGCGCCGCGAGGCCGAACGCGCCCTGCGCCGCTCCCAGGCCATGCTCCAGACCGTGCTGAACAACATCCCCCAGCTGGTCTACTGGAAGGGCAAGGACCTCAACTTCCTGGGCGTGAACCGCTCCTTCCTGGACTTCTTCGGCCTGGAGAACCCCGAGCAGATCGTGGGCCATTCCGCCGTGGTGATCATGCCCGAGGACGCCGCGGAATCCGCCGAGGAGGTCAACCGCAGGGTGCTCGCCTCGGGGCACTCCATCCACCGCAGGGAGTGGACGCTCACCCTGCCCGGGCGCGAGCCCGTGAGCCTGGAGATGACCATCGTGCCCCTGCACGACGACGCGGGCGAGGTGGTGGGCGTGCTGGGCACGGCCGAGGACGTCACGGCCAAGATATCGCTCGAGCGCCAGCTGCTCCAGTCGCAGAAGATGGAGGCCATCGGCGCCCTGGCCGGGGGCATCGCGCACGACTTCAACAACATCCTGACCTCCATAATCAACTCCACCGAGCTCGCCCTCATGGACCTGCCCGAGGACTCCGATACCGCCCTGGACCTGGAGCGCACCCTCAAGGCCGCCAGGCGCGGGTCGCGCCTGGTGCAGCAGATCCTCTCCTTCAGCCGCCCCTCCCAGGAGGGCTACGCCCCAACGGACATGGCCGAGGTGGTGCACGAGGCCCTGGGCATCTTCGCGGCCACCCTGCCGCGAAACATCACGCTGAGCGAGCGCATCGACGTGCACCCGGCCATCGCCTTCGCCAACCCCACGCAGATCCACCAGATCGTGATGAACCTCTGCGCCAACTCCTTCCAGGCCATGCGCGAGACCGGGGGGCACATCGCCATCGAGCTCACCGAGACGGACCTGGACGACATCCAGGCCGAGATGATCAACGTGCGCCCCGGGCGCTACCTGCGCCTGGCCGTGTCCGACGACGGCCCCGGCATCCCCCAGGACATCATGGACCGCATCTTCGACCCCTTCTTCACCACCAAGGCCAAGGGCGAGGGCACGGGCCTGGGGCTGGCCGTGGTGCACGGCATCGTCAAGACGCACAGGGGCGGGCTCAAGGTCACGAGCCAGGGCGGGATGCGCACGAGCTTCGAGATATACCTGCCCAAGCAGGCCGACTTCGACGAGACGAGCGCCCTGGCCCTGCCGCCGGCGGGCCCCGTGCGCCACGGCGACGAGCGCGTGCTCTTCGTGGAGGACGACGAAGACCAGCTCAAGGTGGTGCCCCGGGTGCTCGGCCTCATGGGCTACCGGGTCACGGCCACGGGGGACGGCTTCCAGGCCCTGGACCACGTGCGCACCTCCCACGGGGCCGTGGACGTGGTGGTGACCGATTTCGACATGCCGGGCATCTCCGGCGTGGAGCTGGCCGAGCGGCTGCGCGAGGTCGCGCCCTCGCTGCCCGTGATCCTGGTGTCGGGGCGGCGCGGTTCCTTGACGGCGGCCGAGCGCGCGGGCAACATAAAGTCCGTGATCCTCAAACCCTACAACGGCGACGACCTGGCCAGGGCCATCGGCCAGGTGCTGGACGGCAAGCGATAACATGTCCACCATTCTCGTGATCGACGACGACCAGGAAATCCGCGACACCTTCCAAAGCCTGTCCAGGCGCATGCGCTTCAACTTCCTCGGCGCGGGCACCCTCTCCGAGGGCATGTCCATGGTCCGGGGCCACGAAGTGGACGTGGTGCTCCTGGACATCAGGCTGCCCGACGGCAACGGCCTGGACGCCCTCCCGGACATCAGGCGCGGCGACAACCCGCCCGAGGTGATCATCCTGACCGGCCTGGGCGACCCCGACGGCGCGGAGATGGCCATCGCGGGCGGCGCGTGGGACTATCTGGTCAAGCCCGCGCCCATCAAGCAGACCATGCTCTCGCTGACGCGCGCGCTCAAGTACCACAAGGAGAAGGCCCAGGGCGTGGCCACCGTGGCCCTGCGCCGCGACGCCGTGATCGGCGCGAGCCCGCGCATGGAGGCCTGCCTGGACCTGGTGGCCCAGGCCTCGCGCCTGACCGGCCCGGTGCTCATCACCGGCGAGACGGGCACGGGCAAGGAGCTCATGGCCAGGACCATCCACGTCAACTCCACGCGCTCCTCCGGCGACTTCGTGGCCGTGGACTGCGCCTCGCTCACGGAGACGCTCCTGGAGAGCACGCTCTTCGGCCACCGCAAAGGCTCCTTCACCGGCGCGGACCAGGACCGCCCGGGCCTGGTCAAGCTGGCCGACGGCGGCACGCTGTTTCTCGACGAGGTTGGCGAGATGCCCATGAGCATCCAGAAGGCCTTTCTGCGCGTGCTCCAGGAGAAGCGCTTCAGGCCCGTGGGCGCCACCGTGGAGGTGGAGAGCGACTTCCGCCTGATCGCGGCCACGAACCGCGACCTGGAGGCCATGGCCGCGCGCGGCGAGTTCCGCCAGGACCTGCTCTTCAGGCTCAAGACCTTCGTGATCTCGCTTCCGCCCCTGCGCGAGCGCAGGCAGGACATCAAGCCCCTGACGCTCGCGCACCTGGACCTGCTCTGCCAGCGCTACGGCCTGCCCACCAAGGGCGTGGGCGCGGACTTCATGGAGATGCTCACCCACTACTCCTGGCCCGGCAACGTGCGCGAGCTCTTCGGCGTGCTGGAGCGCGCCCTGGCCGCCGCGGGCATGGAGCCCACGCTCTACGCCAAGCACCTGCCGCCCGAGGTGCGCCTGCACATGGTCAAGGCCAACATCGAGCGCGGCAGGCGCGACGACGCTCCCGCGCAGGCAGCCCCGGCCCGGCCCAGCGGGGCCTGCGGGGGGATGCTCACCTCGCTCAAGTCCTTCAAGGAAGCCAAGGAGCGCGAGTACCTGGAGGCCCTGCTCTTCCAGTCCGGCAAGGACCTCCAGTGCATGCTGGACACCTCCGGGCTCTCGCGCTCGCACCTCTACGCGCTTCTCAAGAAGCACAACATGACCCTCTAAGCCCGTTCACGGCCGTCCCGGGCGCCCCGGCGAAGCCTTGCCGTGCGGGCCTCCGCGCCCTTTTCCGGGTCGTCCGTTTTTCCGGAATATCACCCTTCATCCGGAAAAACGGACGGCCCGGCCCTGCCTCGAGTCCGCTACGAAAATGTCACCAAAACCCCGGGATTACTGGATCGGATGGGCATATCCGGCATTCTGGATTCCCGGGGGAGCCTTTGCCCCAGGAAACGGTAACACACCAAAATAACACGCATTATACCTACAACATGACTTGGCACGATTGTTGTTAAAGGGCCGTTGACAGAAATCCTCCTTGACCGGGGAGGAAGCCGTACAACCTCAAAACGACCGGGAGAACAACAGAATGGTCAGCCAGTCGCTCAAACAGGCCTTCGCCACCGTGGTCGGCAACGACAACGTCATGGATGCCGAGGCCGACAAGCATTCCTATTCGTACGACGCCGCCGTGCTCGATCCCGTCCTGCCCTCCCTGGTGGTTCGCCCCACCCAGATGGAGATGGTCGGCAAGATCGTGAAGCTGTGCAACGACAACGGCCTGCCCCTGACCGTTCGCGGCGCGGGCTCCAACCTCTCCGGCGGAACCATTCCCTCCAAGGGCGGCGTCGTGCTCCTGACCAACGCTCTGGACAAAATTCTGGAGATCAACGAGGAGGACATGTACGCGGTGGTCCAGACCGGCGCCATCACGGCCAAGTTCGCCGCCGCCGTCACCGCCAAGGGCCTGTTCTACCCCCCCGACCCGGGCTCCCAGGCCGTCTCCACCCTGGGCGGCAACGTCGCCGAGAACGCCGGCGGCCTGCGCGGCCTGAAGTACGGCGTGACCAAGGACTACGTCATGGGAGTCAACTTCTTCGACTCCGAGGGCAACTACTGCAAGTCCGGCTCCAAGACCGTCAAGTGCGTCACCGGCCTGAACATCCCGCAGCTGATGGTCGGCTCCGAGGGCACCCTGGCCGTGATGAGCGAGTTCATCCTGAAGCTCGTGCCCCCGCCGCAGGCCGCCAAGTCCATGATGGCCGTGTTCCCCGACATCATGACCGCCTCGCGCACCGTCTCCGCCATCATCGCCGCCAAGGTCGTGCCCTGCACCCTTGAATTCATGGACAACTTCACCATCGGCGCCGTCGAGGGCTACGCCAAGGTCGGCCTGCCCACCGACGCCGGTTCGCTGCTGCTCATCGAGGTGGACGGCCACCCCGCCCAGGTCGCCGAGGAGGCCGAGAAGGTCGAGGCCATCTGCAAGCAGAACGGCTGCACCCGCATCCAGGTGGCCAAGGACGCCGTGGAGCGCAACAAGGTCTGGGAAGCGCGCCGCGCCGCCCTGTCCTCGCTCGCCCGCCTGCGCCCCACCACCGTGCTCGAGGACGCCACCGTGCCGCGCTCCAAGATCCCGGCCATGATGGAAGCCCTGGACAAGATCGCCAAGGAATACAAGCTGACCATCGGCACCTTCGGCCACGCGGGCGACGGCAACCTGCACCCGACCATCCTCTGCGACCGCCGCGACAAGGAAGAGTTCCACCGCGTCGAGAAGGGCGTGGACGCCATCTTCGAGGCCGCCCTGGGCCTGGACGGCACGCTCTCCGGCGAGCACGGCATCGGCCTGGCCAAGTCGCGCTGGATGGAGAAGGAGACCAACAAGGCCAGCGTGCTCTTCTCCAAGCGCATCAAGAAGGCCTGCGACCCCAAGAACGTCCTGAACCCTGGCAAGATCCTGGGGGAGTAAGACAATGGCCGACTTGAACCAAATGCTCAAACTGCTGGGCGAGCTCGACGACCAGCTCGTCAACTGCATGCGCTGCGGCATGTGCCAGAGCGTCTGCCCCGTGTTCGCCGAAACCGGGCGTGAGGCGGACGTGGCCCGCGGCAAGATCGCCCTGCTGGAGTTCCTGGGCCACGAGATGATCTCCGACGCCAAGGCCGTGAAGGACCGCCTGGACAAGTGCCTGCTGTGCGGCTCCTGCGCGGCGGCCTGCCCGTCGGGCGTCAAGGCCGTGGACATCTTCCTCAAGGGCCGCGCCATCGTCACGGCCTACATCGGCCTTTCCCCGATGAAGAAGGCCATCTTCCGGGGCATGCTGACCAAGCCCGCCCTGTTCAACAACCTCCTGGCCCTGGGCACCAAGTTCCAGGGCTTCTTCACGACCCCGGTCAACGACATCATCGGGTCGTCCTGTTCCAAGCTGCTGTCACCGCTTCTGGGAGACCGTCACCTGCTCTCCCTGGCGGACAAGCCTCTTCGCAGCGTCGGCAACCTGAACACCGCTCCGGGCGCGAGCGGCTTGAAAGTGGCCTTCTTCTACGGCTGCGTGGTGGACAAGATGTTCACCAGCGTGGGCGAGGCCATGCTCAAGGTGTTCAAGCATCACGGCGTGGGCGTCTACATGCCCACCGACCAGGTCTGCTGCGGCGTTCCCTCACTGGCTTCCGGAGACATGAAGAGCTTCGAGGACCTGGTTCGCATGAACCTCAAGCTCTTCGGCAAGGGTGACTTCGATTACATCGTCACCCCCTGCGGCACCTGCACCTCGGCGTTCCACCACGTGTGGCCGCTCATGTGCGAGGGCCTCTCCCAGGCCGAACGCGACCAGATCAAGATGCTCGCTGGCAAGGCCATGGACATCAACGCCTTCATCGTCGACAAACTGGGCGTTACCATGGCAGAGACCGCTTCCGACGCGAAGAAGGTCACGGTCCACGATCCCTGCCACCTCAAGAAGAGCTTGGGGGTGTCCGGGCAGGTGAGGACCCTGCTCAAGGCCAACCCGCGCCTGAACGTGGTGGAGATGGCTGGTTCGGACGTCTGCTGCGGCTGCGGCGGATCGTTCAACCTCCAGCATTATTCCGTCTCCACCAAGATCGGCAAGAAGAAGCGCGACAGCATCGTCGCCACGGGTGCGGACATCGTTTCCGCCGGTTGCCCTGCCTGCATGATGCAGATCGCGGACATGATGTCCCAGGCCGGTGACCGCATCGCCGTCAGGCACCCCGTGGAGCTGTACGCCCAGACCCTTGGGTAAAATCGTATCAACCCTTTGAAGGAGGAAGTGATGAGCGTCTGGACTCAAGTCTACAAACCCCTTGGAGACAGCTACTTGCTGTCGGCGCTGGTGGCGGGCATCCCCATCTACATTCTGTTCTACATGCTCGCGGTGAAACGCGCCAAGGGCCACGTCGCCGGCGCGGTGGCCAGCTTGGCCGCCCTGCTGCTGGGCATCCTCTTCTGGGGCATCCCCACGTCCACCGCCATCGGTTCCTACACCTACGGCTTCGTCTACGGCCTGTTCCCCATCGTCTGGATCGTCGTCACCGCGATCTGGGTCTACAACATGACCGTCGAGTCCGGCGAGTTCGAGATCATCAAGAACTCCCTGGCCTGCATCACCGATGACCGCCGCCTCCAGGCCGTGTTCATCGGCTTCGCCTTCGGCTCCTTCATCGAGGGCACCGCGGGCTTCGGCACCCCCGTGGCCATCACCGCGGCCATGCTCGCCGGCCTGGGCTTCAACCCCCTGTACGCCGCGGGCATCTGCCTTCTGGCCAACACCGCCCCCGTGGCCTTCGGCGCGGTCGGTATCCCCATCACGGCCGTTGCCGGCGCCACCAAGCTCGACGAGATGACCATCTCCGCCATCGTCGGCCGCCAGCTGCCCTTCCTGTCCATCATCGTGCCCATCTGGCTGTCCGTGACCATGTGCGGCTTCAAGCGCACCATGGAAGTCATCCCGGCCCTGCTCGTGGCCGGCGTGGCCTTCGCCGGAACCCAGTTCCTGCTCTCGAACTTCCACGGCCCGACCCTGCCCGACATCGTGTCGGCCATCGTGACCATCGTGGCCCTGTGGGGCTTCCTGCGCGTGTGGAAGCCCAAGAACGTGTGGCACTTCCCCGATGAAGCCGCCCCCACCGGCCCCGCCGTGTGCCGCTTCTCCTCGGGCGAGATCATCCGCGCCTGGATGCCCTACCTGATCCTGGCCGTGCTCGTGCTCATCCAGGGCTGGCCCTCGGTGAAGAAGATCCTGGCCGCCTACATCAACATCCAGATCGAATGGCCCCTGTACCACAACATGGTGGCCAAGATGGTCAACGGCGTCGCCACCCCGCAGGCCGTGAAGTACGCCTTCCAGCCCCTGGCCGCCGCCGGCACCGCCATCCTGCTCTCCGGCATCCTGTCCATCTTCATCATGCCCGGCTACAGCTTCGGCAAGGCCATCGCCTGCTTCGGCAAGACCTGCCACCAGCTGCGCTGGCCCATCGTCTCCATCGGCAACATCGTCGGCCTGGCCTTCATCATGAACGCCAACGGCATGTCCACCACCCTGGGCCTGGCCCTGGCCGGCACCGGCGTGATGTTCCCCTTCTTCGCCCCGATCCTCGGCTGGATGGGCGTGTTCCTGACCGGTTCGGACACCTCGTCCAACCTGCTCTTCGGTAACCTGCAGAAGACCACCGCCCTCGAGATCGGCGTGCGCCCCGAACTGTGCGTGGCCGCCAACACCTCCGGCGGCGTCACCGGCAAGATGATCTCGCCCCAGTCCATCTCCGTGGCCGTGGCCGCCACCGGCCTGCACGGCAAGGACGGCGACATCTTCCGCTTCACCCTGTGGCACTCGGTCGCCATGGTGCTGTTCATCTCCGTGCTGACCATGCTCATGGCCTACCCGCTGAAGTGGATGCTGCCCGCGTAACAGCGAGCCTCCAATCGCCTTCCCTGGGGGTCCCGACCGGGACCCCCCTTTTTTTTGGCTTGTGCATTTTTTTCGTTTGTCCCAGTAAATAATTGAAATACGCATCAGGCTCCGCTGACCCGAGGAGGACCACCATGACCACCCCACCCACCCGGTCCAATCCGTTCACCCTGTTCTTCCGCCGTTTTTCCATCTCATGGCGCTTCGCCGTGCTCCTGATCCTGTTCTCAGTGTTCGTGGGCGGCGTCGTGACCGTGTTCTATTTCGGCTTGAAGCAGGTTCTGGACCACAACATTCAAGCCGCCCAAGGCATCATGATCGAAGGGCAGAAGGAAAAGCTGGGCATCGCCTCCGACTCGCTCGCTCTGGCGATAGGAGAGGCCATCAAGGGCGAGAAGGACCCGGCCAGGCGCGTGGAGATCATCCGCGCCATGGTCGACCCCATCCGCTTCGAGAACGACAAGTCCGGCTACTACTTCGTCTACGAGAACACCGTGAACGTGGCCCTGCCCCCCAAGAAGGAATCCCAGGGCCAGGACCTGGGCCAGACCAAGGACAAGAACGGCGTCTACTTCGTGCGCGAACTCATGGACAAGGCCAAGGCCGGAGGCGGGTTCGTCGAGTACGTCTTCCCCAAGCCCGGTCAGGGCGACCAGCCCAAGATCGCCTACGCCACCATGATCCCCGGCACCACCATGTGGATCGGCACCGGAGTCTACGTGGACAACGTGGAGCGCGAGAAGGCCGCCATCCGCGACGACAGCGAGAAGCGCATCCATTCGCTGCTCACGGCCATCTTCACCGGCATCGGAGTGAGCCTGATCTTCCTGATCCTGCTCTGCGGCTTCATCATCACCACCATCTCCCGGCCCATCAAGGAAGCCACCGACGCGGCCGAGCGCTGCGCCAAGGGCGACCTGGACATTTCCCTCGACGCCGAAGGGCGCGACGAAGCCTCGCAGATGCAGGCCGCGCTGAACACCATGGTGGCCACGCTACGCGCCAACATCGCCGACATCGAGGCCAAGACCAGCGAAGCCGAGGAGAAGGCCCGCGCCGCCGAGCAGTCGCGCGCCCTGGCCGAGCAGGCCATGGCCCAGGCCGAGCAGGCCCGCTGCGACGGAATGGCCACGGCGGCCTCGCGCCTGGAGAGCATCGTCGACCACATCGGCCGGGCCACCGAGGAGATCTCCAGCCAGGCCCAGGACATCAAGGGCGGCGCCGACGAGCAGAGCGAACGCATGCGCATCACCGCCACCAGCATGGACCAGATGTCCGCCGCCATCATGGACGTGGCCCGCAACTCCTCCTCGGCCTCGGCCCAGGCCGAGCAGGCCAAGGGCAAGGCCCTGGAGGGCCGCAAGGTGGTGGACGACTCCATCCAGACCATGCGCCAGGTGGGCAGCCAGGCCCAGGCCCTCAAGGCCAACATGGACGACCTGGGGCGGCGCTCCCAGGACGTGGGGCGCATCCTCACCGTGATCTCCGACATCGCGGACCAGACCAACCTGCTGGCGCTCAACGCCGCCATCGAGGCGGCCCGCGCGGGCGAAGCCGGACGCGGCTTCGCCGTGGTGGCCGACGAGGTGAGAAAGCTCGCGGAAAAGACCATGATCGCCACCCAGGAGGTCACCTCGAGCATCACCGCCATCCAGCGCTCGGCCCAGGACAGCATCGCCAACACCGACAAGGCGATAGAAACCATCGCCATGGCCGGGCAGCTGGCGGACAGGTCCGGGTCCGTGCTCTCGGAGTTGGTCGAGGGCTCGCAGACCTCGGCCTCGCAAATCCAGAGCATCGCCGCCGCGGCCGAGGAGCAGTCCGCCTCGGCCGAGGAGATCAACAGCTCGCTCGAATCCATAAACGAGCTCACGGGCAGGACCGTGGTCAGCGTGGACACCGCCTCACGGGCCATCGAAGGTCTGGTGGGCCAGGCCACCCAGCTGCGCCGGATCATCGACGAGCTGCACTCCGAGGCCCAATGCGGCTCGAGGGCTCTCGGAGCCTAGACGTCGCAGCCCCCTTTGGGCGCACGACGAACTGAAAAAGCCCCCGGGGTATATCCCCGGGGGCTTTTTATTCGTTGATGGCGGCCCGGCGTCAGGTCTGGCCCTGAGTCTTCTCGCGGGCGAGGTACTCCTCGATGGCGGCAGCCGGACAGGGCTTGGAGAACAGGTACCCCTGGGCGTACTGGCAGCCCAGGGTGCGGATGACCGCGAGCTGCGCGTCGGTCTCCACGCCCTCGGCGATGAGTTCCAGCCCCAGGTTGCGCCCCAGGCCCACGATGGCCCGGACGATCTCGGCGTGCCCGCCCGTGGCGTCGATCTCCCGGATGAAGGACCGGTCGATCTTGAGCATGTCGATGGGGAAGCGGTGCAGGTAGGAGAGCGAGGAGTAGCCGGTGCCGAAGTCGTCTACGAAGAGCTTGACCCCCAGGGCCTTGAGCTCCTCCAGCCTGCCGATGGCCGCCTCTCCCTTGTCCATGATCACGCTCTCGGTGATCTCGAGCTCCAGGGTGCCCGGAAGAATCCGCGAGTGCGACAAGAGCGTCTCCAGCTTGCTGGTCAGGTCGGCGTCGGAGAACTGCTTGGCCGAGATGTTCACGCTCATGGACAGCGGCACGGGCTTGGGGAACCGGTTCTGAAGGACCGCCAGCTGGCGCGTGCCCTCTTCCAGCACCCACCAGCCCAGGGGCACGATGAGCCCGTTCTCCTCGGCCAGGGGGATGAAGTCCAGGGGCGGGATGTAGCCGCGTTCGGGGTGCTTCCAGCGCAGCAGGGCCTCCAGGCTGAACACCTCGTGGGTGTTCACGTCCACGATGGGCTGGTAATACAGCTCGAACTCGTTGCGGGCCAGGGCCCGGCGAAATTCGGTCTCCATGGTCAAGAGCTTGATGGTCTGCTCGTGCAGGGCGTTGTCGAACACCTCGTAGCGCGCCTTGCCGTTGCTCTTGGCGCGGTACATGGTCAGGTCGGCGTCGCGCAGCACGTCCTCGGCCGTGCCGCAGAAGCCGGTGCAGCAGATGATGCCTATGGAGACGGTGCTGTAGATCTCGCGGCCTTCGATGTTGAAGGGCTGGCGCATCTCCTCGAGGATGCGCTCGGCCACCACCGTGGCCCCGGAGAGGCTTCGCACCTGCTCGGAGATCACGGCGAACTCGTCGCCGCCGAGCCTGGCCAGGGTGTCGGCCTCGCGCGTGCAGGTGCGCAGGCGCTCGGCCAGCTTGACCAGGAACTGGTCGCCCGCGGCGTGGCCCAGGCTGTCGTTGATGACCTTGAAGCGGTCCACGTCCAGGTAGAGCAGCGCGAAAAAGCTGTTGTGTCGGGCGCAGCGGCTGATGGCCTGGGAGAGGCGGTCGGTGAAGAGAGCGCGGTTGGGCAGCCCGGTGAGGGCGTCGTGCAGCGACTGGTGGAGCAGCTGCTCCTCGAAGCGCTTGTGGTCGCTGATGTCCTCGAGGGTGCCCTCGAAGTGGATGGACTGGCCGGTCCTGCCCGCCACCAGGTGCGCGTTGACCGAGCCCCACAGGGTCTGGCCGTCCTGGCGCAGGGTCTGCACCTCGAAGCCCTGGACCGAGCCGTGGTCCTCGAGGACCCTGAAGAACTTCTCGCGCTTGCCCGGGTCCTCGCAGAGGCGCTCGCAGAAGTCGGCGATGCCGCCCTGGAGGTCGAACACGGAGCCGTAGCCCAGTATCCTGGCCATGGCCGGGTTGGCACTGACCAGCCTGCCGTCGTGGTCCACCTGGAAGATGCCCTCGATGGCGTTCTCGAAGATGGAGCGGTACTTGGCCTCGGCGGCCTTGCGCTCCTCTATCTCGCTTTGCAGGCGCGTGTTGGCCTGCTCCAGCTGGAGGGTGCGGTCGTGCAGTTCGGTGGTGCGACGGCGCACCAGGTTTTCCAGGTTCTCGCGGTAGGCCTTGTTTTCCTTGATGAGCTTGGCCCGCTCCAGGGCCCGGCGCACGGAATGCTCGAGGATGCCCAGGTCCTCCACGGGCTTGAGCACGTAATCCCAGGCACCCAGGCGCAGCGCCTCGATGGCGTCCTGGATCATGCCCGTGCCGGAGACCACGATGATGGGCACGTCCGGGGCCTCGCGCACCACGGTGGCCAGCACTTCCAGGCCGTCCATCTCGGGCATGCGCAGGTCCACGAGGATGATGTCCGGGCGGCGCTCGCGGAAGACGTCCAGGCCCACGCGCCCGTTCTGGGCCTGGAGGACCACGAAGCCGCTGTCCTCGAGATAGGCCTGGAAGGAACGCCGGATGACCTCCTCGTCGTCGATGGTGAGAACGGTCGCCACGGGTTCAGAAACCATGTGTCATCCCTGGAGGACTTGAAGGATTTTCGAGGCCATGTCCCCCATGTCGAGGACAGGCTTGAAGAAGACGAGGCTGTCGTCCATGCCCGCGGCCTTGAGGTCCTCGGACAGGCTGAACTTGGTGGAGCCGGTGTGGATGAGGAACTTCATGCCCGGGTGCCGCCTGGAGAGCTCCAGGATGAGGGACGCGCCGTCCATGCCGGGCAGCCTCAAGTCGACGACTGCCAGGTGCGCGGCGCGCTCGGCGGAGACCTCGATGGCCTGCTCGGCGGACTCGGCGGTGCGCACGTTGAAGCCTTCGTCCTCGAGGTAGGCCGCGAGGCTCAGGCGGACAGGGGTTTCGTCGTCGACGACGAGGATTTCGGCTTGGTCTTTCTGCATGCTATCGGAAAACAGTTCGGGGTGACGCAGCCGCATCGGGACAATGCGCACCGTTCATAGCTACCCAATTTTCCGAAGCAGGCCAAGAGATTTCAAGTGCGGCCCCTGCAAAAGGGGGAAACCCCCACCCAGGCGGCGGCCCAAAAAGGGAAAGAAAAAGGAAGGGGGAGCGGCCCGCTGAAGCGCCGCTCCCGTCAAAACGGTGAAAAGCCCCCGAAAGGGGCGGGAAATCAGTGCGTCACGCCGCGCCTGCCCGGCTTCGAGGCGCCGGCCTTCTCCAGGACCACGGCGGTTCCGTAGCAGGAGAAGAACTTGGAGCCGTCCGGGTGGAAGGCCACGGCCTCCTGGTAGCCGATGATGGCGTCCCCGCCGATCTCCATGGCCGAGGCGGCCAGGGACAAAAGCGCGCATTCGGCGTCGTAGCCCCTGCCGTGCACGAGCCCGATGACCTTCTTGATGCGCCGGCCCTTCATGGCCGGGGTGGTCACCACGGGCAATCTGCCTGAATAGAACATTTCCTTGGCGTGCTGGAGTCGCTGGCCACGCTTGAGTTCCTCGTTGGGGTCCTTGGGCTGGCGCTGCGCGCCGGTGAAAAGTGACAGCATGGCTCCTCCTTGAAAACCGGCCTGGGCCGGGTGGCGTGTTGCTGCCCTTGATTAGCAAGCACCTTGCCACACTGAAGATGCTCAACGATATATAGAAGTTGGACGCGAATCAGCCCTTCCGGGTTACGGCGGCCGGGCGTCAAAAAAGCCCGGGGCGCTCGCGCGCCGCCGGGCTTTTGGCGTCGGAAAGGGGGAAGGCCTAGCAGATGCGCGGCAGTTGCTCGCCTTCGAGCATGCCCAGGAGCCTGTGCCCGCCGAGGCCCGTGCGCAGCACCACCTTGCCGGGGTTCTCGGCCGTGACCCTGCCGATGACGCGCGCCGCACGGCCCAGCGGGTCGCGGCGCATGATCTCCAGGGCCTTCTTCGCATGCCTCTCGGGCAGCACGCAGATGAGCTTGCCCTCGTTGGCCAGGTAGAGGGGGTCCAGCCCCAGTATCTCGCACCCGGCGGCCACGGCGGGCAGCACGGGCAGGGAGGGCTCCTCCAGCATCACGCCCACGCCCGACTGCTGGGCGATCTCGTTCACCGTGGTGGCCAGGCCGCCGCGCGTGGGGTCGCGCAGCACGTGCACCGAGGGCAGGTTTTTCACGAGCTTCAGCGTCAAATGATTGAGCGAGGCGCAGTCGCTCCGCACCGGGGCCTCGAAGGAGAGCCCCTGGCGATGCGAGAGCACGGTCAGGCCGTGGTCGCCCAAGGTTCCGGAGACGATGACCACGTCGCCGGGTTTCGCCCTGTGCCCGCTGGGGGCCGGGGAAACGACCACCTCGCCTATGCCGGTGGTGTTTATGAAGATCTTGTCCGCGGCGCCACGGGGCACCACCTTGGTGTCCCCCGCGATCACTTTCACCCCGGCCTTTTTCGCGGCCTGCCCCATGGAGGCGACGATGCGCTCCAGGTCGTCCAGGTCGAAGCCCTCCTCCAGGATGAACCCGCAGGTCAGGTACAGGGGCTTGGCCCCGAGCATGGCCACGTCGTTCACCGTGCCGTGCACGGCCAGGCAGCCGATGTCTCCCCCGGGGAAGAAGATGGGGTCCACGGTGAAGCTGTCGGTGCTCACGGCCAGAGGGCCCTTGGGGCGGATGAGCGCCGCGTCGTCCATGCGCGCCAGCACCGGGTTGCCGAGCCTGGCCATGAAGACCTCGGCCACGAGCCTGTGCGAGGCCAGGCCGCCGCTGCCCTGGTCCAGAAGAAGCTTCTTGCCCATGGAATGTCCTATTGGTCCGTGGTTACGTCCAGTTGGTACTTGAAGTAGGCGGCGCAGCTGCCCTCGGTGGAAACCATGCACGGCCCCACCGGGGTGGCGGGAGTGCAGGCCTTGGCGAAGAGCGGGCAGCGGTTGGGGGGCATGATGCCCTTGAGCACCTCGCCGCAGCGGCAGCCGGGCAGGGGCTTGGACTCCTTGAGTTCCACGCCCAGGGCCTCGAAGGCGTCGAAGGCCTTGTAGGCGTCGCTCATCACGAGGCCGCTGCCCGGGATGGTCCCGATGCCGCGCCACAAGGCGTCGCCCGGGCGGTAGACCTCGTAGAGCACCTGGCGGGCCTTGGGGTTGCCCTCGTCGGCCACCACGCGCTTGTAGTTGTTAACGACCCGGGGTTTGCCCTGGCGCTTCATCTCGGCCATGAGCAGGATGGCCTGGAGCAGGTCCAGCGGCTCGAACCCGGCCACCACCGAGGGAATCTTGTAGCGCGAGGCCAGGGGCGCGTAGGGCTCGAGCCCGATGATGGCCGAGACGTGGCCCGGGAGCATGAAGCCCTCGATGGCCATGTCCGGGTCGGAGAGCAGCGCGTCCAGGGCCGGGGGCACCAGCTTGTGGAAGGGCATGACGAAGAAGTTGGAGAGCCCCTGCTCCCTGGCCAGGCGCACGGTGGCGGCCACGGTGGGGGCGGTGGTCTCGAAGCCGATGCCCAGAAAGACCACCTTGTCCCCGGGGTTGTCGGCCGCGACCTTGAGCGCGTCGAAGGGGGAATAGACCACCTCCACGCGCGCGCCCTCGGCCTGGGCCTTCTTGAGGCTCGCACCGTTCGGGCCCGGCACGCGCATGAGGTCGCCGAAGGTGGCGATGACCACGCCGTCGCGCCCGGCGAGCTCCAGGTAGGCCGCCACCTCGGATTCGTGCGTGACGCACACCGGGCAGCCCGGGCCGGTCAGATGCACCACCGACTTGGGCAATAGCGAGTGCACCCCGCTCCTGAAGAGCGCCACGGTGTGCGTGCCGCAGACCTCCATGAAGCGGAGCGTCGCGCCCTCCAGGGCCGCCTCGATCTTGTCGAGCACGTCCCTGCAGAGCTCGGGGTCCCTGAGCGCGTCAAATGAGTTCAAGGTTCCACCCTTCCTGGAAGATCTTGATGGTCTCCAGGGCTTCCTCCCTGTTGAGGACGCGGATGGCGAACCCGGCGTGGATGATCACGTACTCGCCGACCTGGGGCTTGTCCCCCATGAGGTCCAGGCGGATCTGCTTGCGCACCCCGCCGATCTCGACATCGGCAACTTCGCCTTCGACGTGTTTGACTTCCATGGGAACTGCCAGGCACATAGCGGGTCCTCCAGAGGGCGCGAGCCCGTCCGGCGGCCGCCCGCGCGCGTCGCAGCGAGCGGAAAACGGGCCGGATGAGGGCTTGGCGCAAAAGGTTGCGGGAATATGGTGGCTAACCGGGGCTAAGTCAAGGCCGCCTGGTTGCGCCCGGCCATGGAGTCGATGAGCCCCTTGAGCCTGTCGGTCATGCCCATGACCGAGCGTACGGCCTGGGCCGAGTCGTCCATGCCCTCGGAGGTCAGCGCGGCCACGCGGCTTATGTCGCCCACGGCCTCGGTGACGTCGCGCAGCGCCGCGGCCTGCTCCTCCGCGCCCAGGGCGATGGAGCGCACCTGGGCCGAGGTCTCGGAGACCAGGCGCACGATGTCGCGCAGGGCCTCGCCCGAGCCGCGCGCCATGGCCGAGGTCTCGATGACGGCCTCGGCGGCCGCGTCCACCTGCTGGGCGTTGTCGCGCGCGCCGGCCTGGATGGCCCGGATGGCCTCCCCCACTTCCTTGGTGGCGGTCATGGTCTTCTCGGCGAGCTTGCGCACCTCGTCGGCCACCACGGCGAAGCCGCGCCCGGCGTCGCCCGCGCGGGCCGCCTCGATGGCCGCGTTCAGGGCCAGCAGGTTGGTCTGGTCGGCTATGTCGGTGATCACAGTGAGCACGCGGCCGATGTCCTCGGCCTGCCTGCCGAGCGACCCCATGGCCTCGCGCAGGTTCTCGGCCATGGCGCGGACGCGCTCCATGGACCCGGCCAGCCCGGAGACGAGCTTCTCGCCCTCCACGGCCTTGCCGCCCGCGTCCTCGGCGCTCTTGGCCACCTGGTTGGCGCTCACGGCCACGTGGCTCACCGAGGCGTCGATCTCGGCGATGGCCGCCGAGGTGCCCTCCAGGCGCTCGCGCTGGCGCGACGCGCCCTTGCCCGCGTCGCCCAAAGTCTCCATGAGCGCGCGCGTGTTGCGCACCACCTCGCCGGAAATGGCCTCGGCCTCTCCGGCGGCCTGGGCCAGAAGCTCGCTGCTTTGCTTGATTTCAGCCTCGCGGGCGCGCAGTTCGGTCAGGTCGGTGTAGAGGCACAACGCGCCCATGAGCCCGCCGGTCACGCCGTTATACAGAGGCGAGGCCGCGATGAGGATATTGCGCTTGGCTCCCCTCCTGCCCGTGGTGATCACCTCCTTGATGATGGAGGAGTTGGTGGCCATGGCCTCGGAGAGCACCGTCTTGCGGCTGGCGTCGCCGTAGAAGAAATGGGCCACGTTCTCGCCGTAGTGGTCCTCGGCGCGGCCGTCGTACTGGAGGATGTCCATGAGCGCCTGGTTGGTCATCCTGAGCTTGCTGTCCCCGTCCACCACCACGAAGGGGGTCTTGATCCCGGCCAAGACGCCCCTGGAGAAGCCCAAGGCCTCGGTGGTCTTCTCCACCATTTCTTGCACGGCGGCGGCCGTTTCGCCCAGCTCCGCCTGAAAAGTTCCTTCCAGCCTGACCGCATGGCGTCCCGAGGCTTGCGCTCGTGCAAATTCTCCAATGGCCGCGAGCGGCCTGACCACGTGCCGGTCAAGACCGACGAACGCCAGCACCGCCAGAACGAGGATCACCCCTGCCCCCGCGAATTGCAGGAACACGGCCGCGCTTCGGCCGTCCGCGCCGCCGGGGAACATGGAGGTGGAGAAAATGATGACCATGGCCACCACGGCCATGGTGAACACGGTGGCCGCGAGACGTGTCTTGATCGACATGGCGAGACTCCCGGATGGTGAGGAGGGGAAGGACGCCGGGCCGCTGGTTGCGGCCTCGGGGACTGCACGGGTTTTCGGCCGGACACGAAAACACGGCCTGGAGCATGCGCGGATCGCGCAGCAAGAGAGCTGTTTTGTTCAATGACTCCGCAACGGAAACGTTCGCACATGTCCGTGCGGCCCTACCGTCGGCCTGCTGGAGCGGGATCGGTGCCTTTCTTTCTGGAGACGCATCCCGAGGGCAATGCGTCATCATGCCGCAAGTGGCGATTGAACAGACTGAATGTCGAGGAGATGCGGCACACAAGAACGTTCGCGCCTCCATGCAGGACGACATTGACGATATGTAATCATCAAATACACCAGTCGGAAAGCAGCGTCAACAGCTTCGGCTGATGCGTTCATCCAGGGAAAAGCAGTCGCTTCCGGGTTGCTTCAGGTAATCCCAGAAAGGGCTTGCTAAATCACTCCTGAGAAAGTAGATTTACAAATCTGCGCAGCCAACCAAATATGTTCAATCTTTTTGAGCGTCGCGACCATGCAAGAGCATTCCCCGGCTGACCTGATCAGCCAGGCCCGCAAGCACCTGCTCAACATCGTCTCCATCCTCAAGGACGGCAAGATCGACAGCGCCATCAAGGCGGCCACCTTCGGGCTGGTCTCCTACGTCAGGCACGCGGGCACGTTGATCATGCAGGAGCGCAAGGAGTTCCAGGAGCTCATCACCAAGGCGGTGCACCTGATCAGCCTGGACCCGGCGGTCAAGGCCGTGCTCGACAAGCCCCTGGAGTACGTCCCCAAGCGCGAGGCCGAGGTGCTGGCCGTGTTGCGCTCGCTGCCGGAGCTCCTGGCCGAACGCGCCAGGCAGGACTCCGAGACGCGCCGCGAGGCCCTCGCCCAGGCCAGGGGGGAGCGCCTGGAAAAGGGCCGCCAGCTCTTGCAGCAGAAGTACTTCGACGGGGCCCTCCAGCACTTCAACCGCATGTGCGACGACTACCCCGGCGACGCCCCGCTCTACGCCGAGATCGGCAAGACCCTCTTCGACATCAACCACATCGAGTGCATCACCTTCTTCGAGAAGGCCGTGGCCGCCGACCCGTCCGACCACAGGAGCCTGTCCATGATGGGCGTGGCCCTGCGCAAGACCAGGAAGTTCGACCTGGCCGAGCGCGCCTACCTCACGGCCCTGGAGCTCTCCCCGGACAACGTGAGCTACCTTTTCAACCTCTCGCGGGTGTATATCGACTCGGCCAACTGGCCCAAGGCCCAGGAGACCCTGCGCCGCGTCCTTGCGCTCGACCCGGGGCTCGAACCCGCGAAAAAGGGCCTGGAGTTCGCCACCAGGCATTGCCGGGACCTGATCTGATGACGCAACGCGGCAAGCGCGCAGCCCCTCCCTGGCAGCCGCTGGAGGGGTTGCCCTCCCCGAGGCTGCCCTCGCCCCGGGACTTGCCGCCCGCGCCCTCCGACGCCGAGTGCTTCGGGCTCTGGGACGAGTACGACATGCTCCCGCACATCCGCGCCCACAGCCTGAGCGTGGCCCGGGTGGCCACCACCCTGGCCCTGGCGGCCCAGCGCGCGGGGCTGGACGTGGACGTGCAGACCGTGCGCGCCTCCGCCCTGCTCCACGACATCGCCAAGACCTACACCATCCGCCACGGCGGCAACCACAGCCAGCTGGGCGGGGCCTGGATGCAGGAGCGCACCGGCAACCCCGTGCTCTCCATGGGCATCGTGCACCACGTGCACTGGGCCTGGGAGGTGGACGTCCGGGCCTTCTTCCTGCCCCTGGCCATCATCTACGGCGACAAGCGCGTGCGCCACGACACCGTGGTCACGCTGGCCGAGCGCTTCGAGGACCTCTACACGCGCTACGGCACGACCCAATACATCCGCGACCGGCTGGCCGAATCCCAGGGCCAGGCCGCGGCCATCGAAACGGCTCTCAGCGAAACACTCGGGATGAACGTCCATGAACATACTTTTGATAGCGGGCGGCTGGTCGAGCGAGCGTGAAGTCTCGCTCTCCGGGGCGGCCCAGATAGAGGCGGCGCTTTCGAGCCTCGGGCACACGGTGACCAGGCTCGACCCCCTGACCGAATTCGACACCATCGTGGACGCGGCGCGCGCCCATGATTTCGCGTTCCTGAACCTCCACGGCGCTCCCGGCGAGGACGGCCTGATCCAGGCCCTGCTGGACTCGGCCGGATGCCCCTACCAGGGCAGCCGCCCCAGGGGGTCGTTTTTGGCGCTGAACAAGGCGGCGTCCAAGCAGGTCTTCCGCGCGGGCGGGCTGGCCACGGCGGACTGGGAGCTCCTGGTGGAGCGGCCCGGGCCGGGCTGGCGGCCCAGGTTCGGCCTGCCCGCCTTCTTCAAGCCCAACTCCGGCGGGTCGAGCCTGGGCATGAGCCTGGTCCGCGAGGCCTCGGAGCTTCCCGCCGCCCTGGACGCGGCCTTCGCGGAAGGGCGCGAGGTGCTCGTCGAGCCCGCCCTGGACGGCCTGGAGGTCACCTGCGCGGTGCTCGGCGGCGAGGCCCTGCCGCCGATCCTCATCAAGCCCAAGGCAGGTGTGTTCTTCGACTACGAGAGCAAGTACGTGCAGGACGCCGCCGAGGAGCTCTGCCCCGCCCCCCTGCCGGAGCCAATCCTGGGGGCCGTGCGCCGGGCGGCCCTCGCGGCGCACGAACTGCTCGGGCTTTCGGGCTACAGCCGGGCGGACTTCATCCTCGCGGGGGAGACCCCGGTGCTTTTGGAGGTCAACACCCTGCCGGGCATGACCGCCACGAGCCTTCTGCCCAAGGCGGCCGCGGCCGTGGGGCTCGATTTCCCGGCGCTGATCGCCCGGCTGGTGGAGCTTGGCCTGGAAGGCTGAGGCCGGGCGCCCCCGGATTTGCAAAATGGGCAGATTCCGGACGGTTTTCCCCGCCACGGGGGGCAATCCGTGCTGGACGAACGGGGCGTAAGCATTATAAGAGCCGAACCGGCCCCCGGCCCCGCCATCACACGGCCGCTCGCGCGGCTTTTCTGGAGCATCGATGAAAGCTTTTCTCGCCCTTGAGGACGGCGCCTGGTTCGAAGGCGCGTCGTTCACCGGTACCGGCCGCTCCGGCGGAGAGGTCATCTTCAACACCGGCATGACCGGCTACCAGGAAGTGCTCACCGACCCCTCCTACGTCGGCCAGATGGTCTGCATGACCTACCCGCACATCGGCAACTACGGAGTCAACCTCGACGACGTCGAGTCCGACCGCATCCGCGTCGAGGCGTTCATCGTCAAGGAGTGCTGCAAGACGCCCTCCAACTGGCGCGCCAAGGAATCCCTGCCCGACTACCTCACCCGCCACGGCGTGATGGGCATCGAGGGCGTCGACACCCGCGCGCTCACCCGGCACCTGCGCCTGCACGGCGCGCAGCGCGGCATCATCTCCACCGAATGCGGCGACCCGCGCGACCTGGTGAAGCAGGCCCGCGAGCTGCCCCCCATGGAAGGCCTCGACCTGGCCGGGTCCGTCACGCCCAAGGAGCCCTACGTCTGGGACGGCAAGGCCCCCAGGACCGTGACGCTCAATCCCGACGGCTCCTACACGTGGCCCGGCACGGGCCCGCGCGTGGTGGCCTTCGACTGCGGCATCAAGTGGAACATCCTGCGCCTGCTCGTGGCCGAGGGCATCGACCTCCTGGTGGTCCCGGCCTTCTTCACCGCCGAGCAGGTGAAGAAGCTGAACCCCGAGTCCATCTTCCTCTCCAGCGGCCCCGGCGACCCGGCCGCGCTCACGGACATGGTCCACGCCACGAGCATCCTGGTGAACGACTACCCCACGGCGGGCATCTGCCTGGGCCACCAGCTCCTGGGCCTTGCGCTCGGCGGCAGGACCTTCAAGCTCAAGTTCGGCCACCACGGGCTCAACCACCCCGTGAAGGAGCTCTCCACCGGGCACATCGAGATCTCCTCGCAGAACCACGGTTTCTGCGTGGACCTCTCCTCGCTCTCCGACGTGGAGCTGACCCACGTGAACCTGAACGACAACACCCTTGAGGGCTTCGCCCACACCAAGAAGCCCATCATCGCCATCCAGTACCACCCCGAAGCCGGGCCCGGCCCCCACGACAGCCGGTCCTTCTTCAAGCGCTACAGGGAGATGCTGCGCAGGGAACTGGGCCGGTAGGCCGTCTTCGCGGCGGGCCGGAGCTGGCTGTGCGTTCACATTAACGGTCGATCCGGGACGTGGGCACAAGGCCCCGGCCCGCGCGGACGCTCCAAGCGCCCGCCCCAAGGGTGGTTGAGCATGTCAGCCGAACTGACCAAGGCCAGAAACCAGATCTCGCAGGTCAACACCTACCTCAAGCAGGCCAAGCCCCTGCCCGCGGTGAACGCCCTGTACGAGGCCGTGCTGGCCATGCTCAAGGCCCAGCTCATGAAGTCCGAGCGCGACGAGTTCTCCAAGCTCATCGAGCAGGCGGTCTACCAGCTGAACAACAACAAGGAGCTGCGCACCCTCTACCCCCTGGTGATCCCCTACGCCCAGGGCGAGGAGAAGGAGCTCCTGGACAAGCTGCGCGAGCTTTTGCGCGAGCTGCAGACCAACACCGTGGACATCGCCACGGCCCAGATCGAGATGCGCCAGAAGCGCCGCACCGAGGGGCTCAGGCAGGGCAAGGAGCTCCTCGACAAGAAGGAATACGACCCGGCGCGCAAGAGCCTGGGCGGCCTGGTGCGGGAGTTCCCCAACGACGCCCCCCTGCGCGCCGAGATCGCGGAGCTCTTCATCCAGGCCGAACTCTACGAGGACGCCTTCAAGTACCTGGACGAAGCCCTCGGGCTCTCGCCGGAGCAGATCCACCTCTACAACCGCATCGGCATCGTGCTTCGCAAGCTGGGCCAGTTCGACGTGGGCGAGAAGTATTTCATGCGCGCCGTGAACTACGCCAAGGACGACCCCAACCTCTACTTCAACCTCGGGCGGCTCTATATCGACTGGGAGCGCTACGACAAGGTGGAGAAGGCGTCCCGCATCGCGCTCAAGCTCAACCCCGCCTTCCAGGAAGCGGCCAAGATGCTCGCCTTCGCCCTGAAGAAACAGGGCAAGCAGGCCTAGGGCCCGGCCATGCTCCCCGCGCCCGCCGACGTGCTCGTGCTGGGGGCGGGCCTGGCCGGGCTGCGCGCCGCCCTCTCCTGCCTCCTGGCCGATCCCTCCCATCGCGTCCGCGTGGCCAGCCTGCGCGGCGGCCCCACCGGCTCCTCCTTCGCCAATATCAACAACGCCCTGGGCTTCCACGCCTGCCGAACGGACCGGGACCGCGAGGACTACGTGCGCGAGGTCGCGGCCCTGAACCGTGGGGCCCGGCTCTCGCTGGAACTGCTTCGCATCCAGGCCCAGGAAGGGGCCGCGCGCCTCGCGGACCTCGAGGACATGGGCGCCCCCTTCGTGCGGGACGCTGGAGGCGGACTTCTTGCGCACTCCTCGTGTTTCTCGCCTCATTCCCGGCGGGCCTTCGTCTTCACGCCCCTTGCACCTGTCTACGAAGCGTTCCGGACGCGCCTGGAGGCCCTGGGCTGCTCCTTCGCCCACGGCCTTCTCCCCGTCGCCCTGATCGGCGGAGGGGGTCGCTCCGGCCCGCCCGGGGAGGCGCACGGCGAAACGACAGACGGCCGGGGCCTCCCGCGTTCGCCGTCTTGCGCTTCCGAGGAGGCCGGACGGACGCCGGACGCAAGCCCCACGCCGGGCACGCCCGAGGCCGAAGCCTCGCGGGTGCGCGGCGCGGTTTTCGTTCCCGTGGGCGGCGGGGCCCCCGTGGCGGTCGCCGCGAGCGCCGTCATCGTGGCGCTGGGCGGGCCGGGCAGGCTCTTCGCCCATTCCATGGCCGGACCGGCCAACCCCGGCTACGGCCAGGGGCTGCTGGCGCGCTCCGGAGCGGCCATGGCCAACCTTGGCTACCTGCAATACATGTGGGCCACGGTGCCCGGGCTCGCGTTCTGGCAGCCAGCCGAGACGGGCCGGGGCGGCTGGAGGATCGGCGGGAAAGAAGGAGCGTTGCTGGAAGAGGCCGTCCCGAACCTCGCGGAGCTCGCCCCGTTGCGCGCCGGGCACTGCCCCTACGGTCACGGTCTGGAGGATTCGGCCATAGACCTGGCCCTGGCTTCGGCCCTGGACGATTCCGGTATCGTGCGCCTCGCGCGCCCGGACGGCGGCACCCTCGCCGTGGCCCCCTCGGCCCACGCCAGCAACGGCGGGGCCGTGATCGACGCCCACGGCCGCACCAGCGTGCCCGGGCTCTTCGCCGTGGGCGAGTGCGCCACGGGCATGCACGGCTCCAACCGCCTGGGCGGGGGCATGGTCCTGGCCACGCAGGTCTTCGGGCACCGGGCCGGGGTCGCCGCAGCCTTGGAGGCGAAGGCCCTGGGCGAACCGGCCTGCCCCGGGGATACGGCCAAGGAGGCTGCGGCAGGCATCGCCACGGACGAAGGCGAACGCTCCGAGGGCCTGGCCTGGCTGGCCGGGGGGCTCTCGTTCCATGCCGTGCTGGGCGGACGCCCGGGCGCGGCCGAGCACGCGCGCGAGGTCCGGGAGCGGCGGGAAATCGCGCGAGACTGGCATTTGCGCCTGGCCCTGGACACAGCCTCAGGCATCCTGGAAAACCTGCCCGGCTCCCCTTCCTGAGCGCTCCCGGCGGTGCGTCCGCACGGCAGGCTGCCCCCCCTACCCGCGAAAATGCGTCCATTTCGGGGACGAGCCCCCTAGCCCTTTCCCGCCCCGAGCATCCGCCCGGCGAGCGCCAGCGCCTCCAGGAAGCTGCCCATGTCCGCCGCGTCCTTGCCCACCAGGTCATAGGCAGTGCCGTGGTCCACGGAGGTGCGCACGAAGGGCAGGCCCAGGGTCACGTTCACGGCCTCGCCGAAGTGCACGAGCTTGAGCGGCCCCAGGCCCTGGTCGTGGTACATGGCCAGCACGGCCGGAAACTCGCCCATGTAGGCCCGTCTGAACACCGTGTCCGCCGGGAACGGCCCGGCCACGTCCAGGCCCGAGGCCCTCGCCTCCTCGATGGCCGGGGCGATCACGCGCGCCTCCTCGTCGCCGATCCTGCCCGACTCCCCGGCGTGGGGATTGAGCCCGCACACGGCCACCGGGCCGGAAAGGCCCAGGCGGCGCACATGGAGAGCGGTCAGCTCCAGGCAGCGGAGCACCTTCTCGCGCGTGACCAGGCGCGGAACCTCGGCAAGCGGCGGGTGCGTTGTCACCAGGCTCACGCGAAGCCGGGGGCCGCACAGGTGCATGCACACCCCGTCCCGCCCCACGCCCGCGCGCTCGGCCAAAAATTCGGTGTGGCCCGGGAAGTCGAACCCGGCCAGTTGCAGCCCGGCCTTGTTCAGCGGACAGGTGACGACCCCGGCGGCGCGCCCGGCCATGAGCAGGTCGCAGGCCAGGGACAGCGAGAGCCCGGCCGCGCGACCGCCCGAGGCCGAGAACAGCCCGGGGGTGGGCGTGAAGCCGGAGAGCCCCTCGGGTTCGAGCAGGCATATCCCGGGTTCCACAGATTGGGGGGTGCTGGCGAAACCCGCGTCCAGGAGCCTCCAGGGCGAGCCGATGCCGAGGCGGGAGGCGTGATGCGCAAGCGCCGCCTCTGGCCCGATGATAATGACCGGGCGGTCGACGGCAGGCTTCGAGGCAAGCCAGCGACAGACAAGTTCGGGGCCGATCCCGTCCGGGTCGCCCAGTGTGAGGAGGATGGCGTCGTCCATGGCCACGGGCTACACGCCGGGGCCCAGGCTTGCAAGCGGCGCTTAAGCCTGCTCTGCCTTGAGGAACACCGCGCCCAGCGGCGGCAGGGTGAGCTCGACATAGTAGGGCCACAGGCCGATCTCGGCGGGCTTGGCCCGCACGCCCCCTGCGTTTCCCGCGCCCGAGCCTCCGTACTCGGCCGCGTCGGAGTTGTAGAACTCCCGCCAGAAGCCGTCGTGGCGGCTGCCCAGGGCGTAGCGCTCACGCGTGACCGGAGTGAAGTTGAACACGCACATCACCTGGGAGCCGTCCTTGGCCTTGCGCAAAAAACTTATCACCGAGGATTGGTAGTCGGAAAGGTCGATCCACTCGAAGCCGCTCCACTCGTTGTCCAGCTGGTAGAGCGCCGGTTCTGCCCTGAGCGCGGCGTTCAGGTCGGAAAGCGCGCGCGTCACGCCCTGGTGCACGGGGAAATCCGTGAGCGCCCAGTCCAGGGGCTCGCGGCTGGACCACTCGCGCCACTGCCCGAACTCCCCGCCCATGAACAGGAGCTTCTTGCCCGGGTGCGCCCACATGTAGCTGAGGAAAAGGCGCAGGTTGGCGAACTTGCGCCAGTCGTCGCCGGGCATCTTGGAGATGAGCGCGCCCTTTCCGTGCGTCACCTCGTCGTGGGACATGGGCAGGATGAAGTTCTCGTGGAAGGCGTAGAGCATGGAGAACGTCAGGTTGTTCTGGTGGTAGGCCCGAAACACGGGGTCCTTGGCGAAATAGCCCAGGGTGTCGTTCATCCAGCCCATGTTCCACTTGAACGTGAACCCGAGGCCTCCCGTGTGCACGGGCCTGGAGACCCCGGGCCAGGCCGTGGACTCCTCCGCGGCCATGATCGCGCCGGGGAAGCGCTTGTGCACCACGGCGTTGAGCTCGCGCAGGAAGGCGATGGCTTCCAGGTTCTCCTTGCCGCCGTGGATGTTGGGCACCCATTCGCCCTCGCCGCGCGAGTAGTCCAGGTAGAGCATGGAGGCCACGGCGTCGATGCGCAGGCCGTCCAGGTGGAACTCCTCCAGCCAGTACAGGGCGTTGGCCATGAGGAAATTGCGCACCTCGTGACGGGAGTAGTTGAACACGAACGTGCCCCAGTCCGGATGCTCGCCCTGGCGGGGGTCGGAGTGCTCGTAGAGGGCCGTGCCGTCGAAGCGCCCCAGCGCCCAGGAGTCCTTGGGGAAGTGGCCGGGCACCCAGTCCAGGAGCACGCCCAGGCCCGCCTGGTGGCAGCGGTCCACGAAGTGCTTGAAGTCCTCGGGTTCCCCGAAGCGCGAGGTGGGCGCGAAATAGTGCCCGGTCTGGTAGCCCCAGGACTCGTCCAGGGGATGCTCGGCCACGGGCATGAGCTGGATGTGCGTGAAGCCCAGGCCCGCCACGTAGGGAATGAGCTGGTCGGCCAGCTCGCGGTAGGTGAGGAAGTCGCCGTAGTACGGCCCCTTCCAGCGCCAGGAGCCCAGGTGGACCTCATAGACGCTCACGGGCCGGTCGAGGGGCAGGCCCGCCTTGGCCCGGGACTCGATCCATTCCCCGTCGCCCCATTGGTACCCGCCCAGGCCCCAGGCCACGGCCGCAGTGCCGGGGCGCAGCTCGGCGAAGAACGCGCAAGGGTCGGTCTTCACGTGCACGTGGCCGGACTTGTCGCGCACCGCGAACTTGTAGAGCTGCCCGCGCGTGACACCCTCGACGAAGCCCGCCCAGATGCCCGAGACTCCCACCGGGTGCAGGTGGTTCGCCCCGAACGCCCAGCCGTTGAAGTCGCCGACCACGCAGACGGCGTCCGCGTTGGGTGCCCAGACCGCGAAGCGGAAGCCCTCGGCCCCGTTCTCGCTGTGCGGGTGCGCGCCCAGGATGCGGTAGATGTGCCAGTGCTCTCCCCGGCCGAAGAGATAGAGGTCGAAAGGCTCGATGGCGGCGGGCGAACTCACGGGGGCGCTCCTTTGGCCGGGCGCCCCGGGCCGCGCCGCGTCCGCCCGCAGGCGGGGTTACACGTCGATGCCCAGCTCCCGGTACACTTCCATGTAGCGCGCGGCGGAGCGCTCCCAGGAGAAGTCGGCCTGCATGGCGCGCTTCTTGATCCTGTCCCACTCGCCGGGCCTGTCGTAGACGTCCACGGCCTCGCGGATGCACTGGAGGAAGGAGTCCGCCGTGGCGTGCGGGAAGGTGAACCCGGTGCTCTCCGGGTGCGGGTAGGGCACGATGGTGTCGGTCAGGCCGCCCAGGTTGGTGGCCACCGGCGGCGTGCCGAAGCGCAGGGCGTAGATCTGCGTGAGCCCGCAGGGTTCGTAGCGCGAGGGCATGAGGAAGATGTCGGAGGCGGCCTGGATGCGGTGGGCCAGGTCCTCGGTGTAGCCGATGCGCACGGCCAGCCTGCCGGGGTAGTTCTCCATGAGCTCCATGAGCCGGGCCTCGAACTCCAGGTTGCCCTCGCCCAGGACCACCACGCCCAGGTCCATCTCCATGAGCCGGGGCAGGATGTCGATGAGCAGGTCGATGCCCTTCTGGCGGCGCAGGCGGCCGATGAAGCCCAGCACGGGCCGGTCCAGCAGGGCCGGGTCCAGGTCCATCTCGGCCAGGAGGTTCTCCTTGCAGGTGTCCTTGGCCGAGAAGTCCTCGGCGGAGTAGGTGCAGGGCAGGTAGCGGTCGCTGCCCGGATCCCACACGCCGTAGTCCGCGCCGTTCAAGATCCCGCGCAGGTGCGCGCGGCGCTTGGAGAGGATGCCCTCCAGGCCGCAGCCGAATTCGCCGGTGAGAATCTCCCGGGCGTAGGTGGGGCTCACGGTGGAGACGAGGTCGGAGTAGGCGATACCCGCCTTGAGCAGGTTGAAGTCGCCCCAGAACTCCACGCCGTCCATGTGCCAGGCCTCGGGGGGCAGGCCCGAATCCTGAAACAGGCGCGAGGCGAACCGGCCCTGGAAGGCCAGGTTGTGGATGGTGAGCATGGTCTTGGTGTCGCGCCAGTAGGGGTCCAGCCTGCGCATGAAGGAGAGGTACGCGGGCACCAGCGCGGCCTGCCAGTCGTGCACGTGCACGAGCCTGGGGGCGAAGTCCATGCGCCGGGTCCATTCCAGGCAGGCGCGGCAGAAGAAGATGAAGCGTTCGCAGTTGTCGAAGTAGTCGCCGTCGTGAGTGTTGTAATAGAAGCGGCGGTCGAAGTATTCGCCGCGCTGGATGAAGTAGACGGGCAGCCCCATGTAGTCGGCCATGTAGATCTCGGCCGTGATGGGCGCCCACGGGTAGCCCACGGGGCAGCGCGAGGAGACGAGGCGCAGTTTGAACTCGCCGGTGCTCAGGCGGCCGTAGAACGGGGTGACCACGCACACGTCCACGCCCATGCGCCTGAGCGCCAGGGGCAGGGCTCCGAGCACGTCGCCCAGGCCGCCCGTCTTGGAGAACGGGTATATCTCGGAGGCGATGAAGACTATCTTATGTTGAAATGACATCCTTCTCCCCGTCCGGCCGTTCACTTCCAGATAACACGGCACACGGCCGGCAAGCGTTACGATCCGGTGAAAAGCGCCTTGCTTCGCTGCTCTCGCGAGCCGTTCAGGTTCAGGAAGCGCCTTGCGTAGTCCGAAAGGATCAGCCCGTGGTCGAAGGCCAGGGGCCCGGGCAGCGCGTCCAGGGCGAACACCCCGGCCTTGCCCGCGTCGTCGCCCGCGTTCAGGCGGGAGATGTCCAGGGGCGTCGCGGTGAAGACAACGCTCAGGGTGTGCTTCCGGGCGTCGCGCGCGGGGTCGGAGTAGACCCCCAGGAGCCCGGTGAGCTCCACCTCGAGCCCGGTTTCCTCCAAGGCCTCGCGGATGGCCGCGCGCTCCACGGTCTCGCCGTAGTCCACGAACCCGCCGGGCAAGGCCCAGCCCACGGGGTCGTTCCTGCGCTCGATGAGCACCACGCGCCCGCCCGGACAGGCGATGACGACGTCAACGGTGGGCGTCGGGTTCCGGTAGGTCTCGATGGGACGGCCGCATCCCTCGCATTTTCTGGTGGCGCTGGTGTCCATTTCGCTGGAAATCCCCCCTGGACGACTTCCCTCAAGGCCCTGGGCGGGGGGGCTTTACACCCCGGGCCGGCGCGATGCAAAGACACGTCAGAATGAAAGCTATAGCGGGAACACCCCTACCTGACAAGGTTATTCTGGTTCATAACGGGGCCTTGGGCGATTTCCTCAACGTCTGGCCCTCGGCGTGGGCCGTGCGCCGCGCCTGGCCCGGCGCGAGGCTCTTCTGGGCAGGCGGCGCGGAGCGCATGCGCATCCTCGCCCCCCTGGGCGTCGAACCCTGCCCGCCGGACGTGCGCCGGGCCCTGGACCGCTGCCACGGCGCTACGCGCTGGCCCGAAGAACTCGCGGGCAGCCTGTGCCTCTGGTTCGTGGTGGAGCGCGTCCCGGACGTGCCCCGCTCCCCGAACCTGCATTTCCTGCCCGCCGTTCCCGGGAGCGCCCCCGCCGGGCATGTGCGCGACGAATACGCCCGCGCCCTGGCCCGGGCGGGCGTGCCCACCCCGCCCGGCTGGCTCGGTGACTTCCGCGCGCTCTTCGCGGGATCGCGGGAGTCCGGGCGAACAGTGCTCCTCTTCCCCGGGGCGGGCCATCCGCTCAAGCAGTGGCCCATGGTTCAATATTTTCAACTGGCGGATATGATCGAGGACGAGGGGCTAACCCCCCTGTTCGTGCTCGGCCCGGCGGAGATCGACCGGGGACTGGACCCTCAAGGGCGTCCCCACTCGGTGCCCGAGAGCCTGGACGAGCTCACGGCGCTTCTGCTCACGGCGCGCCTGGCCGTGGGCGGCGACACCGGCCCCATGCACCTGGCCGGGATGCTCGGCGTGCCGGGCGTCTCGATCTTCGGGCCGACGAGCTTCGCCCAGTGGGGGCCGGTGGGCATGCTGGAGGCGAGCCTGAAGCTGCCCTGCTCGCCCTGCACGCGGACCTGCGCGGATTTGGCCTGCGCGGATGCGCGCTGCCTGGCGGGGATCACGCCCCGGATGGTGATGGAAAAACTCGAACTGGCGGGGAAACAATGCAAAACCGGCTTTCAAGGCCCTGGTATTCCTTGAAAGCCGGCTTTGGCAAAAGGAGGAAGGATGAATCCCATGTAGCAAGGACGATGCCAACGTCACCACGGCCTCGAAACTTCACCCTAATGCTTCAATTTAACACACTCTTTTCTTATCAGGCCCACATCGAAACCGGCCGGAATCCGTTTAAAAACTTGAACTCCGCCCGGCCCCCCGGCCAATCCCCCCATCCGGGGTATAAAAACTTTTACGCTTCGGGCTTCACCGTGAACCCGGCCTTCTCGAGCTCCTCCACGGGCAGGGCTCCGGCGCGGAAGAGCCGCAGCTCGCGCCCGCCGAGGGGGCCGACCACGGTGGAGGCCAGCCCGCCCGCTGGCGTGGGGTTGCCGGTGAAGACGTAGTCCGCGCCCAGGCACACGGCTGGGTTCAGGTCCCCCACGTCGCTCACGGCCTGGCCGCCGCTGACGTTGGCGCTGGTGGCGGCCAGGGGCGCGCCCACTCGCAGGCAGAGCTCGCGCGCCTGGGGGTGCGAGGTCAGGCGCACGGACACGCAGCCCCTGGCGTCCAGGAGTTGCGTGGGCAGGTGAGGAGACGCGGGCACGATGATGGAGAGCGGCCCGGGCCAGAAGCGGCGCATGAGCTCCATGGCGGCGCCGTACCCCGGCCACTGCTCCGCGTCCGGGGCCAGCACCTGGCCCAGCTGCTCCAGGGAGCCGATGATCACGGGCAGGGGCTTGGCCCTGGGCCTGCCCTTGGTGGCGTTCACCCTTTCCAGGGCGTGGGCGCTTCCCACCGAGGCCCCCAACGCGTAGAAGGTCTCCGTGGGGTAGACGACGCAGCCGCCCCCGGCGAGGACGCGCGCGGCGCGGTCCAGTTGACTTTCCGGACAACAATCAACCTTCTCGCAGGACATGAGCCAACCCTCCCATGACTACCCGGGGCACTTCCCCTTCTTCGAAGCGGCCGACCTGGCCCGGCTCGCCGGGCCGCTGCCCACGTGGGCGCTCTCGACCGAAAGCCCCTGGCAGCAGTGGGGGCTGGCCGAAGGGATAGTTCGGGGAGCCCTCGGCAATCAAGTGCTGATGTCGGCCGTGGGCGGACTTTTGTCCTGGGCCTGGCAGGGCCGCCCCCTGCACGCGCCCATGCTGGGCCTGCTTCTGGCCCTGGACAAGGGGCTGCCGTTTCTCGCGCCGGAAATCCGCGACCGCCTCGCGGCCCTTAAAAAAATCCTCAAGCCCCTGGCGCCGAACCCGGCCTGGGAGGAAGCCAAGGCCGGCGGGGACCCGGCCGTGATAGCCTCCGTCCTCGAGCCGGCCCTCTCGGGGCCGTTCGCCGCTTCCTGGCTGGGCGAGGCCTGGGACGAGGTCGTCTCGCTTCCCGACCGGGACCTCGCGGCGTCGCTCATCGGCAAGGCCCTCAAGGACCCGGAGCTTTGCGAGCGTATGCTCATCGAGCTCGATTTCCACCACGGCCTGACCACCCTGCCGGACGCCCCCGGGGGGCTCTTCTCCCCGTTCTTCACCTTCCTGGCCGCGCGCCGGGCCGCGACGCGCGGCGACTCGTCCGCAGCGATGGCGGGCCTGCTGCCGCTTTTCAAGGCCATGCCCTGGAACACGAACCTGATCCTGGCCGCGCACGACGCGGCCAGCCTGCCCCAGGCAGGCCCGCTGCCCGACGAACCCGTGGCCGTGCTGGCCTACTGCTGGAACAAGGCCGAGCTGATCGCCCAGACCCTCGAGAGCGTCTTCGCCTCCGGCATCGGCGGCAACACGGTGTTCGTGCTGGACAACGGCTCAACCGACCCCACCCCCGACGCCCTGCGCGCGGCCCAGGACCGCTTCGGGGCGGACCGGCTGCATGTCGTCACCTTGCCGGTGAACGTGGGGGCTCCGGGAGCGCGCAACTGGCTCCTCTCGCTGCCCGAGGTGCGTGCATGCCGTTTCGCGGCCTTCCTGGACGACGACGTGATCCTGCCTGGCGACTGGCTCTCGAAGCTCCTCGACGCCGCGCTTCGCCACCCCGGGTGCTCCACGGTGGGCTGCGCCATCCGCGACCACGTGCACCCGCACAAGCTCCAATCCGCCGATTACCACCTGCTGCACCGCCTGCCGGGCGAGGCCGGGGGGGAACCCGGGGAGCGCCTGCGCGTGTTCAACAACTGCACCGGTTCGCTCGATCTCGGGCATTTCGCCTACGAGCGGCCGTGCCTCTCCGTCTCCGGGTGCTGCCACCTGCTGGACCTTTCCACCCTGGGCCCCATAGGGGCCTTCGACGTGCGCTACGCGCCCACGCAGTTCGACGACCTGGACCGGGACATCCGCTGCTTCCTGGCCGGGCGGCCGTGCGTCTACACCGGGCATCTCGCGGTGGACCACGTGCAGCGATCGAGCCTGAAGCAGGCGTCCTCGCCCGCGCAGGTCGGGCACATCATGGGGAACAAGATCAAGCTGGAGGCCAAGTACGACGACGCGCAACTGGACGCGATGATAGCCAAAAATTTCGAAATGGCCTGGGGCGACCTGCTGGCCAAGCAAACCACCTTGCTGGCCCTGGACAAGTAATCCACCCCTCTCGCCGCTCGCGGCGACGGCGGTCCGCCGGGATAAGCGCCGCCTTGGGCGCAGTCCCGGCGGTTTCCTCCCGCGCCCCTGTCCGCGCCCCTGTCCGGGCTTGCCGGTGACGCCCGCGAAGCCACTGCCGGGTCAAGGGGCAGGCACTGCCCCTTGCAGGTGCAGGACAGCGTCCTGCCGGGGTTCGGGGCAGCGCCCCGCCTATTTCCCCTTCCCTACTTCCTCGCCGCGTACAGCCTGGGCCCTGCGGCCGTGTCCTCCACGCGAAGGCCCAGGGCCTCGATGCCCGCGCGCAGCTCGTCGGCCAGGCTGAAGTCTTTTTTGGCCCGCGCCTTTTCCCGCCGTTCGGCCATCCCTGCCGCCTCCTCGGGCCAGTCCGCCCTGGGCAGGGGCATCTGCGACTGGTCCATGACGCCGAGCACGCTGTCCACGGCCTTGAGCCCTTCCAGGTAGGCGGCCGCGTCCGCCGGGGCCGCGCGCTTGGGCGAGGCGGCGGCGTTGGCCTTGCGGCAGAAGGCGAAGAGGTGCGGCCAGAAGCGGTGCAGGGCCAGGTCGTCGCTGACCGCGCGGTCCAGCTCCTGGCGCAGGGCGTCCACGGCGTCCGCCGCCTCGGCCGACGCTCCCTCCGCGCCGGTGGCGCAGTGGGAGAGGTTGGCGGCGGCCTCGTTCAACTTGCGCCAGTTGGCGGCCCACATGGCCAGGGTCTTTTCCGAGGCTTCCAGGGGCCTGCGGTAGTGCACGGAGAGAAGCCACAGGCGCGCGGCGTGATAGCCGCCCATGGCCTGGGCCGCCTGGGAAATCCGGGGCTCCTCCGCGCCCAGGCGCACGAGCCCGGAGAGGAGCCAGGCGTCCGGGCGCACGGAGGCGGCCTGGCTCCAGATGGCGCGCAGGTTCTCAAGGTGGGGGAAGGCGTGGGGCTCTCCGGCCAGCACGGCCTGGATGCGCGGCAGGCGCGAAAGCGGGCAGGCGGCCATCTGGAGGAACCAGCTCGGGCGCACGGCCCCCCATTCGGTCTGCACCACCTGCCCGAGCTTCAGGTCCTGGAGGCTGACGCGCTTGAGCAGGGTGAAGTCCTGGGGGTGCTCCTTGAGATAGTCGGCCAGGTCCACGGTCTTGCCCAGGGCCAGCTTGCCCAGGTCCGAGCGCGAGAGGCTTCCGTAGCCCTTGTCGCGCTCCACGTCGAAATAGACCGAGCGCAGCTTCTCGTAGCACATGCCCTTGCGCATGAGCGCGCGCGTCATCTCGAGCATGCGTTCGAGCTCGGCCGAGGCCGCCTGGAAGACGACGTCCGCCCCGAGCTTCTTGGCCAGGGTTTCGAGCCCTGCCACGGCTTCGGCCGCGAAGCCCTCGCGGCTCTTTTTCGCTGCGCGGGCACCGGCCAGGGTCCTGTCGTCGAGGTCGGCGAGGCCAGCCACCACCTGAGCCTCCTGGCCGCTAGCGCGGGCGTGGCGGGCCAGCACGTCCAGGAGCACCATGCGCCGCCAGGCCTCGGCCCCTTCCAGGGCGTCCAGGCTCGGGCCAAGGGTGTAGAATCCGGCCGGACCGGGGGTCAGGCTCACGGGCTTGCCCGTGGAGACGCAGCGCAGGCGCGCGCCCCTGGTTTCCGGGGCGGCGAAAAGGTCGGTGGAGAGATAGCGCTCGCCGCCATCGGGCAGGATGGCCACCACCACGCCGGAATCGAGCGAGGCGCAGAGCCTGACGGCGGCGGCCATGGCCGCCCCGCCGCTCATGCCCGCGAGGATGCCCTCGCTTCTGGCCAGGGCGCGGGCGGTCTCGAAGGCGGCCTCGTCCTCCACGTGGACCACCTCGGCCACGGCGTGCTTGTCGTAGATGCCCGGCGGATAGGACTCCTGCATGTTCTTGAGGCCCTGGATGCGGTGGCCGGGGTTGGGCTCCACGGCGACCACCCTGACGGCGGGGTTCAGCTCGGCCAGGCGCTTGGCGATGCCCATGGCCGTGCCCGTGGTGCCCAGGGTGGCCACCACGTGGGTGACTTCCCCGCCGGTCTGGTCCCAGATCTCCTGGCCCGTGCCCTGGTAGTGGGCCGCGATGCTGGCGGGGTTGTTGTACTGGTCGGTGAGGACGTAGCGCTCCGGATGCTCTCTCGCCAGGCGGTAGGCCTCCTCGATGGCCCCGTCGGTGCCGAGCTGGCCCGGGGTGAGGATCAGTTCGGCCCCGTAGGCGCGCATGATGCGCTTGCGCTCCTCCGAGGCGGACGCGGGCATGATCAGCGTGAGCTTCAGCCCCAGGACGGCGCAGACCATGGCCAGGCCGATGCCGGTGTTGCCGGAGGTGGCCTCGATGAGGGTCTTGTCCGGGGTGAGTTCCCCGGAATCCAGCGCGGCGCGGATCATGGCCAGGGCCACGCGGTCCTTGATGGAGCCGCCCGGGTTCTTGGCCTCGAGCTTCGCCAGAAGCGTGACGCGCGGGTTGGGGTTCAGCCGCCTGATCGTGACCAGGGGCGTGCCGCCCACCAGGGAAAGAATGTCCGGATGTGCCATGGCCTTGGGATTTAGGGCAAAGACTCCCTGCTGGCAAGGAACTTGCTAACACCTGCGGCATGATCAACCTGCACCAATACCTCACCGCCAACCTGGAAGCCCTGGCTGCCCGCAAGGAGCCCGTGGCCACCTGGCTGGCGCAGGGCGTGGCGGACGTGGAAGGCGCGCTGGAGCGCGTTTTCGTCAACCAGATGGGCCTTCTGGACTGGCGCATGGACGACGGCACGGGCCTGATCGCCAAATGTCCGCCGCTGCCGGTGCTCTACGACGAGTGGCGAAGCGTCAAAACTCCGGAGCGAGACGCCACGGTGATCGTGGGCGCGAACCTGGGCTACGGGCTGAACCACGTGCTCACGGGCACGCCCAACTCGCACAAGGTGCTGGTGATCGAACCCAGGCCCGACATGCTCCTGGCCTGCCTGGGCCAGACCGACTACCGGCCGTTCATGGAGATTGGGAAGCTGCGCTTCATCGTGCCCGGCCACGACCAGATCGAATCCGCCATCCAGCGCCTGGACCTGAACCTGGTCTACGGCAACATCCACTTGAGAAACGACGTGCCCTCGCAGCAGATCGGCCCCGAGTACGCCCAGGTCAGCCAGGTCACGCGCGGCAAGCTGGAGAACTTCGCGGTGGAGCTCGGCACCCTGCGCCTGAAGCAGGAGGTGATGGTGGGCAACGAGCTCTCCAACTACGCCCAGGCCATGGACAACGGCTCCCTCAAGCCCCTCCAGGGCATGGCCCAGGGCGTCACCGCCGTGATCCTGGGCGCAGGCCCGTCGCTGGCGTCCACCGGCCCGCAGCTGGCCGAACGCCCCGGGCACGCGCTCTACGCCTCGGCGCTCCAGACCATCCCGGCGCTGCAGCGCGTGGGCCTCAAGCCCGACCTGTGCCTGGCCATCGACTTCCGCGAGGAGATGCTGCGCCTCTACGACGGGATCACGGACCACTCCTGGCTTCACGACATCCCGCTCATCTACTCGACCAAGATGGACCCCGCCGTGGTCAGGCGCTACCCCGGCCCGAAGATCCCCCTGTGGACCATGGGCGGCATCGGCACCTACGTTTTCCAGGACCACGAGCTGGTGCTGGACGCGGGCGGCAACGTGGGCGTCACGCTGGCGCGGTTCCTCTCCTGGTGCGGGGTGAGCCGCATCCTGCTGGCCGGGCAGGACTTCTCCTGGCCCGGGGACCGCTCCCACGCGCCGGGCCACCACGCCCACGGCAACGTGCAGAATTTCGACCCCGAGCGGGACGTCAAGTTCACCAACCTCTGGGGACAGACCATCTACTCGAACGTCGGCTACCTCTCGGCCAAGCGCGACCTGGAGAAGGACCTGCGCAAGGCCCAGGTGCCCGTGTACAACATCTACGGCGGCGGCGCGGAGATCGAGGGCAGCCGTGTGGTGGACGTTGAGGAATGCCACCAGCGCGGGCTTCTGGCCTCGCAGCCCGGGGCCAAGGAGCGCTTCCTCGGCGCGATCCGCCGCGCCAACCAGCCGCGCGTGCGCCCCGTGTACCACCCGAGGCACGCCACCTGGAACACGTCGCTCAGAAACGCCACGCGACGCCTGGAAAAGCTTTTGAAGAAGCCCGGCAAGCACCAGGGCGACATCAGGCAGCTCCTGAACAACGTGCTGCACTTCCTCAAGCAGGACCCGCTCTACCTGCCCTACCTCTACAATGAGGTCATGGACATGGCGGCCATGGTCAACTGCAAGGACCGCTACGCGGCCACGGACATGAGGGAGTTCAAGGACATCCTCAAGCGGTCGCTTGAGAAGGTGAAACGCGTGGACGGCGCGCTTGGGCCGGACGGCATCGCCAGGAAGGAACAGGCGGCCTGAAGATCAAGAACCGGAAAGGGCTCCGCCCTCTCCGGACCTCTCCCGCCAGGGTGAGTGCCTCACCCTGGACCCGGCGATAGCTTCGCGTCGATCACCGAACGCCAATAAACAAGCCGCCCGCCTGGAAGCTCGCTTCCAGGCGGGCGGCACGTCATGGCAAGGGTGAAGCCCACGAAGCCGAACGCCGGGGTCCGGGGCAGGGATCCGCCCCCAGCAGGGCGCCGGGTAGAGCCTCGCCTCGAAAACTCCCTCTGCTAGTCGTCCCCCCAAAGATTGTCCCACTTGATCTTGCCCTCGGCCTTGCGGCGCTGGCGCAAAAGCACGTAGAGCGCCCCGGCCCCGCCGTGGCGCGGCTGGGCCGTGCAGAAGGCCAGCACCACCCTTTTCAGCGGATCGCGCGTGAGCCAGCTCTTCAGCTCCTCCTTGAGCACGGGCATGCCGCCGGGGGAGTTGATCCCGCGTCCGGGGATGAGCAGCAGGCAACGCTTGCCCTGGTAGTATTTCTCGCGGGTGAACACGAGGAGCGTCTCGTAGGCCTGGTCGGCGTTCAGGCCGTGCAGGTCCAGGTGCGCCTCGGGGCTGTAGGCCCCGGCCTTGAGCTGGCGGAAGATCTTCTGGTCGGTGCCCTTGACGAAGCCCTGGACGTACTCGTCGGTGTACTCCAGCTCGAACTCCACCTTCCCGGCCACCAGGTCGTAGAGCTTGGCCTTTGCCTCGGCGTCCGGATCGGCGGCCTTGGGCGGGGGCGCGGGCGTGGCGCGGGCGGCCACCTGCCTGCCCCCAGGGGCCTTGTCCAGCCTGTTCACGCCGGACATGGCCTGGGCGAACAGATCGCCCTCCTCCTGGGGCTCCGCCTGCGGCTTGGGCGCGGCTGCGGGTTTCGGGGCGGGAGCCTTGGGCTTTTCCTTCTTCAGCTTCAGGCCCTTGAGCTTGTCGAAGGGGCTGTTGAAATCGTCCTTTGGCATGCGGGGGTGCTAGCCTGCCTCGCCGCGCTTGGCAATGCCCCGCCGCGCCTGAGCGGATTCGGGGAGCACCCCGCGCACCGGCGCTCCTGGATTTTTCGCGGGCCTTGGCGTATCCTGGCTGGTATGGCTCCTGTCAGCATTCAATACGCTGGCATGCTTGACGCTTTTTGGGGCGTGATTATTATGTAAACTTGCTGCGGCCCCAACCGCCGACCAAAGGACAACCGCGTGGAATACAAAGACTATTACAAGCTCCTGAGCGTCGACCGCAAGGCCAGCCAGGAGGAAATCTCCAAGGCTTTCAAGAAGCTGGCCCGGCAGTGCCACCCGGACCTCCACCCGGGGGACGCGAGCGCCGAGACCAAATTCAAGGACATCAACGAAGCCTACGAGGTGCTGCGCGACCCGGAGAAGAGAAAGCTCTACGACCAGCTCGGCCCCAACTGGCAGCACGGCCAGAACTTCCAGCCGCCCCCGGGCTACGAGAACGTGCGCTTTCACTTCGGCGGCGCGGGCGGAGGCGGCCAGCAGTTCGACATGGGCGGCTTCTCGGACTTCTTCCAGACCATCTTCGGCGGCGCTGGCGGCTTCGGCCCGGGCGGGGGCTTCGCGGGCGGCGGGTTCGGGGGGGCGGGCGGCTACCAGCGCAGGCCCTCGCGCGGCCAGGACGTGGAGGCCGGGCTCGAACTCACCCTGGAGGAGGCCTACCACGGTGGCTCCAAGGCCATCACGCTCCAGGAGGAGGCCCTTTCCCCGGACGGACGGCCGTATCTGAAGCCCAAGACGCTCTCGGTGAACATCCCGCCGGGCGTGCGCGACGGGGCCAGGATCAGGCTCTCCGGCCAGGGCTCGCAGGGGGGCGGCGGCGGCCCCGCCGGTGACCTCTACCTCAAGGTGATGATCCGGCCGCACTCACGCTTCAAGTTGGAAGACGTGAACGTGGTAGTGGACCTGCCCCTGGCCCCCTGGGAGGCGGCGCTCGGGGCCACCGTGCGCGTGCCCACCCTGGACGGCGAGGTGGACATGACCGTGCCCGCCGGAATCGGCTCCGGGCGCAAGATGCGCATCCGGGGCAAGGGGCTCTCGGGCAAGGCCGGGCGCGGCGACCAGCTGGTGCGGGTGATGATCCAGTCGCCCAAGCAGCTCTCCGACAAGGAGCGCTCCCTGTGGGAGGAGCTGTCCCGCGAGTCCTCCTTCAACCCGCGCGAGAACCACTGACGCCGCCCAGGCGAGCGGCATACCGGAGGCTCAAATGACCGGCATCACCATCGTCACCGGCGGCGACCTGCCCGCGCGCTCGGAACTGATCGCCTGGGCGCAGTTCATCGAGATGACCGGCCTGCACCCGTCCTTCGTGGGCGAACTCATCGAGCTGGGCTGGCTCTCGCCCAGGCGCACCCACGGCGAGGCCTACCTCTTCAGGCGGCGCGACGTGTACCGCGTGAAGAAGCTCTCCAGGCTCTGCAACGACCTGGAGATCAACCCCGTGGGCGCGTCCATCATCGTGGACCTGGTGGAGCGCATCGAACAGCTGGAGAAGCGCGTGCGCGACCTGGAGCGGCTGTTCTAGCGGCGCCCGGGACGAATTTCCGAAAGAACCGGCTCTTCAAGGAGAGATCATGGATATCAACAAGTTCACGCAGAAATCCCAGGAGGCCATCAGCCAGGCCCAGGCCGTGGCCGTGCGCCTGGGGCACCAGCAGATAGACTCCGGGCACCTGATGATGGCCCTGGTGCAGCAGGAGCAGGGGCTCGTGCCCAGGCTGCTCGAGCGCGCGGGCTACGACGTTCGCGCCTTCGAACGCGCCCTGGAGGAGGAGCTCGGCAAGATGCCGCGCGTCTCGGGCCCGGGCTCGCAGCCCGGCCAGGTGTTCGTGACGCCGCGCGTCAACGAGGTGCTCGTGGCCGCCTCGGAACTGGCCAAGTCCATGAAGGACGACTACGTCTCCGTGGAGCACCTGTTCCTGACGCTTTTGGACGAGCCGCCCTCCTCCACGCTCGGCAAGGTGAACAGGCAGTTCGGGCTCACCCGCGAGAAGATCCTCTCCGTGCTCACCGACGTGCGCGGCACCCAGCGCGTCACCTCGGCCAACCCCGAGGAGACCTACGAGGCCCTCAAGAAGTACGGCCGCGACCTGGTGGAGGAGGCCCAGAAGGGCAAGCTCGACCCCGTGATCGGGCGCGACGAGGAGATCAGGCGCTGCGTGCGCATCCTCTCCCGGCGCACCAAGAACAACCCCGTGCTCATCGGCGAGGCGGGCGTGGGCAAGACCGCCATCGTGGAGGGTCTGGCCCAGCGCATCGTGAAGAAGGACGTGCCCGAGGGGCTCAAGGAAAAGTCCGTCTTCGCCCTGGACATGGGCGCGCTCATCGCCGGGGCCAAGTACCGCGGCGAGTTCGAGGAGCGCCTGAAGGCAGTGCTCAAGGAGGTGCAGGCCTCCGAGGGGCGCATCATCCTCTTCATCGACGAGCTGCACACCATCGTGGGCGCGGGCAAGGCCGAGGGGGCCATGGACGCGGGCAACCTGCTCAAGCCCATGCTGGCGCGCGGCGAACTGCACTGCATCGGCGCCACCACCATCGACGAGTACCGCAAGTACATCGAGAAGGACCCCGCGCTTGAGCGCCGCTTCCAGCCCGTGCTGGTGGACGAGCCCACCCTGGAGGACACCGTGTCCATCCTGCGCGGCCTGCGCGAACGCTTCGAGGTGCACCACGGCGTGCGCATCGCGGACGCGGCCCTGGTGGAGGCGGCCGTGCTCTCCACCCGCTATCTGCCGGACAGGCAGTTGCCGGACAAGGCCATCGACCTGATCGACGAGGCCGCAGCCATGATCCGCACCGAGATCGACTCCCTGCCCACGGAGCTCGACACCATCAACCGCCGGATCATGCAGCTGGAGATCGAGCAGGCCGCGCTGACCCGCGAGACGGACGCGGCCTCCAAGGAGCGCCTGGAGAAGCTGCGCGAGGAACTGGCCGGGCTCAAGGAGGAGCAGACCGGGCTCACGGCCCAGTGGGACCGCGAGAAGCAGGCCATCGACGGGCTGCGCTCCATCAAGGAAGAAATCGAGCGCACCCGCATCGACATGGAGAAGGCCGAGCGCGAGTACGACATGAACAAGGCCGCCGAGCTCAAGTACGGAAAGCTCAATCAGCTCGAGGGCGACTTGGCCAGGCGCGAGGCCGAGATCGAGAAGGCATCGGGCGGCCAGCGCCTGCTGCGCGAGGAGGTCGGCCCGGACGACGTGGCCCAGGTCATCGCGCGCTGGACCGGCATCCCGGTGACGCGCCTGCTGGAGACCGAGCGCGAGAAGCTTCTGCGCCTGCCCGACGAACTGCACAACCGGGTGGTGGGCCAGGAGGAGGCCGTCACCGCCGTGGCCGACGCCGTGCTTCGCGCCCGGGCCGGGCTCAAGGACCCCAAGCGGCCCATCGGCTCGTTCATCTTCCTCGGCCCAACCGGCGTGGGCAAGACCGAGCTTTGCAAGACCCTGGCCGAGTCGCTTTTCGACACCGAGGACAACATCGTGCGCCTGGACATGAGCGAATACATGGAGAAGCACACGGTCTCGCGCCTGATCGGAGCGCCCCCGGGCTACGTGGGCTACGACGAGGGAGGCCAGCTCACCGAGGCCGTGCGGCGAAAGCCCTACTCCGTCGTGCTCTTCGACGAGATCGAGAAGGCGCACCACGACGTGTTCAACGTGCTGCTCCAGATACTCGACGACGGCAGGCTCACGGACAGCCACGGCAAGACCGTGGACTTCAAGAACACCATCATCATCATGACCTCCAACCTGGGCTCGCAGTACATGCTCGACGGCATCCAGGAGGACGGCGAGTTCAAGCGCGGCACCGCCGAGAAGGTCATGGAGACGCTTCGCGGCCACTTCAGGCCGGAGTTCCTGAACCGCGTGGACGAGATCGTGCTCTTCAAGCCCCTGCTCAAGGAGCAGATCACGCGCATCGTGGAACTCATGCTCGGCGGGCTTCGGGCCAGGCTGGCCGAACGCAAGATCACCCTGGACCTCTCCGGCCAAGCCAAGGACTTCATCGCCGACGCGGCCTACGACCCGGTCTACGGCGCGCGGCCGCTTAGGCGCTACATCCAGGCGCACATCGAGACGCCACTGGCGAGAAAGCTCATCGGCGGCGAGATCGGCGACGGCCAGGCAGTGACCGTGGACGTGCTGGGCGACGAACTGGGCTTCACCGTCCAGCGCACGCAGTAGCGAGGCGGGGCTCTGCCCCGCGCCCCGGCAGGACGCTGTCCTGCACCTGCCGGGGGCAGTGCCTGCCCCCGGACCCCGGCAATAGCTTCGCGGGTTTCACCATGACCATGAAATATGGCCGCCCTTCCGGCTGGAAGCGCGCTTCCAGCCGGAAGGGCGGCCTAATGTCATGCACCCGGTGACCTGCGCGAAGCGAATGCGGGATGCAAGGGGATCATCCCCCTGCTGGGTCCAGGGCAAAGCCCTGGCAGGACGAGGGCTTTGCCGCGCGGAGCGCGATTTCAAACAATACCGCCGCGGTATGCTTTGACTTGCTTTTTGCGCTGAAATGACTAGTTACCCAGCAACGCTGCACGTACGGTTTTGTCCATGTTTCCCGTTCGAATGTCCAAGCCATGCCGGGGCCGCCGCTGCCGGAGGAGATCGCGCGCGCTCCAGGGCGCGCTGCTCGCCGTGTGCGCTCCCGCCGGGTGGCTCGCGCTCCAGTCCCTGGGCGGGCAAACGCCCCTCGAGACCCTGGCCGGGTCCCCGGGGCTCTTCGCCTACATGCTCTTCGGCACCATGACCGCCTTCGGGCTCTTCGGCTGGCTCCTGGGGCGCGAGGAGGAGCGCCTGAGCGCGCTGGCCATGCAGGACGAGCTCACCGGGCTGGCCAACAACCGCCTCTTCGGGCAGCGCCTTTCGGAATGCCTGGCCCAGGGAGTGCGCAACGCCACGCCCCAGAGCCTGCTGCTCATCGACATGGACCACTTCAAGTCCATCAACGACACTTACGGCCACCAGGCCGGGGACGTGGCGCTCAAGACCGCCGCCTCGGTGATCCGCTCCAGCGTGCGCGCCTCCGACGTGACCGCGCGCATCGGCGGCGAGGAGTTCGCGGTGATCCTGCCCGACACCCCGGTGGAGGAGGCCCGCAACGCCGCCGAGCGCATCCTCGCCGGGCTGCGCTCCGCCAGCGTGCGCCTCTCCGGCGGGGGCGTCATAGAGCTCTCGGCCTCCATCGGCCTTGCCGGCGGCGTGCCCGCCGGGGGCGAGTCGCCCTACGCGCTCATCGCCCAGGCGGACAAGGCCCTCTACAAGGCCAAGGACGACGGGCGCGGCCGCCTCGCCGCCGCCTGACCCGGGCCGCGCTCAGCAACCGGCCGCCACGGGCTCGCGCCGCGCGTCCCCGCTCCCGAAGCTTCCCGCCCCCTGCGCGGCCAGCACATGGCCGATCTCGCCCTCGTTCCTGAAGAGGTCCCGGCAGACGTCCGGGTCGTAGCGCGTGCCCACGCAGCGCTCCAGCTCCCCGAGGGCTTGGGCGAAGGTCATGGCCGGGCTGTAGACCCGTTTCTCGAGCATGGCCGCCAGGCTGTCCGCCACGGCCAGGATGCGCCCGCCCAGGGGGATGTCCTTGCCGGAGAGCCCGCGCGGATAGCCGCCGCCGTCGAAGGACTCGTGGTGCGAGAGCACCATCTCGGCCACCCCGCCGCGCGTGGCGAAGAGGCCGATGGGCTTGAGTATCTCCGCCCCGGTGGCCGGGTGCTCCCGGATGAGCGCCCAATCCGCCGCGTTCAGGCGTCCGGGCTTCAGGAGCACGGCGTCCGGGATGCCGATCTTGCCGATGTCGTGCAGGTGCCCGGCGATGTGGATCACGTCCGCCTGCTTGGCCGAAAGCCCGTGGGCCAGGGCCAGGATGGAGGCCAGGTCCGCCGTGAGCACGGAGTGCTCGAAAAGGCGCTTGTCCTTGGCGTCCACGGCCCTGCCCAGGGTGTCCGCGAGCTGGTGCACGGTGGCCGCCATCTGCCCGCAACGGTATGTGCCCAGGCAATCATCCAAGCCGCAAAGAAGTTTCATCTGCTGTCCCGCCCGTGTGTGCTTGGGACCAGATAGCGAAATTGATTCTCATAATCAATAGCTGGACGGGCAACAGGCCGGAATTATTGACCGCTATTTGCGGAATAACCAGAGGATGAGGCTGATGAGGCTCAGGACCGCGCTGATGACCAGGCAGGTGACGATGGGGAAGCTCACGCGGAAGTTCTCGTCGCCAAAGGAGATGTCCCCTGGCAGCCGCCCCAGGGGGATGCGCTGGAACACGTCTTTCAGCGGCCCGAGCCTGTCAGCGAAAACCATCGCAAGGCCCACACAGACGAAGACGACGCCCAGGATGATGAAGAACCTGCCCACGATTCCCTCCCGCCAGCCCGATGTGGCGTCCACTGAACAAATACATATTCCATGGATAACAACATGAAGTAACTAGTCTTATTCCTGAAGAACACGTTCATGTCCTTCTAAGGATGCGCCACTAACGCGCCTTTCGGTGCGTGGTGCCGTCGCCGTACTGGGCGTCGTACACCGCGGTATCGCCGGGGCGGGAGTCGTAGCACTGTTTGGCGGCCACGGCCTTGCCCGAAGCCAGGAGAGCGCCCACCGTGACCAGCCTGTAGCCCCTGGCCCGAAGCTCCGGTACGAACAGGCGCAGCGCCTCGGCGGTGGCGCGGCCGAACCCGTTGGCGTGGCCAAGCACGATGGAGCCCGGCCCCACCGCGCGCAGCACGTCGCGGACGATGGCCTGGGCCTGGCGGCCCTTGGCCGCGTCCATGGTGTTCACGTCCCACTGCACGGCCGCTATTCCCTTGGCCGCGAGCATCTCCAGGGCCTCGGCCCCGCAGCGCCCGTACGGGAAGCGGTACAGGCGCATGGCCGCCGGAACGCCGGCCACGGCGTCCCCGGCCCCGCGTTCGGCGGCAAGGCGCACCAGTTCTTCGCGCGTGAGCTCGTACTGGGCCTGGGACCAGTCGATCTGGCGGCGCATGCCCTCCCGGTCCAGCACGGCCATGTTGCCGTGGGTCCAGCCGTGGCCGCCCAGTTCGAAGAGCGGGTCGGACATGAGCTGCATGGCGCGCCCGGGGTGCGAGCGCATCCACTTGCCCCCGGCGAAGAAGGTCGCCGGGGCCTTGAGCTCCCGCAGGGTCTGCACCAGTTCCCCGTCGTACCCGGCGCGCTGGTCCGAGAGCTCGCAGAGGTCGAAGGTGAGCGCCACGAGCTTCTCGCCGCCCGTGTCCACGCGCCTGATCGACCCCTTGAGGCTCTCGGGCAGCGCGGGCAGCGGCGCGGGCGAGCGCTCCCCGGGGCCGGTGAGGTCGGGCGGCCCCAGGCGGCCGGGCTTGTTCTCGCCGGGAACGGGGGTCAGTTCGTCCTGGCTCCAGAGCGCTCCCGCCCGGGCCTGAGCCGGGGCCGCCACGGCCAGGAACACGAGGGTGAACGCCGCCAAGGTTCTTCCAAGTCGCGTCATGCTTCCTCCGGCCCCGGAGCCTACGCCCGCGCGCGCCGGCCCGCAAGCCGGTTGCGGGCCGGGCTGCGCGCCTGTATGAACGCGGAATCTTTTCACAAGGGAGACACGCCGTGAAACTGCCCCCCTTCCGCCTGGAACGCTACTTCGCAAGGCACGAATTCAACGCCCCCCACCTCTTGTGCGTCTCGGACTGCCAGAGCCTGAGCGTGGGCGAACTCCTGGACCTGGAGCCGGGGTCGCGGGAGGCTTTCGAACGCCTTTCCCTGGGCTACACCGAATCCCCGGGCGGGACGGAACTTCGCGCCGGAATCGCCGGGCTCTATGAGGGGCTCGATCCAGGCGGCGTGCTCGTGCACGTGGGCGCGCAGGAGGCCATCTTCACCTTCGCCGCCGCCTGCCTCTCCCCGGGCGACCACGTGATCGTCCAGATGCCCTGCTACCAGTCCCTGGCCCAGGTGGCCGAAACCCTGGGCTGCACGGTGACGCCCTGGGTCTGCCGGGAGGAGAACGGCTGGGTCCCGGACGCGGACGAACTCGCGCGCCTGGCGGGCCCGGGCGTGAAGGCCATCTTCGTCAACTCGCCCCACAACCCCACGGGCGCGCGCCTGGACGCCGGGGCGATGGAGCGCGTGGCCGCCGTGGCCGCGAAGCTCGGCTGCCTGCTCTTCTCCGACGAGGTCTACCGCTTCCTGGAGTACGGCGACGCCCCCGCGGCCCGCCCGGCCTGCGAGCTCTACGAGCGCGCCGTGAGCCTTGGCGTCATGTCCAAGTCCTTCGGCCTGGCCGGGCTGCGCGTGGGCTGGGCCGCCAGCCGCGACAAGAAGGCGCTGGCGGCCATGGCCCAGGTGAAGGACTACACCACCATCTGCGGCAGCGCGCCCGGGGAATTCCTGGCCGCGCTGGCGCTTCGCCGCAGGGAAGCGGTGCTTGGGAGAAACCGCGCGCTCACGCTCTCGAACCTCGCGCTGCTTTCCGGTTTCATGGGGCGCCACCAGGGCCTGCTCTCATGGGCCGCGCCCTCGGGCGGCCCCATCGCCTTCCCGCGCCTGGCCTCTGGGGGGGACGCCGAGCCCTTCTGCGCCGAGGTGCTGGAGGGGGCGGGGGTGCTCCTTTTGCCCGGCGGGCTCTACGGCGAGCGCTGGCGGGCGCACTTCCGGGTCGGCTTCGGCCGGGCTTCCTTCGCCGAGGGGCTCGCAGCGCTCGAGGCGTACCTCGCCGGCCGGGCATGAGCGCCCCCGGGAGGCTCGCGAAAGGTCTTTCCCAAGGATGGCGAAGGTTTAAGCGCACCCCGGACAGGAGCCGCCTTCTAATTGAATTATCTTGTCTTTTTGCCTAAAATGGGCAATCGTGTCCGGTCGCGTGACGAACGTGCGAAGGAACTTCCGGCGCCGGTCCACCATGGCCCGCGCCGTGCCCGAAACAAACCAAACCCGGAGAAAACCATGCGCAGAATCGTCGTCCTGGCCGCCCTGATGCTCGCCCTGCTCGCCCAGTCCGCCTGGGCCAAGACCATCGTCTTCGCTTCCGACGCCACCTGGCCCCCCATGGAGTTCGTCGATGCCGACAAGAAGATGACCGGCTTCGCCATCGACTACATGACCGCCGCCGGCAAGGAAGCCGGGTTCACCCCCGAGTTCAAGGCCGTTGCCTGGGACGGCATCTTCGCCGGCCTGGCCGCCAACAAATACGACGCCATCTGCTCCTCCGTGTCCATCACCGAGGAACGTAAAGGCACCATGGACTTCTCCGAGCCCTACTTCAAGGTCCGCCAGGCCCTGGTGGTGCCCGTCGCCTCCAACGCCAAGAGCTTCGCCGACATGAAGGGCAAGACCGTGGGCGCCCAGATCTCCACCACCGGCCACCTGGCCCTGAAGAAGGTCGAAGGCATCAAGGACAAGTCCTACGACGAAGTCGGCCTGGCCATCGAGGACCTGTTCAACGGCCGCATCGACGCCGTGGTCTGCGACGACCCCGTCGCCGCCAACTACGCCCTGCAGACCGAAAAGTACAAGGGCAAGCTCAAGATCGGCGGCATCATCGAGTCCGGCGAGGACGAGTTCTACGGCATCGCCGTGAAGAAAGGCGACAAGGAGAACCTGGCCCTGATCAACAAGGGCATCGCCGCCGTGAAGGCCAAGGGCATCGACAAGGAACTCATGAAGAAGTGGATCGGCCAGTAGACCTGCAACTTCCGGGAGGGGAGGGCTGAAACCGGCCCTCCCCTTCTTCTTTAAAACACCCATGCAGACCCAACAACCCACCCCCGTCATCGAGCAGCACGACGGCCCGGCCATCCCCCGCAAATCGGATCGGGGGCTCGTCTCGGCCTGGTGGCTCTCGCTTACCCTGTCCGTCGGCACCCTCGCCTACCTGGTGTTCGTGGAAAAGGGCGCGTACATGCGCCTGGTCAAGTTCATCCCGGACGGCGTGGCCATCACCTTCCAGGTGACCGTCTACTCCATCGTGCTGGCGCTCCTCCTTGGTCTGCTCACGGGCCTGGGCAGGGTGTCGCGCAACCGCTGGATCAACCTGGTGGCCTCCACCTACGTGGAGATCATCCGGGGCATCCCGCTCCTGGTGCAGCTTTTCTACATCTATTACGCCCTGGGCAGGTTCGTGCGCGTGCCGGACATGGTGGCGGCGGTCATCGCCATGGCCGTGTGCTACGGCGCGTACCTGGGCGAGATCTTCCGCGCGGGCATCCTGGCCATCGACAAGGGCCAGACCGAGGCCGCGCGCTCGCTGGGCTTCAGCCGCGCCCAGACCATGCGTTACGTCATCCTGCCCCAGGCCATGCGCATCATCCTGCCGCCGGTCGGAAACGAATTCATCATGCTGCTCAAGGACACCTCGCTGGTTTCCATCCTCGCCGTGGCGGACCTGTTGCGCCGGGGCCGCGAATTCGCATCCGAGACGTTTCTGTATTTCGAGACCTACACCGTGGTGGCGCTCATCTACCTGATCATCACCCTGCTGCTCTCCAAGATGGTCTCCAAGCTCGAAGAGAGGCTCTCCTACTATGTCAAACGCTGAGCCCATCATCTCCATCCAGGGCGTGGGCAAGTTCTTCGGGAAGCTGCGAGCGCTCTCGAACGTCAGCATGGACGTGGTCCCGGGCGAGAAGGTGGTCATCATCGGCCCCTCGGGCTCGGGCAAGTCCACCCTGCTGCGCACCATCAACCGCCTGGAGACCATCGACGCCGGGCGCATCGTGGTGGACGGCTTCGACCTCTCCGACGCCAAGGTGGACATCAACCAGGTGCGCATGGAAGTGGGCATGGTCTTCCAGTCTTTCAACCTCTTCCCGCACTACACGGTGCTGGACAACGTGACCCTGGCCCCCATCAAGCTGCGCCGCGAGCCCAAGGCCCAGGCCGAGGAAAAGGCCCGGGCGCTCCTGAAGAAGGTCGGCATCGAGGAGAAGGCCGACGTGTTCCCCTCCATGCTCTCGGGCGGCCAGCAGCAGCGCGTGGCCATCGCCAGGGCGCTGGCCATGAACCCCAAGATCATGCTCTTCGACGAGCCCACCTCGGCCCTCGACCCCGAGATGATCGGCGAGGTGCTGGCCGTCATGCTGGACCTGGCCCGCGAGGGCATGACCATGGTGGTGGTGACCCACGAGATGGGCTTCGCCCGCCAGGCCGCAGACCGCATCGTGTTCATGGACCAGGGGCAGATCATCGACCACGGCCCCCCGGCCGAGTTCTTCGAGAGCGCCAAGCACCCCAGGGCCCAGAAGTTCCTGGAGCAGATCCTCTAGCCTCGAAATCACCCGAAAAAGCCGGGGCCCGGCCGCATGAACGTGCGGCCGGGCCCCGGCTTTTTCGCGTCCCCGCCATCGTTTCCGGAGGGGCGCATGGGCGTCGTCTTGCGGAAAGGCCCCGCGCGGGCGGCCCGGGCTTCTACCGCCCGGTCCCGGCCTCCGCGCCGCCCTCGGGCAGCGACGCCCAGACCTCGCGCAGCGTCTGGGTGGAGCCCTCCAGGCAGGAGGCGCTGAGCCTGCCCCTTATCTCCTCGACCATGGGGAAGCGCTTGCCAAGCTCCCCTTGGCCCTCCTGGCCGCGCAACCCCTCCCAGGCCACCACCAACTCGCCCACGGTGATCCTGTCCGGCGGGGCCGCGAGCACGTAGCCCGAGCCGTCCGCGCCCTCGCCCTCCACCCGGACGGCCACCTTGATGCGCGCGAGATGTTCCAACTCCTCCGCAACCAGGCGAATCGGCACCCCGAGCGCCACGGCCGCGCCGATCCCCGTGAGCGGGGGCTCGCGCTGCTCGGCCTTCTCGGTCAGAAGCACGGCCAGCAAGAGCGCCAGGTCGCGCCTGTCGGCGAAGGAGTAGCCCTGGGCCGCCTCCTCGCTGCGGATGGCCGCGAAATTCTGCGCCGCGTTGGCGATCTCGGCCCCGGCCAGCACGATGAGCCAGCTCACGTAGAGCCAGACCAGAAGAAGCGGGATCTGGGCGAAGCTGCCGTAGATGGCGTTGTACCCGGTCACGCCGACCTGGTACTTGATGTAGAGGGCCTGCGTGCTTTGCCAGGCAACGCCCGCGGCCACAGCGCCGCAAAGCGCCGCAAAGGGCCTGACCTTCACGTTTGGCAGGAACTTGTAGAGGATGAAGAGCGAGATGGTCACCATGACCATGGGCACGGCCTTCAGCGAGGCGGTCAGGGCCGTGTTCACCAGCTCGATCTCCTTGATCCAGCGCACCACCTCTGCGTTCTGCAGGGTGGCGGTGAGGCTGAAGGCCGCCAGGATGAACACCGGGCAGACCAGGATCACGGTGAGGTAGTTGGAGATGCGGCTCCACAGCCCGCGCTGCTCGCGCGCGCCCCAGATGATGTTGAAGGCCTCCTCCATGGTGGAAAGCAGGCCGAAGGAGGTGACGAAGAGCGTGGCCACGCCGATGAAGCCCAGGGCCTTGACGTTGGTGTTCTGGATGTAGCCCAGCACCGCGTCCACCACTTCGGCCTTTTCCGCGAACAGGCGCATGAGCACGTCGTGCAGGAAGGGGGCCTCGTAGATGCCGAAGCCCTTGGCCACGGAGAAGGCCACTGCCAGAAGCGGCACCAGGGAGAGCACCGTGGTGTAGCTGAGCGAGGCAGCCAGCAGCAGGCTGCGGTTGCGCATGAACGAGGACGCCACGAAACGCGCCCAGGAGATGACGAGAGGCTCGCGGATCATGGCCCTGCCTTAGCTCCATTTTACGCGTTTTTCCAGGATTTTGAGCAGATGAAGGCCCAGGCGGGCATGGGCGGCCTTCCTTGACAGCGTTTGATGCGGCCAGCTAGTCATTAGGGACAGGAAACAAGTCCATGCTTTCTGAATCGATGGGGTCCCTGAATCACGCCGGTTTGCATCGAGGCGCTTCGGGGGAGCGCCTAAGCCCGACCAACGCAAACCGAAGGACGAGGAGGTTCGATGGAATCCAGGATCATCCTGCCCGAAAGCGAGATGCCCAGGCAGTGGTACAACGCCCTGCCCGACCTGCCCACCCCCCTGGCCCCGCCGCTCGACCCCGCCAGCGGCAAGCCCGTCACCCCGGACGCGCTGACGCCCATCTTCCCCATGGGCATCATCGAGCAGGAGGTCAGCTCCAGGCCGCGCATCGACATCCCCGAGCCGGTGCTGGACGTCTACCGCCTCTACCGCCCCACGCCCCTGGTGCGGGCGCGCAACCTGGAGAAGGCGCTCGGCGTCAAGTGCAAGATCTTCTACAAGGACGAGTCGCGCTCCCCGGCCGGGTCGCACAAGCCCAACACGGCCGTGCCGCAGGCCTACTACAACAAGGTGGAGGGCGTCAGGCGCCTGGCCACGGAGACGGGCGCGGGCCAGTGGGGCACCGCCCTGTCCTTCGCGTGCAAGATGTTCGGCCTTGCCTGCACAGTGTACATGGTCAAGGTGAGCTACAACCAGAAGCCCTACCGGCGCATCCTGATCCACACCTACGGGGCCGAGGTGTTCCCCTCGCCGTCGGACCGCACCCGGGTGGGCCGGATGGTCCTGGAGAAGGACCCGGACTGCCAGGGCAGCCTGGGCCTGGCCATCTCCGAGGCCGTGGAGGACGCGGCCACCCACGAGGACACCAAGTACGCCCTGGGCAGCGTGCTCAACCACGTGGTGCTGCACCAGACCATCGTGGGGCTGGAGACCGAGAAGCAGCTGGCCATGGCCGGGGAAAAGCCCGACTACCTGGTGGGCTGCGTGGGCGGCGGCAGCAACTTCGGCGGGCTGGTGCTGCCCTTTTTGCCCAGGAAGCTCTCCGGGGAGAAGATCACCTTCGTGGCCGCCGAGCCCAAGGCCTGCCCCACGCTCACGCGCGGCCAGTTCCGCTACGACTACGGCGACGTCGCGCGCCTGACGCCGCTTCTCAAGATGCACACCCTGGGGCACTCCTACATGCCCGCGCCCATCCACGCGGGCGGACTGCGCTACCACGGCGACGCGCCCATCGTGTGCAACCTGGCGGCCGAGGGGCTCGTGGACGCCCGGGCCTACTTCCAGAACGAGTGCTTCGAGGCCGCGCGCCTGTTCCAGGCCACCGAGGGCTTTTTGCCCGCGCCCGAGACCTCCCACGCCATCAAGGCCGCCATCGACGTGGCCAGGGAGGCCGAGCCCGGCCAGAACGTGGTCTTCCTGTTCTCCGGCCACGGGCTCCTGGACCTGGCCTCCTACGACGCCTACCTCCAGGGGAACCTCACGGACTTCGAGCACTCCGAGGCGGAGCTGGCCGAGGCCCTCAAAGACTGCCCGGACATCGACTAGACCGCTTGAGGCTGAGCAAAAACGAAGGCCGCCGGATTTCTCCGGCGGCCTTCGTTTTTACAGTGCGGTTTTCATCGCAGCCGCGCCTGCCCGGTGAAAACGCGGGCCGCGAGGACACGGGCCAAGCGTCCCGGAGGCTCCCCAGGCCTAGCCGCGCTCCGTGGCCTTCCTGGCGCGCATGTTAAGAAGCTCGACACCCAGCGAGAAGGCCATGGCGAAGTAGATGTAGCCCCGGTCGATGTGCTTGCCCAGGCCCTCGGCCACTAGGAACACGCCGATGAGGATGAGAAACGACAAGGCCAGCATCTGGATGGTGGGGTGGCGCTTCACGAAGTGGCTCACGGGCTCGGCGAAGATCATCATCACGGCCACTGCCGCCACCACCGCCGCGATCATCACCGACACCTGGTCCACCATGCCCACGGCCGTGATCACGGAATCGAGCGAGAAGATGATGTCCAGCACGGCGATCTGGCTCACGGCCGCGCCGAAGGAGAGCACCCTGCCCCCGCCGGACTCGGGCCCGTGGCCCTTGTGCTCGGTCTTCTCGTGGATCTCGAAGGTGGACTTGGCGATGAGGAAGAGCCCGCCGGCCAGAAGGATCAAATCACGCCCCGAGAACTCGTTGCCGAGCACCGCGAACAAGGGCGCGGTCAGGCGCATGACCCAGGCGATGGAGAGAAGCAGCAGGATGCGCGTGCCCATGGCCAGGAGCAACCCGATGCGCCGGGCGCGCGGCTGCTGCTCCAGGGGCAGGCGGTTGGAGATGATGGCGATGAAGACGATGTTGTCGATGCCCAGCACGATCTCCAGGGCGGAGAGCGTGAGAAAGGCGATGAAGTTGCTCGCGGTGAAGATTTCCATCTGCTTGCGGGTTGGAGGTTTGCCGATTCCCCCGGCGTCTACCCGCCCCAGGCCGCCTTATCAAGTGAAATGCGCGGCCCGGGCTCCGTCAATCCAGGGTCTGGCGGTAGCGTTTCACGGCCACGGTCATGAGCACCACGAGGAAAAGCGCCATGGGCCAGAGCTCCGGGGCGATGTCTGCCAGGCCGTTGCCCTTGAGCACGATGCCGCGCACGATGCGCAGGTAGTGCGTGAGCGGCAGCACCTCGCCGATCACCCGCGCCCAGTCCGGCATGCCCTGGAAGGGAAACATGAAGCCCGAGAGCAGGATGGAGGGCAGAAAGAAGAAGAACGCCATCTGCATGGCCTGGAGCTGGTTCTGGGCCACGGTGGAGAAGGTGATGCCCACCGCCAGATTGGCCGCGATGAAGAGGATCGAGACGCAAAGCAGCAAGGCCAAGCTCCCCACCACGGGCACCCCGAAGATCACCCGCGCGGCCAGGACGATGAGCAGCACCTGCACGTAGCCGACCACGATGTAGGGGATGATCTTGCCCACCATCACCTCGAAGGGCCGCACCGGCGTGCACAAAAGGTTCTCCATGGTGCCGCGTTCGCGCTCGCGGGTGATGGCCAGGGCCGTGATGATCACCATGGTCATGGTCAGCACCACGCCCATGAGCCCGGGCACGATGTTGTACTTGGTCTGGATCTCCGGGTTGTAGAGGCGGTGCACGATCACTTGGGCCGGGCCGGGCTGGGAACGTAGCGTCAAAAGCGGTCCGACGAGGTCGCGCTCCAGGGCCTGGGAGACCACGGTGTCCAGCGCGCCCAGCGCGAAGCCGGAGGCCGTGGGGTCCGAGGCGTCGGCCTCCATGAGCAGCGCCGGGCGGTCCCCCCGGGCCAGCAGGCGGCCGAAGTCCTGCGGGATGGTCAGCACGAAGAGGGCCTCGCCCCGGTCCAGGATGCGCTTGGCCTCCGACTCCTTGGATATCACCTTGGTCACGCGGTAGTAGAGGCTGTTCTGGAGCCCGGCCACGATGCCGCGCGAGAACTCGGAGTCGTCGTTGGAGAGCACGGCCAGGGGCAGGTACTGGGGGTTGGAGTTGATGGCGAAGCCGAAAAGGACGAGCTGCATGATCGGGATGCCGATCATCATTGCGAAAGTCACGCGGTCGCGGCGCATCTGCACGAATTCCTTGACCACCATGGCCCAGAAGCGGCTCGGGGAGAAGAGGCTCATCCGCGCCCCCTGGAGAGCGACTCGTTCATCAGGCTGATGAAGACCTCCTCGAGGCTCGTGTCCACGGGCCGGAAGGCCTGCGGGCCGTGCGCGAAGGGATCGAGGCTCGCGTGCAGGAGCGCGGCGTCGCGCCCCGAGACATGCAGGGTGTTGCCGAAGTGGGCCACCTGCTCGATCCCCGGCAGCCCTTTCATGGTCTTGGCCAGCTCGTAGAGCCCTGGGCCGGAGACCTCCAGCGTGGTCAGCCCGCGCCCCGAGACCACCTCCTCCACCGTGCCCTTGGCCAGCAGGTCGCCGTAAGCGATGTAGGCCAGGCGATGGCAGCGCTCGGCCTCGTCCATGTAGTGCGTGGAGATGAGCGCCGTGAGCCCCTGCCCTGCCAACTCGTGGATCTCGTCCCAGAAGTCGCGCCGGGCCTTGGGGTCCACCCCGGCCGTGGGCTCGTCCAGCAAAAGGAGCTCCGGCCCGTGGATCAGGCTGGCGGCCAGGGCCAGGCGCTGCTTCCAGCCGCCGGAAAGGTTCTGGCCCAGTTGATCGGCGTACGGCCCGAGGCTCATGCGTTCGACCATCTGGTCCACGGCGCGGCGGCGGTCCTCCACGCCGTAGACCCGGGCCATGAAGTCGAGATTCTCGCGCACGGAGAGGTCGCCGTAGAGGCTGAAGCGCTGGGCCATGTAGCCCACGCGGGTCTTGATCAGCGCCGCGTCCCTGACCACGTCCATGCCCAGGCAGGTCCCGCTGCCGGAGTCCGGCTTCAGGAGCCCGCAGAGCATGCGGATGAAGGTGGTCTTGCCCGAGCCGTTGGGGCCCAGAAAGCCGTAGATCTCGCCTTGCTCCACCTTGATGGAGAGGTTGTTCACCACCACCTTGCCCCCGAAGGACTTGGTGATGCCCGAGACGTCGATGGCCGGACGGCTCACGAGCCGCCCCCGGCCGCGAGCGTCACGTCCACGGGCTGGCCGGGCTTGAGCAGGCGCGAGGCCTCGGCGTCGAAGCGGGCCTCCACCATGAACGTGAGCTTGGCCCGGAAGCCCTGGCTGTAGATCACGGGCGGGGCGTACTCGGCCTGGGGGAAGACGAAGCTCACCTTGCCCTCGAAGGGGCGCGGGCAGCCGTCGCAGCGCGCCGTGACGCCCTGGCCCACGGCCACCTTGCCCAGGTCCGTCTCCGGGATGAAGAAGCGCACCTTGACGTTGCCCGGCGGCAAAAGCTTGACCACGGGGCTGCCCGCCTGAACCCACTCGCCCTTGTAGTGCAGCAGGTCGAAGACCAGGGCGTCCTGCGTGGACGCGGCCGCCTTCTGGCCCAGGTACCAGCGGGCCTGGTCCAGGTCGGCCTGGGCCGCGTCGGCCTGGGCCTGGGCCGCCAGGATCTGGTCGATGCGCGAGCCGAGCTTGCCCGTGGCCAGCTGCGCCCGGTAGTCGGCCAGGCGGCCGCTGGCGCTCAAGAAGACCGTGCGGGCCTGGTCGTAGTCCTCGCGGGCCACGGCCCCGGTGGAAAGAAGCGCGGCGCGGCGGTCCATCTCCAGCCTGGCCAGGGACACCTCGGCCTGGGCCTGGGAGATGCGCGCGAGGATCTGGTCGATCTCCTCGGGGCGCAGGCCCTTCTTCAGGTCGTTCACCGTGTCCTGGGCGCGCTTGAGGCTCGCTTCGGCCTTCTGCACGCCCTGGAGCTCCAGGGCGTGTTCCAGGACGAAGAGCGGGCTTCCCGGGCGCACCCGGTCGCCGCGCGCCACGGGCAGTTCGTCCAGGCGTCCGGCCAGTTGCGTGGCCACGTAGACGAACTCCCCCTCCACGTATCCCTGGTAGGCCCCACCGCCCCCCTCGGAGCAGGCCGGGAGCAGAAGCAGGGCCAATGCGGCCACGGCGCGTCTCAGCATTTCGTCCCTCCCGCGGCTTTGCCGAAAAGCCCGGCCAGAAACCCGGCCATGTCGTCGACGTTAATGGCCGCCACGCGCGCCAAGGGCTCGGGCTTGCCCGCGCCGATGCGGGCGCGCATGGGGCCGGTCAGGCAGGTGAGCACCATGGGGCCGAGCATGGACATGTACAGGAGCACCGGGTCCATCCCGGCCTTCTCGGCCAGGGGGAAGACCACGGCCATGATCCTTGCCCAGCGCGAGGTCACGGCTTCGGGGATCGTGGCCCCTCCCGAGACGAACTCCCAGGCCATGATGCGCGGCAGCCTGGGGTCCTCGGAAAAGATGCCCGCCAGCGCCGTGAGCACCGCGCCCGCGGCCTCGGGCCAGTCCCCGGCCGGACGGGCGCTCTCCACGGCCGAGGCCACGCGGTCGAACTGGCCCAGGATTACCAGCTCGTAGAGCCGGGCCTTGTCGCCCACGCGGTAGTAGAGCATGGCCTTGTTGATCCCTGCCGCCTTGGCGATAGCCTCCACGCGGGCCCCGGCAAAGCCGTGCTCCGCGAAGACCGTGGCCGCCGCGTCCAGGATGGCGGCCGTCTGCGGGTCCTCCCCGTCTTGGCGCTTCATCGTCATACCGAGTGGTTTAACCATCCGGTTAGAAAGGGTCAAGGCCTTCCGCCGGAATGCCGCGCGCGTTGACAGGCGCGGCCCGGCCCGGTATCGGGCAAGGATGGGGAAACCCTTCCGTGACGAGCGTGGAGGCCGCAGGAGAAGTACGTCGCAACCAAAGCAGTGCAGCCCGCAGAGACAGCCATGGCAAAGCACATAGCCTTTTTCGCCGACGGGACGTGGAACGGCCCCGGCGTGGACCTGGACGCCGACGACGTCTACGACAACGACCCCACCAACGTCTGGAAGCTCTTCGACGACCTGGCGGGCGAGGACACCCCGGGCTCCAAGCGCCTGGGCAACGAGCAGGAGCGGGTGTTCTCGCCGGACGGCGCGGTGACGCAGGCGGCCAAGTACATCCACGGCGTGGGCGACTCGAAGAACCCCATCGTGAAGCTTCTTGGCGGGGCCACCGGCGCGGGCGTGATCAAGCGCATCGTGCGCGGCTACACGTACCTCTCGCGCGCCTACGAGGACGGCGACCGCATCCACATCGTGGGCTTCAGCCGGGGGGCCTACACCGCGCGCGCCCTGGCCGGGCTGGTCTGCGCCAAGGGCCTGCTGGACCAGTCGAAGACCGGCGGCGACAAGGAGAAGGCCTACATCATGGGGGCGGCGGCCTGGCAGAGCTACCGGCGCGAGCGCCTGAAGCAGGACCCGACTCTTCTGGGCAAGCTCAGGGCCGCGCTCATGTTCCTGCCCGGCCTGGTGGCGGAGATGCTGCACGACGACGCCTTCGTGCCCGTGCCGGGGATTTCCACCGTGGCGGTGTTCGACACCGTGGGCGCGCTCGGCATCCCGAGCTACGACGGGGAGGACGAGCGCTACGACGCCTTCCGGTTCGCGGACACGGCGCTCAGCCCCAAGGTGGCGGCCGGGCTGCACGCGGTCTGCGTGGACGACCGGCGCGCGGACTTCACGCCCACCCTGTGGGACCAGGCGGCCAACGTGACCCAGGCGCTCTTCCCCGGCGGACACGCGGACGTGGGCGGGGGCTACCCGGTGACGGGGGGCGAAAGCGACCTCTCGGACGTGGCCCAGGCCTGGATGAAGGCCCGCCTGTCCGGGCGCGGCCTCGCGTTCCGGAGCCCGGCCTCGTCCTATGCGGGTTTCGCGGCCAAGGCCCTGGGCATGGCCCACGACGAGGCCGTGAACAAGATCTGGAAGAAGCTCCCCAACGGCAGGGATTTCGCCGGGCGCGCGGACCTGCTGGTCCACCAGGCGGTGCTGGACCGCTGGGGGCAAGGGGTGGCGTTCAAGCCGCACGCCCCCGCGCCCTACGCGCCCGGGAACCTGGGGAGCCTCCTGGAGCCTTCGGGCAGGCCACGGCCCGGCATCGCGGTGACGCTCTGAGGCCAGGCGCGCGCCCCCGCCCGCGCGGAAATGCGAGGAGAGGCTTGGGCCGCGCGCTTGGCGGCCGCAAGCGCCAGGCATCCGGGCGAACGGGGCTAGACCTTCACCTCGTAGCCCAGGTTCACGAGGTCCGCGCGCTGTCCGCCCCGGATGCCCCAGTTCTCGCGGGGCTGGTCCACCACGATGACGAAGACGTCCATGGCGGGCACGCCAAGCGCGCCCAGGTTTTCCACCACCTTGGCGAAGAGCCTGCCCTTGGCCTCGGGGCTGCGCCCGGCGAAGGCGAACACCTCCACCAGGAGGTACTTCTCCGACTTGCCCGGCGGCAAAAGCCAGTCACCCGGCGCGTATTCCAGGAAGCGGATGTTGCGGTCGGGCTCGGGGATGCCGAAGGCGTCCATCAGCGCCGCGTGCACGGCGTTCATGACGGCGGTCTTTTCGCCGGCGGTCCTTTGGCCGAGGCCGCTCACGGTGACGAGAGGCATGAAGTGCTCCTTGTCGAAGGGTGTTCGCGCCGTTTCGGGGGCAAGCGGTGCGGTATAAGCCGTTCGCCCGCCGGATGGAGCGCGCACGCCCGTTGCACGGGCGAGCGAGTCCAGGGACGGGCCGCCGCGGGGACCCTGGCCCGGCCGCGCCCCTACTGCGCCTTGTCGAGCCTGGCGGCTTCCTGCTCCGGCGTGGGGATGGCCCCCCTGGGCACGTCCGTGGCCCTGGCGGGCTCGCCTGGGGCCTGCGGGGCCGGGGGAGCGGCCGCGCCCTGGTCCTGGCGCGCGGAGGGGCCCATGTGCACCTGGATGTCGATCACGGCCTTCTGTAGTATCTTCAGGGTGGCCTCGATCTCCAGGAGCTCCTGCTGGCGCTTGCCCTCGCAGGCCTCCACGCGCGAGAGCTGCTCGGCGAGCCGGGCCTCGAGGTCGGACTGCACGCGCTCGCGCTCCAGGCGCAGGACGATCTTCTCCTCCTCCTGGCGCTTTCGCTCGGTGAGGGCGTCTTCCAGGCGGGAGCGCGTGTCGGACAGCTCCTTCTCCAGGCTGAGGTAGCGGGTGGCGGTGAGGGTGGACAGCGCGGCCACGGCTGCCGTGACCACAGCGAAAAGAATGAAGGCTGCGGTTTTCATGGCTGGAAATTATCCGCCAAATGTTCCATGCTCAAGCTAATTATTGCAATGCACGGCCGTAAGGCATACAGGACCAAGCGCTTATGAACCTTCCCATTCTCCATCTCAAGAAACACGAGGAACGCCGCCTCATGACGGGACACCTGTGGGTGTTCTCCAACGAGGCGGACACGGCCCAAAGCCCGCTCGGCGCGTTCAAGCCCGGGGACAAGGCCCTTGTCATGTCCGCGCGCAACAAACCCCTGGGCGTGGCCTACGTCAACCCCGGCTCGCTCATCCTGGCGCGCATCCTGGACAAGGACCCCTCGGCGGTCATCGACCGGGCGTGGCTGAAGAACCGGATCTCCCAGGCGCTCAGCCTGCGCGAGGCCTTTTTCCAGGCCCCCTTCTACCGCCTGGTCCACGGCGAGGGCGACCACCTGCCGGGCCTGGTGGTGGACCGCTACGGAGACGTGCTCTCCGTGCAGCTGCTCACCGCCGGAATGGAGCGCATGCGCGAGGACGTGCTGGACGTGCTGGACGAGCTTCTCTCGCCCCGCGCGGTGCTCCTCAAGGGCGACGTGCGCTCGCGCCAGCTGGAGGGCCTGCCCCTGGAGGTCGTGGCCGCCAAGGGCGACATCCCCGACGAGGTCGAGGTGCCCGAGGGCTTGGGGCGCTACCGGGCCAGCCTGGCCGCCGGGCAGAAGACCGGCTGGTTCTTCGACCAGAGCCCCAACCGCCTGGGCATCCAGAGGCTGTGCAAGAACGCCAGCGTGCTGGACGTGTTCAGCTACGTGGGCGCGCTCGGCATCGGCGCCGTGCTGGCCGGGGCCCGCGAGGCCGTGTGCGTGGACGCCTCCCAGGCGGCCCTCGACCACGTGACCGCCAACGCGGACTTGAACGGCGTGGCGCAGAGCGTCAGCGCGCTCAAGGGCGACGCGGACGAGGTGCTGGACAGCCTGATCGCCGAGGGCCGCCGCTTCGACGTGGTCAGCGTGGACCCGCCCGCCTTCGTCAAGCGCCGCAAGGACCTGGAGCAGGGCCTGGGGGCCTACCACAAGATAAACAAGCTGGCCGCGCGCCTGCTCAAGCCCGGGGGATTCCTGCTCACGGCCTCCTGCTCGCAGAACCTCGAGCCGTGGCAGTTCCAGCGCATCGTCACCTCGGCCGTGTCGGGCCGCCGCCGCGCGCAGCTGGTTTACAGGGGCGGCCAGGGGCCGGACCATCCGGTGCACCCGTCCATGCCGGAAACGGATTACCTGAAATCGCTGCTCTTTAGGATAAACGCTTCACAAAATGCGGAAATCGGATAGAACGGCCCCTCGATGAACGTCCTGGACGCCCTGCTGACTCCCCCGGCCGCGCTGGGCCGCGCGGCCATGGCCACCACCATGGGGCTCGGGTCCTTCGCCGTGTTCACGGCCAGGGGGCTCGCGCACATGCTGAGCCTGCCCCCGCAATGGGACAAGGTGCTCAGGCAGGTCTACTTCATCGGCGTGAAGTCCGTGACGGTCATCGCGCTCATCGGGCTGTTCACGGGCATGGTGCTCGGCCTTCAGGGCTACTACACCCTGGTCAAGTTCGGGGCCGAGGGGCTTCTGGGCGCGGCCGTGGCCCTTTCCGCCATCAGGGAGCTTGGGCCGGTGCTCACGGCGATCATGATCACGGGCCGGGCAGGCTCGTCCATGGCCGCCGAGCTCGGCATCATGCGCATCTCCGAGCAGATCGACGCCCTGGACGCCATGGACGTCAACCCCGTGCGCTACCTGGTGAGCCCGAGGCTGGCCGCGGCGCTGATCTCGTTTCCGCTGCTCACGGCCATGTTCGACGTCATCGCGCTCGCGGGCGGCTACGTCTCGGGCGTGATGCTTCTCGGCGTGAGCCCGGGCGTCTACTGGGCGCGCATCCACGACAGCGTGGAGCTCTCCGACGTGAGCGGAGGCTTCTACAAGTCGCTGGTGTTCGCCTTGCTGGTGGCGGCCGTTTGCTGTTACGAAGGCTACAACACGCACCGCCGGCCCGACGGATACGGGGCCAAGGGCGTGGGGCTCTCCACCACTTCGGCGGTGGTGGCCTCCTGCGTGTGCATACTGGTGTCGGACTACGTTCTGACGTCTTTTCTGCTGTGACGGGGCGCGCTTTCGCGCCCGGGAAGATGGCTTGATGGATACCGCAAGAAACCGTTCCGTGGAAATCGCCGTGGGCCTGTTCGTGATGGCGGGCCTTTTGTGCGTGGCCTACCTGACCGTGAAGCTGGGCAAGCTCGAGGTGCTCGGCGGCGACACGTACGAGGTGAAGGCCCGCTTCCTCGACGTCACCGGGCTCAAGGCCGGGGCGGGCGTGGAGCTGGCCGGGGTGCGCGTGGGCCGCGTGGACTCCATCGACCTCTCCCAGGACAAGAAGGCCATCGTCTCCATGAAGATCGCCAAGGCCGTGAAGCTTTCCGACGACGCCATCGTCTCCGTGAAGACGAGCGGGCTCATCGGCGACAAATACGTGAAGATCACCCCCGGAGGCGCGGGCGACCCGGTGAAGCCCGGCGGCCTGCTCACCGAGACAGAATCCTCGGTGGACATCCAGGACCTCATAGGCAAGTACGTCTTCGGCGGAGTGAAGGAGGAGAAGAAATGAGGGCGCGTGCAGTCTGCGTGCTTATCATCATGGCCCTGCTGGCCGGCTTCGCGGGCGCGGCCCACGCCGGGCAGGCGCGCGACACGCTCAAGGCGGCCGTGGACGAGGTGCTGAACGTGCTCTCCTCCACCAAGGCGGGCGACCCCAGCCGCACCGCCAAGCTCAACGAGGCCGTGGGCAAGGTCTTCGACCCCGAGGAGCTGGCCCGGCGCACCCTGGCCGCCAACTGGCAGTCCTTCAGCGAGGACGAGCGCGCCCGCTTCACCAAGGCCTTCGTGAGGCTCCTTGAGCGCACCTACCTGCGCCGCATCGAGGCCTACACCGACGAGAAGGTGGTCTTCCTGGAGGAATCCTCACTGGCCGACGACCGCTCCGAGGTGAGCACCAAGATCGTCACCTCCAGCAAGGAGGTGCCCATCGTCTACAGGCTCATCAAGAAGGCCGACTGGAAGGTCTACGACGTGGTCATCGAAGGCGTGAGCCTCGTGCAGAACTACCGCAAGCAGTTCAGCGAAATCCTGGCCAGGGAAACCCCCGCCCAGCTCATCGGGCGGGTGGAGTCCATGGGCTCGGCCAGCTAGCCGGCCCCGTCCACACCCGTCAACGGCATCCCAAAGACACGGCGGAAGACACATGAATCGCTCAACGGCGCGCCCCCTCATCCTGGTCCTTTTGCTCGTCACCGCGCTGGCGCTCGCCTCCGGCTGCGCGAAGAAGGCCGCCAAGGCCCCGGTGGACCCCGAGGACGTGGACACCACCCAGATAGCCGACCCCCTGGAGCCCTGGAACCGCTTCTGGTTCGGCTTCAACGACATGTTCTACATGGGTCTGGGCAAGCCGTTCAGCAGGTTCTACACTTTCGTGATGCCCAAGTACGGGCGCGAGCGCATCGAGAACGCCTACTCCAACTTCCTGGCCCCGGCGCGCTTCGTCAACGCCCTGCTCCAGCTGCGGCCGGACAAGGCCTCGCGCGAACTGGGCCGGTTCATCATCAACTCCACCTTCGGCCTGGGCGGGCTTTACGACCTGGCCGCCACCAAACCGGGCATGGGGCCGCAACGGCTCGATTTCGGCCAGACGCTGGGCGTCTGGGGCTTCGACCACGGCTTCTACTTCGTGCTGCCCATCCTGGGCCCCAGCTCCCTGCGCGACGGCCTGGGCATGGCCGTGGACACCGCCATCCAGCCCACCAGCTACCTGGACACGCCCTTCGTGCTCACCCTGATCATAAGCGGCACGGGCAGGCTGAACCGCATCCCCGAGACCCTGGACGTCTACGAGGAGCTCAAGCGCTCCTCCGTCGAACCCTACTCCGCCGCGCGCGACGCCTACGCCCAACTGCGCCGCAAACTGGTCCAGGACGCCCTGGACTCGGCCTGGGTGAAGACCTCGGGCGGGACGCAGCAGTAGCGCCCGCGCGCGAGCCCCGCCCGAAGGGCGCAAGGAGCGGGCACGACGCCGTTGCCGGTGGTGCGGGTTTCTGCGCCGCCGCTTTCGGACGGAGGCTTCCCGTCAGGGGTAGTTGAAGCGGCGGTCCTCGCCGGAGAACATGTAGGTGTCGCGGCCCGCGTCCTTGGCCGCGTACATGGCCGCGTCCGCCTTCTTGATCAACGTCAGGGCGTCCGAGCCGTCCCAGGGGTACATTGCCAGGCCGATGCTTGCGCTCAGCGCGATGGGATGGCCTGCCACGGCCCTGATCCGCCGCACGGCGGAAAGCATCTTCGAAGCCACTGCCGAGGCCCCCTCCGGAGTCTTCACCTCGGGCAGCACCACCAGGAATTCGTCCCCGCCCATGCGCCCCACGGTGTCGGACTTGCGCGGCACGTCCCGAACGCTCTCCGCCACGGCCTTGAGCAGCATGTCCCCCACGTTGTGGCCCAGGGTGTCGTTGACCAGCTTGAACCCGTCCAGGTCCATGAGCATCACCGCCAGCAGGCATCCCCTGCGCTTGGCCTGGGAAAGCCCCTGCGTGAGCCTGTCCATGACCAGGAAGCGGTTGGGCAGGCCCGTGAGCGCGTCGAAATAGGCCATGCGGCGGATTGTCTCCTCGGCTTCGTGGCGCTCCGTCACGTCTCGCAGCATGAGCACGTAGCCTTCCGTCCCCCCGCCGCCGCGGATGCCGCTGACCTTGCCGTCCATGAAGCGGCGCTTCCCGTCCTTCTCGAGCACCGCGCTGAAGCAATGCTGGCCGTCGCGCCGCACCGCGGCCAGGGCTCGGCGCATGCGCCTGGGCGAGACCCCGTGCAGTTTGTGGAATTCAACCAGGTCCATGCCGATGACCGGTCCGCGCGGTTCGCCCAGGATGTCCCGGGCGGCCTGGTTCACGAAGGCGATGCTCTCGCCCTCCGTGGCCGCGATGGCCGTGTCGATGGAGGTGTTCAGGATGGTGTCGAGGTAGACGGACTTCTTGGCCGCCTCGCTTACGGCCTCGCGCAGGAGCTCGTCCTTCTCGCGGATGACCTCCTTGAGCATCTCCACGTAGCGGGCCTCCATGCCCTTGACCAGGTCCGACTGCGTGAGCAGGCCCACGGCCCGGCCGTCGCCGTCCGCCACCACCAGGCGGCGGATGCCCCTGTCGCTCATGAGCGCGGCGGCCTGGTGCACGGGCGTGTCCTCGGCCACGGTGACTACGGGCTTGGACATGGCCTGCTCCACGGTGACGCAGGCCAGGTCGCGCCCTGCGGCCACCTCGGCCACCATGTCGCGCTCGGTGAGGATGCCCGCCGGGGAGCGCCCCTCCAGGACCACCACGCAGCTCAAGGGGCCGGCGGCCATCACCTCCAGGGCCCGGGCCAGGCTGGCCCCGGAGGGCAGCGAGGCGATCCCCCGGGACATGATCTGGCCCACGCGCTTGATCTCCACGAAGTATTCCACGCCCAGGTGCTGGACCACGTTGGTCTGGGTGACCATGCCCATGGCCTTGCCCTTGGCGTCGGTGACCACCAGGTGGCGGTAGCCGCGCTCCAGGAGCATGGAGAAGGCCCGGTGCACGTGCATGGTGTCCGGGGCGGTGAGCACGGGGCTGGACATCACCTCGCGGACCTTGCGGCCGAGAAGCCCCTGGCCGTGCTCGGCAATGGCCGCGATGACGCCGCGCTCGGTGAGTATGCCCACGGGGCGGCCCCGGCTCAGCGCGAGCACGGAGCTGATGCGCGCCGCGCTCATGCGGGAAAGGGCCTTGTCCATGGTCGCGCCGGCCGGAACGCCCATGACCCCGGGCGTGAGGATCTCGCGCAAGGTGGTGCTGACGTCGAGTTTGACGCTGTCTGAGGAAGAAGCGGTCATATTTCGCATGCTTTGCGCAAGACCATAGCCGAACCTGGCGCGCTTTCGCAATACTGTCCGCCGGTTCCGGACACATCCGCCGTGATCCGGCGGCCTCCGCGCGAGGCGCAGGCAACGCAACAGCCTGGGATGACATGCGTTATCACGGAGCGCCCGATTCGCCCGGCCGGGCCTCCCCGCGCTCAGCGCCTGCCGCCCCGAAGCAGCATCCTGTCGCAGTTGTGCACGCAGTTGTCGTAACGGGCCTCGGCCTTGGCATTGGCCGCCCAGACCTCTTCCTCCGGCCCTTGGCGGATCACCGGCTTGGGGCATGCCTCCACGCAGCGCCTGTGCTGCTCATCGAGAAGCCTCTCGCGTTCCCGCGCGCCGGAAGCGGCCCAGGCGGAGCCGCAGGCGAGAACGGCCAGGACGATCATGGTCACGCGCATCGCGGCATCCTCGTCGTTTTTGTCCGTCTTTTCCATACACCGCCGGAAGGCAGGGTACCCCCGGGCCGCCCTTCGCGCCAGCGAACTTCTTTCGCGAGAATTTTGTCAATTAAATCGACACAATGTCGGGATTTTTTACATAGGAAGCCAACCGCGTCCATTGCTCGCGGAAGGATAGAAACACCTCTGTATCGCCACAGCGGAAACACTGGACGAGTCTGCGAAACTCTTGTTACAGAATCTTGAACCGCATTAAACAGGCAGCACAGGGAGCGGCCATGATCCGAAAATGGCTCAGGAGCGCGTCGACACAGACCCTTCCCCCTGCTGAAGAACTCGGCTTCGTCGCCGAGATGGTCCGCTACCTGGCCCGCCACGAGCGCAACGCGCCGGCGTGGCAGCCGCACCTCGACAAGACACGCGCCTTCATCCGCCAGGCCGCCCGTTGCACGCCGGGGAAGGGGCTGGCCCTGGTCGCGGGTTCGGGCCCCTGCCTGGACGTGCCCCTCGAGGAACTTTCCCATACTTTCCGCAAGGTCCTGCTGGTGGACGTGGCGCACCCGCGCCGCGTGCTGCGCAAGGCCGCCCGCCTGGGCAACGTGCACTGCGTGCCGGCCGACCTGACCGGGGTCCACGAGGCGGTGCTGGAGGCGGTCAGGTTCCCGCGCGCGCTGCCCGTGGCCCCCTGCCCGCCGCCCGTACTCCAGGAAGAACGCCCGGACCTCGTCGTCTCCGCGAACACGCTCTCCCAATTGCCGCTCATCCCCCTGGAGAAGCTCTGGCTCACGGGCCGCTACGGCGACAACGAACTGGAATCCTTCGCCCGGGGCGTCATCGAGGGCCACCTGGCCTGGCTCGCGAACTTCGACGCGCCGCGCTGCCTGATCACGGACGTGGCCTGGCTGGCCATGGGCCGGGGCGAAACCCTTTCCGCGGACCCGTTGCACGGCGTGGTCCCGCCCCCGCCCGGGGACAGGTGGGAATGGCGCGTCGCCCCGAGGCCCGAGGCCCACCCCGAACGCGACGTGGTGCACGTGGTGGCCGCCAGCCTGACCGGCATCTGAAGCGGTCCCGCTTCCGGGCGCCACGCATCTGGCTGATAATCCGACAGGTGTTGCTTCTCTTTACACAAAAGACACGTTCGGCAACAAGGCCGTCACACGCGAGGATGCGCGCCACTCCCCGCCCTTTCCCAGTCCGGCCCGTAGCCCGGATAATGGCATGATTCTTGATGTTCACCAAGGCATGCTGAAATCCCCTACTCTCACTCTTTCGACGAAGATCAACTCCATCGCCGCCAACATCAAGTTGGATACGGTGACGGTCTGCTTCGATCTGGACGCCAAGCTGGCCTCGAGGCTGAAGCAGCACTCGAAGAACGAGAAGCAGAACCAGGATCAGTTGCTCAACAGCATTCTTGCCGGCTATTTCAACGAATTGGATGCGCCTGGAGGAAAATCTTCGGACCGTGATTTCCGCAAGCACATTCGCAAGGACATTTCGATGCCTGGCGTGATCGAGATAAAGCTCTCCGCCAACGAGACACAATACAAGCCAGTGAACATCATAAACATATCTCTTGGCGGAATTGGAATAAAGCTGGATTCCAACGCATCGCGCGTGATGGACAACATCAACAAGCTCAAGCCGTTCGTGGTGATATTCAACATCCCGAACATCTCGGACCTCATCCAGATAGTGTGCAAGCCCGTGCACATCACCATGTCCGCCACGGCGGAGATCGGCGCGGCGTTCCTTCGGGTGCCGGAAAGCCTCCGGAAAGCCCTGCGGCAGCAATTTCAGCTGTGAAGCAAACCGGCCGTCTCACGCACGCAAAATGCGGGTTTCTTGCATTGACTGATCCGCGCCCGGCCGCCTATCCTCGCGCATACTAGTCGTTCTGTTGCCCCTCCGGCTGAGGCGGTGCGTGCGCTATCAGTCGGTCAACAAAGGTTTTTCCTCTCAAGAGGATCGCATTGATGGCCAACGTAGTCGTCTTCGAAAAATCTCCGGACATCTTCCGCGAGATATTGGATATTTCCAGAGGAACCCCCCACACCATCACTCGTGTCACGAACATCAACGAGGTGATCGAAAACGGCAACAGCCTGACCACCGACCTGCTCATCCTCAATAAAACCGGCAACATGCCCCTGACGAAGATCATCCCGCACCTCTCCGGGCTGCACAAGCCGCCCAAGATGCTGGTCATCGTCGAAAAGCCGGACATCTACGAGCTCGAGTACGTGCTGCGCGAAGGCGCGCTGGATTACATCCCGCGCTACAACGCCGTGCAGCACCTGCAGTCGCTCTTCGGGCGCCTGGACGTGGTGCTCACGGAGGAGGAGCTCTCCTGGTCCGAGATCGGCTCCCGCTACAACATCGTGGGCTCGTGCACGGAGATGCGCAACAGCCTGAAGATCGCGGCCAAAGCCAGCCGCAGCAACGTCTCCGTGCTCATCCACGGGGAGACGGGCACGGGCAAGGAACTCTTCGCGCGGGCCATCCACGAACTGAGCGACCGCAAGAACGAGAACCTCATCGTCGTGGACTGCGCTTCCCTGCCCGCCACGCTGGTGGAATCGATCCTCTTCGGCCACTCCAAGGGGGCCTTCACCGGGGCCGACGCCAAGAGCGAAGGCCTGGTCCAGCGCGCGCACAAGGGCACGCTCTTTCTCGACGAGGTCTCGGAGCTGCCCCTGGACCTCCAGAAGAACTTCCTGCGCGTGCTCCAGGAGAAGCGCTTCCGGCCCGTGGGCGGCAAGCAAGAGGTGGCCAGCGACTTCCGCCTGGTGGCCGCCACCAACAAGGACCTCACGCAGATGGTCAAGGACGGCCTCTTCCGGTCGGACCTGCTCTACCGCATCCAGTCGCTCAAGCTGAACCTGCCGCCCCTGCGCGAGCGCCGCGAGGATCTGGTGGACCTGGCCACGCACCTGCTCAAGAAGTCCTGCTCCAAGAACAACACCCCCATGAAGACCTTCTCCCAGGAGTTCCTGGACATCCTGCGCCAGCACAATTGGCCCGGCAACGTCCGCGAACTGGAGAACGTCATCGACTCGGTGGTGGCCATCTCCTACAACCAGCCCATCATCTATCCGGAACACCTGCCGTTCTACATCAGGGTCAAGGCCGCCAAGAACACTCTTGGACATGACGACCCCCCCGCCAGCGGCAACGGTGACGAGCCCCAGGCGACTCCATTTTTCGGCTCCGGGAAATCATTGCCTTCTTACAAGCAATATCGTTGCGACCTGCTCAACTCCATGGAGAAGCGGTATTTCATCGAATTGCAGAGAATGACAAAGGGGGACATCCCCAAAGCCATGGCCACGGCGAACCTTTCAAGAGCTCGGCTGTACGAGTTCTACAAAAAATACAGCCTGACCGGAAAAAGCAAAGCGGATCTTCAGCAATGACACTTCATGGCACGATACATGCTCACAAGCAGTATCCTTGCAGCAGAAAAAGGTGTCCAAAATGCCGCAGACATTCACGGCAGGTACCATGCCCCCTCCGCCACCCCCCCCTCCAGTACCGATGAACGTCCCGGGGGGCATCGAGCGGCGGCGCACCATCCGCATCCGCCGTTCCGCTCTCCTTGACGCAAAGCTTGATCAACTTGACAGGCCGAGCCTCAAGATAGCCGAGACCCTGGACGAATACTCCCAGGCCTTCTCGGTGCTGCACGACGAATACTTCGCCTCGGGCTACATCAGCCAGAAAAACCCGGCGGGCCTGCATTTCGGGCTGCACCACCTGCTGCCCAAGACTTGCGTGTTCGTCTTCAAGACCTACCTCACCGTACTCTCCACCATGAGCTACATCCCGGACACGCCGAGGTTCGGGCTGCCCATGGACGAGCTCTACAAGCCCGAGATCGACGCCCTGCGGAACCAGGGCCGCAAGGTCGTGGAGCTCGGCTCCCTGGCCACCCAGCGCCACAGGCGCTGGCAGAACTTGATGATGTTCCTGGCCAAGGCCGTGTTCCAGTACGGCATGGTCACCAAGGCTGACGACCTCTGCATCATGGTCAACCCCAAGCACGTGCGCTTCTACAGTTCCATCTTCCTCTTCCAGCCCTTCGGCGAGGAGCGCCACTACGACAAGGTGGACGCCCCGGCCGTGGCCCTGCGCGTGAACATGCACGAGATCGAGCCCTCGCTGTTCGCCGCCTACGGCACCAACAGCTTCGACACGGACCTGCACTCCTTCTTCGTCAAGGTGAACGCCCACCTCGAAGGCGACGAACTGCGCCTGACCGACGCCGAGAAGAACGCGCCCCTGGAATCCGAGATCGCCAGGCACCTGTTGGCCAGCAGCCCCGGGCTGCTGGCGTCCCTGCCCGACGAGCAGCGCCTCTACCTCGAGAAGATCTACCACAAGGCCCTGTACGGCGGCTCGCGGCCCAGGACCTGACAATGGCGGACCAGACGTTTCCCTCGCCCGAAGCCCGGGCCTTCATGGACGTGGCCTTCTCCCGCAACCTCGGCATCCTGAGCCCGGCCGAGCAGGACGTGCTCTACCGCTCCCGCGTGGCCATCCCCGGCCTCGGCGGCGTGGGCGGCCTGCACTGCGCCGCCCTGGCCAGGCTCGGCGTCGGGGCCTTCACCCTGGCCGACCCGGACACCTTCGAGCTGGCCAACTACAACCGCCAGTACGCCGCGTCCACGCGCCACCTCGGGGCTCAAAAGCTCGAATCCATGGTCGAGGAGGCCCTCCAGATCAACCCCCACCTGGACATCCGGGGCTTCCCCGAAGGCGTCACGCCAGAGAACCTGGACGCCTTCCTGGACGGCGCGGGCGTGGTTGTGGACGGGTTCGACATCGGGGCCATCGACATCCGCCGCGCCCTGTTCAACCGCGCCAGGGAAAAGGGCATCCCCGTGGTCACGGCCGCCCCCCTGGGGTTCACCTCCTCGGTGCTGGTGTTCACCCCGGACGGCATGTCCTTCGACGAATACTTCCAGATCGACGACTCCCTGCCCAAGGGGGAGAAGCTCCTGCGCTTCGCCGTGGGCCTGGCCCCGCGCGGGCTGCACATCAGCCAGATAGACCCCGCGCGCGTGAGCCTGGAGCGTGGGCGCGGCCCGTCGCTGACCATCGCCTGCCTGCTCTGCGCCGGCCTCGCGGCCACGCAGGCCGTGCGCCTCCTGACCGGGCGGCCCGGCGTCAGGCCTGCGCCCTTCTCCATGCAGGTGGACCCCCTGGGCGGACGGATCCGCACCGCCCGGCCGCGCAAGGGCAACGCCTCGCCCCTGCAACGCGCCAAGCTCTGGTTCGTGCGCGCGGTGATCCTGGGCGGCGAGGGCAAGAACATCCGCCAGGAGCCCCCCGAGCCCGGGCCGCGCCTGCCCTCGGACGCCGCGCCTTCGCCCGGCGAACTGGCCTGGCTGGCCCAGGCCGCCCAGCAGGCTCCCTCGGGCGACAACTGCCAGCCGTGGCGGTTCACGCTGGAGGACGGCTCACTCAAAATTTTCCTCGAGCCCCGCGAGGACTCGAGCTTCTTCAACTTCCGCCAGCTGGCCTCGGTGATCGCCTGCGGGGCCGCCGTGCAGAACGTGGTCACGGCCGCCCCCGGCCTGGGCCTTTCGCCCTCCGCCGCGCTCTGCCCCGACCCGGAAGACGAAAACCTCCTGGCGGACATCCGCTTCGAGCCCGCCCCCAGGCAGGCCGACCCGCTCGCGGACTCCATCTGGGCGCGCTGCACCAACCGCAGGCCCTACTCCAGGCGCAGGCGCGTGGAGCCCTTCTGCCAGGAGACCCTGGCCCGGGCCGCGAGCCCCATGAAGCTCTTCCTCCTGGACGCTCCGGAGAAGCTGCGCGAGCTGGCCGGACTCGTCTACCTGGCGGACCGCATCCGCGTGGAGCGCCAGGACCTGCACGAATACTTCATGAGCATGACCCGCTTCGACCCGCCCGACGGGGGCGACATCCCCGACGGGCTGCCGCTCAAGAACCTCTACGCGGGCGCGGCCGGGGAAGTCTTCCTGCGGGCCACGCGCCCCTGGAAGGCCATGCGCGCCGCCAACCTCCTGGGGGTCGGGCGCATGGTGGCCATGCACTCGAAGATGGCCATCCAGGCAAGCCCGCTGGCCGCGCTGGCCTGCACGGATCAGCCCACGGCCAAGGGCTTCGTGGAAGGCGGCATGGCCATGCAGCGCTTCTGGCTGGCAGCCACGCGCCTGGGCCTGGCCGCCCAGCCCATGACCGCCATCACGCTCTTCTGGCTGCGCTGGAGGCTCGAAGGCCCGGACGCCTTCTCCAAGGCGCACCGCCGCCTGCTCGAAGGGGTCTGGCCGCGCTTCGAGGCGCTCTTCCCGGGCCTCGGCCAGGGCTTGTGGCCGGTGATGCTCCTGCGCGCGGGCTACGCCAAGCCCATCCGCTACGGCACGCCCAGGCGCCCCCTGGAGTCGGCCATCCTGGACTGATCCGCCGGACCTTCCCAGGGCTCCGCCCTGGAACCCGGCAGGACTCCGTCCTGCACCTGCCAGGGGCAGTGCCTGCCCCTGGACCCGGCGACAGCTTCGCGGGTTTCACCATCACCATGAAATATGGCCGCCCTCCTGGCTGGAAGCGCGCTTCCAGCCAGGAGGGCGGCCCATTTCGTTGCATCCGGTGACCGACGCCAAGCTGTAGAGGGCGCAGGGGGATCATCCCCCTGCTGGGTCCAGGGCAAAGCCCTGGCGGGGTTCGGGGCGGCGCCCCGATTCTCTCCGCCCTCGGGCGCGCGAAAAAGCCGGGGGAGGTTGCCCTCCCCCGGCTTGGGTTGGTTGCTGGTTGACCGTCGTTAGGCCTTGCGGCGGCGGCGAGCGCCGTAGAGGCCGAGCAGGCCGGAGCCCATGATCAGCAGGGTAGCGGGCTCGGGAGTGGCCAGGGTCGCGGGGTCGTTGCTGGCGAACAGCCAGGCGCCGGTGGTGCCGCCGACCGTGTTGAAGTTGATGCGGGACACGCCGTAGATGTCCACGGAGAGGTTGTACAGGGTTTCCAGGGGGTCGTTGATCTTCTGCAGGCCGCCCAGGACGCCGTCCACCACGTTGAAGCCGAACCAGTTCTCGCCGATGGGGCCGGAGGAGCCGAACTGCGGGGCCGCGTCGCTCCACCAGTAGCCACCGTTGAGGGACAGGGAGGCCCACAGGGCGCCGTCGGTGGCGCTGGCGATGCCGCCCAGCACGGTGGTGGGGTTCATCACGGTCTGGGTGTCGGTGAAGAGCTTCATGACCACGCCGTCAGTGAAGTCCTGAGCCGTGAACACGCCGGTGTTCAGGGGGTCGACGCTGGAAGCGCCCAGGAAGATGACGTTGTTGGGGACGTCGAACCCGGTGACCGTGTTGATGAAGTAGCCGGTCAGGGTGTCCAGGGTGCCGGGGGCGCCGACTTCGTCAGCACTCCAAACGGGGACGCCGTTGTTGGTGATGGTCTGGGCCCTGATGATGCCCACGAACACGTCGCCGATCGCGAGGGTGTCGTTGGGACCGCGGGCGACCCACTGTCCGCCGACCTGGTGGTAGACGTTTTCGAAGTTGATGAACTCGATCTCGTTCTGGTTGGGGCCGAGGACCGGGTAGGCGAACGCCGTGCTGGCCAGGAGCAGCAGGGCCAGGAGCATTCCGTTGAGTTGTGCTAACCGCTTCATGGTTTTTTCCTCCTCCGAAATTGATTTCCGAATTGCCTCCTTCTAAGCACAATCAATGCCAGCCTGTATCATGCTGAAATCAAAAGACATTGCCCTCAAACACCCCCCTCGTGCTCCCCCGATGTAAAGGGCGGCGACACTTTCCATCGGTAAAACCTTACAAGGCCACCCCGGGAAGGCTCGCCAGCCCTTGCCTGGAGCCATGTTTCAGAAAGTTTCGCGCGCGGCGCGGCGAGCGGGACAGGCCGCGCCGCAGCCTGGGGAAAACGCCCGGAAAGGCGAAGGAAAGGAGGAACGGACTGCGGGCCGGGGCGGAACCCGGGCGGGCTCAGCCCCGTAGCTTGCGCAGGAGGAACCGCCAGGCCTGGGAGAAGGCCCTTTGCGGATCGCAGGCCACGGCCGCAAGGCCATGCCCGGCCAGGGAGAGGTACCTGCGGGTGGCCAGGTCGTGCTGGGCGAGACGGTAATGCAGCACGGCCTTGCGCCTGCGTATTTCCCCGGGTGAATAGAAGCCGCGCCCGGCCGTCTTGCGCATGATGGCGAAGCCGTCCTCCCACTGTTTGCGGCGGTGGCTTATCTGGCCGGGGTGCTGGCGGTAGCCGAAGAGGGGCTCGGGGATGACGGCGAAATCCCCAAGCTCGGAGAGCCTGATCCACATGTCGTGGTCGATGGCCTGGAGCGCGACGTCCACGCCGCCCGCCTCGAGCAGCGCCTCGCGCCGCACCACCGTGGCTCCCGTGAGCATGAAGCAGTTCTGGAGGATGCTTCTCTTGTCGAAGTCCTCATAGACGCTCTCGTCGTTCCATTTCCAGAGGATGTTGTCGTCCTGGTCGATGGCGAAGCCGTTCATCAGCGAGAGGACGCATTCGGGCCTGCGCCTCAGTTCGTCCACTTGCCGAAGGAGGTATTCGCCGGAGAGCCAGAGGTCGTCCGCGTCCAGGAACGCGATGAACTCCCCGCGCGCCCTGGACACGGCCAGCGCGACGGATCGCGCGTAGCCCCTGTTCGCGCCGTTCTCGTGCCTGAAGACGGCGGTGTTTGGATAGCGGCGTTTGACCACGCCGACCGAATCGTCCGTACAACCGTCGTCCACGAGCACGACCTCGAGCGAGACGCCCCGCTGCGAGTACGCGCTGTCGAGCGTGCGCCCGATGAACTTCGCGGCGTTGTAGCACGGTATGATCACGGACACGAGGCCGTCGCCCTCGCTCCACGTCCTCTTCGGAGCGTTCGCGTTCATGGTGCGTGTCCCCGGTTCCCGTCGTTGTTCCCGAAGCGTGGGGGAATCCCCGGCCGCCCGCGTCGCAACGAGCGGCGCGTCCTCCTCACAGCCTCCAGACCGAAATCCCGGCCTCGCGCAGGGAAGCGGCGTCCAGGAAGCCCTTGATGTCGAACACCAGCCGCGCGGCCCCGGGCCTGAACATGGCGTCCAGGGCCCGCGCGTCCAGGCGGGCGTAGGCCCTGTGCGGCACGGCCAGGACCAGGGCGTCCAGGGACGTCATGGCCTCCATGGGCAGAAGCTCGATGCCGTACTCGCGCCGGGCCTCCTCCGGGTCGGCCACGGCGTCGTGCACGAGCACCCGGGCCTTGTAGGCCTGAAGCTCGCGCACCACGTCCACCACCTTGGTGTTGCGCAGGTCCGGCACGTTCTCCTTGAAGGTCAGGCCGAGCACGCCGACCCGGGCCCCGGGCAGCGCGGCCCCGGCCCCCACGGCCTGCTTGACCACCTGCTGGGCCACGCACGCGCCCATGGAGTCGTTGATGCGCCGCCCCGCCAGGATCACCTGGGGGTGGTAGCCCAGGCATTGGGCCTTGAACGTCAGGTAGTACGGGTCCACGCCGATGCAGTGCCCGCCCACGAGCCCGGGCCTGAAGGGCAGGAAGTTCCACTTGGTCCCGGCGGCCTCGAGCACCTCCAGGGTGTCGATGCCCATGAGCGCGAAGATGCGCGAGAGCTCGTTCATCAGCGCGATGTTCAGGTCGCGCTGGGTGTTCTCGATGACCTTGGCCGCCTCGGCCACCTTGATGCAGGAGGCCTTGTGGATTCCGGCCTCCACCACCGTGCCGTAGACCTGGGCCAGGAGGTCCGTGGCCTCGGGGGTCTGCCCGGCCACCACCTTCACGATGGTTTTCAGCGTGTGCACCCTGTCGCCGGGGTTGATGCGCTCGGGCGAATAGCCCACCCAGAAGTCCTCGCCGCAGCGAAGCCCGGAGCGCTTCTCCAGGATGGGCACGCAGACCTCCTCGGTGAGCCCCGGGTAGACGGTGGATTCATACACCACCAGGGCCCCGGGCGAGAGGTTCGCGCCCACGGCGGAGGTGGCCCCCACCACGGGCTTCAGGTCCGGGTTGAGGGTCTCGTCGATTGGCGTGGGCACGGCCACGACGATCAGGCGGCAGGCGCGCAGGGCCTCGGGCTGGCTGGTGTACTCCACCCGAACGGACGCGAGTTCGGCCTCGTCCACCTCGCCCGTGGAGTCCCGGCCGGATTCGAGCTCCGCCACGCGGCGCTCGGAGATGTCGTAGCCCACCACGTCGAAATGCCTGGCCAGGGCCACGGCCAGGGGCAGGCCCACGTAGCCCAGGCCCACCACGGCCACCTTGGAGGCCTTGATCTCTTCGAAACGCAGCATGTCGGTGCTCCTTCCTGGAATCACTGCTCGACGCCGTGCTTGCGCATCAGGTCGTAGAAGGTGGGGCGGCTTATGCCCAGGGCCTCGCTGGCCTTGACGATGTTGCCGCCGAAGCGCTCCAGGGCCGAGACCACCATCTGCTTCTCCACGTGGTTGCGCGCGTCCTTGAGCGTGGCGTACTTGTGCAGGGGGGTGTCGTCCTCGCGGGGCGCGGAGGCGAAGAGGTCCAGGTCCCCGGCGGAGATGGGGGCCGGGCCGCACATGACCATGGCCCTGCGGATGGTGTTCTCGAGTTCGCGCACGTTGCCCGGCCAGGCATGGCGCTTGAGCGCCTCCAGGGCGTCCCCGGTGAAGCCCGGAGGCGCTCCCTGCATGCCCTCGGCGTGCTTGCGCAGGAAGTGCTCGGCCAGAAGGGCCACGTCCCGCCCGCGTTCGCGCAGGGGGGGCAGCTTCACCGAGACCACGCCGATGCGGTAGAAGAGGTCCTCCCGGAAGGCCCCGGAGCGCATGGCCTGCTGGATGTCCACGTTGGTGGCGGCCACCACGCGCACGTTCACCTGGATGTTCTTGCGCCCGCCCACGCGCTGGAAGGTCATCTCCTGCAGGAAGCGCAGGAGCTTCACCTGGAGGTTGGCGGGCAATTCGCCGATCTCGTCCAGGAAGAGCGTACCCCCGTCGGCGTACTCCACCTTGCCCTTGACCGTGGAAACCGCCCCGGTGAACGCGCCGCGCTCGTGGCCGAAGAACTCCGACTCGATCAGGTTCTCGGGCACCGCCCCGCAGTTGACGCAGACCAGCGGGCCGGACTTGCGCGAGGACAGCTCGTGGATGGCCCGCGCCACGAGCTCCTTGCCCGTGCCGGACTCGCCCTGGATGAGCACGGGCACGTCCGAGGAGGCCACCTTGGACACGCAGGCCAGCACCTCGCGCATGGGGGGCGACTCGCCCACGATGCCGCCCGGGTTGGCCCTGGTGAGAGCGGCAGGCGCGGCCGGCGCGGCCTGGGGCCTCGCGCTGGCGGCTTCGCGCTCGATCTCATGGAGATGGAAGGCGCGCCGGATCATCACCTTGAGCTCGTCCAAGTTGATGGGCTTGAGGAAGAAGTCGTACGCGCCCAGTTCCACGGCCGTGCGCGCGTAGTCGCGCGAGTCGAACCCGGTGATCACGATCACCTTGGCCGTGGGCGACTGCTCGCGCATGGCGCGCAGGCAGGCGAAGCCCTGGGAGGCGTCCTCGGTGCGCGGCGGCAGCCCCAGGTCCAGGGTGACCACCTGGGGCTGGTGCTCGCGGAAGACCTCCTGGGCCTCGCTCGCGTCCTGGGCGAACACGATGGAGAAGGGCTCCGACGAGAGGCCCCATTTGAGTTGCTGGCGTACGTCCTCGTTGTCGTCCACGATCAGCAGCGTGCGGTTCATGCATCCTCCCCGAAACCGCTTGCGGCGGGCGACGGCAGCCGGACGGTGAAGACCGAGCCGCGCCCCTCGAAGCTCTCCACGTCGATGGACCCGCCGTGGGCATCGACGATCTGTTTGCATTGGTAAAGGCCTATGCCCATGCCCTTTGCCTTGGTGGTCCTGAAGGGCTGGAAGAGGTTCTCGCGGATGAACGCCTCGCTCATGCCGCAACCCGTGTCCGTGACCCGAAAAAACGGCCCCTGCTCCTCCACGCCCGTCTCCAGGATCACCTCGTCCCTCTCCCCGCTGGCCTCCCTGGCGTTGAGCGCCAGGTTCAGGATGACCTTCTGCATCTGTGTCCTGTCCACCAGGGCCGTGGCGTCATCCCCCCGAAACGACAGGCCGGGCGCGGGGGAATGCTTGAAGGTGTCGCGCGCCAGGCTCAAAAGCCCGGAGGGCTCGAGGTTCAGGTTCGCGCGGCTCGGCAGCTGGCGCAACTGGGAGATGAGCACGTGCATCTTGGAGACGGTGTTCTCGAGGCCCTTCAGCATGTCGCGCTGGAACTCCGGGTTCTGGATGTGGCGCTTGGCGTTGTCCACGATGAGCGACAGGGTGTACACCAGATTCTTCAGGTCGTGGACGATGAACGCCGAGACCTTGCCCATGACCTCCATGTCCCTGGCCTTGGCCAGCTGGTCGGCGAGCCTGTGGTTGAGCATGGCCGAATGGGCGTGGGTGGCCATGGCCTCCATGAGGTCGAAGTCCTCCTGGTTGTAGCGCTCGGAGGCGTCGATGGGCCGCGCCAGCAGGATCAGGCCGTCCAGGGTGTCCTCGCGCATGAACGGCACGGCGAAGGCCGCGCGGGTGGCCTCGAAGAACGCGCGCGAGGCCTCGTCCACGCCCGCCCGGGGCTCGCGCACGTCCACGGCGGCCGCCCCGGCCCGGAACAGGCGCTCGAGGCCCTTCCAGTCCTCGATCGGCGGCGGGGTGCGCTCCACCTCCCACATGCCGGCGGCGCTCATGCGCCCCGAATCCTGGTCCTTGAGGTAGAGCACGGCCCCGCCCATGCCGAAGGTCTCGCAGAAGCCCAGGAGCACCGCGTCGTAGAGCCCGTCCCTGGCCTGGGCGCGCGAGAGCCTGCGCGTGAAGGAGAGCCACTGGACGCGGTAGTCGTACTTCTCCTTGTAGAAATAGTTCTGGAGCACCCGGTTGACCCTGCGCCGGACCTCCTCCGAGAGAAGCAGGGTGAGCACGCACACGCCCGCCACCAGCCCCAGGGCCAGGAGAAGCGCCTTGTTGCCCGCGAACTGGGTCATGCTCATGACCACGCCGAGCGCCCCAAGGAACAAGAGGTACGCCCCGGCCCCGAAAAGGACCACGGACGACCGCGCCAGCCGCCTGGACACCGTGACCGGGGCCTCGCCGCCCCTGAACACGGTGGAGTAGAACAGGAAGGCCACGCCCAGGATGAACCCGGTCTGCTTGGCCGGGGTCAGGCTCAGGTCGGCGGAGCGGTAGAGCAGGCCCAGGCTCACGGTGAAGACCTGGGCCGCGAGCACGGTGAAGGCGCCCAGGATGGTGAACTTGATGCGCCAGCGCTGCCCGTGCACGGAATTGACCAGCGTCGCCTCCAGACTCGTCAGCGAGAGGATGAGCATGCCGAGGCTCAGCGCGCGCACGGCGAAACCGGCCAGGGAGAGCACGAGGGTGTTGGAGGGCCCGCCGGCTGCGGGCTGCGCGAGCAGCCCCCCGGAACCGGCCACGGCCCCGATCAGGGCGAAGGCCGCGAGCACCGTGAGCCAGCCGGGCGAGGCCGCCTGGCCGCCCTCGGCGGCGCGCGCGTAACGCCTGCCGAAGAGGAGCCAGGCCATGGAGCCGCCGAGCTCGGCCGCCAGGTACCAGCCTATCCAGGCCCTGGCATCGGGATGGGCCTCGCCCCAGACGGCCAGGCAGTCCTGGGCCAGGAAAGCGAACACCCCGGCGAGCAGGCTCACGCGGATGTAGGCCAGCGCGGGCCGCATCACGATCCCCGCGGCGAGGGCCGCGGCAAGGGCCACGCACAGGGCGAGCAGGGTGATCTGGACTGGTCCGGCTGCCATGGCGCGCCCCTAGGAGGGCAGGTACTGCCTGAGCGAGGGGTGCGCGGCCTTGAGGAAGTCCTCGGCCTCGGAAATGGCCTTGTCCTGGCTGCCGGTGATGGGCACCATGATGCGCACGAAAGCCGCGTCGCGCCTTCTGTAGCGCACGGAATTGAGCACCTCCTGGATCTTCATGGCGTACTCGTTGGACACGGCCGTGCCGCCCACCTGGAACCAGTACAGCAGAAGCTCGGAGCTGGTGCCGTGCTGGTAGACCGCGATCACGGCGTCCAGGTCCTTGTTGCCCGGCAGGGCGATCTTCACCTGCCGGGAGGAGACCTCGTACCAGCCGGAGCCCGGCAGGCAGTTGCGGGGCGAGTGGATGCCGCCGGACTGCCTGGCCCCGTCGTGGTAGCCCACGTAGATGTCCGCCATGGCCCCGTCGCGGCGCGTGTAGCGCTTGGACATGTAGTCGGTGGGGCGCAGCATATCCAGGGCCTGCTGGTCGAACTGGGAGTCCTTGAAGAGCTTCCAGTCGCCGAAGGTGACGGGGAAGCCGCTCAGGGGCGCGGGCAGGGGCATGGGCCTGTCCTTGTGGGTGCTCATGTAGGCCCAGGCCCCGAGCATCAGGGCGATGATCGCCAGGAAGCGGATGGAATTCTTCATCGTGACCACCTCGAGAGGATGCCGTGCGCGGCCGTGAGCATCGCGATGGATGCCAGGAAGATGACCAGCCCGGCGAATTCGTGGAAGAAACCTTCGGCCGCCGCCGCCCCGAAATACTGCGCCAGCACGCCGGTGCCGATCACGCGGACCATGTTCGCGGCCAGGGCGATGGGGAAGATCAGCGCCACCAGCGCGTACTGCTGCCAGCGCGCCTTCACGAAGAGCATGATGTAGGCGAGCCCGACGGCCAGGAGCGACGTCAGCGAGCGCAGGCCGCTGCACGCGTTGACGACCTCCAGGGTGATGTTGGGGAACATCATCACGTTGCCCTCGCGCACCACCATGATGCCCACCGCCTTCATGAAGGCCACGGACGCCTTGGTCACGAGGAGCTTCAGGGGAAACGCGGCCGCGTCGTAGATGATGGCCGGGATGGGAACCATGAGCACCAGGTAGGCCATGGGCCCGGCCAGCACGGACATCACTCCCCAGCCGTACCAGAAGATCACGCAGCCGCAGAGCACCACGATGAGCGAGGAGCGCTGCGTGAAATACTCGCCGGCCAGCCAGCCGAGCACCAGCATCACCGCCCCGCCCGCGGCCACGGCCAGCCCCCACCAGCTGGGCTTGACGGCCTTGGCCAGAAGCTCGTCGCGCCGCCTCCAGATCAGGTAGGCCGACACCAGGGGGACGATGAACCCGTGCGAATTGTTCTCGTCGTGGAGCCAATCCTGGACCATCAGGTCGATCACCGGCGCGTACACCGTGAAGATCACCGCCAGGGTGGCCACCGGCCAGATCCAGTTCCTGGGGTCGGTCCAGCTTTTCGTTTCCGTGTATTCCATGGTTCATCCCCCGTTGCCCTTCAGGGCTTTCCCGGACCCGCCTCAGCGGAGCCGCGCCACTTCCCTGGCGTGTTCGAGAATCACCTTCATGAAAGATTCCGTGGTCATGCCCGAGGCGTATTCCCTGGCCCTCGCGCCCACGGCCCGGCGAAGCTCCTCCGAGTCCCAGAGCCCGGCCAGGACCTCGCGCAGCGCAGCGCTGTCGCCGTAGTCGACCACGAAGCCGTTCACCCCGTCCTCGACGTAGCCGTCCGCCACCCTGCGGCCCACGACCACCGTGGGCTTGCCCAGGTACATCGAGTTGAGGAACGTCTGCTGCCCCCCCGAATGCAGGAGCCCGCCCCGCATGGACACCACGGCCACCCGGCACGTGGCCATGAGCTCGCGGAACTCCTCGTGGCTCACCCCGCGCACTGTCACGTTGGGCGGGACGTCCACGCCCGCCAGCAAGCTCTGGTCCGTGGTGGCGATGAACACCGGGATGTTAAGCCCCCGCGCGGCCTCCACGAGCACACGATAGTCCCTGTCGCCGTTGCCCCCGGCGAAGACGAACCCGCCGTCGCCCGTCTCGAGGCCGTAGCCTTCGAGCGTGATGTGGAACGGCACGTAGGCGAACTTGGCGGCCGGGATGCCGAACTCGCGCGAGTAGTCCTGCACCTCGTGCCTGGCCCAGACCAGGAAGCGCTGCACGCTCGCGGCGCTCAGGCGCTTGTGCAGCCGCTTGAGGCCCTGGCGCAGCCACCCCTTGTCCCTGTACCAGAGGCAGTCCACCATGAGCGTGGGGACGCGCCCGAACACGAGCAGGCTCTGCAGCCAGGAGAACCACTGACCGGTGGGCCCTCCGTCCACCACGGCCACGTCGAAGCGCCCGCGCATGAGGATCATGCGCGCGGCCACGGCCAGGGCCGTGGCGTAACGCCTGAGCGTGCCCATCCTGCCGTAGAGCAGCTCGATGCAGCGGGGATCGGCCAGGGTCGTGGCCCGGCCCCAGGTCTTTTCGGGGTGCCCCGCTATGGTGGTCAGCACTCGCATCGCTCCGTCCTCTCCGCTTGCCCCGGCCCTAGCGCAGCACCAGGCGCACGGGCTTGTCCGAGGCCGGGTCGAGCCCGGCCGTGGCCTTGCGCCCGCCCGCGTCGGTCACGGTTACCGTCAGGGGGCCCGGCTCCACGCGCCAGGACTTGGCGCCCAGCATCCTGGCGGCCTGCTTCTCCACGAGCGACTTGTCGCGGTTGCTCAACAGGTATTCGGGCGCGTCCGCCTCGCACTCTCCCTTGGCGTCGGTCACGGCGCCCGCGCATTCCCTGCCGTTCTTGTCCGTGACGGAGACCCTGGCCCCGGCGGCGGGCTTGCCGTCGGGGTAGGCGGCCGCGATCAGGGCCTTTCGGGCGAAGACGATCTCCTTGAGCCCGGCCCCCGTGAATTCCATGTCCGCGTCGTCGGCCGAGGCCCCGGCCTCGAAGCGGTTGCCGCTGAAAACGGCGGTGCTGGGCCTTTCGGAATACTGGCTGCGGATGGTCTTGAATTCCGGGGCCTTCACTGCCTTGACGAAGGTGTTGCCCTCGAAGCGGGCGAAGCCGTCGGCGTGGCCGTAGCTGTCCGCCAGGAGCACGTCCGCCCAGGAGCTGACCACGGTGTTGTTCTTGAAGACGAGGCCGGGCGACACGTTGTTGGCCACCACCGCGATGCCGGCGGCCTTGCCCTCCCCGTCCGGGGCGAGCGCCAGCACCAGGTTGTTCTCGAACACGGCCGTGAGCGCGGGTTCGGAGAGGCTGACCATGAAAGCCCGGCCCCAGCTCTTGGGGTTGACCTTGTGGTCCACCTTCAGGATGAAGGTGTTGTCCGCGACCTTGATGCGGTCGCCCCACTGCAGCCTGGCGCACACCGCGCCGGTGTTCTCGTACTCCTCGCTGCGGGCGGTGTTCTGCACCTCGACGTAGTTGCCGGTGTAGGTGATCCCCTCGTCGCACTTTCCGCCCATGTAGAAGCCGATGGGGTGTTCGCCCACGCCCACCACCTTGTTCGCGGTCACGGTGCAGGAGGCCGAGATGCCTGCGGAGTTGGTCCCCTTGCTGTCGATGAACACCTTGTTGTGCGTCACGGTCCCGCCGGCCCTGATGCCGTTGTGGCGCGCCCGGACGATGAGGTTGTGGCTGACGACGGCGTTCTTGCCCACGCCCTGGATGGCGCCCAGGCCCCGATGCCTGTTGGTGACGATGTCGCCCTTGTCCTCGACGGTGTTGTGGTGGATGTTCAGCTGGTCGCCGTTGACGAAGATTCCGGTGAGGTCCTTGCCTCCGTAGACCACGCGCAGCCCGGCGAACTCCGACCTGGACACGGCCCCGCCCATTATCGGCGAGCAGCCCGACCCGTAGGGGATGCCCCACTTCTCCCCCTGGGCCCCGTCGGCGTAGGGCTCGGCCTGGATGATGTCGCCGTTGACCACGGCCACGCCCGAGAACTGCCACTGCCCGTCGAAATGCACGCCGTAGTTCTGCTCGCCCGAGGGCTTGGCCGCGTAGACCACCTTGTGCCCGTTCAGGTTCAGGGTGATGTTGTTCTTGGCGATCTTGAACGCGGTGCCGTCGGCCCGGACGTCCTTGGTCAGGCGGTACTCGGTGTCGGGCTGGTCGAGCACGCCGGGCGCGCTGATTTCGATCACGCGCTTGCGCTGGGGCACGGGCACGGTCTTTTGCCCGGCCTCCAGCCAGGAGTCCTCGCCGCCAAGGCCGAAGGGGTTGGGGGCGGTGAGCTTCACCGGGACCTGGGCGGCCATGTCCGGCTTGAGCCCGGGGTCCTTGGCCAGGCAGACGTCCCGGCCGCACAGGCAGAGGATCGCGGCGCTCGCGGCGGCGAGGATGGACAGACGTGGAATCGGTCGCATTCGTTTGCTCCTCTCAGGCCTTGCGCGCCGTTTCGTCGAACAGCCGCCGGACGCTTTCGGCCGTGTTCCGGACGTCGAAGCGCTTGAGGGCCTCGCCGCGGTAGGCCTCGAAAGAGGGCCTGCGGTCCGAGTCCATCACCGCGCGCATGGCCCCGGCCAGGGATTGCGGGTCCTCGACTCCGACGGTCAAGGCCGGGGTGCCCTTGGCCACTTCGCGAAGGCCCAGGCAGTCGGAGGCGATGAGCGGCACGCCCCAGCACAGCGCCTCGGCCGCCACCAGGGGGTAGGCCTCCCAGCGCGAGGGCATGAGCACCGCGTCCACGGCCCCGTAAACGCTCGCCACGTCGCGCTGGAACGGGATGAACGCGATTCTGCGGTCCACGCCCTTTTCCCTGGCCAGCTTCACGTACCAGTCGCGGTAGTCGCCGGAGCCCATGGCCGCGACCATGTATTCGCGGCCTCGCGCGTCGTTTTCCATCAGCGCCAGGGCGTCGATGAGCGTGTCGAAGCCCTTCTGGGGCATGAAGCGGCCCATGGAAGCGAACAGGAACGTCCCCGCCCCGATGCCGTGCTCCTCCCGGAACGATCCGGGCGCCGGGGCGTTTCCGAAGCCGGAGGTCTCGATCCCGTTGGGAATGGCCACGAGCCTGGGCCGGACGCCGTTTAGCCCCGGCATGTTCCGCCTGAGGTAGGAGAGGATGTCCTCGCCCACGCAATAGACCGCGTCGCAGGACTTCAGCGCCCATCTGGTGGCCGCGAGCTTGAGCCTGCCCTTGAAGTCGCCGAGCAGGCGCTCTTCGAGGATGCCGTGCACCGTGACCACGTGGGGGACCCTGAAGACGATGTTGGCCAGCGAGGCCAGCACGGCGGAGATGAACCCCTGGCTCTGCACGAGGTCGAACCGCCGCGTGGCCATCAGCTTGAGAACCGCCAGCAGCAGCGCCCGCTCGCCCCCGCCCCGCCCGCTCCGGGAAATGACGAGCTCGGCCCCGATCTCGCGCGCGTCCTGTTGGAGCGCCTGGGTCTCCTGGGTGTCCGAAGCGAGGATGGTCACGCTCCAGTCCCGGCCCAGCCCGCCGTAGACGTGGCGCATGTAGGTGCGGATGCCCCCCAGGGGCCAGCGCACCACCGCGAGCAGCCGCCTAGCGCTTGCCATGGTCCTTCACCTCCTGGCGCAGCAGGTGGTCGCACAGCACGGTGACCGCGGCCAGCCAGAGCCAGGTGTAGCGGTAGAGGTTGTGGTCGCCCCAGCCCTTGAAGAGCATGAGGATGATCGTCTGGTTCACGGCCTGGGCGATGAGCATGAAGAACAAGAGGCTCCTGCGGTAGCCCTCGCGCACGGGGTCGAACGCCGCCTCATGCCCGGCCTTCCGGGCATCCGGGGCGAACGGGTCAAGGGGCTGCCCCGAGTCCGCGAGGCCGCCCTGAAGGCCCGGCCCCGCGTGCCGCCTGGCGTGCGGCTGGACGGGCGCGCCAGGAGCCTGGGCCCGGGCCATGGCCGGGACCGGCTCGCGCCGGACGGCCGCGCCGGACGCCGAGGGTTGAAGCGCGCGGCGCGCGGCACGGGCCTGAGCGGCCTGCTTGGCCGGGCTCGGCGCCCCCCGGCCCGGCCCGCGCGACTTGGCGGGCTTGGCCGATTCCCGGCGCGAGCCGAGCCCCGGAAACTCCTTGCGGGACAGGGAGATGACCTTGCCGTTGGTCCGGTAGACCACGAGCAGCAGAAGCCCGAAGGTCGCCACGCCCGCGAGGCCCAACTCGCCCATGATCTGGCCGTAGAGGTTGTGCGCGTTGTAGCCCCTCGCCACCCCGGGCCAGCTGAACTGGAAGTTGGCGGGGCCTATGCCCAGGAGCGGATGCTGGGCGAACACCTTCGCGCCCTGCAGGAAGCCCGCGAGGCGTCCTTCCGCGGATTCGTCCGCGCTGGCCGGGGCGTGCCCCTTCTCGTAGGTCGAGATGAACCGCGTCTGCAGGTCTGCGGGAATGAAGTCCCAACCGATGACCAGAAGGGCTCCCATGACGAGCAGCGCGATCACTTTTTTCGAGGAACTGAAGACCGCCAGGACAAAGAACAACAGCAGGGTAGCCATGCCGCTGCGCGATCCTGTATATATTATTGAAACGACTGCCAGCGCGCCATAGCTCCACAACGCCAGGCGTATCCATTTCTTGTACTCGCCGAACCTGATGACGGCCCACACGAAAGGAAGCGAGTAGCATATCGACGCGGCGAACGAATTCGGAGCCCCATACGTCATGTCCACTCCGACCATCCGCTTGATGCCCATGGTGAACTCGTAACGCCCGTTGACGAAGAATTCCCACGCCGACTTGCCGACGTACAGGAACATCACGGCGAGAAAAATCAGTATTATATTCCTGAAATCTTTCTTGTTGTTGATCGACAGCACGACGACGACGTAAAAAACGACATACTTCAGATAATCGATGAGCAGGTCCAGCGACTCTCCCACGTTGAACGCGAAGAAGCTCGAAAACGTGAGGACCGCCACGAACACCCCTACGCAGGCGTTCACCGGGCTCTTGATCCAGCGCTTGTGCTCCGAAACCATGACCATGATGATGAAGACGATCATGTAGACGCGCTCCACGCGGAGCGTGCCGAGGATGGGCCAATACTCGTAGGGCCTGAAGATCAGCAGGAAAAGGTATCCCGCCAGCATCGCCGGAAGCATCTAGTGACCCCCTCCCGCTCCGTTTCCGAATCGCCGCCTGAGCGCGCGGACAAGGCCCGTTGGAAGAAGCGACAGGAGGATGTACTTCGCGTGGGCCAGGCCCGGGCGCGAATAGGACATGCTCCTGGCCATGGAGGAACGGCACTGCGCCATCCTTCCGGTGCTGAACTGGTGATACCCCAGGTCGAAGTGCATCCTCCCCAGGCGGGAGCGCGTGATGGCCCGCACCTCGGGGTCGGCGTGCGTTTCGTGGATCCTCGTGAACATCACGATGGGGTACTTCAGGTAACTGTCGGTGTTCTTGGTGGTGTTGGAGGAGTGTTCGTGCCGCACCGCCAGGGGCCTGTCGAGAAAGCCTATCTCGCCCGCGTCCGCCACCCGCAGCCAGAGGTCCACGTCCTCGCACGTGCGCAGGGACACGTCGAAAAGCCCGGCCCGGAGGAAGGCTTCGCGCCGGATGATCACCGTGGGCGTGAAGATGAAGCACTCGCAAAGCAGGTTGCGGAAGATGCGCCCGCCGGACACGTGCCGGTATCCGCGCTCGTGAAGGTAGGAGTCGTGCACCTTGCGCCCGGACTCGCAGTGGGACATGTCCGTGAAGCTCATGGCGGCCCCGGGGTGAACGTCCATGAAGGCCACTTGGGCCTCGAGCTTGTCCGGCATCCACTCGTCGTCGGCGTCCAGGAAGGCCAGGAGCTCCCCCCGGGCTTCGCCAGCGCCCGCGTTGCGCGCGGACGCGGCCCCGCCGTTCTCCTGCCTGAAATACCTGATCCGGTTGCCGTAGCTCGCGGCCAGTTCCGGCGTGTTGTCCGTGGAGCCGTCGTCCACGACCACGATCTCGTAGTCGTTTCGGGTCTGCGCGAACACGGACGCCAGGGCGCGCGGCAGGAAGCGGGCGCTGTTGTACGCCGGGATGATCACGCTCACGCGCGGGCTGGCCGTCCGGGCGTTCATGCGGCGAGCCCTCCGGCCACGCTGGCCGCCAGGAAGACCGACAGCCTGGCCGCGTTGCTGTAGACCCTGCCCGGGCGCAGCCCCAGGTAGGCGAACCAGAGCGCATTGAGCGCCCCGAGCACGGCCGCCGCCGCCCCGCCGGGAATCCCGGTGACGGCAACGGCCAGCACGCCCCCGGAGAACCCGGCCATGGCGGCCAGCAGGTAGGCCGCGGCCGCGTAGAGCATGGCCATGCGCAGGCAGGAGCGGGCCTCGCCCTGGTCGGGGTAGTAGGTTCTGGTCCTGGAGGCCGAGTCGCAGGCCGGGGCCAGGGGATGGACGGCCAGGCGGCGAAGCCGCCTGTTGACCTGGTGGCGTTCGAGTCCCAGGTCCTCCCCGGCGTCCATGGCCTGCGCGGCGGTCCTTACGTCCACGTCCGCCTGCTCCGCGAGCCACCGCGCCAAGTCCTCGAAACGCTCCAGGGGGAAGGGGGCGCGCCCGCCGCCCTTGTCCGCGAAATCGCACTGATGGAAGAGCGCGGCCACCACCGGCGCCGCGCTCGCGCCCCGGCGGGCCAGGTCCACGGCCTCGCGCACCTGGGACAGGTTGCACGTGTGGGGCAGCAGGCGCAGGGCGGCGTCCTCGGGAACGGGGTCGAAGACGGCGGCGGAGAGGCACTGTATCCCGTTGTCCTGGAGCGCCTTCACGGTGAGCTCGTCGTAGCTGTTGAACGGCGGGATGAAGGTCCTTGCCTTGCGCCCGCAGGCGTTTTCCAGCCCGTCGTTGCCCCTGGCCACCAGTTCGGACTGCTCCGCCCTGGTCAGCCCCTCGAATTCGGTGAAGCCGCCGCCCGGATAGAACCGGGGCAGGTACAGGTGCATGCATCCGTGCAGCGCCGCTTCCACCACGCCTTCCACCACGGCCTCGCGCAGCATGCGGGCCTTCTCCCCCTCCAGGGCCTTGGCCTCCAGGTGGTCCGCCGAACCTGCCGGGACCGCGAAGGGCACCACCCCGAACACGGCCCGCAGGCCGGTGCGCCGCAGGATGCCCAGGAGCTCCGACTCGACGGCGGTGTCGCTCAGGGCGCTGAAATCGTCATAGCGCAGCACGACGGTAATCCTGGCGCTCATGCCCCGCCCCCTTGCGAGGCGCGCCTCGCGCGCCGGTACAGGCCGAGGAGCGTCCTGCCCGCCAGGCAGCGGGCCAGGCCCCGCCAGGAGAAGCCGTCCAGGGGGTAGCTGGCCAGGGCCCGCAAGTAGTGGGGAACGGAGTCCATGGCCCCGGCCCCGGCCGCCTCGGCCCGGAAGCCGTGCCCGGAGTGGTAGAGCGCGCGGGCGCGCATGCGGGCCTTGCGGCTCACCAGGTGGCCGTGGCGCTCGTCGAAGCGGGCGCGGATCTCCCAGACGGTGCGGATGCGCCACTCCACGTTGCGCGAAACCTGCCCGGAGTGGGCGCGGTAGCGCACCAGGGGCTCGCCGATGGCCGCGAAGCGGTGGCCGCAGGCCACGCGCAGCCAGAAATCGAAGTCCTCGCTCATGCGCAGGGCCTCGTCGATGTAGCCGCAGGCGTCGAACACCTCGCGCCTGAGCACTGCCGAGGACATGCAGATGCAGTTGTCCACGTAGAGTTCGTCCAGGATGAGCCCCTCGTGCAGCCGGGGCCTGAACCCCGGCACGGTCCGGCCCTCCTCGTCCATGGTCTCGCGCTGGGCGTAGACCACGTCCACGTCCGGGCGGCTGGCGAAGACGGCCATCTGCCTGGCGAGCTTGTCCGGCAGCCACTCGTCGTCGGAATCGAGAAAGGCCACGAAGCGCCCCCGGGCCAGGCGCACGCCCTGGTTGCGCGTGAACGCCGGGCCGCCGTTCTCGTGACGGACGAAGCGGATGCGCGGGTCGTCGAATCCGGCCATGACGCCAGCCGGGTCGCCGGGCGAGGAGTCGTCCAGCACGATGAGTTCGAAGTCGCCGAAGCTCTGGGCCAGCACTGAGCGAACCGCTCCGGCCAGGTAGCGCTCGGTGCCGTACACCGGCATGACCACGCTCACGCACGGGGCGTTCATGGCCTGACCTCCCCGCCTTCTTGGCGCAGGCGCTCGAGGTCGCGCGCCAGGGCCTCCAGGTGCCTGCGGCAGGCGCCCTCGGCGTCGCGGTTGACCAGCCCGGACACGAACCGGGACTTGCGCGCCAGCCTGCCGAGCATCCTGGCGGCCCTCGACGGGTTGCGGGCGGCCTGGGCCGCGCGGGCGATCCTGTCCCGGGCAAGGCCGCTGGCCAGATGCGTGGGCTTGACGCCGAGAGCCCTGGAGCTGCGCAAAAGCTCCGCCACCACCGCTCGGTACGGCCCGTCCGCCAGGGCCTCCACGCGCGTGCCCGGGACGCCCCGGTCGAAGAGCGAGGAGCCGAGCACCCCGCCCGCGTTGCACACGAACCCGGGCAGGACCATGATCCCGCGCCCGTGCAGCCGGTCCAGCGCGCCCGGGGTGCAGGGCGCGTTGGCCACGGAGACGATGCAGGACGCGCGGACGCGGGGCTCGCGGGCCTCGTCGATGCTGCCCACGCGCGCCGCCGGCACGAGGATGTCCACTCCGGCCTCGAACAGGCGCTCCTTGGGCTCCATCCGGCTGCCAGGCAGGTTGAGCGCCATGGCGTCGCCGTGGGCCCGCCTGGCCTCGGCCAGCTGGTCGGGGGAGAAGCCGTCCTCGTTGAGCACGGCCCCCTGCACCGTGGACAGGGCCACGATGCGGAAACGCTTGGGGTCGAGCATGGACGCCAGATGGCAGGCCACGCTGCCGAAGCCCTCCACGGCCAGGGTCAAGGGCCGGCCGTCGTCGGGCAGGCAGGCGTCACCGCAGGCCCTGACCGCGCTGGCCGCGAACACGGCGGTGAAGAAGGAGGTGTCGGTGAGTTCGCCCAGGGCGATGCCCGCGCCCCGGTAGATGGCGCGCAGTTCGTCCGGGCCGCAGTTCATGTCCATGCCCGGGTAGTAAATCCCGTGGTTGATGAGCGGAGCGAGCCTGGCCCCGGCCTGCTCGAGCAGTTCGAGCTTGCGCTCGCGGGGGACGTCGCCGGGCATGCGGATGCCGCACTTGGCCCCGCCGCGCGGCAGGCCGAAGAAGCCGTACTTGAGCGTCATCTCGGCGGCCAGGGCGCGCACCTCGGCCGGGTCCACGTCCGGGGCGATGCGCACGCCGCCGGAGCTGGTGCCGCCCACCAGCGAGTCCACCACGGCCATTCCGGAGACGCCGCCGCCCAGGTCGAAGGAGTAGGTGAACATGGCCTCGCCGCTCATGCGGCACCTCCCTCGGCGCGGGTGAGCCGCCTGTAGAGCCCGTCCATGGTCCGCGCGGTCCTGGGCCAGTCGAAGCGCCCGAGCACGAACTCCCGCCCGGAGCGGCCCATCTCCCGGCGCAGCTCCGGGTCCAGGGCCAGCTTCTCGATGGCCCCGGCCAGGGCCTGCGGGTCGCCCGGGGGGACGCTCAATCCCGTCACGCCGTCCAGGACCACCTCGGCCAGCCCCTCCACCGGGGTGGCCACCACGGGGATCTCCATGCTCTGCGCCTCCAGGGCCGCCACGCCGAAGCTCTCGCGCAGGGACGGCAGCGCGCAGATGTCGGTGCGCTCGTAGATTTCCTTCATGGCCTCCAAAGGCACGCGCCCGCGTATCTCCACGCGCTCCTCCAGGCCCAGCTCGCGCACCAGGGCCTGGGCGGCTTCCCGCTGGGGCCCCTCGCCCTGCACGTAGCCGCGCACGTTCAGGCCGCGCGAGGCCAGGATGCCCATGGCCCGGATGAAATCGAGCGGGGCGTACTCGGGCTTGAGGTCCTTGGGCATGCCCACCGTGACCCAGCCGTTGGAATTGTGCGGCGCGGCCCTCTTCAGGCGGGCGGCGTCCACGCCGAAGGGGGTCACGTGGACCTTCTCCGGGGACAGGCCGCCGATGCGCGCGGTCATGTCCGCCAGGAAGCGCGAGGCCGCCGTGACCGCGTCGGCCCGGCGCAGGGCCAGGCGCTTCAGAAACCGCGCGCGCCAGGAGGAGCCGGGAGCGTTATAGAGGGTGATGTCCAGGCCGTAGGTGGTGAGGATCATCGGCCCCCGCCAGGCCATGGCCGCCGGGACGCTCGCGTATTCGAGGTTGTGCAGGTGCACGAGGTCCGGGCCGATGGCCGCGAAGGCGGCCCTGAAGGCGCGGGCCGCGCGCGCGATCCAGGGCAGGAAGGAGGGCCCGCCGATATCGAGCCTGGTCCAGGCCACGCCGTCGTAGGCGGGCTCGGCCTCGCTCAGCACGTGCACCTCGTACCCGCCTTGCGCGGCGAACCACCTGGCCCACTTCTCGACGTGGGGCCAGTTGGGGTTGGCGACGTAGCAGAGCTTGACCGGCATTGCATCACTCACTTCGTTCAATCTTGTAAAAATAGTCATTCATAGCAGGGCGCATGCGACAATGAGGCGCAAGACGACACCACCCTGCACTGAAGACGATACCACAAACGACTTCCACCGCAATGAGCGAAACACGAAAAACAGACCGCTCATTTCGATGAGGACTGCGCTCCGCTTCGCCGCGAGTACCCGCGAATGAACTCCCTGACGACGCTCAGAAAATAAACGAGCTGCATCTTCTTGGCGTAGACGAGGCTCTCGCGCTCAAGCGAGAGCGCCGATCCAAGATAGGTTCCGAGAGCACGCAAAAGCTTCACGTAGAACCAGCGGGGGACGTTGAATATCCTGTACGGGTCATCCTGGTCCACGGGAGTGTTCGCCACGCAGGTCTTGGCGGAGTTGCGGTAATACAGGGAGAAATACTCCTTGGTCATGCGCCCGGGCGGCGTGACGTGGCGCACGGCCACGTCCGGCACGTACAGCATTGCCTCGCCCCGGTTCTTGGCCATGTTGCACCAGACGCTGTCCTCGTTGGTGGCCGGGCCGCCGGTTGCCGCGTTCACCTCGCCGAACGGGCCGATTCTTTCGAACGCCCGCCGCCTGGCGAAGAAGTTCGCGCCGATGGGCGTGCACATCCCGGGTTCGTGGTAGCTCTTCACCTCGCCGCCCTTGTTGTGGTCCACCAGGGGGCCTTCGGCGATGTTGTAGGGGTCCTCCCAGTGGACCCAGGACGGAAACTCCATGCCCTCGGGCGGCACCGGGACCACCCTCCCCCCGAAGACGTCGCATTCGGGATGCCCGTCCAGCGCCCGGCGCGCTTCGTTGATCCAGTTTTCCGGCAGCAGGACGTCGTCGTCGGTGAAGGCGAACGCGTCGCCCCGGGCCATGGAGAGCGCCCTGTTCAGCGCGGCCGCCTTGCCGCGCCTGGTTTCCACCGCGCTCCTGAAGATATCGGGGCAAAGGCCCTCGTATTCGCGCAGCACGTCCCGGGTGTGGTCGGAGGAGTTGTTGTCGATGACGATCACCTCGAGCACGTCCCGGACATTGGCCGGGATCAGGGTGGCGAGAGTGCGCCTCAGGCTCTCGGCCCTGTTGTAGGTGCAGATGATGATGGATATCGTCATGGTTCTCCCCTGCCCGCGCCGGTCACATTTCCCGGATGTTCCAGCTGTAGTCGTGCAAAAGCGCCCACTTTTGCTCTGGCAGCTTGCCCGTGCCGTAGAAGTCGTCGGCCTCCACGTCGAAGGCCCCGGCCTGGCGCACCAGGTCCTGGATGCGGCCGTAGCTCTGCAGGAACACGTGGTAGTAGTAGCCGCCCACGTTCAGGGGCAGGCGCGGGATGATGCACTCCAGCCGCCCACGTTCAGGGATGGAGCCGTCGAACTCCTGCCCGGAGATCTTGTTGGAGAGCTCCAGCAGGTGCACGTTCTTGTCCGAATGCAGCCAGAACGTGACCGTCAGGTCGCCCAGCGCATCGTCGGCCACCTTCTCGTAGGCCGCCACGATCTTGAGCGGGGCCCCGGCCTTGGCCGAGGGGAGCCTGTTGCCGGATTCGTCCTCGATCCAGGTCTCGGTGAAGCGCAGGCAGCCCGCGCCGTAGCGGTCCGTGCGCTCGCGCAGGGAGACCGAAGCGGCTTCGGACACGCCGTCGACGTAGCGGTCGATCACCTCCTGCACGCCGCCGTCCATGAGCACCCGCCCGTGCGAGAGGAGGATCGCCCGGGAGCACAACGTGGCCACGGCGTCCAACTGGTGGCTGACGAAGAGCACGGTGCGCCCGCCCTGGGCCACCTCCTGCATCTTGCCCAGGCACTTCTTCTGGAAGGAGGCGTCGCCCACGGCCAGGACCTCGTCGATGACCAGGATCTCCGGCTCCAGGTGGGCGGCCACGGAAAAGGCCAGGCGCATGGTCATGCCCGAGGAGTAGCGCTTGATGGGCGTGTCGATGAAGCGCTCGAGCCCGGAGAAGGCCACGATCTCGTCGAACTTGGCGTCGATCTCGGCCTTGCGCATGCCCAGGATGCTGCCGTTCATGTACACGTTCTCGCGCCCCGAGAGCTCCGGGTGGAAGCCCGTGCCCACCTCCAGCAGGCTGGCCACGCGCCCGTTGATGACCACGCGGCCCTTGGTGGGCTCGGTGATGCGCGAGAGTATCTTCAGAAGCGTGCTCTTGCCCGCGCCGTTTCGCCCGATGATGCCGAGGACTTCTCCCTCGGCCACCTCGAAGGAGACGCCATCGAGCGCCCAGAGCACGCCCTCGCCCTCCTCCTCGCCCGAGTAGGTGTCCAGGGCCTTGAGGTTGCGGTAGTTCCTGAGTGGGGCCTTGACCCAGGACAGCGCGGCCGACAGGAGCGAATCGTGGATCTCCTGCTTGAGGCCCAGCCTGTAGCGCTTGCTCAGGTTCTCGACCCTGATGATGGGTTCGCCGGATTTCATCTCATGCTTCTCCAGGCGCGTATCGATGCCTCGCCGCGGCCCTAGGCCACGTCCGCGAAGATCCGTTCCTTGTTGCGGAAGTACACCGCCCCGGACACGGCCAGGGCCGACGAAACCACGAACCCCAGGGCCACCGCCCCCCAGGGCATGGGCACCGTGCCCAAAAGCGCGGAGCGGAAGCCCTCGATGACGCCCACCATGGGGTTCAGCGAGTACAGAAGCGCGTACTTCTCCGGGACCAGCGACGCGGGGTAGACCACGGGCGCGGCGTACATGAAGAGCTGCACCAGGAAGTTGAGCGAGAAGTGCACGTCGCGGTACTGGATCGAAAGGGCCGTGAGCCACATGCCGATCCCGGCGGCCGTGAGGATCATGAGCAGGATCAGAAGCGGCAGCACCACCACGTAGCCCGTGGGCGCGATGCCGTACCAGGCCATGATGCAGGCCAGGATGGCCATGGAGATGCCGAAGTCCACCAGCTTTGCCAGCACCGAGGAGAGCGGCAGCACCAGGCGCGGGAAGTAGACCTTGCGGATCATGTTGGCGTTGCTGACCAGGCTGCCCGCGCTGTCGCCCAGGGCGTTGGCGAAGTAGGTCCAGGGCACCAGGGCCGTGAAGCTGAAGGCCGCGTAGGGCGCGCCGTCGGAATCCACCTTGGCCAGGTGGCCGAAGATCACGGTGAAGACGAGCATGGAGAAAAGCGGCTGGATCACCGCCCAGCCCACCCCGAGCATCGACTGGGCGTAGCGGACCCGGACGTTTCTCCAGACCAGGAAGAAGAGCAGGTCGCGGTACTCGTGGAGCTCCCCGAGGTCCAGCGCCTTGAGGCCCTTCTTGGCTTCGATGACCACCTGGTGGCGGTTGGAATGCGTCGTGCTCATGGCGGTTCAGTCCGTCTTTTTGGGTTTGCCGATCTTGTACAGGGGGTCGCCCACGGCCGACATGGCCCAGCGCACCGTGGGCGTGGCCATCAGGTAGGCCTCGGCGAAGCAGTACTCCCCGGTCCAGAAGCGCGCGAACAACACGTCGCCGCGCGTGAACCCCTGGACGTAGGGCTCCACCACGGCCCCGAAGGTCGCCGTGACGCCGTCCGCCAGCAGGCCGTGCACCCAGCTGCGCGGCTTGGCCTCGCGGACCTCCACCAGCGAGTCCGACTTGAGGAACGCCGCAACCGAGCCCGTGGGCCAGGGCGTGTCCCTGAGCTTGCGCAGCCCGGTCCCGGAGGCGAACAGCCACATGACCGAATCGTCCAGGCCGAGGGTCTTGAAGGCCTCGGCTGGCTGCGTCCCGGCCTTGACCCCGGCGCGCCGCGCGGCCTCGGCGGCCCTGCGCCCGAAGTCGTCGTCCGCGAAGGCCGCCGCGCCGGACGCGGCGGTCACGGAGGCCTCGGCGGCCAGGGCCTTGTCCACCAGGGACATGGCCGTCTTCGCGTCCGGCCCGTCCAGGCGGGTGACGAGATAGAGCCCGTACGTGCCCTCGAAATGGGCGTCCCTGGTGAAGAGCGGGTTGTCCGTGCCCATGATCCGGCCCCAGGAGTAGTAGCCGAAGGGATCGGTGAGGATGGAGTCCACCGCGCGCCAGCCGTCGCCCAGGGGCATGCCGAAGCAGGGGACGATCACCTTGATCTTCCCGGCAAGCCCCCTGGACAGCAGGTGTTCGCGCACGGGCCGGGCCGCGTGCTCCTCGCAGCGGAAGAGGTGGGCCGCTTTGGGCAGCCTGAGCTTCAGGATGTTCTCCTGGGGCACCTTGCGCTTCTCGGCGTAGTGCTTGGCCACGGCCAGGGAGGCGTCGTCGCCGTCAACGGCCAGGAGCAGCACCTCGGAGGGCTCGGGCGAGCGGGCGGGCCTCGTGGCCAGGGGTTTGCTCACGGCCTCGGGGCCCATCTCGCCCTTGGCGTCCACGGCGCGGACCCGGTAGGAGTAGGCCACGCCCGGAGTGACCGTGGCGTCGCGGTAGAAGCAGGGCCTGAGCGCCGGGAGGTGGATCCTGCCGGAGCTGCCGCCCGTGGGGTGGTTCACTCCGACGATCTTGGAGACGCGCCCCAGCACCTTGAATTCGGGCTCGCCCTCGGCCTTTCTGGCGATCTCGTAACCCTGCACCGGGGCCTCGGGCGAGCGCTCCCAGAACACGGCCACCGCGTCCGCCCCGGACGCGGCGTAGACGTTGCGCACGGCCCTGGGCGCGCCCTTGGCGGGAGCGCCCGGCAGGCCCGGCAGCACCTGGCTGGCCTCGATCTCGCCCCTGTCGCCGTAGGGCTTGAGCAGGAAATTGCGCACGGTCCCGTTTTCCAGGCCGTCCACGGCGAACTGCGTGGCCTTGCCGCAATCCTTGACCAGCTTGAGCGATTTGACGTTGAACCCGGCCTCGTCGCCAGCGGTGATGGAGTAGACGCCGACGCCCTTGACCCCGGCCGCGCCAGCCTTGGCCTCGTCCAGCTTCCAGCGCAGCACCACCGAGCCGTCGCGCCCCTCGGCCGTGGCCTCGGCGAAGACGCCCTGCGGCTGCGGCGCTTCCGCCGCCAGGCACGCCAACGCGGCCAGCAAGGACGCCAGGGCCGCGAGGAGAACGGTGCGGAAGGTCTTCATGCGTGCGCCCTCCCGCCGCCGGCCAACTGGCCGTAGAGGTTCTCGTAGGCCCTCACGTAGGCCTGGCGGGAGAAGGCCTCGCGCACGCGCTCCGGGTGGTTTTTCCTGGCCCAGGCCATGCGCCCGGGGTCGCCCAGGAGCTCAAGCACGCCCCGGGCCACGTCGCCGGGCCTGCCGGGCTCGACCACGATCCCGGCCAGGCTTTCGCCCAGGGCCTCGCGACACCCGCCCACGTCGGTGGACACGACGGGCAGCCCGGCGGCCATGCACTCCAGGAGCGCGTTGGAAAAGCTCTCTGAATCCGACGTGAGCACGCCCACGTCGAACCCGGGCAGCAGTTCGGGCACGTCCAGCCTGCGCCCCAGAAGGCGCAAAGCTCCGCCCAGGCCGAGCTCCGCGCCCAGCGCCTCGACATCCGCGCGCCCGGGGCCGTCGCCCACGACCACGAACACGGCGTCCGGGCGTTCGGCGCGCACCAGCGCCGCCGCCCGCACGAACACGTCCACGCGCTTCACCGGGCGCAGGTTGGCCACGATCCCGACCACGGGCGCGTCCCCCAGGACGCCGAGGGCCGCGCGGGCCCGGGCGCGGGCCGCGCCGTCCGGGGCGCTTTCGGGAAGGTCGATGCCGTTGTGGATCACGCGGATCTTCCCCGCCGGGACCTTCTCCATGCGCTCCACCCAGCCGGCCGTGTCGCGGGAGTTGGCCACGAAAACGTCCACGCCGAGATTGAGAATCCTGGTCAGCAGCATGTCCCCCGGGCGCATCCAGTAGCCCTGGCTCTTGCGCCCGGCGGCCACGGCCGTGCGCGGGGCCAGGAGCGAGGCCGCCACCCCGGCGATGGAGGAATCGCGGAAGTGCACCTGGAGCACGTCCACCCTCTCGCGGCGAAGCCAGGCCCCGAAACGGAGCACGACGGACAGGCTCCGCAGGCTCTTGAAGGAGGCCACGCCGAGCTCGCGCACCGGGCAGAGCCTGAACTCGCGCTCGATCCAGTCCGAGCCCCTGAGCACGCACAGCGTGGGCTCGAAGCGCGCGCGGTCCAGCCCCTCCAGCAGCATGAGCAGCTGGCGCTCGGAACCGGCCGAGGGCGACTCGATGGTGTCGATAAGAAACGCCACGCGCACCCTCTTCATGGCCGCCTCCTGGAGGACCGCGCGAAGAGCTCCAGCCACATGCCCGCGCCCAGGCCCAGGTGCACGGCCGCGAAGACCAGGGGCAGGCGGGCCATGTGCGCCGTCCCGTGGCGCGCGGCGATCCTGGCCGACTCCCCCAGCACGGCCAGCGCGTAGAGCGCCGCCGGAACCGACAGCACGCCGAGGATGGCGCCGAACGCCGCCCCGGCCGAGAGCGCCCAAACGGCAAAGGCCAGCGCGTAGAGCGCGAAGAAGGCGAACACGCAGGCGGGCACGGCGGTGGACAGCCCGAAGCTGGCCGGGTGCTTGCGCGCAAGGCGCACGCGCCCGCGCCCGTAGCGCACCATCTGTCGCCACAGTCCGGAAAGGCTCTCGCGGGGGTAGTACTTCACCATGAGCCTGGGGCTCGTGTAGCTGGCGAAGCCGCCCCGCTCCACGCGCCAGTTGAACTCCACGTCCTCGCAGGCGTCGAAGGACTCGTCCACGTAGCCCACGCGCTCGAAGACCCGGCGGGTGTAGGCCGCGCCGTTGCTCACGGGGCTGGCGAAACCCTCGAACCCGCCGTAGATGAGCGAGCCGCCGCCGTGCCCCAGCCAGGAGGCCCGGGCCAGGGCGATGGAGCGTTGCGTGCCGGTGATGTCCGGCGGGTCCAGGTGCTGGGGCCTGCCCAGGCAGTCCGCCCCGCTCTCGGACAGGCAGGCCGCCACCTGGCGCAGGTGGTCGCGCCCGGGGATCAGGCAGTGGCCGTCCACCACCAGGAACACGTCCCCGCGCCCGAGCCGGAAGCCCAGGTTGCGCCCGGCGCTGGAGCGCCTCAGCGGGTTCTCCACCAGGCGCACGTTGGGGTGCGCGCGGGAAACGTCGTTCACGATCCTTGCCGTGGCGTCGTCGGACTGCCCGTCGGCCACGATGACCTCGAAGCGCTCGGCCGGGTAGTCCTGCTCCAGGAGCTGGCGCAGGGTGGAGCCGATGAACCGGGCCTCGTTGCGCACGGGCATGACCACGGTGATGAAAGGCAGCTCCGAGCCGGGGCGCGCTTCGGGCGAAGCCTCGGCGATGGCGGCCTGGGGGTTCACGCGGCCCTCCCGGCCAGCTCGCGGTAGAGCTTGGCGTAGCGCTCGGTCTGGGCGCCGAAGTCGAACTGCCCGGCCACACGCGCGAGCCCCGCCCGACCCATGGCCTCGCGCAGCCCGGGCGAGGCGGCCAGCTTGAGGATGGCCCGGGCCAGGGCCCGGTCGTCCCCGGCCGGAGTGAGCACGCCGCTGACGCCGTCCTCCACCACCTCGGGGTTGCCGCCCACGGCCGTGGCCACCACGGGCCTGGCGCAGGCGAAGGCCTCCAGGATCACGTTCGAGAGCCCTTCGGTGTGCGAGGGCAGCACGAACACGTCCAGCTCGTGAAAGTGCCTGCGGACCTGCCTGCTGAACCCGGGCAGGTGGAAGCGCCCCGTGAGCCCGAGCCTTTCGATCTCGCGCTCCAGGCTTTCACGCAAAAAGCCCTCGCCCCAGACCACGAAGTGCGTGTCGGGGCGGCTTTCGAGCACCTCGGCCGCCGCCCGGATCATGCCCAGATGGTTCTTTTCCGGCGAAAGCCGCCCGGCCGTGCCCACGAGCAGGGCGTCCCGGGGGATGCCCAGGCGGGCGCGCTCGGGCATGTCCGGGTCCGCTCCGGGCACGTCGCCCAGGTTGATGGCGTTGTGGATCACCTCGACCTTGCCCGCCGCCACCCCGGCGCGCACGATCTTCTCGCGCTGCCCGTGGGACACGGCCACCACCTGGTCGGCGAAGCGCAGAAAAAGCCGGTCGAGCTTTTCGTAGAAGCGCACCTTGGCGCACTCGCCCGTCCAGCCCCGCGACACCGCCAGCTTAGGCACGCCCGTCAGCCAGCACGCCAGGCGGCCCAGCACGTTGGCCTTGTAGCCGTGGCTGACAAGCAGGCCGACTCCACGGTTTCTCAGGATGTCGCGCAGGGCCAGCACGTTGCGCGGGTCGAAGGCGCGGTCGCCGTCCAGGCGGGCGGTGTCCAGCCCGGCTTCCTCGGCCAGGGCCAGGGTCTCGTTGTCCTTGCCGGTCTCGGTGAAGGAGATCACCAGGGGGCTGACCCCAAGCTCGCGCACGCGCTTCAGGTGCGTGAGTATCTGACGCTCGGGGCCGCCGAAGAAATTGGTGGCGATGCAGTGGGCCACGACCAGGGGTTTGTTCATGACCGCTTCGTCCTCGCCCAGGTTCTGGCGCTGCGGTTCAGGCGAGCGGCCACGAGGCTGGCCGTGAGGCACCAGAACACGCCCGGGAGCGCCCTGAGGGAGCGCAGCGCCCCGCCACGGCCGCCCATGGAGGCCGCGCCCAGGGCCAGCACGCAGCCCTGCGCGGCAAGGGCCGCCGCGCCCCAGGCCGTGAGCGCCAGCCCGCCGGTGATCGCGAGCCCGGCCAGGGCCGGGGCAAGCGCGCAGAGCAAAAGCTGCGGCAGGCTCGCGGTCATGAGCGACCACGCCGCGTCGGCCAGGAGCCAGTCGCGCCTGGCAAACGCCGAGGCGAAGAGGCGCGGCACGCGGGCCCTGGCCAGGTCGGCGTTCCCGGCGGCCCACCTGGCGCGCTGGATGCGCAGCTGCTCGAAGGTCTCGGGCAGGCGCGTGGTCACCTGCGTGTCCGCCAGGTAGGCCACGCGGACGCCGTTCTCCAGGAGCGCCAGGCCGTACTCGGTGTCCTCCGTGATGGAAAAGGCCTGCCAGGGGTTCTCGCGCAGCACCGTGGCGGAAAAGCACATGCCGTTGCCGCGCAGGATGGTCGGCAGCCCGAGCCTGGCCCGGGGCTCGTGGCGCAGGTCGTTCTCCAGCACGTTGCCCAAGACCAGGAGCCAGGAGAGCGGCGAGGCCTCGGCGTTGTCCGCTCCGTAGCGGCACTGCGCGGCCCTGACGCCCGAGCCGAGCGCCGCGGCGAAGGCCTTGAGCAGGTTCGGGGCGGGCCTGGTGTCCGCGTCGATGACCACCACCGCGTCGAAGGGTTCGGCCAGGAGGATGTCGAAGGCGTGGCGCAGGGCGTAGCCCTTGCCCCGGCGCGCGGGGTCCTTGCGTTCGATGACGCGCGCCCCGGCCTTCCTGGCCTTGTCCGCCGTGGCGTCGGAGCAGTTGTCGGCCACCACCACGGCCTGGAAGTTCCCGGCCGGATAGTCCAGGGCCAGGGTGGCCGCGAGCGTCTCCTCGATGCACTGCTCCTCGTCATGGGCGGGGACGACCACGGCGAAGCGCATGTCCGCCCTGCCCTGGCCGTAGCGCGGCAGGCCCGGCCAGCGCACGAGGTGCAGCACGGCGAGCAAAATCATGTTGAACGACCCGAGGCAGGCGTAGACGAGGAAAGGAATGCAGACGGCAAAGGCCAGGGTATTCATACGACACCTAGAAGGGCGCTGCGTCGAGCATTGAGATGCAGAACCTGTATTTGCCTGACCGCTCGGACTGGATGGAGCCGACCTCCTCCACCGCGAAGCCCATGCTGTCCCCGAAGCGTTCGCGCACCAGGGCCCCGAGCCCCTCCACGTCCGGGGCGGCCCCGCCCTCTTCCGGGACGATGCGGAAGCGCAGCAGGTCGATGCGCTCCTGGACGATCTGGAGCTGTTTGACCCCGTTGAGCTTCATGGCGAAGTTCTCGGTGAGCGAGATGCCCGAGATGTACTCGCCCGAGGCCGTGCGAACGTAGTCCGCGATGCGCCCTTCCAGCGAGCCCAGCAGGGGGTAGGAGCGCCCGCAGGAGCACGCCGGGGCCTTGAACGTGGCCACGTCGCCCACCTTGTAGCGGATGAGCGGCATGGCCCTGTTGGTCAGGTCCGTGACCACCACCGCCCCGGGGGTCCCGGCGGGAACCGGCTTGCCGTAAGCGTCCACCACCTCCACCACCAGGGTGTCGCAGTTGACGTGCAGGCCTTCGTGGGCCTCGCATTCGCTGGCGATGAGGCTCGCCTCCTCGCAGCCGTAGCGGTTGAACACCCGGGCCTGGAAGACCTCCTCGATCACGGCGCGCTCGAAATCGTGCAGGACCATGGCCGTGCTGACCACGCCCTTGGGCTTGAACGGCGCCAGGCCGCGCTCGCGGGCGAAGCGGGCGAAGAGGTAGAGCGAGTGCGCGTGGCCGAAGAGCAGCGTGGGCTTCAGGCGGATGAGTTCCGCGTGGAAGCGCGTCATGGCCGCCTCGTCCATGCGCAGGGTGTCCAGGGGGATGTGCCGGATCAGAAGCGCGTTTCGCAGCCACAGCCGCCAGTGCTTGGCGGCCTCGGGGTTGCCCCAGGCCGCGCCCACGCGCTCGCCCAGCCGCCAGCCGGTCCACATGTCGTGGCGGATGGCGCAGGCGCGCTTCCACTGCCTGCTGTCCTCGTCCATGTGCAGCGTGAGCGACACCCCGGTGGAGCCCGAGGTGGTCATGGTCACGAGCGAGGCGGGGTCGACCCCTTCGGCCAGCATGTCCTGGCGGCGCTCGCGGATGTCGTCCTTGGTCGTCAGGGGCAGCCCGGCCAGGTCGTCCAGGCTCTCGAGGGCGCCCGGCTCGAAGCCGCAGGCGCGCAGGCGCTCGCGGTGGAAGGGGCTTTTGGCCGCCGCGTGATCGAGGATCGCGCGCAGCCTCTCGAGCTGGTCCCGGCGCACCTCGGAGAGCGGACGGTACGGGGAATCGACCAGGCCCTTGAGGTGCTTGAGGTACGGGGTCTTCTCCCGCGCGGCCCACAGGGGCGCGATGACGCCGCGCGAGACGAAGGAGAAGAGGTCCGGGGTTCCGGAGACGGCGGCGGCCTGGCTCATGCGGCCCCCCGCAGCCCGCCGCTCCGGGCGTGGAGCAGGGGCAGCCCGCCCAGGCCCGCCAGCACCTGGCCCATGGGGCGGAAGCGGTAGCGGGCGATGAGGTCCGCCAGCCGTCCCGCGGTGCGCCCAAGGTTCACGTAATGCCTGAAGCGCGAGCGCAGCGGGCCGCGCATGCGCGGCTGGGCCGGGTCCACCTCCCAGGGGTGGACGTAGACGCAGAACGGCTGGCGCTCGCGCGAGTTGATGCGATTAAGCCCCCAGTGGGTCAGGGCCGAGGGGTAGAGGCGCAGGTAGCCGCCCCCGCCCACGGGCACGGTGGCCTTCACCCCGCCCGTGCCCACGCGCATGGTGCTGGGCGGAAATTCGACCAGGGGCCCGGCCGCCGTGGCCGCCGCGTAGGGGAAGCGCGGCGCGCCGGGCAGGCCGTAGATGTCGTGGCGGGCCGGGACGATGCTGGAGTCGTAGGTGAAGCCCTCCTCGGCCAGGATGTCCAGGGCCCAGAGGCTCTTGGCCGTGATGGAGTAGCTGGGCGCGCGGTAGCCCGCCACCCGGGAGCCCGTGATGTCCTCGATGAGGGCCTTGGCGCGCCGGACGTCCTCGCGGAAGGCTTCGGGGCCGTTTTTGTAGACCAGCTGATGTGCGTAGCCGTGGCAGGCAACCTCGTGGCCCTCCCCGGCGATGCGCCGGACCATGCCCGGGCGGCGCTCGGCCTCCCAGCCCAGCACGAAGAAGGTCGCCTTGACGCCGAGCCCGGCGAAGAGCTCCAGCAGGCGGCCGGTGTTGGCCTCCGTGCGCGACTCGAAGCCGTCCCAGTCCGCCGGGGAGACGCCCTGGGCGAACGCCTGGACGTGGAAGTAGTCCTCCACGTCCACGGTCAGGGCGTTGTGGATGGGGCCGTGGTCGTTTGGCATGCTCGCCTCTAGAACGTCTTCCTGAGCCTCAGCCCGACGATGTTCACCTGGTAGGAATCGCCCGTGCCACGGGTGATGTTGGAGAGCTTCCATTTGTAGTAGCCCTCCACGGAGAAGTTGCGCCCGATGTCGTAGGAAAGGCTGCCGTCGATGTACCAGCGGGCGTCGCCGAAGCCGCTGTCCAGGCTCGACTCGCGCGAGAGCCCGGCCCGGGCGGACAGGCGCGGGGTCAGCTCGTAGCTGCCGGAAAGGCCCAGGGAAACCTGCTGGGTGTTCAGGGTGTCCTCGCCGCTCAGGTAGGAGTAGGAGGCCCTGGCCTGCACCGAGCCGCGGTCGAACTGGAAGCCCACCGACGCCCCGGCCGTGGACTTGAGCGTGGGGTACCTGGTGGAGGGGTTGTCGGTGTATTCGGAGGTCAGGTTGGCGGAGAAGTTGGTCCTGCCGATAGTGTAGGACAGGGTGCCGTTGCCGTACGGGTTCACCGCCGTGGTGCCGTTGTCGTAGCGCGTGAACCTGGGGCCCGCCCTGAAGATCAGGTAGCCGTTGGGGGAGTAGTTCCAGATGATGCCCGCGTTGGGCACGTAGCTCTGGGTCCAGTAGTTCCCGTTGTCCAGGTGCTGGGCCTGGAGGTCCATGGTCAGCCGCAGGGTGGGGGTGAGCTCGTAGGCGGACTCGGCGAAGAGCATGTACGTCTGCCGGTTGGTTTCCCCGGCCGTGTTGTAGATCACCGTGCCGTACTCCACACCCACCCTGAACGTGGTGCGCTCGCCCAGCCTCGGGGTCATGTAGATTCGCGCGGTGATGTTGTTCTGGTTCACCATGTCGCGGGTGGAGTCCGTGGGGTTGGTCTCGCCCCTGGTCAGACTGCGGTAGACTTGGCGGTAGTTTTCCTCTCCCTCGAGGAAGAGGAAGTCCTGCATCAGGATCACGGAGACCTTGGCCTTGGCCCCGCCCTTGAACTCGTCGGTCCGGTTGCCCAGGGCGTAGAAGTTGTAGGAGCCGTCCACGCTGCCGTTGGCCCAGATGCGCCCGGCGTCCACGGTGACGCCGCCGCTGGCCGACACCGTTGTGTTCCAGTCCGGCTTCTTGTTCTTGTTGGCGACCTCGTTGACGTTGTCGTTGTACTCTTCGCCCACTCCCACCGTGATGTTGTAGTCGGTGGTCACTCCGTTTACGCCCGGAGGCATGATGAGCGAGCCCACGAAAACGGCCAGAAGAAGATGGCAATAGAGATTTTTCACTTTACGACATCCTGAAGATCAGCCGTTTCATCCAGCTTCCGCCGCTTTTGGGGGACGGTTCGGCCTCTGCCTGCGCGATGCTCGAAGGCTCCGGGGCGGCCTCCTCCGCGAGGGTGGCCTCTTCGGCCAGGGCGTCCTCGCCGGGCGGCGCGGCCTGGGGCATGTCCTCCTCCAGGCGCACCTTGAGTCCGTGGACCTCTCCGGAGAGCTGCTCCATGGCCGACCACATCTCGTTGAAGCGGCCCTGGAGGGTTTCCTGGAATTGCGCCAGCTGGTCGTGCAGCGCGCCCTGCTCCGCGGCGGCGGCCTGGCGGACGGAGTCCACCCGGGAGTTCTCCAGCCGGGGAAGGGTTTCCTCGATGGTCTTCAGCCTGTTGTTCAGGTTCTTCAGAAGCGACGTGATCTTGGACGTGGCCCGCCCGGCGGCGTGGCCCGCCACGTGCGTGGACTGGCGGCCGGTTTCGTGCCTGGCCGGGGCCACGTCGTCGTCCTCGTCGGGCTCCTGGGCCGGGGGGTTCCAGTACTGGTTGTCGAAATTGAGGTCCGCCGCCACCTCGTGGACGGCCGACTCGGTGATGTGGCGCGTCTCGCTGGCGAAGGCGTCCAGCAGCAGGTAGTCGCAGAGGATGTTGATGAGCCTGGGCACGCCGCGCGTGTAGGCGTGGACGGCCTCGAATGCCCCCGGGTCGAACTGCGCGGCCTCGCGGTTGCCCGCCGACTCCAGGCGGTAGAGCACGTAGTCGGCGATCTCCTCTGCGGGCAGGGGCGAGATGTGGCAGCTCACCTGGATGCGCTGGCGCAACTGCATGAGCGAAGGCGAGGCCAGCAGATCCTTGAGCTCCGGCTGGCCCACGAGGATGATCCGCAGGAGCTTCTGGTGGTCGTTCTCCAGGTTGGAGAGCATGCGCACCTCTTCGAGAAGCTCGTGGGTCAGGTTCTGGGCCTCGTCCAGGATGAGCACGCACTGGCGGCCCATGGCGTACTGGGAGATGAGGAAATCGTTGAGCTCGCGCAGCAGGGTGGGCTTGTCCTTGCCCGTGGGGTGCACGCCGAAGTCGTCGAGGATCATCTCGATGAGCTGCTGCGAACAGACCTTGGTGTTGAAGATCTTCGAGAGCGTCACGTCGGAGAGCTGGCTCTTGATCAGGCTGCGGATCAGCGTGGTCTTGCCGGTGCCGACCTCCCCCGTGAGCAGGATGAAGCCGCTCTGCTGCCGGATGCCGTAGGTCAGGTAGTTGATGGCCTTGCGATGGGCCATGCTCATGTACAGAAACGACGGATTCGGAATCAGTTCGAAAGGCTTGTGGTCCAGACCGAAGAAGGATTCGTACACTGTTCTCTCCGTCGTTGAGGGCGAAAAGGCCGCCAGTTACTGCCCGGCCCCCTCGGGCTGGGAATAGGCGTACTGATAGTAATGCGCCGCCTTGCGGAAAGGCGCCTCGCCCGCGTCGTTGTAGACGATGCCCATGACCTTGTGGTCGAGCACGCCCACGGTCTCGGAGACGTCCTCCACGGAGGAGACTCCTTCGCGTACCACGAGAATGGTGGCGTCGGCCACTGCCGCCAGGGCCCTGGTCTCGGCGAAGAGCTTGGCCGGGGGCGAGTCGATGAGGATGAAGCGGTCGGGATAGCGGTGCTTGAGCTCCTGAAGGAGCTGGCGCATCTTGTTGGAGGCCAGGAGCTCCGCGGGGTTGGCCACGGGCTTTCCGGCGGGCATGAGCACCAGCCTGCCGACGCCGGTCTTCACCAGCACCTCCCCGCAGGTCGCCCTGCCCTCCAGGCAGTCCGAAAGGCCCGGCCCGGCGTCGATGCCCAGGTACTTGTGGCAGACCGGGGCGCGCAGGTCAGCGTCCACCACCAGCACGGTGTAGTCGAACTCCTGGGCCAGGCTGATGGCCAGGTTGAGCGTGGTGACGGACTTGCCTTCCTTGGGGTTGGCGCTCGTCACCAGGACCACGTTGTCGAAGCCCTCGCGGCTGGCGGCCCTGATGAACGCCTCCTTGAGCTTCCGGTATTCCTCGGACACCTGGGACTTGGGGGCGGCGGCCATCTGGAGCATGTGCTCCTTGAGGTTGCTGGCCGCGACCTCGTCGGCTCCGGCGGACGGCGGCGGCACCGAGGCCTTGCGCGGGGCGGGGGCCGGGGCTTGCGCGCCCACGGCCTTGTTCAGGGCGTTCTCGATTCTGCTCATGCGTGTCCTCGCGGTGTGCTTACTTCATTACCTGGGATATTTTGTGGGAAATCGCCGACTTGGCCCGCAGGGCGTTCTCCTGGAGCTGGAGGTTGTCCCATACGGCCACCGTGAGGATCACCAGGACGTAGCAGGCTGCGAAGCCCATGAAGATGCGGTCCTTCCTGCGCTTGGTGTTGTCCTGCTCCACGTCGGGCACGTGCGGAATCACGGCGAAGACCGGGATGTCCAGCTCCTTGAGCGCCGACGGACTCTTCAGCCCGCCCGAGATCATGTCCATGAGCCAGACCACGCCGAAGGCCACGCCGAACCCGCCGAAGATCGAGCCGATGATGATGAGCATCCGGTTGGGGCTGATGGGCGCGATGGGCATCACGGCCGGGTCCAGGATGCGGAAGGCCACGGCCTTGTCCTGGAGCTCCATCTGCTTGGACACCTCGGACTGGCCGTACCTGGCGACGAGCTGCGTGTAGATGACGCTCTCGTCCTCCTTCTTGCGCATCAGTTCCGCCAGGGTGGAGCGCACGTTGGGGATCTCGCGCAGCATGGCCTTGCTGTCCTCGATGGCCCGCTGCTGCTTGGCCTCCATCTCCTTGTACGCGTCGAGCTCCACCTGGATGAGGTCCACGCCTTCCTTGACCCTGGCCGCGTTGCGCTTGGAGCCATCCACCCCGCCCGTGCGCATCCTGGCCACCTCGGCCCTGGCCGCCGCGACCTTGGGGTTCTCGTCGGTGTAGCGCCCGCGCAGCTCTGCCAGGCGCGCCTCGGCCTCGGCGAGCCTGCCGGGCTCGGGGCCGCGCTCGGCCAGGATACGCTGCTTGGCTTCCAGTTCCTTGCGCTTGATGGCCAGTTCCTCGAGGCGCTTCTCGGCGTTGATGATCTCGCCGCGCAGGAACCCCTCGTCGGTGGCCAGCATGAAGCCCTTCTCGCTCTTGAACTTGTTGATGGCGTCGTCGGCCGCGTCGATGCGGCGCTTGAAGCTCTCGATCTGGCCGCCCAGGAACTTGGTGGCTTCCAGGGACTCCACGCGCTTGGACGAGGTGTTCTCGTCGATGTACTTGCGCGTCAGGGTGTTCACGAAGTCGCGGGCGAAGGCCGGATCGCTGTCGCGCATGGTGATCCTGAACACGCCCTGGCGCTCCTGGTAGGTGATGGAGATGCGCTTGATCAGGTCGCTCAGGTACTCTTCCATGTCCCTGTCGTTTTGCAGGGCGAGGTCCTTGTCCAGGGCCGAAAGGGTTTTCATGAGCATGGAACGGCTGAGCAGGGACACGGTGAGCATCTTGAGCTTCGAATCCACGGACGGGGTCACGGCGATGCCCTTGACTAGGTCCGTGATGACGTTCTGCTCGATGAACACCGTGCTCTGGGCCTCGTACTTTTTCGGCAGCACGTACGCCGTGACCACTCCGATGGCCATGACCAGCATGGCCACGGCCAGGAACAGGCGTTTCCTGGCCACGATCATCTTCACGAACTGATCATACTGCTGGAAGAACTCGGACACTTGGACCTCCCCGAGGGTTCTAGAAGAACCCTTCCTCCACGATGACCATGTCGCCCCGGCGCAGAAGGACGTTCTGGCTGGAGTCGCCCTTCTCGATCAGGCTCTTGCCCTTGACCTTGATGATCTCTTCCCTGTCGCCGTTGCGGCGCACGATGCGCGTGTCGTTCTTGCTGGCGAAGCGGTTGAAGCCGCCTGCCTCCATGAGGGCGTCCAGGATGGTCATGCCTTCGCGGTAGGGCAGCGTGCGCGGGCTGTTCACGGCCCCGGACACGTAGATGTAGCGGTCCTTGAGCACGGGCAGGATGATCACGTCCCCGGCGTGCAGGTCCTGGTTGCGGCTGATGTCGCCGTCCTCGTAGAGTTCCTTGAAGCCCTTCATCACCTGGCTGTTCTCGCGCACCAGGGTGCCCTCGGACAGGTCGGCCACGGACAGGTCGTCGATGGAGGCCAGCACCTGGAGCAGCGTCTTGTGCCTGGCCAGCTCGAACACCGAGGGCCGCACGCCCCCGCCGATCACGTAGACCTTGTCGTTCTGGCCCTCGAGCACCGTCACCGTGACCACGGGCTTGCGCACGATGGACTTGAGCCCGGCCGCGATCTTGTCCGCGAACTGGGTGGGCGTGAGCCCCGCGGCCTGGATCTCGCCGATGTGCGGCATGGTGACCTTGCCGTCGGGCCTGACCCACACGGACTGGCTCAGGTCCTGCTCGCCCAGGACCGAGACGGCCAGTTTGTCCCCCACCACGATGGCGTAGTCGGCCGAGAAGGCCGGGACCGCCACGAACAGAGCCAACAGGACCGAAAGCAGTGTCTTCACGTTCGCCTCCCTCTTAACGGCTGCCCTGGCAACGGAGCATCACCGAAATGGTTTTCAGGATGATCTTCAGGTCGAGCAGGATGGATATGTTCTTGATGTAGTACAGGTCGTAGCGGAGCTTCTCCACCGCGTCCTCCACCGACGCTCCGTAAGGGTAGCGCACCTGGGCCCAGCCCGAGACGCCGGGCTTCACGAAGTGGCGCTCGGAGTAATAGGGGATGCGCTCGCTGAGCGTGCGCACGAACTCGGGGCGCTCGGGCCTGGGGCCCACCAGGCTCATCTCGCCGCGCAGCACGTTGATCAGCTGGGGGATCTCGTCGATGCGCGTACGCCTGAGGAAGCGGCCGAGCCTGGTGACGCGCGCGTCGTTCTTGCTGGCCCACACCGCGCCCGTGCCCTTCTCGGCGTCCTGGCGCATGGAGCGGAACTTGATGAGCTCGAAGTTCCTGTCGCCCTCGCCCACGCGCACCTGCCTGAAGAACACCGGGCCGGGAGAGTCCATCCTGATGGCAAGGGCCACCAGGAGCCCGAACGGGGCGAACACGGTCAGGCCGAAGAGCGACAGGGCCACGTCCACCGCGCGCTTGCAGGCCCGCAACAGGGGCGTCACCTTGAAGCCGTGGCAGAAGATGAACCAGCTCGGGGTGATGTTCTCGATGAGGAGCTTGCCCGTGATGCGCTCGAACATGGCCGGGGAGTCCAGCACCTCGATGCCCGAGAGCTTGCAGTTGAGCATTTCCTGAAGGGGGAACACGCCGCGCCTCTCCGTGAGCGAGATGACCACCTGGCTCGCTCCCAGGCGCTTGGCCGTCTCGAAGACTTCCGTGGCGTCGTCGGACTTGGCGTCGCGCGACTGCATGGGGTACTCGATCCTGCCCACCAGCTCGAAACGGTCGTCGTTGTCGAGGATCAGCGCCGCCATCTGGCTGGCCAGCGCGCCGTTGCCCACCAGCAGCACCTTCCTGGCCCCGGCGGCCCTGGCGCCCACGGCGCGCAGGAGCTCGAACCCGAGGCTCAGGGACGCGAACAGCGCCAGGCCCCAGACGATCTCGGACTCGCCCATGCGGTTGGGCATGCGCGTCTCGTCCAGCGCCAAAAACAGCACGTAGGAGACCAGGATGGACAGGCCCGTCTTGGCCAGGTGGATGAGCATGCTGCGGCTCTTGGCCGCGTAGGCCAGGATCATCCCCACCAGGATCGACGGGAAAGCGGCGATGACGAGGAAGTGCACGGTCTTGCCCGGTTGGAAGACCATGGATTCGAAGCCCTTGAGCCCCGCCTGCGACAGCATGAACGTCAGCTGCAGAGCGGTCAGCGCGACGATGATGTCCACCGCGCATTGCTTGAGCGTTCGTTTTCCGGCGTCGTGATCGTGTTCGTGAGGTATGTTCATCGCCCCTCCCCGGACGCCGTTCCCTGGCGCCCTTCAGGAGATTGAGTGTTCCGGTCCGCTACTGCTTTTCCGCCCCGGCGGCCTCGCGGGCCATCGCGAGGTGCTGCTTCACGCTCTGGTTGCCGGGCATGAGCTTGTCGGCCTTTTCAAGCAGGGTGACGGCGTCCTTGCCGCGCCCGTTCTTGAGAAGGGCGTATCCCAGGGTGTCCATCACCGAGGGGTTGTTGGGCTCCACGGAGAAGGCGCGCACGGCCAGTTCGAGCGCCTTTCCCTTGTTGGCCTCGTCGTCGGCGTAGATCATGGCCAGGTTGTTGAGGGCCAGGGCCTGGCGGTCGTTGGCCTTGAGGGCCAGTTCGTACTCGCCCGCCGCCGCCTTGGCGTCGCCCTTCTGCAGGAGGATGGTGCCCTTGAGCGCGCGGCCGGCCCCGGGGGCCATGCCCTTTTCCATGGCCGTGTCCACCAGGGCCAGGGCCTCGGCCGTGTTGCCCTTGCGGGCCTCGAACTGGCCCAGGGTGGAGAGCGCCTGGATGCTGTCCGGTTCTTCCTTGAGCGCCGCGCGCAACGTGGCCCGGGCGGCGTCCAGGTCGCCCGTCAGGGACTGCACCTCGGCCAGGGGCATGGCGTAGGCCGCCGAGCCGGGCTTCAAGTCCCTGACGCGGGTGGCGATCTCCACGGCCTGGGCGGGCTCGTTGACGGAGAGGTGGTACTTGGCCTTCTCCAGGAGGCCGGTGCGCTGGTCGATGGTCTCCACGCTGGAGAGCGCGGCCAGGACCTTGTCCTGCTCCTTGGCCATGGCGTGCAGGCGGCTCTTGAACAGCCAGGCGGGGATGTCCTTGGGCTGCTTGGCGATGAGGTCGTCCACCACCAGCATGGCCTTGGCGTTGTCCGAGCGGCGCACGTAGAAGCCTGCCAGCGTCAGGGCGGCGCGGGCGGGGTCGGCTTTGGCCGCGCGCTCGAAATAGCCCTGGGCCTTGGCCATGTCGCCGAGGGCCTCGTAGCCTCCGGCCGCCCCCATGAGCGCCCGTGCGTCGTTCGGGTTGACGGCCAGGGCGGCCTCGAAGTCGGCGGCGGCCTTGTCCACCTTGCCCGAGGCCATGTCGATGGACGCGAGGTTGTAATAGGTGAGCATCAGGGTGGGGTCGGCGGCCTTGGCCTGCTCGAGGAGCTCGACGGACTCGGGGAGCTTTCTCTGCATCAGGCGCATCTTGGCCATGGCGTTGAGCGACAGCGCCCTCTGCGGCCCCTGGGCCGGGCCGGCCCCGAGGATCTCCACCGCCTCGTCGATGCGGTTTTTGCCCATCAGGTAGGAGGCGAGGTAGATGCGGGGCTCGAGCTGCTGGCCGCCCATCTCCACGCCCTTGCGGAAGGCCTCCTCGGCCCCGGCGGCGTCGCCCTTCATGGCCAGGAGCATGCCCTGCTTGCTGTAGACCAGGGGCTGCTGCACTTCCTTGTCGGCCATCATGGAGAAGATCTCCAGGCCCTTCTCGTAGTCGCGGCTGGCCATCAGGGTCTCGGCCAGAAGCCGCTGCCCGGCCACGTCGTCGGGGGCGGTGTCGAAGCTCTTGCGGGCCTCGGCCAGGGCCTCGTCCAGGCGGTTCTGGCGCAGGTAGATGGTGGCCAGCATGCGCCTGAGTCCCAGCAGGTTCGGATTCTGGGACAGGGCGGCCTGGATGTGGCTCACGGCCGTCTCGAGGTTGCCGAGCCCGACGTAGGTCTGGGCCAGGAAGGCGCTGGTGTCCAGGTCCTGGCGCTTGGTCTGGGCTTTCAGGAAGTATTCCAGGGCCTTCTGATAGTCCTTGTCCGCAAGGCTCAACAGGCCCTGGAGCTTCATGCCCTCGGGGGAAGCGGGGTACTGGCTCAGGATGCTCTGGGCCACGGACTGGGCGAACTGCTTGTCCTGCTTCTTGCCCAGGCGGATGAACGCCTCGGAGTAGCGGGCCTTGAGGTCGGAGGGGTTGGCCTTGGCGATGCGTCCGTAGGTGGAGAGCACGCCTTCCTCGTCGTCGGCCAGCATCTGCATCTGCAAGAGCATGTACAGTGCGGCGCGGTCCTGGGGGGCGGCTGCCAGCACGGTGTCCACCTGCTCGCGGGCCTTGGCGGGCTCCTTGAGCTGCAGGAGGCTCTCGGCCAGGCCCAGGCGGGCTTTCAGGAGGTTGCCGGAAATGCCGACGGCCTTCTCGTAGGCCTTCTGGGCCTCGGGGAACTTCTGCTGCAGCAGCAGGGCGTTTCCGGCCTGTTCGAAGGCCTCGCCCGGGGGGTTGGGGGCGCCCAGCAGGGGGGCCAGGGTTTCCAGGGCGCGCTCGGGCTTGCCCAGGGAGTTGGCCACCTTGGCGGAGAGCACCTTTGCTTCGATGCTGTCGGAGAGCTTGGGGAGGGCCTTCACGAGTTCGGCGTCGGCCAGGTCGGCCTTTCCGGTGTCGATGTAGGCCGAAACCAGGGCCAGGGTGGCCGGGACGTCGCCGGGATACTTTTCGAGAAGATTCTTGTAGACGACGATGGCGCCTTTCTGGTTGCCTTGTTTTTCGAGCTCCTGCCCCTGCTGCATCATCTGATCGCGGGACTGGCCGCCGCAGGCGATCAATCCGATGACGAGAACGGCCGCGCTAACGAATCTGAAGATCATCCGGTGCATCCTTGGTTCTTGGGGTTGGTGCGGATACAGCAAAACGGACAGCGAGCCTCCCCCCAGAAAGCTAAGATCATGCCAACAGGGGATGTTGAAAACAAGATAGTTATTACAAGGCGTTATTAAAATATTTAGGGAATTTTCCCGACTTTTCGAAGGTGTTTTTTTAGTCCGGAATTCCAAGACAGTCTTGTTTTTCAAGACTCGGGTCCAAAAACCGCACCTCCCGGGACTCGAAAGCGGTCCTGCCGAAAAAGTGAGCAAATCCGGGTGGGGGAAACCCTCATGAAACGAGACGCGGACGTACGCCGGAAATGTCGACCAGCGTACAATCTACTCTTGTCGAGGTAGGAAAACCCTCTCGAAAGCCGAGTCCGAATAAATCGGACGCCATGCCCGGCAAAACGGTCCCGGCCATGCCTGCACGGAAGGGGAAGGCCGGGTCCGGCTCGTGCGCCGGGCCGAACGAAGCGCGGAACGGGCGGGAGTTCCATCCGCGATGGTTCCGCTTGCGGCGAGGGCAAGACGTAAAGCGGAGCGAACGGGAGCCTTCGCCACGGCGAGGCGGCGAACGGCAGGTTTTCGTGCCCGGGAAGCGGGTCATGGAGGTTCCGGGCCGCCTTGGCGCGTCAGCACGCTGCCTGCCTCCTGCCGGGCCGGGCAGGCCCGCGCGTCACCAGTCCACCGCCTTGCGGGCGCGCCGTTCCACGGCTTCGAAATATTCGTCCCCCCGCGCGTCCTGCGCAAGGCCGACCAGTTCGTCGTTCATGCGGGCGCTCAGGTACCAGTATGCCTCCCAGACGTCGCGGGCCATGGCCTGGAACACTTCGCCGGACCTCACCGAGGGCTGGTCCAGGCCTCCCAGCATCTCGAGCAGTTGCGCCACGGGGGCGAGTTTTGAAACCCATTGCAAGTCTCGTTGCGCGATCATACATCCTCCCAGCACAATATATGCAGATAACACATAAATGATAGACGATTTTATATCAAGGAAATTTTCCCGCCCGCGAGTCTCCCGCCCGGCGTCGACGCCCTTTGCGCCCGAACGGGCGGGGAAGGTTGTAAAACGCTTCCATTGCATATATCAGCGGCGATAACAGAGAAGTGAGATGAACATCGCCAAGTCAACCCGTATCGCCCTGCTCTACGCGCTCGCGGGCGTGCTCTGGATCCTGTTCTCGGACCAGGCTGCCGAGGCGCTGTTCTCGCATTCGCCAGCGGCGCTCAAATGGGTCCAGACCACCAAGGGCTGGTTCTTCATCTGCGTCACGGCCGTGCTCCTCGGGCTCGAGCTCAAGCGCCAGGAAGGCAAGGACAGGCGCCAGATGGCCGCCCTGGAGGAGAGCGAGGCCCGCTTCCGTTCCATCTTCGATTCCGTGGGCGACGCCATCTTCGTGCACGACGCGGCCAGCGGGGCCATCGTGGACGTGAACCGCCGGGCCTGCGAGATGTTCGGCCATTCCCGCGAGGAGATGGCCGGAAAGGACATGGAGGAACTGAGCGCCGGCGTGCCCCCCTACACCCGCCGGGACGCCGCCGCGCTGCTCGCGCGCGCCCGGAGCGGAGAGCCCCAGAGCGCCGAATGGCTCTCGAGGAACAGCGCGGGCGGGCTCTTCTGGACAGAGCTCTCCACCAGCCTGGCCCGCGTGGGCGGCAGGGAGCGCGTCCTCGTGGCCGTGCGCGACGTCTCCGCGCGCAAGAGCGCCGAGGAGGCGCTGCGCAGGCACGAGGGGCGCATCAGGGCCATTTTCGACACGTCGCCCTCGGCCATCTTCCTCGTGGACAGAAGGGGCGTGATCCTCCTGGCCAACAAGCGCATGTCCGGGATGTTCGGCCTGCCGGGGGAGGAGCTCACGGGCAAGCCCTACGTCGAGTTGGTCCATCCCGAGCAGCGCGAGGGCGGGGCCGCGAGGATGCGCGCCCTGCTCTCCGGCGAGATCGACAGCGTAAGCGCGGAGCGGCGCTACCTGAGGGCCGGAGGGACGGAGTTCTGGGGGCACCTGGCCGGGACCAGGCTCTCGGACGTGGGCGGCGGGGAGGAAGGCCTCGTGGGCATCATCACGGACATCTCCGCGCGCAAGGCCATGGAGGCCGAACTGGAAGAGGCCCACGCCCTGACCAACGCCATCCTGGACTCCATGTTCTCCGCCGTCATCGGCCTGGACGAGAACGGCCGGGTCACGCACTTCAACCGCTGCGCGCAGATGCTCAGCGGCCGGACCTTCGAGCAGGCCCTGGGCGAGCCCCTTCGCTCCATCCTGCCCAGCCTGCCGGTTCCCCCGGAGGACCTCGCGGCGGCCATGCGCTCGCGCGCGGCGTCGCACTTCGACAAGCTCCCCCTGAGCTCGGGCTCCGGGACGCGCCTTATGAGCATGAACCTCTACCCCCTTGAATCCGCCGGGTCCAAGGGCACGGTGGTGGTGCTCGACGACGTGACCGAACGCACCAGGATCGAGGAGGTGATGATCCAGACAGAGAAGATGATGAGCGTGGGCGGCCTGGCCGCGGGCATGGCCCACGAGATCAACAACCCCCTGGGGGGGATCATCCAGGGCACGCAGGTGATGCTCATGCGCGTGGAGGCGGACTCCCCGGCCAACCTCTCGGCGGCGGCCGACGCCGGGTGCAGCCTGGAGAGCCTGCGCGCCTACATGGACAAGCGCGAGATAACGGCGCTCATGCGCGAGGTGCGCGCCTCGGCCGTCAGGGCGGCGCGCATCGTGGCCAGCATGCTGGAGTTCAGCCGCAAGAGCGACTCCTCGCGCGCGCCCTCGGACCTGAACTCCCTGCTGGACCGCACCGTGGAGCTCTGCTCCACCGACTACGACCTCAAGAAGCAGTACGACTTCCGCAGGATCGACATCGTCAGGGAGTACGACCCGGCCCTGCCCCCGGCGGCCTGCACGCCCACCCAGATCGAGCAGGTGTTCATGAACCTCTTGCGCAACGCGGCCCAGGCCATGGCCGCCCGGGGCGACAGGCCCGACCCGCCCAGGATCGTGCTGCGCACGCGGCTGGAGGCGGGCAAGGCCGTGGTGGAGGTGGAGGACAACGGCCCGGGCATGGTCGAGGAGATCAGGCGCAGGGTCTTCGAGCCCTTCTACAGCACCAAGCCCCCGGGCGAGGGCACGGGGCTCGGGCTTTCGGTCTCCTATTTCATCGTCACCAACAACCACAAGGGCGAGATCGAGGTGGACTCGCAGCCCGGAAAAGGCTCGCGCTTCACCGTGCGCCTGCCCCTCGTGCTCCAGAACCAGGCCGCCGAATAACGGACGCGCCCTGGACAGCGGGGCGGCCTTGATGCATGTGTCCGGGCAGCACCTTCGCGGAGGCCCCATGCGTCTTTTACTCTCCCTTTTGGCCGCTGCGGCGCTCCTGGCCCCGTGCGCTCCCGGCGCGCTGGCCCAGAGCAGGCCCGACAACGCCACCCCCGAACTCAACCGCGACCTGGACGACAACGTGCCCGACGTGGTGCAGTACATCGTCCAGCAGCGCAGGCAGTGGGATTTCGACCACGGCAGCCCCGAGGCCAGGGCCTTCACCCAGCTGCTCAACTTCGGCCCCAGGCCCTGCCTGGTGCTGGAAGGACGCATCATCCCCTCGCTGGTGGGCGACGGCTTCGAGGCCGAGTGCCGCTGCATGGACGGCTCCACGAGGCTTCTGGACTACAACGACCGCCGCGAGTACACCGAGCGCCTCTACATCGACCACAAGCCCTACGAACTCCCGGAAATCTATGTGAAAAAGCCGGAATCCGACGAGGTGACGGCGTTTCGGGCCAAATGACGGGCTCTTGCGTTTTGCCCCGGGAAAGGACAAGGGGGCTGGAACCGGCCGGGGCCAAGCCCGCCCCCCGGGAGCGACACCAAACAAGGCAGGTCCCGATGAACGCCGCGCCAGCGCGCAAGATTTCCGCAGCCGAAGCCATTCGCAAGTTCTGCGTCGCCTGCATGGGCGGCTCCTACCTGCTGGTTTCGGAGTGCTCCCAGGCGGACTGCCCCCTGCACGCCTATCGCATGGGCCACGCCCCCGAGGCCTCCCGCCCCCCGGTGCGGGCCATCAGGCGCCAGTGCCTGGCCTGCTGCTGCGGCAAGCGCGACCAGGTGCGCGCCTGCGCGGCCACCCCCTCCTGCAGGCAGCCCTTCGAGCCCTGCCCGCTGTGGCGCTACCGCCTGGGCTCGCGCCCGGAGATCTTCGAGCGCCGCAAGAAAAAGGCCCAGCGCACCCCCCTGACCCTGCCCGGGCTGACCCTGGGCAAGACAGCGAGCCAGGGCGCGGGCTAAGCCCCTCCCCCGTCCTCATCGTCGGTTTTTTTCTCCGAATCGCCCCTCCCCCGCCCCCTTGCCCGCCCCCTGCGACGCTTCAGGGACCGCCAGCGGCCGTTCGCCCCGCCAATCGCGCCTTTCGGCAGTTTCATTGACTCCATCGACCCCATAAGGCATATGCTTCAAGAAGGTCGTCCTTGCGTGTCCGGACATCCGGACAACTCCGGCCGCCGCCCCGGTCCGTTTTTCCGGACGGCGGTGGGCAATCCGGGGTACCGGACACGCCATGAAAATGTAACTTTCGCATTTCATTGAAGTTTGCCTTTGGAACGAAAGTTGTAAAGAAGCCCGAACCGCGCGCGCCCGGAAGCTGGATGCCGGCATCATTTCCACGGGTTCGCGCCAATGTCGGCCGCCGCCGCCCGGACGGGGCCGCCTTGGAGTAACCATGCACCTTGACGCGCTTTTCAGCCCGAAATCAGTGGCCGTTGTCGGCGCGTCCAGGTCACCCGGCAAGATCGGATACACCATACTCAAGAACATGATCGAGGCAGGCTTCAAGGGCGATCTCTACCCCGTGAACCCCATGGCGGATTCCATCCTCGGCATCCCCGCCGTGAAGGACATCGCCTCCCTGCCCGCCCCCCTCGACCTGGCCGTGCTGGCCGTGCCGCGCGACGCCGTGGTCCCCGCCCTCAAGGCGCTCGTGGAGCACCGCCTGCGCTCGGCCGTGATCGTCTCCGCCGGGTACCGCGAGACCGGCCGCGAAGGCTGGAAGATCGAGGGGGAGGTGGCCCGGATCTGCCGCCACAATGACATCGCCCTCATCGGCCCCAACTGCCTGGGCGTGCTCTCCACCTCCGACGGCGTGAACGCCTCCTTCGCCCCGGGGTTCCCCCGCAAGGGCAACATCGCCTTCTTCTCCCAGTCCGGCGCGCTGTGCTCGGCCATCCTGGACTGGGCCATCGGCGAATCCATCGGCTTCTCCAAGTTCGTAAGCCTGGGCAACAAGGCCGTGGTGGACGAGACGCACATGCTCTACGCCCTGGCCCAGGACCCCGAGACGAAGGTGGTGCTCGGCTACGTGGAGAACGTGGAGCACGGCGAGGCCTTTTTGCGCATGGCCCGCAAGATCACGCGCGAGAAGCCCGTGATCATCCTGAAAGGCGGCGTCACGGCGGCCGGGGCCAAGGCCGCGTCCTCGCACACCGGGGCCATGGTGGGCTCCGAGCAGGCCTACGAGGCCGCCTTCCGTCAGACCGGCATCCTGCGCGCCCGGACCGTCTCCGAAATGTTCGACCTGGCCCTTGCGCTCTCCACCCAGCCCCTGCCCCGGGGCCCGCGCCTGGCCATCGTCACCAACGCGGGCGGCCCGGCCGTGCTCGCGGCCGACGCGGCCGAAAAGTCGCTTCTGGCCATGCCCCCCCTTTCCGCCCAGACCGTGGACACCCTGAAGTCGAGCCTCCCGGCCACGGCCGGGGTGTACAACCCCGTGGACATCCTGGCCGACGCCGACGGCGAGCGCCTGGAGCGCTCCATCTCCGTGGTCCTGGAGGACCAGCAGGTGGACAGCCTGCTCGTGCTCATCGCGCCCACGGCCTTCACCGATCCGGAGGCCATGGCCAAGGCCGTGATCCGCGCGGCCAAGGGTTCGGTGAAGCCGGTGCTGTGCTGCTTCATGGGCAAGGACCGCATCGAGGCCGGTGTGCGCACGCTTACCGAGGCGGGCATGCCCTGCTACCGCTTCCCGGAGCAGGCCGTGAAGAGCCTGGAGGCCATGTACCGCCACGCGGTGCGCAAGTCGCGGCCGTCGCCGGTGATGGCCAGCGTGGAAGGCCGCAAGGACGTGGTCCGGCGCCTCATCAAGGACGCCCGCTCCCAGGGCCTGACCGAGATCCCGGACGAGGCCGCCCAGGAGATCCTCAAGGCCTACGACATCCCCTCGGCCCGCTCCATCCTGGCGCGCACCTCCGACGAGGCCCTGGCCGCCGCCGACACCCTGGGCTACCCCGTGGTCTGCAAGATCGCCTCGCCCCAGATCGCCCACAAGGCCGACGCCGGGGGCGTGGCCGTGGGCATCGCTTCCGCCTCGCAGTTGCGCGGGGCCTTCCTGGAGATCACCGGGCACATCGCGGTCACGCGGCCCGACGCCCACGTCACGGGCTGCATCATCCAGCAGCAGGCCCCGCCCGGGATGAAGGAAGTGGTCATGGGGTTTCGGCGCGACGACCACTTCGGGCCGCTGCTCAAGTTCGCACTGAGCGGGATTTATGTTGACGTGCTCAAGGACATCTCGTATCGGCTGGCTCCAGTATCCGTGCATGACGCCCGCCAGCTCATCCGGGAGGTGGACTCCTACATGCTCCTCAAGGGCATGAGGGGAGAGCCGCCCGCGAACATTGAAGCACTCGAAGACATCGCCATTCGCCTCTCCCAACTGGCGATGGACTTCCCTGAGATTTTCGAGGCCGAACTCGGCCCCGTGCTCGTGAACAACGAACGTGCCGTCGTGGCCGACGCGCGCCTGATGCTCCTACCGCGTTAGCCGAGGGAATGGGTACGAACATGCCTGGCCTCTACATCGGTTCCACCGCGCCCTACTCGGGCAAGAACGCCCTCTGCGCGGGGCTTGGGCTCAAGCTCAGGCGCGACGGCCTCCAGGTGGGCTACTTCAAGCCCGTGGGGGCCCAGGCCGCCCGCTTCGGCGACGCCTGGGGCGACCTGGACGCCATGGCCGTGAGCGCGGCGCTCGGCCAGGACCTCCCCCCCGCCCTGGCCACCCCCGTGCTCGTCACCCAGGACTTCCGCCAGAAGGCCCTGGCCCAGGGCGCCTGCCAGGACCGCCTCCCCGAGATCACGGCCGCCTACGCCAAGGTCTCCAAGGGCAAGAGCCTGACCATCGCCGGAGGCTCGGGCGCGTTTTTGCACACGGGGCTCTACGCCTGCATAAACGGAGCGGCCGTGTCCGCCGCCCTGGACATGCCCGTCGTCATCGTGGACCGCCTGACCGAAGGCATGAACCACGACGCCATCCTGGCCATCAAGGACCGGCTGGGCGAGCGCATGCTGGGCGTGGTGCTCACGGCCGTGCCCGGGCACTACCAGGAAGAGGTCAAGTCGCTGCTGATCCCCTTCCTGAACAAGCGCAAGGTCAAGGTTTTCGGGGCCATCCCCCACGACAGGATGCTCGCATCCATCTCCGTGAACGCCCTGGCCGAGCGCCTGGGCGGCAAGATCATCTCCAGCGCCCACAAGGGCGGCACCGTGGCCGAGTCCTTCCTCATCGGCACCATGCAGGTGGAGAACTTCCTCACGCATTTCCGCAAATACCAGAACGCGGCCGTGATCATGGGCGGGGACCGTTCGGACCTCCAGCTCGTGGCCATCGACGGCCGCTGCGCCTGCCTGATCCTCACCGGCAACCTCTACCCCAACGACATCATCCTCTCCAGGGCGGAGAACGCCGAGGTGCCCATCCTGGTGGTCCGCGAGGACACCTACTCCGTGGCCAGGCGCATGGAGGCGATTCTCGCGCGGCACAAGCTGCGCGATCCCGATAAACTGCAACAGGCATCCCAGCTGGTGGCGGCCCACGTGGACGTGGCGGCCATCAGGCAGGGTCTTGGGCTCTAACCAACCCATATACATACACCAGAAAGGAACAAGGCAATGGCACAGAAACTGATCAAGACCGTGGACGGCAACACCGCCACTTCTTGGGTGGCCTACGCTCTCTCCGAGTGCGCGGCCATCTACCCCATCACGCCCTCCTCCAACATGGGCGAAATGGTTGACGAATGGGCCTCCCAGGGCATGAAGAACATCTTCGGCCAGACCATCAAGGTCCGTGAGCTGCAGTCCGAGGCCGGCGCCGCCGGCGCGGTGCACGGCTGCCTGGCCGCCGGCGCCCTGACCAGCACCTACACGGCCTCCCAGGGCCTTCTGCTCATGATCCCCAACATGTACAAGATCGCCGGCGAGCTCCTGCCCGGCGTCTTCCATGTTTCCGCCCGCGCCGTGGCCGCCCACGCCCTGTCCATCTTCGGCGACCACCAGGACGTGATGGCCTGCCGCCAGACCGGCTTCGCCATGCTGGCCGGCTGCTCCGTCCAGGAAGCCCACGACATGGCCCTGGTGGCCCACCTGTCGGCCATCGAGTCCAGCGTGCCGTTCCTGCACTTCTTCGACGGCTTCCGCACCTCCCACGAGGTCCAGAAGATCGAGGTGCTCGACTTCTCCGAGATCGCCAAGATGGTGAACATGGAGAAGGTGAACGAGTTCCGCGCCCGCTCCATGAACCCCGAGCACCCGCAGATCCGCGGCACCGCGCAGAACCCGGACATCTACTTCCAGGGCCGCGAAGCCGCCAACAAGTTCTACCAGGCCGTGCCGGGCATCGTTAAGGAGGTCATGAAGAAGGTCTCCGCCGCCACCGGCCGCTCCTACGGGCTGTTCGACTACTACGGCGCGCCCGACGCCGAACACGTGATCGTGGCCATGGGCTCCTCCTGCGAGGCCATCAAGGAAGTCATCGACCACATGAAGGGCCAGAAGGTCGGCCTGGTCACCGTGCGCCTGTACCGCCCCTGGGATTCCGAGTCCTTCCTGGCCGCCCTGCCCAAGACCGCCAAGGCCATCACGGTGCTCGACCGCACCAAGGAAGCCGGTTCGCTCTACGAGCCCCTCTACCTCGACGTGGCCACCACCCTGCGCGACGCCGGCATCGCCACCCCGCTGATCGGCGGCCGCTACGGCCTGGGCTCCAAGGAGTTCACCCCGGCCATGGTCAAGGCCGTGTTCGACAACATGGCCGCCGGCCTCAAGAACCACTTCACCGTGGGCATCGAGGACGACGTGACCGGCACCTCCCTGAACGTGCCCGCCTTCGCCGACACCACCCCGGCCGGCACCGTGCAGTGCAAGTTCTGGGGCCTGGGCGCGGACGGCACCGTTGGCGCGAACAAGGAAGCCATCAAGATCATCGGCGACAACACCGACATGTACGCCCAGGGCTACTTCGCCTACGACTCCAAGAAGTCGGGCGGCATCACGGTGTCCCACTTGCGCTTCGGCAAGGAGCCCATCCGCTCCACCTACCTGGTCAACGCCGCCGACTACGTGGCCGTGCACAAGGCCAACTACGTCACGCTCTACGACGTTCTCGAAGGCGTCAAGGACGGCGGCACCTTCGTGCTCAACTCCCCCTGGACCCTGGAGGACATGGAGAAGGAGCTGCCCGGGCACGTGAAGGCGGCCATCGCCAACAAGAAGCTCAAGTTCTACAACATCGACGCCGTGAAGATCGCCCAGGGCGTGGGCCTCGGCGGCCGCATCAACATGATCATGCAGACCGCCTTCTTCAAGCTGGCGGGCGTGCTGCCCTTCGAAAAGGCCGTGGAGCTTCTGAAGAAGTCCATCCACAAGGCCTACGGCAAGAAGGGCGAGAAGATCGTGCAGATGAACATCGACGCCGTGGACCAGGCCGTGGCCGCCCTCGAGGAAGTGAAGTACCCCGCCTCCTGGGCCACCGCCACCGACGCCGCCGCCACCGCCGAGAAGCTGCCCGACTACGTGGCCAAGATCGCCAAGCCCGTCCTGGCCCAGAAGGGCGACTCCCTGCCCGTGTCGCTGTTCGACCCCGCCGGCATCATGCCCCTGGCCACTTCCCAGTACGAGAAGCGCGCCGTGGCCATCAACGTGCCCGAGTGGGTCAAGGAAAACTGCATCCAGTGCAACCAGTGCGCCTTCGTCTGCCCCCACTCCGCCATCGTGGCCTCGCTGCTCACCGATGACGAGAAGGCCAAGGCTCCCGCCACCTACGAGACCCTTCCCGCCCAGGGCAAGGAACTCAAGGGCATGCACTTCCGCATCCAGATCAACACCCAGGACTGCCTCGGCTGCGGCAACTGCGCCGACATCTGCCCCTCCAAGACCAAGGCCCTGGTGATGAAGCCCATCGAGACCCAGCTGGCCGCCCAGGTGCCGAACTTCAAGTTCAGCGAGACCGTGGCCTGGAAGGAAGGGCTGCTCAAGCGCGATTCCGTGAAGGGCTCCCAGTTCTGCCAGCCCCTCATGGAATTCTCCGGCGCCTGCTCCGGTTGCGGCGAGACCCCCTACGTGCGCGTGCTGACCCAGATGTTCGGCGAGCGCATGATCATCGCCAACGCCACGGGCTGCTCCTCCATCTGGGGCGCCTCGGCTCCCACCACCCCGTATTGCGTGAACAAGGACGGGCACGGCCCGGCCTGGGGCAACTCCCTGTTCGAGGATTGCGCCGAGTTCGGCTTCGGCCTGGGCCTGGCCGTCAGCCAGCGTCGCGAACTCCTGAAGGAGAAGGTCAAGGCCGCCTCGGCCGAGGCCGAAGGCGACCTGAAGGCCGCCCTCGAGGGCTGGCTGTGCGACGCCGACAACGCCGAGAAGTCCGCGCTGTTCGGCAACCAGATCAAGAAGCTGCTGGCCGGCGCCAAGTCCGAGGCCCTCAAGGCCGTGGCGGCCGACGCCGACCTCCTGGTCAAGAAGTCTATCTGGTGCTTCGGCGGCGACGGCTGGGCCTACGACATCGGCTTCGGCGGCCTGGACCACGTCATCGCCTCCGGCGAGGACATCAACATCCTGGTGATGGACACCGAGGTGTACTCCAACACCGGCGGCCAGTCCTCCAAGGCGACCCCCACCGGCGCCATCGCCAAGTTCGCCGCCGCCGGCAAGCGCACCCGCAAGAAGGACCTGGCCCGCATCGCCATGACCTACGGCAACGTGTACGTGGCCGCCGTGTCCATGGGCTACAACAAGCAGCAGCTCATGAAGGCCTTCGCCGAGGCCGAGGCCTACCCCGGCCCCTCGATCATCCTGGCCTACGCCCCCTGCATCAACCAGGGCCTCAAGCGCGGCATGGGCAAGACCCAGGAGCAGGCCAAGCTGGCCACCGCTTCCGGCTACTGGCCCCTGTTCCGCTACAACCCCCTGCTGGCCGACGAGGGCAAGAACCCGCTGGTCATCGACTCCAAGACCCCGGACGGCACCATCCTTGACTTCGTGCTGAGCGAGAACCGCTTCGCCGCCCTTGACAAGATGATGCCCGAAATGGCCAAGGTGCTGCGTGGACAGCTGGAGTCCGACGTGATGGGCCGCTGGACCCAGCTGTGCCTGCTGGCCGGCGTGGACCCCGCCTCCGGCAAGCCCGCCGTCAAGGCCGCTCCGGCCTCCTCCGGCACCGAGGGCTGCACCCTCTCCGCCACGGCCGAGCACGGCGGCGGCAACGCCGAACCCTGCGACGACGGCCGCGCCGGAAAGTAACTGGAAAAAATTCCCCGGAAGAGGCATTGTGCCTCTTCCGGGGACCAAAAAAGGACATATCTGAAAAAGGACATATCGGTTTCGGAGAGCAAAATGCGAACTGAAACGATACCATAACGGCCATCGGGCCGGCTGGCTGTCACCCCTCGCGGCATCGCCCCACCACACCCCGCCCTAAAAGCCGCGAGCCTCACCACGCTGCCCACCTGCCGGCTGGCCCAACCGTGCGGGGGGAGAGAAATCTCCCCCCGCTTCCTTTTTTTTTTCGCCCCTCCAACGGCTCCGCCCGGTTCCCCCGAAAGCCCCCGCCTCTGTAACCCCGCCCGGTCCAGAGGCCTCTAAGCTTTGTCGGCCGCGCGGCCGCGCCAAGAAAGCCCGCCGCACCCTAAAGACCACGCGCACATGCTGTACATCGCACTCCGAATGCTCTTCGGCGACCGGGGCAAATACCTGGGCATCGTCACGGCCATCGCGCTGTCCTCGCTGATCATGATCCAGCAGCCCGCCATGCTCGTGGACATCCTCAGCCAGACCACCGGAACCATCTCGGACATCTCGCTCCCCGACATCTGGGTCATGGACCCGGCCGTGCAGTCCGTGGAGGACGTCCGGGCCATCCAGGAGACGCAGCTGCACCGCGTGCGCGGCGTCCAGGGCGTGGAGTGGGCCGTGCCCTTCTACAAGGGAGGCCAGAAGGTGAGGCTCCTAAACGGCGAGACGGCCCAGAGCCAGATCGTGGGCCTGGACGACGCCACCATGATTGGCGGGCCGGGCAGGATGCTCGAAGGCCGCCTGGAAGACCTGCGCATCCCCGACGCAGTGATCGCGGACGAGGCCGGGGCCAGGGGCAGGCTGGCCATGCGCCCCGAAGGCGGCGGGCCGCCCGTGCCCCTCAAGGTGGGCGACACCGTGGAGATCAACGAGAAGCGCGCCCTGGTGGTGGGCATCGCCCGGGCCACGCCCAGCTTCATGTCCCAGCCGGTGCTCTACACCACCTACTCCCGGGCCAAGAACTACGCCTTCAGCGAGCGCAAGATGCTCACCTTCGTGCTGGCCAAGGCCAAGCCCGGGCTGTCCCCGGAGTCCGTGGCCAGGTGCATCGAGCGCGACACAGGCCTGGCCGCCTACTCCGACGGGGAGTTCAAGCGCAAATCGCTCGATTTCATCGTCAAGCGCACCAACATACTCGTGAACATCGGCTTCGTGGTGCTCATCGGCTTCGCCGTGGGCACGGCCGTCACGGGGCAGATCTTCTACAACTTCACCCTGGACAACCTGCGCTACTTCGGCGTGCTCAAGGCCATGGGGGCCACGCGCGGCACGCTCCTTCGCATGATCCTGCTCCAGGCCCTGCTGGTCGGCTTCGTGGGCTTCGGGATCGGGGCGGGCCTGAGCGCCCTGTTCACCCAGGCCTCGGCCGCCGGGCACGGCCCGCAACCCAAGATCACCTGGCAGCTCCTGGCCCTGAGCGGCTCGGCCGTGTGCCTGATCGTGCTCGCGGCCGCCGCCGTGAGCCTGCGCAAGGTCCTCAAGCTGGACGCCGCGAGCGTCTTCAAGGCCTGAGCCATGGACCGCACCGACACCCCCATCGTTTCCTGCCGCGGCGTGACCAAGGCCTACGTCACGGGCAACTCCCTGACCATGGCCCTGCGCGGCGTGGACCTGGACGTCTTCGCCGGGGAGCTCTTCATGCTGGTCGGCCCCTCGGGCTGCGGCAAGACCACGCTCATCTCCGTGATGGCGGGCATCCTGGACCCGGACCAGGGCAGCTGCCGCCTGCTGGGCCGGGACATGAAATCCCTGGAGCAGGACGCCCTGGCGCGCTTCCGGGGGGAGAACATCGGCTTCGTGTTCCAGAACTTCAACCTCGTGCCCTCGCTCACGGTGGAGGAGAACGTCTGCCTGCCCCTGCTCATTGGGGGTGTGTCCAGGCGCGAGGCCTTCGAGGCGGCCCGCGCGCGGCTCGCCGACGTGGGCCTGGAGGGCCGGGGCGCGGATAGGCCCGGGCAGCTTTCGGGCGGCCAGCAGCAGCGCGTGGCCATCGCCCGGGCCCTGGTGCACGACCCAAGGCTCGTGGTCTGCGACGAACCAACCAGCGCCCTGGACCACGCCACGGGCCAAGGCGTCATGGAGATGCTCAAGTCACTTTCGGCCCGGGAAGGGCGCTGCCTGGTCATCGTCACGCACGACCCCAGGATATTCGACTACGCCGACCGCTTCGCCCACATGGACGACGGCCGCATCGAACGCATTCAGGCCGCCGGCGCGGCTCAAGGAGACCGCTCATGAACGTGAGAAACGCGCTGCTGCCGCTGCTCGCCCTGGCCGGGATCGCCCTGGCCGTGGCCGTGGCCCTGCGCACCGCGAGGCCGCAGGACCAGGCCGTCCCGGCGGCCATGCCCGCCCAGGCCCCCTTCGAGGCCTACATAGGCGGGTCCGGGCTGGTGGAGGCCGCCTCCAACAACATCTCCATAGGCGCTTCCGTGGGCGGCGTGGTGCACGAAGTCCATGTGGAGGCGGGCGAAACCGTGGCCGCCGGGCAGCCGCTCTTCCAGACCGACCCGCGCGAGGCCTCGGCCGAGATCGCCGTGAAGGCCGCCACCCTGGAGAAGGCCCGGGCGTCGCTCGCCGAGGCCAAGGCGTCGCTCAAGGACTACGCCACCCAGTACGGCATCGTGCGCGGCGTGACCGACAGGCGCGCCGTGAGCACCGACGAGGTGGAGAAGCGGCGCAACGCCTGGGAGCTGGCCAAGGCCAAGGTGGAGAGCGCCAGGGCCGACGTGGCCGTGGCCGAGGCCGGGCTCGGGGCCGCCAGGACCACCCTGGAGCGGCTTACCGTGCGCGCGCCCATCGACGGCCAAGTGCTCCAGGTGAACGTGCGCAAGGGCGAGTACGCCGCCACGGGCAGCCTCTCCACCCCGCTCCTGCGCCTGGGCGGCATGGCGCGCCCGCGCGTGCGCGTGGACATCGACGAGAACGACGCCTGGCGTTTCGACAAGGCCGGGCGGGCCATGGCCTTCGTGCGCGGCAACCGCGAACTCAAGGCCGAGTTGTGCTTCGAGTACGTGGAGCCCTACATGGTGCCCAAGGCCTCGCTCACCGGGTCGAGCACGGAGCGCGTGGACACCCGCGTGCTGCAAGTGGTCTACAGCTTCGACGCCGCGTCCCTGGCGGCCTTCGCGGGCCAGCAGCTGGACGTGTTCGTGGAGATTCCGCAGGCCCCCAGGGCGGCATCCGCCGGGGGCGCGGGCAGGGGCGGATCGTGAGGCCCGCCGCGATCATCCTCCTGGCCTGCGCCTGCCTTGGCCTGCCCGGCTGCCTGGCCGTGGGGCCCGACTACAAGCGCCCCGTCCTGGACGCGCCAAGCGCCTGGAGCGGGGCCGCCGAAAGCCCCCCCGGACAGCCCGCCCCGGTCCAGGCCCGGACCGCCTGGTGGAAGGGCTTCGGCGACCCCGTGCTGGACCGGCTGCTCGCGGACGCCGTGGCCTCCAACCTGGACGTGGCCCAGGCCAGGGCGCGCATCCTCCAAGCCAGGGCCGAGGCCAAGGTGGCCACGGCCGCCCTGGCCCCCATGCTCACCGCCTCCGGGGCGGCCACCACAAGCTACTCCGACCCGGCGGGCACGGCCACGGGCGAGGCGGCCGAGAACGCGTCCCCGGCCTACCCCGGCACCACCTGGCAGGGCGGGGCCGGGGTCTCCTGGGAGCTGGACGTGTTCGGCGGGCTCAGGCGGCAGCGCGAGCAGGCGCGCGCGAGCCTGGACGCAAGCGTGGAGGACCTGAACGCCACGGTGCTCGCCCTTTTGGCCGACGTGGCCGGGACCTACGTGGACCTGCGCCGGTACCAGACGCTCCTCTACATCGCGCGCCGGTCCGCCCGCTCCCAGGCCGACAACGCTGCCGTGACCCGCGAGCGCTGGCGCATCGGCCTGGTGAGCCACCTGGACGTGTCCCAGGCCGAGGCGCAGCTGGCCTCCACCAACGCGGAGATTCCGGCCAGGCAGGCCAGCGTGAAGGCCTGCCTGCACCGCCTGGGCGTGCTGCTCGGGCGCGACCCTTCCGCGCTCGTGGAGCTCCTCGGCAAGGCCGCGCCCCTGCCCGAGCCCGGCCCGCTCATGGCTGCGGGCCTGCCCTCTGAGCTCCTGGAGCGCAGGCCGGACCTGCGCCGGGCCGAGCGCAGGCTCGCGGCCGCCTCGGCGGCCGTCGGCGCGGCCACGGCCAAGCAGTACCCCTCCTTCGACCTGACCATGGGCCTGGGGCTTCAGGGCAACATGCTGGCGAAATTCCTGGGGCTGGCCAACTGGTACTGGAGCGTGGTCCCGGCCGTGTCCGCCCCGGTCTTCGACGCGGGCAAGTCCCGGGCCGGGGTGGAGAAGAGCCGAGCCGCCTACGACGAGGCCCTGGCCGCCTACCGGCAGGCCTTCCTCACGGCCCTGGAGGAAGTGGAGAACGCGCTCGTGGCCATCTCGGCCCAGCGCAAGCGCGCCGAAAGCCTGGACGAGGCCATCAAGGCCAACGAAACGGCGCTCACACTGGCCAGGGAGCGCTACGCCAAGGGGCTCACGAGTTTCCTGGACGTGCTCTCGGCGGAAAAGGCCCTACTGGAGGCCCAGGAGAACGCCTGCTCCTCCCGGGCCGGGCTCCTCTCGAACATGGTCACGCTCTACAAGGCCCTCGGAGGCGGATGGGCCAGCGGCGAGCTCGGCCGGGCCGGGGACCAGGGCGACGGCGGCGTGGGGGACAAGCCGCGAACATGATATTTTTGAAAGATGAACGTTTGTTCATGATAACTCTTGCCGCACGGGCGCGGCTTGGCTAACTTGCCGAAAACACATTTGAAGGGAGTTCTTCATCATGAAAAAGCTCGTTGCCACCGCCCTGGTTCTCGCCGTTTCCCTGTCCGCCGGAGCCGCTTTCGCCGCCGGCAAGGCCAAGGCCAAGAAGGAAGCCCCCAAGAAGTGGGAGTGCTCCATGGGCGACCAGAAGGTCATGACCGCCTCCATCGACGAATGCCTGAAGAAGGGCGGCATGGTCATGAACTACCCCGGCCCCGGCAAGGACGCCCCCAAGGCCGCCAAGAAGAAATAAGGCCCAAGGCCCGGGTTCGAACTGAAAAAGGCCGGAGCGCTTTCGCGCTCCGGCCTTTCTTTTCGGCGCACCCTTGCGGATGCACCCAGGGCGTAACCCCGCGCGCGTCACGCACCTCAAGTATACAGGGGCCGCGCCTTGCGGCGCATTGAAGCAGCCCCTAAACGACGCCGCGCACACGCAAGAACCCGCGCGGCGCCCCGGCCAACGGACCAGCCCACGCGGCCGCGCTTGCCGGGATTCCATCAAGGGGTGACGCATGACCATACAGACAGCGGCGGACATCCTGCTCTCCACCGTGCTGCCCTTCATTTTGCGCGTCACCGCCATCTACGTGGCCTTCGCCCTGTGCGCGAGCCTGGCCTGCCGGTTCTTAGAGCCCTGCGCGGAGCTCTTCCGCACCAGCGCCGCCAAGACACTGCCCTACTTCCTGATAGCGGCCGCGCTGGCCGTCGTGTCCGGCTGATTCCCCGGAAAAAGGTTTGGCGGCCCCCGCGGGGTGACCGATTCCCCGCGAGAGCCGCCATCGACCGGGAGACAATCCCAGGAGCGGGCCGCCCGGAGGCGGCCCGCATTGCCGTATCAGCCTATTTCAGCAGGTCCGCCAGGAGCTCCACGGTGTGCTTGACCTTCACCGGGGAGCGGTCCTTGTCCAGGCCGCCCTTGATCTGCATGACGCAGCCGGGGCAGTCCATGGCCACCACGGGCGCGCCGCTGTCCTTGATGTTTTTCAGCTTGCGCTCGAGGATGGGCTTGGAGATCTCGGGGAACTTGAGCGAGTACGAGCCGCCCATGCCGCAGCACATGTCGCACTCGAACATCTCCTCGATGTCGTATCCGGCCTTGTCCAGAAGCTCCCTGGGCTCCTTCTCGGCGTGCAGGGTGCGCTTCAGGTGGCAGGAGTCGTGGTAGGTGATCTTGCCCAGGTACTTGCCCTCCTGGAAGGAGAGCTTGCCCTCGTCCACCAGCTGCTTGACGAAGCTGGAGAAGTCCACGGTCTTGGTGGCCAGGCGGCGGGCCTTGGGCAGCATGTCGCGCTGGCCCAGGCTCTCGTAGACCTCGATGAACTCGCTCTTGAGCGCGCAGGTGCAGGTGGGGCAGGCGCTGACCACGTAATCGACTTCCTGCTCCAAGAGGGCGGCGATGTTGTCCGTGGCGTTGCCCGCGGCCACCTCGTAGGCGCCGTTGTAGCGGGCCGGGGCGCCGCAGCAGGTCTGGCCCTTGGGGAAGACCACGTTGTACCCGGCCTTGTTCATGATCTTCACCAGCTTCTCGCCCATCTCGGGGTAGGCGAAGTCGATCAGGCAGCCCGCGTAGAAGGCGACCTTCTTGTTCAGCATGGGCTGGCGGATGGTGTCGAACACGTCGCGGAAGGGCTTGTCCGCGATTGCCGGCAGGCTGCGGAACTCGGAGAGCTCGGAGAGGAACATGGGCAGGTGGCGGATGAAGCCGTCCTTGGCCACCACGCCCTGCACCTTGGAGGCGGCGCGCAGCATGCCGTGGAAGATCTTGCGGTTGTTCACCACCGAGAAGATGGCCTTCTGCGCCAGGCTCTGGCCCTGCTCCTTGGTCAGCCTGCGCCTGATCTCGAGGATCAGCGCCGGGATGTCGATCTGGCCCGGGCAGACCTGCTTGCAGTTGCCGCACTGGATGCACAGGCTCTGGATGTCCTCGCTCTTCTTGAGTTCGTCGAACCAGGCCGTGAGGATGGTGCCGATGCCGCCGGTGTAGACCTTGCCGAACACGTGGCCGCCCACCAGGCGGTAGACCGGGCAGACGTTCAGGCAGGAGGCGCAGCGGATGCACTGGAGGGCCTGCTTGAAGATGGGGTCGCGGGCCATCTCGGTGCGCTTGTTGTCCATGAGGATGATGTGCATGTCCTTCATGGAGCCGTCGTCGTTGGGCGTGGGGCCGGTGATGAAGCTCACGTAGCTGGTGAGCTGCTGGCTGGTGGCGCTTTTGGGCAGGGCGACCAGCACGGGCGCGGCGTCGGCCCAGGTGGGGATCAGCTTCTCCAGGCCCACCACGGCCACGTGGACCTTGGGCAGGCTGGTGGTCAGGCGGGCGTTGCCCTCGTTGGTCACGGTGACGATGGTGCCGGTCTCGGCGATGGCCATGTTGGCCCCGGAGATGCCCATGTCGGCCTGGAGGAACTTCTCGCGCAGCTCCTTGCGGGCCACCTTCACCAGCTTGGGGATGTCGTTGGTGAGGCGCTCGTTGATCTCCTTGCTGAAGAGGTCGGCCACCTCGTCGCGGGTCATGTGGATGGCGGGCATGACCATGTGCGAGGGGGTCTGGCCGGCAAGCTGGATGATCCACTCGCCGAGGTCGGTCTCGTTGACCTGCAGGCCCTGGGCGATGAGGTGCTGGTTGAGGTGGATCTCCTCGGTGGCCATGGACTTGGATTTGACGATGCGCTTGACGCCCTTCTCGCGGCACAGGTTGGCGATGTACTCCTTGACCTGCTGGGGCGAGTTGGCGCGGAAGACCTTGGCGCCGCGCGCGGTGGCGGCCTTGGTGAACTGTTCGGCCAGCTCGTCCAGGTGCTCGGCGGCGTAGCCCTTGATGGCGGCGATGCGCCCGCGCAGCTGCTCGAAGTCGATGCCGTCGTAGGCCTTCTTGCGGGCCACGGCGTAGGCCTCGGAGAAGCGGCCCAGGGCCCCGGTCAGGTTGGCGTTGGTGAGCGCCGAGTCGATGGAGTCCTTGAATTCCTTGGTGGCCATTAGTTGCTTCCTCCCAGGTCGTCGATGCAGACAATGATCAGGCGCTCGGGGCCGTGCACGCCGATGGTCAGCACGCGCTCGATGTCGGCGGTGCGGCTGGGCCCGGATATGAGGGCCAGGTAGGCGGCGTCCTTGGGGTGGACGGTCTCCAGGAGCGCGGGCATGTCGGGCACGATGGCGTCGGTGCCCACGATGGCCAGGTGGATGAACGGCAGCATGGAGGCCAGGCGCTCGGCCACGGCCGTGGAGTTCTGGGCCAGGGTGCCGGTGTTGGCCACGCCCCACTGCATCTGGGTCACGCCGATCCTGGCCTTCTCGGCCATGTCGCGGGTGACGTTGAACTTGAGCCCGGGGTGCTCGGCCACCAGGGCGTCCTTGTCCATGCCCTCAAGGAAGGGGCTGTCCACCCAGACGGCGTAGGCCTGGGGCTGGTCGGCCACGCCCTCCTTGGCGAAGGTCTCTTTGATGAAGGCCAGGGCCTCGCCCTTTCCGGCGAAGCGGTGCACCTCGGCGTTGACTGCCTCGGCCTTGGCTTTGAAAAGGTCGTACATGGTCGGTCCTCCATGGATGTGGGTGGCCGGTCGAACCACCCGTTTGCTCGTCGCGCGCCCGAAAACGTCAAGGGCGCGCCGTGCGAATCGCCAAATACCCCCGTTCGAGGAGAAATTGCATTCATTTTCATCAAACGGCAGGCAGGGCCGCCCAATGGTGCGTTTTCGGGCCTGAAAGGCGCCTGGCAGGGGGCCGGGCGCGCCGCTTCGCTGACCTTGCGCGAATCGAATTAAAAAGTTCTTTTATTATAGCATGTTATGAAATCGCGCAAATGCCGGATGGCGCGATTCCGGGGCCGAACGGCGAAGGTTCGGGGCTGAACGGAGTGCGGGCGGGACTTTTGGGGCAGGCTGCTAGAGGTCGAAGTGGGTCTTGAGGTCCCTGGCGTTGTAGCGGCTGACCAGAATTTCGGAGCGCTCCTTGTCGCTCATGACCAGCTTGTAGCTGCCGCCGGTCCAGGGGATGATCTCGGCCACGTGGTTCAGGTTCACCAGGTGGCTGCGGTGGGCGCGAAAGAAGCCGTGGGGCATCAGGCGCTGCTCCAGCTCCGCGATGGTGGCCTTGGCCGTGTAGCGGCCGTGCACCGCGTGCACGGCGATGCGGCCCTCCTCGCTGGCCACGAAGAAGATGTGCCTGGGCAGCGTGGGCACGATGCGCTCGCCGTCGTAGAGGGGGATGCGCCGCTCCTGGGCGGAGGGCTCCCCCGGGGCCGGGGCCGGGGCGCCCGCGGACGGGCCGTCCGTGCGCAGATACCGCCGGGCCTTGTCCACGGCCTTTTTCAGCCGCTCCAGCGTGAAGGGCTTCAGGATGTAGTCCAGGGCGTCGAGCTCGAAGGCCTTGACCGCGTGCTCCTCGTAGGCCGTGACGAACACCAGCAGAGGCTTCTTCTCCATGTCGCCGAAGAGGTAGGAGAGCTCGAGCCCGGACAGGCCGGGCATCTGGATGTCCAGGAAGACCACGTCCGGCGAAAGCGCCCGCAGCTCCGGCATGGCGGCCGTGCCGCTGGCGGCCTCGCCCACCACGGCCACGCCCTCGATGCGCCCGAGCAGGTGCCTGAGTTCGCGGCGCACCGGGCCTTCGTCGTCGATGATGAAGACAGTCAGGCTCATGGGCGCGGGATGGTGAAGGACACGGTTGCGCCCATGCCCGGGGCGGTCTCGATGCGCAGGCCGTGCTGCGCGCCGTGGATGGCCACGAGCCTGGCGTTGACGTTCCTGAGCGCGAGCCCCGTGCCCTGGGGCGGCACGGCCCCTGGCGTCTCGGAGAGCAGCGAGGCCGCGTGGGCCTGGTCCATGCCCACGCCGTCGTCGCGCACGGAGATGCGCACCACGCCGTTCTCCAGGTGCGCGCCGATGACGATCTCCCCGCCCTCCTCCCTGGGCATGATGCCGTGGCGCAGGGCGTTCTCCACCAGGGGCTGGAGGATGAGCGGCGGCACCAGGCAGTCCAGGGCCTCGGGGGCGATGTCGTAGGTGACCTTGAGGCGCTCCTCGAAGCGGGCGCGCTCGATGGAGAGGTAGTCCTCGCAGTGCTCCAGTTCCTTGGAGAGCGGCACGCTGGCCCCGCCGGGCTTGATGTTCTTGCGGAAGAAGTCCCCGAGCTTCACCAGGAGGTCCGAGGCGGTGTCCGGGTCGGTCCTGATGTAGTGCATGATGGACGTGATGGCGTTGAACAGAAAATGCGGGTTGATCTGGGCCTGGAGCATCTTGATCTCGGCCTCGGTGCGCAGCTTCTTCTGGCGCTCAGACTCCAAAAGAGCCTGTTCTGCCTGCTTCTTGCCCGTGACGTCGCGCACGATGGAGACGATGCACGCCTCCCCGCCGATCTCCACCAGTTCCCCTGAGCGCTCGACAGTGATCACGCCGCCGGACTTCATGCGGTATTGCAGCTCCTGGTTCAAGGTCTTGCCCTGGCGCAGGAAGTCCTCGTCGAGCTCGTAGCGCTCCTTGGGGTTGGCGTAGATGCCTATGTCCATGGAGGTCTTGCCGATGACCTCGGCGCGCGTGAACCCGGTGATGTTCTCGAAGGCGTCGTTGACGTCCACGTAGACCCCGTCCTTCAGGCGCAGGATGGCGATCCAGTCCGGGCTGTGGCGGAAGATGCGCTCGAACTTCTCCTCGGATTCGCGCAGGCTGACCTCGGTCTTCTTGCGGCCCTGGATGTTCACCCACAGGGCCACGAGCATGCCCAGAAGCACCAGGAACGCCCCGCCCACGGCCAGGACCTTGCCCTTGTGCTCCTCGTAGAAGGAGGCCGGGCGGTTGATGAAGACCGTGTCCTCGGGCAGCCCGCCGGGCCAGACGCCGAAGCGCTTGAGCTGCTGGTGGTCGAACATGTAGCGGTTGGGGCTCTCCTTGACCACGGGGATGTCCCCGGCCTTTTCCCCGGACAAGATGCGCAGGACCATCTCGGCGGCCACGCGCCCCTGGTCGAACCCGCTCACCAGGAGCCCGCCCACGATGCCCTTGCCGAGGTAGAAATCCCACACGCCGTAGATGGGCACCTTGGACTGGGCGGCGATGAGCGCGATGGACTCGTCGTAGTCGAAGGCCTTGCCCGCCCTGTCGCGGTTGAAGGTCATGAGCAGGATGATGTCGCCCTGGGACAGGGAGCGTACCTTGGCCAGGAGCTCCTCCATGGTCAGGTCGTCCAGGTAGGTCACGCCGACCTTTTTTTCGAACTCGGGCATGACCTCGGCCAGAATCTTCCTGTTGGCCAGCCCCGTGGAGGTGCGGTCGTTTATCACCACCACGCGGTAGGTGCCCGGATGCAGGGAGAGGGCCGCGCGCAGGGTGCCGCGCACGTCGTAGCCCTCCACCACCCCGGTGAAGGAGCCCCTGTCGGCGGCGAGCATGGCTTCGTCGAAGAAGTTCACCCCGCAGAAGACCACGGGCGTGCCGGGGAAAAGCTCCCCGCGCCTGGAGAGCATGAACTGGAAGGCGTCGTCGTCCGAGGCCAGGACGGCGTCGAAAGGCGTGCGCGCGTAGCGGGCCTTCAGGTGCGCGGCGAAGAGCGCGTCGGACTCGGGCTCGTGCACGCGCTTGGTGTCCATGTACTCGGTGAACACCTCCACGCCCGGCGCGCCGCGCAGCACGGAGGCGATGCCCGCGTCGGTGCTGTCGGTCCAGGCCAGGCCCTTGTGGTAGGAATGCAGGACCAGCACGCGCTTCTTGCCCTCGGCCAACGACGCGCCCGGGGCGGCGAAAAGCGCCAGCAGGAGCGCCAGGAGCGCGGGGAGGTTCAGGAGGCGAAAGGTCATGGCGGGCCCTGGGGAATTGGAATCACCGCGGCCGCCGTATACGGGGCACGGTCCTCACGGGTAGCACGAAACGCCGCGCAAGGGAATGGCGCGGGCCCGGCTTCAGGCGGGGGAGAAGGTCTTGCGGGCCATGAAGCGGGCGAACATGCCCGCCTCGGGGAACTCGGGGTTCAGGGCCAGGGCCTCCTGGAGGGCCTGACGGCAGCGCTCGAAGTCGCCCTTGTCGTAGTAGACCCGGGCCACGTTGAAGAGCAGGTGCTCGTCGGTGCGGTCCATGTCCAGGGCCTTGTTGAAATAGCTGATGGACTCCTCCAGGCGGCCGTTCTTGCGCAGGCGCACGCCGAAGCCGTTCAGGCGCGAGCACTGGGTGAAGCGCGCGGCCCGGCCCCGGCACATGAGCATGTTCAGCACGGCCCTGGCCGCCTTCAGGATGGCCCTGCTCTTGCCCAGGTATTCGGGATCGAAGCGCAGGGGGATCTCCACGGGGTCCACCAGCAGGGCCTTGAGCGCGTCCCACTGGGCGTCGTCGAGCTTGTCCAGGGCGGTGTCGTCGCCTTCGTCCGCCAGGTTCGCGGCCAGGGCGGAGAGGGCGGGCAACGGGTTCTCGCCGTAGTAGAGCGGCTCGGGCGTGAAAGAGCTTATGAGCTCGCTCGCCGGGCATTTGGACTTGAGCCCCGAGGGCAGCCCGTCGGCCCCCAGGGGCTGGCGCTCGAAGGACTCGTCGCCGGTCTGGCGGAAATACCAGTAGGTGACGCCCTTGCGGTCCGCCAGGGTGGCGCCCGCGCCTATCTCCGTGACCTTGCGCAGGGAGTAGACGCCCAGGACGGCGGGGTATGCGGAGTTGTCTGCCATGCTCGCTCCGTGGCGGCCGGGTGCGGCGGCCTCACGCTGCATGACTACCCGCGCGGGCGGACGCGGTCAACGCCGAACCCATGGGGATTTCACGAAAATAAGCGCCCCGGATTCAGTCCAGGGCCGCAGGCAGGATTTCCCTCGTCCGCGCGGCCACGGCGGCCAGCTCGGTCATGAGCGCACGGGCCAGGGGCAAATCCCCCGCGCGCCCGGCCTTTTCCACCAGCAGGGCCTGCCTGGCCACGCCGGAAGCGCCCACCACTCCGGAAGCGCCCTTGAGCGTGTGCGCGGCCATGGCCAGGGCCTTGGCGTCGCCCGCATCTGCCGCCAGGGCGATCTCCTCCAGCCGCCTGGGCAGTTCCGCCAGGTAGAGCTCCACGAGCTTGCGGCCCATGTCCCCCCGGCCGGAGTACTGGCGGGCGATCCAGTCCTCGTCCAGCAGGGGGCCGTCCCCTTCCGTGGCGTGCGGGCCGTGGGGCGGGGCCTCGCCGGGCCCGGCCTTGTCCACCACGCGCGAAAGCGCCCCGAGCAGGGCCTCCATGTCCACGGGCTTGGCCACGTAGCCGTCCATTCCGGCGGCCAGGAAGCGCTCCCGGTCGCCCTTGAGGGCGTGCGCGGTCATGGCAACGATGGGCACCTGGCCGCGCGGCGGCCCCATGGCGCGGATGGCCCTGGTGGCCTGCACGCCGTCGAGTTCCGGCATGGAGATGTCCATGAGGATCACGTCGAAGGCCTGCTTCTCCAGGAGCTCCAGCGCCTCCCTGCCGTTGGCCGCGATGGTCACGCTGTGCCCGGCCTCCTTGAGCAGGGCCTCCATGAAGGTCTGGTTGAGGCGGTCGTCCTCGGCCAGGAGGACGTCCAGGGGGGGCAGCGCGCGCAGCTCGCCCCCGGCGGGCGCATGCTCGCAGGCCTCCCCGGCCCGGCCGGCCAGGGAGGGCTCGAACCCGGCGGTGAAGAAGAACGCGGCCCCCTGGCCCGGCGCGCTCTCCACCCAGATGCGGCCGTGCATCATGGAGACGAGCCTTCGCGAGATGGCAAGGCCCAGTCCGGTGCCGCCGAAGCGCTTGGTGGTGGAGAGGTCGGCCTGGGTGAAGCTGTCGAAGATGGCCTCGAGCTTGTCCGGCGCGATGCCGATGCCCGTGTCGCGCACCGTGAAGAGGAGCCTCTGCTGGCCCGGGGGGGCGCCCTCGGGACGTATGGCCTCGGGCTCCGGCTCCACCCGGCACTCCACGCCCCCCTCGGGCGTGAACTTGATCGCGTTGCCCACCAGGTTCACCAGCACCTGCCGGAGCCTGCCCCTGTCGCCCCTGACCGTCGAAGCGACGCCGGGGGCGGCCTTGAAGTCCAGGCGCAGGCCCTTTTTCTGGGCCTGGGGGGCGAAGGCGCGCATGAGCTTGTCCAGAAGCTCGGGGACGCCGAAGCACTCGCTCTCGAGTTCCATGCGCCCGGCCTCGATCTTGGAGAAGTCGAGGATGTCGCCGATGATCTGCATGAGCGCGGCCCCGGCGTCCATGATGCCTTCCATGAACTCCCGCTGCTCGCCCACGAGCCCGCGCCTGAGCACGAGCCTGGAAAAGCCCAGGATGGCGTTCATGGGGGTGCGGATCTCGTGGCTCATGTTGGCCATGAAGGCGCTCTTGGCCCGGCTCGCGTCCTGGGCGGCCTCCATGGCCCGCTTGAGCTCCTCGCGGATGAGCCTGCTCTCGGTGACGTCGCGGTTGCTGCCGCGCACGCCCATGTACACCCCGCCCACGCCGAAGACGGGCTGGCAGATGTGCTCGATCCAGCGGACCTGGCCGTCGGGCAGCACGATGCGGAAGCTCATCGTGCCCGGTGCGCGCCTGGACATCACGTCCCGATTGTGGCGCGAGAACTCGGCGGCGTCGTCCGGGTGGACGATGCGCTCGAGCAGCCCCGGGTCCTCCATGAACTCCCGGGCGCTGCGCCCGGTGACGCGCTCGCAGGAAGGCGACTGGTAGAGGGCCGCGCCTTCGGGGCCTATCCAGAACTCCCAGTCGTAGGTGTTGTCGGCCACGATCCGGTAGCGTTCGCGGCTCTCGCGCAGGTCTTCCTCGCCCTTTTTGCGCTCGGTGATGTCCGTGATCATGGCCAGTTTGGAGACCGAGCCGTCCCCGTGGAACACCGGCGTCTGGACCACGTAGTACCAGCGGTGGTTGCCGGGGCTCTGGGCCTCCCAGCGCACGGTCTCGCCCTTGAAGACGCGCTCGTTGGCGCACCAGGGGCAGGGGTCGTCCAGGCCGTGCAGGGCCTTGTGGCAGGGCTCCCCCGTGGCGTCGCGGCCCAGGCGCTCGACCATGGCCTTGTTCATGAACTGGATGCGCAGGTCGGCGGAGCAGGTGTAGATCTGGCCGTCGAAGGCCCGGACGATGGCCCGGTATTTCTCCTCGCTCTCGGCCAGGGCTTCCAGCGCCCGGCGGCCGGCGGTGATGTCCTCGTAGGTGCCGAGCACGCCCCGGATGCGCCCCGTGGCGTCCAGCAGCGGGACCTTGCTGGTGCGCAGCCAGATGGTCTGGCCCGTGGGGGTGGTCTGGGGCTCCTCGTAGCCGATGATGGGCTGTCCGGTCTCGATCACCTTGCGGTCGTCGGCCCTGTAGGCCTCGGCCTCGGACGCCCAGGGCATCTGGAAATCGTTCATGCCCGCGATGCGCGAAGGCGAGGAAAGTCCGGCATCGGCCGCGAACTGGCGGTTGCAGCCCAGGTAGGAGAGGTCCCGGTCCTTCCAGAAGACCCGAGCCGGGATGGTGTCCAGGACCTGGGCGAGCATCCGCTCCTGCTCGCCGCCCTGCGGGGCCTGGCCTTCCATCTCGGCGATGCGCCGCCTGGCCCGGGCCAGTTCCTCGAGCAGTTGCTCCCTGGTTTTGTGCGAGTCCATCGATTCCGCCTTTCGCGAGTCCGGTCCATGGGAAGGGACACAGGCCATAGACAAAACATAGCCCCGAGAGGCGTTTTGTGCAAGCCGTACGGAGTCGCGCGGCTACTTCTTGATGGAATTGACGATGGCCCTGTCGAGCCCCTCGTAGGATTCCAGCGTCCGCCTGCGCGCCGCGAAAAGCGCGGCCTGGCGCGCCTCGAACTCCTGGCCCGGGAAGAGCTTGGCCGGATGCAAAAGGATCGAGTCGATGCCGCGCACCGCGCGCGGGACCATGAGCCCGGTGGCCTCGCAGGTCTCCCAATCCTCCAGGCCGCCGCGCAGGATGGACTCGAGGATGTTCAGCGTGTCGCACAGGGCGATCTTGCGGTGGTGCCCGCCCTGCCCCACCCCGCCGGTGTTCAGCAGGTAGCAGTTGATGTGCGGGTTCCACTTGAGGATTTCCTGGAACAGGTGGGCGTGCTCCACGCGGTCCCCGGCCATGAAGGGATCGAAGAAGAACACGCTCTTGGCCTCTGCCTCGGGCGTGGAGGCGGGCTCGAAGGACTGCCCCAGGACCATGAAGGCCGTGGCCTGCCAGGGGGAGAGCTTGGCCACGGCGGGGATGATGTCGCCCCGGGTGATGATGAAGACGTTGTTCACCTCCTGGGCGTCGATGGCGCGGTGGGCGTGCATGAAGTCGCGCCGCTCGATGGCCGCGCGGCCGTTGGAGGTGCGCTGGATGTTGAAGAAATCGAGCGAGCGGTCCTCCTCCACGTGCACGTTCTCCAGGTAGGAGTCGGGCTTCAGGGCGCCGTAGTAGGTCTCGATCTGCTCGCTGGGGGTCAGGCCGTCGGTCTTGGCGTAGATGCCGCCCTGCTCGTAGCCGTGGAAGCTGCCCTGGCGGGTGAGGATGCCGCCGTCGTCCTGGATCAGCCAGGACTCCTCGCCGTTCTTGCGCGCCAGCACCCGGCAGGTGAGCGAGGTCTTGCCGTTGGCCGCCAGGGCCACGAAGAGCGAGGTCTGCGAGTGCATGCCGCCCCTGGCGCTCTCCAGGGTGTCGCGGCGGCAGCCCGCGTGCAGGAAGATGCCCTCCCCGGTGAGCTTGGCGCGCCAGTCCTCGGCGGCGAAGATGCCCTTCTTGAACTCGCCCAGGTGGCTCGAGTTGCGCACGATCTTGATCATGCGCCCGGTTGACGAATGGACCAGGCGGATGGTGATGTCCATCTCGTCGATGGGCAGGCCGAAGTTGCGCTCCCAGGCCTCGTCGTGGAAGTAGATCACCTGGTGCGTGGGCTCGCTCACGTCGTTGAGCCTCGGGCCGAAGAGCTTCATGCCGCCGTAGGCGATGTGCGCGAAGCGCCTGGGCACCATCAGGCGCGCGGTCACGGGCGGGTTGCCCTGGCGCACAAGCACGTCCATGCAGATGAGCTGCTGCTGGGCCAGGGCGTTGCGCGCCTTGGCCAGCAGGGCGAATTCGGGCTGGCCGAAGGGGGAGTCCACGCTGTTCTTGGTGAAGGCCCTGGCCCTTGCCGTGGGCTCGGTGCGCGCCACTATGTTGCCGTAGCGGCTCTCCCGCACCTCCGGGGCCTCCAGGCTGATGCGCCTGAGCCTTTCGGGGCCGGGATTGTGGATGATGCGTTCCTCATCCACCGCCTGGCGGTAGATGTTCCGCGCGGCGATATCGAATTCCTCGAAGATGGGCATGGGAGGCCTCGGCTTGGTTGATTGGGGGCGTCTGGGCATGTACAACATTTCACGAAGTCATGCCAAGGCAAAAGCCGGGTTGCTTTTGCGAATCCGTCGATTTAGTGCGGCGAAAACGGTTGGTTATGCCGCGAGTGCCGGGGAGGTCTCATGATCGTGGTCACGGGAGGGGCTGGTTTTCTGGGCAGCGCCGTCATCTGGAAGCTCAACGAACTGGGTTTCGACGACATCCTGGTGGTGGACAACCTGGGAGTTAGCGAAAAATGGCGCAATCTCGTGAACAGGCGCTTCAGGGACTACGTGCACAAGGACGAGTTCCTGAAAAGCGTGCGGAGCGGCCGGAACCACTACGGGGCCAAGGCCGTGGCGCACCTGGGGGCCTGCTCCGCCACCACCGAGCGCGACGCGGACTACCTCCACGCCAACAACACCCGCTACACGCTCGATCTCTGCCGCTTCTGCCTGGACAACCAGGTCCGCTTCGTGAACGCCTCCAGCGCCGCCACCTACGGCGACGGCTCCCAGGGCTTCGGGGACGGCCCGGAAGGGCTCTCGCGCCTCAGGCCCATGAACATTTACGGCTACTCCAAGCACCTCTTCGACCTGGCGGCCCTGCGCGAGGGCTGGCTTTCGAGCGTGGCCAGCCTCAAGTTCTTCAACGTCTTCGGCCCCAACGAGTACCACAAGGGCGAGATGATGAGCGTTGCCTGCAAGGCCTTCGGGCAGATCAACGAGGCGGGAAAGGTGCGGCTCTTCCGGTCGCACAGGGAAGGAGTGGAGGACGGAGGGCAGCGGCGGGACTTCGTCTACGTGAAGGACTGCGCGGACGTGGTGGCCTGGCTCCTGGAGAACCCGCGCGCCAACGGCGTGTTCAACGTGGGTTCGGGCAGGGCGAGAAGCTTCAAGGACCTGGCCCTGGCGGTGTTCGCAGCCATGGGCAGGCCCGCGGACATCGAATACGTTGACATGCCCGAGGCCATCCGGGACACTTACCAGTATTTCACCGAGGCCCCCATGGAGCGGCTGCGCGCGGCCGGATACGACAGGGCGTTCACGCCCCTGGAGGAGGCGGTGGAGGATTACGTGCGCGGCTACCTGTCAGGGGCGGACAGATACCTCTAGACGGGCAGCCCCGCCTACTTGCGCCGTTTGAAGAGTTTCTCCAGCTCCTTCTTGTCCCAGGTGACCACCACGGGCCTGCCGTGGGGGCAGTAGTCGCGGTCCGGCACCACGCTCCATTCGGCGATGAGCGCCAGGGCCTCGTCGTCGGCCAGGGCGTCGCCCGCCTTGATCGCCCCCTTGCAGCTCATCACCGCCCAGAGGTCCGCCATGCCCTTGGCCTGGCCCGAGAGGACCTCCTTCAGGAACTCCTTGGCCTGTCCGGTGGTCAGCAGCGGAGGGATGCCGCGCACGGCCGTCACCCCCGGCCGCACGGACTCCATCTGGAAGCCCAGGGCCGAAAGCTCGCCCCACAACCCGGTGAGCCTCTTCTGCTCGGCCGGGTGCAGGGCCATCTCGAAGGGGATGGCCAGGGGCTGGCTCTGGCCCTTGGAGTGCGCGGCGCGCATGCGCTCGAAGAGCACCCGCTCGTGGGCCGCGTGCTGGTCCAGGAGCGCGACCCCCTCCCCTGCCAGGCGAAGCACCAGGTAGGTCCCCGCGACCTGGCCCAGGTACTCCACCCCGCCCACGCGCCGCGGCCGCGCGCGCGCCTGCCCGGCCTCCCGGGCCCTCTCCGGCTCCCGCGCGGGTGGCGTCCCGGCCTCGTAGGCGGCCACGGCTTCCCGGGCCGAGTCGCGCAGGGCCGGAGGCTCGTCGAAACGCCTGGGGCGCTGGCTCTGCGGTTGCCCGGCCTCGCCGGGCACCGCGCCGCCCTCGGCGGCCCGGCGCAGGTAGGCCGGGGTGTCGCCCGGGTCGAAGCCCTCCATGCCCGGGCGCGAGGCCAGCCAGTCCGGCCGGACGCCGCCTCCGGACACGGCCAGGGTCCGGGCCTGCCCGCCGGGGCGCGAAAACTCCCGCCCGGGTGCCTCGGGCTCCGCCCCCCCCTCCCGGGAGGACTCGGCCACTTCCGTCAGATACTCCTGGTACGTCGCGTACTTGGGGCCGTCCTGGCCCGCTTCGCGCGCGGACGGGGCCTTGTGGTCCAGCACGCCGCGCATGGCCGCCGAGGGTGCGCCCAGGTCCAGGGCACGGGCCACGGCCGTGCGCACCAGGGTGAAGGCCAGTCCCTCGTCGCGGAAGCGCACCTCGGTCTTGGCCGGGTGCACGTTCACGTCCACCTCGCCGGGGCCGGTCTCGATGAAAAGCGCGGCCACCGGGTACTCGCGCGCGAGCATCCGGCCCTTGTAGGCCTCGCGCACGGCGCGCAGGAGCACCCTGTCCTGCACGGGCCGCCCGTTGACGTAGAAGAGCATCCTGTCCGGCCTGGCCTGGCCCACGTGGGGCAGGCCCGCGAACCCGGCGACGCGAAGCCCGTGCATCTCGGCCTCCACCGGGGTCAGGGCCTGGGCCACGGCCGGGGGCCAGACAACGCCCAGGCGCGAGATCAGGTTCTGGCCGGGCACGAAGCGCAGGGCCACGCGCTCTCCCACGGAAAACTTGAAGCCCGCGTCCAGACGGGAGAGGGCCATGCGCTCCAGGACCTCCTGGCAGCGGCGCACCTCGGTGGGCAGGGATTTCATGAACTTGAGCCGGGCGGGCACGTTGGCGAAGAGATCGCGCACCTCGATGCGCGTGCCCTGGGTCATGGCGGCCGGGCCTTGTTCGCGGGGCTCCCCGAAGTGCACGTCGATGAAGTGCGCGTCGGGCGAGTCCTGGCTTTTGGAGCTCATGCGCAGGCGCGACACCGAGGCGATGGAGGGCAGGGCCTCGCCCCTGAAGCCGAAGGTGGCGATGGACTCGAGGTCCTCCACGGCGGTCAGCTTGCTGGTGGCGTGGCGCGTGAGCGCCAGGCGCATCTCGTCCGGGTCCATGCCCCGGCCGTTGTCCTGCACGAGGATCAGCTCGAGCCCGCCGCCGTCCAGCTGCACCTGGACGCGGTCAGCCCCGGCATCGAGGCTGTTTTCCACCAGTTCCTTGACGACGCTCGAAGGCCGCTCTACCACCTCACCGGCGGCGATCTGGTTCTGAAGGTGGGGCGGCAAGACGCGAATGGTTCGGTAGGAATTCATCGCGGCCAGACTACCCGAACACGAAACTCCCGGCAACGGAGCCGACATGAGCATTCCCTACAACAAGGTCACGGCGGTTATCGAACTGGCCAATATCGTTCATAATTATCATCTGCTGAACGCCGCCTCGGGCGGCGTGGTCCCCGTGATCAAGGCCGACGCCTACGGGCACGGTCTCTCCCAGGTGGCCCAGGTGCTCTCGGCCGAGGGCGCTGAGACCTTCGCCGTGGGCACCGTTGAGGAAGCCGTGGCCCTGCGCGCCACGGGCCACGCCAGGCGCGTGATCGCCCTCTTGGGCCCCGTGGAGGACAGCGAATACCAGGCGCTCTGGGACGCGGGCGTGATCCCCTTCCTGCACGGCTTCGAACAGCTGGACAAGCTGGCCGAGGTCCAGGCGGGGGAGGACGAGGCCATCTCCGTGGCGCTGAAGTTCGACACCGGCATGCGCCGCCTGGGCTTCACCCTGGCCGACGTTCCCGCCGTGGCCGCGCGCCTGAAGGCCATGAAGAACGTGCGCCTGGAATTCGTGAGCTCCCACCTGGCCACGGCGGACGAGCCCGAATCCCAGGCCTACGTGGACCAGCAGGCAGCCGAATTCGCGGCCATCCGCCAGGCACTGGCCGGCGAAGGCCTGACCTCGGCGGCCAGCATCGCCAACTCCGCCGCGATCCTCGGCCACCCGGGCCTGCACCTCGACAACCAGCGCGCGGGCATCGCGCTCTACGGCTGCAACCCCTTCCGCGGCACGCCGCTCGAAGAGGCCGGGCGGGGGCTCAGGCCCGCCATGAGCGTGAAGACGAAGATACTTTCCGTGCACCCGCTGAAAAAGGGCCAGTCCATCAGCTACGGCTGCACCTACACGGCAGCAAAGGACAAGACCGTGGCCGTGGTGGCCGCGGGCTACGCCGACGCCTACAGCCGGGGGCTCTCGGGCAAGGCCTGGATGTGCCTGAAGGGGCGCAGGGTGCCGATCCTCGGGCGCGTGTGCATGCAGATGTGCGCCGTGGACGTGACCAGCGTGGAGAGCGTGCGCCCGGGCGAGGACATCTGGCTCCTGGGCGGTGAGGGCGAGGGCCGGGTCACGCCCGAGGATTTGGCCTCCTGGTGGGGCACCATCACCTACGAGGTGTTCTGCCTGCTGGGGCTGAACAAGAGAGAATACGTCTAGAAGGCCTTTCGTTTGCAGCCCGGGGCGCGGCCAACTGTCCGGCCGCGCCCCGGCGTTTCCGTCCTACCTCGCAGCCTTGGCCCGGGCCTTCTCGAAGGTCACGCAGCGGATGCCCTCCCCGGCGAACCCCGGGCCGTAGCAGGCGTTGTCCGAAACGCACAGGGCCGGGCGGCGGTCGCCGTCGCGCCAGCGCCGCACCAGGCCCGGCTCGCAGATGAGCGGGCGGCACAGGCTGACGTAATCGGCTAGGCCGGAGTCCACCACGCCCTCGGCCACCTCGAATGAGCGTATCCCGCCCACGAGCATGAGCGGCACGCTTAAGCGCGCCTTGACCAGCTTGGCGGCCTCGCGGTGGTAGGCCTCGTCGGCCTGGGAGCGGATCTTCCCCTTGCGCGCGGGCATGAACTTTTCCCCGGCCGCGCGCGAACCGCCGGAGAGCTCCAGCGCGTCGGCCCCGGCCTGCTCGAAAAGCGCGGCCGCCGCCGCGCTGTCCTGGGCGTCCAGGCCCCCTTCCACGAAATCGGCGGAATTGAGCTTCACCAGCACCGGGTAGCCGGGCCCCACTGCCCCGCGCACCGCGCGGATGACCTCCACGGCGGCGCGCGCCCTGTTCTCGATCGGGCCGCCGTAGCCGTCGGAGCGGGTGTTCCAGGCGGGCGAGAGGAACTGGCTCAGGAGGTACCCGTGCGCGGCGTGCACCTGCACGGCGTCGAAGCCCGCGTCCTTCGCGCGCCTTGCCGCCTGGGCGAAGGCTTCCACCACGCGGGCGATGCCCGCCTCGTCCAGGCCGTCGCAAGGCAGCCCCCCTTCAGGGGCGGGAACGTCCACCGGGCCCACGGCGGGCAGCCCGGAGAGCGCGGTGTTGGCCTGGTTGCCCGCGTGGGCCAGTTGCAGGGCGATCCTGCCGCCCTCGCCGTGCACGGCCCTGGCCATGGCGGCAAGCCCCTGCACCTGGGAGTCGTCGTAGGCTCCCAGTTGTTTGAGCCCGGCCTGGCCCTCGCGGGTGACGTAGGCGTGGCCGGAGATGATGAGCCCCACCTGGCCCCGGGCCAGCTCGGCCATGGCCTCGGCGAGCCTCGGGGTCACGGAGCCGTCGGGCTCGGCCAGGCCCTCCCAGGTGGCGGAGCGCACGAAGCGGTTGGCCAGGGTCATGCCGTTTATGGCGGTCTGCTCGAAAAGAACGGACATCGCTTCCTTCCTTTCGCCGCTGCGCGCGGCGGGTGATCTTGGATTCAGGCGGCCTTGTGCGAAAAAAAGAGGGGGCCGAAGCCCCCTCCTACGCTTTTTCGCGTTTCGATCAAGCGCCCGCGCTCAAGCCTTTTTCGCGGCCCGCTTGGCGCGCAGCCAGCCGTACCAGCCGTCCAGGCCCTCGCGGGTCTTGCAGGAGACGCCGAAGATGGTGATGTCCTTGTTCAGGGCGCGCATGAAGCCCCTGGCGCGCTCCATGTCGAAGTCCACGTAGGGCAACAGGTCCACCTTGTTCAGCAGGGAGACCTCGCTCAGGTTGAACATCAGGGGGTACTTCTCGGGCTTGTCGTCGCCCTCGGTCACGGAGAGCAGCGTGACCTTGAAGTCCTCGCCCACGTCGAACTCGGCCGGGCAGACCAGATTGCCCACGTTCTCGATGAAGAGGATGTCCAGCCCCTCCATGTCGATCTGTTTGAGCGCCTCGAGCACCATGGAGCTGTTCAGGTGGCAGCCGCCCTCGGTGTTGATCTGCACGGCCTGCGCGCCCGTGGCGGCCACGCGGCGGGCGTCGTTGTCGGTCTGGAGGTCCCCCTCGATGACGGCCATCTTGAACTCGCCTTTGAGGTCGGCCAGGGTGCGCTCGAGCAGGCTCGTCTTGCCCGCGCCGGGCGAGCTCATGAGGTTGAGCGCCAGGATACCCTTGCCGGCGAACATCTCGCGCAGCTCGGCGGCCAGGCGGTCGTTGGCTTCCAGGACGTTGCGGACCACGGATACTTTCATGTTCACTCCGCCTCGATGTAGTCGATGAAAAGTTCCTTGCCCGCCAGCACGGTGTGCCCGAACTCCTCGCCGCAATGCGGGCAGGGCACGAGCAGGCGGTTGTGCTCCTCCGGGGAGAACTCCCTGGAGCAGACGCGGCAGCGGTAGAGCGCGGGCACACTCTCAAGCTCGAACACGGCCGACTCGAGCGGCGTGCCCACGGTGAGGGCCATGAAGCAGGTGTCCAGGGCCTCGGGCACCGTGTTGGTCAGCGCACCGTGCTTGATCTTGACCCGGATGAGCCTTTGCAGGCCGGTGTTCTGCATTTCCTGCTTGATGATGTCCAGGATGGACTGGGCGATGGACATTTCGTGCATGGCGGTCCCGGTTGTGGCCTAAATGGGGGTGAAACTCAAGAGCGCGGCCCAGGCGATGGCGGGCAGGAAGTTGCCCACCTTGATGCGCGTGAGCCCAAGCAGGTTCACGCCGATGGACATGATCAAAAGCCCGCCCGTGGCCGTGAGCTGCGTGAGCAGTTCCGGCGTGACCACCTCGCGCACCGACCCGGCGGCCAGGGTGATGGCCCCCTGGTAGAGGAGCACCGGCAAGGCCGAGAACATCACGCCCACCCCGTAGGTGGAGGCCAGGGGGATGGACGCGAAGCCGTCCAGGGTGGCCTTGGTCAGGAGGATGGTCGGGTCGTTTCTCAGCCCGTCGTCCAGGGAGCCCAGGATGGCCATGGAGCCCACGCAATAGATGAGCGAGGCCGAGACGAAGCCGTCGGTGAACATGGCGTTGCGCGAGCGGGCCAGGCCCTTGATGCGCTCGCCCAGGGACTCCAGGCGGTCCTCGATGCGCAGGAGCTCGCCCATGATGGCCCCGAGCACCATGCTGAAGACCACCAAGAGCGGCCTGTCCATCTTGAGGGCCATCTGGAGCCCGATGATCAGCACGGAGAGGCCCAGGGCCTGGAAGACGATCTTCTTCACGCTCTCCGGGAAGCGGCCGTGCATGACGATGCCGACGAGGCTCCCGGCGACGATGGCCGCGGCGTTGGCGAGGGTACCCAGGGGCATGTCCATGAGGGGTCCGGTGCTACCAGCTTGGGGCCGCGAGCACAAGCCCGTCTTGACACGGGCACGGGCCTGACCTAGTTAGGAAGGCCTTTTGCCGGGATGGCGGAATTGGTAGACGCAGCGGACTCAAAATCCGCCGGTCGCAAGGCCTTGTGGGTTCGAGTCCCACTCCCGGTACCACTGAAACGGACTTGCCGAGCCACTTCATCCAGCGCCGACCAGGCCGCCGGACCCTTTCCCGGGACGCGCCCCGGCGCGCCGCTTCGGGCGCGGGTGGCGCAGGCCCGGAACCGTTGTTTCAGAGGCCCCCATGACCACCGCTCCCCTTAGACTCGTCACCGGCCGCGCGGCCCGCATCGCGTCCGCCCTGGCCCTCTTGTCCGCCCTGCTCTTCTCCGGGGCGGCCCCCGCCCTTTGCGAAACCATCGTCTTCGAGGGCAAGACCGAGTGCCAGGAAGCCCAGGACGTCTTCTCCCCGCACTCCACCGACGCCCAGAAGAAGGAAGCCCAGGAGATCGAGGCCGCCAGCAGGGCCGAGAACAAGGAGCCTGCCCCGAGCTCGATCTTCGAAGGCAAGATCACCTTCGTCGACATCTTCGTGGACATAGGCACCACCGTGGGCGATTCGCAGCCCCTGGTCGAATACACCCTGCCCAAGGGCGTGATCCAGTACGAGCTCAGCCAGATCGAGACCAGCAAGACCAAGCAGAACATGCACATGCTGGAACAGATCAGGCTCGACCTGCGCAACAGGAAGCGCGACCTCGACCAGACGGTGAACGACTACCGCAACGGCTTCGCCTCCGCCGCCCAGGTGGACGACCTGAGGCAGCAGATCATCGTCCTCCAGAGCCAGGCCAGCACGCTGGAGAGCGTCATCCGCAGCGAGAGCGACTTCGACGCGGCCAAGTTCTCCTCGGCCAAGGCGCGCCTCGGCGTCAAATCCAAGGACCCGTCCAAGTTCCCCAAGACGGGGCTCATCCTCTCGCAGGTGAACGGGCAGGTGCTCTGGAAGAGCCCGGAGCTGATCTTAGGGGGCACCATCTCCAAGTACACGCGCCTGATGCGCGTGGGGAACCTGCGCTCCCTGGCCGTGAAGTGCTGGGTGCCCGAGAAGTACATCGCCCAGGTGAAGACGGGCATGCCCGTCACGGTGACCTTCGAGTCCCAGGGCAACGTTCCCATCCAGGGCAAGGTGGGCAGGATCTCCGGCGGCGGAGGCCTGCTGGCCGACGTGCAGCTGCCCAGCATCTTCCTGGTCTTCGTGGAGATCCCCAACGACGACATGCGCTTCAAGGAAGGCATGCGCGCCCGCGTGACCATGGAGGTCCCGGACTGATCCCGCCCGGGGCTCATACGGCCATCGCCGCGCATGGAAATCCTCGACTGGCTCCCGGCGCTCTTCGCCTCCTCGGTCGTCGCGGCGTACGCGCTGGTGTTCGCGGCCGCGGTGGCGCTCATCGTCTTCCTGCACCGGGGGGATTCCCTCCTCGGCCGCGCCTCCGAACGCCAGGACGCCAAGAAGCGCTCCATACGCGACAAGGCCAGGCACAGACGCGAAACCCTGCTGGCCTCCCGCCAGAAAAAAAACATCAAGGAACTCGCCGCGCTTACACGCCGCGAACTCAAGCAGCGCCGTGACAGCCTGGCCCTGGCTGGTTATCATGAGGCTTTGATGCGCGTCAGCCAATGCGTCAAGAGCCTCGATTTCGAGGGTTTGAGCGCCCTGCACGCCCTCGTTTCCAATACGCCGGAGGACAGGCTCGCCCAGGAGCTGGACGCCTTCCTCCACCAGGAGCCGTAGACCATGGCCGTTTCCGAGAACATCGCCAAGTTCATCTCCAGGATATTCAGCACCGTGAAGACCGAGTCCGCCCAGTGGCAGAAGGAGAACCTTCCGGAGCTGGACAAGCTGCGCCACGAGCGCGAGGTGGCCAAGGTCGAGCTCAAGCAGTCCTTGGAGCGCATGGACATCCGCTTCAAGGAGGAGTGCAACCGCCTGCGCCTGGAGGAAGAACGCCAGACCGCGCAGTTCAAGGAGTTTCTGGACAGCATCGACGAGATGAAGGCCAGCATGCTCGAGTCCTACACGTCCATGCCTCGGCCCATTGCGCTGATGATCCACCACCACGCGGCGGAACTGCTCAAGGAGGCCTGGTTCAGCCAGGACACCCGCGAGCGGATCAGAAACCAGACCCGCTTCACGGACCTGATGCTGACCATCACCGAAGATCTAGCAGCCCTGGACGAGGAGAAAGCCGCCAAGGCCCTGCCGGAGAAGACCCTGGCTTTCATTCAGAACAGGGTGGAGGGCTAGGGAGAAGTCGCCCTGGCGGCTGTTCCAGCAGTACCCACACAACCCGTCGTTCGCGGAGCCCCGGGATCGGCCGACGCGCCCTTTTGGGACTCCATCTTGAAAGTAACTGGCCACGTTCACTTTTACATACCGTAGATGTAACAGTGACCGTGGCCAGGACGCTCGCAAGGCGTCATGCCAACAAGGATAGAAGCATTCTGCTTGGCACCACGACGTGCAAAGAGACAATGCTTCTACCCTATTAAGCAATCATTTCGAAATTGCTAATGCGGCTTCAACAAGTTGTTTTTGGTAATTTTCAATCTCTGAAACCGTATTCCTATTCACGCTGGCATTTTTCCCACTAGCAGAAACACCTGCAAGTGACGCAAAAACGATGGGCGCGAAAAATCCAAGCATCCCGCCACCTGCACCGAAAAGATTACCCAGGAGGATGGCTCCAAATATAGCCCCCAGGACAGCAAGAAAGACATATCCGCCCTTCGAAAAAGCAGGAGTAAGTTTGTAGTATCGCCCCAACTCATCAGGCATGGTGATTGGCTGCATCTTGCGTGTTGAGAGGTTGATAAAAATGAACTTATACCCTCCTTCTTTCTTTGACTTATCAAAAACAGATATCAAAATCACTTTGTGTCCAGATCTCGCGGAAATTTCTCCTGGGATTATCCATTCTTCTTCAGATCCGTCCTGCAACTTCACCCACAACTTTGTTTTCGTATACGTTGAGGAGCTGATCGATATCCCAGCAGTGCTACCAGTCACTCTTCCTTGTAAATCCGTTGAAACGCTTCCATGCCCGCCACTGCCGCTAATTGTTGTCTCAGAGTGCGTGCTTACTTCCAGAACCTCGCCCAGTATAAAAAGAGGCACCAAGGTCATTCCTGCGACAGTAAACTCAAGATTACCATTCTCACTCTGTTCAATGGACACGAAGACATCCCCTTTGTGTTTGCGATTAACGCGTGAACAACAAGAACATCCGCAGAGTCAACGTCGAACAAGACATAGCACTGCAAACACCGCACGAAAAAACGACCACTCCCGTGAGGCATCCAAATACAATCCCCTAATTATTGTAGCCAATCATGCACTGTAAAGATAGGGAATCCCTACTTAACTATGGAGCATACAGGACGGCATACCAAACCGAAATCGTCTGAAACAATCCCCTCAAAAATTGTCCAAACGGATTAATCACGCTACAGCGAAGTTTCTCGTGGCAGGGTTGAAAAATAAGGATCGATGACGAACATGCCCCCTGTTGACGAATTATATAGAATCGGATGACGCCCCCGTCACCCCGCCTCGCGCGCGGCGGTCCACACTCCCGCCGCCACCAGCACCGAGCCGCCCGCGCGGTTGAAAAGCCCGAGCACCTTGGGGCTCACGGCCGCCCGCCTGGCGCTGGCCGCCAGCAGCACGTAGCCGAGCGCGTTCAGAAAGGCCAAGGGCACGAAGGAGGCCCAGACCGCGAGCATCTGTGCGGCCATGTCCGGCCCCGGGGCCATGAACTGCGGCACGAAGGCCACGAAGAAAAGGATCGACTTGGGGTTCAAGGCCGTGACCACGTAGGCCTGGGCGGCCATGCGCGCAGGCGACCCCGCGCCGCCGCCCTGCCCGCCCTTCACCCCCGCCGCGGCCGGGGTCCGCATCATCCTGACGCCCATCCAGACGAGATACAGCGCCCCCGCCCACTTGAGCAGGGTGAACAGGTGCGCGCTGGTCTGCAAAAAGGCCCCGAGCCCCAGAAGCGAACACCCGAGCGCCGTGGCGTCTCCCAGGGCCACGCCGAAAGCGGACCACCACGCCCGCCGGGCGCCGTGCGTCAACGCGAACCCCGCCACCAGAAGCACCGTGGGGCCGGGGATCACCAGCACCACGGCCGAGGCGGCCACGAAGGCCAGCCAGGTTTCCAAAGACATACGTCGCCCTCCGCGCGGACATAGGACAACCGCGCAACAATATTACAATATTGATTGACTAAATTCTCCTGTCCCTACCTTCCGCGCCACTATCGCCCATGCTATCGACTGCCCGGACAGCACAGGAACACATTCTCAATTGAAAAATCGGCAGATCCCATTTCAAAACCTCCATCTCCGATCAACTCAAAGCGGGACATACGCAAAGGCCAAGCCGAAATGGAAAAGAAGACCATCCTTGTTCCCGAAAACTATAAACTCATATTCTCCAATGAAGAGAGAAGCGACAATACGGTCACGTTCTACAGCATCGACTCCTCGAGCGCGTTGATCGAGAGGCTGCTCCCCAGAACCGTAAGGAAACGCTTCCGCTTCAAAAAGTCGATCACTTACAAGTCCCCGCCTGAAAGGGTCAATACTGAAAACGTTTCCGGAATCATCCTCAACTGGAACACCCAGAAAGAAGACCTTCGCCTCCTGCTCTCGCGCCACAAGAACGTCGACTGGATCCACTCCATGCGTTCCGGAGTCGACCATCTTCCCATCGACGAGATCTTCGCCAGGGGCATCAAGCTGACCTCGGGCAAGGGCCTGCGCACGCGGGCCATCGCGGAGTTCGCCATGGGCCTCGTCTACCTGGCCGCCAAGCGCCTGCTCAGGCACACGGACCCGGCGCAGCGCTCCGTGGTCAGGAGCGAACTGCTCAAGTCGGCCGAACTGCTCGTCTTCGGCGCCGGCGCCATCGGGACCGCCATCGCGGAGCTGGCCCGGGCCAACGGCATGCGCGTGACGGGCGTGAGCAGGACCGGGCAAGCCAACGAACACTTCGACAAGGTCATCACCTTCGAGGATTTCCGCCCGGACAAGCTGCGCGCCAGCCACATCGTGGTGTCCGCCCCGCTCACGCCGCTCACGCGCAACTACTTCGACCGGAAGTTCTTCACCGCCATGGCCCACCCCGCGCACCTCGTCAACATCTCGCGCGAGGACCTGGTGGACCCCCACGCCCTTGACGAGGCCCTGCGCGCCGGCAAGGTGCTCTCCGCCAGCATCGACATCCGCGACTCGGCGCACAAGGCGCTCTACGGAAAGCACGGCAACGTCCTGCTCACCAACCACTCCGCGTTCGCGCTGGTCGAGGACTCCGAGGACGTCGTGGAGCGCGCCAGGGAGAACCTGCGCAGCTACCTGGCCGGAGAGGAGCTCCTGGGGGTAGTCTCCGAGTCCGACCGCTATTGAAACCCGCCCGGCACGAAAAAGGGCCGCTCCCCGGCGGGAGCGGCCCTTTCGTTTTCGACCCTCGCGCCTTGCGCGCCCGGCCCTAGTCCCCCAGCACGTAGCTGAAGATGAGCGGCGCGACGATGGCGGCGTCGGAATTGATCATGAACCCTGGGGTGTTGATGTCGAGCTTGCCCCAGGTGATCTTCTCGTTGGGCACGGCCCCGGAGTAGGAGCCGTAGCTCGTGGTGGAGTCGCTGATCTGGCAGAAGTAGGCCCAGAAGGGAGTGTCCTCCAGTTCCAGGTCCTGGATGAGCATGGGCACCACGCAGATGGGGAAGTCGCCGGCGATGCCGCCGCCGATCTGGAAGAAGCCGACGGGGGTCTTCTTCTTGCCCATCTCGATGTACCACTTGGCCAGGTGCTCCATCTGCTCGGTGCCGTGGCGGATGGCGGCGTGGCTCTTCACGTTGCCGCGGATCACCTCGGAGCAGAATATGTTGCCCAGGGTGCAGTCTTCCCAGCCGGGGGTGTAGATGGTCAGGCCCATCTCCTTGGCGGCCAGCACCCAGGAGTGCTCGGCGGGCACCTGGAAGAGCTTCTCGATGCCGGGCTGGTCCAGGAGCTCGTAGATGAACTCGTAGGGGAACTTGGGCGCGTTGTCCTCGGCGGCCTTCTTCCACAGCTTGGCGATGTCGCGCTGCACCTGGCGCAGCACACCCTCGGGGATGCAGGTGTCGGTGACGCGGTTGAAGCCCGCGTCGTAGAGCTCCTTCTCCGCCTCGGGGGAGAGGTCCCTGTAGTGGGGGACCATCTTGTATTCGTTGTGGTTGAAGAGGTTGAAGAGGTCCTCTTCCAGGTTGGCCGCCGTGCAGCAGATGGCGTGGACCTTGCCCGCGCGGATCATGCGCGAGAGGATGATGCCGATCTCGGCGGTGCTCATGGCCCCGGCCATGGTGAGGAACATCTGTCCGCCGTCGTCCAGAAGCGTGTTCCAGGCTCTGGCGGCGTCCAGCGTCTCGCGGGCGTTGAAGTGCCGGAAGTGATGGTCCATGAATGCGCTAATGGTGCTCATTGCCGCTCCTTTGCCGCTCCTCGTGCGCGTGTTCGCGCTTTGGTTGAGGTGAGGAAGTGGTTCTTGGAATGTGTGGTGCTCGCGCACGGTATCGATGAAGCAGCCTTGCGCGGCCGCAGGAACAAGCGGCCACGGGGCTTTCCGGGATGGGATGCCTTTCGGTTGTCACGCCGTGCATTGTCGTTGCCTCTGCCAAAGAATCGTCCGCATACCAGACAAGCGGGCGACGCGTAAAGCCCGCCGGCGGCCCAAACCCGGTTTCCGGAGCGTTTTTTCCGCCATCGGCCGCCCTGCGGGGCTTCGGGTCATTGTTTTGAAACGATTGTCGCGCTACTAAACCGCAATCCTCCACTTTCAGCAAAGAGCCTCCCATGACGAACGCACAGATGCCCTGGCTGGCCCATTACGATTCCGGCGTGCCGGCCAATGTGGACTACCGTGACGAGCCCCTCACGGCCATCCTGGACCGCGCCGTGGAACGCTACCCGGACCGCACGGCCGTGGCCTTCCGCAACTGGCGCATCTCCTACCGCCACCTGCGCGAGCGCGCCGGGAGCTTCGCCTCGGCCTTGCGCTCCATGGGCGTCGAGCGCGGCGACAGGGTGGCGGTCATGCTGCCCAACCTGCCCCAGACCGTGATCAGCTACTGGGGCGCGCTCTACGCCGGGGCCGCGCTGGTCTTCGTCAACCCGCTCTACATGGAGAAGGAGCTCTCGCACATCATCGAGGACTCCGGGGCCAAGGTGCTGGTGGTGCTGGACCTGCTCTGGGCCAGGCACCGCCACCTGCTCTCCGCGTCGAAACTCGAGCGCATCCTGGTCACGCGGGTGAGCGGCTGCCTGGGGTTCCCGCTGAACCTGCTCTACCGGGTGAAGGCCTGGCGCGAGGGCAGGCTGCCGGACATGGCCCTCGACGGCAAGCGGGTGCGCGAATGGAAGACCTGCTTCCCCAAGGCGGCCCTCTTCGACCGGGACTTCGACCCGTCCGAGCAACTGGCCGTGCTCCAGTACACGGGCGGGACCACGGGCGTGTCCAAGGGGGTCATGCTCACGCACCGCAACATGTCCGTGAACGTGCAGCAGTCCCGGGCCATCCTCTACTCCATCGGGGCCGAGCCGGAGATATTTTTGGGGCTCCTGCCCTTCTTCCACATCTACGGCCTGACCGTGAACATCAACTTCGCCACGGACTGCGCGTCCACCATCCTGCCCCTGCCGCGCTTCGATCCGCTGGAGACGCTCAAGGCCATCCACCGTTTCCGGCCCACGGTGTTCCCGGGCACGCCCTCGGTGTACATGGCGCTCCTGCAGCAGAAGGCCCTGCCCAAATACGACCTGAAAAGCGTGCATTGCTGCGTCTCGGGCTCGGCCCCGCTGCCCATGGACGTGATGCGCCGCTTCGCCGAGGTCACCCAGGCCGAGATCATCGAGGGCTACGGCCTGTCCGAGGCCTCGCCCATCACGCACCTGAACCCCTTGCGCGGCAAGCGCAAGCAGGGCTCCATAGGCCTGCCCTTCCCGGACACGGTGGCGCGCGTGGCGGGCCTCTCGGACACGGGCGAAGCCCTGCCCCCGGGCGAACCCGGGGAGCTCCTCATCAAGGGGCCGCAGGTGATGAAGGGCTACTGGAACCGGCCCGAGGACACGGCCGAGGCCCTGAAGGGCGGCTGGCTGCACACCGGGGACGTGGCCGTGATGGACGAGGAAGGCTACTTCTTCATCGTGGACCGCAAGAAGGACATGATCATCTCCGGCGGCTACAACATCTACCCCCGCGAAGTGGAAGAGGTCCTGCACGAGCACCCCAAGGTGCGCGACGTGGCCGCCATCGGCGTGCCGCACCGCACCCGGGGGGAGGTGATCAAGGCCTTCGTGGTCCCCGAACCGGGGCAGACCCTCACCCGCGAGGAACTGCTCGCCTTCTGCAAGGAGAAGCTCGCTTCCTACAAGACGCCGAAATTCGTCGAATTCCGGGACGAATTGCCCAAGACCTTCGTGGGCAAGACCCTGCGGCGCGAGTTGCGCGAGGCGGACCAGGAGCAAGGCCCCAAGGAGCGCACCCCGGCCTAGCGGTTTTCAACGCCCTGTGGCATAGCTCCCCGGCGGAGGAAATCCATGAACTACGACGCCTGCGACGACCTCTTCCACGATCCCGAGGTCGGCCCCAAGCTCCTGGAGCTCACCGACGGCTCCACCTGGGCCAAGGACCTGACCGAGGACGACCTCAGGAAGCTGTGCAAATACCTCCGGCTCTGCCGCCACGAGAAGGGCGGCGTGATCTTCAACGAAGGCGCGCCGGACGACTCCATGGCCATCATCCTCTCGGGCTCCATCGAGATCACCAAGCGCGACGCCTCGCCGGACCAGAAGCCCAAGTGCCTGGTGCGCATCGGCCCCGGGCGCGCCTTCGGTGAGATGGCGCTCATCGAGGGCCCGCCGCGCTCGGCCACGGCCAAGGCCATGGACGACGTGTCGCTTCTGGTGCTCACGCGCGAGAACTACGAGGCGCTCTGCGAGAAGGACGTCAAGCTGGCCCTCAAGCTGACCATCAACATCGCCCGGCTCATCAGCTTCAGGCTGCGCAACACCAGCGTGAAGCTGGTCGAATACCTCTAAGAGCTCAAACAAGACGATTCCACGGAGACATACATGGCGTACAAGGACCTTCAGGAATTCATCAAGGCCATCGAGAAGAAGGGCGAGCTTCGGCGCGTGGGCGTCGAGCTGGACCCGAACCTGGAAATCGCCGAGGTCACGGACCGCGTGAGCAAGTCCGCCGGCCCCGCCGTGCTCTTCGAGAAGGTCAAGGGCAGCCGCTTCCCCGTGCTGACCAACGCCTTCGGCTCGGTGAACCGCATGAACCTCTCCCTCGAGGTCGAGAGCCTGGACGCCCTGGCCGAGCACATCGAGACCTTCCTGGAGATAAAGAAGCCCGGCGGGATCATCGACAAGCTCAAGCTCATCCCCAAGCTGGCCAGGATGGCCAACATCTTCCCCAAGGAAGTCTCCAGCGCCCCCTGCCAGGACGTGGTCTACACCGGCGACGACGTGGACCTCTCCATCATGCCCGTGCTGACCACCTGGCCCGGCGACGCGGGCCCCTTCATCACCCTGCCCCTGGTGATCACCAAGAACCCCGAGACCGGCACGCGCAACATGGGCATGTACCGCATGCAGGTGTTCGACAGGAACACCACGGGCATGCACTGGCACAAGCACAAGGGCGGGGCCTACCACTACCACCTGGCCGAGAAGCGCGGCGAGCGCCTGCCCGTGGCCGTGGCCATCGGCGCGGACCCGGCCGTGACCTACGCCGCCACCGCGCCCATCCCGGACGAGATCGACGAGTTCATCTTCGCGGGCTTTTTGCGCCAGTCCCCGGTGGAGATGGTCAAGTGCAAGACCGTGGACCTGGAAGTCCCGGCCAACGCCCAGTTCGTGCTCGAGGGCTACGTCGAGCCCCGCGAGCGCCGCCGCGAAGGCCCCTTCGGTGACCACACCGGCTACTACTCCCTGGCCGACGACTACCCCGTGTTCCACGTCACGGCCCTGACCCACCGCAAGGACGCCGTGTACCCGGCCACCCTGGTCGGCCCCCCGCCCATGGAGGACTGCTACATGGGCAAGGCCACGGAGCGCCTGTTCTTGCCGCTGATCAAGAAGTCGCTGCCCGAGGTGGTGGACATGAACCTGCCCCTGGAGGGCGTGTTCCACAACCTGTGCTTCGTCTCCATCAACAAGCGCTACCCCGGCCAGACCCGCAAGGTGATGTACGCCCTGTGGGGCATGGGCCAGATGATGTTCACCAAGGTCATCGTCATCGTGGACGCCGAGGTGAACGTGCAGAACGTGAGCGAGGTGCTCTGGCGCATCGGCAACAACGTGGACTGGCGGCGAGACATCGTGGTGGTGGAAGGCCCCACCGACGCCCTGGACCACGCCTGCCCCCTGCCCCACTACGGCGGCAAGATCGGCATCGACGCCACCAAGAAGGGCCCCGAGGAGGGCCACCACCGCGAATGGCCCGACGCCCTGACCATGAGCCCCGAGGTCAAGGCCAGGATCAATTCCATCTGGAAGAGCCTGGGCATCGACTGATCAGGCAAAACCGTTCGACGAGGCATCAGGCCGGGGCGCAGCTGCGCCCCGGCTTTTTTTGCGTCTGCGCGCGCCCGGAAATCACCCCGCAACGACGTATTTCTTCCTTCCCCGCCTTTCTCTCTTCCTCGATCAGTGGCATCCTGCACCCAGAATTCCGCCTCCTCCCGCGCGCGTCCGTGCCCGAGCCGCCGGAGGCCGGGCACAACCGCCCACCGAAAAGGAGCCGGACCATGACCAAGCCGACCAAAAGCGCGGAACAGGCGCGGCTGGACCAGTGCGAAGCAGACGGACAGCAGTGCAAGACGCCCGGGCATCCCTGGAAGCGGTGGGGCCCCTACCTGAGCGAGAGGCAGTGGGGCACGGTGCGCGAGGACTACAGCCCCGACGGCGACGCCTGGAACCATTTCAGCCACGACCAGGCCAGGTCGCGCGCGTACCGTTGGGGTGAGGACGGCCTCGGCGGGATATCCGACCGCAACCAGGTGCTCTGCTTCGCCGTGGCCCTGTGGAACGGCCGCGACCCCATCCTCAAGGAGCGCCTCTTCGGCCTGACCAACAGCGAGGGCAACCACGGGGAGGACGTGAAGGAATACTACTTCTACCTGGACAGCACGCCCACGCACTCCTACATGAAGTACCTCTACAAGTACCCCCAGGCGGCCTTCCCCTACGCCGAGCTGGTGCGCGTGAACGGCTCGCGCTCGCGCCAGGAGCCCGAGTACGAGCTGCTCGACACCGGCGTCTTCGACCAGGACCGTTACTTCGACGTCTTCGTGGAGTACGCCAAGGCATCCCACGAGGACATCCTCGTCAGGATCACCGCGCACAACCGCGGCCCGGAGACGGCCCCCCTGCACGTGCTGCCCACCGTGTGGTTCCGCAACACGTGGTCCTGGCCGGACGGCGGCAGCAAGCCGGTGCTCACGGTTTCGGACGGCGGAGGGATACGCGCGGCCCACACGGACCCCCTGTTCGCGGAGAGCCTGCCCGACTTCATCCTGAGCCTGGAAGGCGAGCCCGAACTTCTCTTCACCGAGAACGAGACCAACAACGAACGCGTCTTCGGCACTCCCAACCTTGGCCCCTTCGTGAAGGACGCCTTCAACGAATACGTGGTCAACGGCCGGGGGGACGCTGTGAATCCTGCCAGAACCGGCACCAAGGCCGCCGCCCGCTACCTCCTGGACATCCCTCCCGGCACGGGCGCCACCATCAGGCTGAGGCTCACGGCGGCCGCGTCCCGCACGGGCGACGGCCCCTTCGGCGCGGGCTTCGACGAACTCTTCGCTCAGAGAATCCGCGAAGCGGACGAGTTCTACACCTCCATCACTCCCCCCCGGGCCATGCCCGACGAGGCCTTCGTGATGCGCCAGGCCCTGGCCGGGATGCTCTGGTCCAAGCAGTACTACTACTTCGACGCCGACAAATGGCTGGAGGAGCACCAGGCTCATCCCCTGCACGGCCAGCAAAAGACGGCGTTCAGGAACAGGGAATGGTTCCACATGGTCAACGACCACGTCATCTCCATGCCCGACAAGTGGGAATACCCCTGGTACGCGGCCTGGGACCTGGCCTTTCACGCCATCGCCCTGTCCTCGGCCGACCCGGGGTTCGCCAAGGAGCAGCTGGAGCTGATGCTGCGCGAGATCTACATGCACCCGAGTGGGCAACTGCCCGCCTACGAATGGAACTTCAGCGACGTGAACCCTCCCGTGCACGCCTGGGCCACGCTTTTTCTCTACCTGACGGAGAAGGCCCTGCACGGGCGGGAGGACGTGGACTTCCTCAAGCGCTCCTTCGCCAGGCTCACCCTGAACTTCACTTGGTGGGTCAACCGCAAGGACCGCTTCGGCAAGAACATTTTCGAGGGCGGGTTCCTGGGCCTGGACAACATAGGCGTGTTCGACCGCAGCGCCCCCCTGCCCACCGGGGGCTACCTGGAACAGGCCGACGGCACCGCATGGATGGCCTTCTTCTGCCAGAACATGACCGAGCTGAGCATCGAGCTGGCCGGTCACGACCCCATCTACGAGGACCTCTGCACCAAGTTCATAGAGCACTTCCTCTGGATCGCCTCGGGCATCAACCGCAAGGGCGAGGACGGCATGTGGGACGAGGAGGACGGGTTCTACTACGACATCCTGCGCCTGCCCGACGGCGGCGCGCGGCGGCTCAAGGTGCGCTCGATGGTGGGGCTCCTGCCGCTTTGCGCGGCCACGGTGATCGAAAAGTGGCAACGCGAACGCATGCCCAGGGTCACAGAGGCGTTCAAGACGCGCCTGACCAGGATGCCCGAACTGCTCGAGTGCATCCACGCCACCGGCCCCGGCCATCTCGGCGTCGAGGACAGGGGCCTCATCGCCCTGGTCAACAAGGAGCGCCTGCGGCGCATCCTGACCCGGATGCTCGACGAGAACGAGTTCTTGAGTCCATACGGCATCCGCGCGCTCTCACGCCACCACCTCGGCCAGCCCTACGTGTTCCGGGTCAACGGCCAGGAGTACAGGGTAGGCTATCTGCCCGCGGAATCGGACAGCGGCATGTTCGGGGGCAACTCCAACTGGCGCGGCCCCGTGTGGATGCCGGTGAACGTGCTGATCATCCGGGGGCTCTTGTCCTACTACAGCTACTACGGGGACACCTTCAGGATCGAATGCCCGACGGGTTCGGGCAGGATGATGAACCTCTTCGAGGTGGCCCGGGAGATCGCCGCGCGCCTCACGCGCATCTTCCTGCGGGGGGACGACGGGCTAAGGCCCGTGTTCGGCGGCAGCGCCAAGTTCCAGCAAGACCCGCACTGGCGCGACCACCTGCTCTTCTACGAGTACTTCCACGGCGACAACGGCGCCGGGATCGGGGCGAGCCATCAGACGGGGTGGACCGGGCTGGTGGCCAAGCTGATCGAGTTGTTCGGCCTCACGGACGCGGAGAGTTTCCTGCGACTGGGCAAGCATGGCGCGTTCAGCAAGGGGGCGAAGAGCCCCCAGGGCAGGAAGGGAAGCTGAGGAGGGGCAAGAAACCGGGGAGGCGCCGCCTCCCCGGAAAATCAGGGTTTGAGGGTGCGGCGGCGAGTGGGGATCTCGATGCCGTACTTCTGGATCTTGTAGTTGAGCGCCCTGCGGCTGACCCCGAGCAGCGGGGCCGCGTCCTTCTGCACCCAGGCGGATTTCTCCAGGGCCCGGATGATGGCCTGCTTCTCGCTCTCGTCCAGGGACATGGCCTCGTCGCCGTGGTGGACCCTGGAAGCCGGGGCCAGTTGGAGGTCGCGCGGGGTGAGCACGCCGCCCTGGCAGAGCACCACGCCCGCCTCGATGGCGTTTTTCAGCTCGCGGATGTTTCCTGGCCAGGCGTAGTTGGCCATGAAGTCGTATGTTTCCTGGGGGATGCGCACCTGCTCCAACCCCTGGGACTTGCAGAACGACGCGGCGAAATGCGCGGCCAGAAGCGGGATGTCCTCCTTGCGCTCGCGCAGGGGGGGCACGTTTATGGTCACCACGCGCAGGCGGTAGTAGAGGTCCTCGCGGAAGGTGCCCTCGGCCACATCCTGGGCCAGGTCGGCGTTGGTGGCGGCCACAACGCGGCAGTCCACGGCGATCTCGCGCGTGTCGCCGATGCGCCTGATCTTGCGGTTCTCCAAAAAGCGCAGCAGGCGAAGCTGCATCTCGGTGGAGATGTTGCCGATCTCGTCCAGGAAGAGCGTGCCCTTGTGGGCCTCCTCGATGAGGCCCTTCTTGTCGCGCACGGCGTGGGTGAAGGAGCCCTTCACGTGGCCGAAGAGCTCCGACTCCAGGAGCGTGGCCGGGGTGGAGCCGCAGTCCACCACCACCAGCGGGTGCTCGTGGCGCGGGCTCAGTTCGTGCAGCAGGTGTGCGATGCGCTCCTTGCCGGTGCCGGATTCGCCCAGCAGCAGGACGCTCACGTCGCGCGGGGCCACCTTCTCCACCATCTGGGCCAGCTCGCGCATCCTGGGCGAGCGCGTCTCCCACATGCCGCCGGAGCGGGGCGCGGCCGGGGCGGGGGCCACGAAGCTCGTGCCCGGGCCGGCCTTGGCCAGGACCTTGCTGACCTTCTCCAGGAGTTCGCGGCCCTCGAAGGGCTTGGTCAGGTAGTCCACGGCCCCGCTCTTGATGGCGGTCACCGCGTCCTGGATGGAGCCGAAGGCCGTGAGGAAGATGATGGGCAGGTTGGGCGCGGTCTTCTCCAGGCGCGCCTGGAGCTCGAGCCCGTCCAGGCCCGGCATGCGCACGTCGGAGATCACCAGGTCCACGGGGGTGCGCTCCAGGATGTCCAGGGCCTGCCTGCCGTCCGAAGCCAGGATGACCTCGTACCCGGCCGAGCCCAGCCGCACGTCCAGGACTTCCTGGATGTGCGGGTCGTCGTCGGCCACGAGGATGGTCTTGCGGAGCTTGGTCGCTGCCATGTCTACTGCGACATCTTCTTCTTGGCCTGGATCTCCCGGTGGATGGCTTCCAGGGCTTTGATCTGCCTTTGCAGCTGCAACACTTCCTTTTCCTTTTCCTGCAAACGCCTGGAAAGTTCAAGCTCGCCGGTGCCGGGCTGCTTGGGCTGCGGCTTGGCTGCCTCCCTGGCCGCCCCGTCCCTGGCGGGCGCGAAGAGCTTGGGGTTGGAGAGGAAGGGGCCGAGCATGCGCGCGTCCACCTCGGCGGGCTCGCCCATGGCCGAGAGCTCCCAGTCGCGCCAGGCGTTTCGCGCGGCCACGAGGTCCTCCTCGGTCCTGGCGGAGGCCAGCCTGGAGCAGGCCAGGCCGAACAGGGCCTTGGAGCGGAGCGTCTTGTCCTCTCCGCCCGAGGCCAGATTGCCGAACAGGGCGACGGCGGTCCTGTAGTCGCCGGTCCAGAAGGCGCTGAGGCCCCTGGCGTAGGCGGAGTCGGCGTCCAGGTTCTCGATCCCGGCCACGGCCGGGGCCGCGCCCTCGCCCTCCTGCAAAGCGGGCTTGTGCGGCGCGCAGGCGCTCATGGCGAGCAGGAGGAGCACCGCCAAGGCGGCGGGGCCGAAGGTTGCGTTCACGGGTGTGGGTTGCGCGCGCATGTCACTGTATCTCCCTGGAGATGGGTATCGTAAAGAAAAAGGTGCTGCCCCGCCCGGGCCGGCTGGAGAGCCAGATCTTGCCCCCGTGGGCCTCCACGATGTTCTTGGCGATGGAGAGCCCGAGCCCGATGCCGTCGGCGGATTTCTTGAGCATCTCGCCCCGGTAGTACTTGTTGAACACCAAAAGCTGCTCGGCCTCGGGGATGCCCGGCCCGGAATCGACCACGGAGAACAAAAGCTGGTTGCCCCCGTCGGCCAGTTGGAGCGAGGCCTCCACGGTGGAGCCCGGCGGCGAGAACTTAACCGCGTTGCCGATGAGGTTCAAAAGCGCCTGGCGCAAGTGCTCGGTGTCGGCCATCACGGACGGGATGTCCGGCAGCACGTGGGCGTTGATGGTGATCTTCTTGGCTTCGGCCGCCGGGGAGGCCTTGTCCACGGTCTCGTGGAGCAGGTGCACGGGGTCCACGGGCCTGAAGCTCAGCGTGACGAAGCGCGAGGACATGCTGGTGACCTGCATGAGCCTGGCCAGGAGCTTGGAGATGCGCTCGAGTTCGGAGGAGGCGATGTCCAGGAAACGCTTCTGGCGCTCGCTGACCTCGCCCAGAACCTGCTCGCGCATGAGGTTCACGGATTCGCGGATGGAGGTCAGGGGCGTGCGGATCTCATGGCTCAGCATGTCGATGAAGTCCGACCGCATCTTCTCCTCCTCCTTGAGCCTCGCGGTCATCTCGTTGAAGGCCTGGGCCAGCTCGCCAAGCTCGTCGCGCGAGATCACGCGCACGGATTCGAGCTTGCCGTCCTGGGTGAAGGCCCGGATGCCGCGGCTGAGCTCGCGCAGCGGGCGGAAGATCGAGTAGGTCAGGTAGGCGCTGCCAAGGAGCGCCACGGCCATGGACACGCCCAGTCCCACCATGCCCGCGCGCACGGAGCGCTCGCTCCAGGCGTAGAGCTCGCGCATGCTCGATTCCACGAAACGCTCGTTCTCCTGCTTGGCCTCGAAGATGATCCCCAGCCATTCGTTCAGCTTCTCCTGGGGCACCCAGGGCGGCTGCGCCTTCATGAGCGCGGACGGGTCGGCCACGTCCGGGAAGGTCTGCTGGAAGTCCTCCTGGAGCTTGGCCCACACCTCGGAGCCCGGGTAGCTGAACCACTGGATGGAGTAGAGGTTGCGCCGGTACTCCCGGAAGGCCGAGGCGAAGTATTCCTTGTAGTTGTCCTGGCGCAACACCTCGTACTTTTTCTGGTTTTCCTCCATGGAGAGCAGGCTGTCCACCATGGTCTGGGAGAACGAGAGCACCTCGAAGCGCACCTTCACCACCTCGCGGGAGATGTTCACGATCCCCTTCTGGTAGTCGAAGATGTTCGAGGTGGTGAAGTAGATGATCACCAATATGGAGGTGAAGACCAGGATCAGCTTGAAGAGGATGCCGATCCTCAGGTAGCGAGGTCGAGTGGGGAAACGCATGGTCTTTTGGTGGTCCGCTCCGTGACGGGGCGGACCATACGCCCAAAGCCCCCGGCGGGCAATCACTTGGCCCCGAAAAGTTCCTTCTCGAATTCGTGCGGGCGGCGCAGGTTGGCCACTGCGACCTTCTGGCCCGAGCCCATGACCATGATCACCTTGCCGTAGCCCAGCACCGAGCCCAGAAACCCGGTGCAGGCGCGCACCGACTCGATGCGAGCCAGGTCCAGCGAGGAGAGCGAGCCCGAGAGCACGTCGTGCTGGATCACGCGCTTGCCGGTGATGATCACCTTGTTGCTGAAGAAGCTCAAAAGCCTGGCCAGCCCCAAAAGCCCGAAGACCGTGGCCAGGGTGAAGCACGCGCCCTTCACGGTCCAGTTGACGACCGGCGGCAGGATCTTCTTCAGGTCCTCGGGCGGGGTGAACTGCGCGGCCTTGAGGATGGGGTCCTTGTAGGCCAGCACCAGCGCGGCCAGGGCGAAGTAGATGGCGGCCTTGATGAAGACGGCCCAGTGTTTCTTGGTCAGGTAGAGGATCTGCTCGTCTTGGGCCAGGACGCGTTTGGGGTCCATGCTCTCGCTCCGGTTGGATTCTGGGATTCGCCGCGAGGGACAACATAGACCAGGCACGCGGCTAGTGTAAAGAATCGAAGGGATTGAAGCCCCTGTCGGGAGCGCCGGGAGTTCGGATAGAAAAAGCCGATGGACCGAGGTTTGCTTTTCGCGACGGGCTGATTATACTTTGCGGATAACGCCGGACAGGAGAGACCCATGCTCGACGCCCTTCTCTTCCTCGCCATCATCGTGGGCGGGGCCATCCTGGTGAACAAGCTGTTCCCGAAGATCGAAGGCGGCGGGGGCTGAATCCCGCGCATCGGCCCGGACTTCGGTTCGAAGTCCGACAAGAACGACTCATGCAAGTAGGGCCCAGGCCCAGGCTGCGAGCGTAAGAGCGGCCGCGAGGCACCCCAGCCACGGAGAGAGCGCGCGGCCGCCGCCTTTCGAGCGCTCCGTGCCCAGGCCGTGGGCGAGCCCCAGGGCCAGCCCCACACCGAAGCCCATGAAGTGCCCGGCCAGGTCGATGCGCCGGGACTGCTCTTCGTCGCCCACCCCGAGAAACGCCAAAATCATGAGCCCGGCCGCGAACGGCAGGGCGCGCTTCCAGCTCAAGTCCCGCCCCAGGCGCACCACCCGAATCCCGGCCAGCACGCCGAGCGCCGCGAACACGGCCGTGGACGCGCCCAGGAAACGAAAGCCCGGCCCCTGCAGGGCCACCTTGGCCACGTTGGCCAGCACCCCGGCCGTGAGCGACAGGAACCACGCAGTGCCGAGCCCGGCCTGCCTGGCCAAAAGCACGAGAAACGTCCCGCCCAGGCAGACGTTGCCCATCAGGTGCGCCACGTCCGCGTGCAGGGTCAGGGCCGTGAGCGCCCGCCACCACTGGCCCCGGGCCATGAGCGAGGTGTCGCCCCCGCCCAGGCGGTGGAAGTCCGTCATGAACGCGCCCAGGGTGTTCTCGGCCCCGGTCATGGTCAGGAAAACGGTCACCGCGCCGAGGCTCCAGAGCACGCCGGGCAGCTCGCGCCACACGGCCTCGCGCGAGGCTCTGAAGTCCGGCAGGCCGGGCGGCTCGGGCGGGTTCTCGCGCAGGTAGGCCGAGAGCTCGGCCAGGGCCTCGTCCTCGCGCGAGGGCGGCACCAGGAGCCTGAGCCCCGGATACCCCTGCCTGACGCGGTGCGGCACGCGCCTGGAATAGAGCACCAGCGACCACTGCCTGGCCGTCTCCGGGCCAAGCTCGGCAAGCCCCGCGCGCTCGAGCAGCGGCGGGGCCACGTCGATCCAGGAGGGCCTGCGGGTGGCGGCGGGATGGTTCAGCGCTTCGCTCCGAAATGTCTCTTTGCGGACGGGGCGGCCTCTGCTAGGAAGGCCCTGACCATCCGTGAGGGAAACCAGGACAGCCATGGAAAACAAGGAACAGATATATTCGTTCTTCCTGCTCGGGATTCTGGCGATATCGCTCTATTTCGCCTTCCTGGTGCTCAGGCCTTTCGTCCACGACATTTTCATCGCCATCATCCTGGCCTCGCTGCTGCACCCCGCGCACCAGAAGCTCAAGCAGCGCCTGAACAACCGCGGCACCCTGGCCGCGCTGTGCTCCACGGCCCTGGTCACGCTGGTGCTCATCGTGCCCATGTTCCTGGTCTCGGCCGCCCTGGCGGGCCAGGCGGCGCGGTCCATCTCGAGCCTGCAGGCCTGGCTCAAGGACACGCACCTGGAGCTCTGGCTCAAAAGCGAGACCTTCGCGCCCTACCTCGAGTGGCTTCAGAACACCTTCCCCTGGCTGGAACTGGACCTCTCCAAGATCGACTTCAAGGGCAGCCTCCTGGACCTCTCCAAGAACGTGGGCCAGATGTCCATCGACCTGGGCACGAGGCTTCTGGGCAACACCGTGGGCGTGCTGCTCAACTTCCTGATCATGCTCTTCGTGCTCTTCTTCCTGTTCCGCGACGGCGAGTCCATGCTCGTGCAGCTCAAGCACCTCTCGCCCCTGCACGACGCCCAGGAGGACCGCATCCTGCGCAAGATGCGCGACGTGGCCCGCTCCGTGGTGGTGGGCAGCTTCCTGGTGGCCATCTGCCAGGGCGTGGCGGGCGGCATCGGCCTGGCCATCGTGGGGGTCCCGGCCTTCTTCTGGGGCGCGATGATGGGCTTCGCCTCGCTGGTGCCCGTGGTGGGCACCATGCTCGTCTGGGGGCCCACGGCCCTCTACCTGCTCATCATGGGCGACGTGAAGGGCGCGATCATCATCTCCGCCTGGGGCATGATCATCGTCTCGGGCATCGACTCGGTGCTCAGGCCGCTGCTCATGCAGGGCCAGGCCCAGATGTCCACCTTCTGGGTGTTTCTCTCCATCATCGGCGGCATCAAGTACTTCGGGCCGCTGGGCATCCTTTACGGCCCCATGGTCCTGGCCCTGGCCATGGTCATGCTGGCCATCTACTCCGACGAATACAGCGAGATGCTCGCGGCCAAGTGCGTCCCGCCCGAGGGCGACGCGGATCAGCCCTGAAAAGCCCCCTCCCCTCCCTCGCCGCGCGGGGAGCCGGGGCCCGGATCCTTCCTACTTCGCCGGGGCCCACTCCTGGCGCAATTGCTTCAGCAGGGCGTCCGCCTCGGGCACGCCCTTGCGGGCCATGGCCCACACGCGCACGGCCCTGTTGGCCGGGATGTGCTGGTTGGCCGGGTCCTGGTAGAAGGCGTCGAGCCCCTCCACGACTTCCTTGAGCGAAAGCCCGAAGAAGAACCGGCTGGTGTTGTAGTCGAAGGTCACCTGGGCCTTCTCCACGCAGGCTCGGTCCTCCTTGTAGAGGACGATGCTGCCCTTGGAGAGCGTGGGCATGGTGAACTCGTTGCCCGTGGTCACGCCGTCCAGAAGCCCGGTGACGTATGAATATTTCCAGCTCTCGCTGCGCGCGCGCCAGTCGTTGCCGTCCCGTTCGGACTGGGCGTGGGACGCCGCCGCCGCAACGAGCAGGAGAAAACTGACGATGACGATGATGAGACGCATGAGGCCGACCTCCCTGTGGTGTGGCCGCGTAGGTATCAGGGGCTGACGGCGCTGGCAACAGGCGCGGGCTTCCTCAGGGCGGCGCGGCCCATGAACCTGGGCGGATGATCGAGCAAGCCCTCGAAAAGCTCCAGGATTTCATAGTCCGCGAACCAGCCCGCAAGCTCCCCGCGCTTAAGCAGGTGCTCCGGGTTGCGGGGCCTACCGTAGGCCTCCTGGCCCTCCAGGAAGGTTTCGTAGAGGAGCATCCCGCCGGGCTTCAGGCAGGCCTTGAGCGCGGGGATGAGCGGGCGGTGCAGGTAGCGGAAGACCAGCACCGCGCCGAAGCGCTCCGCCCCGAAGGACGGGGGCTCGGGGGTCTCCAGGTCCATGCGGGTGAACCGCGCGTTTCCCGGCCTGCCGAGCTCATCGAGGCTCGCCAGGGCCTCGTCCGAACGGTCCACCATGAGCACCTCGGCCCCGAAGGCGGCCAGGTGCAGCCCGTTGCGCCCGTCGCCGCAGGCCACGTCCAGCACCGGCCCGAGGCGCGCCGCCTCAAGGAGCGCGCCGCGCCAGCGCACGAGGAACTCCGAGGCCCTGGCCGCCGCGCCCGAGACCGCGCCACCGTCCATCAGCGCCCGGCCTGCTGCGGCGGGGCCTTGGCGGCGCGCCCGGCGGGGGGAAGGGTCAATCGGGCCGGCAATGATCGCATGTGTCCTCCAAGTCGGAAGGTTCGGGATTCAGGCCCCTATTCCACGGACCGGGCAGCGTTGCCAAGGCCGTCCGCCCTGCTGTTGGCTGCTCGCGGGCCGCATCCGCATTGACAGCAGTACACCGGTCATCCTTGTCCTCCTGCACGCCGTTCCCTGTTGTTTTCCTGGAAACTCACTTGCATTCCAATGGAAATTGCTGCATCCCTGCTTTACGGTCATCATGCTGTACTGGAGGGATGTATGAACGGGAAAGCACGTACCACCAGATGGCGCGCCCAGCAGGTGGCGGAAGGTGGCAAGCCCATAGGTGTGACGCTCACACCGGCTGCGGCGCAAGCGCTGCAGTCCTTGCAGGCGACGTTCAACTGGTCGCAGCGAGAAGTCATTTCCCTGGCCCTCGAAATCGCGGCTGGAAATCCCGAGCTCTTGCACGGAGCCGGGAACATCGATGAAGATCCCGGCGAGCCCGTTTCCCGCAGGCTCAGCGCGCTGGAGCAGCGCCTGAAGCAGCTGGAAGCGGCCGTGTCCGGCAGTTCCGGCAGGAGCGGACGCAACGGGGGAACGGACGCGGCATCCGCCGGAAAGCAGGAGCTCATCGCCTTCACGGCCCGGCAGATGATGGAACACGGCGAACGCATGTCGCGCGTGCGGCTCTACTCGCTGGCCAAGGAGCACGGCGTCCCCGTGCCGTCCACTCAGCACGAGTACAACGTGTTCATTTCCTATCACATGGACGTCATCCGCGACCTCATGCGGCGCATGAAGGAGCGCACGCACTAGGCGCCTCACCCCCTGACCGGGCCTGCCGCCATCAGGTAGAGAAGCCCGGCCCCGGAAGGCAGGCCCAGCACTTCGGCGGCCTCGTCGTCGTAGAAGGCCCCCACCCCGCACGCCCCCAGCCCCAGGGATTCCGCGGCCAGGTAGAGCCTGTGCCCGAGGCGTCCCGCGTTCTGAAGCGCCGCGCGGTATCCCCGCGAGCCCAGGCACGGGTCCAGCTCGGAAAAGTCGGCGAAGAAGAGCACGTGCACGGCCGCGTCGCGCATCCACAGCTGGTCCAGGCAGATGTGCGCCATGGCGGGCCTGATGTTGCCGTCGCGGCGAAGCCCCAGGCGGGCGTTTCTCCTGTCCAGAATAAAGTGCCCCGGCGCGAGCCCCGCCTCCCCTCCAGCGAGCAGGCCCACCCCGCAGGCGTCCTCGGCCGGATGCCCGGTCCGGGCGTACAGCGGCGCGCCGAGCGTGGCCAGCGCGCGCGAGATCGCCGGGGCCGAGAGGCCGGAGGCGATGAAATTGCGCCTGGAGCGCCTGGCGGCCATGGCGGTGAAGAGCCCAATGCGCTCCGGAGGGACCGGCCCGGGCCGCTCCTGGGCCCAGGTGAGGTCCGCGCCGAGCCGGGAGCCGGCGGGCGAAGGCATGGCCGCCTGGAGGCGCTGCACGTTGGCGCATTCGGCGTGAACACGGGCCAACTCCCCGGGCACGGGGTCCAGGGCCGCGCAACGGCTCAAGCGCTCGGCCCCGGGAACGATCTCCCCGGGCGGCCCGGGCGCGGCCTCGTCGTGGCCGCAGGCGGCCCGGACCACGCACAGGCAGCCCTCCCGGTCCGGGTCCAGGCCGAGAAAAGCGGCCACGCGGGCGTCGTCGAAGTCGAGCTCCGCCGAGGAAGCCGCGCCCAGCGCGCCGAAGCCCAGCACGAGGCCCTCGCACACGTGCCCGGCGTCCAGGTTCAGGTAGCGGTAGGCCCGGGCGCGGTATTTCCAGGCGCTGCGGAAGAAGATCGCCGTGACGAACACCAGCGCCTCCCCGGGCATGCGCGAGTTCGCTGGAAGGCCCAGGTCCTGCGGCCCGGGGAAGCCCGGGCGCAGGAGCGACAGGCCGTGGCGCGAGACGTCGTAATGGAAGAGCCCGGCCGGAAGCTCACCCGAGCCGGGCCAGGCCAGGTAGACCTCGCAGGGGTAGAGCGCGCCCGCCGAGGGGCAGGCCCGGTAGAGAAGCTCGCGGCCCCGGTGGCTGGAAGCCCGCGTGAGCCCGGCGGCGTGGAAGAGCGCCGCGCCCAGGGCGTCGGCGCGAAGGGGCGCGGGGGCGGCCGGGGCTCGCAGGGCCTGCCAGAGGGTCGCGCGGGGCAGGTCCATGTCGCGCGGCAAGGCGAAATGAGCGGCCCCCTCGTAGCTCTTGAACGTGGAGGGCTGGTTCACCCAGTCGAGGCCCATGCCGGAGAGCCGTCCCCGGCGGTGGAACACTGCCTCGTGGTAGAGGCGCGGGGAGATCACCACGCCCAGTCCCGCAACACCCCCACGCCCGTGAACACCTGCGCGGCCGCCAGCGCGGCCATGGTGACGTTCCCGGCGGCGTGCGCCAGGGCCAGGGGGTTGCCGCGCTTGCGCGTCCTGTCCAGGGAGAGCCCGGTCAGGGTGCCGAAGGCGGCCAGGGCGAGGATGAACCCGGCGAGCACGGCGTGCGCTCCGGTCTTGAGCGGGGCGGACCACTGGGTCCAGGTGAAGAAGAGCCCGCCGCATGCGCCCAGGGCGAACACGCCCATGACCGTCTTGCCCAGGCGCACGTGGCGCTTCCAGGGGAAGACCCCCTTGCCGCCATAGCGCGTGGCCATGAGCCTGACGATGCCCAGTCGCAGGACGTAGAGCATGACAAGCACCGCCAGGAACATCAGCGTGGGATGGATGTAGAGCATGGTGGCCTCCGGGCGCGGGCCGGTTGCCAAGCAGGCTTGCGCCGGGTACTGTGATCCTCTTGCCCGCCCGCCCCCGGGACGAGCGGAGTATTATATTTTTTTACGTGATCCCATGGGTATTTGCAACCACCCCTTCGATGATTGGAAGGCCCGCGCCCTGGCGGACGCCCCGCTCGGCGCGGCCGAGCTCGCCCGCTTGGCCGCCGACGTGGCCGAGGCCCGGGGCGTCGCGGCCCGGGCGCTCTTCGCCGCGGCCCGCGACGTCCGCGTTAAGCGCCTCGGCCGCTCGGTCAGCCTCTGCGCCATCGTCAACGCCAAGAGCGGCCGCTGTTCCGAGAACTGCGCCTTCTGCGCCCAGTCCGCCCACTTCGACACCGGAGCCCCCGAGCACCCCTTCCTGGACCTGGAGGAGATCGGCCGCGCGGCCCGGGCCATGCGCGAGGCGGGAGCGCGGCGCTTCGGCATCGTCACCAGCGGGCTCACCCCCTCGGGGGGGGACTTCGAGCTCCTCAGGCAGGCCGTCAGCCTGGTGGATTCGCTGGGCATGCAGGCCGACGCCTCCTGCGGCGTGCTCACGGCGGACCAGCTGGGCGAGCTCAAGCGGGCCGGGCTCAAGGCCTACCACCACAACATGGAGACCGCGCGCAGCTTTTTCCCGCAGATCTGCACCACCCACGACTACGAGGACGACGTCGCCGCCGTGCGCGACGCCGTGGCCCTGGGCCTGCACGTCTGCTCGGGCGGCATCTTCGGCCTTGGCGAGAGCTGGGAGCAGCGAGCGGAACTGGGGGCCACCCTGCGCGAACTCGGCGCGCACTCCATCCCCGTCAATTTCCTGCACCCCATCCCGGGCACGCCCATGGGCTCGCGCATCCCCCTGGAGCCGGAAGAGGCGCTCAAGGTGGTTGCCATGCTGCGCTTCATCGCACCCGGGGCGCACATCCGCATCTGCGGCGGCCGCCAGACCGTGTTCGGCCAGGAGCGCGGCCTCGAACCGCTGGAAGCCGGGGCAAGCGGGATCATGATCGGCGACTACCTGACCACGCGCGGCCTGGACGCGGCCCGCGACCGCCAGGGCATCCTCGACGCAGGGTGGGATATCTCGGATGACTGATCCCCTTGAGCGCTACCGGGAAACGCTCTCCCGGATCGAGGCCGCGCACCGCCTGCGCCGCACGCGCGTGTTCGACCCGCGCGACGCATCCGTCCTGAACGCCTCCTCCAACGACTACATGGGACTCTCCAGGCACCCGGCCTGCATCGCCCGGGCCTGCGAGTTCGCCAGCGCCTGGGGCGCGGGCTCCGCGTCGTCGCGGCTCATCTGCGGCACGCTGCCCCCGCACGAGGAACTGGAGGCCAAGCTGGCCCGGCTCAAGGGCAGCGAGGCCGCGCTGGTCATGGGGTCCGGCTTCCAGACCAACGCCTCGGTCATCGCCGCGCTTTTGGACAAGGGAGCGCTCGGGTCCGAGCCGCTGGTCTTCGCGGACAGGCTCAACCACGCCAGCATGCACGAGGGCGTGCGCCTCTCCGGGGCGCGCCAGCAGCGCTACCGCCACCTGGACATGGACCACCTGGAGTCGCTCCTGAAGAAAAGCGCGGACAAGCCCGGGGCACGGTTCATCCTCTCGGAGACGGTCTTCTCCATGGACGGCGACCGCGCCGACGTGGACGCCCTGGCCTCGCTGGCCGGGCGCTTCGGGGCCTTCCTCTACCTGGACGAGGCCCACGCCGTCGGCGTGCTCGGGCGTTCGGGCATGGGCCTGGCCGCCGGGGCCAGGATCGAACGCGGGCTCGTCATGGGCACGTTCAGCAAGGCGCTCGGCAGCTACGGGGCCTACGTGTGCTGCGCGGCCGAAGTGCGCGAGTACCTGGTCAACCGCGCGCCCGGGTTCATCTTCTCCACCGCCCTGCCCCCGGCGGCGCTCGGGGCCGCGGACGCGGCCCTGGACCTCCTGCCCGGCATGGAGCGCGAGCGCCAGGCCCTTCTCGCCGGGGCCGGGAGGCTTCGCGAGAGGCTCGCCAACGCGGGCCTGGACACGGGGGCGTCCTCCACGCAGATCGTGCCCGTGACCGTCGGCGAGGAATCGCGCGCCCTTGAGGCCATGCAGGCCCTCAAGGAAGAAGGCGTCCTGGCCGTGGCCGTGCGCCCGCCCACGGTGCCCCCGGGATCGAGCAGGCTCCGGCTCTCGCTCACGGCCCTGCACACCCAGGCCGACCTGGAGCGGCTGGCCGTGGCCGTGCCCAGGGCCGTCAGGAGCGCATCGTGAAGCGCCCGAGGCTTCTCTTCCTGCACGGCTGGGCCTTCGGCCCCTCCTTCTGGGACCCGCTGGCCGCGCTCTTGCCCGAATATCCGGCGCGCAGGCTGGATCTCGGCTTCTTCGGCCCCGAGGACCTGGACTTCTCCCCGGCCCCCTCGACGCCCACCTTGGCCGTGGGCCATTCGCTGGGGGTCATGCTCCTGTTGGCCCAAAAACCCTCGCCATTCGACGCGCTCATAAGCCTGGGCGGCTTCACGCGCTTCGGCGTCGCCCCCGGCCCTGTCCGGGCCATGCGCCGGGGCCTTGGACGCGACCCGGGCGCGGTGCTCGCTGGGTTCTACAGGTCCTGCGGGCTGCCCGAGGCCAATTTCCCCGCCACGGCCACGGCCAGGGCGGACCGGCTGGCCTGGGGCCTGGACCAGCTCCTGGAGCGCGACGAGGCGGCGGCCCTGGCAGACCTGGGCAAGCCCCTGCTGGCCGTGGGCGCGCGAGACGACGCCGTGGTCTCCCCGGAGAACGCCCGGGCATCCTTCGGCGAAGGCGTCACCCTGCTGCCCTCGGGCGGACATGCCTTCCCCTTCACGCGCGCCCGAGAATGCGCCGGGTTCGTGCGCGCCTTCCTGGAGAGTCTTTGAGCTCCCGCGCCGGGCTCATCAGCCGGGCCTTCGGCAAGGCCCGCGACTACGACCGCCACGCCACGGCCCAGGCCGCCTCGGCCCGCAGGCTGGCGGAGCTGGCGCTCGCGCGAGGGGTCGCGCCCGGGGCGCGCGTGCTGGACATGGGCTGCGGCACGGGAGCCCTGGCCGCGCATCTTCTGGCCTCGGGCCTGCCGGGCCGCTACGTCTGCGCGGACATCTCGCCGGACATGCTTGCCCGGGCCGCGCGAAGGCTCGAAGGAGCAACCCCGCGCCCGCTTCTTGCGGCCATGGACGCGCTTGAGCCCGCGCTCAAGCCGGGTTTCACGCTCATCGCCTCCAGCATGGCCCTGCACTGGGCCCAGGACATGAAGGCCGCCCTGGCCTCGCTCTGGGGGCTCCTGGCCCCGGGCGGGCTCCTGGCCGTGGCCATCCCCGGGGAGGGAACCTTCGCGCCCTGGCGCGCGGCGCACGAGGCCCTGGGGTTTTCCTGCGGGCTTCGGGAGTTCCCTTCGGCCACGTCTCTTACGGCCATGTTCCCGGGCGGGGCGGAAATCTTCGAGGAACACTTCAGCCTGGGGCTCTCCCGGGCGCTCGAGCTGCCCAGGCACCTGAAGGCCGTGGGCGGCTTCGTGCCCAGGCCGGGGCACGCCCCGCTCACGCCCGGGCGGTTCCGGGCGGTGCTCTCCCGCCTGGACGCGGACTGGGCCAACGTGGGGCCGGGGCTCGGCTACCACGTGCTCTTCGCCCTGGCGTCGCGCCCCGCTCTGGGGTAGACCCCAGCGCATGAAAGGCTATTTCGTCACCGGTACCGGCACCGGCGTCGGCAAGACCGTGGTGAGCGCGCTTCTCTGCGCCGCTCTGGACGCCCACTACTTCAAGCCCATCCAGACCGGGCCCGACTCCGACACCGCCGAGGCCGCGCGCCTGGCCGGGCTCGACCCCTCGCGCTTCACGCCCCCGGCCGTGCATTTGAAGGCCCCGCTCTCCCCGCTCCAGGCCGCCGGACTCGAAGGCGCGACGCTCGACGTCGCCGCCGTCCCCCTGCCCGAGGTCTCCCGCCCCCTGGTGGTGGAGGGCGCGGGCGGGGCGCTGGTGCCCATCGCGCCCGGGCAGGACATGACCACGCTCATGATCCGACTGGGCCTGCCGGTGATCGTCGCCGCGCATTCGGGCCTGGGCACGGTGAACCACACCCTGCTCACCCTGGAGGCCCTGCGCCTGCGCGGCCTGGACGTGGCCGGGGTGGTGCTGGTGGGCGCCCCCGAGCCCAAAAACCGCCGCGACATCGAGGAACTCGGGCGCGTGCCCGTGATCGCCGAGATCCCCCGGCTGGACCCGCTCACGCCCGAAGCCCTGCGCGCCCTCATCCCCTCGCTTCGCCTGCCCGTGGACCAGGAGCCCGGGGACGTGCTCGACTGGGACCGCGAGCACGTCTGGCACCCCTTCAGCCAGGCGGCCACCGCGCCAGCGCCCATGCAGGCCGTGCGCGGACGGGGCGCGAGGCTGTACACGGCGGACGGCCGCGAGCTCATCGACCTTGTGGCCTCCTGGTGGGTGAACCCGCACGGCCACGCCCACCCGGACGTGGCCCGGGCCGTTGCCAGCCAGGCCGCCACCCTGGAGCAGGTGCTCTTCGCGGACTTCACCCACGAGCCCGCCGCCCGGCTGGCCAAGGCCTTGGCGGACATGCTGCCCGGGGGGCTAAAGCGCGTGTTCTTCTCGGACAACGGCTCCACGGCCGTGGAGGTGGCGCTCAAGATGGCCGCCCAGTACTGGCGCAACCAGGGCCGCCCGGAGCGCGCCCGCATCGCGGCCTTCCAGGGCGGCTACCACGGCGACACCGTGGGGGCCATGTCCGTGGGCCTGTCCTGCGGGTACTACAAGGGCTTCGAGCCCTGGACCTTCACCGTTGATTTCCTGCCCTACCCGGCCACGTGGTCCGGCGACGCCGAGGCGGACCAGAAGGAGGCCACGGCCCTGGCCGTGGCGGAGAACTACTTCGCGGTGCACGCCGGGACCGTGGCGGCCGTGCTCATGGAGCCTTTGGTGCAGGGCGCTTCGGGCATGCGCATGGTCCGCCCCGGCTTCGTGCGCGAGGCCGCGCGCCTGGCCAGGCAGGCCCAGGCGCTGGTGATCTTCGACGAGGTCATGACCGGGTTCGGGCGCACCGGGACCATGTTCGCCTGCCAGCGCGCCCAGGTCAACCCGGACATCATCTGCCTGGCAAAGGGGCTGACCGCCGGTTTCCTGCCCATGGCCGTCACCGTGGCCACGGAAACGATCTACCAGGGGTTCCTGGGCGAAACCTTCGACCGGGCCCTGGCCCACGGCCACTCCTTCACGGCCAATCCGCTGGGCTGCGCGGCCGCCCTGGCCGGGCTTGAGATATTTAAGAGGGAGCGGACGCTCACGCGCGTGAAGGCCCTGGAGGACGTGCACGCAGAGCGCCTTCAGGCGCTCGCGCACGCATCGGGGCTCGCCAAGCCGCGCTGGGCCGGGTCAATCGGCGCGGTGGAGCTCACCGGGGGGGACAAGGGCTACGGGGCCCAGGTGGGAGCGAGGCTCAAGAAGTTCTTCCTGGAGAGGGGATACTACGCCAGGCCGCTCGGCGAGGTGTTCTACGTGCTGCCGCCCTTCTGCCTGGCCCCTGAGGAGCTCCACGGGGCCTACGACTGCCTGGAGGCGTTCCTCAAGGACGGTTGAGGCGCGGGCCGCCCTAGACTTCGTCGTCCCTGTCCGTGGCGAACGCGCCCCACAGGGCGACGAGGCCCACGGCCAGGATCACGGCGTCGCGCACAAGGGCCTCGGCCGCGTTGGCCTGGCTCGCGGGGCCGAAGCAGCCGCATTCGACGTTCAGGCCCCTGGCCATGGCCACGCCCAGGGCGACCATGAAAAAGGCCATCAGCGCGTTCAGCACGATGGCCGCCCCGCGCGACATGGACCCGGCGCAGAGCGCCAGGCCGCAGATCACCTCCACGGCTGGCAGGGCCATGGCCACGGCGTACACGAAGCTGGCGGGAAGCATCTGGTAGTTGAAGACCGTCTGGGCGAAACCCTGGGCGTCCACCATCTTGAGCGCCCCGGCGTAGACGAACACCAAGCCGAACACGATCCTGCATATCGTCCACACGGCGCGCATCACCTGACCTCCACGGGGCCGCCCACGGCCTTCCAGCCTTCGAAGCCCTCGGGCATCACCGACACGGCCGTGAACCCGATCTGCTCGAGCGCCTTCGCCAGGTCCTTGCTCTTGGGGCAGGCCAGGTTGCCGCAGTAGACGACCATGGGCGCGGCCTTGTCGAGCCCGGCCACGGCGGCCTCCAGGCCCGTGAGCATGGCCTCCTCGGGGACGAGCAGCGCGCCGGGGATGTGGCCCTCGGCGAACTCGGCCGGGTCCCTGGCGTCCACGAACAGGTGCGAGCGCTTCATGAGCAGGGCGCGGGCCTCGTCCGGGGCCACCACGGCGAAGCCCTTGCGGACGACGTCCTCGACCTTGCGGGCCTTGAAGTCGCCCCGCCAGGGCAGCGGCTCGGGCCTTCCAACGTTGACAACCCAGGCGGCCATGATGGATACGGCAAGAAGAAGAACCGTTTCGGGCCACCAGCGGCGGCCGCGTCGGGATGGGAGCATCGTTTGCCTCGTCGTGCGCCGAGCCTGCGCTTGCGGCCCGGCGCGTTCGATGAATGAGAGGCCCGCCGGGAGAACGGCTCCCCGGACGGCCCGGACATGCGGAGCCTCGCTGCGCGCCGCCCCAACTGCCTAGAGGAAAACGTGCGGAAACTCAACGCCCTGCTCGAATACTTCGGATTCGTCCTGCGCCGCTTCACTGGAGGATCGATGCCCACGCCAGCCACCCCACCCAAGAACGCCGAGGCCGATGCGGTCCGGGCCATGCTCGCCAAGGCCCGCCCCGACTCCCTGACCGTCCTGGACGTGCGCCAGGACTGGGAATACGAGGAGTTCCACCTGCCCGGGGCCAGGCTCGTGCCCCTGGCCGAACTGGAGGACCGCCTGGGTGAAATCCCGCGCGAAAAGCCTCTGGTGGTCTACTGCCACTCGGGCAGGCGCAGCGCGGCGGCCGCGTCGCTGCTTTCGAGCATGGGCTACGCCGACGTGACCAACATGCAGGGCGGGATCATGGCCTGGAAGGGCGCGAGCGCCGTGGGCGCCCCGGGCACGGGCATGGGCCACTACCGGGGCGACGAGACCCCGGAGGAGATCCTGACCCTGGCCTTCGCCATGGAGCGCGAGCTGGGCGCGTTCTACGCGGAACTGGCCGGCAAGGCCGAGGACGAAAGTCTCAAGGCCGCCTTCCTCAAGCTGGCCGGGTTCGAGGACAAGCACAAGCTGGTGGTCTACCACCTCTACAAGCGCCTGCACCCCGAGAGCGCGGGCATCGAGGACCTGGCCTCCAAGGCCGTGGCCAGGGTGATGGAGGGAGGGCGCGACGCAGCCGAAGTGCTCGAAGGGCTCAAGGGCTTCGAGCAGGCCCACGACGCCCTGGACATGGCCATGGGCATCGAGGCCCAGGCCATGGACCTCTACATGCGCCAGGCCGCAGTGACCGCCCAGCAGGAGGCCAAGGACACCCTGCACCAGCTGGCCGGGGAGGAGCGCGGGCACCTGCGGGCCCTGGCCGAACTCATGAACAAACTCGGAGCGAAAAAGGAAGCGTAATGGAACCCGTCAACTTCATCATGAACGTGCTCTGGCTGGTGCTGGGCGGCGTCTTCATGAGCCTGGGCTGGCTTTTGGCCGGCGTGATCATGGCCCTGACCATCATCGGCCTGCCCTGGGCTCGCTCGTGCTTCGTCATCGCCAAGCTGGCCCTGTGGCCCTTCGGCAAGATGATCATGGACCGCCAGTACGTGCAGGGCTACCACGACGCGGGCACCGGCCCGCTGGGACTGCTCGGCAACGTGATCTGGTTTCTCTTCGCGGGCTGGTGGCTGGCCTTCGGGCACCTGGTCTCGGCCGTGGCCAACTTCGTGACCATCATCGGCATCCCCTTCGGCGTGCAGCACCTGAAGCTGGCGCTTCTGTCGCTGGCCCCGGTGGGCAAGACCGTGGTGGACAAGGCCGACTGTAGAATCTGCCAGTAGGGGACGAATCAGGCGAGTATCAGGAGCAGGTACTCCTGGTTGCCCTTGGGGCCCTTCACTCCGGCCGGGACGAACCCGGCCGGTTCCATTTGAAGCGCCCGCGCCGCCTCCTCCACCATGCGCACGGCCTGCATGCGCAGGCCCTCGTCGCGCACCACGCCCTTGTCCGTCATGCCCGGGCCCAGTTCGAACTGCGGCTTGACCAGCGCCACGATCTTCCCTCCGGGCTTCACGAAGCCCTTGATCACCGGCAGCACCTTGGTCAGCGAGATGAACGAGACGTCCGCCACGCAGATGTCCACCTTCCCGGGGATCAGATCAGGCGGGGCCAGGCGGAAGTTCACGCCCTCGAGCGCCACCACGCGGGGGTCGGCCCGAAGCTTCTCGTGCAACTGGCTCTTGCCCACGTCCACGGCGTAGACCCTGGCCGCGCCGTGCTGGAGCAGGCAGTCCGTGAAGCCGCCCGTGGAGGCCCCCACGTCCAGGGCCACGGCCCCGGAGACGTCCAGCTTGAAGCTCTCGAGCGCCGAGAGGAGCTTGTAGGCCCCCCGGCTCACGAAGCGCTCGGGCTCGGCCAGCGAGAGCGCGGCCCCGCCCGGGAGCATCCTGCCCGGCTTGTCCAGGAGCTCGCGCCTGCCGCCGGTTTCGAGATAGACCTGCCCGGCCATGACCAGGCGCTTGGCCCGCTCGCGGCTTTCGGCCAGGCCCTGCTCCACCATGAGCTGGTCGGCCCTGTATCTGGGATTCGCCATGCGTATTGCCTACCCTGCCAGTCTGGGATATTTTCCGTCAGTGAGCCCCAAATTCCATGTCGTGCAAGGGACGCTCAGCGCCGCCGTGCTCTACCCGTTCGTGGGGACGGACGCGTTCATCTTCGGCCTGGCCGTGGTGCTCATCGACCTGGACCACATCGCCCCCTTCGTTCGCGACTGCAAAAGCTTCTCGATGCGCAAGTTCTTCGAGTACCACCGCGTGGTGCCCGAGCTGCCCAACTACCTCTCGCTGGCCTGGTTCCACACCCTGGAGTTCTGCCTGGCGCTTTTCCTGCTGGGGTTCTGGCTCCACCAGTCCTGGGTGGTCCTGGCCGCCTGCCTGTTCCACATCCTCTTCGACGTGGTCAAGGCCGTGCGGATGGGCAAGCCGCACCTGCGGGCGTTCTCGTTCATCGAGTACGCCATCCGGCGCAAGGGCATGACCACCCGCCACACTGTGTAGGCCCCTTGGCCCTCGGGGTCTCCACCCGCCGCCCCGCCTGAACGGCGCCGGTCAACCCGCGCGAGGGCTCGCGGGCCTAGCCGGCATCCCGCGGCCATAGCCGCCGAAAGCCGCCCTATAGCCGCTCATCACGCAACGCACGCAAAGGGGCGGCCGAAGCCGCCCCGCAATCGCTTCATTCTCTCCCCGAGCGGTTACTTCCCGGCGAGCCCGAGCCTGGCCACGACCTTCTCGGCCGCCGCCACGGTGTAGTCCTCGGGGCTCAGGCGCTCCTTCTCCTCCGGGGTTATCACCAGCTCTGGCAGGTTGGTCAGTTCCTTTTTCGGGGTGACGCCGTACTCGGGCGGGAAGCTGTCGGTGAAGTACATCTCCTGGAAGCCGGAGAACTTGAGGCTGTGGGCCGTGGCGTCCAGGATGGCCAGCTCCGAGGGTTCGATCAGCCCGAGTTCCTTGGCGCGGATGAGGCCCGCCAGGCATTCTCCGCCCTGGGTGCAGCTGATGTGCCCGTGGCGGTTGGCCAAAAGCATGCCCTCCACGATGGCCTGCTCCTCCACCTGGATCACCTGGAAGGAGCCGGGGCCGCCGATCTTCTCGTACATGTCCGCGAAGTGCTTCACGCGCGGGAAGCTCACGGGGTTGCCGATCATGGCGGCCTGGGCCACGCTGGGCTGGACCTTCACGGGCTCGTACACGCGCTGCGCCGGGTCCTCCACGCTGTAGTAGCGGTAGACCGGGTCCGCGTGGGCGGACTGCACGCCGAAGATGCGCGGCAGCGAGGGGATCACGCCCAGGCGCTGGAGCTTCAAAAAGCCGCTCATCACGGCGGTGACGTTGCCCGCGTTGCCGATGGGCACGAACACGGCCTTGCGGTAGGTGTCCCAGTCGTACCATTGGGCCACCTCGAAGGCGTAGGACTCCTGGCCCAAGATGCGCCAGGCGTTCTTGGAGTTCAGAAGCGCCACGCGGTAGTTGTCCGCCAAGTGCTCCACCACCTTCATGCAGTCGTCGAACACGCCGGGCACCTCGAGCACTGTGGCCCCGCTGCCCAGCGGCTGGGAGAGCTGCTGCGGCGTGACCTTGCCCTGGGGCAGGATCACCACGGACTTGATCGGCCCGCCCACGTAGGCCGCGTAGAGCGCGGCCGCGGCCGAGGTGTCGCCCGTGGAGGCGCAGACCGTGAGCACGCTGTCCCACTCGTTCTCGCGCACGAGGTTCTTCAGGTAGCTGAAGGCGCAGGCCATGCCCCTGTCCTTGAAGGAGGCCGAGGGGTTCTGGCCGTCGTTCTTGAAGGCCATGGGCGTGCCCAGGTAATCAGAGAGCGCCTGGCTGGCCTGAATGACCGGGGTGTTGCCCTCGCCCAGGTAGACGATGTCCCCGGGCTCCAGGATGGGGGCCATGAGCTCGTAGAAGCGGAAGATGCCCCGAAGCGGCGTGGTCTTGGTGGCGGCGCGCTTGTCGAAGAGGGACTTCCAGTAGACCGGGGGATTCTCCGCCAGCGAGTCGAACCAGGTATCCTCGAGCAGGAAGACCCCGCCGCACGTGGGGCAGGTGTAATGGAGCTCGCCGATGCCGAAGCGGGCCTCGCAGCCCAGGCAGAAGTACTCCATGTTGCCGCGGTAGGTGGGGAAATCGTTGGTCATGCTGTTTCCTTCGTTTTGATCATGGGACCGTGGCCCCTGATACCCTCGACGGGGCTAAATGCCAAGCAGGACCACGGCTTGCGCGGCCTTGGGCCAGACGGCGCGGGCGATGATGGCCACCATGGCCCCGCCCAGGCCGATCTTGACCACGAAGCCGAACACGCGGCCCCACATGGCCCCCCTGGCGGCCATCCAGGCCTCGCTGGAGGGCCTGCCGTGCATGCGCTCGAACACGTAGCAGCCCAGGTAGGCCCCGCCCACGGCCCCGAGCAGCGCCCCGAACCCGAGCAGGAACGGAGCGAAGAAGATGGCCCCGGCGATGGCCCCGATGAAGGCCCCGATGTTGCCCTTGTTGGAGCCGCCGTACTTCTTCGCGCCGTAGAACTGCGCCCCGAACTCCAGCACCTCGCCCAGCGCGGCCATGACGATGAGCGGGATGTAGAAGCCCCAGCCCGGCGAGAAGTCCGGCAGCACCAGGCTGCCGACCCAGGCCAGGCCCAGGATGACCCAGTTGGCGGGCAGGCCCACGATGTTCAGCCCCAGCGTGGCCAGGAGGAAAAAGATGAAGACTGACGCCCAGACGTATTCCATGAGATGGTTATCCTCGCGATTTGCGGATGTTTTCTGCTGATTGCGGCCGGGCGGGAGCCCGGCGGCAAGATGGAGTGTACACGTTCGCGGCAGGGAACTGAAGCCCCGGGAGAGCGGCAAGAATCTCAAGAGCGGCCCCCTGCCCCTTCGGCCCGCCGGTGAAACCCGCGAAGCCGTTGCCGGGTCCAGGGGCAGGCACTGCCCCTGGCAGGTGCAGGACGGAGTCCTGCCGGGGTGCGGGGCGGACCCCCGTCAGGCGCAGGACTCGTCCTGCCGGGATGCGGGGCAGCGCCCCGCCTCGCCTGTTCAGCTTTCCTCGCGCCTGTCCACCACGCGCTTGGCCTTGCCTTCGCTCTTGGGCAGGGTGTTGTGCTCCACCAGGTCCACCTTGGGCGTGACGAGTATCTCGTCGCGCAGCTTGTGGGAGATCTTCTGGCGCAGGGAGTTGAGCGCGCGCATGTCCTCCACGAAGAACTCCTCCTTGACCTCCACCTTGACGCGGATCTGGTCGATGGGTCCTTCGCGCTCCAGCTCGATCAGGTAGTTCTGGCCCACCTCGGGCAGGCTCATGAGCACCTGTTCGATCTGCATGGGGTAGATGTTCACGCCCTTGATGATGATCAGGTCGTCGGAGCGGCCGGTGATGCGGTCCAGGCGCATGTGCTCGCGCCCGCAGGGGCAGGGTCCGGGCAGCACGCGCGTCAGGTCGCGGGTGCGGTAGCGCAGGATGGGCATGCCTTCGCGGCACAGGGTGGTGAGCACGAGCTCGCCCACTTCGCCCGGGGCAACGGGCTCGAGTGTCTCCGGGTCGATGACCTCGGCCAGGTAGGCGTCCTCCCAGAGGTGCATGCCGTTTTGCTCCTGGCATTCGAAGGCCACGCCCGGGCCGTTCATCTCGGAGAGGCCGTAGGAGTTGAAGGCCTTGAAGCCGAACATGTCCTCGAGCCTGCGCCGGGCCTGCTCGGAGTAGGGCTCGGCCCCGACCAGGGCGATGCGCACCCCGAGCGAACGCGGGTCGATGCCGTTAATTTCGCAGTAGTTGGCCAGGTAGAGCGCGTAGGAGGGGATGATGTGCAGCGCGGTGACCTTGAAGTCCTGGATGAGCTTCAGCTGCCGCTGGGTGTTGCCCGCGCCCATGGGGATGGCCAGGCAGCCCAGGCGCTCGGCCCCGTAGTGCATGCCGAGCCCGCCGGTGAACAGGCCGTAGCTGGTGGTGTTCTGGAACACGTCGCGCGGGCGCATGCCGGTCATGTGCATGCAGCGGGCGACCAGCGAGGACCACCAGCAGATGTCGGCGGCGGTGTGGTAGACCACGGTGGGGGTGCCGGTGGTGCCGGAGGAGACGTGCATGCGCACCATCTTCTCGGTGGGCACGGTATTCAGCCCATCGGGGTAGGAGTCGCGCAGGTCCTGCTTGGTGGTGAAGGGGATGCGGCGCACGTCGTCCAGGGTCTTGATGTCGGCCGGGGAGAGGCCTGCCTCCCTGAACTTGCGGGCATAGAGCCTGGAGCGCGCGGCGCGCTCGCAGGTGGTGCGCAGACGGGAGAGTTGCAGGCGGCTTATGCCGTCGCGGGAAAGGGTCTCGGCCGGATCGTAGTGCATGCGCTCTCCTGCGCGTTTTGAGGTCCTGTATCGGGCCTGGTTACACCCCGTATTCCGACGGCGGCGGGATGTCCGTCGGGTTCTCGAAGGCCGTGGCTTCGCGCAGGAAGCGCAGCTTGACCATGCCGGTGGGGCCGTTGCGCTGCTTGCCGATGATGATCTCGGCCACGTTGTCCTCGGGCGTGAGCTCGTCCTTCTTCTTGTAGGCGGCCTCGCGGTAGAGGAAGATGATCATGTCCGCGTCCTGCTCGATGGCGCCGGATTCGCGCAGGTCGCTCATCATGGGGCGCTTGTCGCCGCGCTCCTCGACCTTGCGGTTGAGCTGCGAGAGCGCGATGACGGGCACGTGGAGTTCCTTGGCCAGGGCCTTCAAGCTTCGGGAGATGTCGGAAATTTCCTGCTCGCGCGAGTCCACGCGGCGGGCCGAGCGCATGAGCTGGAGGTAGTCCACCACCACGAGGCCCAGGCCGTGCTCGGCCTTCATGCGGCGGCAGCGCGCGCGGACCTCCATGGTGGTCAGGGCCGGGGTGTCGTCCACGAAGATGGGCGCGGGGGACAGGGCGTTGGCGGCCTCGTAGAGCCTGGCCCAGTCGTTGTCGTCCAGGCGGCCCTTGCGCAGCTTGGAGAGGTCCACCTTGCCCCAGCAGCAGAGCATGCGCATCATGATCTGCTCCTTGCTCATCTCCAGGGAGAACACGGCGGTGGGCACGGTGTACATGCAGGCGGCGCGCATGGCCAGGTTCATGGCGAAGGCGGTCTTGCCCATGGAGGGGCGGCCCGCGATGATGATCAGGTCGGAGGGCTGGAGCCCGGCGGTGTACTCGTCGAAGGAGTAGTAGCCCGTGGGCACGCCGGTGACCACCTCCTGGTTCTCCACGCGCCGGGTGAGCTGCTCGAAGACCTGGTCCACCAGCACCTTGCCCGAGCTCATGACCCCGGTCTTCTTGGAGTCGGAGATGGCGAACACGGCCTGCTCGGAGGCGTCCAGCAGGGCGTCGGTCTCCTCGGCGCCCTCGAAGACCTTCTCGATGATGTCCGAGGCCGTGGAGATCAGGCGGCGCTTCACGGACTTGTCGCGCACGATGTGCGCGTGGTGCACCGCGTTGGAGGCGCTCACCGTGGCCGAGGCCAGCTCGGCCAGGTAGACCGGGCCGCCCACCTCGTCGAGCTTGCCCATGCGGGCGAGCTCGTCGGCGAGGGTCACAAGGTCCACGGCCACGCTCTTGCGGGAGAGCTCCATGCAGGCCTGGAAGATGGAGCGGTGGACTGGGGAATAGAAGTCGTCGTCCGAGAGGACGTCGATGAGCTCGTGGAGGACGGAGTTCTTGATCAGGATGCCGCCCAGCACGGACTGTTCGGCTTCCGGGCTGTGCGGCGGGACCCGGCGAAGGAGATCGCCGGAGACCCGTTCCAACGTTTGCGGGGCGAGCTGGCCGTCGGCCTGGCCCGCCCCGCCACGGGTCTTACGCTTCGGACTGGCCGGACGGCTGTCCACTTTCTTCGGCAACGGTTTCGGGGGCGGCTTCGCCCTCGATGAGCTTCTCGCCCTGGCGGCAGACCAGCACGCGGATGGTTCCGCGCACGTCGGCGTGCAGCTTCACGGGCACTTCGTGGACGCCCAGGGTGCGGATGGGGTCGTCCAGGACGATCTTCTTGCGGTCCACCATGACGCCCTGCTCTTCGAGCCGGTCGGCGATCATGGCCGAGGTGACGGAGCCGTAGAGCTTGTCGCCCTCGCCCACGCGCACCTCGATGGTCACGGTGGCGGCGGCGAGCTTGTCGGCCAGGCCGGAGGCGTCGGAACGCAGGGCGTCCATCTTGGCCTGGAGCTTCTTGCGCTCCAGCTCGAACACCTTCAGGTTGGAGGCGCTGGCGACCATGGCCAGGCCCTGGGGGATCAGGTAGTTGCGACCGTAGCCGGGCTTGACGGAGACGATCTCCCCGAGCTTGCCCAGGTTCTCCATGTCAGCGCGCAAAATGAGTTTCATGGCAGCCATGGCGATACTCCTACTGCATCTTCTTCAGAAGTTCGGCGCTGTGGGTGGCCGTGTAGTAGAGCAGGGCCATCTGGCGGGCGCGCTTGATCTCGGTGGTGAGCCTGCGCTGGCACTTGGCGCAAGTGCCGGTGATGCGCCGGGCGATGATCTTGCCGCGCTCGGTGATGAAGTCGCGCAGGATGTCGGGGCGCTTGAAATCCAGGGGCAGGTTCTTGTTGGCGCAGAACCGGCAGAACTTCTTCTTGGGGGTGAATTTCTTCTTGAAGGACATGGCTTAGGCCTCCACGGGGGCGGGCACGAACTTGTCGGCCAGCTTGACGGTCACGAACTTGAAGATGCCGTCGGTGATGCGGACGATGCGCTCGAGCTCGGCCACGGCCTTGCCCGGGGAGGCGTACTCCATGCGCACGTACTGCCCGCGAACGTACTTCTTCACGGGATAGGCCAGGTCCTTGGTTCCCCAGTCGTCCACGGTCAGCATCGAGCCCTGTTCGCGCTCGATGATCGCGACCAGGTTGTCGATGACGGCCTTCTTGCTTTCCGCGTTGAACTCGGGGCTCAACAGCAGAAGCGTCTCATACTTCCTCATGTGATCCTCCTTTTGGACTGTGGCCCTTCCCCCTGAGGCAGGGGAAGAGCAAGGCGAACGGACGTCGTTAGACGCTTTGAAAATCCGTGTCAAGGACCTTGGCGAAACCGGAGCGTAACTCGACAATGCGCGCTTCCAGGTCGGCAAGCGAGGCGCGCCTGCGCTCCATGTCGGCCTCCAGCGGGGCGAGCCCCAGGCGCACGGCGGAGAAAACCTCGTCCACGCGGGCCTCGAGGAGCCCGGCGAGTTCCGCCTCGATGCGTTCCCCGCCCTGCTCCAGGGCCTTGCGCACCTCGCGCAAGAGGCGCGGGCGGCCAACGGCCAGCACCCCGCCGGCCAGGAGCATCCCGGCCCCGGCCAGCACCCCGCCCGTGACGTCCACGACCACGCCCTTGACCGAGAGCACGAAGAGCCCGCCCGCCAGCACCATGAGCCCGCCCATGGCCGCCTTGGGGTCCATGCGGGCCACGCGCAGCGGGTCCACGCGCCCCGGGTCCTCCCCGCCGTCCATGAGCGCGTCGAGGCTCCTGGCCACGTCGCGCAGCACCTCCTCGCGCTGCCTGGCCATGGCCGGGGCGTCCCGGGAATCGGCTGGCCCCGCGCACCCGGCGTTGGCGGCCAGGAGCCTGAGCTCGCGCGAGATGTCCGCGATCTCGAGGCCCAAGCGCCCGGCCAGGTTGGCCGCGCCCTCGCGGGCCAGGGCCTCGGCCTCGGCCTCCAGCGAGCGCCTGAAGTCCTCGCCGAGCTCTTCGAGCATGGCGGGCACGGCGGACTTGCGCCTGAACACGCCGAGCAACCCGCGCCTGAGCATGCTGGTGAAGGAGAGCTCCATTTCGAGAGCCCCCAGGTAGCGCGCGCAGGCCTTGGAGTAGCGCCCGAGCACCTGGCTCGTCAGCGCGGCGGCCTCCGAGAGCGCGGAGGCACGGGCCGCGTCCAGGCGCTGGGCGATGCGCCCGGCACCCTCCTCGTCGGACGAGAGCGCCCCGCGCTGGGCGGAGGCCACGGCCGCCGCCGCGTCCAGCACGCGAAAGGCCCCTCGGGCCAGGGAGGCGAGCTTGGCCCGGGTGTGCTCCCCGCCCGTGACCATCTCGCGGATGTGGCGGCGCACGGCCTCGATGCCGGAGAGCTCCGGCTGCACGGCCTCCAGCGCGGAGGAGACCACGAACACGGGCGGCTCCCCGAGCCCGCGCTCCAGGGCCAGCTCCGAGACCTTGCGCCTGTTTATCTTCAGCTGCTCGGGCGTGGCCAGGTCGGCCTGGGTGAGCACCAGCACCACCTTGCGCCGCCAGCGCCCGGCGATGAGCTCGAGGAAATCCCAGGCCGAGCGCGTGTAGGGATTCAGGCTTGAGAACACGAAGAGCACCAGGTCGCTTCGCGGGATAAAGCGCTCGGTGATCTCCTGGTGGCGGTCCACCACGGAGTCCACGCCCGGGGTGTCCACCACGGCAACGTCCTTGAGGATGGGGTGCGGCAGGCGCACCCGGGCGAAAAGCTCGGACTCGTCCTCGCGGGAGAGCTCCGGGCCGTGGGAGATCATCAGGATGCGGTCCGTGCAGGGGTCCGGGGCCACGTCGGAGACTTCCGCGCCGAGCAGGGCGTTGATGAAGCTCGACTTGCCGGTCTTGACCTCGCCCGCGGCCACAAAGAGGAAGGGCTCCCCGGCGGCCTGGGCCAGGGATTGGGCGTCGCGCGAGAGGGCCTCGCCGCCCGCGCGCAGGGCCAGCTCGGCCAGCCGGGAGAGCAGCCCGGCTATCTCGGCCCGGCGCGCGGCCAGGGACTCGTCTATCAGCAGTGCGGACATGTGGCGGAACGTCCCTCGTTCGCGTTGGGGAAGGTGGTGGCCCGGCCTGGGGTTCAGCGCGGCAGGAAGTAGTCCAGGTCGAAGGAGCCCTTGGGCGCTTCGGGCTTGCTGATGCGCTCCTCGGGATGCTTCCTGTCGTTGCAGGCGCGTTCGGCCTCCAGGAGCCTGGGCGCGGCGATGCGCAGGGAGTTGCCCCTGGTGAAGGTGTCGTCGTCTCCGGAATAGTGCTGGAGGATCAAGGAGATGTCGCCGAGTTCCTTGTCCTTGACGCTCCATTTCCACACGCGCAGGGTGCCGAAGGGGTTGCCGCGCCACTGCTGGGGCTCGCCGTAGCGCTTCTTGAGCGCGCCCAGGAGCTTTTCGTAGAAGGCGCGCGAGTCGTCGGCGTAGTTCACCTTGATGCGCGCGACGCGCCCGGGGGAGGCGCAGTTGCCGAAGGTGACGTACCCCGAGCGGTAGCCGGGCACGGGCGCGAGGGCCGCCGTGGAGAGGTACTGCCGGGAGATGTCCGTCTCCACCTTGCCCAGTTCCACGAGCCCGGCGAAGCCCTTGACGTCCGCGCCCAGGCGCACGCCCGCGATCTCCATGGGCGCGGGCTGGGCCAGGGCCGGGCAGGCGGCCGCCAGGGCCAGCAGGGCGGCCAGGATGAGCGCCCGCACGGCCCCTACTCCGGGAACGCGGCCAGGGCCTCGGCCTGGCCGGGGAAGATGGGGAATATCTCGGTGTAGCCCGATATCTCGAAGACCTCGCGCATGTAGTCCTTGATGTCGCACAGGTGCAGGACGCCCCCGCCCTTCTTCAGGTGCTGGAAGGCCATGAGCAGTACGCGCAGGCCGCTGGAGTTGATGTAGTCCACGCCGCCGAAGTCCATGAGCACGCGCTTGGCCCCCCCGGTGATGACCCCCATGACCTTGTCCTCGAGCTCGCGGGAGGTGTTCGAGTCCAGCCTGCCGTCGATCTTGAGCACGGTCACCGGCCCGGACGTGGTCACTGAGAGTTCCATATCATGGCTCCTGCTTTGTCTTTTTGCGGATGTGGAGGATGTTCCTGCCGCCCAAGCGCTCGTAGCGCAACTCGTCCATGGTCCTGCGCACGAAGTGGATGCCCAGGCCGCCGACCTTGCGGCGCTCGGGGGCGGCGCAGACGTCGGGCTCCGGCGAGAGCAGGGGGTTGAAGGGCCTGCCCGCGTCCTCGAGAACCATGTCCACGTGGCCGGGGGCGTGCTCGAGCGTCAGGTCGATGGCGTGCCCGCCCTGGGCCTCGTAGGCGTAGTTGATGACGTTTGTGACGAGCTCGTCCAACGCCAGCTGGATGTGGAACGATTCCCTGCCGCTCACGCCGCTGCGGGCCAGGAAGCCCTCCACCTCCTCGCGGAGGCGGTCGAGTTCCGGCAACCGGTTGTCGATGCGCAGCCTCAACTGCTCACTCATGCCCGGAATGTTTTCCACGAAGGAGCGGCCGTGTCAACGAGGCCGCCCTTTTCCGGCTTCCAAGGCGGGCCGGGCGGTGCTACAAGCCTCTGGCCATGCAGAACAACGACAATACCGGACAAGAACGCGACGCGACCCAAGCCTTCCTCGAGAGCCTGCCGGAACTGAAGCCCGGCGAACGCTTCCGCTTCGCCTGCCACCCCAAGGTGCCCTGCTTCAACGCCTGTTGCTCGGACCTGGCGCTCATGCTCACGCCCTACGACGTGCTGCGCCTGCGCTCGCGCCTGATGCTCTCCAGCAGGGACTTCATCGCCCGCCACGCCGAGACCGCCCTGGCCCCGGACACGGGCTTCCCCATGCTCAGGCTGCGCATGATGGACTCAGTGCCGGGCTCGCCCTGCCCCTTCGTCACCCGCGAGGGCTGCTCGGTCTACCCGGACCGCCCCGGGGCCTGCCGCACCTACCCCTTGGGCCGGGCCACCAAGACGGGGGCGTCCGGCGAGGTGGTGGAGCAGTTCTTCGTGGTCCGCGAGCCCCACTGCCGGGGCTTCGAGGAGGACGCGCGCTGGTCCTCGGGCGAATGGCTCAAGGACCAGGACCTCAAGGAATACAACCGCCACAACGACCGGCACATGCTCCTCCTGGCCCGCGCCAAGGACCTGGGCGCGCGCCTGGACCAGCGCCAGGCCAACATGGTCTTCCTGGCCGCCTACAACCTGGACGGCTTCATGCGCTTTTTGTCCGACACCGGGATGATGGACCGCCTGGAGATGGGCGCGCACGACCGCGAAGCCGTGGAGCGCGACGAGACCAGGCGCCTGGAGTTCGCCATGGACTGGCTGGACATGATCCTCTTCGGGCGCACCGAAGCGCTCAGGAGAAAATCCTGACCCGGGCGCCCGCCCGCCGAAAGGACTCGACCGCCATGCGCCCGGACCCCTCGCTCACGGCCAAGGTACTGCCCCTTGAGGACCTGCTCGCCCGCCTGGCCCCCGAGCGCGGGCAAAAGCCCATCGTCTTCACCAACGGCTGCTTCGACATCCTGCACCCCGGCCACGTGGACCTGCTCGCCCGGGCCAGGGCCCTGGGCGGGCTCCTGGTGGTGGGCCTGAACTCCGACGCCTCGGTCAGCGGGCTCAAGGGCCCCTCGCGCCCCGTCGTCCCCTGGGAGGACCGGGCCCTGGTGCTGGCCGGGCTCGCCTGCGTGGACTACGTCACCGGATTTTCCGACCCCACCCCGCTTACGCTCATCGAGGCCGTGCTGCCGGACGTGCTGGTCAAGGGAGGGGACTGGCCCGTGGAAGCCATCGTGGGCCGCGAGGCCGTGGAGGCCGCCGGGGGGCGCGTCGTCTCGCTGCCGCTTCTGCCCGGATACTCCACCACGTCGCTCATCGAACGCATCCTGAGCGCCCGGGGCGGGCGCGACGCTTGACGCCCGGGGCCTGGGGCGGTAAAAATTCCGGGCGTTACAGGGGGATGGTCATGAACGGATTCTACTCGGCGCTGGCCCGCTCGGTGGCCATGGCCGCGCTTCTCTTCCTGCTCGCGGCCCAGTCCGCGCAGGCCCAGGACGAACAGGAAATGAAGCTCGTCGCCAAGGACGCGGCCATCACGGCCGTGGTGGGCGAGGAGGATGGCGAAGGCCTCTGGGTCGTGGCTTCCGACGGCACCAACTACTCCGTGTGGACCCCCGAGGACGTGAGCCTGGAAGCGCTCTCCGCCTTCCAGCAGGCCTACAAGAACAAGGAAGTCACCCTCACCGGCGACGTCTACATGGACAAGTTCGGCAACTTGAACCTTTTTGTCAAATCCCTCCCCAAATAAGGCCGCGCGCGCTTGATCCCCCCGGAGGCTTGGCCTAGAGTCCGGCCATGATCCGCCCGCGCGAGACATTCCGCGCCGCCTGGAACCTCCTCCGGCTGCCCGCCGCGCTCGCGCTGGCCCTTGGCGTGCTGGCCCCGGCGGACTGCCACGCCCTGCGCATGAAGGTGCTCTACTTCGAGCGCCCGCCCTACTACACCACCGTGGACGGCGTGCCCGGCGGCGTGCTTTTGAACCTGGCCCGGACCATCCTCACCTCGGCCGGGATCGAGCCGGACTTCCAGGAAATGCCCGCCAAGCGCATCGTGGAGGAACTCAAGTCCTCCAGGGAGCCCGTGTGCTCCGTGGGCTGGTTCAAGACCCCTGAGCGCGAACTCTTCGCCCGGTTCAGCCTGCCCTTCTACCAGGACCTGCCCCTGGCGGCCGTGTTCCTGCGCTCGGGAGCGCCCCCGCCTCCGGGCGTGGACACCCTGGCCGGGCTCGCGGCCCGAAAGGGGCTGGTGCTGGGGATCAACTCGGCTTTCTCCTACGGGGCGGCGGTGGACGCCATCATCGCCCAGATGGCCGAACCGCCCGTGCGCATGACCGGCACCCAGATGCAGCTGATGCGCATGCTCGGGGCCAAGCGCTTCGACTACGCCCTGTTCAACCCCGAGGAGGCCGACACCCTGGCCTGCCTCGCGGGGCTCAAGCCCGACGATCTCGTCGCGCTCAGGCTCACGGACCTGCCCAAGGGCAACATGCGCCACCTGATGTTCAGCCTGTCCACCCGCGAGGACGTGGTGCGCCGCGTGAACGCCGTCATCCAGAGGACCATCGACCTGGACGGCGCGCCGTGACCCTGCCCGAGCGCGTGGAGCGCCTCGTGGCCGAGCTGGCCCGCGCCCTGGAGCAGGGCCTGCCCCAGGGCGGCGGCGTGCTCGACTACATGCGCACCACCCACGGCGGGGACGCCATCGAGGACTTCCAGGACATGCTGGCCCGCCGCGACGACCCCGACGCGGCCACCCTGGCCGGGCTCCTGCTCACCGCGCCGCCCGGCATGCAGGCGATGCTGGAGCCCGAGCTGGAGCGGGCCGCCTGCTCGCCCGGGGAGGCTCGTCAGGCGGCGGCCGCGCTGGAGGACCGCGTGAAGCTGGCCAGGGCCGTGCTGCCGGACGGGAGCGTGGTGGAGATCGTGCTGGAACCCGGGGACGCGGCCACGTTCCTGGCCAGGCTGCGCCCGGACAGGAGCCCTCCTACGCGGCTCGCGGGCCTGGCGGACCAACGCTTCGGGCCGGGCCGGGCGGGCGAGGTCAAGGCCATGCTTAGGCAGTGCCGCCTGGAATGGAGCGGGCAGAGGGAATTCTTCACGGCCGCGCTGCTCGCCGGCCTCGACGTTTCGAGCCTCGCCGCCCTGGAGGCGCTCGAGTGGGCGCTGACCTGGCTGGGGACGCTCGACCCCGAGGCCCCCGCCGCGGAGATGCTCGGGGCCAAGCACCTGGAGCTCACGGCGCGGCTCAGGCGCGCGGCGGACTTCCACGCGGCCCTGGCGAAATCGAGCTTCGAGGTGATGATGGCCCAGGGCGCGCGCGTGAGCCTGCCGCACCCGGACGCGGTGCGGGGGGAGCTCGCGCTCCTGGACGCGGTGTGCCTGGCCGTGGCCGGGCGGCCCGGCTGGACCCTGGCAGGGCTTTCGGAGACCGACCTGGGCAGCGTGGACGACGCGGAGTCGCTGGTGCGGGCCCTGGGGGGAGTCTAGGGGGAAGGGTTTCAGGCCCCGGAGGGCGAGCGCGGCAGGACGAGCGCGAACACGGCCCCGGGCCTCCCCGGGCTCACGAGCTCCACGTCCCCGCCAAGCGATTTCATGACGCCGTGGCAGATGGAAAGCCCGAGGCCCGCGCCCTGGCCCACGGCCTTGGTGGAAAAGAACGGCTCGAAGATGCGCTCCGCGATGGCCTCGGGCACGCCGGGTCCGGTGTCCGCCACTTCGATGCGCACCATGCCCCCGGGCAGGCCGCCCACCGAGATGCCGAGCAGCCCTCCGCCCTCGGCCATGGCGTCCAGGGCGTTGTCCGCCAGCCGCCTGAGCACCTGCTCCACCTCGCCGCGCGGCAGGCGCACGGTGGCGCCGCCGTGCCCGCAGGCGACCTCGATGCGCACGCCGAGCGCCACTGCGCGTTCGCGCACTTCCTCCACAACGGCATGCACGGCGTCGGCCGGGTCGAACTCCGAGGCCCTGGGGTCGATCCTGCCGCCAAGGCTCATGAGCTTGGCCACGATGTCCCGGCAGCGCCTGCCCTGGTTCTGAATGGACTCCAGTTCCGCGCGCACCTCGGGCAGGCCCGGGCACTCGGCGAAAGCGGGCTCCTCCAGGAGTTCCCCGGTCCAGCCCGCCTTCTGCATGATGATGTTCACGGGGTTGTTGATCTCGTGGGCCACGCCCTGGGCCAGCCGGCCCAGCGCGGCCAGCTTGCCCGTCTCGATCATGCGCAGGCTCTCCTCCTGGGTCAGCCCGCGCTCCCCGGCGGTCTCGATGACGCTGGCGAGCCGGTCCACGTCCACCGGCTTCACCAGGTAGTCCAGAGCGCCGAGCTTCATGCCCGCCACGGCCGTGCGCAGGTCGGACTGGCCCGTGAGCATCACCACCTGGACCAGGGGCCAGCGCTCCTTGATCTCCTCGAGCACCTCGAGCCCGCCCCTGTCCGGCAGGTTCACGTCCAGGACGACCACCCTGGGGGTCTCGCGCGCAATGGCGTCGATCCCCCCCGAGGCGTCGCAGGCGTAACGCACGGGGAAGTCCCGCGCTTCGAGCCGGGCGGCCAGCATGCTGACGAAGTCCCGCTCGTCGTCGATGAGCAAGGTCTTGGGGCGCATGCCCCCTCCCCTGGTTTAGTCCTCGTCCATCACCTTCTTGGCCGTCTCGAAGTCGCCTTCCTCGGCCAGGGCGGCCACGACCATGGCGTCCTCGATGCGCTGGCGGTAGGCCTTCTTCACGGTGCCCAGGAGCTCGTCGATGTCGATGGGCTTCTTGTGGTAGTGGAACGCGCCCAGCTTGCGGGCCTCTTCCTCGTCCAGGTCCGTGCCGTGGCCGGTGAGGATGATTATCTGCACCTTGGGGTTGGTGGCGCGGACCTTGCGCAGCACCTCCATGCCGTCGATGCCGGGCATGCGCAGGTCGAGGATCATCACGTCGGGCTCCTGGGACTTGACCACGTCCAGGGCGGCCTCGCCGGAGTAGACCACCTTGGAGGGCACGTCGCGCATCTTCATGCGCTCGGCCAGGGTGTTGACGAAATTCTCCTCATCGTCCACGAGAAGCAGCTTGATCTTGTTCATTCCCATCTCCTTCCAGACTTCGGCGCGCACGCGCCCGCCACTCGATTACGCTTTTCGCCCGGCCTTGCCGAAGGCCAGGCGCACCCCGCCTTGTATCGCACCGGCCGTGTAAAGGCCGGATCTTTTCCCGCTCAGTTCCGACGCCAGACGCTCGGCGTCCTCCGGCCCCAGGGCCGCGCAGAGCACGTCCACGCACGCGTGGTCGGGGCCCCCGCCACCCGGGACGAGGCGGATGTCGCCCTTCTCCCGGCAGGCGTCGGCCACGGCCAGGAAGGCGTCCTCTATCCCGCCCAGGGCCTCCACCAGGGTCGCGTCCGCCATGCACGGCTCGCCCCCGGGGCAGTCGGCCAGCAGGCAGACCTTGCGCTTTTTCGCCTCGCGCCCGGAGAGCCCTGTGATCAGCTTGCAGGCCCGGGCCAGGTCCGCACCCTCCTGCCCTTCGTCCGGGCTGTGGGCCAGCTGGCTCAGGCGGTCGCAGATGTCCTGGCCGCGGTCCACCTGGGCCTGGATCTGGGAGATTATCTCCCCGAATTTCTGGTCGTACTTGAATTTGGGCCTTATCCCCATGGACTTGAGCGACTCCTTGCGCGCCAGGGACAGGTAGTCCCCCAGGAGCCCCCCGGCCTGCTGGATGGTGGCCAGCACGTTGCACAGGTCGTGGCTGGCCGAGGCCGTCACGCGCCCCATGAATTTCGCATTGTCCATGTACGCCTCCGCGTCCCGGGCGTCCGCGCCCTAGCCCCTCGCCGCCTTGACCGCCTCGCCGATCTTGGCGGTGAGGTCGTCGATGGAGAGCGGCTTGATCATGTAGTCGAAAGCCCCGAGCTTCATGCCGTCCATGCCGTCCTTGGTGGCTCCCTGCCCGGTGAGCAGGATCACCTGCACCGAGGGATGGCGCTGCCGGATGAGCTTGAGCACGTCCAGGCCCTTGAGCCCGGGCATGAACATGTCCAGGACCACCACGTCCGGGACCTGCTCCTCGATGACGGCCAGCCCCGCCTCTCCGCTTAGGGCCACCTTGCAGGCGATGCCCCGCAGGGACAGCCTCTCGCACAGCGTCTGGACGAACTCCTCTTCGTCGTCCACAAGCAGGACGTTCCAATCCTTGTCGGTCATTGTACCTGAGCCTCCACGGCTGCGCTGGGGGGGGCCATGACGGGCAGGACCACGGTGAACACGGTCCCTGTCCCCACCTCGCTTTGCACCGATATTTCCCCGCCGAGCCTTTTCACTATCCCGTAGGTGATGGACAGCCCGAGCCCCGTGCCCTTGCCCCGTTTCGTGGTGAAGAAGGGCTCGAAGATGCACTTGATGGTGTCCTCGGACATGCCGCACCCGTTGTCGCGGATGGAGAAGGCCACGTGCTCGGGCCCCTCGTTCCAGGAGCTCACCTCGATGGCCCCGTTGTCCGGTATGGCCGCCAGGGCGTTGTTCAGGATGTTCAGGATCACCTGCTGCAACTGGCCCCTGTCCGATTCGATGCGCCCGAGGTCCTGGGCGAGCTTGAGGTCGAGCCTGACGTTGCGGTGCTCGGCCTCGCGGGCCAGGAAGCCGGTGGTCTCCTGGATGACCTCGTTCAGGTTGAGCCCCTCGATCTTCACGTCCATGCGCCTGGCGAAGCCGAGCATCCGGTGCGTGATGCCCCGGCAGCGCTCCACGGCCTTGATGATGGCCTCCACCTGGGCGTCGAACTTGGCCTTGCCCGGGAAATCGCCCTGCAGGCCCAGGAGATCTTTCATGAGCCCGGCCTTCTCGTTGATGATGGCCAGGGGGTTGTTGATCTCGTGGGCCACGCCCGCCGCCAGCCTGCCGATAGAGGAGAGCTTCTGGGCGTGCTCCACCTGCCTGAAGGCCAGGGCGCGGCGCTCCTCGGATTCGCGCATGCGGTTGAGCAGGAGCCCGGTGAAGCGCGAAACCACGAAGAAGATCGCCAGCACGCCCGCCACGAAGATGAACAAGAGGTCCCCGCGCAGGTTGTACCAGGCCGTGAGCGCGCCCAGGCGCGGCTTGGCGGCCATGAGCACGAAATCGGTGTTGGGCACGTAGGCGTAGGCCAGGTAGATGTCGCGGCCCTCCGGGTCCTTCACGGAGATCACCTGGGGCTCGTAGGTCACGGGCGGAAGCTTGAGCGGGCTCGGCTCGAGCACGCTGCCGTAGAGGTGCGAAGCCGTCTGGAGAACGTTGCCCCGGTTGACCATGAAGGCGTCCGAGCCGGGCTCCAGGCCCATGGCCGCGATGATCTTGTCGAACTGCCTCGTGTCCAGGGTGGCGCGCAGGACCCAGGTCTCTCCGGATTCGGAGATGTGCTGCATGGAGATGACCACGTGGGGCAGCTTGCGGAAGCCCAGGAACACGTCGGAGATGTACTTGCCGTTGACGCGCACCTGGGCGAACCAATCCTGCGAGGAGTAGTCGCGGCCCTTCAGGTCGTAGGGGCCCACGTAGCTCACCTGGTGGCCGCGCGCGTCGATGAGCCCAAGGTCCACGAAGCCCTCGAACTCCTTGCGCATCACCCGGAATATCCGGCCCAGTTCGCGCTCGTCGGCCAGCTCCTGGAAGGTGTAGGCCTGGGCGATGAAGGCCACGGTGGAGGCGCGCTCGGCCAGGAAGAGGTCGATGGTGTTGCGCGTCTTGCCCAGGAGCACGCGCAGCGGGTTCTGGATCTCGCGCGCCATGGTGGTCTGGAACTCGACGAAGTTGATCGTGGCCATGAGCAGGAGAGGCAGGATGGTCACCACGGCCATGAGGCCGACGATCTTGTACTTGAGCGCGTCGTAGCGCTCGGGGGAGATCGAGTCCTCGCTGGTGTGCAGGTCGCGGAAATGCCTGGTGAAGATGTCACCGAGCATGGTCGTCCTCCTTGGCGGCGAAGAGGATGTCTCCCGCCTTGAGGGTGCCCTGCGCGAAATGCTTGAGCGCCGTCAGGGCCCTGGCCGCCACATTATCGATGACCTCCACCCTTTTCCAGCGAAGATAGTGGTAATATTCCTCCTCGATGCCCCCGCAGATGACCACGTCCACGTCCTTCCTGAGCGCCAGGTCGCACATGCCGTCGGCCGAGGCGTGGGGCAGGAGGAAGTCCTCGGTCTCCACGCCGCCGCCGGGCGCGACCATGGCCAGGAGCGCCTCCGAGGCCAGGTCGAACCTCGGGGCCACCTCGTCCTTGTACAGGGGAATGAGCACGCGCTTGATCCGCATGGCCTACTCCTTCTCCCCGGACGCGGCCAGGTGCGCGATGAGGTGCGCGGGCAGGCAGGCGGGGGGGATGGAGGGCTTGGTGCAGACCATCACGGCGTACTCGACGATATTGCGGAGCTCGCGCACGTTGCCCGGGTAGTCGTGGCCCAGGAGCAGCCGCCTGGCCTTGGGCGTGAAGCCGAGGACCTTCTTGCGGAACTTGGCCGCGAAGACCTCCAGGAAGTGCGCCAGCAGAAATTCGATGTCCTCGGGGCGCTCGCGCAGCGGCGGCAGGTCCAGGCGCATGGCCCCCAGGCGGTAGGCCAGGTCCTTGTGCATCGTGTCCGCGCGCACGAGCGACTCCGGGCTCTGGGGCGAGGAGGCGATGACCTTGGCCTGGGAGCGCACTGGGTTCTCGCTTCCGGCCGGGAGGATGACCTCCTCGTCGATGAACCGGGTGAGCCTGGCCTGGAGGGCCTGCGGCATCTCGCCCACGTCCGAGAGGTACACCGTGCCCGCCCCGGCCCTCTGGAACGCCCCGGGCGCTATCTCCCCCGACCCCTGGAGCCTGCCGAAGAGTTCGGCCTCCAGGGCCTCGGGCGGCATGGGGCCGCAGTTGACGCGCACGAAGGGCTCGCGCGAGCGCGGCGAGACCTTGTGGATGGCCTCGGCCACGGCGTCCTTGCCCGTGCCGGTCTCGCCGATGATCATCACCGGGGCGCCGGACTGGGCCATGGCCGGGATCAGGCGCATGATGCGCTCCATGGCCGGGCCCTTGCCCACGAGCTTGCCGATGCCGCCGGGCTCCTCCAGCCTGCGCTCGAGTTCCCGCAGTGCCGAGAGGTCCTCCACGAGGTCCAGCCTGAAGAGGTCCCGGCCCAGGGCGTCGCGCACGGGCACGGCCGAGATGCGCACCGGGATCCTGCGCCTGTGGCGGTTGACGATGTCGGTGTCCTCGGGGGCCCCCGCCGGGCAGCGGCGGTGGCACAGCCCGGAACGGATCACGTGACGGCACGGCGCCCCCCGCGCCTCCTCCCTGGAGAAACCGGTCAGGCGTTCCAGGGCGGAGTTGAGCGTGACAACCCGGCCCTCCCGGTCCAGGACGGCCACGCCCAGGGGCAGGCCGTCCAGGACCGCCGGGAGGTCCAGGGATGCGAGCATTGCGGGGGACACGAGCGTCATATCGCGGTTTCTCCTTGCGTTGCGTTGCCGTCTTTCAGGACGTCAGGACGCATGACACACTGAAACCTTCACTTTATCAATTAGTTTAGTGGCCGCCGCCGCCGACGAGGCCGGAGGCCACAATCAGGAGCACCAGCACTTCCAGGATGGCGATCACGGCGAAGGCCTTGTCCTTCTTGCCGAGAAAAGCCGGGATGAGCGGCAGGTAGGCCACGATGGTCAGCCCCGCCAGCAGCACGATGCCCAGGAAGTTGACGAAGTCGCCCTTGCCCAGAAGCACGAGCCAGCCCCAGCCGTTGGGGACCTTGCCCTCGGCCAGGTAGGTGCCCACCGGCTTAGACCAGAGCACGGTGATCTGGTCCATGGGCACGTGCGGGGGCAGGATGCCCGCCAGGTAGACGATGTAGGTCACGGCCATGAGGGCGAGCCCGCCCCAGCAGCCCCAGAACAGGATCTCGGCGTATACCAGCTGCTCCCTCGGGGTCTCGACGGGGGCGCAGACGTTCTTGTTTTCGGCCATGTGGATTCTCCTTCTCCTGTGAGTTTGTTAGTAGCCCAGGCCCTTGAGCAGCGCCTTGCCGCCGGAGAAAAGCAGCACGCCGATGACCATGTAGCGGATGAACTTGGGTTTGGCCTTGGCCAGGAGCTTCACGCCCGCGAAGGAGCCGAGCATCAGGCCGATGACCGAGGGGATGGCCATGAGCGGGACCACGCAGCCCTGGTTCAGGTAGACCCAGGCCGCCGAGGTGTCCGTGATGGACAGCAGGAACTTGGAGGTGCCCACGGAGATCTTGAGCGGGGCGCCCATGAGCAGGTTGAGCACCGGGACGTTGGCCCAGCCCGCGCCCAGGCCGAACATGCCGGCCATGACGCCGATGATGATGAACATCAGAAGGCCCGGCAGGGTGCGGTGGGTCTTCCAGTGCACGGTCTCGCAGGTGGAGGGGTCGTAGTAGGTGCCGTTCATGCCCAGCGCCAGGCCCAGGGCGTCCTGCTTGGTGACCACGGGGTTGGCCGTGTTCTTGGAGACCAAGAGCAGGATGGCGATGAAGAGGATGGTGCCGCCCAGGCAGAGCTGGATCACGTTGGTGGGCAGCGCCAGGCCCATCATCGCGCCCACCACGGCACAGGAGCTGGCGATGAGCGCCACGGGCAGGGCCAGGCGCAGGCTGGCCATGTTGCGCTTGAGAAGGCCCGGTCCGGCGGCCAGGGCTCCGGCCAGGGCGACCAGCAGGCCCGCTCCGCGCACGAAGTCCAGGTGGAACGGGAAGAAGCCGCTGACCAGGGGCACGTAGAGCACGCCGCCGCCCACGCCCGCGAGCACGGCGATGATGCCCAGCACGAAGCAGAACACCAGAAGGATCGCCGGCCACATCCACCAGGGGCCGGACGGGGTTCCGGCCGCTCCGGCGGCCTCGCTCACGGCCTGCGCCCCGCCGCTCGCGGCGGCGTAGGCGAACGCAGCGCCCGCCAGGCCCAGTGCCAGGACAACCATACCGATTCGCAACCATCTCGATTTCATGTTCGCACGCTCTCCCTTGCTTCCAGATTCTGAAGGATCCGTCCGGCGAAACCGTCGGCGGCACGCCCCACGCTTGTTATTTCCGGAACAATCAAGAAGCGTACCAGACACAATCGTTGTTATTTCAGTATATTAAAAAACAGCCGAAAGGCGTCGTGCGGCAACCGTTTGCCGCTATCGGCAAAACATTGCCGCAAACCGCTTCCCTTTTTCGAAGGGAAAGAGTAGCCGGAAACGTGAGCGGCATTGTTTTTCCTCCCCGCTCGGACACCGTAAAACGGTGTCAGGAGGAACACATGAGTAGCGGCAAAAATTTGCCGATTCGTCTGGACCTGGACGACCTGCCCGCAGAGGGCGGCGGCGTCACCGCCGTGCTCATCGGCTCGAAAGCCATGCGCGAGGCCCACCAATTGGCCTCGCAGGTGGCCACCTCGGACGCGCCGGTGCTCCTGCAGGGCGAATCGGGCACCGGCAAGGAGCTCTTCGCCAGGCTCATCCACGCCATGTCCAACCGGCGCGAGAAGCCCTTCGTGCCGATCAACTGCGGGGTGCTGAAGGACGAGCTCTTCGCGGACAAGTTCTTCGGCCACGAGGCCGGGGCCTTCACGGGAGCCTCGCGCCAGCAGCGCGGCAGCTTCGAGCTGGCCGGCGACGGGACGCTCTTTCTCGACGAGGTGGGCGAGATCCCGCCCAACAACCAGGCGGACTTCCTGCGCGTTCTCGAGCAGCGCACGTTCAGGCGCCTGGGCGGCGACCGGGACCTGCCCTTCGAGGCCCGCATCGTTGCCGCCACCAACCGCAACCTGCTGGAGATGGTCAAGGCCGGGCTCTTCCGGGCGGACCTCTTCTACCGCCTGAACGTGGTGCCCGTGTTCCTGCCGCCGCTCAGGCAACGCCGGGAGGACATCCCGGTGCTGGCCGCGCACTTCGTGGACCACTTCAGCCACCGCTACCACCGTTCCGGCATGCGCCTCTCGGACGAGGCCCTGTCCATCCTCACGGGCTACGCCTGGCCGGGCAACGCGCGCGAACTGCGCAACCTCATCGAGCGCCTCGTGCTCGTGAACCCCGGCGGCGTCATCGGCCCGGAGGACCTGCCCGCCGAGCTGCACCCCGGGGCCCAGAGCCAGATGGAGGACCCCGCGCCGGAAAGCATGACCCTGGAGGCGGCCGTGCGCGACGCGGAGATGCGGGCCATCGTCAGGGCCTTCCGCCACTGCCGGGGCAACAAAGGGCTCACGGCCCAGACGCTGGGCATCTCGCCCAGGACCCTGCGCTACAAGATAAGCGAATACGGCATGGTGCTCTCCCGGCACCTGAAGTGAGGGTGGCCCGCCGCGCGGCTGCGGCAAATTCTTGCCGCGCCCGGGCGAACAGGAAAAGGCGCGCGGCTTCGGGGGCGAAAGGCCGGGCTCGGGATCGAAATAAATGCGGAACGGCCAGAGCCTCGCGGGGGAAAACCCCGGAAGCGCCGGCCGTCAGGCGAAGGGAAATCCCTCAGCAGGTGGTGGAGAACTGGTCGAGCAGGCTGATGAGCCTGGATTCGTCCAGGGGCTTTCGCATCACCGCGTCCGCGCCGAACTCCAGGGCGTAGTCCAGGTAGTCGAAGTTGAGGGTCCTGCCGCCGCCCGAGATGGCCAGGACCTTCACCCCCGGGGCGATGTCCTTGACGTCCAGCACCACCTGGAGCCCGGAGGTGGAGTCCAGGAAGATGTCGGTGATGACCATGTCCACCTGGGCCGAGCCCAGGACCTCCGGCAGACATGAGCCGTCCCTGGCCAGCATGACCTTGTGCCCGACCTTCTTGAGCATCTCGGTGATGTGGTTGGCGCTCACTGCGTCGTTTTCGATAAGCATGATCTTCACGAATGACCGCTCCCAGAGTGCATCCGGCAACTCCCCAGGACCCCGCTGATTGGCGGTATACGTGAACCAGGAGGGGAGTCGTCCAGAGGGGAAATCCCTACTCTTCGATGAGAGAACGGAGCGCCGGGTTCCTCCTTGCGGCACAAGGGCTCACGGCCGCCGGGAAACGCCCGTTGCGCTTTGCTCCCCCCGGTGTTAGCCGTTGCCATGCCCTCGAAAAGCTCCCCTTCCACGCCGCGCTTCAGCAGCGCGGCGGCCCTCCCCCGCCGGGGCGAGGTCAGGCCCGTTGACCAAGCAGCGAACCTGCTTCCCTGTTGAGTTCCTGCGTCGGCTGCGGCTGGTGCTGCCTGACTGACCAGTGCGTCGAATCGCGCATCCTGCACGGCTACCGCGAACGCTGCCCGGAGGTCGCCTGGGACGACTCCCTGAAGCTCTACCGCTGCGGCCTGTCCTCCCAGAATAAATTCAGGGAGCTCCTGGCCATGGGCGAGGGCTGCTGCGCCCCGCTCAACCCCTGGCGAAGCGACGTGCGCAACCGCGACACGGGCTGACCCGCATCCCCGCACCCTTCCCGCCGGGCGCGCGTCGTCCGCCCCTCCCTTGCGGACCGTCCCCGGCCCGCCACGAACCTTGCCGTCACATTTTCAAGTCTCCCCGACCCCGGAGGCGGTCACGCCTTTCCGCCCTCCATTGACATCCTGGTCAAAATCGAATTTTATCCCGTCAACAGGCAGGCAAACAGAATGATCGACGAAATCGACCAGCAAATTCTGACGATACTTCAGCAGAACGCCCGCACGTCCAACGCGGACATGGCCCGCGCCGTAGGCATGGCCCCCTCGGCCGTGCTCGAGCGCGTGCGCAAGCTGGAGGCCCGGGGCGTGATCGCGGGCTACGAGGCCCGCATCGACCCCGAGGCCCTGGGGCTCACGCTCACGGCGTTCACCTTCGTCAAGACCGAGGAGCCCGTGGGCGCGACCGACACGGGCGAGGCCCTGGCCGCCCTGCCCGAGGTCATGGAGGTGCACTACGCCGCGGGCTCGGCCGCGTACCTGATCAAGGTGCGCGTGGCAGGGCCGCGCGCCCTGGCGGACCTGCTCAAGCGCATCGGCGCGCTGCCCACGGTGCGCGACACCAACTCCACGGTGGTGCTCCAGACGGTGAAGGAAACGGGCGTCATGCCCGTGGGCTAGAAGGCCCGGCGAACCACGACCTCCCGCCCCGGGCGTTCCCCGGAGGGCGTTTCATCCAGGAGAAAGACCCATGCTTCCAGAGGGAATCGACCAGGCCATCACGGCGCGCGGCAAGGAGTTCTTCGCGAGCATCAGGGGCGAGGCCCCGTCCGTCTTCAACAAGGGCTTCTGGACCGGCAAGGTCATGGACTGGGCCATGCGAAACGAGGACTTCAAGGTCCAGCTGTTCCGCTTCGTGGACGTGCTGCCCTACCTGAACTCCGCGGACTCGCTCCAGCGCCACATCGAGGAGTACTTCACGGGCGCGGGCTCGGGCGACATCCCGGCCGTGCTCAAGTGGGGCGCGGAGAAGTCGGGCTTTTTGGGCGCGGTGGCGGCCAAGGTCATGGGCAAGGCCATCCGCTCCAACATCGAGGGCATGGCCAGGCAGTTCATCGTGGGCGAGAACACCCGCGAGGCCGTGAAGAACCTGGCCAAAATCCGCAAGGACGGCTTCGCCTTCACCGTGGACCTCCTGGGCGAGGCCACCGTGTCCGAGGAGGAGGCCCAGGCCTACCGCGACGGCTACCTGGAGGTGCTGGAGGCCATCGCCCGCGAGCAGGGCTCCTGGAAGCCCCTGGGGTCCGGCGCGCAGGGCCTGGACTGGGGCCACGCGCCCAGGGTGAACGTGTCCATCAAGCCCTCGGCGCTCTACTCCCAGGCCAAACCCGCGGACTTCGAGGGCTCGGTGGAGGCGATACTCGAGCGCATGCGCCCCATCTACCGCATGGTGATCGCCATGGGCGGGGCACTGTGCATCGACATCGAGCAGCTCAAGTACAAGGACATGACCATCGAGCTGTTCAAGCGGCTGCGCACCGACCCCGAGTTCGTGGCCTGGCCGCACCTCTCCGTGGTGCTCCAGTGCTACCTCAGGCAGACCGAGGACGACCTGCGCGCGCTCCTGGCCTGGGCCAGGGCCAACAACCTGCCCATGGGCATCCGCCTGGTGAAGGGCGCGTACTGGGACTACGAGACCGTGGTCAGCAGGCAGATGGGCTGGGACATCCCGGTGTGGACGCGCAAGCCCGAGTCCGACCTGGCCTTCGAGCGCTGCTCGGCCATGGTGCTCCAAAACAGCGACCTGATCTACTTCCAGTGCGCATCGCACAACATCCGCTCCATAAGCTTCGTCATGGAGGCGGCCCGGGCCCTTGGCGTGCCCGAGAGCCGCTACGAGTTCCAGGCGCTCTACGGAATGGCCGAGCCCGTGCGCAAGGGGCTCCTCAAGGTGGCGGGGCGCGTCAGGCTCTATTGCCCCTACGGCGAGCTGCTGCCGGGCATGGCCTACCTAGTGCGCAGGCTCTTGGAGAACACGGCCAACGAGTCCTTCCTGCGCCTGACCTTCGCCGAGGGCGAGGCCGAGGACAGGCTTCTGGAGAACCCGGCGCTGACCCTCGAGCGCGAGCTCTCCCAGGCCGCGCCGCCCAGGCCCGCGCCCAAGGGCCCGGGAGGCCTGGACGGCTTCGCCAACTTCCCCCTGGCGGACTTCACGCAAAAAAGCCTGCGCGAGGCCTTCCCCAAGGCCATCGCCAAGGTGCGCTCCGGTGCCGGGGGCGTCTGCCCGCTCTTCATCGGCGGCCGGGACGTGCTCACGGACGACCGCGTCCCCTCCACCAACCCGGCCGACCCCTCCGAGGTGCTGGGCCTGGTCTGCCAGGCCGGAATCCGGGAGACGGAGCAGGCCGTCGCGGCCGCGAAAAAGGCCTTCCCGGCCTGGCGCGACGCGGGCCCTGCCGAGCGCGCCGGGGTGCTCCTGCGCGCGGCGGCCATCGCCCGGGAGACCATCGCGGACCTCTGCGCCATCCAGGTGCTGGAGGTGGGCAAGCAGTGGGACCAGGCCTACAACGACGTGGCCGAGGCCATCGACTTCCTGGAGTACTACGCCCGCGAGGCCCTGCGCCTGGGCGCGCCCCGGCGCATGGGCCGCGCCCCGGGCGAGCAGAGCCACCTGTTCTACGAGCCCAAGGGCCTGTGCGCGGTGATCGCCCCGTGGAACTTCCCCCTGGCCATCTCCTGCGGCATGTCGGCGGCGGCCATGGTGGCGGGCAACTGCGTGGTCTACAAGCCCTCGGGCATCTCGGCGCTCACCGGCAGGGGGCTGGTGGACATCTTCAGGAAGGCCGGGCTGCCGGACGGCGTGTTCAACTTCTGCCCGGGCCGGGGCTCTGTAATGGGCGACTGCCTGGTGGAGCACCCGGACATAAGCGTCGTCGCCTTCACGGGCTCCATGGAGGTGGGGCTCAGGATCATGGAGAAGGCCGCGCGAGTGGCCCCGGGCCAGGCCAACTGCAAGCGCGTGATCGCCGAGATGGGCGGCAAGAACGCCATGATAATAGACGACGACGCGGACCTGGACGAAGCCGTGACTGCGGCGGTCTACTCGGCCTTCGGCTTCCAGGGCCAGAAGTGCTCGGCGCTCTCGCGGCTCGTGGCGCTGGACGAAATCTACGACCGCTTCATGGAGCGCCTGGTGGCGGCCTGCTCGTCGCTCAAGATCGGCCCGGCCGAGGACCCGGCCAACTTCATGGGGCCCGTGGCGGACAAGGGCCAGATGGACACGGTGCTCCAGTACGCGGCCATTGCGCGCTCCGAGGGGCGCGTGGCACTGGAGCGCGTCACCCAGGGCCCGGGCTGGTACGCCCCGCTGGTGGTGGTCGAGAACATCCGGCCCGAACACCGCATCGCCCAGGAGGAGGTCTTCGGCCCGGTCCTGGCCGTGATGCGGGCGAAAAACTTCGACGAGGCCATGGCCATGGCCAACGACTCGCGTTTCGCGCTCACCGGCGGCGTGTTCTCCAGAAGCCCGAAAAACCTGGAGAAGGCCCGGCGCGAGTTCCGCGTGGGCAACCTGTACCTGAACCGCAACATCACCGGCGCGCTGGTGGAGCGCCACCCCTTCGGCGGAGCAAGGATGTCGGGCGTGGGCTCCAAGGCTGGCGGCCCGGACTACCTGCTCCAGTTCATGGACCCGCGCGTGGTCAGCGAGAACACCCTGCGCCGGGGCTTCACACCCATCGGGGAGGACGACGACTGGCTGGCCTGATCCGCCCTGGCCCCGCCCGCTTCACGGCCGGATGCCCCGCGCGGGCATCCGGCTTTTTTCGTGCGCGGCGCGCCGTCGCCTCCCGCGCCTTTTCCGGAACAATTCCACCGGATTCATCAACTGTGAAATCGAAGGCCCACTTTACCATGGAGCACCTTTTCATTATGATTATTCAATGAGCGAACAGACACGGGAATCCGTCACTCTAAAACGCTTCAGCCTTGCCCTTCTCGTTGCCTGGACAATAATCCTCGCGAACGCCTTCTACTTTCTTTCTTGTCGCGAAATGGATAGAATAACCACCATCGCAGTAGGAATTGCACGTTCGAACTACGACAAGGACCTCGCCTACCGTCGCTGGAACGCGACGCACGGAGGCGTCTACGTTCCGGTCACGGAGTCCATGCAGCCAAACCCGTACCTGGATGCGCCCGGCAAGGTGGTCACCACCACTGACGGCCGGGTGCTCACGCTGGTCAACCCGGCCTACATGACCCGCCAGGTCCAGGAGATGGAAGGCGCGGATTACGGGGTCAAGGGCCACATCACGAGCCTGAACCCCGTCCGGCCGGGAAACTCCCCGGACGAATGGGAGGCGCGCGTTCTCAAGGACATGAGCAGGGGAAAACAGGAGGTCAGCGAGGTCGCCGACCTGAACGGCTCCTCGCACCTGCGCTACATGCGCGCCGTGATTGCCGAGGAGCGCTGCCTCAAATGCCACGCCTGGCAGGGCTACAAGCTGGGTGACGTGCGCGGGGGCATCTCGGTGTCCGTGCCCATGGCCTCCTTCATGGAACTGCACGCCACCGAGATGGAGCGCCACGCCCAGGTGCTCCTGGCCCTGTGGATCGTGGGGTGCGCGGGCATCCTGTACGGCCGTTCCCTGGTTTCCCATCAGATCGAAAGGCGCGCGGCCCTGCACGCCAGCGCGGTGGAGGCCCGGCTCGCGGCCGAGGCCGCCAGCCGGTCCAAGTCCGAATTCCTGGCGGCCATGAGCCACGAGGTGCGTACGCCCCTGAGCGGCCTCATGGGCATGCTCCAACTTTTGAGCGAGGCGCCCCTGCCCCGAGAGCAGGCGGAGCGCGCCGACATGGCCCTGGAGTCCTCCCGCAAGCTCCTGGCCATCATCAACGACATCCTGGACCTCTCGCGGGTGGAGTCGGGCCTCTACGAGCTCGTCCCTGCCCCGGTGCGACCCTCGGACGTGGCCGAATCCGTGGCCGGGCTCTTCGCCAAGGAGGCCGCGCGCAAGGGCCTGGAGCTCAAGACGCACATCCACCCGAGCGTCCGCCAACCCGTGCTGGCCGACGGGGGCAGGCTCGCGCAGATGCTCATCAACCTCCTGGGCAACGCCGTGAAATACACCGACGAGGGGTCAGTCTCCCTGACCGCGTACTCCGTGACCCACCCGGACCCGCTGCGGCCGCGCGTCCTGGTCTTCGAGGTGCGAGACAACGGGCCTGGGATCGCGCCGGAGCACCTGAGCGCCGTCTTCTCGCCGTTCACCAGGCTGGAGGCCGCAGCGGGGAGCGGGCGCGAAGGGGCCGGGCTGGGCCTGGCCATCGTGAGCAGGCTCACGCGGATGATGGGCGGGGAGATAAACGTGGACACGGCCCCGGGCCAGGGGTGCGCGCTCTACCTGAGCATCCCGGTGCGCCCGGCCCCCGAGGGCGCGGGCCAGGCCGGCTTCGCCCCCCGGCCCGAACCCGGGGCGAGGGCGGGCGCGGTGCTCCTGGTGGAGGACGAGAAGGTGAACCGCCTGGCCACCAAGGCCATGCTCGAAAAGCTCGGGCATGCGGTAACGGCCGTGGCCTCGGGCCCGCAGGCCCTGGAGGCCGTGCGCGCGGGGCGCTTCGACGTGGCGCTCATGGACGTGCGCATGGAGGGGATGGACGGGGTACGGACGCTTGAGGCCATCCGCGAGTTGCCCGGCGGGCAGGGCCGGGAGCTGCCCGTGCTGGCGTTCACCGCCCAGGCCATGGGCGGCGACAGGGAACGCTTCCTGGCCGCTGGCTTCGACGGCTACCTCCCCAAGCCCGCCGGAAAGGACGACCTGGCCAGGGCCGTGGCCGAGGCCCTGGCCTCGGGCAGGCGCGGCCGGACCTGAAAGGGCGTCCGCCCGGCCGGTGGGGGAAGGCTATCGCCGCCCTCCCCCCGGGCCGGTCGATTGCCCGGCTCCGCTACATCGCTCCAGTACCTGCCTTGCGCTCGGCCTTCCTGGCCTTCACGAATCCCCGCCATTCCTCCAGCGAGAGCTTGCCGTCGCCGTTCACGTCGGCCTGCTTGAAGTTCCCCTGCGTGAACTTGGGGAACTGCTTCTGAATCTCCTCGCGGGTCAGGGAGCCGTCGGAGTTGGCGTCGATGCGGTCGAAGAAGCGGTGCTTGCCCGCTTCCTGGGCGAAGGCGGAAGCGGCGCACAGGGTCAGGAGCGCGGCCGCGGCAAAGGCGATCAGTCGTTTCGACATGGTTTTCCTCCAGGGTGTTCCCGCCCGGGCTTTCCGGACGGTTCCCCCTGGAGTCGCGGGGCGCGACGCGCCGGTTACGCGGACGAAAAAAGCGCCGGACGGTCATCCCGCCCGGCGCTCGCGTGTTCGCGTTTACGCGCGGCCTAGCTTTCGTAGTAGCTGCGCAGGTGCTGGCTGCGCACGGGGTGGCGCAGCTTGCGCAGGGCCTTGGCCTCGATCTGGCGGATGCGCTCGCGGGTGACGTTGAAGAGCTTGCCCACTTCCTCGAGAGTGTGGTCGCTCTTCTCGCCGATGCCGAAACGCTTGCGCAGCACCTGCTCCTCGCGGGGGGTGAGGTCCGAGAGCACCCGGGCGATCTGCTCGGTGAGCTTGGTGTTCACCACCTCCTCGGCCGGGGCCAGGGCCTTCTTGTCCTCGATGAAGTCGCCCAGGCTCGAATCCTCTTCGTCGCCGATGGGCGTCTCCAGGGAGATGGGCTCCTTGGCGATCTTGAGCACCTTCTTGACCTTCTCCAGCGGGTAATCCATGCGCTCGGCGATCTCCTCGGGGGTGGGGTCGCGCCCCAGCTCCTGCACGAGGTAGCGCGAGGTGCGGATGAGCTTGTTGATGGTCTCGATCATGTGCACGGGGATGCGGATGGTGCGGGCCTGGTCCGCGATGGCGCGGGTGATGGCCTGCCTGATCCACCAGGTGGCGTAGGTGGAGAACTTGTAGCCGCGCTGGTACTCGAACTTGTCCACGGCCTTCATGAGCCCGATGTTGCCTTCCTGGATCAGGTCCAGGAACTGCAGGCCCCTGTTGGTGTACTTCTTGGCGATGGAGACCACCAGGCGCAGGTTGGCGCGGATGAGCTCCTGCTTGGCGCGCGAGGCGGCGTTGTTGCCGCGCTTGATGCGCCAGAGCACTTCCTCCAGGTCGGGCACGTGGTGGCAGCACTTGTCCTGGAGGCGGTGGAGGATCTCCATCTTGGCCAGGATCATTTCCTTGAAGGAGAAGATCTCCTCCACGGTCATGCCCAGGGCGGAGGCAGCGACCATGGGGTTGATCTCGCGGGCCTCCAGCTGGTGGAAGAGGCCCTGGATCTCCACCTGGGTCTTGCCCGTGGAGAGGATGTAGGCCGAGAGGTCGCGCTGGCAGTTGTGCATCTGGCGCACGTAGTCCTCGACGGTCTCGATGACGCGGTCGATGAGGGTCTTCTCCAGCTTGATGTCGCGAAGCCGGCCCACCACCTCGTCCTTGAAGGCCATGATCTCGCGCTGCACGCCCGCCACGCGGCGCTCCAGGCAGGCGCAGGAGTCGAGCTTGCCGTAGACCTTGCGGCGCTTCTTGAAGATGGCCTTGAGCTCGTCGAGCAGGAGGATGACGCGCGAGCGCTGGTTCATCTCGTCTTCGGAGGGGTCGTCCTCCTCGATGGTCTTGACCACGTCTTTGAGCTTGATGCGCCCGATCTTCAGGTCCTCGCCCACCTGGATGAGCTCCTCCAGGGCCACGGGGACCTCCACCAGGGCGTAGAGCACCTCCATCTCGCCGTTCTCGATCTTCTTGGCGATGGTCACCTCGCCGTCGCGGTCGAGAAGCGGCACCGCGCCCATCTCGCGCAGGTACATGCGCACGGGGTCGGTGGAGCGCGCGGAGTAGTCCAGCGCGTCCTCGGACTCGGTCAGTTCGAGGCCGCCCTCGTCCGGGGCCTCTTCGCCCTCGGTGGGCATGACCTCGATCTTGCGCATCTCCTTCTCGGAATCGACGATGGCGATGTCCATGGAGTCGAAGATGGAGATCACTTCCTCGATCTGGTCCGGATTGGCGGACAGCTCCGTGGGCAAGGCCTTGTTGACTTCCTCGAAGGTGAGGAAGCCCTTTTCCTTGCCCTTGGCGATGAGGGTCTTGATCTGCTGGATGTCCTTGATGTTGCTCACTGATTCCTCCCCACAAGCTCGCTGAAGGCGGCCATGAGGCGTTTCTCCTCGGCGGAGTCGCCCCGGTCGCGCGCCGAACGCATGGCCTCTATGAGTTCGCGCTTGTGCGCATCGGCCCACGCGCGTGAGGCATGGGCCGTTATGTCCTGCCACCAGTTCGCCTCTTCCGCTTCGGAGAGGGGCGGCTTGCTGGCGCATTGTCCCCAGAAACTCTTCTGTTTCTCGTCCAGGTAGGGCAGCACGTCGTACTGGCCGAACTGGGCGAGAAGACGCCAAAAAGCCCTGGCCCTCCCGGTGGCCAGGGTTTCGAAGATGCCCATCCGCTCAAGCTCCGGAATGTGCGACGGGCAGCGGATGGCGAATTCAAGTATCTGTGCGTCCTTCTTGGCTTCCGCGCTCACCGGCCGCGTGCGCCGCGCCGCCTCCGGGCTCGCGGCCCCGGCGGCCTTGCCCGCGCGGCTTAAGCGCGAGGCGGCCAGGTTGCGCAATTCGTGCTCGCCTATGCCCAGGCCGTGGGCCAGGCGGGTCAAAAGCCCCGCGCGCATCAGGTCGGACGGCAGGCCGTCCAGGAATTCCAGGGCCCAGTCCACCACCTCCTTGGAGGAGCGCATGCGCCTGATGGTGGTCAGGCAGAAATCGAGCCCTTCGCGCGCCGAATCGAGAAATCCCTTGAACGTTTCCGCCCCGCCGGATTTCAGCAGGCTGTCGGCGTCCTCGCCCTGGGGCAGAAGCACCACGCGGCACTCCGCTCCCTGGGAGAGGAGCATCTGCGCGCTCCTCAGCGCGGCCTTCTCCCCGGCGGGGTCGCCGTCGAACACCAGCGTGACCTGGCGGATGAAGCCCGTCAGGCGCTTCACCTGCTGGGGCGTCAGCGCCGTGCCGAGCACGCCCACGGCCTCGGGGAAACCGTGCTGGTGCAGCGCGATCACGTCCAGGTATCCCTCCGTGAGAAGAGCGCGGCCAGCCCGGGAAAGATGGGGCCTCGCCTGGTGCAGTCCGAAAAGATGCTCGCCTTTCTTGTAGACCACCGAGTCCGAGCTGTTCAGGTACTTGGGCTCGCCCTCGCCCATGACCCGCCCGCCGAAGGCCACCACCTTGCCGGAGACCTCGTGGATGGGGAACATGAGCCTGCCCCTGAACCTGTCCCAGACCCGCCCGTCGTCGCCGCGCGCCAGAAGCCCGGCGGACACGGCGTCGTGCGGCTTGAAGCCCCTGGAGGTCAGCACGCGCTCCAGGCCGTGGAAGTCGTCCGGCGAAAAGCCCAGCTGGAAGCGTTCCGCCATCTCGGCGCTCACCCCGCGCCGTTCGAGATACCGCCTGGCCCCTTCGCCGGCCGGGCCGCGCAGGCAGTCGCGGTAGAAGTCCCGCGCCAGGGCGTGCATGTCGCCCGCGGCCTGCCTCAGGCGCAGCCGCTGCGCCTCCTGGGGGTCCGGTTTGAATTCGGCCAAGGCGATACCCGCCTCACGAGCCAATTGCTCCAAACCTTCCCGAAAGTCCAGGCCGTTGATGCGGCAGTAGAAATCGATCACGTCCCCCGAAGCCTGGCAGCCGAAGCAGTAGAAGACGCCCTTTTCCTGGTTGACGCTGAACGACCCGGTCTTCTCGTTGTGGAACGGGCAGAGCCCCACAAGCCGCGATCCGACGGACTTGAGCTCCATGTACCGCCTGACCAGGTCGGCGATGTTCAACCGGGACTTGAGAGCCTGGATGGCCCTGGGATCGGTCTTCATGAATCTCGCCCGTTCGGGTTGCGGACAAGCTAAGTTCGTTTCCGCCCGGGGCAACCCCCGGGGGGCGTCTTTATTTCAATTCCACCATGGTCATGCCGTCGCCGCCCCGGTCCTCGGGAGCGACCTCGAAGGAGGCCACTGCCGGAAAGTCCTTGAGAAACGCGTGCACCTCGCGCCGAAGCGCCCCGGTGCCGCGCCCGTGCACGATCTCCAGGCTGCCGATGCCGCGCAGGATGGCCTTGTCGAGAAAGGCCGCCAGCTCCGAGAGCGCCGCGTCCGCGCGCATGCCGCGCAGGTCGAGGACCATGGACGGCCCGGAGGGCGCCGGGGGCGCGTTCACGGGAGCCTGGGCCGGGGCCTTGGGGCGCTCCGCCCCGCCCTTGGCCGGGGAGACGTCCTCGAAGGCGGCCCAGAGGCTCACGCCGCCCATGTCCAGCTTGAGCGAGCGGCGCTTCTCGTCGCGCTCCAGCACCGTGCCGGACTTCTCCCAGCCCTTGAGCGTGACGCGCGCGCCAACGGCCGCTTCCTCGAAGCTCCAGGCGGGCGCGGCGGCGGCAGGGGCCTCGGCCCCGGCGGGCTCGAGGGAGAGCTTTTCCACGTCCCGCCGCGCCTGGGCGAGCTCCTTGAGGGCCTGCTTGCGCCCGATCTTCTCCTGCTCGGCCTGGCGCAGGATGGTCCGGGACTTGGCGGCCAGCTCGTCCAGGAGCTTCTTGCGTTCCTTCTCGAAGCTCTCGGCGAGCTTCAGGCGGCGCTCGTTCAATTTCCGGCGCTCCTGGGCCAGGGCGGAAAGCTCGTTCTCGCGCTCCAGCGCCAGCTCGTTCAGCCTGTCGAAGAGCCTTGCCGAATCCTCGCCGCCCATGAGCAGGTACTTCTGGGCCTGGTCCAGCACGTCCTCGTCCAGGCCGCAGTCGCGGGCCACGTCCAGGGCCACGGAGGAGCCCACCTGGTCGTAGGCCAGCACGTAGAGCGGCTTCTTGCTCTTGGGGTCGAAGAGCATGGAGGCGCTGCGCACCCCGGGCTTGGTCAGGCCGTAGGCCTTGAGCGCCGGGAAGTGCGTGGCCGCGGCCACGAAAGCGCCCTTCTCCAGAAGCTTGTCCACAACGGCCTGAGCCAGAGCCGCGCCCTGGGAGGGGTCCGTGCCCGCGCCGAACTCGTCCAAAAGCACAAGCGCGCCGGAATCCAGCCCGCCCCAGGCGCGGCTCAAGTGGCTTATCTGGGCGGTGAAGGTGGAGAGGTGGTCCTCCAGGCTCTGCTCGTCGCCCATGAAAACGTAGACCTCGCGCCAGAACGGCAGGCGGCTGCCCTCACCGGCCGCCAGGGGCAGCCCGGCCAGGGCCATCACGGCCGAGAGCCCGAGGGTCTTCAGGCACACGGTCTTGCCCGCCGCGTTGGCCCCGCTGATGATCAGCGCGCGCTGGTCGGGCTTGAGGAGGATGTCCACGGGCCTGGCCTTGCCGGGCTCGGTGAGGGCCAGCAGCGGGTGCCTGGCCGAGAAGAGCTCCACCGAGCCCCCGCCGCCGACATCCGGCACCTGACCGTCCAGGAGCCCGGCCAGGGAGGCCTTGGCCAGGATCACGTCGGTGTCCACGGCCAGCAGGTAGGCCGCGCGCAGGGCGTCCTCCTCGTCGCGGGCCAGGTTGGTGAGGTAGCCCAGGACCTTCTGCTCTTCCTCGCGCTCCTCGCGCTTGAGCTCCTGGAGGCGGTTGTTCACCTCCACCAGGAACATGGGCTCCACGTAGCAGGTCTCGCCGGTCTGGGAGTAGTCGTGGATGATGCCCTGCACGCGGCCCTTGAAGTTGGCCTTGAGCGGCAGGACGTAGCGGTCCGAGGAGATGGTCATGAAGTCGTCCTGGAGGTAGGGCCCAAGGCCCTCCTTGGAGACGAAATCCTTGACCTGCGATGTGCAGCGCTGGTGGATGCGCCTGATCTCCTGGCGCACGGAGAAGAGCTCGGGGCTCGATTCGTCGCGCAGCCCGCCGTCCTTGGCCAGGCAGCGTTTGAGCGCCGGGTGCAGGCGCTCGGGCCACGGCGCGGACAGGACTGTCTCGGCCAGGAGCGCCCAGCGCGGGGCGTCGGGATTCTGGGAGAAATGCTCGCGCAGCGCCCTGGCGGCCTCCAGCACCTCGCGCACGGCCCAGAGGCCGTCGGCGTCCAGGACGCGGTGGCCCTGGGAAAGATAGTGGAACACGCCGTCCAGCTGGGGGAACGACTGGATGCGAAGCCCGGTCTCCGAGGCGCAGGCAACGGCCTGGCGCAGGAGCTCCTGGGCGTGGGCAAGGGCCGTGGGTCCCGGAAGGGGCGTGAGGTCCAGGCAGGCCTGCGCTCCGGGTTCGCTGGCCGCCAGCTTGGCGAGGTGGGCCAGGACCTTGGAAAATTCGAGCTGTGCGAGGGCGCGGGCGTTCATGGCTGGTCTTGGGGTGAAACGCAGGTGAAGGATGCGGGGCCGTACGCTTGACCGGCCCGGGCCTGAACGGATGAAGCCGCCACGCGTCCGGCGCGGCGGCCTTGCTGCCCGCCCGCGCGGGTTTCGAACGCCGCGTGGCGCGAGGCTTTGCGTCCATGAAAAACTGCTTGCGCGTTTTTCATGGACGGCCGGTCAGCCGAGCCTCTGCCTGACCAGTTCCCCGGCGGCCTTGCCGTCGATGCGGCCCTTGTGCGCGGCCATGAGCGCCTGCATGACCTTGCCGAACTCCTTGGCGGAGGCGGCCCCGGTCTGGGCGATGGCCGCGTCGACCGCGGTGGCCGTCTCCTCGGGGGAGAGTTGGGCGGGCTGGTAGCCGCGCAGCACGGCCAGTTCGGCCTCTTCGCGCTGGGCCATTTCCACGCGCCCGGCCTGGCCGAACTGCTCGATGGATTCCAGGCGCTGCTTGACCTGGCGGGCCACGACCTCGAGCACCTCCTCGTCGGAGAGGGGGCGCATGAGTTCGACCTGCCGGTTCTTGATGGCCGTCTTGAGCATCCTCAAGACGGCCACCCGGACTTCCTCATGGGCCTTGTAGGCGGCCAGAAAGTCTTTTTCGATCTGTTCTTGGAGAGTCATTACATTTGGTTGATCTTGCGCATCTTCTTGAGCAGGCGCTTGCGGGCCGCAGCCTTCTTCTTCTTGCGCATGACGCTCGGCTTCTCGTAGTGCTGACGCTTTTTCAGCTCGGAGAGAATGCCGGCCTTCTCCACCTGCTTCTTGAAACGGCGCAGGGAGATGTCGAAGTTGTCGGATTCTTCAAGGTAAACACCGGGCAAAGAGATCACCCCCTCTTCCGGTCCGGCTCAATGGCCGGACGCCCGTAGATATCTCATTCGAGAAAGAAAAGCTGGATACCCTGGCTTCAGGCCCTGGGCAAGCATTATTTTCCGAAAGGCCAAAAAAGGACCGCCCGGCCTTTCGGCCGGGCGGCGGGAATCGTCGGGCGCCGGAGCCTGTTCCCCTCTTCCGGCCGCCGGGGCTTTCACCCCGCCCGCCGGCAACAGGCGCATGGAACCGAGGAGGCGGGCATGCCGTTTCCGGCATGCCCATTCCCAAAAAAATGATGCTACTTCACCGCGTCCTTGAGCAGCTTGCCGGGGCGGAACTTCACCACCTTGGAGGCGGGAATCTTGATCTCGGCACCCGTGCGGGGGTTGCGGCCGGTGCGGGCCTGACGCTCTTCGACCAGGAAAGTGCCGAACCCGGTCAGGGTGAGCTTGCCGTCGGAAACCAGAGTGGCCTCGACAGCCTCCAGGAAGGCGTTCAGGGCGCGTTCGGCGTTGGCCTTGGTAATTCCGGCCTTCTCAGCGATTTTAACAACCAGATCAGCCTTCGTCATCTGTCCTCTCCTCCTCGGTTCTGTTGCGATACGCGCCTTTGGCGTATCGAGGCTTTCTCGCAATCGTCAAAGCCGGACGCCGGAAGGCGGCCCGGCTGTATACACAACCCGCTAGCCACGCGGAAGTGGCTCAGGCTTATAGCAATCAAAGGTCAATGTCCAGCGGGAATGCCCTATTTTTGCGGACTCCCGGGGGTTTTTCCCCTTTCGCGGCCGTTTTGCGCCTCTGAGGGAGTTTGCGACAAATCCATGAATTCCAGCAACTTGCCTATTTGGGCCGGGGAGAGCTCCTCGGGGCGGCAGGAGGCCGACAACCCTTCGCTTTCCAGATACCCCCGGGCCGCCCCGGACAGGCGCGCGCCAAGTATCCGCCCGAGCTGCTTGCGGCGCATCCCGAAGAGTTCCTTGATGAAGCGCCCGAGCCTGCCGGGCCTTTCCGGGCGCTCGGACAGGGGCCTGGGCGTGAAGGCCACCACGGCGGAGTCCACCTTGGGGCGCGGGGTGAACACGTTGGGCCCCACCTTGAAGAGCTTCTCGGCGGTGACGAAGCTCTGGAGCCACACCGTGAGCCCGCCGTAGTCCTTGGTGCGGGGCTTGGCCACGATGCGCTCGGCCACCTCCAACTGGACCATGAACACGGCCCTGGCGAAGTCCGGGCAGCGCCAGGCCACGTCCCACATGATGGGCGAGGCCACGTTGTAGGGCAGGTTGCCCACGATGCGCACCGGGGCGATCCGCCCCAGCCGCTCCCAGGAGAACTCCATGGCGTCGGCGTTGACCACGGCGAGCCCGGGCCAGGCCCGCGCGAGCTCCGGGGCGAGCCCGGAGTCCTTCTCCAGGGCCATGACCCGCGAAGCCTGGCCCTGCATGAGAAAGCCCGTGAGCGCCCCCCTGCCCGGCCCTATCTCCAGCACCGAGTCGCCGGGGCGGACGCCCAGGGCGTCCACGATCCGGCGGGCGGTGTTGGGGTCGGTCAGGAAGTTCTGGCCGAGGCTTCGTTTCGGTCGGCTCGAGAATCCGCCGCTCACGCCTGACTCGCGGCTAGGGCCTGATCCAGGTCCTCGATGATGTCCTCGGCGCTCTCGAGGCCCACGGAGATGCGCACCAGGTCGGGCGTGACGCCCGCGTCCAGCTGTTCCTGGGGGGTGAGTTGGGAGTGCGTGGTGGAGGCCGGGTGGATCACCAGGGTCTTGGCGTCCAGGATGTTGGCCAGGTGCGAGCAGAGCTTCACCGAATCGATGAACTTGCGCCCGGCATTGAGCCCGCCCTTCACGCCGAAGCCGAACACGGCCCCGGGGCCCATGGGGAAGTATTTCCTGGCCCGGTCATAGTCGGAGTGACCGGGCAGGGCCGCGTAGTTGACGAAGCTCACGGCCGGGTGCGTCACCAGGAAGGTCGCCACCTTCAGGGCGTTCTCGCAGTGTGCCCGGGCGCGCAGGGGCAGTGTCTCCACCCCCTGGAGGATGAGGAACGCGTTCAGGGGGGCCAGGCAGGCCCCGGTGTCGCGCAAGAGCCCGCAACGCACCTTGAGCAGGTAGGCCATGCAGCGGAGCCGGTCCTCCTCCAGGCCGCAGAAGCTCTTGTAGAAGTTCACGCCGTGGTAGGTGGGGTCGGGTTCGGTGATCTCGGGGTATTTGCCCGACGCGGCCCAGTCGAAGGAGCCCTTCTCGATGATGGCCCCGCCGATGGAGTTGCCGTGGCCGCCGGTGATCTTGGTCAGCGAGTAGACGCAGACGTCCGCGCCGAAGTCGAAGGGGTTGAAGATGGGCGGCGGGGCCACGGTGTTGTCCACGACGAGCGGCAGGCCGTGGTCGTGGGCCACTTTGGCGATGGCCTCCATGTCGTCCACGTTGCAGCGCGGGTTGCCGATGGACTCGGTGAACACCAGCCGGGTGTTCTCGTCGATGGCCGAGGCGAAGTTGGCCGGGTCCGAGGACTCCACGAAACGCACCTCGATGCCGAAGCGCTTGAGCGTGTGCGCGAACAGCGTCACCGTGCCGCCGTAGAGGTTGGAGCCCGAGACGATGTTCTGCCCGGCCTGCGCGATGGCGGCCACGGCGTAGAAGATGGCGGACATGCCCGAGGCCGTGACCAGCCCGGCCGTGCCGCCGTGCATGGCCGCCAGGCGGTTCTCGAGAACCTCGTTGGTGGGGTTCATGATGCGCGAGTATATGTATCCGGGCTCCTTCAGGGCGAAGAGGTTCGCCGCGTGGTCGGTGTCGCGGAAGGTGTAGGAGGTGGTCTGGTAGATGGGGACCGCGCGCGAGCGGGTCTGGCTGTCCGGTGACTGGCCCGCGTGCAGGGCCAGGGTTTCGATGCCGGGCTTCTTGGCGCTCATTGTGTGCTCCTTGTTGACGCTAGCCGATTCTCTACTCGCGCGGCGCGAAAATGAAAAGGGAGTTGAGATGGTTTCCCGCCGGGTATACTTAAGGAACATGGCCCGCCCCCAGGCCCGGGGCCTGACCGGCGGCAAACCAAGGAGCGCCCTTAATGGCCGACGAGACCCCGAAACACCAGTGGCGGCTGCCCGAGAAAGGCCGCGAGCAGCTGAAGGAACTTTTCAAGGAACTGAAGGACCCCGTCCACCTGGACGTCTTCACCCTGGCCGGAGCCAACGACGTCTTCAACGACTTCGTCACGGGCTTCGCCGCCGACCTGGCCCACATCTCGGACAAGATCATCGTGGCCGGGCACGCCGTGGGCTCGGAGCGCGCCAAGGCCCTGGGCGTCACCCACTCGCCCACCGTGCTCGTGGAGCCCGGGCGCTACAACATCCGCTTCGCCGGGTCTCCGCTGGGCGAGGAAGGCCGCACCTTCCTGGAGGCCATCCTCATCGCCTCCCGGCGCGACTCCGGGCTTTCGGCCAAGTCCCGCCGGACGCTCAAGGAGCTCTCGGAGAAGCGCACGGTGAAGGTGTTCGTCACCCCCACCTGCCCCTACTGCCCGGCCCAGGCCGTGCACGCCATCCGCGCGGCCGTGGAGCGCCCGGACCTCGTGGAGGCCTGGTGCGTGGAGATCGGCCAGATGCCCCACCTGGCCGACCGCTACGGCGTGGGCAGCGTGCCCCAGACCAACTTCAACGACGCCCTGAACATCCTCGGCCTTGAGCCCGAGGAGCGCTTCATCGAGGAACTGGTCCTGCTCAAGGACCTGGGCCAGGCCCCCGCGACGCCCAGGCACGCCCCGGGCGAGACCATCGCCGTGGACTGCCTGATCCTGGGCGCGGGCCCGGCCGGGCTCACGGCGGGCATCTATGCCGGGCGCGCTGGCATGAAGACCGTGATCCTGGAGCGAGGGGTCATCGGCGGGCAGGTCTCGCTGACCCCGGTGGTGGAGAACTACCCGGGCTTCGCCAACATCCCGGGCATCACGCTCATGGAGATCATGTCCGCCCAGGCCAGGCAGTACTGCGAGGTCATCCAGGAGGAGCCCGTAAGGCTCGCGGCGGACAAGGACGAGGTCACGGCCGAAACGAGCAGCTACACCTTCAAGGCCAAGGCCCTGCTCCTTGCCACCGGGGCCACCTGGAAGAAGCTCGGCGTGCCCGGGGAGGACACCTACTTCGGACGCGGCGTGAACTACTGCGCCACCTGCGACGGCTACCTCTACAAGGGCCGCAAGGTGCTGGTGGTGGGCGGGGGCAACACCGCGCTCACGGACGCGCTCTATCTCAAGAACCTGGGCGTGGACGTGACCCTCGTGCACCGCCGCGACGCCTTCCGGGGCGAGCGCCACCTGAGCGACTCCGTGAAGCGCGAGTCCATCCCCACGCTCATGGGCTACGTGGTGGAGGAGATCCTGGGCGACGTGAAGGCCACGGGTGCGAGGCTGAAAAACGTGGCCACCGGGGAAATCAAGGAGGTCCCGGCGGACGGGGTGTTCGTGGCTATCGGCGAGACCCCGAACTCGGAGCCCGCGAAGATTCTGGGATGCGAACTGACCGAAGAAGGCAACATCGTGGTGGACCAGCGCCTGCACACGAACGTCCCGCGCGTCTACGCGGCGGGGGACGTGACCGGCGGCGTGCGCCAGATCATCACAGCCGTGGGCCAGGGAGGCGCGGCCGCGCTGTCGATCTTCGAGGACCTGGCCCGCGAGGGCGCGCAGAAGGGCTGAAAGCGGGGCTCTGCCCCGGCAGGGCTTCGCCCTGCACCCACCAGGGCTCTGCCCTGGACCTGCAAGGGGCAGTGCCTGCCCCTTGACCCGGCGATAGCTTCGCGGGCTTCACCCCCGCAACGGCGGGATACGGGGGGGATCAATCCTTGGAGATGCCGAGCTTCTTCAGCCGCGAATCGAAGGTGGAGCGGTTCACCCCGGCCTGCTTGGCGGCCTTGGTGACGTTCCAGCGGTGCCTGTCCAGAAGCTCAAGGGCGTAGGCGCGTTCCAATGCCTCCCAGGTCATGGAGGACAGGTCCGCGGCCCCCTGCGGCGGGGCCGGGCAGGCTTCGGGGCAACCGGCGGCCGGGGCCGCGCTCCGGCGCCCGTTCCCGGCCTCGGCGGCCACGTGGGCCGGAAGGTCCTGCGCTCCGGCCGTATCGCCCTCCACCACGGTGAGCACGTACTTCACCAGGTTCTCCATCTCCCGGATGTTGCCCTTCCAGGAGTAGGCGCACAGGACATCCCTGGCCTCGGGCGAGAGGCGCTTGGCTGGCAGGCCCATGCGCAGGCTGTCGCGCTTGAGGAAGAAGTCCAGGAGCTCGCCGACGTCCTCGCGGCGCTCGCGCAGGGCGGGCAGGTGCAAAGGCAGCACGTTCAGGCGGTAGAAGAGGTCCTCGCGGAACTCGCCCTGCTCCATGGCCTTCAGGAGGTCCTTGTTGGTGGCGGAGACCACGCGGACGTCCACGGTGCGCGTGGCCGGGGCGCCCAGGGGCTTGACCTCGCCGTTCTGGATCAGGCGCAGGATCTTGGCCTGGAGCGCCGGGGCCATGTCCCCGATCTCGTCCAGAAAGACCGTGCCGCCCTCGGCGGCCTCGAAGAGCCCGGTCTTGTCGCGGTCCGCCCCGGTGAACGCGCCCTTGCGGTAGCCGAAGAGCTCGCTCTCGAGGAGCGTCTCCGGGATGGCCGAGCAGTTCTGCACCAGAAAGGGCTTGTCGCGCCGGGGGCTTGCCTGGTGGATGGCCTGGGCGAAGAGCTCCTTGCCCGTGCCGGACTCGCCGGTGATGAGCACGGGAAAATCCGTGCGCGCGTACGCCTGCACCTTCTTCATGGCCTCGCGCACGGCCGGGGAGCGGCCCAGGATGGGCGGCTGGTCCTTGAAGCGCTCCAGGGCGGACTTGAGCCCACGGCATTCGCGCTCCTTGCGCTCGAAGGCCAGGGCCTGGCCCAGGGCGATGGAGCCCACGGCCACCAGGTGCTCCAGAAGCTCCAGGAAGTCCTTGCGCAGGTTCAGGCGGCTGCCCTTGGCGGCCGTGTCGATGAGTTCCACCGCGCCGTAGACCGACCCGTCGGAGAGAAGCAGCGGATAGCAGAGGATGAGCGTGCTCTTGGCCGAAAGCCCGTGTTCCAGCTCCTTGTAGTGGCGCGGGTCGCGCACGGGCTCGGCGATGGTCATGCGCGCGTTGGCGATGACCCAGCCCACCACGCTGGGCTTGTCCGCCGGGATCTCCACGCCCAGGATGCGCTCGCTCTCCTCCCCGGCCGCCTCGATGCAGGCGATCATTCCGTCCTGGCGCACCCAGAGGGAGCCGCGCTCCACGTTCTGCGCGGCCAGGAGCATTTCGAGGAAACGGCGCTGGAAGGTCTTGGGGTCCAACTCCTCGAAGATGGCGCGGGTGAATTCCAGGACCTTCTCAAGCATGCGGCACTCCGGGACGGCTGCGGGGTTGGCGCGGGAGGCGAGCCCGGGGAGGCGTCGGCCGCCTCGCCGGTTCGGCAAAAAAGCTGCGTCTTCTTAAGCAGTTCCCGGTCAGGATTTCAAGGTGAATCGCCAGGAGCAGAATTCGCCCTCCCCGAGCGGATCGGGCGGGCAGGCCAGGCAGCGGGTCTCGATGCGCGGATCGACGAAGCGCGCGAAGGCCTCGTACTCCGTGACCCCGGCGGACTTGCAGGGGTAGTCGGCCAGCCCCTTGCGCCGCCGGGCGGACTGCACGCGGCAGTCCAGCAGGCGAAGCGTGAGGGAGCCGCCCTCCCTCGACATTTCGATCTCGTTGATGCGGGAGTTGAAGCGCTCGCGAAGCGCCGCTTCCAGCCCTTCCAGGCCGCAGGCTTCCGGCAGCCCGAGCAGGGCCTTCACGCGCAGGGCTTCGAGCGGCGCGAAGCGCGCCCAGCAGGTGTCGTTGACGCGCTTGGCCCCGTCCATCCCGGCCAGGGACTCGACCGCCTGGAACCAGACCCCGTCCAGGCCCAGCCAGAGCTTGGCCAGCTCGCCGCGAAGCTCCCCGAGCCTTTCGGCGGGCAGGGACTCGAACGGGTTCTCCCCGCCGCAGAGCCGCTTGAGAGCCAGCGACATCCCCAGCCGCCCCGCCTTCTCCTCGGCCTGAAGGGCCTTCTCGATGCCGAACTGGTGCACGGTCTCCGCGAACCAGAGCCCGTAATGGACGGCGATCAGCCTGACGGCTTCGAGGAGGGACGCGGCCGCGTCGGGCTCGTTTTTTGGGGAGTTCGAGGACATGGCGTTTCTCCTTCGGGAGCCGGGCGCCGCCTGGTGGGGGGTGGCCAGGCACCACGGTCGTGAGCGATACGGAGTGAAAACCAGCTTCAACGCGGCACAGAAGCCCGCCAAAAGGATCGGAAACCAGCCCGGCAACCGTACAAAAGCCTGCCAGGATCGCGAAAGCATTCCCTCCTGCCTCCCCCTCGACCGCGCAAACAGGCGCGCCCCCGTGGCGAGGCCTGGCGGGCGGGGCTTGCGCGGCTCGGAGGTCATCTTGCGCTGGCGCTTGCGCCAGAGGGCCTTCAGGCCCGGCAGCTTGGATGACCTCCGGGACGTGCGAGCACCGCCCGCCAGGCCCCGCCACGGGGGCGCGCCCTTACATCACTCTTACTCTACTCTTGCTTTTAACTCTTATACTCTTACGCCCGGCTGAACTTGCGGTACTTGATGCGGTGCGGCTGGTCCGCCTCGTGGCCGAGCCTGGCCTTCCTGTCCGCCTCGTACTCGGAGTAGTTGCCGTCGAACCACACTGCCTTGGAGTCGCCCTCGAAGGCCAGGATGTGCGTGGCGATGCGGTCCAGGAACCAGCGGTCGTGGCTGATGATCAGCGCGCAGCCCGCGAAGTTCACCAGCGCGTCTTCCAGGGCGCGCATGGTGTTCACGTCCAGGTCGTTGGTGGGTTCGTCCAACAGCAGGACGTTGGCCCCGCTTTTGAGCATCCTGGCCAAAAACACGCGGTTTCTCTCGCCGCCGGAGAGCACGCCGACCTTCTTCTGCTGCTCCGGGCCGGTGAGGCCGAAGCGCGCCACATACGCGCGCGAGCTCACTTCCTTGCGGCCCAGCATCACGGTGTCCTTGCCTTCGCTGATGGCCTCCCAGACGCTCATGTCGTCCTTCAAGGCCTCGCGGGACTGGTCCACGTGGGCGAGCACCACGGTGTCGCCCAGGGTCAGCGCGCCCGCGTCGGGCTGCTCCTTGCCGGTGATCATGCGGAACAGCGTGGACTTGCCCGCGCCGTTGGGGCCGATGATGCCGACGATGGCGCCGGGCGGGACCAGGAAGTTCAGGTCCTCCACCAGCAGGTTCTCGCCGAAGCCCTTGGACACGCCCACGGCCTCGATGACCTTGTTGCCCAGGCGCGGCCCGGCCGGGATGTAGATTTCCAGGTCCCCGGCGGCCTTTTCCGATTCCTGGCTGGCCAGGGACTCGTAGGCGCTGATGCGGGCCTTGCTCTTGGCGTGGCGTCCGCGCGGGCTCATCCTGATCCACTCGAGCTCGCGCTCGAGGGTTTTCCTGCGGTCGGCCTCGGCCTTCTCCTCGTTCTGCAGGCGCTCCTGCTTCTGCTCCAGCCAGGAGGAGTAGTTGCCCTTCCAGGGGATGCCCCGGCCGCGGTCGAGCTCGAGGATCCACCCGGCCACGTTGTCCAGGAAGTAGCGGTCGTGGGTCACGGCGATGACCGTGCCGGGGTAGGTGTGCAGGTGGTGCTCCAGCCAGGCCACTGTCTCGGCGTCCAGGTGGTTGGTGGGTTCGTCCAGGAGCAGGATGTCGGGCTGCCTGAGCAGCAGGCGGCAAAGGGCCACGCGGCGCTTCTCGCCGCCGGAGATGACCTTCACCGGGGTGTCGGGCGGCGGGCAGCGCAGGGCGTCCATGGCCATGTCCAGGCGTGAGTCGATGTCCCAGGCGTTCGCGGCGTCGAGCTTCTCCTGCACCTGGCCCTGGCGCTCGATGAGCGCGTTCATCTCGTCGTCGTCCATGGGCTCGGCGAACTTGGCGTTGATCTCCTCGAACTCGCGCACCAGGGCCATGGTCTCGGCCACGCCCTCCTCCACCACCTCGCGCACGGTCCTTTCCTCGTTGAGCAGGGGCTCCTGCTCCAGAAAGCCCACGGTGTAGCCCGGGGCGAGCACGGTCTCGCCCTGGAAGTCCTTGTCCACCCCGGCCAGGATCCGAAGCAGCGTGGACTTGCCCGAGCCGTTCATGCCCAGCACGCCGATCTTGGCCCCGTAGAAGTAGGACAGGGAGATGTTCTGGAGGATGGGTTTCTTGTCGTGGAACTTGGAAACCCGCATCATGGAGTAGATGATCTTGTTGTTCGGTTCGGACACTGTCTGGCACCTCTTGGGGAAATTTCTATCGGGATGCGCGCGGGCCGTGGCGGCCCGCTTGAGCGGGAAATGGCCCTGACGCCGCTTGGCCTCAGCCCGCCCGGCCGCGCCCGAAGGCCAGCCTGGCGGCGGCGAGGTCCAGGGCCGCGCAGCCCACGGACTTGTAGAGCACCGGGCCGGACAGTTCAAGCCGCGAGTCCACCTTTTCGAGGGGCGTCACCGCGCCGAAATCGACCCCGGCCAGGATCAGGTCCCCGGCCTCGGCGCGGGCCGCGTCCAGGTCGTCCACGAAGGCGCGGCAGCGGCGCACGAGCCCGGCGGGTATCTCGGCGCGGGTGGGGGAGAACGAACCCACGGCCGCGATGAACGCGTCCTGGCGGACGTTCTCGCCGATGACGGGCTCCGGGCTGTTGGTGGCGGTGATGATGAGCGAGGCCCGGGCCAGGGCCTCGTCCGCGCCCTTCACGGCCACGGCGTTCACCCCGGCCGAAGCCAGGCGCGCGGCCAGGGCGGCTGCGCGCTCGAAGGAGCGCGACGCCACGAACACCTCCTCCACGCCCAGGCCCGTGGAGAAGGCCATGGCGTGGGACAGGGCCTGCACGCCCGAGCCCACCACGAGAAGTGGCCCCGAGAGGTCCGGGGCCAGGCGCTCGGCGGCCAGCAGCGACGCGGCGGCGGTGCGCCTGGCCGTCACCTCCGGGCCGTCCAGGATGCCCAGGCGCTCGCCCGTGTCCGCGCGCATGGCCACCACCTCGCCGATGATCAGCGGCAGGCCGCGATCCTTGTTGGCCGGGCACACGGTGACGAGCTTGGTCACGGCGGTCTCGCCGTCGCCGGCGGGCATCACGAGGAGCACCCCGCCGTCCGGCAGGGGCAGGCTCAGCCGTTCGGGGCAGGCCACCCTGCCCCGGGCCTTCAGGGCCAGGGTGCGGGCGATCTCGTCGCTCAGGGGCACGTAGGGCAGGAGCGCGGCCGTGGCGGCCGCGTCGTGGAGCTTGGTCATGCGGTCATCCGTCCTTGGGGTTCGGCTTTCGCTCAGGCCGCCCGGGCGCTCCCGCGCCCTGTGGCGTACCTGCGCTTCAGCCAGTTCTGGGCCTGGTCCAGGTAGGTGTAGACCACGGGGGTCAGGTAGAGCGTGACCACCTGGGAGATGGCCAGGCCTCCGGCAACGGCCAGGCCCAGGGGCTGGCGCGCCCCACCGCCCGCGCCGAAGGCCATGGCGATGGGCAGGATGCCCGCGATGGCGGCCACGGTGGTCATCATGATCGGCCGGAAGCGCGTGATGCAGCCCTCGAAGACCGCCTCGTGCGCGGGCTTGCCGGTCTTCTCGGCCTCGATGGCGAAGTCGATGACCATGATGGCGTTCTTCTTCACGATGCCGATGAGCATGATCACGCCCACGAAGCCGTAGAGGTCGAGCTCGCGCCCGAAGACCAGGAGCGTGAGCAGCCCCCCCAGGGCGGCCGAGGGCAGGCCTGAAAGGATGGTGATGGGGTGCACGAAGCTCTCGTAGAGCACGCCCAGGATGATGTAGATCACCACCACGGCCAGAAGCAGCAGGAAGGGCACGCTGGCCGCAGACTCCTTGAAGGCCGTGGCCTGGCCCTCGAAGATGTGGCTCACGTCGCCGGGCAGCTCGGCCTGGGCCAGCTTCTCGATGGCGGCCACGGCCTGGCCCAGCGACGAGCCCGGGGCCGTGTTGAAGGAGATGGTCACGCTGGTGAGCTGGCCGGTGTGGTTCACGGTGATCGGCCCCACGCCCTCCTCGATGGAGACGAGGTTGGACAGGGGCACGAGCTTGTCCTTGTTCTTGTCCTTGTTGTTCTCCAGGTCCGGCTGGACGTAGAGCTTGGAAAGCAGCGACGGGTCGCGCTGGTAGCGCTGCTCCACCTCGATGATCACGCGGTAGGTGTCGGTGGTGGCGTAGATGTTCGATATCTGGCGCGCCCCGTAGGCCGACCAGAGCGCGGTCTCGATGGCCTTGGCCGAGATGCCGTAGCTGGCGGCCTTGTCGCGGTCGATGCTCAGGCGCACCTGGGGGCCGTCTATCTGCATGTCGGAGTTGACGTCCTGCAGCTCGGGCAGGCCGCGCATCTTCGTCTCCATGTCGCGCGCGGCCGCGTAGAGCCTGTCCACGTCGGGGGAGAGCAGTGTGAACTGGTAGAGCGCGCGCGTGGTGCGCCCGCCGATCTGGATAGCCGGGGGGTTGAACATGAAGGGGCGCAGCCCGCTGACGTTCGAGACCGCCCCGCGCAGCTGGTTCAGCACCGTGTCGATGTCGTCCTTGCGCTCCGAGGCGGGCTTGACCAGCGTGAAGAAGGCCGCGTTGTTCATGGACGTGTTGGGCCCGCCCACGCCCACGATGCCCACCACCTTATTCACGTTGGGGTTCTGCGAGACTGCGCCCGCGACCTCCAGGATGCGGCTCCTCATGGTGTCGAAGGAGGCGCTCTGCTCGGCCTGGGCGTAGCCGTAGATGAAGCCGGTGTCCGTGGTGGGGATGAACCCGGTGGGCACCTTGGTGAAGAGCCACAGGGTGAGCCCCATCACGCCGAAGCTGGCCATGAGCGTGGCGAAGCGGTGGCGCAGCACGAAGCGCAGACTGACCTCGTAGAGCCGCTCCAGGCCCTTGAACAGCCTGCCCGAATGGCCCACGGCCCCGCCGCGCAAGAACTGGCTGCAGAGCATGGGCGTGAAGGAGAGCGTCACGAAGCCCGAGACGAAGATGGCGATGGTGATGGTCACGGCCAGCTCGTTGAGCACCCGGCCCAGGATGCCCGCCATGAACATGATCGGCACGAAGACCACGGCCAGGGAGATGGTCATGGAGACGATGGTGAAGCCGATCTGGCGCGCGCCATCCAGGGAGGCCAGCATGGGCGGCTTGCCCATCTCCATGTGCCTGACGATGTTCTCCAGCATGACGATGGCGTCGTCCACGATGAAGCCCACGGCCAGCGTGAGCGCCATGAGCGAGAGGTTGTCCAGCGAGAAGCCGAACTGCTTCATCACCGCGAACGTGCCGATGAGCGCGGCCGGGAGCGCCAGGCTCGCTATCACCGTGGCGCGGATGTTCTTCAGGAACAAAAAGACCACCGCCACCACCAGGGCCACGGCCAGGCCCATGGTGAACTTCACGTCCTCCACGGACTCCCGGATGGTCTGGGAGCGGTCGTACATGACCTCGAACTCGATGGACTGGGGCAGCGTGGCCTGGATGGAGGGCAGAAGCGCCCTGATGTCGTTGACCACCTTGATGGTGTTGGTGCCGGGCTGGCGGCGCACGGCGATGGTGATGGAGGGGGTGTCGTTGTGGAAGGAGGCGTTGCGGTTGTTTATGGTGGAATCCACCACCGCGCCCAGGTCGTCCAGACGGATGGGCTTGCCGTTGCGCCAGGCCACCACCTGCTCCAGGTACTGCCTGGCGTCCATGAGCATGCCCTTGACCTTGATGGTGTAGAGCTTCACGTCGCCGTAGAGCGAGCCGGTGGGCAGGTTCACGTTCTCGGCCTGGACCGCGTCCGCCACCTGGTTGATCGACAGGTTGTAGGCGGCCAGCCTGTCCGGGTTCACGCGGATGCGCGGGGAATAGGTCTGGTCGCCGAAGATCAGCACCTGGGACACGCCCGAGACCATGGAAATGCGCTGGGACACGAAGGTCTTGGCGAACTCCGTGAGCTTGTACAGGGGCAGCGTGGGCGAGCGCATGCCGATGTAGAGGATGGGCACGTCCGCCGGGTTGACCTTCTGGTAGGTGGGCGGGTTGGGCAGGTTGGGCGGCAAATAGCCCGAGGCCGCCGAGATGGCGGTCTGCACGTCGGAGCCCGCGCCGTCGATGTTTCGCCCGAGCTCGAACTGCAGGACGATGGTGGACTGCCCCAGGGTGTTCACCGAGTTCATGGAGGTGATGCCCGCGATGGTGGAGAACTGCTTCTCCAGGGGCGTGGCCACCGAGGAGGCCATGGTCTCGGGGTCGGCCCCGGGCAGCTGCGCCGTGACCTGGATGGTGGGGAAGTCGATGGCCGGCATCTCGGAGACCGGCAGCGTCCTGTAGGCCGTGATGCCCAGGAACATGAGCCCCAGGGTGATGAGCGCCGTGGCGATGGGGCGCTTGATGAAGACGTCGGTCATGAACCGGCTCCGGGACCGCGTGGCCCCGCCCCGGCCTGGTCCTGGCCCGCGACGCTCACCGGCCCGCCCGGGGCCACGCGGATGACGCCCTCGGTGATCACCGTCTCGCCCGCGGCCAGGCCCTCCAGCACCACCACATCCTTGCGCCCCACCTGGCGGCCGGTGACCACCTTGCGCAGCTGCGCCCTGGACGAGGCGTCCACCACGAACACGAACGAGCCGTCCTGGCGGGTCATCACCGCGTCGTAGGGGATGACCACGCGGTCCTTTTCAACGGCCACCGTGGCCGTGACCGTGACGAACTGGCCGGGCCAGAGCGTGAGCGACTCGTTGTCGAAGCGCGCCTGGAGCACGATCATGCCGGTCTGCACGTCCAGGGTGTTGTCGATGGCCGTGAGCACCCCCGTCTCCTTGAGGTCCTGCTCGTCCTTGGGGAAGCGGGCGGAGGTTTTGATGGCCTCCTTGCCGTAGTACTGGCGCACCAGGGCCAGGTCCTTCTCGGTGACGGAGAAGCGCACCAGCACGGGCTGGACCTGGTTTACGGTGACGATGGTGGTGGTGTAGGCGCTGACGCTGTTGCCCGGCTTGACCAGCTGGTAGCCCGCCACGCCCGTGGCCGGGGAGGCGATGCGGCAGTAGGCCAGGTCGATGCGCGCGCTCTCGAGCGCGGCCTGGTCCGCCTGGACCTGGCGCCAGCCGGTTTCGAAGTCGGTGCGGCGCTGCTCGTACTCGTCCTGGCTGACAACGGCCTGGCGCACGAGCTCCCGGTAGCGCAGGTAGTCGCGCCCGGCCTGCTCGGCCTTGGCCCAGTCGCGGTTCAGGGCGGCGCGGGCCTCGGCCAGCCGGGCCTCGAAGGGCGCGGCGTCGATCTCGGCCAGGGGCTCGCCCTCGCGCACCAGCCTGCCCTCCTCGAACCTGAGCGCCGAGAGCCTGCCCGTCACCTGGGCCTGCACGGCCACGGTGCGCTGGGCCACCACGTTGCCCACGCCCGTGACGGTCACGGGGGCGTCGGCCAGCTGGGCCTTGATGGCCTTGACGTTCACGGGCCGCTGCGGCGGGGCCTCTTTCTTCTTGTCGCAACCGGGCAGGACGGCAAAGGCGAGGACGAGGGCAAGGATGATTCTCACGGCGAACGCCTCGGCGTTATGTGTTTTGCCGGATGGTTATCCGGTTTGCGCGCCCGCGTCCAGAACGCCGGGGCGCGGAGCGGGGAGGCCGCCCCGGGCCACGGTCCGCTGGAAACGGGCGCGGAGTCTCTAAACAGCGCCGTTCCCGCTTGCGCCCGGCCCAGGCGCGGGTTAGGAAGGCCCCTTCGGCGCCGCGGTTCAGGCGCGACACCTCAAACAGCACAGTCCGGTTCAAAATGGGTAAATTCATTTCCTTCCTTCTTTTGCTGATCCTGGTCGCGCTCGGAGTGGGCGCGTACTTCTTCACCAGGGACATGACCGCCCCCGAAGTGTCCCTCGCCCCCGAGCGCGCCTCCACCGGGGCCAAGCGCGAGTTCACCCTCGCCGCGCGCGACCCGGGCGCGGGCGTGAAATCCGTGAAGGTCTCCGTGCTCCAGGCCCAGAAGGAAACCGTCCTCGTCCAGAAGACCTTCGAGCCCGCCCCGCACCAGGTCACCGAGGCCTTCACCCTGGAGCAGGCCGGGCTGCGCGAGGGCCAGTTCGACCTGATCGTGGTGGTCACGGACAAGTCCGTGTTCAACTTCGGCGCGGGCAACACCACGCGCGTCACCCGCACCATGACCCTGGACAACCGCCCGCCCGTGATCAGCGTGCTGTCGCTGGCGCACAACATCAAGCAGGGCGGCGTGTGCGGCGTGGTCTACCAGATCAACAAGGAAGTGGAGCGCTCCGGCATCGTGGTGGGCGACCAGTTCTTCCCCGGCTACAAGCTGCCCTCGGGCAACTACGCCTGCCTCTTCGCCTTCCCCTGGAACATGGACCCCCGGAACTTCCAGCCCAAGCTGTACGCCGAGGACTCGGCGGGCAACGAGCGCTCCATCACCTTCCGCTACCAGGCCAAGCCCACCAAGTTCAAACACGACAGCATAAACGTGGGCGACGACTTTTTGCAGTCCAAGATGCCCCAGTTCGAGACCATGTACCCCGACATCAAGGACCCGGCCCAGCTCTACGTGAAGGTCAACCGCGACCTGCGCAAGGAGAACGTGGCCAGGCTCCACGAGTTCGCCAAGAAGACCGCGCCCGAGATGCTCTGGGAGGGGGCCTTCCTGCGCCTGCCCAACGCCGCGCCCAGGGCCGCCTTCGGCGACGGGCGCACCTACCTGTACAAGGGCCAGAAGATCGACGAGCAGACCCACCTGGGCGTGGACCTGGCGTCGCTCGAGAACGCGCAGGTCCCGGCGGCCAACGGCGGCCGGGTGATCTTCACCGGGTTCTTCGGCATCTACGGCAACGCCGTGATCATAGACCACGGCTGGGGGTTGCAGACCATCTATTCGCACATGTCGCAGATCGGCGTGAAGGAAGGCGACATGGTCAAGAAGGGCGACATCATCGGCAACACCGGGGCCACCGGCCTGGCCGCGGGCGACCACCTGCACTTCGGCGTGGTCCTGAACGGCATCGAGGTGCAGCCCATCGAATGGTGGGACCCGCACTGGATCAAGGACAACATCACCGGCAAGTTCCAGTAGGCCCCCGGGACGATTGGAAGCAAGGCCCGGAGCGCACCGCAGCGCTCCGGGCCTTTTTCGTCGCCCAGTGCCCCGGGAGGCATTGCCGTGGCCTGAAAATCCGGTATGCAAAGGCAAGGACCGCCGCCCGGCGGCAGCAAGCTCCAAGGAGACACCCATGAAAGCGCAGCTCCTGCACTCCTTCGGCGAAAAGCCCGACTTCCACCCCGCCGACGTGGCCAAGCCCGAGGTCAAGCCCGGCCGCGTGCTCGTGCGCGTGGCCGCCACCAGCGTGAACCCCGTGGACATCAAGATACGCACCATGAAACCGGCCTTCGCGCCGCACCTGCCCGCCATCCTGGGCATGGACCTGGCCGGGGTGGTCGAGGAGGCGGGCGAGGGCGTCACGGGCTTCAAGCCCGGCGACGAGGTGTTCGGCTGCGCCGGGGGGCTGGCGGACATGCCCGGGGCCCTGGCCGAGTACATGACGGCCGACGCCAGGCTCCTGGCGAAGAAACCCAGCAGCCTGACCATGCTCCAGGCGGCGGCCCTGCCGCTCGTGACGATCACCGCCTGGGAGGCCCTGTTCGACCGCGCCCGGCTGGCCCCGGGCCAGCACGCGCTGATCCACGCCGGAGCCGGAGGGGTCGGGCACGTGGCCGTGCAGCTGGCCAAGGCCTGCGGAGCGCGCGTGGCCGCCACGGTGTCCTCGGAGGAAAAGGCCCGCCTGGCCACATCCTTCGGAGCCGACGAAATCGTGAACTACCGCCAGGAGGCCGTGGACACCTACATCTCGCGCCTGACCGGCGGCAAGGGCTTCGACGTGGTGTTCGACACCGTGGGCGGCCGGACCCTGGACGATTCCATGAAGGCGGCCAGGATCATGGGCGTGGTGGCCTCCACCAACACGCGCTCCACGCACGACCTCTCCCCGGCCCACGCCAAGGGCCTGACCCTCTCGGTGGTGTTCATGCTCCTGCCGCTCGTCACGGGCGAAGGCCGCGAGCGCCACGGGCAGATACTCTCGCTGGCCGCCGAGCTCGCGGCCAAGGGCCAGCTCAAGCCGCTCCTGGCCGAGCGCATCTTCTCCCTGGCCGAGATCGGCCAGGCGCACGACTACCTGGCCTCCGGCAAGGCCGTGGGCAAGGTGGTGGTGGAGATAGCCTAGATGCGACCGGAGAGGGCGCCGCCCTCTCCGGGCCTCTCCCGGCAGGGGGAGCGCCTCCCCCTGCACCCGGCAAGAGCTTCGCGCCGTTCACCGGGTGCAACGCAATGGCCGCCTAGCGCAAGAGTTCCAGGTTCATGAGAATATCCACCTGGCTGCCCATGACGCCCATTTTCTTGAAGCCGCCGTCGCTGACGTGGTAATCGAGCATGTCCAGGGCGAAGCGCGCCCTGAACCCCGCCACCTGCTTGCCCTTTTCCATGGGCGAGGTGACAACGCCCAGGAACTCGAAGGGTATCTCCACGGGCAGCGTCACGTCCTTGATGGTCATGCTGCCCTTGGCCACGTAGCGCCCGCCGCCCAGGACCGCTATCTCCTTGCTGACGAAGCGCATGGAGGGAAAAGACGCGGCGTTGAAGAAGTCCTTGCTCTTCAGGTGCTCGTCGCGCTTGGGCACGCCGGTGTCGATGCTCGCTATGTCCACGGTGACGTCGATGCGGCTGCCCGCCAGGTTCTCGGGGTCGAAGCGCACGACACCGGAGAAGGAGTCGAAGCGCCCGGGGATGTCCGCCAGGATGTGCTTGACGAAAAAGAGCACCGAGCAGTGCGGCGGGTCGAAGCTCCACTCGGGCGCTTCGTTGCTCGCGGAGCGAACCGAAGCGGCCCCGAGCAGGACACCCAGGGCCGCCAGGACGAGAACGGTCTTTCGCATCATCATTCCTTTTTGAAGAGCTTCAGATACTGGCCGTAGCCTTCTTTTTCGAGGTCCTCGGCGGGGACGAACCTGAGCGCGGCCGAGTTCATGCAGTAGCGCAGGCGCGTGGGGGGCGGGCCGTCCTCGAAGACGTGGCCCAGGTGCGAGCCGGCAAGGCGCGAGCGTACCTCGGTGCGCGTGGCGAAGAGCGAGCGGTCCTCCCGCGTGACGATGTTTCCGGGCTCCAGGGGCCGCGTGAAGCTCGGCCAGCCCGTGCCGGAGTCGTACTTGTCCAGCGAGGAGAAGAGCGCCTCGCCCGAGACCACGTCCACGTAAATGCCCTGGCGCTTGTTGTCGTTGTATTCGTTGTTGAAGGGCGGCTCCGTGCCCTCGTGCTGCGTCACCTTGTACTGCATGGGGGTGAGCGACTTCTTGAGCTCGGCGTCGGAAGGCTTGGCGAAGGGCCTTGGCGGAGGCACGGGCTGGGCCGCTCCCTGGGGAGCGCCCTTTTCGGCCTCCTCGCCCCAGGTCTTCTTGAGGAACTGGTCGCGGCCCGAGCCGAAGCGGTAGTAGTTATAGCGGATGGGGTTATGCTTGTAATAATCCTGGTGGTAGTCCTCGGCCGGGTAGAAGCTCTCGAAGGGGACTATCCCCGTGACGATGGGCCTGGCCCCGAACTTGCCGGAGCGGGCCAGGGCGTCGCGGGACTGCTCGGCCACGCGCTTCTGCTCATCGTCGCGGTAGAAGATCACCGAGACGTACTGCCTGCCCCTGTCCACGAACTGGCCGCCCGCGTCGGTGGGGTCCACGTGGCGCCAGAAGTACTCGACCAGGTCGGCGTAGCTCAGCCTGGACGGATCGTAATAGACCTGCACCGACTCCACGTGTCCGGTCGTTCCCGCCGAGACCTGGTCGTAAGTGGGGTTCGGCTCCTTGCCGCCGCTGTAGCCCGAGATGACCCGGACGACGCCCGGCAGCTTCTCGAAGTCGGACTCCGTGCACCAGAAGCAGCCGCCGGCGAACGTGGCCACGGCCTCCCCGGCCTTCGGCTCGAGGTCCTGGGAGGTCACCGCCTGGGCGCCCTCCCCCAGCGGCCAGATGCAGCCAGCAGCGACCAAGGTGAAAAACCACGCCGTGGTACGTCCGAACATCTTCATGCAATAAACCTCGTCGTGAAGCGAAGGCGCGAAGGCGTCAAACGGCGATGGCCGTGGCCAGGCGGGCGTGGTCCACGAAGCCCCAGCGCAGGGCCTCCTCCTCTTCCACCCAGGGGCTGGCGTCGCGGTGCTGGACGATGACGCCCATGTCGTCCGCGAAGGTGAAATCGCCGCTGCCGTCGTAGCGCAGGATCGCGCCGTGGTTGGTTTTCAGGCCCTGCCTGGGAGCGATCATGCCGACGATTTCCCCGGTGACGCCATCGAGAACCGGAAGAGAGAGCCAACCGCGCATAACGTGCCTCCTTGGTAGGATTGAATCGCAACATCAAGCCTAAACGGCTTATCTCCTCAATAGCACGGACAGGAGGCGAAGCAACGAAAAAAGACGGGAGTCACCCGTCTTTTTTGTTCGTTCTTTGCAACAGACTAATTTTTATTGAAGAATAAAAATGGCCAGCGGTCAGCCTCGCGCACGGCCCGGTTTGCGGGGGGGCTTGGGGCCGCGAGGGCGGGAATTCCCGGCGCCGCCACCCTTGGAGGGCGCGTCCTGCCGCGCGCCCCGCCCTTCACGCGCGGGGTTCGCGGATTTGCCGTCCTGGCGGCTTCGGCGGTCGCCTTCACCTGTCCGGGCCTTGCCTCCCCTGCCGTCAGGCCCACGGTGGCGCTCAACGCCTCCCGGGCCGGTCAGCGCGGCGTGCTGGCGCAGGCGCTCGGCGTCTGTCCTGGCCACGTGCAGGGGCTCGCCGTCCGGCCCCACGCCGGAGAAGAACATGGCCGCGGCCATGGTCCCGGGCAGCGGGATGAAGCACTGCACCTGGCTGGGCTTCCAGCCCCGCCCGGCGAGCCAGCGCGAGAGCTCGCGCATGTCCTCCTCGGTGCAGCCCGGGTGGGCGCTCATGAGGTAGGGCACGACGTACTGCTCCTTGCCCGCCTTGCCGGATTCGGCCGCGAAGAACTCCACGAAGCGCTCGAACACGGAAAACGGCGGCTTGCGCATGAGCTTCAGCACCCGGGCCGAAGAGTGCTCCGGGGCCACCTTGGCCTGGCCACCCGTGAACTCGCGCACCATGGGCCCCAGCGCCGAGGGTTCGGCCAGCCCCAGGTCCATGCGCCAGCCGCTGGCCACGCGCACGTGGCGCACGCCGGGCACGCGGCGCACCGCGCGCAGGAGCTCCACGAATTTCACCTGCTCCACCTTGAAGTGTTTGCACACGGACGGGGTCAGGCAGCTGGCGCGCCTGCACGCGGCCATGTCCCCGGTGCAACGTCCGCCCCACATGTTGGCGCTGGGGCCGCCCACGTCGCTGACGCTGCCCGAGAAGCCGGACACGTCCGTGAGCCTGCGGGCCTCGTCCAGCACGGAAGCCCGGCTGCGCGAACGGATGCGCCGCCCCTGGTGCAGGGCCAGGGTGCAGAACGAGCACCCCCCGGCGCAGCCCCGGTGGATGTTCAGGCTGCCTTCGATCATGGCCGCCGCCGGGACGGGCTCGGAGTAGGACGGATGCGCGCGCCGGGTGAAGGCCAGGGCGTAGAGCGCGTCCAGGTCCGCGCCTTCCAGGCCCCGGCCGGGCGGGTTGAGCACGGCCAGGCGGTCCCCGCAGGCCTGCACCGCGATCTGGCGGTCCTGGTGCACGTGGCGCTCGAGAAGTTTCGTGGCCTCCACCAGAAGCGCGGGGTCGGCGAGCATCGCCTCGTGGGAAGGCAGTTCCAGAATGTCCGCACTCTCGGGCAGCTCCCCGGGGCGCACGGAATAGACGGCGCCCGGGATGGCCTGGAGAACGCCCTGGACGTCGCCGCCATCCGCCTCCAGCCGCTCGAATTCCTCTGCCAGGGCCAGGAGCGAGTGCTCGGCCATGCCGTAGAGCACGGCCGTGGCCTTGGCGTCGAAGAGGACCGAGCGCCTGAGCGAGTCGGACCAGAAATCGTAGTGCGAGGCCCGGCGAAGCGAAGCCTCGATGCCGCCCAGGACCACGGGCAGGCCAGGAAAGGCCCTCCGGACGAGGTTGGCGTAGACCACGCTCGCGCGGTTGGGGCGGCTGCCCGCGCGGCCGCCCGGGGTGTAGGCGTCGTCGGAGCGCTTCTTGCGGAAAGCCGTGTAGTGGGCGAGCATGGAGTCGAGCGACCCGGCGGTGACGCCCGCGAAAAGGCGCGGGCGGCCCATGGCGGCCACGGCCGAGGGGTCCTCCCAGGCGGGCTGGGCCACGATGCCCGTGCGGTAGCCGTGGCTGACGAGCCAGCGCCCGAGCAGCGGCGCGCCGAAGGACGGGTGGTCCACGTAGGCGTCGCCGGTGACGATGAGGACGTCCAGTTCGTCCCAGCCCAGGCGGTCCATTTCGGCCCGGGTCATGGGGAGGAATTCGGGTTGGGGGATGGGCGTGCGCGGCATGGGGGCAGTATGGTCACGAGTTTGCCGCGCGTCCAGTGCGCATCGCGCGCGGCCACGCAAAAAGGCGGCCTTTCGGCCGCCTTTTTACTTATCAGGGATTCCAAAGGGGCATGCCCTTCGGTGAACTTCCGGCGAGATGCGTCCGCGAAGCATTAGGATATACCCTCTTGTGAAGCGCGCCGACGCGCTCTTGCCACCATTATATCAGGAAACAATATCTCGGGGTTAATTTCGAAACACCCTCGATCGCACGCTCTATCCCTACCCGACATAAACAGAAATTTAAGCAATGATCCGCCCATGAGAGACGACACACCCAACTATTCGTAACAGCAAACCAGAAACAAGACAATCAAGGTCATCAATTAAAGACATACAATCGTCTTTAGGTACAATTCCATCATGCAAAAACCTACTCCTTGCGTTATACATAGAGACAAACACATTCACTTGACTTTCAGAACAGTATCCATTCAACATCCGCCTACAAGACTCAAGTTTACTCTCTCCATAATTCAACATCCCATTCAACAATTTACGCACAGACTCACTCTCATTTTCATTTTCAAAATAACCGTTTACAAGCGGCCAAATAACATCTGTAACAAATGACTTTTGTCTTTCTGAAGCATTTCTCTGACGTGAAACAATCTCAACTGCTGAAACCAATAGGAGCAAGCGTGTAACCTGATTTTTCAGAAATCGTGACGTTGTATACAGTTTCGCAGCATTAAAAACCCTCTTATCCATCGCATCAGCAAACTTTACCACCTCAAATAAACAAGACACTATGTCATGTCCACGCCCACTAATTGTACCAGTTGCATTTAAATTAATAAAACCCGGCCGCTTTGACTGCTCAACAATATTAATTCCTATTGCTTCTGGAATCAGAGTGTAACCAGTTTTCTCAAATACACCGTCAACCAGTTGGTCAGAGAACTTCAAACTAGATTTATCGTTGCCAAGAAAAACTCCACATCTAAGCCTGACACCGCACAATGTTATTGCTTTTTTCAACAACTCTCCCAGCACCGACGCCCGCTCTCTTGATTCGATGTCTTCAATTTGAATCCTAATCGCCTTCTGATCACCCCTCTCTCCGTAATTGACCTCTGCCTGAACACCATCACTTATTTTCAGTTCGATCTTACGTATCTCATCTTTGTCGAGATCAAAATTCCCATTACTTATTGCGACAAGGCGCAACATATATTTTGACATACACCCTCCAGCCATGGCTACACGCCTTAACAAAAAGGCGGCCTTTCGGCCGCCTTTTTGCTTATCAGGGATTCCAAAGGAGCTTGCCCTTCGGCCGCCGGAGGCTTTCATCACTCCGGCCTTTCTCGCTCTTACCAGGTCTTCTTGCGCTGCTCTTCCAGGGCCTTGGCCTGTTCGTCCCAGTCCTTGAAGCCCGCGTGGTTCAGGGCGTCCAGCACGGTCTCCTCCCAGTTCCAGGCGGCGTAGATCACCGGCTTGTGGAAGGCGCGGCGGAACTTCTCCAGCTCCTGGCGGTAGAAGGACTCCTTGGGGGTGTCCAGGTGGTCGCGCAGCTGGCCCGCGAGCCTGGTCTGCTCGCCCTCGTACCACTCGGAGAGGTCCTTGGCGCTCTGGTATTTCTTCAGGATGTGCTCGTACTTGTGCGACTGGAGCAGCTCGTGCAGCCGGTTCAGGTGCTGCTCGGCCAGCCAGGCGCCCAGGTTGGCCACGGGGATGTTCTGGCCTTCCACCGAGGCCACGTCGAACTTGGTCTGGTAGTAGGTGTCGGGCACCACCGAGGCGCTGACGATGCCCGCGATGGACACCAGCCCGCGCAGGATCACGCTGTTGGACACGCCCTGGCCGCAGAAGCCCACCTTCTTGCCCATCTTCTGTCCGGTGAAGATGGTGGCGAGGATGGCCCAGACCACGGCGGGGTCCTCCTCGTCGTAGATGTGCTTGAGGCTCGAGTTGTCGCGGTCCGTGGCCAGCACCATCTGGGTCATGTCGTTGGAGCCGATGGAGAAGCCGTCGAACTCCTGGATGAACTGCTTGGCCAGGATGGCGTTGGAGGGGATCTCGCTCATCAGGTGCAGCTTCAGGCCGTCCTCGCCGGAGCGCATCTTGTGCACGCGGGAGAGGTAGCGGCGCATGCTGCGGGCTTCCTCGAGGGTGCGCACGAAGGGCAGCATCATCTGGAGGTTCTTGCCGCCGAAGATCCCGCGCGCGAGCTTGAAGGACTCGATCTCCCAGTCGTGGATGTTGCGGGAGACGCCCCGGTAGCCGAGCATGGGGTTGTCCTCGAAGTTCTCGAAGAGCATGCCGCCCACCAGGTTGCGGTACTCGTTGGATTTGAAGTCGGTGGTGCGGTAGATGATGGGCTTGCCGTAGAAGGCCATGGCGAAGAGGGCGAGGTTCTGCGCCAGGGTCTGGACGTAGAGCTCCTTGCCGGTGCGGTAGCCGCGCGAGCGCAGCTGCTTGGCGATGCGGCCGGGCAGGGTGCGCACCTCTTCCATGTCGCGCTGGATGCCCACCTGGCGGGCGATCTCGGCGCGCATGGTCTTGATCTTCTCGATGGTCTCCACGATGAGCGGCTCGTGGGCCACGGCCTGGGCGCGCTCGCCCACGTGGGCCTTGAGTTCCATGCGGCGCTTCACGGCGTCGGCGTGGTTGGAGCCGTCCTGGAGTTCTTCCCAGTAGCCCATGATCACGGCCACGTGGTCGTCCAGGCTCACGGAGGTCTTGAGCACGTCCAGGCGGCGGGTGGCGTTGCCCAGGTACTCGTCGAGCTTCTTGTCCAGCTCGCGCAGCCTGCGGTGGATGGCCAGCACCTCGTCGGTGCCGCGCGCGCCTTCGCGCTCGGTGAGCTGCTCGAGCTCCTTGGCCAGGCCGGTGACCAGGCCCACGTACTGCCTGAGCTTCAGGTCCATGGGGATGTAGCCGGCGGCCATCTGCTCCTTGATGACCTTGGTCAGGCTCATCTCGTAGTCCTGGAGCTTCTTCTCCACCAGCTGGTTGAGCGTGCCCTGGTCGTAGGCCTCGAGGGCCATGGGGTGCACGCCGATGTTGCCCAGCATGAACTCGGCGCGCAAAAGGCCCACCTCGAAGTCGGGCATTGTGCGCAGGCGCGACAGGAACAGCGCCTGGCCCACGTCGGCCAGGATCAGGCCGATCTTGGTCTTGGTGGCGGGCAGCTTGGAGAGGTCCATCTCGCCGCCCACGGCCACCAGGGGCAGAAGGCCCCGGTAGGCCAGGCCGCGAGAGCCGTCCACGGTGACTTCCTGGCCGTCCAGGGAGCGCAGGAGCTCCGCGCGCTGGATGCCGATGACCGCCGGGATGCCGAGTTCGCGCGAGGTGATGGCCGCGTGCGAGGTGTCGCCGCCCACGTCGGCCAGGATGGCCGAGGCCACGCGCATGCCCGGGACCATGTCCGGGTCGGTGCGCTCGGCGGCCAGGATGTCGCCCTTGTTGATCTTGTTGAGCTCGAGCGCCGAGCGCAGGAAGCGCACGGTGCCCTGCCCCGCTCCGCGCGAGGCCCCGTTGCCCTCGAGGATCACCTCGGCGCGGGCAAGGGCGTTCTTGTCCACCTCCATGCGGCGCATGAAGATGGTGTCGGGGTGCAGCTCGAATTCCTCGTTCCAGCGGGTCTCGGGCCTGGCCTGCACGAACCAGAGCCTTTCGGACTGGTCGATGCAGAACTCGGTGTCCATGATCATGCCGCCGTAGGCCTTGGAGATCTGGCGCACGCCCCTGGCGACCTCCTCGGCCTGGGCCAGGGAGAGCGCCCAGCGGTAGGCCTCGAGCTCGTCCACGGGGACGATCTTGGTGCCGCCGCGCTCGTCGTAGATGATCTTCTTGTCCTTGAAGCCCATGAAGCGGATGACCACCTCGCGGGCATCCTCGCTCTGGAACACGAAGAGCTTGTCCGGGGTGACCATGCCGCCCACCACGGCCTCGCCGAGGCCGTAGGAGCAGTCGATGGAGACCAGGTCGTGGCGGTCGGTGCCCCGGCAGCCCGTGGCGGTGTCGGCGGAGAAGGCCGTGCCCGAGATCACCGGGTTGATCATGCGCATGATGCACACGGAGAGCGAGGTGTTCTCGATGGCCCACTCGTGCTTGGCCTTCTCGGCGATGGTGTCGTCGCCGGTGCGCTCGGCCAGCTGGACCGCGTCCAGGATGGCCTCGCGGCGGTAGGTCATGGAGCGCAGGTTGTAGGCCGAGGCGCAGTCCCACTGGTAGGCTTCCACCACGCGGTCGTCGCCCACGATGTTCAGGTAGGTGTCCTGGAGGCCCGCGAAAGCCTTCTTGCGCGAGTCCTCGCCCGCGGCGGAGGAGCGCACGGCCACGGGCACGTCCTCGAGGCCCGCGTCGCGGCAGATCTCCTGGTAGGCGCTGCGCACGGCGTCGGCCACGTCGGCGGGCATCTCCACGCAGAGGATGGCCACCTGCACCAGCACGGAGCGCTTGCGCAACTGGTCGATGCCCTCGGGGGAGGTGGCGAAGCCTTCGACCACGTTGTTGACGAAGGTGCGCAGCTTGATGAGCGTGGCCTTCTCCTGGGCGGAGGCCTTCACCTCCTGGGCCAGGGTGCGCGTGAAATGCTTGAGGAACTCGGGGTCCTTGTTGACCTCTTCGCCGGTCCAGTCGATGCGATTGTATTCGTGGTCCACGGTCTGGCGGATGAGGGCCGCGTTGACCTTGGTCTCGTCGAGGAGCTTGTGGAAAGCCTGGGAGGACACGGCCCTGAACTGGGGGGCGCGGATGCCGGGTACCTGGCTGATGATGGCGGTGTTGTAGTTCTTGCCCCCGACCAAGAGCTCGGCCTCCTCGCCCATGGCGACGATGTCCGCGCCGTTGAGGATGAGCTTTTTCGCTATTTCTTTCGTGTCTTTGGCGGGAGCGTTGGGGCTGGCTTTAGCCATTCGTTTCCTCCTGATATGTCCAGGGATTGTCCCCGTGAGAAACCTCTAGCAGATTCCGCGCGGCCTTGTCAGCAGGCCTGAAACGCTCCTGGCGTTTTCCATGGCCGGGGAGCGGGAAAAAGGGGGTCGCGCCCCGCCCGGAACGCTCCGGGCGGGGCGGACGGCCCTCTACTCGGTGTATTCCATGCCGTAGCCGCACCACGGGCAGTAGTGGAAGTCCTCGGCGGCCAGGGGCTCCTTGCAGCCGGGGCAGGTCTTGCCGATGGGCATGAGTTCGACCAGGAGCTCGCCCTCCTTCACCGGGACCATCTTCTTGTCCTCGAAGTAGTCGGCGTTCTTCAGCACCCGCTTCACCACGCCCTCCACCTGGGAGACCATGGACTTCTCCTGCTTCATCACGGAGATGTTCAGCACCTCCTGGCCGGGCTTGAGGAAGTCGCCGGGGCTCACGTGCATGACCCAGAGGTCGCCGTTGCAGGGGGCCGCGATGTGGAAGGGGTTGTTGGGGTCGGCCATTTCAACTGACTGCGCGTCGCGCCCGCTCACGGCCTCGGCCACCTTCACCTGGTGGGAGAGGATCTCGGAGTCCAGCACGTAGCGCACCACGCTCATGCCCTGGTGGTCCGGGGCCGAGATGTCAAGGAGCGTCAGGGTGTGGGGCTTGCCGCGCGAGTCCTCGAAGAAGAGCTCCTGGCCCGGCTCCAGGCCCTCGAACCAGACGTCCAAGGGCAGGCGGTTGGGGTCGCCGAACTTGACGCGGAACTCCATGGTCTTGAGCGCGTCGCCCGGATGGTTCAAATACATCACGAACTCCTCCTGGGAGGGTTCGCGCTGGAGGCGCTTGGCCAGGGCCGAGAACTCGGCGTCCAGGTCCACGTCCTTGAGCGAGGCCAGGGGCGAGTCCGTGGTGCGCTGCTCGATGGCCGTGCGCCAGTCCGGCCCGAAGGCGGACTCGTAGACCCAGTCCGGCGGCCAGCCCAGGGGCAGCTTGCCGTACTTGCCCAGGAGCAGCTGGCGGAAGGCGTCGTTGGCGTCGGCGTAGAGCATGAGCCGGTCGGCCTTGCAGGCCTGGGTGATGCACTCGTCGGGGTGGTGGCTGGTGGCCTCCAGCACCTCGAGCATGTCGCGCACGGCGCGCTCGCCGCCGCGCTTGTAGGCCCCTGTCACGGCCAGGAAGGCCGTGTTCCAGGTGATCTGCGAGCCCGGGGTCACGTCGTGGTAGCGCACGATGCGCCTGGTGCCCGCCAGGAACTTGAGCATGTAGGGCAGCAGGTGGATGTAGCCCTGCTTGAGCGCGCCCTCCTGGCTGGAGCTGGTGGCCCCGCCGGGCATGCCGTGCTCCACCACGTCGTAGTCGATGCCCTGGAAGTAGGGAGCGGTGTAGCGGTCGTAGTAGGGCATGATCTGCTTGAGCACGAAGCCGCAGGTGCGGATCATGTCCTTGTTCAGGCTGGTCTTGAGCCCCAGTTCGTCCTCCAGGTAGGCCGCCGTGGAGAGCACCTCGCCCTGGCCGTACCAGCGCACGGAGGCGCCGATGGCCGTGTCCACGATGTGCGCGCCCGCCTTGGCCGCCGCGCCCACGGCCGGGACGAACAGGCCGTCGGTGTAGTGGCGGTGGTAGTCCACCACCAGGTCCGGGTATTTCTGGCGGATGGCCGTGACCAAGGCCGAGATGAAGCGCGGCGGGCACACGCCGGCCATGTCCTTGAGGCCCAGGGTGATGATCTTCGTGACCTTCTTCTTGGAGAGCCCGGCCACCTTGCCGCAGGTCTCCAGGATGTCCTCAAGCACGCCCATGTAGTGGTGGACGTCGAAGCCCTTGGCCCAGGAGAGCGAGATGGCGGGCTGGAAGATGTTGCCCTTGGAGTTGAGCGCCACTTCGGCGAAGGGCAGCATGTTCTCGATGTGGTTCAGGAAGTCGAAGCAGCGGATGATGTCGTAGTGCTCGCAGATCATCTCGCCGGTGAGGCGCATGAGGTTCTTGGGCTGCGGCTTGTAGCCCAGGACGTTGGTGGAGCGGATGAGGATCTGCTTGCAGGTCTTGGGCGCGAAGCAGTTCCACTGCTGCCCTTCGGTGAAGGGGTAGGTCATGTTGGCCATCATGGCCACGTGGAAGTGCGCGCCGCCGCCGTTCTCCAGCGAGAGGAAGCCGCAGTTGTCGAGGTAGGGCCCGATGAGGGCGTCCTCGGCCATGCGGAAGCGGTTGCCCGAGTTGGACTGGGTGATGTCTCGCGTGGTGGTGTCCACGAAGTGCACGACGCCCGAGTCGCGGATCTGGTCCAGGAGGGCCTGGCGGTCGCCGCGCGGGTACGGGGCTTTCCAGGCCTTGTGGTCGAGGATGGGCATGGCCGGGGTGAAGCGGCCCAGGCGCTTGTCGGAGCGGCCCCTGTACTCGCCCAGCTGCACGTGCGGGTTGAAGCCCTTGGCCGAAATCTCGGCCACCAGGCGCGACAGGCGCAGGTGCTCGGGCTCCACGTCGCGGTATTCGAGCAGCTCGGGCGCGGTGGCCACGAAGTTGGTGTCGTAGTCGCCGGAGCGGAAGCGCTCGTTGTTCACCACCTGGAGGTGGAAGGGGATGGTGGTCTTGACCCCGCCCACGATGTACTCGCGAAGCGCGCGGTCCATGGTGCCGAGCACCTTGTCCCAGGTGCGGCCGTAGGTCATGAGCAGCGCCCCGGCCGAGTCGTACTGGGAGGGGAACTCGTACCCGGCCGAGATGCAGGAGTCCAGGCGCACGCCGGGCCCGCCGGGCGAGATGTAGCGCGTGATCAGCCCCGCGTTGGGCGTGAAGCCCTGGCGCGGGTCCTCGCAGTTGATGCGCACCTGGAGCGCCCAGTTGAAGGGCTTGGTGTTGTTCTTGGTGTAGCGGAGCTTCGCGCCGAAGGCCACGGCGATCTGCTCCTCCACCAGGTCGATGCCGTAGCGGCACTCGGTGATGCCGTGCTCCACCTGGAGGCGCGTGTTCACCTCGATCAGGTAGGGGGTGCCGTCGGGCTCGACGAGGAACTCCACGGTGGCCAGCGAGTAGTAGCCCACGTGCTTGATGAGCTTCTCGGACCACTCCTTGAGCTGCTCGCGGAGCTCGCTGGTCATGCCCTTCCAGGGCGAGGGGGTGATCTCGACCAGCTTCTGGTGGTTGCGCTGCACGGTGCAGTCGCGCTCGTCCAGGGCCAGGACGTTGCCGTGCTTGTCGGCGATGACCTGGATCTCGATGTGGCGCACGCTGCGCAGGTACTTCTCCACGTAGAGCCTGGGGTTGCCGAAGCTCGCCTGGGCCAGGGCCGAGGCCTTGGAGAAGGCCTCCTCCAGCTGCTTGGGCTCGTGCACCACGTAGATGCCGCGCCCGCCGCCGCCGCCCTCGGCCTTGAGCATGATGGGGAAGGTGATCTGGCTCGCGATCTCGCGGGCCTCGGGCACGCTCACCGCGCCCTCGGAGCCCGGGACCACGGGGATGCCCAGCTCCTTGGCCACGTTGCGCACCGCGACCTTGTTGCCCAGGAGGTTCATGGCCTCGGAGGTGGGGCCGATGAAGACCACGCCCGCCTCGGCGCACTTGGCCGGGAAGGTGTGGTCCTCGGAGGCGAAGCCCCAGCCGGGGTGGATGGCGGCGATGCGCCGGGATTTGGCCTCGCGGATGACGAGGTCGATGTCGAGGTAGGCCCTGGGGTCCTCGCCCAGAAGGATCAGTTCGTGCGCGCCGGCCACCGAGGGGGAGGTCATGTCCACCTTGGTGGCGGTGAGAACGGGAACCGCCTGGAAACGCTCCCTGATGGAGCGCAGCACGCGCCGGGCGGTAATGCCCCGGTTCGCCACGAGAATTTTCTTGCCCTGGATTTCCTGGAGAACGTCCTGAAAGGTCTTCACGCCCATTGGGATTGTACCTAACCTGGATGCTTGCGCGGGCCTAGGAAGCCCGCCAGATGCTGCCGGAGGTGAGGAGCCGTTCGCCCGCTCCGCCAGCAGGCTCGACCCGTAAGGCTCCGTCACTGGCCAAACCGGCGAGGCGTCCCGTCCACGGGGGTGACCCTCCCTCGCGGACCGAGACGTCCTGGCCGACCCAGCACAGGAGCGGCTCGACCAGGGCCGCCACGTCTTCTGGCGTACCTTGGATAAGAGCGGTTTCGTAGCATGTTTTTACAAAGTCCACAAGTTCGCGCCACAGCCCCAGGGGGGTGGCGTCGAACCCGGCGGCCTTGAGGTAGCCCGCCGGGACGGCGTGCTCCTCGCGCAGGGCCTCGGGCCCCGGGCAGGAGTGCAGGTTCAGGCCCACGCCCGCCAGCAGCGTGCCCTTGCGCTCCTCCAGGAGGATGCCGCCGACCTTTCTGCCGCCCAGGATCAGGTCGTTTGGCCACTTGATGCCCACGTCGAGCTTCTTGCACCGGAAGAAGGCCGCGATGCAGTAGCCCAGCATGAGCGGGGCCAGGGAGTCCAGGCTCCGGGGCACGGGCGGCAGGATCAGCACCGCGTAGAGGTTGCCCGGCGGGGAATCCCACGCGCGGCGCAACTGCCCCCGGCCGGACCACTGGCGCACCGCCAGCACGGAGTCCCAGGGCCCGAGCATCCTGTTCTCCGCCAGGGGCCGGGCCACGTCCAGGGCCGAGGAGCACGCCCCGCAGACCAACACGTTGTTCGCGAAGCGCTGGCCGGAGACCCACCACGACTCCTCGGCGCAGCACGTGCCCCAATAGACCGAAATCTCTTGCCAAGGCGCGAATTGCCGCGCATCTTTTTCCCAGACCGGATGGAAACCCGCCAAAACGTCAGGGTCCAGCGGATCGGCAAGCTCTTCTCTCCCCATCGCCCAGAGAAGCGCCGCCGGCCCGGGAACCCGGGGGCCGTCATGCTCCGTCACGGATCGGAACCCTCCATGAAAATCTACCTGGTCGGCGGCGCGGTGCGAGACATGCTGCTCGGACGCCCCGTCACCGACCGCGACTATCTTGTGGACCACGCTGCTCAAGATTCTTTCAAGGCGCGGTATCCCACGGCCCGCCTGGTCGGCAAGTCATTTCCGGTATTCCTGCTGGACGGCAACGAATACGCTTGGCCCAGGGGGGGCTCCATCGAGGCCGACCTGGAGCTTCGGGACCTGACCATTAACGCCATGGCCCTGGACGAGCACGGCGTGCTGACGGCCCACCCCAAGGCCCTGGAAGACCTGCGCGCGGGCGTGCTGCGCCCCTGCTCGGAGAGGTCCATGGCCATGGACCCGTTGCGCGTGTTTCGGGCCGCGCGCTTCGCAGCCCTGTTCCCGGATTTCACGGCCAGCCCCGAACTCCTGGAGGCCATGCGCCGCGAGGCCGAGAGCGGCGCCCTGGCCGGATGCGCGGCCGAGCGCGTGGGGGGCGAGGTGCGCAAGGCCCTGGCCGCGCCCATGCCGTCGCGCTTTTTCGACATTTTGGAAAAGTCCGGCTGCCTGGGTCCGTGGTTTCCCGAAGTGGCCGCGTGCGTGGGGATTCCGGCCGGACCGGCGAAGTACCACGACAAGGACGTTTTCAGGCACGTGCTCGAGGTGGTGGACCGCCTGGCGGGAGACCCGTTGCTGGCCTGGATGGGGCTCGCGCACGACCTGGGCAAGGCCCTGACCCCACCGGACGGCTGGCCCAGCCACCACGGCCACGAGAAGCTCGGCGAGGACGCCGCCAGGGCGCTGGGTTTGAGGCTCCGGCTGCCCACGGCCTACGTGGAGGCCGGGGCCACGGCCTCGGCCGAGCACATGCGGGCCAGGCGCTACCCCGGGATGCGCCCGGGGCCGAGGGTGGACATGCTCGTGCGCCTGGAGGCCAAGGGCCTGACCACGAGGCTCTTCAAGCTGGAGGAGGCCGACAGCGCGGGCAAGCCCCAGGATGCCCCCAGGCAGCCCGGCGAGATCCTGGCCATGGCCCGGCGCGACCTGCGGACCATCCGCAAGGTCAAGCTGCCCGAGGACATGCGCGACCTGGGCGAGAGGTCCGGCGAGGCGCTCAGGCAGCTGCGCTGCGAGGCCCTGGCCGCGCAGCAACAGGAAGAACGCGGCTGACCCGCCCCTACCAGCCCGCCTGCTCCACGGCGTAGAAGTCGCCGTGGCCGGGGAAGACCATGGCCCTGCCCCCTTCGCGCCTGAGGCGCGCGTCCGTCTCGTTCATGAGCGCCTTGAGCATGCCCATTTCCCTGCCGAAGAGCGCCGAATCCGTGTTGGTGCTGGTCAAAAGCGACTTGTGCACCGAGAGCGCGTCGCGCTCGCGCGGCGACAGGCTCGCGGCGTCCAGCAGATAGTCCCCGGAAAAAAGAAAACCCCGCTCCGGGTTGAAGTAGAACACCTGCCCGGCCGCGTGCCCGCCCAGGCTCTCCAGGGCCAGAAGCTCCAGGTCCGCCACCGTGACCTTGCCGATCACCTTGAAGCCCCCGTGTTCGCCGGAGGCCTGCTCGAACGGCTCGATGCTCTTCGGCGCGACCATGCCGGAGAGCCGGCAGACCAGCCTGGTGAAGGGCCTGTTGATGCCGTGCAGCGGCCCCCGGCCAAGGGTGCGGTCCTCGCGCTCGAAGACCAGGGCAGCGTCCGGGTGCATGAACACCTTCGCCCCGTAGCGCTCCTGGATGGGCCCGGCCCAGCCCGCGTGGTCCGCGTCCGGGTGCGTTGCCAGCACGGCCGTGGTGGCCGCCGGGTCGAAGCCGTGGGCGGCGAGCCAGGCGGCCACGTCCTCGAAGTAGACGCCGAAGTTGGTGTCCACCATGCAAAGCCCGCCGGGGTGGCGCAGGACGTAGCTGTTGGCCCCCTCGGGGCAGGAGAGCATGTACAGGCTGACCTTGGGCGTAAGCCGCACGGGGCCGGCCAGGCGCGGGGTGAAGCGCTCGCCCGTGCTGCCCAGCGCCAGGGCGGCCAGGCGCAGGATGTTGGAGAACACCTCCGAGGCGGCCAGGGTCTCGCCCGTGGCCCCGGAGGCGCTGCGGAACTCGGCCAGGGCCTGGCGCACCGCGCGCGAGGTGCTGAAGAGGTCCTCCAGGGTGTTCATGCGCTCGGGCGGCAGCACGCTCCGGAGCTTGAAGAGGAACGCCTCAACGCCGGAGATGCCGAGCACCTCGTCCACGTCCGAGTCCTCCCCGCCGCGCCAGAGCACATGGTAGTGGTAGCCGGAGCGGGTGAGCTCCCCCAGGAGGTCCGAGACCTGGGCCGCCCCGCTGGTGGCCACGGAAGCTTCCACCATGCCGGGCGACTCGGCCGGATCGTAGCGCATGTGGATCACGTTGGCCCCGAGCTCCCGGAAGAGCTCCGCCAGGGCGGCCAGTTGGCCGGGCCTGTCGGCCAGGGCCACCTTGAAGCTGAGCACCCCGGACATGTCCGTGATGGACAGGGGCTCCTCGCCGGATTCGCCCCCAGCCTGCCCGCCCAGGAAGCCGAACGCGGCCATGGCGTCCAGGGCCTCGCCCGCCAGGGCCGCCTTCTCGCAGGAGAGCGCGAGCTCCACCCTGTTGGGGTCGCGGCCCCGGTCGTAGAGGAGCCTGTCGATGTTCACGCCCCGGTCCCCGGCCAGCCCGGCGAGCCCGGCCAGGGCCCCGGGCCTGTCCGGCAGGCGGGCCGTGAGTGAAGCGCTCCAGCGCCGTCCGTCGAATTCCAGGGTGCAGCAGGCGCCGGCGGCGTGGTCCATGCCCTCTTCCTCCTCGGGTCCGCCGGGATTGCGCGCGCACCCGGCAAGGTGTTAGACGGACGGTATGGAACAGCCCCCCAGACTTGGCAAGCCCCCGGCGGCCAGCCGCACCGAACTCTCCGTGGCCATGCTCCCCCAGGACGCCAACCCCTACGGTTCCATCCACGGGGGCGTGATCCTCAAGCACATCGACGCGGCCGCGGCCATGGCCGCCATGCGCCACTGCCGGGGCAACGCCGTGACCGTGGCAATCGACTCCGTGAGCTTCCTGGCCCCGTCGCGCGTGGGGGAACTCGTGACCTTCAAGGCCCAGGTGAACCGCGTGGGCACCACCTCCATGGAGATCGGGGTGCGCGTGGAGTCCGAGAACCTGTTCTCCGGCGAGGTGCGCCACACGGCCTCGGCCTACCTGACCTTCGTGGGCATGGGCACGGACGGCCGCCCCACCCCGGTCCCAGGCCTGATCCTCGCAAACGAGGACGACCGCCGCCGCCACGAGGAGGCCATGGAGCGCCTCAAGCTGCGCCAGGGCTGCCCCGGGGGGCAATGACGGGCGCGCCCCCGGATCGCGCTTGAGGTTCGCGCGGCCTTGAGCTAGAGGCCCGCCCATGCAATTCAGACGAGTCCGAGAGGAAAAGGCCACCTACGCCCAGAAGGTCTGCGTGGGCCAGGCGGGCAAGGTCATGCGGCAGTTGGAGATGCTCGGGCCCGGGGCCAGGGTGGGCGTGGCCGTGTCCGGCGGCGTGGACAGCTTCGTGCTCCTGAACGTTCTGCGCCTGCGCCAGCGCATCGTGCCCTTCCGTTTCGACGTGCTGGCCCTGCACGTGAACCCGGGGTTCGACCCCGCTTCGCACGCGCCCCTGGGCGACTGGTGCGCGGACCACGGCGTGGCCCTGCACGCCGAGACCACCGACCACGGCCCGAGGGCCCACTCCCCCGAGAACCGCAAGGCCTCGGCCTGCTTCTACTGCGCCATGCTTCGGCGCACCCGGCTCTTCCAGCTCTGCGAGCGCTACAGCCTCACGCACCTGGCCATCGGCCACAACGCCGACGACCTGGTGACCACGTTCTTCATGAACCTCTTCCAGACCGGCCGCGTGCAGGGGCTGAGCGCCTCGGAACCCTTCTTCGGCGGCAGGCTCCGGATGATCAGGCCCATGATCACCGTGGAGAAGGAGCACATCAAGCGCGCGGCCCGGCAGTGGAAGCTTCCCATCTGGGCCAACCCCTGCCCCTCGGCGGGCAACACGCGCCGCTCCGACTTCGAGGCCTGGCTCAAGGAGATGTACGCCCGGGACAGGCGCTTCCAGGCCAACGCCTTCGGCGCGCTCACCCGCTGGCAGCTTGACACCGGCCAGCCCCAGGCCTAGCTTTCCGCCCTCGAGGCCTCGCGCGCCCCGGCGCGAAACCCCTTGCGCCCACCGGAACCCCATGCCCAAGCCGCCGCTCATAGAAGTCTTCCGCGACAGCGACAACCACTACAGGCGCGTCGCCCCTCGCAAGCGCCTCCTGCTGGCGCTCCTGGCGGCCTTCGCGCTGGTGGCGGCGGCCAACGCCTGGTGGCTGGCCGCGAGCCTGAACAGGCCCGCCCTGGAGGACGAGCTGGACGAGCACTCCCGCTCCAGGGCCGCGCGCCAGAAGGTGATCGACCGCCTGGGCGAGAAGTCCCAGGACATCGAGTCCGGGGTCTCGCGGCTGCGCGAGGCCGACGGCAAGCTCAGGGAGATGATCCGCCTGGACAAGGAGGCCAAGAAGGCCGCCCAGGGGCTGGACGAGGGCCAGGGCGACAGGCCCGACCCCAAGGAACTGCTCGCGCGCATGGAGGTGCAGGCCGCGTTCATCAGGGCCTTGAACCGCCCGGTGCGCCTGGCCGTGCTGCGCGGCGACGCCCTGCACGCGCTCTACGCGGGCGGCCCCCCGGCCTTCGGCCACATCCCGGACGCCTGGCCCGTGAAGGGCGTGGTCTCCTCCGAGTTCGGCCCCAGGCTCTCGCCCTTCGCCGGGGAGGAGGAGTTCCACAAGGGCCTGGACATCATGGCCCCGGCCGGAACCCCAGTGCGCGCCCCCGCACCGGGCGGCGTCACCTTCGCGGGCGAGGACGCCGAGGGCACCCTGGCCGTGGTGCTGGACCACGGCGGCGGCTACGTGACCACGTTCTCGCACATGCAGCGCCTGGAAGTGAAGGCCGGGGAGAAGGTGGAGCGCGGAGAGGCCGTCGGCGCGGTGGGCCAGGAAGGCCGCTCCACCGGCCCGCACCTGCACTACGAGGTGCGCCTGCACGGCGCGCCCGTGGACCCCAGGAAGCACCTGCCCTGACGGCCCGGCCCGGGCGTGTCATTCGTGGCGCAGGGCCTCGATGGGGTCGAGCCTGGCCGCCTTGCGCGCCGGGTAGTAGCCGAAGAACACCCCGATGGCGCTCGAGAACGCCACGGCCACGACGATGGCCTCCCGCGAGACGAGCACCGGCCAGTTGAACAGGGCGGACACGGCCACGGCCGACGCCACTCCCAAAACGATCCCCGCGATCCCTCCGAAGAGCGTCAGCAGCACGGCCTCGGCCAGGAACTGAAGCATCACGTGGCGCGGCCTGGCCCCCAAGGCCATGCGCACGCCGATCTCGCGCGTTCTCTCCACCACCGAGACCATCATGATGTTCATGATGCCGATGCCGCCCACCAGGAGCGAGATGGAGGCAACGGCTCCGAGCAGCATGGACATGATCCTGGAGGACTGCTCCGCCACCTCGAGTATCTCCGTCAGGTTGCGCACGGAAAAGTCGCGCTCCTTGGCCGGGCCGATGCGGTGGCGCTGGTCGAGGAGTTCCGTGGCCTCCTGCTGGGCCGCGTCCAGGCGGTCCTCGCCCGTTGCCTGGACCAGGATGGCCCCCACGGTGTTGGGCAGGGGCGAGCCGATGATCTTGCGCACCGCCGTGGTGATGGGGATGAAGACCACGTCGTCCTGGTCGCTGCCCTGGGGCGAGCGCCCCTTGGCCGTGAGCACCCCGGCCACCGTGAAGGGCACCTGCTTGATGCGCACCACCTTGTCCACGGGGTCCTGGTCGCCGAAAAGCGTCTCGGCCACGGTGCGCCCGAGCACGCAGACCTTGAGCGCGCCGTCCACGTCCGCCTGGGAGAGCGTCCTGCCCGCCTCGGCCTCCCACTCGCGGATGGCGAACATCTCCGGGGTGACGCCCTGGATGAGCGTGGACCAGTTCATGTTCCCCGAGACCACCTGGGCCGTGCCGCGCACGGTGGGGGCCACCAGGGCGATGGAGGGGCACTCGGCGCGCAGGGCCTTCACGTCGCCGTCGGTGAGCGTGGGCAGCGAGCCCATTCCCGCGCGGATGCCGCCGCTGGTGGTGGTGCCGGGCAGGATGAGGATCAGGTTGCTGCCCATGGTGGCGATCTGCTCGCTGACCCGCTTGGACGCGCCCGAGCCCAGGGCCACCATGACGATCACCGCGCCGATGCCGATGACGATGCCGAGCATGGTCAGAAACGAGCGCATCTTGTTGGCGCGAAGCGCCCGCAGGGCGATGTCCAGGGAGAACAGCAGTTCTATCACGGCCCGCCCTCCCCCGCCTTGGCGGCGGTGTCGGCGATCACGCGGCCGTCCTTGAAGGTGATGATCCTGCCCGCGCTGGCGGCCACGTCCGGCTCGTGGGTGACCATGACGATGGTGATGCCCTTGGCGTTCAGGTGGGCGAAGACGCCCATGATCTCCTCGCTCATGGCCGAGTCCAGGTTGCCGGTGGGCTCGTCGGCCAGGATCAGGGCCGGGTCGTTCACCAGGGCCCGGGCGATGGCCACGCGCTGCTGCTGCCCGCCCGAGAGCTGGTTGCTGGCGTGGTTGGCCCTCTCCGCCAGGCCCACGATCTCGAGGGCCGCCATGGCCCGCTCCCTGCGCTCCCTGGCCGGGATCTTGGCGTAGACCAGGGGCAGTTCCACGTTCTCGCGCGCCGTGGTGCGCCTGAGCAGGTTGAACCCCTGGAACACGAAGCCCAGCTTGCGGTTGCGGATGTCGGCCAGCTCGTTTGGCGAAAGCCCTCCCACGTTCTGGCCGTCCAGCAGGTAGTCGCCGGAGGTGGGTGTGTCCAGGCAGCCCATGATGTGCATGCACGTGGACTTGCCGCTGCCCGACGAGCCCATGATGGCCGTGAACTCCCCCGCGCCCACGGAGAACGACACGCCCTTGAGCGCCTCCACCAGCTCCCCGCCCACCAGGTAGGCCTTGCGCACCTCGCGCAGCACCACGACGTCGGCCATGGTCAGAACCTCGGGCCCATGGGGCCGGGGCCGGAGTCGGCCCTGCGCTTGCCGCCCAGCTGCTCGACGATCACCTGGTCGCCGGGCTTGAGCTCCTTGGAGAAGATCTCCGTCTCGCGGTCCCCGGCTATGCCCGTGCGCACGCGCACGGCCCTGGGCTTGCCGTCCGGGCCGGCCACGTAGACGCGCTTGTCCCCGGCGGACTCCTTGCCCGCCTGGGACTGGGCGCCGCCCTCGCGCGCGCCCCGGGGGGCCTGGGCCTGTTCCTGCCCGTCGCGGGGCCTGAAGCGCAGGGCCGCGTTGGGGGCCACCAGGTCGCACTGCTTGCGGGCCACCTCGAAGGTCACGTTGGCGGTCATGCCGGGCTTCAGGCGCAGGTCCGCGTTGTCCACGGAGACCACCACCACGTAGGTGACCACGTTCTGCACGGTCACGGGCGAGTTGCGCACCTGGGTCACCTGGCCGGGGAAGCGCGCCTCGGGGTAGGCGTCAACGGTGAAGCTGACCTTGCAGCCCTCTGTGATCTTGCTCACGTCGGCCTCGTCCACGCTGGTGTCGATCTCCATGCGCGCCAGGTCCTGGGCGATGACGAACAGGGTCGGGGCCTGGAGCGACGCGGCCACGGTCTGCCCAACGTCCACGTTGCGGGAGATGACGATGCCGTCCACGGGCGAGCGGATGGTCGAGTAGTCCAGGTTGGTCCGGGCCTGGTCGTAGGAGCCCTTGGCCTGGACCACCACCGCCTGGGCGGCCTCGCGCGCGGCCACGGCGGTCTTGTGGGCGGTGTCGGCCGTGTCGAAGTCGCTCTTGGCGATGAGCCCCTGGGAACGCAGGTTCGCGTAGCGGTCCCGGGTGCGCTTGGCGTCTATTTCCGTGGCCTGGGCCTTGAGCACGTTGGCCTGGGCGCTCAGGTAGTTGCCCTTGGCCTGGTCGGCCTGGGCCTGGAAGATGGCCGGGTCGATCTGGGCGATGGCCTGGCCCACCTTCACCGGCGAGTTGTAGTCCACATAGAGCGCCTTGACGATGCCCGACACCGGGGTGCCCACCTGCACATTGACCACGGGCGTGAGCGCGCCCGTGGAGGACACGCCCGAGACGATCTCGCCCCGGCCGAGGGGGACGGTCCTGTAGGCCGGGGCCTGGGAGGCCTCGTAGCGGCTCATGCCCCACCACCCGGCCCCTGCGAGCACTGCGAGCGCCGCCAGCGCGGCGATGATCTTCTTCATGGCGCTTCCCTGCGTTTTCTTTCGGGCGCACGCGCCCGGCAGGTATGTCGCGCGGGAGGGCGAAAGGTTACGGCCCTTGCGAATTCTCCTCCCCCCATGCTGGCCCGCGTCTTGCTAACGCACCGGCCATGGAGATCTTCAACGTACAGGCCGTCGACTTCTTCAGCTTCTTCCTGACCATCATGCGCGTCGGCATCGTGGTCTTCATGCTGCCCTTCTTCGGGGCCGGGCCCATCCCGGCGGCCGTGAAGGGGGCCTTGTGCCTGGTGCTCTCCCTGGCCATCTTCCCCAGGCTCTCCTTCCCCGGAAACCTCCTGCCGCTGAACACCCTGGGCATCATCCTGATGCTCGCAGGCGAGGTGGTGCTGGGGCTCGTGCTGGACATCATCATCCGGTTTCTTTTCTCCGCGATCATGTTCGGGGGCCACATGGTGGGCTTCTCCATGGGTTTCGCCATGATGAGCGTGCTCGACCCCATGACCGGCACCTCCGAGACCGTCACGGCGCAGCTCTTCTACCAGTGCGCCATCCTGATGTTCCTGACCATGAACGGGCATCTCTTCCTGCTCTCCGGCCTGGCCGAGAGCTTCAGGCTGGTGCCCCCGGGCGGGCTCTTCATCGACCCGGGCCTGGCCGACTCGGTGCTGCGCTTCTCGGCCCAGCTCTTCGTGCTGGCCATCAAGATAAGCGCGCCCGTGGTGGCCTCGCTCTTCCTGGTGGACCTGGCCCTGGCCCTGGTCTCGCGCGCCGCGCCGCAGATGAACGTGATCCAGATCGGATTCCCCCTGAAGGTCGGCGTCGGCTTTTTGTTCATGACCCTCACCCTCAGCGCCGTGGCCCACTTCGTGGCCGACTACATCTCGGAGCTCGGCCCCATGTTCGCGGCGGTGATGCAAAGGACCCCGAGGTAGCCCATGGCCGAGAGGGAACCGGGAAGAACAGAGCCAGCAACCCCGAAACGCCGCAACGACGCGCGCAAGAAGGGGTCGGTCCCGAAGAGCGGCGAGCTCTCCAAGCTGGCGCTGCTGCTCATGGGCATGATCGCCACCAAGTACACCATCGGCATCTACGACCGCGAACTCAAAGACATTTTCCGCTGGTTCCTGGGCGAAGGCATGAAGACCCAGCTCACCACCACCAGCGTCAATATTCTGATGCAGGACGTGTCCTGGCGCATGGCCAAGATGATGCTGCCCACCATGCTCATCCTGGCCGGGACGGCCTACTTGGTGCTGCGCCTCCAGGTGGGCAAGCTGTGGGTGCTGCCCTGGAAGAACTTCGACATGGGCAAGATGTTCAACCCCATGGCGGGAGTGAAAAGGCTGATCCTGGACCCCAAGACGCTCATCCGCCTGGGCCGCCAGGCCGCCCAGGCCGCGGCCATCGGCATCGCGCCCTTCCTGGTGCTCAGAAGCGAGTTCCCCAACTTCCTGCCCCTGTTCTACGCCAACGCCCAGCAGCTGGCCGCCTACATGCTGGACATCTCCCTGACCATGCTCTGGTACACCATGGTGCCCATGGTGCTCATCGCCGCCTTCGACACCTGGTACACGCGCTGGGACTACGAAGAGAACCTCAAGATGACCAAGAGCGAGGTCAAGGACGAGCAGCGCAACACCGAGGGCGACCCCGAGGTCAAGCAGAAGCAGCGCCAGAAGATGTTCCAGATCATGGGCAAGCGTATGCTCAAGAACGTGCCCAAGGCGGACGTGGTCATCACCAACCCCACGCACATCGCCGTGGCCTTGCAGTACAACCCCATGCTCGCGCCAGCGCCCATCGTGGTGGCCAAGGGCGCGGACCACCTGGCCCAGAAGATCAAGGAGATCGCCCGGGAGAACGGCGTGCCAGTCCGGGAGAACAAACCCCTGGCACGGGCATTGTATAAGGATGCCGAAGTTGGGGAGGTGATCCCCGAGGCCCTGTTCCAGGCCGTGGCCGCCGTGCTGGCCCAGCTGGACAAGTTCCGCAACAGAAGACGCTGAAGCCCGGGCCCCCGAGAGGGGCCCGCAAGGCAAGCAGCGACCGGGTGTCAAAGATATGGCCAAATCGCTCGCAGTGAATTTCGATTACGCCAAGTTCTCCAAGCAGGGCGACGTCATGCTGGCCGCGGGCGTGGTGCTCATCCTGTTCGTCATGCTCGTGCCCATGCCCACCCTGGTCATCGACCTGATGCTCACCTTGTCCATCTCGGTGAGCCTGGTGGTCCTGGTGACGTCCATGTTTATGAGCTCGCCCCTGGAGTTCTCCATCTACCCGTCGCTGCTCCTGGTGACCACCATGCTGCGCCTGGCCCTGAACGTGGCCTCCACGCGCCTGATCCTCCTGCACGGCGACGAGGGCACGGGCGCGGCCGGACAGGTGATCAAGGCCTTCGGCGAATTCGTGGTGGGCGGCAACTACATCATCGGCGTCGTGGTCTTCCTGATCCTCTTCTCGCTCAACAAGACCGTCATCGTGGCGGGCACCACCCGCATCGCGGAAGTGGCCGCGCGCTTCACCCTGGACGCCATGCCCGGCAAGCAGATGGCCATCGAGGCGGACCTGAACGCCGGGCTCATCGACGAGCAGGAGGCCACCAAGCGCCGCGAGGCCATCCGCAAAGAGGCCGACTTCTACGGAGCCATGGACGGCGCCGGCAAGTTCGTGGCCGGTGACGTGAAAGCCACCATGCTCATCACGATGATCAACATCGTGGGCGGCTTCCTCATCGGCGTGCTCCAGAAGGGCATGAACTGGAAGGACGCGGCCGCCACCTACACCATCCTGACCATCGGCGACGGTCTGGTCTCCATCATCCCCTCCATCGTCATCTCGGTGTCCGCGGGCCTCATCGTGTCGCGCGCCGCGGCCGAGGCCAAGATGGGCGAGGAGTTCATCGCCCAGCTCACCGGCCACCCCAAGGCCCTGGCCCTGGTCAGCGGCATCCTGTTCCTCTTCGGCATCGTGCCGGGCATGCCCTTCATCCCCTTCACCATCCTGGCCGGGCTCATGTACGGGCTCTCGCGCGTGAGCAAGAAGCAGCAGGACAACCTCGAAGGCGGCAAGGACGACCAGAAGCCCGCGTTCAAGGAACTGGAGACCCCCGAGGAGGTCCAGCAACTCCTGCCCCTGGATTCCCTGGAGCTGGAAGTGGGCTACGGCCTGATCCCCCTGGTGGACGAGGACCAGAACGGCAACCTCCTGGCGCGCATCCGCTCCATCCGCCGCCAGTTCGCCCTGGACATGGGCGTGATCATCCCCTCGCTGCACCTGCGCGACAACCTGCAGCTCAAGCCCGGGCAGTACACCGTGCTCATCAAGGGCAACGAGGTGGCCTCGGCGGAAATCCTCATCGACCACTTCCTGGCCATGGACCCGGGCGACGTGAAGCACCGCATCCAGGGCGTGGACACCCGCGAGCCCGCCTTCAACCTGCCCGCGCTGTGGATACCCGAAGCCTCCAAGGAGGAGGCCATGCTGGCGGGCTACACCGTGGTGGACCCGGCCACCGTGATCTCCACCCACCTCACGGAAGTCTTCCGCCGCAGCCTGCACGAGTTTTTGGGCCGCCAGGAAGTCCAGGCCCTGCTGGACAACCTGCACAAGCGCGCCCCCAAGGCCGTGGAGGAACTGGTGCCCGGCGTGCTCACCCTGGGCCAGGTGCAGAAGGTGCTCCAGAACCTGGTGCGCGAGGGCGTGTCCGTGCGCGACATGCTGACCATCGTCGAAACCCTGGCGGACTACGGCCTGGCCACCAAGGACCCGGACCAGCTCACCGAGTACGTGCGCGCGCGCATGGGCCGCTCCATCGTGAAGCCTTTCCTGACCAGCGACGCCACCCTGCCCATCTTCACCCTGGCCCCCACCGTGGAGGGCCTGGTGCAGGAATCCATCCGCCACACCGACCACGGCTCCTACCTGGCCATGGACCCGGGCGCGGCCCAGAACCTCATCGCCAACCTGAACCAGAACATGGAGCGGGCCGTGATCAGCGAAGGCCAGCCTGTTTTGCTCGTCTCCCCCATGTCCCGGCCCCATCTGGCCCAACTCTTGAATAGGTTCCTCCCGACGTTGCCGGTGATCTCGCAGGCGGAAATCCCGGCCGAGATCAGGCTGCATTCACTCGCAACCATAGGAATGAACCATGCGGGTTAAGACGTTCAGAGGCGAAAGCGCCGCCCAGGTGATGGCCCGGATCAAGAAGGAACTGGGCCCCGAGGCCGTGATCCTCTCCAACCAGACCAGGAAGGAGGACGGCAGGACCGTCTGCGAGATCATGGCCGCCGTGGAGCCCGGGCTCGACCGCCAGGCCGGAGGCGACGAGGCCCTGCCGGAAACCGGACGCGCCAAGAGCCCGTCAAGCGGCTGGGAGCGCGAATGGGACGAGATGAAGGGCCACCTGGCCGCCCTCCTCAAGCCGCACATGAACCTGGACAGCCTCTCCCCGCGTCAGAAAGTGGCCATGGAGTACCTGGAGCGCGAGGGCGTGGACGAGTCCATCCGCCTGGGCCTGTACCGCCGCCTGGCTTCCGGCCCCGGAGTGTCGCTCCTGGCGGAGCTCGGCAAGGTGGTCAAGGTGAAGCCCACGGCCCAGTTCCAGGAGAAGTTCCAGATCGTGACCGGCCCCACGGGCGTGGGCAAGACCACGGTGCTTTTGCGCATGGCCGTGGCCGCCAAGCGCGCCGACCCGTCGAAACGCATCGGCATCCTCAACTGCGACGGCCGGGGCGTGGGCGGCAAGGCCATGCTCAAGCGCTACGCGGAGCTCTCCGGCCTGACCTACGCCGAGGCCCCGGAGCCCGAGGATTTCATCAAGGTTCTGCTGGCATGCCGGAACTTTGACGTGATCTTCGTGGACCTTCCGTCGCTGCCGCGCGCCGAGTCCCTCGGCCAGTGGCTGGCCGAGCGCAGCCTGGCCCTGCGCGACGACGTGGCCGTTCATCTGGCCCTGCCCCCCCACTTCGCCCCCGCGCACTACCGCACGCTCTGGGAACAGTACCGCTCCCCCCTGGTGAAAAGCATCATCTGGACGAAACTCGACGAAGCCTGTAATTTCGGAAGCCTGGTCAACGCGGCCCAGATGACCGGCCTGCCCGCTTCCGCCCTGTCCTTCGGCCCGGGAGTGGCCGGGGCCATGGTCCAGGCCGAGTCCCAGGCGCTGTGGCGGCTGGTGTTCTCCCATCAGATGCCGGGAGCCGGATCCAACAGCCAGAACGTGGAGCAGGCCGCGTAAACGGAAAACACATCTATGCCATCCAATCTCCCCCTGGTCTTCTCCGTCACGTCCGGCAAGGGCGGCGTGGGTAAGACCAACATCTCCGTCAACCTCGCCGTCAGCCTGGCGAAGATGAACAAGCGGGTGGTCCTCCTGGACGCGGACCTGGGCCTGGCCAACGTGGACGTGCTCCTCGGCATGGCCCCGGAGCTCAACCTCTTCCATCTGTTCCACAAGGGCGTGAGCCTGAAGAAGGTGCTCTACAAGACGCCCTTCGGCTTCCACATCCTGCCCGCGTCCTCGGGCGTGGCCGAGATGCTCTCGCTCTCCACGGGCCAGAAGCTCGACCTGCTGGAGGCCATGGACTACCTGGAAGACCGCATCGACTACCTCATCGTGGACACGGGCGCGGGCATCAGCGACAACGTGCTCTACTTCAACCTGGCCGCGCGCGAGCGGCTGCTGGTGCTCACCACGGAGCCCACCTCGCTCACCGACGCGTACGCGCTGGTGAAGGTGATGCACACGAGCCACGCGGTGAACCGTTTCCGCGTGGTGGTGAACATGGCCCCGAGCGAGAAGGCCGCGAAACAGGTGTTCGGCAAGCTCTACGCCGCCTGCGACCACTTCCTCGATGGAATTTCTCTGGATTTTGTTGATTTTATCCCTCATGATCCTTCGGTCCGGCAGGCGGTGATCAAGCAGGTGCCCGTCTGCCACATGGCGGCCGAGGCTCCGGCGAGCCTGAAGATCGCGGAGATAGCCCGAAAAATCACCACCTGGGACAGCGACGCGCACCTGGATGGAAACATCAAGTTCTTCTGGAAAAAACTCCTCTTCCAAGAGCAGTCCGTGGCTTAGCTTCGAAGCCGGAGCAAGGCCCTGGCAGGACTTCTCGGCCCAGGAACGCCAGGAGATCGTCCGGCACTACTCGCCGAAGATCAAGCTCCTGGCGCTTAGGCTCAAGGCCAAGCTCCCGCCCAGCGTGGAGCTCGGCGAGTTGGTCAGCGCCGGGGCGCTGGGGCTCATGGAGGCGCTGGGGCGCTTCAAGCCCGAACTCGGCATCAAATTCGAGACCTTCGCGGAATCGCGCATCAAGGGCGCCATGCTCGACGAGCTGCGCAAGCTGGACTGGTTCAGCCGGGGCCAGCGCCACCGCGTGCGCGTCGTCGACGACGCCATCCGGCGCATGGAAGCCGTCTCCGACGAGACCCCGACCGTGGAGCGGCTCGCCGAGGCCACGGGCATGAGCCACAAGGAGGTCGCCCAGGCCATGGAAGCCATGCAGAGCCAGCTCTGCCTGAGCCTGGACGCCATCACCGAGAACCTCACCTCGTTCAAGCAGCAGTTGGACAACGAACCCTACAAATCGGCGGCGCTCAAAGAAATCGTTGACAAACTGGCGCTGCTTATTGATGAACTGACACCAAGGGAACAACTCGTACTGTCCCTTTACTACGTGGAAGAACTGAACATGCGCGAAACCAGTGAGGTCATGGGCATCACCGAGGGCCGGGTTTCGCAGTTGCATTCGCAGGCGTTGGCCAAGCTGCGGTCCAAGTTTCACGCCCAGTACGGCATCGTGGACGCATGACGCCACGCCCGGATAGGGCGGCACGGCACACCAGGCCCCAGGCGGGCTCGCAAAAGGAGAGCGGTATGAGTTACAACAAAGATATGCGCGTACTCGTGGTGGACGATTTCTCCACCATGCGCCGCATCATCAAGAACATCCTGCGCCAGCTCGGCTTCACCAACATCATCGAGGCCGACGACGGCACCACCGCCTGGGAGACGCTCAACAAGGACAGGATCGAGTTCGTCATCTCCGACTGGAACATGCCCAAGATGTCCGGCATCGAGCTTCTGCGCAAGGTGCGCGCAAGCGAGGAGTTCGCCACCATGCCCTTCCTCATGGTCACGGCCGAGGCCCAGCAGGAGAACATCATCGAGGCCGTGCAGGCCAAGGTGTCCAACTACATCGTCAAGCCCTTCACGGCCGAGACGCTCGGCCAGAAGATCGACAAGATCTTCGACAAATAAATCAGGACCGGGCGGGGCCCTCCCCGCCCGCATCTCCCCGCCATGACGCCGCCCGACGGTAACGGCTCGCCTGGCGCTCGCACGGACGCATTGAACCCCGAGAGCGACGAGGCAAAAGCCAAGCTCGACGACACCGAACTCAATGTCGGCTCCCCGCGCGCCCTGCAAAAGGTGGAGCTCGACCTCGACGACGCCCCCTTCCTGCAGGACGACGAGGCCCCGCCGCCGGCGCAGGAGGAGGCCCCCGAGCGCGCGGCCCCGTCCGTGGAGCAGGAAGCCCCGCTCAAGCTGCCCTTCTGGAAGAACAAGAAGGTGCTCATCGGCGCGGCCGCCGCGCTCCTGCTGCTCGCCGGATTCGGGGTCTGGTGGTTCTTCCTGCGCTCCACCGAGCCGCCACCGCCGCCACCGCCGCCACCCCCCGTCCAAGAGCCGCCCAAGCCCGTGGAGCCGCCGCCACCGCCGCCGCCCCAGGACGTCTTCGCGCCCATGGAGCCCTTCCTGGTCGAGAAGATCGACGAGAAAGGCACGGCCAAGGTGCTCACGCTCAAGATCAAGCTGGTCTACAAGGAGAGCCCCCAGCTCGCAAACGAGCTCCAGGCCAAGAACTTTGCCTTGCGCGACGGCCTGTATTACAATCTAAAGAATAAATCTTTCGCCAACCTGACCGATAAGGATTCAGTGGAGCAGCTGCGCGAGGAGCTGCGCGGCGTGGTCAACAACTACCTGAACACCGGACAGGTGGAGCAGGTGCTCTTCGAGGAACTGCTGGTGAAATGATGTCCGACATCAACATCACTACCTCCATCGCGCAGATGCCCAATCTGCAGAACGTCGCCGGGGCGCAGGCCGCGCACCCGGAGGCGCAGCAGATCTTCGCCGCGCAGATGGCCCAGCAGACCCTCAAGGAAGAAGCCCAGCAGGTCCAGAAGGTCGAGAAGCAGGAAGGCAGCGACGCCATCAAGGACGAAGACGAGCAGCAGGCGGGCCGCAGGCGGCGCGAAGCCGCCATGCTCGGGCGCAAGGCGAAAAAGCGCGAACCCGAAGAGGAAGAACAACCCGCCACCTCGTCCCCCTGGCTGGGGCATCTGGTCAACAGGAAGGTCTAGTCCGTGTCGTTGCAAGAATGGCTGCTCATCGTCCTGACGGGAAGCGAACTGCTGCTTCTGCTGCTGGTCGTCGGGTTCTTCTCCAGGCTGCGCCGCTCCGAAGACATGCTGAGCGCGCTCCAGAACAACCAGGCCGAACTCATGGGCAAGCTGCAGAAAAGCGCGGCCCTAGAGCAGGAACTGCTCGACTCCTTCGAGGACCGGCAGAAAGCCCTCGTCCGCCTGGAGGACAAGCTGGCCATCCGGGAGAAGGAGCTCTCCAAGCTTTTGCGCCAGGCCGAGGAAGTGAGCCGCTCGCCGGACTTCCTGCGCCAGGTGGTGCTGGCCGGGCTCAAGAAGGGCCAGTCCGCCAGGGAGCTGGCCAAGTCCACGGGCCTTTCCCAGGACGAAGTGGAGCTGATCATCAGCCAGGCCAAGGGATAAGAGCCCTCCGGGGGCCAAAGGGCCGCCGCCCTTTGGAATCCCCATCAGCTTCGCGCCTCTCCCGCACGCGCTGCGTTTCACCCCCTCCCTGTCTGTTCCGGCATGTCCAGACGTGCCTTGCCTCCGGCGGCCAAAGGGCTCCCGCTCTTTGGAAACCCCTTCAGCTTCGCGCCCTTCCCGCGCGCACAAGCCTCTCTCCTCTCTTTCCCGCACACGACCGGCGAGACTCCCGGGGCCGTGGCGGGTGGCGGCCCGAGGAGGGCCCGGCGCGCGGGGCCGAAACCCGCAGGCGGCTTTGCGCCGAGTAATGTTTCGGTTCCGCGCGCAGGGAACTCAGCGGGCCGCCCCCCGCCACGCAATGCCACTACACCCCACCGCCGGCCCCCTCTTCCCGCCTTCCCCAAACTGCCGTATCCTCCCCCCATGCGCATACGCGGCCACGGCTCATCCCCCTTCGGCTCCGGCGGCGAACGCCGCGACTCCGCCCGCTCCGAGCGGTTCCGCAAGTCCCACCGCGCCGGGCAGAAGGTGCGGGGGACGATCATGGAGTGGCAGTCCCAGGGGCTGGCCTGGGTGGAGATAGACGGCCAGCGTTTGCTGGCCCAGGTGGCGCAGGATTCCGCGCTCGGGCTGGAACGTCGCTTTCTCATCGTGAGCCTCACGCCCGAGATCGTCCTGAAGGAGATCTCCGGCCGCCCGAGCGGCCTCAACGTGGTGGTCTGACCATCCGCTTGCCTGTCTTCCCTCGCCCGCCCAAAAGAAAAAGGCCGGTCCTTCGACCGGCCTTCGTTCTTCTCTTCTCTCGATCCTGCCGCCCGCGCGGCGCACCGCGCTCTAGAACGGCACGTCGTCCATGCCCGAGGCCTCGGACGGGAAAGCAGGCCCCATGTCGTCCTCGCGCGGCTGCTGCTGGCGATTGTTGTTGTACTGCTGGCGCTGCTGGCCGCCCTGGCCCTGCCCGCCCTGGGGGGCGCGGCGCTGGCCGCCGTCGGAGTAGCCGCCCTGGGGGCCGCCCTGGCCCTGATAGCCCCCCTGGGGGCCGCCGTTCTGGTAGCCGCCCTGGTAGCCTCCGTCCATGGGCGCGGCTTCCGCGCCGCCGCCTCTGGAATCCATGAACTGCACCGTGTGCTGCGGCCCGGAGACCACGATCTCGGTCATGTAGCGCTTCTGGCCCTGCTGGTCGTCCCAGCTGCGGGTGCGGATGCTGCCCTCGATGTACACCAGGCGGCCCTTGGAGAGGTAGTTCGAGCAGAACTCGGCGGACTTGCCGAACACCTTCACGCGGTGCCACTCGGTGCGCTCTTCCTTCTGGCCCTCGCGGTTCTTGAAGGATTCGTCCGTGGCCACGGTGAACTCGGCCACGGGCGCGCCCGAGGGGAGGTAGGTCAGCTTGGGGTCCTGCCCCAAGCGCCCGACGATGATCGCCTTGTTGACGCTGCCAGCCATGTGCGGGCCTCCTGATATGTTCCGGCGATCTTCGCCAGTTTAACGAAAGGATGACAACCGGGCGGCGCACGGAAAATCCGCGCGCGCCCTTCGTGTGCTACCTGTATCCGGCCTTCTCTTCAAGGCCGTCGAGTGCGTCCTCGATGCGGTCGGTGAGCGCCCGGGCCTTGTCGGGCTGCCAGGCGGCCAGGGCCGCCTCCAACTGGGCGGACAGCCGCACGGCCTCGTCCACGCCGGGCTTCAGGGCCTCGGCGGCCTTGGGCGGGATCTCTCCAGCGGTCATGCGCGCGTGCAGCGTGGAGATGAGTTCGAGCACCCCCCTGGCGGCCGGGGCGTACTCGTGGCCGGGCGGATAGGCCAAGTGGCCGAGCACCGGCCAGGCGTCCTCGACCTTGAGCGGGTCCACGGTGTAGGCCATCACGCGGACTTGCAGAAGCTTGCCCATGGAGAACCTCCTTGAAAACCGTTTCGCGCGGTTTCAGGCGCGAAGCCGGAAGGGATTCCAAAGGGGCCGCTGCCCCTTTGGCCGCCGGAGGCTTCCGAGGCTGCCTTCCCGCCCCTTCTAGTCGCGCTCTTCCCAGTCGGACTGCACGCGGTTGACCACGTCGCGGATGACGCTCATCTGGTCTTCCGGGCAGACGCTGATGAGGGGCTGGCCCGCGTCCACGTTCTGGTCGTGGGAGAAGTAGGTGGCGTAGATGATGCCTTCGGGTCCGGCGTAGGCGAGGCCCTTCTCGCGCTTCATGCGCGAGACGATGAACAGGTCCATGCCGTCCTTGACCTTCACGGTCTGGCAGCCCGTGGCCTTGACCTTCTTGTCCACCTCGGGGACGAAGTAGTACTTGGCGCGCTCCGGGGCCGAGAAGAGGAACAGCACCTTTTTCAGGATCTGCTGCGTTACCTCGTCCTTGGTGAAGAAGTGCCTGAGCACCATGAGCGGGGTCCCGGCGTCCACGAACTTGCCGTTCAGGTGGGCGTGGACCTTCTGCACCTCGCCCTTGCGGAAGCAGTGGATGGGCTTGGGATTGCGCTCGCGCGTCAGCGTGGCCAGGAGCGTGCCGGGCTTTTCCTTCCAGGTGCCGCTGGGGCCGAGCACCTTGGCCCCGTCGCCGGGCACCTTGAACTCCACCACGCCGCAGTGGGGCGCGCGCACCTCGACCTCCTCAAAGGGGGAGGCCTTGATTTCCTCGAGTATGGCTTTGACGTCCTGCACGGCTGACCCCTTAGCGGTAGTAGAGGTTGCGGCCGCCGATGGTCTGGAAGGCCTGCACCAGGTTTTTTCTGATCTCGCGGCGGTCCCAGATGCCCTGGATGTGGCCGCGCGCCAGCGCGTTGTACGCCAGGTGGTAGTTCGGCGGGATGTCCGTGCCCGTGGTCTCCTTGATGACGCCGGGCCCGGCGAAGCCGATGTTGGCCGAGCGCACCGAGAACTGGTAGGGCGAGCAACCCAGGAAGCTGGCCACGGGGCCCGCGTAGGAGTTGGTGTCGTAGAGAACCAGGTAGAGCCCGCCCGCCTCGATGTAGCGGCGCACGGCCATGGTCACGCGGGGCATCTGGATGACGCCGTTGGTGCCCTCCTGGATGCGGATGCCCGCGGTGCCGTGCACGTAGGCCAGGAAGGGGTAGTGCTTCTTGCGCGCGCGAGAGAGCGCCCGGATGAGCTTCTCGCCCTCGGCCGCGCCCACGGTGCCGCCCCTGAAGGGGGCCACCAGGATGCCCACCACCACCTTGACGCCCTCGATGGAGGACTCGATGGTGATGCAGGAGCTTTTCAGCTTGTTCTTCTTCTTGGCGTCCTCCAGCTTCTCCTCGAAGCCGGGGTAGGACAGGGGGTTGGCGGCCTCCACGTCCTGGCCGAACTCGTGCTGCGCGTCCTGGTCCAGAACGTTGTGCGTGAACCACTGGTATTCCATGGGGAAGTGGTGGCCGCAGTACTGGCACACGCCCGCGAAGTCGCCGAAGAGGTCCGGAGCCCAGAGGTCCAGGCAGCCGTGGGTGGCGGAGTTGGGGCAGGTGACGGACTTGTCCTCCCGGGCCTTGGGGCTCTGGTAGCCGCCGCCCAGGTCGCCGTCCAGGCAGATGCCCTCTTCCGCGCAGGAGAGCGAGGTGAGCTTCTGGATGGTCTCGGAGTCCACCTTCTTGGAGCCCTGGCGCTTGAAGGGCTTGAGCAGCTTGCGCGCGACCACGCGCACTTCGGCCTCGGCCTCCTCGGCCAGGTGCTTGAGCCGCTTGCCGTAGCCGCGCAGGAACTCGTAGCGCAGGTAGGAATAGGTGGACCAACTCATCTGCTGGAGCGAGTCCGCCATGCGCCGCGACACGGGCGTCTTGTCCGTGCAGGCGCGCTTGGCCATGTTGCGGAACTTGCTGTAGCGCTTCCAGACCAGGCGTTCGGCCGCGCGCTCCTCGAGCACCCAGCGCACGAAGAAGGACTCGGCGTCGGCCAGGGCGGCCTGCTTGCGGCGCTTGATGGCCGCGGCGCGCACGAAGTGCAGGCCCTTGACGGACATGAAGGCCTCGTCCGTGGCCATGATCATTTCCTGGCGCAGGCGCTTGAAGAAGTCGTAGTGGGTGGGCCTGGCCCCCAGCGGCGGCTCCTGGACCACGCGGTCGATGTAGCCCATGCGCAGGTTGTCCTCGGCGGTGATCTTGAGCCGGGAGGCGCACTCCTCGATCAGCTCGGCCGGGGCGCGCTGGCCCTGGCGGATGCCGGACTCGATGGCGGCCGCGCCCTCGGGGGAGATGACCGAGTAGTAGCCGTGCGAGAGCATCAGGCGCGTGTCGGCCAGGGCGATGGCCTCCGCGCCGCCGGAGCCGCCCTCGGAAAAGCAGGCGATCACGGGCACGCGGATGGCGGCCATCTCGTAGAGGTTGCGCGCGATCTGCTGGGCCGCGCCGGGGTAGTCCTCCACGGGGAAGGCCCCCGGGGTGAACACGTAGGCGTGGATGGGGATGTTCTCGGTCTCGGCGACCTTCATGTACTGAAGGGCCTTGGCGTTGCCCCAGGGCTTCACCGAGCCGCCGTTGCGGAACTCCTGGCCGTGGCCCTTCTCCTGGCCGATGACCATCACCGGCTGGTTGTGGACCTTGTCGCCCTGCCTGCGGGTGATGTAGGCCCGGGCGATGACCATGGACGGGTCGATGGAGTATTCGTCCTGCCCGCCGATCTCGGTGTAGTTGTCGTAGCAGAATTCCAGGATGTCCTTCAAGGTCACGCGCTGGGGGTGGCGCACGATGCGCACCTTGTCCATGGGCGTGAGCTCGGCGTCGAGCTTCTTCTCCACGAAGACGAAGAGGTCCTCCACCTGGGAGAGCATCTTCACCTTCTCGGCCATGGAGAGCGCGCCCTCGCGGGTGCGGAACTCGGCCAGCCTGGACGCGAGCAGGGCCACGTCCTCGGGCTGGCGGGCGCCGAAAATGTCCTGGATGTACTGGAGCCTGTCGGCAAGCTCCTGGATGCTTTTTTCTATGTCCATAGGTTGGTTCGGCTTCTCGTGTGACGGCGCCTGGAGCCTGCGCCGCGCCGCCCGGCGCGTTTTCGCGTCCGGGCAGGCCAGGTGTTGTTATCGCTCCCCCCGCTTCGGGGAGGCGGCCGGGCGAACGCCTGGGGCGGGCATCAGAATACCAGGATGTCCGCCGTTTTCTCGCGCAGGAAGGCGATGTTGGACTTCATGGGGTTGCCTTCCTGGTCGCGGCCCTCGAGCGCGAGCCTGTCGAGGTATTCGACGCCGCGCGCCTTGGCCTCGGCCAGGTCCTTTCCCCAGACGATGGCCAGGGCCAGGTTGGGGTCGAACTCGGTGGGGATGTCGTAGGGCTTGTCCAGGGGGATCTGCGTGTGCAGCTTGACCCAGGGCGCGTCCACGGGCGCGAAGCGCTCGATGCGCCCGACCCAGGGGGTGAAACGGTTGGCCGGGTCCTCGGCGATGATGCGGTACTCGATGCCGATGCCCTCGAAGGTGATGTCGTCCTGGGTGAAGCCCATGGGGTCGCCCAGACCCATGCGGATCTGCTCCTTGATGATGTCCACGCCGTCCTCGCCCTTGATGCGGGCGATGGCCGCGGACACACCGTTCTCCACCTGGATGCGGGTGTTGACCTCCATGAGGAAGGGCTGGCCCGCCGGGGTGACGATCCACTCCCAGGTGCCCACGTTGTCGTAGCCGACCTCCCGGGCGATGGCCAGGGAGTGGGCGGTGATGTCGCTTAGCACCTTGCCCGCGTCGAAGCGGTACTTGATCTGGTCCGGGGCGAAGCCCGGGGCGATCTCCACGCGCTTCTGGCGGCCGGTGGACTGGATGGTGCAGTTGCGCGTGCCGAAGTGCACGTGGTTGCCGTGGCGGTCCGCCGCGATCTGCACTTCCAGGTGGTTGAAGGTGAGGATGCGCTGCTCGATGAGCACGCCCTCGTCGTGGAACTGGCGCTTGGAGTAGTTGCGGATGCGCCGGTACACGGTCTTGAAGTGGTCGATGTTCTGGACCTCTTCGATGCCCATGCCGCCGCCGCCAGCCGAGGCCTTGACCAGCACGCGGGCGTGGTCGATGCCCTGCTCGGCCTGGAAGCGGAAGAGCGAATCAGCGATCTCCTCGGCCTCGAGCTCGTCGTAGACGGGCCTGTCGGAGCCGGGCACCGTGGGCACGCCCAGCGAGCGCGCCAGGCGCTTGGTGTTGATCTTGTCGCCGAGCGTGCGGATCACCTGCCAGCTTGGCCCGATCCAGATGATGGGCCGGGTGCGCTCGCTGACGCGGCGCGCGAAGCGGTAGTCCTCGGCGAAGTAGCCGTAGCCGGGGTGGATGGCTGTCGCGCCCGAATGGTCGGCCACGGCCATGAGCTCGTTGGCGTCATGGTAGGAGCTTATGCGGAAGTCCTGCCCGCCCAGCTCCCTGGCCAAGGCCAGGTGGCCGGAGGCGTGGTCCTCCTTGGTGTGGACGCAAACAAAATCCAGGCCCAGCTTGCGGCAGGCCTGGATGATCCGCATGGCGATCTCGCCACGGTTGGCCACCAAAACCTTATGTCTGTTGCTCTTCGTCAATGTGGCTCCCGCCGCTTTTCATCTTGGATATGAGGTATTTCTGGACTTCGAGCACCAGTTTGTCCAGGCGCTCCTCCTGACGCTGGGCCAGGCCGGTGAACTTGAGCCCGGCCATGTCGCCCTGGCGTCTGGTCACCTGGGCCGGAAGCCCGGCGATCACGATCTGCTCCCTGATGAGCACGTCCAGCTCCAGGGACTTGCCGGGCGCCAGCGTCCCGGCCGGGTCGTCCAGGCAGACGCCCCCCGCGCTGATGTCCTGCACTCCGTAGAGCGCCAGCGAGTCGCGGTCCCTGGCCTTGAGGCCCGGCACCTTGGCGCGGTAGGCCTGCCTCTGGGCTTCCTTCTCCGGCTCGTACGAAAAAAATAGCTCGCTCATCCCGCAACCTGCGCTTCCATGACGAAATCCAGACGGCGGTTCCTGCTCCGGTTTTCGTCGCTCGTGTTGGGGAGCAGCGGTTCTAAATCAGCTAACCCGGTGGATGTCAACCGGTTCGGGGGCACCCCCAGGGTCATCAGATAGCGTAAGGCCGCGACCGCCTGAAGGGAAGAGACTTCCCAGTTGTTTTTGAAACGCGACCCGGGCGGAGGCGCCACGTCGTCGGTGAAGCCCTTGATGTGCACGCGCTGGTCCGGGTGCTTGGCCACGAAGTCCGCGATGGTCTTGAGCCGGGCCTTGCCCGCGTCGGTCAGGGCCGTGACGTCGGCCGGCCCGAACATGCCGTCCGAGGGGATGGAGATGGTCAGGCGCGGTCCGTCCAGCGTGGTCTTCAGAAGCGACTCCCCCCGGCCCTTGAAGTACGCCGTGGCGTCCTCGTGGACCTGGCGCTGGCGCATGATCAGCTGCTCGCGCAGGCTCAGCTGCTCGAGGATCTTCTCCTTCTGGGCCTTGGCCCCGGGGGTCTTCTTCTCCGGGCCCGCCTCCACCTTCAGGCGCTGGCGCACGCTCTCGAGGGTCTCGTCCACGTTCTCCGGGCGCAGGGTGGCCAGGGAGAACAGGAAAATGAAGAAGCACAGGAGCAGCATGGACATGTCCGCCATGGTGATCTGCCAGACCTGCGGCAGTTCGCCCAGGTCGTCGGAGTCGGGCTCCATCCAGTCCATGTCACCGGCCACCGGAGCGCTCCTTGGGGGGCACGAACGAGGAGAGCTTGTCGCGCACGAGCAGCGGGTTGTTGTTCTGCAGGATGCAGCGCGCGCCCTCGAAGATGATCTCCAGGTTGAGCACCTCCTGCTGGGTGCGGGCGCGCAGCTTGGCCGCCACGGGCAAAAAGAAGAGGTTGGCCAGGGCGGCCCCGTAGAACGTGGTCAGAAGGGCCACGGCCATGGCCGGCCCCAGGCTCTTGGGGTCGTTTAGGCGCGCGAGCATCTGCACGAGGCCTATGAGCGTGCCGATGAGCCCGAAGGCCGGGGCGAAGGTGCCGAGCGAGCGGAAGACCGTCTCGCCGATCTGGTGGCGGCGCTTGAGGGAATGGATCTCGATGCGCAGGGTGTCGTGGATGAGCTGCGGCCCGGCGTTGTCCGCGATGAGCTTGCAGGCCTTCTTGAGCACCACGTTGTCGGTGCGGATGTTCTCGAGCGCCAAAAGGCCCTCTCTGCGCGAGATCTCCGCGATGCGCACCATCACGTTGACCACCTCCTGCGCGGTGACCTTGCGGGAAGCGAAAATCTTGAAGCCCGCGTTGAAGGCCTGTATCACCTCCTCCACGGGGTGGCTCACGCAGATGGCGGCGGTGGTGCCGCCGAGGACGATCATGGCGCTCGGGGCGTCGAGAAACTGCAAGAGCGACCCTCCCATGAGGATCGCCCCCACCATCAGGCCTATGCCTGTGGTCAGCCCGAGCAGAGTCGCGAAGTCCATCGGTCACCTCACCACTTGAAAACGACCAACGCGGAAGGCGAAGGACATGCAGGACGCACAGGCCGCGCGCGACGCGGCCGCTTGGATCGAGGCGCGGCTTCCGGCCGGCTTCTCCCCCGGGATCGCCCTGGTGCTGGGCACGGGCCTCGGGGCGTCGCTCGGCCACCTGGAGACACTCGAGTCGATTCCCTGCGGCGCAGTGCCGGGGTTCCCCCGGTCCACGGCCCCGGGGCACGGCGGCGTGCTCGCGGCCGCGCGCCTCTCGGGAAAGGACGTCCTGGTCTGGGAGGGACGGCTCCACCTCTACGAGGGCCGCTCTCCCGCCGAGGTCTGCCTGGGAGTGCGCGCGTCGGCCCTGCTGGGCGTCAAAACGCTCGTGATCACCAACGCGGCCGGGTCGCTCGACCCGCTCCACGAAACCGGGGGATTACTGGCCATCACCGATCATGTCAATCTGACCGGCAAGACTCCACTTTCCGGCCCCAACGAAGACTCCTTCGGCCCGCGCTTCCCGGACATGAGCCGCGCTTATTCCAAACGCCTGCTCGATATAGCGGGGCGTTGCGCCCTGCGCCTGGGCATTCGCCTGGAGCGGGGCGTGTACGCCGGGGTGCACGGCCCGCAGATGGAGACCCCGGCCGAGACGCGCATGCTCAGGCTTCTGGGAGCCGACGCGGTGGGGATGTCCACGGTGATGGAGGTCATCGCGGCCAGGCACATGGGGCTCGAGGTGCTTGGGCTCTCCTGCCTGGTGAACCAGAACCTGCCGGACTGCATGGCCGAGGTGAGCGTGGAGCAGGTGCTGGCCGCGGCCGAGGCGTCCGGGCGACAACTCGGGGCGCTCCTCAAGGCCGTGGTGGCGGAACTTTGACCCGAAGTTGCCCGGGATGCGAGCCAACTTTCTCCTGGCACGCCATGCATTCACTCTGACACGAGGCGAAGTACCACAACGAACAACATCCAAGCAGCACTTTCATAGGGGTAAACTCGAAATGAGAACAATCTTCTATGCCATCTTGTTTATTGTGTACGGCGTTTTCCCCGCAAACTCGCACGCATCAGACTACACGATCGACAACACAAATGCTTTTGAATTCAAATGGCTGAAACCGATCGACGCGAACACACTCGAATTCTCCAGGGCACACGATTCGAATTACGACATATACAAATCAAAAAACATCAACGGAGTTTACTACGCCGTTTCAAAGAAGAATCTCTTCATAGACGCAATATTCATCACATCTCGATGCAGCTACTACAGAACATACGCAGACAAGCTCAACACGTATCAAAAAGTGTTTTTTATTGCTGGCAATGGAAAGCAGATCCCCGGGTACTACGACCCATCCAGCAGATTCCGTGCTCTTCAGATCGCAAAAGAAAACCCGGAGATAGTCATCTCATTTGATGGCGCAAGTGAGGCAAACTACAAGGTCAACGGCGGGTCTTTATCGAAAATAATACCTCGCGAATGACTACTCTTTGCCGACGCCAGAAAGCAGAACCCTTTGGTTCGAGGGCGAAGCGACAGAAGAATTCCCGTGAGGATTTCGTGTGCCGCAGCTGTATCGTGACAGGCGCCAATGGCTCAGAGAACCATCATCCTTACATCAGAAAAGCCGCGCGAACGGTGAACGTCGCGAAGCGGAAAGCCGGGGTCCGGGGGGAGGCTTCTCCCCCCGGCCGCCGGAGGCTCTTCAGTCCCCGGGTTCCCTGAACCCCACGATTCCCCTCTTCCCGAGCTCCTTCAGGAAGGCGGCCACGGCCAGTTCGGCCTCGCGGCCCGGCAGGCCGTATTTCTCCGCCAGCACGGCGGCCATCTCGCTCACCGAGCGCTCTCCGTCGACGAGCTTCCAGCAGAACGTGCCCAGCTCGTCCAGCTCCAGCTTGCGCTCGAGCGGCCTGCCGTCCCACATGCCCATGCGCCGGGCCACGCCCGCGAACCAGGGCTTGTAGGCGGAGAGGTACGTCAGGCGCGTGAACCCCGATTCGAGCGTTTCCTCGCGCACCAGCCGGTTCACGGCCGGGCGCATGGCCATGCTGCGCTCGCGGCTTCCCCCGGGGGCGGGGGGCGGCGGAGGCGTTTTCTTACGGCGTGCGAACCACATAACCCGAGCATGCCTCCATGAATTCTTCCCGGGCCGCGCTGCCCGAGTGGGCCGAGGCCACGGCCAGGATCTTGGCCTCGTCCGGCCGCCAGGCCATGAGCCGCGCGAACCTGGCCGCATCGAAAACGCGTGCCGCCAGGGCGCGCAGGCCCGGCGCCGCGCCGGGACCGGGGGAGCCGTCCGCGAGCGCGGCCGCGTGCCCGCCGAAACTCGCGGGGGCGAAGCGCAGGCGCTTGCCCAGGTCCTGGGCAAAGACCTGATCCGCCCACTGGCTGAGCGTCTTGCCGCGCAGGATAGTCCCGGCCGGGGCGAAGCGGTGGAAATCGAGGCTCTCGCGGCCCCTGCGGTAGTGCAGATGGTAGTGGCCGAGGTTCACGGCAAAGGCCTTGAGCGAAAAACCGTCCGGAGCCTGCCCGGCCACGTCGTAGAGCTCGAAGCGGCCGGGGGAGCCGGCGCGCAGCGACGAGAGCGCCAGCACCCAGGGCAGGGCCTTCTCGTCCGGGCGGGCGTGGGGCGCGGCCAGCACGGCCAGGCCGGCCGCGGGCAGGGTGAAGAGCACGGCGTCCGGCCCGTGCCCGGCCGCGTCCGCGCAGGGCAGCGCCCCGCTCTCCGGCGGCAGCGCGCCGAGCGCGGCGGCCACGGCTCCCTGGGGCCTGACGCCGGATTTGAGCTGCTTGCGCCTTGCCAGGCGCTTGAGCAAACGCTCAGGCTGCATGGGCCGGGCGAGCCTCTGCCAGCGAAGGGTCAGCCTGGGGCCGGAGGCGTCCTCCAGGAAGAGGTAGCCGAGGCCCAGGCGCGCGGGCTCCCACCCGGCCGGGGCCTCGAGGGCCAGGCCGTCCCAGGCGATGGTTCTGGCAGGCGTCATGAGGAATCACGCCCCTTGGGGCGGCGGATGGACATGCGAAACTCCCGGCTCAAGGCCACGTCAGCATTGACAGACTTGCCCCGCGCTGTCCATGGGGATAGGATGCACGCGCAAACGGTCCACAACCCAAAACGAGCGGCAGCTGGATGAAAAACCTCGACTTCAAGCGCCTGAGGCTGACGATCATCCTGTTCACCCTGGGCTTCTCGCTCTTGCCGCTGCTCGTGCTGGGGCTGGCCGTGAAGCAGCGCTTCTCCAGCGCCTACCAGGACGTGCTCCAGGGCAGCCTGCGCACGCTGGTGGACAGCAAGCGCAACGCCATCGACCTCTTCCTGACCGAGCGCATCGCCCAGCTCTCCACCCTGTCCGGAGCCCTCACCCTGGAGGAAGCCACGGACCAGGGCAACCTCGAGCGCATCTTCTCCCAGCTCCAGACCACCTCGCGCTACTACATCGACATCGGCGTGATCGACGCCGACGGCAACCACATGGCCTACGCCGGGCCGTACAACCTCGAAGGCCGCAACTACAAGAACGAGGACTGGTTCGCCAAGGTCATGGCCAAGGGCGTCTACATCTCGGACGTGTTCATGGGCTTCAGGCAGTACCCGCACATCATCATCGCGGTGCTCAGGCGCGAGGGCGGCAAGTCCTGGATCATGCGCGCCACCATCGACTCCGACGTCTTCGAGAACTTCGTCAAGCGCGTGCAGATGGGGCTCAAGGGCGACGCCTTCCTGGTCAACTCCACGCTCGCGCTGCAGACCAACCCTCGCTTCGGGGGCCACGTCATGGAGGACATGGCCCTGCCCTTCCGGATGGAGGGCCGCTTCCAGGGCATCCGCATCGCCAACTACACGGTGAACCACCGCAACTACCTCTACGGATGGACCTGGCTCGAGAACAAGGACTGGCTGCTCGTCATCCGCGAAGACCCCGAGGACAGCCTCAAGCCGCTGTTCGAGGCGGAATACCTGGTCTGGATACTCCTGGCGGGCGGCGTGGCCATGATCATCGCCGGGACAATCCTGATCTCCAACAGCATGGTGGGCAGGCTGGAGAAGTCCGAGCGCGAGAAGGCCGAGCTGGACGCCACGCTCACCCAGTCCGGCAAGATGGCGGCCCTCGGCAAGATGGCCGCGGGCGTGGCCCACGAGATCAACAACCCCCTGGCCATCATCAAGGAGCAGGCCGGCTGGATACTCGACCTGGCCGAGGAGCCCGAGCTCAAGGCCGTGCCGCAGTACAAGGAGATACTCGACTCGGTGCACCGCATCGAACACCACGTGGAGCGAGCCAAGAACGTCACGCACCGGATGCTGGGCTTCGCGCGGCGCATGGAGCCCGTGAAGCAGTCCGTGAACGTGAACAAGCTCCTTAGCGAGACCGTGCAGTTCCTCAAGACCGAGGCCCTGCTGCGCAACATCGACGTGCGCCAGACACTGGAGGAGGACCTGCCTCCCACCTCCTCCGACCCCACGCAGTTGCAGCAGGTCTTCCTGAACCTGATCGACAACGCCATCGACGCCATCGGGAAGAACGGCCGCATCGACCTGTCCACCACTTTCGAGGCGGACAAGGGCGAAATCTGCGTGAGCATCGCGGACACGGGCTGCGGCATCCCCCCGGACAAGCTCGACAAGATATTCGACCCCTTCTTCACCACCAAGAAGCCCGGCGAAGGCACCGGCCTCGGCCTGTCCATCGCGTTCGGCATCATCGAGAAGCTGGGCGGGCGCATCACGGTGACCAGCGTCGTGGGACAGGGCACCACCTTCACCATCATCATTCCGGCAGCCTAGGCGGGAGGCGACATGGACCAGGCCAGGGTATTGGTCGTGGACGACGAGAGGGATTTCAACGAGACCATCGTCAAGAGGCTGCGCAGGCGGGGCTTCACCGCCGAGACGGCCCTTTCCGGGCCGGACGCGCTCTCGGTGCTCTCCCGGCAGGAGTTCGACGTGGCCATCCTGGACATCATGATGCCAGGCATGGACGGCATCGAGGTGCTGCGCGAGGTGAAGAAGCGCTACCCCGGCATGGAGGTCATCCTGCTCACCGGGCACGCCTCGGTGGAGTCCGGCGTCCAGGGCATGTCCATCGGGGCCAACGCCTACATGATAAAGCCCGTGGACTTCGACGAACTCCTGGCCGCCATCGCCCAGGCCTTCGAGCGCAAGCAGCTGGTGGCCGGAAACGGATGACCCCGGGCGTCCCCAAAACGACGCAAGCGCCATGACCGCCCTTCCGCTCCGAGCCCTGGCCTCCTCACCGGCCTTCCTGACCGGCCTCGCCGCCTGTTCGGCGCTTGCGGCCGCCTGCCTGCCCCTGCCGTGGTCGCTGGCTCCGGCCGGGCTGTCCTGCTGGGCCGCGCTCACGGGCTTTTTCCGGCTCAGGCGCGAGCTGGCCACAGCCTGCCGCCAGAAATGCGCCCTGGACGAACAACTCCTGCAATCGCAAAAGCTGGCCGCCATCGGAGAAATCGCGGCCGGGGTGGCCCACGAGATCAACAACCCCCTGGCCGTGATCACCCAGGAATCCGAATGGCTGGGCCACCTGTTGAGAAGCGACCCGCCGCAGCCGGAAGAGGCCCAGCAGAGCCTTCAGGTGATCCAGTCCCAGACGGCGCGCTGCGGCGACATCACGCGCAACCTCTTGAATCTCGCCAGGACCTGGACCCCGGTGCGCCAGCCCTCGGACGTGAACCGCTGCATCGAGGACATGGTCCGCCTAGTGGAGCGCGAGGCCAGGCCAGGCGGGGTGCACATGGTGCGCGCCTACGCCGCGAACCTGCCCAAGGCTCCGCTGGACCCGCCGCTCTTCCGCCAGGCCGTGCTCAACCTGCTGGTCAACGCCATGCAGGCGGCCGGGAAAGGTGGCACCGTGACCGTGGAGACCGCGCTCGCGCCCGACGGCAGGATATCCGTCCGGGTCTGCGACGACGGCCCGGGCATCCGGCCCGAGCACATAAGCCGCGTGTTCGACCCCTTCTTCACCACCAAGGCGCCCGGCAAGGGCACGGGGCTCGGGCTCTCCATCACCCAGCGCATCGTGGACAAGCTGGGCGGCTTCATCAGCGTCGAGAACCTGCCCGCCAAGGGCGCGGCGTTCACCATCACCCTGCCCGCCCAGGCCCAGGAAACAGGAGTCAAGCCATGACCGGCAAGCCGAGGATTCTCGCCGTGGACGACGAGGAACGCTTTCTTTCCACCATGGCCAAGCTTCTCGGGATGCGCGGCATGGACGTGACCACGGCCCCGGGCGGGGAAGAGGCCCTGGCCTCCTTCCGGCCGGGCGCCTTCGACGTGGCCGTGGTGGACATCCGCATGCCCGGCATGGACGGGGTGGACCTGCTCAAGGAGCTCAAGTCGCGCGATCCCGCCATCGAGGTTATCGCCCTGACCGGGCACGCTTCCGTGGACGTGGCGGCCGAGATCATGAGCCGGGGCGGCTCGGACTACCTGCTCAAGCCCTGCCCCACCGACGAACTGGAGAAGAAGATACTGGCCGCCATGGCCCGCCGCGAATCCCGCGCCGGGTGAACTGGAGAGGGAGCTGCCCTCTCCGGACCCTTCCCGCCGGGGGCAGCGCCCCTCACTCGAAAATATTACAATATCCTTTCATTTTTCTTCCGGTTTTTCCGGACGCGCATCGCGCAAGCCCGCAAAATCGCGCCAAACAACCATCCCGCAGCGCGCCCATCGCGCAACACCCGCCTCACTCAGCGCTCCTGAGCCAAGTGATACCGGGTAGCGGGACCTTTGCCCTTCACCACCAGCACGCCCCTGTCCACGAGATCGCGCAAGTCATATTGCGCGGTGCGCGAGGGGACGTTTCGGCCCACGATGGCCTGGTACTGCGAACGTGACATGACCCCGTGCTCCCGCAGGTAGGCCACTCCTATGCGCTGGCGCTCGTTGAGCCCCGGCGCGGATTCTTCTCTGGCGCTCACCGGCGTCCCGGGCTCCTGCTCCTGTTTTGCCGGGGCCGGAGCCGGGGCCGGGACCGGCTGACCGGGCGCGGCGGACGCCCGCGCCTGCGGGCTCGCCGCGCGGCTCGGCTGCGCGTCCGAGCCGGGGACACGCCATCCGGCCAGTGCGTCGAAGCGCAGGTCCTCGGCCTGGATGGTGCTCGAATCGGCCATGGCCACGGCCCGGGTGATGCAGTGCTTGAGCTCGCGCACGTTGCCCGGCCAGTCGTGCGCGGCGATGCGGTCCCAGGCCCCGCGCGAAAGCGTGGCGGGCGGCTTGTTCATCACGCGGGCCGAGTCCTTGAGGAACGCGTCGGCCAGGAGCGGGATGTCCTCGCGGCGTTCGCGCAGGGGCGGCGTGCGCAGGGTGAGCACCTTGAGCCTGTAATAGAGGTCGTCGCGGAAGGAGCCGCCCTCGGAGCTCTCCAGCAGGTCCACATTGGTGGCCGCGATGACGCGCGCGTCGAAGGGGATCTCCTCGTCGCTGCCGAGCGGGATGATGGTGCGCACCGAAAGCGCGCGCAGGAGCGCCTGCTGGACCTTGGGCGAGGCGTTGCCGACCTCGTCGAGGAGCAGCGTGCCGCCCTGCGCGGCCAGGAACGCGCCCTTGCGGTCGGTCTTGGCCTCGGAGAACGCGCCCTTGACGTGGCCGAACAGGGCGTCCAGCAGCAGGTTCTCGTCGAGCGCCCCGCAGTTGATGGAGATGAACGGCCCCGGAGCGCGCCGGGAGAGCTTGTGGATGGCCTGGGCCGTCACTTCCTTGCCCGTGCCGGTCTCGCCCACGATGAGCACGTCCGGGTCCACCGAGGCGGCCTTGCGGATCAGCCATTTGAGCTCGCGCATGGCCGGGCTCTCGCCTATGACCCCCTCCATGGAATCGGCGGGCGGAGGGGCCTGGATCCTGCCGCCCAGGTCCAGGGGCTGGCGGTTGATGTGGTCCTGGATGCGGGCGTCCTTGACGCGCAGCTCTTCGCGCTGGGAGAGCACCGCCTCCACCAGGTGGTTGATGGAGTCCTTGAGGGTCTGCGACTCGCGGTCGCGGCATTGGACGTCCAGGGGCTTGAGGCCTTCGCCCGGGAGCATGGCGTTCACGGCTGCGGCGAGGTTCAGCATGGGCTTGGTGATGACGCGCGAGACCACGTAGACGATGACCACGGACACGGCCACGGCCACCACGAAGATGACGAAGAGCAGGTCGTAGATGCGGTAGTTCATGACCAGGGGGACCCTGGTCTTGTCCATGTAGGCCACGCCGCCGACCACCTCGGGCTCGCGGTCGGGCGCCCCGCGGAAGAGCACCGGCGCGTAGCCCAGGGAGTAGCTGCTCTGGCTGATGGAAGCCTCGTCCATCTCCGCGTCCACGGTTTCGAGCCCGGGACTGGCCCCCTGCACGTCCACGACCATGCGCCAGTAGGCCTCGTTGGAGGGCGATGGGCGGAACGCACCGGGGAAGCCCGGCATGCCGTGGTCGCCCGTGAGCCCGGCCCGGGCCACGTCGGTGGTGAGCGGATAGTCGCGCTCGCCCACGTTGCCGGACTGGAAGAGTATCCAGCCCTGACCGTCGAAGAAGAAGCTGTAGCGCTTTTCAGCCGTGCGCGAAAACGCGGCCAAAGGCGATTCCGGTGAGTTGTGCAGGGAAAGGATGTCCCGGGCCGCCCGCGCGTCCACGCTCAGGATCCAGTAGCCCTTCACCGCGCCGGACTCGTCGGCGGAAGGGGCCACCAGCCTGAAGACCGCCAGGGTCGCGCCGGCGGCCGCTCCGGGCAGCATCCCGGGAGGATAGACGGCCTCCGACATGCCGAGCATGGCCACGGTCCCGGGCTGCTGGTCCACGCCCCTGGACGGGGCCATGAGCGGCGAGTTGCTGATGCGCCCGGCCTGCTCGGTGTCCACGCGGCTGACGTCACGGCCCGAATCGACATAGAGCCAGCGGTCGCCGCCGTCGGCGGCCACGTAGGCCACCTCACGGTAGACGCCGGGTGTGACGCGCGACTTGACCAGGAGGAAGCGCTTTGCGTCCTCCTCGCCGTCGCTCGCCGCGGCGAGGAAGAGGATGTCCTGCCGCGCCCTCTCGAAGAGCCTGGCCACCGCGTCGGCCTGGCCCATGGTCAGGACCTTCGTGGTGCGCTCCAGCGACATGCCCAGGTAGCGCCCCGAGACGAGCTTGGTGGCGTAGCCCGTGACGCCCAGCATGACGGCCACCAGGGGAATGACAGTGGCCAAAAGCTTGCGCCTGATGCTCCAGCCGGAAAAGGACCCCAGGGTGGCGACCAGGCTGCCCCACACAGGGCGTTGAGGACCGAAAAAAGGCATCGTCTTGCCCCCTTTCCTGCGCGACTGGCCTGAATTACACGCCATAATAGCGCAACCCGCGTTGCCCGCCTCTTCGCGCAATGTTGCGCGTTCTTACGATTTCACAATCATTTCGTCAAGTTCCGCATCATGGCACACCCATTGCTCTTAACTGGCCGACATTGCGCGAAAAATAACAAGGAGGACACCATGAAGATTCTGGCGGCCCTGGACATCTCTGACGAAGGCAAGTCGGTTCTTGCGAAGTCGGTTGAACTGGCCAAGCAGCAAGGCGCTGAGCTTATCCTTTTCAGCGTGGCGGAAAATTTCAATGCCTATGGGGATTACCTCGAGACGGCGCACGTGGGCGAAAAGCTCCTCGCCGCCGCCGAGAAGGGCCTCAAGCAGGCCCAGGCGGACGCCAAGGCCATGGGCATCGAGGCCAAGACCGCCGTAGAGACCGCCCAGTCCCCCGCCGACAGCATCATCGAATTCGCAACGGCCAACGGCGCCGACCTCATTGTGCTGGGCCACAGGAGCAAGAAGGGCCTGGACCGCTTCCTGGTCGGCAGCGTGGCCTCCAAGGTCGTCTCGCACGCGCCATGCTCGGTCATGGTTGTCAGATAAACCCTGAAACTAAGGAGTAAGGACATGAAGAGGATCAGGAACATCTTCGCAGCGCTTCTGGCGCTCATGACCATGCCCGGGCTCGCCCTGGCGGCAGGCGGGGGCGGCGCGCCCATCGTGCTCGTGGCCGACACCCGCAAGCTCGACGGCATCATGGCCTGGTGGGCCAACCTCTACAACGAGAGCCATCTGTACTTCACGATCCTGACCGTCATCCTGATCCCGACCATCGGCATCATCCTGGGCGTCCTGGCGGACCTGGTGATGCACTGGATCGGGCTTGACCTGAAGTCGCGCGAGCTGGCCGAGCACTAGACCATAAGGAGAAACACCATGGAATGGCTCTACATACTCATGCCCATCGCGGGCGTTAAGATTTTCTGGCCCGGCCTGGTCATCCTGGGCGTGGGCGTGGGCATCATCGGCGGATTCTTCGGCATGGGCGGCGCGTGGATGGTCACGCCCGGCCTGAACATCCTGGGCTTCCCCATGGCCTTCGCCATCGGCACCGACATCGCGCACATGGCGGGCAAGTCGCTCATCGCCACGCTGCGCCACGGCAAGTTCGGCAACGTTGACTACAAACTGGGCGTGATCATGATCGTCGGCACGGTCGGCGGCTTCGAGGTCGGCGCTCAGATGGTCATGTGGCTCGAACGGCTGGGCAGCGTCGAGAAGGTCGTCCGCTACATCTATCTCATCCTTCTGTTCCTGATCGCCTGGATGGTCTTCCACGACGTCAACAAGCGCCGCCAGAAGGAAAAGGCCGCCCGGGCCGCCGGTCAGCAGGTGGACGCCCTGGCCACCGGCATCGAGTGGCACAAGACCCTGCACAAGATCAAGATTCCCCCCATGGTGCACCTGCACGCCGCCGGCATCTACTGCTCCGCATGGCTGCCCATCATCGTGAGCTTCCTCACCGGCTGGCTGGCCGGCATCCTGGGCATCGGCGGCGGCCTGATCCGCATGCCCGCCCTGATCTACCTGCTCGGCTGCCCGACCCACGTGGCCGTCGGCACCGACCTCTTCGAAGTCATGATCTCCGGCCTCTACGGCGCCGCCTCCTACACCTACAAGGGCCGCACCGAACTCGTGGCCGCCATCATCATGCTCTGCGGCGCCTCCATCGGCGCTCAGGTGGGCACCGTGGCCACCAAGTACATCAAGGGCTACGGCATCCGCGTCGCGTTCGGCCTGGCGGTCATCGGCTGCGCGGTGTCCATCGCCATGAAGATGCTGGGCTCCGCCTACAAGGATCTCTACACGATCATGGACGTGGGCTCCACCGCCCTCATTCTGGGCTTGGTGTTCGGCATGAGCGCCTACATCTTCGTGAAGATGGTCCAGGGCGCCAAGGCTGAACTGGCCGCCAAGAAGGCCGCGTAACCGGCGCACTCGAAAGGAGCGAACAACATGAAGCGCATATCACTTCTCATGGCGATCCTGGCGCTGGCCTCCCTGATCGGATGCAGCGACTTCGGCAAGGTGGACCAGGGCCGCGTGGTGGCCTACGACAAGGACTCGGGCAAGGTGACCTTCATCAGGGACAAGAAGGCCGAGCCCATGACCCCCGACTACTCGGGCCTGCCCGCGGTGACCTACTCCGTGCCCTCCAACCCGGAGGAGATGGGCCCCGCCCCCAAGGCCGGCCTCAGGATGAAGCTCGACACCCAGAAGAGCCAGATCGTGCTCTATGATCCCCAGGCGCAGGCCTTCAAGACCATCGCCTTCAAGATCCACGACATCCAGGAAAACGTGGACCGCGACCACCCGCTGGTGTTCGACCAGGCCGCCAAGAAGGCCAAGGCCTTCCCCCTGGTGGACAAGGCCAAGAAGACCGTGACCATCTACTCCGCCCGCCAGAAGATGCTCGTGACCTTCAGCGTGCCCGATGAGTACATGGCCCTGCCGGATTCGGCCTGGGACGCCGGCGACGAAGTCCGCGTGTACTACAAGGAAGACGGAAAGGCCTTGAGGTTCATGAACATCAGCAAGACCGACATCTTCAAGAAGTAGTCGGAAGCAGGCCATACCGGGACGACACCCCACCTCGCCCGGGACGCCATACAGTCCGGACCGGAGGGCCGAGTAACAAACGGCCCCCCCACTCCGCCGGCCCTCCGGCCCGGACATCCAAAAGGAGAAGAAACGATGAACATGCGCCAGAGAATAGTCCTGATAGCGGTGGACGTGGCGATCCTGGCCGAGCTCTGCGTGGGAATGCGCGCCGCCTCCCTGGACCTGGACAACTTCACCTCCGCTTTCTGCAAGGCCTTCTTCTCGCTGTTCGTGCCCACCTTGGCCGGGGGCATCATCCTGATCCGGCTCCTGCGCGACAAAAACCGCGAAGCCTCCCAGACCGCCTGAGCCGGACGGGACCAAAGCCTTGCATCATCCAGGCACGGCGCATAAAACAAATTTCCGCGGGCCGGCTTCGACCGGCCCTCTCTTTTCAAGCCAAACGCATGCGGGCGCGCCCGGGCTGCCCGCAAACAGGGAAAGGCGAGGCCACACCATGGACATCACGCAGACGGGCCGCATCAGGAAGATCCTGGGGCTGATCGCCTCCATCCTGCTCTTCACCACCCTGGCCTGCCTGGCCGACGCCCTGCGCGAGGGCTTCATGGACGCGGGCAGGGAATTCCAGGCCATCCCGGGCGAGACCATCCTGCTCACCTCCCCCCTGCCGCCCGGGGCCACCACCATCGAGGAGATGCGCGTCACCGGCGGCGACCAGGACGTGGTGCTCAAGCCCGAAGGCCTCTACACCGGCTTCTGGCTGGGCGGCACCATGTGGAAGGGCGTCATCACGGTGGGGCCCGGCGCAATGGCCGGGGACCGCATCTTCGTGCTGGAAGGCCCGCCAGGGGAGCGCCCGGCGCGCGGCCCGGCCAACCTCTCCATCATGGTGACCGTGCACGCCGACGCCATGGCCAAGCGGATGGCTTCGCCGTCGTTCATCATGCGCACCTTCGGCATCCAGCCCTACTCGGCCACGCTCATCGCCCTGGCCCTGGCCGTGCCCTTCGGCTTGGCCGGCTTTTTCGCCAGTTGGCGCGTGGAGCGGTTGTTGACTCTTGAAGGAAAAGGGCTAGTCTACATGGTGAAGGAGTCCGAGGAAGGCCCGTTGATCGGGTTTTCGATGGGTTCGAAGCAGGGGCTTTCCCCGGGAATGACCGTGGGCCTCATCGACAAGGCCGGGCGTGGATTGGGCGAGGCGCGGGTGAAGTCGAGCCTCGACTCCGACGCCACGGCGGTGGTCGTGTCGGGCTCGTGCGCGTTGGGCGACATGGTGGTGCTCCAGCCGGGCGGGTCTTACCGCCACGGCGGTGAGTCCTCATCACAACGCCGGTGATCCCACCGGGAAGGAGGCTTGTCGTGAAGATTCTCGTCTGCCTCGATCTTTCCACCCAGTCTCAGGCCGTTCTGGAAAAGGGCGTCGAACTGGCCAAATGGCAAAAGGCCGAAATGATCCTCTTCACCGTGGCGGAGGACTTCATCGACTTCGGCGAAGGGGTGACCCTGGCCGTGACCGAACAGATCAAGCAGCAGGCCGAAAAGAGCCTCGAGGCCGCCAAGAAGAAGGCGGAAGACCTGGGCGTGAAGGCCCGGGCCGTGCTCGACTTCGGCTCATCCCCCGCCGACTCCATCCTGACGTTCTCCGAAAAGGAAGGAGTGGACCTCGTGGTCATGGGCAGCCGGGCCAAGACCGGGCTGGACCGCTTCCTCATCGGCAGCGTGGCCAGCAAGGTGGTGGCGCACTCCAAGTGCTCGGTGATGGTCCTGCGCTGAACGCACGCCAGCGCCTGGCCCCTTCTTTCCCGTCCCCCGGAGGCCTCGCCGCCGGGGGACGGCCTTTTCAGGCGGGCTTGGCCTCGAGGATGAAGAACGAGGCCGAGGCCTTGGCCGCAAGCCGCCCCTCGGAATCGGTCACGCCCGCCTCCACCCCCACGATACGCCTGCCCCGGCTCACGAGCGAGGCTTCCGCCCTGAGCGCCCCCGCGCCGAGCACCGGCCTGAAATAGCGTACGGACATCTCGATGGTGGCCGTGCGCTCGCCTTCGGCCAGGTTGGCCAGCACCAGGTGCGCCATGGCCTCGTCGGCCAGGGTGGCGAGCACGCCGCCGGCCACTACCCCCGCGCCCTGGATGAACTCGGGCCTGAGCGGCAGTTCGAGCACCGCGCGCGAGGCGTCCACGTGCACGGGGACGACCCCCAGGAAGCCGAACAGCGGATTGACGCCCTGGCCCGGCTTGGACAGGGCTTCGAGATATTTCGAGGGCATGGGGACAGGCACTCCCTTCGGCTTGCGCCCACATGGGGCGGGATTTCACGTCGCGGCGGCTCCGCCCTGGTCCGGCTCGGCCTGGGCGTTGGGCTCGTAGGGCAGGATGAAGTAGAAGTTGTTGCCGAGCGGCGTGGGCTCGTGGCCCACCTCGCCGCCGTGGAGCTTCACCACCTCGCGGATGAAGTACAGCCCGTGCCCGGTGCCGTACTCGCCCTGGGCGTTGTCGCCCCTGTAGCCCTCGGTGAAGAGCCTCGCGCTCTGCTCGGCCGTCATGGCCGGGCCGGAGCTGAAGACGTTCAGCTTGATGCCGTCGCGGCCGGGGTCGAAATAGTCCGGGATGATCTCCCAGCCGTAGGACATGAACTTGCGCCTGCGCCCGTGCCCCTCGTCAACCTCGCGGGTGTACTTGACCACGTTGGAGAACAGGTTGGAGTACACCTGGGAGATGAGCCCCACGTCCACCATGACCTCCACCTCGCGGTCGGGCACGCCGCCCATGGAGGTGTCGATCTCGATGCCCCGGTCCGCCAGGCGGGAGCGGTAACGCTCCACCTGGGGGTCGATGACGTGGCTCTTGAAGTTGCACTTGCGCTTTTCGAGGACGTAGCGCCCTTCCTCGAAGTGGCTCGTGCGCAAAAGGGTCTCCAGGAAGAGGCTCGTGTTCTGGTAGTGGCTGTATATCTCTTTGTATTGATCAAGTATTGCGTTATAGATATACTGGATGTCCTGGTCCAGGCGTTGCCATTCCTTCTCGATTTCCTGCTTGTCCCCAGCGCAGTCCTGCATCAGCCGCCTGAACTTCGTCTGATACGGTTTCATGAGCCCGATGCGCGCCTCGAGACGCTTGTAGAAGAGCTTGAAGTACATGTTCGGCACGATGACGTTGTGGCCGATGTCCTTCACCAGGCTGCGGATGAACTGGACGTGCTCCTTGTTTTTCAGGCTTATGAACCTGTTGTGCAGCTGGAAGCCTATCCTGTTGGCGTAGCGGCCCCAGAAGAGCCTGTCGTGCTCGGTGAGGCTGTCGGCGGGGAAGATCTCGAGCATGCCGATGACGTCGCCGTGGGGCGTGAACGGCAGCTGGGAGATGAGCTCCCTGTTGCCCTTTATGGGGATGAGCAGGTGGCCGTCCTTGACCATGGTCTCCTCGGCGAAGACCACGGACCCGTCGGGCATGGGGCAATGCGAGGCGCAGCAACTCAGGATGTCGCGCTGCCCGTCGATGACGTAGAGGGTGCACTCCAGGTTGAAGAGCGACTTGGGGATCATGACGCAGACCGCGTACACGTCCTCCACGTCGGTGAATTCCTGGGCCAGGTCGAAGAAAATGTTCAGGGCCACGCTTTGCAGCTGCGTGAAGTTGTAGGCCCTGTAATTGCCGAGCTTTTCCTGGATGCGCCTGGAAACCAGCTCCAGGCGGGATTCGTGCTGATCCTTCCGGGAAGGCTCGCTGGCCGGGCGAGGGGCGCTGTCGGGATGATCCATTTCCGGCTCCTGGCTGCGGCTTGTTCTCGCGACGCTCAAGAGCCTACACGCACAGGAGCGTGAACACAAGAAGTGGAAAACCTAGGGCTTCAAGCGGATGACCGTCTCTCCGGGCGAGTAGCCCTTGAGCTCGCCGAGCATGGCCGCGATGCCCGACCTGAGGATGCGCGCCACGAACGGGTTGAGCGGCAGGGGCGCGCCGCCGATCTCCACGGAGATTTCGCCCTGCACGGCCACGCACTCGGAGGCCGAGGCCTTCCCGGCCACGATCTGCGCGGCCAGCTCGCGGCAGTCCGCGCGCCCGCACCCGGCGCAGTCGAGCCCGGGCAGCAGGAAGGCGCGCTCGGCCACGATGCGCGCGAGTTCCGCCACGTCCGTCACCGAGGGCACCCCCTCCACGTCGGCGGCGCCGTACACGGCCACGGCCAGCCCGCCGGGCCCTGCGCCCAGCTCCACGGCCTCGGCCGCGCTCTGCGCGATGACCACCCGCGGCATCACGCCAAGGGCCTTGCCGCCCTCCACCACGAGCATCTCCTGGCCCAGAAGCGGCAGAAGCTCGGCCAGGGACTTGCGCCCGCGCCAGAACACGGCGGACTCCTCCGCGCCGATGGCCGCCACGGCCGGGCTCGCTTCCAGAAGCTTGGCCGTGTCCGTGCCCGCCTTGTCGAGCCCGGTCTGGTGGGTGAACTTGAGCGTCGCGGCCTGGGTGCCCCTGCGGGCGAGTTCGCGCACGATCTCCAGGCAGAGGGTGGTCTTGCCCGTGTTCTTGAAGCCGACGACGTTCATTGCGCGCATTGTTCCCGCTCCTGTCTCAGGGTGGTGATGCCTTTTTGGGGCTCGAGAAGATACATTTCGTCGCTGACCGAGTCCAGCCATTCGCTGTCGTGGCTCACAGCCACCACGGTCAGGCCCCTCAGACGCCTGGCCGCGAGCAGGGCCTGGCCCACCAGCAGCGCGCTCTCGGGGTCCAGGCTGGCCGTGGGCTCGTCCAGGAGCAGCACGGAAGGCCTGAGCGCAAGGCGCGCGGCCAGGGCCACCCGCCGCGTCTCGCCCCCGGAGAGCTCCCACCACCAGCGCCCCATGTAGCGCCCGGGGTCGAGCCCAACGAGCCCCATGGCCTCGTCGGCAGCGCCCGCGTCGTCCACGCCGCGCACCGCAAGCCCGTAGGTCACGTTGGCGCGCACCCGGCGGCGCAGGAGCGCCGGGTCCTGAGGCATGAGCACGGCCTGCCTGCGCAGGGCCACGTCGCCCTTGCGGCCCTCGCGGCCCATGAACCGCACCGTGCCGGACGTGGGCGCTGCCAAAAAGGCCATGATGGACAAAAGCGTGCTCTTGCCCGCCCCGTTGGGCCCCCTGATGCCCACGATGCGCCCGGGCGGCACCGTGAGGCGCTGGCAGCGCAGGGCCGCGCGCCCGCCGAAACGGTGCTCCACGTCCGCGATCTCGTAGACCGGTCCGCTCACGACGGCCCTCCCCTGCGTTTGAGAACTGCCAGGACCGCGTTCACGGCCATGGAGATGCCCAAGAGGACCATGCCCAGGGCGATGCCCTGGGCGAACTCGCCCTTGCCGGTCTCCAGCGCGATGGCCGTGGTGATGGTGCGCGTGTGCCACTTGATGTTTCCGCCGACCATCATGGCGATGCCCACCTCGGACACCACGCGCCCGAACGTGGCCACGGCCCCGGCCAGAACGCCGTAGCGCGCCTCCCACAGCACTCCCAGGAGCAGCTGCCTGCCGTCGGCCCCGAGGGTCAGGAGCGTCAGGCGCAGGCGCTGGTCCAGCTGCTCCACGGCCGAGGCCGTGAGGCTGACCACCATGGGCAGTGCCAGCAGCGCGAGGCCGGCGGCCATGCCGGGCACGGTGAACAAGAGCCCCAGCTCCCCCAACGGCCCTCGCCTGGAGAGCATCGCATAGACCAAGAGGCCGATCACCACCGTGGGGAAGGCCATGAAGGCGTCGGACACCATGCGCGCCAAGCGCTTGCCCGGGAAACTGAAGTAGCCCAGGCAGAACCCAGCGGGCAGGCCCAGGCCCAGCGCCGCGAGGAGGGAAAGGGCCGTGGCCTTCAGCGTGGCCGACACCGCCGAGAACGTCTCTGGGTCGCCCGAAGCCAAAAGGTCCACGGCCCTGGAGAGGCCGTCGGCCAGATAGCTCATCTACTTCCCGGCGTTGGGAAAGAAGAGCTGCTTATCCATGAGCTTGAAGTCCGCGATCACCTTCTGGCCCTCGGTGGATATCCACTTGGCGAAGGCCTCGGCCAGGTCGAGCTTGGCCTTGGGGCACTTCTCGGGGCTCAGGGTGATGACGCTGTACTGGTTGAGCAGCGGCTTGTCGCCCTCCACCAGGATGGCCATGTTTTTGGCCTCGGGGGCGGACTCGAACTTGATCCAGGTGCCCCGGTCGGTGATCACGTAGCCGCCCTTCTCGGAGCCCAGGCGCAGGCACTGGAGCATGCCCTGCCCGGCGGAGACGTACCAGACCTCCTTGTCCGGGGTTTCCAGGCCGGCGCCCTTCCACAGGGCCAGCTCGGCCATGTGCGTGCCGGACTTGTCGCCCCGGCTCACGAAGGGGGCCTTCTTGGCGGAGACGGCCTTGAGGGCCTCGCCCGCGGTCTTGCCCTTGATCCCGGCGGGGTCGGCCTTGGGGCCGACGATGACGAAGTCGTTGTACATGATCTGGGTCCTGGCCTTGCCCGCGCCCTCTTCCATGAACTTCAGCTCGGCAGCGGGGGCGTGCACCATGAGGATGTCGGCGTCGCAGTTCTTGCCGATCTCCAGGGCCTTGCCCGTGCCCGTGGCCACCCAGCGCAGCTCGATCCCGGACTTCTTCTTGAAGGCGTCGGCGAGTACGGGTAGAAGGCCAGTATCCTCGGTGCTGGTGGTGGTGGCCATCATCAACACCTTATCCTGGGCCGTCGCGGCCGAAACAAAACACAAAAGCGCCAGCAGGGCGGCAACAGTCACGAGGCTCCTGGTCATTTGATCCCCCTTTTCGAAATTTTCGTGATTGTGCCAGTTGCGGCATATTTGTGTCAAGGAAGACAGAAGCATGGTTGAAAGCACCGATCTCGCCCACTTGCCGTGCCGTCAATTCAAGGACGGGGCCTGGAGGACCTTCCAGGACGACGCCGCCCCTGAAATCCCCGTGAACCTCGAACTTCCCGGCGGCGGCCGCAGGAAGCTCTGGGCCTTCCCGGACGGGCTGGCGGACCTCGCCCTGGGCCAGGCCCTGCTCGACCTGCGCCCGGAGGGAACGATCCCCGCCGTGGAGGACCTGGGCGGGCAAAACTTCCGCGTGCGTTTTTCCCCCGGGGAGGTCCCGGCCGCGAGGCCCTGGGAAGGCGCCCTGGAGCCCGACGACATCCTCGCGGGCGCGGCGCGCTTCATGGATATGGCCGGGCGCTGGGACGCCACCGGCTGCTTCCACCGCGCCGCCGTCTACGATCCTGCCCTGCGCGCCTTCGTCCACCATGTGGAGGACATCGGCCGCCACAACTGCCTGGACCGCCTGGCCGGATGGGCCCTGTCGCACGGGCGGCCCCTGGGCGGGCTCGTGCTCTTCGTCTCCGCCCGGGCCACGGCGTCCCTCGTGGGCAAGGCCGTGCGTTCCGGCTACGCCGTGATGGTCAGCCGCTCCGCCGTGACAACGGCCGGGGTGGAGGCTGCCCGCGCCGCGGGCATGACCCTGGTGGGCTTCTCCCGGGAGAACCGCTTCAGCATCTTCACCGACACCGATGGGCGCATCAACGCGCAGTCCTGAAGTCGCGGTGGTGCTGGCCGGGGGCAAGAGCAGCCGCCTGGGCCGGGACAAGGCCGCCGTTGTGCTGGACGGGCAGGCCCTGCTGGCCAGGGCCGCCGGCCTGGCCGGGCGCTTCTGCCCCACCGTGGCCGTGTCCGGGCGCGACCCCTCGGCCCTCGTGCCGGGGTTGCCCTGGTTCCTGGACGAAACCCCGGGGCTCGGCCCCATGGGCGGCATAGTCACCGCCCTGGAGCGCTACCGCACGCCCTGCCTGGTGCTCTCCTGCGACCTGCCCCTGTTGGACGAGGCCACGGTGGAGACGCTTTTGGCGGCGTGGCGCGAGAAGCCCCAGGACGCCGTGATGACCACCTTCCTCCAGGTGGAGACGGGGTTCATCGAGGCGCTGGTGAGCGTCTACGAGCCCGAAGCCGCGAACGTGCTGCGCCGGGCCAACGAGGAGGGCTGCCGCAAGCTCTCCCGCGCGATCCCGGAGAGCCTGCGCCACCACGTGCCCTACAGCGTGCGCGACGCCCTGCCCTTCTTCAACGTGAACACCCCGGACGACCTGGAGCGCATCCGCCGCTCCAACTTCGGGGACTAGGCTCTACGAAACGGCCGGAACGAAACAGGCCCCCGCGTGCGCGCACGCGGGGGCCTGCATGTTTGCCGGATGGGGAACGGCCTTCCGCGCTCAACCCTGCCTGAAAGAGCCGATGAGGTTCTCCAGCTCCCTGGAGCGCCCGGCCAGCTCGGACACGCCCTGGGCCGAATCGCGCATGCCGCCCGCCGTGGAGGAGGTGATCCTGCTCACTTCCTCGACGATGCGGTTGATCTCCTCACTCGAAGCGGACTGCTCTTCGGCGGCCGCCGCGATGGACTGCACCTGGCCAGAAGTGTCGTCCACCAGGGAGACGATCTCCTCCAGGGCCCGCCCGGAACTCGCCGCGAGCCCGGAGGCGTTGCGCGAGGCTTCGGCCGAGGTCTTGACCTTGCCAACGTTTCGCGTGGTGCCGTCCTGGATTGCCCGGATGGAGTCGCCCACTTCCTTGGTGGCGGTCATGGTCTTCTCTGCCAGCTTGCGCACCTCGTCGGCCACCACGGCGAAGCCGCGCCCGGCCTCGCCCGCCCGGGCCGCCTCGATGGCCGCGTTCAGCGCCAGGAGGTTGGTCTGGTCCGCGATGTCGGAGATCACGCTCATGATGCCGCTGATGGAGCGGGCCTGCTCGCCCAGGGTGGTCATGTCCTGCTCGAGCTCCACGGCCATGCGGTCCACCTGGCCGATGGCGTCCACGGCCTTGCCCACCACCTGGCGGCCCTCGGCGGCCTTGGTGCGGGCCTGGGCTGCCTGCTGGGCCGCGTTGGAGGCGCTGCGGGCCACTTCGAGCACGGTGGCGTTCATCTGCTCCATGGCGGTGGCGGCTTCGGCCGTCCTGCGCTCCTGGAGGGCCATGTCCTCGGTGGTCAGCTCGATCTGCTTGGAGAGCTGGCCGCTGACCGCGCTGATGCCCTGGACCACTCCCTCGAGCTGCATCGCGGCGGTGAGCATGCCCTCGCGCCTGGCGGCCTCGGCCTTCTGCTGGGCCTCCTCGGCCCTGGCCTTGGCCTGTTCGGCCATGTCGGCCTGGATTCCGGCCTCGCGGGTTCTCTCGTCGGCCTCGGCGATCTTGGACTTGATGGCCACCACCATGTCGCGCAGGGCGTCGGACAGGTCGCCGATCTCGTCGTTGCGCTTGACGTCGAGCGTCTCGTCGAGCTTGCCCGAGGCCACGTTCTTGGCGAAGGAGATGGCCTTGGTGATGGGCTTGGTCAGGGTCCTGGCGGCGACGAGCCCGACGATGAGCATGAGCACGCCAACCACGGCGGCCGAGCCCAACACGCTCCAGACGATGCCCCTCTGCGTGGATTCGATGCTCTTGCGGTCCTTGCCGATGAAGAGCATGCCGCCGATCTTGCCGTCGGCCGTGGCCATGGGCCAGTAGACGGTGTCGTACTCCTGGCCGAGGATCTTGTTGCGGGCGTTGTACACCCCGCCGCGCTGAAGTACTGCCTCGATGACCTTGGGGTTGTCCATCTTGGTGCCGACGGCGCGCTTGCCCTCGCGCAGGATGGACGTGGTCTCGCGGGTGTCGCCGTTGAAGAAGGTGCACTCCACGCCCATGTCGCGTTTCACTTCGTCCACGAAGGCGTGCGTGCCCAGGTTCTCGCCCACGGAGATGGCGCCGATGACCTTGCCGCCGAGCTTCACAGGCGCGCCGCCGCGCACGGAGAGCTTGACCACGGTGCCTTCCTCGATGCCCACGCTCTCCTGGCCCTTGAGGCCCTTCTGGATGGCGATCTGGTCCATGACCGAGTCTCCGGTCTTGTCGGAGTGGCCCCGCGCCAGGGCCTTGCCGTCGACGTCGGAGATGGTCAGGAAGTCTATCTTGGTCTTTTCGAGGATCTGCTTGGCCAGCTTCTTCAGGAACTCGCTGTCCCTGCGTTCGATGGCCTGGGCGATGGCCAGGTCGTTGGCTATGAGGAACGTCTCGGCCAGCGTGGCTTCCTTGAGCGCGTCGAGCTTGGACTGCACCGACTTCTGGCGTGCGCCCAGCTCCTGCGTGGCCTGTTCGTCGAATCCGTCGGTGATGAAATAGTAGGTGGTGAAGAAGATGCCGCTCGTGACGATGACGATGCTGATGACGAGCAGGATTGCTATCTTCAGGGAGAAGGAGATACGCATGCTACACCCCTTTTGAGAACTGCCCCGACCCTTCTTAATCCTTATGGAAATGTCTCCCTGCTGTAAAGCCCTCCCTCACGGCGCGAAGCGCAATCGTGACCCGGCCGCTTCGGGCGCGAAACCGCGCCGGCAGCATGGCCTCACGCACGCGCGAGCCATTATTTACATTTTTCTGAAAACGTACCCGGAGTAATGCAGGCGCTCGCCGCCCTCGCCTGGTGCGAAACGCAGGACATCGCCCATGGCCTGGCTGAACCCGCCGGGGCCCGTGATTCGGGCCTGGTCCTCGCCCTGGGCCGAGAGCGGGATGCTCATCTTGAAGTCCATGAGCGTGGGCAGCCTGGCCTCGTAGAGCACGAGCCCGTCCTCCTCGCGCAGCGTGAGTTCCCGGACCATGGGTAGGTCGTCGCCCTGGTCCTCGATCTTCCATTTGCCCAGGCGGGCCTGCCACCCGGGCGTGGCGGAGAAGGGCTCCACCTTCAGGCCGAAGAGTTCGCGCTCGCCGCCCTGGTGCAGCACCAGCCAGGTCGAGCCTGCCTCCTGCGCGAAGGAGAAGCGCAGGCCGTCCTGGTTCTTGGTCACGTCGTAGAGGGTCAGCCCCAGGACCTGGTACTTCACGCCGTAGACGCCCTCGCCGCTGGGCTCCAGGTCCAGGTTCTTGCCGTCGAGCCTGATCACGGGCCTGCCGCCCTTGCCCGGGCCGACCTTCACCACGCCCAGGATGGTGGCGTAGTTGCCCGTCACGTCCTCCAGGGGCAGGACGCGGCACGGCGCCGCCGGTGCGACGGGAAGGGGGGAGACACCCCTGGCGGCCATGGCCGCGCGCATGGCCTCGTCCGCCACGCGGTCGATCATGGAGTTGCGCGGCTCCTCGGCGGAGCTGGAGTTGGCGAGCACCACCACGCCGAGCCCCGCCCTGGGGTTGACCATGGCCAGCGAGCGGAAGCCCGCGAGGCGCCCGAAGTTCCAGGCCACGGTCCCGGCCGGGCCGAACGCGGGGCGGTTGAGGTTCCAGCCCAGGCCCACGCGCAGGTCCATGTCCAGGGGCACGCCCGTGTTCTGGGGGGCGAGCATTCCGGCCAGGGCCGCGCGCGTGACGTTATGGGGCAGGCCCGCGCCGGGCGCGCCCAGCACGGCGGCCAGGAAGCGGGCCTGGTCGCGCGCGGTGGAGTAAAGCGAGACTGCCGGGGCCTGGTTGGAACCGGGCGTGGCCAAGGGGCCGGAGGAACCGTAGCTCACCGCCAGCCGGTCCTGCCAGGCGGCCCTGGGCGCGTAGGAGGTGTCGGCGAGGCCCATGGGCCCGAACACGGCCTTGTCCATCCAGGAAGCGAAGGGCTCGCCCGCCCGCTTCTCGACCATCATGCCCAGGATCGCCGTGCCCAGGTTGGAAAACGAGAACACCGTGCCCGGCCTGAAGGCCATGTGCACGTCGGCCAGGGCCTCGGGCGTGAGCGGGGCCGGCTCGCGCTTGCGGCTGTAGAGGCCCTTGAAGTGATTGGCCGGGAGCCCGGCGTGGTGGGTTATGATCCGCCTGGGCGTTACCTGCGCCCCGGCCTGGGCGAAGGACGAGAGGCCAAGCCCGGGCAGGACCGAGGACGCGGGCGCGTCCAGTTCCAGCCTGCCCTGCCCCGCCAGGGACATGGCGCCGAGCGCCGTGAAGAGCTTCGCACCGGAGCCCAGGTTGACCACGGTGTCCGGCCCCATGGGGACGCCCCTGGCCTCGTCGGCCTCACCGTAGCCGTTGGCCCAGACCAGGCCCTTGCCGTCCACCACCGCCACCGCGAGCCCCTTGACCTTGTGCTTGGCCATCTGCTTCCCGATGGACTCGGAGAGCTTCTCCAGACCGGGGGAAAAGGCGGGGTCGGAAGGGGCGGGGATTTCGGCCGCAAGGCAGGGAAGCGCCAACAGGGTCAGGAGCGCGGACAGGATCAGGGACTTCATCGGGACTCCACGAAAAAAAGCCCAGCGCCGTCGGAAGGCGGCGCTGGGCTCGAAAACATCCGGGGAAACGCGGGCTACTCGGGCTTGGCCTGCTGCAGGAGCTCCATGGCCTGGAGCAGCTTGGCGGCCTGCTCGGGATTGTCGATCTGGGTGGAGAGGTAGGAAGCCTTCTGGGCCATCTCCATGATCATCGTGCCCATGACCATGCGCTTGGACTTGGCCGGAAGGTTCTCGAGCTCGGCCATCTTCGCGTCGATGGTGGTGATCTTGGTGCCGATGCCGGCGACGTCCTTGGTCAGGACGTTCAGATTCTGGTTGGCCTTGAAGAAGAGCACGCCGGCCAGAAGCACGGCGAGAAGGGCCAAAAGCAGAGCCATACGGCTGATATCCTGAGAGGTCTTGGCATTGAGATCGGTCATGGAAGGCACTTCATTCTCCTTGGGCTTGCGGAATTCGTCCATGGAAACAACCTTTTCCTCGGGCTTCATGAATCTCCTCCTTGGCGGTGGCCGTACGGACTCCCCCGGCGTAGACACACGTTATTCTTTTGTCACGTTTCTCACATTCTGTCCAGAACCGCGTGTCTAATGCTCCACCTCAGGCCAGGCGCAAGAGGCCCTCCGGCGCGGGTTCGTCCAGGACGCGCCCGACCCGGGCGCACAAGTCGGAGGAGGCAGCGAGAAGCTCGGCCGCCCGCGCCTCGAGTTCCCGGGGCACGGCCAGGAGCATCCCACCCGAGGTCTGGGCGTCGAACACCAGGTCCACGGCCAGGGGGTCCACTCCCGGGGCGGCCACGGTCCTGTCCGCGAAGTAGCGCCTGTTGGCGTGGCTGCCCGCGGGCACGAAGCCCGTGCGCGCGAGGTCCAGCGCCCCCGGGATCACGGGCACAGCCGAAGTTTCGATCTCCACGGCCAGCTTGGATGCCTTGGACATCTCCAGGCAGTGCCCGCCCAGGCCGAAGCCGGTCACGTCCGTGGCGGCCTTGAGCGAAAGCTCGCGCACCACCCTCCCCGGCCCGCTGTTCAGCTTGGCGGCCACACGCCAGATGGCCTCCTCATGCGCCGCGCAGCCCTGGACGTTGGCCTTCACGGCCGTGGCCAGCACGCCGAGCCCCACGGGCTTGGTGAGGATCAGAAGGTCCCCGGGCGCAAGCCCACGGTTGGAGGCGAAACGGTCGGGGTCCACCAGGCCCGAGACGCTCAGGCCGTACTTGATCTCGTTGTCCTCCACGCTGTGGCCGCCGGCCATGGCCGCCCCGGCCTCCCTGATCTTGGAGAGCCCGCCGCGCAGGATCTCCTTGAGCACGTCGAGCGGCATGCACTTGGCCGGGAAGCAGACGATGTTCATGGCGGCGTAGGGTTCGCCGCCCATTGCGTAGACGTCGGAGAGCGCGTTGGCGGCCGCGATCTGGCCGAAGCGGAAGGGGTCGTTCACCACGGGGGTGAAGAAGTCCACGGTCTGGATGAGGGCCTTGCCGGGCGGAAAGGTCAAAACGGCGGCGTCCTCGTTGTCACCCGTGCCGGTGAGCAGGCGAGGATCGTCAGGGACGTCGAGCTCCCTCAAGACTGCCGCCAGGTCCCCTGGGGAGAGCTTGGCGGCTCAACCAGCGGCTTTGACGGTATCGACAAGCCGGAGAGGCGCGATCATCGCTTCATCCCTTGGGGTTGTTCAGGAAATCCATGAAGTAGCGCATGGCCGGGAACACGTGGCGCTTGGCGTGGCGCACCACGTAGAACGAACGCTTGATGGAGAGCCCGGGGACGTCTACCACCAAGAGCTCGCCCTTGGCCAGGCAGGGGCCCACGGCCAGCCTGGAGGTGACACACAGGCCCAGGCCGTGCACGGCGCACTGGACCACGGCCTCGTGGGTGCGAGCCTCGATGACGGCGTTCAGCCCCCGGATGTCCAGGCCCAGCCCGGCCAGCGCCAGCTCGAAGGCCTTGCGCGTGCCAGAGCCCTGCTCCCTGAGCACCCAGGGCCAGGAGCGCAGGTCATCGGGGTTGATGACCAGTGCCCCGGCCTCCACGAGATCCTGGATGCCGGGCATGCGCTTGGAGGCAACCACCACCAGGTCGTCGTCCATCAGGGGGGTGAAGGAGAGCTCGGGTTCGTTGGCTGCCGCGCCAACCACGCCCAGGGCCAGTTCACCGTTTTGGACGCCCTCGATGATCTCCTGGGAGTCGCCCACCGTGAGCCGCACGCGCACGTCCGGGTAGCGGCGCGTGAACTCGGCCAGGCGCTTGGGCAGGAGGTACGTGGCCGGGATGGTGCTGCCGCCGATCAGGATGTCGCCCGCCACGCGCTGCTGGAGAAGGCCGATCTCGGCCTTTGCGCTCTCCAGCGCCGCGAAGACCTGCAGCACGTGCCGGTAGAGGATCTCCCCGGCCTGGGTGGGCAGGATGGTCCGGCCCAGGCGGTCGAAGAGGTGAGTGTCGAGCTCCTGCTCCAGGGAGAGGACATGGGCGCTGATGGTCGGCTGGGAAAGGAAGAGCTCCTGCCCGGCCTTGGAAAAGCTGCCCAACTCATAGACCTTGCGGAATGCTTCGAGCCGTCTGATATCCATGGAGTTGATCCTTACAATCAAGCAACCCGATGGTAAAGCACAAAAAAAGCGGAGCGGCAAAGCCGCCCCGCTTTTTAACCCGTAAGGCCGAATCAGCTACTCTTTGGAGCCCTGCTCGGGGGTCGCGGCGGCTTCCTCACGGCGGGTCAGTTCGATGACCGCCATGGGGGCGCAGTCGCCAAGGCGGGGCAGGCCCAGCTTGTAGACGCGGGTGTATCCGCCGCCGACGCCCTGGAAACGGGGCGCGATGTCGTCGAAGAGCTTCTTCACCAGCTGGTGGTTCTCAAGCACCTTGTAGGCGAGGCGGCGGGCGTGCACGTCCCCGCGCAGACCGAGGGTGACAAGGCTGTCGGCTACCTTGCGCAGCTCCATGGCCTTGGTCTCGGTGGTCTTGATCTGGCCGTAGGTGAGAAGCGACCTGGCCATGTTGCGGAACATGGCCTTGCGATGGGAGTGGGTCCTCCCGAGTTTCTTGCCGCCCTTGCTATGCCTCATTGGTCTGCTTCCTCTTCAACCATTCCTGGTATTTCTGCTCGAAGTTGTCCACGCGCATGCCGAAGTCGAGGCCCATCTCCTCCAGAACGCGGCGGATCTCCTCGAGGGATTTCTTGCCGAAGTTCTTGGTCTTGAGCATCTCGTTCTCGGAGCGCTGCATGAGCTCTCCCACCAGCGAGATGTTGGCGCTCTTCAGGCAGTTGGTAGCGCGCACGGAAAGCTCGAGCTCGTCGATGGACTTGAACAGGTTGGGGTTCAGGTCGTGGTCGTCGCCGCCGCGCGCGCCCTCGGTCTCGGATTCCTTCTCGTCGAAGTTGATGAACACCGAGAGCTGGTCCTTGAGGATCTTGGCGCTGTAGGCGATGGCGTCCTCGGGAGTCACGGAACCGTCGGTCCAGACGTCGAGGATGAGCTTGTCGTAGTTGGTCATCTGGCCGACGCGGGCCTGGTCCACCGTGTAGGCGACCTTCTTCACGGGGGTGAAGCTGGAGTCCAGGGTGATCAGTCCGATCTCCTGGCTCAGTCCCTCGTGCATGTCCGCGGGCACGTAGCCCTTGCCCATGCGAATCTCGAACTCCATCTTGAGGTCGCGCGCTTCGGACAGGGTGCAGATGTGCTGCGTCGGGTCGAGGATCGTCACGTGCTGGTTGGGGCTGATGTCGCCGGCCGTGACCGGGCCCTGCTTGTTCACCGAGAGGGTGAGGCGCTGGGGCTCGTCGGTGGTCATGGCGAAACGGACCAGCTTGAGGTTCAGCACGATGTCGGTCACGTCCTCGATCACGCCGGGGATCGTGGTGAACTCGTGCTGGATGCCCTCGATGTTCACGGAGACGATGGCCGCGCCCTGGAGCGAGGATAGGAGCACGCGACGCAGGGCGTTGCCCAGCGTGGTGCCGAAGCCGCGCTCGAGGGGTTCGCAGGTGAAACGCCCGTAGGTGGAGCTGGACTTGGCGTCCCGGGCCAATTTCTCGGGCCGGACCAGTTCAGACCAGTTGCGGGTGTTTATGAGCCTGTCGCCTGTACGTATGAGCATTGTGTCCTCTTACTTGGAGTACAGTTCGACGATGAGCTGCTCGTTCACTGCCAGCTGAATGTCTTCGCGGGAGGGCATGGCGTTGACCTTGCCCTTGAAGGCCGCGCCGTCGACCTCGAGCCAGGAGGGGCAGCCGCGGCGGGCGATGACCTGCTGGGCTTCCTGGATCACGGGGGACTGGCGATTCTTCTCGCGCACTTCGAGCACGTCGCCCACGCGCACCTGGATGGACGGGATGGTCACGCGGCGGCCGTTGAGCACGAACAGCCCGTGACGAACGAGCTGGCGGGCCTGGTCGCGGGAGTTGGCGAAGCCCATGCGATAGACCACGTTGTCGAGCCTGCGCTCCAGGTTGATGAGCAGGTTGGCGCCGGTGACGCCCTTCTGCCTGTCGGCCTCGGCGAAGTAGCTGCGGAACTGCTCTTCGAGGATGCCGTAGACGCGCCTGGCCTTCTGCTTCTCGCGCAGCTGGACGGCGTAGTCACTCATCTTCTTGCGGATGCGGCCGTGCTGGCCGGGGGCGTAGGGACGGCGATCGTAAGCGCACTTGTCGGTGTAGCAGCGGTCTCCCTTGAGGAAGAGCTTCGTGCCTTCACGGCGACACAGGCGGCACTTGGGTCCGGTATAGCGAGCCACTTGTATGTTCCTCCTGAACTAGACCCGGCGCCGCTTGGGCGGACGGCAACCGTTGTGCGGGATGGGGGTGACATCGCGGATGAAGCTCACCTTGAAGCCGGCGGCGTTGATGGCGCGCATGGCGGCCTCGCGGCCGGAGCCGGGTCCCTTCACGAAAATTCCGACGGTGCGCATGCCGTTGTCCTGGGCCTTGCGGGCGGCGGTCTCGGCGGCCACCTGGGCGGCGAACGGGGTGGACTTGCGCGAGCCCTTGAACCCGGCTCCGCCGGAAGTGGCCCAGCTCACCACGTTGCCCCTGGGGTCGGTGAAGGTGATGATGGTGTTGTTGAAGGTGGCCTGAATGTGGGCGACCCCAACCGGGATGTTCTTCTTCTCTTTCTTGCCGGTACGGCGCGGTCTAGCAGCCATGTTGATCCTCTAATGAATAACGCGCTGAGGCGGTTATTTCTTCTTTTTGGCCATAACGGCGCGACGCGGTCCCTTGCGGGTGCGGGCGTTGGTGTGGGTGCGCTGGCCGTGGACGGGAAGGCCCTTGCGGTGCCTGAGGCCGCGGTAGCAGCCGATGTCCATCAGGCGCTTGATGTTGGCCGTGACCTCGCGACGGAGATCGCCCTCAACCTTGTGGTTGGCTTCGATCTCCTTGCGGATGGTGTTGACTTCCTCGGAGGAGAGGTCATCGGTCTTCTTGGTCCACTCCACACCGGTGGCGTCCAGGATCTGCAAAGAGGTGGCGCGCCCGATACCGTAAATGTAGGTAAGGGCGATATCCATCCGTTTGTTCCTGGGCAGGTCGACTCCAGCAATACGTGCCACGTTTCGATACCTCGCTTAGGTTCTGGGCTTATCCCTGGCGCTGTTTGTGCCTGGGATTTTCACAGACCACCCGCAGGACGCCGTGGCGACGGATGATCTTGCATTTCGGACAAAGCTTCTTCACGGAAGGCCGCACTTTCATCTTCTTTCTCCCATAAATGAAATGGGTACTGCCTACGCCGGGAGGCGAAGGCTTAATATTTTCGGTCCATCGGCGGTGATGACCACCGAGTGCTCGTAATGGGCGGAAAGGCTGCGGTCCTTGGTGACGGCAGTCCATTTGTCCGCGAGGATTTCCACCTCCGGACCGCCCATGGTGACCATCGGCTCAATGGCCAGGGTCATTCCAGGCTTGAGCACCACGGCCCCGGCTCCGCTGGGGACGAAGTTGGGCACCTCAGGCTTCTCGTGGAGATTCCTGCCGATGCCGTGGCCAACAAATCGTCTTACAACAGAGAACCCCTGGCCTTCAACATATTTTTGTATGGCCTGAGATATGTCGTACAGGTTTCCCTCGGCCTGAGCCTGCTCGATGCCGACGTAGAGGGACTTTTCGGTCACCTCAAGGAGTTTGCGGACGTCATCGCCCACTGCGCCCACAGGGACGGTTCGGGCCGAGTCGCCGTAGAACCCCCTGTGGATGACTCCCATGTCGAAGCTCACGATGTCTCCTTCCTTGAGCTCGCGCTCCGAAGGAAACCCGTGGACGACCTCCTCGTTCACCGAGCAGCACAGGGCGAAAGGGTAGCCGAGGTAGCCCTTGAAGGCTGGCTTCACCTCGAACTCCCTGCACATCTGCAAGGCCATCTCTTCAAAGACCAGGGTTTTGACGCCGGGGCGAACCGCTTTCTCGAGCTCGTCCAGGATGGCGGCGACTATGCCGCCCGCCTGGCGCATGATGTTCACTTCGGCGTCGTTCTTGACGTATATGCCGCGATACTTCTTCAAACTAGGTCCTGCCCTTGATGCGTCCCTTGGCGAGCAGGCCTTCGTACTGCCTGCTGATCATGTAGGACTCGATCTGGCCCATGAAGTCCATGGCCACGCCCACCACGATCAGGATGCTCGTGCCGCCGAAGTAGAACGGCACGTTGAACTGGGCGATGAGCAGCATCGGCAGCACGCAGACCGCCGAGATGTACATCGAGCCCCAGAGGGTAAGACGCGCAAGCACGCGGTCAAGGTATTCCTTGGTCTTCTGTCCCGGACGGATGCCCGGGACGAAGCCGCCCTGCTTGCGGATGTTCTCGGCTATCTGCTTGGGATCGAAGATGATCGCCGTGTAGAAGTAGCAGAAGAACACGATCATGCTGATGAACAGCACGTTGTACACGATGGAGTTGGGGTTGAACCACCCGGCGACCAACTGCACCCAGTCTGCCTGGTAGAAGTTGGCGATGGTGGCCGGGAAGAGCAGGATCGACGAGGCGAAGATCGGAGGGATCACGCCCGCGGTGTTGATCTTGAGCGGCAGATGGGTGGTCTGGCCGCCGTACATCTTCCTGCCCACCATGCGCTTGGCGTACTGGATGGGGATTCGCCTCTGGCCGCGCTCCATGAACACGATGGCCACGATGGTGGCGGCCATCAGAGCCACGAGCAGCAGGAAGACCAGAAGGCTCATTTCGCCCTGCCCGATGAGGGAGAACGTGTTGATGAGCGCCCTGGGCAGGCCGGCCACGATGCCCGCGAAGATGATCAGCGAGATGCCGTTGCCGATGCCCTTTTCGGTGATCTGCTCACCCAGCCACATGAGGAACACGGTTCCGGCCGTAAGCGTCATGACGGTCATGAACTTGAAGCCGACGCCCGGGTGCATCACGAGGGGCGCCCCCGTGGGGCTGGTCATGCTCTCGAGGCCCACGGCGATGCCCAACCCCTGAATCAAGGTGATGAGCACCGTGCCGTAGCGCGTGTACTGGGTGATCTTCTTGCGCCCCTGCGCGCCCTCCTCCTTCTGGAGCCGGGCGAGCTCGGGGCTGACCACCGTGAGCAGCTGCATGACGATGGAGGCCGAGATGTAGGGCATGATGCCCAGGGTGAAGATGGAGAGCTTGTTCAGGCCGCCGCCGGAGAACATGTCGAAGAGCCCGAACAGGGTGTTCTTCGCGCTCTGGAAGAAATCCGCCAGAGCGAGAGGATCGACACCCGGAACGGGGACATGAATGCCCACACGGTAGACGGCCAGAAGCAGGAAGGTCCAGAGGATCTTCTTCTTCAGCTCCGGCACGCGAGCCAGATTCTCCACGCCTTGCAGTGCCACGTTAGCCTTCCGTCACGCTTTCCAGAGCCTTGGCGGTGCCGCCGGCCTTGGAGATCTTGTCCAGGGCGGAAGCGCTGAACTTGTGGGCCTCGACAGTGACGGCCCTGGTCAGGTCGCCGTTGCCGAGGACCTTCACGAGCAGGCCGCGATCAACCAGGCCGCGATCATAGATGGCGTCCAGGGTGATCTCCACGGTCTCGGGGAAAGCCTCCATGAGCCTGTCCAGGTTCACGGGGGCGTAGCTGACCTTGAAGGAGTTCTTGAAGCCGCGCTTGGGGAGGCGGCGGGCCAGAGGCATCTGGCCGCCTTCGAACCAGGCCTTGGTGCCGGTTCCGGCGCGCGCGTTCTGACCCTTGTTGCCCTTGCCGGCGGTGCAACCCTGACCCGAGCCGCGGCCGCGGCCGATGCGCTTGCGGTCCTTGCGCTCCTCGGGGAAGGGATAGAGTTCGTGCAGCAGCATGTTATTTCACCTCGATCAGGTGAGAGACCTTGAAAATCATGCCCCTGACGGCGGGAGTGTCGGGCAGGGTCTTCTCCTGCCTGATCTTGCGGAGGCCCAAAGCCTCCAGCGTCGCCCGCTGCTTGGGGTTGCAGCCGATCTTGCTCTTGACGAGCTTGATGGTCACTTCACCGCTCATGGTCTTACTTCCTCGGGGTTTCCAGGGCCTTGCCGCGCAGCTCGGAGACCTGCTCGGCGCTACGCAGGGAAGCCAGACCGGCCACTGCGGCCCTGAGGACGTTGTGAGGGTTGTTGGTGCCGATGGCCTTGGTCAGGATGTCGTGCACCCCGGCGGCCTCCATCACGGCGCGCACGGGGCCGCCGGCGATGATGCCGGTGCCCTTGGAGGCCGGGATGAGCACAACGCGCCCGGCGCCAAAGCGGCCCATCACCTGATAGGGCAGCGTGCCGTCGAGCAGGGGCACCTTGATCATGGACTTCTTGGCCTGGTCGGTGGCCTTACGGATGGCCTCGGGGACCTCGTTGGCCTTGCCCAGGCCGAAGCCCACGGAGCCTTTGCCGTCGCCCACGACGACCAGGGCGCTGAAGCTGAACCGGCGGCCGCCCTTGACGACCTTGGCCACGCGGTTGAGCGAAACGATCTTTTCGATCTGAGTCAGTTCGGTTTGTTCCATGATGTGCCCCATTAGAATTGCAGTCCGCCCTCACGGGCGCCTTCGGCCAAGGCCTTGACGCAGCCGTGATAGAGGTAGCCGTTGCGGTCGAAGACCACGGATTCGATGGCCTTTTCCTTGGCCTTGGCGGCCACGTCGCGGCCGACCTTGGCGGCGGTCTCCATGTTGGGCTTGAGCGCCTCTCCGCCCTTGGCCAGGGCGAGCGAGGAGGAGGCGACGATGGTCTGGCCGTTCTCGTCGTTCACGAGCTGGGCGTAGACGTGCAGGTTGGAACGGTACACCACCAGCCTGGGACGCGACGCGGTTCCGCTGATCTTCTTGCGGATGCGGACCTTGCGGCTGAGCCGCGCGGCTTGCTTGGTCTTTTTCATGGCCAGCCTCTACTTCTTGCCGCCAGATTTGCCGGCTTTGCGGCGAATCTGCTCGTTGTCGTACTTGATGCCCTTGCCCTTGAAGGGTTCGGGCGGGCGCACGCGGCGGATGCACGCGGCGACCTCGCCGACCATCTGCTTGTCGATGCCGGAGAGGGTCAGCTTGTTGCCCTCGACCTTGGCCTCGACTCCGGCCGGCAGAGGGAACTCCACCGGGTGGGAGAAGCCCACCGAGAGCACCACGGCCTTGCCGGCGGCCTGGACCTTGTAGCCCACGCCGATGACCTCGAGCGTCTTGGAGAAGCCCTTGGTCACGCCGTCGATGCAGTTGGCCAGCAGGGTGCGGCGCAGGCCGTGCTGGGCGCGGGCGACGCGGGTGTCGTCCACGCGGCCCACGCGCAGGGTGTTGCCCTCGATCTCGTAAGTGATCTTGGGATGGGTGGGCGTGGAAAGGGCGCCCTTGGGTCCCTTGACGTTCACCACGTCAGCGGAGACCTTGACTTCCACTCCGGACGGGATGGCGATTTCTTGCTTGCCGATGCGGGACATGGCTAAATCCTCTTACCAGACTTCGCAGAGCAACTCGCCGCCGACCTTGGCGTTACGGGCGGTGATGCCGTCCATGACGCCGTGGGAGGTGGAGAGAATGCAGATGCCAAGTCCGTTCTGAACGCGGGGAATGTCATGAGCCCCCACGTAGATTCGGCGGCCGGGCTTGCTCACGCGCTTCAGACCGGCGATGAGGGGCCGGCCCTTTGCGTATTTGAGGGTGAGCAGCAGGTCGCGTCCCTCGACGGCGAATTCCTCAATGTAGCCCTGGTCCTTCAGGATGCCGGCCATGGACTCCTTCATCTTGGAGTGCGGGATGGCGACCTTCTTGTGCAACGCGTGGTACGCGTTGCGGATGCGGGCCAGCATATCGGCGATGGGATCGGTCACGGACATGTCGGCCTCCTACCAGCTCGATTTCCTGACGCCAGGCAATTCACCTGCCAGGGCCATGTTGCGGAAGCAAATACGGCAAATGCCGTACCTGCGCAAAAACGCCCGGGCGCGGCCGCAAATGGGGCAGCGGTTGTAGGCCCGGGCCGAAAACTTGGGCTTGCGCCGGGCTTTCACCATGAGAGCAGTGCGTGCCACGGTCGTATCCTCCTACTTTCTGAAGGGCATGCCGAGCAGATCGAGAAGGACCTTGCCTTCCTTGTCGGTCTGGGCACTCGTCACGATAGTGATGTTCATGCCCTTCACGCGCTCGACCCGGTCGATGTTGATCTCGGGAAAAATGGTGTGCTCCTTGATGCCCAGGGTGAAATTACCCCGGCCGTCAAAGCCCCTGTCCGGCACGCCGCGGAAGTCGCGGACGCGGGGCAGGGCGAAGTTCACCAGCTTGTCATAAAAGTCCCACATGCGGTCCTTGCGAAGCGTCACCCGGCAGCCCACGGGCTGATTCTCACGCAGCTTGAAGGCCGCGATGGACTTCTTGGCGCGGGTGATGACGGCCTTCTGGCCGGCGATGGCGGTGAGTTCGGCCACGGCCTCGTCGATCAATTTGGAGTTCTGCGAGGCTTCGCCAAGTCCGATGTTCAGGGAGATGAACTTGAACTTGGGAATCTGCATGGGCGACTTGTACCCGAACTCCTTCTGAAGGGCCGGAAAGACCTTCTCGGAGTAAACTTGTTCGAGGCGAGTCATGTTGATTCCCTTTAGCTGATGACTTCGTTGCACTTCTTGCAGAAGCGGAGCTTCTTGCCGTCCTCGGTGTACTTGTAGCCGACGCGGGTGGCTTTCGCGCAGGCGTCGCACATCAGGGCGACGTTGGAGATGGCCAGGGGGGCCTCCTTCTCCTCGATGCCCCCGGCCTGTCCGGCGTAGGGGTTGCCCTTGCGGTGACGCTTCACCACGTTGACCTTTTCCACCAGGATGCGGTCAGTCTTGGGAAGGACCTTCAAGACCTTGCCGATCTTGCCCTTGTCCTTTCCCGCGATGACCATCACCTTGTCGTCCTTGCGGATGCGGTACGTTTTCATAGTTTCCTCGGGCTGCCGATCTAGAGGACTTCAGGGGCCAGCGACACGATCTTCATGAAGTTCTTCAATCGAAGTTCGCGGGCCACTGGTCCGAAGATGCGGGTTCCCACTGGCTCGAGCTGGGCGGTGAGCAGCACGGCCGAGTTGTTGTCGAACTTGATGTAGGAGCCATCGGGGCGGCCAACTTCTTTCTTGGTGCGCACGATGACGGCCTTCATCACCTGCCCCTTCTTCACCTTGGAATGGGGCATGGCTTCCTTCACGGAGACGACGATGATATCGCCCACGGAGGCGTAACGGCGGCGCGAACCGCCGAGCACCTTGATGCAGGCGACCTTCTTGGCGCCGGAGTTATCGGCGACGTCGAGGACGGATTCAACCTGGATCATTTCGCCTTCTCCATGATCTTGACCAGATGCCAACGCTTACGGGCGGACAGGGGGCGGTGCTCGATGATCTGCACCTTGTCGCCCATGCCGCACTCGTTCATCGGATCGTGGGCCATGAACTTCTTGCGGCGGCGGATGTACTTCTTCACCAGGGGATGCTTGACCAGGGTCTCGACGCGCACGACAATGGTTTTGTCGCACTTGTCGGAGACCACGATGCCGGTCAGCACCCGGCGGTTGCTCTTGTGCTCTTCCATGGTTTCCTACCTGCCGCTTTTGATTTGGTTCATCGCCGTCTTGATGCGGGCGATGTCCTTCTTCAGCTCACCCAAACGGTGCGTCTTCTCCAGCTGGGCCGTGGCGTGCTGGAAACGCAGCTTGAAAAGCTCTTCCTCGGACTGGGAGAGCTTCTCGGCAAGCTTGGCCTCGTCGAGTTCGCGCAGTTCCTTGGCGGTCAACATGGCTAGACGAGCTCCTTGGTCACGATCTTGGTCTTGATCGGCAGCTTGTGCTGGGCACGCTTGAGGGCCTCGATCATGACCTCCATCTCGACACCCTTGACCTCGTAGAGCACGCGGCCGGGCTTGACCGGAGCGCACCAGCCCACCGGGGAGCCCTTGCCCGAGCCCATGCGGACTTCGGCGGGCTTGGCGGTGACCGGGAAGTCCGGGAAGACGCGGATCCAGACTTTGCCGCCGCGCTTGATGTGGCGCATGATGGCGACACGGGCGGCTTCGATCTGCTGGCTGGTCAGCTTGCCGTGCTCGACGGCCTTGATGCCGACTTCGCCGAAGGAGACCTCGGTGCCGCCGGTGGCGGGACCGTCCAGGCGGCCCTTATGACGCTTGCGGAACTTGGTTCTGTTCGGGGAGAGCATTATTGTTCAACCTCGCTATCGAGAATCTCGCCCTTGAAGATCCAGACCTTGACGCCGATGACGCCGTAGGTGGTCTTGGCCGTGGCCAGGCCGTAGTCGATGTCGGCACGCAGGGTGTGCAGCGGCACGCGGCCGTCGCGGTACCATTCGGAGCGGGCGATCTCGGCTCCGGCCAGGCGGCCGGCGCAGAACACCTTGATGCCTTCGGCGCCGAACTTGCGGGCCAGGCCCACGGTGCGCTTCATGGCGCGACGGAAGGCCACGCGGCGCTCCAGCTGCAGGGCGATGTTTTCGGCCACCAGCTGGGCATCGACTTCGGGACGGCGGATCTCGTTGACCTCGACCGCGAACTCGCGGCCGAAGCGCTTCTTGAGATCGGCGCGGACCTTTTCGATCTCCGTGCCCTTGCGACCGATGACGATGCCGGGGCGGGCGGTGTGGATGATGAGCTTGATCTTGCCGCCGGCGCGTTCAATCTCGATACGGGAGATGCCCGCGTGGAACAGCGAGGACTTCACGAACTTGCGGATCTTGTTGTCCTCGTAGACGAAGGCGGGATAATCCTTCTTCGCGAACCAGCGGGAAGTCCAGTTCTTGTTGTAACCCAGGCGGAAGCCGTACGGGTGGACTTTCTGACCCATGGCCCCTACTCCTTCTCTTCCTCGACCACCACGGTGATGTGGCTGGTGCGCTTGAGGATGCGGTTGGCCCGGCCCATGGAGCGGGGCATGATCCGCTTGTGGGTGGGGCCTTGGTTCACGATGACTTCCTTCACCTTGAGCGTGTCCACGTCGGCGGACAGCTGTTCGGCGTTGGAAAGGGCCGAGTGCAGCACCTTGCCGATGATCTTGGCGGCCTTCTTGGGCGTGAACTTGAGGATGTTCATGGCTTCCTCGACGTTCCTGCCCTTGATGGTGTCGGCCACCAAGCGGGCCTTCTGGGGAGAGACCCGGATGTATTTGGCTATGGCTTTGGCTTCCATGGCTTAACTCCCCTACTTCTTGCCCTTGGCGGCCTTCTTGTCGGCAGCGTGGCCGTGGAAGGTGCGGGTGGGGGCGAATTCGCCCAGCTTGTGTCCGACCATGTTCTCGGAAACGAAGACGGGGATGAATTTGCGGCCGTTGTGGACGGCGAACGTCAGGCCGACCATCTCCGGCAGGATGGTGGAGCGGCGCGACCAGGTCTTGATCACGCGGCGATCCTGGGTCTCGTTGGCCTTGTCCACCTTCGCGGTGAGGTGGCCGTCCACGAAGGGACCTTTTTTGAGCGAACGGGGCATGTCCTGGCTCCTACTTCTCGTTGCGGCGCTTCACGATAAGCCGCGACGAGGCCTTCTTGCGGTTTCTGGTCTTCTGACCCTTGGCCGGCTTGCCCCAAGGGGAAACCGGGTGACGGCCGCCGGAGCTCTTGCCCTCGCCGCCGCCCAGCGGGTGGTCGACAGGGTTCATGGCCACGCCGCGGACCTTGGGGCGCTTGCCCAGCCAGCGGTTACGCCCGGCCTTGCCGATGGAAACCTTCTCGTGGGTCACGTTGCCGACCTGGCCCACCGTGGCGATGCACGCGGCCAGGACGTTGCGGACCTCACCCGAGGGAAGGCGCAGAAGCGCGTACTTGCCTTCCTTCGCGATGAGCTGGGCGTAGGTTCCGGCGGCGCGGCACATCTGGCCGCCGCGGCCCGGGCTCATCTCGATGTTGTGCAGGAGCGTGCCAACAGGGACCTTGCTCATGGGCAGGGCGTTTCCGGGCTTGATGTCCGCGGTCTCGCCGGCGATGAGCGTGTCACCGACATTTATCCCGACCGGCGCGATGATGTAACGCTTCTCGCCGTCGGCATAGTTAAGAAGGGCTATGCGGGCGGAGCGGTTGGGATCGTACTCGATGGAGGCGACCTTGGCCGGGATGTCGAACTTGTCGCGCTTGAAGTCGATCAGGCGGTAACGGGTCTTGTTGCCCGCGCCGCGGCGGCGAGAAGTGATGCGGCCCTGGTTGTTGCGGCCGGACTTCTTGCTCAGGCCCTTGGTGAGCGACTTCTCGGGCGTAGCCTTGGTGATTTCGGCGAAATCGGAAACGGTCTGGAAGCGCCGTCCGGCCGAAGTGGGTTTCAAAGTGCGCACGGCCATGGCTTAGACTCCCTCGAAGAATTCGATCTTGTCGCCTTCGGCCAGGGTCACGTAGGCTTTCTTGTAGCCGGGGACGTGACCGGTGGGGCGGCCATGGCGGGTGCGCTTCAGGGGGCGGCGGCGCACGACGTTCACTTCGGTGACCTTCACCTTGAAAGCTTCCTCGACGGCGGCCTTGATCTCGATCTTGTTGGCCGACGGGGCGACGTAGAAGAGAACCTGGTTGGACTCTTCCTTGGCCTTGGTGGCCTTCTCGGTGACCAGGGGCTTCAAAAGAATGTTTGCGTAGCTCATGGCTATTTCAACCTTTCCTGGACGGCCTGGGCAGCGCCTTGCACCATCACCAGCTGAGGATGCTTCAGCAAATCGTAAACGTTCAGCATATCCTGCCGAACGACTTTGATGCCGGGGAGGTTCCGGGCGGAAAGCTCGACATTGTTATTGGAATCGCCCAGGACAATCAAGGCCTTTTTCAGCCCGAAATTGTTGGCGACACCGGCGAAGAGCTTGGTCTTGATCTCGGGAAGCTCAAGCTTGTCCACCACGATGAGCGACTCTTCCGCCACCTTGGTGGAGAGGGCCATCTTCAGGGCAAGAGTCCTGATCTTCTTGTTGACCTTGAACGCGTAGCTGCGCGGCTGCGGTCCGTGCACCACGGCGCCGCCCTTCCAGATGGGGGAGCGCTTGGCGCCGGAGCGGGCGCGGCCGGTGCCCTTCTGCCGCCAGGGCTTGGCGCCCGAGCCGGACACGAAGGAACGGGTCTTCACCTTGTGGGTGCCGGCGCGCTTGGCGGCCAGCTGGGCCCGGACGACGAGGTGCAGGATCTCGGGGCGGATAGCCACCTCGAACACCTCGGGAGCCAGGTCGATCTGTCCCACTTCCTTGTTCTGCTGATCAAAAACTTTAACGTTGGCCATGGCCTACCCCTGCTTGCGGATCATCACCAGGCCGTTGCGGTGGCCGGGGACCTGGCCTTTGACCAGGATGATGTTGTTCTCGGGCCGCACGTCATAGACCTCAAGATTGATGCTGGTCACGGTGCGAGCGCCCATATGTCCGGCCATCTTCTTGCCCTTCATGACTTTTCCGGGCTCGGTGTTGTGGCCGATGGAGCCACCGGAGCGGTGGGCTTTTTCAGTGCCGTGGGTGGCCTTCAGGCCGGCGAAGCCGTGGCGCTTCATGGGGCCCTGGAATCCTTTGCCGATGGAGGTGCCGGTCACCTTGATCTTGTCGCCGGGAGCGAAGATCTCGACCGTGATCTCCTGGCCGGCCTCGTAGCCGTCCACGGAGTCCAGGCGGATCTCGCGCAGGGTGCGGAAGAAGCCCTTGCCGGTCTTGACCTGATGGCCTTTCTCCGGCTTGTTCATCTCCTTTTCCTCGCGCGTATCGAAGCCCAGTTGCAGGGCGGTGTAACCGTCCTTCTCCTGGGACTTGATCTGCATCACCGGACAGGGGCCGGCGGCGATGACCGTCACCGGAACCACCGAGCCGTCGTCGCTGAACACGCGGGTCATGCCCAGCTTGCGGCCGATGATGCCAAGGGTTTTCTTGGCCATGATTGTCTACCCCTTCCTTTAAAGCTTGATTTCAACGTCAACGCCGGCGGGCAGGGAAAGCTTGCCCAGGGCGTCGACGGTCTGCTGAGTCGGCTCGAGGATGTCGAGCAGGCGCTTGTGGATGCGCATCTCGAACTGTTCGCGCGACTTCTTGTCCACGTGCACGGAACGGTTGACCGTGGTCTTGTGGATGTTGGTGGGCAGCGGTATGGGCCCGGCAATGCCCGCGCCGGTGTTGCGGGCGGTATCAACGATCTCGGCCACGGCTTTGTCCAGAATGCGGTAGTCGTAGGCCTTGAGCTTGATCCGGATGCGGTCGCTGTTCATTGTTGGTTTACTCCATGATCTCGGTCACGACGCCCGCGCCGACGGTGCGGCCGCCTTCGCGGATGGCGAAGCGGAGGCCGGTCTCCATGGCGATGGGGGCGATGAGCTCGACGTTGAAGGTGGCGTTGTCGCCGGGCATGACCATTTCAACGCCCTCGTTCAGCGTGACCACGCCGGTCACGTCGGTGGTGCGGAAATAGAACTGCGGGCGGTAACCCGAGAAGAACGGCGTGTGACGGCCGCCCTCTTCCTTGTTCAGGACGTACACCTCGGCCTTGAACTTCTTGTGCGGGGTGATCGAACCCGGCTTGGCCAGAACCTGGCCGCGCTCCACGTCCTCGCGCTTCACGCCGCGGAGCAGCACGCCCACGTTGTCGCCGGCCTGGCCCTGGTCCAGAAGCTTGCGGAACATCTCGACGCCCGTGCAGGTGGTCTTCGTGGTCGCCTTGATGCCCACGATCTCCACTTCCTCGCCAACCTTCACGGTGCCGCGCTCCACACGCCCGGTCACGACGGTGCCGCGGCCGGAGATCGAGAACACGTCCTCGATGGGCATCAGGAAGGGCTTGTCGACGTCGCGCTGCGGCTCGGGGAAGTAGGAGTCGCAAGCATCCAGCAGCTCGTAGATCGGAGCGGCGTCGGCGCTCTTCGAATCGTCGGACTCAAGGCCCTTCAGGGCGGATCCCTTGATCACCGGGATGTCGTCGCCGGGGTAGCCGTACTTGGTCAGCAGCTCGCGCACTTCCAGCTCGACCAGCTCCAGGAGCTCGGGGTCGTCGACCAGGTCGACCTTGTTCAGGAACACCACCAGGTGCGGCACGCCGACCTGACGCGCGAGCAGGATGTGCTCACGGGTCTGGGGCATGGGGCCGTCCGTGGCCGCGACCACCAGGATCGCGCCGTCCATCTGGGCCGCGCCCGTGATCATGTTCTTGATGTAGTCGGCGTGGCCGGGGCAGTCCACGTGGGCGTAGTGGCGGGTGGCCGTCTGGTATTCCACGTGCGCGGTCGCGATCGTGATGCCGCGCTCCTTCTCTTCGGGAGCCTTGTCGATCTGGTCGAACGCCACGTAATCGCCGTAACCCCGCAGAGACGAAAGCTTCGTGATCGCGGCGGTCAGCGTGGTCTTGCCGTGGTCGATGTGACCGATGGTGCCGATGTTGACGTGCGGCTTGTTGCGCTCGAATTTGGCCTTACCCATAATTGATCTCCTGGGGCGTCCCTCTATTTCTTCTTGATGATTTCTTCGGCCAGGCTGTTGGGAACCTGCTCGTAGTGGTCGAACTGCATGGTGAACGTGGCGCGGCCCTGGGTGCGCGAGCGCAGGTCCGTGGCGTAGCCGAACATGTTCGACAGGGGCACGTGGCACTTGATCACCTGCGAGCCCACGCGGCCTTCCAGGTTGGAGACGCGCCCGCGCCTGCCGTTCAGGTCACCCATGACGTCGCCCAGGTACTCCTCGGGGGTGACGACCTCGACGCTCATGATGGGCTCGAGCAGCACCGGCGAGGCGGCGCGGCAGGCTTCCTTGAAAGCCTGGGAGCCGCAGATGTAGAAGGCCTGCTCGGAGGAGTCGACCTCGTGGTAGGAACCGAACACCAAGCTGATGTTGATGTCCACCACGGGGAAGCCCGCGAGCACGCCCGCCTTCATGGCGTTCTGGATGCCCTTGTCCACGGCGGGGATGTATTCCTTGGGAATCACGCCGCCCACGATGGAGTTGGTGAACTCGTAGCCGCCCTCGGAGCGCGGGGAGACCTCGAGGACCACGTGCGCGTACTGGCCACGGCCGCCGGTCTGCTTGACGTAGCGGTTCTCGTGCTTGACGGCCTTGGTGATGGTCTCGCGGTAGGCGACCTGGGGGGCGCCCACGTTGGCGTTCACGTTGAACTCGCGCATCAGGCGGTCGACGATGATCTCCAGATGCAGTTCGCCCATGCCCGCGATGAGGGTCTGGTTGGTCTCCTCGTCGGTCTTGACGCGGAACGACGGGTCTTCCTTGGCGAGCTTGGCCAGGGCCTGCGACAGGGTGTCGCGGTCGGCCTTGGTCTTGGGCTCGATGGCGACCTCGATGACCGGCTCGGGGATGTTCAGCGATTCGAGCACCACGGGCTGCCTGTCCTCGCACACGGTCTCGCCCGTGGAGGTGAGCTTCAGGCCCACGGCGGCCACGATGTCGCCGGCCAGGGCCTCCTTGATGTCCTCGCGCTTGTTGGCGTGCATCTTGAGCAGGCGGCCGATGCGCTCCTTCTTGCCGGTGGCGGCGTTGAGCACGGTCATGCCGGACTCGATCTTGCCCGAGTAGATGCGCAGGAAGGTCAGGTGGCCGATGAACGGGTCGCTCATCAGCTTGAAGGCCAGCGCGGCCAGGGGCTTGGCCGGGTCGCAGGGGCACTCGATCTGCTCTTCCTCGTTGTCCGGGTTCATGCCCACGATGGCGGGGATGTCCACGGGGGAAGGCAGGAAGTCGATCACCGCGTCGAGAAGGGGCTGCACGCCCTTGTTCTTGAAGGCGGAGCCGCACAGCACGGGCACGATGGACAGGCCGATCACGGCCTTGCGGATGCCGACGCGCAGTTCCTCGGGGGTGAGCTCCTCGCCGTTCAGGTACTTCTCCATGAGGCCTTCGTCTTCTTCGGCGATGGCTTCGAGCATCTCGAGGCGCAGGGTCTCGTAGAGGTCCTGGAGGTCGGCGGGAACGTCGACGATGTTGTATTCCTTGCCCTTGGTGGTGTCGTCGAACACGAAGGCCTTGCCCGTGATCAGGTCGACGACGCCCTTGAACTCGTCCTCGGACCCGATGGGGATCTGCAGGGGGACGGCCTTGGCGCCAAGGCGTTCCTTGACCATGTCCACGCAGCGGAAGAAGTTCGCTCCGATGCGGTCCATCTTGTTCACGAAGCACATGCGCGGAACGCGGTAGCGCTCGGCCTGGCGCCAGACGGTCTCGGTCTGGGGCTCGACGCCGGCGACGGCGTCGAACACGGCCACGGCGCCGTCGAGCACGCGCAGGGAGCGCTCCACCTCGATGGTGAAGTCCACGTGGCCCGGGGTGTCGATGATGTTGATGCGGTGATCGCGCCAGAAGCAGGTGGTGGCGGCGGAGGTGATGGTGATGCCGCGCTCCTGCTCCTGAACCATCCAGTCCATGGTGGCCTGGCCGTCGTGAACTTCGCCGATCTTGTGCGAGACGCCCGTGTAGAAGAGGATGCGCTCGGTCGTGGTGGTCTTGCCCGCGTCAATATGGGCCATGATGCCGATATTGCGCTGGCGCTCGATGGGAACGATCTTGGACACGTCTGGCTTCCTCTATCCTACCACCGGTAGTGGGCGAAGGCCTTGTTGGCGTCGGCCATGCGATGGGTATCTTCGCGCTTCTTCACAGCGCCGCCGCGATTGTTGAAGGCGTCCAGCAGCTCGCCGGAGAGCTTGTTGACCATGCCCTTCTCGCCGCGGTTGCGGGCGTTGTTGATCAGCCAGCGGATGGCCAGGGTGGTCTGGCGCTCGGGGCGCACTTCCATGGGCACCTGGTAGGTGGCGCCGCCCACGCGGCGGGGCTTCACTTCCATGTGCGGCTTCACGTTGGAAATGGCCTTCTCGAAAGCCTTCAGGCCCTCTTCCTGGGTCTTCTCGGAGAGCACTTCGCAGGCCTTGTAGAAGACCGACTCGGCGATGGACTTCTTGCCGTCGAGCATCAGGCGGTTGATGAACTTCTTGACGAGGACGCTGCCGAAAACCGGGTCCGGCAGAATGTGGCGCTTGGGAACGGGACCTTTGCGGGGCATGGGTCGTACCTACCTTTTACAACCTTATTTGGGGCGCTTGGCGCCGTACTTGGAGCGGCTCTGACGGCGGTCGGAAACGCCCGCGGTGTCCAGGGTGCCGCGCACGATGTGGTAGCGCACGCCGGGAAGGTCCTTGACACGGCCGCCGCGGATCATGACCACCGAGTGCTCCTGGAGGTTGTGACCCTCACCGGGGATGTAGCTGGTGACCTCGATGCCGTTGGTCAGGCGCACGCGCGCGACCTTGCGCAAGGCCGAGTTGGGCTTCTTGGGGGTGGTGGTGTACACGCGGGTGCACACACCACGGCGCTGCGGGCAGGCTTGCAGAGCCGGGGTCTTCTTGCGCTTGGTCTGCTTCACCCGCTCTTTGCTGATGAGCTGGTTGATCGTGGGCATGATTCGCTCCGTTCACTTTTTTAATTGGCAAAGGCGCACGGCAGTAGACAAAAAACCCGGTCCTGTCAACCAAGCTCCGGGGAGTATGCGACGGCGCTGGACCGCGCGGAGAGACCTGCCCTCCCGTCCGGTCACGGGCCGCGGAAATACCGTGCGACTCGCTGAAAGCACGTTTAGATAGCAACCCTGCCGAAGCTTGGCAAGTTTTATTTCCAGAAATCGACGTCCCAAGCCGATTCCCAAAGTTTCCGGTCTGTTCCTTCTAACCCGTTGCCATGAATCGCGGATCGGGATACTGCGGGGCATGCGCGCCCCCTCCCGCTCCCCTCAGGCGGACGCGGCGGACGTGGCAGTTCGAACGTCGGCCATTCGCGCCTCATACTGCCCCGGGCCCGCGGCGGCCAGGATCATCCGCATCCTGGGCATCGCCGCCGCGTGCGTCGTCATGGGGGTCACCGGGCTTAGCATCTGGGACGGGTACGTCTCCTGCCTGCGCGAGGCCCGGTCCTTCCGGCTTTTCCTGGCCCAGAAGATCGATCTTCAACTGGCCGCCAGTCTTCGCAACGTGGACGCCATCCTCCTGGACGTGCGCGCGCGCATCCGTTCAGGCGAGCTCTCCGCTCATGACCTCGCCGCGCTGCTCACCGACCGGGTGGGCTTCCTACCCGAATCCGTGAGCGCCACCGTCACCGACGCCTCCGGGATCATCACCGCGGGTACCGCCCCCGAGGCCATCGGCCTGGACGTCTCCGAACGGTCCTACTTCAAGGCTCACGCGGACAGCGGCGTGGACTCCTTTTTCCTTTCCGCGCCCTTCCTGACCCTCACCGACAAGTTCGTCATGGTCGCGTCCCGGCCCGTATGGGACGACAAGGGGGAATTCGCGGGAGTGGTTGGCATCGCGCTCACGCCCGCCTTCTTCCAGGCCATGCTCGAAGCGGCGCTGCCCCCGCGCCACGGGGGGATCACCCTGCTCGGCCGCGACCTGCTCGTGCGCATGCGCGTGCCGGACCCGCCCCCCTACCTGGGCAGAAACCTCAAGGGAGCTGAGTTCACCGAGAGGTTCATCGCCTCCGGCCAGAAATCCCAGGACTACAGGGTGGTAAACAGCATCGACGGGGTCGAGCGCCTGGTCGTGTTCCACGGCCTGGAGTTTCCCCCGGACCTGGTCGTCGCGGTGTCCGAGAGCGCGAGCGCGGTCCTCGACCCTTGGCGCACGCGAAGCCTCATCCACGTGCTCGCGGCCCTGGCCGGAGCCGGGAGCATCCTCTTGCTGACGCGCTACTGCATCCGGGCCGTGACCGCCGCGGCCCTCTCCGACGAGGCCCTGCGCCGAAGCGAGGTGCTCTTCTCCACCCTGCTCCGCAACCTTCCCGTGGAGGCCTGGGCGCGCGACACCGCTGGCCGGGTCATCTTCCAGAGCGAGAACTGCGTGCAGCGTTGGGGGGATCTGCGCGGCAAGCCGTTCCAGGCCGAGAGCGTCCCGCCCGAGACGCTCGCCCTCTGGCAGGGGCGCAACGAAAGGGCCTTCAGGGGGGAGACGTTCTCAGTGCTGGAGGAGGAAATCCTTCCCGACGGCACGAGGCGGCCCACCCGGACCTTCCTCGGCCCCATCCGCGACGAGCGCGGCGCCATCGGCATCCTGGGCATCAACGTCGACATGACGGAGCAGCTCAAGCTCGAGGCCGAGCACCTCGAGAGCAAACAGAAGTACGAAACCTTCGTGGAGGGGACAGACGACCTCATCGTCAGCGTGGACACGCACGGCAGGCTGCTCTTCGCCAACGGCAGGGCCGAGAGGTTCTTCGGCATGGCCCGGGGCGGGCTGGACGGGGCCTCGCTCTTCGACCTCGTCCACCCCGGCGACCGCGAGGACACGCGCGCGGCGTTCGATTCCTGGACGAGCGCCGGCGCGCCCAAGGCCGCCTTCGAGAACAGGATGACGGACAACGAGGGCTCCGCGCGCCACATGCGGTGGACCGTCAACTCCTTTCTCGGCCCGGACGGGGAACTCGCCGGGTTCAACGGGATCGTCCACGACGTGACCGCCATCAAACAGGCCGAGGAGGCCGTGCGCCGCTCGCTCAGGGAAAAGGAGGTCATGCTCAAGGAGATCCACCACCGGGTGAAGAACAACCTCCAGATCATCCTGAGCCTGCTTAGCCTCCAGGGCGGCGACGAGGCTGGCGAGGGCCCCATCGCGCGCATTTTCGGGCGCATCCGGGCCATGGCCCTGGTCCACGAGCAACTCTACCAGTCGAGCGACCTCTCGGCCGTGGACCTCGCCCGCTACATCCCGGACCTGACCCGGCGCATAGCCAGCGCTTACGCTGGGCTCGGCGTTCGCGTCGCCCAGGACATCGAGGCTCACGACGTTTTCCTGCGCATCGACCAGGCCGTGCCCTTCGGGCTTTTGCTCAACGAGCTTTTGACAAACGCCTTCAAGCACGCCTTCAACGGCTCCTCCGGCTCCGAGCTCAAGGTGGGCCTGCGCCGCAACGGCACTTTCGTTGAGCTCGTCGTGGCCGACAGCGGCCAGGGCCTGCCCGAGGGATTCTCGCTTGCGGAGCAGGACTCGCTCGGGGCACAACTGCTCCTGGCGCTGGCCGCGCAGCTCGGCGGGACCATCGAGGCGTTCACGCAGAACGGGGCCGTGTTCAGGCTCCTCTTCAGGCCGGGTTGAGCGAGGCGCGGCCCCGGATACGGCCGGCCTACGAAAAAAAGGGCGGCCCCTCGCGGGGCCGCCCTTCTCTTTCGCTTTCGCGCCTAGGCCTACTGCTCCATGTAGGAGGAGTTCTCCTCGAGCTCCTCCAGGAACCTGTCGGGGCGCTCGGGCTGGTCGGGCACCTCGATGTCGGCCTCCATGTAGCGGCGGTAGCCGGTGCCCGCCGGGATGAGCCGGCCCACGATGACGTTCTCCTTGAGGCCGCGCAGGTGGTCTTCCTTGCCCATGAGGGAGGCTTCGGTGAGCACCTTGGTGGTCTCCTGGAAGGAGGCGGCCGAGATGAAGGAGTCCGTGGTCAGGCTGGCCTGGGTGATGCCCAGGACCAGGGGTTCGGCCACGGCGGGCTTCAGGCCCTCGCGGATGACGCGGGCGTTTTCTTCCATGAACTTGGACTTGTCCACCTGCTCCCCGATGAGGAAGTTGGTGTCGCCCGAGTCGGTGATCGAGACCTTCTTGAGCATCTGGCGCACGATGATCTCGATGTGCTTGTCGTTGATGTTCACGCCCTGGAACCGGTACACGTCCTGGATTTCTTCCACCAGGTAGCGGGCCAGGTGCTTTTCGCCCTTGATTTTGAGGATGTCGTGCAGCTCGGGGTTGCCCTCGGTCAGGGCTTCGCCCGCCTCCACGAAGTCGCCCTCCTGGGCGGTGATGTGCTTGCCGCGCGGCACCAGGTATTCCTTGGGGTCGCCGGTCTCGGGGGTGACGATGACCTTGCGCTTGCCCTTGGTCTCGGGGCCGAAGGACACGATGCCGTCGATCTCGGAGACCACGGCCAGGTCCTTGGGCTTGCGCACCTCGAAGAGCTCGGCCACGCGGGGAAGACCGCCCACGATGTCCTTGGTCTTGGAGGATTCGCGGGGCTTGCGCGCGAGCACGTCGCCCGCGCGGACCGGCTCGCCGTCGCGGATCATCAGGATCGCGCCCACGGGCAGCTGGAACACCGCGGCGCTGTTGGTGCCGGGGCGGATCTTGGCCTGCCCGTCGTCGCCCACCACGGTGATGGTCGGGCGGTACGGCGTGGTGCGGTACTCGATGATGGTCTGGGTGGCGCGCTTGGTGGTGTCGTCCACCTTCTCCTGGTAGGTCTTGCCCTCGATGATGTCGGTGAACTTGACCGTACCCTCGACGTCGGTGACGAAGGGCTCGTTGAAGGGGTCCCACTCGGCCAGGATCTGGTCCTTCTTGACATCCTGCCCGTCGGACACGGCCAGGCGCGCGCCGGAGGGCAGCGAGTACTTCTCGCGCTCGCGGCCCTGCTCGTCCACGATGGACACCTGGCCGGACTTGCCGAGCACGATCTGCACGCCTTCCTGGTTCTTCACCAGCTTGATGCGGTGCAGGACCACGCGGCCGCTGTGCTGCGCCGGGATCGAGGACTTCTCGATCTCGCGCGCCGCGGTGCCGCCGATGTGGAACGTGCGCATGGTCAGCTGGGTGCCGGGTTCGCCGATGGACTGGGCGGCGATGATGCCCACGGTCTCGCCGGTGTTCACCAGGTGGCCCCTGGCCAGGTCGCGGCCGTAGCACATGGCGCACACGCCGTGGCCGGACTGGCAGGTCAGGGTGGATCGGATGGTCAGGCTGGGCAGGCCCAGTTCCTCGAGCTTGATGGCCCAGGTCTCGTCGATGATGGTGTTGGACGGTATGAGCACCTCGAAGGTCTCGGGGTCGAACACGTCGAACATGTTCGTGCGGCCGAGGGCGCGTTCGGAGAGGCGCTGCTTGATCTCGCCGGACTTCTCGTAGTGCCTGATCTCCAGGCCGTCCACGGTGCCGCAGTCGTACTCCGTGATGATCACGTCCTGGACCACGTCGACCAGGCGGCGGGTCAGGTAGCCGGAGTTCGCGGTCTTGAGCGCGGTGTCGGCCAGGCCCTTACGAGCGCCGTGGGTGGAGTTGAAGTACTGCGCCACCGAGAGGCCCTCGCGGAAGTTCGAGGTGATGGGCGTCTCGATGATCTCGCCGGAAGGCTTGGCCATCAGGCCGCGCATGCCCGCAAGCTGGCGCATCTGGTCGGGGTTACCGCGCGATCCGGAGTGGGTCATCATGAAGATGGCGTTGAAGGAGGTGTTGCGCTCCTGCTTGCCGCTCTTGGGGTCGATCATCAGGTCGGTGGAGATCTCGCGCATCATCTCCGAGGCCACGTCGTTGGTGGCCTTGGTCCACACGTCCACGACCTTGTTGTACTTCTCCGTGCGGGTGATGATGCCCTCGGCGTACTGCTGCTCGATCTCCTCCACCTCGCGGTTGGACTTGCCCAGGATGTCCGCCTTCTTGGAGGGGATGATCAGGTCCTTCACGCCGATGGAGACGCCCGCGCGCGTGGCGTACTCGAAGCCCAGGTCCTTCAGGTGGTCGCAGAGGAGCACCGTGGCCTTGGTTCCGGCCAGGCGGTAGACCTCGCTGACCAGGCGGCCGATGGACTTCTTGTTCAGCACGCAGTTGACCAGTTCGAAGGGCACGTCCTCGGGCAGAAGCTCGCCCACCATGATGCGCCCGGCGCTGGTGTCCACCAGCTGGCCGTCCATGCGCACCTTGACCCTGGCGTGCAGGTGCACCGCGCCCGCGTGGTGCGCGGTGATGCACTCCATGGGGTTGGCGAACACCTTGCCTTCGCCGGGCTGGAAGGAGCGCTCCACGGTCAGGTAGTAGAGCCCCAGCACGATGTCCTGGGAGGGCACGATGATGGGGTTGCCGTTGGCCGGGGAGAGGATGTTGTTGGTGCTCATCATGAGCACGCGGCACTCGATCTGGGCCTCCACGGACAGGGGCACGTGCACGGCCATCTGGTCGCCGTCGAAGTCCGCGTTGTAGGCGGCGCAGACCAGCGGGTGCAGCTGGATGGCCTTGCCTTCCACCAGGGTGGGCTCGAAGGACTGGATGCCCAGGCGGTGCAGCGTGGGGGCGCGGTTGAGCATGATCGGGTACTCACGGACCACGTCCTCGAGGATGTCCCAGACCACCAGTTCCTCGCGCTCCACCATCTTCTTGGCCGTCTTGATGGTGGTGGCCAGGCCCTTCTCTTCGAGCTTGGCGTAGATGAAGGGCTTGAAGAGCTCCAGGGCCATCTTCTTGGGCAGGCCGCACTGGTGCAGCTTGAGCTTGGGACCCACCACGATGACCGAACGGCCGGAGTAGTCCACGCGCTTGCCCAGGAGGTTCTGGCGGAAACGGCCCTGCTTGCCCTTGATCATGTCGGAGAGGGACTTCAGCGGGCGGCCGTTGGTGCCGGTGATGGCACGGCCGCGCCGTCCGTTGTCGAACAGGGCGTCAACGGCCTCCTGAAGCATGCGCTTCTCGTTGCGGATGATGATGTCCGGCGCTCCGAGCTCGAGCAGGCGCTTGAGGCGGTTGTTGCGGTTGATCACCCGGCGGTAGAGGTCGTTCAGGTCCGACGTGGCGAAGCGGCCGCCGTCCAGGGGGACCAGGGGACGCAACTCGGGCGGGATGACCGGGATGACTTCCATGATCATCCACTCGGACCTGTTGCCGCTCTCCAGGAAGGCCTCGACGATCTTCAGGCGCTTGATGATCTTCTTCTTCTTGGTCTGGGAGCGCGTGGTCAGCGATTCCTCGCGCAGCTCGGTGCGCAGCTTGACCAGGTCGAGCTCCTCCAGGAAGGAGCGCACGGCCTCGGCGCCCATGCCCACGGTCACGGCGTCCTCGCCGTAATGGTCGATGATCTGCAGGTACTGGTCTTCCGAGATAACCTGGAACTTGGCCAGGTTGGTCTCCTTGGGGTCGATGACCACGTAGGAGTCGAAGTAGAGCACCTTCTCCAGATCGACCATGGTCATGTCCAGCAGGGTGCCGATCTTGGAGGGCAGGGTCTTCAAAAACCAGATGTGGGCCACCGGGGCGGCCAGCTCTATATGGCCCATGCGCTCGCGGCGGACCTTGGAGGCGATGACCTCCACGCCGCACTTCTCGCACACGATGCCGCGGTGCTTCATGCGCTTGTACTTGCCGCAGTTGCACTCGTAGTCCTTCACGGGGCCGAAGATCTTGGCGCAAAAAAGGCCGTCGCGCTCCGGCTTGAAGGTCCGGTAGTTGATGGTCTCGGGCTTTTTCACCTCGCCGAAGCTCCACTCGCGGATCTTCTCGGGCGAGGCGATCGATATCTTGATGGCCTTGAGCGTGCGGCTGGAAAGCTGCGTCGCCGCTGTGCCCCTCAAGCTGAACAGGTCGTCCAAGGACATGGTTACCCTCGTGTGATGTTGTGGGTCGTCCCGTCTACTAATCTATGTCGAACCGCCTAGCGTCGGGCGGCTTTAACCTTCTTCTCTTCCTGGAGCAGATCCACGTCCAGGCCCAGGCTCATGAGCTCCTTGACCAGAACGTTGAAGGATTCGGGCAGCCCCGCCTCCAGGAAGTTGTCGCCCTTGACGATCTTCTCGTACATCTTCACGCGCCCGCCCACGTCGTCGGACTTGACCGTGAGGAACTCCTGCAGGAGGTACGAGGCGCCGTAGGCCTCGAGCGCCCACACTTCCATCTCGCCCAAGCGCTGGCCGCCGAACTGGGCCTTGCCGCCCAGGGGCTGCTGCGTCACCAGCGAGTATGGGCCCGTGGAGCGGGCGTGGATCTTCTCGTCCACCAGGTGGTGCAGCTTCAGCATGTACATGATGCCCACGGTGACCGTGCGGTGGAACGGCTCTCCGGTGCGGCCGTCGTAGAGCACGGCCTTGCCGTCCTCGGGGAGCCCGGCCTTGGTGAGCCAGCCCCAGATCTCCTCCTCGGACGCGCCGTCGAAGACCGGGGTCTTGCACACGATGCCGCTTCGGAGCTTCTTCACGGCGGCCACGAACTCGTCGTCGTCCATCTCGTCCACGAGCCTGGCGGTCCAGGACGACTCGAAGGTCGCCTTGACCTGCTCGCGCAGGTCCTTGGTGTGCAGGCCCTGCTCCACCATGGAGGACAGCTGGGTGCCCAGTTCCTTGGCGGCCCACCCGAGGTGGGTCTCCATGATCTGGCCTATGTTCATGCGCGAGGGCACGCCCAGGGGGTTCAGCACGATGTCCATGGGGGTGCCGTCGGAGAAGAAGGGCATGTCCTCGGCGGGCAGGATGCAGGACACGACGCCCTTGTTGCCGTGGCGGCCGGCCATCTTGTCGCCCACCTGGAGCTTGCGCTTCACGGCCACGTAGACCTTGACCATCTTGATCACGCCCGGGGGCAGGTCGTCGCCTTCCACGGCCTTGCCGCGCTTGGACTCGTACACGTCGCGCACGAACTGCACCTGGCGGTCGTAGCTCTCCAGGATGTCGGCGATCTGCTCGTTGATCTCTCGCGAGACGAACAGGTTGGCCAGCTTCTTCACCGGCAGGGTGTCGAAGATCTCGGCCTTGACCGGGTGCCCGGCTTCCACCAGGACCTCGCCCTTCTTCTTGCCCATGAGCGTCTGCCCGATGGACTTGCCCTGGGCGAACTCCCAGATCTTGGCCCGGGTCTGGGCGGTGATGCCAGCGATGTGCTGGCCTTCCTTGGTGTCGATCTTGGCCAGCTCGAAGTCCTCGATCTGGCGGGTGCGCTCGTCCTTCTCGCCGGAGCGGCGGTTGAACACGCGCACGTCGATGACCGTGCCCTCGATGCCCGGCGGCACCTTGAGGGAGGTGTTCTTCACGTCGCGGGCCTTGTCGCCGAAGATGGCGCGCAGGAGCTTCTCCTCGGGGGTGAGCTGCGTCTCGCCCTTGGGCGTGATCTTGCCCACGAGGATGTCCTCGGGCTTCACCTTGGCGCCGATGCGGATGATGCCGCAGTCGTCGAGGTTCTTGAGCATCTCCTCGCCGACGTTGGGGATGTCCCGGGTGATCTCCTCGGGCCCGAGCTTGGTGTCGCGGGCCACCACCTCGAACTCCTCGATGTGCATGGAGGTGAAGACGTCTTCCTTAACCACGCGCTCGGAGATGAGGATGGAGTCCTCGAAGTTGTAGCCGCACCAGGGCATGAACGCGACCAGCAGGTTCTTGCCCAGGGCCAGCTCGCCGTCGCGGATGCCCGGGCCGTCCGCCAGCACGTCGCCCTTCTTCACCTTCTGGTTCACCAGCACGCGGGGCTGCTGGCCGAAGCAGGTGTTCTGGTTGGACTTGTGGAACTTGAGGAGCTCATACGCCTTGACCCCGCCCGATTCCGGGGAGGCCCCGCCCAGGTAGCGCACGATGATGCGCTCGGCGTCGGCGTACTCGACCACTCCGTCGTTCTCGGCCAGCAGGCACGAGCCCGAATCCTGGGCCACGGCGCCTTCCATGCCCGTGCCCACCAGGGGCTGCTCGCAACGCAGGAGCGGCACGGCCTGGCGCTGCATGTTGGAGCCCATGAGCGCGCGGTTGGCGTCGTCGTGCTCCAGGAAGGGGATCAGCGCGGCCGAGACGGACACGATCTGGCCCGGGGACACGTCCATGAGCGTGACCTGCTCCACGGGGATGATCAGCTGGTCGCCCCTGATGCGGCCCGAAACGAACGGGGTGGTGAAGCGGTTTCCGGCGTCCAGCGGAGTGCTGGCGGCCGCGACCACCTCGTCGATCTCGCGGGAGGCGTCCATGTAGACCACCTCGTCCGTGACCTGCCCGTCCTTGACCACCAGGTAGGGGGTCTCGATGAAGCCGAAGTCGTTGACCTTGGCGTAGGTGGTCAAGGACACGATCAGGCCGATGTTCGGGCCTTCAGGCGTCTCGATGGGGCAGATGCGGCCGTAGTGCGAGGTGTGCACGTCGCGCACCTCGAAGCCAGCGCGCTCGCGGGTCAGGCCGCCGGGGCCGAGGGCCGAGAGGCGGCGCTTGTGGGTGACCTCGGAGAGCGGGTTGGTCTGGTCCATGAACTGCGACAGCTGGGAGGTTCCGAAGAACTCCTTGAGGACCGCGGCCACCGGCTTGGGGTTGATCAGGTCGTGGGGCATGAGCGTGGCCACTTCCTGCAGGCTCATGCGCTCCTTGATGGCGCGCTCCATGCGCACCAGGCCGATGCGGTACTGGTTCTCGACCAGCTCGCCCACGGGGCGCACGCGGCGGTTGCCCAGGTGGTCGATGTCGTCGGCCGGGCCGTGGGAGTCCTTCAGGAAGACCAGGTGCTTCACGGCCTTCAGGATGTCCTCGTTGGAGAGGGTCCTGAAGTCCAGGGGCTCGCTCACGCGCAGGCGCGAGTTCAGCTTGTAGCGGCCCACGGGGGAGAGGTCGTAGTAGTCCGGGTTGCGGAAGAGGTTCTCGAAGAAGTTGGCCGCGATCTCCGGGGTCGGGGGCGAGCTCGGGCGCAGGCGGCGGTAGATCTCCACCTGGGCGGCGGAGAGGTCCGCGGTCTTGTCGAGCAGCAGGGTGTCGCGCACGGAGCTTGAGACGTCCATGCCCTTGGTGAACAAGGTGGGGATGGTCTCCACGCCCTGCTCGCGCAGGCGCTCGAGAAGGGCCTCGGTGATCTCGTCGCCGGGCTCGGCGATGACCTCGCCGGTGTTCTTGTCCACGAACTCCTGGGAGACGAAGAGCCCGAGCACCGACGCGGGGTCGACGTCGATGCGGCTGATCCCGGCCTCCTGCATGAGGCGCCAGGCGCGCTTGGTGATGGGCTTGTCCACGGTGACGATGGCCTTGCCGTCGGGGCCGATCACGTCCGCCCAGGCCTTCTCCTTGCGGTAGAACTGCGGCTGGACCTCGCGGGAGAGCTTCTCACCGGAAAGGTAGTAGTGCTCGATGTCGTAGAAATATGCCAGAATATCGGACTTGGACATCCCCATGGCCTTGAGCAGGATGGTGGCCGGCATCTTCCTGCGGCGGTCGATGCGGACGTAGAGGATGTCCTTGTGGTCGAAGTCGAAGTCGAGCCAGGAGCCGCGCATGGGGATGATGCGGCAGGAATAGAGCACCTTGCGGGAGGTGTGCGTCTTTCCGGAGTCGTGCTCGAAGATGATGCCCGGGGAGCGCTGGAGCTGGTTGACGATGACGCGCTCGGTCCCGTTGATGATGAAGGTTCCCTTCTCGGTCATCAGGGGCACGGTGCCGAAGTAGATCACCTGCTCCTTGATGTCGCGGATAGTGCGGTTCTCGGTCTCCTCGTCCACGTCGTAAACGACCAGACGGACCTTGATGCGCAGCGGGGCCTCGAAGGTCAGGCCCTTGGAGATGCACTCCGGGACGTCGTATTTGGGTTCGCCGATCTCGTAGTTGACGTACTCGAGGCTGGCTGTCTTGTTGAAATCCTCGATGGGGAAGACGGAGCGGAAAACGCCCTCGAGCCCGGCGTCGGCGCGGGAAGCGGGCGGAATGTCGCGCTGCAGGAAGAGCTCGTAGGAGTCCACCTGCAGGTTGAGGAGATGGGGGATGGTGACGGAGTCGTCGACCTTGCCGAAACTCTTGATCAGCTGGGCCATTGTTCCCTCGAAGAGAAGTTGTGTTGATCCGCCGCAGCTTCCGGCGGCCTTCACGTTGGTTTCCCGGGCATTGCCGGGCTGGCCTGGGCCTCTTCGCCCTGATTTCGACCTATATGCTAACCTGCCAAAATCATTGAAGATTTGCAGGATTGTAAGAGAAAGCACAAAAGAGCGCACTCCCCCCTTGCGGGGGGTGCGCTCTTTCGTGGCGTTTTGGTTATATTAACCAGACTACTTGATTTCGCAAGTGGCTCCGGCTTCCTCGAGCTGCTTTTTGGCGTCCTCGGCGTCGGCCTTGGACACGGCTTCCTTGATGGTGGAGGGCAGGGTGTCCACCTTGTCCTTGGCTTCCTTCAGGCCCAGGCCGGTGAGGGCGCGGACGACCTTGATGACGTTGATCTTGTTGCCGCCGGAGCCGGTGAGGATGACGTCGAACTCGGTCTTTTCCTCGACCTCGGCAGCGGCCTCGCCAGCACCGGCCATGGCCATCATGGGCATGGCGGCCACGGGGGCGGCGGCGGAGACGCCGAACTTCTCCTCGAGCTCCTTGATGAACTCGGACAGCTCAAGAACGGTCATGTTGGCGATGAAGTCGACAACTTGCTCTTTGGTGATCTCGGACATTTAGTCTTCTCCTTCAGTACGCTTTGGCTTAAGCGGCTTCTTTTTTCTCTTTCAGGGCCGTCAGCACGTTGAGCATGCCGCGGGGCACATTGGCCAGCAGGGACACGAAGCTCGTGGGCACCGCGTTCATGGTGCCGAGCAGCTGGGCAAGCAGCTGGGGCTTGCTGGGCATGGTGGACAGGGCCTTGATGCCGTTCTCGTCGATCACCTTCCCCTGCAGGCAGGCGAAGCGGATGACGAACTTCTTGTTGGCCTTGGCGTAGTCCACCAGAGCCTTTGCGGCGGCCACCGGGTCATCATACCCGAAGGCGACGGCGCACTGCTCCTTGAAGCGGTCCTTGATGGTGTCGTGCGGGCTGTCGGTCAGCGCGATTCGGGCCAGGGTGTTTTTGACCACCTGGTAGTCAACTCCTTGTTCGCGGAGTTTGACACGCAGGGCGGTCACTTCTTCCACCGTCAAGCCCTTGAAATCGGTGACCACGGCAATGCTCGCACGTACGGCCCGATCCTTGAGTTTCTCAATGATCTCGGCTTTCTGTTCGCGAGTTTGCAAGGTCGGCCTCCTCCAGGGTTATAGGTGGAAGCAAGCCAAAGCGACTGTCTCGGCGGGAAATTAAGGGGAACGGCCCCACCCGCTTTCTTTGACTTACTTCCGGATGTTCTGTCAGGCTGTTAGCCTTCCAGGAATTTCTTCACCGTGACGGGGTCCACCTTGAAGCCGGGGCCCATGGTGGTGGCCACGGCCATGGCCTTCAGGTAGGTGCCCTTGGCCGCGCTGGGCTTCAGGCGGATCACGGTGTCGAGCAGGGCCTTCAAGTTCTCGAGGATCTTGTCCAGGCCGAAGCTCTTCTTGCCCAGGGGGGCGTGCAGCACGCCGGCCTTGTCGACCTTGAACTCCACGCGGCCGGCCTTGAGCTCCTTGACCGCATCGGTGACGTTCATGGTCACGGTGCCGGTCTTGGCGTTGGGCATGAGGCCGCGGGGGCCGAGCACGCGGCCGATCTTGCCGACCAGGGCCATCATGTCCGGGGTGGCGACGGCCTTGTCGAAGTCGAGCATGCCGCCCTGGATCTGCTCGACCAGGTCCTCGGCGCCGACGATGTCGGCTCCGGCGGCCTTGGCCTCGGCGACCTTGTCGCCCTTGCAGAACACGGCCACGCGGATGGTCTTGCCCAGGCCGTGCGGCAGGGTGACGGCGCCGCGCACCATCTGGTCGGAATACTTGGGATCGACGCCAAGGCAGACGGCCACGTCAACGGTCTCGTCGAACTTGGCGGGTCCGGCCTGGAGGGCCATCTTCACGGCCTCGGGGAGATCGTACTTGGTGGTACGGTCGACACCTTCGACGGCGGAGCGGTATTTCTTTCCGTGTTTGGGCATGGCGGTAATTCCTTATTAGCTCACCACGTCCAGACCCATGCTGCGGGCCGTACCCATGATGGTATTCATGGCGGCGTCCAGGTCTTTGGCGGTCATATCCTGCATCTTGAGCTTGGCGATCTCTTCGATCTGGGCCTTGGTCACCTTGCCGACCTTGTTCTTGTTGGGCTCGCCCGAGCCCTTCTCCACCTTGGCGGCCTTGATCAGCAGCACGGAGGCGGGCGGCGTCTTGGTGATGAAGCTGAAGGAGCGGTCGGCGTACACGGTGATGACCACGGGGATGGTCATGCCGATTTGGTCCTGCGTCTTGGCGTTGTAGGCCTTGCAGAACTCCATGATGTTGACGCCGTGCTGGCCCAGCGCCGGGCCCACCGGAGGCGAGGGGTTGGCCTTGCCGGCCGGGAGCTGCAGCTTGATTTTGGCGACTTCCTTCTTAGCCATTGTAGTGTCGTCCTTTGATCGGTCAACGGATCTTTGGGGATCCGCCTAGTTTTTGGTCACCTGAACGAAATCGAGCTCGACGGGGGTCTGGCGGCCGAAGATGGACACGGAGACCTTGAGCTTGCCCTTGTCGTAGTTCACGTCCTCAACAAGGGCGTTGAACCCGCCGAACGGGCCGTCGATGACCCGGACCTCGTCCCCGCGATCGAAATTGAACTTGGGACGGGGCTGTTCCTGCCGGCTCTCCATCATGGAAAGCACGCGCTCGGCTTCGGAATCGCGCATAGGGGTCGGCCTGTTCTTGCCGCCGACGAACCCGGTGACGCGGGGAATCTCCTGGATCAGGTGCCACGACTTGTCGTGCATGACCATCTTGATCATCACGTAGCCAGGGTAGAATTTCCGGGTGGAGGTCCTCTTTTCGCCCTTGACCAGCTCGATAACCTTTTCGGTGGGCACCACGACTTCCTCGATGGCGCCTTCGTCCTGACCCGTGCGCATCATCTCGCGGATCGTCTGCTCCACCCGGTTCTCGAAGCCCGAGTAGGTGTGGACGATGAACCAGCGAGCCCTGGAAGAGCCCTCCGGAAGAGTGGTGTCGGTCACGTTTTCGGTCATGACAAGATGAGCTGCATCAAATGTGAAAGGCCAAGATCCACGGCGCCCAGGAAGATGGTCATCACCACCACCAGGACGAGCACGGCCACGGAGGTGACCATGGTCTCCCTGCGGGTCGGCCAGGTGACCTTCTTGATCTCCACTTTGGAAAGTTCGAGGAATTCCTTGAACTCCTCGACCTTGCCTTTCACCGATGAGGCGGCGGAAGTTTCGACCTCCGCCGCATCGCCGGATTTAATCTTCTTCGTGGCCATTTGTGCCTACCAGAAATATGGCAGGGCAGGAGGGATTCGAACCCACAACCCTCGGATTTGGAGTCCGATGCTCTGCCGTTGGAGCTACTGCCCTGCGTTATACGGCCCGGTTATTTCGCCTCGCGGTGAACGGTATGCCTCTTGTCCCAGGGGCAGTACTTCTTCACTTCGAGACGGCCGGTCGTATTCTTCTTGTTCTTTTCAGTCGCGTAGTTCTTGCGCTTGCACTCGGTGCACTGCAAGATGATGTTCAGCCGCATGGTGTTACTCCGTGATCTCGGTCACGACGCCCGCGCCGACGGTGCGGCCGCCTTCGCGGATGGCGAAGCGGAGGCCGGTCTCCATGGCGATGGGGGCGATGAGCTCGACGTTGAAGGTGGCGTTGTCGCCGGGCATGACCATTTCAACGCCCTCGTTCAGCGTGACCACGCCGGTCACGTCGGTGGTGCGGAAATAGAACTGCGGGCGGTAACCCGAGAAGAACGGCGTGTGACGGCCGCCCTCTTCCTTGTTCAGGACGTACACCTCGGCCTTGAACTTCTTGTGCGGGGTGATCGAACCCGGCTTGGCCAGAACCTGGCCGCGCTCCACGTCCTCGCGCTTCACGCCGCGGAGCAGCACGCCCACGTTGTCGCCGGCCTGGCCCTGGTCCAGAAGCTTGCGGAACATCTCGACGCCCGTGCAGGTGGTCTTCGTGGTCGCCTTGATGCCCACGATCTCCACTTCCTCGCCAACCTTCACGGTGCCGCGCTCCACACGCCCGGTCACCACGGTGCCGCGGCCGGAGATCGAGAACACGTCCTCGATGGGCATCAGGAAGGGCTTGTCGATGTCGCGCTGCGGCTCGGGGAAGTAGGAGTCGCAAGCGTCCAGCAGCTCGTAGATCGGAGCGGCGTCGGCGCTCTTCGGGTCGTCGGACTCAAGGCCCTTCAGGGCCGAGCCCTTGATCACCGGGATGTCGTCGCCGGGGTAGCCGTACTTGGTCAGCAGCTCGCGCACTTCCAGCTCGACCAGCTCCAGGAGCTCAGGGTCGTCGACCAGGTCGACCTTGTTCAGGAACACCACCAGGTGCGGCACGCCGACCTGACGCGCAAGCAGGATGTGCTCACGGGTCTGGGGCATGGGGCCGTCCGTGGCCGCGACCACCAGGATCGCGCCGTCCATCTGGGCCGCGCCCGTGATCATGTTCTTGATGTAGTCGGCGTGGCCGGGGCAGTCCACGTGGGCGTAGTGGCGGGTGGCCGTCTGGTATTCCACGTGCGCGGTCGCGATCGTGATGCCGCGCTCCTTCTCTTCGGGAGCCTTGTCGATCTGGTCGAACGCCACGTAATCGCCGTAACCCCGCAGAGACGAAAGCTTCGTGATCGCGGCGGTCAGCGTGGTCTTGCCGTGGTCGATGTGACCGATGGTGCCGATGTTGACGTGCGGCTTGTTGCGCTCGAATTTGGCCTTACCCATGGTAATCCCCCTAGTGGTCGTTCTTTCTTGTGGCTGCCGCCAGCGAGTTTTTAATAGAAATTATATGGAGCCCACGACCGGAATTGAACCGGTGACCTCTTCCTTACCAAGGAAGTGCTCTACCTACTGAGCTACGTGGGCCTTCTTTAGAAGCGAGGCCGGAGGGATGCGACGTGGAGCGGGAAACGGGACTCGAACCCGCAACCCTCAGCTTGGAAGGCTGATGCTCTAGCCAATTGAGCTATTCCCGCGTCATATCCGCAGTCCGAGCGACGTTTTACGTCTCCTGCGCTTCTCGCATTATCAGTGGTGGTGGGGGGTGGATTTGAACCACCGAAGGCTGACGCCGACAGATTTACAGTCTGTTCCCTTTGGCCACTCGGGAACCCCACCTTTATATCCCCTGGAGCTGGCGAAGGGACTTGAACCCGCAACCGGCTGATTACAAATCAGCTGCTCTACCAGTTGAGCTACGCCAGCGCCAAGACGGCGAGCTTTAGCTCAATCTCCATTGGCTTGCAAGGGTTATTTTTTTGCCCTCGCGGGAAACTTCCAAACTCAAAGAGCGACGGGCTAACTGACAGAGGATGCCCCGCTTGTCAAGCGTCCGCCACGGAACCCGCGCATTTTTCTCGCGCAATTTTAGGAAAGCGCCCTCCCCTAGCACTGCTCCGCGTCGTGCCCGCCCCCGGCCTTGCGACCGTAGACGTCCTCGAAGCGCACGATGTCGTCCTCCTCCAGGTACGGCCCGGTCTGGATCTCAATGATCTCCACCGGCACCTTGCCCGGGTTGGAGAGCCTGTGCGTGGCCGTCTTGGGGATGTCCACGGACTGGTTCTCGGTCAGGAGCATCTCCTTGTCGTTCACCTGCACCAGGGCCGTGCCCGAGACCACCACCCAGTGCTCGGAGCGGTGGTGGTGCATCTGGAGCGACAGCTTGCCCCCGGCCGGGACCTCGATGCGCTTGATCTTGTAGTGCGGCCCTTCCTCGAGCACGGTGTAGCTGCCCCAGGGCCTGCGCACGGTGACGTGCGCGTTGACCAGCTGGCTGCCCTGCTTTTTCAGCGCGGCCACCACGTCCTTGACGCGCTGGGACTTCCCGCGCGGGCAGATGAGCGTGGCGTCGCGCGTCTGGACCACGATCATGTCCTCGATGCCCACGCAGGCGAGCTTGCCCCCGTGGGAGATGAGCAGGTTGTCCCGGCAGTCCAGGGACAGAACGTCGCCCTGCACGGCGTTGCCCGAGGCGTCCTTGCCGCCCATGCGGTAGATGGCCTCCCAGTTGCCCAGGTCGTCCCAGGCGAAGCGCGCCTCCACCACGGCCAGCCTGTCCATCTTCTCCACCACGGCGTAGTCCACCGAGATGTCCGGGAGCTTGTGGTAGCCGAGCGCCAGGGGCGTCTCCCCGCGCTCGTCCCACCACTCCCGGAACACGGGCTGGAAGCGGGCCACGGCATCCAGGAAGGCTGCGGCCGAAAAGACGAACATGCCGCTGTTCCAGTAATACTCGCCGCTCTCCAGGTAGGACTGGGCCGTGGCTGCGTCGGGCTTCTCCACGAAGGAGCGCACGTCGAACGCGCCCGGGCCGAGGGGCTCGCCCTTGCGGATGTAGCCGTAGCCCGTCTCGGGCTTGGAGGGCTTGATGCCGAACGTCACGAGCCTGCCGTCGCGCGCCAGGGGCAGGGCCTCGGACAGGGTCTCCAGCCAGGCCCCGTTGGATTCGATCAGGTGGTCGGACGGGAAGACGGCCACCAGGGCCTCGGGATCGCGGGCCGTGATCTTGTCCAGGGCGAGCATGATGGCGGGCAGGGTGTTTCTGCCCATGGGCTCGGCCAGCGCCCCGGCCTCCAGGTTGGGGTCGACCTCGCGCAACTGGCCGCGCACCTCGTAGACGTGCTCCTCGTTGGTCACCACCCAGACGCTGGCCGGGTCGAAGGCCTCCAGGGCGCGGGTCACGGTGCGCTTGAGGAGCGTCTGCCCGCCGTCCAGCGAAAGGAGCTGCTTGGGCAGGAGCGTGCGCGAGAGCGGCCAGAGCCTGGTGCCGGAGCCGCCGGCCAGGATAATCGCGTGGCAGGCGGCGAAACGATTCTTCTTGTCTGCCTGATCGGGCATGAGCGGGGCCTCGCTTGCGTGTCAGCCCTCGAAGACGAAGGGCGAGGTGAAGTCCTTGAAGAAGCCGAGCCTGGAATCCTTGGGCGAGAGCACCGGGTCGGCGACGCCCCAGTCGATGGCCAGGTCCGGGTCGTTCCAGATGATGCCGCTGTCGTTGTCCGGGGCGTAGTAGTCGTCCACCTTGTAGAGAAACTCCACCTCGTCGGTGAGCGTCAGGTAGCCGTGGGCGAAGCCCTTGGGCACGAGCAGCTGCAGGAAATTGCTCTCGGAGAGCACGAAGGAGCGCCACTGCCCGTAGGTGGGCGAGCCCGCCCGCAGGTCCACCACCACGTCCAGCACCTCGCCCCTGGTCACGCGCACGAGCTTGGTCTGGGCGCGCGGCGGGGTCTGGAAGTGCAGGCCGCGCAGCACGTGGCGCGTCTTGGACAGGGCGTGGTTGTCCTGGATGAAGTCGATCTTCAGGCCCTGCTCCTGGAAGGCGGCCTGCTTGTAGCTCTCCATGAAGAAGCCCCGGTCGTCCTTGATGACCCTGGGGGCGAAAAGAAGAAGACCCGGAATGCCGGTGTCCTGAAAGCCCACGTCGTACCTCCTGGCGGCGGATGTGAAACTGCCGCCGTGTATCCTATAGATTGCGTCACGGCAACCGCGCGGCCCGGCCGGGCGGAAGCTACCCGATCAGGCTGCCCGCGTCGTGGCTGGAGCGCACCAGCGGGCCGCAGTACATCCTGGCGATGCCGAGAGAGCGCCCGAGCTCCGCGATCTCCTCGAACTCCTCGGGCGGCACGTAGCGCGCCACGGGCAGGTTGCGCCGCGAGGGGCGCAGGTACTGGCCCACGGTGACGATGTCGCAGCCCACCCCATGCAGGTCTTCGAGCACCCGCGTTATCTGCTCGCGCGTCTCGCCCAGGCCCAGCATGATCCCGCTCTTGGTCAGCGCGGTCGGAGCCGCCCCCTTGGCGCGCCCGAGAAGCTCGAGGCTTCTTTCGTAGCGGGCCTGGGGCCTGACCGTGGAATAGAGCGCGGGCACGGTCTCGAGATTGTGGTTGAACACGGCCGGGCCCGCGTCCAGCACGGTCCGCAGGGCCTCCGCGCTGCCCTGGAAATCCGGGACGAGCACCTCGACCGAGGCCCCGGGCAGGGCCTCGCGAACGGCGCGAACCGTGGCCGCGAACTGCCCCGCCCCGCCGTCGCCCAGGTCGTCTCGCGTGACGGAGGTGATCACCGCGTGGCGCAGCGCGAGCTTCGCCGCGGCCTGGGCCACGCGGGCGGGCTCGCCCGGGTCCACGGGCAGCGGCTGGCCCGGGGTGATGTTGCAGAAGCCGCAGCCGCGCGTGCACACGCCGCCGAGGATCAAAAACGTGGCCACGCCCTTGCCGAAGCACTCGAAGATGTTCGGGCAGCGCGCTTGGCGGCAGACCGTGTGCAGGTCCTGCCCGGCCACCACCTTCGCGGTGGCCGCGAAGGCGCCGTCCCTGGGCAGGCTGACCCTGAGCCAGGGGGGCAGGCGCGGGCTATCGTCCCGCGAGGGACAGGAAGGCTTGGACGAGGACATCCTTCATTCTCCCCATGTCGGCGAACGCCGGGTCGAGACCCAGGCGCTCGAGCTCCCGGGCAGCGGAGGTCATCTCCACCCCGGGCAGGCCGCAGGCGGTTATGGTGGAAAAAAGCGACAGGTCCGGCCCCACGTTCAGCGCCAGCCCGTGGTAGCTCACCCAGCGGCGCACGCCCACGCCGACGCTGGCGATCTTGCGCGGCCCGGTCCAGACCCCGGGCCTGCCCGGGAAACGCCCGGCCTGGACGCCGAAGCTGGCCAGGGCGTCGATGGCAGTCTGCTCGATCATGTGGAAGAAGCCCTTGAGCCCGCCGGGCCTGCGCGAAAGGCGCATCACCGGGTAGAGCACGGCCTGGCCCGGAAAGTGGCAGGTCACGCTGCCGCCCCTGGCGGCCTTGGCCACGTCCACCCCGCGCGCCTCCAACTCGCCCGGGGGCAGTCCCAGGAAGGCCTCGCCGCCGTGGCGGCCGAAGGTGACCACAGGCGTGTGCTCGAGTACGAACAGGCGCTCCTCGCCGCCCTCCAGCACCTCGTCCACCGCCTTTTCCTGAAGGGCCAGGGCCTCGGCGTAGGAGACGAGCCCCAGGTCCGTGACGCGCATCAGGGCTGCCCCTTCACCGGGGTGAGCCAGAGCTCGCTCTTCGGGTCGCGCCGGGTGGGCGCGGGCAGGTCGGCCTGCACGGCCGCGCCGGGCACGACCCCCCTGGGCGCGGCCGGGAAGGTGAAGAGCCTGAGCCCGCCCTCGCCGCAGGCGTAGACGCCCAACCCGTCGGGCAGGGTGAAGCGGTGCGACACCAGCCGCCAAGCGTCCGGGGCGTGGGCGTGCTCCCCCGCGAGCATGGAGAGGAAGCTCAGGCTCACGCGGTCCTTTTCCAGGCCGGCCAGCTTGGAGAGCCCGGTGAGCCAGCCGGGTGCGCCCTCGGCCGGGAAAACGAAGTGGCACCAGGAGCGCCAGCGCGGCGCGAGCATGGGGCACGGCCCGGCGTGCGTGCAGGGCGAAAGCGGGGAGAAGCCCTCCTCCATGAACGCTTCGCGCAGCCTGGAGAGGAGTTTCCCCCCCAGGCGCGTGCCCGGCTCCACCAGGAACACGCGCCCGCCCTCGGCCACGCGCGACCCGATCAGTTCGCCCGCGCGCTCCATCGCCTCGTGCCCCTCCTCCCCCCTGCCGCGCACCAGTTCGTTCAAGGCGTTGGCGGCCATCACCGTGTGGAAGGGCCCCTCGGGAGCCTTGTGCGCCGGGGCCTGCACGGTCTCGACGTCCCAGGCCTTGGCGGCCTCGCCCGCCATGGCCTCGAAGAGCGCGCGCCCGGCGCGCAGGGCCTGGCCGGTCTGGTCCACGCAGACGAAGCGCAACCTGCGGGAACGCAGGTGCGGGCGGCTCATCCACAGGGCCTGGACCATGGTCAGGGGTCCCGCGCCCAGGTCCAGTACCTCGGCGCCGTCCGGCAGGTCGAAATCGAGCCCGGTGAAGAGCCTGGAGAGCCGGTAGAGGTTCCAGGGCAGGAAATAATGAAGGTAGGCCGAGAGGCTGGCCGGGTCCGAGAGGTAGTTGACCTTGGGGCCCGGGCCGCGCTCGGCGGTGAGGGCCAGGGAGAGGCGCTTCACGTCCTCGTGCAGGCCCGCGCGGTGGCGGGGCTTGAGCGGGTGGGCCGCGTTCAGCACGTCCCGGTAGGAGGCGAGCGCCTGGGCCAGGTCGGCCCCGGGGCGGGGAAAAAGGGGCGTGGCCTTGCGGATGGTCCCGGTCTTTGCCTCAGACATGGGTGAACCTCATGGATTCTATGTATATTTTCTGAAATTCCGGTTTCAGGGCAACTTCCACCAGGCCCGTGCGTTGGCCGAGCCCGGCGAGCCAGGACCGGGCCTCGCCGCTGCGCGCGGCCAGGCAGGCTCCCGCGAGCGAGGTGTTGCCCACGGCGCGCACGCGCGCGGCCCCTCCCGGCGGGAAAAATCCGAGCGCTTCCAGGTCGGCCGGACGCACGTGCGAGCCCATCGCCCCGGCCAGGAGCACCCCGGCAAGCGCCGTGAAGCCGAGCCCGGCCTCGGCCAGCAAGAGCTTCACGGCCACGCCGAAGGCCGCCTTGACCTTGAGCACCGCCTCCACGTCCGAGGCGTACAGGCGCGCGCCGCCGAGGTCCAGGCGGGGCTCGCCGCCGGAGTGGTCAACCCCTGCCAGCAGGCGCGCGGCCAGGGGTGACGCGGGAGCCTTGGCGAAGCGGCCGTCGCGCCCGAGCGCCCCGAGCGTCACGAGCCTGGCCAGGAGGCTCGCGTAGCCCGTGCCGGAGACGCCCCGCACGGGTCCTTCCCCTCCCTCGTAGAGGCGCGGCGTGAGCCCGAGCGGGGAGGCCTCGAAGGCCACGGCCGCGCCGGGCCCGGCGATCATGCCCGAGGCCATGCCCACGCCCTCGAGCGCGGGCCCCATGGGCACGCTGGCCAGGAGGAACCGGCCGTCCGGCAGGGCCAGGGCGAATTCGCCGTTGGTGCCCAGGTCAGCCAGCAGGTAGGGCCGTTCGGGGGGGGCGGGGCCGCCGAGCTCCAGCCAGGCGAGCCCGGCGCTCACGTCGCCGCCCACGAAGGGCGCGGGAAGCGGCGGGATGTAGACCTCGGGAAGCTCCCCGTCAAGGCGCGCGAAACCGCCCCCGGGCCAGTCCACGCGGTAGGGCGCGGCCGAGAGCCCGGAAACGTCCAGCCCCAGGGCCAGGCAGGTCATGGCCGTGTTGCCCGCCAGGCAGATGCGCCCGGGCAGGCAGGGCAGCCCCGAAACGACGCGGCGCACGGCCCGGACCGCGCAGTCCCGCAGGCAGGCGGCCCCGCGAGGGCTCGCGGCCATGGCCAGGCGGGACATCACCTCGGAGCCAGCGCCGAGCTGCGGGTTGGGGAAGGCCCCGGAGAGCGTCGCGTCGACGTTCTCGAGGCGCCAGTGCACGGACGTGGTGCCCAGGTCGATGCCCAGCACGCCGTCGGGGCAGGCGGGGGGCAGGAGCTCGGGACCCGGCGCGGGCTCGCGCAACCGGGCTCCGACCACGCTTGCGGGCACCGGCGGCCTGCGGCAGGTCAGCCGCCAGCCCTTCTCGACGCGCCCAGGGGGCAGGATGGCGAGCTCCTCGGGCAGCGGGGGCGGCGCGCCGGACTCGAAGCGCGCCTGGCACAGCCCGCACCTGCCCGCCCCGGAGCAGAGGGCGCGGCCCCGGAAGGCCCCCTCCATGAAGAGGTGCTGCGCCAGGGTGAGCCCGGGTTCGATGGCGGCTTCGATCCTGCGCCCGTCCGGAGTGGCGATGGTGAAAGCGTTCATGCGGTTCGGCCGAGGATGCTCGCTCGGGGCGGCGCACGCAAGTTTTTTTGATCCTGGCCCCCTTTGGGCAAAACGAATATCTTCTATCATGATCGTAAAAATGCGCAACAAGGATAAGTCATTTCATTGTGGGGTATTAGCGGTTTCTCCACCAAAAATCCGAAAAACCCTGGACATTTTTTTCCCAAGCGGCTAGTCCTTCCTCGCAAGGACAAGCCCATTCGCGGGGCTCCCGGCCGGGTATCAACCCAACGCACGCCGCCCCCGCACCACGCGCCTCATCAAGCGGACCCTGTTTCCGGAAGGCGCGCTCCTGCACAAGGCCTGTCCGCAGTCTAAAATGAAGAGGACCATCACCATCGCCGTCCAAACGGCTTGCCGAGGCCTGATTGTTTGTTTCAACGGCCTAAAAAAACGAGGAGACGAGGAAGAGATGCTACGCACCACACCCCTTGCCCCCTGGATGACCGTACGCAACCTGTTTGTGATCGCCATCCTCCTGAGCACCACCGCCTGCGGTTCGAAACAGTATTCATCCCGACAGAACCTGGCTGAAAACCAGAAACCAGCCGACGAAATCACCGCGGCCTTCGAACCGACCTCCCCCTTCCTGCACTTCAACACCCCGAGCTACTGCACCCTTCCGGTTCCGGACGTGGTCGCGGGCACCAAGAACCCCTTCGAGTTCTCCGGGCTTTCCGGAACCCCCTCGCAGCAGCGCCTGACCGCCCTGGCCTTCAGCCAGATCGGCACGCTCTACCGCGCGGGCGGAGTGGAGCCGGCCACCGGGTTCGACTGCTCCGGATTCACCACCTGGGTCTACTCCAAGCTCGGCGTGAACCTTCCCCGCAGCTCGCGCGAGCAGTTCCAGGAGGGCAAGGTCATCGACAAGAGCCAGCTGCGCAAGGGCGACCTGGTCTTCTTCGGCAGCAAGAAGCGCATCACCCACGTGGGCATCTATCTTGAAGACAACAAATTCATCCACAGCTCGTCCAGCGGCGATACCGTGAAAATTTCAAGCCTGGACGACCCCACCTGGCTGCGCAAGTACACCGGAGCGCGCCGGGTCTTCTAGACCGCAACGGCATGGATCGATTCAGGGCGGGAGCGGCGAGCTCTCGCCCTTTTCTTTTTCCGGACCTTCGGCTAGATGGTTTTACATCTCATTCGACGGTTCACCACATGGCTTCCACGAAGAAAAGTCAGCAGAAGAAACGCACGCGTCAATTGGCGTCCTTCATCGCCGGGCTGGCGCTGCCCGTCTGCCTCGCCGCCGGGTGGCACGCGGCCTACGGCCAGCAGGATCCCTCGGGCGCGCTCGCCCGCCCCGCCTCGCTGGCCCTGCCCGCGGGCACGGCCTCAGCCTCCCCGCGCGAGGAGATCGCTTCCCTCAAGCCCGTGTTCGAGGAGCAGGTGCGAAAGCCCACGCTCAAGCGGCTCGAGCGCTCCATCAAGATGTGGGCCGCGTCCCCCAAGGTGGTCAAGGCGCTCGAAGCGCGCAGGGACCGCCTGACGAGCCTCCCCCAGTCCTACTACGAGCAAGCCCGCAAGGACGTGGCCGCGAGCATGGCCAAGGCGGGCAAGGGCTTCGAGGCCTCGCAGTTCTTCGTCTACGTGGACCGCAACCCGGCCGCGCAGTTCGTGCTCGTGGGCCTCTACGACGAGGCCGCCGGGCGCATCGAGTTCCTCGGGACGGACCTGATCTCCTCCGGCAACCTGGAAAAGGGCGGAGACTATTTCGAGACGCCGCTCGGCGTGTTCGAGAACCTGGTGGACAACTTCTCCTACCGCGCCCAGGGCACCCCCAACCAGGAGGGCTGGCGCGGCCTGGGAGCCAAGGATTCCCGCGTGTGGGACTTCGGCGACCAGCGGGGGATCAAGAAGTACAAGAACGGCACCACGCTCAGCCAGATGCGCCTGCTCATGCACTCCACCGACCCGGACAAGGGCGAGCCCCGCCTGGGGCGCATAGATTCCAAGGGGTGCATACGCATATCCCATGGACTCAATCGCTTTCTTGATACATACTCGATCCTGGACCGCAACTACGAGGAGTGGGCCCGAACGAAGCCGGATTCCTGGCTTTTGCGCAAGGACAGGGTCCCCTCGGCGTTCGCGGGGAAGTACCTCATCGTGGGCGACTCGTCGCTGCCGCTCCAGGCGAGCAACGCCAAGTAGCCCGCAAAGGAAATCCCGGGATGACTAGCACGGAAGAAGTCCGCGAGCTCGTTCCCTTCATGCGCGTCCTGTGCGTGGACGATGAACCGGCCATCCGCATGACCATCCAGGCGTATCTCCAGGACATGGGCCACCACGTCGAAACGGCCTCCAACGGGCGCGAGGCGTTGGAGTTGATCGAGAGCCGCGAGTACGACGCCGTGCTGCTCGACCTGGCAATGCCCGAACTCTCCGGACTCGACGTGCTCAAGCAGGTGGCGGTGTCCAGGCCTGGCCTGCCCTTGCTGGTGGTCTCCGGCACGGGCAACATCCGCGAGGTGATCATGGCCCTACGCCTGGGCGCCTGGGACTTCATCACCAAGCCCATGGAGGACATGGCCATTCTCATGCACGCGCTGGAAAAATCCGTGGAGCGCGCCCGGCTCATCAAGGAGAACCAGCAGCACCGCGAACGCCTGGAGGCCCTGGTGGCCCAGCGCACCCACGCCCTGCGCGAGGAGATCGCCGAGCGCAAGGTCATGGAGGAGGCGCTCCGGGCCTCTCTGCACGAGAAGGAGATCCTGCTCAAGGAAGTGCACCACCGGGTGAAGAACAACCTCCAGATCGTCTCCAGCCTGCTCTCTCTCCAGGCCCTGCGCTTCGAGGACGAGTTGGCCGCGCCCTTCCTGGACAGCCAGGCGCGCATCAGGGCCATGGCCCTGGTGCACGAGAAGCTCTACCGCGCCAAGGACTTGAGCCGCATCGACTTCTCCGCCTACCTGCGCCAGCTGGCGGTCTTCCTCATGCAGGCCTACACGCCCAAGGGCAAGAAGATCGCCTCGGACATCGACTGCGAGGAGTTCTTCCTGAGCGTGGACCTGGCCATCCCCTGCGGGCTGGTGCTCAACGAGTTGGTCACCAACAGCCTCAAACACGCCTTCAGGCACCTGGACGGGGGCCGCATCCGCATCGTGGCCAGCAGCTCGGACGGCATGGCCACCCTGGTCGTGGAGGACGACGGGGCCGGGCTGCCGCCAGGGTTCGACATGGACGCAGTGGACTCCCTGGGCCTGCAGCTGGTGGCCAACCTCACCCGGCAGCTCAAGGGCAGCATCCAGGCTTCCTCTCCGGGCAAGGGGACCCGCTTCACGCTGCGCTTCCCGGTCCACGCCGCGGACCAGGCGCACTGAGCCCGGCCAACCCTCCTGAAAATTTGACTTTGCGGCCCGCACAGGGCACTCAGGCTGCCAGGAGGGCGCACATGCCCAGCATTTCCGGCGACGCCTCCCGCCACGTGGTCATCGACCGCCGCGAGGGGCACTACCTCTGCTTTCCCGACGTCCGGCTGATCGGAAACGGGCGGCTTCTCTGCGTCTACCGCCAGTCCGACCAGCACGTGGCCGACCGCGCCGACCTGCTCTTCAGCACGAGCGACGACCTGGGCCGCACCTGGAGCCCGCCCGCCTACCTGCACGCGGGGATCGGCCACTGCCCCAGAATCACCCGCCTGGAGGACGGCCGGGTGCTCGTCATCGACGACCACTCCAAATGCCAGTTCTGGAGCCTGGACAACGCGGCGAGCTTCGCCGCCGCCCCGTACACGGGCGAAATCATGCCCCTGCCGGACAGGGTGCTGCCCATAAGGCCCGACCACTTCCTGACCACCGGCCACACCCACAGGGGCGAGGAGGTCCAGCCCAAGCTGCGCCAGGCCCCCACGGAGCAGATGGTCTACGCCTCGCACAGCCAGGGCGCTTCCTGGCGCGCCTACAGCGTCATGGCCCACGACCCCAACCTGGTGCTCTGCGAGGCCTCCATGGCCCGGATGCCGGACGGCTCCATCCTGGCGCTCATGCGCGAGAACTCTTTCGTGTTCGAGCCCATGTACTCAAGCGTCAGCCGCGACGCGGGCGCGAGCTGGTCCCTGCCCAGGCCCACGCCCATCGCCGGGCACAGGCCCACGCTCGGGCTCACGCCCACGGGAAAACTCCTGGTCACCTACCGCAACGTGGGCCTCGACGGCGGCACGGCCGCCTGGATGGGCACCATGGACGAGCTGGACCACGACTACGAGGTCCACGGCCTGCACCCCTCGCCGGACAACCCCACGCTCACGCCCGAAGGACTGCTCATCGAGAACGGGCCCGGCCTGGAGGCCGCCGTGCGCTACGCCCTGCGCCCCATGACCGACCCGGAGCGGGCCAGGGCGAGCCTCGAGGTGGAGCTCCTGGTGGAGGACGTCCAGGAAAAGGCCTGCGGTGTGCATTTCGCCGGGTGGTGGCGCTTTTTCCCGGACAAGGTGCTCCCTCCGGCGACGGACGCGGAGCCCATCCCGGTCACGCCCGGGGAGCCGCTCAGGCTGCGCTTCGACTATCGCCCCGGGGAGCTCGCGCTCACGGTCAACGGAGCCCCCGCCGGGACCTACCCGGCCGACCCGCGCAAGGCCGACACCCGGGCGGTGGTCATCGGCAACGCCTCGAAGCTCGAGGAGAACGGCGGAAGGCACATCTGGAAGTCGGCCTCGTACGCTGTCTCGGAACCCCGCTACGAGCGCGAATACTCCTGGCGCTGGGAGCACTCCCAGGGGCTGCCCGACACCTACGTGCTCTCGCGCGTGCTGGAGCTCGACAACGACCGCGAGGCCAATTCCGGAGACTACGGCTACTCGGGCTGGGACGCCCTGCCCGACGGACGCTACTTCTGCGCCTACCACCACGGCGGCTCCCGCGAGCCGGGCTACCGGCCCAGCCGGTCCAGCCACGTGCGCGGCGCATGGTTCGACGATTCGGATTTCACCCCCTAACACGTGAGGACTCATGAGCACCCAAGCCCCCGCGAAAAGGAAAACCCTGGGACAGATCGAGGTCATGCGCGTCGTGGCCATGACCGGCATCTTCCTCTACCACCTCTGGTCGGACGTGCCCAAGGCCGGCACCGAAAACCCCATGGGCCCGGCCTTCGGGGCCATCCTCGCGCAGGGCTGGATGGGCGTGATCCTCTTCAACATCGTCACGGGCTTCGTGCTCACCCTGCCCTTCGCCGGCCCCTCCGGGCGGCCCATGCCCGGCTACTTCACCTTCCTGCGCCACCGCTTCCTGCGCATCTGCCCCAACTACTACGTCGGGCTCATCTTCTGGACGCTGGTGGCCATCGTGCTGGGCAAGGCCGGGGCCAACCTGTTCTCGTCGTTCACGCAGCACCTCTTCTTCGTACACACGCTCAACCCGGGCGTGTTCTTCGACATCGTCCCGGCCTACTGGTGGATGGGCCTCCTGGCCCAGTTCTACCTGGCCTACCCCCTGCTCTGGCGCGTCTTCGAGAAGCTCGGCACCGGGCGCGGGGCCGTGGCCCTGGTGGGCGGTTGTTTCGGGCTCTGGGCGCTGCTCGAGGTCCTGGCCCAGGCCATGCCGGGTTCCTTCTTCGCCATGTGCAACTACCTCTTCTACTTCAACCTGCCCTACCGCCTGGGTGAATTCGCCCTGGGCATGTACCTGGCCCGGCTCTGGCGCGACCCGGCCGCCAACCCTGTGCTCGGCCAGGGGCTGAGCATCGGCGAGGCCTTCGGGCGCAAGCGCCTGGCCGCGTGGGCCGCGCTCATCGCCCTGACCCTGTGGGGCCTGGCCTTCGGCGTGCCCAAGTTCGTGCTGCTGGCCACGCACCTGTACTGGCTGGCCTGCGTCACCTGCGTGGGCTTCTTATTCTTCTTCTCCGACACCATGGACAGGCTGGGCACCTGGGGGCCCATCGCCAAGTTCGCGGCCATGTCCTACAGCATCTACCTGATGCACCAGCCCATCCTCGACTACCTGGCCGCTTGGCTCTCGCCCTCCATGGAGCCGTTTTCGGCCTTCCTGTTCCTCACCGGCGTGTGCGGGCTGCTCTCGGTGTGGGCGGCCATGGTCACGGACAAGATCGTGGCGCGCATCAACGAGAAGATCGGCTAGAAGCCGGTATGCCCCGAACGTGAAAAGGCCGCCCCGTCCGGGGCGGCCTTTTTTTGCGCTCTCGTAACTTGAGCGGGATTTCAGAGGGCGGCCCAAAAGGCGGCCGCAGGCTCGCAAGCCAGCCGTGGCCTGGGCTGCGCCCTCCAGCGAGTCCCGCACCCCGCATGCGGGCCGGAGTTTGTTTTGCAATATACGCGCCGTCAAGGACGTTCTTCGAAAGGCTCCCGCCAGAGGGCTTGAGGCCAAACTTGCCTGTTTTGGCCCCCGAAGGGCTTCCTGCGCCCTTCAACGCCCTCTAGCGGCATGAAATAATCATTCTCCAGGCCTCGCCTTGCCCCTGCGCGCGGCCCTGAAAATCAAATAATGCAGATTATGATTTTTTGTTCCTTTACATTTTCCTTGGCTTAATTTACATTATTGAAAATGGAGCGGGGAAACGGCACACGCCTCCCCGGAATGGCCGCAAAGAGCGGTTTTTCCTGGTCAAGGCCCCGTCCGGTGGCGTAAAGCGCTCTCCGGAACCTCCTCCCGGAGGCAAGTCGACATCGGGCGCACGGGAAATCAGCCCTGATCACCCGATTTCGGCGCCAAGAGGCACGGCCTCCCCCGACGGGACGGCGTCATGCCCGAGAGGGCATACAATTTTGTAGTAGTGCTTATCCCAAACCCCTATGGAGAGCGTCCTATGAGTGGAATCCAGGCCCGTTTGAACGCCATTTCGGCTATCATCAATTACAAGCCTGCCCATGCGCCCCTGAACTTCCACGACACGAAGCCCACCGACGTGTTCGGCTCCAACGTGTTCAACGACAAGGTCATGCAGGAGCGCCTGCCCAAGGTCGTCTATAAGTCCCTCAAAAAGACCATCGCCTTCGGCGAGAAGCTCGATCCCTCCGTGGCCGACGTGGTTGCCAACGCCATGAAGGACTGGGCCATCGAGAAGGGCGCCACCCACTTCACCCACGTCTTCTACCCCCTGACCGGCCTTACCGCCGAGAAGCACGACGCCTTCCTGGTGCCCGACGGCGAGGGCGGCGCCCTGGCCGAATTCTCCGGCAAGATGCTCATCCAGGGCGAGCCCGACGCCTCGTCCTTCCCCTCCGGCGGCCTGCGCGCCACGTTCGAAGCCCGCGGCTACACCGCCTGGGACGTGACCAGCCCCGCCTACATCCTGGAGAACCCCAACGGCACCTTCCTGTGCATCCCCACCGCGTTCGTCTCCTGGACCGGCGAGGCCCTGGACAAGAAGACCCCCCTGCTGCGCTCGCTGCAGGCCCTGAACAAGCAGGCCAAACGCGTGCTCAAGCTCTTCGGCGTGAACACCAAGCTGCCCGTGACCTGCTTCGCCGGCCCCGAGCAGGAATACTTCCTCATCGACCGCAACTTCGTGTTCTCCCGCCCTGACCTGCTCATCGCCGGGCGCTCGCTCTTCGGCGCGCCCTCGGCCAAGGGCCAGGAGTTCGAGGACCAGTACTTCGGCGTGGTCCCCCGCCGCGTGCTCTCCTTCATGATGGAAGTCGAGCGCGAGCTCTACAAGCTGGGCGTTCCGGTCAAGACCCGCCACAACGAAGTGGCCCCCAGCCAGTTCGAGATCGCCCCGATCTTCGAGCAGGGCAACCTGGCCGCCGACCACAACCAGCTGATCATGACCACCATGCGCACCGTGGCCAAGCGCTACGGCATGGTCTGCCTGCTGCACGAGAAGCCCTTCGCGGGCATCAACGGCTCGGGCAAGCACCTCAACTACTCCATCGGCAACGCCGAGTTGGGCAGCCTCTTCGATCCGGGCGACACCCCGCACGCCAACGCCCAGTTCCTGGTGTTCTGCGCCGCCGCCATCCGCGCCCTGCACAAGTACGGCGCGCTGCTGCGCGCCACCGTGGCCAGCGCCTCCAACGACCACCGCCTGGGCGCCAACGAGGCCCCCCCGGCCATCATGAGCGCCTACCTGGGCGAGCAGCTGGCCGACGTGTTCGAGCAGATCAAGAATGGCGTGGTGAAGGGCTCCAAGCAGAAGGGCATGATGCACATCGGCGTCGACACCCTGCCCCCGCTGCCCATGGATCCGGGCGACCGCAACCGCACCAGCCCCTTCGCCTTCACCGGCAACCGCTTCGAGTTCCGCGCCGTGGGCTCCTCGCAGTCCATCGCCGGAGCCCAGGTGGCCCTGAACGCCATGATGGCCGAGTCGCTGGACTACATCGCCACCGAGCTCGAGAAGCTGGGCAAGGTCAACAAGGCCCAGTTCAACGAGGGCGTGCAGAAGCTCCTGCAGAAGATCATGAAGGATCACGACGCCGTGATCTTCAACGGCGACGGCTACTCCGACGCCTGGCACAAGGAAGCCGAGAAGCGCGGCCTGCCCAACCTGAAGACCACCCCCGAGGCCCTGCCCGTGCTGGGCTCCAAGGAAGTGGTGGAGCTCTTCACCAAGTACGGCGTGCTCACCGAGGCCGAGCTCAAGTCCCGCCAGGAGATCTACCTGGAGCAGTACGTCAAGACCGTCACCACCGAAGCCAACCTGGTGATCCGCATGTCCCGCACGGTGATCTTCCCGGCCGCCATGCGCTACCAGGGACAGCTGGCCGACACCTGCGCCAGCCTGAAGGCCATCGGGCACGACTACAAGATGGTCGCCCTGGAGGACGTCACCGCCAAGCTGCGCTCCATGCAGGCCGAAGTGGACAAGCTCGAGAAGCTGCTGGCCCACGAGGGCGGCGACACCCTGGCCCACGCCAAGTTCATGTGCGAGAAGGTGCTGCCCGCCATGCTGGCCGTGCGCGGATACGCCGACTCCCTGGAGGCGGTGGTGGCCGACGACCTGTGGCCCCTGCCCTCCTACCAGGAGATGCTGTTCATCCGCTAAACGCGGTGGGCGCACGATGAACGACGAAGGCCGCCCCGGAAGGGGCGGCCTTTTTAATATACACAGGGTCCGGTCGTTTAAAAAGAACGTCTCAATCAACCGAATCCAATAATTCTGTCTTAATCAATCTCTTTACAGCATTTCGTATTTCTTCAAGCCTCAACAAATCATCTGACCTTATCGTATTATTTTTTCCATGCACTATGTCAGATCGTTTCAGATAAAATTTCTTAAATTTTTCTGCAAATTCCTTGCGTGCATTATATGTTTTGTGTGTTGCGTATGCCAATCTACTCGCAATGATCTCACCACTTGTTTTCACATCCCTGTCATCTGAAACAATAGCCTCGGCAGACAAGCTAGCAAACACAAATGAAGCAGCAATATTCTCAGCAAAATACGACTCAAACAACCATTCCAATGACGACCGAATTCGCTCATAGCCTTTCCCCTCACCATCAAGACCCCTTCGAATTGGCATAAATATCCCGCTACTTGCAATACTGCCGCTTGCAACTGCGTTAATAATCGCTTCGCACGACTTTGTCACAAAAAACGTTGATAATGCGTATGAAAACATGAATGGAACCTGAAAACATCCGTGAAATCCTGTAGCACCAACAACGAAACAGCATGTTGTTTTCTTATTAATTTCTCTATAATAATCGTGCCCTGAGAATTGTTTCCTTACAACAAGCCCAAACATCTCTGCAAGCATCAAGAGTTGCTTAAAACTAGACGCAGACCTTACAATCAAAGGACTATCGTGCCCTGTCGCAACATATCCAGACTCCCTTATAACGAGGAAAGGAATTGTATCAACAAGATGAACTTGTTGCGTGACCGCCTTAAAACAAGAAAGCAATCCAGCTTCAGGAACTTCAATTCTTATTTTTTCAGACAGGTGCACCATCGCAGGATATACTGAAAGATTCGGCAATGGGAAATATATAAAAAATTCACATGGCCCTGCAACTATCACATCAATAAAATCATTAACAACAGCACGTATCACTTCATCATTTATTACTGGCGTATAATTACCATTCCTGGACAAGTTCAGCTTGTCCAGAACAGAATTCAAACACTCCAGCAACATGTATCCAACATCGGATTTATTCGCCAACAAACCAATCTCACCGCCGTTATTATTAATATGAAAAATTTGGGTCACGAACATAAAAAATTTTTCGAAATCAACACTATTATAATCAATCCTATGCTTCACAACCACAGCTCTACTAAGTGAATCTTTAAGCAAGAAAGACTTATTAATCAATTGTGCAAAACTACAATTGGCCTTCACTGAATCAGAACCTTTTGCTCTCATAGTTTCACCCTTCTAATATATATACAACATAAAAAACCATAGCCATACATGTCACCCATTAAATCAATAGCTAATCGCAATCAATTCACATGACTACTCTTTGCAAAAAATACGAAAAATTGAAATGCTCCTCGCATCCTGTCAAGGTTCAGAAAGATGCGGACGTTGGAAAAATGATCCTCTCTCATGTAAACCCGCCCGACACCAGGCGGCTCCCCTTTACATCTCCCCGCTCACGCCCCTTCCCCAACCCACTGAATTCACAAAACAATCAAAAAGGCACGATGCTTGCGAGCCTCCCGAAAAAGCAAGGAGGCCGCCATGGGCAAGTTCATTCCGTTCATGATCATGGTCACGATCATCCTCGCGACCTGGAAGTCCTACGGCTACATCCCCTGACGCGGCGGCGCGGCCGTCCGCGCGCCTCACTCGCCGATGATCTTCACCAGCACGCGCTTTCTGCGCCGTCCGTCGAACTCGCCGTAGAATATCCGCTCCCAGGTCCCGAAATCGAGCCGGCCGTCCGTTACGGCCACCACCACCTCGCGGCCCATGATCTGGCGCTTCATGTGCGCGTCCGCGTTGTCCTCGCCCACGTTGTGCCGGTACCCGGAGACGGGTTCGTGCGGGGCGAGCTTCTCCAGCCAGGCCTCGTAGTCGTGGTGCAGGCCGGATTCGTCGTCGTTGATGAACACGCTGGCCGTGATGTGCATGGCGTTGACCAGCACGAGACCCTCCTTCACGCCGGATTCGCGCAGGCAGGCCTCCACCTCGGGGGTGATGTTCACGAAGGCCCGGCGCGTGGGGATGTTGAACCAGAGTTCCTTGCGGTAGCTTTTCATGCGTCCTCCCGGGAGTGTTTCATTGCCAGGATGCCCGCCCCGGGCGGGGGCGTCAATGCGCGGCGAGAACGTGGCCTTGCGCGGTAACCCGGAGGGGCTGCCGGGCATCCAGCAAGGGCGGGGCACGCCCCGCAGGCGCCCGGCCACGCGCGGAAGGCCCGCGAGGGGCGCGGGCCTCGCCCAGGGGGGAGGGCGCGAGCCCAGACGGGGCATGTTGTTTCGAGAAATGGCCGACGGCCGGGAACGGCGGCCTCATCCGGAGGCGGACCGGCTCCCGGGGGTCGTGGCGCGATCAAGGGAAGGAGAAAAAAGGGGGCTCGCTCGTTATCTTCGTGAGGGCGTCCACATGAGAAAAGCCCCCCGAGTACGCAGGGAGGCTCCTCGCAGGTACGGCAAGGAATACGGCTTTTACAGGTCTTTGTACTTGACCGGAATCTTCAGCTTGGGGTTCAGCTTCTTGGCCTGGGCGAAGTCTTCCTTGGCCTTGGCGGGCTGCGGCGGGACCACGTTCATGTAGCTGACGCCGCGGTTGTAGTAATAGCCAGCGGTGATGATGCTGGGCTGCGACATGCCGATGACCTTGGTCAGGTCCTGAACGGCGGCGTCGTGCTTGCCGAGCATGCCGAACAGGCGGGCGCGCTCGTAGAGGGCGTTGGTCAGGTCGGGCTTGAGTTCGATGGCCTTGTTGAAGTCGGCCATGGCCTCGTCGTACTTCTTCAGGTTGGAGTAGGCGGCGCCGCGGTTGGCCAGGGCGTTGGCCTGGATGTCCTTGGAGGTCTTGGGGTTGTCGATCACCTGGGTCAACGTCTCGATGCCCGCGTTCCACTTGCGCTGGTTCACCTGGTCGACGCCCTTGGCGTAGGCCATGCTGATGGCCTTCTCTTCGGACACGGCGGCTTTTTTCGCGGCCTGGACCTGCGCGACGTTCAGACTGAACACGGCCACGAGTGCAAGAATGAGAATCCGGATGCCCATTGTTTTCCTCCTGGGAAGTTAAGATTGAGCCTTACTTCATCGTGTGCCCGAAGTAGACCATTTTGGCAAGGAAAAAGCGGTGTTGTCTCCCCATCGCGGAAAAAACGGCCGCCACGGGGCTCCGGGAGGCGCGTCGAGCCGCGGGCATCCTGCGGCGAACGTTGACCGGCAAGGCCCTTCCGCGTAGGGGGAATGCGGTTTCACCTGTAAACAATTCGACCGAGCCCGAGCCATGCCCTCCCCCTCCCACGCAGCCACCCTGACCCGCAAGCAGGCAGGCAACGGCGTCATCGCCGTCCTGTCCGGGCGCCTCGACGCCGAGGGCGTGGCCTCCCTCTGGGCGGACGCGCTGCGCCTGGCCTCCAGCCCGGGGGCCTCGTTCGCCCTGGACGCTTCCGGCGTGGACTACTGCGACGGCGCGGGCCTGGCTCTCCTGGCCGAAATCCGCCGCAACGCGCAAAAGGCCGGCGCGGCCTTCTCCGTCTCGGGCCTCAACGACTCCTACCGGGAGCTCTACGAGCAGTTCGCGGCCCGTGACGAGGCCGGCCTGCCGCCCCCGCAGGAAAGGCCAAGCCTGCCCGAGGAGGTCGGGCGCAAGGCCATGATCCTGGTGGAGGACATCAAGGCGCTCGTCTCCTTCGTGGGCGAGTTCTCCCTGGCCCTGGCGCGCGCGGCCGCCAACCCCCGCGCCATCCGCTGGCGCGACGCCATCCGCGTGGCCGAGACCGCCGGGGCGGACGCCTTCCCCATCATCGTGCTCATCGGCTTTCTCATGGGGCTGATCATGGCCTTCCAGTCGGCCATGCCGCTCAAGCAGTTCGGGGCCGAGATCTTCGTGGCCAACCTGCTGGGGCTCTCCCTCCTGCGGGAGCTCGGCCCCCTGGTCACGGCCATCATCCTGGCGGGCCGGTCCGGCTCGGCCTTCGCGGCCGAGATCGGCACCATGACCGTCAACGAGGAGATAAACGCCCTGGTGACCATGGGGCTCGACCCCGTGCGCTTCCTGGTGGTCTCGCGGGTGCTGGCGGCAATGGCCATGACCCCGCTGCTGACCATCTTCTTCAACGCGGCCGGGCTGGTGGGCGGGGCATTGGTGATGATGTCGCTGGGGTACCCGCTGGTGGCCTTCGTCAACCAGGTGCAGATGTGGGTGACGCTGGGCGACCTGGCTGGCGGCCTGGTCAAGGCCTGCGTGTTCAGCCTGCTGGTGTGCGCCATCGGCTGCCAGCGCGGCCTGCGCACGCGCGGCGGGGCGAGCTCCGTGGGCGCGTCCACCACCAGCGCGGTGGTCTCGGGCATCATCCTCATCGCCGTGGCGGACGGAGTCTTCGCCGTGGTCTTCTACGTGATGAACTGGTGATGGAAGCCCCGGTCATAGAAGTCGAGGGCCTGACCCTGGGCTACGGCGGCAAGGTCGTGCTCAAGGACATCAGCTTCACCGTGGACAGGGGCGAGGTCTTCGTGATCCTGGGCGGGTCGGGCTGCGGCAAGTCCACTCTGCTCAAGAACATGATCGGGCTCTACCAGCCCATGGCGGGCTCGGTGCGCATCCTGGGCAAGGACATCGTCACGGCCAGGGGGCGCGAGCGCAAGGAGATCCTGCGCAGCTTCGGCGTGATGTACCAGGCCGGGGCGCTCTTCGGCTCGCTGACCCTGCTTGAAAACGTCTGCCTGCCCCTGGAGGAGTTCACGCGCCTGCCAAAGGACGCCCGCGAGGCCGTGGCCAGGCTGAAGCTCCGCCAGGTGGGGCTGTCGGGCTCGGAGCACAAGCTGCCCTCGGAGCTCTCCGGCGGCATGCAGAAGCGCGCGGCCATCGCCAGGGCCATGGCCCTCGACCCGCAGATACTCTTCCTGGACGAGCCCCAGGCCGGGCTCGACCCCGTGACGTCGGCCGGGCTCGACGAACTGATCCTCAACCTCTCGCGCGGGATGGGCATCACGTTCGTCATCGTCAGCCACGAACTGGCGAGCATCTTCGCCACGGCCAGCCAGGTGATCATGCTCGACCCGCTGACCAAGGGCGTCATCGCCCAGGGCCCGCCCGCCGAGCTGCGCGACCACTCCGCGAACCCCAAGGTCCGCCAATTCTTCAATCGGGAGGCCCAGCCCGCCACATGAGCGCCAACACCAACTACTTCAAGCTGGGACTTTTCATCATCGGGGCCGTGTCGCTGCTCATAATGGGCCTTCTGGTGCTCGGCCTGGGCGCGCTGCGCAAGGACAAGGTCATGCTCGAGACCTACTTCAACGAGTCCGTGCAGGGGCTCGACGTGGGCTCGCCGCTCAAGTTCAAGGGCGTGAAGATCGGCTCCGTGGAGCGCATCCGCTTCGTGTTCAACAAGTACCACAACATCAAGGACGTTCCCTTCCGCTACGTGCTGGTGGAGATGGCCCTGGACCCCGTCTCGCCGCTGGCCATGGGCAACCGCGACGACCTCAAGGAGGCCATCACCAACGAAGTGGAGAACGGCCTGCGCGTGCGCATCGCTCCCCAGGGCCTGACCGGCACCGGCTACCTGGAGATGGACTACGTCAACCCCAGGACCAGCAAGCCCTTGCCCATCGACTGGGCCCCGGAGTTCCCCTACGTGCCCTCCTCGCCCAGCACCATCGCCCGCCTGGAGGAGACCTTCGAGACGTTCTCCAAGCTCCTGCGCAAGATCGACGACTCCGGCGTGGACGTGGCCGTGCGCAACATCAACAACCTGCTGGTGGTCATCCGCGACGCCGTGAAGGACGCCAACGTGCCCGGGCTGTCCGGCAACGTGAACTCCCTCATCAGCGACCTGCGCAAGACCAACGACCACCTTAACTCCATCATGGGCAGCAAGGAGGCCAAGGAGGCGCTCAAGAACCTGGGCGACACCCTGGCCAACCTGAAGACCTCCACCGAGAACCTGCCCCAGGCCATCGCGGACCTGCGCAAGCTGCTCAAGGAGGTCAACACGCTGGTGGCCAGCCAGCGCGACGAGGTGCAGGGGCTCCTGCAGCAGGGCAAGCAGGTGTTCGAGAACCTGAACGACCTGACCGGCGACGCCAAGCGCAACCCCTCGCGGCTGTTCTTTGGCGCGCCCCCGGCCAAGGTCAATCCGGAGAAGAAATGATGACCAGCCGCGCCTTCCCCCTCCGCGCCCCCGCGCTTTTGGCCTGGGCCGTGGCCCTGGCCGCCGTCCTGTCCGGCTGCGGCGCGAGCCCGCTCAACCGCCCGGCCCCGGAGCGCAAGCTCTACAACATCTCGGCCCAGCGCCCCGACGCCGCGACGCCGCCCCGGGACAACACCGTGCTCAAGGTGCGCCCCTTGCAGATAAGCCCGGCCTACCAGGGCAAGGAGATGGTCTACCGCCTGGGCGACACGGCCTACGAGCAGGACTACTACAACTCCTTCTTCGTCCAGCCCGCCCAGAACCTGACCCAGCAGGCCCAGCAGTGGCTGTCGCGCGCCGGGATATTCTCAAGCGTGGTGGACTCCACCAGCCAGGTCATGGACACCCACCTGCTGGAAGGCATGGTCAACGCCCTCTACGGAGACTTCCGGGACCGCTCGGCGCCCGTGGCCGTGCTGGAGGCCCAGTTCTTCCTGCTCAAGAACAAGAGCGACAACTACACGGTGGCCTTCTCCAAGAGCTACTCCAAGGCCGTGCCCTTCTCCGCCGGGTTCAAGGACGCCTCCGGACTGGCCGAGGCCTACAACAAGGCCCTGGCCGAAGTGCTGGCCGAACTGGAACGCGACCTGCGCGCCGTGAAGTGACGGGAAGACCGAAGACTGAAGACTGAAGACTGAAGAGGGCGCTGCCCTCTCCAGACCTCTCCCGCCAGGGGGATGATCCCCCTGGACCCTCAATAGCTTCGCGGCATCACCGCCCATACGACAATATTCGAAGGCCCTTTGCCCCGCTCACGCGGGGCAAAGGGCCTTCGAATTGTTTTAATAAATCGACCCCATCGCCGCTTGCGGCGACGGCGGTCCGCCGGGATGAGCGCCGCCTTGGGCGCGTTCCCGGCGGTTCCCTCCCCCGCGCCCCTGTCCGGGCCAGCCGGTGAAGCCCGCGAAGCGAATCGCCGGGGTCTGGGGGCAGGCATCTGCCCCCAGCGGGTTGAGGGCAGAGCCCTCACGGGTGCAGTACGGAGTCCTGCCGGGGCTCGGGGCGCCGCCCCGCCTCTCAGCCCTTGGCCGCCCAGGCGGTCGCGTCTTCCAACTCGCGCCCGACTGCCTCGCGCAGATCTTCCGCGCTCGCGGGCATGACGGGCTTGCCGAAGCTCACGGTGATTTTGGCGAGCCTCATCCTGCCGCCCACGGGCCAGGCCTCGTAAGTTCCGGTGATGGCCGTGGGCACAACGGGCACGCCAAGCTGCTCCGAGAGTTGCACGGGCCCTTTGCGGAACGGCTGGAGCGCGCCAGTGGGCGAGCGCGACCCTTCCGGGAACGCACAGAGGAGCTTGCCCGCGCGCAGCACCCGGGCGCTTAGGCGCATGGTTTCGCCCACCCGGCCCGCGTCAACGGCGATCAGCCTGGACCGCGCGGCCAGGCGTCGGACAGGCCGGGCCTCGAAGAACCGGGCCAGGCCCATGAAGTACAGGCGCAGGCGGTGCTTTCCGGGCACAGCCGCGAAGACCATGAACCCGTCCAGGAAGCTCGCGTGGTTGGGCGCGATGATGGCCGCGCCGTCCGGGATGTTCTCCACCCCGCGCACGCGAAGCCCGAAGCCCAGGCGCGCGGCCCCGGCAACGGCCAGCCAGACGGCGTCGGCGGCCACGCGGTCCAGGACGCCGAACTCGAGCGGGGCCTTGGCCGCAAGCTCCGGGGGGAGTTCGGCCGAGAGGATGTCCTTCGGGGCCCCGCCCGGCCTGCGCGCGCCGTTCCCGCCCGGCGCGCACGCCCCGGACTCCGAGGCCTCCCTGGCCAGCAGCGCGACCTCCAGGGCCGTGGCCAAACGCTGGAAGCGCTCCTCGGGCAGGCAGAGCGAGAGTTCTTCCTCCAGGCGCGTGAGGAGTTCCAGGCGCGCCAGCGAATCGAGCCCCAGGTCGAGCTCCAGGTGCGCGTCCGGGCTTACGGCCGCCGCGCCCAGTGTCTCGCGCATCACGCGCACGGCCTCCATCCCGGCCTCGCCCACGTCGGGCCACGGCTGCCCGGCATCACCGGCACCGGCCTCGGGCTCCACGAGCAGCTTCTCGGCCAGGTGGCGCTTGATCTTGCCCAGGCGCGTCTTGGGCAGCTCCCCGGCCACCACGGTGAAGCCCTTGACGCGCTTGTACGCGGGCAGGGTCTTGGAGAGGACCTCCAGGTCCCAGCGGATGTTGGCGCGGATGTCGGGCGAGTCCGCGGCCCGCGCGAAGTCGTGGTCGGGCACCACCACGGCGCGGATGGCCCCGTCCGGGGCGGCCATGACGCAGATCTCGGCCACGCTGGGGGCCTGGCGGTAGTGGGCCTCCACCTCCTCGGCGGAGAACTTCTTGCCGCTGGGCAGCACGATCACGTCGCGCTCGCGTCCGCGCACGAACAGGCGGCCGTTGCCGTCCATGCGGCCCTGGTCGCCGGTGCGCAGCCAGCCGCCCGCGAACGCCTTGGCCGTGGCCTCGGGGTCCTCGAAATAGCCGGGCATGACGTTCGCGCCGCGCACCTGGATCTCGCCCACGCCCTCCGCGTCGGGGTTGCCTATGCGGGCCTCCACGCCCGAGAGCGGCCTGCCCACGCTGCCCGGGACGAAATCATCGGGGTGGTTCAAGCTGATCACGGGCGAGGTTTCGGAGAGGCCGTAGCCTTCGAGCACCCGGATGCCCAGGGCGGCCATGCCGTCTATCACCTCGCGCTCGCAGCGCGCCCCACCCGTGAGGAAGAACCGGAAGGACGGGCCGATGCCCTTGCGCACGGCGCGGCGCAAAAGCCCCAGCGGGTCCGGGCGCATGGCGGAGGTGGCCGCGAAGAGCCTGGCCGCGAGCCGCCCGAGCCCCAGGGGCAGGGCCGAAAAGCGCCCCAGGATGCGCCGGTGAAACACGGCCACGAACTGCGGCGTGAGCACCAGGATGCTCACACCGGCGGTCTTGAGCGCGGTGAGGATGGCCTCTGGCTTGAGGGTGTCCACGAAGGTCGTGCGCGCGCCCAAAAGCACGGGCACCAGCAGGTTGACCATGCACGGGTAGGCGTGGTGCAGGGGCAATACGGCCAGGAAGTTGTCGCCCGGCTGGAGGAGGTTCGTGCGCCGGATGCTCTCCAGGTTGGCCGCGATGTTGGCGTGGGTGAGCATGACGCCCTTGGGCCTGCCCGTGGTGCCCGAGGTGAAGATGATGGCGGCCAGGTTGCCGGGCTGGGCGTGGTGGATTTCACCTGGGGGCATGGGTTCGCGGGCGAGCGCCTCGTCCGTGCCCGTGACCACGCGGCAGCCCGGAGGAACCTCGGCGGGGAAGGCCCCTTCGCGCGGGGCGAAGGCCAGGCGCGCGCGGGTCTTTTCGAGGAAGTAGGCGATGTCGTCGGGCGGGGACTGGGCGTCCACGGGCACGGCCACGCCGCCCGCCAGGAGCACGCCGAAGTAGACCGCGCCCCAGGCCGGGGAGTTCTCCAGGCAGATGAGCGCGCGAGCGCCCGGCTCGAGCCCGCTCTCGCGGCAGAAGGCGGCCGCGCGCAGGCACATGGAGATAAATTCACCCCGGGTGGTGTCCTCGAAGGAGCCGCCCGAGCGCACCAGGCGCATGAGCCAATCGCCGGGGCCGAACCGCGCCGAGGCCAGCAGGGCTTCGGTCAGCGTGTGGACGGCGCCCGCGTCCGTGGGTTCGGAAATGCCTGGCATCCCCCCGCCTTTGCGATGAATGTTGCGGCCTTAGCGCCAGAATCCGAGCACGCTCGCAACGCTCTCGCGCTCCCTGAGCACGCGCACCCGCCCCGCCTCCACGCCCAGGATTTTGGGCACCTGGCGGCTGTTGTAGCGCGACCACATCGAGAGGGTGTAGGCCCCGGCGTCCAGGACGATCACGAAATCGCCCGGGGAGAGCTCCGGCAGGGGGCGGGATTTGGCCAGGAAATCCCCGGAGAAGCAGAGCGGACCGGCCACGTTCCAGGGGCTCTCGGGGCCAGCCTTGAGCGCCCCGTCCGGCCCGGCGGCCCTGAGCTCGTGGCGCCAGTATTCCGGGGCGTAGGCAGGGCGCAGGAACATGTCCGCGCCCAGGTGGATCACGGCGGTGCGGTGCCCGGGCTGCTCCTTGACGTACTCCACGCGGCTCGCGGCGAAGCCCTGGTTGGCGAAGACCCAGCGGCCGAACTCGGTGAACACGGCGAGGTTGCCCGCGAAGAGATCCGGACAGGCCTCGCGCAGTGTCCGGGCGTATTCGCCCATGGAGGGCGCGGGGTCGTTTGGGGCGTAGCTCACGGGGAGCCCGCCGCCCAGGTCCACGCGCGTCACCTGTTCGCGGCCGCAGGCCGCGTTGATGTCGCGGCGCAGGTTCATGATCACCCGCGCGGCGCGCACGAAGAGTTCGACCTCGCAGCCCTGGGAGCCCACGTGCATGTGCAGGCCCGTGAGCCAGGGGCGCGCCCTGAAGGCCTCGATGATCTCCCCGCGCTTCTCCACGGGCTCGCCGAACTTGGAGTACTCCCCGGCCACGCTGGTGGCCGCGATGGCCCCCAGCCCCACCTGGGGGTTGACGCGCAGCCCCACGCTCGCGCGCGGTTCCGCCCCGGCCAGCAAAGCGTCCAGGCGGCCAAGCTCCTGGAAGTTGTCCGCGTTCAGGTGCACGCCCAGCGCCAGGGCCTCGCGCAGTTCGGCCACGGTCTTGGCCGGGGAGTCGAAGACCACGCGGCCCGGCTCGCAGCCGGACTCGAGCGCCAGGCGAAGCTCCGGCAGCGAGGCCGCCTCCAGGCCCGCGCCCTGCGCGCAGAGGCGGCCAAGCAGCGCGGGCAGGGGCGCGGCCTTCACGGCAACGGCGTGCAGCGTGCCCGGGGCGAAGGATTCCTTGAGCAGCGCGAAGCGCGCGTCCAGCGCGTCCAGGTCGTAGAACACGGCGGCCGTGTCCTCCTCGCCCAGGAGCCCTCCGGCCAAGGCCGCCGAGAGCGCGGCGGACGCCTTGAGCGAGGCCTCGTCCCCGGCGGCGCTCATGCCCGGGCCTCCTTGTCGAAGCTGAACCGGCCGGACTCGATGAGGCCCACGCACACGTCCACGGCGTCGGCGTCATAGAGCAGGCCCCTGTTCCTGCGGATCTCGCCGAGCGCCCGCTCCAGGCCCAGGGCCGCGCGGTAGGGCCTGTGGGAGCTCATTGCCTCCACCACGTCGGCAACGGCCAGGATTCTCGATTCCTCGAGCATCTGCCCGGCCTTGAGCCCGCCGGGATAGCCCGTGCCGTTGATGCGCTCGTGGTGCTCCAGGACCATGCGCGCCACGGGCCAGGGGAAGGGAATGTTCTTGAGGATGTCGTAGCCCACCTCGGAGTGGGTCTTGATGAGCCCCATTTCCATGGAGGTGAGCATGGAGGGCTTGGCCAGTATCTCGGCCGGGATGTAGATCTTGCCCAGGTCGTGCAGGAGCCCGCCCACGCGCAGGCCCTCCAGGCGCTCCTGGTCGAGGCCGATCTCCTGGGCGATGGCGCAGGCCAGTTCGGCGACGCGCTGCTGGTGCCCGGCGGTGTAGGGGTCGCGCTTCTCGGCGGTGACCGCCAGGGCCTCCACCGTGGCCTCCAGGGTCTTGCGCAGGTTCGCCACGTACTGGCGCAGGTTCTCCTCATGGCGCACGCGCTCGGAGATGTCGCGGAAGACCAGGACCACGCCGATGTTCTTGCCCCAGTCGTCGATGATGGGCGAAACGTTGGTCTCGATGGGGATGGACCTGCCGCCGGTCGCGTTCACCAGACAGGTGTGGCTGCCCAGCTCGCTCAGGCAGGACTGGTTCTGGTTGAAGAGCTCGTCGAGGGTGCGGCCACGGGCCTGCTCGAAGCTCACCCCGAGGAAGGACTCGGCCGCCGGGTTCAGGAACTCCACCCGCCCGTCCGGCCCCGAGGTGACCACGGCCTCGCCCAGGTTCTTGAGCGTGGTGGCCAGGAGCCTCTCGGAGAGCACGAGCCTTCGGTCGGTCTCGTGCTTGTAGATCGCCATCTCGATGGTGGTCTGGAGCTCACGGTCCTCGAAGGGCTTGATGACGTAGCCGAAGGGGTTGGTGATTTTGGCCCGCTCCAGGGTCCGCTCGTCGGCGTAGGCCGTCAGGTAGACCACGGGGATGCCCAGGTCGGAATGGATGATCGCGGCGGCCTCGATGCCGTCCATGCCGCCCTCGAGCATGATGTCCATGAGGATGAGGTCCGGGCGGACCTTTCCGGCCCTGTCCACCGCGACCTCGCCCGAGGAGCAGATGCCCGCGACCTCGTAGCCCATGTGCTTCAGGCGGTTCTGGATGTCCAAGGCCACGATGGCCTCGTCCTCCACCACCAGTATCCTGCGTCTGTCCATGCGGGCTCCGGCGCGGCGGGCGGCCTAGCCCGTCCGCAAGAGGTTCTTGAGCGCCCCGGCCAGCCTGGGGTGCCTGAAGACGTAGCCCATCTCCATGAGCCGTTTCGGAAACGCCCTGCACCCGGAGAGCAGGAGCTCCCGGCCCATCTCGCCAAGCGCGAGCCTGAGCGCCGCCCCGGGCACGGCGAACCCGCACGGCCGCGACATGGCCTTGCCCAGCTCCCGGCAGAACTCCAAATTGGAAGCCGACTCGGGGGCCGCGAGGTTGAACGGGCCGCTGGCCTCGGGGTGCTCGATGAGGAAGATCATGGCCTGGACCTCGTCCTCCAGGTGTATCCAGGGAAACCCCTGCCGGCCGTCGCCGAAGGCCCCGCCCAGGAAGAACCTGAAGGGAGCGAGCATCTTCTCGAGCACGCCGCCCCCGCGCCCGAGCACAAGCCCGGTGCGCGCCACCACGCGGCGCACGCCCAGGGCCTCCACGGGCTTGGTGGAGGCTTCCCATTGCAGGCAGACGTCGGCCAGGAAGCCCTGGCCCGGCGGGGCGCTCTCGTCCACGGGGTCGTCGCCGGTGTCGCCGTAGTAGCCCACGGCCGAGGACTGCAAGAACACCCGGGGCTTCTTCGCGGCCTCGGCCACGGCCCTGGACATGGCCTGGCCCGCCAGCACCCTGCTCTCGAGGATGGCCTGCTTGCGCGCCTCGGTCCAGCGCCCCTCGGCGATGCTCTCCCCGGCCAGGTTCACCAGCACGTCCGCCCCGTCGGCCAGGCGGCCCCAGCCCGAGGCGGTCCTGCCGTCCCAGGTTTCGAACGCGGGCACGGCCCCGTCCGGCGTAACCCCGGCGGGCCTGGAGGGGCCGCGCGTGAGCGCCGTGACCTGCCAGCCCTTGGCCAGAAGCGCCCGGCACAGCGCCAGGCCGATGAAGCCGCCGCCGCCCGCCACCACCGCCCGCCTGATCCGTTGCGTCATGGGAGGGTCCTCCACGTTCGCGAAACGTAGGTGAACTCCGGGGAGAAGGTCAATAGGAGAAGTCGAGACGGTACTTTACCGGAGAGATCGCGTCGAAGTTCCAGAAGAAGAGCGCGCCCTTGAGCCAGCCCGGCATGTCCTGGCGCAGGAGTCTGATCTCCAGGTCCAGCGAGTAGGAGTGGCCGCGCTCGAGCTTGTCCCAGGGGCCGAGGTCCATGGAGAGGCCGCCCCAGGCCTCCTTCATCACCAGGTCCAGGTCGCGGCCCCGGAAGTGCTCGCGCTTGCCGCCGGGCAGCGAGATCTCGTAGGGGCCGTTGTCGTGCAGAAAAAGCGTGGAGAGCATCTCGGTCGAGGCCACCTCGGCGTTCCAGAGGTAGTTCCGGTTCTGGGAGAGGCTGGCCTTGCAGCTAAGGGCCAGCACTTGTCCGTTCTCCAGGGCCTCGCGCACCGCGTCCACGGCTCCGACGGCCACCCCGAAGCGGACCTTGGCCCGTCCGGCCTGGTTGTCCACCACGAGGTTGGAGAGCCCCATGCGCTGGGCCAGGGACGCTCCGGGCAGGGCAGCCGCCAGCAGCGCGAGGGCGAGGAGGAGGAAACAGGCGCGGCGCATGGGAAATCCTTGAACACTTTGACAGTCATTCCCGACTAACCCAAGCACGGGCCTTTGACAACAGCCAAGGGCCAGGGTAGCGTCCGCCCGGATGAACCGGGTTCGGCTCGTCTTCGTTGGGGAACTCAAGGCCCCCTGGGCCGTGGAGGCCTGCAAGCACTACGCCCAGGCCCTCGCGCGGCACGTGAAGTGCGACGTGAGCGTGCTCAAGGACGCCAGGGACGCCAAGGACCCCGAAGCCCGGCGGCGCAAGGAGGATCAGGCCTTGCTCGCTGCGCTGGGCCCCAGGGACAGGGTGATCGGCCTGGACGAGCGCGGCCGGGCGCACGGCTCCACCGGGCTCGCCGCCAGGATGCGCTCCTGGCTGGAGGACCCCGGCCGGGCTCCCTGCTTCGTGGTTGGAGGCCCCTACGGGTTCGGCGCGCAGGCCCGGGAACGCTTCGACGAGGTCATGAGCCTGGGCCCGTACACGTTGCCCCACGAGCTGGCCCGGGTCGTGCTTCTGGAGCAGTTGTACAGGGCCATGACCATATTGGCGGGGCACCCATACCATCACGAATGACGATGCCACCTATTCCCCTCTCGACTTTTGTCGCGGAACATGATTTAGGGCGCTTCACCCCGTCGGGGCCAAACGCTCGTCCGGCCCGTAAAGCCGTCTTTTCCCATAGCGCGGAGATGCAATGTCCTTTCCTTCACTCACCATAGGCGACCTCACGGTCCCCACCCCCATCATCCAGGGCGGGATGGGCGTCGGCATCTCGCTTTCCGGGCTGGCTTCGGCCGTGGCCCGGGCGGGCGGCATCGGCGTCATCGCCGCCGCCGGCATAGGCATGAGCAGGCCGGGCTACGCCACCAGCTTCATCGAGACGAACAACCAGGCCCTCGCCGACGAGATCCGCGCGGCCAAGGCCCAGAGCAGCGGAGCCATCGGCGTCAACATCATGGTGGCGCTCAGCAACTACGCGGAACTGGTCTCCACGGCCGTGCGCGAGAAAGTGGACGCCATCTTCTCCGGCGCGGGGCTGCCCCTGGACCTGCCCGCCCACCTCACCGAGGGGGCCAGGACCAAGCTCGTGCCCATCGTCTCCTCGGCCAGGGCCGCCGTTATCCTGTGCAAGAAGTGGCTGGCGCGCTTCGGGCGCACCCCGGACGCCTTCGTGGTGGAAGGCCCCATGGCGGGCGGCCACCTGGGCTTCAAGCCCGGCCAGATCTGCGAGGAGGAGCACACGCTCGAAAGGCTGGTTCCCGAGGTGATCGAGGGCCTGCGCCCCTTCACCGGCCCGGACGGCAAGCCCATCCCGGTGATCGCGGCCGGGGGCGTGTACACGGGCGCGGACATCCGCAAGTTCATCCGCATGGGCGCGGCCGGGGTGCAGATGGGCACCCGCTTCGTGGCCACCGACGAGTGCGACGCGGACATGGCCTTCAAGCAGGCCTACGTGGACGCCAAGCAGGAGGACATCGGCATCATCCAGAGCCCGGTGGGCCTGCCCGGCAGGGCCATCAAGAACCTCTTCCTGGAGGAGGCCGCCCGGGGCGAGCGCAAGCCCAAGGTCTGCCCCTTCAGCTGCGTGCACTCCTGCGCGCAGCAGACCGCGCCCTACTGCATCATGATGGCGCTCATGAACGCCAAGCGCGGCAAGCTGGACCACGGCTTCGCCTTCGCGGGCCAGAACGCCTGGCGCGTGGACAGGATCATGCCCGTGCAGGAGCTCATGGACAGCCTGGAGGCGGAGTACGACGCCGCCGTGGCCGGGGAATAGACGGGAGGCCGCGCCATGCCCATGTTCGACATGACCTACCTGGAGAAGCTCGAGGCCTACTTCGCCTCGGGCGACCTGGAGATGGACTTCGAATACGCCGACGAGGAAAAGCGCGGGCGCATCCTCGATTTCCTGGAAAAACTGATGGACCTGGGCGAGCAGGCCGACGCCCAGGCCACCAAGATCATCTTCAAGGGTCAGCTGGAGGCCATGCTGGGTTCGAACACCCAGAAGTAGCCCGTTCCCGAGGGCCTGGGATAGGGTCGCGACAGGGCGAGCGCGTACCCCTCGGGCAGAGGCCCGCCGGGCGAGGCCTCGCCCGCGAACACGACCACCCTGCCCGGCCCGCGCCCGCCCCTGCCCAGAAATCCCCGCGAAGTCTCCAGGAATTCCCGCCAGGGCTGAAACGCCCGCGACAGGCACACGTCGGCCTCCAGGCGCACTGCCTCGGCCCGGCCCTCGAACACCTCCGTCCCCTTGAGCCTCAACATGGCCGCGCACTGGCGCAGGAAGGCCGCGCGCTTGGCCCTGGGCTCCACCAGCACGTAGCGCCCGGCATCCCAGAAGAGCCGCAGGGGCACGCCCGGGATGCCCGCGCCCGCGCCGAAGTCGATGGTCACGGGGTCGGGCGGGAGGTCCAGTTCGCCCATGAGGTCCGCGAGCCGCCAGCTGTCGGCCACCAGCTCCGAGAGCATCTCGGGCCAGGCGCGCGGGCCCACCAGGTTGGTGCGCCGGTTCCAGGTTTCGAGAAGGCCCAGGTAGGCCGAAAGCCCGGCCGCCTGGGCCGGGGTCAACTCGCGCCCCAGTTCCAGGGCGGCCCGGGCCACCCGCGAGGGATCGGGATCGTTCATCGCCATGGGCCGGGGTATGGCCCAAGAATTGACGCCCGTCAAAGGATGCTCTACCAAGCCACCACACGACCCATCCCACCCCCCAAGGAGTCTTTTCACGTGACCGACACCGCACGCAACGTGGCCATCCTCTTCCCCGGACAGGGGTCTCAGGAGAAAGGCATGGGCCGCGACCTGGCCGAAGCCCGACCCGAAGCCATGGACCTCTGGAAGCAGGCGGAGAAGATCTCCGGCCTGGCCCTGCGCGAAATATACTGGGAGGGCGACGAGGCCGCCATGGCCGACACGCGAAACCTCCAGCCCGCCATGACCGTGACCACTCTGAACCTGTGGCGCGCGCTGGCCGGGAAGCTCGAGCCCATGGGCGCGGCCGGGCACAGCCTGGGCGAATACGCCGCCCTCGCCGCCGCCGGTGCCCTGCCCGAAGCCCAGGTGCTGGAGCTCGTCGCCCTGCGCGGCAAGCTCATGGCCGAGGCCGCCGGGGAAGGCGGGGCCATGGCCGCGGTGCTCAAGGTCTCCCTGCCCGACGTGGAGGCCCTCGTGGCCAAGGCCGCCGAGGCTACCGGCGGCACGCTCCTCGTGGCCAACTACAACACCCCGGGCCAGTACGTGATCTCCGGGCGCAAGGACGCCGTGGACCAGGCCGCCGGGCTGTGCAAGGAAGCCAAGGGCCGGGCCATCCCCCTGGCCGTGAGCGGGGCCTTCCACTCGCCGCTCATGGCCGAGGCCGCCGCCGAGATCGAGAAGTACCTGCTCAAGGCCGACTGGCGCGCCCCGAAGATGCCCGTTTTCGCCAACGTCACGGGCGCGGGCGAGTCCGACCCGGAGAAGCTCAAGAAGCTCCTGGTGCGCCAGATGACCTCCTCGGTGCGCTGGATCGACACCATGGCCTCCCTGTACGAGGCCGGGGCCAGGACCTTCGTGGAGCTCGGCCCCAAGGGCGTCCTGACCAAGATGGTCAAGCCCAACCTCGAGGGCAGGGACGGCGTGAACGCCATGGGCGTGGCCACGGCCCAGGCCGCCCAGGAGTTCGTCCTGCCGTAGGCAGGGCGCGTGACCGACGTTTCCGGCCGCCGGCTCCGACCCGGCGGCCGCTTTTTCAGACACCGCAGGCAAGACGAGACACCATGCGCGCGCTGACACAGCTCAGGAGCCTCCTTGGCTCCATCCTGGAGAAGAAGGGGGCCGCCTGGCCCGAAAAGGCCACCATCGAGCCCCCCAAGGACAAGAAATTCGGGGACATGGCCTGCAACGTGGCCATGCTCGCGGCCGGGAAGCTCGGCATGAAGCCGCGCGACCTGGCCGAGGAGCTCAGGCGCGAGCTTCTGGCCGCGGACCCCGGGCTCGCGGCCGTGGAAGTGGCCGGGCCCGGCTTTTTGAACGTCACCTTCGCTCCCGCCTTCTGGCAGAAGACCGTGGAGGAGGTGCTGGAGACCCGCCAGTGCTACGGCAAGTTCAACCTGGGGCGCGGCCGCAAGGTCCAGGTGGAGTTCGTCTCCGCCAACCCCACTGGCCCGCTGCACATCGGGCACGGGCGCGGCGCGGCCGTGGGCGACTCCGTGGCCCGCATCCTGCGCGCCATGGATTACGAGGTCTCCACAGAATACTACATCAACGACGCCGGGCGGCAGATGCGCCTGCTCGGGCTCTCCATCCACACGCGCGTGCTGGAGCTTCTCGAAAAGCCCGTCGAGTACCCGGAGGACTGGTACAAGGGCGAGTACATCATCGACCTGGCCCGGGAGCTGATCACCCTGAAGGGCAAGGCCCTGGCCGAGATGGACCCCGAGGCCGCCCAGGACATCTGCTACGAGTACGGCATGAAGTCCATCCTGGACGGCATCCGCAAGGACCTCTCGGATTTCCGGGTGGAGCACCAGGTGTGGTTCTCGGAGAAGTCCCTGGTGGCCGAGGGCGCGGTGGAGAAGACCATCGCGGACCTCAAGGCCAGGGAGCTGGCCTACGACAAGGACGGGGCCGAGTGGATGGCCACCTCGCGCTTCGGCGACGACAAGGACCGCGTGCTGCGCAAGTCCACCGGGGAGCTGACCTACTTCGCCTCGGACATCGCCTACCACGCCAACAAGTACGGGCGCGGGTTCGGCACCGTGGTGGACATCTGGGGCGCCGACCATCACGGCTACGTGCCGCGCATGAAGGCCGCGGTGCAGGCCTTGGGGCGCGACCCCGAGGATTTGAAGGTCATCCTGGTGCAGCTGGTGAACCTCATGCGCGGCGGCGAGCAGATCGCCATGTCCACCCGGGCCGGGCAGTTCGAGACCCTGGCCGACGTGTGCGCCGAGGTGGGCGTGGACGCGGCGCGCTTCATGTTCCTCTCGCGCAAGTCTGACAGCCACCTGGATTTCGACCTGGAGCTGGTCAAGAGCCAGTCCATGGACAACCCGGTCTACTACGTGCAGTACGCCCACGCGCGCATCTGCTCGCTGTTCGCCAAGGCCGCCGAGCGCGGCGTGGCCATGCCGGAGCCCTCCGCCGCCCTGCTCGCGCGCCTGGAAGCCCCGGAGGAACTTGACCTGATGCGCCTCATGGAGCAGTATCCCGACACCCTGGCCAGTGCCGCCCAGACCATGAGCCCCCACGTGGTGAGCTTCTACCTGCGCGAGCTGGCCGGCCTGCTGCACCGCTACTACACGGTCCATCCCGTGCTCGCCGCCCAGGACGAGGAACTCATGCGCGCGCGCATGCTCCTCCTGGCGTCGGTGGCCGAGGTCGTGCGCAACGGCCTGGAGCTCCTGGGGGTGGACGCGCCCGAGAAAATGTAACCCCGGCGAGGCCGGGCCGCCCTTCTCCCCGGGGAAAAGGACGCCGGCCCGCGCCAGCGCCAGACGGAGATAACAAATGAAGGTGATAGACCGCTTCAACGTATCAAAGCCGCCGGAGGGCCCCAGGAAATTCACCTTCGAATTTTCCGGCCCGGGCCTCATCTCCGTGGTGGTTGTCGCGGTCCTGGGCATCGTCTGGATCTTCATCCTGGGCGTGCTGGTGGGCCGGGGCCACAAGCCCGAGGAGGCCGTGCCCCAAGTGGCCCAGATCATGCCCTCGCCCCCGGCCGCGGAGCAGCCCCAGAGCAAGGAGCCGCCCACGGTGCTCAAGCCCGAGCAGCTGGAATTCCAGGACACCCTCCAAGGCCGCAAGCCCCCGGAGACCGTCACCGTGGATTCCGCGCCCAAGGCCCCCGACGACAAGCACCAGGCCGGCCTGACCGGCGGCGGTGGCCCCGCCGGAGGGACAACGGTCGCCCAGGGCGCACCCTCGGCCCAGGGCGCGCCCGCCAGCACCCTGGAGAAGACCCCGGCAGCCGTGCCCAAGGGCAAGGTGGCCACCTCCCCGGCCCAGCCGGACAAGAAGGCCGCCAAGGTCGAGCCCGCGCCCGAGAAGGCCCCGGCCAAGGACCAAAAGAAAGATCAGAAGCAAGAGCAGGCCAAGGACGCCAAGGCGAAGAAATACAGCGCCACCTATCAGGTCGCGGCCTTCGACAACAAGGCCCAGGCCCAGTCCGAGGCGGACAAGTACAGCCGCAAGGGCGCCTCGGTTTCCGTCAAGGAAGTCCAGGTCAATGGCAAAACGGTGTACCGTGTGATGACCCAGGTGAAGGGCACTGACGCCGAAATCAAGCAAGCCCTTGAAAAAGCAGGGGCAAAAAACCCTATACTTCGCGATAAAAAATCCTTATGACACGTTTCCCCCGCGAGGCGGGGAGGCTCTCCCACGGAGGACATCGAATGTTCGGACAAACGTTCGTCCCGACCAAGGCCTTCTTCACCAGAGGTCTCGGCCGTCACAAGAATAAGCTGCAGTCTTTCGAGCTGGCCCTGCGCGACGCGGGCATCGAGAAGCTGAACCTGGTGTACGTCTCCAGCATCTACCCGCCCAACTGCACGCTTCTCACCGTGGAAGAGGGAGTGGCTCTTCTCAATCCCGGCCAGATCACCTTCTGCGTCATGGCCCGCAACGCCACGGACGAGAAGGGCCGCCTGGTGGGCTCCGCTGTGGGCATGGCCTTCCCGGCCAGCAAGGACAACTACGGGTACATCTCCGAGCACACCGCGTTCGGCAAGGACGAGAAGGAGATCGGGGACTTCGCCGAGGACCTGGCCTCCACCATGCTGGCCACCACCCTGGGCATCGACTTCGACCCCGAGACCGCCTACGACGAGCGCCGCGAGATCTACATGATGTCCGGCAAGATCATCGAGTCCAAGTCCCTCCCGAGCGTCACCCAGGGCGTCTCGGGCATGTGGACCACCACCATCTCCGCCGTGGTCTTCCTGCCGTAGGGCAGCCCCGGCTGAAAGCGAACGAAAAAACCCCGCCCCAGCGGGGTTTTTTCGTTGCCGCTTGCCTGGGGGTACGGGAAGGATTACCTCCCGGGAACCTTTCTTCAGGCAAAGGCGGAAGTACCCCATGAACGAACCTTCCACGCGCCCCGGTGAAAAAATCGCCCGGCGCGGACTCAGGCGGCGACGTTTCCTCAAACTCCTCCCGGCGTTGGCGGCCGTAAGCCTGCCCACGGGATGCGCGCCCCTGCACAAGGGCCCCATGACCGACCACTTCGACGGCTCGCGCTTCTTCAACCCGGGCCACCTCGGGCACAAGGGCCTGGGCGACCTGATCAAATGGCGCCTGGGAGGCAAGGACTCCACGCCCTGGCCCGAGCACGTGCCCAACACGCGCTTCGACCCGCCGCCCGCGCGCGTGGAAGGCGGGGCGCTCCGCGTGACCAACGTGGGCCACTCCACCGTGCTCGTGCAGACCGGCGGGGTGAACATCCTCACGGACCCGGTCTGGTCGGACAGGGCAGGCCCCTTCGGCATGTTCGGCCCCAGGCGCTCGCGCGGGCCCGGGCTGCCCATGGAGATCCTCCCGGAGATCGACCTGGTGCTCGTGAGCCACAACCACTACGACCACCTGGACCTGGCCACCCTGGCCGCCCTCGCGAGGCTTCCCCAGGCCAAGGGCGCGCGGGTGCTCACGCCGCTCGGCAACGAGGCGCTCATCCGCGAGGCGGGCCCCAGGCTCGCCGTGAGCGAGATGGACTGGGGCGAGCGCTTCAAGGGGCCGCGCGGGGTGGCCGTGCACGCACTCCCGGCCCTGCACTGGTCCGCCAGGGGCCTCTCGGACAGGCGCAAGGCCCTGTGGGCCTCCTTCGTCATCGAGGCTCCTGGGGGCAACGTCTACTTCTGCGGCGACTCGGCCTACGGCCAGGGGGAGGTCTTCAGGCAGGCGCGGCAGCGCTTCGGGGAATTCCGCCTGGCGCTTTTGCCCATCGGGGCCTACGAGCCGCGCTGGTTCATGTCCAGCGCGCACATGAACCCCGAGGAGGCGGTGAAGGCCATGAAGGACCTGAACGCCAAGCGGGCCATGGCCACGCACCACGGCGTGTTCAAGCTCTCCGACGAGGGCATCTCGAAGCCCGTGGAGGACCTGGCCCTGGCGCTCGAAACGCACGGCGTGCCCGGGGAGCGCTTCCGCGCCGTGGAGGTGGGCGAAGCCTGGGACCTGGCCTGAGCGGCCCCGGCGAGATTGCCCACGGGCCTGGTTTTCGGTATCGCTTGGCCCCATGACAGCAACCGAACGCGCCCCCATCGTTTTCGAGCGCCTGCGCGCGCGCTACCCCGAAACCGTCCCGGCCCTGGACCACCACAACGCCTGGGAACTCCTGGTGGCCACGGTGCTGGCCGCCCAGTGCACCGACGCCCGGGTGAACATGGTCACCCCCGTGCTCTTCGGCCGCTGGCGGGGCCCGGCCGAACTGGCCACGGCCACCCAGGAGGAACTCGAGGAGGTCGTGCGCTCCACGGGCTTCTTCCGCAACAAGGCCAAGAACCTGATCGCGGCCGCCAGGCGCGTCATGGAGGTCTACGGCGGGGAAGTGCCGCGCACCCTCGACGAGCTCGTCACCCTGCCAGGCGTGGCCCGCAAGACCGCCAACATCGTGCTCTCCAACTCCTTCGGCGTCCACGAGGGCATCGCCGTGGACACCCACGTGACCAGGCTGGCCTACCGCCTGGGCTTCACGGACTCGGAGGACCCTGTCAGGATCGAGCGCGACCTGATGCCGCTTTTTCCCCGCGAGCAGTGGGGCGAGATCAACCATCTGCTGGTGTACTTCGGCCGCGAGGTCTGCCCGGCGCGCAAGCCCAAGTGCCCGGTGTGCGAGCTTGAAGACGTCTGCCCCAAGCGCGGGGTGGCCAAATGAGCGCCCCCTCCCCCGGAACCTTCGCCGTGCTGGCCACGGACGGCGCGGCGCGCCTGGGCGAACTGCACACGGCCCACGGCCTGGTGCGCACCCCGGCCTTCATGCCCGTGGGCACCGTGGGCACGGTCAAGGCCATGTGCCCGCGCGACCTCAAGGAAGCCCAGGCCCAGATCATCCTGGGCAACACCTACCACCTGTACCTTCGCCCCGGCGACGAGCTGGTGGCCAGGATGGGCGGGCTGCACCGCTTCATGGGCTGGGACAGGCCGATCCTGACCGACTCCGGCGGCTTCCAGGTGTTCTCGCTCTCGGCCTTGCGCAAGCTCACGCCCGAGGGCGTGCAGTTCAGCTCGCACATCGACGGCTCCAAGCACCTCTTCACCCCGGAGAAGGTCCTGGACATCCAGCGCAACCTGGGCTCGGACATCATGATGGTCCTGGACGAGTGCGTGCCCTTCGGGGCCGACCACGCCTACACGGAAAAATCCCTGGACCTGACCCACGCCTGGGCCCTGCGCTCGCGCGAGGACCACGCGCCCGGGCGCAACGGGCAGCTGCTCTTCGGCATCGTGCAGGGCGGGTTCTTCAAGGACCTGCGCGAGCGCTCCGCCGAGGCCGTCTGCTCCATGGGCTTCGAGGGCCACGCCATCGGCGGGCTCTCCGTGGGCGAGTCCACGGCCGAAATGTACGACCTCATGGCGCACACCGCGCCGCTTCTGCCCGCGTCCAAGCCGCGCTACCTCATGGGCGTGGGCAAGCCCATGGACATCCTCACCGGCATCGAGAACGGCATCGACATGTTCGACTGCGTGCTGCCCACGCGGAACGCCCGCAACGGCACGCTCTACACGAGCCTCGGACAGGTGAACATCAAGCGCGCGGAGTACAAGCTGGACGAATCGCCGCTGGACCCGCACTGCTCCTGCTACACCTGCCGCACGTTCTCCAAGGCCTACCTGCGCCACCTCTTCGTGGCCCAGGAGCTTCTCAGCTACCGGCTGAACACCATCCACAACGTGCACTTCTTCCTGGAGCTCGCCCGGGGCGCGCGCGAGGCCATCGCCGGGAGCGGCTTCGCGGCCTACAAGGCGCGCTTCGAGGCGGTCTACCCGGGCGCTGTGGAGGCTTCATGAAGAAAGGCGCGAGAGCCCTCCTGCGCGTGGCCGAGCACCTGTTGCTGGCGGCTTCGGTCACGGCCCTGGCGCTTCTGGCCACGGCGTCCTTCTGGCTCCAGGACACGGACTACCCCGTGAAGTGCGACGTGATGGCCGTGCTCGGCGGCAACTTCCACCGGGCGGCCTACGCTGCGGAGCTCTACCAGATGGGCATGGCCAAGGTGGTGCTGGTGGGGAAGCTCGCGCGCTGGCCGGGGGAGAAGGTGCTCGACGACAACGGCATCGCCTTCCCAAAGCGCGAGGACCTCTACAAGGCCATCCTGGTGAAGAAAGGCGTGCCGGAGGAGTCCGTGGAGTTCTTCGGCGAAAGCCTGGACAGCACCCTGCTCGAGGCCGAGGCCCTGGCCAGGCGGCTCAAGGGCCGCAAGGGCTCGCTCATGGTGGTCACCTCGCCCTACCACGCGCTCAGGGCACGCATGATTTTCTCCAAGGTGCTGCCGGGCTGGGACATCCGCGTGGTGGGCGCGCCCGCCGAGCGCCTGCCCTCGGACTGGTGGTCCGGGCGGGACTCGGCCAGGGCGGTACTCATGGAGATCCCCAAGACCGCTTTCTACGTGCTGGGCGGGCGCTACGACCCCGAACCGGCCAAAACCGAAAAATAGGACGGAGTACACTCTCATGGGCAAGACCGCAGTGGTCACCGGAGGCAACAAGGGTATCGGCCTGGAAGTGACCGGGATGCTTTTGGACAAGGGTTTCGACGTGTGCGTGGTGGCCAGGGACTTCTCCGGCTTCCCCCTGGCCGGGCGAAACGGCGTGCGCCAGGTCGCCTTCGACCTCTCCGACGTGGAGGCCATCCCCGCCCTGGTGGCCGGGATCGGCGACGTGGACGTCCTGGTGAACAACGCGGGCGTGATGCTGGCCCTGCCCTACGACGCCTACCCGCGCGAGAAGATGGAGTTCGTCATGCGCGTGAACCTGGAGGCCCCGGTGGCGCTCATGCGCGAGGCGGCGGCCTCCATGGTGAGAAACGGCGGCGGCAGGATCGTGAACAACGCCTCCGTGGCCGCGCACACCGGCCACCCGGACGTGTGGTACGGGGCGTCCAAGGCGGCGCTCGTCAACGCCACCAAGAGCTTCGCCAAGATCCTGGGGGGCAAGGGGGTGGTGGTCAACGCCGTGGCCGCGAGCCCCGTGGAAACGGACATGCTCCAGTCCATCCCCCTGGAGCGCCGCGAGGCCATGCTCAAGGCCGTGCACCTGGGCCGCTTCGCCAGGGCGGACGAGGTGGCTCGGGCCATGGTCTGGCTGGCCACGGACAGCCCCGAATACATAAGCGGCGTCTGCCTGGACGTGAACAACGGGGCCTTCCCGCGCTAGGAGCCTTCAGCAGCCTTTCTCTCCACGCAAGGCGGGCGGGGACTCCCTCGCCCGCCCTCTTCCCCTCACTGGCTGGGCAGCCGCCCGGTGTCGCTCACGGCCAGGGCTCCGGCCAGCCAGAAGCTGTTCTTGCCGCTGCCCTTGGCCCGGTACATGGCCGTGTCCGCGTGGTTCACCAGTTGTTCCGGGGTCACGCCGTCCCTGGGGTAGAGGGCGATGCCGATGCTCGCGCCGATGCGCGCGGTCCTGCCCGCGATGTCGAAGGGCTCGCCGAGCGACTCCAGCATGCGCGCGGCGATGGCCGTGGCCTCCCCCGGCAGCTTCAGGTCCATGAGCACGGACACGAACTCGTCGCCGGCCAGGCGCGAGAGGGTGTCGTTGGAGCGCAGGCACGCGCCCAGGCGCCTGGCGGCCTGGCGCAGGAGCTCGTCGCCGCTGTCGTGGCCCAGGGTGTCGTTGACCTGCTTGAAGTCGTCCAGGTCCAGAAAGAGCACGCCCACCAGCGAGCCGTTGCGCTCGGCCGTGGCGATGGCCTGTTCCAGGCGGTCGAAGAGCAGCAGGCGGTTGGGAAGGCCCGTGAGCGGGTCGTGGAAGGCCAGGTCGCGGATGCGCTCCTCGGCCTTGAGCTTCTCGGTGGCGTCCGTGACGATCAGCAGGTAGCCCTTGGCGTCCCGGCGGCCCTGGATGGAGGAGAAGGCCAGTTCGAAATGCCCTTCCCGGTCGGGCAGCCTGGAGGCAACCTTGAAGCGCCCGGCGTCGCGCAGGGTGTCGCCGCCCGGCCAGTCGCGGGGGGGGGCGTGGCCCCCGGCCAGCACGTCGCGCCAGTGCCTGCCCAGGATGTCCGCCTTGACCGAACGCAGAAGCCCCTCGGCGGCGCGGTTGCAGCGCAGGACCCTGCCGTCCGCGTCCAGCACGAACACGGCCTCCTGCACCGAGGAGAACGTGCGCTCCCAGTCCTGGGCCGCGCCGCGCAGGCTGGCCAGGGTCTGCTTCAGGCGCACGGAGAGCTGGAAGAAGGCCCGGGCGAGCCTGCCGATCTCGTCGTTGGAGCGCATCTTGCGCAGGGCGTCCATGGCGCTGGAGGCGAACGGCCTGGTGAGCGCGCCGTCGGTGCGCTTGAGGTCGTTGGCGATGATGTGCGCGGCTTTCTCCAGGGCCTCCAGGGGCCTGGCGATGCGGCGCATGAGCACGAACCCCAGGGGCAGCACCACCACCAGCGCGCCCACGAAGAACGCGGCCACGGCCACCACGCCGTCCCAGATGGCGTCCGAGACCTCGGTGGCGGGCATCTGGGCGATCACGGTCCAGCCCAGCTCGGGTATCCGGCGCGAGGCCACGAACATGGGCGTTCCGCTGCTGTTCACGGTTTCGCCCACGCCCTCGAAGCCTTCCAGGGCGCTCACGAGAAACTGGTTGCGGGTCAGGTCGATGCTTTTGAGCACCCTGGCGTTGTCCGGGTGGATGATGAAGCGCCCGGCCTTGTCCACGATGTAGACGTAGCCCGTCCTGCCCACGCGGCGCATGCGCTGCTCGCCCAGGGCCGAGGCCGAGAGCAGGTTCACCGAGCCGCAGACCACGTACTCCACGCGCCCGGTGGCGGAGCGCACCGGCGCGGTGAAGGTGATCACCGGGTAGTTCGAGCGCTGCGACACGTAGGCCGCCCCCACCACGCCCCGGCCCGTGGCCAGGGTCTGCTGGAAGTACTCCCGGTGCTCGAAGCTCTGGCCGGTGAGCTCCGGGTGTTCGGGGTAGTCCGCCAGGAAGTGCCCCTGGCCGTCCAGCACGAAGAGCCCGCTGTCGAACCTGGGGAAGAAGGAGAGCTGGCGCTCCAGGTTGGGCCGCACCACGGCCGGGTCCTGCCCGAGGATCCCGGCCGGGAGGTTGCCGGCCACGGCGGCCATGTCGCGCAGGTTCTCCTCGGCGAAGGACCGCACATGCACGGCCAGGGAGGCGGCCTCGGCCTCCAGCGACTGCCGGAAATACGCCTTGAGCGACTTCCGCTGCAAATCGAACAGGAACAGGCTCGTGGCCGCGATGACGGCCAGCACGATGCCCGAGAGCAGGAGGGACGCTTTGATGCTCAGTTTCATGCCCGTGATCCTGACGTCTGCGGATAGCCCAGTCCGGGGGTGCGTCCAATGGGTGAAACACGAAAAATGTGGTTGCCTGAAGTGAATTGTCGTATCCTGGGTGCAAACCCACACGCCGGGAGGCGACATGCAGGGACGACAGAACAGGCTCGCGCGGGAGAAAAGCCCCTACCTGCTCCAGCACGCGGCCAACCCCGTGGACTGGCTGCCCTGGGGCCCCGAGGCCTTCGAAAAGGCGCGCGCGGAAAACAAGCCGCTCTTTCTCTCCATAGGCTACTCCACCTGCCACTGGTGCCACGTCATGGAGCGCGAGTGCTTCGAGGACGAGGAGGCCGCGAAGCTCCTCAACGAGACCGCCGTGCCCGTGAAGATCGACCGCGAGGAGCGCCCCGACCTGGACGCCATCTACATGACCGCTTGCCAGGTGATGACCGGCGCGGGCGGCTGGCCCCTCTCCATCTTCACCGACCAGAACGGGCGGCCCTTTTTCGCGGCCACCTACATCCCCAAGCGCTCCCGCTTCGGCCGCATGGGCCTCATGGACCTTCTGCCGCGCATCCAGGATGTCTGGCTCAACCGGCGCAAGGAGGTGGACCAGGCCGCGGGCAACGTGCACCGAGCCCTTGCCGAGCACCAGCGCTCCGCCCCCTCGGGCGAGGCCCTGGGGCCCGAAACGCTGGCCGAGGCCCGCAGACAGCTCTCCGAGCGCTTCGACCCCGTGCACGGCGGCTTCGCCCAGGCCCCCAAGTTCCCCTCCCCGCACCAGCTGCTCTTCCTCCTGCGCCACTTCAGGCGCACGGGCGAGCGCGCGGCCCTGGACATGGCCACCAAGACCCTCACGGCCATGCGCCTGGGCGGCGTCTTCGACCACGTGGGCCTGGGCTTCCACCGCTACTCCACGGACGAGGCCTGGCTCCTGCCGCACTTCGAGAAGATGCTCTACGACCAGGCCATGCTGGTCATGGCCTACACCGAGGGCTTCCAGGCCGCCGGGGACCCCTTGTTCAAGCGCGCGGCCCTGGAGACGGCCGCCTACGTGCTGCGCGACATGACGAGCCCCGAAGGGGGCTTCTACAGCGCCGAGGACGCGGACAGCGAGGGCGAGGAGGGCAAGTTCTACGTCTGGACCATGGCGGAGCTGAACGCCGCCCTGCCGCCCGAGGACGCAAAACTCTACGCCGGGCTTTACGGGTTCCTCCCCGAAGGAAACTTCGAGGAGGAGTCCACGCGCGAGAAGACCGGGGCGAACATCCCCCACCTGAAGGAGCCCCCGCCCGGGGAGCTGGCCCAGCGCCTGGAGGGCGTCCGCCTGCGCCTGCTCGCCGCCAGGGACAAACGCGTGCGCCCGGGCAAGGACGACAAGGTCCTCACCGACTGGAACGGGCTGATGATCGCGGCCCTGGCCCAGGCCGGGCGGGTCTTCGACCGGCCGGACCTGACCCGGGCCGCCGCGCGCGCGGCGGACTTCCTGTTGGCCAGGCTGCGCACCCACGACGGCAGGCTCCTGCATCGCTACCGCGACGGCGACGCCTCCGTGCACGGCAACCTGGACGATTACGCCTTCCTGGCCTGGGGCCTCATCGAGCTCTACCAGGCGTCCTTCGACGCCTCCTGGCTCCAGGCCGCGCTGGACCTGACGGAGCGCATGCTGGAACTCTTCCTGGACCAGGAGAACGGCGGGTTCTTCTTCACCGCCTCGGACGCCGAAGCGCTCCTGGTGCGGCCCAAGGACTTCTTCGACGCGGCCCTGCCCTCAGGCAACTCGGCGGCCATGCTCACGCTCCTCAAGCTCTCGCGCCTCACGGCCCGCCACGACCTGGCCGAGCACGCCGACAGGCTCGCGAAAAGCCTGGGCCTGTCCGTGAAGCAGGTCCCCTCCGCGTTCACCATGCTCCTGTGCGGATTGGACTTCGCCCTGAGCCCGGGCGCGGACGTGGTCCTCTCCGCCCCGGACGAGGCCGCCCTCGAACCCATGCTGGCCGCCCTGCGCGAGCGCTACCTGCCCGGCGTGCTCGTCATGCGCCGCGCCCCGGACGGCGGGCTCCCCCTGATCGCCCCGCACACCGGGGGCATGTGCCCCGTGGACGGCAAGGCCACGGCCTACGTCTGCCGCGACGGCCGCTGCGAGCCCCCGGTCACGGATGTGGCCGCCCTGCTGGCGCTCCTTGGCTGACCCGGGCCGGGCCGGAACCAGCCGACACATCCCGCTTGCCTTTTTGGTCGTGAAAAACTATACACGACGTCATGAGAACGCATACGCAGCCCCAGCTTCCCGGCACCGGCCCCTGCGCGGGGTTCCCCTCCCCCGCCCAGGACCACTCGGAGAACCGCCTGGACCTGAACGGGCACCTAGTCAGAAACCCGGCCGCCACCTACTTCGTGCGCGTGCGGGGCGGCTCCATGTCCGGGGAGGGCATCTTCCACGGGGACCTGCTGGTGGTGGACCGCTCCGTGGAGCCCCGGGCGGGCCACGTGGTGGTGGCCGCCGTGGACGGGGAGTTCGCGCTCAGGCGCATCGAGCGCCGGGACGGCGCGCTGGTGCTGGCCTCGGGCGACGCCTCCCGCCCGGACGTGCCCCTCGGCGGGGAGGACGGCGTGGAGATCTGGGGCGTGGCCCTCTCTGTCATCCACAGGCTGACGCCGTGCTCTACGCGCTGATGGACTGCAACAACTTCTACGCCTCGTGCGAGAAGGCCTTTGCCCCGGCCCTGGCGGGCAGGCCCGTGGCGGTGCTCTCCAACAACGACGGCTGCATCATCTCGCGCTCCCGGGAGGCCAAGGAGCTGGGCGTGCCCATGGGCGAGCCCGAGTTCAAGTGCCGCGCCTTCCTCAAGCGCCACGGCGTGGCCGTGTTCTCCTCCAACTACGCCCTCTACGGGGACATGTCCTCCCGGGTCATGTCCACGGCCGCCGGGCTGGTCCCGCGCATGGAGGTCTACTCCATCGACGAGGCCTTCCTGGACCTGACCGGCCTGCCGGGAGGCCCCGCGTCCGCCGCGCGGGAGATCGCCCGGGCGGTGCTCAAAGCCACGGGCATCCCGGTGTCCGTCGGGGCGGGCTCCACCAGGACCCTGGCCAAGGCCGCCAACAGGCTGGCCAAGAAGGACCCAGGCCACGGGGGCGTCCTCATCCTGCCCGAAGCCCCCGGCCCGCCCGAGGAGCACCTCGCGCGCCTGGAGATCGGGGACGTCTGGGGCATCGGGCGGCGCCACGCCAGGCGGCTTGGCGAACTGGGCGTGCGCACGGCCCTGGATTTCACGCGCCTGCCGCGCGAGACGGTCCGGAAGCGGATGGGCGTGTGCGGGCTGCACACGTGGCTCGAGCTGCGCGGCACGCCCTGCATCCCCCTGGACAAGGCCCCCGGGCCGAGACGGTCGGTGGTGTCCTCGCGCTCCTTCGGCCGCGCCGTGACACTCCTCTCCGAGCTGCGCGAGGCCGTGAGCTGCTACGCCGCCGGCGCGGCCCAGAGGCTGCGCGCCGGCAAGAACCTTGCGTCGCTGGCGCACGTCTGGACGCAGACCTACGCCGGGGCCGCTTGCGGGCGCGAAGGCTGCGCCTCGCACTGCCTGGCCCTGCCCCACCCCACTTCCGACACGCGCCTCATCGCCCGGCGCTGCCTGGAGGCCCTGGAATTTCTCTTCACCCCGGGGGCGCGCTACAAGAAGGCCGGAGTGATGCTCTCGGGCATCGAGCCCGCCGGGGCGCACCGGCTCTCGCTCCTCCATGAGCCGGACGGGCGCGCCGACAGGCTCATGCAGGCCCTGGACGCGGTCAACGGCCGCTGGGGCCGCGACACGATCTTCCAGGCCTCCTGCGGCCTCGGGCGGCCCTGGGGCATGCGCCAGGAGCACCGCTCCCCGCGCTACACCACGGCCTGGGCCGAACTGCCCGAGGCCGTGGCCTGATCTTCGGCAATCCTGCGCCCTCCCCGAAGCTCCTGTTGACACGCGGCCCCCGCAGGCGTAGGCGGACTCCATGCGCGACCTTACCGCCCGCAACGAAGTCCTCTCCAGCTCCATGCTAACCGTAGTACGCATGGTAGTTCTCGAGGCCGCTTCCAGCGGGGTCTGACAGGTTTACGCAAAATCCGTCCATGCAACCCCCGCCGGCGCGGCCCGCCAGCGGGGGTTTTCTCGTTTCCAAGCGCCAGAGCCTCCGCCGGACCGTCCGGAAAACAGACGAAGGAGGAGGCCACATGAGCACGACAGGCGCGCTCTACATCGTGAAATTCCTGGAAGACCGGGGCGTGCGCACCGTCGCGGGCATCCCCGGCGGGTCCATCCTGCCGCTCTACGACGCCCTGGCCGCACGCGGGACCATCCGCCACGTCCTGGCCCGCCACGAGCAGGGCGCGGCCTTCATGGCCCAGGGCATGGCGCGGCTCACGGGCCGCCCCGGCGTGTGCCTGGCCACCTCCGGCCCCGGGGCCACCAACCTGGTCACGGCCATAGCCGACGCCCGGCGCGACAGCGTGCCCCTGGTCTGCCTCACAGGGCAGGTGCCCCGCGCCATGCTCGGCAGCGAGGCCTTCCAGGAGGTGGACATCGTCTCCGTGACCAAGCCCCTGACCAAGTCGAGCCGCATGGTCGCGGACGCCTCCGAGCTGCCCCAGGCCCTGGCCCACGCCTTCGACCTGGCCGCGTCCGGCAGGCCCGGCCCCGTGCTGGTGGACATCCCCCGCGACGTGCAGGCCCAGGCCATGCCGGACGCCCCCTTCCCCGCCCCGGCCCGGGCCGAAGCAAGGCCCATGCCCGCCTGGGACGCCTCGCGCGCGGCGGCCATGATCAACGCGGCCAAGAGGCCCGTGCTGCTCCTGGGCGGCGGGGCCACGCGCGGACAGGCCCCGTTTCTGGCCAGGCAACTGGCCGAGAAGGCCTCCATGCCCGTGACCACGACGCTCATGGGCCTGGGGACCCTGCCCGCCGGCCATCCGCTCAACATGGGCATGCACGGGATGCACGGCCACTTCCAGGCCAACCGCGCCCTGGCCGAGTGCGACCTGCTCCTGGCCGTGGGCAGCCGCTTCGACGACCGCGCCACGGGCAGGCCCGAAACGTTCTGCCCCAAGGCCCGGATCATCCACGTCAACCTGGACCCCACGGAACTTGGGCGCATCAAGCGCGCGGACATGGCCGTCCCTGCGGACGCGGCCACGGCGCTCGAGGCCGTCCTTCCCTTGGTGGAACGCCGCCTGCGCGCCGAATGGCTGGAGCAGGCCGCGCGCTTCAAGGCCCGCACCCCCTCGCGCGGCCCGGCGTCCGGGCACGGCTGCGCCAGGGGGATCATCCGCGAGGTGGCATCCCACCTGGACCCTGACGCGGTCATCGTCACGGACGTGGGCCAGCACCAGATGTTCGTGGCCCAGGACTTCCCCTTCCAGGCCCCGGGGCGCTGGCTGACCTCGGGCGGGCTCGGGGTGATGGGCTTCGGCCTGCCCGCGGCCATCGGCGCGGCCCTGGCCGAGCCACACGCGCAGGTGGTCCTCTTCACGGGCGACGGCAGCCTGAAGATGAACGTGCAGGAGCTGGCCACCCTGGCCGAGACCGGGGCCAACGTGAAGATCGTCGTGCTGGACAACCAGAGCCTGGGCCTGGTGGTCCAGCAGCAGAAGCTCTTCTTCGAGGGCCGCCAGAGCGCGTCGAGCTTCGCGCGCGGGGCCAACTTCGCGGCACTGGCCGAGGCCTTCGGCGTGCCGGGAATGGACCTGGACGCCTGCCGGGACCGCAAGGCCCTCTTCAAGGCGGCGCTGGGGTTCCACGGCCCGGCGCTGATCCATACCCGCGTGGACAGGGCGGGCATGGTCTACCCCATGGTGGCCCCGGGCGGCTCCAACAACGAGATGCTCCACCACCAAGAGGAAGAAGAAGCCCGCGAACTGGCCGAAGCCGCGAACATGGGGTGAGACTTGGGGAGGCTGCCCGCCTCCCCACCCCCCTCTCCGCAGGGGGAGTGCCTCCCCCTGCGGGTCCCAGGGCGGAGCCCTGGCGATTCACGGGGCAAGCGTGTAGTCTCGCCCCATGACGAAGGACGTCTTCCTCTCCCGCCTGCCCGGCTACGACGACCCGAACCTTGACGAAACCTGCGCCCGCCTGCTGGAGGCCGCCGGATGCCGTCCCGCCCGTGGCGACGAGGTGCTCGTCAAGCCCAACCTGGTGGCTCCGGCCAACACCGCGCTCTCCTGCACGCACCCGTCGGTGGTGCGCGCGGTCTGCCACTACCTGGCCGACTGCGGGGCGCGCGCCGTGGTGGGCGACTCCCCGGCCTTCGGCACGGCCCGGGTGGTGGCCCGCGCCTGCGGGCTTAACCGGGCGCTTTCCGGGCTCCCCGCGCGCGTCGTGAACTTCTCCTCACCGCGCCAGGTGGCGCTCGAAGGGGGCGGGTCCGTGGGCGTGGCCGCCCAGGCCCTGGACGCCTCGCTCATCGTGAACGTCCCGCGCTTCAAGGTGCACGACCAGATGCTCCTCACCCTGGCGGTGAAGAACTTTTTCGGGGCCGTGGCGGGCTTCCGCAAAGCCCTCGCGCACCAGACGCGCGGCGGGCGAGGCAATCGCTTCGAGAGCATGATCCTGGACGTCTGCCTGGCCTTGCCGCCCTCGGTGAGCCTGGTGGACGGCGTGGTGGCCATGCACGTGCACGGCCCGGCCAGGGGCGAGCCCTTCGGGCTGGGGCTCCTGGGAGCGGGCGCGGACCCTGTGGCCCTGGACGCCTCGCTGCACGCGGTTCTGGGCCTGGCCCCGGACGCCTCTCCGCTCGGGCGCGAGGCCGCCCGCCGGGGGCTGGCCCAGGGCGCGGCCCATCCCTGGCTTTCGCCAGGGGATTTCGACGCGGCCGGGTTCGTGCTGCCCGCGCACCTCGACCCCGTGCGCTTCGAGGCCCGGCGCTTCGTCCGGGGCAGGCTCAGGAGCCTGTGCGCGCGCCTGCCCTGGAACGCGAGCAGGTAACCTCGGATGGCGGCGCCTCCTCCTACTGTTGGACGGCTCTTTGCCGTCAAGGAATTCTGTGTTATCATACAACGATATGCACTCCATCCAACGTGACCGGCACGTGATCGTAGGCCGGGTCCAGGGCGTCGGCTTCAGGCCCTTCGTCTACCGCCTGGCCCTGGAGTTCTCCCTCACGGGCTTCGTGCTCAACTCGCCGGAAGGCGTGGTCATCGAGGTGCAGGGAAGCCGGGAGGACCTTGACGGCTTCGCCCGCGACCTCGTGGCCACCCTGCCGCCGCTGGCCATGATCGTGGAGCACGCCTGGAGCGCGGCCGAGCCGGTGGATGGAGAGGAAGCCTTCGAGATCCGCAAGAGCACGGCCGGCAAAGGGCACCACGTACTGGTCAGCCCGGACATGGCCACCTGCCCGGACTGCCTGGCGGACATGGCCGACCCCGAGGGGCGGCGCTACCGCTACCCTTTCACCAACTGCACGAACTGCGGACCGCGCTACACCATCACCAAGGCCCTGCCCTACGACCGCGCGGTCACGTCCATGGCCTGCTTCCCGCTGTGCCCCCAGTGCCGGGCCGAGTACGACGACCCCCTGGACAGGCGCTTCCATGCCCAGCCCAACGCCTGCCCGGCCTGCGGCCCGAGGCTCTGGCTCACGGACCGCAAGGGCAAGGAACTGGCCCAGGGCCAAAAGGCCATTGAGAGGGCGGCCAAGGCCCTGCGCAAGGGCTCGATCCTGGCAGTGAAGGGCCTGGGCGGGTTCCACCTGGCCTGCGACGCGCTCGACCACGCGGCCGTGGCCGCGCTGCGCGCGCGCAAGCGCAGGCCCTCCAAGCCCCTGGCCGTGATGGTCCCGGACCTGGGGACGCTCTCACTGCTGGCCGGCGTGGGCCCTGAGGAAGCCGCGCTGCTCGAAGGGCGTGAGCGGCCCATCGTCCTGGTGGACCTGAAGCCCGGCTCCCCTCTTTCGCCGGACGTCTCCCCGGACACGGACCAGTTGGGGGCCATGCTGCCCTACACGCCGCTGCACCACGCGCTCTTTTCCGCGTTGAAGGACGCGTCGGACGCCCCGGCCGTGCTGGTGATGACCAGCGGCAACCTGAGCTCCGAGCCCATCAGCCTGGGCAACCGCGAGGCCCTTGCCCGCCTGGGCTCCATCGCGGACTTCTTCCTGCTGCACGACCGCGACATCCTGGTGCGCACGGACGACTCCGTGGCGCGCTTCCTCAAGCCGCAGGGCGCCCCTGCCAGGATGCAGTTCCTGCGCAGGGCCAGGGGCTACACGCCCTCGCCGGTGTTTCTGCCCTCCAAGGGGCCGAGCGTGCTGGGGGTGGGGCCGGAGCTCAAGAACACCCTCTGCCTGACCAAGGGCGACCAGGCCTTCCTGAGCCAGCACGTGGGCGACATGGGCAACCTGGAGACGGCGGCCTTCCACCGCGAGGTGGCCGCGCACCTGGAGCGCATCCTCCAGGTGAAACCCGAGGCCGTGGTGGCGGACAAGCACCCGGACTACCTCTCCACGCGCTACGCCCTGGAGGAGAGCGGCCTGCCCGTGATCCGGCTCCAGCACCACTTCGCGCACGTGTTCGCGGCGCTGGCCTCAGGACGCGCCAGGGGGCCGGTACTGGGCATCGCCCTGGACGGCTCCGGGCTTGGCGACGACGGCACCATCTGGGGCGGAGAATTCCTCTACGTGGACCCGAAGGACCTGACGCTTGCGCGCGTGGGCCACTTCTCCCCCGTGCGCCTGCCCGGAGGCGAGGCCGCGGTGCGCCAGCCGTGGCGAATGGCGGTCTCGTACCTCCAGGCCCTGGGGCGCGACCCTCTCTCGCTCGGCCTCGAGTGGCTTCGGGGGCGCGAGCAGCAGGCTGGACTGGTGGCCGCCATGGCGGAGAAAGGGCTCAACAGCCCCGTGACCACGAGTTGCGGCAGGCTCTTCGACGCGGTTGGCGCGCTCACCGGGCTCACCCTGGAGACGAGCTACGAGGGCCAGGCGGCCATCCGCCTGGAGCACGCCCTGGACCCGGCCGAGAAGGGGGCCTACCCCTGCCCGTTCTCCATGGGGCAAGGGCCTGGCCTGTTGGATACGCTGACCCTCTTCAACCATGCCGCGAATGACATATTATGCGGGGCCAGTGCATCCGCCGTGAGCGCCCGCTTCCACAACGGCCTTGCATCCGGACTCGCGCAAGCCGCCAAGAGACTCTGCGATCATTTGGGGACCAAGCAAGTTGCGTTGAGCGGAGGAGTGTTTTTAAATAGAACAATGTCGGTTATGCTCCCCAAAATCCTCGACGGACTTGGGTTGGAAGCATTAATGCATGAGCACGAACCGCCTGGGGACGGATGTATATCCCTTGGCCAGGCTTTCTACGGACAGCTGAGGCTTTTGCGTGGTTTCATCTAACGAGCCTATTGGGAGTCGTTCGCGACAACACCAACGAAGGCGCATTTCATCGGCACAACCCATAACTTTCGACAGGAGATCTTGTTCGACACGTGAACGATCCTTCTTCTTTTTATTTCAATGATTTTTCTTCAATTGAGAGCGCATTTTACGCGACACTCTCCCTCTCAGGGAGGGAAACCCTACTTTTTTTGCTTGCGCTCCCTCGAATTCAAGATATAGCGTAGCCCTACGTCAGGATGTGACTCTGTATCCGGCCAGCCTCAAGCCATAAACGGGCCGGAAACGCCAGCGGCCTCGCATCCTGCCGGAACTTCACGCGTTCGCGCCGGAACGGGGCCAGAGACCCGCGCCGAGAAAGATGATGCGATGTGGCTGTTCAATTCGTCGTTCAGTCGTATTCTTTTCATAAGTAATGCGCGTTCGCGGCATCTGGTCAAACGGGGCGCTCCAGGACTTAGCCCGGAGCCAAGAGGTGAATCATGTACAGCGCTTTCGATGAAGCATTGGATCGCATCAAGCGTGCCACCGGCGCGCGGACCCAGGTAGATCTCGCGGCGATTTTGGGCATCCGCCAATCCAGCATCTCCGACGCCAAACGCCGTCAATCCATTCCCGCCGACTGGCTGCTCAAGCTGTACCGCAGCCACGGCCTCAATCCTGACTGGATCACCACCGGGGAAGCCCCCCAGGTTCTTCGCGAAGGCATGGCCTTGCCTGTCGGACTCATGGAGCCCGGCGCGGGGTATTCCTCCGACAAGCCCAAGTCCCGCACCGTGACCGTGAGCTCCATGACCCAGGTCATCGCCGAAGACGGCTCCTTCCAGGAGAAGCCCGTCGAGATGCTGGCCATCCCCGAGCCCTTCGTCTGCCCAGGCCTGACCGTGCTCAAGATGGAGCACAAGAACATGGACCCCATCCTGCGCCGGGGGGCCTACATCGGCGTGAACAAGGACCAGCGCCAGCTGCGCTCCGGCGAGATCTTCGCTGTGTCCGTACCCAACGAAGGCCTGGTCATCCGCAGGCTCTTCAACGACTTCGAGAACGAGCGCGTGATCCTGCGCAGCGAGAACCCCGACTACAAGGACGAATCGCTCCCCGCCGCCGTGATCACCGGCAACATCGTCGGCCGCGTCTGGTGGGTGCTCCAGGAACTCTAGGCCTGATTCATCCAAGGATTCACCGAGAGCCGCCCCCGCCAGGGGGCGGCTTTTCTTGTTCTGAGACTATTCAATATTAAATAACGACATTTCAAGCCTCAGTCATTTTCTACGAGAACCAGGATTATCACCGCTTCTTTACCGGCTAACAAGATATCTTGCGCTTCGTCTTAGCCGATGATAGGCTCTTTCTTGGCGTCAAGCTATATAGGTTTACGCAAAGGAGAGTGAGGGTGATGCCTTCCGGTCAATCCAGAAACGGCAACGCCGCCCCGCAACAGGGGGCCGTCAACGAGTTCACCACCGGATTCGAACGCATCAGGGCCGCCCTCGGCATCGACACCCAGCAGGAGCTCGCCGGAATCCTCGACATCCGCCAGTCGAGCATCTCGGACGCGAAAAGAAGGGGGGTCATCCCGGGCGAATGGGGCATGAAGCTTTTCAGCAAGTACCGCCTGAACCCCAGATGGGTCTACGACGGGCTGCCCCCGGTATTCCTGCGCCCCCAGCAGGACCTTGGCGCGCACAGGGAGCGCGCACAGGAGGGCTCCTTTTTGCTCAAATACCGCGAGGATGCACTGGTCGCTGTCCGCGTGGAGGACTCCTCCATGGAGCCCGCCATCGGCAAGGACTCCTTCGTGGGCCTGGACACTGCCGACACGTCCCCGCTGCCCGGCGTCGCCTACGGCCTGGAGCTGCCCCTGGAGGGCATGACCATCCGGCGCATCGAGACGGACGAGCAGGCCGGAACGGCGCTTCTCGTGGCCGACAACCCCACGGTGCCGCCGCAGCGCATGCCGCTCGCGGAATGCCTCGGGCGCGTGAAGGGCCGGGTGGTCTGGGTCATGTGGAGGATCTGAGGAGCGGGTGAAAGACAAGCGCACACGTTTAGGGTATGCTTCCTTCCCCATTCGTACCGAGGGAGGAGCGATGGAAACCAAGCGTTTCACCGCGCCGGACGCGGCAGCGGCAAAGGGAAACAGGAAACTGGCGGTGATCACCGCCTACGACGCGGGCCAGGCCGTCATCGCGGAAAAGGCCGGTGCGGACATCCTTCTGGTCGGCGATTCGCTGGGCATGGTGGTTCTGGGGCTGCCGGACACGCTCGGCGTGACCATGGAGGACATGGTCCACCACACGCGCGCCGTGTCGCGCGGGGCGCGCAGGGCCCTGGTCCTGGCGGACCTGCCGTTCATGTCCTACCAGGCCGACGTGGCCGAGGCGGTACGCAACGCGGGCCGCCTGGTCAAGGAGGGCGGCGCGCAGGCGGTCAAGCTGGAAGGCGGCCGCGCCGTGCTGCCCCAGGTCCGGGCCATCGTCCAGGCCGGGATACCCGTCATGGGGCACCTGGGGCTCACCCCCCAGCACGTGGCCGCGTTCGGCGGCTTCAGGGCCCAGGCCAAGACGGCCGGGGCGGCCAAGGCCCTCCTGGAGGACGCCGTGGCCCTGGCCGAGGCCGGATGCTTCGCCATGGTCCTGGAGTGCGTGCCCGAGCAGGTGGCCCGCGTGGTGACCCAAGCCGTCTCCGTGCCCACCATCGGCATAGGGGCCGGCCCGCATTGCGACGGCCAGGTGCTGGTCTTTCACGATCTTCTGGGGCTCTACGGCTCCTTCAAGCCGCGCTTCGTCAAACGCTACGCCGAGCTCGGCGAGCAGGCCGTCCAGGCCCTGTCGGAGTTCGCCGACGAGGTGCGCTCCGGCGCTTTCCCAGGTCAGGAGCACTCCATCGCCATGGAGCCGGACGAGCTCCGGGCCTTCCTGAAGCCGGCCGGGGACTGAACCGGGACGCGCCCCGGACGTCAGGCCTGCACGAAACCGGACGCCGCGCCCGCGCGCACCCGGAGGTCCTCCTCGCGCAGGGACTGGCAGTGCACGCACAGGGTGGCCATGGGCTGGGCCACGAGCCTGGCCTCGGAGATGTCCTCCCCGCACTCCTCGCAGACGCCGTACTCGCCCGCCTCGATGCGGGCCAGGGCTTCGCGGATTCCGGCCAGGGCCTGGCGGTCGCGCTCGCGCATGAGCAGGGCGAAGTTGCGTTCGGATTCCATGGCGGCCCGGTCGGCGATGTCCGGGGGCAAGGTCTCCTCGCCGGCCATGTCGTCCATGTGCGTGCGCATCTTGGCCTGGGTGCGCTCCATCTGTTCGGCGAGGGTGGCGGAAAGCGACTGAAGCTTCTTGGCGTCCATGGTTCGCTCCTGCTTGTTTTTTCCTGCCGGGCGGGCTAGGCGTCCGGCCCGGCCGGTCCTTTTCTGCCCGCTATGCTCTGCCCCGTCCCGGTTGCCGCACCGTTGCGCGCCGGTGACAATCGCGTTTCGGGCAGCCGGGCGGGATTTCATGCGGGACCCTTGCTTTTTTCCCTTCACCCTTTATAAAGTTGCTGGTGCATAAGCCCACCCTGTGTGCGGCCGTCCGCTCCATCAGGAAGTAACCGGTAATCGAGAGCCGACGGACGGAGGTTCAGGCATGAAACCCAAGGTGTACGACGAGGACGTGCGCGAGTTCGTCATCAAGCAGAAGGGAGTGTTCCTCGTCCTCTCCCACGACCCCCACTTCAACAAAAATCTGCGCAGCACACTGTTGCGCCATCTGCATATCAAGGACGACTGCGTCTTCAACGTCGTCAATCAGGATCAGCTCCAGAAGGAGTTGCGTCAGCTCGTCAGCCAGGGACGCCGGATCCTCTTCTTCGTCGAGCGCGAGATCAACGGGAAATACTGTCACGAGCTGGTGCAGTTCCTGAACAACCAATACCCCGAGGTCATGGCCGTGGTGCTCACGGGCGAGGTGGCCCGGGAGATCCTCATCTACCTGCACGAGATCGGGGCCAGCAACGTGATCACCAAGCCCATCTCGGCCGACATGCTCATCGAGAAGATCGCCTTCACGGTGAAGCCGCGCGGCCAGTTGGGCGAGCTGATCGAGACGGGCAAGAAGCTCAACGACAACGGCAGCTACGAAGAGGCGATAGCCATCGCCAGCAAGATACTGGAACTCAAGCCCGGAAGCCCGGCCGCGCTTCTGCTCCTGGGCGACAGCTACAAGTGCATGGGCAAGATGGAGGACGCGCTGAACGCCTACCTGGAGGCCTCGCGCAACGGCAAGCTCTTCCTGGACCCGATCAAGAAGCTGGCCGACCTGCACAAGGTCACGGGCAACATCCGCGAAGAGACCAAGTACCTCGAGAAGCTCGACAAGCTGAGCCCCCTCAACGTGGAGCGCAAGATCAGCATCGGCGACAACTACATGGCCCTGGGCGAGCAGGAAAAGGCCGTGGGCATCTTCGACGACGCGGTCAAGCTGGCCACCAAGGAGGCCATGGCCCAGGTGGGGCGCGTCAGCCGGGCCATCGCGGAGCGCTGCCTGACCAGCGCCCCGGAGATCTCGGAGAAGTACCTGCGCCAGTCCCTCGAGGCCAAGCGCGGCATGCTGGACAAGTCCGACATCGACACGTTCAACCGCCTGGGCATCACCCTGCGCAAGCAGGGCAAGTGGGACCAGGCCATCGAGGAATACCGCAAGGCCGCCAAGATCGCGCCCAACGACGCGGGCCTGTTCTACAACATCGCCATGGCCTACAGCGAAGGCCGCCAGTTCCAGGACGCCTTCAACTACCTGGACAAGGCCCTGCGCCTGAACCCCGAGCTCTGGGCCGCCAACGAGACCGTCTGCTTCAACATCGCCATGGTCTACCAGCGCGCGGCGCGCAAGGAGTTGGCCGTGGACTTCCTGCAGAAGGCCCTGACCATCAACCCCGGCTTCGAGCGCGCCAAGGCAATGCTGCGCGAAATGTAGGCGTGAAGGATCGCGCGGGCACGGAGCGCGAAGCCCCATGCCCGCCCCTTGCCCGGAAAAAGCCCTGAAGCCGCCCTCTCCCGGCGCTTGCGCCGCCTCCCCGGCGGGTGTATTGGCGGCGCGAAAAGCGCGGCTTGCCCCGCCACATCCCCCAAAAAGGCGCAACGACGCATGATCGTCCATCCGAATATCGACCCGGTGGCCCTGAACCTCGGCCCGCTCCAGGTGCGCTGGTACGGCCTGATGTACCTCTTCGGCTTCTCCGCTGGCTGGCTTTTGGCCCGGCGCAGGGCCGCGCGGCCGGGCTCGGGCTGGACCCCGGCCATGGTGGACGACTTCATCACCTGGTGCGTGCTGGGGTTGGTGCTGGGCGCGCGCCTGGGCTACGTGCTCTTCTACGACCTGGCCTCCTACGCGCGCGATCCGCTGGCCGTGTTCCAGGTCTGGCACGGGGGCATGAGCTTCCATGGCGGGCTGATCGGGCTTTGCGTGGTGGTCTTCTTCTTCGCGCGCAAGCACAAGAAGACCTTCCTCCAGATCGGCGACTTCCTCTCGCCCCTGGCCCCTCCGGGGCTCTTCTTCGGACGCTTGGGCAACTTCATCAACGGCGAGCTCTGGGGAGCGCCCACCACGGCGCCGTGGGGCGTGCTCTTCCCCGAGGCCAGGGCCGGAGGCGTGGCGCGCCACCCCTCCCAGCTCTACGAGGCCGGGCTCGAGGGGATCGTGCTCTTCGCCGCGCTCTGGGCGTACTCCTCGCGCCCGCGCCCTTCCGGGGCCGTGACCGGGCTCTTCCTCGCGCTCTACGGGTTCTTCCGCTTTCTGGTGGAATTCGTCAGGGAGCCGGACCCGCAGCTGGGGTACCTGGCATTCGGCTGGCTGACCATGGGGCAGCTTCTCTCGCTGCCCATGATCGCCGTGGGGGCGTGGCTGATGGCGCGCGCGTACCGCAAGGCCCGCGCGGCATAGCGGGACGGGGCCCTAGCCTTCCTTCTGCAGGGGGATCAGCGAGAACTCTCCGCACACGTCCTGGGCCTGCGTCTCGGGCCAGACCGCCACGAAGGTCTTGCCGCGCAGGGACTCGATGTTGTCCACCAGCGGGCGCGGAGCGTGGCGCTTGCAGTACCCCCACTCCCCCTTGGCCATCTCCTCGGGCGGGCAGTAGCGGTTCTCGCTGGGGATGGGCCCCTTCCAGTAGCGGCAATTGCGGCAGCGTGCTTTCTTCATTGTGCGGGCAGCCCCTCCAGGGCCAGTTCGAAGATGTTCGGCCAGAGTTTTCCCGTGACGTAGAGCCTCTTCGACGCCGGGTCCCAGGCCATGCCGTTGAGGTCCGACTCCTCGGGCAGCGTGCCCAGCCCGGCCCGCAGCCCGGAGCAGTCGATCCAGGCCGCCACCTCGCCCGTGGCCGGGCGGATCACGGCGATGCGGTCCTCGTGCCAGACGTTGGCCAGAATGAAGCCTTCCGCCCACTCCAGCTCGTTCAGCCTGTACACCGGCCTGCCGCCGTCTGTCACTGCCAGGGTGCGCAGCGCCTTGAACGTGGCGGGGTCGCGCCAGACGAGCACGTTCGAGCCGTCGCTGCTGACCGGCCCCAGGGGTGTGGACGCCAGGCCCCAGCCGTCGCGGTCCAGGGGTAGGGTCCCCATGGGCTCCAGGGTGGCGGCGTCGAAGACGAACACCACGCGCGACTTCCAGGTGAGCTGGTGAAAACGGCCGCCCCACAGGGCCAGCCCCTCGCCGAAGTACTCGGAGGGCAGATTCCTGACGGCGGCCACCCGGCCCGTGCGCGGCTCCACCTTGCGCAGGGTGGAGCGGCCGTTTAGCCCGGTGCTCTCGTAGAGCCAGCCGTCCGAGTACACGAGCCCCTGGGTGAACGCGCCGGGGTCGTGCGGCAGCACGGCAGTGACCGTGAAGCCTACCCGCCCCGCATGGGCCCAGGAGGCCAGGCAAAAAAGCGCGGCCGCCAGGGCGGCTGCGCATGCAAGCGCCGGGTGCTTCAAACTCCGTGACATCGTTTCGGATTTCCTCTTGCGGGCACTGTTCCGCGCGCCCGAAGCGTCGGCTCTAGCGCACCATGCACCGGCAGCACAAGTGCGCGAAAGCCGCACCGGGGAATAAACGCGCCAGCGGGACTGATGGCCGTAGTCCGTCCAAAAGAAGAACAGGGACAACCACTTGCATCGCATGCCTACCATTAATTCAATGAAATGCGTTATTTCTCCATGCGGCGGCCTTGACTGCATCCCGGCGATGAACATTTTTTAACGATAAGTTTAGGGGGCGCTTTTGACATCGGTCCCGGCTGTGCTATAAATGCCCGCAACTGGAATTTCCAGTCGAAGGAGGAAACCATGACCACGTTTTTGAAAAGGACCCTCGTTCTGGGCCTCGTTCTGGCTTGCGGGCTTTCCGCGGGCCTGGCCCAAGCCAAAACCCTGGAAGCCGGAACCTTCTACCTGGAGCCGAAGGTCGGCATCTACGGCAACTCCAACAGCCGCATCTCGTCCATGTTCAGCTATGGAGCGGAGGCCGGGTACTTCTTCATCGACGGCCTTTCCGTGGGCTTCGAGGGCCTCGGCTACGTCATCACCCAGAAGCGCAACCCCCAGTGGTCCGGCAACGGCAACTACGAAACCGTCAGCGCGTTCAGCCCCATCGGCATCGTGCGCTACCACTTCATCAACGAGGACAAGTTCTCCGTGTTCGCTGGCGTCGGCCTGGGCGGCTTCTTCTCCCAGGTGAAGGTGCCCCGCAACGGCTACTACAACAACCTGACCGAGGTCGTGGAGGCGGGCATGAACGTCTTCCTCACCGACCACGCGAGCATCCAGCTGGCCGGGCGCTGGCAGCACATCGGCGAGTTCTCCAACAAGGGCTCGGACAACTGGGGCGGCAACCTGGCTTTCAAGTACGCCTTCTAACGTCATCCGCGAGGCCTGCTTTCGCCCGCGAAAACCACAGGCCCTCCTTCAGGAGGGCCTTTTTCTTTTGCGGGAAAGCCTGTACACCTCTGCCCGGCGCCACGGCGCACGGCCTCAAAGATCATACCCAACCAAGGCAACCATGGACAACACAACAGGCACTCCACAATCCCCCGAAGAGTTCCAGACCCTCATCGAGCCGGAGGCGTCTCTGCCGGAAATCACCGCCGAGGACCTCCCCGAAGCGCTGCGCCAGGCCATGGCTCGCGCCGGATGGAGCGCGCTGATGCCGGTGCAGGCCAAGTCGCTGCCGTACCTGCTCACGGGCCAGGACCTCATGGTCCAGTCCCGCACGGGCAGCGGCAAGACCGGGGCCTTCGTCATGCCCATCATGCACCTGATGGACGCCTCCTCGGCCCAGACCCAGGCGCTCATCCTCTGCCCCACGCGCGAGCTCGCCAAGCAGGTGGCCGTGGAGGCCGAGACCCTCTTCGGCGACACCGGGCTCACCGTGGTCCCGGTCTACGGCGGAGTGGGCTACGGCCCGCAGACCGACGCCCTGCGCGCGGGCGCGCACCTCGTGGTGGGCACCCCGGGGCGCATCCTGGACCACCTCCTGCGGCGCAACTTCACCCTGGACAACCTGAAGGTGCTCGTCTTCGACGAGGCCGACAGGATGCTCTCCATCGGGTTCTACCCGGACATGAAGGAGATCAAGCGCTACCTGCCCAAGCGCCGCGTCTCCACGTTCCTCTTCTCGGCCACGTACCCGCCCTACGTGCTGCGCCTGGCCGAGGAATTCATGGACCAACCGAATTTCCTCTCGCTCTCGGCCAAGCAGGTGCACGTGGCGGACATCCTGCACGTCTACCACGAGGTTTCGGGGCTCGACAAAGACCGCTGCCTCGTGCGCCTGATCGAGATCGAAAACCCCACCTCCGCCATCATCTTCTCCAACACCAAGGCCAACGTCCACTACATCGCGGAAGTGCTCAAGGGCTTCGGGTACGACGCGGAGGAGCTCTCCGCCGACCTCTCCCAGGCCAAGCGCGAAGAAGTGCTCGCCCGCCTGCGCAAGGGCAACCTGCGCTTCCTGGTGGCCACGGACGTGGCCGCGCGCGGCATCGACGTGCCCGAGCTCTCCCACGTGTTCCAGTACGAGCCGCCCGAGGACCCCGAGTCCTACGTGCACCGCGCCGGGCGCACCGGCCGCGCCGGAGCCTCCGGCACGGCCATCACCCTGGTGAACATCATGGAGGAACTGGCGATCAAGCGCATCGGGCAGCGCTTCGGCATCGACCTGCTCAAGAAGCCCGCGCCCACGGACGACGACGTCTCGGCCGTGGTCTCCGAGCGCCTCACCGCGCTCCTGGAGGCCGAGCTGCGCCAGATGCCGCCGCTCAAGAAGGTGCGCCTCCAGCGCTTCCTGCCCCTGGCCAAGGACCTGGCCGCCACCGAGGACGCCTCGCTGTTGGCCATGCTCCTGGACGAGCGCTATCAGGCCACGCTCCACGCCCTCCCGCCGCAGCCCGAGGGCGCGCCCGAGGAGCCCAGGCGCGAGCGTGACCGTGACCGTGACCGCGACCGTGATCGCGAGCGCAAACCGCGCCGCGAACGCGAACGTGACCGTGAGCGCGAACCCAGGCGCGAGCGTGACCGTGACCGCGAAGCCAAGCCCCGCCAGGCCCAGGCTCCCCGCGAGGAAGCCCCCGCCCGGGCAGAACCTTCGGCTCCCGCCGACGAGGCCCCGGCCGAGTTCCTGGAGGCCCCCGAGCTTCCGGAAACCGCGCCCGCCGGCCCCGACGCCCAGGCCGCTGCCGCCGACGAGGGCGAGCAGAAAAAGAAGAAGCGCCGTCGCCGCCGCCGCAAGAAGAAGCCTGCGGGCGAGGGCGGCCAGTCCGTCGCGCCAGCCGGGGAAGCGCCCGAGAGCGCCGGGGACGAGGACGACTACGCCGACGACGACTACGGCTTCCACTCCGTTTCCGTGAAGCCCGCAGCCAAGGCCAAGCCCGCTCCCGCCGAGGAAGCGCCCGCCGGGGAGGCTCCCGAAGCCGAAGCGGCCGGGGAAGACGAGGCCAAGCCCAAGTCCCGCTCCCGTTCGCGCTCGCGCCCCAAGTCCAAGGCCAAGCCCAAGGGCGAAGCGGGAGAGGCCCAGGAGAAGGAAAAGGCCCCGGCGATCGAATACAAGCCCGACGAGTACAAGGGCATCGAGTGGGATTAGCGCCCGCTCTCCCGCACGCCCTCTCCGGCATCCAAGGCCCCCTGTCCGCGCCCGCGCGCGGCCGGGGGCCTTTTCGCGCGGCCTGGCTTCTCGCGCTGGCCCTGGCCGCTGGCGCGTTCTTCGCCGCCCCGGCGGCCGCGGACGTCCTGGCCGAAAGCTCGCAGGCGATCCTCGTCACCGCCAAGTCCTGGGATTCGCGGCGCGGGGAGATGCGGCTCTTCGAGCGCGCCCCGGGCAAGCCCTGGAAGCAGCGCGGCAAGGCCGTCACGGTGGAGCTTGGCAAGAACGGGCTGGGCTGGGGACGCGGCCTGGCGGACAACGGCCAAGGAGACGGCCCGACGAAGCGCGAGGGCGACGGCAAGGCCCCGGCGGGCGTGTTCGCCCTGGGCCGGGCCTTCGGCTACGCCCCGGAGGGCTCGCGCCGCCTGAAGACCGGCTACATCCAGGTGACGCCCGGCCACGAATGCGTGGATGACCCGGCCTCGGCCAGGTACAACAGCGTCCTGGACGCCTCCGGGATCGACAACCGGGACTGGCGCAGCTTCGAGGTCATGCGCCGCCGGGACCGCCAGTACGAGCTCGGGGTGATCGTGGAGCACAACACCGCGCCCGCGGTGCCCGGGGCCGGATCCTGCATCTTCCTGCACGTGCGCGAGGCCGCGGGGGCCTACACGTCGGGCTGCACGGCCATGCCCCTGCCGGAGCTCGAGCGCGTGGCCGCCTGGCTGGACGCGTCGAGGAAGCCCGTGCTCGTGCAGTTGCCGGTTGGTGAAATGAGGGGGTTCGCCGGGCGATACGGCACGCCCGTGTATTGAGGGATTCGCGGCCGCGTCAGGGCAGATACGCCCCGCAGCCGATGAGCAGCCCGTCCACCTTCTCCATGTACATGCTCTTGTTCTCCATCATGCGCGTCATGGGGTTGACGAACTTGTAGTTCTGCCAGAACGAATCGTATTTCCTGCCGAGCTCCACGCGTTCGCGCACGAACAACTTCCCTTCCGGGTCGCGCATGTCCAGCAGGTTGACCCCGATCTGCCTGGGATTCGCCCCGTGCGCCAGGCAATTGCCTTCCAGATCGTAGACGACGATGTACAGATCCCTGTCCGTGAAAGGCCCGCCTCGCGTGTTGAAGGCCGCGAAGGCCTTCTCCCTGCCTTCATTCCGGTAATAGTCCACCGCCCGCTTGACCAGAGCCACGGCTTCCTCCCGGGTTCCGGGATTCTGGGCCCATGCCGCCGAGGCGATGGCGGCGACGATGTACAGCGCGGCAAGGAGTTTCTTCATGGCGGTTCTCACGCAGGGAGTATCGGCCGTCACCCCAACAACAATAGGGGTGCCCATGGGTTGTGGATAAACATCTTCCGCGAGCGTCCGTCAAGAAGGAGCGGCCCAGGCCTTCCGGCCTGGGCCGCACTGGAAACGGGAATCCCTGGCTGCGGACGCGTCCGCCCTACTCCACGCCCATGCCGGGATGGTGCGCGGCCGCGTCCATGTCCACGGTGTGGCAGGCCTTGCAGTTCTTTGCGCCGCCCAGGGTCATGGCCTTCTTCTGGTACTGCAACGGCTGGAGCACGTCGCGGTCCTTCCCGTAGGGGTTCCGGGCCGGATAGACCGCGTGGGCCGCGCCGTGGCAGGAGGCGCAGGTCAGTGAATCCAGGTCGTCGCGCTTGGACTTGAAGAGCTCCTTCTCACCGGCGGTCCAGGCTCCGAAGGCCTGGTCGTTCTGGGGCGACTGGTAGCCCACGTGGCAGGTCAGGCACTTGGGTTCGTTCACCCAGGGCTCGCGCCCCGCGGGCATGGAGCCGGTCGGCTTGATGAGCGCCGCGAGCCTCGCGGCGGAAGCCACGCCGCGTTCCTTTTCGCGCACCAGCAGCGAGAGCGCGTGGTCCTCCATCTTGCCGTGGCAGTTGGAGCAGTCGAACCCCGCCGCCGCGTGGGGATCGCGGAAAGCCCGCGTGGCGCCCTTGGGGTCGGTGGGGTGGCACATGTTGCAGGCCTCGCCCCCGCGACCGGCCATGTAGACCGCGTGCAGGCCGTGCACGGCGGCCGAGAGGTTCATGGCCTGGCCGGACTTGCCGTCGTGGCAGGACCGGCAGTCCACCTGACCGGAGGACTTGGCCAGGGCCGTGAGGCTCAGGCGGTCGTGCGCCTTGAGCACGTCCTGGGCGGTCTGCGGCGAGATGCCCGCCACTTCGCGCTTCCAGGGACCGCCGTGGCAGTTCCTGCAACCGAGCTCCGTGGAGACGGGCAACACCGCCTTGGTCTCGGCCAGGAGCTTGCCCGAGGCGTCGTGCGCCTGGACCACGGCCACGGGATAGGGCTGGAAGCCGCCCGCCGCGTAGGGCGAGACCTTCACGCCCTCGGCGCGGAAGGCCCGGCCCGAGGGGTTCAGGCTGCCCCCGGCCTGCCCGTCCACGGAGTAGGTCAGGGTCACGTTCTCGGTGACCAGTTGGGGCGAGGCGTCGCGACGGATGAGGTACGCGGTGACGCCCTGGGTCCCGATGCCCAGGCTGAAACGTCCGTCGGCGTCGGCCAGCAGGTTGACGCCCTTGTCCGCCACGGCGGTGAGCACGTAGGGGGAGGTTTTCTCGTCGAAAGGCGGTACGGACTCCTCCACCTGGGCGATGGACACTTCGGGCGCGGGCTTCACCCCGTGCAATCCCTCGGTGAGGTAGGCGGCCAGGGCCTTCTTCTCGGCCTGGGTGCCGAAGAAGGGGGGCATGTACCGGCCGACCTTGCCCATGCCCGTGAGCAGCGACTCCATGCCCGAGGCCGTGTACTTGGCCGAGCGGGGCAGGATGTCCAGCATGGGGCCGCCCGTGCTGTGGCAACTGGCGCATTGCAGGAAGAACAGTTCGCGCCCGGCCTCCAGGCGGTTCTCGCTCGTCACGGCCTTCACCTTGGACCACTTGGCCTTTGGCAGCACGCCGGTCTCGTCCAGGCCCTTGGCCTGGGAGACCAGGATGCCGCTCGAGTAGATGTAGCCGGTGATCAGGTACGGCCTGCGCGCGGCCTCGCGCATGTACTCGAAGGAGCCGATGAAGAGAAACGACGCGGCCAGGGTCAGAGTGGCCACGATCCTGGCGGCCTTGCGCGGCAACCCCCCGGCCAGGAGCGCCCCGCCCGCCAGCACGGCGGGGACCACCCACCAGAACACGCGCATCCCGGCGGCCACCTCGGGCGAGCGCCCCAGCGCCAGGGCCTGCTGCTCGGGCGAGAGCACGGCGATGTGCCACCACCCGGCCAGCACCACCACGGGCAGGGGCAGCACGGCCCACAGCGAGCAGAAGCGCGAGAGGCTCCTGCGCTGGCCCTCGTCCGGAACTCCCTGGGCGGTCATCAGCCCGAACACGCCCGCGAGCACGGCCGCCAGGCCAGCGCGAAACACCAGGCCCGGGGCGTAGGTGGGGTTGAAGAACCCGTCCCAGTAACGCCTGGTCTCCAGCCAGTCGCCCGGGGTGAGCATGTAAGAGATGAAGCCCTGCACGATGGCCAGGGAGGCGAACGCGAAGGCGAAGTAGAGCCAGGCGAGTATCAGCCGGCGCCGCGAGCGCTCGGCCTCGAAGGAGCGCATGTAGGTGAGCAGCGTGACGATCTCGGCCAGGAAGAACGTCCACTCCGTGGCCCAGCCGAGCACGAAGAAATGGATCAGGGCAGAGGTGGCCCCTGGCGCGCCGATGGAGATGGAGAACCAGATGCCGACCCCCGTGAGCCCGCCCACCACCATGGTGAACACCAGGAAGAACTTGGCGTAGCGGCGCAGGTAGTCCTTGAGGCTTGTCAGCCCCAAACGCTGGGTCCTGGTCTCCATCACGGCGATGAAGAGCCCGCCGCCCACGGCGAAGTGGGCGATGAATACGTGGATGGTGGCCACCAGGGCGATGAGCAGGCCCCCGCCCCAGAAGTTCCAGTGGAGGATGGGATATTCCATGCTACTTCACCCCCTTGGGGTCGGCCTTGGGGTGTTTCGCGGCCCAGACCACCACGATGAGCGACAGCGCGAAGCAGCCCAGGAACATGGCCACCGTGGACGGCTCCGAAACGACCGGCAACGAGGACGCGTCGAAGTGCGGGGCCAGGTAGAACTGGCGGAGCATCCCGCGCATGGCCACCATCAGTCCCACGGTGAATACCAATGCCCCTGCCGAGGCCATGAGCCTGCCCTTGAAGGCAAGCGCCGCCGTGGCCGCCGCTCCAGCGATCCCGGCCACGAGGTGCCCGGTGGCCACCGGGGCCGCGCCCAGGAAGGGCGCGAGCACCTGGGGCGGCAGGGCCAGGAGCCACCAGAGCCCGAGCAGGGCCTGGACCACCGTGGCCCAGCCGAACACGGCCAAGCCCTCGCTCTTGAGCGCCCACCCGCCGGGGTCGGAACGCTTGGCGCGCCCGTGTCCGATCATGGCCAGGCTCAGCCCCCCCACGGCCACCGAGGCCGTGACGAAGTGCAGCCAGCGCGGGACGAGCGTGGCGTCGCCCCAGGCGGTCATTGTTCCCGAGGGGTTGTCGAAATAGCCCGCCCAGAGCTCCGGGCGCACGAGCAGCACGGCGTTGTGCGTCTGCACCAGGGTGGCGTAGATCATGAGGAGCCCCATGCCCGCCCAGACCGCCGTGCCCGGCCCCTTGCCCGCGTGCAGGGCGTACTTCTGGCGGTAGGCCAGGCCGTAGGCCGCCATGACCGCCAGCACCAGGCCGAACCAGTACACGCCCATGAGCGTGGAGCTGACGTAGAGGAACTGGCCGTAGAGCACCTGCACGAAGAGAAGCGGCGCCACCCCCGTGTTCACGGCCAGGGCCGCGATGTTGGGCACCAGCCCGGCCGTGCGCCCGAGCCCGTGCGAGGGCCTGAGCGAGCGCGCGAACCCCAGGAGCGTCAGCCCCAGCATGGCGTTGACGAGCAGGATGTGCACCGCGAAGGTGACGTCCAGCAGAAGCCTGAAAAACCACGGCGCGGCCGGAATCGAATCCGCCGCCGGTATCAGCGCCGACGCGTCCATGATCCCCCCTCTTGACTCTTGCGTGAAATGCTTGTGCCCCACTTGAGGCGTATCAGCTTTTCAAGGCCTGGAAAATAGTCTACTTAAGGTCGTCTTTGCCTTATCTTCCATTCCCGGTGCGCCAAAGCGCGCGCGGAGACGCACATGGCCCTTCTTTTTTTCGACATCGGCAACACGAACATCAAAATTGGCCTCTACCGCCCCGAGGCCGGGCTGTCCTCCTACGTGCTGCCCACGCCGCGCTCCAGCACGGCCGATCAGCTCGGGCTGGACCTGGCAGCGCTGCTCGCCCGCGAGGGCCTGGACCCCGCGAGCCTCACGGCCATCCTGGCCGTGAGCGTGGTCCCGCCCGTGAACCCCATGCTGCGCCAGGCCTGCAACCGCTTCCTGGGCCAGCCCCCGCGCTTCGTGCCCGAGGACGTGCCCGTGCCCCTGGAGAACCGCTACGAGCGCCCCGAGCAGGTGGGCGCGGACAGGCTGGTGGCCGCCTACGCGGCCAGGCGCGCGGCCACGTCGCACTGCGTGGTCAGCGTGGACTTCGGCACGGCCACAACCTTCGACGTGGTGCGCGGCTCGAGCTACCTGGGCGGGCTGATCTGCCCGGGCGTGCTCTCCTCGGCGCGCGCCCTGGCCCAGGACACGGCCAAGCTGCCCCAGATCGACCTGGAACCCGCCTCGCTCAAGCTGACCATCGGGCGCTCCACCGTGGAGAGCCTGAACCAGGGCCTGCTGTTCGGGTTCGCGGCCATGGTGGAGGGGATACTCGACCGCCTGGAGGACCACCTGGGCGAACCCGTGACCGTGGTGGCCACGGGCGGATTCGCCGCGCAATTGGCGCGGGTCTGCCCCGCCATCGCCAACGTAAGGCCCGAACTTCTTCTCGACGGCCTGCGTCTCGTGTATGAAGAGGCGGCGAAGGGCAGCCCCCGCCGCCATCGCTAGAATAAGACAACGATCATCCCCAAAGGAGAAAATCATGAGCACCATCGCTGCTGTCTGGGCTAGGGAAATTCTCGACTCGCGCGGCAACCCCACCGTGGAGGTGGAAGTCACCCTGGATTCCGGGGCCGTGGGCCGCGCGGCCGTGCCCTCGGGAGCCTCCACCGGCACCCGCGAGGCCCTGGAGCTGCGCGACGGCGAAGAGGACCGCTACGGCGGCAAGGGCGTCTCGCGCGCGGTGGAGAACGTGCAGGGCGAGATCGCCGAGGCCGTGGTGGGCATGGAGGCCCTGCGCCAGACCGCCCTGGACAACCTGATGATCGAGCTCGACGGCACCGAGAACAAGGGCCGCCTGGGCGCCAACGCCATCCTGGGCGTGTCCATGGCCAACGCCCGCGCCGCGGCCAACTTCCTGGGCCTGCCGCTCTACAACTACCTGGGCGGCGTCAACGCCAAGGTGCTGCCCGTGCCGCTCATGAACATCATCAACGGCGGCGCGCACGCCCCCAACAACCTGGACATCCAGGAGTTCATGATCGTGCCCGTGGGCGCGGACACCTTCGCCGACGCCCTGCGCATGGGCGCGGAGACCTTCCACGCGCTTAAGAAGATCCTGGCCAAGGACGGCCACATGACCGCCGTGGGCGACGAAGGCGGGTTCGCGCCCAACCTGAAGTCCCACGAGGAGGCCTTCGAGTACATCATCAAGGCCATCGAGGCCGCCGGGTACAAGCCCGGCCCCGAGATCGCCCTGGCCATCGACGCCGCCTCCTCGGAATTCTTCAAGGACGGCAAGTACGCCTTCTCCGGCGAGAACCGCGTGTTCACCTCCTCCGAACTGGTGGACTACTACATGGACATCACCCGCAAGTACCCGGTGATCTCCATCGAGGACGGCTTGGCCGAGGGCGACTGGGACGGCTGGAAGATCCTCACCGACAAGCTGGGCGACACCATCCAGCTGGTGGGCGACGACGTGTTCGTGACCAACCCGGACATCCTGGCCGACGGCATCAACGAGGGCATCGCCAACTCGATCCTGATCAAGCTGAACCAGATCGGCACAGTCACCGAGACCCTGGACTGCATCGAGATGGCCAAGCAGGCCGCCTACACCACCGTGGTCTCGCACCGCTCCGGCGAGACCGAGGACTCCTTCATTGCGGACCTCTCCGTGGCCGTGAACTCCGGCCAGATCAAGACCGGGTCGCTCTGCCGCTCGGACCGCCTGGCCAAGTACAACCAGCTGCTGCGCATCGAGGAGGAGCTGGAGGACGAAGCCCTGTACTACGGGCCGGTCATGGCCGCCCAGTGGTTCGACGAAGAGGAATAGGCAAGCAATCGCCCGAGCCTTCGAGGGGGGAGCTTGGCTCCCCCCTTTTTCGTGGCCTCCCGGCCGCCCCGGGCCCTTTTTCTGGACAATCCCGCCGGTTTGCAGGATATGCTTGTGTTGAACCGTATTCAGGGCAGCGCAAACAAGGAGGCAAAGCCATGGCGAAGGACAACGCCCGCAAGGTGCTCGGAGTGACCGCGGCCGTGTTCGCCCAGATGGGGCGCATTTCCAAGGAAGAGGCGATGGAGATTTCCGGCCTGGACGCCGGCGCTTTCGAGGAGGCCTTCCACAAGGCCCAATCGGCCGAGGCCGAGCTCAAGGCGTCCAAGAAGGAGCCCAGCTTCTACGACATCGTGTCCAAGGCCGCCGCCGACTACATGAGCGGCATCCGCTAGATGCCGCCATCCGTAAAACCCCATGCGAGGCGCCCTTCCGTGAGGGCGCCTCGCGCGTAAAGGCTCCGCAATGAATCCCTTCGCCCGCCTGACCGCGCTGGCCTACTCGCACAAGCCGCGCTTCATGGCCCTGGAGATCTGGAAGTACATCGGCCCGGGGCTCCTGGTCACGGTGGGCTTCATCGACCCGGGCAACTGGGCGGCCAACGTGGCCGCCGGGGCCGGGTTCGGCTACAAGCTCCTGTGGATGGTGACGCTCTCCACCATCATGCTCATCGTCCTGCAGCACAACGCCGCGCACCTGGGCATCGCCACGGGGCTCTGCCTCTCGGAGGGCGCTTCGCACCACCTGCCGAAGCCCGCGTCCAACTTCGTGCTGGGCACGGCCGTGCTGGCCTCGGTCTCCACGGCACTGGCCGAGCTTCTGGGCGGGGCCATCGCGCTCAAGATGCTCTTCGGCCTGCCCCTGTGGCTGGGGGCGCTCCTGTGCCTTTTCGTGGTGGCCTGGATGCTCTTCGCCAACTCCTACAGGCGCATCGAGCGCTACATCATCGGCTTCGTCTCGCTCATCGGCCTGTCCTTCATCTTCGAGCTGGCCATGGTCAGGATCGACTGGCCCCAGGCCGTGGCCGGATGGGTCGTGCCCTCGTTTCCCGACGGCTCGGTGCCCATCATCATGAGCGTGCTGGGCGCGGTGGTCATGCCGCACAACCTCTTCCTGCACTCCGAGATCATCCAGAGCCGCCAGTGGAACCTGGACAACGACTCCATGATCCACCACCAGCTCAAGTACGAGTTCCTGGACACGCTGGTGTCCATGATCATCGGTTGGGCCATCAACTCCGCCATGATCCTCCTGGCCGCCGCCGCGTTCTTCACCCACGGCGTGGCCGTCACGGAACTGGAGCAGGCCCAGAACCTGCTCACCCCGTTGGTGGGCGGGTCGGCCGCGCTGGTCTTCGCCCTGGCCCTGCTGCTGGCGGGCGTGGCCTCCTCGCTCACGGCGGGCATGGCCGGAGGGGCCATCTTCGCGGGCATCTTCAAGGAGCCCTACGACATCCGCGACCTGCACACCCGCCTGGGCGTCGCCCTGACCCTTGGCCTGGCCTACCTGATTATCCTCGTCATCCCGGACCCGTTCACGGGGCTCATCTACTCGCAGATCGCCCTGTCCATCCAGCTGCCCTTCACCATCCTGCTCCAGCTCTACCTGACCTCGTCGAAGAAGGTCATGGGCAAGTGGGCCAACAAGCCCTCCACCACGGCGCTGCTCGCCGTGATAGCAGCGGTGGTCATCGCGCTCAACGTCGCGCTTCTCATCGACACCCTGTCCGGCTAGGGTGGCCCTTCAGCCGATCCAACCAGCCTTCCCAGAGGACCACGGATGCAGTTCGATTCCGAAACGGTGTTGATCGCCTTTTCCCTGACCCTTTTCGCGGGCCTGGCCACGGGCGTCGGCTCCATGATCGCCTTTTTGACCCGCAGGACCAACACGCGAGTCCTGTCCATGGCCCTCGGGTTCTCGGCGGGGGTGATGATCTACGTCTCCTTCGTGGAGATCTTCGCCAAGGCCCAGGAGGTGCTCACCGGGTCCCTGGGCAAGGTGGGCGGGGCCTGGAGCACGGCGGGGGCCTTCTTCGGCGGGGTGGCGCTCATCGCGCTCATCGACAAGCTCGTGCCCAGCTACGAGAACCCCCACGAGATGCACACCATCGAGGAGATGGACTGGGGCCAGGAGAACCTGCCCAAGAACGAGACCCACGACTTCGCCAAGCTCAGGCGCACCGGGTTGTTCGCGGCCCTGGCCATCGCCATCCACAACTTCCCCGAGGGCCTGGCCACCTTCACGGCCGCCCTGACCGAGCCCGCCCTGGGCGTGGTCATCGCCACGGCCATCGCCATCCACAACATCCCCGAGGGCATCGCGGTGTCCATCCCGCTCTACTACGCCACGGGCAGCCGCAAGAAGGCCTTCGCGCTCTCCTTCCTCTCGGGCGTCACCGAGCCGGTGGGCGCGCTGGTGGGCTACGTGCTGCTCATGCCCTTCTTCACCCCGGTGGTCTTTGGCGTGCTCTTCGCGAGCGTGGCCGGGATCATGGTCTACATCTCGCTGGACGAACTGCTCCCGGCCGCCGAGGAGTTCGGCGAGCACCACATGGCCATCTACGGCCTGATCGCGGGCATGGCCGTGATGGCCGTTTCGCTTCTGCTCTTCCTGTAACGGCCCGGCGCAGGCGAGCGATTGCGCTTGCCTTTTCCCGCCAAGGGATTATCTGGGCTTGTTCAGAACGATTCCGGAGTTTTCATGAGTCAGCGAGTCATCCGCATCGAGGGAGCGCGCCAGCACAACCTCAAGAACATATCCCTGGACATTCCCCGCGACCAGCTGGTGGTCGTGTGCGGCCCCTCGGGCTCGGGCAAGTCCACCCTGGCCTTCGACATCGTCTATGCCGAGGGCCAGCGCCGCTACGTGGAGTCCCTCTCGGCCTACGCCAGGCAGTTTTTGCCCCAGATGGACAAGCCCCAGGTGGACAAGATCGAGGGCCTTTCCCCGGCCATCTCGCTCGAGCAGCAGTCCGCCACGCGAAACCCGCGCTCCACCGTGGGCACCGTGACCGAGATATACGACTTCCTGCGCGTTTTCTTCGCCCGCCTGGGCACGCCCCACTGCCCCAAGTGCGGCCTGCCCATCGCGGCCCAGACCACGGACCAGATCGTGGACGACATCCTGGGCCTGCCCGAGGGCTCGAAATTCCTGGTGCTCGCCCCCCTCGTGGAGCACCAGAAGGGCACCCAGGCCGAGAAGCTCAAGAAGCTCAAGTCCCAGGGGTTCGCGCGCGTGCGGGTCAACGGCGAGGTCACTGGCCTGGCCCCCCTGCCCGAGCTCGACAAGAACAAGCGCCACACCCTGGAACTGGTGGTGGACCGCCTGGTGGCCAAGCCCGACATCCGCAAGCGCCTGGCCGACTCCGTGGAGCTGGCCCTGGCCCAGGGCGGGGACCGGCTCATCGTGCACGACATGGGCAAGGCCCAGGACCGCTATTTCTCCACCACCTCGGTCTGCCCCACCTGCAAGGTGAGCGTGCCCCCGCCGTCGCCGCAGCTCTTCTCGTTCAACAGCCCCCAGGGGGCCTGCCCCACCTGCTCGGGGCTCGGCAGCGTGGAATACTTCGAGCCGGACCTCTTGGCCCCGAACAAGGGCCTTTCGCTTCTTGGCGGGGCCATCCTGCCCTGGAAGAACGACCGCGTGTTCGAGCGCTTCAAGCCCGATCTCGAAAAGCTCGGCGCGCGCCACGGGTTCGCGCTCTCGACGCCCCTGAGGGAATACTCCCCCCAGGCCTGGGACGCGCTCTTCTCGGGCGACGCCGAGACAGGCTGGAAGGGCGTGTGCGAGCTCATGGAGCAGGGCTACGGCCTGGGCTCCATCTGGCGCGACGAGCTCTCCCGCTTCCGCCAGAGCAGGCCTTGCCCGGTCTGCCAGGGCGCGCGCCTCAAGCCCGAGTCCCTGGCCGTGCGCGTGGACGGGACCAACGTCTTCGAGTTCTGCTCCATGCCCATCGAGCGCGCGCTCAAATGGATGGACGGGCGCGACTTTTCGGGCGCGCGGGCCGTCATCGCCGAACCCCTCGTCAAGGAGCTGGGACACCGCCTGCGCTTCCTGGCCGGGGTGGGGCTCGACTACTTGAGCCTGGCGCGCAACATGTCCACGCTCTCGGGCGGCGAGGCCCAGCGCATCCGCCTTGCGGGCCAGCTGGGCTCCGGCCTGGTGGGCGTGACCTACGTGCTGGACGAACCCAGCATCGGCCTGCACCCGCGCGACAACGAGCGCCTGCTGGGCACCCTGCGCATGCTCCAGAAGCGCGGCAACACCGTGCTGGTGGTGGAGCACGACGAGGCCACCATCGAGAGCGCGGACCACGTCATCGAACTCGGCCCCGGGTCCGGGCTCCTCGGCGGGGAGATCGTGCACCAGGGCGACGTGAAGAGCCTCCTGGAATCGGAGACGCTCACCGGCCGCTACCTGCGGGGCGACCTCGCGATCCCCAGGCCCGAGAAGCGCCGCGAGCCCACCGGCGTGCTCACGCTCAAGGGCGCGCGCACCAACAACTTGAAAAACCTGGACGTGTCCTTCCCCCTGGGCTGCCTGACCTGCGTCACCGGCCCGTCCGGCTCGGGCAAGAGCTCCCTGGTGGTGGACACCCTGTACAAGCACCTGGCCCTGTCCCAGGGCATCAAGGTGGACCTGCCCGGCGTGGTGGACGGCTTCGAGGGGGCCTCGCGCATCGAGAAGATCGTCTCCATCGACCAGACCCCCATCGGGCGCACGCCGCGCTCCAACCCGGCCACCTACACCAAGATCTTCGACGAGATCAGGAACATCTTCGCCTCCACGGCCGACGCCAAGAAGCGCGGCTACCAGCCCGGGCGCTTCAGCTTCAACGTGCGCGGCGGGCGCTGCGAGGCCTGCCAGGGCGACGGCGTGATCACGGTGGAGATGCACTTTTTGCCGGACATCCACGTCACCTGCGAGGTCTGCGGCGGCAGGCGCTACAACCGCGAGACCCTGGAGGTGCGCTACAAGGGCCTGAATATCGCCGAGGTGCTGGACCTGCCCGTGAGCGAGGCCCGCAAGCTCTTCGAGAACTACCCGGCCCTGGCCAGGCGGCTCGAGATACTGGAGCAGGTGGGCCTGGAGTACATCCGCCTGGGCCAGCCCGCCACCACGCTCTCGGGCGGCGAGGCCCAGCGCATCAAGATCTCGCGGGAGCTCGGCAAGCGAAGCCTGCCCGGCACGCTCTACATCCTGGACGAACCCACCACGGGCCTGCACATGCACGAGGTGGGCAAGCTCATTCAGGTGCTGCACCAACTCGTGGACCGGGGGGCCTCGGTGGTGGTCATCGAGCACAACACCGAGGTGATCCTCTCCTCGGACCACGTGATCGACCTGGGCCCGGGCGGCGGAGAGTACGGCGGGAGGATCGTCTCCCAGGGCACGCCCGAGGCGCTCATGGCCGATCCGGAGTCCGTGACCGGGCGCTTCCTCACGCCTTGACCCGGTCCGGGCGCGCCCTTTTCCAGTTTTCCTGCCTTGATCCCCGCCAGGATCGCCTATAATTCAGGAAGCGAACGGATTGCGGGGCGGATCACGGGCAGCGGCGGGACGCCGCGCCAGGCCCTTCCCATGCATGAAACCCGAACCACGAACCGGCAGGCTTCATGAGCGATTTCCCGATGATTCTGGGCGTGTTCTCCCTGCGCAAGGACGAAGAGGTGGGCACCGGCGCCACGCAGGCCAGGCACGCCCAGGTCACCTACTGGTACGCCCGCCAGGTGGACCCGGCCGTGGCCGAGACCCAGCCGCTCAACCTCTACCACGTGCCCTCGGGCATCAAGAAGCGGCTCCCCCTGGAGGCGTTCCTGCGCTCCCACACGCCCGAGCCCCGCTACTACGAGGCCAACACCGTCCCGGCGCTCAAGTCGCTCAAGGCCAAGATAGACCAGGGCGAAAAGTTCTTCTCCATGGGGCTCCTGGACGAGGCGGAGAAGGAGTTCCTCAAGGCGCTCATGATCGACGAGCTGAACGTGCCCGCCAACTACGGCCTGGGCGACGTGTACGCCGAGAAGAAGGATTACCTGAAGCTGCGCAAGGTGCTGGGCGTGCTCATGGGCCTGGACGACGCCTTCTGCGTCGAATACCGCCAGAAGCTCAACAATTTCGGCATCAACCTGCGCAAGCAGGGCCTGCTGGACGAGTCCATCGAGTTCTTCAACAGGGCCCTGGAGATGCAGAAGGACGACGAGCACATCTACTTCAACCTGGCCCGCGTGCATTTCGACAAGGGCGAAGTGGACAAGTGCATCGGCATCCTGGGCATCGCCACGTCGCTCAACCCGGATTTTCTGGAGGCGCGCAAGTTCATCGCCTATTGCGAGCGCATGTGCCCCCCGGCCCGGGGGTGCTCGCCGGGTACGGCCTGACCCGGCCGCGCTTTCGCCCTCCGCCCGCCCGCGCCCTTGCGCGGTTCAGGGCGTGCTTTCACACCGTCCTGCCCGGGGGGCCTTCCCCGGGCGTCATTCCCCCCCTGTTTCAACCTTCGCGATTACAGCAAGTTGTATCCCGGGCCGTTTCCGGTATTTCCGGACAGGGAACCTCCGCCTCCAAATATCAAGCGATTCCAAACAATTCCAGACACGCAACACGCCAGTCCACGTTTTCCGGATGAATGCATCATTTTCGTTATACACTGCATGTAAACTCCTTCGACACAGTCAGTTTCATTTTACAGCGTCATATCGGCCGCTTCCGGAAGGCCTTTCGAAATCATTGAAATAATCGCCTCCCTACTCTGGTTCGTTTTTTGCTTCGACTTTGCATCCAGCCGCCTCGCGGCATGCCGCAGAGGGAGCTGGCGCACAAAGAGAAAACAGCATCGCGTGGATGTTTTCGCCTGTTCGCACCAAGCCGTGCAAACGTCAGGAGGATCGAATGGGAATTGCCGAGATAGGCGTTTCATTGTTCGACGGCCATGGCGTGATCGGCGGAATGACCCGCATGTTCCTCATGTTCTCCTTTATCGACGCAGTGGCCGATTTCAGGCAAGGCAACCTCAGCATCACGATACCGGAGGGAACATGGAAGAGCGCAGACGCTACCAAAGAACCTACGTACAGCGGCACGCAGGCGAATATGATTACGCCCTGGAGATCGACGGAAAATACTACTACGCATCCATCGTGGACATCAGTTCTGGCGGGGCTCGATTCAGCATCAAGGACGCCCCGGACTACAACATGAATGGATATTACGGATCGATCAAGAACGACTACTACGACGCGCAGTACCTGCTCAACAGGGACTACAAGGTGGTCTGGAACTACAAGGACTACATCGGGGTGGCGTTCAACGACATGCTCGACAAGGAATACGACGACCTGAACTACTATTACGCCTCCTACGCGTAAGGCGCCGCCTCCGCGCCCGGCCAGGGGGGACGGGCGCGGACCAACGGGAACCGGGCCGCCCGGAGGCATGGCGCACGGACCTCGCGCCGCGAAACGCCCCGCCCGGACTACATAGGGCCGGACTCCTTCCGGGAGCTCCGGCCCGCATGCGTCATCCCAGCATCATCACAGCCAGCGGCGCGAACAGCGCCGTGAACACGCCCGCCAGGATCATGGCCAGCCCGGCCATGGAGCCCTGCTCCTCGCCCTCCATCAACGCCGTGGCCGTGCCCTGCGCGTGCGACACCGTGCCAAGCGAAAGCCCACGCGCCACCGGGTCCTTGATGCGCAGGCGCGTGAGGAACGGGGAGCCGATGAGCGCCCCCAGCGTGCCCGTGGCCACCACGAACGCTGCGGCCAACGGCGGGACGCCGTCGTAGATCCTGGCGATCTCCACCGCGAAGGGGATGGACACGCCCTTGGGCAGGATGGACATCACCACCTCGCGCGGCAACCCGCCGAAGCGGGCGATGGCCCCGGCGCAGAGCATGGCCGTGAGCGAACCCAGGGCCACGCTGGCCACGATGGGCACGGCGTAGGTGCGCAGGAGGCGCCTGTTGCGGTAGAGGGGCACGGCCAGGCCCACCGTGGCGGGCCCGAGCAGGAAGGTCATGGCGTCGCGGGCCGGGACGTAGTCCGCGTAGGGCACGTCCAGGCCCATGAGCATGAGCGCCACCAGGGTGGAACTCAGCACCACCACGTTCAGCAGCGGGTGCGTGTAGCGCAGGTAGAGCTTGCGCATCCCCACGTAGGCCAGCACCGTCGCCGCCACGAAAAAGGGCGTGATCAGATGTCGCACGGCCTTCTCCTGTGGTGCAGCCACTCGGTGACGAAGCCCACCAGCCAGAACGGCAGGAGCGAACTGGCCAGCACGGCGGCCAGGAGCACGGCCCAGTGCCTGCCGAAGACCTCGCCCCACTCCATGAGCCCCACCGTGATGGGCACGAAGAAGAACACCAGGTGCCTGAGCAGGAAGTCGGCGGCCTCCTCCACGTGCTCGAGCTTGATGACGCCAAGGCAGAGCAGGCAAAAAAGCGCCAACACGCCGACCACGTTGGCGGGCAGGGGCAGGCCGGTGGCGGCCACGAACCAGCCTCCGGCGCGGTAGATGCCCCAAAGTATCGCCGCCTGCCAGACGAGCCTGAACAACTTGCGCATGGGAACGCCTCGCGGAAAAGAATTGATGGCAGGCGTGCTGCGTACCCGAGGGAGCTCCCGAAAGCAACGCCGCGCGGAAAAAGCTTCGCGCGGCGGCCGGTGAGAAAGGAAGGAGGCCGCCAGGGGCGGCCTTTTCGGATGTCGTGCGATGCGGGTGCTAGACCTTGCGTGAAAGGCGCCTGCGGGCCCCGAACAGCCCGGCCAGGGCGGTACCCATGAGCAGCATGGTGCCGGGCTCCGGAACGGCCCCGGGGTTGACCACGCCGCCCTGGGTCTCGGCGATGCGGTACTCGAAGCCGAAGGCGGCCTGCGCGCCGGGGGCCAGGGTGCCCAGGTCCCAGGCCATGTTGATGGTGTAGTCGCCGAACCCGTCGTTGGGGCCGGTCAGCAGGTTGTAGGGATCCTGGGACCACGGGGCGGACACGCCGGGGACGTGGGCAAAGGAGGAGTTGCTGAAGATGCCGATCGTCCAGTCCGTGATGGGCGCGGAGCCCGTGACCAGGTCGGGGTTGACGATGGTGTTGGTGGTCGGGTAGCCGCCGCCGGCGTACACGTCCTGGTCGGGGTCCAGGCCGCGGGCGTAGACCACGTCGAGGGCGGTGGAGCCGCTGTTGGTCAGGACCACGTTGAAGGAAATGGTCCCCGCGCCCGAGGCGAAGGACATGGTCTGCACGCCGGTCAGGTCGCCGTAGGCGAAGGTGGTCATGGCCGAGAAGACGGACCCGGCGCTGGTGTCGGTGGTCGTGGCCCCGAAATTGTTGCCGCTGTCGTAACCGGCGGCTTGCCAGGCGCCATTGACGCCGATGGAGTAGAACTCGAACGGGGTGCCGGGCTTGAGGAAGTCGAAGCCGGTCCAGGTCGAGGTGCCGGTCTTGTCGTAGTCGATGCCCACGACGAAGCCGTCGTCTATAAGTCCGCCGGAATTGCTGATTCCGACACGCAGATACTGACCATCATAAGTATAAGTCCCCGCATAGGACACGCCTGACAACGCAAGAAGACATAAACATGTGATCGCAATGAACATCCGTTTCATGACACTCTCCTCCTTATTGAAAGGAACAACATCCATTTACCCTGAATTCAGCAAAAACTGAACCAGCGTCAACATTCATTCATTACAGTTCATTTCGCCCCTGTAATGTCGGATTGATTGACACCTGCGTTAAGCTTGGCGACACGAAGCACGTCATGGGGGGGGAACTGCCCGGGCGCAGACCGGAATTCGTGTGGAACAGCAGCCCCATGAGCGCGGGCGATAAAAAAAAGGCCGCGGCATACGCCACGGCCTTTGCCCGCAAGATCAGAGATTGACTGGCGGCTGCCCTGGAAACAACCCCCATGGACATCTTTCCTGGTGCCGCGGGCCCAGCTGCTTCCCGTCGGCCTCCCTGGCCTCCGCGCAACCGGCGAACACTCCGGCCGAGAGAGCCTTACCGCTGCTTGGCCACGCTCCAGCTGCCCTTTTCCGTGCCCCAGCCGCTGGCGACCCATTCGCCTTCCGCCTGGCCGGGCTGGACGGAGCCGGTCACCGACCCCGTGAACTTGATGAAGGCGATGCTGCCCGCCAGCTGGCAGTTCATCTTCCCCGTGGCGCAGTCCAGCGCGCCCTCGAACGTGCCGTAGAGTCCGTCGGCGTTGCTCACCGTGCCCTCCACCTTGTCGCCGCTCACCACGAGGGTCATGTCCCCCTTGGTGCCGCCCGCGAATTTCCCGGCGTAGACCCCCTCGAAGCGGGCCGCTTGGGCCGCGGCCTGGAATTCCTCCTCCTTTTGCTTCTTCAACTTGCCGTAGCGGGCGATGATCTCGCCTTCCTTGCCCGGGGCCACCTTCCGCTGTTCCCCGCTTCCGGCTGCGTTCATGCCCGCCTTGTTCTCGGAGTCGATGCGGGCCACGCACCGCTGGACCATCCTCAGGGTCACGGCGTCCAACGGCAGCAGGTTGCCCTTCTGTTCCGTGGCCCCCAGAAACCCCTGAAGCGTCCTGCGCACGTCCACGATCTCGTCCACCTCGCCCGTGGCGGCCACCTGCCCCGTGTCGGCGTCGATGACCGCGTAGCGCATGCCCATGCTCCAGACGCTCGTCTCCTCGGCGGACTTGATGGAGGCGATGGCCGTCCCGGTGGCCGTGCCCAGTTCCTTGCTGTCGGTAAGCCCGGCCAGGACGCCCCCGGCGATGGCCCCGGCCAGGGTCCCGTCAAAGGACTTGCGCGCCCGGGAAACCCGCTCGGCCTTGATCACGTCGAAGCGGACCAGGTAGCGGGCGCTGGCGAACTTGCCTTTCCGGAACAGCTTGAGGGCTTCGGGGTCGGCCATCTGGGCGGCGAGCGAGATTTCCTGGATGATGGCGTCGAGGTTGGCCCTGTCCAGGATGGAGAAGCCTGCTTTTTCCAGCTCCATCTCGCCGAAATCCGCGATGTTTCCCTCCCCGATCTGCTTTCGGAAGAGGAAATGCCCGGACTTGGCCTCTCCGGGCAGGACGATCAGCGCAGGGCCGGGGGTCTTGGCGTTGGCGTACTCGATGGGCTGGTAGGCCGTCTGGTCGGCCATCTCGTTTGCCGTTTGAGAAGCCTTCTTGCAGGAGACAAGCAGGATGACGAGGGCAAGCAGAACAACGAGGGGGCGGCAGGTGTTCATGTGCTCTCCAAGTCTAGACTTTATGACATGATTCCAAGCTAACCGAAGGATGTCCTCCTGTCTATTCTTCTGGCCTCTAGAAAACGGAATCATCGGTCGAACTGGATTGCGTGCCGGACGCGGATGCGGGGAGGACGCCCCTGGGACATGCCGCCTGCAACGGGGGTAAAGGAGGAAGGATGGTCTTCATCTTTCGTGCATACCGAGAAGAGGTTGGCCAAGGCCGGCAACGCGGGAAACGCGAAAGGGCTTGCGGCGAACGGCCGCAAGCCCTTTCGTGGTGATGGCCCAGGGCCTTCCCCGGGGAGATCAACTGCCGGACTGGCGCCCGACACCCTCCAACAATGGCCGGAGCAGCTTCGCGGCAGCCCCGCGCCCCGCCCGGCCCGGCCCTACGGCATCAGTTGCTCGACCTTGAGCCCGAGAGCCGCCGCGACCTTGGCCAGGGTCGCCCGGCGCGGCTTCGCCGAACGGGCCTCGATCTGCTCCAGGGCGACAACCGATGTGCCCATCCGGGCGGCCACCTGCTCCTTCGTGAGGCCCAGGTGTTCACGCCAGGCGCGGGCCAAGCTCTTGCGCCCCTGCTGGGCCAGGTTCGACACTTCCAACGGGATGGTCACGTTTTCATCGCTCATGAGGCTGGATAGCCCGAAATGCCCACGGGAGGCAAACGCGGCGCTCGGTGGCGGCAGGCGCCAGGCCCGCCGGATTCGACGGAAGGCCAACTCTTGGCGAGTCCACTGAACAGCCAGCACTATGCTAGCAAGAACAAAGGGCGTCACGGCTTGGTTCAGCCGTAACGCCCTGTCATTCCGAAATGGTGGTCCCGACAGGATTCGAACCTGTGGCCTGCCGCTTAGGAGGCGGCCGCTCTATCCACCTGAGCTACGGGACCTCGTGGGGAAGGTCTAGATAGTCAAGCAGGCGCGCCCGGTCAACACCTTCCCGGAAAAATGCCCGGAACCGGCCCGCGCCCGCAGCCCCGGGCCTGTTTACTTTCGGACGCAGACGGTTATAGTCTCGCCTCTCTACGCCACATTGGCCCCCCAGGAGACTCACATGCCACGCGCATTGTCCGCAGCGCTTCTTTTGTTGTGCCTGGCCTCGGCCCTGCCCGCCCGGGCCGCCCCGGCGCTTCCGGATTTCACCCTGCTCGCAGACAAGGCCGGCGCGGCCGTGGTCAACCTGAACACCACCCGCTCCGTGCAGACCAAGGACCGCATGCGCGAATTCTTCAAGAACCACCCGCGCGGCGGCCCGTTCGACGAGTTCTTCGACCAGTTCGAGCGTTTCTTCGAGGACGACTCCCCCTCGCGCCGCCAGCGCTCCATGGGCTCGGGCTTCATCGTCTCCTCCGACGGCTTCATCGTCACCAACAACCACGTGGTGGAAGGCGCGGACGAGATCAAGGTCCAGTTGCGCGGGCAGGACAAGCCCGTCACTGCCAAGGTGGCCGGGCGCGACCCGGAGCTCGACCTGGCCGTGGTCAAGATCGACGGGGCGTCCAACCTGCCCTTCCTGGAGTTCGGCGACTCGGACGCCCTCAAGGTCGGGGCCTGGGTCATGGCCATCGGCAACCCCTTCGGGCTGCAGAACACGGTCACGGCGGGCATCGTCAGCGCCAAGGGCCGCGTGATCGGGGCCGGTCCGTTCGACAACTTCATCCAGACCGACGCCTCCATCAACCCCGGCAACTCCGGGGGCCCGCTCTTGGACCTGGACGGCAAGGTGGTGGGCATCAACACGGCCATCGTGGCCTCTGGCCAGGGCATCGGCTTCGCCATCCCCTCGAACATGGCCAAGGCCGTCATCGAGGACCTCAAGCAGCGCAAGGAGGTCAGGCGGGGCTGGCTGGGCGTCTCCATCCAGACCGTTGACGAAAACACGGCCAAGGCCCTGGGGCTGTCCGCCCCCAAGGGCGCGCTGATCACCTCGGTCATGGCGGGCGACCCGGCGGACAAGGCCGGGGTGCAGGTGGGCGACGTGATCCTCGCGGTCAACGGGGCCAAGGTGGACGACGCCAACGCGCTCCTGCGCGCCATCGCGGCCATCCCGCCGGGCGGCAAGGCCCAGCTCTCTGCCTGGCGCAAGGGCAAGGCGGTGGCGCTCTCGGCCGTGCTGGGCCAGCGCGACACGGCGAAGCTCGCCGCCGAGGACGGACGCGAGCCCCAGGCCGAAGCCGCCGGGAAGGCGCTTGGCATGTCGCTTCGCCCGCTCACTGCCGAGGAGGCCCAGGCGCTCGGCATGAAGGCCGGGACGGGCCTCGGCGTCACCGGGCTGGAGGACGGCTCGGCAGCTGCCGAGGCGGGGCTTCGCCCGGGCGACGTGATCCTGGAGGTCAACCAGAATCCGGTGAAGTCCGTGGCCGAGTTCTCCACGGTGATCGAGCAGGACGCGCGCGGCAAGGGCGTGGCGCTCCTCCTCGTCAAGCGCGGCAAGCAGAACCTGTTCGTCCCCGTGCCCGTGGGCGAGGGGAAATGAGGACTGACCTGCGCGCCGGGTGCAAGGTCAACCTGTACCTGGACATCCTGGGGGTCCGGCCCGACGGCTACCACGAGTTGGAGACGCTTTTTTATCCCGTGCCCGAGCCCCACGACGAACTGACCGTCCTGGACGGCGGGGACGCCCCGGGCGCGCGCGGCCCGGACGGCAGGGCCTGCGCCGACGTAGGCGGAGGGCTTCGCCTGTGGTGCTCGGACGCGTCGCTCGAGACCCCCGCCAACATCGTGGCCAAGGCCTTCCGCGCCTACGCCGGGGCCACGGGGTTCGCGCCGGTGGTCGCGGTGCTGCTCGCCAAGGGCGTTCCCCACGGGGCGGGGCTCGGCGGCGGCAGCGCAGACGCGGCGGCCATGCTCTCCTGGCTGGAGTCCCAGGCCGGGGGCAAGGCCCTGGGGCCGGAGAGGCTCAAGGCCCTGGCCGCGAAGCTGGGCGCGGACGTACCCTTTTTCCTGATGAACCGCCCGGCCTGGGCGCGCGGCATCGGGGAGGAACTTTCCGAGGCTTCTTGCGACCTTTCGGGGTTCAGCATCGTCATCGCGGCCCCGCCCGAGCCGGTGAACACGGCCTGGGCCTACAGGGCCTGGGACGAGGCCCGCGCGAGCGAGGCGGGGCAAGATGCGAAGGGAACCTTGACAAGGGGCTGCCCTGCGAGTATGCGGCCTTTTTGCGTTTCCGGGGCGTTTCTCGCGAACAGCTTCGAGACCGTCGTGTTCAAGGCCAACCCAGCCGCGCGCCTGCTCAAGGAGCGGCTCCTGGCCCTTGGCGCGTCGGCTGCTTGCTTGAGCGGCTCCGGTTCGGCGGTGTTCGGCCTCTTCAGGCGCGCCGCCCTGGCGGACGCGGCCGCGTCGGCTCTCGGGCCAACGGCCGCTGTTTTTTCCGCGAGGCTGTGACGGAAACTTGTTGGGGAGTCGCCAAGCGGTAAGGCACGGGGTTTTGGTCCCCGCATCCGAGGGTTCGAATCCTTCCTCCCCAGCCACCTAATTCAAGCGGGACGATTATGGCCACCCACGGCGACCTGAAAATTCTCACCGGCAACGCCAACCCGGAACTCGCCAGAGCCATCTGCGACCACCTGGGCTGCACCCTGCTGCCTTCCATGGTCAGCAAGTTCTCCGACGGAGAGATCCGCGTGGAGATCGGGGCCAACGTGCGCGGTTCGGACGTGTTCGTGATCCAGCCCACGTCCAACCCGGTGAACTTCCACCTCATGGAGCTCTGCCTGATCCTGGACGCTCTCAAGCGCGCCAGCGCCTCGCGGGTCACGGCGGTGGTGCCCTACTACGGGTACTCGCGCCAGGACCGCAAGGTCATGCCCCGGGCGCCCATCAGCGCCAAGCTGGTGGCGGACTTCCTCCAGGTGGCGGGCATGCACCGCCTGCTCACGGTGGACCTGCACGCCGGGCAGATCCAGGGCTTCTTCAACGTGCCCGTGGACAACCTCTACGCCGCCGGGCTCCTGGCCGAATACGTGGCCAACGTGGAAGGCCCGGTCACCGTGGTCTCGCCCGACGCGGGCGGCGTGGAGCGCGCGCGCAGCTTCGCCAAGCGCCTGGGCTGCGGCCTGGCCATCGTGGACAAGCGCCGCGACGCCCCCAACCAGGCCAAGGCCATGCACGTCATCGGCAACGTGGAAGGCCAGACCTGCGTGCTGGTGGACGACATGATCGACACGGCGGGCACCATGGTCCAGGGCGCCCACGTGCTCCTGGAGAACGGGGCCAAGGCCGTGATGGCCTGCGTGACCCACCCGGTGCTCTCCGGGCCCGCCATCGAGCGCCTGTGCAACTCGCCCTTTTCCCAGGTGGTGGTCACCAACACCATCCCGCTGTCCCCCGAGGCCCAGGCCTGCGGCAAGATCAAGGTGCTCTCCGTGGCGGGGCTTCTGGCCAAGGCCATCCACAACATCCACACCGAATCCTCGGTGAGCGTGCTCTTCAACAAGTCCAGTTAGCCCTCGACGCGAGGCTACATTAAGGAGATATCCCATGAAGGAACAACTGAGCCTCACCGTGCAGGCCCGCGCCGAAAAGGGCAAAGGCCCCAACCGCCGCCTGCGCGAACAGAACCTCGTGCCCGGCATCTTCTACGACGACAAGGGCGTGAACATCCCCGTCGTGGTCGCCGACCTGCCCTTCCGCAAGCTGCTCAAGCAGGTGGGCACCTCCCACGTGTTCGACCTGGTGATCGAGAACGAGGGCAAGACCGAGTCGCGCCCGACCCTGATCTGGGAAGTCACCCCGCACCCCTGGAAGAACCAGGTGCAGCACGTCGACTTCTACGGCGTCGACCCCAACAAGCCCATCCACATCGACGTCAAGGTCGAGTACGTGGGCAAGGCCAAGGGCGTCACCGTGGGCGGCAAGCTGGAGATCTACCGCGAGACCCTGGCCGTGGTCTGCCTGCCCGCCGCCATCCCGGACAAGATCGTCATCGACGTGACCGAACTGAACATGAACCAGCACATCGGCGTGAAGGACCTCGTCCTGCCCGAGGGCGTCAAGGCCGTCTACGAGCAGGCCTTCGCCATGGTCGGCGTGGTCAACCCCGCCGCCGAGGGCGAGGAAGAAGCCGCGAAATAGCCTTCCGGCCGCAAGCGTTTCCCCGGCCGGGGCCGCCTCCGGGGCGGTCCCGGCCGCTTGTGTTTCCCGACGCCGGCAACGGCCGAATCCTGGATTGCCCCAATGAAAAAGCCCGCTTCCGCCCTCAAGGGGCTCGTGCTCGCGGCCATCGTCACCTACGCGGCCCTGGCCGGGCTGTCCTTCGGGATCTACCACCTGCCGTGGTCCGTGCTCGAGATGCTGCCCGAGGCCAAGCGCGACACGCTCATCTCCTCGGGCGTGGTTTCGGCGCAGGCGCACCCGCTCTACCGCGACTGGCTGCTCAACTTCGTGCGCAAGCCCGACGCCCCCCGCGACATCACCTACACCATGGACACCTACCAGGCCTACGGCGAGATCCTCCAGACCCAGGTGGACGACGACGATTCGGACTTCATGGGCTGGCCCAACACCATCCTCCCCAGCCAGGCAAACGTGCTCTTCGCGGGCGACTCCTTCACCAACGGGGCCTCGGCCGGGACCAGGCTCTCGCCCCCGGCCGTGTACGCCGGACTCACCGGGGCCAAGGTCTACAACGCCAGCAACGGCGGCTACGGCATCGGCCAGTACGTGCGCATCATCGACAAGCTCACCCAAGGCCTGCCCGAGGACAAGCGCTTCAAGGGCCGCGACGTGGTGGTCATCTGCTACCTGGGCAACGACCTGGGCTCGGACCTGATGCTCTACAGCGTCCGCCAGAAGTACTCCGAGGACGCCACGTCCTGGCAGCTTCAGCTCGGACCGCTGCGCGCCTGGGCCAAGTACCTGCTGAGCAGCTACGGCCTGCGCCCGGCCTTCGCCGCGCCCACGGGCCGCTACTCCCCGGTGCCCCTCACCTGCGCCACCCCGGGCGGGCTGCCCTTCGCCTGGCACCCGGGCTACGCCTCCTACCTCACGCGCGAGAACTTCACCTCCCAGCTGCCCCTGGCGCACAAGCTCATCTCGGAGCTCAAGGCCCTGGAGTCGCGCGGGCTGACCATCCGCGTGGTGCTCGTGCCCTCCTCGCTGCAGGTGCTGGAGAACGACCTGGACTTTGCGGCCATAGACCCGGCCTCGCCCATGGCCACGGAGCTGCCGCGCATCGCGGCGGCCCTGGACGAGGTCCGCCAGGGGGCTGTGGACATCTTCACCAAGGCCGGGCTCGAGGTGCTGGACACCACGGGCGTCCTGCGCGCCTCGCCGGAGCGCTGCGCGTACTTCCAGCCCGCCGACACCCACTGCACGGCCGAGGGCTACCGGGCCATCGGCGCGGCCATCGCCGAGAGGTGGCCGGATCTCGGCCGCGAAGGCCCGGCCAAAACGAACTAGGCGCGGACCAGAATGTCATCCTCACGCATCCTCATCGCGGGGCTCGGCAACCCGGGCCAGAAGTACGAGCGCAACCGGCACAACCTGGGCTTCATGGCCGTGGACGCGCTTATCGAGGCCGGGAGCTCCCGGCAGCTCTCCATGGGCAAGCTGGGGGAGCTTCACGCCGTGCGCCTGCCGGGCATCGACGCCGAGGTCCTGGCGCTCAAGCCCATGACCTACATGAACCTCTCCGGCCGGGCCGTGGCCTGGGTGCAGGGCTACTACAAGCTCGACCCGCGGGAACTGATGGTGGTCCACGACGAGCTCGACCTGCCGCTCGGGCGCATGCGCATGAAAAAGGGCGGGGGGCTGGCCGGGCACAACGGGCTCAAGTCCATCGCGGCCGAGACCGGCACCCAGGACTTCGCGCGCCTGCGCCTGGGCATAGGCCGCCCGGAAGGAAAAATGGACGTGGCCGCCTGGGTTCTCCAGGATTTCCGCCCCGACGAGCGCGAAATCGTGGCCAAGGTTGTGCCCGCGGCCGTGGCCGCCCTGCGGCTCTACCTGAATCAGGGCCTGGACGCGGCCTCGCGCGAGGCAGGACAGTTCTCGGCCGTCCCCCGGCCGGGAGGGGAAGGCTAGACTCTTTATTTCACTTGGGGTAACAAGACAAGCGTGCCGAATCGCGTCCTCGCCAGAGCGCGGCCCGGCTCCTAGCCGTCGCGGCCGTCCTGCGACGGGACGGAGCGGGCATTCCCATCGCGTCTCCCCGGCTTTCGTCACAGCAAGGAGTGTCGCCCAAGTGTTTTCCCTGGACGAGTTGGTCGTTTATCCAGCCCAAGGTGTGGGCAAGGTCGAGCGCATCGAATCGCAGACCGTCGGCGGTCAGTCCGTCGATTTCTACATCGTGCGCATCCTGACCAACAACGTCACGCTGATGGTCCCGGTGAAGAACGCGGCCAACGTGGGCCTGCGCCATGTCTGCCCGGCCTCCGAGGCCGAGGAGATCATGGAGTCCCTGGCGGACCGCTCCACCTTCACGGGCTACACGGGCCAGAACTGGAACCGGCGCTACCGCGAATATTCCGAGAAGCTCAAAAGCGGCAACCTGGCCGACGTGGCCTACGTGCTCAAGGAGCTTCTGCTCATCGGCGGCGGCAAGGAGCTCTCCTTCGGCGAGCGCCGCCTGCTGGAGCAGGCCACGGGCCTGCTCACCCTGGAGGTGGCCTACGCCACGGGCCAGCCCCAGGAGGACGTCAAGGAGCGCATAAACACCCTCTTCGAGGACGTGCTCAAGCCGAAAACAGCCGAATGAGGCCCTGGGGGCACGCATTTTCCCCCTCCCTCCCCGCGCGCCCTTGACACCGATCCAAAATCATATATGGAGCCCTTGGGCACACTCGTTATTTAAATCACGACACACTTCGCGACACTTCGCCAGTAAAACGCCCGGGGCCGGACGGTCCCGGTAGGCATCCGCCGCATGCGGATTCTGTCGGATCGTTGCGCGAAAGGTGCGTTTTCGCGGAACAAAACCCGTATCAACGCTACAGCCACTGGCCCATCCGTGACCGGCGCGGAGCCGGGCCTCCCCAACAACAGACAAAATGTTCCTCGTTCCGCGGCGAGTTGCTATGCCTAGAACCGTTTTTACGAGACACTGCGTCGAGATTACTGACGCGCCCCCTCCCCTGGCCGGGCTTGCCGCCCGGCGGGACAACCTCCAGCCTTCTTCTCAATCCTGACGGAGTCTTCGATGAACCTATCGGATCTCAAACTCAAGAGCATGCCCGAACTCATGGAATTGGCCGCCCAATTCAACGTCGAGAACCCGAGCGGCATGCGCAAGCAGGAACTGATCTTCGGCATCCTGCAGAACTGCGCCTCCCAGAACGGCTCCATCTTCGGCGAGGGCGTGCTGGAAATCCTCCCCGACGGATTCGGCTTCCTGCGCTCGCCCATGTACAGCTACATGCCGGGCCCGGACGACATCTACGTGTCGCCCTCGCAGATCCGCCGCTTCGGCCTGCGCAAGGGCGACGTGGTCTCCGGCCAGATCAGGCCCCCCAAGGAGGGCGAGCGCTACTTCGCCCTGCTGCGCGTCTCCGAGATCTGCTTCCAGCCGCCCGAGGCCTCGAAGAACATCGTGCTCTTCGACAACCTCACCCCGCTCTACCCCAACCGCCGCATCGTGATGGAGAACGGGGACAAGAACTACTCCTCGCGCGTCATCGACCTGCTGGCCCCCATCGGCCAGGGACAGCGCGGCCTGATCGTGGCCCCGCCCCGCACGGGCAAGACCATGCTCCTGCAGACCATCGCCAACTCCATCAACGCCAACCATCCCGACGTCTACCTTATCGTGCTGCTCATCGACGAGCGCCCCGAGGAAGTCACGGACATGGAGCGCACGGTCAGGGCCGAGGTGGTCAGCTCCACCTTCGACGAGCCGCCCCAGCGCCACGTGCAGGTGGCCGAGATGGTCATGGAGAAGGCCAAGCGCCTGGTGGAGCGCAAGCGCGACGTGGTGGTGCTGCTGGACTCCATCACCCGCCTGGGCCGCGCCTACAACGCCGTGACCCCCTCCTCGGGCCGCGTGCTCTCCGGCGGCCTGGACGCCAACGCCCTGCAGCGCCCCAAGCGCTTCTTCGGCGCGGCGCGCAACCTGGAGGAAGGCGGCTCGCTGACCATCATCGCCACCGCGCTCATCGACACGGGTTCGCGCATGGACGAGGTGATCTTCGAAGAGTTCAAGGGCACCGGCAACATGGAACTCTACCTGGACCGCCACCTCTCCGAGAAGCGCATCTACCCCGCCATCGACATCAACCGCTCCGGCACCCGCAAGGAAGAACTGCTCCTGCCCGAGGATCAGCTCAACCGCGTGTGGATTCTGCGCAAGTTCCTCTCGCCCATGAGCCCCATCGACTCCATGGAGTTCCTCCTGGACAAGATGCGCGGCACCAAGAGCAACAAGGAATTTTTGGACATGATGAACCGCTAGGCCGCGCTTTTCGCCCGGCAGCGGTCAGTGATTTCAAATCTTTAATGCGATTCTTCCCCGGCGCGGCAGCGCGCCGGGGGAAGAGTCCGCGACTGGCGTCACGGGCGGGTTTGCGCCCCCCCACGCGAAAAAGGAGGCTCCGGCCTCCTTTTTTCGTGCTCCATGACCAGGTCTTTTGCCTTGTGGCCGCCTTGCATCGAACAGTTCTTTCGGGCTACTAGGAATATTCGGTATACGGCCTTCAGGCCCCGGCCCGGGAGGCGTCCCGGCCGGAAGTGCCCCGGTGCGGCCTTGCGGCGGCGGACCAATGTTCACCAGAAGACGGAGTTCAAGATGAAACTCTCCACCAAGCTGATCCTCTCCTTCGCGCTCATGCTGGCCCTGACCTGCGGGCTCGGGGCCTTCGCCCTGAAGGGCCTGTCCGACATCAACGACGACACCAAGGCCCTGGCCACCAACTGGCTGCCCAGCATCCAGGTGGTCGGGGAGTTGAGCAAGCAGATCAACCAGTTCCGCCGCTATGAGCTCGTGCACATTCTGAGCAGCGAAGAGAGCCAGATGCGTGACTACGAGAAACGCATGTCCGACTTGGTCGTGGAGATCGACAAGACAATCAAGAAATACGAGCCCATGATCAGCGAGCCAGAGGAACGAGCCAACTTCCCGAAGTTCCTTGATGATTGGAAGAAGTACCTCGACTTGCACAAGACCGTCCAACAGCTCGCGGCCAAGCACGAGAACGAGGCGGCCACCAAGATAGCGGCCGGAGACTCGGCCAGGACGTTCCAGTCCGCCCAGAAGTACCTGGACGCGATCGTGGAGGTGAACGCCAAGGGCGGCGGCAAGACCGCTGCCGAGGCTCTGGAATCCTACGCCACCGGCAGGACCATGACCGTGGCGGCCATGATCGTCTCCGTGCTCCTGGGCGCGGGCCTGGCCCTCCTGCTCAGCCGCAACGTGCTGGGCCAACTGGGCGAGGACCCGGGCTACCTGCGCACCGTGGCGGGGGAGATCGCCTCGGGCAACCTGGAGTTCGCGTTCAAGCCCGTGCACGGCCAGGGCGGCGTCTACGGGGTGCTGGTGAAGATGGTGGAAAACCTGAAGGCCAAGATAGCCGAGGCCGAGAACCAGTCCCGCGAGGCCGCCAGGGAGGCCGAGGCGGCCAAGGAGGCCTCCAGGCGCGCCGAGGAGGCCACGGCCATGGCCGAGCGCGCCAAGGCCGAAGGCATGCTCCAGGCCGCCGGAAGGCTCGAGGGCGTGGTGGAGGTGGTCACCTCGGCCTCCGAGGAGCTCTCCGCGCAGATCGAGCAGTCCAGCCGGGGCTCCGAGCAGCAGGCGCACCGCGTGGGCGAGACGGCCACGGCCATGGAGGAGATGAACGCCACGGTGCTGGAAGTGGCCAAGAACGCCTCCCAGGCCGCGGAAACCAGCGCCGGGGCAAGGATCAAGGCCGTGCAGGGCTCGGAAGTCGTCGGTCAGGTGGTCGAGATCATCGGGCAGGTGCTCACCAATTCGGAGCAGTCCCGCACGGACATGGGGGCGCTCGGCAAGCAGGCCGAGGGCATCGGCCAGATACTGAACGTCATCAGCGACATCGCGGACCAGACCAACCTCCTGGCGCTGAACGCGGCCATCGAGGCCGCCCGCGCGGGCGAGGCCGGGCGCGGCTTCGCGGTCGTGGCCGACGAGGTGCGCAAGCTCGCGGAAAAGACCATGACCGCCACCAAGGAAGTGGGCGAAGCCATCGGCGCCGTGCAGCAGGGCACGCGCAAGAACATCACCAACGTGGAGCAGACGGCCAAGGCCATCGAGGAGGCCACCCGCCTGGCCAGGCAGTCCGGCGAGGCCCTGGAGGAGATCGTGCACATGGTGGACCTGGCCGCGGACCAGGTGCGCTCCATCGCCACGGCCTCCGAACAGCAGTCCTCGGCCAGCGAGGAGATCAACCGCAGCCTGGAGGACGTCAACCGCATCTCCTCGGAGATGTCCGACGCCATGCGCCAGTCCGCCCAGGCCGTGGACGAGCTCGCCAACCAGTCCCAGGTGCTCAAGAACCTCATCGAGCAGATGAAGCGGGAGAGCGGCGCGGGCGCGGGGCAGGCCGGCCTGCCCGGAGCGGCCCGCAGGGCGCTTGCGTAGCCGCGAGCGGCCAGGCACCATGAGAAGCCGAGGCGGGCCAATGGTCCGCCTCTTTTTTTTCGCGTAACCCCGGCGCCTCTCCGGGCGACAATCCTTGAGCCCCCCGGAGGATGTTGCCAACCGCCCCGAAGGGTTTATAAGAGAGCCCATGCCGAGCCGCATCGCAGCCGTATCCCTTCGCGCCCTGGCCGTCATTCTGGCCGTGGCCCTCGTGCTCCCCTCCCCCCTGGCCGTGGCCCCTGCCCGCGCGGGCTACTTCAGCTTCGGCATCAAGGAGGAGAAGGAGCTCGGCGACAAGTTCAACGTGCTCATCCGCTCCAAGCTGCCCATGATCGAGGACTCCGAGGTCGTGGACTACGTGCGCGGCATCGTGGAGCGCCTGGCCCAGCAGATGCCCCCGCAACCCTTCCGGTTCAGCGTGGCCGTGGTCAAGGACAACGCCATCAACGCCTTCGCCGCCCCGGCGGGCTACGTCTTCGTGTTCACCGGGCTCATCCTGAACATGGAGCACGAGTCCGAGGTGGCGGGCGTGCTGGCGCACGAACTGGCCCACGTGACCCAGCGCCACATCGCCAAGCGCGTGGAGCAGGGGCGCGTGCTGAGCATCGCGGCCATGCTGGGCGCCCTGGCGGGCTTCGCCCTGGGCGCGGCCACGGGCCAGCGCGACGCGGCCGGGGCCATGATGATCGGCTCGCAGGCGGCGGCCCAGCAGACCATGCTCAACTATTCCCGGGACGACGAGCGCGAGGCCGACGAGGTGGGCATGAACTACCTCACCGCCGCCGGGTACCCCCCGCGCGGCCTGCCCGAGGCCTTCGACATCATGCAGAAGATGAAGATCTTCAAGGGCTACGGCTCCATCCCGGCCTACCTCTCCACCCACCCGGAGATCAACGAGCGCATCGGCTACCTCGGCGAGCGCGTGAGCCGCATGCCCAAGAACGTGGCCAACCGCCCGGACAAGGACGAACGCTTCCTGCGCGTGCAGACCATCATCCGCGCCCGCTACGGCGACCCGCAGACGGTGATCGCCTACTACGCCAAGAAGGGCCAGGCCATGACCAAGGTCGACCGCCTGGGCCTGGCCATGGCGCTCGGGCGCACCAACGACAACGCCAAGGCCCGCGAGGCCTTCGAGGCGGCCCTGCGCGAGGGCGGAGACGACGCGCTCTGGCTGCGCGAGGCCGGGCGGTTCTACCTGAAGGTGCGGGATTTCTCCCGCGCGGGCGACGTGTTGCGCCGCGCCGTGCAGGCCAACCCCAACGACATGGTGGCCTCTGCCGAATACGCCCAGATCCTGGCCCAGGAGCGCCGCTACACGGAAGCCCTGCGCCTGATGAACAGGGTGTCGGCCTTCGCGCCCGAATCGCCCGAGGTCCGCCAGCAGCTCGGGCGCATCCAGGGCGAATCCGGCGACCTCTTCCACGCCTACCTGAACATGGCCTACGCGGCCGTGTATTCCAACAACCCGCGCCAGTCCATGATTCAGATGGACAAGGCCAAGGGCCTGGCCAAGTCCGAGGAGGACAGGAAGGAATACGCGAAGCTGGAGAAGGTCTTCAAGGAAAGGAGCGAACACTGGCCCAAGGGCCAGCCGTTCTGAGGCGAGGAATCACGCGGCAGGCAGGCTGAAGGTGAACGCGCTGCCGCGCCCCACCTCGCTCTCCACCCGTATCTCGCCGCCGTGGGCCTTGAGCACGGCCCGCACCAGCGAGAGCCCCAGGCCCAGGCCCCGGTGCGAACGGCTCTTGTCGCCCCGGTAGAGGCGCTCGAAAATCCTGGGCATGTCCTCCGCCGGGATGCCCTCCCCCTCGTCGCTCACCGTCACGCAGACCATGGCGTTGGCCAGCCGCCCGGCCACGCGGACCCTCCCGCCCGGCCGGGAATACTTGAGCGCGTTGTCCAGCAGGTTGGCCAGCACCTGACGCACGCGGCCCCGGTCGGCCATGGCGTACAGGCCTTGGTCCGCCGCCACCTCCAGGCTCACCCCGCCCTCCTGGGCCAGGTACTCGTACACGTCGGCGCTCTCCTGGATGATCCCGGCCACGTCCAGGCGCTCCATCTCCAGGTGCATGGTTCCCGTCTCGGCCTCGGAGATGTCCATGAGCGTGTTGAGCGTGGTGCGGATGCGCTCGTTCTCCTCGGCGATGTCCATGAGCGCCTCGCGCAGGCCCCGCTGTGAGAGGTTCGATTGCAGTGCCGTCTCCACCACGGCCTTGGCCCTGGTCAGGGGGGTGCGCAGGTCGTGGGCCACGTTGTCCAGGGCGTCGCGCATGCCCTGGATGAGCGTGGAGATGCGCCCGAGCATGGAGTTGAACAGGCTGGCCAGCTCGTCGAGCTCGTCGCCGCTGCCGCGCGTGGGCACGCGGGCCTCCAGGCTGCCGCCGCCGATGGAGTTCACCGTGGCGATGAGGTCGCGCACCGGGGCCAGGGCCCGGTTGGCCAGCACCGCGCCCACGCCCACGCCCACGATGACCACCGTGGCCGTGATGAAGAGGAAGATCTGCTGGAACTGCGCGAGAAGCAGCTCGCGCTGCCTGGCGTCGCCGCCCACGACGATCAGCGCGCCGCTGGTCAGCTTCCGGGAGCTGAACTCGTAGATGCCGCCGCCGGGCCGCGAAGGCCCCCAGAGCCACCACCTGGAGCCTTCCCTGGCCTGGGCGTCCACCTCCTTCTTCGGAGGCAGCTCCCAGCCCGAGGGCGCGATGGTCAGGAGCTCCGCGCCGGAGGGGTCCAGGATGCGCACGTAGGAGTCCACCTCCTCGGACTCCTCGGCGTCGCGGCGGATGTACTCCACCAAAGCCGAGGCCCCCTTGGTGCGGTCGATGAAGGCGTATTCGTTGATCTTTTCGGAGAGGTACTTCTGGTCCTGGCCGCGCACCACGTTGGCCAGGAGCACGTAGGCCATGACGAAGAGCACCAGCGAGCTCGCGATGAAGAGGAACGCGTAGCTGGCTGTCAGCCTAAAGACCGTGCTGCGCCTAATCCTGCCGAGGAGGCTTGAGGACATAGCCCACCCCGCGCAGAGTGGAGAGCATCTTGGGCTCGAAATCGCGGTCGATCTTGTTGCGCAAGCGGCAGACCAGCACGTCCACGACGTTGGTCTGGGGGTCGAAGTTGTAGTTCCAGACGTGCTCCATGATCATGGTCTTGGAGAGCACCTTGCCGGGGTTGCGCATGAAGAATTCGAGCAGGGAGAACTCCCTGGGCTGGAGGCTTATGGGCGCACCGTCGCGCACCACCTCGCGCGTGAGCAGGTTCATGGACAGCCCGCCCACGCCCAGGTGCGTGGTCTCGGCCGCGCTGGTGGAGCGCCTGATCAGGGCCTGGAGCCTCGCCAGAAGCTCCGCGAAGGAGAAGGGCTTGGAGAGGTAGTCGTCCCCGCCCGTCTGGAGCCCTTTGACCCTGTCGTCCACCGAGCGCTTGGCGGAAAGGATGATCACCGGGGTGTTCACCTTGTGCTTGCGCATCTCCTCGATGAGCTTGAGCCCGTCGAGGCCCGGGAGCATGAGGTCCACCACGGCGGCGGCGTAGGTTTCGGAGAGGGCCATGTGCAGGCCGTCCGCCCCGTCCTCGCAGTGGTCCACGGCGAAACCGTTCTGTTTGAGGCCCTGGGCGATGAACGCGGCGATCTTGGAATCGTCTTCCACGAGCAGAATGCGCATGATTCTGGGAGATAGACCCGCGCAGGGCGCGCTGTCAACGACACCGCACGACGCCACGATTTCAATTCTGTAACTGCGCGGAAAGGGGCCGGTAATGGGCCCGCGCGTAGCCACCTTCAAACACGATGCGGACGTGCCGCGACAGCGAAACAATGCTGCGCGCCCCCACGCCCGTCCGCAGTCCGCAACACTCAAGGAGATTCGTAATGAAAAAGGCTCTCGTCATCGCCATCGCTTCCTTTCTGCTCATGACCTCCGCCGCCTTCGCCTTCGAAGGCAAGTCCTCCATCGAGAAGAAGGGCTCCTACATCGAGCAGATGGCCAAGAAGGCCAAGAAGACCAAGAAGGCCGCCCCCGCCAACTAGTACACGCTTACTGCCTGCCGAGCCTTTCCCGGTACGTCCGGGAGAGGCCCGGCGACAGCCGGAAAAGGACCCGCGAGGGTCCTTTTTTCGTGCCCGCGGAAAAGCTGGAAGACTCCCTCCGGAGCTTGCTCCCTCAGCCGCCGTGCCTGGCCCGGAGCAGCCCGGCTGCGCGGGCGATGCTCGTTATCTTGGCCTCGGCAACGTCCTCCACGTTCACGCAGCGGTTGGCGAAGCAGCCGAAGCCGCAGTCGGTGTTCAAGAAGAGCTGCGACGGCCCGTAGAATTCCAGGGCCTTTTCGGCCTGGGCCGCGATGGCTTCCGGCTCCTCGACTTCCACGGTCCTGGGGTTGACCACCCCGAGGCCGAGTTCGCGCGCGAGCGTCGTGCCCGGCACGTTGCCCGAGAGCGCCCGGCCCACCACCTCGATCTCGCCCGCGCGGGGCGTGGCGTACTCCAGCACGAACTGGCGCACGCGCATCTTGGTCAGCGCGGGGAGAAGCGGGCGGTAGTCGCCCGTGAGCAAAACGTCCTCGCGCGTGCTCCAGTTGCCCCGGCAGATGTGCAGGCCGATGCGCGGGGCCTTGGGCGCGTCCACCACGCCTTCGACTATCCTGTTCACGAGTTCGGCTGCGTAATCGAGTTCTTCACCCACGTCACGGCGGGTGGCGAGCGTGGCTCACATGAACGTTCGGCGGCCGCACTCCCCGCTCATGACCACTTCCGTGAGCACGGGCTCGTCGAACTGCACGAACTCGGACCCGGCGGCGGCCAGGTCCAAAAGCTCCTCGCGCAGGATGCGCACCACGTCGTCGCCCATCTCCCGCTGGGAGCCGTAGGCCTTCTTCGTGTAGGACCCGACCCACATGGAGCGCGTGAGCAGGTAGGGCCCGGGCAGGGTGATCTTCACGGGCTTGTCCGTGAGCGATTTGACGAAGCGGAAGTCGGCGAGCGCCAGGGGCTCGCGCCGCGAGAGCCTGCCCATGCAGGTGGGGTTGCGGATGGCCGAGGCGGGCACGTCCAGGGTGGTCAGCATCTCCTCGAAGCCGGACTTGTCCTCCATCTCGTCGAGCATCTCGGCCAGGCTCATGAGCCTGGTGCCCTCCAGCTTCTCGGTGACGAACGAATAGAAGTTGTCCCGGCGGTGCTCGCCGTCCACGAGCACGTCCAGGCCCGCGCGCTCCTGGATGGCCACGGTGCGGCGGACCTCCTCGTCGGCCACGCGGTCGAACCCGGCACGGCTCAAGCTTCCGGCGCGCCTGTCGCGCAGGGCGCGCAGCATCTTTTTGGAACGGGGCCAGCTGCCGACCTGGGTGGTGGTGAAGGCCGCCATGCTCAGGCCACCGTGAACGTGGTCTTGAGCGCCACGGCCTTGGCCAGGGTGGCGGCCAGGGGGGAGCGGGCCACCGCCGCCTCCCAGGCCTCCCGCGCCCTGCCCTCGTCGTCCAGGGTGGTCGCGAAGCAGCGCGCCTCGATGGACTTGAACGACGGGTCGCCCTCCTCCATGCCCAGGTGCGCCAGGATGTTTACGAGCGTCCCCTTCACCGTGACCTCCACGTCGTCCATCTCGATGCCCCGGCGCGAGCACTCCGTGGCGTAGCCCGTGGCCAGCGCGGCCCCGAGCGCGCCCAGGAGCGCCTCCACGGCGCTGGGGTGCCGGTCGCGCTCCTCGAAGCTCGCCGGCTGGCCCAGCTTCCAGGAAAAATTGCGGCAGTAGACCACGCCGGTCTGCCCCTCCCCGGCGCGCACCCGAAGGCGCCACTCGTACTGCCTGGCGCGGCGCTTGTCCTCCTCCAGGGCGCGGCGCTCGTCCTCGTCCCCGGCGGCCCGCGCGCCCGCGCCCCTGCGCAGGAAGTAGCGCACGCCGGACTCGCCGGGCAGGCTGCCCAGGTACTCGTGGCCGGAGAGCCTGCACCAGGGAGGGAGGTCGTCGGCCACGGTGGGTTCGCGGCTCACCATCTCCATCACCTCCCCGGGCGGGACCGTGAGCATGTGTTCGCGGATGAGCAGGGCCAGGCCGGAGCCGCAGTCCAGGTCGCCGCCGTCGAAAACCACGGCGGGGCTCAAGGCCGACAGGCCTTCGGGTGTGAGCGCCGTCATCGAGCGGTCCTCCCGCGTGAAGCGCCCGCGCCGGGAGCGTCCCCGGCGCGGGCAGTGATCGAAACTAGTAGGCCACGCAGGGCGAGCCGTTGGAAAGCCACTCCACCAACACGGCCCCGCCCGCCGGGACCGCGCCCTCGATCAGGTCCGCCTCGGAGAGCCCGCGCTTCTTCAGGCAGGGCGTGCAGACGCAGATCTTGCCGCCCGCGCCCAGGAACTTGGCGATGAGCTCCTTGAGCGGAGCGAACGGCGCGCCCTCGTCGATCTTCTCGGCCTCGCCCTTCACGGCGCAGTACACGCCGTCGGTGGAGAGGAAGATCATGGTGTCCTTTTCGCTGCCCAGGGCCGCGTTGGCCACCACGAAACCTAGGGTGGCCTTGTCGCCGTCGGTGCGGCAGTGGGTGATGGTCACGCAGAATTTCTCAGCCATTTCCCTGCTCCTTGAGTTCGGGTTTGAGTTCGATCAGATAGTAGGGATGGTCCATGTCCAGAAGGGCGTTTCTGGTCATGCGGCACCAGGCCGGGAACTCCACCCTGGCGGCGGGGTCCTTGGAGACAAGCAGCACGCGCGTGCCTGGTGGCAGGGGCTTGACGTAGGTGTGCAGGTTGATGATCACCCGCCCGCACGTCTCCTCGCCGCCGTCGAATTCGTCGTCGAAGCTCCAGTGCTCCGGCCTGTGCTCTCTCATGCCGCCTCGCTTTGCCCGGCGCCGGCCGGACAGGTCTGCGCGACAATGGAAACCATGCGGAAAGAAAGGGCAAATCGTTTGTCGTTATCCGGCTGACACGCCACCATAGACACAGCCTATTGAGCAGGGCGGACACCGGCTATAAACTCTGCCCGGCCCGGGGCGACTTGACCGCCCATGGACGAATCCGTAGTATAATAGAGGGTGGTCTTCGATACGGACAGACTGATTCGAAACGAACGGGTGCCCTTAACGAATGGATTCCAACTGGATCATATCCGCGGTTTCAGCACGCCTGGTCAGCAGTCTCACGTTGATTCTCATCTTCGCGTACATGGGCGCCCGCTTCCGGGAACCGTTTCTCAAATGGTGGCTGTGGGCATGGATCTTCAACGCAGTCAAGTTCGCCCTGTTCCTGACCGGACTCTCCCTCGGCCGCCCGCCCCTGCTCTTTGCCGCCGAGAACCTGATCACCCTGGCGGGCTCCGTGGCCATCCTGCGCGGCACGGAAATGCTCCTGGGCCGCCCCTGGGGCAAGTACTGGCCCCTGGCGGGCGCGTGCCTCGCCGCCTGGATCGCGGCCGCCCCGCTGGCCGGGGCCTCCAGGGCCGGGGTCGAATATCCGCTCTATTTCTACGCCGGGTTCCTGCACATCCTGGCCGGGGTGACATTCCTGCGCCAGGAGCGGCTCATGGGCCTGGCGGGCCGGCTGACCGGCTGGGCCCTCATCGCCTGGGGCCTGCACCAGATGGACTACCCGCTGCTTCGGCCCCTGGGCATCTTCGCGCCGTGGGGCTTCGTCATCGCGGCGGCGCTCAGCACGCTGGCCGGGGTCGGGCAGCTCCTGTGGTATTTCGAACTGACCCGGGAACGCCTGCGCGTGAGCGAGGGCCGGTACCGTGAACTCTTCGACGTGGCCCCGGTGGGGATCATGCTCCTGGAAGAGGGCCGGGGCGTCCTGGAGATCAACGCCAAGGGCCTGGAGATGTTCGGCGCGCGGGTCCGGGACATGGTCGGCGCGCGCCCGGACTCCTTCATCCACCCCGACGACCTCAAGGCCCTGCCCGACCGCGCCGTGCGCGACAACCTGGGCCCGGGGCAGGCCACGCGCCTGACACGGCGCTACAGGCGCGCCGGCGGCGGCTACTTCTCCGCAGAGGTGGACGTGCTGCGCCTGGGCAGGGAAAACCGCTTCCTGGTGATCTTCGAGGACGTCACTCGCGCGCTGGACGACAGGGAGCGCCTGGCACAGAGCGAGGAGCGCTTCCGCACGCTCGTGGGCAACATCCCCGGGGCGGTCTACCGCTGCGCCAATAACCAGAGCTGGACCGTCGCCTACGCGAGCGACGGCGTCGAAGAACTCACCGGGTACCCGGCCTCCGATTTCACCGGGCGCGGCACCAGGTGCTTCGCGGACGTCATCGCCCCCGAGGACCGGGAAATGGTTTGGGAGACCGTGCAGCACGCGGTCAAGCGAGGAAGCGTCTACGACCTGGAGTACCGCATCCTGCACAAGGACGGCCGGGTCCCCTGGGTGCACGAGCGCGGGCGCGGGGTGCGCGGGGCCTCGGGCGAGCTGCTCTGGCTGGACGGGGTGATCCAGAACGCCACCGAGCGCAAGAACGCCGAGGACTCCCTGCGCAAGGCCCTGGCCTTCAACCAGATGCTCATGCGCCACGCCCCCGTGGGGCTCTCCGTCTACGATGGAGAAACCGGCCAGTGCGTCGCGGCCAACGACGTGCTCGGGGACCTGCTGGGCGACCGGGACGGGCACCTGACCCCGCGAGGCTTCAGGGACTACCCCGTCTGGCGCGAGACCTCTCTCGCGGCCACGGCCGAGGAAGCCCTCTCGGGCCTGGGCATGCGCCGCAAGGACGTCCGCGTGAAGGACCCGGACGGCAGGGAGGCAGTGCTCGAGTGCGTGTTCGCGCGCTTCGACGTGGACGGGAAGCCCTACCTGCTGCGCGTCGCCCAGGACATCTCTTCCAGGGTGCGCATGGAGGAGGTCATGATCCAGACGGAAAAGATGATGAGCGTGGGCGGGCTCGCGGCGGGCATGGCCCACGAGATCAACAATCCCCTGGGCGGCATCCTCCAGGCCTCGCAGGTGGTGCTCGCGCGCCTGAGCGACGACTCACCCGTCAACCGCAAGGCGGCCGAGGAGGCAGGGTGTTCCATCGAGAACCTGCATGCGTTCGTGAAGAAGCGGGAGGTCGCAACCCTTCTGGAGCACATCCGGGGCTCGGCCAAGCGCGCGGCCAAGATCGTGGCCGGGATGCTCGAATTTTCGCGCCCCAGCGGCTCGGCCCCGGCCGAGGAGGACCTGCGCGCGGTGCTGGACCGGGCCGTGGAGCTCTGCCAGAGCGATTACGACCTGAAGAAGCACTACGATTTCCGGCACATCCGCATCGAGCGCCGCTACGAGGAGAACCTGCCCCCCGTGCGCTGCTCGCGCACGCAGATCGAGCAGGTGTTCATGAACATCCTGCGCAACAGCGCCCAGGCCATGCACGCGCGACCGGCCGAAGGCCTCCCCCCGGTCATCACGCTGCGAGCGTCCACGGAAAACGGCTTCGTGCGCGTGGAGATCGCCGACAACGGCCCGGGCATGGACAAGCCCACGCGCAGGCGCATCTTCGAGCCCTTCTTCACCACCAAGGGCCCCGGCGAGGGCACCGGCCTCGGGCTTTCCGTGTCCTACTTCATCGTCACGTCCAACCACGCCGGGCACATCGAGGTGGATTCCGAGCCCGGCCGGGGAACGGCCTTCATCATCCGGCTCCCGCTGGCGGCTTCGGACGCCCGGGGGCAGTGAGCCCCGGGCGCGCTCAGATCATGCAGGCGGTGGACTTCTCCACCCTGTCGCGGCCCTGGGCCTTGGCCATGTACAGGGCCTGGTCGGCCGCGGTGTAGAGCGCGGAGTAGTTCTGGATGGAGGGGCACACGTCGGCCACGCCGATGCTCACGGTGCAGCGCACCTCCGCCTGCGCGGCGTCGCCTCCCCGGGCCAGTACCGCCCCCCCCACGGCCTCGCGGATGCGCCCGGCCACGGTGGCGGCCTCGTCCAGGCCGGTCTCGGGCAAGAGCACCGCGAATTCCTCGCCGCCGATGCGCGCGGCGAAGTCGTTGCCGCGCACCGTGGCCACGATGAGCCGCGCCACGCTCATGAGCACGGCGTCGCCCACGGGGTGGCCGTGGCGGTCGTTGACGGCCTTGAAGTGGTCCAGGTCCAGGAGGATCATGGCCAGGGGCCTGTCGTAGCGAAGCGCCCGTGCTATCTCGCGCTCCACGATCTCGTTGAAGCGTTTGCGGTTGCGAAGCCCGGTGAGGATGTCCGTGTTGGCCTGGGCGATGAGCTCGGCCTCGGCGTCGCGCAGCTTGGCCATGGCCTGGCGCAGGCGCTTGTTGAGCCTGCGCAGGTAGTCCACGGACGCGGCCAGCCAGAGAAACATCAGGAGCGCCGGGATCACCAGGGCCAGGTGCTGGCTGATGAAATCCCCCACGCGGACCTTGCCGAAGTCCTCGTAGGGCGGCACGCGCAGGTCGCGCATGATCAGGTGGATGGATTCGTAGGGCAGCGGCACGGTCCACTCGCGGCCTTCGCCCGGCCCCCCCTGCTCGGGGCCGTCCCGCATGAGCAGGAGCGCGGCCGCGACCTGTCCGGCCAGGCTGTCCGGGGTGTGGCTCAGCTTGGCGAACGGCCACTCGGGCACGAGCTGCGTGGAGGAGAGGAAGGGGAAGGCCCCCTCGGGGCGAAACCCCGGGGGCTGCACGAGCTTGAGCTCCCCCGGGTCCAGCCTGCCCTCGATCATCAGGCGCTCCAGGGTGTCCGTGCGCACCGTGCCCACGTCTGCGCGCCCGGCGAGCACCTCCTCCACCACCTTGTCGTGGGTGCCGGAGAACATGAGCGCGGCCAGATCCTTCTCCGGGTCCAGGCCCATGCGGCGCAGCGTGTCCCAGCCCAGGAGCCAGCCCCCGAGGGAGAAGCGCGACGTGGCGGCCATGCGCTTGCCCTTCACGTCCTTGAGGGTGGCGATGTCGCCCCGGTCGGCCCGGGCGATGAACACCCCCCCGAACCTGGCCGAGGCCTTGCCGCCGACGCGGTTGACCAGGGTGGCGATGCGGATGACGTCGTAGCGGACCTCGAGGTTCACGTACATGGACGGGTTGACCACGATGAAGTCCACGAAGGCCCCGGCCACTGCGGGCTCGATGTCCTCGAAGCGCAGGGGGACGAGAGAGAAGCGGTGCCCGGGCATGGCCTGGCGCAGGCCGCGCATCATGCCGTCCCAGTCTTCCGGGCATTTTTCCAGGCCCCGGTTGGCCAGCACGCCGATGCGGATGTTCTCGAAGCGCCCGGCGTCGTCGCAAAAAGCCCTGCCCGGGAAAAACGCCGCAACGAGCACGGCCAGGAACGCCAGAATGAAGAGGGCTCCACGACGAACCAGCGGTTGCTCCGTCCGGGAAGGGATCGCGCTTGAGAGGGCCGCGTAAGGCAGTGGCATATGGGTATCTTCTTATCAACACAAAGGATTTCGGCAAGCGGCAATCGAAAATGTGTCTTTTTGCCCCATTTTGGCCCTTTTCGTGGCAGGATTTCCCTAGCACGACCTACGGAAATCCCTTCCTTTTCCTCATGCCGGAATAAAAAAGGCGCGCCCGAAAGCGCGCCTGGAAAGGGTCCGCGTGAACGCGGGGCGGCGGATCAGTCCTCCATCCGGCCGATTTCCCTCATCTGGCTGGACGGGCAGGTGTCGCAGGAGTGGCACGTCTCGCAGCCGCCCTTGTAGGGGTAGGCGGTGAAGACCACATAGGTCCTGTTCATGGTGCTGTTCTCGTTCCATTCGAGGCCCAGCTTCTTGAACTTCTTGCGGGCCTCGCGCGAGGGCGTGGGCATGGGCATGCAGCCCCCGATCAACTCGGGCATCACGCTCTGGGCCGCGCTCAAGACCAGGGTGATGGCCAGGTGGTGGAAGGCGAAGCCGTGCTGGGCGTTCTCCTCGAAGGCCTTCTGGACCTCGGCCTCGGTGTCCTCGTCCAGGTAGACCAGCAAAAAGCCGTCGTCCGCGTCCTTCCTGGTCGGATCCATGCGGTAGGCCTTGATCTGCCCTTCCCACTTGGTCCAGTACTTCTCGAGGAGTTCGGCCAGGGGCTGCTCGATGCGCATAAGCCCGCTGATCTCCATGTAGTATTCCAGGTCGAATTCGGGCTGGGTCTGGATCTTGTCCAGGCTCATGTTTTCCTTGCCCACGCTGTGCTCCTTGGGAAAATTGAGGTGGCGAAGGGGTGTAGCCTGTTTGCGCCCGGGGGGCAACTTCCCCCCGGCGGGACGCCCGGCGCTGCCCGCCGGCCCGCACTACCTGGCGGCCGCCGGCAGGTCCACGGCCAGGAGCAGCACGCGCTTGTCCCCGCCGGAGAACGAACCCAGGAAGCGCTCCATGCCCTTGGGGTCGGCCAGGTCCATCTTGTGCGCGCCGGATTTGGGCGTGGCCTGGTAGAGCCAGCGCGAGCCCGAGGAGCCGGGCAGGATCACGCCCACGTGGTAGTGCTGCAGGGTGTAGCCCGCGCGCCTGCCGGTCTGGCTGAAGCTGACCAGGCAGGCCTGGTTCGGGCCGATCAGGGAGAGCGCCTTCTTCCAGGCGGCCCTGTCCGCCACGGGGAAGCCCAGGCTGGCCTTGCCGCTGTCGGCGGAAGAGAGAGCCCTCGGCTCAGGGGTCAGCCAGCGTCTGGGCAGGCCCTCGGTGAGGTTCAGGATCAGGTCGAAGCCGAAGTCCCAGTCCTGGCCCATGGACGCGCCCGGCCCCGAGTCGCCCAGGCGGTCGCGCGCGGCCTGGCGGATGGTGGGGCCGCCCGGGGCGAGAAGGCGCATGAGCGCAAAATCCAGCCCGGAGCAGTTGAGCCCCGGGGTGGAGAAGGACTGTTCGGGGTGCTCGAAGAGCGTCCAGCGGCCGGACTCGTCGCGCACGCCGTCGGGCCGGTAGGGGATGCCGAGCAGGCTGTCCGCCCTGGCCGTGAGGTCGGCCGCCCGCGCCGGGGCGCGGGTGAGCCCGGCGCAGAGCGCCAGGGCCGCCAGCGCGGCCCCGGCCAATCTCGAAAGACGCGGCCTGCCCATGTCCGAGCCTCCTCGCGCCCCGCTTCCCTACGCCCCGGCCTTCTTCTTCTGGCCGTGGAGCATGTGGCGCTTGGAGGCCGACAGCTCGGTCTTGCGCAGCCGGATGGACTGCGGCGTCACCTCCACCATTTCGTCCTCGCGCACGAAGTGGATGGCGCGCTCCAGCGTCATGGGCCGCACCGGGGTGAGGATGATGTTCTCGTCCTTGCCCGAGGCGCGCATGTTGGTGAGCTTCTTCTCTTTCGTGGGGTTCACGTCCAGGTCGTTGTCGCGGTTGTGCTCGCCCACGATCATGCCCTCGTACACGGGGTCGCCCGGGGCCACGAACAGCTCGCCGCGCGGCTCCAGGTGGAAGAGCGCGTAGCCCACGGCCTGCCCCAGGCGGTCGGCCACCAGCGAGCCCGTGAAGCGCGTGGGGAAGTCGCCCCGGTGGGGCTCGTAGCCCTCCAGGTAGGAGTTCATGATGCCCGTGCCCTTGGTGTCGGTGAGGAACTCGTCGCGGTAGCCGATCAGCCCGCGCGAGGGCACGGAGAACTCCATGCGCACGCGGCCCTTGCCGTGGTTCACCAGGTTGACCATGCGGCCCTTGCGGATGGAGAGCTTCTCGGTGACCACACCCAGGAAGGTCTCGTCGCAGTCGACGAAGACGCGCTCGATGGGCTCCAGGCGCTTGCCGTCCTTCTCCTTGTAGATCACCTCGGGCCTGCCCACGGAGAGCTCGAAGCCCTCGCGGCGCATGGTCTCGATGAGGATGGCCATCTGGAACTCGCCGCGCCCCTTGACGATGAAGCTGTCCTTGTCCTCGCTCTGCTCCACCTTGACGGCCACGTTGGAGAGGGATTCGCGCTCCAGGCGCTCGAGAATCTTGCGCGACTGCACGATCTTGCCCTCGCGCCCGGCCAGGGGCGAGGTGTTGATGGCGAACTTCATGGACACGGTGGGCTCGTCCACGGTGATGCGCGGCAGGGCCTTCTGGGCCTGGACGGTGCAGATGGTGTCGCCGATCTTCACGTCCTCGATGCCCGAGAGCACGATGGTGTCGCCGGGCGAGGCGTCGGTGGCGTCCACGAGGCTCGGGCCCTGGTAGGTCTGCAGGCGCGTGACGCGAAGCTGCTTCACCTCGCCGCCCTCGCCCATGCAGACCAGGGTCTCGTTCTGGCGCGCCGAGCCGTTCATCACCCGGCCGATGGCCAGCCTGCCCAGAAAGTCGGAGTAGCCGAGGTCGGCCACGAGCATCTGGAAGGGCGCGGTGGAGTCGTAGCGCGGGGCCGGGATGTTCTTGAGGATCGCGTCGAAGAGCGGGGTCAGGTCCTTGCCTTCGGCCTCCAGGCTCTCTTTGGCCATGCCCTCGCGGCCGATGGCGTAGAGCACGGGGAAGTCGAGTTGCTCCTCGTTGGCGTCCAGGTCGATGAAGAGGTCGTAGATCTCGTCCAGCACCTCGCCGGGGCGGGCGTCCTTGCGGTCGATCTTGTTCACCACCACCATGATGGTCAGCCCGCGCTCCAGGGCCTTCTTGAGCACGAAGCGGGTCTGGGGCAGCGGGCCCTCGGAGGAGTCCACCAGCAGGATGGCCCCGTCGGCCATGACCAGCGAGCGCTCCACCTCCCCGCCGAAGTCGGCGTGGCCGGGGGTGTCGATGATGTTGATCTTCACGCCCTTCCAGGACACGGCGCAGTTCTTGGCGGCGATGGTGATGCCGCGCTCGCGCTCCAGGTCCATGGAGTCCATGACGCGGTCGTCGACTTCCTGGTTTTCGCGGAAGGTGCCGCTCTGGCGGAACATGGCGTCCACGAGCGTGGTCTTGCCGTGGTCGACGTGGGCGATGATGGCGATATTGCGGATGCTCTCGTTGGAGGAAGTGTTCATGCGGGGGTTCTCCGGAATTTGTGGAGGCCACTCCATAAGGCCCGCAAGCCCCCCTGGCAAGCGAAAGTCCGGTGACGCGGCCGATTGACCGCTCGCGGGAGGGCCGTCACCGCCCCTCCTCGATCCAGACCAGGCTGGCCTGCCTGCCCGAGGCTCCCCTGTCGCGCCTGTAGGAGTGGAACTCCCGAAGCGAGCGCGTGCACAGGTCGATGCCCAGGATGCGCTCGGGCCTTATCCCGGCCTCGGCCAGTTGGCGGCGCGTGAGCCGCCAGAGGTCCACGGTGCCCGTGGCCGGGTCGAAGAATTCCCGGAAGTCCGCTCCGAACTCGGCCTCGAAGTTGGTGAACTCGCTGGCCGCCGGACCCAGGCTCGGGCCGCGCACGGCCCACAGCTCCGCCGGGTCCAGGCCGTAGCGGGCGCAGAAGTCCCGCACGCCCGACTGCGGGAATCCGATCACGTTGCCGCGCCAGCCCACGTGCAGCGCGGCCACGTGGCGCGCGCCCTCGTGGGCCAGGAGGATGGGCTGGCAGTCGGCGGTCTTGACCACCAGGGCCATGCCGGGCGCGCTGGTGGCCGAGCCGTCCGCCACCAGCACGGAGGACGCGTCCAGGGCCACGGGGTCGGGCTCGAAGGCCATGTCCGCCCCGTGCACCTGTTTGAGCGAGCACCAGCCGGAAAAGCCCAGGGCGTCCTTGAGGGCCTGCCTGTTGGCGGCCACGGCCTGCGGGTCGCGGGCCGTGCCCAACGCGATGTTGCCGCGTTCCGGGCCGGACTGGGCCGTGGTGAAGGCGGCGCGCACCCCGGGCACGCCGGGAAAACAGAACGGAATCACTGTCGGGCTCATGAATCTTCCCATGTCCAGAAGTTGCGGGCTCCATCCTCCGTAGGGATTCCAAGGGGCGGGAGCCCTTTGGCCGCCGGAGGCTTCCCCCCCCTTCGTCACTCCCCCGCCTTGATGACCCCGTCCGGGGTGACCACGGCGTGCACGGGCCTGTCCCAGGGTTCCACGGGCAGCGTGTCCACCACCTGGAAAGGGTGGGCCAATCCTATAAGGTAGGTGCGCGCGAACCCCGGACCGGCCAGGAGCCTGTCGTAGTAGCCCTGGCCGAAGCCAAGGCGCGCTCCGCGCGCGTCGAAGGCCACGGCCGGGATCAATGCCGCGCCGGGCGCGTGGTCCTTTAGCGCCGGACAGCGCTCCGGGTGCGGCTCCAGGATGCCGTAGGCTCCGGGGGCCATCTCCTCCAGGCAGGTGACGCAGGCCACGTCCAGCATCCCGGCCTCGCCCGGGCGGCAGCGCGGGGCCAGCACGCGCACGCCGCGCCGCCACAGCCCCTGAAGCAGCGGGGCCGGGTCCAGCTCGCCCCGGAAGGCGAAGTAGACCAGCACCTCGTCGGCCTGCCGCCAGGGTTCGAGCGACTGAACGAGGGCGCAGGCGCGAAGGCTCGCCTCGCGCACCTCGCCGGGCGGAAGCGCCGCGCGCCTGGCCAGCACGGCTCTTCTCAACTCGGCCTTTCCAAGGCCCTGGGGGCTTGCGTTGAGGGGCATGGATTTTGATGATATCATGCAACCTTCCGGCGGAAAAGCAGCTTTGCAGCGAGGACCAAGATGGCATCAGGCGAGCTTTTCTGGATCGCCTTCGGCGACATACACGGCCACACCGCCAACCTGGCGCGCATCCCGGACCTGGAAAAGGCCCGGGCCGTGATCCTCACCGGCGACCTGACCGTCAAGGGCGGCGTGCGCGAGGCGGGCGCGGTGGTGGAGGCGGTGGCCCGGCGCAACCCCCGCGTGCTGGCCCAGATCGGCAACATGGACTTCTTGCCCGTGCAGGCCTGGCTCGACGAGAAGGGCTACGGCATCCACGCCAGGGCCGTGGAGCTCGCCCCCGGGCTCGGGCTCGTGGCCGCCGGGTGGTCCACGCCCACGCCCTTCGGCACGCCGAGCGAAGCCGCGGACGAGCAGATCGGGCAGTGGCTGGAGGCCGCCTACGCGCAGGCCTCCGGCTTCGACACGCTTGTGCTCGTGTCGCACACGCCGCCCCAGGGCACCAGGGCGGACATGCTCGGCTCGGGCGCGCACGTGGGCTCGCGCGCGGTGCGGGAGTTCATCGAGAAGGCGAAGCCCGCGCTCTGCATCACGGGCCACATCCACGAGGCGAGAAGCGTGGACCGAATCGGCCCGACGGTGGTCATAAACCCCGGGGAGCTTGCCGCCGGGGGCTACGTGCGCATGGACTACGACGGCCGCGCCCTTCGGGCCGAGCTGAAAAACATCCGGGAGGCCGGCCTGTGATCTTCTATTCGTGGAACGTCAACGGACTGCGCGCATGCGCGGGCAAGGGTTTTCCCGAGTGGCTGGCGGCCTCCGGGGCGGACGTGGCGGGCATCCAGGAGACCAAGCTCCAGAAGGACCACGAGGACGGCTTCACCCGGGCCCCGGGCTACAAGGCCGTGTTCTGTTCGAGCAGCGTCAAGAAAGGCTACTCGGGCGTGGGCGTCTACTACAAGGCCGACCCCCTGGCCGTGAACGCCGAGCTGCCCGATCCGGCCTTCCAGGGCGAGGGTAGGCTTTTGCACCTGGAGTACGAGGCCTTCCACTACTTCACGGTCTACTTCCCCAACGGCCAGATGGGCTCGGACAGGCTGACCTACAAGATGGCCTTCTACGACGCGTTCCTCGCCCACGCGCAGGAACTCAGGAAGGGCAAGCCCATCATCTTCTGCGGGGACGTGAACACCGCGCACACGGAGCTGGACATCAAGAACGCCAAGTCCAACGAGAAGACCTCGGGCTTCCTGCCCGAGGAACGGGCCTGGATGGACCGCCTCGTGGCCGCTGGCTACGTGGACACCTTCCGCATGTTCACCCAGGAGGGCGGGCACTACACCTGGTGGGACTACCGCTTCCAGGCGCGCAGCCGCAACGTGGGCTGGCGCATCGACTACTTCTTCGTCTCCGAGGAGCTTCGCCCCAAGGTGAAGCGGGCCTGGATCGCCTCCGACGTGATGGGCTCGGACCACTGCCCGGTGGGCCTGGAGATGGATTTGTAACCGCGCCCGACCCGGCCGGAAACGGTCAATAGCGCAATGGATTCTTGCCCCCGGGGCGTTGTTTGCGTATGAGGCCCCCATGCTTGGGTACGACGTCGTCATCATAGGCGCGGGAGCCTCCGGGCTCTTCTGCGCCCTGACCGCAGCCCGCAGGGGCCTCACCGTGGCCGTGTTCGACCACAACGCCCAGACCGGCAAGAAGCTCAAGGTCACGGGCGGAGGGCGCTGCAACTTCGGCAACGTGAGCGTCGGCCCGGAGAACTACGTCAGCGCCAACCCGCACTTCGTGCACTCGGCCCTGAACCGCTTCGGCCCCCTCGCCTTCAAGGAGCTCCTCGAACGCCACGGGCTCTCGAGCGTCGAGGAGCGCCACGGGCAGCTCTTCTGCCGCGAGGGCGCGGTCCGCGTGGCGGAACTCCTGGAGCGGCTCTGCCGCGAAGCGGGCGTGAACTTCTACCTGGGCGTGCGCATCAACAACATCGAGCGCACCGACGCCTTCCGCGTCTCCTACCCCGGCGGCACCGTGCCCGGCAGGCAGCTGGTGGTGGCCGCCGGAGGCCTGGCCTGGCCGCAGGTGGGCTCCTCGTGCTTCGGCTACGGCGTGGCCGAGACCTTCGGGCTGGAGCTCATCGAGCCCAAGCCCGCGCTCACCCCGCTGAACGCGGGTCCGGGCTGGCAGATGTCCTCGCTCTCGGGCATTTCGCTGCCCGTGCGCATCCAGTTCGGCGGGGCCTCCTTCGAGGACGACCTGCTCTTCACCCACAAGGGCCTCTCCGGCCCGGCGGTGCTCCAGATCTCCACCTACTGGAAGCCGGGCAAGCCCGTGAGCGTGGACCTCGACCCGAAGAACAGGCTCGAGGACACCCTGCGCAAGGCCAAGGGCACCAAGTCCCAGGTGAAGACGCTGCTCGGGCGCATCCTGCCCGCGAGGCTCGCCTCCGCGCTCATCCCGCCGGAGCTCGGGGCCAAGCCAGTGGCCCAGCTGCGCAAGGAGGAGGCCGCCTGGCTCGTCAAGCGCGTGCGCGGCTGGGAGATGGTCCCCAAGGAGCTGGCCGGGTACAAGAAGGCCGAGGTCACCTCCGGAGGCGTGGACACCAAGGCCATCTCCTCCAAAACCATGGAATGCCTGACCTGCCCCGGGCTCTACTTCATCGGCGAAGTGGTCGACGTCACGGGCCAGCTGGGGGGCTACAACCTCCACTGGGCCTGGGCCTCGGGCTTCGCCGCCGGCCAGTCCCTCAAGGCCGACGGTTGATTTGAGGCTTTCATGAAGCACGCGAATGTGTTTTCATGAAGCCATGACCGCCACGCCCGCCCCTCCCGGCGCCCCGCGCGCCCGCCCCTCCCGGAGGTCGCCGTGACCAAGGAAATCCCGCTCAAGCGCCTGGAATACTTCCGCAAGGAAATCGGCCTGGACGAGGCCAAGATGGCCGCCCTGCGCCCCTACGCCGCCAGCCTGGCCCAGCGCAGCCGCAAGGCGGGCAAGTACCTGGACGCGCTCATGCGCAAGGCCGCCCCGCGCGCCAGGCTCGAGCTGACCATGGACTTCGAGGAGTACGCCTACGGGAAGTTCTGGACCAATTGGTACTCCACCCTCTGGACCAGGCCGTGGGACGGGAGCTTCCTGCGCGAGCTCTGGACCCAGGGGGTCAACTCGGCCCGGGCGGGCATCGACCTGCAGTACGTGATGCTTGGCGAGATCAAGTGCCGCCAGCTCTTCGTCAAGACCGTGCGCGAGACCGTGCCCCCGGACCAGCGCGGCCAGGTGATCTCGGCGGTGAACATCCTCCTGGACCTGTGCCTGATGGTGCGCGCCAAGGGCCACGCTTCCTACCTGGCCCGGTGCGCTGAGCCGCTTCTGCAGGGCATCTTCCACCAGACGCGAAACCCCCTGACCGTCATCGGCGGCACGGCCATGCGCATCATGCGCTCGGGCGGGCAGGAGGTGCGCGGCATGGCCCAGGTGATCCTGGACGAGGCCCTGCGCCTGGAGCGCATGACGAGAGACATCTCCACGTTCAACTCCGTGCAGAACGCCGAGCCCGTGTTCGAGCCGGTGGACCTGGCCGCCTTCCTGGGCCAGACCCTGGAGGGGCTCAAGGGAGGCCCCAACTGGCCCGAGGGCCTGACCCCCGCCCTCGCCCTGGACCCGGGGCACCCCGAGGTGGAGGCCGACCCGTCGCTGCTCAAGGAGATATTCAAGGAGGTGCTGGTCAACGCGCTGGAAGCCTGCGGCTCCTCGGACGGGGCCGTCCTCACGCTGAGCTCCCGGCAGGACGGGTCCTCGCCCACGCACCTGGACGTACAGGTGCGAAACAGCGGGGAGCTGCCCCGGGGCCAGGACGTGGAGCACCTTTTCCTGCCGTTCAACTCCTCCAAGCCCATGGGCACGGGCTTCGGCCTGGCCATCGCCAGGGCGGCGGCGCGCAAGTGCTTCGGCCAGGTGCGCCTGGCCCAGGCCGGGTCCGAGGTTGTGTGCACGGTGAAGCTGCCCCTCAAGGGCTGCGTCGACGAGGCCGGGTTCCTGGACAAGGAATACGCCTAGCCCGTCCGAGAACGAGAAACACGCCCGCGCTCGCGCGGGGCAAACGCATCGATCCGCACAGATGAAGAACACCGCATGCGAGGCGTACTCCAGGCAGTACGCCCAGTTCGTGGCCAAGGAAGTGGTCAAGGCCTCCGCCGCCCACATCTTCGACGACCTGCGCGCCACCCTGGCCGCGCATTTTCGCGACGCCCCCGAACCGGGGTGCGCGGAGCAGGCGAAGAAGGTGCTGGAGCTTCTCTCCGACGTGGAATGCCGCTACTACAACGAGTTCAACCTTCAAGAGGTCTTCGAGGAAGTGCTGGAGCGCTAGCGGCCTGTCCCGGAATCCTCGCCGGCAAGGCGCGGTTTCGAACAGGCCGCGCGAACCGGCGGCGCGTCAGTCCAGCGGCCCCGCGTCCGGGGAGGCCCCGGGCAGCCGGATCAGCATGTGCGTGCCCTCGCGCTCGTCGGTGGTGAAGGAGATGTCGCCGTCGTGGGCCTTGGCGATGAGCAGGGCGCTGTGCGCGCCCAGGCCCGTGCCGCCCTCCTTGCCGCTGGTGACGTAGGGCTTGAAGAAGTGCGGCCGGATCTCCTCGGGGATCACCCCGGAGTTGTGCACGTCCACCAGCACGTCCGCGCCCTCGCGCCAGACCCGCACCTTCACGGCGCCGCCCTCGGCCGAGGCCTCCACCGCGTTCTTCACCAGGTTGGAGAACATGTCGTCCAGGAAGGCCTCCTCGCCCATGGCGTGCACGTGCTCGCCCCCGTCCGGGGCGCACTCGTAGCGCACGCCCTTGCCGCGCATCACCGGCTCGAAGCGCCTGCCAAGTCGCTCCAGCAGCCGCGCGAGGTCCACGGGCCTGGGGTTCAGCCTGTAGTTGCCCTGGTGGATGCGCAGCATGGCCTGGGAGTTGGCCAGGAGAAGGTTCATCTGCATCCCCGAGTCGTAGATGAGCCTGGCCCACTCCCTCTGCTTCCCGGGCAGGGCCTTGTCGCCCATGAGCAGCTTGGCGAAGCCCACGATGCCGAGCAGCGGCGACTTGAGGTCGTGGCGGATGATGCGCTCCACGTCCTCGCGCAGTTTCTCGTAGCGCTTGCGCTCGGAAATGTCGCGGATGAAGGCCGCGAAGAAGATCTCGGCCCCGCGCTTCCAGCTGGAGTGGGTGATCTCGATGGGCACCTCGCCGCCGTCCTTGCGCAGGGCGGTCGCCTCGGTGGGGGTTCGCGGCTTGAGCACCCTGCCCGCGTCCAGGGCCTTGGCGAAGCCCCTGTCGTGGCTGTCGCGCAGGCGCTCGGGCACGAGCACGGAGACGTGGCGACCCATGATCTCGGCCGCCTCGTAGCCGAAGAGCACTTGGCTGGCGTGGTTCCAGAACACGATGCGCCCGGCAGCGTCCACGGAGACGATGGCGTCCGGCGCGGACTCGGCCAGCGAGAGGTATTCCTCGCGCAGGTCGTCGAGCATGCGCCTGAGCATCTGGCAGTGGCGCTCGCGGCGGGCCAGGTCCGCCACCAACTCCTTGAGTTCGGAGACGTCCTCCCGCTTGTCCTTGGGTTCATCGGCCATGGGCATGCCTACACCCGAAACGCCGCGCAGTTCAAGCGCGAGGCGGCCCCGCGCCCAACGCGCCCCGGGATGATTTACAATCGCGGTCAAATGCGGCATCACTTTGGCCGCCTACGGCCGCACATCAGAAACATTCCCATAGGAGGCTCCATGCTAAGGCGCTCGTTCACCGTGCTCTGCTGCGCAGCAGTGCTCGCCGTCCTGCCCGGCTTCGCCCACGCCGCGAAACTCAAGGTCGCGTTCGCGCTCCTGGACACCGTCAACGATCAGGGCTGGAACCACGCCCACTACCTGGGCATCGAGGCGCTCAAGAAGAAGCTCGGCGACAAGATAGAGGTCAGCTACACCGAGAAGGTCACGGCCGCCGACGCCGAGCGCGTCTTCCGCCAGTACGCCCTGGACGGCTACGACATCATCTTCGGCACCACCTTCGAGCACATGGACCCCATGCTCCAGGTGGCCAAGGACTTCCCCAAGACCGCCTTCATGCACTGCTCCGGCTACAAGACCGCGCCGAACATGGGCAACTACATGGCCCGCATCGAGCAGGGCGAGTACCTGGTGGGCTACATGGCCGGGCTCATGGGCTTCACCAACGTGGGCACCGTGGCCACCAACCCCATCCCCGAGCCCATCCGCGGCATCAACGGCTTCACCCACGGCCTGATCAAGGGCCTGAAGGAATCCGGGACCAAGTTCAACCCCGAGAGCGTGAACACCGTGGTCTGGCTGAAGAGCTGGCGCGACCCCATCGGCGAGACCGCCATGAGCGAGGCCCTTGTGCAGCGCGGCTGCACCCTGATCCGCCAGATGGCCGACACCCCGGACGCCTCCCTGGCCGCCTGCGCCAAGGGCGTGCCCGCCATCGGCTACGGCGCGGACGCGGCGGCCTTCGGCGCCAAGTGCGTGCTGGCCTCCACCATCTGGAACTGGGGCACGTTCTACATCGACCTGGTCCAGGCCAAGCTCGACGGCACCTGGAAGGCCGAGGAGCTCTACTGGGGCTTCGAGAAGAACGCCCTGGCCCTGTCGCCCTTCGGCGAGAAGGTCCCGGCCGAGGTGCGCCAGAAGGTGCTGGCCGAGCTCGAGCTGATCAAGAAAGGCACGGACAACTCCTTCCTCGGCCCCATGACCGCCCAGGACGGCAAGGTGATGATCCCCGAGGGGACCCGCGCCACGGTGAAGGAACTCTACACCATGCGTTGGCTGCTCAAGGGCGTCAACGGCAAGCTGCCTGAATAGTTCATCATATCAACAAGGGACGGGCCGGGCCACCGGTCCGTCCCCGGTTTTTTTCCGAGAGGTCGCGATGTCCTACGAGCGCCCGGTGCGCGAATCCGGCGAGAAGTACACCCTGGAGGTGGACGGCCTGGACTACTCCATCCAGCTGCCGTGGGTCTGGCTGCCCTCGGACGGCGGGGAGACGCGCATCGCCTCCCTGGACCTGGTGGGCCAGACGCGCCTGAACCGCGACATGGGCGCGGTGCTGGCCGAACGGCTGCGCCCGCTGATCAAGGGCAAGAAGCGCGTGACCATCCTCACCGCCACCGAGAAGGCCCTCCAGCTGGCCCAGGTGGTGGCCGAGAAGCTGGGCTTCGACGAGATCGCCGTGGCCCACAACCGCATCAAGCCGCACATGGAGCCCTCGCGCCGACCGGTGATCCAGGTGGGCGCGGACTCCGTGACCAGCGGCGACAAGTTCCTGGCCCTCTACGAGCGCTCGCTCTCCATCGTCACCGAGGCCGCGGACGGCGTGATCCTCTTGGACGACGTGGTCTCCTCGGGCTCGACCATGGTCGCGCTCATGGCCCTGGTGGACGAGGCCGCCCGCTTCGCCCGCCTGGACCACGCCCCGCCGGTGCTGGCCATGGCCTGCGCCGCCGTGGAAGGCAACCCGGCGCTCTCGCCCCTGGTCTACCTGGCGAAACTTCCCGACCCCGTCTTCCGCGAGGCCAAATGAGCGCCGCCCTGGAGCTTTCCGGCATCACCAAGCGCTTCGGCCAGACCCTGGCCAACGACGGCGTGAGCCTCACGGCCCATGCCGGGGAGATCCACGCGCTTCTGGGCGAGAACGGAGCGGGCAAGTCCACGCTCATGTCCATCCTCTCGGGCCGCTACCACCCCGACGACGGCGAGATCCGCCTGGACGGCAAGGCCGTGCGCTTCGCCTCCCCGGCCGACGCCCTGGCCAGGGGCGTGGGCATGGTCCACCAGCGCTTCATGCTGGTGGAGGCCTTCACCGTGGCCGAGAACGTGGCCCTGGCCGCCGGAGGCGGAGTGATGCTCGACCTGGCCGGGGAATCGAAACGCATCATGGAGCTCTCCGGGCGCTTCGGGCTGAGCGCCCGCCCGGAGAAGCGCGTGTCCGAGCTCTCCATGGGCGAACGCCAGCGCGTGGAGATACTGAAGCTCCTGCGCCTGGGCGCGCGCGTGCTCATCTTCGACGAGCCCACCTCCGTGCTCGCGCCCACCGAGATCGAGAGCTTCTGCGAGGTGCTGCGAACGCTCAGGCGCGAGGGTCGCACCATCGTGTTCATCACCCACAAGCTCGAGGAAGCCCTGGATCTCTCCGACCGCATCTCCATCCTGCGCAAGGGCAGGCTGGTGGCCCGCACCACGCCCGCCGAGGCCGGGGGCAAGCGCAACCTGGCCCGGATGATGGTCGGGCGCGAGGTTATCTTCGCCATCGACAAGCCCCCGGTGGCCCAAGGCCCCGAGGTGCTCCGCGCTCAAGACCTCACCGGCGGCGGCACGCCCTCCCGTCCCGCCTTCCGCGACGTCACCTTCACCCTGCGCCGGGGCGAAGTGCTGGCCGTTGCGGGCGTGGCCGGAAACGGCCAGACCGAGCTGACCGAGGCCCTGGCCGGGCTCGCCCCCTGCTTCTCGGGCACGGTGGGCTTCGGCGGCCGGGAGCACCCCGGACCGGCCTGGGCCAAGGCCCCCAAGGACGCCCTGGCCTACGTGCCGGAGGACCGCCACCACGAGGGTAGCGTCCCGGACCTCTCCCTCACGCACAATTTCCTGCTCACCCGCCTGAAGGCCTTCACCAGGGGCCTCCTGCTGGACTGGGACTCCGCCTCCGACGCCACCCGCCTGGCCATGGAGCGCTTCGCCATCAAGGCCGAGGGCCCGCAGCAGGCCTCGGGAGAACTCTCGGGCGGCAACCTCCAGAAGCTCCTGCTCGCGCGCGAGCTCTCGCGCAGGCCCCAGGCCCTGGTTGTGCACCAGCCCACGCAAGGCCTGGACGTGGGCGCCTCCGAGGACGTCTGGAAGAGCCTGCTGGAAGCGCGCGAACACGCGGGCGTGCTCATCGTCACCGGCGACCTGACCGAGGCCCTGACCCTGGCCGACCGCGTGGCCGTGATGTTCGAGGGCCGGATCCTGGGCATCGTGGACGCCACCGACCCGGACCAGGTGGCGCGCATAAGCCCGATGATGGCGGGGGTGCGGCAATGAGCGCGCGCGTGAAGCAGGTGAAACTCTGGGCCCTGGCCCTGGCCATCCCGTTGGCTTGCGGCGCGGCGATCTTCGCGCTCATGGGGGCCAACCCGCTGGAGGCCTACTCCGTGATGTTCCAGGGGGCCTTCGGCACCTGGGGGAGATTCTCCGAGGTGCTGGTGAAGGCCTCGGCGCTGATGCTCACGGGCCTGGCCGTGATCCTGGCCGCGCGCATGAACCTGTGGAACATCGGCTGCGAGGGCCAGCTGGTCATGGGCGCGGTGTTCGCCTCGGGCCTGGCCCTCAGGTTCGGCCCGGAGCTTTCCCCAGTGGCGATGATCCCGCTGCTGTTTTTGGGCGGCGCGGCAGGCGGCGCGGCCTGGGCCGCCGGCCCGGCGTGGCTGCGCTCGCGCCTGGGCGTGAGCGAGATCATCACCACGCTCCTGCTCAACTACGTGGCCATCGCGCTCATGGAGCACATGTACTTCGGCCCCTGGCGCGACCCGGCCGGGTTCGGCTTCCCGGGCACGGCCATCTTCGCGGACGCGGCCAGGCTGCCGCGCCTGTGGGGCACGCGCGTGCACCCGGGGCTTTTCGCCGGGCTCGTCGGAGCGGCGGTCTTCGCCTTCGCCCTGGCCAGGACGCGCTGGGGCTTCGAGCTCACCGTCATGGGGCTCGGCCCGAAAGCGGCCGGCTACGCGGGCATGAACGCCGCCCGGCGCGGGTTCTGGGTGCTCCTGGCCAGCGGGGCCATCGCCGGGGTCGCGGGCATGGCCGAGGTCTCGGCCATCCACGGCAGGCTTCAGCAGGGCGTGTCCGTGGGCTACGGCTACGACGGCATCATCGTGGCCTGCCTGGCCAGGCTCAACCCCGCCCTGGCCCCGGTGGCGGCCATGATCCTCGCGGCCGTGCTGGTGGGCGGAGAGTTCCTCCAGACGCGCATGCGCCTGCCCTCGGCCGCCAGCCTGGTGATCGAGGCCGCGCTGCTCCTTAGCCTCCTGTGGCTCCAGACGCGCTCCTCCAAGCGCTAGGACGGGCCTTCCGGGCTTGATTTCCAGGCCCCGTCGGCCGATGATCGGGCCATGGCCCGCACCAAGCACGCGCTCCCCCGCCCTCGCCCGCGCGGCCGCATGGCCCGCCTGCTCGGGGAGCTCACCACCTACCGCACCGTGGCGGACTTCACCTACGACTGGGAGATCTGGCTGGGTCCGGGCGGCCAGGCGGGCTACGTCTCGCCCTCCTGCCGCCGGATCACTGGCTATTCCCCCCAGGCCGTGCGCGAGGACGCCTCGTTTTTCTCCAAGGCCATCCACCCGGACGACCTGCCCCGCTGGAGCGAGGCCATGCGCCTGGGCGCGCGCGCCCCGGTGCCGTCCATCGATTTCCGCTTCACGCGCGCCGACGGCCGGGTGATCTGGCTGGCCCAGGAGACCACCCGCGTCACCGGCCCGGACGGGTCCTACCGGGGGCTTCGCCTCTCCCTGCGCGACGTCACCGAGCGCGTGGAGGCCCAGGCCGCCCTGCGCGAGGCCCGCGAGATGCTCGAGGAGCGCGTGCGTGAGCGCACCCGGGAGCTGGAGCTCTCCCGCGAGCGCTACCGGGCGCTCTCGGGCTATCTGCAGGACAGCGTGGAGCGCGAGCGTACGCGCATATCGCGGGAGATCCACGACGAGCTCGGCCAGAACCTCACCGCCCTGAACATGGGGCTCTACCGGCTGGAAAAGGGCCTCTGGGGCAAGGACGAGGCCGCGAGCGCCCGGATAGCCGCGCTCAAGGCCTTGACCGCCGACACCCTGGCCTGCGTCAGGCGCATCACCCGGGAACTGCGCCCGCCCATCCTGGACGAACTCGGGTTTTCCGAGGCCGTGGCCTGGGGCGCGCGTACCTTCCAGGAGAGCACGGGCATAGCCGTTTCCCTGCGCCGGGGGCGCGCGCCCAAGCTCTCGCCCGAGGCGGCCACCGCGCTCTACCGCGTGCTCCAGGAGGCCCTGACCAACGTGGCCAGGCACGCCGGGGCCACGCGCGTGAGCGTGCGCCTGAGTTCTTCGGGCGGCGGATTCGCCATGCGCGTGGCCGACGACGGCAAGGGCATCACGCAGGAAGAGCTGGACTCGCCCGACTCCTTCGGCATCATCGGCATGCGCGAGCGCGTGCGCTCGGCAGGCGGAAGCATGGACATCCGCCGGGCCAAGGGCGGCGGCACCGAGGTGCTGGTCAGGCTGCCCGGCGCGGCGCCCCGGGGAGGGACTTCATGAACATCCTCGTGGCCGACGACCACGCCGTTGTCCGGCGCGGCACCATGGACATCATCTCGGACATCCCCCTGGAGTGCTCCTTCACCGAGACCGCGAGCGTGGCCGCCACGCTCGAAGCCCTGGCGGTCCGGGGCTTCGACCTGGCCGTGCTGGACATCTCCCTGCCCGACGGCAGCGGCCTGGACCTTTTGGAGCGCATGACCCGCGAACACCCGGACCTGCCCGTGATCGTGCTCAGCATGCACCAGGAGGCCGAGTACGCCCGCAAGGCCCTGAGCCTCGGCGCGCGCGGGTACCTGGGCAAGAACTCCGCCCCGGGCGAGATGGCCGAGGCCCTGACCACCGTGCTCTCCGGCGGCGTGTACGTGAGCCCGTCGCTGGACGCGGACGTCTCCGCCGGGCGCAAGGCCGGGGCCCAGGGGACGGCGCTCTCGCACCGCGAACGCGAGGTGGCCCGCAGGCTGGGCGCGGGCGAGAAGCTCACTGACATCGCCCGCGACATGGGGGTCAGCGTCAAGACCGCCAGCACCTACCGCGCCAGGGCCATGCGCAAGCTCGGCGTGACCACCACGGCCGGGTTCATCCGCCGGGTCATCGAGAAGGGCGGTTTCTAGCGGCCTGCCCCAAAAATCTGCTGGCAAGACGCAAGAAAAAGCCAAGCCCGGCGCGTATTTCACATACGCGAGGGTTTGGCTTTTTTGAAGCAACGCCGCCAACGGCGGATTTTTCAGCAGGCCGCCAGGCCCGCTGTCGGACAAGTCCGACAAGGTTGCCGAAAAGATTCCCCCGGGTAATCTGCCCCCCAAAACAAAGGAGGCAGGACATGGAACCCATCCTCTCCGGGCTCGTGTTCGCGGCCGCGTGCGTGGCCGCGACGCTGTGGGCCCTGGCCCTGGCCTCGCGACGAAAACGCGGGGACGCGCTGCCGCGCGATTTCGACTTCACCCATTACAAGCGGATAGAGCATAAATGACGCTGGCTTACGATCTCGAAGTCCGCGCCTTCGACGCTCCCTTCCTGGGCATCCCGGCCGAGGCCCGCCATTCGGGCCGGGCCGAGGGCCCGGGCGGGGAGTTCGTGGAGATATTCCTGGACGTGCGCGACGGAACCGTGCGCGAGGCGGGTTTCCTGACCAACGTGCCTGGCGACGGCCTGCTCTGTGCGTCCTTCTGGTGCGAGGCGGCCCAAGGTTCGCGCGTGCAGGACGCGCTGGGCCTGGAGGCGGAGCACGTCCTGGCCTGTTTCCCGCCGGATCACCCGCCCCCGGCCGCATCCGCCAGGCTCGCGGCCCGGGCAGGACGCCGCGCCGCGCTCGAAGCGCGGGGCCGGGGCGCGGCCCGGGACGAGCCGGGCCGGACGCCCACGGAATGATCCCTCAATAATAGCGCCACTCGCCGGGCCCCTCCCGGAATTCCTCGTCCATCTCCTCGGAGATGCCCACGCGGATTTCCCTGTCCCCTTCGGCCACGGTCACGTTCTTGTCCGGGTCGAGGCCCTGGTCCAGCGCGGCCTCGCGCCAGTGCTGGCGGACGGCCTCGGCCGCCTGCTTCACCCCTGCCTCCTTGCCCGGCGCCTTGATCCAGCGCGCCACCCAGATCCATGTAGTCATGTCGGTCCCTCCGTTGCGGTTTGACGGCATTACCCGATCATGAGCCACAAGCGGGCCGCGAAGTCAATCGGGCGCCGCGCGGGGCGGCCGGAAATCCGCGCCGCGCGGGTGCCCCGGCACTTGGAAAGCGCGGCCCTCCGTGCTAGTGACCGGGAACTCCATGAACGACTTCATCTTTCTGCTCATCCTGACGCTCAAATCGTCCATGGCCGTGCTTCTGGCCGCCCAGGGGGAAGTGCTGGCGGAGCGCTCCGGCGTGATCAACCTGGGCCAGGAAGGCATGATGCTCATGGGAGCCCTCACGGGCTTCTACGTGGGCTACGCGACCCAGAACCCCCTGCTCGCCTTCGCGGCTGCCGGGGCCGTGGGCGCGCTGCTGGCCTGCCTGCACGGCTTCTTCGCCATCCGCCTGGGAGCCAACCAGCTGCTCTCGGGCATCGCCCTGACCATCCTGGGCACCGGGCTCTCCAACTACCTGGGGCGCGGGCTCATCGGGAAGATCGGCCTGCGCCTGCAGGAGACGCCCATTCCCGGCCTGGCGGACATCCCCTTCCTCGGGCCGGTGCTCTTCAAGCAGAACGCCGTGGTCTACGCGGGCTTCTGCGTGACGCTCCTCCTGTGGTTCCTGCTTTCGCGCACGCGCTTCGGCCTGGTGGTGCGCGCCTGCGGCGAGAACCCGGCCGCGGCCGACGCCATGGGCGTGAGCGTGGCCCGAACCCGCCTGGCCGCCCTGGCCGCCGGGGGCGTGCTCTCGGGCATGGCCGGGGCCTACCTCTCGCTGGTGTTCACCCCCGGCTGGAAGGAGGGCATCACGGCCGGGCAGGGCTGGATCGCCGTGGCCATCGTGATCTTCGCCGGGTGGAAGAGTGTCCCGGCCATGGCCGGGGCGCTCTTCTTCGGGCTGCTCTCGGCCCTGCAGTTCTTCTTCCAGGCCACCAGCATGCATGTGGTGCCGCTCTACGTGCTGCGCATCCTGCCCTACCTGCTGACCATCGTCACCCTGAGCCTGGCCGCCGCCCTGGGCCGCAAGGGGCACGCCCCGGCGGGCCTGGGCAAGCCATACTTCCGCGAGACCGCATGACCCCCTCCTACGACCACCGGCTGAACGTGCTGGACAACGGCCTGCGCATCGTCACCGAACGCCTTCCCGGAGCGCGCAGCGTGAGCTTCGGCATCTGGATCGAGGCCGGCTCGCGCCACGAGGCCCCGGGCCAGGAAGGCGCGGCGCACCTCTGGGAGCACCTGGCCTTCAAGGGCACTGCGCGCAGAAGCGCCCTGGACATCGCCAAGTCCCTGGACCTGCTGGGCGGGCACTCCAACGCCTACACCAGCCGCGAGCACACCTGCTTCCACGCCCGCGTGGTGGACAACCACCTGCCCGAAGCCCTGGACATCCTGGCCGACATCGCGCTCTCCCCGCGCCCCTCGGCCGACGACCTCTCCCGCGAGAAGGACGTGGTGCTCCAGGAGATCGCCATGGTGGAGGACGACCCCGAGGATTGCCTGATGGAGTCCTTCTGGGGGGCCATCTGGCCGGGCTGCCCGGTGGGGCACTCCATCCTGGGCACGCCCGCCACGGTGCGCGCCTTCGGCCTGCCCGGGCTCGACGCCTGGCGCACGGCGCATTACCGCCCGGGGAGCATGATCGTCTCCGCGGCCGGCAGCCTGGACCACGACGAATTCATGGCCCTGGCGGGCAAACACTTCGGAACGCTGCCCCCCGCCGGGACCGCGCCCGCACCCGGCGGCGGGGCCTACCGGCCCACGGCCTTCCTCAAGGAGCGCGACACCGAGCAGAGCCACGTGGCCCTGGCCTTCCCGGGCCTGGGCGCGTCGGACCCGCGCCGCTTCGCCATGGGCATGCTGAACGCCATCATGGGCGGGAACATGTCCTCCAGGCTCTTCCAGGAGGTGCGCGAGCGCCGGGGCCTGGCCTACACCGTCTACTCCTTCGCCAACTCGCTCACGGACCAGGGCGTGCTCCAGGTCTACGCCGCCGTGGACCCGGAGCGCACGGGCGAGCTGCTCGACTGCCTGCGCGGGGAGCTTCACAAGATCGCGCGCGGGGACGTGACCCCCGAGGAGCTGGAGCACGCCCGCGACCACATGCTCTCCGTGCTCTACCTGACCCTGGAGTCCAGCGAGGACCGCATGTCCCGCCTGGCGCGCAACCAGCTGATCCTCGGGCGCTTCGTGGCCCCGGAGGAGACCGCGGCCAGCTTCGAGGCCGTGACCCTCGAGGACGTGCGCGCCCTGGCCGCCGAGGTGCTCGACCCCGCTAGGGCCTCGGTGGCCGTCATGGGCCCGGAAATCGACCAGGACTGGGCCGGGGCCTTCAGGCCATGATCCGCTTCGACGCTTCGCCCGGAGTGCTGGGCCTGGCCCAGGGCGACATAGCGTCCTGGCCCGCGCAGGCCGTGGTCAACGCAGCCAACTCCCGCCTGGCCGGGGGCAGCGGCGTGGACGGTGCCATCCACGCGGCGGCCGGGCCGCTTCTCCCGCCCGCCTGCCGGGCCATCATCGCCGAGCGCGGGGAGGTCCCCGCCGGGCAGGCGGCCATCACCCCGGGCTTCGAGATGAGCGCGCGGTTCATCATCCACGCGGTTGGCCCGATCTGGCGCGGCGGCGGCCACGGCGAGCCCGAGGCCCTGGCCGGGGCCTACCGCGCGAGCCTCGCGCTCTGCCGCGAACACTCCATCGAAACCGTGGCCTTCCCGGCCATCAGCTGCGGGGTCTACGGCTACTCCATGGAGCTGGCCGCGCCCATCGCCCTGGGCGAACTCAGGCGCGGCCTGGCCGAGGGGTTGGTGCGCGAGGCCTGGATGGTGCTCTACTCCGAGCGCGCGTACGAAACCTGGCTGGGCATGGCCCGCAAAATCCTGTAGGAACATCCCATGGACATTCACGGCACCACCATTCTGGCCGTGCGCGACGCAAACGGCGTCGCCATGGCCGGAGACGGGCAAGTCACCTTCGGACAGGCCGTGGCCATGAAGCACTCCGCGCGCAAGGTCCGCCGCCTCTACAAGGAGCGCGTGCTGGCCGGGTTCGCGGGCTCCACGGCCGACGCCTTCACCCTCTTCGAGCGCTTCGAGGCCAAGCTGGAGGAATTCTCCGGCAACCTCACCCGCGCCGCCGTGGAACTGGCCAAGGACTGGCGCAAGGACAAGTTCCTGCGCCGCCTGGAAGCCATGCTCCTGGTGGCCGACGGCTCCACGATACTCATCCTCACGGGCGCGGGCGACGTGATCGAGCCCGACGACGGCCTGGCCGCCATCGGCTCGGGCGGCACCTACGCCCTGGCCGCCGCGCGCGCCCTGGCCCGCAACACGGAGCTCCCCGCCGCCGAGATCGCGCGCAAGGCCATGGACATCGCGGCCGAGCTGTGCGTCTTCACCAACTCCAACATCGTCCTGGAGACCGTGGACAGACAATGAGCACCCTGACCCCCCGCGAGACCGTCTCCGAGCTGGACCGCTACATCGTCGGGCAGAACGCCGCCAAGCGCATGGTGGCCATCGCCATGCGCAACCGCTGGCGCCGCCAGCAGGTGGACCCCTCCCTGCGCGACGAGATCGCGCCCAAGAACATCCTGATGATCGGCCCCACGGGCGTGGGCAAGACCGAAATCGCCCGCAGGCTCGCGCGCCTGGCCGGGTCGCCCTTCCACAAGGTCGAGGCCACCAAGTTCACCGAGGTGGGCTACGTGGGCCGCGACGTGGAGTCCATGGTCCGCGACCTCATGGAGATCGGCGTGCAGCTGGTGCGCAAGGAGGAGGCCGGGAAGGTGCGCGTGAAGGCCGAGGGGGCCGCCGAGGAGCGCCTGCTGGACCTTCTGCTTCCGGCCTCCAGGCCCGCGCAGTCGGCGTTCTACGGCGGCTCGCAGCCGCCCGTGCCCGCCCCCGGGGCCGAGGAGGCCCAGTCCACTCGCGACAAGCTCAGGCAGCTGTGGCGCAAGGGCTCGCTCGACGACAAGCACGTGGAGATGGAGGTCACGGTCTCCTCGCCGGGCGTGGAGATCATGGCCATGCCGGGCATGGAGGAGCTGGGCAGCCAGTTCAAGGACATGTTCTCCAAGGTGTTCCCCCAGAAGAGGAAGACCCGCAAGCTCAGGGTGCGCGAAGCCTACGACATCCTCGTGGTCGAGGAGTCCGAGAAGCTCGTGGACATGGACAAGGTGGCCGAGGCCGCCAAGGAACGCGTGGAGCAGTCGGGCATCCTGTTCATCGACGAGATCGACAAGATCTGCGGCCGCTCCGCCCAGGGCGGCTCGGGCCCGGACGTCTCCCGCGAGGGCGTGCAGCGCGACCTCCTGCCCGTGGTCGAGGGCTGCGTGGTGAACACCAAGTACGGCATGGTGCGCACCGACCACATCCTCTTCATCGCGGCCGGGGCCTTCCACCTGACCAAGCCTTCCGACCTCGTGCCCGAGCTCCAGGGCCGCTTCCCCTTGCGCGTGGAGCTCGAGCCCCTGGGCAGGGACGAATTTCTGCGCATCCTCACCGAGCCCCAGAACTCGCTCACCGTGCAGTACAAGGCGCTCCTGGCCACCGAGGGCGTCACGGTGGAGTTCCCCATGGACGGGCTCGAGGAGATGGCCTCCTTCGCCCAGAAGGTCAACGAGGACACCGAGAACATCGGCGCGCGCCGCCTCTACACCATCATGGAGAGGATCGTTCAGGACCTCTCCTTCGAGGCCCCGGACCGGGGCGGCGAGACGATCGTCATAGACCGCGCCTACGTGCGCCAGAAGCTTCAGGACGTCGCCGAGGACCGCGACCTCACCCGCTACATCCTCTAAAGGACACCGCCATGGAAAACTCCGCCGCCAGCCAGGCCAGAATGCTCCTGGAGTCGCTGCCCTACATCCGCAAGTTTCACGGCCAGACCGTGGTCATCAAGTACGGCGGCCACGCAATGAAGGACGAGCACCTGAAGAAGAGCTTCGCGCTCAACGTGGTGCTGCTCAAGTACATCGGGGTCAACCCCGTGATCGTGCACGGCGGCGGGCCGCAGATCGGCAAGATGCTCACGCAGCTGGGCATCGAGTCGACCTTCCGCGAGGGGCTTCGCGTCACGGACGACGCCACCATGGACGTGGTGGAGATGGTGCTGGTGGGGCGCGTGAACAAGGAGATCGTGAACCTGATCAACCTGCACGGCGGCACCTGCGTGGGGCTTTCGGGCAAGGACGGCTGGCTGATCAAGGTGAAAAAGCTGGAGATGGTCCTCGCGCGCGAGGACGCGCCGCCCGAGCTCATCGACCTGGGCAACGTGGGCGAGCCCTGCCACGTCAACGCCTCGATCATCAAGTCGCTCACGGCCAGCGGAGTGATCCCGGTGATCGCTCCCGTGGGCGTGGACGACGAGGGCCGCACCTACAACATCAACGCCGACACGGCCGCCGGGGCCATCGCCCAGGCGCTGGGCGCGCGCCGCCTGATCCTGCTGACCGACGTGGCCGGGGTGCTCGGCTCCGACGGTGAGCTCATCGAGACCATGGACCTGCGCGAGGCCAGCTGGGCCATCGAGGACGGCACGGCCAAGGGAGGCATGATCCCCAAGCTCAAGTGCTGCATGGAAGCCGTGCAGTCGGGCGTGGAAAAGGCCCACATCATCGACGGCCGCGTGGAGAACTCGCTGATTCTCGAGCTCTTCACCAAGCAGGGCATCGGCACCGAAGTCTGCATGAAGCGCTGACGGCCCGGCCGCCAGCGCCTGAAGAAAGCGCGGGCCGCCCTCCGGGGCGGCCTTTTTCGCGTCCGCGCCCTTGCATTCCCTGGCGTTGGGAAATACGCAGGAATGATGATCCGGACGAAAATCAAGGCCTTCGCGGCCGCCCTCGCCCTTTGGGCCTGCCTCGCCGCCACCGCCGCGCACGCCTCGGAGCGCGCCCTCGTGCTGCCCCTGCAGCCCGCCACGGGCACGCACTACGACGGCCTGGGGCCTGCGGTGCAGAACGTCATCGAGAACGTTCTGGCCCTGCACCCGGGCATCGAGGAGACCTACCTGATGCGCCACATCAGGGAGGTGTTCCCCGACGCCGGGGAGTTCCAGGCCTTCCTGCGCGGCCAGCGCCGGGAAGCGCGGGCCCTGGCGGCCGCCGTGCGCCAGGGCGCGCGCTACGTGTTCCACGGCGTGGTCCTGCCCGGGCTCTCGGCCGAGGTGACGGCCCTCGACACCATGACCGGCAAGAGCGTGTCGTCGATCGTGCCCATCGACCCGCAGGCAGGGCTCCTGGGGATGCGCCAGGCCATCCTCGAGCTTCTGGGGCAGGCCCTGGCCGAGCCCTTCCCTCCCGGGCAGGCGGCCAAGGCGCTCGCCCCGGAGGCGATCAGCATCTTCGCCCTCAGGAACCTCGGTCTTTCCTACGGCGCGTACATGATGGACGCCTTCATGCCCGCCAAGGCCAACTTGGGCATGGAGGCGGCCAGGCGCGCCCTGGTCGAGAGCGGGAACTCCTACCTCGTCACGAACATGATCGCCTGGCAGCTCTTCGCCGTGGGCGACTTGCTGCTCTCCGAGTCCCTCTTCCGCCAGGCGCTCCGGGCGGACCCCTCGGGCATCGACGCCCTGGACGGCATGATGCAGTGCGCCTTCCGCAAGGGCGGGTTCGACCAGGCCCTGCCCTGGGCCCTGCGCAAGGCCCGCGCCCGCGCCGAGGACACCGGGCCGGCGCTCTCGTCGCTCGCGCTCATGACGGGCCACCGCGCCCTCGAGGCCCGCAACCTGGGCAGGGCCATCAGCGAATTCAGGACGGCCGCCTCCCTGGACCCCTTCTCGGAGATCGCCGCGTTCAACCTCTCCATGGCCCTGGAGGCGGCCGGACGCCGGGACCAGGCGCTGGCCCCGCTGGACAAGCGCCTGTCCAGGCCCGCCAACCCGGCCATGCGGGCCATGGTCATCAACTTCAAGGCCAGGGTGGCCAGGTGGATGGCCGGGGACGCGCGCAGGGCGGGCAAGGCCGAGGAGGCCCGCAAGCTCCTGGACCTGGCCGTGACTCTCCTCAAGCAGAGCCCCCTGCCCGACGTGCACGAGTACTCCCTGAGCCTCCAGGCCCTGTCCGTGATGGCCATGGAGGCGGGCGACCCCCGCTCCGCCGAGGCCCTGCTCAAGCTTATCCTGCCGGACAAGGACACCGACCCGCTGCTGATAGAGGCCATGCTCGCCCGGGCGCGCGCCCAGGCCAACCGCATGGACGAGGCCCGGGACACGGCCAGGGCGTGCATGAACGCCGTGGCCGAGCGCGAGCGGACCATCGAGCCCGTGCCGGCCGGGGCCTACCTCCACCTGGGCAAGGCCCTGGAGATGCTCGGCGAGAACACCCTGGCGGGCGCGGTGAACAGGCGCGCGGACGCTGACCCCAGGCGCGCAGCGGCCCGGGACGGCGCGGAGGGCTGACGAAAGTCCCCGCACGGCCTTCACCGACGCTGGGACGCGGCGCAAAGGCCCCGAAACGAAAAACGCCCCGGAGCATTCCGGGGCGTTCGTTTTTCATGGCGTGGGGGCCGGGCGGGCGCGCCTACTCGATTCCCTCGCTGGCCAGGCGGACCTTGTCCTCGCCGTCGAGCTCCTTGACGTAGACGTCCACGCGCTCCTCGCGGGAGGTGGGCAGCTGCTTGCCCATGTAGTCCGCCTGGATGGGCAGCTCGCGGTGCCCACGGTCCACCAGGACCAGAAGCTCCACCTTCCTGGGGCGGCCGAAGTCCAGGATGGCCTCCAGGGCCGCGCGCACCGTGCGCCCGGAATAGAGCACGTCGTCCACCAGCACCACCTTGCGGCCGTCGATGGCGAAGGGGATGTCGGTCTGGTTGATCTGAGGCTGGTGGGCCAGGTTGGTCCAGTCGTCGCGGTAGAGGTTGATGTCGAGCTTGCCCAGGGGCACCTCGCAGCCGAGCCTGCCCTCCAGGATGCGGCGCAGGCGCTGGGCCAGCTCCACTCCCCGGCGCTGCACGCCCACCAGGGCCAGCTCCGTGCATTCGCCGTGGCGCTCCAGGATCTCGAAGGCCAGGCGCTCCAGGGTGCGCGACATCTCCTTGCCGTTCATGACTATCTTCTGACGCTTCATGACACTTCCGGGCAATACTGTTTTCCCGGCTCCTATCCGAATTCCTGGTGCAAGGCAAACGCGGGCATCACACATTCGTATTTGACCACACGATAGGTCGTACCTACTACATTGCGAATCGGCATTCCAAGAACGGAGGTTCACATGGTCACGATTTCCGAGCCCGCCAAGGCCAAACTCGACGAATACTTCTCCCAGAACGAGAAGTCCCCCATCCGCATATTCCTCGCCAGCTCCTGCGCGGGAACCAGGCTCGCCCTGGCCCTGGACGACCCCAAGGACACCGACGACGTGTTCGCGGTGGAAGGCTACTCCTTCGTGGTGGACAAGGAACTGGGCGGCAAGGCCGCGCCCCTGGGCGTGGACATCGACTGCTCCGGCTTCACCATCACCTCGAGCCTGCAGCTCGAGTCCGGCGGCGGCTGCGGCGGCTGCTCCTGCTCCAGCTCCGGCGGCTGCTCCTAACGGCCCGCCCGTCCCGAACCTTTCACGGCAAAGCCCGAAGCGCACGCGCGCTTCGGGCTTTTTTGCGCGCGCGGGGGAGCCGCGTCACAATTCCCCCTGATTTGGAATGATATACAAGGCGGACATCCCCCGATCACGACCAACGCGGCGAAAACCGCCTTGTTCCGCGCCTCCATAGATATCCTCGGCATTTGACAAACAACCTCATGGGGCTTACCTATCGGACGACCCACTCATTCAGGAGGCCCTTCATGTTTACCCTGACCGAGGCTGCCAAAAAGCAGCTTGATTCGTACTTCGCGGACAAGGAGAAATCTCCCATCCGCGTGTACCTCTCCTCCGGCGGCTGAGCTGGCCCCCGGCTGGCATTGGCTCTGGATGAGCCAAAAGATACCGACGACGTCTTCGACAACGATGGCTACTCCTTCATCATCGACAAGGAACTCATGAGCAAGGCCCAGCCCGTCACGGTGGACCTCTCCTACATGGGCTTCCAGGTGCACTCCAGCCTCGAACTGGGCGGCGGCGGTTGCGGGGGTTCCTGCTCCACCGGCTCCTGCTCGGGCAACTAGGACGCAAACCGGAAAGGCCGCCCGGGCACGCCTTTCAGAATTGCAACGTCAGTTTTGTCCGCGCGGCTCGCGCAGTGCGATCAAAGGCATTGCCCGAGCGAGCGCCAGCCAGGCAGGGGGCGGCGGAGCAATCCGCCGCCCTTTACTCTTTCCCGCTCCCTACGGCACTTCACCTCCGGCCCGAATTGGCGTAAGGCATTGCCACCTTCACGCACCGCAATGCCCAGGAGCTTCGATGCCAGGCAAGATTCTCATCATCGACGACGAGATCCACATCCGCATGCTCCTCGAACAGACCCTCGAAGACCTCGAGGAAGAATCCGGAGTGGCCATCCTCTCGGCGTCCAATGGTGAGGAGGGCCTGGAGATCATCCGCCGGGAAAAGCCCGACCTCGTCTTTCTGGACATCATGATGCCCAAGCTCAACGGCTACGAGGTCTGCCGCCGCGTGAAGGAGGACCCGGGCCTGGACGGCTCCCTGGACATCGTGCTCCTGACCGCCAAGGGCCAGGAGGTTGACCGCCGCCAGGGGCTGGAACTGGGCGCCAAGAAGTACATGACCAAACCCTTCGACCCCGACGAGGTCCTGGCCACGGCCCGCTCCCTGCTGGGCCTGGCCGGCTAGCTTCTTCGCCTCCGCACCCCATGGTTTTACGCAGATTCCTCCGCAACCACGACCTCGCGCCGCTTTTCGCCAAGGCCGCCGCCCTGCTCGATCCGGGCTGGGGTGTGGGCGTGGTGCAGGGGGGCAGGCTCCTGGCCGCGCACGGCCTGGACGAGACGGTCCTCGAAGGCCAGCGCTCCCCCCTGTGCAGCGCGGCCTTCGGCGTGGGCGGACACGCCGCCGGGAACGTGATCGCCGCCCCGGCATCCGGCGACGGTGCGTCCTCGTTCACGGCCAAAGCCCAGCACGTGGCCGATTTCCTGGCCCAGTCCATCGAGATGCTCCTGCGCCAGGACGAAGCCCGGCGCGCCCTGGCCTCGGACACGCTCCAGAAGTACCGTGAGCTGGCCCTCCTGCACCGGGCCACCGTGGGGCTCAACTCCTCGCTTCGGCTGCGCCAGGTGGGCAGGGCGCTTCTGGCCGAGTGCCAGTCCGGGGCATTGCCCACGGAGATGGGCATGCTCTTTCTGCGCGACGACGCCACGGGCGCGCTGCAACCCTTCGCCTCGTTCGGTCCGGCCTGGGAGAACTCCATGGACCGCCTGGCCGGGGGCACGCTCTTCAAGGACGTGCTCCAGGGCGGCAAGGGCGAACTCATAAGCGAACTCGAGGCCGACGCTCGCTGGCACCGCGAGGCCCCCAGGCTCAAGGCCCTGCTGGCCGCACCGGTCTTCTCGGGCGACTCGCTGACGGGCGCCCTCGTGCTGGCCACCGCCGGGGACACGCCCCTGGAGGCCATGCACCTCCAGTACGTGACCACCCTGGTCTCCGTGGCGGGTACGGCCATGGGCAACGCCGCGCACTTCGAGGGCATGCAGACGCTCCTGAAGGCCCTGCTCCAGGCCCTGGCCACGGCCATCGACGCACGCGACCCGTTCACGGCCGGACACTCGCACCGGGTGGCCCGCCTGGCCGTGGCCCTGGCCAAGGCCGTGCACGAGGACCGGGAGATCTTCCCCGACGTGGCCTTCACCCCCAACGACCTGATCGAGATCTACTACGCGGGGCTCCTGCACGACGTGGGCAAGATCGGGGTGCGCGAACAGGTGCTCACCAAGGCCACCCGCCTGCCCGAACAGCACATGACCGTCGTCGCCATGCGCATGGCCCTGCTTTCTGAGCTCACCGGCGACCCCTGGGAGAGCGACTTCGAGCACCTGAAGCGCATCAACCGCGCCGACACCCTGAGCGGCGAGGACGCCTCGCTGGTGGCGGAGCTCTCCCGGCGCGAGATAGCGGCCTACGGCAAGGCAGTGCCCATGCTCACCGAGGACGAGGTGCTGGCGCTCCTCCTGCCGCGCGGCAACTTGCTGCCCGAGGAGCGGCGCGAGATCGAGCGCCACCCCACCGAGAGCTTCCGCATCCTCCAGCACATCCCCTTCCCCAAGACCATGGCCAACCTGCTGGACATCATCTGCCAGCACCACGAGCGCCTGGACGGCTCGGGCTACCCGGCCGGGCTCAAGGAGGCCGAGATATCGCTCACGGCGCGCATGCTCATGATCGTGGACATCTACGACGCCATCACCATGGAGCGCCACTACAAGCCCGCCCTGCCCCGCGAGAAGGCCATGCGCGTCATCGAGGAGGAGGCGGCCCTCGGCAAACTCGACAAGCGGCTCGTGCGCCTCATGGCCCTGCGCATCGAAGAGATCGAGGAGGAGTCCCTGCGCATGGCCATGCACCAGGACTTCGACGCCATCATCAGCCAGAACGGCGCGGCCTGAGCCGCGCCCCATCCCCCTTCCGGAGTTTTACCATGCGCAGTTTCGCCAGCGACAACAATTCCGGCGTGCATCCGTCCGTCATGGCCGCCATGGCCGAGGCCAACCGGGACCACGCCGTGGGCTACGGCGACGACCCCTGGACCAGGCGCGCCGAGGATGCCTTCCGAAACGAGTTCGGCCCGGACTCGAGCGTTCATTTCGTGTTCCTGGGCACCGCGGCCAACGTGCTCTCGCTCTCGGCGCTCACCAGGCCCTACAACGCCGTTGCCTGCGCCAGGACCGCGCACATCAACGTGGACGAGTGCGGCGCGCCCGAGCGCTTCCTGGGCTGCAAGCTGACCGCGTTCCCCGGCCGGGACGGCAAGATAGCGCCCGAGGACGTGCTGCCGGTGCTTGGCGACCTGGGCAACGAGCACCACAACCAGCCCAGGGTGATCTCCATCACCCAGTCCACCGAGCTCGGCACCCTCTACCGCCCCGAAGAGGTCCGGGCCCTGGCCGATCTCGCCCACGGAAACGGCATGTTCCTGCATATGGACGGGGCGCGCATCGCCAACGCGGCCGAGGCCTTGGGGCTCTCCCTGGCCCAGGCCACGGGCGAGCTTGGCGTGGACGTGCTCAGCTTCGGGGGCACCAAGAACGGCATGATGTACGGCGAGGCAGTGGTGTTCTTCCGGCCCGAGTTGGCGCGGGAGTTCCGCTTCCTGCGCAAGCAGGCCATGCAACTGGCCTCCAAGATGCGCTTCATTTCGGCCCAGTTCAGCGCGCTCCTGGAGGGCGGGCTGTGGCGTGAGAACGCGGCCAACTCCAACAGCATGGCCAGAGTCCTGGCCGAGGCCGCAGGGGCCGTGCCCGGGGTCGAGATCACCCGGCCCGTGGAGACGAACGCCGTGTTCGCGCGCATCCCCGCCCGGGCCGTGGAGGCGCTCAAGGAGGAGTACTTCTTTTACGTCTGGAACCCGTCGCCAGCCGAAGCCCCGGAAGTGCGCTGGATGTGCTCGTTCGACACCACGCGCGAGGACGTGGAAGGCTTCGCGGCCGCGCTGAAGCGGGCCATGGCGTAGCGCGGGCCTCGGAGAGAAGATCATTGCATTCGCCCCGTGCCCCTTGGGCGGGCGAGGCAGGCGCGCGACGGCTCGGGCCGATTTGAAGACGACCCGTCGCCGCCGCGCGCCTGCCTCGCCCACCCAAGGGACACGGGGCTTGTTTGTTTCGACGGGGGACAAGGGGGGAAGAACAAGAGTGTCGCCGGGAGACGGCGCGAAGCAAAAAGCCGGGGTCCGGGGGGAGGCTTCTCCCCCCGGCGGGATACGGGGCAGCGCCGCGACTAGAATTTGGAGCGGTCCACCACGGCGGCGGTGAGTTCGGCTTCGCAGGCCAGGGCGCCGTCCACGGTGGCGCGGCCGGTCATGCGCCAGAGGCCGAGCTTCTGCTTCACGTCGGAAACGGAGAGGATCAGCTGGTCGCCGGGCAGCACGGGCCTGCGGAATTTGGCGTTGTTGATGCCGGTGAACATGAAGAGCTTGTCGTCCAGGCCTTCGCGCGAGAGCGCCAGGAGGAGCCCCCCGGCCTGGGCCATGGCCTCGAGCTGGAGCACGCCGGGCATCACGGGCTTGTCCGGGAAGTGGCCCTGGAAGAAGGGCTCGTTGAACGTCACGTTCTTCAGGGCCTTGAGCGACGTTTCCTTCTCGAATTCGAGCACCTTGTCCACGAGCAGGAAGGGGTAGCGGTGCGGCAGGAGCTTGAGGATCTCGGTGACGGGGATGGGAGTGGCAACCATGGCTCCTCCTTTGGGGTAAAAAAAAGGCGGCCTCCCGGCAGGGAAGCCGCCCCTTAGACGAGCGTTCGCTATTTCTTGGCGGCGGATTCGAAGGCCTTGGTGATCTCGGCGGTCAGGTCCATGCCGGAGGCGTAGAGCACTGCGCGGCGCTCGATGATCAGCGAGTAGCCGTTCTTCTTGGCGTAGTCGGAGATGACCTGGTCGAAGACCTTCATCAGGGGGTCGAGCACGCGCTGGCGCTCCTCGCCCATCTGCTGGTTGAAGGAGTTCTGGTCGTCCATCATCTTCTTGAACTTGGCTTCCATCTCGGACTGCATGCGCTGCTTGGCCTCGGCGGACAGCGTGACGCTCTGCTTGCGGAAGTTCTCGTCCATCTTCTTGAGGTCTTCGCTCTGGCGGGACAGCTCGCGCTGCTTGGCCTCGGCCTTGCCCTGGAGGTCCTGAATGGCCCTCTTGCCGGCGGCGGAGTTCATCACGACTTCCTCGGAGTTGACCACGCCGATCTTGTCGGCCGCCTGGGCCATCACGGGCAGGGCGATGATCACACTGGCGAGCAGCATGTATTTAAGCACTTTACGCATCTCTCTCGTTCTCCTTTCTCTCCAGGCGGTTCGGTGTGTGGTCCATCTGCGGGAACGGCGTCCCGAGGCGATGCTCACATACCCTTTTGCGCTGAATGTCAAGCCCCAGGTTAGAATGTCTGCCCCATGGTGAAGCCGATCTGCCAACGTTCCTGACCGTGCTGGATCTCGTCCAGGCCGTAGCCGACCTCGACGCGGATGAGGCCCATGGGAGAGAACCAGCGCACGCCGCCGCCCAGCGACTTGACGAAGCTCAGGTTGAGGCCGTCGCGCATGCGCCAGACGGTGTTGCCCGCGTCGAAGAAGCCCAGGCCGTAGACGCCGTACTGCTTGCTGATGGGGAAGATGTACTCCAGGTTGGCGAAGTACATGGTGTCGCCGCCGATGCGCTCGTTGGTGCGGTGGTCCTTGGGGGAGATCTTGTCGGTCTCGTAGCCGCGGATGTTGCCGATGCCGCCCAAGTAGAAGCGCTCGAAGACGGGGATGTCGCCGAAGCCGTTCTCGAAGAGGACGCCGGTCTGGGCGCGGGCGTGGAAGACCGTCTCCCAGAACAGGGGGTAGTAGTAGTTGAAGCTGTAGAAGGCCCTGATGAAGCCGCGGTCGCCGCCGAGGCCCGCGTATTCGAGCGAGGCCTCGTTGATGGTGCCCTTGGTGGGCTTGGTGCGGCTGTCGGTGGTGTCGCGCACCGCGCCCGTGACCACGGAACTGGTCCAGTGGATGCCCTTGGACTCCTGGATGACGTAGGAGGCCATGGGGTTGGTGCGGTAGACGTCGTCGCGGGTGAGGCGGTAGTCCAGGCGCAGGTTGGTGTACTCGCCCAGGGGGTAGCCGAAGCGGAGCATGCCGCCCTGGGTCTGCTTGTAGAAGTCGGAGTAGCGGCGGAAGGTGCTGAAGGCGTCCACGCCGAAGGACAGCTTGGAGTCGTAGACTGCCGGGTTGGTGAACGAGCCCACGAAGCGGTTGGTCACGCCCGAGAACATGCCCTGGAACTGGACCCCGTAGCCCTTGCCGAAGAGGTTGCGCTCCTCCACGGAGCCGCCCACGAACACGGAGTCGTAGGTGGAGTAGCCAACGCCCGCCGAGATGGAGCCGGTGTTCTTGTCCTTCACGCGGACGCGGATGTCGACCTCGGTGGGGTTCTCGGTGGGCACGGTCTCCACGTCCACCTTGTCGAAGTAGTCGAGCTTGTTCAGGCGCTCGTTGGAGCGCTTGAGCGCGGTGCCGGAGAACAGGTCGCCGTCGGAGAGGCGCAACTCGCGGCGGATGACGTTCTCGCGGGTGCGGTCGTTGCCCTCGATGGACACGCGGCGCACGTACACCTTCTGGCCCTTGTTCAGCACGTAGGTGACGTCGACGACCTTCTCCTCGCCGCGCTTCTGGAGGTCGATGTCGGACTCGGCGAAGGCGTAGCCCATGTCGGAGTACGCCTCGTTGAGCTTGGTGATGTCGTCGCGGACCACGGAGCGGTCGAAGTAGTCCTTCTTCTGCGCCATCTGGGGCAGCTTGGTGATCTCGCGCAGCTTCTTGTCGTCGAGCAGCAGGTCGCCCTTGAAGTCGACCTTTCCCAGTTTGTAGCGCTCGCCTTCCTCCACCTGGAAGGTCAGGTAGATGCCGTCGTCCTTGATGTCCACCTGGGGCTGGCCCACGCGGGCGTCGATGAAGCCGCGGTTGGTGTAGTAGTTCTCGATGGCGGCGGAGTCGCGCTCGAGGAGCTCCTCCTTGAGCACGCCGGTCTGGAGGATCCAGGAGAGGAAGCCCTTCTCCTTGAGGCCCATCTGGTCCTTGAGGTCGGAGGGATCGACCTGCTTGGCGCCCTCGATGGTGATCTTCCTGATGTAGAGCTTCTGGGACTCCTTGACCACGACGTTCAGCCGGGCCATGCGCGGGTCGGTCTGCTCGAGCCGGTAGTCCACGGTGGTCTGGTAGTAGCCCTTCTTGCGGTAGAGCTCGCGGACCTTCTCCAGGTCGTCGGCCAGCACCTGCATGTTCAGCACGGAGCCGGCCTTGGTGCCCATGGCCTCGAGGATGTCGTCGCGCTTGATCTCGGAGTTGCCCGTGACGCTCACGGCCTGGATGCGCGGCTTCTCCTTGACCACGAAGACCACGCGCTTGCCGCCGCGCACGTCCTCGAGCTTGACCTGCACGTCGTCGAAGTAGCCCAGCTCATAGAGGCGCTTGAGGTCGTCGTTGACGGTCTTGGAGTCGAAGGGCTCGCCCGCCTGGGTCTTGACCTTGAGCAGGATGACGTCCTTTTCCAGGGCGTTGTTGCCCTCGACGTCGAGCTCGGTGACCTTCACGCCGGAGACCTCGGCGGACGCGGACGCGGGGGCCTGCGGCTTGACCTTGGAGGCGACCTCGTCCATGGCCGAGGACAGGGCCACGAGGTTCGGGCGGGTGACGAACACCGACTGGGGCTCCTCGGAGCCCTGGGCGTTCACGGACTTGGCGTCGATGGAAATGGTTTCGCCCACCTGATTGAGCGTGCCGTAGACGGCGCTGCCGGCACCGGCCGCGCGGGCGGCCCTGCGGGCGTCGTCGGCTCCGGCGGGAGCCTTGGCCCCCTTGGCCGAGGAATGGTCCACCACGTTGGCGCCCTGGCTCTTGAGGCTCGCGGCCAGGAGCTTGCCCGCGCTGGCGGCCAGTGCCTTGGAGTCGCCCGGCGCGTTCACGGTGAAGGGCAGCACCAGCACCTTGCCCGGCTGGGCCTGGGCGAAAGCGGGCAGCGCCGCGCACAGGACCATGGAGGCCAGAAAAGCCAGGACCACACCGGCACGCTTACGGCCGCTCATAGAGTTCTCCACCATGCAGTTCCATCCGTCGGCCCATGAGTTGGGCCAGGTTATGGTTGTGGGTGACCACGACCAGTGTCATTCCGAGTTCGCCGTTGAGCCTGGCGAGCAGTTCGCCCACGCGCCGGCCTGTGGCTTCGTCGAGGTTTCCGGTGGGCTCGTCGGCCAGCAGGGCCCGGGGGCCCAGCAGCACCGCGCGCGCGATGGCAGCGCGCTGCCGCTCGCCGCCGGACAGCGTTGTTACCCTGTGATGCAGCCTTTGTTCAAGCCCTAAAAGCCCCAGGGCGGCGGCGGCCTTGTCGAAGGCCTCTTCCCGGGGCATGCCCGCGATGATGGCAGGCATGGCCGCGTTCTCCAGGGCCGTGAACTCCGGCAGGAGGTGGTGGAACTGGAACACGAAGCCGATGGCCTTGTTGCGCAGCTTCGCGGCCTCCTGGGCCTTGAGCCGGGTTATGTCCCTGCCGTCGAACTCCACCGTGCCCCTGCTTGGGGTGTCCAGCGCGCCCAGCATGTGCAAAAGCGTGGACTTGCCGGAGCCCGAGGCCCCGAGCACGGCCAGGGACTCGCCAGCCGCGATCTCCAGGTCGATGTCCCCCAGCACGCGCACGGACTCGGCCGGGCCGGGGTAGTCCTTGCCCACGCCGGTGAGCCTGTAGAGGGGGCTAGTCATGCCGCAGGGCCTCCACGGGTTTCAGAGACGCGGCGCGGCTCGCGGGATACAGCGTGGACACGAAACACAGCGTGAACGCGGTGGCGCCGATCACGGCGAGGTCCACCCAGTTGAGCAGCACCGGGATGGTGTCCATGGGGTAGACGTCCGGGGGCAGCTTGATGAACTGGAACTCCTTGAGCGCCAGCGCGGCCGAGACGCCCAAAACGTAGCCCATGACCGTGCCCACGGCCCCGATGATGCTGCCCTGGAGCAGGAAGATGCGCCGGATGGAATCGCTGGTGGCCCCCATGGACATGAGGATCGCGATGTCGCGCGTCTTCTCCATGACGAGGAGCACCAGCGACGTGATGATGGAGAACGACCCCACCAGCACGATCATCACCAGCACCACGAACATCCCGGCCTTCTCGAGCTTGAGCGCGGCGAAAATGTTGCCGTTCATGTCGATCCAGGTGCGCGAGTAGAAGGGCATGCCGCCCAGCGCCTTGACGATCTCGTCGCCGATCCTCTGGGCCGCGTCCGGGTCCTTGAGGCGCACGTCCAGGTACATGGCGTCCCCGGCCTTGAAGCCGAGCATCTCCTGGGCCGCGGCGAGGGAGACGAAGGCCGAGGACGAGTCGTACTCGTACATGTGGGTCTTGAAGATGCCCGCCACGCGAAACACCTTGACCTTGGGCGTGAAGCCCACGGCCGAGCCGCGCAGCGACGGGGTGAGCACGTTCACGGTGGAGCCCACGGAGAGGCCCATGCGCGAGGCCAGCTCGCTGCCCAGCAGGATGCCCGGCAGCTCGCCCTGGCCCTCCAGGGCCTCCACGGAGCCCTCGACCATGTCCTTGTGGATGGTCAGCACGTTGCGCGCGCTTTGCGGGTCCATCCCGCGCAGGATCACGCCCTTGGGCGCGCCGGACTTGGAGAGCATCACCTCGGAGTAGATGATGGGCGTCACCGCGCTCACGCCGGGCACGGCGGCCACGGTCTGCATCCTGGCCTCGTAGTTGCGCAGGGGAGCGCCCGCCACGCCCGTGATCACGTGGGAGGAAAGCCCCAGGAGCTTGTCGCGGAACTCGGTGGAAAAGCCGCTCATCACGGACATCGTCACGATCAGAGCGGCCACGCCGAGGCCCACGCCCAGCACGGACATGAGCGAGATAACCGAGATGAACGAGTTCTCCCGCTTGGTCAGCAGGTAGCGCAGGGCTATGAAGAGTTCGAATTTCATTCCGCTGGCGCGCCCTCCGGCTTGAGTAGCGGAAAGAGGATCACTTCGCGGATGGAGGCCGAATCCGTGAGCAGCATCACCAGGCGGTCGATGCCGATGCCCTGTCCGGCCGCCGGGGGCATGCCGTACTCCAGGGCGCGCACGTAATCCTCGTCCATGTAGTGGGCCTCGTCGTCGCCCGCGTCCTTCTCGGCCACCTGCTCCTCGAAGCGCAGGCGCTGGTCAACGGGGTCGTTGAGCTCGGAGAAGGCGTTGGCCATCTCGCGCCCGGCGATGAAGAGCTCGAAGCGGTCGGTCACGTCCGGGTTGGCCTCGTTGCGGCGAGACAGGGGCGAGATGTCCGTGGGGTAGCTGTAGATGAACGTGGGTTGGATGAGCTTGGGCTCGACGAAAAGGTCGAAGAGCTTGGCCTGGAGCTTGCCGAGCTTCTCGCCCTTGAGCACCTTTTCCCCGCTTTTGAGCACGTGGGCCTTGCAGGCCTCGTAGTCCAGGTAGATCTCGGGAGAGACCCCGCCGATGCTCTCCAGCGACTCGTGGAAGCCCACGCGGCGCCAGGTTCCGGCGGTGAGGTCGATCTCCTGGCCCTGGTAGGTCACCTTGCTCGATCCGCACACGGCCACGGCCAGGCGCGAGAAGAGCTCCTCGGTCAGGTCCATGAGGTCGTCGAACCGGGCGTAGGCCCAGTAGAACTCGCACATGGTGAATTCCGGGTTGTGCTGGGTGGAGACGCCCTCGTTGCGGAAGTTGCGGCCCACCTCGTAGACCTTTTCGAAGCCGCCCACCAGCAGGCGCTTGAGGTAGAGCTCCGGCGCGATGCGCATGTAGAGCTGGATGTCCAGGGCGTTGTGGTGGGTGGTGAAGGGCTTGGCCGTGGCGCCGCCGGGGATGGCTTGCATCATGGGCGTCTCGACCTCGACGAAGCCGCGCCCGTCGAAGAAGCGGCGCAGCTCCGAGACGATCTTCGTGCGGATCTTGAAGATCTCGGCCGTGCGCGGGGTGACGATCAGGTCCACGTAGCGCTGGCGGTAGCGGATCTCCACGTCCTTCAGGCCGTGGTACTTCTCGGGCAGCGGGCGCATGGACTTGGTGAGCAGCCGGGCCTCGACGCACGACAAGGTGAGCTCGCCGGTCTTGGTGCGGAAAAGCCGCCCCGTGACGCCCACGATGTCGCCGATGTCGAATTTCCTGAAGACGCCGTAGGGGCCCTCGCCCATCTCCTCGCGGGAGGCGTAGCACTGCATCTTGCCGGAGGCGTCCTGCACGTGGAAGAAGGCCACCTTGCCGAAGGAGCGCAGGGCGACGATGCGCCCGGCCAGGGAGAAGGAGCCCTCCAGCGCGGCCAGGGCCTCCTCGTCCATGGGCTCGTGGCCGGCCATGGTCTCGCCGATGTTCGCGGTCTTGACGAAATCGTTGGGATAGAGCGGAACGTCACCGTCCAGGAGCTGACAGGCCTTGGCGACCCGGTTCTTGAGGACTTCGTTGAGCTCGTCACGGCTGGCGAGTGCTTCCAGCAGGGGATAGAACCGCTCGGCCTTGTCCGATTTCACTGGCAGCTTGAAATCGCGGCGGCGGGGCTTTTCTTGGGATGCCAAAGGATCACTCCATGTCGGTCTATGGAAGGGTAAAAGCGAATCCGCGTGACCTAAGACAAAACCCCCCGAGCGTCAAGAAACCGTGGTGGGAGAGAAAAAATGTGTTGACTGGAAGGCCCGGTTTCCAATACATCTCCCTTCCGCCGAGCGGGTCACCAGCACGGCGCGATGTTCCCCGGTAGCTCAATCGGCAGAGCGGGTGACTGTTAATCACTAGGTTGGGTGTTCGAGTCACCCCCGGGGAGCCAGCAAGAACAAGGGTTCCGGATGAAAAGTCCGGAACCCTTTTTCGTTGGCGGATCGCGAGCCAGGTTCGGTTCATCCCCACGCACGTGGGGAACACACGCAGATAGCAGGAGGTTGCGCTAATGACCTCGGTTCATCCCCACGCACGTGGGGAACACTCCGGCGTAGCGGAAACGCCCGCCGATGGACGCGGTTCATCCCCACGCACGTGGGGAACACTTCAAAACCTTCTTCTTTTATATCTCGATCAACGGTTCATCCCCACGCACGTGGGGAACACGCCTTGTCGCGCATGGATTACTCCAGGGTGAACGGTTCATCCCCACGCACGTGGGGAACACGCCATCCGCACCAGCATTATGGACGCCACGAACGGTTCATCCCCACGCACGTGGGGAACACGCATGTCCCCCACCTCCTGAACCTCAAGGTGCCGGTTCATCCCCACGCACGTGGGGAACACGGACGCGAGGTCGGAAGGGGCGGAAAAACGTCCGGTTCATCCCCACGCACGTGGGGAACACCCATGGACCAGATGGGCGTGGGCCGCGTGGGTCGGTTCATCCCCACGCACGTGGGGAACACGGGACCGGCGTCCAGACCACATCGCCCCACTGCGGTTCATCCCCACGCACGTGGGGAACACTGGAGCGCCCAGATGCCGCCAGGGCTCCCCCTCGGTTCATCCCCACGCACGTGGGGAACACGCTGGCCCTCACGCCCACACCCCCGACGCCGCCGGTTCATCCCCACGCACGTGGGGAACACTGGAAGGCTTACTGGAAGAGGTGCCGATCCGACGGTTCATCCCCACGCACGTGGGGAACACGAGTCCGCCGCCTCGAAGGGGTCCTGCCCTGCCGGTTCATCCCCACGCACGTGGGGAACACTACCACGCGCCTCCGCCGTGGCCGAGCAACCCCGGTTCATCCCCACGCACGTGGGGAACACGTCGAAATAGGGAGCGTTCATGACGCCACCGCCGGTTCATCCCCACGCACGTGGGGAACACGATGATATCTGTTTCAGGCTCATTAATATTCCCGGTTCATCCCCACGCACGTGGGGAACACCTTTTCAGTTCCCTTGTACCCGACCAACTTCTCGGTTCATCCCCACGCACGTGGGGAACACGAGACAGGGACAAGAGGTCCGTGGAGCGCTTCCGGTTCATCCCCACGCACGTGGGGAACACTTCGGAAGTTCGAGCACCAAGCACAGCACCATCGGTTCATCCCCACGCACGTGGGGAACACCTGGCCGAGAGCAAGCTCGGCCAGACCGTTGGGGGTTCATCCCCACGCACGTGGGGAACACATCATGTCCATCGTGCTCGTCAGGTCGTGGCGCGGTTCATCCCCACGCACGTGGGGAACACGCAACCCAGGCTATGATTTTGAAGCGTCTCATCGGTTCATCCCCACGCACGTGGGGAACACTATCCATTCTGGGCCTCCTTGAGCCTGGTCACCGGTTCATCCCCACGCACGTGGGGAACACATCCGCGTACGCGGGCGCGACCTGGCCATGTCCGGTTCATCCCCACGCACGTGGGGAACACATGCGCAAGCACCTCTGCATGAACGTCCGTGGCGGTTCATCCCCACGCACGTGGGGAACACTGGAGCCAAGCGAGGAACGCACCCATGCGGGGCGGTTCATCCCCACGCACGTGGGGAACACTCTTCCGGCAACCATACGTCAACACAGACAAAATCACAGTCTTGTCTTTCCACCGGAACTCTCTATCATTATTTGCTTTCGCTGCCCATTCTAGCTCGCGGGGCGGCCCTATCTCCTCGCCTTCAGGGCTGCCACGGCGATGCACAGCCAGCCGATCATCCAGATTCCGCCGCCGATGGGCGTGACTATCCCCACCCACTTGGAGCCCGTGAGGCTCAGCTGGTAGAGGCTGCCGGAGAACAGCACGGTGCCCGCAACGAAGCACCATCCGGCAACGTTCATGAGTTTTTCCGGGAACTTCCAGAATGCGAGGCCCACGCCGAACAAGGCCAGGGCGTGGTACATCTGGTAGCGCACCGCGATCTCGAACACTGCGAGCATGTCCGCGCTCATGGTGCGCTTCAGGGCGTGGGAGCCGAACGCGCCCGCGATCACGGCGAGGCACGCCGACAGCGCGCCGAGGGCAACGAAGATCCTGTCCACGAGTCACCTCCGATCCGGTTTGAGCCGCCCGCGAGGCGGGCTGGCCGGGCGTCATGCATCGCTTCCCCGGCGCCAGGTCACCCGGCGCGCCCCTCCGTGGCCTTGCGGGCGTCGGCCAAGGCCAGGAAATGCGTCAACGGACGCAGGGGCGAAGGCCGAAAACCCGCGTGCCGGTAGAAACGAGCCGCCTTTTCGTGCAGGGCGTGCACGAGCAAAGCGCGGATCCCGGCGACCTCGGCCACGCGCAGGGTGCGCAGCACGGCGTCGCGCAGGAGGTCGAAGCCGACTCCCCGGCCCTGCCACGCCTCGTCCACCGCGAGACGCCCGAGCACCATGACCGGGATGGGGTCGGGCATGTTGCGGCGCACCGCGCCCGGGGCCTCGGTGGCGCTGACGGCTCCAGCGGCCAAGGCGTAGTAACCGACCACGCGGCCGCCTTCCGTGACCACGTACGTCCTGGCCGCACCGCTCGACTGGCTGGCCAAGGCCCTGCGCCTGAGCCAGTCGTCCAGCGAAGGCTCGCCGGACGCGAACATGGCGGTATCGTGCGCGGCGGCCAACGGCTCCGGCGCGCCCGTCACTTCTCCCACCGGGGTCTGCGAGACATGAGCGCGCCCAGTCGCTCGTTCTCGGAGGGAGAACCGTCCAGGAGCCGCCGGAACTCCTCGAAGCGCTCGGCCGAGACGGTGAAGAGCGCCTGGTCGAGGATGGCGTCCCGGGCCGCCTGGGTGGCGGCGTCGAGGATGAAATCCGTGCGGGTCTTGTTGGTGAGAGAGGCGGCCTGGTCGATCAAGCTGCGCTGGTCGGGGGCCACGCGGATATTGATGTTCGAGCTTCGGCCCGGCGGTGTGGTCTGGGGCATGGCATGTTCCTCCATGCCGGTGAGATAGGCCCTGCGAACGCTGCTGTCAACACGTTGTGCGCACACGCCCCGCGCCCGCCCGGATCACATTTCCTCCATGGCCAGCCTGAGCCCCAGGAACATGAAGAGCGCCAGGTCATGGACTGCGAACATGAAGGGACCTCCCGCCGGGTCCGCCCGGCATGGCCGATTCCTATTCCCGGCCCCGGGAGCGGTCAACAGGGCAATTTTACGCGCCAAGTACGCTTGACAACGTTCATTTTTCCCTGGAATGGCTTTCAGATCAGGGCATCGGCCCCGAATTCGCATAGGGACACGGACATGCCCACCATGGATCAGACGCCTCGCGGGCCAGACAGCCGCCTCCTCTTCGACCGCAAGGACTACGAGCTCCTGGGCATCGTGGGGGACGTGCTCGGCCGCGAGGACCTCTCGAGCTTCAAGCACCTGCTCACGCCCTACCTGCATCCCCGGGGCGTCAAGGAGCTGGCCGCGTCCCAGGGGTTGCGCATCGCCTACGCGGCGGCCAACCTGCTGGGGTCTCTCGAGATCGGCAAGGCGCACGACCGCCTTGGCGCGCTCCGCGCCCTCATGGCCGAGGTGATGAACACCTCCGCCACGCACCTCAGGCGAAACACCGCCCGGGTGCTCCTGCAGATCATGAAGGAGCTGGTGCGCACCACCGGGGACGAGCGCCGCCAGTTGGAACTGGCGCACGATTTCCGCATGGCCGCCACGGGCAAGCGGCGCTTCGTGGAACGCCAGCTCAGGCGCTACCGCCTGCTGGTCATGCCCGAGGACTGGGTGCAGCTGAGCTTCGACAACCACGTCCACGACGCCAACACCAAGGGCCGCAAGTCCGCCACGCACCTGATCATGGACGCCTGGATCAAGGGCATCCGCCACCTCACGGTGATCTACTACCACTTCGTGCTCCCGAGCGTGGCCGAGGAGCTGCTCCAGGCGGCCGAGGCCGTGGGCATCTCCGTGCGCATCGGCATCGAGTTCACCACGCGCTTCGGCGAGAAGCAGGTGAAGATCATCTGGGTGCCGCGCGGCTTCACCAGTCCCTCGGACTTCATCGGCTTTCTGCGCCTGCCCGAGGTCACGGGCTTCATGAAGCAGGGCCAGGGGCTGGTGCGCCTGCAGGAGGAGCAGCTCCTGCACGTGCTGGACCGCTTCAACGAGGACGTGCTGCCCGATTTCAACGCCTATTTCGGCATGGACGCCCCCCCGGCCTCCCGCGAAGATTTCCTGGCCTCGGTGGGCAGCGGGCAGGCCTCGCTCGTGCACCTGGGCAAGTACGTGCACGCGCTTCTCTTGCCGCACCTCAAGGCGCGCTTCGAGGAGGTGCGCGAGCAGCACCGGGCCTCGACCTCGGCCGAGGAGAAGGCCTCCCTGGAAGGCCTGGCCGAAGAGCTCAACATCCTCGACGCCGAAGCGCTCATGGACGACTACCTCGACCAGCTCGTTTCGCCCGAGCCCCAGCCCGCCGTGGACCCGGAAGCGGCCTCGGCCCTGTACTGCCCCACCCAGACCCCGGCCGCGCTGGTGGACGCCATCATGAGCCTGCACGTGGGCAGCCGGTTCATCCTGAACCTCGCCGGGCTCGACCGCGACGACGTCCTGGACATCCTGGAGAGTTGCGCCGGGCGCATCACACATCTTGAAGTGGTCAACCTGAAGAACGCGGCCCTGGGCAACACGGCCGAGAGCTCGCGCATCGCCCAGCTCCAGCGGGCCGTGAACGCGAAAAGCGTCACCGCGCTCAAGCGCTGGGTGATGGGCCGCATGGAGGAACTGGCGAACGACCCGTCGCCAGGGGCCGCGGAGCGCCTCACGCGCATGACGCGGCTGCTGGAGGGCGTCCCCGCCCTGCATGCGCGCTACCGCGACCGCCCGCTGCGCACCTCCATGGGCTCGGACTCCACGGGGCAGTCCTGCCACGGCCACGGCATGGGCATGGTGGCCCTGGAGACCCTGCCCCGCCAGGAGCGCGAGCTGGCCCGGGCCCTCTCCCGGGACCAGCACGGGGCCATGGTCGTGGGCATGACCGTGCAGCCGCGCCTGGTCTTCGAGCCCAGGGAGAGCACGCACCCGACCCTGGACGGGCTCTTCGAGGCGGCGCGCAGGCTCCCCCTGCCCCGCTTCGTGGGCTACCGCGCCCGGCGCGAGTTCAAGTGCGCCGACATCTGGCCCGCCGCGCCGGGGAGGTCCAACATCGCCATCATGGGCGGGCTGCGCAAGGGCTGCGGCAACCACTTCACCCTGAACGGCGCCGCGTCGGACGGCGGGCCGCACCCCGTGCTGCCCTACCTGAACAGCGCCTTCAAGAACGCCCTGATGGTCGCCGCCGGGTTCATCCCGGCCTTCCTGACCTTCGCCATGACCAAGGACTGGTGGCTTTTGTCCTGGTTCGGGGCGTTCATCTGGTTCGCCATCACGGGCTTCCGGAACATCATCCAGTCGGTGCTGGGCGGGGGCGGGCTGTCGCGCACGCCGCTGCTCAAGTGGAACGACTACGTCAGCTGGAGCAGGCTGTGCGAGTCGCTCCTCTACACCGGCTTCTCCGTGCCGCTCCTGGATTACGCGGTGAAGACGCTCTTTCTGGACAAGGGCCTGGGCATAAACGTCTCCACGAACCCCACCGCGCTCTACGCCATCATGGCCCTGGTCAACGGGGTCTACATCTGCACGCACAACCTCATCCGGGGCCTGCCCAGGCAGGCGGCGTTCTGGAACCTGTTCCGCAGCATCCTCTCCATCCCCCTGGCCACGGCCCTGAGCGCGGCCCTGGCCTACGCCATCTCGCCCCACGACCCCGCCTCGGCCGCGCCCATCCTCCAGCAGTGGGCCGCCGTGATCTCCAAGCTCTCCTCGGACTGCGTGGCGGGCGTCATCGAGGGCCTGGCCGACCGCGAGAACAACATGCGCCAGCGCCTGCGCGACTACCACGAAAAGATCGCCCAGATGACCTCCGTGCAGGAAAAGCTGGAGGTGCTCTTCCCCACCGCCGACGTGCCCGCCATGCTCACCGACCCCAAGCGCTTCGTCAGGGCCGTGGAGGAGAAGCGCTCGGACCTGGTCAACGCGGTCATCGTCAACTCGCTGGACTTCCTCTACTTCTGGATGTACCAGCCGCGCGGCAGGAGCGCGCTGGCGCGCGTCCTGCGCGACCTCGACGCCCAGACCCGGCAGATGTTCATCCTCTCGCAGTACGTGCTCCTGCGCAAACGCGAGATCAGCCAGCTCTTCCTGGACGGGCTTTTGGGCAAGAACTTCTCCCGGGGGCTGGCCTTCTACCTGGACTACGCCGACTCCTACCTGGACGCGCTCCAGAAGCTGGCCGCCAGGACTGGCCCGCCCGTGGACGGGCCCGTGGCGGGGTCGGAGAGAACGCGCTAGAACCGGGGACTCCGGGGGGCCGCCCCGGAACTTCAAAAGGTGGGGACTCGCCTCATGGTCATCGATCTCGCCGCGCTGTTCACCTCGCAGCCGCTGCTGCTCTTCTTCGCGGTGCTGGCCTGCGGCTACGCCATCAGCAAGATAACCATCCGCCACGTGCACCTCTCCGCGCCCGTGGGCGTGCTCATCGCCGGGATGATCTTCGGGCACTTCGGGTTCCACGCCCCGCCCATGCTCCAGGAGATCGGCTTCACCCTGTTCATCTACTCCATCGGGCTCACCGCCGGGCCGCGCTTCTTCAACATCCTGCTGGCCGACGGCGCGCGCTACCTGGCGCTGACCATCGCCGTGGGCGTGCTGGCCGCGGCCACGGCCTTCGGCATGAGCAGGCTCTTCGGCTTCCCGGCCGCCACGGCCGCGGCCATGATGGCCGGGACCCTGACCAGCTCCCCCACCCTGGTGGCCGCCCAGGAGGCCCTGCGTAGCGCCACGCCCGACTCGGCCCCGGCGCTCGTGCAGATGGGCTCGGCCTACGCGCTCACCTACCTGGTGGGGCTCTTCAGCATCCTCACGCTGATCCGCTTCGCCCCGGTGGTGCTCAGGGTGAACCTGGCCGCCGAGGCCCAGGCGCTCTCCAAGGAGCACCGCTACCGCGAGGACTCCGGCGAGGAGCTCCACTCCGCCGGGCCGCCGCCGCAGCTGCGCGCCTTCGAGGTGCAGCGCGCGGAACTGGTGGGACGGGGCTTCGACAAGACCGACCTCTGCCAGGGCGGGCACTGCGTGATCCAGGCCATCAAGCGCGACGGCTCGGTGTTCAACCCCGTGCCCGGCACGGTGCTGGCCGAGGGAGACGTCATCTCCGTCACCGTGCCAGTGGAGCGCGTCTCCTACGTGGCCGAGCGCGTGGGGCGCGAGGTCATCGACCTGGACCTTCTCTCCGACAGCATCGACACCGTGGACATCATCGTGGCCAACCAGGAAGCGGCGGGCCGCCCCCTGGGCGAGGCGGGGGTCATCGCCAGCCAGGGCTGCACGGCAATCCGCCTGGTGCGCTCGCACATCCCCATCGCGCCGCGCCCGGAGATCATCCTGGAAAAAGGCGACGTGCTCACCGTGGCCGGGCTCAAGCACCGCCTGGAGGCCGTGGTCAAGGCCCTGGGCTACGTGGAGCGCACCATCGTGGAGACGGACCTCATCGCCTTCGTGGCGGGCATCATGCTGGGGCTGGCGCTCGGCGCGATCCGCCTGAAGGTGGGCGACCTGACCGTGGGGCTCGGCCAGGCGGGCGGGCTTCTGGTGATGGGCCTGGTGTTCGGGTTCGCGCGCTCGGCCTCGCCCACGTTCGGGCGCGTGCCCCCGGCCGCGCGCTGGATACTGGCGGAACTCGGGCTCATGTTCTTCATGGGCTGCGTGGGGCTCAAGGCGGGCGAGGGGGCGCTCAATGCGCTTCTGCACATGGGCACGGAGCTGACCCTCTGCGGCATCGCCATCTCGGCCGTGAGCCTGTTCGGCGGCCTGGCCTTCGGACGCTTCGTCCTGCGCATGAACCCGGCCATCCTCTTCGGGGCCATGACCGGGGCCATGACCTCCACCCCCGGGCTCAAGGTGGTCACCCTGGCCGCCAGGAGCTCCCTGCCAGCTCTCGGCTACGCCGGGACCTACACCTTCGCCAACGTGCTGCTGGCGCTTCTGGGCGCGCTTCTGGTACGCTTCTAAGGCAGCCGTCCGCGCCGTCTCGGCCCGGGGCGGACAATCCCGGCCAAGGAGGAGTGCGTGGACGAACGCGGCATCTTCTTCATCATAAAAGGCGGCGAGGCCCTCGCGGACGCGGTGGCCAGGGCCTGCGAAAGGGCCTTCCCGGGCGCGAAGACCTTCGTGACCCAGGCGGGCGGGCAGCCCCCGGCCTGGCGCGTGCTGGCGCGCATCCCCGAGGCCCCTGGCGAAGGGGACCAATGGCAGGACGTCGCCTCGCTCATCTCCGACGCCATGGCCAGCGTGGACGCCCACGCCGGCAACCCCCTCCTGGACAGCGCCCGCGAGGCCTTCGAGGCCCTGTTCGAGGACGTCCGGGCCATCGTCGCCGCCACCCCCGGTTCGTCGGCCCTGGCGGGCCTGGCCGGTGAGGAGCCCGTGGAGGTCGGCGAGGCACTGGCCTCGCGCTTCGCCTGGAGACTCCTGGAGGAGTAGCCGCGCGAAAAAGGGGCGCCCTCGCGGACGCCCCTTCTGTTTTCGCGGTTTCGTTCTGCCTTACCTTCCCCTGCGGCGGCGAGCCAGGCCCGCGCCCAGGGCTCCGATTCCCATGAGGGCCAGCGTGGCCGGCTCGGGCGTGGCCACGAAGTCGTGGGGCTGGATGGCTCCGGTGAGGAAGAGTTCCTCGAATGAGCCGTCGAGGTCGCGCATCCTGAAGTCGAACTCGATGGTGTACGCGGGGTTCGTGTACAGCGTCAGGTCCATGCTGGGCGAGTAGACGATGAAGTCGGGCTTGCCGTTGCCCAGGTTGTTGTCCACCGTGAAGGTGGGGCCCAGGGGGTTGAGCGGGTTGGGCGCGGTGATGGTGCCCGGGGAGGTCACCCACGCGGTGGGGTCGAACACGCCGTTGGCCAAGTTGTCGAAGGACCAGGAGGCCACGGTCGTGGCGCCGTTCATGATCGTCACCTGGCCTACCACGTCCAGGTTCTGCTTCGCGTTGTTGCCGGGTTCGGCCATGTCGAAATAGAACACCGGCACGTTCACGTCGTCGCCGAACGTGGCGTGGAGGTAGTTGAGCAGGTAATTCACGGTGACGGGCGCGTTGGACCCAGTGGGCCCCCAGATTCCCGAGAACGTCGAGGTGCCGCCGCCCGGAGCGGGGAGCGGGTCCGGGAACGAGAAGGCGTTCCCTGCGCCGATGGTGGTGTTGTTGGCTCCGCCAGCGCCGGTGTAGACGATCAGGTCGAGCCCGCCCGTGCCGGAGGCGAAGTCGTAGCCCGGGAGGCCCCAGGCCGTGAGCAGGTGCGCCGCGTACGAATAGAACTGGTCGTACTGGATGGCGTAGCCAGGCGGGGTCGTCGGGTTGGGCAGGACAACGGGAACGGCTTGCGCTTGCCCGGCAAGAAAGAGGCACGCACACAGGGTCAGGGGGATGGTCTTCAAGGAGCGGATCATGGTCTTGCCTCCAGAGTGTTCGCGGTCATTTGGAAGCTTGACCCAGCAAGTCCCGTTCCATCCATATTTACTATGTCATTTCTGGCACAATGCCCACACCGACCTTGTTTCGACAATTAAATTCAGCTGTTTGAACATTACTTAAAAGAAAGCCCGGTTGCGGACCATTCCGCAGCCAGGCTTTCTGTAAACAAACTACAATTACTGTCGGGCATTCTTACATTCGCACCCGGCAACAAGGATGGATTCTACAGGCGCAAAACCGATATCTAGATGCGCCCTTCCTGCACGGCGTGGCAGGCCACCAGATGCCCCTCCCCGGCCGTGAGGGCCTGGGGGATCTCCTCGCGGCAGCGGGCGTCGGCGTGGGGGCAGCGGCCGTGGAACACGCAGCCGGGCGGGAGGTTGATGGGCGAGGGGATCTCGCCCTCCAGGCGCACGCGGCGCGAGGGGTCGGCCCCCAGGCGCGGGATGGCCGAGAGCAACGCCCGGGTGTAGGGGTGCAGCGGGTTGGCGAAGAGTTCGTCCGCCGTGGTCAGCTCGCACAGGCAGCCCAGGTACATCACGGCCACGCGCGTGGAGATGTGGCGCACCACGCCCAGGTCGTGGCTGATGAACAGGTACGTGAGCGAGCGCTCGTCCTGGGCGTCCATGAGCAGGTTCAGGATCTGGGCCTGGATGGACACGTCCAGGGCCGAGATGGGCTCGTCGGCCACGATGAACTCCGGGTCCACGGTGAGCGCGCGGGCGATGGACACCCTCTGGCGCTGGCCGCCGGAGAACTCGTGCGGGTAGTTGCCCGCCCAGGCCGGGTCCAGGCCCACCTGGCACATCACGTGGGCCACGCGGTCGGCCACCTCGGCCGGGGAGAGCGCGGGGAAGTGCATGCGCACGGGCTCCTCCAGGATGGAGCGCACCGTGAGCCTGGGATTCAAAGAGGCGTATGGGTCCTGGAAGACCATCTGCATGCGCTTGCGGTAGGGCCGCATGACCTGCGCGGGCAGGTCGTCCACGCGCTTGCCGTCGAACCAGACCTCGCCGGAGCTCGGCGCGTGCAGCCCGATCACGGCCCGGGCCAGGGTGGACTTGCCGCAGCCGGACTCGCCCACCACGGAGAGCGTCTCGCCCTTGTCGATGGAGAAGCTCACGCCGTTGACGGCCTTGACCACTGTGCGCTTGCGCGTGAAGCGCCCGCCCTCGAACTTGAGCTGGTCCAGGAAGCCGCCGGAGATGTCGAAGCGTTTCTCGAGGTTCTTGATTTCAACCAGGGAGCTCATCGGGCGGCCTCCTTGTTCACGGCGTGGCAGGCCACGGAAACCGAGCCCAGGTCGCACAGGGCGGGCTGCGCCTGCGAGCACACGGGCATGGCGGCCTTGCAGCGCGGGTGGAAGGCGCACCCGGGCGGGATGTTGGTCAGCCCCGGCATCACGCCGGGTATCTGGTTCAGCCTGCCGCGGCGCTCCTGCTGGCCGGGCAGCGCGGCCAGGAGCCCCTGGGTGTAGGGGTGGCGAGGGTTCTCGATGATCTGCGCGGTCTGGCCCATCTCCACGATGGAGCCCGCGTACATGATGGCCATGCGCTGGGTCACCTGGCTGACCACGCCCAGGTCGTGGCTGATGAGGATGAGCCCCATGCGCTCGGACTCGCAGAGCTCGAGCAGGAGATCCATGATCTCGGCCTGGATGGTCACGTCCAGGGCCGTGGAGGGCTCGTCCGCGATGATCAGCGCCGGGTTGGCCAAAAGCGAGATGGCGATGACGATGCGCTGGCGCATGCCGCCCGAGAACTCGTGCGGGTACTGCCCGAGCCTGCGCTCCGGCGAGGAGATGCGCACCTTGGCGAGCTTCTCCACGGCGATCCGCCGGGCCTCGGCCTTGGAGACGTCCATGTGCGCGCGCACGGTCTCGATCATCTGCTGGCCCACGGTGAGCACGGGGTTGAGCGTCATCATCGGGTCCTGGAAGATCATGGCCACGCGGTCGCCCCGGATGGAGCGCATCTTCTCGGGCGAGAGCCTGGCCAGGTCCTGGCCCTCGAAGAGCACGCTGCCGCCGCTTATGCGCCCCGGGGCGCTTATCAGGTTGATGATGGAGAAGCCCGTGATGGACTTGCCCGCCCCGGACTCGCCCACGAGCCCCAGGCGCTCGCCCTTGTCGAGCTCGAAGCTCACGCCCTTGACGGCCTGGAAGTCCCCCGAGCGCAGGGCGAAGGTGACCTCCAGGTTCTTGACGCAGAGAAGCGTTTCTGTGCTCACGGCCGTCTACCCCTTCTTGTAGAGCTTGGGGTTCAGGAAGTCGCGCAGCCAGTCGCCCAGCAGGTTGATCACCAGGATGAGCACCACCAGCAGGATGCCCGGGAAGGCCGTGATCCACCACGCGCCGCTGAAGATGTACTCGAAGCCCGTCTTGATGAGCGAGCCCAGCGACGGCCTGGTCACGGGCATGCCGAGCCCCAGGAAGGAGAGCGCTGCCTCGCTCATGATGGCCCCGGCCACCTGCACCGTGGCGATGACCAGCACCGGGGAGAGCGTGTTGGGCATGATGTGGCGGAACATGATGCGTATCGGGGAGAGCCCGATGACCCGCGCCGCCTCGACGTATTCCTTCTTCTTCTCGCCCAGCACCGAGGCGCGCACCGTGCGCGCCACCTGGGGCCACTCGGCCAGGCCGATGACCAGCACCAGGAGCGGGACGGCCATCTGCTCGCGCAGGGCCAGGGCGTGGCGGCCCAGGAGCACGTCCACCAGCACGCTTATGATGATGGCCACCATGAGCGTGGAGAACGAGAGCTGCACGTCGGCCAGGCGCATGAGGAACGAGTCGGTCTTGCCGCCCGCGTAGCCCGCCGTGAGCCCCAGCACCACGCCGATCAGGCACTGCAGGATGGTCGCCCCCACGCCGATGATCAGCGAGGTGCGCATGCCGTAGAGCATGGCCGAGAGCAGGTCGCGGCCCTGCTGGTCCGTTCCGAGCAGGAAGCGGGCCGAGCCGTCCTCCATCCAGGCCGGGCCGGTGCGGGCGTCCAGGATGTCGATGTTGGCCGCGTCGTACACGTCGTGCGGGGCCACCACCGGAGCCAGGAAGGCCGAGGCCGAGAGCACCACGAGCACCACCGCGCAGGCCACGGCCACGGGGTCGCGCAGGAAGCGGTAGAGCAGCCAGGAGTTCTTGAAGGCGTTCCATTTTGCCAGCACGGCTATTTCCTCCCGGCCACGCGGACCATGGGGTTGACCAGGCCGTAGACCAGGTCCACCACGGTGTTCACGCTGACGAATATGAGTCCCACCACCACGAGGTAGGCCACGAGGAGCGAGGTGTCGGCGCGCTCCACGGCCTGCAGGAAGATGAAGCCCATGCCCTGCCACTGGAACACCGTCTCCGTGAGGATGGTGAAGGCGAGCATGGTGCCGATGCGCACGCCGCCCACGGTGATCACGGGCAGGAGCGTGTTCTTGAAGGCGTGCACCAGGTAGATGCGCCACAAGGGCAGGCCCTTGGCGTAGGCGAACTTCACGTACTCGCTCTGCATGACCTCCATCATCTCCGAGCGGATGAGCCGGATGAAGAGCGGCAGGGTGAGCGAGGCCAGCGAGATGGACGGCAGGACCATGTGCTCGATGCCGTCCCAGGTGAGAAGCCCCGTGGTCCAGCCCCACGGGAGCGTCACCGTGTCGCCCCGGCCGAAGGAGGGCAGCCAGCCCAGGTAGACCGAGAATATCCAGATGAGGATGATGGCGATGAGGAACACGGGGATGGACACGCCCACGATGGAGGCCCCCATGATCACGCGCGTCATGGCGCTTCGCGGGCGTATGGCCGCGTAGATGCCCAGCGGCAAGGAGAGCGCCAGCACCCAGAGCACCGCGCAGAGCACCAGCTCCGCCGTGGCCGGGAACTTCTGGAGGATCACGTCCAGGGCGGGCTTGCCGAACATGTAGGAGATGCCCAGGTCGCCCTGCGCGGCGTTGGTCACGAAGCGCAGGTACTGCACGTGCAGGGGGTCGTTGAGCCCCAGTTTCTCGCGCAGCTTGGCCCGCTCCACCTCGGAGACGGACTCGCCCGCCAGGTCGCGGATGGGGTCGCCGATCTTGTGCTGCACGGCAAAGCAGACCAGGCTGATGATGGCCATGACCAAGAGGGCCTGGCCCGCCCGTCTGACGAAAAAGGCGAACATGTTTGACCTCCCTCCCCTGCCGGGGACTCCCGCCGCCCCCCCGGCCCGGGGCCAGGGGCATGCGCTCGCCCGCCCGCGCCCTCCGAGGACTGGCTTCCGGGGCCGGGCGGCGAAACGCCGCGAATGCGAATACTGATCAGGAAATGTGCCGCGGGGCTTTTCCCCGCGCTCCGGGCGCTGCAGGCTCGCGCGCCCGGGTGTAGGCTCCCTCCGGGTTGCGGAGGGCCGGCGCCGGGGCCCGAACTTTCCGGACCGGGCGCAGCCGCATAGCCGATTCCGGGCCGCCGGTCCAGCGCAAACAGACCGTGGCGGGCGGCAACGGGGCGGCGCAGGCGCGAAAAGGCCGGGGGAGGCAGCTTCGCCTCCCCCGGCCGTCACGGCGTCAAACCTACTCGATGACCAGGTCGCCCAGGTACAGGAAGTTCTGGACGTTGATGCAGGTGTCGAGCTTCACGTTCTTCTTGGCCGCCCAGGACAGCGGCTCGTAGTGCAGCGGGATGGTGGCCGCATCGTCGTAGGCCATCTTCTCGGCGTCCTGGAGGATCTTGTTGCGCTTCTTGAGGTCGGTCTCGGTGCCGGCGGACTTGACCAACTCGTCGAGCTTGGGGTTGCAGTAGCCCGCGCTGTAGGCGCCGAAGCCCTTCTCCTTGTCCACGCAGAAGAGCAGGAACTCGAAGAAGTTGGCGGAGTCCTCGGTGTCGGGGTGCCAGCCGACCATCTGCAGGCTGGCCTGGCGCTTCTGGAACTCGGGCCAGTACTGGGTGATGGGCATGGTCTTCAGGTCGACCTTGATGTTGATCCTGGCCAGCATGGCCGCCACGGCCTCGGCGATCTTCTCGTCGTTGGTGTAGCGGTTGTTGGGGGCGATCATGGTCACGTTGAAGCCCTTCTCGAAGCCGGCTTCCTTCATGAGCTTCTTGGCCTTCTCGATGTCGAAGCGGGCCTTGAGGTCGGCATTGTAGCCGGACATGCCCTTGGCGGAGAGCTGGTAGGCGGGCACGGTCAGCTTGTTCATGATCTTGTCCACGATGCCGGCGTTGTTCACGGCGGCGATCACGGCCTGGCGCACGCGCACATCCTTGAACTCAGGCTGGGCGTCGGGGTTGAAGCCGATGGTGATGGTGCGGCCGGAGGGCATGTTCACCAGGGAGAGGTTCTTGTCCTTCTTGATCAGGTCCTGGTCCTGCGGGTTGACGGGGCTGATGAAGTCCACGTCGCCGGAGAGCAGGGCCGCGGTGCGGGTGCCGGCGTTCTTGATGGGGGTCAGCACGATCTGGGTGACGTTGCCCTTGGTCTTCTTGTCCCAGTAGGCGGCGTTGCGCTCCATGACCATCTTCACCTGGGGCTCGTAGGAGACCACCTTGAAGGGGCCGGTGCCGGAGGCGTTGGAGTTGGCGAACACCGGGTCGGTCTTGGAGACCAGGTCCTTGTCCTTGCCCTGGGCGTCCTTGCCCGAGTAGAACTTGGAGTCCATGGGGAAGATGTAGGTCATGAGGTTCAGCGCCAGGGGCTCGGGGCGCGAGAACACGAAGTCGAAGGTGTGGTCGTCCACCACCACCACGTCCTTGAAGGCGTCGTAGAGGGCCTTCCAGTCCGGGGCCTTGCGGATGCGGTCGAAGGTCCACTTCACGTCGGCGGCGGTCATGGGGTTGCCGGAGTGGAAGGTGACGCCCTTCTTCAGGTACACGCGCAGGGTCAGGGGGTCCTTCTGCTCCCACTTCTCGGCGAGCCTGGCCTCGATCTTCATGTCCTTGGTCCAGCGGACCAGGGGGTCGAAGACCCACTCGGCGTAGGACAGCAGGTTGCCGGAGAGCTGGCTCATGTAGTCCAGGCGCGGGGGGTCGGCGTCCAGGGCGAGCTTCAGGGTCTTGGCCTGGGCGTTGACCGCCAGGGTGGCGGCGAGCACGAGGGCCGCCAAGACGGCAAGGGATCTCTTCATCCGATCATCTCCTGTCGTTTGAGGTGGTTGGCGGCCGTACGCCGCATGGTTCACGAAATCGTCGCGGAAAGGCGTTTTCCTGATAGCTTTTTTCGCCCCGGTTTGGAAGATGGGGCGCTCAAAAGCCCAATGAATTTCTTTGGTTGTCGACAAAAATGAAGAACCGGGCCGCGGCGGCCGGAATCGTTCCGCTCACGGAAACGAAGCCTCTCTTCCACCGGGCGGACACCCGGGCGCAACACGCCGGAAACATTGGACGCGCCCCCCGGCACCCCGAACGGAGGCTACTTGCGCACCACCACCGTGGAGATGGAGTTCTTGGGCGCGCCCGAGATGATCTTGCGGCTGAGCGCCAGGTAGATGAGCGCCCCGCGCTTGGAATCGAAGATGCGCGTGATCTCGGTGTCCTTGAAGAGAACGGACGTGCCTTCGGAAAAGACCTTCTTGGTCTTGGGCAGCTTGTCCGGAAGGGCGAATTCGCAGGTCTGGCGGCACTCCAGCGAGAACTCCGAGGGGTCCTCGGCCAGGCCCACGGAGCCCGAGATGCCACCCTTGCGCGCCTGGCTCAGGTAGCAGGTCACGCAGGGCATGTCCGGGTCGGTGAAGGCGTAGACGCAGACGCGGTGGTTCGCGCCCAAAAGCTTCCATTCCGTGGTCAGGCACTCGACCTCCTCGGCCCGGGCGGCCGAGGCCGCCAGCAGCACCAGCACGGCTGCCAATACATGCGCTTTCATGAAGACCTCCAGGTTCGACGTTCCTCGATGATGCCCCATACCCCGCCGGGGCGTCGCGGGTCGAGGCCTTGACTGCGCCTCTTCGTGGATTATCGCTTTAGAATATACGGGAGGTTCGCCATGCCCCGCACCACGGCATCCCGCAGGCAGGAGTCCGTCGCCCGGGCGCTCAAGCTCCGCGCCGACGCCAACGGCCGCCCCCTCACGGCCGAGCTCAAGGACATCCTCACCTCGCTGACCCCGGCCAGCGACAGGCAGCGCCTGCTGGAAGCCCTGGCGCGCAGGCGCAAGGAGATGGCCTCCCGGGCCTTCCCCGGCCCGGACTCCGTGGCCTGACGCGCAGCCGTCGCGCCCCCTGAACGCCCCTCCCCTGCCGGGACGCGCGCCGCCGCGCGCCCCGGCCATCCCGACCGCGCCGCTGGATATTGTCCTTGATCCTTTTCTCCCGGTTATTTACGAACAATGCAAATACGCGTGGTGCCGGCAAATACGGGAAGAGAAGAATGAGGATGATCGTTTCGCTTTTCGCCTCGAAGCGCAAATCCATACGGACGGTCCTCATCCTCCCGGCGGTCGCCCTCACGGCGCTGGCCGTGGGCCTGACCGGCTGGCTGGCCATCCGGGCGGGCAACGACTCCGTGGAGGAGGTCTCCTCGGTGCTGGCGCGCGAGGTCTCCCGGCGCATCGAGACCAAGGTGCGCCAGTTCATGGCCGCCCCTCCCCTGCTCAACCGCCTGGACGCCGACGCCCTGGAGCTCGGCGCGCTGGAGCCCTCCGACCCGGCGTCCTGGCAGCCGTTCTTCGCCAGGCAGCTCCGGGCCTTCCCCTCCGCCGTGTACAACTTCGTGGGCATGCCCGACGGCGAATTCGTGGGCGCGCGGCGCGGCGCGGCGGGCATCGAACTCGTGCACTCCGGCAGGGCCACCGGCGGCGACTCCACCTACTACGCCCTGGCCCCGGGCGACCGCGCCGGGGACGTGCTCCACGTCTTCAAGAACTTCGACCCGCGCACCAGGCCGTGGTACGCCTCGGCCGTGCAGGCGGGGCAGGCCGTCTGGTCGCCCATCTACCGCCACTTCGTCATCAAGGACCTGGCCATCACGGCCTCGCTGCCGGTGTACGCGCCCGGAGGGGAGCTACGGGGAGTGTTCGCCGTGGACTACGTGCTCTCCCAGTTGAGCGACTACCTGCGCGGCCAGCCCATCGGGCGCTCGGGCTGGGCCTGCATAGTGGACGCGGAAGGCAGGCTGGTGGCCACGTCCCTGGACGTGCCCCTCTATGTGGAGGAGAACGGGCAGGCGCGCAGGCTCACGGCCGCCGAGAGCGGCGACAGGCGGCTTTCGGCCATGGCCGAGGCACTGTCCGGGCCGCACCAGGATTACGACCCCGTCGTGTTTTCCATGCAGACGGGTTCGGTCATCGCCCTGTCCACGCCGCTTCGGGACGAGCTCGGCCTGGACTGGCGGCTCATGGTGGCCGTGCCCGCCTGGGACTTCCTGGCCCCGGTGCAGCGAAACGCCCTGGCCACCACCCTGGTCTGCCTGGCCGCCATAGCCCTGGCGGCCATGGCCAGCGTGCGCGCGGCCAAGTGGATCGCCCAGCCCATCGAGCGCATCAAGGCCGGTGCGGACGAACTGGCCACGAGCCACTTCGCCGGGCGCATCCCCGTGGACCGCGCCGACGAGCTTGGGGACCTCACCCGCGTGTTCAACGACATGGCCGGGCAGCTCGAGCAGTCCTTCGAGGCCCTGGAGGCCACGAACGAGATCATCACCCGCCAGAACCGCGAACTCGAGCTCAAGGTGGCCGAGCGCACCAGCGAGCTGACCAGGGCCATGGAGCGCGCCGAGAGCGCGAGCCAGGCCAAGAGCGAATTCCTGGCCAACGTCAGCCACGAGATCCGCACGCCCATGAACGGCGTGCTGGGCATGGCCGAGCTGCTGCTCAACTCGCCCCTGGACAAGGAGCAGCAGAAGTACCTGGAGACGCTCAAGAGCTCGGCCTCGGCGCTGCTCGAACTCCTGAACGACATCCTGGACCTCTCCAAGATCGAGGCCAGGGGGGTGGAGCTCAAGCCCGCGCCGTTTTCGCCCATGGAACTCCTGAACGCCTGCGCCAGGATGTTCGAGCCCCTGGCCGAGGCCAGGGACCTGCGAATCAAGGTGAGCTTGGACCCGGAGGTCCCCGCCGCGCTGGTGGCAGACGCCGACAAGCTGCGCCAGGTGCTGGTGAACCTGGTGAGCAACGCCGTGAAGTTCACCGAGCGCGGCGGCGTGCTGCTCTCGGCGCGCCTGGCCGAGGCCTGCGTGCGCGGCGCGGACCGGGACGGGGAGGCGGCCGGGAACGTGGCCGTGACCTTCGAGGTGAGCGACACGGGCATCGGCATCGGGCCGGACGACCTGACGCGCATCTTCGAGAGCTTCACCCAGGTGGACGGCGCGCTCACGCGCAGGCGCGGGGGCACGGGCCTCGGGCTCTCCATCGCGAGAAAGCTCGCCTCGGCCATGGGCGGGCACCTGAGCGTGCGCAGCACCCCGGGCGAGGGCAGCACGTTCTTCTTCACCCTGGTGCTGCCCGAGGCGCAGCCCGAGGAGAAGGCCGCCCCGCACGAGGAGGACGCCCCGGGCGTGTCCGGGCTCTCCATCCTGCTGGCCGAGGACAACAAGGTGAACCGGATGGTCGCGGTGAAGCTCCTGGAGATGGACGGCCACGCGGTCCGGGCCGTGGCCGACGGGGCCGAGGCGCTGGAGGCCCTGACCGAAGGCGGCTTCGACATGGTCATCCTGGACGTGCAGATGCCGGGCCTGGACGGCCTGGAGACGGTGCGTCGCATCCGGGCGGGAGAGCGCGGCGGGAGCGCGCCCTGGAACCCGGACATCCCCGTGGCCGCGCTCACGGCCAACGCCATGGCCGAGGAGCGCGCGGCGGCCATGGCCGCGGGCATGGACGGCTACATCGTCAAGCCCGTGACCCGCGAGGACCTGCGCCGGGTGATCGCCTCCATCTGGCTCAGACGCGCCGGGCGCGCATGAGCGCGTCCGCCCTGGCGCCGGACTCCGCGATGAGCTCCCCGGCCCGCGAGGCCTCCATGGGCGTCGAGAAGAGGAAGCCCTGGGCGCTGCCGCAGCCGAGCCGCTCCAGGCTCCGCAACTGCTCGCCGGTCTCCACGCCCTCCGCCACCACGCCCAGGCCCAGGTTGTTGGCCAGGGAGATGATGGTGCGCACGATCTCCAGGTTCTCCCGCGCGTCGCCCTCCCCGCTGATGAAGGAGCGGTCGATCTTCAGGCCGTCGATGGGGAAGCGCTGCAGGTAGGAGAGCGACGAATACCCCGTGCCGAAATCGTCCACCAAAAGCCTGACCCCGAGCGCCTTGAGCTTGCCCAGCTTGTCCGCCGAGGTCTTGGCGTCGCGCATGATCACGCTCTCGGTGATCTCCAGGCGCAGCACGTCCGCCGGGATGCGGTGCTGGGCCAGCCCGCGCCTGATGAACTCCACCAGGTCCGGCTGGCGGAACTGCTTGCTCGAGATGTTCACGGCCATGAAAAGCCCCGAGGCCGCGGGATGGAGCTGCCGCCAGCGGCTCATCTGGCGCATGGCCTCTATGAGCACCCACTCGCCAAGGGGCAGGATGAGCCCGGTCTCCTCGGCCAGGGGGATGAAGCGCATGGGCCCTATCACGCCCAGCTGGGGGTGCCGCCAGCGCACCAGGGCCTCGAAGCCCAGGAGCTCCCCGCCCGGGATGCCCACCACGGGCTGGAAGTGCAGCTCCAGGTCGCCGTTTTTCAGCCCCTGGCGCAGCTCGTTCTCCATGCGCAGGTTCTCGACCGCCAGCTCGTGCATCTTGCGGGTGAAGGCCAGCCTGTCCTTGCCCGACTCCTTGGAGCGGTACATGGCGATGTCCGAGTCGCGCAGGATGTCCTCGGCGTTCTCGTAGCCCTGGGTCTTCAGCACGATGCCTATGCTCGCCCCGCAGTAGACCTCGTTGCCCAGGATGGTGAAAGGCCGGGACAGCACCTCGCTTATGCGGTCCGCCACCTGGACGACCTCGCGCGCCCCCGCGAACTCCTCGAGCAGCACGGCGAACTCGTCGCCGCCCAGGCGGGCCACGGTGTCCACCGAGCGCAGGCAGGCCTCCAGCCTGCGGGCGATGCCCTTGAGCAGCGCGTCGCCCGCCAGGTGGCCCAGGCTGTCGTTGATGCGCTTGAAGCGGTCCAGGTCCAGGAGCAGCACGGCGAAGTTGTAGCCGGGCCTGCGCTTGCCGCGCTCCATGGCCCGGCTCAGGCGCTCCATGAACAGGGTGCGGTTGGGCAGGCCGGTGAGGGAGTCGTGGAAGGCCTGGTGGGTGAGCTGCTCCTCGAAGCTCTTGCGCGCGGTGATGTCCTCGTAGATGTAGTAGATGCCCTCCACCTCGCCGCCGATGACGATGGGGTAGCCCAGAAGCGACACCTGGATCAGCCCGCCGGCGCTGGTCTTGCGCACGGTCTCCTTGGCCACGGGCTCGCCCCCGCGGATGATCCGGTTGAAGCTCTCGGCCTCCACGGCCAAGCCCTCGGGCACGATGAGGTGGCGGTTGTATTCCCCCGTCACTTCGCCGCGCGCGTAGCCGAACATCCGGCAGAAGGCCGGGTTCACGTCCAGGATGCGCCCCTCGGGGCTTAGAAGCGTCATGGCGTTGGGCGAGCCCTCGAAGAGCATCTTCAAGTGCGCGCGCTCGCGCTTCAAGGCCTCCTCGGTGCGCTTCCTGGCCGTGACGTCGCGCACCACGGCGGTGAGGAAGGTCTCGCCGTGGGCGTCGAAGCGGTTGAGCGACACTTCGGAAAAAAACACCGTGCCGTCCTTTCGCGCGTGCGCCCACTCGAACCTGCGGGGCTCCCCGGCCAGGGCGGCCTCGGCCAGCTCGCGCGCGGCCAGGGAGGAGAGCCTGCCGTCGGGCTGCACCGGGGGCGAGAGGCTCTCGACGCCGAGCCCCTCCATCTCGCCCTTCTGATAGCCGAAGAGCTCGCGCGCCCTGTGGTTCACGCTGGTGACCACCGTGTTGGTGAGCGTGAGGATGCCGTCCGTGGCGGACTTCACCAGGGAGCGGTAGCGCTCGCGGCTGTCCTTGAGGGCCTCCTCGGCCTGGCGGCGCGCGGTGATGTCCGTGACCGCGCCCTCGTAGTAGGCCACGGCCCCGCCCGGGCCGCGCACGGCCCTGGCGTTCTCGCTGATCCAGATCACGGAGCCGTCCTTGCGGAAGACCCGGGACTCGAAGTTCTTCACCTCCCCGCGTTCCGAGACCAGGCGCACGAACTCCTCGCGCCTGCCCGGGTCCACGTAGAGCTGCGAGCGGATGTCCGAGAGCCCAAGGACGAGCGCCTGGGGGGAGGAGTAGCCGTAGATGGCGGCCAGGGCCGGGTTGGCCTCCAGGTAGCGCCCGTCCGGGGTGCTCTGGAAGATGCCCTCGGCGGCGTTCTCGAAGATGGCCTTGTACTTGTTCTCGGCGCGCTTGAGGCTGCGCTCGGTGTCGCGCAGGTCCTGGATGTCGGCGTAGACGGCGTAGAACGTGCCGTCCTCCGGTGGGCCCGCCGCGAAGAGCGTGATCACCACCTGGATCAGGCTTCCGTCCTTGCGCTTGCGCGTGGTCTCCAGGCTGCCCACGCCGCTCGCGCGCACCTCGCGGGCCAGCGCTTGAAGCTCGTGCTCGCGCCCGGGGGGGATGATCAGCCCGTCCAGGCCCCGGCCCTCCACCTCCTCGATCGAATAGCCGAAGAGGAGCTCGAAGGCCTTGTTGGCCTTGAAGGCCGTGTCCCTGTGGTCCACCACGCACAGCGCCTGCGGAATCTTGTCGAAAAGGTTCCGGAAATACTCCTCGCAGGGACCTGAAAGACGCGGTTTCCCATCCATTCGGATCACTCCAGGGCGCGCGGGCCGCGCGCGGGCCTTTTCGGCCGGCCGGCCGCCGGGGGCGCGACGCGATTGTAACGCATGGCGCGCCTCCGTTTTGCATTTAACATTTCTGTTAATCGCACGCAAACAAAACGTTGGTGCTAACGGCCGTTGGCACCAAAAGCCCCCGCGTTAGCACCAACCGGGCCGGGCCTCTCAAAAAATTCACATTATTACGATCGTTTGTCCACCTCGCAACATTGGCATCGCCCTTGCTCAATGCGCGCAGTCCCCGGGCTTCAGGACGCGCCCCGGGACGGCGGAAACCCGGGCGGCATCCGCCCGGCCGGCACACACCCAAAGGAGGTTTCGCGCATGAACGTACTCGTGGCGCACGACGGCTCCCCCCAGGCAGGCAAGGCCTTGGACGAGGCAGCCAAGATCGCGGCCAAGTTCGGCGGCAGGCTGGACATCGTCACAGTGGTCCCGGACCTGTGCCTCTCCTCGGAGGAGCTCTCCAGCGAGGACTGCGACATGGTCGCGGCGAGCCTCGCCGCCGAGGCCCGGGGCCAGATGCGCAAGGTCTCCGAGTCCCTGGCCGCCAGGGGCGTCAAGGCCGAGATCATCACCAAGACGGGCCGCCCTGCAGAGAAGATCGCCGAGGCGGCGGCGGAGACCAAAGCCGACCTGGTGGTGGTCGGCAGCACGGGCCGCCACGGCGCGGCGAAGATGCTTCTGGGTTCCGTGTCGGCCAGGGTGGCGGAGCACGCGGGCGCAAACGTCCTCATCGTCAAGTAAGGAGTTCATGGAAATGCAAGAGAGAAGCGGAGCGGGCAAGCTCATGGCCATCGTGCCGGGGCTCGCCCTGATGATCGCCACGTTCATCTTCGCGCAGTGGCTCGAAGACTGGCTCAAACCCCACAAGGTGTTCGGGTTCGAGCAGTTCTTCTCGCGGGTGCTGAACCTCAACTACATCATCATCTCCATCGTCATGGGCGTGTTGTACCGCAACGTGTTCTTCCGGGGCACCATCCCGGACTGGGCCGCCGACGGATTCCGCACCACGCGCCTGTTCATCAAGACCGGCGTCATCATGCTGGGCTCCATCTACACCATCGGCGGCCTGGCCAAGCTGGGCGCCATGGCCGCGTTCCTCATCTCCGCGTTCGTGTTCGGCACGGTCATCTTCGTGATGTGGCTGGGCAAGGTGCTCAAGATGGACCGCTCCCTGGTGGGCGTCATGGGCGCGGCCTGCGGCGTGTGCGGCGTGTCCGCGGCCGTGGCCACCAGCCCCGGCGTGAAGGCCAAGCCCGCCGAGGTGGCCCTGGCCATCGCCACGATCCTGGGCTTCGGCGTCATGACCATGTTCCTCTCGCCCTTCCTGGGCAAGGTTTTCGGCCTCTCCGACTACCAGTACGGCGTCTGGGTGGGCACGGGCATCCTGAACTCCGGCCAGGTGCTGGCGGCCTGCCTGTCCTACAACCCGGTCATCGCCCCCGGCACGGCCGTGGCCTACGGCGAGCTCTGGAACGTCATGCGCGTGATCATCATCCCCTTCGTGGTGTTCGTGATCACCGTCTGGTACTGGAGCGGCAACAAGGAAGAGGCCGGCGGCCAGAACATCAGCCTCTGGGGCATCCTCAAGTCCAAGTTCCCCGTGTTCGTGCTGGGCTTCATGGGCATGACCGTGCTCGGCTCCATGGGCCTCCTGGGCCAGGAGGGCTCCGAGACGTCGCACCTGCTGCGCAACCTGATGCAGTGGATCTTCGGCATCGGCATGGTCGGCCTGGGCGCCTACATCGACTTCGGCGAGATCAAGGCCGCGGGCGGCAAGCCCCTCATCGTCGGCCTGGCCGCGGGCTCGATCAAGTACGTCCTGGCGCTGCTCATGGCCATCTTCATCATCGCCAAGGACGCCCCGTTCTAGGGAGGAGAAACACATGTCCGCCGAAGACAAGAAGAAAAAGCTCACCGTATTCAGGACCGACCGCCACGAGGACATGGGCGCCTGCGTTTTCGCCGCCCTGGCCGTCGTGTTCGTGCTCGTGTACATGGCCTTCTTCATCGACACCGTGACCATCAAGGCCCCGGTGGACGGCAAGCTCGTGGAGATGAAGGTCGCCGCCGGCGACACCATCAAGGAGGGCCAGCCCCTCTACGTCTACGAGTTCAAGAAGAAGAAGTTCGTCCAGGGCGAGATCCAGGAGACCGCCGCCAAGGAGACCTTCAAGTCCAAGACCCCCGGCAAGGTCATCGAACTCAAGAAGAAGCCCGGGGACGCCTTCAAGCGCGGCAACGGCCTGCTCGTGGTCGAGCACGTGGCGGGGACCCTGCCGTAATGAACCTGCTCCTAGCCCTGAACGAATCCACCCAGGCCATGGACGAGGCCGTGCGCCTCGTGCGCGACCGGGGCGGAAAGCTCACGGCCCTGTTCGTGCTGGACGGCAACTGGAGCGACTACACCGGGCACGACTGGCTCTCGGGCTCCACCGTGCGCGGCGCGTACATCGAGTACGCGGGCCAGGAGGACGTGAAGGACTCCGAGCGCCTGGTGGCCGAGGTGCGCTCCAGGGCGGAGGGGATCGACCTGGAGGTCAAGGTGGTGCAGGGAGTGGTGCGCGAGGAGCTGCTCAAGGAGTGCCAGGACGGCTCCTACGACGCGCTGGTCATGGCCCACCCCTTCTGGCGCGGCACGGCCACCGTGCGCGACACCGCCAAGGACCTGCTGGGCAAGCTGCCCTGCTCGCTCTACCTGGTGAAGACCCCCGTCCCCGAGATATGACCACTGCCCCCGGGCGGACCGCGCGGTCCGCCCGGGGGACTTTCCAAGGCCCCTCCCGGGGCGCGCGCGTTGACACCCGGCCGCCCGGCCCCTATCTCTCGCGCAGCGGACGAGGCCCCAAAAGGCCCCGAAGCTTCCACGCCATGAAGAAAACCAGGCTCCAGACCCGCCTCTACCTGAGGCTCTTCGCCGTGATCATGGGCATCGGCCTTGTCTTCGGCATCTCGCTCAACCACTACCTGGGCGTGCTCCTGGAGACCGAGGTGGCGGACAAGGCCAACATGGTCCTCTCCCAGGCCCTGGCCCTCCAGACCTACGTGCGCGAGACCCTGCGCCCCACCATGTACGAGACCCTGCCGAAAGACGCCTTCGTCATCGAGGCCATGTCCACCTCGTACGTCACGCGCAAGGTCATGAGCGACAACAACACCGCCAAGGACAAGTTCGTCTACCGCCGCGTCTCGCTGGACCCGCGCAACCCCGAGTACGGGGCGGACGCGGCCGAGCGCGAGCTCATCGGCTACTTCCGCGCGCACCCCGGCGAGGAGCAGGTCAGCCGCTACTTCACGAAGAACGGAGAGGAGTACTTCCTCATGGCCAAGCCCGTGGTCTTCGAGGCCTCCTGCCTCTCCTGCCACGGCAGGCCCGAGGACGCCCCCAGGGTTCTCCTGGCCCGCTACGGCGCGGACAAGGGCTTCGGGCGCGTCGAGGGCGAGGTGGCCGGGCTCGACAGCATCATCATGCCCGTGCAGAACGAGGCTGCGGCCATCAACCGGACCATCGTCAACTTCATCGTGGTCTTCGCCTGCGGCACCATGCTCATCATGGGCATAAGCCACCTCTATTTCGACCGGATCATGGTCACAAACATCGGCAGGCTCTCCTCGCTTTTGCGCGAGCGCTTCCCGGCCGAGGCCGGGCGCACCCTGGACAATCCGCCCAAGCGCCAGGGCGACGAGATCGAGGGTATGATCGAGGACATGGAGCGCTTCGCCGACCACCTGCGCGAGGCCAAGGAACAGCTGGGCGACTACGCCGCCAACCTGGAGGCCAAGGTCTCCGAGCGCACCGCCGACGCCAGGCGCGAGGCCGAGGCCAGGAGCGCCGACGTGCGCCTGTTCCTCTACGTGCTGGAGCTCTTCGTGAAGGGCGCGGACCGCGCGGCGCTTCTGGACAAGGCCCTGGAGGCCGTGGCCGGGCGCTTCAGGGCGGACTCGGTGAGCTTCAGCTGCTTCTACTCCATGAACTCCCACATCTGGCCCCGGGGCGGGCAGTGGCCGCCCATGGGGAGCTCCGACCGCTCCGCGCTGATCGACGGCTCGGCCATCTTCAGGAGCCGCGAGGCCGTGGTGCCCGTGCAGGCGGGCAAGACCCCGCGCGGGGCCCTGGCCCTGCGCTGGTTCCGCGACACGGACCTCTCGGGCCGCGAGCGCGAGGTGCTGGAGGCCGTGGGCCGCCAGCTCGGCATCGCGCTCGAGAACCTGGAGGTCATGGAGAACCTGCTCCGCCAGAAGACCGTGCTGGAGTCCATCTTCGAGGGCATCGCGGATCCCCTCTTCCTGCTCTCGGCCACGGGCGAGGTGCTCCACGCCAACGAGAGCGCCAACATGCTCCTGGCGTCCCTGAACGGAGGGGGCCGGGTGCTGGGCTTCGCCGCGCTCTCGGCCGAGACGGCGCGCGCCCCCGGGGCGACCATCCAGCGCGAGGCCCTGCTTCCGGGCGGGCGCTCCTTCACCCTGCGCGCCTACCCCATGGGGGCGCTGGGCGGGCCCGGGCGCACCATCGTCTACGCCCGCGACAACACCACGGAAAAGACCATGCTCGCCAGGCTCCAGCAGGGCGAGAAGTCCGTGGCCGTGGGCCTCCTGGCCGCGGGGCTCGCCCACGAGATCAACAACCCCCTGGGCGTGATCCTGTGCTACGCTCGCCTGCTCTGGGACGACGGCAAGAGCCCCCACGCCCAGGACCTGGACATCATCATCCGCTACACCCTCCAGGCCCAGAAGGTGCTCGAGGACCTGATGCGCTTCGCCAGGCCCAAGCCCGAGGCCGTGGGCGCGGTGCGCCTCTCGGAGTCGGCGGAGTTCATCGCCCGGGTCTTCCGGGCCAAGGCCGCGCGTGCGGGCATCGAGATCGCGACCGACCTGCCGGGCGAACTGCCCCCGGTGCGGGCCAACACCTCCTCGCTGGAGCAGATTCTGACCAACCTGGTGCTGAACGCCCTGGACGCGCTGGGGGAGATGGGCGAAGAAGCGAACGGGCGCATCCTGATCTCGGCCAGGCACGACCCCGAGGCGGGCGAAGTGGCGCTCACCGTGCGCGACAACGGCCCAGGCATCCCGCCGGAGAACCTGAGCAGGCTCTTCGACCCGTTCTTCACCACCAAGAGCGTGGGCAAGGGCACGGGCCTGGGGCTCAGCGTCGTCTTCGGCCTGGTGCGCGACCTGGGCGGGCAGATCGAGGCCGTAAGCGAGGGCGGGGCCGCGTTCACGGTGCGCCTGCCTGTGGAAAAGGACCAGGACTTCACTGATGAATGACCAGCTCACAAGCGACGCCATCCTCGTGGTGGACGACGAGACCCACTTCGCCAAGGGCGTGGCCCGGCTGATCCAGAAAGGCTTTCCGGCCCACCCCGTGCTCGTGCGCGGCAGCGCCGACGAGGCCCTGGAGGCCCTGCAGGAGCGCCCCTGTTCGCTTCTGATCACGGACGTGCGCATGCCCGGCCGGGACGGCTTCGCCCTGCTGGAGCGCGCGCTGACCCTGGAACCCGCGCTCACGGTGGTCATGCTCACGGGCTACGGCAGCGTGGAGAGCGCGGTGAAGGCGCTGAAAAGCGGGGCCTACGATTTTCTCTCCAAGCCCGTGGACCAGGACGTGCTTTACCGCGTGGTGGCCAGGGCCCTGGACCGCTCGGCGCTGGCGCGCGAGAACAGGCGGCTCAAGGCGGCCGTGGACGCGGGCTGCCCGGGCCCGGCGCTCATCGGCGAGAGCCCGGCCATGCGCCAGTTGCGCGAGGAGATCGAGGCCGTGGCCGCCAACGACTACACCGTGCTGGTGCTCGGCGAATCGGGCTCCGGCAAGGAGCTGGTGGCGCGCACCATCCACCGCCTGAGCAGGCGCGGGGAGCGGACCATGGTCAGCCTGAACTGCACGGCCGTGGCCGAGCAGATCTTCGAGAGCGAGCTCTTCGGGCACGTGAAGGGGGCCTTCACCGGAGCGGTCAAGGCCAGGCAGGGGCTCTTCCTGGCGGCGGACGGGTCGAGCCTCCTGCTGGACGAGATCGGCGACATGCCCGTGCACATCCAGCCCAAGCTTCTGCGCGCGCTTCAGGAAAAGGAGGTCCGCCCCGTGGGCGGCAGCGAGAGCATCCCCGTGGACGTGCGCATCCTGGCCTCCACCAACCAGCGCCTGGAGGCGCGCATGGCCTCGGGCGAGTTCCGCGAGGACCTCTACTACCGCCTGAACGTGCTCACCCTGCGCGTCCCCCCCTTGCGCGAGCGCGCCCGGGACGTGCCGCTTCTGGCCATGCACTTCCTGGAGCGCACCTGCTGCGAGCTGGAGACGGGAAAAAAGGAACTGACCCCGGCGGCCATGGACTACCTCTGCTCCAGGCAGTGGCCGGGCAACGTGCGCGAGCTGCTCAACTTCGTCAGGCGCGCGGCGGTGTTCTCCTCGGGGCCGTACATCACCGAGGCCCAGGTGCGCCTGCTGGACGCCCAGGGCAAGGGGGAACGCTCGCTGGCCGCCGGGTTCGAGCCCTATCTCGCGGCCAAGGAGCGCGTGCTGGACGACTTCACCCGCTCCTACGTCATGGGGCTCATGGAGCGCTCGAGAGGCAACGTGACCCAGGCCGCCAGGCTTTCCGGGCTTGAGCGGGTGTCGCTCCAGAAGATCCTTCGCCGCCTGGGCATGGACGCGGCCAAGTTCCGCCCGGCTGGCGAGCCCGCCGAGGACTGAGAGGCCAGGCGCGGCCGCGCGCTGAAGAAGCCGATTCCCCGGCCTGTTCAAAAGGCCGGCGTGAGTTTCCCGACGGGCTGCTAGGACGCCCTGAGCGAGGAGAGCAGCGCCCCGGACTTCTCCCCGGCCTGCATGAAGAGCCTGGCCGCCTTGTCCACGCCGATCTCCAGGCTCCTGAAAAGCTCTTGTGTGGCGCGCCAATCGTTGCGCCAGACAGCGTCCACCACCATCACGAAGCGCGCCAGGGGCTCGCGCGCCTCGCGCATGAGCGCCAGCTTGAGCGCGTCCTTGAGCGGCATGTCCGCCAGCACGTCCTCCATGGGCAGGCCCAGCAGGCCGTCCACGTTGTGCATCAGCCCGAGCAGAAACAGCGTGCCCGGCTCCTGGCCCTTGGCCAGGCCCTTCTCGGCCAAGAGCCCCAGGAAGAACGCCCCGTGCAGGGTGCGGTAGGAGAGTTCCATGCCCTTGCGCCCGGGGTCCAGGTCGGAGAGCACGGCGGTCATGGTCCACTTGCGCAGGGCCTCCAGGCCCACGATGGAGGCGGCCCGGGCCAGCGAATCCACCGTCTGCTCGCTGCGAAGCGCGGCGGAGTTCACGAAGTGCAGGAGCCTGAGCGTGAGGGCCTGGTCCATGGAGATGACCTCCACGATGCGCGAGAGCTCCACCGAGTCGTCGGCCAGCTCGCGCAGGATGCGCAGGCGCGCTGCCTTGTGCGAGGAGAGCGTCTTGCCCTCGATGGCCAGGGGGCGGGAGAAGAAATAGCCCTGGAAGTAGTCGAAGCCCAAAAACTTGCAGCCCTCGAACTCCTCCCAGCACTCCACGCGCGTGGCGATGGTCCTGCCCGGCCAGGACGCCAGGAGGCGCTTGACCCTGGCCGTGGCGCGCCCGCCGTCCGAGCTCACCGGGATCTTCACGTATTCGGCCAGCGCGAGCATCTCGGAAAGCCCCGGGGTGTCCTGGGCCTTGTAGTTGTCCACCAGGAAGCTGTAGCCCTGCGCCTTGAGCCCGGCGCAAGCCTCCAGGAAGGCTCCGTCCATGCGCATGTCCGCCGGGACCTCGAGCACCACCCTGTCCGCGGGCAGCGCCAGGACGTAGCGTGAGAGTATGTTGTCGTAACCGACGTTCACAGTGATCTTGTCGCCATGGTCCAGGCCTTTCAAGGCCATGGCGAAACCGTCGGCGATTATCTTGTTCGTGGCGTCGTCGTAGTCCTCGATGAGCGCGCAGGCATCGTTCGAGCAGTTGCGGAAAAGCAACTCGTGACCGAACAGGTCCAGCTTCTTTGAGAAAATGGGCTGACGGGCAATGAATAAATGTGTCGCCGCCTCTTTCCCTTCCGAATTCGCCGCACTGCTCGATAGGTTCATCAGTACTGCCTCGCCTGTTCCGGAATCTTCGACTCCCGTTATGGACTGCCGAAAAACGGGTATCGTATCTTTCCTTATCCGGAATCAAACGCGGAACGTCAAGGCAATTCCATTTCGACCGTTCCCGTCTACATTGTTGCTGGCGCGCAACAGCGCTCAGGCCGCGCCCGGGCCGCGCTCCACGTCCTCAAGGAACGCCGCGAGCCCGGCGTGCAGCTCCTCCAGGCTGGCGATCACCAGGTGCTCGTCCTCGGAGTGCTGGCTGGTCTCGCCGTCGGCCCCCCAGACCACGCCGGGGATGCCGTGGTCGGAGAGGAAGCGCGCGTCCGAGGCGCCGTGGGCCTTGCCGGTACGCGCCCCGGGCACGGACGCCAGCAGGCGCTCCATGAGCGGCGAGCCGCCGCCGTTGAATATGGAGTCGCGCCGGACGACGGCCACCTCGCCCTTCACGGCCGCGCGCACGGCTTCGAGCAGCGCGTCCGGGTCGTCGTGTTCCGTGTAGCGGATGTCCAGAAGCGCCCTGGCCTCGGCCGGGACCATGTTCACCACGGTGCCGCCCTCTATCACGCCCACGTTGAGCGTGCGGTGCCAGTGGTCGGGCGAATCCGCGTCGAAAAGAGGTTTGAGCGCGAGGATGTCCCGGGCCAGGGCCTCGATGGCGTTGACGCCCATCCAGGGCCTGGCCCCGTGGGCGGCCTTGCCCCGGCACGTGAGCGAAAGCCTGAGCACGCCCTTTTCCAGCACGATCATGTCCCTGGGGCCGCCGCCGTCCATGGCGATGCAGAAGTCCGCGCGCACCCCGGCCAGGGACTTGCCCGCGCCGTCTCGCCCGCCGGTCTCCTCGTCGCCCGTGAGCAGAAGCCCGAGCGGCCCGGCCCCTCCGCGAGCCGCCTGGCGCTTCATGAGTGCCATGCCCAGGGCCACGGCGTACTTGTCGTCGATGGCGCCCCGGCCGAAAAGCCTGCCGCCGCGCTCCTCGGGAGTGAAGAGGGCCTCGGGGCCGTCCACCACGTCGAAGTGGGCCATGAGCAGCACGCGGCAGCGCCCGCCCTGGGGCATGGTCTTGATGCTGTCCACGCCGTCGTGGGCCTCGCGCTCGCAGGCGACGCCCGCGCGGCCGAGCCATGCCTCGATGAAGTCGGCGCAGGCCTTGCGCTCGTCCGGGCGCGAGGCGGTGGAGCGGAAGCGGATCAGGTCCTTGGTCAGGTCGATTATTTCGCGGATGGTGTCGTTCATGGACGCGAGAATGAACCCGGCCGGGGCGAACCGCAAGGGAAAATCACGCATTCCGGGGGCTTGCCTCCGGGCCGTTGCTGCCTTACCTTGCCCTGACCCCCCTCAATCGGCAAACAGGAGGCCACTATTCGTATGGACCCCCGCGAGGCGGTTTTCCGCCTGCATATCCACAAGGTGCTCTATCAACGCACCCTCGCCGCCCAGGACGGCCGCGAGGAGGCGATCAGGGAACTCTTGGGGGCCGTGCGCCCGGAGATGTCCCCCGCTTCCGCCGACTGCGTGGCCAAGGGCGTGCCGCCGCTGTTGCCCGAACTGCACCGCAAATGGATCGGCATGTTCGTGGACAGGCTCATGGAGACCGCAGACCAGGCGCAACTGGCCGTCTTGTGCGACGGCTCGGACGAGAACGGCGCGGCCCTGGCCCTGGCCTACGTGATGTTCCTCGAATCCGAGCGCATGGAGAAGATCATCCCCCAGGACCTCTCGCGCATCGAGGAACTGGGCGGAGCGGACATGGAAGGCGTGGCCGCGGCCCTGTGCGCCAGGCTCACCCGCGTGGAGGAGTCGGTGCTGGAGGCCAGGCTCGCCAAGGCCCAGAAGTACCGCGAGGGTACCGGCTCGAAAAAGACCCACTGAGGCCTGCGCCCGGACGGCCTTGACCCGGGGCCGGTCCTGGGTTATTTGAACTCATTCGCGTCGAGCCCGGGGCCGTGAGGCCCCGGGCGACTCATTTTTTTATCTCTCGTCCGCCAAGGACCACGCGAGGAAACCAACAATGCAACAGATTCCCATTTCGCTCGAAGGCTTCAGGCGTCTCGAACGCGAGCTCGAGGGGCTCAAGAAGGAACGCCCCGAGGTGATCGCGGCCATCGCGGCCGCCCGCGAGGAAGGCGACCTGCGCGAGAACGCCGGGTACGAGGCCGCCCGCGAACGCCAGGGCATGCTCGAAGCCCGCATCCGCTACGTGGAGTCCCGCCTGGCCACCAGCCAGGTGATCGACTTGGCCACCCTGGACGGGGAGCGGGTCACCTTCGGGGCCACCGTGGAGATCGAGGACGTGAACACCGGCGAGGTCAAGACCTGGACGCTCCTCGGCCCGGACGAGTCCGACCCGGCCAAGGGCTCCATCTCCATCCTCTCCCCCGTGGCCAAGGCCATGCTCGGCAAGGAGGAAGGCGACGAGATCACCGTGGAGGCCCCGCGCGGCAGGATCCAGTACGAGATCGTCTCCGTGCGCTTCAAGGGCGCGCCCGCGTAGGCGCGGCCCGACCGCGACGGTACCCGAGCCCCGGCCCAGGCCGGGGCTTTTTTTTCGCCGCCCCCGGACGCTCGGGAATCCTTTCACGAAGCCCCCTCCCGAGGCCCTTGCCACGCGCCCCCGCATCCTGTACGCCTTGCAAGTTTGCCCGCGCCAGCGGGCCTTGCAGCGGACAATCAGGAACCACATCACCTCCGGGAGGAACACATGAAGCGCATCTGGATCTTGGCCCTCGCACTCGTTCTGTTCGGATTCAACCAGCTGGCCCAGGCCGCCGACGGCTCCTGGGACCGGGTCAAGAAGGAAGGCAAGCTCGTCATCGGCCTCGACGACTCCTTCCCCCCCATGGGTTTCAAGAAGGATGACGGCAAGCTCGTGGGCTTCGACATCGACGCCGCCGAAGAGCTCGGCAAGCGCCTGGGCATCAAGATCGTCTGGCAGCCCACCGCCTGGGACGGCGTGATCCTCTCCCTCGACTCCAAGAAGTTCGACTGCATCTGGAACGGCATGACCATCACCAAGGAGCGCGCCGAGAAGGTGCTCTTCACCAAGCCCTACATCATGGACGGCCAGATCGCCGTTGTGACCGCCGCCAGCGCCGCCAAGGGCTTCGACGACCTGGCCGGCAAGGTCGTGGGCGTGCAGAAGGGCTCCTCGGCCGTGGAAGCCGTGAAGAAGCTGCCCAAGGCCCCGGCCGAGGTGAAGGAATACGACGCCAACCCCAAGGCCTTCCTGGACCTGGATTCCGGCCGCCTGGCCGCCGTGGTCATCGACAACGTCTCCGGCCGCTACTTCGTGGCCACCAACCCCGGCAAGTACAAGGTGCTCCCCGGCTTCATCACCAAGGAGCCCTTCGGCATCGCCTTCCGCAAGGCCGACTCCGACCTGCAGGCCATGGTCCAGAAGACCATCGACGCCATGGTCGCCGACGGCACCATGGGCACGATCAGCAAGAAGTGGTTCGGCGAGGACATCACCGACCCCAAGAAGTGGTAGCCTGACCCGTTGACCCGCGGGAGGGGCCCGGAACCCGGCCCCTCCCGCTTTTCGCGCCAAAACCTTTCACCAGGCTTCACGTCGTGACCCTCACAATGCCCCAACGATCCTCACGCGGCCCGCGCGCGCGTTTCGCGCCAGCCGCCCTGTTCTGCGCGCTCCTGGCCCTGTTGCTGGCGGCCTCCGCCTGCCTGGCCCAGGACGCCGAAACGCTCATGCGCCAGGGCCGCGACGCCATGGCCGAGGGCCGCCTCGCCGACGCCGAAACGGCCTTCCGCAAGGTGCCCGCCCCGTCGGCGGGCCAGGACGAAGGCCTCTACGCCAACGCGCGCATGCAGGTCGCCAGGCTGCGCATCGCGGCCAAGGACTACGACGGGGCCGTCCAGGCCGCCAAGGACGTGCTGGCCCACTACAGCGAGCACGCCGAGGCCAAGAACCTCATCGTCTCCATCGAGCGCGAGCGCATGCCCGCCTGGGAGCGCTTCCTCAAGGACTGCTGGCGCTTCTTGCCCTCGCTGCTCACCGGCGCCGGCATGACGCTTCTCCTGGTGTTCTGCACCATCATCGTCTCGCCCCTGGGCGGGCTGCTCATCGCGCTGGGGCGCATAAGCTCGTTCCGGATGCTGAGCACCCCGTGCTGGTTCGTGATCTGGCTCTTCCGGGGCACGCCGCTTCTTCTCCAGCTCTTCTTCATCTACTACGGCCTGCCCTCGCTGGGGATAACGCTGAAACCCCTCACGGCCGCGCTCATCGGCCTCGGGGTCAACTACTCGGCGTATCTGGCGGAGATCATCCGCGCGGGCATCGAGTCCATCCCGCGCGGGCAGATGGAGGCGGCCAAGGCCCTGGGCATGACCTACGCCCAGGCCATGCGCCGCGTCATCGTGCCCCAGACCTACAAACGCCTCATCCCGCCCATCGCCAACGAATTCATCGCCCTGATCAAGGACACGGCCCTGGTTTCCACCATCGCCATGGTGGAGCTCATGCGCGCGGCGGACCAGATGTTCAACACCTACTTCAACGTCACGGCCATCATCCTGGCGGGCATGATCTACCTCTTCTTCACCACCGTGTTCACCTTCGTCTTCGAGCGCATCGAGGCCAGGGTGGGCATCTACGAGCAACGCTGACATGGATTCCCTCATCGAGTGCCTGAACCTGCGCAAGCGCTTCGGGGAGCACGACGCCCTGGACGACGTGAGCATCGAGATCAAGCGCGGCGACAAGGTGGTCATCGTCGGCCCTTCGGGCTCCGGCAAGTCCACCCTGCTGCGCGCCATGAATTTCCTGGAAACCATCGACTCGGGCGAGATCCGCTTCGAGGGCAAGAGCGCGGGCTACCGCCACGCGGGCGGCAAGCTCGTGCTGGACACCCAGAAGAACCTCTGCGCCCTGCGCACCCAGATCGGCATGGTCTTCCAGCAGTTCAACCTCTTCCCGCACATGACCACACTGGGCAACGTGATGGAAGGCCCCGTGACCGTGCTCGGGACCCCGCGCGACGAAGCCCGCGGCCTGGCCATGGAGATGCTTGGCAAGGTGGGCATGGCCGACAAGGCCGACCGCTTCCCGGCCACGCTCTCGGGCGGGCAGAAGCAGCGCGTGGCCATCGCCCGCGCCCTGGCCATGCGCCCGAAGCTCATGCTCTTCGACGAGCCCACGTCGGCGCTGGACCCCGAACTGGTGGGCGAGGTCTTCGAGGCCATCAAGAACCTGGCCCGGGAAGGCATGACCATGGTCATCGTCACGCACAACATGGGCTTCGCCCGCGAGGTGGCCGACACCGTGGCCTTCATGGAGTCCGGGCGCATCCTCCTGGCCGACCCCCCGGCCAAGTTCTTCGGCGACGACTGCGAGCTGCCGCGCATCAAGGCCTTCCTGGACAAGATCATGTAGGCCGCCCCCGCCGCCCGGCGTTGACCGCGCGGCGTCCGGCATGCATACCCTCTGCCCAATGAAGACCCGCATCCTGGCCATCAACCCGGGCTCCACGTCCACCAAGGCCGCCCTGTTCGAGGACGGCTCCTGCGCGCGCACCGTGGAGATAAGCCACCCCCCGGCCGAGATCGCGGCCTGCCCCACGGTCATGGACCAGCTTAAGCCCCGGCTGCGCGCCCTGCGCGCCGAGCTGGGCCGCATGGGCAGGCTCTCGGCCGTGGTCGGGCGCGGCGGATTCCTCGCGCCCGTGCCCGGCGGGGCCTACGAGGCCGGGCCGGAGATGCTCGCCCAGCTCAGCGTCGCCGCCCACGGCGAGCACGCCAGCAACCTGGGAGCGTTCATGGCCGTGGAGTTCGCCCGCGAGCACGCCTGCCCCGCCCTGGTGGTGGACCCGGTGGCCACGGACGAGCTCATGGACGTGGCCCGTCTCACCGGCCTGCCGGAAATCCCCCGCCGCAGCATCTTCCACGCCCTGGGCCAGCGCGGGGCCGCGCGCGAGGCCGCCCGCCGCCTGGGCATGGACTACTCCCGGGGGCGCTTCATCGTGGCCCAGCTCGGCGGGGGCGCCTCCGTGGGCGCCCACCTCAAGGGCCGGGTGGTGGACGTGACCAACGCCCTGGACGGCGAAGGCCCCTTCACGCCCGAACGCTCAGGAACGCTGCCCCTGCTGCCCGTGCTTGAGCTCATCGAGCGAGGCCTCTACACCCCGGCCCAGCTGCGCGGCCTGCTCACCGGAAAGGCCGGGCTCCTCGCGCACCTGGGCACCTCGGACCTGCGCGAGGTCGAGACGCGCATGGAGGCCGGGGACGAGCGCGCCGCCCTGGTGTTCTCGGCCATGGCCTACAACATCGCCAAGGCCGTGGCCTCCATGGCCCCGGCCCTGGAGGGCCGCGCACACGCGGTGGTGATCACCGGGGGCATGGCCCGCAGCACGCGCCTGGTGCACGAGATCACCCGCCTGGTGGCCTACCTCGGCCCCGTGGTGGCGGTCACGGGCCTGGAGGAGATGCAGGCCATGGCCGACGGCGCGGCTCTCGCGCTCTCCGGTGAAATCCCCATCCGGAGCTATCCGCCCTCCCCGGGCGCCTGAACCCCCTCCCGCATTTTCCCTCCCTCCCGCTTGTTCCCGGCACCGTTCTCGTGTAACCCTTCACGATATCGTCGTATTTCCGCGTCGTCACACGCAACGGAAGGGAGGTCCCGATGAAGAGAATCGTGCTGGCCCTGCTGGCCCTGTGCCTGGTGATGCCCGCGTGCGGCCCGTCCGTGAGCCAGAAGGTGCGCATCGACAACAAGGAGCGCCTGACCAGGCTCAAACTGAACATGAAGAAGGACGAGGTGCTCATCGTCATGGGCACGGGCACGGCCTATTCCGAGTTCTCCGAGCCCATCCCCAACCCCTTCAGGACCGAGGCCCTGCGCACCCGCAAGGGCACTTATGAAATCCTCTACTACTACACCGAGTACCGCAAGGCGGGCACGCCCATCGCCGACGAGCACCTGACCCCCCTGGTCATCCGCAACGACCGCCTGGTGGGCTGGGGCTGGAACGCGCTGGAGGAAGTGCGCAACGAATGACCCGGCGCAGCCCCCGGCAATCACTCGGCGAGCCCGGCAAGCGTTGACTGCGCCCGCCGGGCTCGCTTACCGTGCGTGAGCCCAAGCGAAACGGGAGACGCATGACCACAGGGCCTTTCGCCGCCTTCATCCTCGCCGCCTTCATGGCGCTGGCCTCCGCCGCCCTGGCGGAAGAGCCGCGTGCTCCGTCCTTCGAGACGCCCTTCAACCTCCAGGCCTCGCGCATCCTTCCCCCGAAGCTCCTCTCCGGGCCGCACCACCGCGTGGCGGAGACCGTGGCCAACGACGGCTTGATGAACACCTATACCGTGCGCTCCCGCTATGGCACGTACCGCGTGGTCTCCACCGCGCTCCTGGCCGCGCGCGTGGACGAGTTCAAGGCCATGGCCGCCATGGACGAATCCGGCGGGGCCAAGGAGTACGGCAAGGGCCTTGTCGAGGGCGGGGAGAATTTCGTGCTGGGCGTGAAGAACCTGGTCACGGACCCGGTGAACACCTTCCAGAACGCGGCCTCGGGCGTGGGCAAGCTCTTCACCCGCGCCGAGGAAGGCATGACGGGCTCCAGCGCCAGCCGCTACGAGGACTCCGCCGGGGCCAAGCTGGTGGGCTTCGCCTCCACCCGGCGAGAGCAGGCCGTGGCCTACGGCGTGGACCCCTACTCCACCAACGAGCAGCTGCGCGAGAAGCTCAAGACCGTCGCCGCGCCCTCCTACGCCGGGGGCGTGACCACGGCCGGGCTGAAGCTGCTCATCCCTGGCGGGGTGGGCATCGCCGTGTCCTCGGTGAGCGGCGTGAACTGGCTGGGCCAGGTGGACATGGCCCAGCCGCCCGCCGACATCCGCATCCACAACCGCCAGGCGCTCCTGGACCTCGGCGCGGGCGAGGCCTCGGTGTGGAGCTTCATGGACAACGCCGAGTACACGCCCACGCAGCAGTCGCTCATCGTCAAGGCCCTCACCGGCATGGGCCGCGTGGGAGCCGTCACCACCTTCCTCACCGTGGCAGCCAGGATCGAGAACCAGGACCAGGCCCTCTTCACCCAGCGCCAGGCGCTGATGTACCGGGGCTACCACAAACGCCAGGACATGGTGCGCGGGTTCGTGCGCCTGGGGGCCATGGCCGGGGCGCTGACCTACCGGGGCAGGCTCGTGCTCTGCCTGCCGCTGGACCACTTGTGCTGGACCGAGCGCGTGGCCGAAGTGGCCGCCGCCGTGGACTTGGCCGGGCAAAAGCACCGCCCCTCGGCCGTGGAGCTCTGGGTCGCCGGGACCGTAAGCCCAACTGCGCGCAAGGCCCTGGAGGCCAAGGGCTGGACCGTGCGCGAGAAGGCGGGGAAGGAACTTCTGGGCGAGAGCTTGTACTTGTAGAGAAGAGGCGGGGCGCTGCCCCGTGCCCCTGCAACAGCCATACACATGCCACTTGTGGCAGGAAGTGGAAAATAATCCTTACTATTAGTATGTTATGATTATTTTGCTCGTTGTCGTTGACAAATTTAGCTAACGAGCTTACTAGCTAAACATGGTACACATCATCAAACCGGAGGACGCTATGGAACGCTTTGGGGAGCGATTGCGCCTTCTGAGAGAAAAGGCGGGCAAAACCATGAAGGATGTGGCAACAGCTCTTGGTTGTTCCGTCGTGTATATCTCAGATGTCGAGCGGGGACGTCGTAACCCACCCTCTCCTGATAAGATTGAGATAATCGCCAAGGTGATTTCGACCTCGGCGTCCGATCTACTTGATTTAGCTATGAAAGAAAAAGGACACGTTGAACTTGACCTACAAGGGGCAAGTCCTTGTTTAGAGGAGGCCGGCCTAGTGTTAGCCCGTTCTTGGAAGGATCTTTCGGAAGAACAAGCAGAGAAAATTCTTGAAATACTCAAAAAGCGAGGTTCCCATTGAGCAATTCGGCAAATGGAAGAGTTGTAGCCGTTCCGGGCTTAAGCTGGTTCAAAGTGGAGCATTATGCCCGCATTCTGCTTGCAACTGTTTGTCCTGAGAGGTTGAGCATACCCGGCCCGACCCCTGTGGCTTCTTTGTTCGAGGGCGGACTGCGCGAGAAACTTGGCGTAGAATACAGAGTTGACGACCTATTTGATGGCGAAGCAGAGTATGATCCGAAAAAAAGAGAGCTAACACTTGACGAGAATGTTTATCTTGGCCTTCTCGATGAGAACGGGCGAGATAGATTCACAGTCGCTCATGAGATAGGTCATGCTCACTTGCATGGTCCATATTACCGGGGCATCATGCGAGGGAATCGCCAAGCGATCTTATTGCAGCGCTCACAAGTTCCAGCCTACCAAAACCCAGAAAAACAGGCGGATGTATATGCATCAGAATTTCTAATGCCTTCCCCTTTAGTAGCCCAATTGATTCGCCAAGGGGTATCGGCGAATGAGATTAGCAGCATTTTCAAGGTTTCGAACGATGCTGCGAGAGTAAAGTATGACCGAGTTACGCGGTCAATGACAGCAGAGAAGTTATGAAACAACCACGATCGGAACGGCATCAAGCCGTAAAAATGGGCAAAGGCCGCTACCCCCCGAAATTCGACGAGCGCGGCCCTTGGCGCATGCTGTGCAAACATGCAGACGTTGTGGTAAACGAAAGCATAATGCACATCATCGACGGCGTCAAGTCTGCTCGTCACTCTAGGAGGTCCTATGGACAACCTCGTTTGGCACAATGGACGCCTTTACCGCGCAGTGGCGAGCTTTTACCACTGGCGTGCTAAAAAAGTCCTCTACGCAGCCGACTACGGGAAGAAGTGCTTCTTAATCCCCGTGTTCTAGCGTAAGTTGGCTAAATCGGGGCCACTTCGTCGAGTGGCCCTATTCGTTTACGCCCCTTTGAACATCTCAAATTCAAATAGGCCCCTTCAAGAAGTGCACTTCTTGAAGGGGCCTATTTCCACAGATGTCTGCGAAGCAACGGAAAGTCCAGGGAGAAGCCTGGAGAGGGCGGCGCCCTCTCCAGTTCATGTCTTCCGGGCTAGGCGGCCTGTCCGCCGTCGCGGCGGGGGCGTCCGGAGCGCTCGCGGCGCTGGGGCTCGGCGCGGTTGCCGTCCACATCCGGCTTGCGGGAGTAGCGCGGCTGGGCGTCGCGGGCTTCGGCCACGCGGCCGTAGAAGCCGCCGGCCGGGGCGCTGTCCTGGTCGCGCGAGGGGTTGCGGCGGCCCTGGGGACGCTGTCCGGCGCTACGGGAGCGCTCCTGCGCGGGCTGGGCGGGCTGAGCGGCGCGGCTGCCCTGGTCGAAGACGCGGGAGCCTGAGCGGCCCTGGGGCGCGCCCCTGTCCTGGCGGCCCCTGGTTTCCAGGGGCGGACGGCTGAACTCGGTGTCGCGCTCGGGCATGGGGCAGGCGTAGTCGAATCCGTCCATCCTGCGGCGCTCGATGGGCTTGCCCAGCAGGCGCTCGATGGCCTTGACCATGGAGACGTCCTCGCTGGTCACCAGCGAGCAGGCGCGGCCTTCGCGCTCGGCGCGGCCGGTGCGGCCCACGCGGTGCGTGTAGGTCTCGGGGGTGTCGGGCAGGTCGTAGTTGACCACGTGGCCCACGCGGGAGACGTCGATGCCCCGGGCCGCGATGTCGGTGGCCACGAGCACGCTGAAGCGCCCGGTGCGGAAGCCTTCCATGGCCTTCTGGCGCTGGGCCTGGGAGAGGTTGCCCTGGAGGCAGGCCGAGGCGTGGCCCACGCGGCAGAGTTGCTCGGCCAGGCGCTTGGCGCGGTGCTTGGTGCGGGTGAAGATGAGCGTGGAGCCTTCCTCGGCCTCGCCAAGGAGCGCCAGCAGGAGCTTGGTCTTCAGGTGCTGGGGCACCGGGTAGAGGCACTGCTCCACGGTCTGGGCCGGGGCCACGCGGCCCACGCGCACCACGGCCGGGTCCTTCAGGGTCTCGTGGGCCAGGCCGCGGATGGACTCGGGCATGGTGGCCGAGAAGAGCAGCGTCTGGCGCTCGGCGGGCAGCTGGGCCAGGATGCGTTTGATGTCGGGCAGAAAGCCCATGTCGAACATGTGGTCGGCCTCGTCGAGAACCAGCACTTCGACGCCGGAGAGGTTGGCGTTGCCCTGGTTCACGTGGTCCAGCAGGCGGCCCGGGCAGGCGACCACGAGGTCGGCGCCGCGGCGCAGGTTGGAGGCCTGGGGGCCCATGCCCACGCCGCCGTACACGGTGACGGAGCGGAAGCGCAGGCCGCGCGCGTAGTCGCGGGCGCTCTCGTGGATCTGCTCGGCCAGCTCGCGCGTGGGAGCGATCACCAGGGCGCGGGCGGAGCCGCGCAGGGGCTTGGGGTTCTTCAGGAACCTGTCGATGATGGGCAGCAGGAAAGCGGCGGTCTTGCCGGTTCCGGTCTGGGCCAGGCCCATGACGTCGAGGCCTTGGGCCACATGCGGGATGGCCTGGGCCTGGATGGGAGTGGGGGTTTCGTAACCCAGACGTTCGACATTGGCGTTGATGGAGGCGTGAAAGTCAAAAGAAGAAAATTGCAAGAAATATCCTTGGGTTCGTGTTGCAAATGCGACGAGCAGGCGTGACGCGCTTTTGCTGCAAACACGGTCAGGAAGGCTCTATCGGGGAAACGGTCGGTGCGGCGGGGCGTTCTGTTCGGGACGGGCGGGGCTTGCAGCTGGCCCACGCCACTCAGGCGGCGTGCCGAAGTGGGATGAATAACCCTTTTTGGGGGCATGTCAACCACGAAAGCGCATGGGTGCGGTTTCATGGCCGCCGGAAGCCTGAGGCGCACCCTCGGGCCCAAAACGTGCTGGCGTTTGCCGGAATATGACAATATGTTTCCAGGCAAGGAGGGGGGTGGACCGGTGGGCCGCCCGGCAGGGCGTTCGCCGGACGGAGGATGCTTATGGACGGCTATCTCCATGAACTGCACCTGCTGCTGCGCCTGGTGCTGGCCCTTCTCTGCGGCGCGGTCCTCGGGTACGAGCGGGAGCGCCACGGGATCAGCGCGGGGCTCAGGACCAACATGCTGGTCTGCCTCGGGTCCGCCCTGATCATGGTCATATCGAAATACTTCTCCTACAAGGCCGGGGAGGACATGGGCAACATCGCCCTGGGCCTCGACCCCTCGCGCATCGCCGCCCAGATCGTCACGGGGATCGGCTTCCTGGGCGCGGGCGTGATCATCAAGGAGCGCGGGGCGATCCGGGGCCTGACCACGGCCGCCATGCTCTGGTTCAACGCCGGGGTGGGCATGGCGCTCGGCGCGGGCATGGTCGTCATCCCGCTTTTCTGCACGGCCCTGGGACTGACCGCCCTGACCGTCGTCCGCCTCGGCCAGAAGCGCATCCGCCGCGAAGCCTACCGGATAGTCTCCGTCACCTGCCAGGAGGCGGACCGCCCCCTGGACAAGCTGATCGCCTTCTTCAACGACCGCAAGTTCACCATCGAGAACCTGAGCCTTTCCAAGATGAAGGAGGGGCTCTCCACCTACGTTTTCACCCTGCGGTGCGACCGGACGAGCGTGGACGCCGGGGTCTGCCTGCGCGAACTGGCCGACCTGGCGAGCGTGCGCAAGGTCAAGGTCTGCTGACCGGCGCCCCTTTCCGCGCGGGCCTTCCTGCACCGGCCCGCAACAGCGGGTGGATTCCCGCGCGGGTTTCCGGGCCCCGGGCGCGCCAACACGAAGTCCTGGCTTCGACGTCGGCGCGCCCGGGCCTCGTTCCCAGTCTCTTTCGGCCCCTCCTCCAATCCCGCAATCCCGTCCGGCGCGGTCGTTCTTCTTGACCTGCGCCAGGACTTCGAGCAAACTTCTAAAGTTTTGCGCAATTGACAAATCACAAGCAAGGAGGGGGGCATGCCGGTAACCGTGGTCGATCATCCGCTGGTAAGGCACAAGCTGGGCATTCTGCGTGAAGACGGCGTCAGCACCAACGTATTCCGCGACCTGGCCAACGAAGTGGCCAGGCTTCTCACATACGAGGCCACCAAGGACCTGAAGACAGAGAAGAAGACCATCAAGGGCTGGGCCGGCGAGGTCGAGGTCGAGCAGATCAAGGGCAAGAAGATCACCGTGGTGCCCATCCTGCGCGCCGGTCTCGGCATGATGGACGGCGTGCTGGACATGGTGCCCGGGGCCAAGGTCAGCGTGGTGGGCATGTACCGCAACGAAGAGACCCTGGAGCCCGTGCGCTACTACGTGAAGCTGGCCAAGGAGATCCACAAGCGCACCGCGCTCATCCTGGACCCCATGCTGGCCACGGGCGGCACGCTCATCGCCACCATCGACCTGCTCAAGGAGGCGGGCTGCAAGAAGATCAAGGGGCTCTTCCTGGTGGCCGCCCCCGAGGGCCTGGCCAGGCTCGAGGCCGCGCACCCGGACGTGCACGTCTACGTGGCGGCCATCGACGAGAGGCTCAACGACGTCGGCTACATCCTTCCCGGGCTGGGCGACGCGGGCGACAAAATCTTCGGCACCAAATAAGGAGCGCACCAGATGTCCACCCCCCTGCCCACCGACTACAATCTGCGCGTGCGCGACTTCCCCGTGGGCGCGCAGATGCTCTTCGTGGCCTTCGGCGCGCTCGTGCTGGTGCCGCTGCTCACCGGCCTCGACCCCAACGTGGCGCTGTTCACGGCGGGCATCGGCACGCTCATCTACCAGGTGCTGACCAAGTTCCAGATCCCCATCTTCCTGGGGTCCTCGTTCTCGTTCATCGCGCCGATCATGCTCTCCATGCAGCGCCACGGCATGGCCGCCACCCTGGGCGGCCTGGCCTCGGTGGGGCTCATGTACGTGCTGTTCGCCTTCATCATCAAGGCCAAGGGCACCGCGTTCCTGCTGCGCTACCTGCCGCACATCGTCACCGGCCCGGTGATCATGGTCATCGGCCTGATCCTGGCCCCGGTGGGCGTGTACATGGCCATGGGCAAGACCGGGGACGGGGCCAAGGTGCTCTACCCCGAGAACCAGGCCATGATCATCTCCATGATCTCGCTGGCGGTCACGGTGATCGTGGCCATCAAGGGCAAGGGGCTTCTGAAGCTCATTCCCATCATCTGCGGCATCGCGGCGGGCTACGCCACCAGCCTCTTCATGGGCATCGTGGACTTCACCCCGGTGGCCAAGGCCCCCTGGTTCAAGCTGCCCGACTTCGTGGCCCCCACCTTCAGCATGGACGCCATCCTGATCATCATGCCCGTGGCCATCGCGCCGATCATCGAGCACATCGGCTCCATCCTGGCCGTGGGTTCGGTGACGGGCAAGAATTACATCGACAAGCCGGGCGTGCACCGCTCGCTCATGGGCGACGGCGTGGCCACCACCATGGCGGGCTTCCTGGGCGGGCCTCCGCTGACCACCTACGCGGAGGTCACGGGCGCGGTGTCGCTCATCAAGATCTACAACCCCGCGCTCATGACCTGGGCGGCCATCACCGCCGTGGGCCTGGCCTTCATCGGCAAGCTGGGCGCGCTCCTGGGCACCATCCCCACGCCGGTCATGGGCGGCATCATGCTCCTGCTGTTCGGCGCGATCATGGTGGTGGGGCTCAACTCCCTGGTGCAGGACGGCCAGGACCTGATGAAGCCGCGCAACATGGTCATCGTGGCGCTCATCGTGGTGCTGGGCATGGGCAAGATGAGCTTCTCCTTCGGCGGCGTGCACCTGGAGGGCATCGGCCTGGCCGGCGTTGCCGGAGTGCTCCTGAACGCGCTTCTCCCGCGCGAGCGCGAAAGCGCCTGATCCCGCGCGGAAAATCCCGGAAAGTGGGGCTCCCGCCCCACGCCCCGGCAGGGCTCTGCCCTGCACCCGCCAGGGTGAGTGCCTCACCCTGGGCCCGGCGATAGCTTCGCGTCGATCACCGGATGCCTATAACGAGCCGCCCTCCCGGCTGGAAGCGCTTCCAGCCGGGAGGGCGGCCATATTTCAAGGTAATGGTGAATCCCGCGAAGCCCAAAGCCGGGGTCCTGGGGGAGGCTTCTCCCCCCGGCCGCCGGAGGCTCTTCTTTTGCTTATTTCTCTTTCGCGGCCTTGGAGATCGGCTGGATGAACTGGGGCTCGGAGTCCCAGGGGAAGAGTATCCAGGTGTCCTGGCTGACCTCGGTGATGTAGGTGTCCACCAGGGGGCGTCCTTCGGGCTTGGCGTAGACGGTGGCGAAGTGGGCCTTGGGCACCATCTCGCGCACGGCCTTGGCGGTCTTGCCGGTGTCCACAAGGTCGTCGATCAAAAGCCAGCCTTCTCCGTCGCCGGTGACTCCCTTGAGCACGTCCACCTTGTCGCCCTGGCTCTGCCAGTCGTAGCTGGTGACGCAGATGGTGTCGATCAGGCGCACGTCAAGCTCGCGGGCGATGATGGCCGCCGGGATCAGCCCGCCCTTGGTGATGGCGTAGATGCCCTTGAGCGGGCCAAGCGCCATGAGCCGCCAGGACAGGGCCTTGCAGTCGCGGTGGAGCTGGTCCCAACTGACGGGGTACATGCGGTGGTATTTTTCGGCGCTCATGGTGCACTCCTCTGTGGTGGGAAAGTGGGGGCTCAGTAGGGCATTTCGGGCCGGTGGTAAAGGGCCGCCTGGAGGGCTTGCGCGAAGACCTGTTTTCGGGTGCCAGATACTGGCGCACCCGCTTGAACTTGCTTCTTGGGATAAAACAGATTATAGACGATATTCTTTGTTTTTTCGCACAATTAGAAATACACAGCACTCTCAACGGATTAGGGGAAAGGCCGTAACGATGAACCTCGAAACGGACAACGAAGCAGCTACCTGTTTCCTTTCCAGGCACCCGGTTTTCGACAAGAACAAGAAGGTCGTGGCCCACGACGTGGCCGCGCGCTCCTGCCTGGTCGCCCAGGACCCCGGCGGCGTGGACGTGGACGCCTTCTCCTGGATGGTCAGCGACGGCGCGGGCGAGCTGCAGGTGCTCCTGGAAGAATCCGAAAGGCTCATGGTTTCCGTGCCGGACGCCATGCTGGACGCACCGGAAGTGCATCTGCTGCCCATGGACTTCTGCCAGCTGGTGGTCGCCCCGGCCGCCTCGGCGCGCGACAACCTGGAGGAGATCCTCGCCTTCTTCAAGGACTACGGCTACAGCCTGGCCCTGCACTTCGACGTTCCCTGCGAGCCCTTCACCCCCCTGCTGCAGTACGCGGACACGGTCATCCTGGACCTGGCGCGCCTGAAGCCCATCGAACTGGCCAAGGAACGCAAGTTCCTCAAGAGCTACAAGCTCAAGCTCATGGCCGACAACGTGGACACCTGGGAGGCCTTCGCGGGCAGCAAGGCCCTCGGGTTCGACTACTTCCAGGGCAGCTTCTTCGGCCGCCCGGAGATCGTCAAGGGCCGCAAGCTGGCCTCCAACGCGCTCACGCGCATGGAGCTCATGGGCAAGCTGGTGGACGAATCCTCCACCTACAAGGACATGGCGGCCATCATCGCCAAGGACCCCATGCTCAGCTACCGGCTGCTCAAGTACGTGAACTCGCCCGGCGTCGGGCTCGGGCGCACGGTGGACTCCATCGAGCACGCCGTGGCCATCCTTGGCGACACGGCCTTCAAGCACTGGGCCATGATGGCCCTGGTGGCCAGCCTGGACGCCAGCGCCAAGGGCGAGGAGCTCTCCTACCTGTCGCTGCAACGCGCGAGTTTTTTGGAGAAGCTGGCCTCGCGCGCCGCTTCCACGCCCTTGCCGCCGAAATCGATGTTCTTGCTGGGCCTTTTCTCGCTCCTGGACGCCATGCTCGGCCAGCCCATGATCGAGCTCCTGGAGAGCATGCCCATGGACAAGCGCATCAAGGCCGCGCTCAAGGGCGAGAAGAGCAGCCTGTCGCCCTGGCTCGAGCTGGTCAACTGCGTGGACCAGAACCGCTGGTGCGACGTGGGCGCGATCCTGGACAGCCAGAAGATCAACCATATCGCGGCCGCGCGGGACTACCTCTCGGCCTCCAAGTGGGCCAGGATCTGCTTCAAGGCCGGGCTCTCCGAGCAGGACAAGAAAGAGTAGCCGCGACCTGTGGGGCGCTGCCCACGCCCCTGCCGCGAACCTGGGGCCGCCCGCCTGCCTGGAAGCGCGCTTCCAGGCAGGCGGGCGGCTCGTCATTGGCATCCGCTGATCGAGGCGAAGCTATTGCCGGGTCCAGGGGCAGGCACTGCCCCTGGCGGGTACAGGGCGGAGCCCTGCCGGGGTGAGGGGCAGCGCCCCACGTCAGGGAGCGCGCCCTACCCCCTGCGGTACTCTTCGATGAGCCTGTCCGTCTCCTGCACGTACTCGCGCTGCATGGCCCAGAACTCCTGGGACTTGAGCGCCTCCAATTCCGCCACGGTTTTGCCCTGCTGCTCGACCCAGGTGAAGTACTTGAGGTTGTGCCAGCGCTGCCGGACCTCGCGCGTGCCCTCCTGGATCCAGTCGGACTTCTGACCGTGGAAGATGGCCTCCAGCCTGCGCGAGGCCTCCGGGGCGTCCATGGCCCCGCGCTCGGCGGTGAGCGCGCGCATCACCGAATGGTAGCGGGCGATGTTGTCCGTGCACACCGTGACCACCACGTCGTCACGGCCGAACCCGTAGTGGCGCGCTGCCTTGATGGCCCCCAGGATGTTGCACACCCCCGAGATGCCCGTGATGGAGGCGAGCTTCGAGGCGGCCTCGGCGGCCACGCCCGCCCTGGCCAGGGCCTCGCGCCCGGCGTCCTCCACCAGCAGTTGCAGGCCCAGTTTGCACTCCATGTCGTCAATGCAGATCATGGCGTCCATGTTCATCACGTTGTGGATCCAGGTGACGTGCTTGTCGCCGATGCCCTGGATGTCGTGGCCGCCGTACCCGTTCATGAAAAGCGTGGGGCACTGGATGGGCTCGAGGCCTACGATCTTGTGGTCGGGCCAGCGTTCCTTGAGGGCGTCGGCCGCGCCGATGGTCCCGGCGGAGCCCATGGCCGAGACGAAGGCCTGGGCCTTGCCCTTGCCCACGCCCTTGGCGGCCAGCTCCTCCATGAGCGCGATCACGGTGGGGCCGGTGACGCAGGCGTGGAAGCGGTAGTTGCCGAAGCGCTCGAACTGGTTCATCACCCGGACCTTGTCCGGGTCGGAGCCGGTGAGCTCGTGGCACTTGTCGTAGATCTCCTTGACGTTGGACTCGCAGCCGGGCGTGGCGATGACGCGCGCGCCGTAGGCGTTGATCATCTCGAAGCGCTCGGCGCTCATCTCCTCGGGCAGCACCACCACGGAGTCGAAGCCCATGCGCCCGCCCACCCAGGCCCCGCCGATGCCGTAGTTGCCCGTGGAGGGCCAGACGAGCGTGTGCCTGCCGGGCTCCACCGCGCCGCGCGCCAGCTGCTCGATGACCACGGAGTAGGTCGCGCCCACCTTGTGGCTGCCCGTGGGAAACTCCTTGCCGTAGATGACCACGATGTTGGCGTCCACGCCGGTGAGCTCCCGGGGCAGGACCATGTGCCTGACCCCTCCGGCCTCGTCGCGCCAGGTGATGTTGTAGAGGTTCACCGGATCCAGCGGGGCGGCTTCGCGCGCGGCCAGGGCCTTTTCGCGGATTTCCGGGTCGATCTTGGAGGGGTCGCGCATTTCCGCGAACGTGGGGCCTGAGATGCGGGGCATGTCGTTAAGTCCTTTTGTCGTTACCTGTTGATGCCGGTGAAGAAGAGCCCCACCGTGTCGGAGCCGTCCACGGCCCCGACGCGCTTGAGTTCCAGAAGCCCGGCCAGCCCGGCCGAGCCGGTGGCGGAGACGTCTATGTCCGTGAATTCGCGGGCCATGTCCAAGGCGCGCGCCACCTGGCGTTCGCCCGCCACAACGCAGCGCCCGCCGGTGCGCAGCATGGCGCGCGCGAGGAAGAACCAGTCGTAGGTTTCGTCGTCCAGGATTCCGTGGGCCAGGCTGTGCGGGGCCGGGCCGTCCCAGGGGCGCATGAACCGGTGCGGCTCGCGCGCGGCCAGGGCCAGGGCCTGGCGCACGGCCGGGGAGGAGAAGCGCTCCCGGCAGAACTCCACGGCGCGTTCGATTTCCTGGGAACGCCCGTCGAGGATTTCCCGAACCTGGGCAAGCGCGGCGGGCTCGGGCAGGGTGATCCCCCCCGGGCGCGCGGCCTCGGACAGAAGCGCCAGCCAGGCCCGCGCGAAGGGGAACGCCCCCTCGGTCTGCACGGCATGGATGCGCGGGGAACGCCCGGCGGCCCCGATATCCTCCAGGAACTCGAAGGCCCCGGCAACGCTCCTGGCCAGGGCGCCGCCCCCGATCTGGAGCACCAGGTGCCCGGGCAGCCCGCCGAGGGCCTCCCACTGGAGCGCGGCCTCGTAGCCCAGGCTCCTGCCGCCCTCGATGTTGGACCAGTTGTCGCGGCCCGAGCAGCAAAACGGCACGGCCCCGTCCTCCACGGCCTTGCGGAAGGCCCGGTAGCACGGGTCGCCCGCGCCCGTGGCCAGCCTGGGAGTGACCGAGACCGTAGCGCCGCGTTCGGCCAGCAGGGCCGCCACCCCGGGATGCACGTCCTCTGGCACGAAGGCCGTGAGTTCGTACCCCGAAGCCCGGGCCACGCAGGCCGCGGCCAGGGCGGCGTTGCCGCAGCTGGATATGGCCAGGGGCCTTCTGGGGCCGGAGCCGCGCAGGGCTTCAAGATAGAGCATGGTCCCGGCCAGATGGCGCACCTTGTGCGATCCGCCGGGCTGGCCGGTCTCGTCCTTCACGGCGATCTCGCCGCGATGCCCGAGCGCCCCGGCCAGGCGCGGCGCGCGCGTGAGCGGCGTCACGCGAAGCGCGCTCCCCTCGAAGCGCGAAAGCCCCTCCTGGAGCCTCGCGGCGAGCGCGGCGTAATGCCTGGGCCCGGCGAGCGACCCAATGACGCCGAGCCCGGCGAAAGCGGACAGGGGGTCGTCCGGGTGCGCGACGAAATCCGCCTCCACGCGCCGGGCCAGCTCGGGGGAAGCCTCCACGCGCGGATCGAGCACGTGCTCGCGTCCGCCGCCGGCCTCAGGACAGGCGAACAGACCGTCCGCCGGGTCATGGAAGCCGTCGCAGGCCGGACAATAAAGCAGAGGTCTTGTCATGCACCCAAGGCAGCAAGGGCCATGCCGCCGGGCCGGGCCGGGCCCGCCAGGGTTCACGCCTGGGTTCACGCCTGGGTTTTTCTCCACATAATCTTCGTCTTTCCAGTGTGTTAGAGTTAATCTCTCGTGGTTTGCATGCTGGAATGCGTGGACTTTCCTTGATTGATTTCTTATTTTGAGAACGACTGACCCTTTGAAATCATTTCAGCTTCTAATTCTGGGAAATATCTCATTTTGAGAAACAAATGCTCGACCAGATCAAGGACACCATAACCCGCTACGCCCAGGTCATCGCCACGGTCACGGGCATCGACGTGGAAGTGGTGGACGTGGGCTTCATCCGCATCGCCGGAACCGGCCACTACGCCGAGGGCGTGGGCAAGAGCATCCTGGACGAGGGCGAGGTCTACCGCCACGTGCTGCGCTCGCGCCAGACGCTTCTGCTCGAGAACCCGCGCGAGCACCCGTTGTGCCGCCGCTGCCGCAAGCGCGGTCAGTGTCGCGAGACGCTCTCGCTGTGCACGCCCATCGTGGACGGCGAGGACGTGGCCGGGGTCATCGGGCTGGTCTGCTTCACCCGGGCCGAGCGCGAGCGCGTGCTGGCCAACCGCGATACCTACGTGGACTTCGTGGCCCAGATGGCCGAGGCCATCGGCCGCAAGCTCTCGGACCACCGGCGCATGGTCAAGGCCTCGGAATTTTTGGACCTGATGCTCCAGATCGTGGACGCGGACAAGCGCGGCGTGATCGTCTTCGACGACCGGGGCGCGGTGAGCTACGTCAACCCCCTGGCCCGGCGCGAGCTCGGCGTGGAGCCGGGCACGCCCGGCGTGGAGGCCCGGCGCACCGGGGAGGGCCTCTCGGACCTGGACGCCTTCGAGGTCTCGGCCGGAGGCCGCAGGTTCTCGCTGGTGGGACACATGGCCAGGCTCGCCGGGCGCGACCCGCAGTTCGACAAGGTACTCGTGTTCGAGTCCCTGCCCAAGGTGGCCGGTCGCCTGGGCGATGTTGACGGCGGCGGCCCCGCGCCCGGGCTCGACTCCATCACCGGGCGCTCGGCCGCGGTCAGGCGGCTCAAGGAGCAGATCACCCAGGTGGCCCAGTCCAGCTCCACGGTGCTGGTCACGGGCGAATCGGGCACGGGCAAGGAGCTGGTGGCCAGGGCCATCCACCGCCTCTCCCCACGCCGGGACAAGCCCTTCATCGCCATCAACTGCGGGGCCATCCCGGATTCGCTCCTGGAGAGCGAGCTCTTCGGCTACACCAGCGGGGCCTTCACCGGGGCCAGCTCCAAGGGCCGCATGGGCAAGTTCGAGCTGGCCAACTCGGGCACGCTGTTCCTGGACGAGATCGGCGCGCTGCCGCTCTACCTCCAGGTGAAGCTCCTGCGCGTGCTCCAGGAGCGCACCTTCACGCGCCTCGGCTCCAACAGGCTCCTGGAATTGGACATCCGCGTGATCGCGGCCACCAACGAGGACCTCTCGGAGCTCATCGCGCAGGGCCGCTTCCGCGAGGACCTCTACTACCGCCTGAACGTGGTGCCGCTGGAGACCCCGCCCCTGCGCGACCGGCCCGAGGACGTGGAGGAGCTGGCCCGGCACTTCCTGGAGCGCTACGCCAGGCTCTTCGGCAAGGCCGTGCCCGCGCCGGACCAGCCCTTCCTCTCCGCGCTCAAGGCCTACCCCTGGCCGGGCAACGTGCGCGAGTTCGAGAACGCCATGGAATTTCTGGTGAACATGCTCCCCCCGGGAGGCGCGCCGCACGAGGGGCTGCTGCCCCCCAAGGTGCGCCAGGCCCTGGGCGCGGCCTCGCCCCAGGAGCCCTCGGGCGCGCCCGGGCAGGCCACGCCGCTGCTTACCCTCGAGGAACAGGAGCGCGCGGCCATCGCCTCCGGGCTCTCCCGGTTCGGTTCGGGACTCAAGGGAAAAAAAACGACTGCGGAGGCGCTTGGAATAAGCTTGGCCACGCTGTATCGAAAACTCAAGCAATACGGGCTGGAGAACTGAAATGCACACCGTGATGATCCACCCGGCGGACTACCAGGAATGCCAGGCCGCCGTGGACCGCGCCTTCGACCTCTTCCCCCAGCGCATCAAGGGCCGCAAGGTCTTCATCAAGCCCAACGTGCTGCGCCCGGCCCGGCCCGAGGAGGCCGTGACCACCCACCCCGCCGTGGTCGAGGCCATCGTGCGCCGCGTGGAGGCCGAAGGCGCGGCCTCCATCGTGGTCGGCGACAACCCCGGGCTCATGGGCTACGGGGCCAACGAGAAGAGCTTCGAGCGCTGCGGGCTCATGGCCGCCGCGCGCGGCCACTACCGCAACGTGGGCACGGACGCGGTGGAGGTGCCCTTCCGCGAGGACTACTGCTCCACGTTGAGCGTCTCGCGCGACATCATGGAAGCCGACGTGTTCATCTCCGCGCCCAAGTTCAAGACCCACGGCCTCACCTGCATCACCGGGGCCATCAAGAACAGCTACGGCATCCTGCCCGGGGCGCAGAAGGCCACCCTGCACAAGCTCTCGGGCTCGCAGGAACGCTTTCACGAGGTGGTGGTGGACGTGTTCAGGCTGCGCGCGCCGGACCTCGTGATCATGGACGCGGTGCTCGGCATGCAGGGCAACGGCCCGGCTTCGACCGAGCTGCGCTGGATCGGGCGCGTCCTGGCATCCGACAACGCCGTGGCCCTGGACGCGGTGGTGGCGCGCATGATGGGCCTCGACCCCGCGCGGCTGCGCTTCCTCGCCCGGGCGAAGGAACTGGGGCTCGGGGACCATGACGAGGCGGCCATCAGGCTGGAGGGGGAGCTTGCGCCCATACCCGGCTTCAAAACGCCTCCGCTGGACCGCGACATGGTTTCGGCCCAGGCCGCCATCCAGAGGCTCCTGGAGGAGCGCTCGCAAAGCCGCCCCAAGGCGGACCCGGCGCGCTGCACCGGCTGCGGCACCTGCGTGGACCAGTGCCCGGCCGGGGCCCTGACCCTCGAGGGCGGGCTCCCCGTGGTGGACGCCGCAGCCTGCATCGCCTGCTACTGCTGCCAGGAAATGTGCCCGGAAAAGGCCATAGAACTTGTCGCGCGGTCCTGCCCGCACTGCTAGCGCGGCGAGCGCGAAACGCGCGGGCACCCATTTCGCGGGCCGAGCAAGGGACGCGGCTACTGCCTGTGCGCCTCGCAGTAGGCGTGCTTCACGTCCAGGCCCTGGACGATGAAGATCACGCTCTCGCAGATGTTGGAGCAGCGGTCGCAGATGCGCTTCAGGCTGTAGGACACGAAGGCCATCTGCTCGGCGGTCTCGATGCATTTGGCGTCGCTGATCATCATCTCGGTCAGGTCGCGGAAGACCTTGTGGTGCAGGGTGCTCGACACCGGCAGGGAGGAGCGCACCTCGTGGCAGAGCTCCACCGAACCCTCGGAGAAGGCGCGCGTGGCCTTGTCGAAGATCTCGAGCGTGAGCGAGCCCATCTCCCACAGCCGCGCGGCCCCTTCCACGGGCGGGCGCTCCAGCAGGACCACGTTGCGGTCCACGATGTTCACGGCCTCGTCGCCGATGCGCTCCAGGTTGGAGGCGATGCGCATGGACCCGATGATTAGGCGCAGGTCCCTGGCCACGGGCTGCCTGAGCGCCAAGAGCCGCAAGGCCCTGGCCTCGTTGGCGCACTCCTGGAGGTCGATGGGCTCGTCGCCGTCCATCACGTCCTGCGAGAGCGCCCTGTCGCGCAGCTTGAGCGCGTTCAGGGCCTTTTCCACGGCCTCGCGCACGGCGTGGAACATGTTCATGGTGTCGTAGCGAAGAAGCGTCAGTTCGCGGTCGAAATCCTGGGCCATGGAGCCTCCCTGGGCTGCCCCGTGACGGGGCTCGGTGATACATAGTGAAATGCTCCACGGACCGTTGTCAATCACGAGCGGCCCTGAACGCGAAAACGTAACATTCGCCCGGAGGAAGAGACGCCCATGGAAAGCCTGACTCGCCCCGGAGGCGCGCCCCTGGCGGCCGTGGTCCTGGCCGCCGGGTCCTCCAGGCGCATGGGCCGCGACAAGCTCGCCCTGCCCTGGCGGGAGGCGACGGTGCTGGACGCCGTGGTCCTGGCCGCCGGGTCCTCCAGGCGCATGGGCCGCGACAAGCTCGCCCTGCCCTGGCGGGAGGCGACGGTGCTGGACGCCGTGGCCCGGGCCGCGCGGGCCCTGCCCGTGGCGGTGCTGGTGGGCGGCGGGAGGGATTTTCCCGGCATCGCGCGCGTGGAGAGCCCCCGGAGCTCCCTCGGCCAGGCGCATTCGCTGCGCGCGGGGCTCGCCGCCCTGCCGGGGGGCCTGGCCGGGGCCATGGTGCTCCTGGGGGACATGCCGCTGGTCACGCCGGAACTCGTGCTGGAGCTGGCCCGGGCCTTCAGGCCGGGGCGCTTCCTGGTGCCCGTGCACGCCGGGCGCAGGGGCAACCCCGTGGTCATCCCGGCGAACTGGTTCGGCAAGGTGATGGAACTTTCCGGCGACGTGGGGGCCAGGGCCTTGTTCACCGCGCCGGGCGCGCCCGTGGACTACCGTGAGGTGAGCGACCCGGCCGTCATCGCCGACCTGGACACCCCCGAGGACTACTCCAGGCTCACGAACCAGCCCTGACGCGCCGAGCCGAAGAGCCGCCCCGAGCGCGGCCAGGCCTCGGCCTTGTTGTGGAAGGCGAGCCTGCGCGCCCCTTCCGGGCAGCCCTTGAAGAGCCCCTCGGGGTGCGCGGCCAGGGCGTCCAGGGATTCGGGCGTGAGCCTGTCCCCGGGCGAAAGCCCGGTGACGCGGCAGAAGGCCTCCATGCGGAATACCGTCTCCGGGCTCACTGCCGCGCCCAGGCAATCGAGCCCCACCACCCCCACGACCACGTCCGTCCAGGCCGGGATCACCGGCTCGTGCGCCAGCGGGGCCTTCACTGGCCGCCCGGCCGCGCCGTCGGCCTCGATCAGCAGGTAGTCGGGCCGGAAGCGGTCCATGAGCGCGGGGATGTCGTCCGGGCCGACGCCGGACATCTTGCCCGTGGCCGGGTCGACCGCGCTTCCCACGGTGAGGTGCCGGTAGGGGGGCACGCGCGGGCTGTCCAGGAGCATGAAGTTCCGCGCGGGGGGGTGCATCTTGGTGGTGGTGGTCACCAGCACGCGCGCGCCCCAACCCGAGAGCTGGCGCGCGAGGGCCTCGATGAGGCTGGTCTTGCCGCCCGCGCCCACGAAGGCCCAGACGCGCTCCCCGGGCAGCACGAGCTCCCGAAGCGGCTTCATCCCCTGTGGGCCCAGGCCGTGAAGCGGCGCTCCAGCACCGCGAAGAACTCGTACATGCCCACGCCCATGGCCGCGATGACCATGAGCCCGGCGAACACCAGGGGCACGTTGAATTTCGAGCTGGCCGACATCATCAGGTAGCCGATGCCCGCGTTGGAGGCCACTGTCTCGGAGATGACCGAGCCCACGAACGCAAGCGTCACCGCGATCTTGAGCGAGGCGAAGAAGAACGGCAGCGAGCGCGGGATGCCCACCTTCAAGAGCACGTCGAGCTTGGTGGCCCCGAGCACGCGCAACACGTCCTCGAGCTCGGGCTCCAGCGTGGCCAGGCCCGTGGCCACGTTGACCACCACCGGGAAGAAAGAGATCAGAAACGCCGTGATGATGGCGGGCACCGTGCCGATGCCGAACCAGATCACCAGGATGGGCACCAGGGCAACCTTGGGCACGGAGTTGAACCCCACCAGCACCGGATACAGCGCGCGGTAGACCACCTTGGAGGCCCCCACGGCAACGCCCAGGACCATGCCGAAGGCCACGGCCAGGGCGAACCCGGCGGAGGTGGTGTAGAGGGTCTGGAGCGCGTGCTCCAGGATGGGGCCGCGGTACGTCCAGCCCTCGACGATGGACTCGCTCGGCGTGGGCAGGATGTAGGTGGGGATGGACGCGGCGCGGGCCACCAGCTCCCAGAGGAGGAAGAGCCCCAGGGTCACCAGCCACGGCGAAAGCGCCTCCATGGTCTTGCGGCTCACCGGCACTGTCCGTCCTCCCTGGCGTCCGGCGCGCAGCGCACGGCCTCGATCTTGTCGCGCAGCTCGTGGACTATGTCCACGAAGACCTTGTCGTAGCTGTTGTCCAGGCTCCTGGGCCTGGGGATGCCAATCTCTCGCGTGAGCACCACGCGCCCGGGCCTGCGGCTCATCACGTGCACGGTGTCGGCCAGGAAGACCGACTCGCGCAGGTCGTGCGTGACCAGCACCACGGTGAAGGGCTTGGCCTCCCAGAGGTCGCGCAGCACGCACCAGAGCTCCTCGCGGGTGAAGGCGTCCAGCGCCCCGAAGGGCTCGTCGAGCATGAGGAGCTTGGGCTCGTGGATGAGCGCCCGGCAGAGGCTGGCGCGCTGCTGCATGCCGCCCGAGAGCTGCCAGGGGTACTTGTCCTCGTGGTTTTTGAGCCCCACGGTGCGCAGAAGCTCGCGGGCGCGCTCCAGGTAGCGCTCCCGCTCGGCCTTGAGGCGCTTGCGGTGCGGCAGGACGATCTCCAGCGGCAGCATGATGTTGTCCAGAAGCCTGCGCCAGGGCAGAAGCGTGGGGTTCTGGAAGGCCATGCCCACGAAGGGCAAGGGCCCGGTGACCTCGCGCCCGGCCACCGCCACGGAGCCGCGCGTGGGCGGGCGCAGGCCCGTGACCAGCTTCAGCAGGGTGGACTTGCCGCACCCAGACGGCCCGACCACGGCGATGAACTCGCCCTCGCGTATGACGAGGTCGAGCCCGCTCACGGCCAGGACGTCGCTGCCGGCGTCGTAGGCCAGGTCGACGCCCGAGAGTTCCACGAACTTGTCGCTCACGCAGGATGCTCCGCATGTGCGCCGCGCGCCGCCCCGTGGCCCAGTGGCCCGGTGCGGCGCGCGGCCGTTTGAAGGCGAGCGAAAACGGGGGCCTCAGGCCCCCGTCACGCTAGAAGACCATCCGTTCTTCCTTGGCGGGCAGAAACGACGGGTCGAACACGTCGGCGGCCTTGGGCGCGGCCTTCAAGCCGAACGAGGACACGGCCTCGTCGATGGCCTTGGTCATGCGCTCGGGGTCCACGCCGCCCATGCCGTTCTGCTTCACCCAGGGGGTGGCGATGCACATCTCCACGCAGAGGTTCAGGCGCTTGAGCTCGATCTCAGCGTCGATGAGCCCGTCGCGCTTCTTCACCAGCTCCACGGCGGCCTTGGGGTCGGCGATGGCTTCCTTCCAGCCCTTGGCCACGGCCTTCAGGAACCCCTTCACCAGCTCGGGCTTCTTGGCCATCTCCGGGCTTATGATGATCGCGTTGCCATAGAGCTTCACGCCGAAGTCCGGGTACTTGAAGATGTTCAGGTCCTGGGCCTTGACCCCGGCCTTCTCGAGGTTCAGCAGGCTCGTGAAGTAGAAGCCGGAGATGGCGTTCACGTCGCCCCGGATGAGCATGGGCTCGCGCAGGGGCGGGTCCATGGTCTGCCAGGTGACCTTGGAGGGGTCGAGCTTCACGGCCTGGCAGAAGGCCGGGAAGGTCTTGCGCGGGGCGTCGAAGATGGGCGCGCCCAGGGTCTTGCCCGCCAGGTCCGCCGGGGTGGCGATGCCGGACTTCTTCATGGAGAATATGGCGAAGGGCGGGTTGTCGTAGATCATGAACACGGCCTTGAGGGCCTTGTCCGGGTTCTGGGCGTTGAACTCGATCAGGGAGTTGATGTCGGCGAAGCCGATGTCGTAGGCCCCGGTGGCCACGCGGTTCACCGCGCCCGAGGAGCCGTTGCCGGAGTCGATGGTCACGGAAAGCCCGGCGTCCTTGAAGTAGCCCTTGGACTCGGCGATGAGGTACGGCGCGGCCGGGCCCTCGAACTTCCAGTCCAGGGTGAATTTCACGGGGGTCTGCGCCAGGGCGGCGGCGGCCAGGGACAGCGTGGCGGCCAGGGACAGGGCCAGGGCCTTGATGGTCTTGGCGGTCATGCTCCAGTTGCTCCTTGGGTTGTTGATGACGAGGGGCCCAGGGTATTCGACGCGGCGCTCCCTGGCAAGTTTCACAAAATGGGCAACGCGCCCGGGCTCACTCTTCCTTCAGGCAGCTCTCCACCGCGTCCACGATAGCGGTGTAGCCCGTGCAGCGGCAGAGGTTGCCCGCGTGGGCGCGCCGGATGTCCTCCCGGCTGACCTTGCCGCCCTTGTTCTTCTCGATGAACGCCGTGCTGGCCATGACGAGCCCCGGGGTGCAGAAGCCGCACTGCACGGCCCCGGCCTCCAGGTAGGCCCGCTGCACGCGCGAGAGCTCGTGGCCCCGGGCCTCGCCCTCGATGGTGCGCACGGCCTTGCCGTCGGCCCACACGGCCAGGAACAGGCAGGAATCAACGGCAACCGAGTCCACCAGCACGGTGCAGGCCCCGCACTCGCCCACGCCGCAGCCCTGCTTCACGCCGGTGAGCCCCTCGGCGCGCAGGAAATCCAGGAGCGACGCGCCGGGGTTCACGCTGGCGGCCAGGGTCTTGCCGTTGACGGTCACGGTGATGTCCACGTTCATGCGATGCTCCCTCCCGCGCGCTCAACGGCCTTTGTCACCGCGCGCCCGGCCAGTTCCCGGCAGATGTGCAGCCGGAGGTTCGCAGGCGCGCGCCAGGAGTCGCGGGGCCTCACGTCCTGGCCCACGGCCTCCTGCACGGCGCACACGGTCTCGCCCGAGACCGCCCGCCCCGCCCCGGCGGCCTCTGCCTGGGGGCAGCGCACGGGGGTCGGCGCGGCCACCGAGAAGGCCAGCCGCAGCCACTCGAAGCGCCCGTCACGCACGAGCACGGCGGCCGAGCAGCCGATGGTGGTGATGTCCATGGCCTGGCGCATGGCGTACTTGATGCTTGCCGCGCCGAACCCGGCCTCCGGGGCCTTGGGCACGAGCACGGCGGTCATGATCTCGGCGTGGCCCCGGGCCACCTTGCCCGGCCCTGTGTGGAAGCCGCGCAGAGGGATGCGCCGGGTCCCCTGGGGGCCTTGCAGCTCGATCTCGGCGTCCAGGACCAGAAGCGGCGGCACGGAGTCGGCGCAGACCGAGCCGTTGCAGATGTTGCCCCCGAGCGTGCCCACGTTTCGTATCTGCGGCCCGGCCACCCAGGAGGCCCCCTCGGCCAGCACCGGGGCGGCCTCGCGCACGAGCTCCGACTCGATCACGTTCGTGAAGGTCGCGCCCGCGCCCACGCGCAGGGTCCCGTCCGGGTCCAGGCTTATGGCCTTGAGTTCCTCCAGCGAGTGGATGTCCACGAGGTGCGCGTATGCGCGGTGGCCTTCGCGCAGCTTGACCAGGATGTCCGTGCCGCCCGCGATGGGGACGGCGAACGGGTCGGCGGCCAGCAGGCCGACGGCGTCGGCCACGCTCGCGGCCTTTTGGTATTTCTCAACCGCGAACATGGGGTTCGCTCCTTTTGCTGATTGCCTCCAGGATATCTTCTCCGGTTGGCGCGAAGCTAAAAGCCGGGTCCAGGGGGAGAAGCCTCCCCCTGGCCGCAGGAGGCATCTTCGTATTCATATGAGCCCCGCCGCCTTGAAATGCCTGAACAGCACTTTCGGGCTCATGGGTATCTCGTCCACGCGCACGCCCGTGGCGTCCCACACCGCGTTGCGAATGGCCGGGGCGGGCGAGAGGAGCGGCGGCTCCCCCAGGGACTTGCTGCCGTAGGCGGCGCTCGGCTCCTCGGTCTCCACGAATTCGGCCGCGAGGTCGGGAAGGTCCACGCAGGTGGGCAGCTTGTAATCCAGCAGATTGTTGTTCAGCACGCGCCCGGTGCGCTCGTCCACGAGGATCTCCTCGGAGAGCGCCCAGCCCACGCCCATGGCCATGCCGCCCTGCACCTGGCCCTCGGCCATGCGCCGGTTCATGACGATCCCGGCGTCGTGCACGTTGAGCATGCGCGTGACGCGCGCCCGGCACAAGGGCACGTCCACCTCCACCTCGGCGAAGGTGCAGCCGAAGGACGGGGGGTTGGCGCGCGTCTTGTGCGAGCACTCGCCCGAGAGCTGGCCGCCCCGGTCCTTGTGGTAGAAGGCGTCCATGGCCACTTCTTCAAGGGAGGCCACCGCTTCCTCGCCCTCGAGGACCACGGCGTCCCGCATGTCGAGCCTGGCGGCGTCGCGCCCGGTCATGAGCGCGGCGTGCTCCAGGATGCGCGCGCGCAGCGCCTCGGCCGCGCCCTTGACCGCCGGGGAGGCGGTGAAGGTCTGGCGGGAGGCGTAGGCCCCGGGGTCGTAGGGGGTCAGGTCGGTGTCCTGGGTGGAGACCACGTTCACGTGGGAGAAGGGGACGCCCAGCGTCTGGGCGGCCATCTGGGCGAAGACCGTGTCCGCGCCCTGGCCGATCTCCGTGGCCCCGGCCTGAAGCTGCACGGTGCCGTCCTGGTTGAGCAGGAGCCTGGCCCCGGAGAGTTCCGGCGACACGGGGTAGACGCCGGTGTTGAAGCTGAAGCAGGCCACGCCCAGGCCCCGGCGCACCGGGCCGGTCTGGCCCTGGTGGCGCTTTTTCGCCTCGTCCCAGCCGAAGAGCTCGCGCCCGCGCGCGAGGCACTGGGCAATTCCGTGGGTGGTGATCACGCGTTTGTTCAGCGGGTTCACCTCCCCGGGCAGGCCCACGTTTTTGAGCCTGAACTCGATGGGGTCCATGCCGATGGCGCGCGCGGCCTGCTCGGCCAGGCAGTCCAGGGCGAAGTGCACCTGGGGGGAGCCGTAGCCGCGCATGGCCCCGGCCACGGGCAGGTTGGTGTACACCGTGGAGGCCTTGTACCCGAAGGCGGCGCGCGGGTAGAGCGAGGGGCACTTGGCCCCGCCGGCGGCCGCGATGGAGTGGCCGTGGGAGGCGTAGGCCCCGGTGTTGGAGAAGGCCTCCAGGCTGACCGCCGTGATGCGTCCGTCCCGGGTGACGCCCATGCGCCCCGTCATCTCGAAGGCGTGGCGGGTGCGCGTGCCCAGCATGCACTCCTCGCGCGGCAGGGACATCTTCACGGGCCGCCCGCCCAATTTGAGCGTCAGAAAGGCCACGATGGGCTCGATGACCACGTCCTGCTTGGCCCCGAACCCGCCGCCCACGCAGGGCTTGACCACGCGCACGCGGCTCCAGGGGATTTCCAGGGCCTGGGCCACCACGCGGCGGCAGATGTGCGGGATCTGCGTGGAGGAGACCACGGTGACGCGCTTGTCGTCCTCCATCCAGGCGTAGGCGGTGTGGTTCTCCAGGTGGCAGTGCTGCACGATGGGCGTGCGGTAGCTGCCCTCGGCCACCACGTCGGCCTGGCTGATGAGCGCCTCGGGGTCTCCGCCGCAGGCGAAGGAATGGCTTTTGAGCAGGTTGCCGCCCGGATGCAGGGGCGCGGCGCCCGGGTCCAGGGCGTCCTTCGGGGTCAGCGCCATGGGCAGCTCGTCGTATTCCACCGCAACGAGCTGCGCCGCCGTGTCCGCCGTCAACTCGTCGCGGGCCACCACCACGGCCAGTTCGTCGCCGTAAAAGCGCACGTGGCGCGTGAGAAGCAGCTTGTCGGCCACGTCGCGGTGTCCCGGGTCCAGATGCCAGGGGTGGCCTGCGGTGGGAAAGAGCGCCTGGGGCACGTCCTCGAAGGTGAAGACCGCCTCCACCCCGGGCAGGGCCAGGGCCTTGGAGGCGTCCACGCGCCTGACCACGCCGTGGGCCACGGTCGCGCGCACGAAGCGGGCGTGACGCATGCCGGGCATGGTGGTGTCGTCGGTGTAGCGCGCCCTGCCCGTCACCTTGGACGGGCCGTCCACGCGCTTCACGCTGTCGCCTATGGCCACGGGGGACCCTCCTCGGGCCGGAAAGCGTCCGGCCCGGCGTTGAATCGTTCGAGTATGGCCTCCAGCACGCCGCCGCCCACGGCCAGGGCCTTGTCCGAGGCGAAGGGGCAGGCCGAGGCGTCGTTTCTCGGGTCCACGTCGCCGAGCTTCAGCCCGGCGGCCACCGGGCTCAGGCTCGGCAAAAGCCCGCGCAGCACGCCCGCGAACGGGGCCACCACGGGTTTTCCCGCCACCGCGCCCACGGCCTGGCCTTCGCGGACCGCGCAGCCGACCTCGAGGGAGGTCTCGAAAATCCCGTCCGCCGGGGCCCGCAGCACGCGCTCCACGGTGTAGCCCATGACCGCGTCGGGCACGCCCGTGTCCGGCAGGGCCGCTCCCTCGCGTATCACGCGGCCCAGGCCGTGGCCACGGTGGGTCTCGACCACGCGGTGACAGTCCAGCCCGGCCGTGAAGCCCGGGCCGAGGGCCACCACCAGCGGGGCGTGGGTGATGCGCGTGCCGCCCACGTTGCGCTTGGCCATGACGGCGTCCACCAGCACGTCGGGCCTGAGCGCCGAAAGGGATTCGCCCGTGGGGTCAACCAGCACGGGCACGGCCCCGGAGGCCAGGATGTCCAGGGCCTGGGCGGGCGAGTCCGCCCGGCGGGCCTCGACGCCCTCCACCACGTGGCTGCCCAGGCGCACGGCCTCGCTCAGGCTGACCATGCGCCGCACGGCCAGGGGGGCGCCGCGCTCAAGGAGCACCATGCGGCGAAATCCCGAGCGCCACAGGCGCAGGGCGACGCCCGTGGCCAGGTCCCCTGCCCCGCGTATGACGATTCGCAAACGGTTCAGCATTCGTTGTTCCGGAAGAAAGCGGCCGCTTTCGAGGCCAGAGCATACAACAAGGCGGCCCGGCCCGCCAGCGCGAGAACGGCCCCGTCCGCGCCCGGGGCGAGTTCCGCGCTGCGCGCCTCGCCGGTCCGGGCGTCCAGGACCGCAACGAATCCGGGCGCTTCCACCAGGATCGAGCCGGGAACGGACTCGCACGGCGAGACCCTGAAACGCTCCCCCCAGGCCGCCGCCTCCATGACCCCGGGCGAAGAAAACCACGCGCCGCGCCCCGAGGCCTCGAAGCTCGCGCGGCTCAGATGCAGGCGGTGCTTGTCGCGCCAGGGAGCCCCGGCCGACGGGCAGAAGGGTTCGCAGTTGCCGCACTCGTTGCAGAAATCGCCGATGTTGACCACCTGGTACGCCTGCCGGGCGACGACGCCCCCGACCGTTTCCACGCGCACGCCGCCGGCCTCGGCCACGGCCCGCTGCACGGGCCAGGACGTGGGCATGTTCTCCAGACCCCAGGGCACGGCCAGGTTGGCCCGGTTGGGACAGACCGTGACGCAGACGTTGCAGACCTCGCCGCAGCGCAGGCAGCGCGCGGCCTCCTGGACGGCCTGATCCGGGGTGTCCACGGTTTCGGGGCCGAAATCGCGTCGGGCCTTAGCAGCCGCCAGGGCCTGCATGTCCGGCAGGGGGGCGCGCCTGGGCGTCGCGGCCGATGCGCTCAAGCCCAGGGAATCGAGGTGCGCCATCGCAGCCGCCCTGCCCCGGGCCACGGCCGCGGGCAGCCCGACCCGGCCCCTGGCCAGGGAATCCGCGGCGACTACGTCCGCCGGGGCGGGTTCGGACGACAGGCCCACGCCCAGGGCCAGGATCGCGGCCACGTCCGCTCGCCCGGCCTCCCCGGCGAGCAGGCGGTCGTCGGGCGGGGGGCACGGCCCGTGCACGCTGACCTCAAGCCCGGCCAGGGCCAGGTAATGCGCGCAGGACAGCCCTTCCAGCCCGCAGCCCAGGACGCTCACGCGCGCCCGCCGGGTTTGCGGGGAGGTAGCGGCCGCCGCCGGCCGGGCCTCGACCGTCCCGGCTATCCCGCCTTCGCGCGCGGCCACGCGCTTAATTTCGCGGATGCGCAAGGGGCGGTCGTAGTCCGTGCGCGTGCAGCGGGTGCGGCAGAGCCTGTCGCAGGCTACGCCCAGCAGGTTCGGGAAGGGGTTGGTCTCAAGAATCACCCCGAGCGCCCCGGCGAAATCCCCTCGGGCGACCAGGCCCAGGTAGCCGGGCACGTCCTGGCCTGCGGCGCAGCCCTGCGCGCAGGGAGCGGCCGCGCAGTCCAAAGCCGGAAGCGGCCGGTCCGTCTTGACCGTGGGCCAGGGGTCGGCGTCCTTGCGGTAGCGCTGGTCTTCGAGCACCTCGGCCGCGTAGGCCTTAAGCTCCGCCGGCCAGGCCCCGCGCAGCGACTCCACGCACTGGCGCAGCCTGCCGTAGCCGCCGGGCTTCAGAAGCTCCGTGCAGAGCGTCACCGGGGCGAGCCCCGCGGCCACCGTCCGGGCCGCGTTCAGGGCGTCCACGCCCGCGCAGAAGGAAATGGCCAGTCCGTCGCCAAAGACCTCGCGCAGCTTGGCGGCCAGGTTCACGCTGACCGGGTGCAGCGCCCGGCCCGAGAGGTAGAGCATTCGCTCGCTTTCGGGCAGGTTCCCGGGGTTTCGCACCTCCAGGGTGTTGGTCAGCTTCACGCCGAAGCGCCGCCCCGCCCTGGCCGCGCGCTCGCCAAGCGAGCGGATGAGCTCCACTGCCCGGGAAAAGCCCAGGTCGTGCGCGAAGGCCTCGTCCGGCACCTCCACGGCGTAGCCGAGCCTTTGGTTGACGATCGCCCGCACCGCTTCGGCCCCGAGCAGCGTGGGGTTCAGCTTCACGCTCACGTCGAGCCCCCGGTCCTCAAGGAAATGCAGCGCGATGCGCTCGATCTCGCCGGGCGGACAGCCGTGCATGGTGGAAAGCGTCAGCTCGCGCGAGACGAAGTCCGGCAGGCGAAGCCGCGCGGCCGCCGGGTGCAGCGGGGCCAGACGCCCGGCGATCTCCCGGGTCTCCTCGGGGCAGTGGGCCATGCGGTCCAGGAAGCGGGCCATTTTCGGACTTTTCACGCCCGTGAGGTCGTAGCCCGCGCTCATGTTGAAGACGAACCCCGGCCCCTGCCCGGGGTCGTCCCCGGGGTGGCCCAGAAGTTCGCGCAGCACGTGGATGAGCGCCATGGCCGAGAGATACTGGCCGAAGGATTCGTCCAGGCTCAGTTCCTGGGACCACTCGCAGTTGTAGCCCTCGTCGGATGCGTCGATGCAGGGCCGGGTCAGGGTGAGGGAATCCTTGACCTGCACGGTTTTGAGCTCGATGAAGCGCGCCCCGCACAGCCAGGCGCTGACGATGTTCTGGGCGAGCTGCGTGTGCGGCCCGGCCGCCGCGCCGAGCGGCGTCTCCAGGAGCCTGCCGTGGCTGAGCGTGCGGAAGGGGTCGTCCGGCTTGGGGGTGAAGAAGAGGCTTTGCGCCACGCCGAAGACCTCGCCTAGCTCCAGGTCGTGGAGAATCCAGGCCAGAAGCGTCTCGGGGCTTGCGGGGAAGAAACGATCAGATGCGCCTGCGCTGTTCATTGCGCCCCTCCGGGGCCGTGATTGCCGGGCGCGGGGGCGCGCCCCTTCAGGTGAGCTTCCTGTGCGCGAAGCGGCCCCAGCCTTCCCGGCCGGTGAACACGCCGTCCTCGACCACGGCCAGGCCCCGGCTGAGCACGTGGCGCGGCCAGCCCTTGGCGTTCAGGCCCTCGAAGGCCTGGGCGTCCGAGCCGATGGCCCTTTCCAGCGCCGGGTCCAGCACGCACACGTCCGCGTCGAAGCCGGGCTCCAGCCGCCCCTTGGAAGTGAGCCCGAAGATGCGCGCCGGGGCCTCGCAGCAGGCTTCCACCAGACGCGCGAGGCTCAGCCGCCCGGCCTCCACGCCGTAGGTGTAGAGGAGCGGCAGGCGCGTCCCCGCACCGGCCACCCCGCCCGGGCAGGCGAACACGTCCGTAGCGCCCAGGCGGCGCTTATCTTGGAGCGAGAAGGCGCAGTGGTCCGTGGCCGCCACGTCGATCGACCCGCTGGCCAGTCCGCGCCACAGGGCCTCGCGGTCCGCCCGGCCGCGCAGCGGCGGGGCCATGACGTACGTGAGCCCGTCCGGTTCCCGGTAGAGCGACTCGTCCAGCAGCAGGTACTGCGGGCAGGTCTCGGCCAGCACGTTCACCCCTGTTTCCCGCGCCTCCCTGACCGCGCGCAAGCCCTCGGCGGTGGAGAGGTGCACCACGTAGAGCGTGGCCCCGGTTGCCCGGGCAAGCTCCACGGCCTGGCGCACGGCCAGGGCCTCGGCCTGGGCCGGGCGCGAGAGCGGATGCGCGGCCGGGTCCGTGCGGCCCGAGGCGCGCAGCTTCGCCGTGTGGTAGGCGATCAGGGCGTGGTCCTCGCAGTGCACGGCCACCACCATGCCGCCGGGGCAGGCGGCGGAGGCGTGCATCAGGGCCAGGAGCCCGGCCTCGTCCACTCGCCCGGCGTAGGTGGTGTAGGCCTTGACCGAGGGGCATCCCGAGCGGGCGAGTTCCGGCAGGCCCGCGAGGATGGACGCCTCGGCGGACTGGGCCACGCCGTGCACGGCGTAGTCCACGAAGCATCGGCCCTCGGCCAGCTTACGGCAGGCTTCCACCTGATGCGTGAGCGAACACCCCGCGGGCCCGAAGCCCGGGTGCTCCACCACGCAGGTCACCCCGCCCATGGCCGCAGACCGCGTGCCCTGGGCGAAGCCGTCCGAGACGCGCGCGAAGCCAAGGTCCAGCGAGAAGTGCGTGTGTACGTCCACCGCGCCCGGCAGCACCAGGCAGCCCGAGGCGTCGAGGACGCGCGCGCCCTCGCGGGGCAGGCCCTGGCCGACCTCCACGATCGCGCCGTCCTCGGCCAGCACGTCGGCCGCGCGCGCGCCGGTTGGCGAAATCACCGTTCCCCCTGCAACGAGCACGCGCATCAGCGTTCCTCCCGCTGGACGGCCGATCGCCCGGGAAACGCCGCTCCGCTCGTGCCCGGACCCGGCCGGGCCGCCCCGGCGCGGGCCGTCACGCGCTCTCCCCGAGCCTGGCCCAGAGCCTGCGGGCCTGCTCGCGGGCGAAGGCGAGGATTTCGGCCTCGTCCACGCTTGCGAGCCTGCCCTCCTCCACGATCACCCGGCCCCTGGAGATAACGGCGCTGACGTGGCGCGAAGAGAGCCCGTAGGCGAAGTGCCCGGGAAAGTTGCCGGGTGTCACGTCCGTGGGGGAGTCGTAACCAAGCACAACCAGGTTGTTGCCCCCGTCGCCCGGAGCGCCGGTCGCCGCGATGAGCGCGTGCACGGCCCGGAAACGCCGGTACGCGCCGAGCGGCGAGATCCCCTCCGTGCCCTGGCCCGCGAGGTAGGCGGCCTGGGCGCTTCTCAGCATGTCGGAGTGCATGCCGTCGGTGCCGAGCATCACGCGCGGGCCGAAGTCTTTATAACCCGTCAGGCCCACGGCGTTGTTCAGGTTGCTCTCGGTGTTCTGGACCACCCAGGCCCGCGAGTCGCGCACCAGCGCCCGCTCGGAGTCGTCCAGGTGCACGCAGTGGGCCAGGATGGAGCCGGGAAGGTCGAGTACGCCCGCATCCGCCAGCCTGTGGACCACGCGCTTGCCGTGAACGCGCAGGCAGTGCTCCTGGTCGGCCGCGTCCTCGGCCACGTGGATGTGCACGCCCGCTCCGTGGCGCGCGGCCAGCTCCACGGCCTGGGCCAGCACGGAGTCGTCCACGGTGAAGCTGGCGTGCAGGCCCACGTGCCCCTTGCGCCCGGAGGAGAGGTACGCGTCCGTCTCCTCCAGCCCGGCCCGGGCCGTGTCCATGCCGTCGCGGCAACTGATCTCGTAGCAGAGCAGGTGCCCCACCCCTACCCTCTCGAAGGCCCGGGCGATCGTCTCCAGGCTGCCGCGCACGGCGCACGGCGAAGCGTGGTGGTCCACCACGAAGGTCACGCCGTTTTTCGCGCAGGCCACGGCGCAGGCCAGGGCGGACGCCTCGACCATCTCCGGGTCCAGGCGTTTGTCGAGCCGCCACCAGACGTATTCGAGTATCTGCGGGAAGTTCGCGGGAACCTTGGGCGGGGCGGGCATGCCCCTGGCCAGGGAGGAATAGGCGTGGTGGTGGCCGCAGGCGAAGGAGCGCGTGACCAGCCTGCCCTTGCAGTCGAACGTCTTCGCGCCCTGGGGGATGGATGTGACGGGCGCGGCCTGGCCGAAGGCCCCTTCGTCCACGGCCAGGTGCGTGGCGGCCGTGGAGAAATCGGCCGGGTCGAGCCAGAGGGCGTCCTTCAGGTAGAGCGTCATGTCTTTTCCGGGCTTTCGGGTTTCACGAGGGGCAGGCTGCGCCTGGGCTCCCCGTCGAAGCGGTACAAGGCGTTGGCCACGGCCGCGGCCGTTGGGATGCTGCCGATCTCGCCCACGCCCTTGGCCCCGAAGGGCCCTTCCGGGTCCTGGCCTTCGATGAGGATCACCTCGATTTCGGGCACGTCGCCGATCTTGGGCATCCCCAGCGCGGACAGCCTCTCCGAGGCGAGCCGCCCGCCTTCCAGGGGCAGCCTCTCGCTCAGGGCGTAGCCCAGTCCCATGGCCACCCCGCCCTCCACCTGGCCCTCGCACAAAAGCGGGTTGACCACGCGCCCGGCGTCGTGGGCGGCCACCACGCGCTGGACCCTGCCGGAACCGTCCAGGATCGCCAGGTGCGTGGCGAAGCTGTAGGAGGCGTGGCTGCGCACCTCGCCCGGCGGGCCGTCGGCCTGGGTGTCGCCGCAGACGTAGCGGCCCTCGAAGGTTCGGCCCTCGGACGCGGCGAGGTTGTCCAGGGTACCAACCGCGCGAAGAAGCGCAAGCCCCGCGTCGATCACGGCCCTGCCCAGCTGGAACGTGCCCCGGCTGGCCGTGGTGGAGCCGGCCAGCGCTCCGGAGACCGTGTCCGAGCGCACTTCGACCAAGCCCATGTCGGTCAGCCCCAAGGTCTCGCAGAGAATCTGCGCGGCCACGGTGTCCAGGCCCTGGCCCATCTCGGTCCAGCCGTGGTCCAGGCGCACGCGCCCGCCCGGCAGCACGGTCAGGCGCACGCGGCATTCCTCCAGGACGCCCCCGCCGATGCCGGTGTTCTTGATGCCGCAGGCCAGCCCGGCGTGCGGGGCCTCCCTGTAGGCCTCGCGCACGGCCTCCAGGCTCCTGCGCAGCCCGATGCCGCCGCCCAGGCGCTGGCCGCTGGCGGTCAGCCTGCCCTCGTCCAGGGCGTTGTCATATCTGAACTGCCAGGGGTCGAAACCGCCGCGCGCGCAGAGCTCCTCCACCAGGCTCTCCATGGCGAAGGTGACCTGGTTCACGCCGAAGCCGCGCATGGCCCCGGCCGGGATGTTGTTGGTGAACACGGCCCGGGACTCGATGTCCACGCAGGGCACGCAGTAGGCCCCGGTGGCGTGGTTGGCGGCGCGGGCCATCACCGGCCCGCCCAGCGACGCGTACGCCCCGGTGTCGCCTACGATGCGCGCGTGAAGCGCCGTGAGCATGCCGCCCGAGTCGCAGCCCAGGGCGTACTCCATGCGCATGGCGTGGCGCTTGGGGTGGAAGCGCAGAGACTCGGGCCGGGAGAAGCGCACCTTCACCGGGCGGCCCAGAAGGTGCGCGGCCAGGGCGGCGTGGCCCTGGGCCGAGAGGTCCTCCTTGCCGCCGAAGGCCCCGCCCGGGTCCACGCGGGTGACGCGCACCTTTTCGGGATCGAGGCCCAGAAGCGCGGCGATGCCCGAACGGTCGTGCCAGATGCCCTGGGCCTGGCTGTGGACGCGCACCCCGCCGTTCTCCGGCACGGCCACGGAACATTCGGTCTCCAGGAAGCCGTGCTCCACGGCCGGGGTGGTGAACACGCCCCGCGCCACGATGTACGAGCCCGCCAGGGCGTCCTCCACGTCGCCGCGCTTGATGGCCTTGACCGCGAGCACGTTGCCGCCCTCGTGCACGAGGACGTCCTCCTTCAAGGCCTCCAGCGGGTCCGTGACGGGCGTGAGCACCTCGTATTCCACGCCCACGAGCGCGGCCGCAGCGCGGGCCTGGGCCTCGGTCTCGGCCGCCACCAGGGCCAGCACGTCGCCGATGTAGCGGGTGGTCTCGCCCACGGCGATCATCAGCGGCCAGTCCGGGCGGATGATGCCGGACTCGCGCCTGCCCGGGATGTCGGCGGCGGTGAACACGCGGAGCACGCCCGGGGCGGACCGGGCCTTCGTTACATCGATGGACAGCACCCGCGCGCGCGGGTGTTCCGAGAACACCAGCGCGCCGTGCGCCATGCCCGGGAAGGAGAGGTCCGCCGTGAAGGGGGTCTGGCCCAGGGCGCGCTCAACCGCGCCGATCTTGGCGTGGCGTCCGCCCATGCGGGCGTCCCCCGGCAGCACCGGGTCCGTGCCCTCGCGCAGGGCGCGCGCGGCTTCCAGCACGGCGTCCACGATCTTCACGTAGCCGGTGCAGCGGCAGAGGTGGAAGCGCAGGGCCTTGGCCACGGCCTCGCGCGTGGGGGACGGGTTGGAGTCGAGAAGGATCTTCGTCCGGGTGAGAAATCCCGGGGTGCAGAAGCCGCACTGCACCGCGCCCTTGGCCGCGAAGGCCTTGCCCAGGGTCCGGCGCAGGCTCTCGGGAAAGCCCTCGATGGTCACCACGCTCGCGCCCTCGAGTTTGGACATGGGCACGGAGCAGGAGAGCGCGGCCTTGCCGTCTACCTCCACCAGGCAAGCCCCGCAGGAGGCCTGGCCGGAGCAGCCGTCCTTGGGCGAGAGCAGGCCCTGGGTATCGCGCAGCCAGGAGAGCAGGGGCATGGACGGGTCGCCGTGGTGGACGGCGGTGCGCCCGTTGAGGCTCAAGGTGATCATCCGGCTCTCCCTGAAACGCTCCCCGGTGAAACCCGCGAAGCGGAACAAAGTTTTTTGGAAGGGGCGCGGGGGAACCTTTTGTTCACAAAAGGTTCCCCCGCTTCTCTTCCTAAAGCACTCTCCTCTTCCCCTCTTCCAAAAGCGCCTCCAGCGTCCGCGCGGCGTCGCGCTTCTTGGCCAGGAGCATCATGGCCGCGATGACGTAGGGCTTGTAGCTGGCCTGGCGGTAGAGCGGCACTCGGTAGCGGTCGAACACCGAGGCCGCCACCTCGCCCTGCGCGCAGGACACGCCCGTGATGTCCGCCGGGAGGCAGTGCAGGTAGAGCCCGGCCCCGTCGCGGGTGGAGCCCATGAGCTTCTCGGCGCACTCCCAGGACTTGTGCTCGGCGTTCTGGGCCAGCAGGCGCTTCTCCAGGGCCTTGATGCCGTCCCAGTCGCCGCTGGCGTAGAGGTCCGTGCGCTCCTGCATGGCCGCGAAGGGGGCCCAGCTCTTGGGGTAGACCACGTCGGCGTCCTGGAAGGCCTCCTGCATGGACCTGGCCGTGCCGAAAGACCCGCCCGAAGCCCTGGCGTTTCTCGCGGCGACCTCCAGGGTTTCGGGCATGAGTTCGTAGCCCTCGGGGTGGGCCAGGGTCACGTCCATGCCGAAGCGGGTCATGAGCCCGATGACGCCCTGGGGCACGGAGAGCGGCTTGCCGTAGGACGGCGAGTACGCCCAGGACATGGCGATCTTCTTGCCCTTCAGGTTCTCCACGCCCCCGAAGTGGTTGATCAGGTGCAGCATGTCGGCCATGGCCTGGGTGGGGTGGTCGATGTCGCACTGGAGGTTCACCAGCGCGGGGCGCGTTGGCAGCACTCCCTCCTGGTGGCCTTCACGCACGGCCTTTGAAACCTCGCGCATGTAGGCGTTGCCCTTGCCGATGAACATGTCGTCGCGGATGCCTATGACCTCGGCCATGAAGGAGACCATGTTGGCGGTCTCGCGCACGGTCTCGCCGTGGGCGATCTGGGACTTGCCCTCGTCCAGGTCCTGGGGCGTGAGGCCGAGCAGGTTGGCGGCCGAGACGAAGCTGAAGCGGGTGCGCGTGGAGTTGTCGCGGAACACCGAAACGGCGAGCCCGGAGTCGAACACGCGGCAGGAGATGTTCAGCTCGCGCAGCCCGCGCAGGATCTCGGCAGTGAGGAACGTGGCCTCCAGTTCGGGGCGGGACTTTTCCCAGGTGAGCAGGAAGTCCTGGTCGTGCATGCCCGAGAAGTCGAGACGGGCCAGGGACTTGATCAGTTCTTTCACGCGCACGGCGTCCATTGTCTCTCCTTGATGATTTCTTGTGAAGCCTACTTGCGCCCGGCGTAGGCGTGCACGAGGCCCGCGTACATGGCCGCGCAGCGCGCGAGGTCGGCCTTCCAGGTGACCTCGTTGGGCGCGTGGGCCTGGTTCTCCCTGCCCGGGCCGAAGCCCACCACGGGGATGCCGAACAGGCCCATGATGGATACGCCGTTGGTGGAGAAGGTCCACTTGTCCACGCGCGGGGCCTCCCCGAAGAGCTTCGCGTAGGCGTCCACCGCGCTCAGGCAGACCGCGTGGTCCTCGGGCAGGGCCCAGGTGGGGAAGTAGCAGTCCGTGGGGTAGACGAGCCCGGTCCAGGAGGGGCGCTCGTAGGTGTACATGGAGACCCGCGCCCGGTCCCCGGCGGCCTTCACCGAGGGCAGCTCGCGAATCTGGGAGAGCGCCAGCTCCTTGTCCTCGCCCGCTGTCAGGCGGCGGTCGATGGACACCGAACAGCCGTCGGCCACGGCGCAGCGCGAGGGCGAGGAGTAGAAGATCTCGGACACGGTGAGCGAGCCCTTGCCCAGGAAGGGGTCGTCCTTGAGGCGCGGGTGCAGGGCTTCGAGCTCGCCCAGGATTTTGCCCATGCGGAAGATGGCGTTGTCGCCGCGCTCCGGGGCCGAGCCGTGGGCCGAGACGCCCTTCACGTCCAGGCGGATTTCCATGCGCCCGCGCTGGCCCCGGTAGATGCCCCCGTCAGTGGGCTCGGTGCAGCAGACGAACTCGGGTTGAAGCTTGCGCTCGCGGATCAGGTACTGCCAGCACAACCCGTCGCAGTCCTCTTCCTGGACGGTCCCGGCCATGACCACGGTGAAGCCCTCGGGCACGCCGATCTCCTTGAGGATCCTGCCCGCGTAGACCATGGAGGCCATGCCGCCTTCCTGGTCGGACGCGCCGCGCCCGCCGATGGTTTCGGCGTCCTCGAAGCCCTCGAAGGGGTCGAACGTCCAGTTGGAGCGGTTGCCCACGCCCACGGTGTCCACGTGGGCGTCGAAGGCGATCAGGCGCGGGCCGTTTCCGATGAAGCCCAGGACGTTGCCCATGGGGTCTATCTCAACGCGGTCGAAGCCCACGGCCTTCATCTCGGCCTCGATGCGCCGGATCACGCCCTCCTCCTGGCAGGACTCGCTGGGGATGCGGATCATGTCCCGCAAAAAGCGGGTCATGGCCGGGAGGCTTTCTTCGGCCAGGGCGCGCACGCGCCCGGGATCATAGGTGCTCATGGTCTGTCTTCTCCAGGATGCCGGTTGCATCGCCCTTGCCCGCTAGCAAATGAGGGGCCATGTCCCAGACGTTCAGGCCGTTTTTTACTCATGCGATTTCAGATGGTTGCAAAATCAGCGGACTCGCTTCGCGTGAGGCTCCGGCTTCTTGATATGCGAATATTCGCACTTTGAGAAGGCCGCCTCGGAAAACGGCCCACGAGAAAGCGCCGCGCGAATGATAGATGAACCTTTCCAATAATCACGGATTGGCGTAACGTTCGTACCGATGTTCCTGGCCGCGACGTTCCAGGCCGCTAATTTCAAGGAGTGCCTTTCATGCGCAACTTGTCGCTCAAGCTGAAGATCCTGCTCCCGGTGGCCGCGCTGTTCACCCTGGCCTGCCTGATGTTCGCGGCCACGGCCTACGTGTCGCGGGGTCAGAAGGTGGACGGGCTGGTGATCAACCTGGCCGGGCGCGAGCGCATGCTCGTGCAGAAGATGAGCAAGGAGGCCCTGCTCAGGGCGCACGCCCTGGCGGCGGGGAGCCGCACGGACGAACTCGACTCCAGGCTCGTCGCGTCCACGGCGGTCTTCGAGAAATCGCTCGCCGCCCTGGCCCGGGGCGGCGAAGCGCCCGACACCTTGGACCCGGCCGGGCCGTCGGTCCTGCTGCCCGTCCCCTCGGAGCGGGTGCGCGCGCAGTTGGGCGCGGCCGCGAGCGCCTGGGAGGGGTTCAAGCCCTTGCTGGCCCGCGCGGGCCAGGGCGACAAGGAGCAGGACATGGCCGCCTTCCTGACCGCCAGCGAGGCCGTGAACGCGGAGATCAACAAGGCCGTGGCCATCATGCAGGAGGAGTCCGAGGCCCGGGTGACCCAGCTGCTCACGGCACAGGGCAGCCTCGTGGCCGTGGCCCTGGCCCTGGCGGCCATGATCGCCCTGGCAACCTTCCTGACCATCCTGCGCCCGGTGGGCCAGGCTGTGGGCTTCGCCCGGCAGCTGGCCCGGGGCGATTTGACCGGCCGGCTCGACATCGACCAGCGCGACGAGATCGGCATGCTGGTCGGGGCCATGCGCGACATGGCCGCCAGGATCACCGAGGCCGTGTCCGGCATCGTCCATGGGGCCCAGGCCGTGGCCACCGGGGCGGGGGAGCTCTCCGAGGCGGCCGAGAACCTGGCCCAGGGAGCGGCCCGGCAGGCGGCCAACGTGGAAGAGGTCTCCTCCTCGGTGGAGGAGATCTCGTCGAACATCCAGCAGAACGCCCACAACGCCGTGGAGACCGAGGCCACGGCCAAACGCTCGGCCCAGGCGGCGGCCAGCGGCAGCGAGGCCGTGGCCCGCACCGTGGCGGCCATGGAGCAGATCGCCCAGAAGATCAGCATCGTGGAGGAAATCGCCCGCCAGACCAACCTCCTGGCCCTGAACGCGGCCATCGAGGCGGCGCGTGCCGGGACCGAGGGCAAGGGCTTCGCCGTGGTGGCCTCGGAGGTGCGCAAGCTGGCCGAGCGCTCGGGCAAGGCGGCGGCCGAGATATCCACCCTGTCCAAGGGGTCCGTGGACCAGGCCAGGGACGCGGGCGGCATGCTCGAGGCCATGGTCCCGGACATCTCCAGAACCGCCGAGCTGGTCCGGGGGATCTCGCTGGCCTCCCAGGAGCAGAACGCGGGCGCGGAGCTGATCAACACGGCCGTGCAGGGCCTGGACAACATCATACAGCGCAACGCGGCGGCCTCGGAGGAGCTCTCCTCCACGTCCTCGGCGCTCTCGGACCAGGCGGGCATGCTCCTGGACGCGGTGGGCTTCTTCAAGACCGGCGCGTGACCCGCCCGGGCCGGGCAAACCGCTTGATAACGCCCGCACGCTTCGGATAGCGTCCCGGCAGCCCTGCGGCTCACGTCAACTCCAGCAAGGACCCGGATGCATTGATTGCCTTTCACGCGCTTTTCGCCGCATTCGCGGCCTTGCTGCTCGCCTGCGCGCCCTCGAGCGCCGCCAGGGGGCAGGCTGCCGCCCAGTATTCCGAAAGCGTGCTGGTGCTGCACTCCTACCACCCCGGTTTTCCCTGGACCGACGAAATCCAGGCGGGCATCCTCTCGGAATTCCGCCGCCTGGACCCCCACTTCGAGCCCTTCGTGGAATACCTCGACTGGAAACGCTTCCCTGGCCGGGAAAGCATGGAACGCTTCCGCCAGTCCATCGCGGCCAAGCACGCGGGCAAGCGCTTCGGCGTCATCCTCGTCTCGGACAACGCCGCCCTGGACTTCGCCCTGGCCAACCGGGAGAGCCTCTTCGGGGGCGCGCCCATCGTGTTCAGCGGCCTGAACGGCTACCGCGAGGGCATGTTCACGGGCCACGGGGAGGTCTCGGGCATCACCGAGGACCTGGACGTCACCGGCACCGTGGAGGCCATCCTCAAGGTCCTGCCGCGCGCCAGGCGCGTGATCGTGCCCGTGGAGAACACCGAGACGGGCCAGGCCCAGCGCGCCGAGTTCGCCCAGGCCCTGCGCCCCCACCAGGACCGCGTGGAGGCCGTGTTCCTGGACAACCCGACCATCGAGGAGATCTTCGCCTCCTGCGGCGGGGAGAACGCGCGGGACTCGGTGGTGATCCTGGGCTCCTTCGGCCGGGACCGCGCGGGCAGGGTGTTTCCGGATTTCGGCGTGGACCAGCTCTCAAGCGGCTGCGACACGCCAATCTTCGTGCTCTGGGACTTCCTGGTGGGCAAGGGCGCGGTGGGCGGCAGCGTGCTCTCGGGCAAGCTCCAGGGCCGCGAGGCGGCCAAGCTGGCCATCCGGGTGCTGGCCGGAGAAAAGGGCCTCCCGGTCAACCGCACCGCGTCCACCCAGCTCATCTTCGACCAGGCCCAGCTCAAGCGCTTCGGCATACACTCCTCGCTGCTGCCCAAGGGGAGCCTGCTCGTCAACGAGCCGGTGACGATCTTCCAGCGCTACCGGGCCATCCTCCCCGCGCTGCTCTCGGTCATGGTTGTCATGGCCGTGGCCATCGCCGTCCTGTCGGTGAGCATCGCGGCCCGCAGGCGGGCGGAACGCGAACTCGAGAAGACCAAGGCCCTGCTGGCCGCCGCCATCGAGCACAGCCCCGCGGGCATCATGGTGGCCGAAGCCCCGGACGTGAACGTGACCCTGGCCAACCCGGCGGCGCTGCGCATCCTCGGGGTGACCCGGGACCAGGCCGGAAAGCTCGACTTCCTGCACGGCGAAACCCTGCCCTGGCGTTGCTTCTACCCCGACGGCACGCCCTACCGGCCCGACGAACTGGCCTTGACCAGGGCCGTGAGGGAGGCCCGGAGCCTGGACAACGTGGAGATGCGCATCCTGCGCTCCGATGGGCAGGAGTGCTGGGTGATGGTTTCCACGAGCCCCATCCGCGGCCGCCAGGGCGAAGTCGCGGCCGGGATCAGCGTCTTCTCCGACGTGACCGCGCGCAAGCGCATGGAGGAGCTGGTCGTGCAGTCCGAGAAGATGGTCTCGCTGGGCGGGCTCGCCGCCGGGATGGCCCACGAGATCAACAACCCGCTGGGCATCATCGTCCACTCCGCCCAGAACGCCCTGCGCCGCGTGAGCGCGGACCTGCCCGCCAACGAGCACGCCGCCCGGGAAGCGGGCGCCACCCTTCAGGCCGTGCGCGCCTACCTGGAGGCGCGCAGCGTCACCACCTACCTCCAGGACATCATGGACGCCGGGCACCGGGCCTCGCGCATCGTGCGCGGGATGCTGGGCTTCAGCCGCCCGAACTCCACGGAGCGCTCCTGGCTGAAGGTGAACGCGCTGGTGGACAAGGCCCTGGAGCTGGCCAAGGGCGACTACGACCTCAAGCGCAACTACGACGTCCGCAAGATCAGCTTCGTCAAGGAGTACGACCCGGCCGACCCCTCGGGCATGTTCGTGGAGACCGAGATCATCCAGGTGCTCCTGAACATCATCAAGAACGCGGCCCAGGCCACCGGCTCCATGCTCCACCCCGAGGGCTCCCCGCCAATGATCCGCCTGGCCACGGCCCTGGAGGGCGACAGCGTGCGCATCGACGTGGAGGACAACGGGCCGGGCATGGACGAACGCACCTGCAAGCGCATCATGGAGCCCTTCTTCACCACCAAGCAGGTGGGCGAGGGCACTGGGCTCGGGCTCTCGGTGACCTATTTCATCGTCACCAACTCCTACGGCGGGACGCTTTCCGTGTGCTCGGAGCCGGGCAAAGGAGCGACGTTCACCGTGCGCCTGCCCAGGGGGAGGGGGACGGCCAATGGCTGAGACGCGCATCCTCATCGTGGACGACGAGGCCCCGCTGCGCGAAGGCCTGCGCGACGCCTTCGAGGACATGGGCTACGCCGTGGCCACGGCTTCCTGCGCCGAGGACGCGCTGGAAATGCTCCTGCGCGAGCACGTGGACGTGTGCACCGTGGACATCCGCCTGCCGGGCATCTCGGGCAACGAGTTCATAAGGCGCGCGCTGGCCATGCGCCCGCGCCTGAAGTTCCTGATCTACACCGGGTCCTGGGACTACGAGCTGCCCCCGGAGCTCGTCCGTGCCGGGGTGACGGCCGGGGACGTATTCCGAAAGCCCTGCACGGACCTCGCAGAGATGGCCCGGGCCATCGACCGGCTGGCCGCCCGGGGCGAAAGCCGGGAAGACCCCGGCGCGCAAGGGGAATCCTAGTCCGAGCGACCTCGCGGCCGGATGTGCCTGAGCACCCGCTCCTCTGCCTGGCGGGACTCCTCGGTCTCCAGGGCGGCCGCCTCCTCCGCCTCCACGCAGGCCATGGCCCCGCAGGGGCACATCTCCACGCAGGCCGGGGCCATGCCGCGCTGGCGGCGCTCGGCGCACAGGTCGCACTTGGTGAGCATCACGCCCTTGTCCGTCTCGAACACCGCCGCGTACGGGCAGGCCAGCATGCACGCGCGCGTCTCGCAGCCCCGGCACAGAAGCGGCGTGAGCACCACCGCCCCCTGGGCGTCCCGGGCCAGGGCCCCGCGCTTGCACACGCGCACGCAGTTGGGGTCCTCGCAGTGGCGGCAGTACAGGGGCATCATCACACCGTCCACGGTCCGGGTCATCACGATGCGCGGGGTGGAGTGCACGAACCTGCACACGTACTCGCAGGTCTCGCAGCCGATGCACTTCGAATAGTCGACTCGCAGCGTCTTCATGCTCCCTTGCCCCCGAAACGCCGCTCCTCGGCGGCCACCAGCCCGTCGAGGGCGAATTCGTCCAGGCGGTCCTGGGCCTTGAGGTCCAGCCAGTTGGCCAGCGAACGCGCGGCGCGAAGCCCGGAGTAGACCGCCTTGCCGATCTTGCTCGGGCCCGTGAGCGCGTCCCCGGCCACGAACACGTTCTCGATGGCCGTCATGTTCAGCCAGTGGATCTCGCCCTTGCGCACCTCCTCCAGCCCGAGCTCCCTGGCGAAGGGCGGCGTGGCGATCTCCCCGATGGCCGCCACCACCACCTCGGCCTGGACGGTGCGGGCCTCGCCGCAGCAGGCGTACTCCAGCGCCTCGGCGCTCTCCAAGCCCAGCACGCGCGAGGGCGTGGCCTTCTCGATCCACTCCACGCCCATCTCCTTGAGCCGCTCGATCTCGTAGACCCCGCACGGGGCCTCGGCCGCGGTGCGGCGGTAGAGCATGCTCACCCGCGCGGCGCCCAGGTGCACGGCCCCGTGGGCCGCGTCCACGGCGGAATGCCCGGCCCCGACCACGGCCACGGCCCTGCCCTTCACGTCCGGGGCCTTGACCCTGGCCTGGGCGTAGCGCGCGGCCCGGATGGGAAACAGGAACTCGAGCCCGGAGCACACCCCGGCGAGCCCCTCGCCCTCTATGCCCATGCGCCGCGACTTCCAGGACCCGGTGCAGATGATGATGGCGTCGTGGCGCATGACCAGGTCCTTGAGGCCGAGCATCTCCTTGCAGAAATGGTCGCCCTCCTCCTCGAACATGGGGCTCGAGCAGCAGATCTTGGTCTGGGTGTGGAAGACCACGCCGTGCTCGCGCTCCATGCGCCGGGTGGCGGCGTCGATGCGCTCGCGCGGGATGCGGTGGCCCGGGATGCCGAAGAGCATGAGCCCGCCCGGCTTGGGAAGCTTGTCGTAGACCTCCACCTGGAAGCCCAGGCAGGAGAGGTGCCCGGCCGCGGCGAGCCCGGAGGGGCCCGCGCCGATCACGCCGACGCTTCGCCCGTTGGGCGTAGCGGGACCTTTGCAGAGGAAGTTGAAATTCATGGATTGCATGGCAGGCTCCGGGAGACGTCGCCGGGGTGGCGCGCTGGCCTGGAGATACGGCCATGCCGGGCCGAGCGCAAGGGGCGCGAAAAGCCCGTGGCCCACCTTGACGACTTTTGCGGTTCCATCTTATTGTTCCAAAATGCGGGACGTGAATTCCATAATACGGAATGCACAAACATTCCGGCAGGACGTGAAGCAGTGACATCCCTGGACAAAGCCCTCCTGATCCTGGACACGCTCGGCCGCATGGGCCGGGCCGGAGTCAAGGACCTGGGCCGCCTGACGTCCATGCCGCCCTCCACCGTGCACAGGCTGCTGGCCGTGCTGGCGGGCGCGGGCTACGTGCGCCAGGACGCGCGGACCAGGCAGTACCACCTCTCGCTCAAGCTTTTGGAGCTCGGCGCCAAGGTGCGCGCGGACCTGGACCTGGTCTCGGCCGCCGCGCCGCTCATGCACGCGCTCATGGAGCGCAGCGGCGAGACCGTGAACCTGGTGATGTTCGACTCAGGCGAGGCCGTGTACGTGCACCAGGAGGCCAGCACCCGCTCCATGCTGCGCATGTTCACGCGCGTGGGCGCGCGCGTGCCGCTCTACTGCTCCGGCGTGGGCAAGGCCTGGCTGGCCTTGCAGGGCGACGCGGACGCCCTGGCCTATTTCTCCTCCATCACGCCCACGGCGCACACCGCGCGCACCATCGTGGAGCCCGGGGCCTTCCTGGCCGAACTCGCAAGCGTGCGCGAGCGCGGCTACGCCATGGACGACGAAGAGATGGAGGCCGGGGTGCGCTGCGTGGCCGCCCTGGTCTTCCAGGCAGGCGGGACAGTGGCCGGGGCCATGAGCATCTCCGGCCCCGGGGCCAGGCTCACCCGCGAGCGCCTGCCGGAACTGGCCCTGATGCTTAAAAAAACCGCGGCCGAGGCTTCCGCCCTGCTCGGCCACGGCGAGCCGCCCCTCCGGGAAACCCGGACGGCATAGACAACCAACCCCTTGGCAAGGAGCACCCCATGAGTCAACGCGTGAACATCTCCGGCCTCGACGTGTCGAAGCCCCTGGCGGACCTGATCGGCAAGGCCGCCCAGGGAACCGGCGTGGAGCCCGCGGCCTTCTGGAAGTCCCTGGCGGGCATCCTGGACGCCCTCGCGCCCGTGAACCGCGAACTGCTGGCCAAGCGCGACGCCCTCCAGGAGCGTATCGACTCCTGGCACCAGGCCCACGCGGGCAAGCCCATCGACACCGCCGCCTACAAGGCCTTCCTCGCCGAGATCGGCTATCTGCTGCCCGAAGGCCCGGACTTCTCCATCGAAACCGCCAACGTCGACCCCGAGATCGCCACCGTGCCCGGGGCGCAGCTGGTGGTGCCCGTGACCAACGCGCGCTACGCCCTGAACGCGGCCAACGCCCGCTGGGGCAGCCTCTACGACGCGCTCTACGGCACGGACGTGATCCCCGAGACCCCGGCCACGCTCAAGGGCCTGGGCTACAACCCCGCGCGCGGGGCCGAGGTGGTGGCCTACGCCGCCGCCTTCCTGGACAGGACCTTCCCCCTGGAAAAGGGCTCCCACGCAGAGGCCACGGCCTACCGCGTGGAAGGCGGCAAGCTCGTCGTGGCGCTCTCCGGCGGCGGCCAGTCCGGGCTCAAGGACCCGGCGCGCTTCGCGGGCTACTCCGGGTCGCCCGAGCCCTCGGTGGTGCTTCTCGAAAACCACGGCCTGCACGCGGAAATCCGCATCGACCGCGCCCACCCCATCGGCAAGGACCACGCGGCCGGGGTCAAGGACGTGGTCCTGGAAGCGGCCATGACCACCATCCTCGACTGCGAGGACTCCGTGGCCTGCGTGGACGGCGCGGACAAGGCCCAGGCCTACGAGAACATCCTGGGGCTCTTCAAGGGCGACCTCGCGGCCAGCTTCGCCAAGGCGGGCAAGGCCGTGGAACGCCGCCTGAACCCCGACAGGGCCTACTTCGCGCCCGACGGCAAGGCCTTCAGCCTGCCCGGGCGCAGCCTGCTGCTCATCCGCAACGTGGGCCACCTGATGACCACCGGGGCCGTGAAGAAGGACGGGGCCGAGATCCCCGAGGGCATCCTGGACGCCATGGTCACGGGCCTCTTGGCCATCCACGACGTGAAGGGCCTGGGCGCGCTCAGGAACAGCCGCGCCGGGTCGGTCTACATCGTCAAGCCCAAGATGCACGGCCCCGAGGAGGTCGCGTTCACCTGCCGCCTGTTCGGCGCGGTGGAGGACGCCCTGGGCCTGCCCCGCAACACCATGAAGGTGGGCATCATGGACGAGGAGCGGCGCACCACCGTGAACCTCAAGGAGTGCATCCGCCAGGCCAAGGAGCGCCTGATCTTCATCAACACGGGCTTTTTGGACCGCACCGGCGACGAGATCCACACCAGCATGGAGGCCGGGCCCATGGTCTGCAAGGACGACATGCGCAAGGCCCGCTGGATCGCGGCCTACGAGGACTGGAACGTGGACGTGGGCCTGGCCTGCGGCATGCACGGCAAGGCCCAGATCGGCAAGGGCATGTGGGCCAAGCCGGACATGATGGCCGAGATGGTCCAGGTGAAGGTGGGCCACCCCAAGAGCGGGGCCAACACCGCCTGGGTGCCCTCCCCCACCGCCGCCACCCTGCACGCCATGCACTACCACGCCGTGGACGTGATGCAGGTGCAGAAGGGAATGGTCGGCAAACGCCGCGCCTCCGTGGACGACCTGATCGAGATCCCGCTCATGAAGGATCGGCCCTCGCCCGAGGCCGTGCAGCGCGAGCTCGACAACAACGCCCAGGGCATCCTGGGCTACGTGGTGCGCTGGGTGGAGCAGGGCATCGGCTGCTCCAAGGTGCCCGACATCAACGACGTGGGCCTCATGGAGGACCGCGCCACGCTGCGCATCTCCAGCCAGTACCTGGCCAACTGGATCCGCCACGGGGTCTGCACCGAGGCCCAGGTGATGGAGACGCTCAGGCGCATGGCCGCCGTGGTGGACCGCCAGAACGCGGGCGACCCGGCCTACAGGCCCATGGCCCCGGGCTTCGAGGACTCCGTGGCCTTCCAGGCCGCGTGCGACCTGGTGTTCAAGGGCCGCGTGCAGCCCAACGGCTACACCGAGCCCATCCTGCACGCCAGGCGCATCGAGGCCAAGGCCAAGTTCGGCCAGGCCTAGCCTGAACGGGCGGAAGACGAATGAAAAGGCCGCCGGAGCGTCGCTCCGGCGGCCTTTGTATTGGCGGAATGCGCGCCCTACTCGGGCACGACCTCCAGCACGGCCTCGCCGTACTGGTCCGGGACGGTCTTCTGGACCTTCAGGAGCTTCATGCAGCGCTTGAACGCGCCCACGATGACCACGGTCATCAGGCTCATGACCACCACGGCCATCACGCTCAGGAGGTAGAGCTTCTTGGGCAGGAAGTTGTCCACGATGGAGAGGTAGCCCGCCCACATGGTCATGCAGGTCAGGGCCACGCCGGGCACGGCCGTGATCCAGGCGTAGCGCGCCTTGCCCAGGCGGATGATCATCACCGTGCCGATGATCAGGCCCACCGAGGCCAGGAGCTGGTTGGACATGCCAAACAGCGGCCAGATGGTGGAGATGTCGCCCGTGTAGAGCAGGTACCCCCAGGAGAAGGTGAACAGCACCGAGGTGATGGTCACGCCGGGCCACCAGCGCTTGTCGTTGAAGCGGGGGGCCACCTGGCCGATCATCTCCTGCAGGAAGAAGCGGCCCACGCGGGTGCCCGCGTCGATGGCGGTGAGGATGAACACGGCCTCGAACATGATGGCGAAGTGGTACCAGTAGGCAACCAGCTTCTCCATGATCGGGATGGCCGCGAAGATCTGGGCCATGCCCACGGCCAGCGACACCGCGCCGCCGGGGCGGCCCTGGAGCTTCTCGCCCACGGCCGCGGCGATGTCGTTCAGGTGCACGGTGGCCATGCCCAGCTTCTCGAAGGCGGCCGGGGTGGCGTTGATGGCGAAGTAGTCGGCCGGGACCATGGTGCAGGCCGCGATCAGGGCCATGATGGCCACGAAGCCCTCGGTGAGCATGGCGCCGTAACCCACGAAGAGCAGGTTGCGCTCGCTGTCGAGCATCTTGGGGGTGGTGCCCGTGGCGATGATGGCGTGGAAGCCCGAGATCGCGCCGCAGGCGATGGTGATGAACAGGAACGGGAACACCGGGCCGCCGATCACCGGGCCGCCGCCGGAGGCGAACCTGGTCACGGCCTCCATCTGGAGGTCGGGGCGCACCCAGAGGATGCCGAAGGCCAGCATGGCCACGGTGCCGATCTTCAGGTACGTGGAGAGGTAATCGCGCGGGCACAGAAGCAGCCACACCGGCAGGATGGAGGCGGCCACGCCGTAGATGGGCACGGCCAGCGACAGCGCGGGCTTGGAGAGCGTGAACACGGCGGCCAGGGCCGGGATCTCGGTGATCCAGTGCCCGCCGATGACGGCGCCCGCCAGCAGGGCCACGCCCATGATGGAGGCGCCCTTCACGTCGCCCGGGCGGATGTACTGGAGGTACAGGCCCATGAACACGGCGATGGGGATGGTGGCGAACACGGTGAAGGTGGCCCAGGCGCTGTCGTGCATGGCGTTGACGCAGGCGATGGAGAGCCCGGCCAGGGTCAGGATGAGGATGAAGAGCACGGCGAAGGAGGCGATGGAGCCGGTGAACTTGTCCACTTCCTGGGTGGCGATGTAGGCCAGGCTCTGGCCCTTGTGGCGCACCGAGGCGAAGAGCACCACCAGGTCGTGCACGGCCCCGGCGAGCACGCAGCCCACCAGGATCCACAGCGCGCCCGGCATGTAGCCGAACTGGGCGGCCAGCACGGGTCCGAGCAGCGGCCCGGCAGCGGCGATGGCCGCGAAGTGGTGCCCGAAGAGCACGTATTTGTTCGTTGAGACGTAGTCCACTCCGTCGGCCATCTTCAGGGCCGGGGTCAGGCGGGCCTCGTTCGCTCCCAGCACCTTCCTGGCTATGAACAAGCCGTAGAAGCGGTAGCCGATGGCGAAGACGCACAGCGCCGCGAATACCAGTGTCAGCGCGTTCATGGTTTTCCTCCTCCGAGATGTTGGATCGTGCTTCGCACGCCTTTTCGCGCGGGGGCAACGAAGCGCGCGCGAAAGGGAGGATCGCGGGGCTGAAGCGTCGAACAGGGGGGATGAAGAGCGCAAAGCGCGGACGCCCGAAGAGGGCGCCCGCGGCCTTCTCTTACTGCGGGATGCGAAGCGAGATGCTGGTGCCCTCGCCGGGGGCGCTGGCCACGATCATGCCGTAGTCCGGGCCGTAGAGCTGCACCAGGCGCTGGTTGGAGTTGCGCGCGCCGATGCCCTCGCAGAGCGAATCGCACGTCCCCTGGCCTGAGATGGCCCGCACCTGGCGCTCGTCCATGCCCGCGCCGTCGTCGTGCACCTCCACGAGCAGATGCCCGTTCTCGCGCCAGGCGCACAGGCGCACCACCCCGCCCTGCTCCCTGGGCAGGACGCCGTGGCGCACGGCGTTCTCCACCAGGGGCTGGATGATCAGCGGCGGCACCAGGCACTCCTCGGCCCCGGGGCCGAGGTCGATCTCGGCGCGCACGCGCTCGCCGAAGCGGGCCTGCTCGATGGCCAGGTAGGCCCGGGTCTGCTCCACCTCCTCGCTCAGGCGGATGAGCCCCCGGCTGGAGTCCAGGTTGCGGCGCATGTAGCGCGAGAGGTCCAGCAGAAGCTCGCGGGCCTGGGCCGGGGCGGTGCGGCAGAAGCTCGCGATGGTGTTCAGCGAGTTGAACAGGAAGTGCGGGTTGATCTGGGCCTGGAGCCGCCTGATCTCTGCGTGGGCCAGAAGCTGGTTCTTGATGCCGATGTCCTCGAGCTCGAGCTGGGTGGAGAACAGGTCCGCCAGGCCCTTGGCCAGTTCGAAGAGGGTTTCGTCCAGGGGCCTGCGCGCCGTGCCGTAGAGCTTCAGGCAGCCCAGTATCTCCGGGCCCTTGCGCAGGGGCACGATGATGGCTTCGGCCAGGGGGCAGCCGCGCTCCGGGCAGGAGATGTGCCCCTTCTCCTGCAGGAAAAGCGGCTCGCCGGTCTCCAGCACGCGCTGCGTGGCCTTTGTGAGCACCTGGCCGCCGCCCACATGGTGGTCCTCCCCGGCCCCGACGTGCGCCAGGATGGTCTGGCCGTAGGTGACGCCCACGGCCGCCACCTGGGCCTCCTGCATGATGATGGCCGCCGTGGCCTTGGCCGAGGCCTCGGTGAGGCCCGCGCGCAGGTGGCCCACGGTCTGGTTGGCGATGGAGAGGATCTGCCGGGCCAGGTCGCGGTTCTGGGCCTGGCGGAAGCTCATCTGCAGGGCCAGTGCCTTGACGAAGAGCGCCGCGCCCAGGGAGTTGAACACGATCATGGGCAGGGCGATCACGCGCACCAGGGCCAGGGCGTCCTCGAAGGGGTGCGAAAAGAGGAGCACCAGCCCCATGTGCAGGGTCTCGCCCGCAAGGCACAGGCCCATGGCCAGGCGCCAGTCCAGGCTGCCCGCGCCCACGCGCCTGGCCACCAGCCCGGCGGCCGCGCCCTCCAGCATGGTGGCCAGCCCGCACGGCAGGGCCGAGAACCCGCCGATGTCGATGAGGTAGCGGTGCGCCCCGGCGATGAAGCCAACGCCGAAGCCCACGCCCGGCCCGCCGAAGAGCCCGGCCGTGATCACCACCATGGCCCTAAGGTTGGCGAAGGACTTGAACACCGCGTTGCCCGTGTAGGTCCCGAGCACCCCGAAGAGCCCGAACATCACCACCAGGAGCACGTTGGCCCAGAAGGGCCTGTCGCGCCGGGGCCCCAGCTTGTCGATGGAGGTCACGGTCATGATGGCGAAGCCGCCAGCCAGCAAGAGCCCGAAGCGTTGCGAGAGGTTCAGGAAAAGGTCCGGCACGTCCGGAGCGAAGAGAATGTTCATATGCCGAGCCTCGATTTGAACTCCCGGACCCGGTTGCGGCTCACGGTGACCTCGGTGCGGTCCGGGTCGTTCAGGGTGACGGTGTACTTGCCCCCGAACCAGGGGGCGAATTCGCCGATGCGCTCCAGGTTGATGAGCTGGGAGCGGTTGGCCTGGAAGAAGGGCAGCCCGGCCAGGCGTTCGCAGGCCCTGGCCAGCGCGCCCAGGCCGTGGCAGGGCAGCCGGCCCTGGTCGGTCAAGGCCACCAGGCGCTTCTCCTCGGCCTCGATCATGGCCACGCGCGAAAGCGGGATCAGGCTGATGCGCCCGCCGTGCTCCACGGCCAGGCGCTGCAAGGGCTTCGCGCGCCCCACGGAGGAGAGGATGCGCTCCACGGCCTCGCGCAGCGGCCCTTCGCCCGCCTCCTGGGCGTGGCCGTGGGCGGCCTCGTGCGCGGACGCGCCCAGGAGTCTGCGCACGCGCTCCAGGCTCTTGGAGAGCCTGTCGGGCGAGACGGGCTTCAGCAGGTAGTCCGCGGCGTTCTCCTCGAAGGCGCGGATGGCGTGCTGGTCGAAGGCCGTGACGAAGACGAACACGGGCGGATGCTCCAGGGCCTGGGCCTCGGAGAGCACGAAGAAGCCGTCCTGGCCGGGCATCTGGATGTCCTGGAAGACGACGTCCGGGCGGCGCGAGAGGATGTGCTCCAGGGCTTCCTGGGCGTTGGCGGCCCAGGAGGCCTCCACGTCGGGGTGCTCCTCCAGCAGGTAGGCGAGCTCGTCCCGGGCCGGGGCCTCGTCGTCCACGATGAGAGCGCGAATGGTCATGCGGGCCTCCAGCGCCCTGCTAATGCCCGCCGGCCAGCCTGTAAAGCCCGCCCCCCCCACACAGGGAACGCGAATATTTCATTTGCCTTGCACCACTATTGCCATGCTATGGAAATTCCAACCTCTTACGCAAACCGGACGCTCAATGAGACGAACCACGCTTCCCCCGCTGCTGCTGGCGGCCGCCCTGACGTTCCTGTGCGGCTGCATGAAGGTCGGTCCGGATTTCATGAAGCCCTCGGCGGCGTCCCCGCCCGCCTGGCTCACGGCCGAGTACTCCCAGGCCCGCTCCGACCTGCCCGTGTCCGAGGACTGGTGGAAGCAGCTGAACGACCCGGCCCTGGACAAGCTCGTGGCCCTGTCGCGCGCCCAGAACATCCCCCTGCACGTGGCCGGGGTGCGCATCCTGGAGGCCCGGGCCCAGTTGGGCATCTCGGTGGGCAACATGTACCCGCAGACCCAGCAGGCCGCCGGGGCCTACACCTACACCGACGCCAGCCGCCGCAACCCCTCGGCCCCGCAGCCGGACCAGCAGGCGGGCGTGCAGTTCCAGTACTGGCAGAACTCCGCCGGGTTCAACGCCGCCTGGGAGCTGGACTTCTGGGGCAAGTACCGCCGGGCCGTGGAGTCCTCGGGCGCGGCCCTGGCCGCCAGCGTGGCCGACTACGACAACGCCCTGGTCTCCCTGGCCTCGGACGTGGCCAGCACCTACGTGCTCATCCGCGTGAGCGAGGAACGCCTGCGCATCGCCGACGAGAACGCCAGGCTCCAGCGCGAGGCCCTCAACATCGCCGACATCCGCTTCCGCCTGGGCGCCACCAGCGAGCGCGACGTGATGCAGGCCAAGACCCTGCTCGAATCCACCCTGGCGCGCATCCCGCAACTCACGAACTCGCTCCAGAAGGCCCGGCACGCGCTCTCTGCGCTCCTGGGGATGCCGCCCTCGGACCTGAGGGACCTTTTGGGACAGGCCTCGGCCATCCCGGTGTGCCCTGCAACGCTCGGCGTGGGCATCCCCGCGGACATGCTGCGCCGCCGCCCGGACGTGCGCGCTGCCGAATTCAACGCGGCGGCCCAGTGCGCGCGCATCGGCGTGGCCAAGGCCGACCTCTTCCCGTCGCTCACGCTCACGGGCAACGTGGGCTGGCTCTCCAGCAACGTGGGGGCCTTCTCCCTGGCGGACATCCTCACGCCCCAGAGCTTCACCGCTTCCTTCACCCCGTCAGTGACCTGGAACCTCTTCAACTACGGGCGCATCGTGAACAACGTCCGGCTCCAGGACGCCAAGTTCGAGCAGTCCCTGCTCTCCTACCGCAACGCGGTGCTCACGGCGCTCAAGGAGGCCGAGGACGGGCTCTCCGACTTCCAGCAGAACCGCGCTCGCGCGGCCGAGCTGACCCTGGCCGCCGAGTCCGCCAAGCGCGGGGCCGAGCTGGCCTTCCTCCAGTACCGCGAGGGCAAGACCGACTTCACCACCGTGATCGTGGCCCAGCAGGACCAGCTCACCCAGCAGGACGCCCTGGCCGTGGCCCAGGGCGACATCGTGCTGGGCATGGTCGGCCTGTACCGGGCCCTGGGCGGCGGCTGGGAGAACCGGCCCGACCAGCCCGTTCCGGCGGAGATCAAGGACGAGATGAAGAAGCGTACCTGGTGGGGGCCCATGATCAACGAGGGCCCGGCCAGGCAGGAAGACCCGGCCAAGGCCGGACCAGGGCGTTATCTTCCCGACTTTTAATGGCTTTCCAAGGCGTACCGGCAGCGGCCAGGACAGGCAACGAACGCGGCCCGCGAGCCGCCCACCCAGAAGGACGATCCGCATGCTCCATTCCGTGAAGCGCAAGGCCCTCGCCGTGGCGGCCCTTGTTCTGGCCCTGGCCCTGACCGCCGCCTGCGACAGACGCAACGCCTACGTCCCGCCCCCGCCGCCCAAGGTCACGGTGGCCAAGCCCGTGCGCCAGCCCGTGGTGGACTACATCGAATTCACCGGCAACACCCAGGCCGTCCAGACCGTGAACCTGACCGCGCGCGTGGAGGGCTTCCTGCAGAAGATCCAGTTCACCGACGGCCAGCTGGTCAAGAACGGCCAGCCGCTCTTCGTCATCGAGCCCGCGCCCTACAAGGCCAAGGTGGACAAGGCCCGCGCCGACGTGGACGCCCAGAAGGCCCGCCTGGTCCAGGCGGAGAAGGAGTTCGCGCGCGCCCAGAAGCTCTTCGCGGAAAAGGCCGGGCCGGACACCGAGGTGGTCAAGTGGCAGCGCGAGCGCGACTCGGCCAAGGCCGACCTCGAGGCCGCCAAGGCCCAGCTGGACATCGCCCAGATAAACTACGGCTACACCCAGGTGAGCGCGCCCTTCGACGGCCGCGTCAGCCGCCGCATGGTGGACCTGGGCAACCTGGTGGGCGCGGGCGGGCAGGCCACCACCCTGGCCACGGTGATCAAGGATGACCCCATCTACGCCTACTTCACCCTCTCCGAGCGCGACCTCCTGCGCGTGATCAGCATGCACGCGGGCAAGGAGGCCGAGCGCGAGAACCGCACCCACAACCTGGAAATGGGGCTTTCCGACCAGCAGGGCTACCCGGTCAAGGGCAAGTTCGACTACTACGACCTGGGCGTGGACCCGCAGACCGGCACCATCCTCCTGCGGGGCGTGTTCGACAACCCCGACGGCAAGATCCTCCCGGGGCTCTTCGTGCGCCTGCGCGCGCCCCTGGAGACCAGGGACGCCCTCACCGTGCCCGAGACGGCCGTGGGCGTCGGGCAGGTGGGCCACTACGTGCTCACCGTGGACGACAAGAACATGGTTTCCGCCGTTCCCGTGGTGGTGGCCCAGGCCGTCAACGGCCTGCGGGTGATCGACAAGGGGCTCTCCGGCAACGAGCGCGTGGTGGTGGACGGGTTGCAGCGGGCCAGGCCCGGGGCCGCCGTCACCCCCGAGGACGCCAAGAAATAGGTCCGCGCCATGTTCTCCAAATTCTTCATCGAACGCCCGGTCCTGGCCAACGTCATCGCCATCATCATGATGCTTCTCGGGGCCGTGGCGCTCCTCAAGCTGCCCGTGGCCCAATACCCGGAGATCACCCCGCCCACGGTGCAGGTGACCACGGCCTACCCGGGCGCGAGCCCCGAGGTCATCGCCGAGACGGTCGCGGCTCCGCTGGAGCAACAGATCAACGGCGTGGAGAACATGCTCTACATGTCCTCCAAGTCCACCTCGGACGGCACCTACACCCTCACCGTGACCTTCGAGGTCGGCACCGACCTGGACATCGCCACCGTGCTCGTCCAGAACCGGGCCAACATCGCCGTGCCCCGCCTGCCCCAGGACGTGCAGCGCCAGGGCCTGACCATCCAGAAGCAGTCCACGGCCATCCTGCTGGTGGCCACCCTCGAATCCCCGAGCGGGGCCTTCGACGACCTCTTCCTCTCCAACTACGCCATCCTGAACATCAAGGACGAGCTCACGCGCATCAACGGCGTGGGCGCGGTGAACATCGTCGGCGCGGACGAATACGGCATGCGCGTCTGGCTGAACCCGGGCAAGCTCAAGTCGCTCACCCTCTCGGCCACGGACGTGGTCAACGCCATCTCCAACCAGAACGTCCAGGTGGCCTCGGGCCAGCTGGGCCAGCCGCCCATCCCGTCGGACCAGCCCTTCCAGCTGACCATCCAGACCCAGGGCCGCCTGCAGGACGTGGAGCAGTTCGAGGACATCATCGTCAAATCGGAGTTCGACCAGTCCGGCAAGGTGGTGCGCCTCAAGGACGTGGCCCGCGTGGAGCTCGGGGCCAAGACCTACAGCCTCTTCGGCCAGAAGAACGGCAAGCCCGCGGCCTGCATCCCCGTGTACCTGCTGCCCGGGGCCAACGCGCTCCAGGTGGCGGAGCTGGTGCGCGTCAAGATGGCCGAGCTCTCGGCCAACTTCCCGCCCGGGCTCGAATACTCCATCCCCTTCGACACCACGCGCTTCGTGGACAAGGCCATCGAGCAGGTCTACCACACGCTCTTCGAGGCCGCCGTGCTGGTGCTCGTGGTCATCATGCTCTTCCTGCAGAACTGGCGGGCCATGCTGGTCCCGGCAACCACCGTGCCGGTGACGATCCTGGGCGCGTTCGTGGCCATGTCCATGTTCGGGTTCTCGGTGAACCTGATCACGCTCTTCGGCATCATCCTGGCCATCGGCATCGTGGTGGACGACGCCATCATCGTGGTGGAAGGGGCCATGCACCACATGGAGCACGGCAAGAACTCCCACGACGCCGCCGTGCAGGCCATGGCCGAACTGTTCGGCCCGATCATCGGCATCACCCTGGTGCTCACGGCCGTGTTCGTGCCCACGGCCTTCCTGCCCGGCATCTCCGGCCAACTCTACCGCCAGTTCGCCCTGGTCATCGCCTCCACGGCCGTGATCTCGGCCATCAACGCGGCCACGCTCAAGCCCACGCAGTGCGCGCTGTGGCTGAGGCCCCGCACCACCCCGCCGGGGGCCTTCTTCCGGGGCTTCAACGCCGTCTACCAGAAGGTGGAGCACTTCTACGAGCGCTGCGTGCACTTCACCACCGGGCACGCCAAGGTCATGATGATCGTCTACGCCGGGCTCATCGCGGCCACGGCGTGGTTCTTCGCCAACCTGCCCACGGGCTTTTTGCCCGAGGAGGACCAGGGCTACTGCATCGTCAGCGCCCAGCTGCCGCCCGGCGCTTCGCTCGCGCGCACGGAGCAGTACGTGGACAAGGTCAACGAGGTCATCGGCAAGACCCCGGGCGTGGCCGACTGGGTCACGTTCGGCGGCATGTCCATCCTGGACAACTCCAACCAGGCCAACGCCGTGGCCTGCTTCGTGATCTACAAGGACTGGAGCAAGCGCGGCAAGGACGAGACGCAGGCCGCCATCGTGGCCAACATCCAGCGGGAACTGGCCCAGTTCCAGGAAGCCATGGCCTTCGTGTTCATCCCCCCGGCCATCCAGGGCCTGGGCCAGTCCGGCGGCTTCGAGATGGTGGTGCAGGACAAGGGCAACCTGGGCACCAGGGCGCTGGAGCAGGCCGTGCGCGACATGATCGCGGCGGGGCGCGCCCAGTCCGGCCTGGCCGGGCTCTCGGCCACGTACAACGCCTCCACGCCCCAGGTCTGGGCGGACGTGAACCGCACCCAGGCCATGACCTACGGCGTGCAGATCCCCAACTTGTTCAACACGTTGCAGACCTACCTGGGCTCGGCCTACGTCAACGACTTCAACATCTTCGGGCGCGTCTACCAGGTGCGCGTGCAGGCCGAGTCCGCTTTCAGGCTCAAGGCCGACGACATCCGCAGGCTGGAGACCCCCAACGCCCAGGGCAAGATGGTGCCGCTCGGGGCCATGGTCTCCGTGAAGGACATCCTGGGCACGCCCATCCTCACGCGCTACAACCTCTACACCGGGGCCTCCATCTACGGCGGAGCCGCGCCGGGCTTCAGCTCGGGCGAGGCGCTCAAGCTCATGGAGGAGATGGCCAAGGACAAACTGCCCGCGTCCATGGGCTTTGAATGGAGCAGCATGAGCTACCAGGAGAAACGGGTGGGCAACGAGGCCTACTACGTGTTCCTGCTGGCCGTGACGCTCGTCTTCCTGGTGCTGGCGGCCCAGTACGAGAGCTGGTTCTTGCCCACGTCGGTGATCCTGGTGGTGCCGCTGGCGCTTCTGGGCACGGCCGTGGCCGTGACCATAAGGGGCATGGAGAACAACCTCTACACCCAGATCGGCGTGGTGCTGCTGATCGCCCTGGCGTCCAAGAACGCGATCCTCATCGTGGAATTCGCGCGCGAGCTGCGCATGGGGGGCAAGTCCATCAGGGACGCGGCGGTGGAGGCGGCAAGGCTTCGCTTCAGGCCCATCCTGATGACGAGCTTCGCCTTCATCCTGGGCGTGGTGCCCCTGCTCACGGCCTCGGGCGCGGGCGGGGCCAGCCAGCGGGCCGTGGGCACGGCCGTGTTCGGCGGCATGATCGCCTCCACGGTGCTGGCCGTGCTGGTGGTGCCGGTGTTCTACGTGGTGGTGCAGGGGATCATCGAGGGCAAAGGCAAGAAGGGGGAGGCGCCCGTCAAGTAAGGGCGAGACGCGGCCGCCGCCCGGGAAGGGCGGCGGCGCGGGACGGTCGGGGGGACGGCTAGGCGGCCAGTCCGGCGTCGAGACCCAGGAGCTTCTTGGTCCAGAAGACCCTGCGCCTGGCGACCCAGACCTTCTTGTCCTCGGGCCACTCGGGGTGCTCTCTCTGCACCGCCTCGTACTGCCTCCGGAACAGCCAGTCGTTTTCTCTCATGTCGTTCATCTGCAGGTTGCCTCAACTACTACTGATGTTCCCCGGGGAAGCACGGAGCGCGCCGCGCGGAGAGCCCGGGTGGGCCTTGAATAGCCACGAGAAGCGCCGGAAGCAAGTTTAAATCCTGATATGTATCCGGACGCGTACCAAGTCGGAGCCCTTGCCATCCTGGACAACGCGGCACCCAACACTGGCGCCCTGGCGCAGAAGCCCCGCGATTCGCGATGCTTCCGGCGCGGGGATGAACCCCACCAGCCCCTTTCGGCCGGTCACGGCCACACTGTCGCCGCGCGTTTCCAGCATGAACTCCTCGCCGCGCGAGACCTTCGGCCCGGCCGGGTCCACACCCTCCAGGACGCAGGCGGTCAAGGTCACCTCGCCGCCGCAAGCGGCGCGCGAGGGTTGCGCGGTCAAGGCTTCATGCAGCTTTGACAGCAACTTCCATGCCATCCGTACCTCCCCGAAACGAAACGGTTTCGTTCCGCCGCGAAGCGTGTATATCATGAAATGGTCGCCTTGGTGCAAGGAGCTTCCGCCAAGGGTTTGACTTTCTGGCGATCATGCTGCAATCATTCGTAAAGACTGAGAAACGACCGAAGGAGAATTTCATGAGAAGACTTCTGGCCCTTTCGCTGTCCGCCCTTTTCCTGTGCGCCGCGGCCGCTTTCGCGTCCGCGCCCAAGGCGACCCTGACCCCGGATCAGGCCCTGGAACGCCTCAAACGCGGCAACGAGCGTTTCGTCGCCTCCAAGATGATCCACCCCGACCAGGACCCCTTCCGCCGCGCCATGACCGCCAAGGAAGGCCAGAAGCCCTACGCCATCATCCTCGGTTGCGCCGACAGCCGCGTCCCGCTGGAGCTCGTCTTCGACGCGGGCGTGGGCGACCTCTTCGTCACCCGCGTGGCCGGCAACGTGACCCACTTCGACCAGGCCGGCACCATCGAGTACGGCGCGGACCACCTGGGCACCAACCTGGTGGTGGTCCTGGGCCACACCCAATGCGGCGCGGTGACCGCCGTGGTCAACGGCGATCAGGTTCACGGCAACATCCCCGCCCTGGTGGCGGGCATCGTCCCGCCCGTGACCAAGGTCAAGGCCGAGAACCCCAACCTGCCCAAGAACGAACTGGCGGCCAAGGCCATCGAAGCCAACACCTGGCAGTCCGTGGAGGACCTGTTCAAGCAGAGCCCGATCATGCGCGGGCTGGTCAAGTCCAAGCAGGTCAAGGTCGTGGGCGCGATCTACGACATCCAGTCCGGCAAGGTGAGCTGGCTGGGCGAGCACCCCAAGCAGGCCGAACTGATCGAGCTCACCGGCGGCGCGCAGTAGCGCTTCCCCTTTTCCGGCCTCCCGGGCGTCCTTCCTTATATAAGGAATGGGCGTCCCGGGCGGGCCGCGCGCCCGGCCCCTCCCGCCTTTCGGGGGCCGGCAGCCAGAGGCGGCGACGCCTTTCCGGGCATCCTTCCCGGCCGCCGCGAACGAAGCCTTTCCGATTGCCCGGCCGCGCACGCAGGCCGCAGTGGTCCTTCGGATCGTGGAGGCGCTCATGCGGACGCAATTCAAGAACCTGGTCTTCAAGGGCGGAGGCGTCAAGGGCATCGCCTACATCGGGGCCATCTCCGCCATCGAGGAGATGGGGCTTCTGGGGGGCGTGCAGCGCACCTGCGGCACGTCGTCCGGAGCGATCATGGCCGCGCACGTCGCCCTGGGAGGGCGGGCCGAGTTCCTGGCCGAGGCCATGACCAGCCGCTTCCTGGGAGGGCTCCTGGACGGCTCGGCCTGGCCCGTGCGCGACCTGCAACGCCTGATCCAGGACTACGGCTGGTTCCCGGGCAAGCGCCTCTCCCTGTGGATGAAGCGTCACACCGAGATGCTCTCGGGCGTGCACGGGCTGACCTTCGCGGACCTGGACCGCCTGCACGCCCGCAACCCCGCGCGCTTCAAGCAGCTCACGGTCATCGCCACCAACGTCACCCACCAGTGCCCCCAGGTGTTCGACTCGACGCGCACCCCGCACACGCCGGTGTGGGAGGCGCTCCGGGCCTCCATGAGCATCCCCTTCCTCTTCGCCGCGCCCCGGGCCGCGGACGGCGACGTCTACGCGGACGGGGGCCTCATCTGGAACTACCCCCTCAACTACTACGACGACGTCAAATGGCTGAGCCGCCCGGACGACCACCGGCTCTACGAGATGATCAGCCACGCCTCTGACCACACCCGCAGGCGCATCTACAACAAGGAGACCCTTGGGTTCATGGTCGAGACGCGCAAGCCCGGCGCGCAGCACGAGGAGACGGGCCAGCCCAGGGGGATCTCGGGCTTCTCGCACTACCTCAAGGCCATGATCGGGCTCATGACCGACAACGCAACCAGCGCGTACCTCAACCACCCCGACTGGCAGCGCACCGTGTTCATCGAGGCCCACGGGGTGCGCGCCACCGACTTCTCCCTTCCCGACGCCACGGTCAAGCTGCTGCTCGAGACCGGCAGGCAGGCCGCGACGGACTATTTCTCCTGGTTCAGCGACCCGCGGCGCGAGCCCATGAACAGGGTCACCCTGGCGGGCTGAGGGCGGCGTCCCCGCCGGGAGCGTGTGTCCTCGAGGGCTCCGGCCCCTCCGACACGCACGGATACAAACTTTTGAACCGTAAAAAAAATTTTACTCCGGTCAAAAAAACAGCGTTTTTTCCTTGCGGACCATTTTCAAGGGGAGTAGAAGGCGGTCATGGCAAATCGGGAAAGGGGTTCCCTGGTAAGTTCCCCCCTCCCGGAAACGTCCGGCAATCTCGTTGAAAGCAAAAGGAGAAAGGAAATGAAACGCTTTACCCTGGCTCTCGTCATCGCCATGGTGTTCGGCTGCGTGGCCATCGCCTCCGCCGCCACCGAGGTCAAGATGACCGGCGACGCCCGTATCCACGGTACGTTCTTCAACAAGCAGAACTACACCGGCTGGAACGGCACCGGCACCCGCACCAACGACACCTTCACCATCTGGGAGCGCTTCCGCCTCCGCACCGACTTCATCGCCAACGAAGGCCTGAAGTTCCGCTTCGGCATCCGCGCCAACAACACCCCCTGGGGTAACGGCACCTACACCGTGGACAACCCGGCCGTCGCCATCGACGTCTACCAGGCCTACCTGCAGTTCAAGTGGCCCGGCACCGACGTGGAGTTCACCATCGGCATGCAGGACTGGGGTCTGCCCGTGTCCTCCGACGCCATGATGAACGCCAACGTGGTGTTCGGCGGCTCCCGTACCGCCGCCGCCGTGGTGTCCATCCCCGTGGTGGATCAGTTCAAGATCATCGCGGCCTTCACCCGCCTGCTGGACAGCAACCGCGACTTCGACCCCACCACCACCCAGCGTGCTGACGAGTTCGACGCTTACGTGCTGGCCCTGCCCATCACCCTGGATGGCTTCGCCGCCACCCCCTGGGGCATGATCGCCGTTGCCGGTGACTCCGCCAACTACAACACCGCCGCTGGCAACGCTGGCGCCACCCTGGCCACCAACCTGCTCTCCGCCGGCACCTTCCTGGCCCCCGCCGGCTGGAGGAACCACCACAACGTGTACTGGTGGGTCGGCAGCTCCTTCGCCGTCACCGCCCTTGATCCCTTCAAGTTCTACGCCGACGTCGTGTACGGCGAGGGCAACGGCGCCGACCGCGGCAAGAACCGCCGCGCCGGCTTCTTCTTCGACGTCGCCGCCGAGTACACCGGCTTCGACATGCTGACCCCCCAGCTGACCTTCTGGTACTCCACCGGTGAAGACGACTCCACCCGCAACGGTTCCGAGCGTCTGCCCTCCGTCATGGGTTACTGGGATCCCTCGACCTCCTTCCTGTTCGACGGTTCGCAGGCCTACACCCGCGGCTTCATGGGCGTGAACCCCATCGGCGCCTGGGGCTTCGTGTTCTCCCTGAATAAGATCTCCTTCATTCAGGACCTGACCCACCGCCTGACCTTCAGCTACGCTCGCGGCACCAACTCCCCCCGCGCCCTGCGCAACGCCAACGCCCTGGCCGGCGTGGGCAACTACGTGCAGATGGGTCGCGACCTGACCACCAACGAGTACGTGATCGCCATCAACTTCGATCACCAGTACAACATCTACGAGAACCTGGCTGCCATCGTGGAAGCCGGTTGGTCGCACGGCGAGTTCCAGAGCTCCGTGTGGGGCCGCCGCTTCGTGAACGAAGCCAAGAACGGCGACGCCTTCAAGGTCGCCTTCGGCCTGCAGTACAAGTTCTAGTAGCACTTGCCGGACTACGCCAGGCGGCCGGGACGAAAGTCCCGGCCGTTTTCTTTTGCGCGCGGGGGCACGGGCTTCTCGGGAAACTCGCGGCATCGCCCAAAAAACACGATCAATTAGATTTGCCTTATAAGATTCTAATATCTTTCGCCCCGCAAACAGTACAAAAAACTTTACCGGAACGTTCGCGTTCCGCCCTGGTATGGCTCGTCCGGCAAACCAATGTGGAAAGCAAAAGGAGTAAGGAAATGAAACGTTTCACCCTGGCTCTCGCCCTCGCCATGGTGTTCGGCTGTGTGGCCATCGCCTCCGCCGCCACCGAGGTCAAGATGACCGGCGACGCCCGTATCCACGCCACGTTCTTCAACAAGCAGAACTACACCGGCTGGAACGGCACCGGCACCCGCACCAACGACACCTTCACCATCTGGGAGCGCTTCCGCCTCCGCACCGACTTCATCGCCAACGAAGGCCTGAAGTTCCGCTTCGGCATCCGCGCCAACAACACCCCCTGGGGTAACGGCACCTACACCGTGGACAACCCGGCCGTCGCCATCGACGTCTACCAGGCCTACCTGCAGTTCAAGTGGCCCGGCACCGACGTGGAGTTCACCATCGGCATGCAGGACTGGGGTCTGCCCGTGTCCTCCGACGCCATGATGAACGCCAACGTGGTGTTCGGCGGCTCCCGTAGCGCCGCCGCCGTGGTGTCCATCCCCGTGGTGGATCAGTTCAAGATCATCGCGGCCTTCACCCGCCTGCTGGACACCAACCGCGACTTCGACACCACCACCACCCAGCGTGCTGACGAGTTCGACGCTTACGTCCTGGCCCTGCCCATCACCCTGGACGGCTTCAAGGCCACTCCCTGGGCCATGATCGCCGTGGCCGGCGACTTCGCCAACTACAACACCGCCGCTGGCAACGCCGGCGCCACCCTGGCCTCCAACCTGCTCTCCGCCGGCAACTTCCTGGCTCCGGCCAACTGGCGGAACCACCACAACGTTTACTGGTGGGTCGGCAGCTCCTTCGCCGTCACCGCCCTTGACCCCTTCAAGTTCTACGCCGACGTCGTGTACGGCGAGGGCAACGGCGCCGACCGCGGCAAGAACCGCCGCGCCGGCTTCTTCTTCGACGTCGCCGCCGAGTACACCGGCTTCGACATGCTGACCCCCCAGCTGACCTTCTGGTACTCCACCGGTGAAGACGACTCCACCCGCAACGGTTCCGAGCGTCTGCCCTCCGTCATGGGTTACTGGGATCCCTCGACCTCCTTCCTGTTCGACGGTTCGCAGGCCTACACCCGCGGCTTCATGGGCGTGAACCCCATCGGCGCCTGGGGCTTCGTGTTCTCCCTGAACAAGATCTCCTTCGTTCAGGACCTGACCCACCGCCTGACCTTCAGCTACGCTCGCGGCACCAACTCCCCCCGCGCCCTGCGCAACGCCAACGCCCTGGTCGGCGTGGGCAACTACGTGCAGATGGGTCGCGACCTGACCACCAACGAGTACGTGATCGCCATCAACTTCGATCACCAGTACAACATCTACGAGAACCTGGCTGCCATCGTGGAAGCCGGCTGGTCGCACGGCGAGTTCGAGCGCTCCGTGTGGGGCCGCCGCTTCGTGAACGAAGCCAAGAACGGCGACGCCTTCAAGGTCGCCTTCGGCCTGCAGTACAAGTTCTAGTAGCCCTGCCGGACTACGCCAGGCGGCCGGGACGAAAGTCCCGGCCGTTTTCTTTTGCGCCGGGGGCACGGGCCATGCGGGAAAGAAGGAGGAGGCGTTATTCGGGCGGCGATTCGCCGGGCAGGAAGCGGGCGTAGATCGCCCTGGTGGTCCCGTCGGCCCGCATCCCGGCGAAAGCCTTGCGCCAGGCGTCCACCGTGACCGGGTCGGATCCCTTGGAGAAGGCTACGTAGAGGTCCATGGTGTTGAAGGCGAAGACCTTGCCGAGCGGGGCCTGGCGCGCGTCGTCCATGGCTTTCATGACCTCGAAGCCCATGCTGGTGGTCACGATCAGGTCCACCCGGCCGGACAGGAGCTTCCTGATGTTCGTGTAGGGGTCGGGGGCGCTGTCCAGGTTGGTGAAGCCCCTGGAGAGGAGGTACTCCTCGCGGGCGTCGTCCTTGTAGGTACCGATCGCGCGCACCCCCCTCGCCTCTTCCAGGCTGGCGAGGCGTGGGGCCTTGCCCTCTATGCCCACGAACAGCCACTGGATGCGAAAGATCGGCCCGACCCACTCGAAGAGGCCCTCGCGTTCCTCTGTCCTTGAGATGCAGAAGATGACGACGTCGGGCATTTCTTGGGCCATGGCGTAGGCGCGCGCCCAGGGCAGCACCTCGATGGGGGAGCCGTCGCCCGCGCGCCTCTGGATTTCACGCACGATCTCCACCCCCACCCCCGCGGGTTTGCCGTCCACCACCAGCACCGCCGGCGGGGACTGCTCGGTGACCACGGTCAGGGCGCGGCCCAAACCCGGCATGAAGAGCGCCAGGATTATGCAAAGGCTCGTAAGTCGGAAGATGTGCATGCGATGCTCCGCTGCGCCGGGTATTGAATCGGCAAGCCCTGCCCGGCCTCGGCCCTTCCGGACGGCAGGATGGAAAACGGTAGCAGGAATTCACAGGCTTGTGGAGCAACGCTTGCGCCAGGCATTTCAGCCTTTTCAGGTCTTGTTTACTGCCCGGACGCAAAAAAGGCCTCCCGAAGGAGGCCTTTTCGCTTTTTCGGGCACGCCCGCACTCAGGAGCGCTTCATCCTGCGGCGCATCGCCGCCGCGCCCAGGGCTCCCACTCCCATGAGCAGCATGGACGCGGGCTCGGGCGTGGGCACCATGGACTGACCGAAGAGCACGTCGTTGGCGCAGGTCATGGTGAAGGCGTAAGTGAACGCCTCGCCGGAAAGGGCGCTAAGGTCGATGGCGAACCCGCTCCATTCGGACGAGCCGTACTTGTAACCGGTCATCTCGTTCTTGTTCGCGTACTTGCGGTCGATGGTGTCCCAGCCGTCGAAGTCCAGGGTGTCGACCAGGGTCAGGCCGCTCATGGTCTTGATGTACTGGGGATGCCTGTCACGGTCCGAGGTGTTGTTGCCCATGGAACTGGTGCCGTCCATGAAGTAGTTGCCGTAGACGCTCTTGAGCTGGCTCAGGGTGTTCACCTCGATGCCGTAGACGAACTTCGAATTCGTCTTGTCGTTGACCTCATAGAGGCCCCACTGCGAACCGTTGAAATGAATGATGTAATCCCAGTGGTTGTCGTTGCCGAAGTCGAAGAACCAGTCGCCGGGCTTGAGCGAGTTCCACATGGAGTCGTTGTTTTTGTTGTTCCACTGGGTGTTGTAGTAGTCGAGCACGATGCCCGTGAGGGTGTGCCCGGTGTAGAGGAAAGCTCCGCCGGTCAGGTCGGGCACGCCGTTCTGGTCCTTAGTGGGCATCTCGGCCACCTTGGCCAGGCCGGGCCAGATGTTGGCGGTGTCGCCGAACGCCACAGGGCCTGCGTTGGCGGTGGTGGCGAAGAAGACTGCGGATATGATGAGCGATGCAACGAGCTTCATTGGTTCCTCCGGAATCGTTCGTGCGATATTCGGCATCAGCCTGCCAAAGCAAGCGCCATGCCAATGTTAACGTATCAATATCGCAGGACTTCAATGCCTTTCAATGTCGGCATTGTTTCCAATTGGTCTTGGCTTGCCGGATTCCTTTACATAGACCGGGCGAAAGCCATCCGATTTCTCTGTCAAAACCTCAAAATGCAATGGCTTTTTTGAATACCATAACACCGAGGGAAACTGATTATGGCCGGGAAAAGCCTGCCGATCCGGAATTGCCGGACAGCGCGGCGGGTAAGGAAGCCCAGGCCCGCTCAGGGCCTGCACACCTTGCACCCTCTGTATCCGGCCGCCTCGGCGGCCTGCCTGGTCTGGAAGACCGCCGTGCACATGGCGCAATCGAAATACCGGCAGCCCTGCCGGTGATAGATGTGCGAGCGCACGTTGCCGTGATAGATTTGCTGAGCTTGCTGGGCCGCCGTGGGCGAAAGAGGGAGAAGGACGCTGGCGGCGAGCGCCAGGGAGGACAGAAGCGCGATAAGGACTGGGCGGGAGGGTCGCATGGGTCCTCCTGTTGCGTGTCGTCAGGCTGCCTCGCGGACCGGGCGAGGCAGGCGCCGGATTCTTGCCGGGCCATCCCGTCACCCGACGGGCCAGTCCCCGGGAATCAAAACGGCCGGCGAGCGCAAAGCGCCCGCCGGCCGGAAACGGATGCCGGATAAGGCGCGCCTAGAAGCGGTAGTTCTTGTTGGCCTTGGAGAAGTCCATGGCCGTGAGCCCCACGTTCACCTTGAGGTCCTTGTAGCCGTACTGCTCCTCCAGGTTGCCGCTCTCGTCGTAGCAGGTCACGCCCACGGGGAGCAGGTGTTCCTTGTCCACGTTCAGGATCATGTGCGAGGTGTAGTACTTGCGGCCGCCCGAGGGGCTGAAGCGCGCCTCGATGCGGATGGTGGGCCTGCCCTCGAAGCTCTCCTCGCTCAGGCCAACGAGCTGGAACTCGCCGCGCTGCATGGCGGCCGGGATGTTCTGGCGCATCATCTGGATGATGAAGCCGAAACCGATCTCCGTGATGGGGTGGCGGTTGCCGTCCATGAGGCGGGGGTCGGTGGGGACGAAGGTCCAGGTCCAGAAGCCCAGGAGGCCCGGGCAGTACGCCAGGACCTTGCCGCCGTACTCGCCGTGCACGTAGAGGGCTTCCTTGGGCGAGGAGCTCAGCCACTTCATGTAGACCTTGAAGGGCTTGGCGAACTTGACGTGGATGCTCTCCCTGTCGTTGAGCTTCTTGCCCACGCGCTCCTGCTTCTGGAAGGTGGCGGTGTAGTCCTGCACCTGGTCGTAGCGCGCTTCCATCTGGTCGAGCAGGGAGAGCAGCTTGCCGCTGTCCGCGCCCGCGAGGGCCTGACCCGCGACGCAGGCAACGAGAAGCGCCGCGAGCATGGTCGTCATCAATTTGAATTTCATTGTTCGGCTAATGTCCTTCGTGAATTCGGGCCGTTGGCGTGGACCGGTTGTCTTTCGGCCCCCGGCGCCGGCTGTTGCGGCTGACGTGCTGCACGAAACGTACCCGTCACACGCACCGCACGGCAACGGATTTTCGTCGAATTCGCATGCCGCGTCAACACATTCTGTTACAACGGCCACGCAGTTGTTTGTCACGCCGTGGACAACATCTTGAATTACCCGGCGATCGCCCGTGAAGCACATTCGCGACAGTGCGCGGGCGCGAGGCGCGGGCATCCTCCTCCGGCACTGCTTTGCCTTTGCCAGACAGTTCTGTTAGCTTCCGACACCATCCCGGCTGAACCGAAAGCGCCGCCGTTGTCCGTCCCGAGGGGCCGTCGCCGCCCTCCCTGAAGCAGCCGCGCAGGCCCCGTGGGCCAAGGCGCCGGGTCAGGAGGGACGGATGTTCGCCTTCATCGACCTGCTCCGCGGCGTGGCCGCGCTCCTGGTCTTCTGGTTCCACCTCGACCTGCACATACTCTGCGGCTACCCTGCCGAGCCCGTTCCGCCCGGCTCATGGACGTATTGGCTCGTTTACGGCTTTCTCGATCTCGGACGCTACGGCGTGGCGCTCTTCTTCATGATAAGCGGTTTTCTGATCCCGTCCACCCTGCGCGCCCCCAACGCCAGCCTGCGATCCTACGCGATCCACAGGTTTTGCAGGCTGTACCCGGCCTACTGGGTGGCCATCGCGGCCTGGGCGACGGCGGCCTGGCTCTCCGGGGACTGGCAGGGCCTGAACGCGCGGACGGCCGTGGCGAACCTGACCATGGCCCAGAAATTCCTGGGAGTGCCGGACGTGATCGGGGCGTTCTGGACGCTGCCCATCGAACTGCTGTTCTATCTCACCTGCGCCCTGCTCTTCTGGATGGGCCGGCTGGCATGGAGCGGCCTGCGCCTGACCGGGGCCGCGCTCGCGCTCTGCATCGGCCTGGCCGCCCTGGGCCAGGCCACGGGCCTAAGCCTTCCGCTGGCCCCGCTTTTCGCATTCACGCTCATGTTTCTGGGGGACGCCGCGCGCCAGGCCATCGACAGGGGCCGAGGCGGAATGAAAGTTCTTCTTGCAACGGCGTGCGTGGCCGGTCTGCTCGTTTGGGCCAACCTGCTGGGCTACGAGGCTGACGAGGCCTGGCGCTTCATCCGGGCGTACTGGCTGGCCATGGTCACCTTTTTCGCCTGCCTGGGCCTGCGCGGCCCCATCGCCTCCAGCCGGGCGGCGGCCACGGCCGGGAGGTTCCTCGCCGACACGTCCTACAGCGTCTACCTTTTGCACGCCCCGGTAGGCATGACCTCGGCGCGCATGATCCTTGAAGCGACGGGAAACCCGGCCCTGGCAGCCGGGAGCGGCCTCGCGCTGACCCTGGGCGCTGCCGTCGTCGTCTTCCGCCTGGTGGAGGCTCCGGCCATCAGATTCGGCAAGCGTGTGTCGGGCAGGAGCGCGCCGGGCCTCGCCCGCGAAGGGCAATGACCCGCCCCGCAAAAAAGGCGCCCGGAGAACCTCCGGACGCCTTCCGCCTGGCATTCGGCGTGAAAACTTACTTGCCCATGTCCTTCTGGATGGACTTGACCATCTCGTCGATCTTGGCCAGCCGCTCCTGGTAGGAGGCGTCCAGCTGCCCCTTGAGGGAATCGACCTTCTGGGAAACCTCGCCCAGCGTGTTGACCGCGATGACCTTGCGGGCCATGTCCCTGGGCGCGTTGACGGCCTCGGCCACCTTGGCGTCCATGGCCGCCAGCTTGGCCTCGTAGTCGTTCATCTTGGCGGAGTACTTGCCCTCCACCGCGATGTACACGGCCACAGCCGCCAGGATGCCCACCAGGGCCAGCATGATCCCGGTGCGGGCGCTGTTGCGCGCCGGGGTGTCGGGCTCGACGTCCTCGGAGCCCTGCATCTGCCTGATAGCGTCGACCCGTTTCTCCAATCCGAGCATAGTGCCTCCGTGTTCGAAGCCCCCCATACGGTTCTGCTTATGGCACGCAGGGGCGTTTCGATCAACCCATGAATTGCACCAGTTCGAAAACCTTGCGCGACTGGGTGGAGACGATGTGGAAGTAGCGGTCCTGGGGAATGTAGATGTAGGGCACGTCCTCGGTGCGCCGGTAGAGGAAGTGCGAGAGGATCATCCTGTTCACGGCCTGATGGCCCACGATCATGATGTTCTCGGCGTTGCCCGAGAGGTACAGGGCCTTCTTCACCCCCCGCTCCACCCTGGCCTTGAGCGTGGCGTATCCCTCCCCGCCCGGGTAGACGTAGTTGTACTTGTCGCGGGTGCGCGCCTCGTGCACCTCGGGCAGGTCGCGGGCGATCTCGTCGTAGGTCATCTCCTCGCAGACCCCCGCGTCGATCTCGTCGAACTCAGGCAGGGCCACCATGCGGCAGTCCTGGCGGCCCTGGCAGAGAAGCCCGGCCATTTGCCGGGTGCGCTTCCTGGTGCTGGTGAACACGTAAGGCAGGGGCGTCTCGCGGAAGTGCCAGGCCAAGGACTGGGCCTGCACCAGGCCCCGGGGGGTCAAGTCGGAGTCGCCGCCGATGCGGTTTTCCAGGTTGTGGTAGGTCTCGCCGTGGCGGGCCAGGTAGAGGTTGCGCACCCAGTCGGACACCAGCAGGTCGCGCACCAGGCGGTAGTGCGGCAACACGGCCTGCACCCGCTCGCGCTCGATGCGGTTGTGCAGGGTGTCCAGCACCACGTAGTTCTCCTCGCCGTCCAGGGGCTGGTGGATGCCCTCGTAGTAGCGGATGCGCTGGCGGAAGCTCTCCTGGGCCTCGGCGGGGTCGAACAGGGCGAACTCCGGCAAGGCCGCCTTGCGGCTGATGCTGGCCTCCAGGAGCTCCGGGTCGGTGTTCACGCACTCCACGAAGAACACGGGCAGGCCCCAAAAGAACGACCTGATGGCCTGCCTGCGCCTGCTCGAGACGTTGGTGGCGTCCAGCACCGCCACCTGCCCTTCCCCGTCCAGGAATTTGGCAGCGCGCTCCATGTTGATGCGCGCGATCTTCTCGCGCATGGCCACGCCTTCGTTGTTCTCGGGGGAGTAGAACGCGGCGCAGGCCGTCTCGCGCCCGCCGCAGATCTCGCGGCGCACGTCGCCGTTGTTGAAGACCTGCACGGCCAGGCCTTCGGCGGCCAGGCACTGCTTGATCTTGGAGGCCACGGTGGACTTGCCCGACGCGGGCAGGCCCACCATGGCTATGACGAGCTTCTTCTCAGCCATGCTCCTTCCCGTTCTCCGTGACGCTGGCCTTCATCACCCTGGTGCCGGGGGGAACGTCCGAGGTCACCCAGACGTTGGCCCCGATCACCGAGCCCTTGCCGATGGTGATGCGCCCGAGCACCGTGGCCCCGGAGTAGATGATCACGTCGTCCTCCACGATGGGGTGGCGCGCCAGGCCCTTGACCGGGTTGCCCAGCTCGTCCTTGGGGAAGCTCTTGGCCCCCAGGGTCACGCCCTGGTAAAGGCGTACGTTGTCGCCGATGACGCAGGTCTCGCCGATGACCACGCCGGTGCCGTGGTCGATGAAGAAGCCCTTGCCGATGCGCGCGCCCGGGTGGATGTCGATGCCCGTCTCGGAGTGGGCCATCTCGGTGATGATGCGCGGGATGATGTCCACGCCGAGCTTGTGCAGCTCGTGGGCGGCGCGCTGGTGGATGAGCGCCTTGATGCTCGGGTAGCAGAAGATGGTCTCGCCCGGGCTCTTGGCGGCCGGGTCGCCGTCGTAGGCGGCCTGGACGTCGCGCACGAGCATCTCCCGGATGGACGGGATGGCCCTGAGGAACGCCGTGGCCTTGTCCATGGCCTGCTCCTCGCAGCCGGTGCAGGCCTTGTTCTGGCCCGCGCACACGAAGCAGAAGCCGCGCTTGATCTGGTCGGCCAGCTTGCGGAACACCACGTCCAGGTTGGCCCCGGTGTGGTAGGCCAGGGTGTCGGGCGTGACCTCTGAGTCGCCGAAGTAGCCGGGGAAGAGCACTGCCTTGAGCCGGTCAACCACCTCGGAGAGCGCCTCCACGGAGGGCATGGGCGAATCGGTCAGCTTGCGGCAGGCGAAGGCCTGGTACGACGACGGGGCGCAGAGCCTGGAGACCACGTCCTCCAGCACGTCGCGCTCCGGGCTCAGGCTCGCCAGCACGTGACGCTCATGAATCACCGGGGGCCTCCATTTCGGTGAACAGGGCGGTGCTCAGGTAGCGCTCGCCCGTGTCGCAGACGATGAACACGATCATTTTCCCCTCGTTTTCAGGCCTCTTGGCCAACTCCACAGCCGCGTGGCAGATGGCGCCGGAGGAGATGCCGCAGAGGATGCCCTCCTCGCGCAGCATGCGCCTGGCCATGGCCAGGGCCTGGTCGTTGGTGACGCGGAAGACTTCGTCCACGAGGCTCACGTCCAGGACCTCGGGCACGAACCCGGCCCCGATGCCCTGGATCATGTGCGGGCCCGGCTGCCCGCCCGAGAGCACGGGCGATGCGTCCGGCTCCACGGCCACGGCCATGAGCCCGGGCTTGCGGGGCTTGAGCGCCTGGGCCACGCCCGTGAGCGTGCCGCCCGTGCCCACCCCGGCCACGAAGACGTCCACCTGCCCGGCCGTGTCGCGCCAGATCTCCTCCGCCGTGGTCAGGCGGTGGGCCTGGGGGTTGGCCGGGTTTTCGAACTGCATGGGCATGAAGGCCTTGGGCAGGTGTTCCACTATCTCGCGGGCCTTGTCGATGGCCCCCTTCATGCCCTTCCCCGCCTCGGTGAGCACCAGCTTGGCCCCGAAGCCGCGCAGGAGCGCCCGGCGCTCCGCGCTCATGGACTCGGGCATGGTCAATACCAGTTTGTAGCCGCGCACGGCGCACATGAAGGCCAGGGCGATGCCCGTGTTGCCGCTGGTGGGCTCCACGACCACGGTGTCCTTGTCCACCAGGCCCCGGCGCTCGGCGTCCAGGATCATGTTGCAGCCGATGCGGTCCTTGACCGAAAAACACGGGTTGGCGGATTCGAGCTTGGCCACGAGGCGCGCGCCAAGGCCCTCGCCCAGTCGCGAAAGCGCCACGAGCGGGGTGTTGCCCACCAGCTCGACCATGTTGGCGGCGATCTTCATGCGCTGTCTCCTATTCCAGGGGACGTTTCAGGTAGCGGTAGTAGCCGTCGTACTGCTCCACGGCGGCCAGGGGGTTGTGCCCGAGGACCCTGTCCTTAACGGCCAGCACCGTGCAGGGGGCCTTTGCGTACTTGAGGAAGAGCGAGTCGTGCCCCACGCAAAGCCCCAGGAGCACGTTGAATTCCGCGCCCGAGGCGTTCAGGGCCTCGGCCTGGAACACGGGGTTGCACATGCTCTCGTGTGGCGAGCCCGGGTCCACCTGGGCGCAGGGCCCTATGCCCAGCACGGACTTGGGCGCGGCCCCGGCCTTGCACGCCACGGACACGGTGCTCAAGCCGTTGGTTTCGAAGATCTCGCGCACCACCGAAGCCTCTTTGCGAAGCCCCACGCAGAAGGCCAGGCCCAGGCGGCGGTAGCCCATGCGCCTGGCGAACTCCACGATCTCCACGATGCGCGGCTTCACCGGCTTCACCGAGGCGTAGCCCTGGTCGCGTCCGCCGTAGCCCTCGGCCTCCTGCACGGAGGCGAGCCTGGCGAACTCGCGGTTCCCGGGCGAGAGCGTGGTTTCCACGGCGCTTTGGGCCAGATCGCTTATGCGCAGAGACGGGCAGTTGGCGGGAGCCTTGCCCTTGCCGTTGCGGCAGTAGCGGATGGACCAGTCGTAGGGGCAGGCGGCGCAGGTAGGGTGGTCACTTCCCGGCATGACACTTCCTTTTCGGTTCAAACGGACGGGGCACTGCGCGAAGCGGACCGCCGGGTCCAGGGGGAGGCTCTCCCCCCTGGTGCGCCGGAGGCATCTTATCCTGATTCTTCAACACGTGCATGCCGGGGCTTCGCCCTCGGTGCGCTTGAAGGGCGATATCTCCCGCAGGCGGGTGATGATCTTGGGCAGTTCGGCCAGCACCAGGTCCACCTCGGCGTCCGTGTTGAAGCGCGAGAGGCTGAAGCGGATGGAGCCGTGGGCGTAGGTGAAGGGCACGCCCATGGCCCGCAGCACGTGCGAGGGTTCGAGCGACCCAGAAGTGCATGCCGAGCCGGAGCTGGCGCAGATGCCGTGGGCGTCCATCATCAGGAGGATGGCCTCGCCCTCCACGTACTGGAAGGAGATGTTCGTGGTGTTGGGCAGGCGCGTCTCGGTGGTGCCGTTGACGCGCGCCTCGGGCACGGCCGCCAGCAGGCCCTTTTCCAGCCTGTCGCGCAGGGCCTTGACCACGGTGTTCTCGTGCTCGATGCCCGCCGCAGCGATCTCGCAGGCCTTGCCCAGGCCGATGATGCCGGTGGTGTTCTCCGTGCCGGCCCTGCGGCCGCGCTCCTGGTGGCCGCCCACCATGAAGGGCCGAAACTGCGTGCCCTTGCGCACGAAGAGCGCGCCAACGCCCTTGGGCGCGTGCACCTTGTGGCCGGACACGGCCAGGAAGTCCACGGGCAAGGTCTTCAGGTCGAAGGGCACCTTGCCCAGCACCTGCACGGCGTCGGTGTGCACGAGCACGCCGCGCTCCTTGGCGATCTCAGCGATCTCCTGGATGGGGTAGACCACGCCGGTCTCGTTGTTGGCGTACATCACGGAGACCAGCGCGGTGTCATGGCGGATGGAGTCCTTGAGTTCGTCCAGGTCCAGCCTGCCCTCCTCGTCCACGCCCAGGTAGGTGGCCTCGTATCCCTTGCGCTCCAGGTGCTTGACCAGGTTGAGCACGGCCGGGTGCTCCACGCGCGTGGTGATCACGTGGCGCTTCTCGGGCTGGGAGGCCAGGGCGGAGCGGATGGCGGTGTTGTCGCCCTCGGTGCCGCAGGCGTTGAAGATCACCTCGTCGGGGTGGCAGCCGAAGGCTCCGGCCACGCGCTCGCGCGCCTCGCTGATCCTGCGGCCCACCTGGCCCCCGAAGGTGTGCATGCTCGACGGGTTTCCGTAGAGTTCCGAGAAGTACGGCAGCATTTCCTCGAGCACCGCCGGGTCCACGCGCGTGGTGGCGTTGTTGTCCATGTAGACTGGCTTCATGGCTAGCGCACCTCCTCCACCACGATGTCGGGCTCCACGGCCTCGCGCAGGCGCTTCTCCACGAACTGCTTGAGCGTGACCTGGCTGGACTTGCACGAGGAGCACGCCCCGCGCAGCCGGACCACGACCACCTTGCCGTCCACGTCCACGAGCTCGATGTTGCCGCCGTCCTGCTGGAGGCTCGGGCTTATCTCCTCGTCGATGATCTTGGAGACGAGCTTCATGCGCTGGATGTTGGTGAGCCCGGCGGGCTTGACGACCTCCAGGGGCTTAAGCGGCTTGGGGCCGCCCTTCACCTCGGCCAGGATCTCGCCCAGCCTGTCCAGGCACTTGCCGCAGCCGCCGCCGGCTTTGGTGTAGTCGGTGATCTCCTCCACCGTGTTCAGCTTGTTCTCGGTGATGGCCCTGCGGATGGTCTCGTCGGTGACGCCGAAGCATTCGCAGACGATCTCGCCCTCCTCGTGCGGGGCGAGGGGCTGGCCGCGCAGGTTGGCCACAGCGGCCTCCAGGGCCTCCTTGCCCATCACGGAGCAGTGCATCTTCTCCTTGGGCAGGCCGCCGAGGAACTCGGCGATGTCCTGGTTGGAGATGGCCAGGGCCTCGTCCACGGTCCTGCCCTTGATCATCTCGGTCAGGGCCGAGGAGGAGGCGATGGCGCTGGCACAGCCGAAGGTCTGGAACTTGGCGTCCAGGATGCGGTCGTTCTCGTCAACCTTCAAAAAGAGCTTCAGGGCGTCGCCGCAGGCCAGCGAGCCCACCTCGCCCACGGCGTTGGCGTCGGCTATCTCCCCAACGTTCTTGGGGTTGATGAAGTGCTCACGCACTTTGTCGGTATATTCCCACATGTTGACTCTCCTGGTTGGAAATCGCGCGCAACTGTGACTTAGGAGTATAACACCCGAGGGGCTCCTATGGAAGTGCCCCGGCCCCGAAAGGGCCGCTTCTCCGGGTGTTTTTCCCGCGCGCGGGGGCCCCGGGCCCTAGTCCGCCTCGTATCCGGCCTCGTAGGAGGCCTCCACAACGATGGCGATGCCCCCGCGCGGCCGGAAATTGCCCGTGACCAGCATCCTGCGCGGCTTGCAGGCCGCCACGAGGTCGTCGAGCACGCGGTTGGTCAGCGTCTCCATGAAGGAAGGCTCGCTGCGGTAGCTGAAGAGGTAGAGCTTGAACGACTTGGACTCGATGCAGCGCTCGCCCGGCACGTAGCTCACGGTGATGGTGCCGAAATCGGGCTGGCCGGTCATGGGGCACAGGCTCGTGAACTCCTCGGACTCGAACGTGACCGTGTACTCGCGCCCCGGGAAGCGGTTGGGGAAGGTCTCGATGAGCGAGGCGTCGGCGCGCTCGGGGTATTTGGTCCCGGCCTTTCCCAGGTGGGTCAGCGAGGAGACGTCGTCTTTCAGGGTCATGGCTGTTGCTCCTTGGCGGCACGTTTTGACGCCGCGACGCTTCTGGATTAGGCTTTCGGCCCAATTGCGTCAAATGGCGGACCCATGGCCGTAAACGTCACCGAGATATTCCATTCCATCCAGGGAGAATCCTCCCACGCCGGCAGGCCCTGCACCTTCGTGCGGCTCTCCGGGTGCAACCTGCGCTGCCGCTGGTGCGACACGGCCTACGCCTGGGAGCCGGGCACGCCCATGAGCCGGGGCGGCGTGCTGGCCGAGGTGGCCAGGCGCGGCTGCCGCCTGGTGGAGCTGACCGGCGGCGAACCGTTGGGACAGCGGGAAGCCCCGCTCCTCGTCAGGGAACTGGTCGGGCGAGGCTACGAGGTGCTGGTGGAGACCAACGGATCGCTCTCCATCGCGCCGCTGGACCCGCGCGCCACGGCCATCATCGACATCAAGTGCCCAAGCAGCGGGATGCACGGCAGTACGGACTGGGGCAACCTGGAGCGGCTGAGGCCCCAGGACGAGCTCAAGTTCGTCATCGCGGACCGCGAGGATTTCGACTACGCGGCGCGCGTGGTCCGGCGCATCCTGCCTCAGTCGCGGCACATCCATTTTTCGCCCGTGCTGGCCGAGCTTGCCCCGGCGGAGCTTTCCGCCTGGATACTGGCGGAGAAGCTGCCGGTGCGGCTCGGGCTTCAGCAGCACAAGCTCATCTGGGACCCGGACGCGCGGGGAGTGTGAGCGGGGGGACAGGGCCGGACGAGGCGTTTACCGTTCCGCCGTGGGCGAAAATTCATCAAGAATATATGTGAGGAAGGATATCGTGAAGAACGCCGTCGTTCTGTTTTCCGGGGGCCTCGACTCTTCCACCTGCCTGGCCATGGCCAAGGCCCAGGGGTACAACGCCTACGCGCTGAGCTTCCGCTACGGGCAGCGCCACGACGTGGAGATCGAGGCCGCCCGCCGCGTGGCCAGGCACCTGGGCGCGGCCGGGCACCTGGTCCTGGACCTGCCGCTTGGGAGCATCGGGGGCTCGGCCCTCACCGCCGACATCGACGTGCCCAAGGACCGGGACATAAGCGTCATGGAAAGCGAGATCCCCGTGACCTACGTCCCGGCGCGCAACACCGTGTTCCTTTCGCTGGCCCTGGCCTGGGCCGAGGTGCTCCCGGCGGCGGACATCTTCATCGGCGTCAACGCCCTGGACTACTCCGGCTACCCCGACTGCCGCCCCGAGTTCGTGGAGGCCTTCGAGCGCATGGCCAACCTGGCCATCAAGGAGGCCGTGGAGGGCAGGCTGAAGATGAAGGTGCACGCGCCGCTGATGCGCTGGGACAAGGCCCGCATCATCGAAGAGGGCGTGAAGCTGGGGGTGGATTACGGGCTGACGCACAGCTGCTACGACCCGGACGCGGCGGGCCTGGCCTGCGGCCGGTGCGACTCGTGCCTGCTCAGGAAAAAGGGCTTCGCCGAGGCCCAAGTGGAAGACCCCACGAGGTATCAGGGCTGAGCGCCACAGCGCCCGGGGCGGGCCGTACGCCTGCCCCGCCGCCCTACCTCCCCTCCTGCGCCTGCGCCAGCCGCTTCTCCGTGTGGATGAACCCCAGGGCCGTGAGGTTCTTGCCCCACCGGCTCCACGCGCCGGTCTTCATGGCCAGACTCTTGGTGTGGGCATTGTAGCCCGCGGCCACGTTGGTCTCGATGGCGCACTTGCGGTCGTGGTTGGTGTGCGAGAGCGTCAGCTCCCAGTGCCCGCCGCCGAGGTCCTTCGCCTTCTCCACCACGAAGACGTGGCCCGTCTTCATGCGGTGGCGCGAGTTGTCGCCCAGGATCATCACGCACCCGTCCGACGGCCGCCCGGACGTGAACCCGAGCTTCTCCTCGCACTGAAACCAGCCGATGGGCGAGAGTTCGCAGTTGCCCCGGCAGCGCTGGATGCCCGTGCGGCAGCGCGCGTAGGGCAGGCTCTGGGGCTCGCAGCGCCCGTAGGGGCCCTTGCCCTGGAAGCGGTAGCACGTAAGGCCCGGGTTGTTCGTGTCGATGGGCGCGCAGGACTCGGTCTCCACGGCCTTCTTCTTGGGGGGCTTCTTGGCGGCAAAGGCCGGGGTGGCGGCCAGGGCCAGGGCGGCGAGGATCATCAGGACACGCATCGCGGCTCCATTGGATCGAGGGTTCGCACAACGCTTCCCGTCACGCGACGGACTCCATCCATCCTTGCTCCACCACCACCGGCCCGGGCGCCAAGGCCCTGAAGGTGAAACCGTCCACGAGCTCCGCCGGGCTCACGGGGCGCGCGGCGTCCAGAAGCCCGGCCTTCCAGGCCAGGTAGCCCGTGATCGCCCGGGGCGGGACGCCGGACGCGCGCAGCATCCCAAGGTCCACGTCGCCGCGCCGCTTGGAGAGCCGCCTTCCGTCCGGGTCCACCAGCAGGGGCACGTGGGCGAAGCGCGGCTCGGCCCAGCCGAAAGTACGGTAGAGGTGGATTTGGCGCGCCGTGGAATCCAGCAGATCAGCGCCGCGCACCACCTCGGTTATGTGCTGGGCCGCGTCGTCGGCCACCACGGCCAGCTGGTAGGCGTGCACCCCGTCGGAGCGGCGCAGCACGAAGTCCCCGCACTGCGTGCCCAGGTCCTGGGCCTGGGGGCCGAGGACCACGTCCTCGAACTCGATGCGCACCCTGGGCACCTTGAGCCTGGCCGACGCCTCGCGCCCGGACCGGGCCTTGGCGGCGAGCGCATCCGCCGGGGCCTTCAGGCACGTGCCCGCGTAGACCGGCTCGGACTCTCCCGCGTGCGGGGCGCGCGCGGCGTCCGCGCCTTGGCGAAGCTCGGCGCGGGTGCACCAGCAGGGGTAGACGAGCCCGCGCGAATCAAGCTCCTCCAGGCAGCGCCGGTAGTAGTCCCGGCGCTCGCTCTGCGCGTAAGGGGCGTACGGCCCGCCCTTGTCCGGGCCCTCGTCCCAGTCGAGGCCCAGCCAGGCGAGGTCGGAGAGGATCTCCCGGGCGAAGTGCTCCTTGGAGCGGTCCGGGTCCAGGTCCTCCATGCGCAGCACCACGGCCCCACCCCGGGAACGCGCCGAGAGCCACGCCAGGAGCGCGGTCCAGGCGTTGCCCAGGTGCATCCGGCCCGAAGGGCTCGGGGCGAATCGCCCCCTTGTTTGACAGCGGCTTTGCATGGCGTCTAATGGAATGCCCAGGAGTTACAGACCGCTTCGCGAGGTGCAGGCAGATGACGACACTCTGGGTTCTGCTGGCGGCCGTGACGATCCTCGGCGTCTGGGTCGCGCTTCTCTACAACAGTCTGGTCCGGAACACCAACCTCGCGGCCGAGGGGTTGAGCGGCGTGGACGTGCAGCTCACGCGCCGCTCCGAGCTCGTGCCGAACCTCGTGGAGGCCGTGAAGGGCTACATGGCCCACGAGCGCGGCCTGCTGCAATCCATCGCGGAGCTTCGCGCCAAAAGCCTGGCCGCCAAGGACACGGGCGAGCGCCTCCAGGCCGAGGGCCTGCTGGGCCAGGCCCTGGGCAAGGTCATGGCCCTGGCCGAGGCCTACCCGGAACTCAAGGCCAGCGCCAACTTCCTGGAATTGCAGCGTTCCCTGTCCGAAATCGAGTCCGAGCTCCAGCTGGCCAGGCGCTACTACAACGGAGCCGCGCGCAACCTGAACATCGCGGTGGACTCCTTCCCCTCCAACCTCGTGGCCAGGGCCTTCGGCTTCTCCCGCGCCCAGTACTTCGAGGCCGAGGACGACGCCAGGCGCGAGCCCCCCAAGGTCGACTTCAGGAAGCCGGACTAGCCATGCGCGCGGTCTTCCGCCTGCTGCTGGCGACGCTGCTGGCGGCGCTCGCACCGGCCGACGCCTTCGCGCAGCGCGAGCGCATCGCGTCCTTCGACGCGGTGGTCATCGTGGAGCCCACGGGCGAGCTGCACGTGACGGAATCCATCACGGCCGTGGCCGCCGGCGCGGCCATCAAGCGCGGCATCTTCCGCTCCCTGATCATTCCGGAACGCGGCTGGCTGGAGGCCTCCTCCGGCCCGGCCTACCGGGTCGCCTCGGCCAGGCGCGGGGCCAGCCCGGAGCCCTGGCGCACGCAGAGCGAAAACGGCATGTTCACCGTGTACCTGGGCAGCAAGGACGCGCTGCTCGAACCCGGGACGCACGCCTACACCCTCTCCTACGAGGCGCGCTCCCAGGTGCGCCGCTTCGAGGGCTACGACGAGCTCTACTGGAACGTCACCGGCAACAACTGGGCCTTCCCCGTTGAGCGCGCGAGTATAGTGGTCATGCTGCCCCCGGACGCCAAGGCCCTCCAGTTCACGGCCTACACCGGCCCCATGGGCTTCAAGGGCAAGGACTACACCGTGCGCCAGGACGGGCCGGGGCGGCTGGTGTTCGAGACCACCCGGGCGCTCGCTCCCGGCGAGGGCTTCACCGTGGCCGTGGCCTGGCCCAAGGGCTTCGTGGCCCAGGCCGGATGGCGCGAGACGGCCCTGTCGATCCTGCGCGGCAATCCGTACCTGGCGGCCTCCGCCGCCGGGCTCGCCCTGACCATGCTGGCCTTCGTCGCGGCCTGGATCAAGGTGGGCCGCGACCCGGCCCCGGGCGTCGTCGTGCCGCTCTTCGCGCCGCCCCGGGGCATGTCCCCGGCCGCGGTGCGCTTCGTTACGCGCATGGGCCACGACTCCAAGGACCTGGCCTGCACCGTGGTCGGCCTGGCCGTCACCGGCGCGCTCTCGATCACCGAGGAGGACAAGGGGGACTTCACCCTGGCCCGGGCCGAAAACGCCCCGGACCCCGGGTCCATGGAGGAGGACGAGGCTCTGAAGGCGCTCTTCAAGGACGGCCGGGAGCTCGAAGTGAAACGCGCCAGCCGCGCCAGCCTGACCAAGGCCCGCGAGGCCCTGCGCAAATCGCTGGACAAGTCCTACACGGGCTACCTCTTCAACCCCAACCTGGGCTGGTTCGCTCCGGGGGCCGCGCTGGCGGCGCTGACAGTGGCCTCGGCCGCCCTCTCCGGGGACGACTGGCGCGCCTCGGCCTTCATCATGGTCTGGCTTTCGGTCTGGACCCTGGGCACCACGCTCCTGCTCTCGCGCGTGGCCGCCACCTGGAGAGACGCCCTCACCGGCCGGGAGACCTTCCTCAAGCTGGCCGGGGCGCTCTTCGTAAGCGCCTTCGCCCTGCCCTTCCTGCTCGGCGAAGTGGCCGGGCTCGTGTTCCTCGGCTTCGCCACCTCGCCCTTCGCCGCCGCCATCGTGCTGGCCACGGCCACGGCCTGCGCGGCCTTCCACCACCTGCTCAAGGCCCCCACCGCGGAGGGCAGGCAGGTCATGGACCAGATCGAGGGCTTCAAGCTCTACCTGACCGTTGCCGAGGAAGAGCGGCTGAACCTTTTGAACCCGCCCGAGGAGACCCCGGAGCTCTTCGAACGCTTCCTGCCCTACGCCATGGCCCTGGACGTGGAGAACCGCTGGGGCGAGCGCTTCGAGGGGGTGCTCGCCAGCGCCGCCCAGGCCCCGGACGGCTACAGCCCCGTCTGGTACCACGGCCCGCACTGGGACGCGTCCTCGCCCGGCGGCTTCTGCGGCGGGCTCTCCTCGGGGTTTTCCTCCGCGCTCTCGTCGAGCACGTCATCCTCGTCCGGGTCGCCTGGCAGCGGGGGCGGCGGCTCCTCCGGCGGGGGAGGAGGCGGGGGCGGCGGAGGCGGCTGGTAGCGCCGCGCCTTTTCCGGACGACAAAAAAGAGGGCGCGGTTTCCCGCGCCCCCAAGGCTGTTCAGGCTTTCAGGCATGCCCGCCTGCCGCACCCGGCCCGGCCGCGCGTTCCTCGCGGCGCGAGCCCCGGTCCAGGCCGGCGTATCCCAAGGCTACTCGTACTTCTTCACCGCGCTCTTCACCACGGCCTCGGGCAGGGCCACGCCCTGCTCCTTGGCGGCCTTCAGGTTCAGGTGCACGTCCAGGTTCTTGAGAGATTCCACAGGGATGGAGGCTGGCTTGGCCCCGTCCAGGATCTTCTTGGCCATGGCGGCGGTCTGCTTGCCCATGGCGTAGTAGTCCACGGCCAGCGCGGCGACGGCGCCCTTGCTCACGGACTCGTTGTCGGAGCTGAAAAGCGGCAGCTTGTTCTCGTTGCACACCTTCACCAGGGACTCGAAGGCCGAGACCACGGTGTTGTCCAGGGGCACGTACACCGCGTCGCAGCGGCCCACGAGGCTCTTGCCCGCCTGGTACACGCCGCCGGAGTTGGTCACGGTGGCCTCGACCACGGTCATGCCCAGCTTGGAGGCGGCGGCCTTCACGGCGTTGACCTGGCTCGCGGAGTTGGCCTCGCCCGCGTTGTAGACCACGCCCAGCTTGGCGGCCTTGGGCAGGATGGCCTTGATGAGCTCGAGCTGTTTGTCCACGGGGGGCATGTCGGTCATGCCGGTGAGGTTTCCGCCGGGGGCGTCCATGGACTTGACCAGGCCCGCGCCCACGGGGTCGGACACGGCGGTGAAGACCACGGGGATGTCCTTGATCTTCTGGGCGCTGACCTGCGCGCCCGGGGTGGCGATGGCCAGGACCAGGCTGGGCTTCTCGTCCAGGATCTGGCCCGCGATCTGCACGTTGGTGGCCGGGTTGCCCTGGGCGATGTGCACGTTGTACTTGGCGTCCACTCCCAGCTCCTTGAGGCCGTCCATGAAGCCCTTGCGGGAGTTGTCCAGGGCGGGGTGCTCCACGATCTGGGTGACGGAGATCACCTTCTGCTGGGCCATGGCCAGGGTGGCGGACAGGGCGAGCGCCAGGGCGGCGAGGGTGAGAACGCGTTTCATGCCTGCTCCTTCGTCTTCATTTTTTTGCTGGTGACGGCAAATGCGTGACGTTCCTACCACGGAGGGACGAATGCCGCAATTGCCGGGCCTTACTTGGCCTGGCGGGCCAGGGGCGCAAGCGCGATGGACTTGTCGCGCGTGACGGCCCAGGAGGCCAGGGCGGCCAGGGTCTCGGGATAGGGGTGCCCGATGGCCACGGCGTGGCCCTTGGCCCGGGCCTCGCGCTCGGCCTGGGCCAGCATGAGGAGCGCCGCCTGCTGGCCGCGCTCGTTGTCCAGGAACACGGAGCGCACCAGGGCGGGCACGCCCAGCTTGGCGGCCTGCTTGTGGGCCACGCTCCTTGGCGAAGTGAGCGAATCCAGGAAGAAGAGCCCGCGCGTCTTGAGCTCCGCCATCGCGGCGGCCATGAGCGCGGGGTCCTCGGTGGCCTTGGACCCGGTGTGGTTGCTCACGCCCACGGCGTGGGGCACCTGGGAGAGGTGCGCGGAAAGGGTCGCGGCCACCTGGGAGGCGCTGTCTCCGGAGTGCAGCGTCCCGGCGGATTCGGGCGCGTTGCCGCGAGCCTGCATGGGCTGGTGCAGGATGACCTCCATCCCGGCCTTGGCGGCCAGGGCGTCCACGTCCTTGGTGTGCGCCAGGTTGGGGATGACGGAGAAGGTCACGGGGATGCCCAGGTCCAGAAGCTCGCGGGCCTGCTCCAGCGAACCACCCAGGTCGTCGATGACGATGGTCAGGCGCGGCGCGCCCGGCTTGGGTTCGGGCTCGGCCGGGACGGGCGGCGTCGCGGGCGGGGCTGGTTCGGGCTGGGCCGCAGGGGCGGGAGCCGGGGTCGCGGCCGGAGCGGCCGGGACCGGAGCGGGGGCCTGCTGCGTCTGCGCTGCCTGTTTGGCCGGAGGGGCGGTTTGCCGGGGCTTCTCCGGCAGGTAGTAGAAGGCGTAGCCGAAGAACAAGACGAGTGCGGCCACGGCCACGCCCGCGAAGAAGAAGAGCGCGGCCGGGGTCTTGCCCCGGCCGCGCTTCTGGGTCGCTGGGCGCCGCCGGGTCTTTCCGGGGCGTTTCTGAGCCATCTTGCGGTGTTACTCCTGCGCGTTGCCCGGCCCTAGTTTCCGGCCGAGGCCACGGGCGCGTACTTGAGCAGCTCCAGGGCCAGCTTGAGCTGGTTGTCGCGCTCCATAAGCTCCTTCACCCGCTCCTTGGGGTCGGCGGTCTCGGAGGTCTTCTTCTTGCGGCTCAGGTTGTCCAGGTGGCGGGTCAGGTCGCGCTCGCGCACCTGGTGGCCCTGGGCGAAGAGGTCCTTCTCCTTCTCGGCGTCCTGCAGGGGCACCTTGAAGTCGGGCTCGATGCCCTCGGCCTGGATGGAGCGCCCGCTGGGCGTGTAGTACAGGGCGGTGGTCAGCTTGATGCCGGAGCCGTCGGCCAGGGGGATCACTGTCTGCACCGAGCCCTTGCCGAAGGTCTTGTCGCCGACCAGCAGGGCGCGCTTGTTGTCCTGGAGCGCTCCGGCCACGATCTCCGAGGCCGAGGCCGAACCGGCGTTGATGAGCACGGTGAGCGGCAGGTTGGGCTCGGTGCCGTCCTTCTTGGAGTCGAAGTCCTTGCGCTGCTCGTCGCGCCGTCCCTTGATGGTCACGATGCGGCCCTTGTCCAGGAAGAAGTCGGAGACGCTCACGGCCTGGTCGAGCAGGCCGCCGGGGTTGTTGCGCAGGTCGAGGATCAGGCCCTTGACGTTGCCGCCCTTCTGGGCGTCCTTCATCACCTGGACGAGTTCCTTGGTGGTGTTCTCGTTGAAGCGGGTGATGCGCACCAGGTGGTAGCCAGGGGCGACCTCGGTGCCCTTCACAGAGATGATCGGGATGGAGTCGCGCACGATGCGGTACTTCTCGGGCTTGTTGCTGCCCTTGTGCACGATGGTCAGGCCCACGGCCTTGCCCTTGGGGCCCCGGATGCGCTGCACGGCGTCGTTCAAGGACATGTCCTGGGTGGGCTCGTTCTCGATCTCGAGGATCACGTCGCCCGCGCGCAGCCCGGCCTTGTCCGCCGGGGTGTCGTCGATGGGGGAGATGACCGTGATGCGGCCGTTCTCCACGGTGATCTCGATGCCGATGCCGGTGAACTCGCCGCTGGTGCTCACCTGCATCTCCTTGAAGTCCTCCTTGGAGAGGAAGCTGGAGTGCGGGTCGAGCTGCTGGAGCATGCCCACGATGGCCCCGTCGATGAGGTCCTTCTTGGGCACGCTCTTGACGTAGTTGGCTTCGACGAGGCTCAGCACGTCGCTGAAACGTTTGAGGGGGCCGAAACGGTCCTCCTGGGCGAGAGCCAATCCGGCGGTGAGGAGCAGGGCGGCGATCACGCCAACCAGGCCTGCCTTGGAAATGCGGAACATAGAGTCGCCTCCAGCGAGTCACGGCCTGCGGGCGGCCGGATGCATCAGAAAGCCGGGAAAGCCCTGGCGCGCGGTCATCGGGCCAGAAGCCATCGGCTGGGGTTAATTGGTTTCAAGCCAAAACGCAATTCAAAAGACATGCCGGAAACCCCGCCCGGCGCGAGCGCCCCGGCCTCGCCCAGGGCAGCGCCCCGGGGAGCCTCCTGCCCGGGCTTCACGCCCGGGCGCGCCAGGTGCGAGTAGACGCTGAAAGCCCCGCCGCCGTGGGCCAGCACCACCGTGCCGCCAAGGCCCGGGAGTTCCCCGGCGAAGGCCACTCTGCCCCAGTGCACGGCCCGGACCGGCGCGCCGGGCGCGGCGGCCAGGCCCACGCCGTTTCTGGGCGGGGAGGCGTCCGGGTCGAAGGCCCAGGCCTGCACGCCCTCCACCGGCCAGGGCATCTCGCCCTGGGAGGCCACCAGGGGCTTGTCCAGAAACGTCACGGGGGAAAGCCCGTCGCGCGAGGCCAGCTCGAGGATGCGCTCCAGCCGCTCCGGCCCGGAGGGATTCTCGCGGCGCAGGGAGGCGAGCTCGGCGGCCAGCTTCAGGCGCTCGGCCAGGAGCCTGTCCTTGAGTTGGGCCGCCGCCTGGGCCCTGGCCAGGGCCTCGGGGCCGAGCGCGGCCTGCCTGGCCATGACCTCGGCCAGGTCCATGCGCCGAAGCGCCAGCCGGTCGAGCTCCGCCCTGGCGGCAGCGAACACCGAGCCCAGCCAGGCGAGCCCCCGGTCCGCCTCGTCCCAGGGCACCACGTCGGCCTCCAGGAGCCCCTTGAGGCGCACCTCCATGGCCCACAGCTCGGGCAGGATGTCCGCGAGCTTCACGCAGAGCGCGGCCAGGCCGTCCTCCAGGGCCGCGCGCTCGCGCGACAGGCGGACCATCTCGGCCGAGACGGCGTCGGTGGCGGAGTCCTGCTTGGCCAGGTTCGCCTCGAGAAAGCGGATGTCGGCCTCGATGCGCTCCAGCGCGGGCCTGGCCGCGCGCTCGGCGCGCGTGGGCGCGGAGAAGTCCCGCCCGGCGCCGAAAGCGGCCCCGGCCAGGAGAACCAGGGTCAGGAGAGGAAACAACCCAGCGGACAGTCGTCGCACAGCGGCTTCCTGGTCTTGCAGAAGCGGTTGCCCACGCGCACCAGCTGGGCGTGGAAATCGTTGTACAGGGCCGTGTCCGGCTCAAGGGCGTCCATGAAGAAGTCCCTGGCCTCGTGGTAGTGCGCGTCCTCGGGCAGAAGCCCGTGCCTGCCCAGGATGCGCATGGTGTAGGCGTCCACCACGAAGCTCGGCATGTTCAGCGCGTAGCACAGGATGGAGTCCGCCGTCTCGGGCCCCACGCCCTTGACCTCGAGGAGCTCGGCGCGCACCGCGTCCATGTCCCTGGCGGCCAGGGTGGAAAGGTCGAAGCCGCAGGCGCGCCCGAGATAGTCGAGCAGGTTCCTGAGCCTCTTGGCCTTGAGCCTGAAAAACCCGGCCGGGACGATAAGCTCCTCGAGCCTCGCCTGGGGCAGGGCGTAAAGCGCGCGCGGCTCCAGGCATCCGGCCGCGTCCAGGTTGGCCATGGCCTTCTGGACGCCCGTCCAGGCCGTGTTCTGGGTCAGCACCGCGCCAACGCAGACCTCGAAGGGCGTGCGCGCGGGCCACCAGTTCCTGTGGCCCATGGCGTCCAGCATGGCCTTGTAATACTCCAGAAGCATCTCGCGGCGGCGCATGCCTACCAGTAGCCGGGGGCGGCCCCCGCGCGCAAGCCCGATGCGTTGCAAATCGAGCGGCCTCGTGTATTGAAAAGCCAGCGAACCCCTTTTCTCAAGGAGACCAAGCAATGACACGTACCCGCCTGACCGCCGTCCTGGCCTCCGCCTGCCTGCTCTGCCTGGGCTTCTCGGCCGCCCTCGCCCAGGACCACTCCCAGACCGTCGCCAGCGCGTGCGGCAAGTGCCACAACACCAAGCGCGTCTGCTCGAACCTGGGGGTCAAGGACAAGGCCGCCTGGGACGTCACCGTGACCCGCATGATCTCCAAGGGCGCGCAGGTCCCCGAGAAGGACAAGGCCGCCGTGGTGGAATGGCTGGCCGCGCAGCAGGCGGGCGCGAAGCCCGTGTGCGAGTAGACGTGGGAGCCGCGTTCGTCTACGTGACGGCCTCCAGCCGCGACGAGGCCCGGGCCATCGGCAAGGCCCTTGTCCTTGAGCGCCTGGTGGCCTGCGTGAACGTGCTGGACGGGCTCGACTCCATCTATTGGTGGGACGGGCGCGTGCAGGAGTCGAGCGAGGCCTGCTTCGTGGCCAAGACCAGGATGGAGCTCATCCCCAAGGTGACCGCCCGGGTGCGGGAGCTGCACTCCTACGAGGTGCCCTGCGTGGTCGCGCTGCCGGTGGCGGACGGCAACCCCGATTTCCTGGACTGGATTTCCGCCGAAACCGGTCCGCAAGCGTGAAGGAGCCTTGATGCGCACCCTCGTTTTCGGGTCCATGGCCTACGACAGGATCATGACCTTTCCCGGGAAGTTCTCCGACCACATCCTGCCGGACAAGCTGCACATCCTCTCGGTGTGCTTCGTTCTGGAGGGGCTCGCGGAGAAGTTCGGCGGCACGGCGGGCAACATCGCCTACACCATGGGCCTTCTTGGCGACAGCCCCGTGATCGTGGCCTCGGCCGGAAAGGACTTCGAGCCCTACGCCGCCTGGCTGACCAAGCAGGGCCTGACCATGCAGGGCATCAAGCTCGTGCCCGGCGAATTCACCGCCGGGGCCTACATCACCACTGACCAGTCCGACAACCAGATCACCGCTTTCAACCCCGGGGCCATGAAGGTCCAGGCCGGGTATGCCGTGGACTCCTACGACCCGGCCGACACCCTGGCCATCGTCGCCCCGGGCTGCCTGGCGGACATGAAGCACTACAGCGCCCGCTTCAAGGAGCTGGGCATCCCCTTCTTCTACGACCCCGGCCAGAACATCACGGCCTTCTCCGGCGAGGAGCTGGCCGAGATGCTCACGGGCGCGAGCTACCTGATCACCAACGACTACGAGCTCCAGCTGATCATGAACGCCACCGGGCTCTCCAAGCAGTCCATCCTGCACCGCGTGGACACGCTCATCACCACGCTGGGCGAGGAAGGCTCGGTGATCAACGAGAAAGGCGCGGAGACGAGGATTCCGGCGGCCAGGGCCCTGGGGGTCAAGGACCCCACCGGCGCGGGCGACTCCTTCCGCGCCGGGCTTTTGCACGGGCTCTCCCAGGGCAGGCCCCTCGCGGTCGCGGCCAGGATGGGCGCGGTGGCCGCGGCCTACTGCGTGGAGCAGCACGGCACCCAGGAGCACGCCTTCACCCTGGACGAATTCTGGGCCCGCTACGAGGAGAACTTCGGCAAGCCCGAATAGCACGCCAAGCGGGCCGACCCGCCCGAGGAGGACCCCATGCGCACCGGCACCGAGGAGAAGACACCGCTCTCCGTCAGTTCCGAGAAGATCCAGACCTACCTGCGCCAGGTCTTCGGCGATTCGGCCCGCCTGGCCTGGCTCGGGGAGATCGGCCAGAACGGCTCCCAGGGCATGAAGGAGTTCGGCTACGGCAAGCCCCTGCGCCTGGAGTTCACCGTGCAGGGCAGGCTCAACTCGGCCGTGCTCTCCATCATGCGCGGGGACAAGTACGGCCACCAGTTCTACTGGGACCGCGCCGCCATCCTGATGTTCCAGCACGAGACGGCCGGACGCCTGCCCCGCCACGCCAAGCCCCTGGGCCTGGGCTACTTCGACGCCCGGGACCGCATGTTCCCCGTGGCCGAGCCCAAGGAGTTCTTCATCCTCTTCGAGCTCGTGGACGGCCACGACTACTACCTGGACCTGGAGCGCATCGGCCGCGAGGGAGCAAGCGCCCCGGACGTGGCCCTGGCCGAGTCCTACGCGGCCTGGCTGGCCCAGATCCACGCCGAGAAGTTCGACAACCCCGACCTCTACCTGCGCCGCGTGCGCGACCTGATCGGGGCCTCGGAGTGCATCTTCGGCCTCGTGGACGCCTACCCCCACCCCTACGAGGCCTTCCCGCCCGAACGCTTCCAGGCCCTGGAGCGCCGCGTGGTGGACTGGCGCTGGAAGCTGAGAAACTACACCCGCCGCCTGAGCGTGGTGCACGGCGACTTCCACCCCTGGAACGTGCTGGTGCGCAAGGAGGGAGCGGGCTTCGAGTTCTCCGTGCTGGACCGCAGCCGGGGGGAACTGGGCGAACCGGCCGACGACGTCTCCACCATGGCCATCAACTTCCTGCTCTTCGGGCTCTACGGCCAGACCGGCGCGCCCAGGCTCTCCGGGGATTTCCTGACGCTCTACACCGCGTTCTGGGAGAAATACCTGGAGCTCACGGGAGACGAGGAGATTTTGGACGTCATCGCGCCCTTCTTCGTGTTCCGGGGCCTGGTGATCGCCTCGCCCCAGTGGTACCCGCACCATCCCGAGGCGGTGCGCGCCGGGCTCCTGCGCTTCCTCGAGCGCGTGCTGGAGGACGAGCGCTTCGACTGGCGCGCCATCAACAAGTACCTGGAGTAGGCCGTGGAGGCTTCAACCGCGAAAGGCATCGATCAAGACGGGCCGGTCCCGGACCGGCTGGGCGCGGCCATCTGGTTCACCGGGCTGCCGGGCTCGGGCAAGTCCACCCTGGTCAAGGCCGTGCGCGAAGCGCTGGCGGACAGGGGGGTGGACACGGTCTGGCTCCAGATGGACGAGCGCAGGAAACGGTATTTCCCGCAGCCCACCTACAGCGCGGAAGAAAGACGGGAGGCCTACCGGCTCTTCGCGGAGGAGGCCGCCGGCCTGGCCGGGGAAGGCAGGCTCGTGCTCATGGACGGCTCGGGGCATGAGTTGGCCATGCGCGTGCGCGCCAGGGGGATGATCGCGCGCTTCGCCGAGGTGCACCTGCGCTGCGGGGTGACGACCGCCATGGCCCGCGAGGCCAAGAGGCCGGAGAAGCTGGTCATGGCCGGGCTGTACGCCAAGGCCATGAAGCGCAAGGCCACGGGCGAGCAGTTCGAGGGCCTGGGGCAGGTTATCGGCGTGGACGTGCCCTTCGAGGAAGACCCCGGGGCCGAGCTGGTGCTCGACGCGGGGAAAATGAGCGTGGGGGAGATGCGCGACGCGGTGCTGAAGAGATTTGGGGGGTGGTGGTCGGACGCTAATTTGTGATGAGCTTGCAACACTAGGTAACCACAACACGAATTAATCGCTGCGTTGACACAATGGAACACTACGATGCCAGTATCTTACATTGAAGAACGCTGCGGACAATCTGATAAAGGGCAACAATTCCTTGCCAACCTCAACGACAGAGTCAATCGGTACATCGAAGCAAATCTTGCAGACAAGCACTTCAAACAGCAACTCTACGGCAACGATGAACATGTTTTTCATGAGCGCTTATGGGAACTCAATCTCGCGGAGATTCTCATCAAAAATGGCCTTTCGATCACATCGAAAGACGCAGGCCCTGACTTTCTTGCCCTTGTTGACGACATGAAATACTGGTTCGAAGCAATTTCTCCTTCACCAAGGAACATTCCTGACATCTTCATACACCCGCCAACAGATCCAAGCGAAGCTCAAGCCATAGATTTTCCTCAGAACGAGATACTCCTGCGGATAACATCTGCGATCAGAGACAAAAGCAACAAATTCAAGGAGTACTTGGAGAAGGGAATCATTGGAAGTAATGATGTATGCATAATTGCAATTGACACAAGCAAACTTGGATTTGCAGCATGCATTGGAATAAGTCAGCACCCAGTCATCCTCGAAGCGACTTACCCTGTCGGTCCAATAGCCGTATCAATTGACCGAGACACAGGGGAAATAATTGCTCGCTACCAATCCTATCGTTCGCATATCACAAAACATACAAAATCTGGCGAAGCGACAATAAGCACCGAATTATTTATTTCAGACGAACACAAGCACATCAGTGCAGTGCTATGCTCATCAGGATCAACAACCAACCCGGCCATCTATACCGTACACAACCACTCAGCAGCGAACCACATGAAGCACTCGCTCCTTACATCTGAATGCGAATATGTTCCCTCAATTGAGGATGGCCACCTATTTCTTAAAGACATATCACACAATAAACAAAACGAGCAGTAGGCAGAACCAGCCATAAAACAAAACAGCACGCCACAATTTTACACCCACACAAAAAAGGCGGCCCGAAGGCCGCCTTTTTGATTTCGCTTGTGCCAAGCCGCGATTCTTAGGCCGACAGCGCGGGCCTGCCCGCCACGTCCTGCCCCCTCATGCCTTCGATCAGCCTTGTCAGTTCCATGGCCTGCGCGGCCAGGTCCCCGACCGCCCTCGCCGACTCCTCCATGGCCTGGGACGTTTCCGTGGAAATCTGGTTCACCTGGTCGATGCTGCGGTTGATCTCCTCGCTGGTGGCCGACTGCTGTTCGCTGGCCGTGGCTATCGACCGCACCTGGTCCGTGGAGAGCTGCACCAGCTCCACGATCTCCCTCAGCGCCTCGCCGGACTTCCCGGCCAGCCCGGCCGCGTCCTCGATGGCCTTCATGGCCTGCTCCACGTTCACGGCGTTCTTCTTCGTGCCTTCCTGGATGGCCCCGATGGCCTCGCCCACCTCTTTCGTGGCGGTCATGGTCTTCTCGGCCAGTTTCCTCACCTCGTCGGCCACCACGGCGAACCCCCGCCCGGCCTCGCCAGCCCGCGCGGCCTCGATGGCCGCGTTCAGGGCCAGCAGGTTGGTCTGGTCCGCGATGTCGGAGATCACGCCGAGCACCCGGCCGATGTCGTGGGCCTGCCTGCCCAGGGCCTCCATGTCCGTGCGGCTCTGGCTGACGTTCCTGTTCAGCTCGTCCATGAAGCGCACCGCCCGCTCCACCACTTCCGCGCCGTCCTGGGCCTTCTGCCTGGCGTTCTCAGAGGTTTCGAACGCCTCGGAGGCGCTCCTGGCCACCTCCAGCACCGTGGCGTTCATCTGCTCCATGGCCGTGGCGGTCTCGGCCACGCGTTCGGCCTGCTGCCTGGCCCCCGAGCTCGACTGCTCGATCTGCGCCGAAAGCTCCTGCGTGGCCGAGGAAACCAGCTCCGAGATGCCCTCGATGGTCACGGCCGCCTCGGTGATGCTGGCATTCTGCGCCTCGATGCGCGCCTGCTGGTTCCTGATGGCGGTCAGGTCCGTGATGATGCTGATTGCCCCGCTGAGCGCGCCGTCCAGGTCGTAGAGGGGGGCTGCGTCGATGGAGAGGTGCAACTCCCGGCCGTCCTGCGCCCTGAGCGTGAACTCCTGGTTCTGGAAGGAGCGGCGCTCCTGCATGGCGCGCGAAGCGATGGTCTGGCGCGACGGGTCGCCGTAGAAGAACTCGCCCGCCTGCTTGCCGGTGTGGTCCGCCGGGACGCCCGGCCGCCCGAGCAGCGTGAGCGTGGCCCCGTTGGTGTAGCTCAAGGCCCCCTTGGCGTCGCTGACCACGAAGGGGATGGTCAGGCCCTTGAGCACGCCCCTGGCGAAGCTCAGCTCGTTCTTGAGCGCCTGGGTCATGGAGAGGATGTTCTCGGCCAGCTCGCCCAGCTCGTAGCGGTAGCCGCCTTCGAGTTTCGCCTGGTAGTCGCCCGAGGCCACCCGGGAGGTGAACGCGCGGATGCCCGCCAGGGGCCTGATCACCAGCCTGCGCAGAAGCAGCAGGATGATGCCCGTGAGCAGCGCGAAGAGCACGGCCCCGGCGGCCATGAAGATGGTGCGCTGGGCCACGGCCTCGGCGGCCAGTTCTTCCTCGGCCTCGCTCACGCTGACGATCCAGCCCGTGCGTTCGATGGGCCGAAACACCTGCACGGCCTCGGCCCCGCCCTGGTCCACGCGCGTGAAGCCCTGCTTGCGCGAGAGGATCTCCTTGACGTGGGCCGACCCGGAGGCGTCGGTCAGGAGCTTGGCCTTGTCCGGGTGGGCGATGACGTTGCCCGAGGCGTCCAGCATGTAGGCATAGCCCGTGGCCCCGATCTTCACGGGCAGCACGTAGCTCTCGATGAAGCGCGACCAGTTCACGGCCACGCCCACGCCGCCGAGCACCTTGCCGCCCGCGTCGCGCACGGGCGTGACGATGAGGAACACCAGGTTGCCCGTGGCCGCGCCCTTGGTGATGTTTTTCGCCAAAAATTCGCGCCCCTGGGCGACTTCCTTCCAGTAGGCCCGGCCCGAGAGGTCCATCCCGGCCATGGACTCGCCCTGGGCCGTGAACCCTACGGCCGCGCGGCCCGTGGAATCGAGGATGTAGGCGCTGTTCAAGTCCTTGCGGGCGGCCACCAGGGCCTCGAGCTGGCCCGCGACCATCCCGGCCGGGGCCCCGTCGCCGCCCAGCAGCGCCTGCACGGACTTCTGGCGCGCGATGGACTGCACCACGCCCAGGTAGTTGTCGATGAATTCGTTGGTGGCCGTGGCGATGTTGCGGCTTTCTATCTCCATGCCCCGCGTCTCCAGACGCAGGGTGTTGGTGTAGAAAGACTTCGAGACGTAGACCACCATCCCGGACACTGCCGCGAGAAGCAGGACGCTGATGACTGAAGCGACGACCGTCTCTATGCTGCGAAATCTGTTGAGCACTGCGACCCCCTGGTCACGCCACACTGTACGCTGATTTTGGAAACACCAGGGGAATCAAGACGCTTGCCGCGCCTTGTGCGAAATGGTCCGGCCGGTTCCCGGAAAATCGCATCGGCCGCAACGGATCATGCGTGGCGAGCCACGATCCGCACGGTCTTTCCCCGCCCTTGCTCAGGGTGCAGCCAGCCGGGGGCCGCTGTCAAGCGGCGAGTGTCCCGGCCTTTGACCGCGTCAGATGGATGCATTATGATGTCACGATGAAGTTTCACGTCCTCACTTTCGGATGCCAGATGAACGTGGCCGACTCGGGCTGGCTCGGCCGCAGCCTCGCCCAGATGGGCTGGGAGGAGGTCCCCCTGGACCAGGCCCAGGTCTACGTGGTCAACACCTGCTCGGTGCGCGACAAGCCCGAGCAGAAGGTCTACAGCCTGCTGGGCAGGCTGGCCGACCAGCTCACGCGCGACCCGGACGTGTTCTGCGCCGTGGGCGGTTGCGTGGCCCAGCAGATCGGCGAGAAGCTCTGGAAGCGTTTCCCCTTCGTGCGCCTGGTCTTCGGGGCGGACGGAGTCTCCCAGGCCCCGGCGGCCCTGGAACGCCTGGCCGCGCAACCCGGGCTCAGGCTCTCGCTTCTCGATTTCACCGAATCCTACGCCGAGCGCGACCCGGCCCTGTCGGGCACGTCGCGCTCGCCCCAGGCCTTCGTGAACATCATGCAGGGCTGCGACAACTTCTGCGCCTACTGCATCGTGCCCTACGTGCGCGGCCGCCAGAAGTCGCGCGAGGCCGGGGCCATCCTCGCGGAGTGTTCGGCGCTGGCGGCCTCGGGCGTCAAGGACGTCACGCTCCTGGGGCAAAACGTGAACAGCTACGGCCAGGACGCGGGCCAGGGCCGCGAGGCGTTCTCGACGCTTCTGCGCTCCGTGGCCGCCATCGACGGGATCGCGCGCGTGCGCTTCACCACCTCGCACCCCAAGGACCTGGCCGGGGAGGTCATCGCGGCCTTCGGGGAGCTTCCCAACCTGGCCCCGGCCCTGCACCTGCCCGTGCAGTCCGGCTCGGACGCCGTGCTTGGGCGCATGGGCCGCAAGTACACGGCCGCCCAGTACATGGCCAAGGTGGAGGCGCTGCGCAAGGCCAGGCCCGAGATCATGCTCACCACGGACATCATCGTGGGCTTCCCGGGCGAGACCGAGGCCGACTTCAAGGCCACCATGCAGCTCATCCGCGACGCGGCCTTCGAGTGCTCCTTCTCCTTCATGTACTGCGACCGCCCGGGCGTGGCCGCCGCCAAGATGGGGCCCAAGGTGCCCGAGGAGGTCAAATCCTGGCGGCTGGCCGAGCTTCAGGCCTTGCAAAATGCCCAGCAGGAGGCCATGCTGGCTCGCCTGACCGGCCGCGTGGCCCAGGTGCTGGTGGAGGGCCCGGGCAAACGCATGGACTCAGACGAACCGGCCTGGCGCGGCCGCGACGAGGCCGGGCGGGCCGTCAACTTCGAGGCCCCGCAAAGCCCCGGCCTCTCGGGCCGGATCGTTCCCGTCAGGATCACCAAAGCCAAGAAGCATTCCCTCTGGGGGGAGGCGCTGCCATGATCGAAATGAAAGTCTTCGGGCTGGCCCTGGACGACGACACCCAGGCGCCGGTGCTCATCCTGCGCGACCTGGAGGAGAACACCACCCTGCCCATCTGGATCGGCGCCATGGAGGCCATGGCCATCTCGCTCATGCTGAACGGCGTGAAGCTCCCCAGGCCCATGACCCACGACCTGCTGCTCTCGACCATCGAGTCCCTGGGCGGCGTGGTGCGCACGGTCTCGGTCACGGCGCTCAGCGAGGGCACCTTCTACGCGGTGATCACCGTGCAGCAGGGCGAGAAGACCCTGGAGATCGACGCCCGGCCCTCGGACGCGGTGGCCCTGGCCCTGCGCTCCGGGTCGTCCATACTGGTCGACCCCAAGGTCATCGAGGCGCTCTCCGAGACCAAGCCCAAGCCGGGCATGTCCGGCGAGGGCGACGACAAGTGGACCGACATCCTGGAGCGCTTCAACCCCGACGACAACAAATACAAGATGTAGACCCATGATCGACCTGCACACCCACACCACGTTCTCCGACGGGGAGCTCATCCCGGCGGAACTCGCCCGCAGGGCCGCCAAGGCGGGGTACAAGGGGCTGGCCATCACCGACCACGCCGACCCCTCCAACATGTACCTGATCATCGAGAACCTGCGCCGCTTCGCCGCCGAGACCGGCCCCTACCTGGACCTCAACCTGGCCGTGGGCGTGGAGCTGACGCACTGCCCGCCCCCGCTGATCCCCGGGCTCATCGCCGAGGCGCGCGCGGCCGGGGCCATGCTCGTGGTGGTGCACGGCGAGACCATCGTGGAGCCCGTGGCGCGCGGCACCAACCTGGCCGCCATCGAGGGCGGGGCCGACGTGCTGGCCCACCCGGGCCTGATCACCGAAGAGGACGCGGCCCTGGCGGCGGAAAAGGGCGTGCACTTGGAGATCACCACGCGCAAGGGCCACAGCCTGACCAACGGCCACGTGGCGATCCTGGCGCGCAAGCACGGGGCCAGGCTCGTCATCGACAACGACGCCCACGCGCCCGGGGACCTGGTCTCCCAGGACATGCGACGCATGATCGCCATGGGCTGCGGGCTTTCGGCCGAGGAGCACCGGCAGGCCGAGCGTAACGCCCAGGAGATCATGACCCGGCTCCTCAAGCGCTGAGGCCGCGCCCCGAAGGCCGGACAGTTTTTTTCGAGGCTCCGAATTTCAACGAGCGCCCGCCAGCCCGAGGGCGCGGCACGAAACCACCGCGCCTGCCCTGCCTGAATGGACACACCGGGGCGGGCGCGCTTTACGACCATGCGCCAATATCCCCTGCTTTCCGTCTCCGTCCTGCTCGCGGCCCTGCTCCTTTTTCCCGGGGCCTCCCAGGCCCAGGGAACGCGCGACCTGCTCCTGCTCAAGCGTTTCTACCCCGAGGCCGTGGCCACGGTGGAGCCGGACGGGCTCGTGCTCTCCGACGGCGCGCGCCTCGCGTACGACGACGGCAGGGCCAAGGACGCCGAGGCCGCCCTCGAAGACACGGACATCGAGGACATGCTCGCCCAGGTGTACCCCCTCTTCCCCGTGACCGCCGAGCCCGAACCCGGCTTCCACCCCGGGCGCAGGCGCACCGTGGCGCTCTTCAAGGCCGCCTACGGCCACGACGCGGCCGAGGTGAAGGCGAATCTGGTCCCCGTGCGTTTCCTGGGCAATACAGTGCTCTTCAATGCGAGAAACGGCGCGGCCAAGGCGCTCGAGAAGGCAGGGGCGGAGCTCGCGGCCCTGCTGGCGGCCAGGCCGGAGTACCGGGCGCACGTGCTGCCCATATCGGGCACATTCGCCTGGCGGCCCATCGCCGGGACCGAGCGGCTCTCCATGCACAGCTTCGGGGCGGCCATCGACCTGAACGCCAAGCGCAACGGCTACTGGCGCTGGTACAAGGGCGACGACCCGCTCTCGCTGAGGAAGGCCTTCCCGGCCGAGGTGGTGAAGGTGTTCGAGCGCCACGGCTTCATCTGGGGCGGAAAATGGGCTGAGTTCGACATCATGCACTTCGAGTTCCGCCCGGAGCTGATCGCCAAGGCAAAAGAGAGAGGGTGACGAAGGGATTCGCGCCCCCCGCGCGCCCGTGCACGTGGGCTGCCCCCCGGCGCGGCGAGGGGCCAGGGCGGCGGATCGCCTTCAAACCGGCCCCAGCCCTTGCCCAGGGCCGCGCCAGGGGGCGGCCCGCGGACGCCCTTTCTCCCGCGCTTTACAATTCCTCCTTTTCAAGGCAAATCTCCGGGGTTTCGCGGCCCCAACCGGGGCAATTCCTGGAGCCACCACCGACATGTCCTTCTACGCTTTCATCGGCGCGCTCGAACAGGGCTTCGTCTTCGGCCTGATGGTGCTGGGGGTCTACCTCACCTTCCGCATCCTCGACTTCCCCGACCTCACCGTGGACGGGTCGCTCCCGCTCGGCGCGGCGGTCTGCTCCGTGTGCATCGACGCGGGCGTGCCCCCCTACCTGGCGCTCATCCCGGCCACCCTGGCGGGCTTCTGCGCGGGCGCGGTCACCGGGCTTCTGAACACGCGCCTGAAGATCCTGCACCTGCTCTCCTCCATCCTGACCATGATCGCGCTCTACTCCATCAACATCCGCATCATGGGCAGGCCGAACTTCACCCTGCTGGGCAAATCCACCGTGCTGGACCCGCTGACCGCCCTGGGCCTGCCCTCCTGGATGGCCGCCCCGGCGCTCTTCGCGGTGGTCACCATCGTCGCGGCCGTGGCCCTGGTCTGGTTCACCAGGACCGAGCTCGGCCAGGCCATGCTGGCAACCGGCGACAACCCGCGCATGATCACGGCGCTCGGCGTGAACACCGGCAACATGATCGTGCTCGGCGTTGGGCTCTCGAACGCCCTGGTGGCCCTGTGCGGGGCGCTGGTGGCCCAGAACCAGGGCTCGGCGGACGTGAACATGGGCGTGGGCACCATCGTGGCGGGCCTGGCCTCGGTGATCATCGGCGAGACTCTTCTGGGCCAGGGCCGGATCGCCAGGATGATCCTCGCGGCCGTGATCGGCTCCGTGGCCTACAGGCTGGCCATCGCCTTCGCGCTCTCGCTCAAGATCGGCAGCTTCTCCTTCTCGCCCAGCGACCTGAACCTGATCACCGCCCTGGTGGTGGTGGCCGCGCTCACCGCGCCCAGGCTCAAAAGGAAGATGGCCCGCTGATGCTCACGCTCAAGGACATCACCAAGCGCTTCCACAAGGGGAGCATCAACGAGGTTCTGGCCCTGGACGGCGTGAACCTCGATATCCGCCAGGGCGACTTCATCACCGTGATCGGCTCCAACGGCGCGGGCAAATCCACCACGCTGAACGCCGTGGCGGGCTCGTTCTTCCCGGACAAGGGCAGCATCGCCCTGGACGGCCGGGACATCACCTCCTGGCCCGAGTACAAGCGCGCCAAGTTCATCGGCCGCGTCTTCCAGGACCCGCTCATGGGCTCGGCCGCCTCGCTCTCCATCGAGGAGAACATGGCCCTGGCCGACCGCAGGGGCAAGCCGCGCGGTCTCTCCGCCGGGGTGAAGGCGCGCGACAGGGGCCGCTACCGCGAGCTCCTCTCGCAGATCGGGCTCGGGCTGGAGGACCGCCTGAAGGACAAGGTGGGCCTTCTCTCCGGCGGCCAGCGCCAGTCGCTGACCATGATCATGGCCACCATGGTCCGCCCGGAAATACTTCTGCTGGACGAGCACACCGCCGCCCTGGACCCCAAGACGGCCGGGCACGTGCTGGAGCTCACCAGCAAGCTCGTGGAATCCCAGAAGCTGACCACCTTGATGGTCACGCACAACATGAACCACGCCCTCAGGCTGGGCAACCGCTTGGTCATGATGCACCAGGGCCGCGTGATCCTGGACATCGAGGGCGAGGAGAAGAGCAGCTTCAACGTGGAGGATTTGCTGGAACGCTTCTTCACCCTCAAGGGAGAAGAGTTCTCGTCGGATAAGATGCTCCTGGTGTAGAAACCGTCCGCAGCGCCGTGGCCGTGGGTGTGGCCCCGGCGCTCGCATTTGACCGGTCCGGTGGGGCGCCGGAGAAGCATCCCCATGGTGGGCGAGGTGCTTTTTCATCAGGGAGCGTTTGGACTACCAACCTCCAACAAAGGAAGGTCCCCGATGGAAATGACCCTCTGCCTCATCAAGCCCGACGCCGTGCGCCGCAACCTCGTGGGCGGCGTGCTGTTCATGATCGAACAGGCCGGGCTGAAAATCGTGGCCATGAAGATGCTCAGGCTGGACCAGCGCCTGGCCGAAGGCTTCTACCATGTCCACAAGGAGCGCCCGTTCTTCGGCGAGCTCACCGAGTACATGGCCTCCGGCCCCATCGTGGCCGCCGTGCTGGTGGGCGACGACGCCATCAAGCGCTACCGCGAGCTCATGGGCGCCACCGACCCGGCCCAGGCCGTTGACGGCACCATCCGCAAGGTCTACGCCCTCTCCAAGCAGGAGAACTCGGTGCACGGCTCCGACGCGCCCGAGACCGCGGCCTTCGAAATATCCTACTTCTTCAACGCCACCGAACTGGCAGGATGACACGACAATGAGCGCGACCGTCTCCTTCATCGGCACGGGCAACATGGGCGCGGCCCTGATCAAGGGCCTCTCCGGCGTCGAATCCGTGAACCTCATGGGCTTCGACCTGGACCGCGAGAAACTGAACGCCCTGTGCGCCGAGTGCACCCTCTCGGCCGTGCAGACCATGCAGGAGGCCGTGGAAAAGGCCGACTACGTGGTCCTGTGCGTCAAGCCCCAGCAGATGAAGGCGGTGCTCGCCCAGATCGAGCCCGCGCTCGCCTCCGCCAAGTGCCTGGTGTCCATCGCGGCGGGCGTGACCTGCGCCCAGCTCTCGGAGTGGACCGGCGGGGCCTGCCCCGTGGTCCGGGTGATGCCCAACACCCCGGCCCTGGTGGGCGGCGGCGTCTCCGCCGTCTGCCTGGACGACCCGAGGCTGACGCAAGGCCAAAAGGACATGGTCAAGGACATCTTCGCCAGCGTGGGCACCGTGCACGTCTTGGAAGAGAAGGCCTTCGACGCCTTCACCGCCGTGGCGGGCAGCGGCCCGGCCTACGTGTTCTACTTCATGGAGGCCCTGATAGAGGCCGGCGTGGCCTCGGGGCTGCCCAGGCCCCAGGCCACGAGCATCGTCACGGAACTCCTCCAGGGCTCCGTGAAGCTCGCCCAGACGAGCATGGGGCACGTGAGCCTCTTGCGCGAGATGGTCACCTCCCCCGCCGGGACGACCATCGCGGCGCTTACGCACTTCGACCGCCAGGCCGTGCGCGCCGCCATCATCGACGGCGTGCTCGCGGCCAAGAAGCGCGGCGAGGAGCTCGGCCGCTAGCGCGGGCCGATCCACACGAAAAACACCGGGGCCGGTCAGCGATGACCGGCCCCGTTTTCGTTCCCGCCCGCGAAAAGAAAAACCCCGCCGGGAGGCGGGGTTTCGAAGGTCGTCGGGTTTTGATGCCTAGGCGTCCTTGACGACGTTGGTGGCCTTCATTCCGCGTTCTCCGGTCACCACTTCGAAGACGACCTTCTCACCTTCGCGCAGCGTACGGAAGCCTTCCCCCTGGATGGCCGAATAGTGAACGAAGATGTCGTCCTCCCCCTCACGGGTGATAAAACCGTATCCCTTCTTGTCGCTGAACCACTTTACGGTGCCTTCGAGAGCCATAAACCTCACCCTCCTTGATGAAACTATGGCTCAGTATTTCGGTTATCGAAAGGAAAAGGTCAACAAACCGTGCGGTAGGGTTTCACGAAAAGAGCAATACATGACAAAAGAGCAATGCAACCGGCATCAATACCACACCGAATCCGGACATAAAAACCAGCCTGAGAAGCATTTTCAACTGCAACGCATTCCAGCTTGCATCCATCGGACCTAGCTGAGGTTTTTCCACGCGTTTCCCGAAATAGACGGCCGGCCCGCCCATGCCCGCCTTGCAGAGCCACGCGGCGGCGGCCATGGGCCAGCCCGCGTTGGGGCTGGCCATTCGGCGTGCGTCCCGCGCGACGTTGGCCAGGGCATTTTTCCAGTCCAAACCCAGGAAAAACCCGGTTGCGACCAGCAAAAGAGCGGACATCCTGGCCGGAACCCAGGCCAGCAGGTCGTCAAGGCGCGCGCCTGCCCAGCCGAGATCCCGGAACCGGTCCGTCTTGTAGCCCCACATGGAGTCCATGGTGGATATCGTTTTATAGAACCACATCAGTTCCGGGCCGCCCAGCAACAGAAAAAACATCGGCGCGACAAAGGCGTCGCAGAAATTCTCTGAGACGGTTTCGGCCAGGGTGCGCGAAAGCCCCTGCCTGTCCAGGCGGGAGGTGTCGCGGCTGACCAGGTAGGAGAGCTCGCGCCGGGCCTCTTCCAGCCTGTCCGAGGCGATGAGCCGCGAGACGTTGCGGGCCTCGCGCAGAAGCTGCCCCAGGGCCAGCCCGGCATAGGCGAAAAAGAGGGCAAAAAACGCTCCGGCGTAAGGGATGGCGGCGAGCGAGTGGACAACGCCCCAGGCGAGCGAGCCGAGCGCCAGGGCCACGGCCAGGCCGAAGGCGCGCCTGCCCGGGGGCGCGAGGGCCTGGCCCAGGGGTTCCAGGCGTTCCAGGGCGCGGCCTATGAGCCGGACGGGATGGGGCCAGCGGTGGGGGTCGCCCAGGGCGAGGTCCAGGGCGAAGGCCGCGCAGGCGATAAGAACGGTGTCCTTCATGAGGGGCGCAAGGTGCCCCGGCCTGGCCCGTCAGGTCAAGGCCGGTTCGCGCCCGCGCGCGGGCCGCTCACGAACCCAGGGCGCGCACGGCGTTCTGGAGCTCCCCGGCCAGCCTGGAGAGCGAGTCCACCCCCCCGGCCGCGCCGGTCATCTCCCGGGCAGTCTCGGCCGAGACGCGGCGCACGTCCTCCACGGCGCGCGAGATCTCGTCGCTGGCCGCGGACTGCTCCTCGGCGGCGGCCGCGATGGAGCGCACCTGGTCGGAGGTCTGCACCACCAACCCCACGATCTCGCCCAACGCCTGGCCCGAGCGCCCGGCCAGGTCCGTGGCGCGGTCCACGGCCCGGGCGGCCTGGTCGGCCTCGCCCACGCTCTCGCCCACGCCCTTCTGGATCGCGCCGATGACCTCGCCCACCTCCTTGGTGGCGCTCATGGTCTTCTCCGCGAGCTTTCGCACCTCGTCGGCCACCACGGCGAAGCCGCGCCCGGCCTCGCCCGCGCGGGCCGCCTCGATGGCCGCGTTCAGGGCCAGGAGGTTGGTCTGGTCCGCGATGTCGGAGATCACGCCCATGATGCGCCCGATGTCCCCGGCGCGCTCCGAGAGCCCGGCCATGCTAGCCTTGAGCCTGCCCGTGAGCGCGTCTACCTGGTGGATGGCCTGCACGGCCTGCTCCACCACCTCGGCGCCCTGCCTGGCCTTGACCTGGGCCTCGCCCGCGCGGTCGGCGGCGTGGGAGGCGTTCTTGGCCACTTCCAGCACCGTGGCGTTCATCTCCTCCATGGCCGTGGCCGTCTCCTCGGCGCGGCGGCTCTGCACCGAGGCCCCCCGGTTGGCCCCCTCCACCTGTGAGGACAAAAGCCCGCTGGTGTCCGAGAGCGCCCTGGCTATCTCCTCCACCAGATGCACGGCCTTGAGGATGCTCTCGCCCTGGGCCACTATCTGCGCCTCCTTGCGGTGCAGGTCGGTGTAGTCCAGGTACATGCACATGCCGCCGCTGACGTTGCCGTCCAGGTCGTGCAGGGGCGAGAGCGCGGCCTGGATGAAGCGCGTGTCGCCCTTGATGTTCTTGAACTCCACGTCGCGCACCACGCCCTGGTTCTTTTCCATGATCTCCACGATGAGCGCCTTGCGCGCGCGGTCGCCGTAGAAGAACTCCGAGAAGAACATGCCGATGTGATCTTCCGGCCTGCCGTCCCGCCCCAGCATCTCCAGGCAGGGCTTGCTGCAGAAGGTCAGATTGCCCTTGAGGTCGACGAGCGCGTACGGGATGAGCACGGCCTCGGTCAGGCCCTTCCAGTTGCCGAGCGTCAGCTTGAGCTGGCCCACCAGCGCTCCCGCCGCCTCGGCCGCAGCCCGGGCCTCGGGCGCGGTGCATTCCGGGATGGGGGCCTTGAAGTCGCCCCCGGCCACCCGCGCGCAGGCCCCGGCCAGTTGCCTGAGTTCCGCCGAGGCGGAGCCCGTCAGCAGGAGCGCGGCCCCGGCGGAAGAGGCCAGCGCGGCCAGCCCGGCCACGGCGTAGGCGGCCGCGCCCGAGAGCCCCAAGAGGGACACGGACACGGAGTGGAACACGAGGCAAAGCGCGACGGCGGCGAAGCAGGCGGCGACGGCCCTGGTGGTGAGCGAAAACGATGAAATCATGGCGAACCTCTCAGGATGGGGCCAACCCGGGGTGATTGGATACTGCGTTTACCATACTAGTTAAGTGGCGCAGGAGAAAAGAAAAAAGATTCGGAATGATGACGAAGTTCAGCGCCTGAAGCGGGGCGCTGCACCGCCTCCCCCGGAAGCGCCGTGCGGCGGCCCGGGGCCCTTACGGCGCCTGTGCGGCAGGAGGCGTGTTTATTCGCCGGAAGCTCAGGCGGGCAGCTTGCCCGTGACGCGCAGGGCCTCGTAGAGCAGGATGGAGGCGGCGTTGGCGATGTTCAGCGAGCGCACGTAATCGAAAATCGGGATGCGCACCAGGTGCTCCTGGCCTTCGAGCATCTCCCCGGGCAGGCCCGTGCTCTCCGACCCCAGCACCACGGCGTCTCCGGGCCGGAAGGCGAACTCGTGGTAGGCTACGCCCAGGATGCCCCGGTTGCCCGAGGAGGTGAACACCAGCCGGGAGGGATTCGCCCCCTCCAGGTAGGCCCCCCAGTCCTTCCAGACCGAGAGTTTCACGTGGGGCCAGTAGTCCAGCCCGGCGCGCTTCAGGTAGCGGTCCTCCAGCTTGAAGCCCAGGGGCTCCACCAGGTGCAGGCGCGTGCCCGTGGCCGCGCAGAGCCTGGCTATGGAGCCGGTGTTCTGGGGGATTTCAGGTGCGTGAAGGACGAGGCTCGGCATGATCGTTCCATGCAAAAAGCCCCGCGAAAGCGGGGCTTTTCGATTCCGGTGGTGGGCGGTCTGGGATTTGAACCCAGGACTTCCACCGTGTGAAGATGGCACTCTAACCGCTGAGTTAACCGCCCGAGGAGGAGGTAGATAAGGAAATCGCCCGGGGTTGGCAAGCACTTTTTTTACGCATTGATTCCGATCCCCGTTTGAGGCAGGAAGACCCCCGGGGGAGACCCCCTCGTCACACCCCACATCACGCTAGGAAGGTCCCATCAATGAGGCTTCTCGTCACCGGCGGGTGCGGATTCATCGGCACCAATTTCGTATACATGATGCTCAGGAAGCATCCGGACATGGTCATCGTCAACCTGGACAAGCTGACCTACGCCGGAAACCGCTTCAACCTGCTGCCCATCGAGAAGGAACTCGGCGGCAAGCGCTACCACTTCGTGCACGGCGACATCGCCAACGCCGAGCTGGTGGCGCACATCATCACCGACCACAAGGTCGACGCCGTGGTCAACTTCGCGGCCGAATCCCACGTGGACCGCTCCATCGCGGACTGCAACCCCTTCATCCTGACCAACGTGCTGGGCGCGCAGGTGCTCCTGGACACCGCCCGCCGCCTGGAGGTGCCGCGCTTCGTGCACGTCTCCACGGACGAGGTCTACGGCACGCTCGGCCCCGAGGGCAAGTTCACCGAAGAGACGCCGCTCGCGCCCAACAGCCCCTACTCGGCCTCCAAGGCCTCGGCGGACATGCTCTGCCGCGCCTTCTTCGAGACCTACGGCTTCCCGGTGTGCGTCACGCGCTGCTCCAACAACTACGGGCCGTTCCAGTTCCCGGAGAAGCTCATCCCGCTCATGATCATGAAGGCCTCGCGCGGGGAGAAGCTGCCCGTGTACGGCGACGGGCTGAACGTGCGCGACTGGATCCACGTCATGGACCACTGCCGCGGCGTTGAGCTGACCCTCTTCAAGGGCCGCCCGGGCCAGGCCTACAACTTCGGCGGCAACGCCGAGAAGCCCAACATCGAGGTGGTCAAGACCATCCTCTCCGCCCTGGGCCAGCCCGAGACCCTGATCAACTTCGTCAAGGACCGTCCCGGCCACGACCGCCGCTACGCCATGGACTACTCCCTGGCCGAGAGCGAGCTGGGCTTCACGCCCGAGTACACCTTCGAGCGCGGCATCGCCGAGACCCTCGAATGGTACGCGGCCAACGGCGCCTGGCTCGAGCAGGTGCAGAGCGGCGCCTACCGCTCCTTCATGGACAACTGGTACGGGGAGCGCCGATGAACAGACGCGTGGCGGTGCTGGGCGGGCGCACGGGGCTTCTGGGCGTGCCGCTGACAAGGGCCTTCGCCGAGGCCGGATTCGAGGCCGAACCCGTGGGGCGCGCGGATTTCGACATCTGCGACGCCGAGGCCATGGGCTCCTTTCTCGACGAGTTCCAGCCCGAATGGCTCGTGAACGCCGTGGCCTACACGGCCGTGGACATGGCCGAGGACGAGCCCGCCGAGGCCGCCAGGCTGAACAAGTCCCTGCCCGCCATGCTGGGCAGGCTCTGCGCGGCCAGGGGCGTGGGCCTCTTCCACTACAGCACCGACTTCGTGTTCGACGGCAGGAAGAACACACCCTACACCGAAGAGGACCCCACCGGCCCCACCGGGGTCTACGGCCAGACCAAGCTCGACGGCGAGAAGGCCCTGGCCAGGCTGGGCTACGACAAGGTCATCGTGGCCCGCGTGGCCTGGCTGTTCGGGCCGGGCAAGAAGAACTTCGTGCGCACCATGCTCACCCTGGCCAGCCAGCGCCCGGAGCTGCGCGTGGTCCACGACCAGATCGGCTCGCCCTCCTGCACGCTGGACCTGGCCCAGTACTCCGTGGCCCTGGTCATGGCCGGGGCCACCGGGCTCTACCACCTGGCCAACGCGGGCCGCGCCAGCTGGTGCGAGCTGGCCACCGAGGCCGTGGCCGCCGCCGGGTACGAATGCCACGTGCAGCCCATCACCACCCCGGAATACCCCACCAAGGCCAAGCGCCCGGCGTACTCCGTGCTGGACACCTCCAAGTTCGCCAAGGCCACCGGCATCTCCCCCAGGCCCTGGCTCCAGGCCCTGCGGGAATACGTCTACGCCGAGATAGAGGCCGAAGCAGCGCTCTGAGAACCGGCGAGAGCTTCGCTGGTTTCACTCATGCCTTGAAATATGGCCGCCCGGCTGCCTGGAAGCGCGCTTCCAGGCAGCCGGGCGGCCCATTCGTTGCATCCGGCGATCGACGCGAAGCTACCGGGGGTGCAGGGGCGTCACGCCCCTGCCGGGAGAGGCCCTTCGATGCCGGCGCCCTCTCCGGTCTTCATCAATACTCCGTCACCTTTTTCGGCAGCGTGGCCACCCACAGCCTGGGCGAGACCGACGACGGCCTGAAGCTGATCACGGCCGTGCTGGGCTTGCCGTCGTAGAGAAGCTTGCCGCCCTCGCCCAGCACGTAGGCCCCCGGGTCCAGCACGGGCTTGCCGTCCAGGCCCGTGGCGTAGCCCGCGATCTGCTGTTCCAGGCCGAAGCCGTGGCCGCTCATGAAGGCCAGGGTGCGCCCGTCGGCCAAAAGCGCCATGCTCTCGGCCCAGCCGCCGGTGAACCCGGCCTCGTGCAGGTCCAGCACCAGGGTCTTGCGCGCCAGGGCGAAGGCCTTGGCCAGCTGCTTGCGGTCGGTGATCACCTCGGGGGGCTGGCCCGCGTCGTTGACGACCCTGCTTATGTTGTTGGCCTGGGTCAGGTCCGCGGCGAACACCAGGCTGCGGGGCCTGCCGTCCTTGTCCACGCCCTGCTCCAGCACCAGCAGGCGCTTCTCGGCGAAGGCCACGGGTTCGCCCGTGAACACGGCCGCCGGATCGGGGAAGATCTCCTCCACGGGATAGGGCAATTGGCGCACGCGGTCGGTGTCCGGGTCGAACTCCACGATGCGGCTGAACACCCCTGGCTTGCCCTCCACGAAGAGCACCCCGCGCATCATGGTGTAGACCTTGCCGGACGGGCTCACCGAGGCCCCGGAAAAGCCCCAGCCGGGCCTGCGCGTCCCGAGGTAGGGCTCCAGCCCGGAGCCGGGGGCGACCATGGAGAGCACCGCGCCACCGCGCGGGGACACGCGAGCCAGGGCCGGGCGATAGCCGTCGGCCAGCCAGAACGCGCCGCGCTTGAAGTCGTAGGCCACGCCCTGGGGGTCGATGCCGCGCTCGTCGGGCTTCAGGGGCTTAAGCGCCAGGTCCAGCGGCGCGTTCGCGGGCGAGCCGGGCACGGCCGGCCCCGGCGGCAGCCCGCGCAAGGGGCCGCCCTCATCGTTCTTGAGGGGCAGGAGCCCCACCACCTCGGCTTTGGAGCCGGAGAGCTTCATGGTCACGATGGCCGGGTTGAAATCCGGCGAGACGAAGATCAGGGACGCGCGCGCGTCGGCCCCGTCGAGCACGGTGGGGCCGGGGGCCACGGGGCCGCGCCCGGTGAGCGTGTGCAGGACCATGCTGCCGTCTGGCTGGCCCTGTGCGCAGTTCAGCCCGAAGCCGAGCCCCGGCACCAGCCCCTTGGGAAACTGGGCCTTGAGCGCTTCGGGCGCGGGGATGGCCATGGAGGGCGGGATGACCACCTCCGGGGCGCGCACGGAAGGGGCCTGGGCCGAAGCGGTGGCGGCCAGGGCCCACAGGGCGAGGGCTGAAACCAGGGCAAGGCAACGCGACATCCACATCTCCTGACGAGGCTTGGCTCAAGCCTTGAAATCTTGGGCTTCCATGCCTAGCCTTTTGAGAATCTTCTGTAAACTCGCGCGCTCGAGCCCGCTGACCCTCGCGGCCTCGGAAATGTTGCCCCTGGTGCGCCCGAGCAGCTGGCTGACGTAGGCCCGCGTGAAGGCCTCCAGGGCCTGGTTCTTGGCGTCCTGGTAGCTGCCCAGCGCGCAGGAGTTGGCCTCCACGAGCCCCCCGCCGCCGTCCACGATCCTGGCGGCCTGGGCGTCTATTACCTCCCCCGGCGAGAAGACCACCAGCCTGCGCACGTAGTTGAGCAGTTCGCGCACGTTGCCCGGCCACTCGCGCCCGGCCAGGTAGCCCAGGGCGTCCGGCGTGAGCTCCTTTTCCGGCAGGTTCATCTCCCGGCAGGTGCGGCGCAGGAAGTGCGCGGCCAGCAGGGGCACGTCCTCGCGGCGCTCGCGCAGGGGCGGGGTCTGGATGGTCAGGACGTTCAGGCGGTAGAAGAGGTCCTCGCGGAAGGTGCGGTCGCGGATCTTCTCCTCCAGGTGCTGGTTGGTGGAGGCGATGATGCGCACGTCCACGCTCACGGTCTCGCTGCCGCCCACGGCGCGCACCTCGCGCTCCTGGAGCACGCGCAGAAGCTTGGTCTGCACGTTCATGGGGATGTCGCCGATCTCGTCCAGGAGGATCGTGCCGCCCTCGGCGGCCAGGAAAAGGCCCTTGCTGGCCTTTTCCGCGCCCGTGAAGGCCCCCTTCACGTGGCCGAAGAGCTCGGATTCCAGCAACTGCTCCGGGATGGCCGGGCAGTTCACGGAGATCATGGGGCCTTCGCTGCGCCCGCTCATGCGGTGGATGGCCCGGGCCACCACCTCCTTGCCCGTGCCGGATTCGCCCTGGATGAGCACCGTGTAGTCCGACCCGGCCACGGCCCCGATGGTCTGCTTGAGCCTGACCACGCTGGGGGACTCGCCGATGAGCTCGCGCCACGTCTCGGCCTCGGCCACGGACTCGCGCAGGCGGCGGTTCTCCGAGAGCAGGTGCGAGCGCTCCAGGGCCTTTTCCAGGGCCAGGAAGAGGTTCTCGGGCTCCACGGGCTTGGTCAGGAAGTCGTAGGCCCCGGCCTTGAGCGCGGCCACTGCCGAGCCCACGTCGCCGTGGGCCGTGAGCATGACCACCGTGAGCGACGGCGAGGCCCGCAGCGCGCTCTCCAGGAGCTCCTGGCCGCTCATGCCGGGCATGCGCAGGTCCGTGAACATGATCCCCGGGGACTTGGCCTCAAGCGTCTCCAGGGCCGAGGCCCCGTCGTTGGCCAGGAGCATCCTGGCGTCCGGGTGGCGCGAGCCGATGAGCCTGGCCAGGCCCTTGGCGAAGTCCGGCTGGTCGTCCACCACGAGGATGGTCTCAGGCTGCCGCATCGCTGGCCTCCCGCGCGCCCGCCAGGGCCAGGCGCACGATGAACACCGCGCCGCCGTCGTTTATGGCCTCCACGCTGCCCCCCATGTCGTTGACCAGGCCGAAGACCACGGCCAGGCCCAGGCCCGTGCCCTTGCCCACCTCCTTGGTGGTGAAGAAGGGGTCGAAGATGCGCCCAAGGTGCTCGGGCGGGATGCCCGGCCCGTTGTCCGCCACCCTGAGGAAGGCTTTGCCGTCCTCCACGCCCACGCTCACGCGGATGGCCCCGCCGCGCGGGCTGACCGCGTCCAGGGCGTTGATGAGCAGGTTCGAGAGTATCTGCTCCAGGGCCGTGTCGTCGGCGTCCACCCGGGGCATGGAGCCCGGGGCGTCCACGGTCAGAGCCACGCCCTCGGCCGCGGCCTGGGCCTGGAAGACCCCGGCGGTGCGCCTGGCCGCGGCCGCCAGGTCGCAGGGGCCGGTGGCCCCCTTCTTGGGGCGCACGAAGTCGAGCAGGTCCCGGAGCACCTTCTTGGCCTGGCGGGTGTGGCGCAGGATGACCTCCACGTCCTCGCGGACGTTCTCCTGGCCCGCCGAGGCCTTGAGCAGTTCGCCGTAGAAGAGGATCACGCCCAGGGGGTTGTTGATCTCGTGGGCCAGCCCGGCGGCCAGGCGGCCCACGGCCAGCAGCTTCTCGTTCTGCTGGGCCATCTCCTGCATCCGGCGCTCGCCCGTGACCTCGCGGGCGTAGGCCACCAGCCTGCCGCCCCGGCCGCTGTACTCGGGCAGGGGGTAGAGCGAGACGAAGAAGGTGCGGTCGCCCGGCAGCCCGACCTCGCGCACGCTGGGGCCGGAGAGGGCGTCCTCGGGCAGGGGCCTGCCGGGCTTGGCGCCCAGGGCCTCGCGCAGGAGCGCGGCCACGGCCTCGGACCCGTCGCGGCCCTTCTCGCCCAGGAGCCTGGCCGACTCGTTGGCCAGCACCACCTGGCCGTGCTCGTCCAGCAGGGCCACGGGGTCGCTTATGCCCTCGAACACCGCGTGCAGCAGGTCGTTCTGCCGGATGAGGTTGTCGAGCGCCTCCATGTTCTCCATGACCACGCCAAGCTGCTGCCCCACGGCCATGAGCACCTCCACGGGCATGGGCTCGGGCATGTTCTCCCTGCTCCAGCACAGGGTCATCATGCCGTGGGCCGCGCCCGAGGTCTGCACCGGGATGAAGGCGCAGCTGCCCTTGAACAGGGGCTCGCCCTTGGCGGCCATGCGCTCCCAGGCCAGGGGCATGGGCGCGGCCGCGTCAGGGTCCGGCCAGGAAAACGACGCGCCCATGGCCATGGCGCAGCAGTAGCTCACGCGGTTGGCCCCGAAGCGCCTGCCGATGAGCCCCAGGCAGTTGTCCAGGATCTCCTTGCGTTCGCGGGTGCGGTTGAGCCCGTCCAGCAGGCTCACGAAGAGGCCCACGTCCGCGCGCCTGGCCTCGGCCTCGCGGCTTAAGTCCGAGGTGCGCTCGGCCACCATGGCCTCCAGGTTGGAGGCGTAGGACTGGAGTTGCCCCCTGGCCTCGCGCAGGCTCTCGGCGAACTGCTCCATAGAGGAGAGCATGAGTTCGATCTCGTCGCGCTGCGGCACGGGCGACTGGGTCTTGGGCGCGCTGGCCGCCTCGCTGACCGCCTCCGGGAAGTGGCGGCCCATGAGCGAGAGGGCCTTGCGCAGGTTGTGCACCACCAGGCGGTTGAAGAAGACGTAGATGGAGCCGAAGAGGATGAGCGCGCCGAAGCTGAACATGAGCACGAAGCCCAAGGTCGCGCCGTGGATGCGCTCCACGCTGCCCTGCATGGGCAGGCGCACCACGTGCGCCCCGGCGAGCTCGCCCTCCTTGTGGTTGAAGCCCAGCGACGAGCCGTAGGCGGCCACCAGGTCGCGCGGGGCCTTGGCCGGGTCGCCGTGGCAGCGCAGGCAGAAGCTCTGGTAGCGCACGGGCTGGGCCATCACCAGGTATTCCTGGCCGTTCTCCTTGATGATGGCCTCGCCCCACTCCTTGGCGGGGTCGGCCTTGAAGCGCTCGATGAAGTCGCGCTCCAGGCCCACGGCCTCGAGACCGGGGCTGCGCGCGCCGATGGCCACGCGCCTGAAGAGGAAGTCCTCCTTGCCGTCCTGGCCCATGGGCCCCATGGCCGCCCGGGCGAGGTTGGTGCAGGACATGGCCTCGAGAAGGCTCTCCTCCTCCAGGAGGCTTCCGGTGATCACCGGGCGCAGGTTGTCCTGCACGTAGGCGTGCAGGGACTCCACGCCGCGCAGGATCACCTGGGCCTTGCCGCGCGCCTCCTGTTCCAGGGTCTCGCGCAGGTACTGCTGGAGCAGGTAGACGAAGAAGACGCCGACCACCACCATCATGGCCGCCAGGCCGATGATGAACTTGGTCTGGAGGTTTCTGGGCTTGAAGATGTTCATGTCGGGTGCACTGTAATGCCGCTCGGGGCCGAGGGCAACCGCGCCCAGCCCCGTGATGGCGGGTGTCTTGACGGGCGCCCCCTTGATGGACATGAGTTGTCTATGACGCAGCTTCCGGCCGCAGCCTCGCCGCCGCCCTTGCCCGACGGCTACGAGATATTCTGGGCCACCGAGCAGGTGGCCGTGGGCGCCATGCCCACGAAGCCCGAGCACCTGGAACTCCTCAAGGCCCAGGGCCTTCAGGCCGTGCTCAACCTCTGCGCCGAATACTGCGACCTGCCCGAAATAGAGCGCGACTTCGGCCTGGCCGTGCACTTCCTGCCCGTGGACGACATGGGCGTGCCGGACGAGGCGGAGCTGGACCGGGCCCTGGACTGGCTCGACAAGCGCATCGCGGGCGGCGGCAAGGCCTTCATCCACTGCCGCTTCGGCATGGGCCGCACGGGCACGGTGCTGGCCTGCTGGCTGGCCCGGCGCGGGGTGTGCCTGACCCCCGGCCGGGGATGGCGCGCGGCCCCGGTCTCGCACGAGCAGCACCGCTTCGTGCGCTGCTACCTGGAGCGCATGGGCGTGGCCCAGCCGCGCGGGGACCTCTGGGAGCGCCTGATGGCCTGCATTTTCGGCAGGTGAGTCCTCCAGGGTGCATTCCTGGGAACGCACCCTGTAAACCCGGGTTTGCGGATTTTTCGCCCCTTTCGGCCGCCAGTCTCTTTCAACACCCCGTATATCTTGATCTTGTCGTTTTCTCGTCGCGCTGGCACGCTCCATGCTAATAAGAGGGCGGGTTGGTTGTGGTGGGGGATGCCGCGAGAATTAGAGCGCTCGCGGCGAGCTTCCCCCGCGAGTCGAGAGTTACCGGTTCATCCGGACCTCTTCCCTCAGGGCAGGGCCGCGAAGATGACGATCTTCGCGGCCCCTTATTTTCCGCTTGCCTTTCTTTCGGCCTGTTTTATCCTTCTTTCAATCCATGCCGCCATTTTCTCAAGACCTCCAGACCGCCTGCAGATTCGAGAACCGCCTGGACGTGCGCTGCGCGATCACCCGCCTCATCGGGGACGCGCCCAAGCCCGTTCGCGTGGCCATCATGCACATGCTCGTGTCCCTGAAGACCAGCCTGGACGTGCTGGTGAACCGCCCCGAGTTCCAGAGCCTGGAAAAGCCCGTGCGCGACTGGGGCGAACTGCTCACGGGCCTGACCGAGCTCAGCGTGGACATCGGCCGGATCAAGTCCTCGCGCATCGCCAGGCTGCGCCATTGCCACCCGCACTTCATCCAGCTGGAGCACCGCTTCGAGCTGCTCAAGCGGGCCTACGAGCAGGGCACGCTGATGATCGAGATCATCTACGCCCTGATCGAGGCCGGGCAGGAGTTCGCCACGGCCGAGGAGGTGCTCGAGCAGTCCGGCGAGATACTCTTGCGCGAGCTCGGGGCCGACCTCTTCGTCTGCCGCCTGCGCGACGGCGAGGGCAACTGGATCAACGTGGCCGCCAGCGACGCCGAGGGCAGGCAGACGCCCATCTTCGTCTGGGCCATGGAGGACTCCCTGCCCAACCACCCAGTGATGCGCGCCGTGCACGAGCGCGGGGTGTTCCACGTGCTCTCCAACGACCTGCGCGGGCTGGAGCGCGGCGGCGAATCCGTGGACTGCATGGCCTACCAGGAGGGCTACCGCTCCCGCCTGGCCTTCCTTTTGCGCCAGGACTGCGAGGCCTTCGGGGCCATCAACCTCTATTCGCACCAGCCCGGCTTCTTCGACCGCTACGACTCCCAGTTTTTGGCCGACGCCTCCAAGATCGTCTCCCTCACCGTGGGCAGGCAGCTGGAAGTGGGCAAGGACGCCCTGGCCAAGGCGGCCGGCGGCATGGCCCACGTGGGCAACAACGTGCTCGGCATCATGATGAACTACAACGCCCTGGTGCTCGAGGAGCTGGAATTCCACTCCGCCGAGGTCAAGGCCGCGCTCTCGCGCACCCAGCCCGACCGCGACGTGGAGGGCCTGGCCCGCGAGATCGGCTCCCTGCGCAAGCTGCTCATCGACCTGGACCTGGACCGCAAGATCACCTGCCTGCGCGGCGTGGACGAGGCCATCCTGCGCCTCAAGGCCGCCATCGAGAACCTGCTCGGCCAGGTGGAGAATCCCGTGCTCATGCCCTACGTGCGCGGCCAGGAAGTGCTCGACCTGGAGCACACCCAGCACGCGGCCCAGGCCAAGGCCCCCCCCGGCGGCCACCCCTCCTGACCCTCCCGGGCGCGCCCGCGCCCGTCCTTGACAGGCGCGCGCGGCGTTGTTAGCTGTCTGGCACTCCCAAAAGGCGAGTGCCAAAGCCATGCGTGAAGCCCCACTCATCCAGCGCGAACTCGAGGTCCTCACGGCCATCGTTGAGGAGTACATCGCCAAGGCCCAGCCCGTGGGCTCGCGCACCGTGTCCAAGGGCGGGCAGATGTGCCTGTCCCCGGCTTCCATCCGCAACACCATGTCCGACCTGACCGACAAGGGCTACCTGGAGCAGCCCCACACCTCGGCCGGGCGCATCCCCACGGCCAAGGCCTTCAGGCTCTACCTGGACCAGGTGGTGCAGATGCGCCCCCTGCCCGCGCCCGTGAAGGAGATGATGGCCTCCTCCCTGGGCCAGGCCGGCATGGAGATCGACGCCGTCCTGCGCCACGCCTCCAAGGTGCTCTCCACCGTGTCCAAGCAGGTGTGCATGGTGCTGGCCCCGCGCCAGTCCATGGCCCGCTGGCGGCAGATCGACTTCGTGCTTTTGCGCCCGGGGCTGATCATGGCCATCCTGGTGCTCCAGGGCGGCATGGTGCAGAAGCGCCTGGTCAGCGCGGCCACGGACATCACCGCCGACGACCTGGTGCACTTCGGAAACTACCTCAACCACCATTTCAGCAACCTCACCGTGGCCGAGGTGCGCGACCGCATCATCGCCGAGATGGCCGCCGCCGAGCGCAGGCTGAACGACCTGGCGGGCCGCGCCATGCTCCTGGCCGTGGACTCCTTCAACGCCAGCGAGCCGCCCGCGTTCTACGTGGAAGGCACGCTGAACATCCTCTCCCAGCCCGAATTCTCGGACCTGGGCATGATGCGCGAGGTGCTGGGCGCGCTCGAGGACCGCACGCGGCTCCTGGAAGTGCTCGACAAGACCATCTCCGAGTACCGCACCGTGGTGGTGTTGGGCGAGGAGGCCCAGGTGGGCGACCTGGCCGGGTGCGGCCTGGTGTCCTCGCCCTACGGCGGCCAGGGCGCGCCCGTGGGCGCGGTGAGCGTCATCGGCCCCATCCGCATGGACTACGCCGAGGTGGTCCCCCTGGTGAACTACACGGCACAGTTGATCACGAGCCTTCTGGGGAAGCATTTCTGACCCAGGCCTTTTTTCCCGCGCCAATCCGTGTTACCTGAAGAAGCCCTTTCAAGGAGCGATGCATGACGCTTGAGAACGATACCCCCGAGAACGCCCCCGAGGAGGTCCGCCCCATGACTCCCGAGGAGGAGATCGCCAAGCTGCGCCAGGAAGTGGCCGCCGAGACGGACAAGCGCCTGCGCGCCCTGGCCGAGACGGACAACCTCAAGAAGCGCCTGATCCGGGAGAAGGAGGAGTTCGTCAAGTTCGCGGCCGAAGGCGTGCTGGCCGACCTCCTGCCCGTGCTCGACAACCTGGACCTCGCCCTGGCCCACGGCCGCGCCGTGGAGGCCTGCAAGGACATCGTCATGGGCGTGGACATGACCCGCAAGGTGTTCCTGGACACCCTGGCCCGCCACGGCCTGGAGCCCTGCGGCGCAGAAGGCGAGGAGTTCAACCCCGAATCGCACGAGGCCGTGGGCACGCAGCCCGCGCAGCCGGGCGTGATGGAGCCCGGGCGCGTGGCCAGGGTGATGCAGGCCGGATACCGCCTGCGCGGCAGGCTCCTGCGGCCCGCCAAGGTTCTGGTCAGCCAGGACTGACACGGGCAAACGGCCCGGAGCCCGGACGCAAACGCGCCCGAAGCGGGCAAAACGGCCCCTTTCCGGGCCTGGAAGCCCCCTTTCGGCCCTTCTCCGCCGTAAAACCCCGGGACTGCGGCTAAAAAATGCGCCAATGCCCCTTTACAGCCCGGGAAAGCGGCTTATAGTCGGAGTCTGAAGCGCCCGCCCTGCGGGCGCTCCTTGCGAAGAAACCATCCGGTTCCCACACGACACCGGCAGACATCATCCCCTTCAAGGAGGAACCTGTTTCATGGGCAAGATCATCGGGATCGACCTCGGCACGACCAACTCGTGCGTGTATGTCATGGAGGGCAAGGACCCGAAGTGCATCACCAACCCCGAAGGCGGGCGCACCACCCCCTCCGTCGTCGCCTTCACCAAGGAGCGCCTGGTGGGCGAGATCGCCAAGCGCCAGGCCGTCACCAACCCGGAGCGCACCGTCTTCGCGGTGAAGCGCCTCATGGGCCGCAGCTTCGACGCCCCGGAAGTGTCCGAGTGGCTCAAGCACTGCCCCTACAAGATCGTTTCCGGCGCCGGCGGCGACGCCGCCGTGGAAGTCGACGGCAAGCGCTACTCCGCCCCCGAGATTTCGGCCATGATCCTGGCCAAGCTGAAGTCCGACGCCGAGGCCTACCTGGGCGAGACCGTCACCGAGGCCGTGATCACCGTCCCGGCCTACTTCAACGACTCCCAGCGCCAGGCCACCAAGGACGCGGGCCGCATCGCGGGCCTGGACGTCAAGCGCATCATCAACGAGCCCACGGCCGCCTCCCTGGCCTACGGCTTCGACAAGAAGGCCAACGAGAAGATCGCCGTGTTCGACCTGGGCGGCGGCACCTTCGACATCTCCATCCTCGAGGTGGGCGACAACGTGGTCGAGGTGCGCGCCACCAACGGCGACACCTTCCTGGGCGGCGAGGACTTCGACCACCGCGTGATCCAGTACCTGGTGGACGAGTTCAAGCGCGAGAACGGCATCGACCTCTCCCAGGACCGCATGGCCCTCCAACGCCTCAAGGAGGCCGCCGAGAAGGCCAAGAAGGAACTCTCCACCGCCATGGAGACCGAGGTCAACCTGCCCTTCATCACCGCCGACGCGGCCGGCCCCAAGCACATGATGGTCAAGCTCTCGCGCGGCAAGCTCGAGAAGCTCGTGGAGGACCTGATCGAGCGCACCGCCGGCCCCTGCCGCAAGGCCATGGCCGACGCCGGGCTCTCCGCCTCGGACATCGACGAGGTGGTGCTCGTGGGCGGCATGACCCGCATGCCCGCCGTGCAGCAGAAGGTGAAGGAGATCTTCGGCAAGGAGCCCAACCGCTCCGTGAACCCCGACGAGGTGGTGGCCATGGGCGCCGCCATCCAGGGCGGCATCCTGGCCGGCGACGTGAAGGACGTGCTGCTCCTGGACGTGACCCCGCTGTCCTTGGGCATCGAGACCATGGGCGGCGTGTTCACCAAGCTCATCGACCGCAACACCACCATCCCCACGCGCAAGTCGCAGGTGTTCACCACGGCGGCCGACAACCAGCCCAGCGTGTCCATCCACGTCATGCAGGGCGAGCGCCCCATGGCCGGCGACAACATGACCCTGGGCCGCTTCGAGCTCACCGGCATCCCGGCCGCGCCGCGCGGCGTGCCGCAGATCGAGGTCACCTTCGACATCGACGCCAACGGCATCGTGAACGTCTCGGCCAAGGACACGGCCACGGGCAAGCAGCAGTCCATCCAGATCACCGCTTCCTCGGGCTTGAGCGAGGCCGAGATCCAGCGCCTGATCAAGGACGCCGAGTCCCACGCCGCCGACGACAAGAAGAAGCAGGAAACCATCGAGGCCCGCAACCACGCCGACACCCTGGTCTACACCACCGAGAAGAGCCTGCGCGACCTGGGCGACAAGGTGGACGCCGTGACCAAGGGCGAGATCGAGGCCAAGACCGAGAAGCTCAAGGAGCTCATGAAGGGCGAGGACGCCGAGGCCATCAAGAAGGCCACCGAGGAGCTCTCCCAGGTGGCGCACAAGCTGGCCGAGAAGCTCTACCAGCAGCAGGGCGGCCAGCAGCCCGGCGGCCCCGAGGCCGGAGCCCAGCCCGGCGCAGGCCAGCCCGGCGGGGCCCAGGGCGGCAAGGACGACGACGTGGTGGACGCCGACTACACCGAAGTGAAGAAATAGCCGCGTCCACTGGCGCGAACGAATGCGAAAGCCCGGCCGGGGAGCGATTCCCGGCCGGGCTTTTTCCGTTTTCCCGCCTTGGCGGGCGGGGCAGGCGCACCCGGTTCGCGCCACCCTCGCGCGCGTTCCCGGATCGCGGCCGCTCCCTCAAGGCCCGTGGGCCTACTTCATGGTGTTCTCGAGGTTGACCCAGCCCTTCTCGCCGGACCCGACCACCTCGACCTCGGCCCAGTTGTTCTTGTTGTCCCAGAGGATCTTCAGCTGCTGGCCGTAGTTGAGCTTCTTCACGATCCCGGCGGTGGTGCCTTCGCAGGTGCGCAGCGGCAACTCGGACATTCCGGCTTTCACGGTTGCGCCGATCTGGGCGGCCGCGGGCAGGGCGAACAGCAACGTCAAAGCCGCGCCCAGAACGGCTCCCTTCAGCATATGCTTGTTTTTCATGGAGCACTCCTTCTGGTTGATGGTTGGCGGCGGAACCCCGGAGCACGCGCCGGGAGGGGGGTGGCAATGCCCTGCCGCGCAGGCCCGGAACTCCCGCCGTTCACGAACGGCTGGGAAAAAGGACACTACCTCATTCTCTACGCTTCCCCGATGGTTTGATCAAGCGTTAAGCGGGCAAAACGAATCCGAAACACCGGCACGCGCTTCGGCCGCGAGAGCGGCGCGGGCAGGCCGGGGAACGTAAAAGGGGAGGCGGTCGGCCGGAAAGGCCCTCAGCACGAGGATTCGGCGGGCTCGCGCGGCAGCAGGATGGAGAACGCGGCCCCCTTGCCGGGGGCGGACTCCACGGACAGGCTGCCGCCGTGGGTGTTGGTGATGATGTTGTAGGCCACGAACATGCCGAGCCCGGTGCCCTCGCCCGTGCGCTTGGTGGTGAAGAAGGGCTCGAAGATGCGCTTGCGCACGCTCTCCTCCATGCCGGGGCCGTTGTCGGCTATCTCCAGGCGCATGGCGTCGCCGTCCGGGCGCAGGGTGATGGCCAGCCTGGGGGCCGCGGGAGGGTTCTCGGCGCAGAACATGGCGTGCACGGCGTTCAGCAGGATGTTCAGGACCACCTGGCCCACCTGGTTGGACGAGCACTGCACCGGGAAGCTCTCCGGTGAATAGTTCTTCACGATCTCGACCTTCTTGAAGTCGTAGTTGCGGCGGATGTCGTAATCCTTGGACACGAGGTCCAGCATGGAGTCCACCACCTCGCGCAGGTCGCAGGGCCCCTGCTCCGGGTCGCTCTTGCGGCTGAACTGGAGCATGTTGCGCACGATGCCCGCCGCGCGCTCGCCCGCCTCGCGGATGTCGCGCACGTAGCCCGGCACGCCGCGCCGCTTGAGGTAGGCGGCCATGGCCTCCAGGTCCAGGTTCAGCTCCGAGGCGGCGCGCTCGTTGGCGTCCAGGCTCTCGAAGAGGCGGCGCTCCATGTTCTGCACGGACTGGAGGATGATGCCCAGGGGGTTGTTGATCTCGTGGGCCATGCCCGCGGCCAGGCTGCCCAGGGAGTTCATCTTCTCCACCTGGGCCACCATCTCCTGCATGCGCGTGAACTCGGTCATGTCCCGGATGACCCCCACCACGAGCCGCTGGCCCGAGGCGTCCTGGTAGAGGGTCTTCTTGGTGGAGAGGATGCGGTCGACCCCGTGGCTGTCGGTGAGCACCTCCCGGTAGACGTCCTCCCTGCCGGTCTTCAGCACCACGTCGTCGCGCTCCCAGAACACCGAGGCCTGCTTGGGCGGAAAGAAGTCCGGGTCGGACTTGCCCACCAGGTCCCCGGGCGCGAGCCCGACCATCTCAGCCGTGGCCGAGTTGACCAGCACGAAGCGGTGCCTGCCGTCCTTGACGAAGACCGGGTCCGGGATGGCGTCCATGATCTTGCTCAGGAAGTCGCGGGACTGCTCGAACTCGGCCGTGCGCTCCTCCACCTTGCGCTTGAGGCGCTTGTTGAAGACCAAAAGCGCGCCGATCAGGAGCGCGGCCAGCACCGCCAGCGACGCGGACACGGCCAGCACCATGGCCGCGACCTTGCGCCCGGCCTCCTCGCGGGCCTGCCTGACCTCGGAGTAGAGGAAACCCGAGAGGTCGATGTCCCGGGGCATCATCCCGAACGTGGAGTAGACCTTGGCGATATGCCGCCAGCGGTCAGGGTTCATGTGCCCGAGCTCCACCATCTCCGGCATGATCAGGTGGCGCATGGCCCGGGCCTCGTAGAGCAGGGCCTCGCGGTCCTTGGCCGTGGGGTAGCGGGCCAGGATCAGGTCCACGACCTCCTCGGGGTTGGCCATGGCGTAGCGCCAGCCGTCCAGGGACGCGCGCAGGAAGGCCTCCACGCGCTCGGGGTGGTCCCGGACCTCGCGCTCGGAGGTCACCAGGCAGTCCCCGTAGAAATCCACCGCGTAGTTGCGCGGCTGGATCACGGCCGGGGGCACGCCCCTGCGCTCCATGACGAAGGGTTCGTTGGTGATGTAGGCCGTCATGGCGTCCACGCGGCCCTCGATGAGGTCGTCCACGTTCCAGGAATGCGGCACGAAGACGTAGCTGTCCATGGGCACGCCCTCGTTGGCCTGCATGGCCAGGCACTCGGGGTCGGTGGGGCCGGTGAACATCACGCGCTTGCCCGCCAGGTCCTGCGGGGTGGCCAGGCCGGAGTCCTTGCGCGTGAGCACCACGGTGGGCGAGTGCTGGAAAACGGCGGCCAGGGCCACCACGGGCTTGCCCTCGGCCCGGTGCAGGAGCACCCCGGCGGAGTCCACGGCGAAGTCCGCGCGCCCGGCCAGGACGATGTCCGTGGGCAGGATGCCGGGTTCGCCCGGAAGCAGGGTGACCTTCAAACCCTCGCGCTCGTAGTAGCCCTTTTCCAGGGCGGCGTAGTATCCCGCGAACTGGAACTGGTGGCGCCACTTGAGCTGGAGCCGGACCGGGTCCAACTGGCGCTCGCCGCCCTGCTGGGCGGCGGCCCCTCCGGCGGAAAACAGAGCGGCCAAGAGCGCCAGGACCACGGCCAGCGCGCGCGGGCAGGGCAAGGCGGACGGGGCGTCCGCCGCGCCGCCGCGCGGGCGGAATGCGCACGCGCACAGGAGCGCCTGAATAACGGTCAGCATGTGGATCTCGCCGCGTTGACGACAGTGTCCCCCAGAACCTCTGAACCGGATTCATTCCTGGTTGCAGGGGATGGCGAACAATGTCAAGCGCGGCAGGGCGAGGCTAGCCGATGCGGTCGGCCAGCCTGCGCAGAAGCGAGGCCAGGCGCGAGCCGCGCCGGGCCGGGGCGTGGCCCCTGGCCAGTTCGGGGGCGTGCTCCAGGATTGCGCGCGCGGCCAGTTCGGCGCCCATGCGGGTCAGCCCCGCGCACTGGGCGAAGTGCTTGGCCGGCTCGGCCTTCACGGGCTTTATGAGCACCCGGCAGCAGGCGGAGCCGGCCTGCTTCTTGAATGCGTCGTGCAGCGAACGCGAGGCCTCGCGCACTTTTTTCGACGGAAGGCGTTCCGAAAGGAACCACGAGGCGGCCAGCACCGAGCCCGCCAAGGCCCCGCAGACGCACCCGGCCTTGCCCAGCCCCTCGCCGAAGCCCGTGGCCAGCCCGCGGGCGCGCCCGGGCTCGAGCCCGCCGCCCAGGCCCTCGTTCAGGGCCGTCACGATGGCCTCGGCGCAGTACATCTCGCGGCTCAGGAAGAGCTCCTCGGCCCTGTCCGCCAGGGACTTCACGATGTCGGCGTGCATGGCCCCGGGTGTGGCAGATCGCGCCACTGGTGGCAAATACCTATTGCCTATGCCAGGGTGCGTCCGCCATAGAGCGCCGCCCGTCCTTGATTTGATGGGGAAGCGGCGTTAAGCTGGCGCTTTCGAGCAAGATCATACCAAAAGGTTCTTCATGAAAGCCATTCGCGCCACGCGTTTCGCGCTCGCAACGCTCCTCCTCCTGGCCCTGGCCGGGTGCGGGGGCATGAGCATGTTCGGCAAGGAAGCCCCGCCCACCTCTGAACAGGAGCAGTACGCCCTCCAGGGCAAGGCCGCCGAGGCCTGGCAGGCGGGCAAGTTCGAGCGCGCCCTGACCCTCTACGGCTACATCCTCCAAGGCCAGGCCCTGACCCGCGACGCCAAGCTCATCGCCCTGGAGCGCTCCGCGCGCTCGGCGCTGAAGCTCGGCCGCGCCCCCGAGGCCCTGGGCTTCCTGGAGACCTGGGCCCAGGTGGAGCCCAAGGCCAAGTCCACCTGGGAGTGGACCTCGCTCTACGTGGCCGCCCTCTCGGCCACGGGCCGCGAGCGCCAGGCCGAGGAGCACCTGGCCAAGCTGATCCAGACGCGCGGCGCGAGCTTCTCGCTCACCGGCCCGGCCACCATCGAGCTGGCCAGCCGCTACGCCGCCCGCGACCTGGCCACCCAGGCCGTGCGCGCCCTGCGCGCCCAGCACGCCAAGGCCCCCGGACCCTCGGAGCGCGCCCTGTTCGAGGCCGACACGGCCCGGATGCTCGGCACCCTGGAGCCCAAGGCCCTCTCGGCCATGCTGGCCACGGTGAACCCGGCCAACGCGAACGTCTTCCCCTACTGCCTGATCTCCTTCGAGGACCTGCGCAGGCTGGCCTCCTCCAACCCGTCCCAGGCCTCGCAGATGCGCGAACTGGCCGACAGGCTGGCGCGCTCCTCGGACCTGGCCGACCGGGAGCTGCCCCGGCGCATCGCCGCCCAGGGCCTCACCGCGGCCACCGCCGGGACCAGGGACGCCAGGGACCTGGCCACGACCCCGGGCATCAAGCCCGGCACCACGGCCGTGGCCCTGCTCCTGCCCCAGACCGGGCAGCTGCGCGCGCTGGCGGCCAAGGTGCAGGCCGGGGCCAACGCGGCCAAGGCCGTGCTCGCGGCCCAGGGCACGCAGGTGGACCTGCGGATCATCAACACCGACGACCCCAACTTCGTGGACCAGCTGACGGCCCTGCCCCACGAGCTGACCATCGTGGGCGGCCCCATGCACGCCAGCTACTTCAAGAACCTGCCCGCCAGCGGGGAGCTGTCGCGCCGCGTGTTCCTGACCTTCATGCCCGAGGTGACGGACGCCGGGGAAGGCAAGCAGGCCTGGCGCTTCTTCTGGAGCCCCGAGGACGAGGCCGCTTCCGTGCTCTCCATTCCGCTGGAGGCCGGGCTCAAACGCTTCGCCGTGCTGGCCCCCGAGGACCGCATGGGCAAGCGCCTGAGCGACGCCTTCGCCGCCACAGTGACTTCCAAGGGCGGCGAGGTGGCCACCATCCAGTCCTACCCGCCGCAGGAAGCGGCCAAGTGGGGCGACATCGTCAAGCACATGGTGCGCGCCGTGCCCACCGGCAGCGACGGCAAGACCTTCACCACCAGGCCCGACTTCGACGCCGTGTTCATCCCCGACGACCTCCAGCGCGCCGACCACATGATCGGCCAGCTGCACTTCTTCCAGGCCGACTCCCTGGTCGTTTTGGGGCCCCAGCTCTGGAGCGCCGCTCTTTCGGGCTCGGGCACGCGGCCCAACATCACCCCCTCCAACTACCGCTTCGCCTTCTGCCCCGGGGCATGGTGGCCGCAGTCGCCCGCCAAGCCCGTCTCGGAGCTCAAGGCCCAACTGGCCAAGGACCAGCAGGGAGACCCGGACTTCTGGAGCGCCCTGGGCTTCGACTTCGTGCGCCTGGCCGCCGCGTCCGGGGCCATGCCCGTGGACGCGGCCCCGTCCGAGATCACCATGCGCCTGAACCAGGCCTCCAAGAAGATGGAGTGGGCCATGGCCCCCATCACCTGGGACGACGGCGGCCGCGCCAAGATGTCCATGTTCTTCATGCGCCCGTCCGTGGAGGGCGTCGCCCCCGTGGACAAGGCCGGGTTCACCGAGCGCCTGGACGCGCTCAAGGCCAGGCAGCAGCCCCAGCAGTGAACAACCACGGCGGCCCCGCGCGACCCGTTCGCACGGGGCCGCTTCTTGCCTTGCGCCCCGGGTGCGGATAAAACCCCCGGGTCCGCCACCCAAGGAGTTCTCCAATGAAATTCACACCCGAGCAGGCCGCCAGGGTGGCCACCCTGGCCCGCCTCAGGCTGCCCGAGGACGGGCTCGAAAGGCTCGCCTCCCAGATGGGCGACATCCTCTCCTACATGGACACCCTGGCCGAGTGCGACACCACGGGCGTGGAGCCGCTCTACGGCCCGGTGGAGCACGCCACGCCCCTGCGCACGGACGTGGCCGTGAAGAGGTTCGAGCGCTCCGAAATCCTGGCCCAGGCCCCGGAGAGCGACGGACGCTTCTTCGTAGTCCCCAAGATCGTCTCCGGTTGAGGATCACCGCCATGTCAGCCATCACATCGCTTTCACTCACCGATCTGCGCGGCCGCCTGGCCGCCCGCGAAATAAGCGCCGTAGAGGCAGCGAGCGCCTGCCTGGAGCGTATCCGGGCCACCGAACCCGCCGTGGACGCGCTCCTGAGCGTCCAGGCCGAGGAGGCGCTCAGCCTGGCCCAGGCCCTGGACGAGGCCGGGCCGGACAAGGAAAAGCCCCTCTGGGGCGTGCCCATCGTGGTCAAGGACGCCATCTGCACCAAGGGCGTGCCCACCACCTGCGCCTCCAGGATCCTCGAGAATTTCGTCCCCTTCTACGACGCCACCTGCGTGGAGCGCCTGAAAAACGCCGGTGCGGTCATCCTCGGCAAGGCCAACATGGACGAGTTCGCCATGGGCTCCTCCACGGAGAACTCCGCCTTCAAGCCCACGCGCAACCCCTGGGACCTGGGCAAGGTCCCGGGCGGGTCCAGCGGCGGCTCCGGGGCCACGGTGGCCGCGCGCCAGTGCTTCGCGGCCCTGGGCACGGACACGGGCGGGTCCATCCGCCTGCCCGCCTCGTTCTGCGGTGTCACGGGCATCAAGCCCACCTACGGGCGCGTCTCGCGCTACGGGCTGGTTGCCTACGGGTCGAGCCTGGACCAGATCGGCCCCATGGCCCGCACGCCCCTGGACTGCGCGGCCATGCTGGAGGTGATGTCCGGCCACGACCCCAAGGACTCCACCTCCGCGCCCAGGCCCGTGCCCGCGTTCACGGCCCAGGCCGGGCGCGCGGACCTCAAGGGGCTTCGCCTGGGCATGCCCGAAGAGTACTGGGGCGAGGGCCTGACCCCGGAGGTGGCCGCGTGCTGCGCCCAGGCCATCGAGGCGGCCAAGGCGCTCGGGGCCGAGGTGGTGCCCGTGCGGCTGCCGCACACCCGCTTCGCCATCGCCACCTACTACATCGTGGCCATGGCCGAGGCGAGCTCCAACCTGGCGCGCTTCGACGGCGTGCGCTACGGCTACCGCGACCCCGAAGCCCGCGACCTGCGCGAGCTCTACGAGCTGTCGCGCTCGCGCGGTTTCGGCGAGGAGGTGCAACGGCGCATCGTGCTCGGCACCTACGTGCTCTCGGCCGGATACTACGACGCCTACTACCGCAAGGCCGCCCAGGTGCGCAGGCTCATCCGCCAGGACTTCCTGGACGCCTTCGAGTCCTGCGACGTGATCGTTGGGCCCGCCTCGCCCTTCACGGCGTTCGCGCTGGGCGAGAAAACCGGCGACCCGCTCCAGATGTACCTGGCCGACATCTTCACCATCTCGCTGAACCTCTCCGGCCTGCCCGGGCTCTCCGTGCCCGTGGGCCTGGGGGCGGACACGGGCATGCCCGTGGGCCTGCAGATGTTCGGCAGGGCCTGGGACGAGGGGACCATCCTGGGAGCGGCCAACGCCCTGCACGCGGCCCTGCCCCCCCTGGGCGAGCCGAAAGGACTGTAGAGGCGGGGCTCCGCCCCGCTCCCCGCAAGGGCTCCGCCCTTGACCCGCCAGGGGGAGAAGCCTCCCCCTGGACCCGGCATTCCGCTTCGCGGGTGTCACCGGTCTAATTGTCGCCGGGCGGCCGGGCGACGGCCACGGCGCTTCGCGCTACGCACCACCAACCAGGAACATCCATGCTCCAGAGCGCTTTCGGCCTCGCCGTCCTGATCCTCGCCGCGTGGCTTCTAAGCGCGGAACGCCGGCGCGTGCCCTGGCGCATGCTCCTCGGCGGCGTGGCCCTGCAGTTCGCCATCGCCGGGCTCATGCTCAAGGCTGCGCCGTTCAAGGGCCTGTTCATGGCGCTCAACAAGGTGGTCCTGGCAATGGAGGAGGCCACGCACGCGGGCACGTCCTTCGTGTTCGGCTACCTGGGCGGGGCTCCCCTGCCCTTCCCGGAGCCCGCGCCCGGCTCCGCCCTGGTGCTGGCCTTCCAGGCGCTGCCGTTGGTGATCGTCATCGGCGCGCTGACCTCGCTTCTGTTCTACTGGCGCGTGCTGCCCCACGTGGTCCGGGCGTTCTCCTGGGTGCTGAAAAAATCCATGGGCATCGGCGGGGCGCTGGGCGTGGGCGCGGCGGGCACGGTGTTCCTGGGCATGATCGAGGCCCCGCTGCTCATCAAGCCGTACCTCTCGCAGCTCACCAGAAGCGAACTCTTCGCGCTCATGGCCACGGGGCTCTCCTGCATCGCGGGCACCATGCTCATGCTCTACGCCTCGGTGCTGGGCGGGGTGATCCCGGATTCGCTGGGGCACATCCTCACGGCCTCGGTGATCCACGCCCCGGCGGCCCTGGCCGTGGCCGCCGTGATGCTCCCCGAGAGGGGCAGGCCCACGCTCGGCGACGAGATCCCGGCTTCGGCCGCCTGCGGCTCCATGGACGCCCTGGCCAAGGGCACGTGGGACGGGTTCCAGCTTTTTCTGAACATCGTCGCCATGCTGATCTCCTTCCTGGCCGTGGTGAAGCTCGTGAACATCGGGCTGGGCTTCGCCCCGGACGTGCTCGGCGCGCCGCTCACGCTCGAGCGGATGCTCGGCTGGGTCATGTCCCCCGTGGCCTGGCTCCTGGGCGTGCCCTGGGCCGAGGCGGGCGTGGCGGGCGGGCTTCTGGGCACGAAGCTCGTGCTGAACGAGTTCATCGCGTTCTTGAACATGTCCCAGCTGCCCGAGGGGGCGCTGGGGCCGCGCTCCCGGCTGATCCTGGCCTACGCCATGTGCAGCTTCGCCAACTTCGGCAGCGTGGGCATCATCATCGGCGGGCTCGGCGCGCTCTGCCCGGAGCGCCGCTCCGAGATCGCCGGGCTCTCGCTCAAGGCCCTGGCGGCCGGGGCCATCGCCTCGCTCATGACCGGGGCCGTGGTGGGGGTTTTGTTCCCCTAGGGCCGCGCGGGGCGCGACTTGGCAATGGTGTTCGGGAAAATTCCGTGCTAAGTCGAACCCATGCTGATCGGCATCGACGTGGGTGGCACGCACACGGACGCCGTGCTCGTGGGGGCGGACGGCCTCAAGGCCTGGGCCAAGGCCAAGACGAACCGCGCGGACCTGATGGCCTCCATCCGCGAGGTCCTGGCTAAGGTCGCGCCCGAAGCCGGGCCCATGCCGATCACGCGCCTGAACCTTTCCACCACCCTCTCCACCAACGCCATCGTCGAGGGCCTGACCGAGCCCGTGGGCATCTTCGTGGCCGCGGGCCCGGGCATGCAGCCCTCGGCCTACTCAATGGGCGACTATTACCGGGTGATCCCGGGCAGCACCGACCACCGGGGCCGCGTGACCGCCGTGCTGGACGAAACCGTGGCCTGCGCCCACGCAGCGCGCTGCAAGGCCGGGGGCGTCAGCGTCTACGCCTGCGTGAGCAAGTTCTCCCCGCGCAACCCCGAATTCGAGGAGGCGCTTCGCGCCGTGGTCCACCCGCAGGCCGACTTCGTGAGCTGCGGCCACGAGTTCTCGGGCCAGCTGGGCTTCGGCAGGCGCATCCACACCGCCGCCTTCAACGCCTCGGTCTGGCGCATCTTCAACCGTTTCGCCGACGCGGTGCAGCGCGCGAGCCTGGATTTCGGGCTCTCGGCCCAGGTGAACATCCTCAAGGCCGACGGCGGCACCATGCCGCTCAGCATGTCGCGCATGTTCCCGGTGGAGTCGATCCTCTCCGGCCCGGCCGCCTCGGTCATGGGCATCATCGCCGTGTGCGACATCGCCGAGGACTCCGTGATCCTGGACATCGGCGGCACCACTACCGACATCGCCCTCTTCGCGGACGGCGCGCCGCTCATCGAGCCCGAGGGCGCGGTGATCTCGGGCCGCCCCACCCTGGTGCGCGCGCTGAAAAGCCGCTCCATCGGCATCGGCGGCGACTCGGCCATCTCCGTGAAGGACGGCCACGTGCGCGTGGGGCCCCGCAGGCTCGGCCCGGCCATGGCCGAGGGCGGGGAGCACCCGACCCTGACCGACGCGCTGAACGTGCTGGGCGCGGCCGACCTCGCCGACACGTCCGCCTCGCGCCGGGGATTGAACGAGCTTGCCGCCCGCCACGGCACCGACGGGCGCACCATGGCCCTGGACGCGGCCCTGGCCGCCGTCACCTCCATCCGCGCCGCCGTGATCGACCTCACCCGCGCGGTCAACGACCGGCCCGTGTACACCATCTACGAGCTCCTGGAAGGCAAGCGCGTGGCCCCGAGCAAGGTCTACGTCATGGGCGGGCCGGCCCAGGCCATGGCCGGGCTTTTGGCCGAGTCCTTCCCCGAGGAGGTGGTGGTGCCGGGCAACTACGCCGTGGCCAACGCCATCGGCGCGGCGCTCTCGCGCCCGACCCTCTCGGCCGAGCTCTTCGCGGACACGCAACGCGGGCGCATGCTCATCCCGGGCCTGGACGTGGAGGAGGCCGTGGGCCTCGGCTACGGCCTGGACCAGGCCCGCGAGGACGCCGCGCGCTACCTGCGCGAATACCTGGAGCAGATGCGCATCCACGACCCCGGGGCAATGGTCGAGACCATCGAGGCGCAATCGTTCAACATGGTCGAGGGAGAGTCCATGGTCGGGCGCAGCATCCGCGTCAAATGCCAGATCAGGCCCGGGGTGCTGCCCGGGTACCGCGAGGCGGTGAACGCCAGATGTTGAGAGCCGCGAGCACACTTGGCGTGGTCTTCTTCCCCGCCTACGACTGGGCCATCGGCCCGACCCACCCCGAGCGCCAGGAGCGCCTGCTCTACACGCAGGACCAGCTGCGCGAGGAGGGCCTGTTCGACGTGGAGGGCATCCGCGAGTACAAGCCCGACGTGGCCCTGGCCCAGGACGTGGACCTGGCGCACTTCACCTTCCCGGACGTGGAGTCCGTGGTCACCACCTCGCACCTGATCTCGGCGGGCGGGGCCATGCGCGCGGCCAGGCTGGTCATGGAGCGCGAGGCCAGGCGGGCCTTCGCCCTGGTCAGGCCGCCGGGCCACCACGCCATGAAGGTGGTGCACGGCACGCGCGGCTTCTGCACCATCAACATCGAGGCCGTGATGGTGGAGTACCTGCGCGAGCGCTACGGCGTGCGCCGCGTGGCCATCGTGGACACCGACTGCCACCACGGCGACGGCACCCAGGACATCTATTGGCACGACCCGGACGTGCTGTTCATCTCCATCCACCAGGACGGGCGCACCATCTACCCCGGCTCGGGCTACCCCTACGAGCTGGGCGGCCCCACCGCCATGGGCGCCACCTGCAACATCCCGCTCTTGCCCGGCACCGGCGACGAGGGCATCCTGCACGTGCTGGACAACGTGGTCACGCCCCTGATCGAGCGCTTCAAGCCAGACATCGTGATCAACTCCGCCGGGCAGGACAACCACTTCTCCGACCCCATCACGCACATGAACTTCACGGCCCAGGGCTACGCGGAGCTGACCCGCAGGCTGAACGCCGACATCGCGGTGCTGGAGGGCGGCTACTCCATCCAGGGCGCGCTGCCCTACGTGAACCTGGGCATCTGCCTGGCCATGGCCGGGATGGACGCCTCCGGGGTGGTGGAGCCGAGCTACGACCCGGAGGCCGTGAAGCAGGAACAGCGCATAACAGACTACACCCGCTCGCTCGCGGACCAGCTGCTGGCCTACTTCCAGGACCCGCCCGCCATGCCCAAGCACGGCAAGGCCGAGGGGGAATGGTTCGTGAGGGAGAAGGAAATCCACTACGACACGGACGGCATCTTCGAGCGCCAGCTGGAAAAGGTGAGGATGTGCAAGGACTGCGGCGGCGTGGTGGTGATCGAGAGCCGCGCGGGTTCAGGCCCGCTGTGCCTGGGGGTGCAGATTCCGCTGCGCGCCTGCCCGGAATGCGCGAAGAAGGGTGTCGAGGCCTTCGAGGACGGACAGCGGTCCAAGAGGTTCAGAAGGGCCATGCTGGTGGACAGGCCAGGGAAGTCGATTAAGAGGGCGTTGTTGTAGATTTCATAACACCGTGGTTGAAATTTAGCTTCTGTCAACGAGGAGAGGGCTTCTGAGCTTCCGTCGCTTGCGAGTCAGTTCGTGCCGCACATAACTGTCGCACAACGTTCCTCCGGTGGCGTTCACTACGCTGATAACAATCAATATATTTGTCCTACATCAGTTAACGCACCTCAGGACAATATTTTCGCCCCCCCCCAAAAAAGTGAGCATCAATACTATCGCCGAGGAAGCCCCCTTTCTGTCGCCCAACTATACCCCTCCCCCTTCGGGCCATTGCCCAATCTAGATTCTGCTGCTAGAATAGATATGCGCCTGACTAATCATACGTCCAGGAGACCGCTATGATCACCAACCTTTCCGTCAGAAACTTCAAATGCATCGACAATACAAACATCATATTCCGTCCAATAACGATTCTTTGTGGCCCTAATTCGAGCGGGAAAAGCTCATTAATTCAATCCATGTTACTCCTAAAACAATCTGTTGCCCTCGTCAAAGGCATTCATACACTTGCCCCTCGAGGCCCAATAGTCGACCTTGGCAGCTTCAACGACATGGTCCGCTGTCATAATAATTCAAATCGAATAGCATTCGAATTTAATATTCAAAGTCCAAGCATGGCTCTTGAACATCATTTCAATATGATTGAAAAATTTTCTCGAAACATTTGGTACAGACGAATGAGCCACGCAATAAATTCCATGCGTTATTGTTTTGAATATTCGTACAGCAAAGAGAAAGAAGCAATATCGCTATACAACTTTTCTGTTTCTGACAGCACAAGCTGGGCACTTTCTTCAAAGCACAACACCGATGGCACCTATGGCTTTGTTCGAGGGAGAAAAGAGCAAAACAAAAAACGCAAACAAACCAATCCAGGACTGAAATCATTAAGTGAATTCTTTTCACCTAATCCGCCACGCGAACTAATATTAGACGAATCAGTTTCGGCATACAAAAGGGAGAAGCTCAATACAATAAAAGTATTCATGACTCAATTACTAGAGGTAGTTAATGCAGAGATTGCATCAATCAATTACCTTGGCCCATTCCGACAAATGCCAAATAGATTTTATATGACCGGCGGGGCGATGCCCTTCGACATAGGCTACAGAGGGGAGACTGCAATTGATTATTTGAGCCACAAAAAAACATCCGGGGAGGAAGACGTAATTTCTTTTGTCCGCAAGTGGTTAATGAGATTTGGATATGCCGCAAATTTTGATGTTGAAACCATCAAGAGCTTTGTGAAGACAGTTACCCTCACGAACTCATCTAGCAAAGTCACATCCTCGTTAGTTGATGTCGGATTTGGGATATCACAGCTTCTCCCTGTTTTAATAGCAGTCTACAGACACAAGAGAGGTATTCACCTTTTTGAGCAACCAGAAATCCATCTTCACCCTCGGTCACAAGGCGATCTTGCGGATTTATTCGCGGAGAACATTCACCAAAACAAATCTTATGTAATCGAAACGCACAGTGAGCATTTTTTAAATCGATTCCGACTTCGCATTGCCGAAAACAAGCTGGACCCTCGTGTAATCGCTATCTACTTCATCCACCAAGATAAAGGGGGATACCACACAAAAGAAGTTACGATAGCAAGCGACGGATCATTCACAGGCTTCCCGGACAATTTTTTCGATGAGTCCTACCTTGAAACAATCAAAATCATGGAAGCAAACATCGCAGCGGCGAAGGCAAAAAATGAACTCGCCTAAAACATCCCTCGACAAAGAATATGTCCTAGACACTTCCGTTCTTGCAAGTGCAAGACTTGACTATGCCACGACAAACACAGGCGACGACCCGAGGAGCATTGAAGAATACCAACGAATACAAGATGCCTGCTTCAACACACTACTCGAATTATCAGCAGCTACAATTCTTCTTGATCTTGACGGTGAAATCTCAGCCGAATATCAAAATAAGGTGTTAAACGATGATCCAAAAGGCTTTCCGGCACAATGGATTTCCAGAATGACAGCAACTGGACGCATAAGATATCACCGCGTTGAATATGACAGTTCAATCAGGTCACATCTTAGAAGCCACTTTAACCTTTCAAAGGTCGATTGCTGCGGTATTTTTCTAGCAAGACATGCATCAACGAAAACAATTCTTCATCGTGAATCTGGAATGAACAATGCCTCAGGGTACATCAAAGGAAAACTTACCGTCACTGCGAAGCATGTCATGAAGTAATCGCCACAAAAACACGCAGAAAACGCAATTTAACGACAAATGACTACGCATCACAACAATGCGTCATGATGCAACTGCATCTTGAATTATAATTTTCATATTTTATAACACCAAAGTTTAAGCACATTAGCAACCAATTGAATCGTCTACAAACCATGTCGAAATCAATCCGACATCCAATCCATCCATCCCTTCGACAGAAGCAAACCGCCCGCGCTTGCGCGCGGGCGGCCCGTTTCAATCAATAGCCGAGTAAGAAGCCTTATTTGGCCTGCAACTCCTTCACCACGTCCGCCAGCTTCCTGCCGTCGGGCATGCGGGCGTCAGGCTTCACCGCAAGCAAGTCCTGCCAGGCCTTCAGCGCCCCGGCCTTGTCGTTCAGATCGAAAAGCAGCACCACGCCGGTGTTCAATCTCGACTGCTCGTGCTTCGCGTCCAACGACGCGGCCTGCTGGAACGCCTTCAGCGCCTCCTGCGGCTTGCCCTGCAACCTGAGCATCACCCCCATGTCCGTCCAGACGTTGGGCTGGGCCGGGTTCAGGGCCAGCGACTTCTGGTAGGCGGCCACGGCGCGGTCGGGCAGTTCCGCGTCGAAGTAGGTGTTGCCGAGGTCCGTCCAGACCTTGGGGTCGTTGGGGTTCTTGGCGGCCTTGTCTTCCATGGCCTTGGCCTGGGCCATCAGCGGCGAGTTCATCCCGCTCATTCCGCCCATGCCGCCCTGCTGGGGCATGCCGCCCTGGGGCTGCTGCTGGTGCATTCCGGCCTGCCCGCCCTGGGCGGCCTCCTGATTGAGGACCATCACGGCCCCCTGCCAGCCCAGAAACACGCCGGCCAGAAGGGCCACTGCGGCCATGAGCACGGCGCTCTGCTGGCGGACCATGACCGGCCCGCCCTGGGGGGAATTCTTGGCTTTCTTCATCGTCACTCCTGCTGCGTGATCAAGGGCCGGCCGCGCGCCGGGCTACTGCCCGGAAGCGCCCACGGCCTTGCCGTACTTGGGGTTGAGCGCCGCTTTCGACAAGAAATAATCCAGCTTTATCTTGCGGTTGCGATAGATTCTCTCCCAGTAGTAGTTGGGGGGGTCCTTCCAGACCAGGCGGTCCCTGGTGCCGTCCTCGAACACCGCCTCCACGGCGGGCTCGGGGCACTCCACGGTGCCGTCCTGGCGCATGGCGAGCACGGCCACGAAGGCGATGGAGCGGAAGGTCTCCTTGACCGAGCGCAGGCGCGAGACGTAGCGGCTGTCCTGGTCGGTGATGCTCGCAAGGTCGATCTCGCCCCTGAACTCGGCCTTGCCGCCGCCCAGGTCCTTCCACTCGCGCGAGGAGAAGAACGCGTAGGCGTCCACGGCCTTGCCGAGCTGCGGGGTCGCGAAGCCCTTGAGTACCGCGTCCTTGAAGGCGTCCGCCCCTGACTGCGCGGCCGGGGCCTGCGCCTGGGCGGGAGCCTGCTGGGCCTGCGCGCCCATGTCCAGTCCCCTCACCTCCAGGCGGCCAAGCGGAAGGGTGAACACGGGGCTGCGGTCGTTGAAGATGAGCAGCTGCCCGGCCACGTCCACCACGAGCTTGCGCTCAACGGCCTGGTCCAGGGCCGCGCGGGTTGCCGGGGGGAAGAACTCCCGGTCGCCCAGGACCACGAATTTGCTCGCGTCCAGCATCAGCCGGTAGGTCTGCGTCTGGCCTTCCTCGGCCAGCACCACCTTGCCGGAGCGCGTCACCTGCATTTCCTTGACGAGCCGGGCCTGGGCCGGAACGGCCGCCAGCAGCGCGGCCAGCAGCGCCAGTACGAATAAGCGCTTCATGTCGGTATCCTCGCGTGGGTCAGGCGTCCTTGAGCGTGAGGGCCGAGGCCCCGGGCGCGGACGCGTCCCAGTTTATCCTTTTGTCCAGGGCTTCCAGGCAGCGCGCGGCCAGGGCCGCTGACCCGGCCTGGGTCAGGTGGACGCCGTCGCGGGCGCGCAGGGTGGCCCCGCCCTCCACGTCGGGCTTGGAGAAGGCGAAGCCGCCGCCCGGGGCCGAGAAGAGGTCCCAGGTTTCAACAAAGTGGCAGTCGCGGTTGGCGGACATGACCCGGCGCACCAGGGCGTTTATGTGCCTGAGGTCGCGGCTCAGGGTCTCGTCGGCCATCACCGGCGCGCCCAGCCAGAACACGGTGGCCGAGGGGTTGTGCGAGCGCACGATGCCCAGGATGCGGCGCACGCGCTCCTTGTAGGCCCTGTCCCACTCCGGGGTGCCGAAGTGCGCCAGGGTGCCGTCCTTCAGGGTCATGCGCTTGTTGTCGTTGGCCCCGAGCATCACCACCACCACGTCCGGCCGGTACTTGCCGGTCAGCTGGTCCATGTGCCGGTCCCAGTCGAAGAAGTCCGGGCGGGCCAGGCCCGAGGAGACCTTGCCCAGGCTCGCGAAGGCCAGGCCGGGCTTCGCGGACAGGGTGCGCTCGAGTTCCGAGGCCAGGCCCACGGACAGCGAGTCCCCGGCAACGGCGATGGAGTGGGCCACGCGCTTGGGCAGCGGGGCGTTGAAGGGGTTCCTGGTGCCCACGCCCGGCTTCTGGAGCGCGGCCATGGCCTTGGCCTTGGTGGAGGATTTGGCGAAAGCGGGGCCGCCGCCCTCGACCCCGGCGCAAGCCGAAAGAAGCAGGGCGAAAGCGGCCAGGGCCGCCTTGCGGAGGAAATCTGAAACAAGCATGGTGTACCCGTTTGGCCTCATTCGGGGGCGCAGTCAAGGCCGCGAGGGCCTATGGGGCGGCGTGGCCCTGCGCGCCCGGGGCCTGGGCCACCTGGCGGTGCTCCCTGGGGCGCAGCTCGATGTCCTCGCCCGCGTCCTTGAGGAAGGCGCGCACGATGATGTCGCCCCCGGCGGTGGAGAAGTGGACCTTGTCCCCCTCGCGCACGCGCACCCTGCGCCCGGCCGGGTCCTGGATGTGCTGGGCGTAGCTCCCGCCGGGCCCGGCCAGGAGTTCCCAGGTGTCCACGTAGTGGGCCCCGGGAAAAGCCTTGCAGGCACTACTGACGATGGCGTTGAGCGCGCGGCTGCGCCCGGACAGGTCCTGGTCGCCCATGACCGGCAGCCCGATCCAGTAGCTCTTCACGCCCTTCTCGTCCATGGCCGCGAGGAACTTGGCGAGCCTGGCCTCGTAGACGCTCCTGCGCTTGTCGGCCAGGGCGGCGGGCTCGGGGGAGTCGGGGTCGAGAGTGAGGTACTTGGCGTCGTTGGCCCCCATCATCACCACCACCACCTGGGGGTCGTACTCGCGCAGGAACTGGCGCAGCGCGGCCTCCCAGTTGTAGTATTGGGGGTTAAGGAGCCCGCTCGCGATCTTGCCCTTGGGGATCATGCTCAGGCCGTCGTACTCCTTGAACACCTTGTCCATGCTGATGGCCAGGGTCACGGCCAGGGAGTCGCCCACCACGAGCACGTTCAGGGGCGGGGCAAGCTTCGGCCCGGCCTTGCAGGCCTCGCGGGCCGCGTCGGGAGAAGCCGGGCCGTCCGGCTGGCCGGGCTGGCCCGGAGCGGCCTCGGGCTCGGCCGCGCGGGCCTTGGGCGCGGCGGCGTCCGCCAGGGAGGCGTCCTGGCAGCGGTAGGTCTTCTTGTAGGTGCCGTCGAACAGCCCGGCCGTGGAGCAGTCCAGCGCGAGCCCCAGCCCGGTGAGCCCGGAGCCCTTGTGCAGGGCCTCCCCGGCGCTCAGGGCCAGGCCCAGGGCCTCGGGCACGGCGTCGGGGAACCTGGAGGACAGCCAGGACTCCATGCGGTCGAATTGCAGGGCCACGGCCACGGTCAGGGCCAGGGCGTATGTCAGGAAGATGCGGGCACCCTTCATGGGCGTAAGCGTCCTTGTCCTAGAATGAGAAATAGATGAAGGGCAGCATTCCGTCCGGCCCCATGCGCACGATGAGCGCCCCGAGCACCCCGTAGGCGATGGCCTGCGCGGGCGCGGGCATGCGGCATAGAAGCCCCGGGCAGTTCCTGAGCCAGTCCAGGCGCAGGGCCTGGAAGCCGATCACGCCGAAGGTCACGGCGCAAAGCGTCCACGTGGGGCCTGTTCCGGCGGCGTCGAAGCTCGCGATGCGCCAGAGCACCTGGGCGGCCGTCTCGAAGTCCGGGGCGGCGAAGAAGACCCAGGCCAGGGTCACGAAGCCGAAGGTGCAGGCCCAGAAGAACCCGTCGCGCGCCCTGGCCCGCCAGCCCGTCACGTTTGCCCAGAGCTTCCCGGCGAAGGAGTGGGCCACCATGAGCCCCACCCCGTGCAGCACGCCCCAGGCCAGGAACGTCAGGCTCGCGCCGTGCCAGAATCCGCCAAGGCCCATGGTCAAGAGCAGGTTCAGGTTGCGCCTCGCCTTGGGGCAGCGACTGCCGCCCAGCGGGATGTAGAGGTAGTCGCGCAGCCAGGTGGAGAGGCTCACGTGCCAGCCCTGCCAGAACTCGCGCAGGCTGCGCGCCTTGTAGGGCTGGTTGAAGTTGTCCGGCACGCGAAGCCCCAGAAGCCCGGCCAGGCCCTGGGCCAGGTCGGAGTAGCCGGAGAAGTCGCAATAGATCTGCGCGCTGTAACCGAGCACGCCCACCAGGGCTCCTATACTCGAGAAGTCGTCTGGCGAGCTGAAGAGTTGGCGCGTGACGTGCTCCGAGAGGTAGCTCGACAGGGCCACCTTCTTGAAGAGCCCCACCACGATGAGCCAGAAGGCCTTGTTCGCGTCGGTCCAGGCCGGGGCCGAGGAAAGCTGCGGGATGAAGTCCCTGGCGCGCAGGATCGGCCCGGAGAGCACGGTGGGGAAGAAGGCCATGAACACCATGACGTCCAGGGGGCTTCGCACGGCCTCGCGCGGGTCGCGGTAGACGTCCACCGCGTAGCCCACGCCCTGGAAGGTGAAGAACGAGATGCCCACGGGCAGCACGATGGAGAGATCCGGCAGCGCGCCCGAGAGCTCGGCCGCCAGGCCGTAGTATTTGAAGAAGCAGAGCTCCCCGAGCACGGCCGCGAGGTACGCCGTGAGCCAGGCCTTGCGCGCGCCAACGCGCGAAGCGTCGATCCGCGACAGCACCAGGCCCGCGCCCCAGGTGGCCAGGCTCACGCCCGCGAGAAGCGCCAGGAAGCCCGGGTGGAACGACCCGTAGAACACGTAGGAGGCCGCGAGCAGAAGGACCTTGAAGGCGGTCTCGCGGGGCCGCAGGACCCATCCCAGGCCCAGCACGGCCAGGAAGAAGAAGGCGAATTCCAGGCTAAGAAGCTGCATGGCCGCCGGAAGCGAAATCCATCGTTTCTCCCAAAAAAGCGGGGCTTGACCTCGCCCCTGCGCTGTTACACTCTCCGCGTGCGCCGCCGCGTCGGACGCGGCGCGCTCTTCGCGATCAAAATTGAAAGATATCGGCCTGTTGAGTTGCCATCATCCGGGGTGGGAGACCCCCCTTCCGGCATGCGGGCTCATTCTACCCCTCGTGTCGAAAAAGGCAACACTCGAAAGACCGGCCCGGAGTTACAGAGATGGAAGAACTGCTGCGCGAGCTCATCGCGGTGAACAAGGAAATGCTCAGTGAATTGAGATTGTTGCGTCAGGCGATCAACCGGGAGCCCGCCTCCTTCGAGCTGCGCGCCCCCGAAGGCCAGGCCCTGGCCGAGCCCGAGCGCCACGCGGAGCACAAGTCCCCGCCCCCGCGCTTCACGCCCGAGGACCTGGAGGACATCCACGGCTCGCTCTTGGAGGGACTCAAAAAGCGCAACAAGGACAAGAGCAACGCCTTCTCCGAGTTCGAGAAGCGTCACAAGAACTGGTAGCGCCGGCCGGTCCGGGCGGCCTCTCAGAAGCGTCCGGGGGGCGAGCGGCGCACGAACTCCACCACGTCCGGGTCGGGCGTGAAGGGGTTCTCGTTCATGTCCGGGATGGGCACGGTGTGCTCGGCCGCGAAGGGAGTGGCCAGGAGCAATTCGTCCAGGGCGTGGGCCAGGAGCACCTCCAGCGAGAGCACGTCGGCCGCGTTGTAGGCCAGAAGCGTGTCCATCACCCGCCTGTCGCCGGTGCGCAGCCACTCGCGCCACAAGACCACCGCGCCCCAGCCGTCCACCCCGTCGAGCTCGCGCCGCCCGATCCCGTAGCGCTTCTCGCAGGCCTTGAGCCCGCCCGTGGCCCCCACGGCGCGCAGCACGAAACGCAGGTCCACGTGGGCCTTGGGGCAGGAAAAGCCCAGCACGCGCTCGATCACGGGCACGTCGAAGCATTTGCCGTTGAAGGTCACCAGCACCTTGACGCGGGCAAGATCGGCCTCGAGGTCGGCCATGTTCTCGCCGTGCACGTAGGTGGTCAGCCTGCCCTGGTGGGAGAGGGCCACGGCCGTGACGGTGGGGTCGAAGGCGCCGTCGGTCTCGATGTCCAGGTAACCGGCGTCCTCAAGGAAATACGGGAAGAGCCGCCAAGCCTCGCCGCCTTTCAGCCGGGCCGCGAACCAGCCCGCGTCGCGGGCCTCGAGCGCCCGCACGGACTGCCCGATGCCCTCGCGCATCACGGCGGCCTTGCCCCGGCTCACCGGCGGGGACGCGGCGCAAAGAAAATCCTCCCAGGAGCGGATGCCCGCGCTCCACAGGGAGGATTCGCTTTTTGGGCCAACGCCAGGAAGATGGCAGAAGGTGTTGCCGAGCATCGCCCCTTGAAAGAGGTCCTAGACCTTGCTCTTCTCGGACTGGTTCACGGTGGACGAAGCCTGGCTGGAGCCACCCTCGATCTTGTCCGGGGTGACGTCCTTGTCGTTCATCGCGCTCTTGAATTCCTTGATGCTCTTGCCCAGGTCGCGGCCCAGGTTGCCCAGGCGGCCGGGTCCGAAGAGCAGCAGGACGATAGCCAGCACAACGATCCAATGCCAGATGGAAAAAGCGCCCATAAGCCTCTCCTTGCGCGATTGCGCCGGTTGGTTTGCCGTGCGGGGAAACTAAGCGCCCGTATGGGGTTTGGCAACTGAAAAACATGCAACCTTGGCGGGCCTGGATTCTCCCCGCACTTGACAACGGTAACTCTTGCGTTACCATTGTCCATGCGTTGCGCCGTGCAAGAGTATCTGGACGACCAGGGCAGGTCGCCCTTCGCCACATGGTTCCAGGGGCTGGACGCCATGGCCGCCGCCAAGGTCGCCACGTTCTTGTACCGCCTGGAGCAGGGCAACTTCTCCAACGTGGAAGGCGTGGGAAGCGGCGTTTACGAATGCAAGATCAACTTCGGCCCTGGCTTGCGGGTCTATTTCGGCAAGGACGGCGACACGGTCGTCATCCTGCTCGGGGGCAGTTCGAAGAAGCGCCAGAGCGCCGCCATCGCCTCGGCGCTCGCCTGCTGGCTCGACTACAAGCGGCGAAAACAGGGGAAATGAACATGGCCCTGACCAGGGAATTCAGAAGCGTCATGCTTGAACGAGCGCGGCACGATGCGGGCTTCAGGCTCGCCATGCTCAAGGAGGGCATAGACGCCATGCTGGCCGGGGACTTGGCCACGGGCAAGGCCATCCTGCGCGACTACATCAACGCGGCCGTGGGCTTCGCCAGCCTGGCCGAGGCCAGCGGCATCCCGGCCAAGAGCCTCATGCGCATGCTGGGGCCGCAGGGCAACCCGCGAGCGGACAACCTCTTCAAAATCATCGGCCACATCCAGGCCCGGGAGGGCGTCCACCTCGGAGTCACCCCGTGCGGGGCCGCTACTTCCCGGCGGGCAGGCTCCTGACGAAGGCCTCCACGTCCGGAAGGATGCGGCGCACGATCTCCTCGATGCCTTTGGGGTTGGGGTGCAGGCCGTCGGGCAGGTTCAGGGCCGGGTCCCCGGCCACGCCCTCCAGGAAGAAGGGGTAGAGCTTGAGCCCGTGCTTCTGGGCGAGCCTCGGGTACACGGCGGAAAACTCGTCGCCGTAGCGCTTGCCCATGCCCATGATCGCCTTCATGCCGGTCAGCAGCACGGGCACGCCCGCGGCCTTGAACTCGCCAATGATCCTGTCCAGGTTGGCCTCCACCAGGGCCGGGTCGAAGCCGCGCAGCCCGTCGTTGGCCCCGAGTTCCAGGATCACGCCGTCGGGCTTGGCCGCGAGCGCCGAGCGCACCCGGGACACCCCTCCGGCCGTGGTGTCGCCGGAGATGCCGAAGTTGACCACCTTCACGTCCAGCCCGCGCGCCTTGAGTTCGCGCTCCAGGACGGCCGGGAAGGCCTGCGTGGGGCCCACGCCCCATCCGGCCGTGAGGCTGTCGCCGAACGCCACGATGGTCAGGGTTTTGGCCCGGGCCGTTTCCATCAAGCCTCCCCCAAGAAAAAACACGAGGGCCGCAAGGCCCGCCAGCAGAGCACGCACGTTGCATTCCCCCTGATTCCCGTGCCATGATGCGTTCATGGACAACGAGATGATCCTTCTCCAAGACGTCACGCTGACCCTACAAAGCCAGGCCGGACCGGTCAACATTCTGCGCGGGGCCAACCTGCGCGCCGCGGCCGGGGAGCATCTGGCCGTGGTCGGCCCTTCGGGCGCGGGCAAGACAACGCTGCTCATGCTCATGTCCGGGCTCGAAAAGGCCAGCGGCGGGCTCGTGCGCGTGGCCGGGCGCGACCTCACGGCCATGGACGAGGACCAGCTCGCGGCCTTCCGCCTGGAAAACGTGGGCATCGTCTTCCAGAGCTTCCACCTGGCCCCGGCCATGACCGCCCTGGAGAACGTTGCCCTGCCCCTGGAGTTCGCCAGGAACGAGGGGGCCTTCGACCTGGCGGCCAAGGCCCTGGCGCGCGTGGGGCTCTCGGCGCGCGAGGGACACTACCCGGCGCAACTCTCCGGCGGCGAGCAGCAACGCGTGGCCCTGGCTCGGGCCATCGTGGCCAGGCCCAGGCTGGTGCTGGCCGACGAACCCACCGGCAACCTGGACCACTCCACGGGCCAGATGGTGGTGGACATGCTCTTCGAACTGGCCGGCGAGACGGGCGCGACCATGGTGCTCGTGACCCACGACATGGGCCTGGCCGCCCGCTGCGGGCGCGCGGCGCGCATGGAGGACGGCATGATCGGGGAGGCGCGGTGACGCAGGAGCGCATCGACCTGAACGAAAAGCCCCGCCGCTTCGCCCCCCCGCGCCTGCTGCTGCTCCTCCTCGTGGTGCTCGGCACGGCCTGGGCCTTCAACCTGCACTTCGAGAACATGGCCAAGCGCATGTCCGCCGAGGCCGACATCGTGGACGAGACGGGCACGCTGGCCCCGGAGCGCGTGGCCCTGCTCAAGGACGCCTCCCGGGCCATGCGCGAGGCCTACGGCGTCACCTTGCGCGTGCTCGTGCGCAAGGGCCCCGTCGAGCTCTCCTCCCCCGACCCCAAGACGCTCTTCATCGGCCTGGACGTTGCTTCCGGCACGGCCAAGGTGCACCTGCCCCCGCTCCTGGCCCGGGCCCTGCCCCCGGAGCTTGCGGCCAGCCTGCAAAGCGGCTACTTCGACGCCTACTTCGCCGCCGGAACCTGGCCCGAGGGCCTGTATTCCTGCGTGCTGGCCATACTGGAGGCACTCGATGGCAAATGACGACGCGTCCGCCTGCCCCGTGACCATCCACACCGACGGGGCCTGCCTGGGCAATCCCGGGCCGGGCGGATACGGTGCGATACTGCATTACGACGGCACCGAGAAGGAACTCTCGGCCGGGTACAAGCTCACCACCAACAACCGCATGGAGATCCTGGCCGTGATCGCGGCCCTGGAAGCCCTGACCAGGCCCTGCACGGCGCGCGTGGTCACGGACTCCATGTACGTGCGCGACGCCATAGAAAAGCGCTGGCTGGCCAACTGGAAGCGCAACGGCTGGAAGACAGCGGCCAAGACCCCGGTGAAGAACCGCGACCTCTGGATGCGCCTGGACGGCCTGCTTAACGTGCACAAGGTACGCTTCGAGTGGGTGCGCGGCCACGCCGGGCACCCCGAGAACGAGCGCTGCGACGTGCTCGCGCGCAGGGCCGCCCAGGGCCGGGACCTGGCCAAGGACGAAGGCTACACGGGCTGATCCTTCGGGGAGGCCCCTCCCCGCGTTCCCATCCCATCGCAAATGAAGGGGGGATGCCCAAGGGCATCCCCCCTGCTGACACTCCCCGCCTCGTGGGCAACCGGCCCGGGAAGCGTGAGAGGGCGCCGGGCCGTAGGGGAGCGACGGCTCCGGGCGCGCCCGGAGTTCAGCTGTCGCGGCCGCGAGGCCCGCGCGCGAGCCCGGAAGAGAATCCGGACCCTGCTCGCGGGCCTGGCGGCGTATCCGGCGGGCGTCCCTGCCCGGCCGGACTGCCGCCTCGGAACCCCGCCCCCTACAGGCTCACGCCGTAGGCGCTCCTGGCGGCCAGGAAGCTCGTCCAGGAAGAGGCGTCGGAAAGGCTCTGGCTGCTCGACCCCATCAAGGTCTGGAGCAGTCCGTAGAGCTCCTGGTTACTGCCCGGCGTCGCGTACTGCGACTGGCCGTCCTCCCCGCTCCCGGACTGCGGGGGCGGCGGAGGCGGAGGCCCCTGCGGCTGCAGGCTCTCCATGCTGCCCGTCTCGGCCGCTTCGGCGAAATCCCGGGACATCCGGCCCAGAAGCTTCGACGACTTGGCCCCCGTGGAATTCTTCGCCTGCCCGGCCAAGGACTCGGCGATCTGCCCGGCCAACTCCTTGAAGGCCTCGGGGTCGGTGGCCTGGAGGTCGGCCAGCTTGGCCATGAGCGCGCCCATCTGGTCCATGCCGCCGGCGTAGGCCGCGCTGGAGCTCGAACTGATGCCCGCGTTGGACAGGCTCTGGGAGATGATGTCGCTCACCTGGCTGAAGGTGCTGTCGCCCTGCGCCCCGGACGGCGGAGGCGGGGGAGGCCCCTGGGGCTTCAGGCTCTCCATGCTGCCGGTCTCGGCCGCCGTGGCGAATTTTTCCGACAGGCTCGAGAGCATGGAGCCCTGGCTCGTGCTGCCCGCCTTGGCCGCCTGCCCGGCCAGGTCCTCGGAGATCTGCTGGGCCAGCTCCTTGAAGGAATCTTGGTCCGTGGCCGAGAGGGTCATGAGCTGGCTCATGAGCTGGCCCGTGCGGGAGATGTCGCTCTTGTCCGAGGACGACCCGTAGGTGCTCGCCGCCTGGCCGTCATCGTCGTTCCAGTACCTGTCCAGCCCGGACATCCCCTGCACGAGGGAGGTCCGGCTGTAGCCGCTTATGCCGCCTACGCTCATCGTTTCGCTCCTTGGTGGATGGTTCGCGCCGGAAACACCTGCCGGACGCGCCCGCCCGTCCGGCCCTGGCCGGTGGAAGCAAAGCCGGGGCCTTGAACGAAATCCGCAACATACTGTTATTCAAGGATCTATTGTTTGTAACCTTTGGCGGCGACGAAATCAGCCACGCGAGCCGACTTTTGCGCCAACGAGGGATGAAATGATTTCAGCGTGTTAAGGCCGCTTCTCCGGTGGGTAATATTTGCCTGGGCGGCAAATCGGCCTTTCTTCGCATTACAGTAAATTAATCACTGTAACCTATTCAATTTGTTAAAAATTGACTTACGTCATGCCGGGACGTACAGCAAGGCAGAGAGCATAACATACTGTAATAAAATAATTTTATTAATAACGACTCCACGAAGGAACGAAACTTAGGGTCCAAAGAAAAGCTCGAATGAACAAGAACACTTAGGCATCCAGGGCGTAAACATTTCTCCGCCTGGGCCGATTCCAAGCGCATGGTTTCACCCCAACAAAGGAGCATCCCATGAGCATCAGCGGAATCGGCACCGGCCAGTCGGCCTCGTTGAGCCTGATCACGGGCACCAGCTACTCCTCGGACACCTCGGCCTCGAGCCTGATGGCCGAGGGCCAGGGCCTGGACGAGGCCTCCATCTCCAAGGGCGGGCAGCAGATGATGAAGCTCGCGCAGCTGGCCTCCAGCGCCCCGGACAAGTTCAAGCAGGCCGCGCGGAAGATATCCGGCCAGCTCGCCGAGGCGGCCAAGGACTCCTCGGACTCGGACCAGTCCCAGGCCCTGACGGACATGGCCTCCCAGTGGGCCGAGGCGGCCGAGAGCGGCAGCATGCCCACCCCGCCCCAAGCCCCCTCCGGCGCGGGACAGGGCGCGCAGGGAACCCAGGGCGCGCTCATGAAGTTCAAGGGGCAGTCGGGCGGCGGCCCCGTGGCCGTGGCCGATTCGGTGATATCGAGCGTGCTCACGGGCATGGGCGCGGGCACCTCGTCCACCTCCTCCGCCAGCTCCTCCAGCGGGGCCTCGGTTGGCAGCTACTACTCGGTGGCCTCCAGCAGCGAGACGGCGGCCTAGAGCCCTCCACCTCTCCCCGGGTCCGCGAAGCCATGAGAGGGCGGCGGACGACGGGGCAGGGACGCCCGGCAGTTCCCCCCGGCATTTCGCTCCCCGCGCGCCAGGCCCGGAGCCGCCCGGACTCTTTGTGGTGGCGCTTCCCGCCCCGGCGGGCTACACCGGCCGCACGGCCGCGCCCGGCCCCGACCCGCCATGAAGCCGTACAGGAAGCACGCCAGATCCGTCCTCACCATGGCCGTCCGCGCCGGCGCGAGCTTTTTGCGCCACCAGGGCCACAACCACGCCGCAGCCGCCGCGTTCTATTCGCTGCTCTCCGTCATCCCGGTTTTCTTCCTGGCCGTGCTGCTGCTCGGCGAAATGCTCGGCGACAGGGGGCAGGCCCTCGCGGTGGCCGGAAAGCAGCTCTCCGGGCTCGTGCCCTGGTTCGACGACGAACTCATGGGCCGCATCCGCCGCCTGACCTGGGCCGCGCCCAGGCTCGGCCCCGTGGCCATGATCCTGATCTCCTGGAGCGCCGGAATCTTCTTCGCCATGCTCAGGCGCAACCTGCTCCTGCCGTGGCGCGACCCGGACGCGCCTAAAACCCCGGACTGGCGCGCGAGCCTTCGCTTCTGGCTGGGCGCGCCGCTGGTCTGCGCCTGCCTGATCAGCGCGCTGGCCGTGGTGCTTTTCCTGGGAGAACTGCCCGCCATGGCGCTCACGCGCGCGGAACTCCGCCGCCTGGACTGGCTCCTGCCCGTGTGGGATTTCGCCCGGCCGTGGGCCTACGTGGCCTGCGTGTATCTGATGCTCCTGCCCGGGGTCAGGCCGCTTCGCCTGACGCTGGCCGTGTCCGGCGTGTTGGCCCTGGCCGGATGGGGACTCACCGCGCTCTTCAGCGCCGCGCTCTCCCACCTGCCCAGGCACGCGCTGGTCTACGGGCCGCTGGCCGACGCCGTGCTTTTCCTGCTCTGGCTCAACTACAACGCCTCGCTCCTGGTCTACGGCGGGCACTTCATCCGCATCTGGCGCAGGGAGCACCCCAGGCCGCCCAGGGATAGGCGCTTCGCGCTACGGTTCAGGAGAGGCAGGGAAGACCAGGGCTCCGCCCTGGACCCGCCGGGGGCAGAGCCTGCCCCCGGACCCCGGCTATAGCTTCGCGGGCTTCACCGGATGCCGTGAGGCCTGGGGCGCGGGGAGATACCGCCGTCGCCGCGAGCTGCGAGGGTGATAATAATCAATCAAATCGAAGCCCCTCTGATCCGCGCATGCGGATCAGAGGGGCTTCGATTAGAAACGGTGAAAGACGCGAAGCTACTGAGGGTCCAGGGGGATCATCCCCCTGGCGGGAGAGGTCTGGAGAGGGCGGCGCCCTCTCCAGTTCCCGGCTATTTGAGTCCGAGGCTCTTCTTGATGTGCTCGAAGTCGATGTTGGAGCTGACCAGCTGCGCGCCCTGCTTGATCTTGATGATGTCGCGCAGCTTGTGGCGCTGGAGGATGGTCTCCATCTTCTTGGCCACGGAGAAGGTGTCGTCGCGCACCACGATGATGGGGATCTCCAGCACCTCGGAGCGCGTCAGGATGATGTCGTTGGGGTAGAGGTTGCCGGTGAGCACCAGGCAGGGGCTGTCGCCTTCCAGGGCCACCAGTTGCACGTCGGAGCGGTCGCCGCCCACGATGACGGCCGCGTTCTTGTTCTTGCGGAAGTGGGTGAGGAAGTTTTCCACCTGCATGGTGCCGATGAGGAAGCTCTCCACGATGCGCTCGGCCTTGTGCTGCGCCGAGATCACCTTGCCGCCGAGCTTCTCGGCCAGGTCCGCCACCTTGATGGCCCCCATGAGCGGGTCCTTGGGGATGACGCCCAGCACCTTCACCCCGGCGCGGTTCAGGAAGGGCACGATGAGCCCTTCCACCTCGTCCATGAAGTTGGGGGTGATGTCGTTTAGGATCACGCCCATCAGGTGGTCGCCCAGGGCTTCCTTGAGGATGACCAGGTAGTCGTAGTTGAGCTCTTTCTGGAAGCGGTCGATGACGATGGCCGGGACGTCGAGCGTCTTGACCACGTTCACGCCGTCCACGCCGCAGTACTTGCCAGAGTACATGGACCCGGAGCCCGCGACCAGGGTGACGTCCTTGCCCTTGGAGAGCTTCTGGTAGCCCGCGCTGATGCGGGTCATCAGGTCTTCGCACTGGCCGGAGAAGGCCTTGACCTTGAAGTCCTGCGTGACCACCACCGGGGTGACCTCGGCGGGGTCCTCCTCCAGGCCCAGCACGCCCTGGACGAAATTCGCGTCGTCGTCCCCGAGCTTTCCGGCCACTTCCTTGGGCATGGCCCCCACGGGCTTGTAGTAGCCCACCTGGTAGCCTTCCTTCTGGAACTTGAGCCCAAGGCCCATGATGACCATGTTCTTGCCGGAATAGCCCGCCGTTGAACCAACGTAGATGCCAGCCATGGCTTCCTCCACCCTGCCCTGGGGTCCCCCTGACGGAGGGGAGGCCCCTGATTTGCTTGTGAGCGCCGCGTGGTCACCGGCCGGGCCGGGTTTTCCAGGCGACACTATCCCCAATCACGCCCCGTGATCAACTGTTTCGGCCGACGGCTTGCCGAGCGTGAAGCGGGCGTCCACCACGAGCGCCCCTCCTGGGTAGGCCATCACCGGGTTGAAGTCGCATTCCTCGATTTCCGGGAAATCCACCGCTATCTGCGAGAGCGTGAGCAGGACGTCCTCCACGGCCCGGAAGTCCACGGGCGGCTCGCCGCGCACGCCGCGAAGGATCGGGTAGCTCTTGATCTCGCGCACCATCTCGCCAACGTCCAGAAGCGACAGCGGGGCCAAACGGCAGGACACGTCGCGCAGCACCTCCACGTAGACCCCGCCCAGCCCGAAGAGCACCAGCGGCCCGAACTGCGGGTCGCGCTTGAACCCGGCGAAGACCTCGCGCGAGCCCTTTGGGGCCATCTGCTGCACGAGGCAGCCGAGCACGTAGGCCTCCTTGACGCGCCTGGCGCGGTTGGTGACCTCCATGAAGGCCTTGCGCAGGGCCTCCTCGCTCTCGATGCCCAGCACCACGCCGCCCACGTCGGACTTGTGCGAGATCTGCGGCGAGGCGATCTTCAGGGCCACGGGGTAGCCGATGGACTTGGCCGCCTGGGCCGCCTCGTCGGAGGTCCTGGCCAGCACGGTCTTGGGCACGGGCAGCCCGTAGGCCTTGAGCACCTCCTGGGCCTGGAACTCCACCAGCTCCGTGTAGCCCTTGGCCTTGGCCTTGGCCAGCACGTCCCGGGCCTGGTACGTGTTGGACATGTAGCAGATTTCCACGGGCAGGGGCTTGGTCTTCCATTCGGCGTGCCTGAAGAGCGCGTCCAGGGCGGACACGGCCGCCTCGGGGTAGGCGTAGCACGGCACGCCCGCCTGGCGCAGGATGTCGCGCGCCCCGGCCACGGAGGCCTCGCCCATGAAACACGCCGCCACGGGCTTGCCGCAGGCGCGCGCTTGCGTGGCGATGGCCCGGGCCACTGCCTCCACGTCCACGGCCGGGGTGGGCGTCAAGAGCGCCAGCACCATGTGCACCATGGGGTCGGAGGCCACCACGTCGAGCGCCCTGGCGAAGCGTTCGGCGTCGGCGTCGCCGATGATGTCCACCGGGTTGTAGAAGGAGGCGTGGCTGGGCAGGAACTGCTGGAGCTCCTCCACGGTCTGGCCGCGCAGCGGGGCCATGTTCAGCTTGGAGCGCTCGGCCGCGTCCGCCGCCAGGATGCCGGGGCCGCCGGAGTTGGTCACCACGCACACGTTGGGGCCCACCGGCAGGGGCAGCATGGAGAAGGCCTGGGCCAGGTTGAACATCTCCTCCACGCCGCTCACGCGGATGATGCCGGACTGGGCGAAGGCCGTGCGGTAGGCGTCCTCGGAGCCGGCCATGGCCCCGGTGTGGCTGGAGGCGGCGCGCGCCCCGGCCGGGGTGGTGCCGGACTTGATCATCACCACGGGCTTCACCGCCGTGGCGTCGCGCGCGGCGCGCAAAAACGAGCGGCCGTCGTTGATGTTCTCCACGTAGCCCAGGATGACCTTGGTCTCGGGGTCGTCCTTCAGGTAGTCGAGCATGGCCGTCTCGTCGATCTGGGCCTTGTTGCCGAGGCTCACGAACTTGGAGAAGCCCACGCCCTTGCCCACGGCCGCGTCCAGGATGGCGATGCACAGCGCGCCGGACTGGGAGAAGAAGGCGATGTTGCCGGCCTCGGGCGTGGAGGCCGCGAAGGTGGCGTTCAGGCCCTGGGAGGTGTTCACCAGGCCCAGGCAGTTGGGGCCGAGCATGGCCATGCCGTGCTCGGCGCACAGCTGCGCGGCCTCCTCCTCCATGTACCAGCCCTTGCGGCCGACCTCCTTGAACCCGGCGGTGATCACGATCACGGCCTTGGTCCCGATGGCGGCCAGCTCCTTGAGGGCGGGAAGCACCTTGGTCCTGGGCACGCAGATAACTGCCAGGTCCAGGCCCTGAGGCAGCTCGGAGATGGAGGTTTTGGCCTCGATCCCGAGGATTTCGCCCCCCGAGGGGTTGACCGGAAAAATCCGCCCCGTATACCCGGCGGAGAGAAGGTTGGCCACGACGAGGCTGCCCACCTTGCCGGGGTTGTGCGATGCGCCGATGACAGCCACGGCGCGGGGCTCGAAGAGGGAAAGCAACTGGTCGTTTCGTTCCATGCGGCCGCCGAAGGAAGGCATTGTAATGACGGAAGATGCGTTGGAAATCCTTCAGCAGTCTATTTCCTATCGCTTTGGGCAAGTCAAGCTGCTCTCCACGGCCCTGACCCACAGCTCCTACGCCAACGAGCAGGGTCAGGACCACAATGAACGCCTGGAATTCCTGGGGGATGCAGTGCTCGAACTGTCCGTCTCCGAGGAGCTCTACAAAAGATTCCCGAATGCGCCCGAAGGCGCTCTGACCAAGTTGAGGGCGAGGCTGGTGAGCATGCCGAGCCTGGCCGAGATGGCCAGGATGCTCTCGCTGGAGGGGTGCGTGGCCCTGGGCAAGGGCGAGGAGAGCCAGGGCGGGCGCGACCGCGACTCGCTTCTTTCCGACGCCTTCGAGGCAGTGCTGGGGGCTGTGTTCCTGGACGGCGGCTACAAGGCAGCGTCCGAGGTGGTGCGCGGGCTTTTCGCCTCGCGCTGGCCCGAGGAGGTGGAATCCTCCAAGGCCAGGGACTTCAAGAGCAGGCTCCAGGAGCACACGCAGCGCGAGCACAAGGCCCGCCCCATCTACAGGCTCATGGGCAGCTTCGGCCCGGAGCACGAGAAGCTCTTCGAAGTGGAGCTTATGCTGCCGGACGGACGCGCCGTCCTGGCCACGGGGCCGAGCGTGAAGAAGGCCGAACAGGCGGCGGCGCGCAAGGCGCTCGACCTCGTCGGCGCCGCGGGCTGACGCCCGCCAGGGAGGGAGGCCCTTCCCGGGCCTCCCCCTCCCTGGTCTCAGTCGCCTGAAATCACGCGGGGGTCGGTTAACCGCCGATGAGCTGCATGGCCATCTTGGGCAGGCTGTTGGCCTGGGCGAGCATGGCCACCGCGGACTGCGTCAGGATCTGCTGGCGCACGAACTCGGTCATCTCGGTGGCCACGTCCACGTCGGAGATGCGCGATTCGGCCGCTTGCAGGTTCTCGGCCTGGATCTGCAGGTTCGAGATGGTGTTCTGCAGGCGGTTCTGGGTGGAGCCCAGCTGCGCGCGGATCTTGTCCTTGGAGACGATGGCCTTGTTGATCTGGTCCAGGGCCTGCTGCGCCAGCTGCTGGGTGGAGATGGCGCGTCCGGCCATGCCCAGCGCGGCGCCCATGCCCAGGCCCAGGGCCGAGGCGGTGGATGTGCCGATGTTGATGAAATAGTAGTCCTCGGCGCTGGAGTTGCCCGTACCGAAGTGGATCTTGATCTTGCCGATGGAATTGAGCCCGGTGCCGTCGTGCACGTTGCTCGAGAGGTTTCCGTTCAGCAGGTAGATGCCGTTGAAGTCGGTGGCGTTGGCGATACGGGTGATTTCCGAGGCCATGGCCTGATACTCGGAGTCGATGATCAGGCGCTGGTCCGAGGTGTAGGTGCCCGTGGCCGCCTGTGTCGCCAGCTCCTTCATGCGGATGAGCTTCTCGTCGATGACCTGGAGCGCGCCGTCGGCGGTCTGGATCATGGAGATGGCGTCGTTGGCGTTGCGCACACCCTGGTTGAGGGAGCTGATGTCCGCGCGCATGAGCTCGCGGATGGCCAGGCCGGCCGCGTCGTCGGCGGCGGTGCCGACACGAAGGCCCGAAGAGAGGCGGCGGGTGGAAACGCCCAACTGGCTGTAGGAATCCGAAAGGTTCCTTGAGGCGTTCATCGCCATCAGGTTGTGGTTGATGACCAGGGACATGGGATTACCTCCTTGTGGATAGGCAACTTTCCTTGTTGTTGACCGGATGGATGCGCGATCCGTGCCAATTATTAAAAGTTGTTTTATTCAAGGGTTTTAAAAATAGGGCTGAACGTTTTTCCCCCTCTTTCGGGTCCTCCCTGGTCAAAGTTGCCGCGCCCTCTGGCGGCCCGCGCGTCAGGGAACGAACGCACCTGGCGGGCGGGCAGGCCCTGCCCCGCATCCGGCCAGACGCGGCGAGCCGGCCTGCCCGCGTTCTCCCGGCTTCGCCCCCGGTTCGCCCTGCCCGTCCTGCCCGCCCGGGCCGCAGCTGGGCTTGGCGGCTTCCGCCTCGCGGGCGGGGCTCCTTCGTCTGCCCGGTGCGCCCCGCCGGGGGATCTGTCCTGGCGCGGCGGGCGCCGCCGATTCCGCCCTCCCCCGCTCCACGCAAAAAAAGCGCCGGGGGCTTTCGCCCCCGGCGCGTCGCTTCTGCCTGGCCCGGCGCTGCTAGCGCTTGAGCTGGATCACTTCCGAAAGCATGGTATCCGATGTGGTGATGACCTTGGAGTTGGCCTGGAAGCCCCTCTGGGTCTGGATCATCTGGACCATCTCCCGGGCCATGTCCACGTTGGAGGTCTCCAGCGAGTTGCTGGCGATGGCCCCCAGCCTGCCCGTGTTGGCCCTGCCGGTCACGGCGTCGCCCGACTCGCGCGTCTGCGAGAAGAGGTTGCCGCCCTCGCGCTTGAGGCCCCAGGGGCTGGCGAAGTCCGAGAGGGTGATCACGTAGAGCTCCTGCACCTGGCCGTTGGAGTAACGCCCGGTGAGCACGCCGTCGCTGGACACCGACACGCTCTGGAGCGTCCCCGGGGGGTAGCCGTCCTGGGAGACGAAGAGCGGAGCGGACGCGGCCTCGTAGTTCGTGGTGCTCAGGTTGTTGATGCTCTTGGTGTTGGCGTTGTAGCCCTGGAGCATCGCGGGGTCGGTCATGTGCGCGAAGCCGAGCATGTTCGCCGAGGTGGCGGTGCTGTCCCAGGTGGTGTTGCCGTTTCTGATGCCCAGGTTGAGCGAGACGGACACCGCGTTGTTCGACGAGGTCACGCTGCCGCCGGAGACGCTTCTGTAGTTGGCGGTGAACACCGGGTAGCCGGAGCTCGAGATGCGGGCCTGGGTCCAGTTGCCCAGGTCGCTCACGCCCGTGGCGTAGCTGGTGCTGTTCAGCGTGTAGGAGGTGATGTTCTGCAGGCCGCCCGAGTCGTCGAAGACCAGGGTGCCGAGCATCACCACGCCCGCCTTGGAGTTGGAGGCCATGTTCACGGGGTTGCCGCCCACGGTGAACTGGCGCCCGTCGGCGCTCGGGTTGGTGACCACCATGTATTCCCAGTATTCGCGCCCGCCCACGTCCGAGACCTTGTCGAAGTAGACGGTCAGGTCGTGGGATCCGCCGCGCTGGTCGTAGACCTTCAGGGTGTTCTGGAACCCGAAGGAGGTGTCGGCCAGGGGCGGGTCGTTGGGCCGCGTCGGGTTGTAGTTGTAGTTCTCGAAGAGCGAGAAGAACGGGTTGGTGGTGCTGGTGGACTTGCTGGCGGTCCTGGGGTCCAGGTTGGAGGCCAGGGTCACGGTCTCCGTGCCCTTGGCGGCCAGGGCCAGGGTGTCCAGGCGCACGTCGGTGACCGAGCCGCGCGTGGGGATCTTGCTGATCACCTCGCCGTTGGCGCGAAGCGAACGCAGGGTGGCCGTGTCCACCTGCCAGCCCTGCACGGCGTAGTTGTGCGGGTCCACCAGGAAGCCGTCGCGGTCGAAGCGGAAGTTGCCCGCGCGGGTGTAGTAGGTGGCCTGGTTGTAACGGTCGCGCACCGTGAAGAACCCCTGGCCGGAGACGGCCATGTCGGTGTTCTCGTTGGAGGTCTCGAAGCCGCCCTGGGTGAAGTCGGAGAGGATGCCCTCCACGCGCACGCCCTGGCCCAGCTGCTCAACGCCCGCCGCGGTGCCGATGTTCGTGTAGACGAGGTCCTCGAAGTCCATGCGCGCGGACTTGTAGCCGACCGTGTTGACGTTGGCCAGGTTGTTGCCGATCACGCCCATCTTCTCTCCGTGAGCGATGAGGCCCGTGACGCCCGACCACATTGATGTCGAAAGACCCATGATTCACCTCCGAATGGCGATTCGGGTAATATTTGCCTAGGAACCCGTGGACGTCGTGTTCACGACTTCCTCGATATCCGTGAAATAGACCTGGCGGCCGTCGCTGGTGCGCAGCAGGTAGCTTCCGTTCTCGTTGGACATGCCCGTGATGGTGCCCGTGACCTTGAGGCTCGTGAGGATCGGCTTGCCGGAGAGGTTCTCCGCGCCCACGCCCACGTGGTAGACGCCGTCGGGCAGGACGTTGCCGTTCCAGTCCTTGCCGTCCCACTTGTAGGTCTGGGTTCCGGAGGCCTTGGCGCCCAGCTCCTCGGTCTTCACGATGTTCCCGTTGTCGTCGAACACGTTCACCGTGACCTTGGCGGCGGCCTCGGAGAGGTCGAAATAGAGCGTGCTGATCTTGTCGCCGGCCTTGGAGAGGCTGTCGCCCTTGGCCTTCACTTCCTTGCCGATGAAGCTGACAGCGCCGATCATGTCCTGGCGGCCCTGGGCGGCGTTGAGCTTGTCCATGCCCGAGTTCAGGTTGGTCAGCTGTTCCAGGCTCGTGAACTGGGCCAGCTGGGCAAGGAATTCCTTGTCGCTGGTGGGGTTCAGGGGGTCCTGGTACTTCATCTGGGTGACCAGCAGGGTCAGGAAGGCATCCTTGCCCAGGCTCGAGCTGCCCGCTGTCTTGGGCTGCTGGAACTCGGCCTCGGCCTTGCCGAAGATGCCTGCGCTGCTTGAAGTGTAGGAGACGCTCATTGGGGTACCTCTGGACGGCCTAGGCGATGATGTTCAGCCCGCCCTGGGAATTTTTTGCCTCAGCACCCCTGTTCTGCACGCCCCGGGCCAAAAGCGCGGGGTCGGCGTCGCCCGAGAGCATGGCGCTGGTGCGCATGCGGTCCAGGGCCTCGCGGCGCTCCTGGGAGAGGTTGTGCTTTTCGGCCCCGGCCCAGTTCTGGCCCAGGTTCGAATCCTGCGAAAGCCCGGAGCGCACCTCCAGCTTGGAGACGGTGAGCCCCTGGTTCTCCAGGCTCTGCTTGATCTGGGGCAGGTTCTCCGCGATGAGCTTCTCGGCCTGGGGGCTCTCGGCCTTGATGAGCGCCTGGACCTCCTTGCCCTTCACCGTGAGCACCAGATTGAGCTTGCCAAGGGCCTCGGGGGTGAGCTCCAGGGTCAGCTGCTTCACGCCCTGGCCCAGGTTCCTGAGTATCCCGGACTCCACTTGGTCGAGCACGTGCGAATTCTGGAGCCTCGCGGCCTGGCCCGTGGCGGCCTTGTCCTGGCCGAGGGTGGAAAGCTGCTGGGACACGCCCTGGGCACCGGCGAAACGCGCGTCGGCCCCCGAAGCCTGCGGGGTCCCCTCGGCCTTGACCTTGGAGGCGAGTTCCGCCCCGGCGCGGTCGTTGCCGGCCTTGGAGTCCTGCGCGCCGTTCTTGCCCGCGGCCTGCTGCTGGGCCGCCGCGTCCTTGCGGGAGGCGTTGCCCGCGTCCTGCCCTTGGGCCTGGCCCTGACCCTTGGGGTCTTCCTTGCCGTGGGCTTCCTTGGGCTCGGCCATCATGCTGGAGGTCTTGACCTTGTCGGAGGCCACGCGGGCGTCCATGGAGTCCTTCACCGTGTCCAGGCGGCCCAGGGCCTTCTCCTTCAAGGGGTCCAGCACCTCGGACACGGCCTTGAGCGACTGGCCGAGCTTGGTCATGGCCGTGGCGTGCTCGTCGCGCAGCGCCCCCACGGCCTGGGACAGGCCGTCGCGGGAGAGTTCCATGGACTGCTTGCCGCCGAACGCGCCCAGCAGGCGCTGGGCGGCGGATTCGGGGAGCTTCAGGGCCTTGGCCAGGGCGCTCATTTCGTCCTGGGTGATGGAGATCTGCGATGAAGCGTCGAGCCCCTTGACCTTGGCGGCGATGGCTTCCAGGGCCTTGGCGGCGTTGCCGCCCTGGAGGGCCTGGGTCAGCTTGGCCGCCTCCTCGGGGGAGAAGCCGGCCTTGGTCAGAAACGAGTTGACCTCGGCCTTTTCCGCTTCGGAGAGCTTGCCGGGCTTGGCGGAGCGTTCCACCACGTCCTGCTTCACGGCGTGGGCCAGCTGGCCCCAGGTCATGCCTTCGGGGCTCTGGAGCTTCTGGTCGATCTCCTCGAGCTTCTTCTCGGAAACGCCCGCCTTTTCCAGGTTGGAGCGCACCGAGGTGAATTCCTCGCGGGTGATCTTCACGTCGTGGGCCGGGTCCTCGCGGCGCGCGGACGCGCCCGGGATGGCCAGGAGCACGTTGGCGGTGTGCTCGGCCATGTCCGCCGTGGAGGAATCGGGGAGATCGGCCACGGGCCTGCCCTGTGAGACGAAATCCTGCATGGAGGCGCTCTGGAGGGTAGATCCCTGGCCCTTGAGCATCTGGGAGAAGAGGTCGGCGGACGTGCCCGAGAACGATCCCTGGGGATAGAATTCGAACGGCAACAGGCCGAGTGATTTGTTCCGGGTGGGAAGGATTTGCATTGTCGTCCTCCTGACGGCCCCTGTTCTTCAAGAGCCGTTCCAGGAAAACGACAACCGTGATTCCGAGCAGTTAGCGGATCACACCCCGGAATCTTCTTCCCCGCCGGGGACCCGGCGGGACAGGATTGCCGCCAGCCTCTCCACCAGGGCCAGGCACTCGGCCAGGGCGCGCAACGAGAAGTCCGCGTTCTGCATGCGCATGTGCGCGTATCCGGCCAGGGGCCTGAGCATGGGCGGGCTGGCCATCCAGAACTCGTCCCCGGGCGCGGTCCCGGCCGAGGCGCGGATGCGCGCGGACAGGGCCGAAAGCCCCCGCGCGAACGCCTGGGCCAGGGCCGGGAAGTCCTCGTTCAGGCGCTGCCAGGCGTGAGCCGCCCGGGAGCCGTCCCAGAGCCCGAAGAAGGCCCCGAAGGCCCCGCGCCAGAGCTCCCCCAGGATGTCCGGGGCGCGCCGGGCCACGGCCCCAACGGGAACGAGGTCGTAGAAGCCCTCGGGCGTCCTGCCGGTCTTGAACAGGCGCGTGCCCGGGGGCGGGCTGAACCGGCCCGCGCCGCGCGTCCTGGCGATGCGCCAGGCCAGGTAGGCCACCTGGGCCGGGTCGAAGCGGTCCCGGCAGCGGGCCTCCGCGAAGCGGCACTGCCAGCAGTCCAGGCAGGACATGTCCGCGCGCAAAACGTAGTGCCCGGGCTGGAAGGGACCGGTCTCCCACGGGTTCACCGGGCCCATGGAGAGGTTCAGGGTCATGAGCCCGGACCACGCGGCCAGGTGCATGGGGCCGGTGTCGGGCGTGACGAGCATGGCCATGGTCTGGCCCACGGCCATGAACTCCCGCAGGCCCAGCTTGCCGCTCACGTCCACGAGTTGCCCGCCGTGCAGCCGCCTGACCTCCGCGCACAGGGGAACCTCGGCCGGGCCGCCCATGAGCACGGGCTTCAGGCCCCGGCGTTCGAGCTCGTGGGCCAGGGCCGCCCAGAAGGCCGCGTCCGGGCGCTTCTCTTCCTGGCTCGCGCCCACGAAGAGCCCCACGGCCTCGCCGCCCTTGCCCGTGGGCGCGCGCGGCGGGTCGAAGCGCGTGGCCGGGAAGCACCCGGGGTCCACGCAGTCCAGGGCGTTCAGCTCGGCCCAGTGGAAGCGGTTGTGGCGGTTGTTGCCCGTGAGCGAGGCCCGGTAGAGTTGCCAGTCCCCGAAGATGTTCAGCGCGTCCCCCCGGCGCACCGCCCCGAGCTTGAGCTTGGCCTGGAGCTGTCCGGCAAGCTCGGCGGCCTCCGGGCGGTGGCTCAGGTTGACGATGAGGGAGTAAGGGCGCGCGGCGAGCTCCCGCGTGGCGGTCCAGGGCAGGTAGGTCACCTGGGGCGAGACGTGGACGAGCTGTTCGAAGAACGCCCGCTCGGCCACCACCCAGACCGGGCGGTCCGGGTCGTGGCGGCGCAGCCACAGGAAAAGCGGGAAGGACAGGACGATGTCCCCCATGCGCTGCATCTGGAGTACGAGAACCGGCTCGCTGGCCATGGTCGCTTCTTCGCCCCGCCCTCGGCGGGCCTGTCTTGGCGTTTCAGGCAAAGCCCGACGGCTTGTAGCGCCCGGGGGGCGGGAAAGACAAGCCCGCGCCGCTCACGCCCCGGGCAGGGCGCGCCACTTGGCCAGGGCGTCCCGCCAGGCGGCCTCGTCGGCCGCCCGCGCTGCGAGGCGGACCTCGGCCGGGGAGAACTTCGCGTGCAGCTTGTGCTGGTTTGCGAAGCCCAGGCCGAACTGGGCCTGGCCCCTGGAGCCCTGAGCGCCCGTGGACTTGAAGTGGCCCACGGCCAGGTGCCCCTGGCAGACCTGGGGCAGGCCCTTCAGGAGGAGCCTGACGTCGTGGTCCAGGTCGTCGTACTGCGAGGGCGAGTAGCGCAGGTCGAAGCCCCCGGACTCGAGGAGCGTGGCCGTGCGCAGCATGTGGCAGCAGCCCGTCACCGTGGCGCAGGGCCTGACGTAGGAGAACTGGCCCCGGTCCAGGGTCTCGTGGTGGCAGGCGGTGAGCGTGAAGGGCGCGCCCTCCCCTGCCTCGCCCGGCACCAGGAACACGTCCGCCGACTGGATGTGCGAGGGCCGCGAGAAATCGCGCACCCTGGCCCCGACGGCCCCGGCTCCGGGGTAGAGCCCGGCGGCCGCGCCCAGGAGCTCCAGCCAGTCCGGCGGCAGGGCCACGTCGTCGTCCAAAAACACCGTCCAGTCCGAAGACCTGGAGGATTCCAGGCTCAGAAGCCAGTTGCGCGCGGCCGGGGCGCCCACGTTCACGGGCAGGCGCACCACCTCGAGCCTGTCCGGCCCGGCGCGCCCTTGCCAGGACGCGAGCACTTGGGGCGTCTCGTCGGGGCTGCCGTTGTCCAGCACCGTCACGCGGGCCTGGCCCAGGCGCGAGGCGAAGAGGCTCTCAAGGGTCCTGTGGATGTCCCCGGCCTTGGAGAAGGTGTAGAGGAGCACGGCCACGCGGCCCTCGGGCATGGCCCGAAGCTCCCGGCGGCCCCAGGCCAGGTCGTGAAGCGCGAGCAGGGCCTGCACGCGCCAGGGCTCGCGGCGGACGGCGGCAAAGAGCCAGCCGCGCGCGGCCTCGGCGTCTCCGGCCCCGAGGCAGGCCAGGCCCAGGCGGGCCTCCAGGCCCGGGCACTCCCAGAGCCTGGCGCAACGCGCGTAGTTGGCCACGGCCACGGCCCAGTCTCCCCGCACGGCGGCCGCGTCGCCCTCCACCAGCCGCGAGAGCGGCTCTGGCAGGCTGGCCGAGGCCGCCGTGACGCGCTCTCGGTCGCCCGCGTCCAGGGCGTGCACGAGGCCAAGGCGCGCCCAGAAGAGGTTGCCGGGCTCCCTGGCGGACTGGGCGTCCAGGTAGCTCGCGATCCTGGCGGCGTCGCGGCGCTCCGCCAGGCGCAGGTAATAGGAGAGGTCGGCCGGGGGCCTGGTGTTCTCGGCCACGTGGCGGGCAAGCTCGCGCGCGGCCGGGGCGGCCATGGGCGAGGACGCCACGGCGCGGGCGAGCCCGGCGTCCAGGGGCGATTCTGCCCAGGCGGCCAGGGCCAGCTCGACGCCCAGGCGCTCGAAGCCCGCCCCGGCGGCCAAGCCCGCGCAGCGCGAAAGATGCCCCGCGCCGCACGAACCGTGGACCAGGGCCGCGCGCAGGTTCTCCGGAAGCGTTTCGAGAAGCCAGGTCATGGCCCCTGCCTCCTGGACAGTCCGCCTGAACCTGCGGGCGGATGACGGCTAAAGGTTGGTTTGACGCTCAGGATACCCACCATCGCTGCTCCCAGCAATCTTGCGGAAACCCCATGTGGCGCTCGTAAGGTAATGGGCATGCCAGCACATGCTGCTTGAGTCTGGAGCCCCATGTGGAGCTGTTCGTTATCTTCCGTATGAAATGCTGGATGACCAACGCTTGTGCGTAGAACCTGTCGTTATGATCAACGACTCCAAATTCGTCCTTCAACTTGGGCTTGACCGTGAAGGTTGCATTCCAAAGCAGGGAATGATGGGCGCAGATGTTCCTGACGTAGGATACGGCATGAATCCAGGAGCCGAACAATTCATAGCGTACTGAAAATGAATTTGAAACGGCCTTCCTGTCTTCTGGGCTCGTAAGCACGGAGTAGATGCGCGACCAGGAGCCGATCGGGAGGATTTCCGCAATCATCCAGCTTGGAGGCAGCACCGGGTCGCTGTATTTTTCATAGTACGCCCTGCAGAAAGCAGGGCCGTGCGCTCCGGAGCCGGGGAATCCCGTTTCCTTCTGGATCATCCTGATCAATTGGAGATGATTGAAATTCTTTGAGTTCCGTGAAAAATGAAGAAAGTCAGTATACCATTGGTGACCGTATTTTATCGACATGTGGTCACTCAAGACCGTCCGGAAGGCGACCTCGATTCGCTCCACCGCGTCCATCACCAAAAGCCGCAACTGACGGTCGAAAATGTAAAGATTGAGGACGTCGTCGAAGCACACTCCAGGCTTGAACGCGTGACTTGCGTCCTCAGCTCGTTGGTACGGGCGGCAATAAACAGCCAGCCTGTAATAACCGATATACTTGAGATACCGTTGCGCCCTCTCCCGGTCCGGAATGCCCAGGCCGCGTTCCTCAAGAAGCGCGAGTTGCCCGGCCAGGTCGAGGGGGGGCTTTTGGAACACCTTCCTGCCGTAGGTCATGGCGGCAATAAAAAAACCCACCGTGGTTCGCGACTGCCCCCAGAGGGGACACCTAAGCGTGGTGGGTATTTTTCAATGGTTTGCATGGGGAAAATGTCGCTTGTCGGCGTTCTTGTCAAGAGGCCCCTGGAGCCGCCTCAGCACCGCCCGCCCAGGCCCCGCTCCAGCAGGTGCCCGGCCAGGCTCTGGTCGATCCCCGTGGTGTGCGACTTGAACCACTCCACTATGTAGTCGAGAAAGCCCCTCAGGTCGAACTCCGGGTCCTCCACGAAGGAGCGGTGGAACTCCAAAGCCTTCATGGAGCAGTCCAGGTGCTCGTGGACCTGGGCGAAATAGTCCGGGTACGTCTCGTGGTCCATGAGCGACTCTTCCGTCTGGAAGTGCGTGATGGTGTAGTTGTAGAACCGCCTGATGAAGCGCGACACCTCGGAGCGGTCCGCGTTGCGCTCCAGCGCGTCCGCGATGTTGTTGATCAACACGACCAGTTCCTTGTGCTGCTCGTCGACCAGGTACAACCCGATGGACATGTTCTCGTCCCATTCGATGATCGCCATGCACGCATCCTGCTTCGAGTTACATCATTGAAACAACCCGCACATCAAAAGCCGCCGGCCCCGGCCCGGCGCGTCAGCCGAAGGTCCTGCGCATGGCGTCCACCAGCTGGCCCATGCGGATCACGTAGGTGTGCTCGGCCAGCACGCGCTTCCTGGCCGCCCGCGCGATGCGCTCGCGCTCGGCCGGGGCCGAGAGGTAGTGCCGGGCCATGTCCGCGATCTCGCCGGGCTCCGAATACACGGCCACCTCCCGCCCGGGCTCGAAGAGCCGCTCCATCTGCGCCCTGTGGTCGGTGAGCAGGAAGGCCCCGCACGCGGGCACGTCGAACACGCGCTGGTTCACCGCGCCCTTCATCTGCAGGCTGGTGCAGTTGAAGTTGACCTCGCTCAGCGGGTAGAACCCGGGCAGCTCGTCGTAATAGGAGAGCTCCGGGATGCGCCTGAAGCGCCCCTCGCAGCCGGGGAAGGCCCCGAGCCAGCCCTCGTCGCCCGCGATGAGCGGGGAGAACTCCATGAGCCTCGAAAGGCAGTCCGCGCGGTACTGGCGCGTGGACTCCCAGATCACGGCCGTCTCGAAGGCCAGCTGGCGCGCGGGCGTGCCCAGGGCCTCGAAATCCGGATAAAGTTCGGGGAAGTGCCCTTTGAGAAACGCGCGCACGCTCCACTCCGGGTGCGCGCCGAAGGCCCGGGCCATGCCCGGCAGCGCGGCCCTGAGCCCCGGGCCGGGGTCCGCGTATTCGATGCGCTTGGCGGTCTTCACGGCCATGGAGTTGCCCACGAAGCTCACGCGGGCGCGCCAGGGGTGGTCCGCAGGGGCCTGGCCCGCAGGCGGCGCGAAGCGGCGTTCGTCGGTGGCCAGGGGCAGGTAGAAGACGTTGTCGAAGCCGTAGGCGCGCAGGGGGTCCAGGTTGTCGGCGTCCCAGGTGAAGACGGCCGTCTTTCTGGCGGCCGGCTTGTGGTAGAGGGCCAGGGCCAGGGCCGGGTTGTCAACGAACCAGGAGGCCAGGGGGATGTCCAGCTTGGAGAGGAGCGCGGTGAGCAGGCCCTCGTGGTCCACGCCCAGGTGGTTCACGGTGAGCGCGAAGTGCGGGCGCAACTCCTTGGCGGCCCGGATCAGGGCCGCGAGGTAGGTGTCCAGGTCCATCTCGTCGCCGCCGGTGTCCAGGTAGCGGTAGGACACGCCCATGCGGTCGAAGGCGGTCATCACCTCGCCCAGCAGGAAGAACCTGCTGGTGACCAGGAGCACCCGGGGCGCTTCGGGCATGGCCTTACGTTCCGGCCACGAGGCGCTTGAGCTCCTCCTCGGTCTCGGCCACCTTGAAGAACTCCATCAGCTGCACCAGCGCCAGGGTCTTGCGCACCTGGGAGCTGGGGTTCAAGAGCGCGAGCAGCCTGCCCGAGGCCTGGAGCCGCGTGTTGCAGGCCACGAGAAAGCCGATGCCCGAGGAATCCATGAAGCTCACGCCCGAGAGGTCCAGCACCAGGGCCTTGCCCGGGGCCTTTTCCAGGGCCTTCTCCATCTCGCGCTTGAAGTCCTGAGTGATCTCCATGGTTATCTCGCCGGAGTAGCGGGCCACGAGGGCTCCGCCCAAATCTTGCCAGGTCAGGTTTTCCACAGGTCTTTCCTTATTTGTTTGACGATCCGCAGCACGTTCTCGCGGCCGCGCCGCCTCACGTCGCAGGAGTCGGAGAGCTTGCAGATGATGAACATGCCCCGCCCGCATTCCGAGTCCGGGGCGGCGTTCTCGAAGCTGACCTTGTCGCCGAAGCCCTTGCCCCAGTCGGCCACCTCGAGTTCCACGGACTGGCCCGGGTTCAGGCGCAGGCGCACCTCCATGGGGCCGGTGCCGCCGCCGTAGGCGTGGCGCGTGACGTTGGCGCAGGCCTCGGTGAGGATGATGTCCAGGTCGTGCAGGGTGTCGGGGTCGGCCACGTGCTCGGCCACGGCGGCCACGGCCTCCTTGGCCAGGCTGCGGCTGGCCGAGGGCGTGGACACGGCGGTGAGGACCTTGGTCATGGGGCTGCCCATGCTGATCCACAGGCCCGTGACGTCGTCCAGGAACACAGGCCCGGCGCGCTCGCCGCAGAGGTTCTCGAGCATCTGCTGGAGGCTGAAGCCGCCCCCGGCCACCAGGCGCTCGGCCAGGGACTTGAAGTTCTCCAGCCCGAAGATGCCGCCGTCAAGCCCGCGCCACTCGTACCAGCCGTCGGTGAAGAAGAAGAGCCCGGCGGGCTTCTCGAAGCTCACCGTGCGCGTTGAGAACTGCTGGTCGAAGAACCCGAGCACGGAACACGTGGGCTCGAGCCAATGGAACTCCCCCGCGCTGTAGAGAAGCGGCGGGCAGTGCCCGGCGTTGGCGTAGGTGATGGTCATGGCCTCGGGGTCGATGTCGGCCGCGGCCAGGGTGACGAAGTCGGGCTCCTCGCCGATGCTCGAGAGCAGGTGGTGGCTCGCCAGCGAAAGCGTCTCGGAGAGCGAGAGGTAGTGCGTCTGGGACACGCGCACCAGCGTGCGCACCACGGCCATGAGGAAGGCCGCCCGCGCGCCGTGGCCCGAGACGTCGGCCATGACCGCGCGGATGGTGCCGTCGGGCAGGGTGAAGAAGTCGTAGTAGTCGCCCGAGGCGCGGCCCGAAGGGCGGTAGAAGCACTCCACGGTGGTCTCGCCCAGCACGGGCGAGCAGTCCGGCAGGAGCCGCCGCTGCAACCCGGCCACAAGGTCGATCTCGCGGCTGATGCGCTCGTAGGCCTTGCGCAGCCTGCGCGTCAGGCTGACCTGCCTGGCGGCCGCGCCCACCCGGGCCAGGAGTTCCTCGCGGTCGAAGGGCTTGCCCAGGAAGTCGTTGGCCCCGGCCGCGAAGGCCCTGGCCTTGAGGGCCTTGGTGTCCTGCGCCGTGAGCACGATGATCTGCACCTCGTGGTCCTGGGCGGCCACGCGCACGTGCTGCATGACCTCCAGCCCGGACTTGAGGGGCATGTTCATGTCCAGGATGATGATGTCGGGCTTGAAGGAGGCGTGGGCCTCGATGGCCTCCTGGCCGTCCTCCACGGCGTGCAGGATGTACTGCTGGCCCAGGATGTAAGTCAGCAGGCGCAGCACCGTCTTGGAGTCGTCCACCACAAGGACGCGGATGTCCTCGGTGGCGGCCATCAGGCGAAGTCCGCGCTGTCGAGCATGAGGGTCACGGGCCCCTGGTTGACGAGCGACACGTCCATGTCCGCCCCGAACACGCCGGTGCGCACGCGTCCCGGCAGCAGGGCATCCAGGTCGGCGCGCAGCTTCTCGAAGAGCTCGCGGGCAAGCCCGGGCTCGGCCGCGCGGGAGAACGAGGGCCGAAGGCCCTTGCGGCAGTCGGCGTAGAGCGTGAACTGCGACACCAGGAGCACCTCGCCGCCGGTGTCCTCAAGGCTCCTGTTCATCTTCCCGGCCTCGTCGGGAAAGACCCTGAGCCTGGGCAGCTTCTCCACCATGGCCCGCCACCACGCGCGAGAGGGCGCGTCCGCGCCGTCGTCCGGGCCGAACCCGGCGAGCACGAGAACGCCCGGGCCCGTCCCGGCGGCGCGCTGGCCGCCCACGTCCACCGAGGCTCTAGAGACGCGCTGCACCAGAAGCCTCATGACACCTCGAAGTAGGTCGCCTTGCTGGTGGACTTCTCGAAGACGCTCACCTCGTGGACCCTGGCGGGCTGGCCCTCCATGAGCCTGGCCAGCTCCCAGTAGATGTAGCGGGCCAGGTTCTCGGCGGTGGGGTTGCGCCTGGTGAAATAGGGCAGGTTGTTCAGGTGCGTGTGGTCGAGCTTGTCCAGCACCTGCGTGAGGAACGCCTTCAGGTCCTTGAAGTCCATGAGCATTTCCGTGTCCTGCGTCAGGCGCTCGCCCTCGAACACGGCCTCCACCAGGAAGTTGTGGCCGTGCAGGGCCTCGCACGGCCCCTGGTAGTTGCGCAGGCAGTGGGAGGAGGAGAAGTCGTCGGTTATGGTCAGCCGGAAGATGCCTCGCCTCGGGGTCTGGCGTTCGGCGGTGGGTTTCGTGTTCATGGTGCGTCCTTCTATGCCGCGCTCTCGGCGGCCTTGAGCAGGCAGTCGTCCACGGCCTGCCAGAATTCCGGGCACGGGCCGACGGATGTCTCGTCGGAAAGCCCGGCCAGGCACTCCAGGTCCTCGTAGACCAGGCGCAGCCTGACCTTGGCCGGACCCGGATACTTATTAAAGATTTCCTTGAGTCCCGCAAGGGTGCGGCAGTTCTTGGCCTCCACGCGCACCTCCACGGGCTCGTCCTCGGCAGCCACGGCCTCCACGAGCACCCTGGCCGAGGCAACGATGAGCTTGAGCTTGGCCTGGCCGTCGGCCTGCTCGTCGTTCTCCTTGGCGATCTTGCCGGTGATGAGCAGGGGCTGGTCCCCGGCCAGGAGCTCGCGGCACTTGGCGAAGGCCTCGGGGAAGAAGATGGCCTCGCCGTCGGCCGCGATGTCCTCGATGCCGCAGAAGGCCATGCGGTCGCCCTTCTTGGTGATGTGCTCCTTCTTGGTGGTCACGATGGCGGCCACGCGCACCTCGCTCTCGGGCGCGTAGCCCTTGCACTCGGAGAGCGTCTTCACGCCGATGCGCCTGAGGTCTCTCGCGTAAGCCTTGAGCGGGTGGCTGGTGAGGTAGAAGCCGATGGCCTCCTTCTCCTTGGCCATGAGCTCCTCGTGGCCCCACTCGGGCACGCCCGCCTCCTCGCAGTTGAGGCCGATGCCCGTGGTCTTGCTCTTGGGCGCGGGGGCCAGGCTCATGAGCGAGAGCTGGCCGGAGTTTTTCTCCTCCGCGCGCTTCTGGCCCTGGGCCACGGCCTTGTCGAGGCCCGCCAGCAGAGCCGCGCGCGGGGCCTGGAAGGAGTCCATGGCCCCGGCCTTGATGAGGAACTCCAGCACCCGCTTGGTCAGCTTGCGCAGGTTCACGCGCGAGCAGAGGTCGTAGAGGCTCTCGAAGGGGCCGTTCTCCTCGCGCTCGCGCACGAGTTCGTTTATCGCCTCGGTGCCCACGTTCTTCACCCCGGCCAGGCCGTAGACGATCTTCTCCCCGCGCACGCTGAAGTGGCGCATGGAGAGGTTCACGTCCGGCGGAAGCACCTCGATGCCCTTGTCCGAGCAGTCCGAGATGTATTTGAGCACCTTGTCCTGGTTTTCGATGTCGCTCGTGATCAGTGCGGCCATGAAGGCCACGGGGAAGTGCGTCTTGAGATAGGCCGTGTGGTAGGAGATGAGCGCGTAGGCCGCCGAGTGGGACTTGTTGAACCCGTACTCCGCGAACTTCTCCATCAGGTCGAAGATCTCGTTGGCCTGGGCGTCCGGAATGCCCTTCTTCTGCGTGCCCTCCAGGAAGCGCGTGCGCTGCTTGGCCATCTCCTCCGGGATCTTCTTGCCCATGGCCCGCCGCAGAAGGTCGCCCTCGCCCAGGGAGTAGCCCGAGAGCACCTGGGCGATCTGCATCACCTGCTCCTGGTAGACGATGACGCCGTAGGTGGGCTTGAGCACCGGCTCCAGGTCGGGGTGGGGGTATTTGACCTCCACGATGCCGTGCTTGCGGTCGATGAACTCCTGGACCATGCCCGAGCCCAGGGGCCCCGGCCGGTAGAGCGCGAGCATGGCGATGATGTCCTCGAAGCAGTTGGGCTTGAGCTGCCTCAAGTACTTGCGCATGCCGTCGGATTCCACCTGGAAGATGCCGTCGGTGTCCCCGCGCGAGAAGAGTTCGTAGGTGGCCGCGTCGGTCAGCGGCAGGTTGTCCAGGTCGGGCGGCTCGGGGCCCATCTCGCGGATGATCTCCAGGGCGTCCTGGATCACGGTCATGGTCTTGAGGCCCAGGAAGTCGAACTTGACCAGGCCGATCTTCTCCACCCGCTTCATGTCCCACTGGGTGACGATTTCCTGGTTCTTGCCCTGGTAGAGCGGCACGTACTCGGTCATGGGCTTGTCCGAGATGACCACGCCCGCCGCGTGGGTGGAGGCGTGGCGCGAGAGGCCCTCGAGCCTGCGCGAGACGTCGATGAGCCGCGCGACCCTGGGGTCCTGCTCCACCATGACGGCCAGCTCCGGCTCCTTTTCCAGGGCCTTGTCGATGGTCATCTTCAGGTCTTCGGGGATGAGCTTGGCGATGCGGTCGGTCTCGCCGAACTGCATGCCCAGCGCCCGGCCCACGTCGCGCACCACGGCCTTGGCCTTCATGGTGCCGAAGGTGGTGATCTGGGCCACCGAGTCGCGCCCGTACTTCTCCGAGACGTAGCGGATCACCTCCGTGCGCCTGCGTTCGCAGAAGTCCACGTCGATATCGGGCATGGAGATGCGCTCGATGTTCAGGAAGCGCTCGAAGAGCAGGTCGTAGGGCAGCGGGTCCAGGTTGGTGATGCGAAGCGAGTACGCCACCAGCGAGCCAGCCGCCGAGCCGCGCCCCGGCCCCACAGGGATGCCCTGTGATTTCGCCCAGTTGATGAAGTCCTGCACGATGAGGAAGTACCCCGGAAAGTCCATCCGGATGATCACGTCCAGCTCGTACTCCAGGCGCTCCCAGTAGAGCTTCTCGCGCTCGGGGGTCATGCCCTCCATGGCCGCAAGCCTGCGCTTCAGGCCCTCGCGGGCCATCTGGGCCATCTCCTCGGCCAGGGACATGCCCTGGGGCACCTCGTAGACCGGGAAGTGGTAGGTCTTGAGGTCCAGCTCCAGGTCGATGCGGTCCGCGATCTCGCAGGTGTTGGTCACGGCCTCCGGGGTGTCCTTGAAGGCCTCGGCCATCTCCTCGGGGGAGCGGTAGTAGAGCTGTTGCGTGGTGAAGCGCATGCGCTTCACGTCGTCCACCTGGGCCTGGGTCTGGATGCACAGGAGCACGTCGTGGGCCGAGGCGTCGTCGGCGTTCAGGTAGTGGCAGTCGTTGGTGGCCACCAGGGGCAGCTTCATCTCGTGGGCCAGCTCCACCACCAGCTTGTTCAGCTGGGCCTGCTCGGGCAGGTCGTTGGCCTGGATCTCCATGTAGAGCCGGTCCGGGAAGAGCGACATGTACTGGCGCGCCATCTCGCGGCCCGCGTCCATGCCCTCCTTGAGGAGCGCCTGGTGGATCTCGCCCTTCAGGCAGGCGGACAGGGCGATGACGCCCTCGCTGTGGGCCTCGAGCAGGGCCTTGTCCACGCGCGGCTTGTAGTGGAAGCCCGTGAGGTAGCCCTCGGTGGAGAGCTTGAGCAGGTTGCGGAAGCCCGTGGCGTTCTGGGCCAGGAGCACCAGGTGGTAGCCCGCGTCGCGCGGGGAGCGCGCGTTCTTCTCCGCGCGGGAGCCCTTGGCCACGTACAGCTCGCAGCCGACGATGGGCTTGATCCCGGCTTTCTTGCAGTACTCGTAGAAGACCAGGGCGCCGTGCATGTTGCCGTGGTCGGTGATGGCGGCGGCCGGGCAGCCGAACTGCCCCGCGCGCTTGACCAGGTCGCCTATGCGGATGGCCCCGTCCAGCAGGGAATATTCCGTGTGGCAGTGCAGGTGGACGAAATCAGCCATTCGAGGGGCACCGTTCGTGTGTTTGAGGATTGCGTTCGGAGAGGCAAGGCTTGCCCCTAATTCTAGCCCATCCTCGCCGAAATGCAATCGCGGGGCGCGGGCCGGGCTTGATGCGCGCAGGCGTAATTATATGCAAAATTTATTTCAACGAACCTTTTCTTTACGGATTATGCGCAACCATGTATGTTTGGCTTACGATTCCAATTCAGACTTCCTAGGAAGAATATGTCCATGGATGTGCGCGCGACCGGAAGCATCATCATAAGAACGACCAGACAGGGCCACTACCAGTTCCAGTTCCTCAGCGGCGAAGGCGAGTGCCTGCTTTCCGGCGAGCCGAGGGACAGCAGGGACAGGGCCATGGAGGACGCGCGGGCGTTGCGCGGCTGCGTGCCGGACGACGGCAGCTACGCCGTGTCCCGGGACGGCCAGGGGCGGTTCTTCTTCCACTTCATGGGGGACCGGGGCGAAGTGCTGGGCACCAGCGGGCGCTACCCCACCCCGGAAGGGCTCGGCAGGGCCATCGCGGCGCTGAAGGCCGACGCGCCCCAGGCGCTGCTGGTGGACAAGAGCTGACTTGATTCAGGGGCCGGGCGATCCGCCCGGCGCTTTCCCCTCACAGGGCAGACGACGCGTTTTCGCGTACGCCACGCCCTTTCACTCCCTTTCTTTTCTGGACGCGACGCGATTCGCGGATGCGGTCCGCCCGGACAAAGAGCGTTGGCACTGGCCTCGACAAAGTCGAAGGAAAATCCGCAGTTCCTCTGGGCAGAGCTTTTTCACCCCTCCCCTGCTCCATTTCCAGATCGGATCAAATGATCGCCACGAGATGCTGTATCTGCACCTTGTTCACTCACATTGTACGATATTTGTTTTCAAAAGTACAAATAAAGTTGACACCCCGCTTCTAGGCATTATCTGGGGGGGGAGACTGGCAGGGTCAACAACGAATGGTCAACTAAAGGAGAAAGGAATGTCGGGATATTACGAAGTGAAAAAGACAAGTAACGGGCAGTACATGTTCAACCTCAAGGGGGACAACCATGAACCGGTTCTCACGTCCAGTGAGACCTATACGACAAAACAGAGCGCGTTGACCGGCCTCGCATCCGTCAAGACCAACGCGCCGTTCGACAACCGGTACGAAGGTTTCACTGATGTCGCCGGCAAGCACCGTTTCCGCCTGAAAGCGGCGAACGGCGAGATCATCGGGAAAAGCGAAGGGTACGACACCGCCTACAACCGCGACCGGGGTGTCGACTGGGTGAAGACCAACGCTCCCGGCGCACCGGTCTACGACCGCACGGCCTAACAGCAACTCAAGGCCGCGCCGGGCACCCTGCCGTCCGCGCGGCCTTCTTCTTTCGCGCCAACCAACCGCCGGGCACCCATGGATGCCCCGGCGTCAGGAAAACAGTTCCTTTACGGCCCCGGGCGGCCGAAGCCCGCGATCATTGCCTCTGCACTGCCTGCATCGGCGCGGCGTCGCCGTGCGCGCCGGGGCCGCGCACGGCCGTGCCGAAGGCCAGGGCCACCGCGGCCAGGAGCGCGAGCAGGATCAGGAACCTTTTCATGCCGGACTGCGTGGGCTCGTCATGCGTCGAGGTCATTGCGGACGCACCTCCTTTGGCGGGTGGAGCGGGAAACGGGCGGGACGTCCCGGGCGGGAGGCAGGCGCATCTCCTCCACGGCGGCGGCCAGGACCTTGGCCAGCTTGCCGGGGTTGGTGAGCATGGGCAGCGGCCCGGTGGGCAATTCCGCCAGGCGCGCCTTGAAAAGCGCGGCCCTGGCGGCCTGGGCCTTGAAGGCCGGGTCCGGCGCGGCCCCAGAAGGGCTCGTGGTGCGGATGTAGACGCAGGGCAACTCGCGGTCGCGCCTGCCGTAGGGGTACGGGGCCTCCAGGCAGGCCCGGGGGAAAGGTTGCAGGCGCACGGAGAACCAGCGCGCCAGCTCCCGGCATTCGATGCCGAAGCCCTCGGCCGTGGGCGGGGGCAAGAGCCAGTCCGACCCGGTGCGCGCGCCAGCCTTGCCCAGTGCGGAGAGAAACGACGCGCCCCGCTCGGGCACCACGGAGTCCAGGTGGACAACGCCACCCACCTTGCCGCCGTGCCTGTGGGCCACGGCCGCCGCGATCATGCCTCCGTAGCCGTGCCCAACCAGCACCGGGCGCTCCAGGTCCTCGTGGAAAAGGAGCTGGGCCACGTCCTCCACGTGCATGGCCAGGGAGGTCTCGGGCCGCAAGAGGTGGGAGCGCTCCCCGCAACCGGTGAGCGTGGGGCGCGACGCCTCGAGCCCCAGGCGGGACAACGCGCGTGCGGTGCGCCGCCAGATCCAGCCTCCGGTGAAGGCCCCGTGTATGAGGACGAGTTGGCTCATCCCTGCGGGGAAAGCAAGGAGCCTGCCAACAGGCTTTATACGCTATTTCAGGATATTGCGCGTTCGAAAACGCCGTAAGAACTTACAAAATGGTAGGCCTGGGGCCGAAAAATGTAACTCCGCCCGCTCCCGGGCCGGGCCGCGACCCAGGGACCGGCACTGGTGAGGCGTGCTCGAAACAACCGGGGATATGTTCGAAGAATGCCGCGCTAGGGGGCGGCGGGCAGCATCCCGGCCCTGCCCAGGATGATCTTCCGGGCCAGCTTGGCGGGCTGGTAGGAGGTCTCCTTCCACCAGAGCCAGCCCGAGGTGTCCGCGCTCACCGGAATCTCGTAGACCTGGGTCACCGCGCCCTGGTTCAGGTCGTAGTAGCCGCAGGCCACGGCCACGAAACGGGCCTTCTCGCCCCTGTCCAGCACCACGGTCTCGTTGCGCCCGGGCTGCACGGTGACGCGCCTGGCGGCCACGACGCCCGCCACTCCCGCGCCGCCGCAGTCCAGGAGCTTCGACACGCCCGGCGCGCTGGCCGCGAGCTTCCCGAAGTCCTCGGGGTCCTCCAGTTGGTAGATGCACGCGGTGAGCGAATGCGCCGCGCCCTCGTACTCGTTGAGGAAGGGGTCGGAGACGAAGGTTATCTCCAGGGCCTTGGGCGCGAAGGCCCAGTTCATGGTCTCGGGGCTGGACGCCGGGCTTGCGGGCCTTGAAGCCTGCGGGGCATTTGCGGCCTGGCCACCGCCCGCGCAGCCGGAAGCGGCCGCGAGCAGGCAGGACAGCGCCGCGATGAAAAAAGCGTTGCGCATGGGGTGCTCCATCTCCCCGGGGGATGTGTTCGCACGGGCGGGAAAAGTCAAGCGGCGCGCGGGGGCCTCGGCCTGGCCGCCCCGCGCGCGCAAAGCTGGATTCTACGGGGTGCCCTTGATGATGTAGGCCCTCTCGCCGAGCATGTAGAAAACCTTTTCCGGGCGGTCGGCCAGAAAGTCGTCCACGGCCTTGCGCTCGCCCAGGGTCTTGTCGCCCACGTAGTCGTCCAGGTAGACGATGCCGCCGGTGTTCAGCGAGTCGAACTTGGCCTCCAGGATGGCCTTGCTCGGCCGCCAGAGGTCCACGTCGATGCGCAGGTAGCAGGCAGGGGCGGCCGCGTAGTTGAGGACCGTCTCGCAGATGTCCCCCGGCACGTAGACGAAACGCCCGCTCTTGTCCCAGGGGGCCAGGGTGGACTTGATGAGGTCCAGCGAGGTGTCCGCGAAGTCGCCCTTCTTGTAGAAGTTGTCGTACTCCGGGTCGGAGTGCGGCATGCCGCTGAAGGTGTCGAACAGGTGGATGCGCTTGTCCACGCCGGTCTGCTCGATCATCTCCGCCAGCATGGAGGCGGAGTAGCCCCTGTGGCAGCCGAACTCGAAGCAGTCGCCGGGCACGAGAAGCGCCTGGCGAAGGAGCTGGTACACTCCGTAGGTCTTGTGGCCGCGCCAGAAGGCGTCGTCCCAGGGGGTCTTCTCCACCAGGGCGGCCAGGAGGGCGTTGAAGCGCGCGTCGTCTCTCAGCGGATCGTACTTGCCGGTGGTCATGGTGCTCACTCTCGTGTTGTCGTTGTCGTGTGCGATACCGCCAGTGCGTCCAGGTCCGCAAGCCAGGCGTCCACCAGGGGAAGCTCGGCCCCGGGGATGATCCCCTCGCTGGCCAGGGCCTCGTAGCAGCGCCGCAGGTTGCCCCCGGCCTGGTCCGCCCCGCCGGGCAGGTCGAGCGCTTGCAGCACGGCGGCGATGCGGCCGTTGTGCATGTGCCCGGCCACCTCGTCCGCGAAATCCTTGCGCAGGTCGTGGAGGTTGCGCTCCTGGACCACGTCCGCCCCGTGGAACACCAGCTCCCGGCCCATGGCCCACAGGCAGCGCTGGGCCACGAAGGAGCGCCAGATGTCGGTCATCCTGAACCCGCAGTGGCTGGGCAGGTAGAGGAGCGGATAGGCCTCGGGCCACCACCAGGTGTTCTGGCTGTTGAACGGGCACCAGAGCCCGGGGGCCAGGCGCAGGGACGGCTTTTGGTCGAAGGCCGTGTCCTGGCCGTAGAGCATCCGCCAGATGGCGTCCACGTCGGGCGAGCCGTCGGCCAAGCCCTGCTGCACGGGCGATACGCCGGCGAGGGGCCGCCCGTCCGGCTCGGGGGCCAGGCGCGCGGCTTCCAGGGGCAGGCCGCGCGGCCAGACGTGGCCGCCGCCGAAATGCGCGTACACGTTCACCCAGCCCTGGCCCCGGCAGGCCAACGCCCGCGCGTCCAGGGTCCTGGGCGCCCAGCCCGGGGCCGGGCGGTTGTCGTCGTCGGTCTCGTAGAGGAAGGCCGCCCCGGAGCGGATGGCCTCCAGGTAGCCCAGGTTCTTGCGCGTGTAGTGGTTCTCGGGCAGCAGCGCGGCCAGGGCGAAGCCCGAGGCCTTCTGCTCGTCGAGGGGGAAGAACCGGGCTCCGGGGATGTCGAAGCGCTCCGGGCCCCTCCTGTCGCCCGCGGCCAGGAGCGTCATGCCCTGGGCGTGAAGCGTCCCGGCCAGCGCGGCCACGCACGCGGTAGGGGCCTGGATGGTGGTGATCACGCACCAACCTTGCCCGTGGTCGTTTGCTTGCGTCATGTTCTACCGGCTTTCCTTTTCGGAGGATGTTTCCGCCGTCCATCGCCTCGCGGTCGGGCAGCGCGCCGCCAGGTGCTCGAGGTCCGCGCCCAGCCTGGCGCGCAGCAGCGCGAGCTTTTCCGGGCCGAGGGCCTCGCGCGCGGCGAACGCGTCCAGGCTCTCGCGCAAAAGCGCCACGCTTCGCCGGTCCGCGTGGGCCACGGGCAGGCGGATGAGTATCTCGCGCGCTCCCCTGACCTCTTTCTCGCCGGGCCTTCGCCCGAGCAGGCCTTGCAGGGCCTGCCCGATGACGCGCAGCGCGCAGGCGTCCTGCTCTGCCGCGCGGCCCCCGCTGACGCTCGCTTCGTGGATGCGGTAGAGCAGCACCGGGTCCTTGCCCTGGGCCACGGGGGCCACGGCCGCGAGCCTGCGGAAGAGGTCGAAGTCCTGGGCGCAGGGCAGCGACTCGTCGTAGCCGCCGACTTCGCGCAGAAGTTCCGTGCGCATCATGGCCGCCGGGTGCCAGAAGGGGTTGATGAAGTGCATGAGCCAGCGCAGAAGTGCTTCGTCCGTGGGGTGGCGCTCCCGGAAGACCACGTTGCCGTGGGCGTCGATGCAGTCCGCCTGCCCGCCCAGAAGGCCCACGCCCGGGTTTTCGCGCATGAAACGCGCCTGCTCGCCCAGCCGGTGCGCCAAGCAGACGTCGTCGGCGTCCATGCGCGCCACCAGGGGAGCCCGGGCCAGGCCCAGGCCCAGGTTCAGCGAGCGGGTCAGGCCCAGGTTCACTTCGTTTCGCCGGTAGACCACGCGCGGGTCGCGCAACCGCTCCACCTCTCCCCGGATGTCGTCCGCCGAGGCGTCGTCAATGAGCACGAGCTCGAAATCCCCGAAGTCCTGGGCGAGGACGCTCCCGAGCGCCTGCCGGAAGTAGTCCCCACCGGCGTGCGCGCTCATGAGCACGGTGACGGCCGGGGTCATGCGGGCTCCTCCCCGAAGGGCGCGTGCAGCAGGCGATTCCGGGCCTCGGCGCTCCAGAGCTGGTCGAAGAGATAGACCGCACGGCGCTTTGCCGGAATCTCGCGCATCAGGGCCAGGAAATGCCTGTAGTCCTCGGGGTCCCAGACCGAGGCGACCAGCACGGCCAGGTCGTAGGGCGAGGCGAACACGCCGGGCGTCAGCTCCCGGGCGCGCGCGGTGTGGCTGTAGCGCCCGCTGCCGTAGCCGTGGCAGGCGGACACCCCGGGCAGGGACCGGAAATGCGCAAGCGACTCCTCCCCGCAGAGCACCTCCACCCGCCAGCCAAGGCCCGCAAGAAGCTCGACAGCCCGGTCGGCCGCCACCAGCGGCCCGGCCCTGACCACCAGCGCGCGCCCGGGCACGGCTGGCGCTGGCTTCAGCAGGTGCTCAAGCGGCGCGAGGGCTGGCGTGATTTCGTCCGCTCTTTCGAGCAGGCTCAAGGCCTCCTCGCGCCTGCCCATGGCGTAGAGCGTGGCCACGCGCTCGCGCAGGAGCCACCCGGGCGCGTCCTGCCCGCGCGCGGCCTCGGCCGCGTCGAGCCTGGAGAGCGCACCCTCCCCCTGCCCCAGCGAGCGCAGGATGGCCACACCGGCCCGGAGCGCCCTGCCACCGGCCGAGGCCTCGTGCGGGGCAAGCGCCTCCAGGGCCGGGCCGGGCTCTCCCGCCTGGGCCAGCAGCCCGGCGAGCTCAACCGCCGAATCCTCGTCCAAGGCCCCTCCCCTGACCGCCTGCCCGGCCACGGCGAGGGCCTCATCCCGCTTTCCGCCGCGCAAAAGCGCGCGGGCCAAGGCAACGTCAGCCTCACCGGACGGCAGAGCCGCCAGGGCCAGCCGGGCGAGGTGCCCGGCCCTCGCCGCGTCGCCCGCGTCCGCCAGGAGCCCCGAGAGCTCGACAAACTTGCCCGCCAGGCTCGCCCTGCACAGCCGCCAGGGCGCGCCCGAAAGGGTGTGCCCGCCAGCGTCCAGGGCGATGTCCAGAAGCTCCCGCGCCACCTCGCCAGGAAGGAGCGCCAGGTTGCAGGCGAGGATGGAAAACGTGTCGTGGTCCGTCGCGAGCCCGGGCAGGGCGCGCCTGAGGATCGCCCCGGCTTGCGCCGGTTCCAGGGACAAGAGCTCCAGGAGCGCGCGCTGCTGGCGCTGCGTCACGGGCTCTTCCAAAAGCCGCGCCAACTCCTCGGGTGAGGCGGGTGCGTACTGCCCGGCGGGCTCGGACCACGAGGCCGGGACGCGCACACGCGGGCCGTCTCCCTCGCCGCGTAGCGCCGCCAGCACGGCGTGCGCCGTGCGATCGAGCATGCCCGGGGCCAGGTGCTCGAGGTCGCGCCGCACGTCGAATTCCAGGCCCTGCCCGCAGCGCGCGGGCCCGGGCACGAAGGCCCGGGAGACGTCGTCCTGGCTTTGGCGCTCGCTCCAGGCGTCAACGGCGACCATGTCCATGTCCACCAGGCGGATCATGGGGTCGGCCGATGCATGGGCCTGCACGGCCTGCCTTGCGCGCTGCCCGAAGCGCTCCCACCCTGCCAGCATGCACGCCGGGGGCGGCGAGAAGAAGTTGTGGTGCGTGAGCCTCAGGATCACCACCACCGGGCAGCGCAGCTTCTCACGCAGCGCCAGGGTGAACTCCGCGAAGCGCTCCGGGTAGGAGTCCGGGTCGAACTCCAGCGGAGCGCACCTTTCCTGGAGCCAGGCCCGCACCGGGGAGAACTCCGAGCGCAGTTGCGAGCAGTCCAGCACGTTGTAGACCGCGCCGGTCGCCCGGTCCTCGAGGGCCGGGGATTCGTGGAACATGTTCACAACGACGGCCTCGGGGGCCAGGGCCTCGAGGTCGCCCAGGCTCGGGTGCGAGGTGACGATGCCGCTCTTTTCAAGCGCCGACGCGCAGTCGCGGCCGTGGGCGGCCACGAGCGCCTCGCGCGCGGCCGCGAAGCCCGGCCCGCCGAAAAGCGCGGGAGTGCGCCAGAGCAGCCACTTGACGCCAAGCCCCGCGAACACGGGCTCCTTGGCCAGGCCCTGGACCTGGCAGTTGCCCAGGAAGGCGATCACTTCCCCGCCCCTTTGGCGGCCAGGGCGCGGTAGACCTCCACCGTGGCGGCCACGGATTTCTCCCAGGTGAACCCGGCGGCCCGCTCCCTGCCCCTGGCGATCATGGAGGCGCGAAGCTCCCTGTCCTCCAGGAGCCGTTCCATGACGTGCGCCATAGCCTCGGTGTCCGTGGGGTCGAAGAGCAGGGCCGCGTCCCCGGCCACCTCCGGGATGCTCGACGTGTCGGACGCCGCCACCGGGCACTCGCAGGCCATGGCTTCCAGGAGCGGGATGCCGAAGCCCTCGTAGAGCGAGGGGTACACCAGGGCCACTGCGTTGCGGTAGAGCGCAGCCAGCCGCCCGTCCGGCACGCAGCCCTCCACGCGCGCGGCCCCTTGCAGCCCGAGTTCCAGGATCAGCCGCTTCTCGGCCTCGCCGAAGGGGGCGCCCGTGAAGCGCAGCTCCACGTCGGGCCATTTCGAGCGCAGGGCCGCGAAGGCTCCGAGCAGCCTGGGCACGTTCTTGTAGCAGTAGCGGTGGCCCACGTAGAGGAAATACGGCCGCTCGCGCAGGTCGGGCGCGTCCCCGGCCATGTCCGCGCGCAGGTCCGAGGCGTGGTGCACCACGCTGATGCGCTCGCCTGGCACGCCGAAAATCTCCATCACGTCCTTTTTCGTGTTGTGCGAGACGCAGATCACGTGGTCCGCGTGCGGGATCAGGGCCTTCTTCCAGGCCCGCTGCTCCCCGCCCGGATCGGCCAATTCCGGATAGAGCTCGTGCAGGGCGTCGTGCACGGTGAGCGCGACTGGCGCGCCCGAGCGCAGGACGCTGCCCCCGTGGCAGAGCGTCTCGAAGTACGTGGGGTGGAACACGTCGCAGTCCACCCGTTCGACGCATCCGGGCCCGCTCCTGGGAGTGTCCAGCACCGTGAGGCGCGGATTCGACGGGAAATTGACGTCGCGGCGGCGCTCCACGGTGAGCACGGGGAGCACGTCCTCCGGGAGGCCGTCGATGATCCGCGCGAAGTAGCGGTTCACGCCCCCCAGGGCCTGGCGCGACCAGATCACGCCGTCGTACCAGACCCTCATTCCCGCCCGGCCTTCTCGAGGATGCAGAACCTGCCCGCGTACCCGCGCGGCAACGTGAAACCGTAGCGCCCGGGCCGCGCGGCCAAAAATTCGTCCACGGCGGTCTTGGCCCCGGCGGAGAAGAACCCGTAGTCGTCCACCAGCACGCGCCCGCCCGGCGCGAGCACACCGTCCAGGAAGCCCAGGGCCAGGGAGATGGGCGCGTAGAAGTCGAAATCCACGTAGGCGAGGCAGACCTTTTCCGGCATGGCCGCCTTGCCCAGCACGTCCTCGATGAAGCCCTCCACGATGACGGCGCGCTCCTCGGGGAAGGCCACATCCTTCAGGCGCTTGCGCACCTCCGTGACCGGGCAGGACATCTCGCCCTCGTAGCGCTCCATGCTGCCCAGGTTGAAGATGTCGTCGATGAGCACGTCCTTGTCCGTGGGCCTGGGCAGGCCCTTGAAGGAGTCGAACAGCCACAGGCGCTTGTCCGTGGCCATGATCTCGTGAGCCAGGAGCGCGGACGTGGCCCCCTGGCAGACGCCGAACTCGCAGACGTCGCCCTCCAGGTGGAGGCTTTTGTGCAGCGCGTCCAGCAGGTAGAGGGCCTCGGCCGTGCCCGTGCCCATGAGCCTGGCGATGAGGGGGGGCCTCCCCTCGGACGGAGGCAGGCCCGGAAGCTCGTGAAGCCTTGCGGCCTCGTAGAATTCCCTGACCGTGTCCACGTATCTGCCCCAGTAGTAGTCGTCCATGCGTGTTCCTTGAAGATGTGTCGGCCGCCCGGCGCTCGAGGCGCGGCGGGGTTTCTCGTGCGCTAGCGCCTGCAAGCCCAGCGCCAGAGCCTGTCCCAGGTGTCCAGGAATGCCCCGGAAAGCACCTCGAAGCCCCCGGCGCGCGTGTCGCTCGCCGCGAGCCAGCCCATGTCCGGCGAGCGCAGGTCCGGCTGGGCCTCGATCACGCCCCTGCCCCAGCGGGCCAGCGGCTCGCCGCCCAGCCCCCAGACGTCCAGCTCCCGGGCCGGAGGGTCGAAAGCCGAGGCCCCGAGGATCAGCGTGGGGATGTCGTTGGCCAGTGCCTCGCACAGGAGCATGTCCGAGAGGTTGTTGTGGATGGTGACGAAAAGCCGCGTCCTGGCCAGGACGGCGAGGAAATCCTCGCGCGTGGGCGCGGGCGGGACCAGGTTGTCGCGCACCGCGAGCGCGCCCACCGGCCCCGAGAGCCCGAAGCGCTTGGCGCGCAGGCCCTCCATGGCCTCGAGGTAGGGCTCTATGGGCGTGAACGACGTGAGGAAATATTTGACCGCCACCTCGGCGGCCTCGCAGGCCCGGGCGTGGCGGCCGCCGAACCAGTCCAGCAGGGCCAGGGTCTGGAGCTGGCAGGAGAGGGGCTCCCACTTGTGCACGTCGAGCATGACCACGTCGCGCACCGGCGCGGGCTCCACCCGGGCCGGGTGGTTGCAGTAGGGCACGGTGAGCGAGAAGACCGGGTCCGGCGGGAGGTCGCGCACGGCCCGGCAGGCCAGGGGCCGCCCGGCGAGGTGCTGCCTGACCGCGGGCAGCAGCGAATCCGGGTTGTCCATGTCCAGGACGATTGGCACGCCTTCGGGGATGGCCCGCATGGCCAGGCAGCGCTCCATGTGGATGGCCGGGCTGTCCGTGTGCTTGAACGGGGCCCAGGCCAGTGCGGTCTCGCGCCACGCGGGCTCGCCCATGGCCGCCAGGCCCTCGAGCCCCACGGCCGTGACCGTCAGGCCTGCGCCTTCGGCCCAGCGCCGCACGGACTCGAAACGCTGGAAATCAGCGTAGTGCTCGGGCTCGCGCACGCACAGGACGCGTGAGCCCTTCGCGCCCTCAGCGCCCATCGCCGCCCTCCTTTTCGCCCTCCGCCAAACGGTCCAGCACGGCCGCGTCCAGCGGGGCCACGGCGTCCAGGCTGAAGCGCTCCCTGGCGAACCGGGCCGCGAGCCTGCCGCGCCGGGCGAGCTCTTCGGGGGACGACAGGGCCTGCTCGAGAGCCTGCCTGATCTCCCCGGACGAGCGTCCGCAGAGCCAGCCCCCGCCGCTCTCCTCGATCAAATCCGTGACGCCCGGGGCATCCGCCGCGAGCACGGGCCTGCCGAGGAACATGGCCTCCAGAATCGTCTTGGGGTGGCCCTCGAAGTGCGAGGGCTGCGCGTAGAGCCTGGCCGAGCTCATGCAGCCGGCAAGACGCTCGTGGGGCACCCGCGCCTCCCAGCGCACGCGCGGCCCAAGGGCGCCCGCCCGCTCGCGCACCTCGTCGCGCAATTCGCCGTCGCCCACCAGCAGGCAGGAGAGGTTCAGGCCCTCCAGGGCCTCCAGGAGGGCCAGGACGTTCTTCTGCGGGGCAAGCCTGCCCACGAAGCAGACGTCGAACTCCGGTTCGCGCCCGTGTTCGACGAAAAACTCGGGGGAGACGTAATTGGGCACCACCTCCACCCTGGCCCCGGGCACGCGGGAGAGCACGTCCCGGGCCATGTCCCGGGTGGCCACCACCACGGCCCCGGCCCGGGAGAACACCTGGGCCTCCACAGCCAGCGCCTCTCGGGCCTCGCGGGAATCCCGGCCGTGCATGCGCGCCGCGAAATCCGAGAGCAGATAGCCGCAGCGAGCGGCCAGGGGCTTGCCGAGGGCGCGCGCCGCGTCCAGGGCCTCGCGCGATCCCGAGACCTGGTTGGTCTTGAACACGTCCACCCGGGAGAGCTCACGGGCGTGAATGCCCGCGAGGTTCGCGGCGTAGTCGTCCAGGGGCAGGCCTCCCTCGTTGCAGCAGACCACGGCCCCGGGCAGCACGCGCTCCGCGATTTCCCTTTCCCCGGGTCCGCCGTAGGTGACGAGCGCCACCCGCCGCCCGGCCTCCAGGTGCCTGCGGTAGAGCGCGGTCTCGCGGCTGAGCATGCCGGCCGCGTCCCACCCGGCCAGGGACATGCCCCGGGTGAAGAAGAGGGCCATGGACGCCCGGCTGCTCACGGGGCGTCCCCCTGCGCGGGGTCCAGCACCTGCCTGCACATGAGCTCGAACGTGGCCACGGCGCACAGGCTGTAGGAGACGTTTCGCCGCTCCTGGTAGGGCAATTCGCGCGCGGCCCAGGGCACCCTGGCCACCATTTCGCACACGTAGGGCCGCGAGAAGATTCCCCTGGCTTCCAGCACGTCGCTGTCCAGCAGGTTTTCGAGCCAGCCCATGCCGTGGTTCAGAACCCACCTGGGGTAGTCGCGCCCGGGCTCGGTGGGCATGGGGTCGTCGCGGCGGTCGCGCAAATGCGCGGGCGGGTCGGGCAGGAGCGTGGGGCATTTGCAGCTCACCTGCCAGGGCACGGCCCGGAGCTCCGGGAGCATGGCGTCCAGGAGCCCGATCTGGAGTTTGCGCTGCGTGCGCACGCCGGTGGGCAGAGAGAACAGGAAGTCCATGAGCGCGTAGTCCATGAAGGGCGAGCGGTCCTCGAAGAACTCGCGCTCCATGGCGATCATGTAGGCGAACATCTTCTTGTAGCGGTTGCCCAGGGTGAAGGCGTCGCCGGTGATGTCCGGGCGAAGCCCGGCGTAGCGGGAATACTCCGCCTCGAAGGAGGCCTCGGCCGCCCAGGACATCTCCCGCCTGACCCCGGGGGTCAGCAGGTGGAAGCGCTCCATGGGAGAGCGCAGTACGTTGCCCAGGGAATTGACGTAGCCCTTGTAGAGCATCTCGCAGGCCTGCGCGGGGGTCCTTGCCGCGAGCATGGCCGTGTTGGTGGTGTCGCCCCCGTAGAAGGAGCCCCCGCCGTAGCCGCTAAGGTGCACGTCCATGTGGCCGGACGCGGCCTCGTAGGTGTGCACCCCGTGGGAGTGCAGGATGTTCACGAAGGATTCGGTGCGCCCCACGAACGTCCCGGCCATGTCGAAGAGCCAGGAGGAGTCGTCCATGGGGAAGGGGTGATGGGCTGAACCCAGCATCCGGGCCAGCTCCTCGCCCCAGACCATGTCCCGGCAGCCCTGGAGCCCGTAGGTGAAGGACGGGAAGCCCGGCTGGACGCGGGCCAGGAAGCCGCCGATGGCCCGGCTGTCCAGGCCGCTGGTCATGTACACGCCCGCGCGCGCGCCGTCGGCGCAGAGGCGCTCCACGGCCCTGGCGAAAAGCTCGCCCGCGCCGGTCACGGCCTGGTCGAAGGGCAGGTCGTGCCGGGGCTCGCTGGAAGCCAGGCTCCAGTACTCGCCCACGTCCGCCGCCCGGTCCCCGGCCTTGAAGCGAAGCCGCCCCGCGTTGGGCAGAAGCCGCACCCCGTCCAGAAGCGTCTTCTCGCCGAGGATGTGCTCGAAACTCAGCCAGTCCGCCAGGGCCGTCCAGTCGATGCCGTGGCCGCGCTCGGGCCAGGCCCGGGTGAACGCGGCCAGGGTGCTGGCCAGGAAGATCGCGCCTTCCTGCACGCGGTAGGCCAGGGGACGCAGGCCGAAGCGGTCCGTGAAGGCGTGGACCTCGTTGGCCTTCCGGTCCAGCACGACCACCGCGAAGGCCCCTTCCATCTCGGCCGCGAAGCCCGGGCCGAGCTCCCGGTAGAGTTCGCCCACGGCGGCCGCGCCGCGCGCCAGGGGCGCTCCCCCGAGCACCTTGCGCGCGTGCGCCCCCGCGCCAGGGGCCGGGCCGTAGCACTCGCCGTCCATGGCCACCACGAGCCCCGAGGCCTCGTCCGCCCAGACGTCCGCGCCGGGCAGGCGGCCCCGGCGGCAGACCGCGCGCGCGCCGCCGTTGGCCGCGTCCACGCGAAGCACCGTTCCCCGGCCCAGGCGGTCCATGGCCCGGGCCGCCCCGTCAAGCCTCGCGGCTGCCCGGGGATCGGGTCCTGGGCCGAAAAGCGCGGCGATTGCTGGCATCAGCGTTCCTCCTTGAGGGCCAGGTCCAGGATGCGCCTGGCCCTGAGTTCCCAGTCGTAGTGCGCCACCTCGGCGCGGGCCGCGCGGGCCAGGCGCTCGCCCATCTCCCTGTCGGCCATGAGCGCGCGCACGGCCCGCGCCAGGGCCTCGGCGTCGCCCGAGGGCGCGAGCAGGCAGTTCTCCCCGTGGCGCATCAGAAAGCGCAGGCAGGGCATGTCCGTGGCAACGATGGGCCTGGCCGCGCCCATGTACTCGAAGAGCTTGAGCGGCGAGCAGCGGTCCGCGTGGTGGGCGTCCAGGCTGTACTGCATGAGCAGCGCGTCCGCGGCCATCTGGTGGGCCGCCACGCGGGGATGGTCGAGAAATCCCGTGAATTCCGCGTTGTCGATGCCGCGCGCGCTCTCTCGGCAGCGCGCCACGTCCTCGGGCCAGCCTCCGGCGAACACGAAGCGCGCTTCCGGAACCAGGCGCGCGGCCGCGAAGGCCGTCTCCATGCCGCGCTCGGCCAGCAGGTGCCCGGTGTAGACCACCGTGAAGCGGTCGTCCCAGCCGAGGCTCGCGCGCAGGGCCTGGCGGTCCGCCCCTTCGGGGTACTGGCCCAGGTCCACGCCGTCCTGCTCCACCACTATCCTGTCCCCGGGCAGCCCGGCAGCCATGTGGTCGCGCGCCAGGCTGTCGGCCACCACCACCACGGCCTTCAGGTGCGGCGAGGCGAACCTGGCCGTGTGCGGGTGCACGTGCGGGAAGTAGCTCCAGGGAGCGTGGCTCTCGAAGATGGTGTCGATGCCCAGGGCGATGGCCGTGAGCGCGGTCTCGGGCCGCCGGGTGACGACAAGCTCCGCGCCCTGCCAGGAGGCGTACTGGGCGGCCAGGTGGTAGAACCAGGCGGGGGGGCGGTAGTCGTGCTCGAAGAGCCCGTGGCCGCGCCCGGGCAGAAGCGGCAGGTAGTCCACCTCGAGGGGCCTGGAGAGCCCGTAGAGGGCCTGAAGATCCGGCGGGGCGCCCTCGAAGAGCGCCTCTGTCCCGGTCAGGGCCACCATGCGCATCTCCGGGAGCCAGCGGCTGAAGGCGCAGCACATCTTGGCGATCTGGATGGTGTTCGCCGCGATGGAGGGAAAATTCCCGGCTGAAAGGTAGAAGGCGCGCATCCGGTTCACTTGGCGGCCGCGCCGATGCGTTCCAGGTAGCGGCCGAGGCGGACTTTGTACTTCTCGACCATGTCGTACTTGCTCCGCTCCCAGAACGAATCGTCCCAATCGTAGCGGTACTGCCTGAGCTTCTTGTCCATCTTCTTGCCCATGACGGTGGCCTCGTGGATGAGGGGCAGCATCCTGTCGAGCAACGCCTTGTCCGTGACGCCCTCGAACACGAGGTCGCTCAGTTCGCGATGCACCTCGCAGATGGTGCGCTGCACATTCACGAACGGGAAGAAGGCGTAGTGCGAGTCGATGGATTCGAACTTCCGTTCCAGGACAATCTGCCTCATGCGCTGGTCGTCGCGGAAGTCGTCCCCGGATATCATCTGCATGGCCGCCATCAGGAAAAAGCGGTAGTCGGAGGGGATGTACCAGACGTGCTCCGTCCCGGCTTCCTCGTAGCGCAGAAGGGCGTCCCGCGCCTGGACCTCGGGGCAGGCCACCAGCACGTGCTCGTCCTGCCCCGGACGGACCGTGGCGGGATCGAGGACCGGGTGGCCGAGGAACTCCCCGGACCGGTGGTCGTCCATCACGCCCACGATGCGGAGGTCCGGGCGGAAATGGGCCAGCGCGGCCGCGACGTCCGCCGCCGTGGCGCACGCCCCGTACAGGTGCAGCCCTGCATTCTCGGGCAGGAGCGCCAGGACGAAATCCCTGTATTTGTCCAGCGGATCGATCTTATCCATTGCCGGGTACCCTTGTTTCCTTGCCCGCCGGCGCCGGACGCCTCGCGGTGAGATGGTAGAACCCGCGCAGCTGCGCTCCGGCGGGGACCTCGAACTCCAGGCCGAAGCCGCCCAGGCGCTTTTTTAGCAGCCCGAAGGCGATGGGCCAGACGTCCTCGAAGGTCTCGAAGGTCGCTCCGGTCAGCAGAAAGCGCAGCCGGGTGCGCCAGCCCGCCTTGTTCACTTCGATGAAGTGCGCCTGCCCTTGGGGCGAGAGCACCCGGGCCACCTCCCGGGAGAGGAGCTCCCACCCGGCGCGCACGAGCATGTTGCGCGCGATCACCGTGGAGAACGTCCCGTCGGCGTAGGGCAGCGGCCCCGGGAACCGGTACCCGGGGTACTTTTCCAGGTCGAAGCCCACGTGCTCGATCTCGACTCCCCTGGACCGCGCCAGTTCCGCCAGGGAAAAATCCATGCTCCCGTCGCCGATCAAAAGCGCCTTGCCGCCCCGCGCGCCCAGCCCGTCCAGGAGTTGGCGCACGAGCGCGAACTGCCGGTCCTGGATGGCCGGATAGTTGCGGTCGCGCCACTCCGGCAGGGCGTCCTCGCGCTCCGGGGGCCAGGAGAGGTCCTTCTCGGTCAGGCGCGGGGCGCGCACGGCCCGGCGGATGGCGCGCTGGAGCTCCACGGGCAGCCCGCGCACCGGATAGAGGGGGTTGCCCGCCGGGTCCTCCACGAACTCCCTGCGCACGAGCGGCGGCGGGGAGTCCCAGTCGAACCGGCCGACCTCCCCGACGTACTGTTCGGTCAGCTCAGTGCCCGGGAAGAACACAGTGGCCATGCCCATGCGGGCTTCCTTGGCCGGGATGTTGTTGTCGCGGATGAAGCGCACGGTCTCCATGGCCTCGGCCCCGCTCTCCCCGGGGTAGGAGAGCAGGAAGTTGTAGGAGCCGCAAACGCCCTCCTCCTCGATGATCCGCACGCCTTCGCGGGCCAGGGGCACGTCCACCTTCTTGCCCAGGAGGTCGAGCACGCGCTGCGAGCCGGATTCCATACCGGACTTGAGCATGACGCACCCGGCCCGGCGCATGAGCCGCACGGTCTCGGGGCGCACGGCGTCCATGCGCGTCCAGGCCACCCAGCGCATGTCCAGCCGCTCATCGATCATGAGCTGGCAGATCTCCTCCACGTGGGAGCGCTTCACGGTCATGGTGTCGTCGTGGAAGGCTAGGCTGCGCACGTCGGGCCAGCGGTTCCGGATCTGCTTGAGCTCCTCCACCACCAGGCGCGGCGAGCGGAAGCGCACCCTGGCCCCCCAGAAGTGCGAGGAGCAGCAGAACTTGCAGCGCACCGGGCAGCCCCTGCTGGTGAGCACGTGCACCTGCGGCGAGGGGAAGAGATCGTAGCGCAGGTCGATGGGCACGGAGCAGTCGAGCATGGCCTGGGCGTCGTGCACGTATTCCCTGTCCGGGAAGGGCAGCTCGTCCAGATCCAGCGGCGCGGCCTGGCGCGTGGCGGCGCGCACCTCGCCCGATTCCCGCCAGCAGAGGTTGGCGACCTCGGAGGCGGGCCTGGCCCCGGCCAGGTGCTCCATCAGTTCGGCAAAGGCCAATTCGCCCTCGCCCCGGATGATGAAGTCCACCTGCTCGCGGGCGCGCAATATCTCCTCGTACTGGAACGACGCGTGCGCCCCGCCGAGCACCACCCTGACCCCGGGCAGGCGCTCCTTCACGGCTCTGGCCCAGTGGTAGACGTTGTGGCGCGTGTGCGAATAGCAGCTGAAACCCACCACGTCGGGCCGAAAGCCCTCGATGAGCTCCATGGCCTGGGGGTCGGTCTTCAGGTAGCGCAGGGGCACGCGCTCGAAGGGGTAGTTCAGGTTGAGCCCGCCCACCTCGTGCCCGAGCCCCTTGAGGTAGGCGGCGAGGTACGCGAGCCCGAGCGATATCTTGAACCCCTTGGCGGTGCTCTCCCAGGTGCACGGCTCGATCAGGAAGATCCTCACGAATAGCTCTCCAGTATTGGTCAGCCGGGCCGCGTCAGCCGCAGCGCACGGCCTGGCCGCCGATGACGTTGCCGAAGCCGCCGCCCTTGTCCGGGTCGATGTACAGGTCGAAGCGGCTGGGCACCAGATCGTCCCAGCGCCGGTTCCGGTAGCCGACGCAGAAGAGGTAGACCGAGCCCGGGTCCGCGCCGTTGGCCGAGACGTACCTGGCCGTCAGCCCGTTCTCCTCGTAGAGCCCGCGCATGGCGAAGGGGGTGAAGCGCCAGTAGTCGCAGTAGCCCGCGCCGTGGTGCAGCTGCTGGATGTAGGGCACCACGGCGATGACCGCGTCCGTGGACAGCAGGCAGAGGTTGGCGAAGGCCTTGCGGAAATCGTAGATGTGCTCGAGCACGGTGTGGCTGAAGGCCACGTCGGCCATGCCCGCGAAGCCCGGGGGCAGGTCGGCCGAGAGGTCGAGCGTCAGCTCGCCCGGCTGGCCCTGGAAGCCCCGCTCCCCGCACTCGTGGTTGGTGACCACGTAGGACGAGGCCCCCGTGAAGTAATCCCGGTAGCGCCCGCCCTCCTTGTCCTCGTCCAGCCACCCGCTCACGTTGGCCACGCGCCCCCCGAAAAGCGGAGCGAAGCGGCGCAGCTCCTGGTTGGACCAGCACCTGGGCCTGCGGAACTTCCACCAGGCCTCGGGGTCGATGTGCGGCGGCGGCCCGTTTGCGGCGCTCATGGCCTGCCTCCCGCGTCCCTGGTCAGCACCCAGGGGAGGTGGTCGAGGGAATCCTGGGCGAGCGTGAGCCGCGTCGAGCCGGACAGAAGCTCCCTCACCCCCACCGGGGAGGCCAGGGAGAAGCCCTCGCTGGCAAGCAAACGCAAAAATCCCTCGAACGTGAAGCCGTTGATGTGGTCCATGGGGTGCACCGCCCCCTTGCCCGGGGTCCATCGGCCCTGGCGCATGGCCTCGATCTCGGGGCCCGCGTCGGGCACGCTCAGGAGGAGAATCCCGCCGGGAGCCAGCCGCGCTGCCAGTTGACGCAGGACCGCCCGGGGATCGTCCACGTGCTCGAGCACCTGGTTGGCGTGCACGGCGTGGTAGGGGCCGCGCGCCTGATCGAGGCCCTCGAAGACCTTACAGCCGAAACTTTTGGCGTGCTCCACCTTGCGCCGCGATATCTCCACGCCCTCGGCGTCCAGGCCCAGGGACAGGGCCAGGCGCAGCCAGTGGCCGTAGCCCATGCCGAAATCGAGCACGCGCGCGTCGCGGGCGCGCCCGGCGGGCAGGAGCGCCGGAATGAGCAGCACGGACGCGAGCACCCTGAGCCGGACCTCCATGGAAGCCAGGTCGGTCTTGGCCAGGGCCGCGTCGTGGTCGATGCCCTCCTCGTAGAGGCGCTCCACGCTGGGTCCGTCCAGGATGTGCTTCTGCCAGGCGAACCCGCAGGCGTCGCAGCAGAGCACCACATAGTCGCGCTCCAGGGCTTCGCGCACGAAGGTGGGCCTCGGGAACAGGGCGGCCAGGCTCGCGGCCACGGCCGGGTCGCCGAAGGGCCTGCGGTAGAGCTCGGCGCTGGGTTCGCCCTGGCAGAGCGGGCACGCGGGTCGCGTGACGAACATGGCCCTCACGCCCCTTCCCGCGCGCCCTCGCGCGGCGTCAGGCCCCACCACCCGGCCAGGCGCGCGGCCATGGCCTCGGCCACGAGCCGGTGCCCCAGCCCCCGGCCGTACTGGTCCAGGCGCGGCGGGTTGAAGTGGGCGTCGTCGATGTACACGCTCTCGGAAACCCCCGAGAACACGTCCAGAAGGCTCGCGGCGTTCATGCCCCGGCCGTCCTGGTCCAGCACGGCGCGCTCCATCATCCTGTAGGCCTCCTCGTGGCCGGAGCGCCCGCACAGGGCCTTCTCCTCCGGGGTCAGCTCCTTCGAGATCGCGGCGCAGGGCTGCATGAACACGGCCAGGCGCACGCCGTGCTCCCTCGCCACCGCGCCCATGGAGCGCAAGTGGCAGGCGTAGCGCCCGGCGGCCCAGGCCAGCGGGTCGTCATCCGATCCGGGGGGCTTGGCGAAGAGGCTGTCGAAGGTGGTGGGCATGGCGTCCGCCTCGCGCTCCCTGCGCTCGGCCCAGGATTCCAGCGCGCCCCGCAGGCGCACCGAGAGCCAGTAGGCCAGGCGCGAGCGCGAGAGCAGCAGGTCTTCCAGCATGGCGGCGTGCACGCGGCGCATGGCGCGCAGGGCGAACTTGCGCGCGGGGCTCCTGTCCACGCCGTAGAGGTTCAGCCACGGGTACTCGAAGCGGAGCCCCCGGCCAGCGACGCCCAGGATGCTGGCCATGGTCTCGTTGTAGCCCTCGAGGGTCACGAAGGCGTGCGCCAGATGCGCGTGCAGGCAGAGCATGGCCAGTTGCTGGGGCTGTTTCCAGCCGCCCACCGCGCCGTTCAGCACCCTGAAACGTTTTTTTCCGTCCGGCGGGAGATAGCGCTCGTTGAGCAGCGCCTCCAGCATGGGCGGGACGACCCCGCCCGGCGAGTGGTGGTCCTGGGCGAAGCGCTCGGCCACGGAGCCGCCGCTGACCATGATCACGAACTCGTCCTCGGGGCGCGCGGCCGGAAACTCGGGGCCGATGAACCCCTCGGAGTTGACGCGCAGCATCCCTCCCGTGGCCGGGGCGCGCCCTGCCGGGGGGTTGTCGTGGTTCACGTGCCCCAGGTGCGGGTGCGGCATGAAACGGTCGAAGAGGGTGGTGGCCTCCTTGCCGTCGGCCGCGTACATGTTGGGGTTCTCGTCCCAGAGCTTGCGGCGGATGGGCACGAGCCCGCCGTCGGCCACGGCGTACATGACCAGGAAGAACCCTTCCAGGCAGGCCGCGCAAAGAAGCGCCCAGCCCAAGGCGCCCGGGCCGAAGAACGCGTAGGCGCCCGCCGCGCAGACGCAGGCCAGCGCAAGGAAGCGCAACGGCCGCAAGCCTTTGGCCACGGGCATCAGCGCCCCCCTTTCGCGCCCCGGCGGGCGCTCCTACCACAGGGGATAGATCTCATCGGCCTTCTTCTTGCGCTTGCGCTGCCTGAGCCCCGCGTACACGGCGGCGGCCACGGCGGCGGCCAGCACGGCTGCTATGGCGTAGTACATATGCTCACCCGTTGTTTTCCGGTTCGAAGGTGACCGAGCCCAGGCAGGACACCACGGACGCGGCCGCGAAGCTGAGCGTGGGGCCGTCCATGCAGCACAGCAGCGAATCGAGCGCCGCCGCGCCGCCTTCCGGCCCCAGGGCCGCGAGAACGTGTTCCCGCAGGTCGAGCGACAGGACGTGCTCCATGCCGCGGTCGAACACCTCCACGGTGTCGTCGCAACAGAACACCAGGTTGCCGCCCCACGCAAAAACGTACCTGGGCGACCTGGGCAGCCCGGCCGGGCTGGGCAGCGCGGAAGCGCTCCCGGCGGCCGGGTCCCAGCGCCAGAGCCAGGAGTCCTTCCCGGGGGAACAGCCGAGGAACCGGCCGTACTTGCGCCGCACCTTGCCGGTGGAGCAGGCCAGCAGCCTGGAGCCGTCCGCAAGGGGCAGCACGGCGTGCGCGCCCGGAACGGCGCTCGCGCCCAGCAGCCCGGCGGCCACCGCGCCCCCGGCGTCGAATTCCTCGATTCTTCCGGAAAAAACGCAGACGCGCCAGACCCTTTCGCCCGAGGAAACCACGTTGAAGGGATATTCCACGGCCGGGACCGCCGCCTCGCCGAAGCGCCGCACGCGCCCGCTCCCCACGTGCAGGCAGGACAGGGAGACGGCCTGATCCGAGACGAATTCCGGGAAGACGACCCTTTCGCCGTCCGGGTGCGCGGCCATGCTGAGATAGGGGTTCACCCCGCCGGGCAGCGGGCGCAGGTCGATGGCGCGCTCCATGGGCACGGGCTCGCGCGAGCCGTCCGGGCCGATCCATTCGATCCGCGCGTCCACGTAATGGCCCTGCGCGTTCCTGTGCCGGGTGGCGGCCAGCATGCCGCCCTTCCACGGCAGGATGCTGCTCAGGCCCGGGTCGAAGGACTGCCTGTCCAGCGGCCCGGCCGAGAGCCCGGGGACGCCCGGGGGCCAGGCCAGCCCGAACCGGCCTTGCAGCTCAAGGAGCGCGGGCGACAACGGGGAGCGGCGCACGGCCTCGCCCCACAGCGCGCGGCCCTCCTGCCCCCCCTGCTCCAGCGCCTGCGCGGCCGCCATCTCCAGGGCGGCCGCCTTCAGCCGCCTGGCGCGCGACTCGAACGCCGCGGTCTGGTGGAAGGCGAGCACGAGCTTGTCGGCGGCCACGTGCAGGCTGAGCGCAGGCCCTTGGCCCGCGCCCTGCTCCTGTCCGGCCTGCTCGCGGCGGATCCCCGCGAGCAGGAAGCGCATCAGCGGCTCGCCGCGCACGGCCAGCCCGCGCAGGGCCGCGAAAGCGTCCTCGAAGCGTTCCAGGCGCCCCAGCGCCAGGCGGGGGTCGCGCGCGTCCAGGGCGGCCCTGGCCGAGGAGAGAAGTTCGAGGACCTCCTGGAGCTTGCCGCCGAGGGTCGAAATCATGACGCCCCCTCGCCGCCCGGGGCCATGCGGTCCATGAGCCCGCGCAGCAGCGGGTCGGGCTCGTCGATCACGAAGCCCTGGGCCTGTCCGGCCAGGATGAGCTCCTTGGCCCGGGCCAGGTCGCGGGGGGAGCCCACGGCCAGGGCCGGGCACGGGCAGAAATAGTCGGGGAAGTCCTGCCTGCCCTGCACGGGCTGGCCGGTCCTCGCGAGATGGCGCCTCTGGCGCGCTCCGTCGTAGCTCCACAGGCCGCTCTCCAGCACCAGGGCCTCGCGGATGTCCGCCGCGCCCTCCTCGGCCGGGACGAGCACCACGGCGGCCAGCGGCGCGTCCACGGCGTGGCCCAGGGCCAGGGGGCCGCACAGGCCCCGGGCCGCGCCCTCCGCATCCGGGACGGCGTCCAGGTCGTGAAGCTCGCCGCCGCTGAAAAGGGCCGCGTCCAGGGAAGGTTCGTCCAGGGGGCGCAGGTGCAGCTTCGCGCCCGGGACGCGAAGCGCCCGGGAGAAGTACAGGCGCTCGCCCCCGGCGTCCCGCAGCACCAGGAAATCCGTGGAGGTCTCCCCGGGCAGGGCGGCGACCGCAACGAGCCGCCCCGGCAGATCCCGGGCCATCCCGTCGGGGACCGCGCGCCTGGCGCTGTCCGGGCCGTCCAGCAGCAGGGCGAGCCCGTGCCCGGGGATGGGCCCTTCCCACACCACCGGCTCGCCCGGGCCTGCGGGAGAGTCCTCTCCGGGGATGTGGAAAAGGGTTCCGGGGGCGCAGTGCGCGTAGCCGTACGCTGCCCAGTCGAAGGGAAATCCGTCGCTGGCCTGGCCCTCCAGAGGGCTCACGACGTTCAAGGCCAGGATGGAGTGGTAGGCGTCGCACTGGATGGGGTTGTCGCGGCAGTTGGCCACCGAGAGCAGCAGAGCCTGGTCCGAGCCTTCGTGCCGCCGGACGGCCTTCAGGAGCGTCCCGGCGAAGAGGTTCAGCGCGAAGCCGTCCAGCACGAGCACGGGCTCCCCGGGCGCGACCATGCCCCGGGAAGACAAGAGCTCCAGCGCTTCCAGGCACCCGGCGGGCAAGAGGTCGTCGGGCTGCGGTGCGCGGCGGAACGCGGCCACCACGTGCTCGAGGCCCCGCGACACGGCGAGTTCCGCCAGTTTCTCGTCGCCCAGGACCGCCAGGGCGCGGCCTTCGGGCAGGGCCGCGACCATGTCCAGGTTGCGCCCAAGCGTCTCCATGCGCCCGGACGCACCGGGGCCGGACGCGTCGGGGAAGGATTCCGGAAGGCAGGCCAGCAGGACGACCCTCACGACAAGAGCCCCTTGAACTGCCCCGTGTCCAGCACTGCGCGGGCGATGCCCATGTCGCCGATGGTGTCGATGTCCACGAGCTGCACCGGGTCCGTGACCTTGTAGAGGTACACGCCGTGCGCCGCGAACTTGTCCGTCAGGTTGTGGGCGTGCATCAGGCCGTAGCTGCGGTAGTAGGTGGAGGCCGCCCCCTTGGGCCGGTTCACCGGAAAATCGGAGACGATGCGCCCGGAGCCGTCCAGGCGCAAAAAGCCTATGCCGTTGGCGGGGATGGGGCGCACGGTGATGGCGCTGCGGTAGCCGTTCAAAACCTTGGCGACCAGCGTCTCGACCATGTGGCGCGACCTGAACGGGCTGGTGGGATACATGGCCACGATGGCGCCCGGCTCGTAGGATTCGGCCTTGAGGGCGTCAAGGGTATGGCTGAACACGTCGTCGAGCATGGAGGTGTCCGTGGCCAGTTCGCTCGGGCGCAGGAAAGGCACTTCCGCGCCGTAAGCCCTGGCGGCGTCGGCGATCTCGGGGTCGTCGGTGGAGACCACCACCCGCGTGATCGCCGGGCAGGCCCTGGCCGCCTCGATGGTCCAGGCTATGAGCGGCTTGCCGCCCAGATCGAGGATGTTCTTGCGCGGCAGGCCCTTGGAGCCTCCGCGCGCGGGGATGATGCTCAAAACTTCCTGACGGGGCATGACCCGCTTCCTCCTGATACGGACTCGACAATACCCGTCAAATCAATGCATTTCCCGTTCCAATCAGCCCTGCCGGCCTTCCTCGAGCCTGTCCGGGCAGGCGAAGGGGTCGCCCAACGCTTCGCGCTCGGACGGGGACAGGGCCAGGAAGCGCCGCCTGGCCTTGGCGCTCACGGGCGTTCCGTCCGCGTAGGCCCCGTGCGAATAGGGGATGTGCCCGTACGGATGGAGTTCGGCCTGCCGGGCCACCCTGGCCCGGTAGCCCGAGAGCAGCGCGTCCAGGTCCGAGCCCGGCTCCACGGCGGCCTGGCGCTCGGTGAAGCGCGACAGCCTGGAAGGCTGGGAGAAATCGTAGCCGCTGTAGTGGAAGAAGAACAGGGGGCCGTCGCCGGTGACGAAGCGGCCGTTCTCGCGCCTGAGCGTGCGGTGGCCGTAGTTCCAGTAGGCCATGTTCCAGGCCTCGCTGCGGACGACGCGCGTCTCGTCCACGAAGGACGGCCCGGCAGAGGCCCAGAACTGGTCCACGAAGAGCCAGTAGTTTGGCTCCATCAGGCAGCTCTCCCTGAGCCGCCTGACCCACCAGTGCAGGAAGGCGCGCACCTGCGGGGTGTCGCGCACGGAGATGAAGCCCAGGTTGAACTGGCCCGCGTGGATGCAGGCCTGCACCGAGGGGAAGAGCCCGTCCTCCTCGGCCGGGGAGGAGATGTGCGGGGTGAGCAGCAGCTCGTAACGCGAAAGCAGCTCCTCAAGGGGCTTCGTGGACGAGAAGACCTCGATGTCCGGGTCGAAGTAGGTCACGGCGTCGTAGCCCTCTTCGAACAGGGCCAGGATGGCCGAAGGCTTGAGCGCGGTGTTGAACTCGGTGATGTCGTAATAGAAGCTCATCTGCCCGAGCCCCTCGACGCCCAGCGCCGAGGCGGGCCAGAGGCGCACCCCGGGCACGTCCTTGACCAGGGCGCACGCGGCGTCGCCCTCGGAGAGCACCACGTGTGCGTGCGCGCCCGGGTCCTGCGCCTTGATCGACTCCATGAGCGCCGTGGCGCGCGGGATGTAGTTGGCGCTGTTGATGGTCAGATAGGCGTGCTTCACCGGGCTCCCCCTGCTTGTCTGCCTTGCGCGGCCCGCTCGAAGAGCCGGGCCATCTTGTCCAGATACCCTTCGCGCGAGAAAACGCTTCGTATCCTCTCCCGCCCGGCCTCGCCCATGGCCCGGCGGAGCGCCGAGTCCCCGGCCAGGCGGGCCACGGCCGAGGCCAGGGCGTCCACCTCGCCTACGGGCGTGAGAACCCCGGTGACGCCGTCAAGGACGAGCTCCGACGCCCCGCCCGAGGCCGTGGCCACCACCGGCCTGGCCAGATGCATGGCCTCCTGGACCACCAGGGGGAAGGGGTCGGAGAGCGAGGGCAACACGAGCATGTCCGCCCCGCGCATGAAATCCATGGGGTCCGGCCGCGCCCCTATCCAGGCGCAGCCGGCCTGCGCCGCAGTGCCCTCCACGCGCGCCTTGAAGGCGTCCGCCGCCCCGCCGTCGGGGCCGACCAGCACGAAGCGCAGGAGCGGGTTCTCGCCTGCCAGGCGCACCGCGCACTCGGCCAGCTCCGGCACGCCCTTGCGCTTGGAGAGCACGCCCACGAAGCAGGCCACCACGGCCTGCGGCGGAAAACCGGCCGCATCGAGGAGCTTTCGCCGCGCGGCTCCGTCGTCTCCGGGTCCGATGGCCGGGATGCCCGTGTGCGCCACCTCCACCAGCGACGGCTCGACCCCGGGGGCGGCCGCGAGGAACTCCTCCCTGCACGCCTGGGACACGCAGAGCACCGCGCGCGACAGCCCGGCGATGTCCGCGTAGGCCCGGGACGCGCCCTGGGGCGCGACGAGCCACGGGTCGCGCGAGAGCATCTCGTGGGAGTACCAGACGTGGGCCAGCCCTTCCAGGCGGGCCGCCTCGGCGGCCTCGCGGATCACGCAGGTGTTGGTGACCACCAGGTCCGGGGCGATCTCTTTGAGCACCGCGCGCACGGCTCGCACGCGGGCCTCGAAACCCTCGGGAAAGCGGGCCAGCTGTTCGGGCGAGCCGATCCACCAGCGCATGGGCGCGCGCCTGACCTCCACCCCGGCCCGGGCGAGCACGGCCTCCATGGGGCCGCCCTCCTCCGGGACCAGGACCACGGGCTCCACGCGGCCCCTGTCCAGCTCGGACACGAGCCCCATGAGCACGTTCTCGGCCCCGCAGCCCGTGTTGGCCGTGTGCGAGGCGAACACGACCCGAAGCGGCCCCGCGCGGCCTATGGACGCGCCAAACATGCGCGCCCCCTCACATGTTGGCGGCGGCCGCCTTGGCCGCCCTGTGCTCCCGCCAGGCGTTCTCGGCCTCGTCGCGGATGCGCACCAGGTCCTCGGCCGTGAGCGCGTCGGTGCGCACCACGGAGTTGTGGTAGCCGTCGTAGTCGTCGTAATTGGTGGAGAGCAGGTGCCCGCGCTCGATCAGGTCCCTGTGGAAGCGGCTGCCCGGGAACGGCGTGGCGATGGAGAATTGCAGGCTGTCCGGGTCCAGCGCCAGGGCGGTCTCCACGGTCTGGCGCGCGGTCTCGGCGGTCTCCCCGGGCAGGCCGAACATGAAGGTCAGGTGGTAGGAGATGCCCAGCTCCTTGGTGATGCGCACGGTCTCGGCCACCTTGGCCAGGTCCAGGCCCTTGCACGCGGCCTTGAGCAGATCCTGCGAGCCCGACTCCACCCCGTACTTGAGCGCGACGAGCCCGGCCTCCTTGAGGGCGGTCAGGATCTCGCGGTCCATCTGGTCGGCCCTGGCCATGATGGCCCAGGGCAGGTTCAGCTTGCGCTCCTTGATCTCCCGGGCCAGCTCCAGGATCCGCGGCTTGCCGATGTTGAAAGTGTCGTCGTCGAAGTAGAAGGACTTGAAGCCGTGGCGCTTCACGCAATCCTCGATCTCGTCCACCACGTCCCTGGGCGAGCGGGTGCGGTAGGAGTTGCCCCCGTACATCAACTGCGGCCAGGCGCAAAAGATGCAGCCGAACGGGCAGCCGCGCGAGGCTATCACCTGGAGCGACGGGGCCGGGATGCCGCCGGGCCGGTCGCAGTAGCGCTCCATGGGCAGAAGCTCGCGCGCGGGCCAGGGGTAGTCGTCCAGGTCGCGCAGCTTGGGCGCGGGCTTGTTCACCGTGACCGCGCCGCCCTCACCCCGAAAACCGAGCCCGGGCACGTCCGACACGTCCTTGCCTTCGCGAAGCCTTGAGAGCAGGTCCAGCAGGTTGAACTCGTACTCGCCCGAGAGGGTGAAGTCCGCGTGGGCGTGCTTCTCCAGGAATTCCGGGGAGCCGAGCCCGAAGTGCGCGCCGCCCAATACGATGCGCACGCCCTTGCCCAGCATCTCCCTGGCCTTTTCCAGGACGCGCATGTCGGTGTTCAGCGAGGCCGTGGAGACCTCGAAGAACACCACGTCCGGCGCGGCGGCCTTCAGGCGCGCGAAGAAGGCCTCGTCGCCCAGGTCCTCGGCGATGGCGTCCGTGAGGGCCACCTCGAAGCCGTTGTCGCGCAGGAGCGCGGCCGCGTAGGCCAGGAAAAAGGGGAAGGGCATGTAGGAGCAGCCCTCTTTCTCGAAATGCGGCCAGCGCGAACCGGCGCGCACGCCGTAGAATCCGGGCTTCTTCCAGGGGGCGTTGGCGAGAAACACCTTCATGTCAGCTCTCCTTGACCGCCGCGCGCGGCGATCCTTCCCCACGGGGGGCGTTTTCCGGCCGGGCGGCCCGGCAGGGGCTCTCATTGAAAAGAATCGTCTTCAGGCGCTCGCAGGCGGCCTCCATGTTCCACTCGCGCTCCACGAGCTCGCGGCCGCGCGCGCCCATGGCCTCGCGCTCCGCCTGGCTCAGCGAAGAGATGCGGGCCAAGGCCTTTGCGTAGGCTTCCACGCCCTCGGCCAGGTAGCCGGTGCGGCCGTCCTCCACGAAGTACTGGGCCTCGCCGAACACCGTCGAGACCACGGGCTTGGCGCAGGCGTAGTATTCGAAGATCTTGGTCGGGCTCTTGCTCTCGTGGAAGAGCGAGGGGTCGATCAGGCAGTAGAGGCCCACGTCGATGGAGCGCAGGTACGCGGGCATCTCCTCCGGGGCCATCCAGGGCCGCACGCGCACCGGGTAGCCCGCGAAGTCCGTGGCCACGCGCTCCTGCACGCGCTTGAAATAATCCCCGCCGCCCACGATATCCAGGGCCAGGCCCTGGCGGTCGCCCAGGATGTCGCAGGCCTTGGCGAAGGCCTCGATCATGAACATCACGTTGTCGTAGGTGAAGTCCTGGAAGATTGTTCCCACCCAGGAGAACGTCACCGGGCCCTGGGGCCTGGGCGTGTCGGGCGGGGTGAAGCGCTTGTGGTCCACGTAGGTGGGCAAGAGCGGCGTGTCGCGGAAGTGGCGCGAGAGGCGCTCGCGCAGCCGCCTGCTGGAGACCACGCAGGTGGCGCTCATGAGCCCGAAGAAGGGCAGCATGTGCCGGACCTCCAGGCGCATGGGGAAGCAGAAGGCCCGGTAGCTGAGCGTCCAGTCGTCGATGTCCATGACGATGCGCGAGCCGTTTATGATCCTCATGCACAGGGGCACGATGAAATCGTAGTTGGGGCGCTGCTCGAAGACCACCACGGGCCCGAGCTTCAGGAGCTTCGCCAGCGCGGCCACGTTGCAGCAGAACTTCTCCACCTCCCAGATACGCCTGAACGGGAAGGGAAAGTGGGCCAGGCGGGAAAACTCGTCCCAGTAGGCGAAGACCTCGGCGTCCACACCCTGGCGGCGCAGCACCTCGGCGTAGTGGTAGCAGCGCACGCGCGTGGGGGCCACCTTGTGGCCCTCGCAGGAGAGGAAGACCGCCTTGGTGATCCTGGGCGGCCCGGAGCGCCTGGCCAGCCGGTAGAGCCGAACGCCCGCCCCGGCGGCGACGGCCAGGGCCACCAGCGCCACGTTGAGCGCCACCGAGGCCCACTCGTCGATGCGGAAGAGCACCTTGGTCTTCCAGAATTTCTTGTCAAAACGCATCAGCGCTCCCTTCGGGAAATTCCCTGGCGAAAAGCCCAGGGTCTATGCGGGCGGCCTCGCGCAGATAGGCCTGCGCCCCGGGCCTGCCCATGCGGCCGAGCAGCCTGCCAAGTTCGAGGTTCGGCCTGGCCTCGCCCGGAGCCACGGCCACGGCCCGGGCCAGATGGTCGAGCGCCTCCGCCTCCCTGCCGAGCCCGGCCAGGGTCAGGCCCAGGCGGTAGGGGAACCACGGCACGCCCGGGTCCAGGTCCATGGCCGCCCGGAAATGCTCGAGCGCCTCTCCCGCGCGCCCCAGGGCGCAAAGGGCCATGCCCACGTCGAAGCGCACCCAGGCGTGGCCCGGCATCTGGCGCTGCGCATGCATTATCTGGTCCAAGGCTTCGCCGTGGCGGCCCAGGGCCATGAGCGCGACCCCGTACTGGTGGCGCACCCGGGCCGAGCCCCGCCCCAGCCGCACGGCCTCGCCAAGAACGTCCACAGCCTCCTGGTGGCGGCCCTGCCTGCGCAGGCAATCGCCCAGGTCGATAAGCGCGAACGGGTGCGCCGGGCGCATGGCCAGCACCTCGCGGAAGCAGGCCTCGGCGCGGCCCGGCTGGCCGAGCTCCTTGAGCGAGAGCCCGAGTCCCTGGAGAGCGTCCACGGATTTCTCCCGCTTGAGCGATGCCTCGAAGAGCCGCCCGGCGGCCTCGCGCCTGCCCGCGTTCCAGAGCGCGAAGCCCTGGTCCGCCAGGCGGCGGGCCTTGCCCCGGAACTGGCAGCCCATCAGGCACAGCGAGCAGGAGCGCCGGAAGGCCTGGAAATCGCGCCAGGGCTTGCCGGAAAACACCTCGTCCGGAGTCTGTTGCGCCAAGCTCGCCAAAGGCTGGCAAAACAGGCAGCCGCGCACCTGGAGAAGGGAGTTCACGAACACGAAGCGGTCCGCGCCGCAGACCTGTTTCGGCCCGCCCGGACGCACGTGGAAGTCGCGCAGGGCCGAGAGCATCTCGAAGCCGTTGTCGATGAAATCGGGCCGGGCGGCCTTGATTTCGCCGAGCGCGGCCACCTGCGCGTCGAGCTTCGCCACAAATTCCGGCGAGGCCTCGGGCCTGGGCTGGGGCGCTCCCGTGGGCGGATAGGCCATGGCGAAGGGGTGGAAGGGCTGCACCAGCAGATGGCCCAGGCCGATGTCCCGGGCGAGGTCCGCGATGGCCGCCATCTCGCCCACGTTGGCCGGGCTCAAAGTAGCGATGGCCCCGAGGTCCACGCCCCCGCGCTCGTCCTCGGCCAGGGCCGTGATGGCCCGCAGGTTGGCCACGGTGCGGCCGAAGGCCCCGTCCAGGCCGCGCAGCCTGTCGTGCGTGGCCGCGGCCGCCCCGTCCAGCGACACCCTTATGGAATTCACCCCGGCGTCGCGCAGGCGCTTGAAGGATTCCACATCCAGGAGCAGGCCGTTGGTCACCACCTGCACGCCGTCAAAAACCCGGCAGGCCTCGGCGCAAATCTCGATGAACTTCGGATGCACCAGCGGCTCGCCGCCCGTGAGCGTGGCCTGGCGCACCCCGGCCCGGGCCAACGGCTCGAACACGCGCCTCGAGGCGAGCTCCGGCGAAGCCCCCTTGCCCGCGCGCTCGGGAAGGTAGCAGCCCGGGCAGGCCAGGTTGCAGCGCTCCGTGACCTGGAAGTGCAGGATCTCAGGCGTGTTCATGCGCGGTCCGTTCAGCAGGTTTCGCGACGCCGCTTGAAGAGGTCCAGCCAGTCGCGCAGGCAGGTGTAGGGCACCATGGCCAGGCTCAGGGCGGCCATGGGGAAATCGCCTTGCGTCAGGTCCTGCCAGAAGCCGTCCATGGCGCGCCTGACGTTGCGGCGGTTCGAGGCCCACGCCTCGCGCAGGCTCGGGGCCTTGAAGCAGCCGTAATAGTACCACTTCCAGTAATTGCGCATGAGCGTCCGCACGCTGTCGCGCCTAAGGTGCATGCACACGGCGCTCGCGGTGTAGACGAGCACGTGCGTGTCGCGGATGGCCTCGCAGAGCTTCACGTCCTCGGCGTTGGTGCGGCAGCGCTCGTTGTAGAACCCGGCCGCCTCGATGGCGTTCTTGCGGAAGAGCGAGTTGGAGCCCCACACGAAGGGCGGGCGGTAGATGCGCCCGGGCCCGCGGCGCTGGAGCATGTGGTGCGCGCGCCAGCGGTCCGCCAGTTCCTCCTGGTAGAATTCCACCAGTTGCCCGCCCACTCCCGAGACCTCGGGGGTCATCTCGCGCATGAGCGCCGAGAGCCACCCCGGGGCCGGGGCCGCGTCGGAATCCACCGAGGCAACCAACTCGCAGGCAGCCTCGCGCACGCCCGTATTGCGCGCGCACGCCAGGCCCAGGTTGCGCGGGTGGCGCACCACGCGCAGGGGGTAGCGCGAATTTTCCCCAATGGATTCGGCCAGTTCCGCCGTGCGGTCCGTGGAGCCGTCGTCCACCACGATCACTTCCTCGATGGGATGGCTTTGGGCCATCACGGCGGCCAGGACCCGCTCCAGGTAGGGTTCGGCGTTGTAGCAGGGGATGTAGAAGCTGACTTTCTCCGTCATGACACGTCCTTGACGCTCTCTTTCTTCCAGGATGGCCGCACGGCCAGGCCGAACTGCCCGGCCTTGACCCTGTGCGCCGGGGCGTACTCCAGGCGCTCGGCCAGAAGCGGCCCCTCGAGCCTGGCCCGGGCGAAGGGCCTGAGCTCGCCCGCGCCGTGCAGCTCCAGGTATTTCGGGTCCATGCCGTCGCAGGCCTCCATGGCCGCGCATTTTGCGCAGGCCGGGGGGAAGAGCTTGAATTTGTCCCCGCGCATGGCCACGTACTCGACGCCCGCGCCGGTCCTGCCTTCTCCCGGGCGCAGCGCGAACTGCTCGCGCACGCCGGATGCCGGGATGGGGATCACGGACGAGCAGAACTCCGGGCTCTTCTCCGGGTTGCAGGCCCGGTTGCGCCACTCGAAGGGGTCGTAGGGCAGGCCCAGAACGCCCACCACGTGGCGCGCAAGCCCCGGGAACACGCACAGGGGTACGTAGCGCAGGTTCACGGCGATGCCCGCCCGGTCGAGCACCCCAACGGCGCGCTCGATGACCGGAGCCACGTCCGAGAAGCGGGCCTGCACGCCGGCCACGCGGTTGGCCGTGTTCCACTCGTGGTAGGCGTTGAAGATGATGAAGTTGTGCACGTACACCGCGTGCCGGGCCGACTCGCGCGCCAGGTCCTCCAGGCGCTCGCGGTTGCCCTCGAAGATCACGGTGTTGGCCCCGTAGGGGAAGGCGCGCGCGTCCAGGTTCTCCATGACGCCCAGAAGCCTCTTCCAGGAGCCGCCCGTGAAGCGCTTGAAGTCGTCCTCGTTCTCGGCGTGCATGGAAAAGAGCGCGTCGGTGAGCCCGGCCTCCAGGAGCCTGTCCAGGAGCCTGTCCCTGCCTGTCAGCAGCTGGCCCAGGGTGATGACGCGCGTGCGGAGCCCCCGGGAAGTGGCGTGGGCCACGATTCCGGCCATGTCCGGGTGCGCGCAGGGCTCGCCGCCGGTGATGTCCGCGAAGGCGAGCCCCTGGTCCGCCAACCCGTCCATGATGGCCTTGCAGTCCGCGCCGGAGCGGAAGGCCGCGCGGCGCAGGGCCCCGAACTGGTCGTCCGAGCCGTCGTGATAGCTGTAGTAGCAGAAGCGGCAGGAGTGCGGGCACTTGATGCCCACGTCCAGGATGCCGCGCGGGCTGAGAGTCCCGGGTTCGTGCAGGTAGACCGCGTTCACCTGCCCTCCCCGGCCAGGGCCTGCCTGGCCTTAAGCACCAGCTTCTTTGATTCGCCGATCAGCCGGGCCCAGTTGCCCGGGGCGTGGATGTCCACCTCGCGGCCGCCCGCGTGGTCGCGCTTGGCGAAGAGGGCCTTGGGCACGTGGGTGAAGCGCGCGCCGCCCAGGGCGAAGCGCAGGAAGAGTTCGTGGTCGTGGGCCAGAAGGGATTCGTCGTAGTAGCCGAAGCGGTCGTGCAGATCGCGGCGGTAGAGCTTGGCGTCGCCGCAGAGGTACCAGTCCGCGAAGGAGCGCTCGAAGCCGTAGTCCGGCAGGTCGAAGCGGCGCACCACCTGGAAGGAGTCGTCGACCACCAGCATGTCCGCGTAGGCGAAGTCCGCCGGGGTCTCCAGGAGGGCGCGGACGAGCTCCGAGAACATGGAGGGCATGCACCAGTCGTCCGAGGGCACGTAGGTGCAGGCCTCGCCCGTGGCGGCGCGGAAGCCGTCGTTCAGCGTGGCGGCCAGGCCCTGGTTGCGCTCGTGGCGCAGCACGCGCAGTGCGCGCCCCTCGGACGGGTAGCGCGGATGGCGCACGCGCTCCAAGACGTCGGCCCCGGGATCGTAGAAGCTCGCGTAGGAGGCCGTGTCCGAGGCAATGCTCGCCTGGTAGGCCTCGAGCACGGAGGCGGTGTCGTCCGTTGAGCCGTCGTCCACCACGACGATCTCGATCTCCGGGTGGTCCTGGAACCAGATGGAGTCGAGACACGCGCGCAGGTAGCGCGCCTGGTTGTAGGCTGGTACTATCACCGAGACTTTCATGGGCCTTCCGTTGCTGTGTGCGCGGCCGATGTTGCCGCCCCCAAAATGATGCAAGAAGCAAACCGAAAAGGCAACATGTTGCCGAAATCAGGCGGTTGGGATAGCGTCGAACCGATGAAGACACTCGCCGTGTACCAGGAGCTGGGCCTCGTGGCCGCAGCCGGCGCCGACGCCCCGGCCGAGAAGCTCCCCCCGGCGGACCCGGCCCGCCACGCCTACCACCGCCACGCCCACCTCTGGGACTACTGCGACCCCAGGCTGGCCCGCCCCTTCGCCGGGCCGGAGTCGCCGGTGGTCTTCGCCTCGCCGGGCGACGGCCTGACCCTGGACGAAGCCCACTCCCGCACGCGCCTGATCGTCATGCTGGGCGCGCACGACACCCCGGAACTCCGCGCGGCCATGAACCGCCCGGGCGCGGCCTGCCTGGTCTTCGAGCCCAGCGTCGCGCGCCTTGAGGCCTTCTGCGGCCGCTTCAAGCCGCGCGACCTCGCGGGCAAGGGCGTGTTCCTGGTGGGCGGCGACGTGGACGGCCTCGACGTGCCGCTGCTTTCCATGCTGCCGGAAAGCCTCTGCGAGCTGGGCTACCCGCTCTTCTTCGCGGCCGAGGGGCTGCCCGAGGCCATGCCCGGGTACGTGGCGCGCGTGGAGGAGCTGGTGGAGCTCTTCCACTACCGCAACGTGATCTACAACCTGGAGGGCCAGGACAACATCCGGGGCATGCCCATAAGGCCCATGCGGCGCGACGCGGTCTACGACCGCTACAAGCACCTCTACGAGAACCTGGAGCCCTGCCTGAAGGGCGGCGTGCTCCAGGACCTCCTGGGCGCGCTCACCGGGCACGCGGCCATCCTCTGCGCGGCCGGGCCCGCGCTTGGGGCGAGCCTCGATTTCATCCGCGAGAACCGCGACCGGGCCGTCGTCATCGCCGTGAACAGCGCGCTCAAGCCCCTGCTGGCCGCGGGGATCAGGCCGCATTTCGCCGTCATCAACGACACTTCCGTGGGCTCGGAGCCCACCCTGGCCGGGCTCGGGCCGCTGCCGGACGTCACCCTGGTGGCGCACTGCCTCTCGACCACGGGCTCCGGCAGCTTCGAGGGCGTGCGCTTCTTCGGCAACTTCCCGGGCCAGCCCTTCCCCAGGCGCGATTCGCTCATGCTGCACGGGTCCGTGATCACCACGGCGTTCTCCCTGGCGGAGTACCTGGGCTGCGTAAAGGCAGTGCTGGCCGGGGTGCAGCTCTCCTCGCCGGACCCCTACCGCCTGAACTACGCGGCCGGGAGCCAGCACGAGCACCACGCCTCCGGCCTCGACGACTCGGCCCTCGAGCACCGCTGGCCCGAGCTCTACCCGGTCACGACCGCCGAGGGCTCGCGCGCGTTCACCACGCTCAACTTTCTGGACGCGGCGCGCTGGTTCGCGGACCGCATCCGCCAGGCCTCGCTCGAAGTGGTGAACCTCTGCCCCCAGAGCATCCTGACGGGCCCGGGCATCGCCTTCGACCCCGCCCCCGAGCTGCCCCCGGCGCCCGGGCTCGCAACGGCCCTGGCCGGCCTCAAGCGTTCGGATTTCACGGACAGGCGGGAGCGCGTGCTGGATTTCATCCGCCAGGAAATGGCCCGCTGGAAGCACAAGCAGGTCACGGCGCGTGGCGCGCCGGCGGATTTTCAGTCCGCCGTGGCCTACGTGGCCCAGAGCGACCTGGACAACACGTCCTTCATGCTCCAGCGTTTCGCGGATTTCGACAACGCCCGCTTCCACGCGGGGTTCTTCCAGGCCGGGTCCCTCGGAGAGCGCCTGGAGGCGGCCAAGTACCACTCCTCCTACATGGAGCGCATGTGCTCGGAACTCCTGGCCATCCTGCTCGACCAGCACAGGCGCATACGCACCTGAAACACCCCTGCCCGCCTGGAGAACCCTGTTCGAGGGCATCTTCACCGCCGTACAGGCCCTGGCCTTCAACCTTTCGAGAAGGACCTGCCCCAAAGCTCGCGGTGTTCGGCACGGGCGAGCGCGGCAGGCTCTGCCGCCGCAGGCTGAACCTGCCCGGCGTGGAGACCCTGACCCTGGACGATTACGCCGGGAGCGAAGGGCTTGGGTGCGTGGACCTGATCAATCTGGACGTGGAAGGCGCGGAGCCCGGCATGACCGGCAGACGCCACGCTAGCCGAAGTGCTCTCGCAGCAAAGACAGGAGCCTTGGCCTTCGCAGGTAGGGCCTGAGCCACGCGGCCGAGAGCGCGGCCGATCCCTCCACCCACAAGGGCGGCTTGCGAGGCGGCATGCCGAGCCCCAGGCTGGCCAGCCAGGCCCTGGCCGCGTCGCCCAGGCCCAGGCGGCGAAGCACGGGGCGCTCCCCGGCCTCCTGGCCCGGCAGCGAGGCCACGGCCCGGGCCAGCGGGTTGTCCGGGTCCACCAGGAAGTGGCGCAGGGACTCGCGCGCAGTGTCCAGCAGGGCGTGCAGGGACTCCTCGCCCCAGCCGCGCTCCGTGACGGCGCGCGCGTAGGCCAGCGCCGTCTCGCGCAACTCGGCCGTGTGTTCGAGCCCCGTCGGCGCAGGCCCCGTCACGGGGCGGATTTCGCCCTCGCGGCGCTCGTAGCCCGTGACCCTGCCGTGGCCGCTGCGCGAGAAGGCCCGCTCGATGAGCCGGATGTTCTTGAACAGCACCGTTTCCAGGGACCCCGGCGTGGCCTGGCCCGCGCGCTCCAGGAACATGGCGTGGTGCGCGCCCGCCTCCATGCGCCCGAGCCTGCCCCCGCCAAGCCCGAAGTACCAGCCCTCCACCTCCACCCCGCGCTCGGCCAGGATCATCCTGAGCGAGCGCTGCGTCGAGAGCGTCCAGCCCATGTCCGCCACGCAGAGCACGGGCTCGTCCAATGCGCCCTGGGCCTCCAGGTAGCCGAGCGCCAGCTCGCGCGCCTTGGCGGCCTTGCTGGCGAGAAGCCGCCTGGCCTCGGCCGAGTCCAGAAGCTCCCAGAGCCCGTCCAGGCCCTGGGCGTCCAGGGGCTTGTCCGAAAGAAGCGCGGGCATGCTGCGCCCGCAGGCCGAGAGAAGCTCCTCGGCCGTGAGCGAGAGCCTGGCCAGGAGGTCCGCCGGGCGGCGGGACTGGCCCTCGGCGGCCAGCCAGTCCAGGTCGGTCCGCCCGACTCCGGCGGCCAGGGGCGCGGTCCAGGCGGCCAGCGAGCCCATCAGGTAGCGGGGCTCCGGGCCTCCCCCGGCCGAGCGCAGCACCCGGGCCAGGCGGCAGGGCAATTCCCCCTCGCGGGCCAGGAAATAGAGCCTCGCCGCCCCGCGCTCCTTGGCCTCGGCCATGGCCCAGGCCGCGAAGGCCGTGAGCACGGGCGCGGCCACGGTGGCGGCGAAGTCGCGCAGGTGCCCCATGGGCTCCTCCACCGGGGCGCGCAGCCTGGCCAGGCGTCCGGCGGCCACGGTGCGCGAATACTCGGTGTTGCAGGCCCGGTGCAGGCTCAGAAGGTGCTCCTCGTGGGGGGTGAGCCTGGCCTGGGGAAAGGGCTGGACGGCTATGCCCACGGACCTGGGCGCGGCCACGTCCAGACGCTGGTCCGCCCCGGCGTGCAGCATCCGGCCCGGCTCCACCTGCTCGGCGGCCAGCACGTGCCGGTAGAGCGAGCCCGTGCTCTTTCGCTTGCCGAGTTCCCCGGCGGCGTAGACCTCGCCCGCGAAGCCGTGGGTCTCCATGAGCCTGCGCAAGGACGGCCCGGGCAGGATGGAGTCCGTGACGTAGACCACGCGCTCGCCCCGGCGCAGGTGGGCGCGCACGCGCTCCAGCACCTCGGGCACGGGTCTGGCGTCGGCCAGGGCGGATTTGAGCTCCGTGGCGTAGAGCGCCTCGGGGTCGAGGCCCCAGGGGTTGTCCCTGGGGAAGCGCTCGTAGACCATGCCCAGGGAGGCGGCCTCGAGGTTGGGCCCCTTGCGGGCTTCGTCCTCGGCGCGCAGGCGCATGCGCACGAACTCGTGCCGGTCCTCGCGGCTGGAGGGCGGGGGCAGGGTCAGCGCGGCCAGGGCGAAGAGCTGGTCCAGGGGCCTCGCGTGCAGGCGCACGAGGCAGGTGTCGAACACGGCGAAGGAGTACACCAGATGGGCCATGGTCCTTCAGTAGCAGACCACGGCCCGGATGGGAACGGCCCCGGGCTTCAGTAGCGCAGGCGCACCTCGGCGCGGTGCCCGGGCTGGCCCTTGGCCTCGGGCGGCTTGCCCGTGTCCACGGCCAGGGGGAAGACGCGCTCCTGGGGCAGCTTTCCGGCCCCGGTCAGGAACTCCAGCACGGCGTCCTGACGCAGGCGGGCGAGCCTCGCCCAGTCCGACGGCCCGGGCTCCACGGGCTCCCCCGGGGCCGAGACGCCGGGGCGCGCGAGCATGGCCGTCTTGCCGGACAGCGCGCCAGGCGGGCTCGAGAGGGCCTTGGCCACGGCCTGGGCCTCCGAGGCCGGGTCGACGTAGGCGGCCACCTCGAGGCTGAGCCTCGGCCGCGAGGCCACGGCCTCGGCCAGGGAGGCCAGGTTCTTGCGGGCGTCGTCAGTCAGGTCGGCCGAGCCGGGCGCGAAGGGCGCGTACACGGCCTGGCCCTCGCCGCCGCGCACGTTGAGGAAGGCCAGGGGAGAGAAGAGCACCTTGGCGAAGGCCCCGGCCATGGCCGTGGAGATGACGTCCTTCAGGTCCGCCCTGGCCCGGGCCGGGTCGCCCGTGACCGGGATGTCCAGGTCGATGACGCCCTTGGCGTCCGTGAGCAGGCTCACGGCCAGGTCCAGGGGCACGTCCTTCATGAGCGCGTCGGGCGACTTGGAGCCCAGGCGCATGCCCGTGACCACGATCTTGTTCTTCAGGTCCAGGGCCTTGGGAGTTGCCTTGTAGTCCAGGACCAGGCCCAGCATGCCGCGCATGATGGGAAAGCCGGTGAGCCTGCGGCAAAGCGGCGAGAACTCGCCCAGGTCCATGTTCTTGAGCGTGGCCTTGAAGTCCAGGAGCGCGGCCCCGTCCACCCATCCGGCCTCGCCCTTGGCCGAGAGCCTGCCGGTGTGCCCGGCGGCCATCTCCAGGCTGAAGCCCGCGGCCTGCCCGGCGCGCGCGCCCGAAAGCGAGGCCTCGATGCCCGAGAGCAGCACGGACAGGTGCGGGTTGAAGTCCGGCCCGGCCACCTCCACCCAGCCCCGGCGCACGTCCAGGCGCTCCAGGCGCCAGGCTGGCGCTGGGGCGGGGGCCTTGGACTCGCCCGAGGCCGCCAACGCAAGCGGGGCCACGGGCCTGCCCTGGCCGTCCAGGGCCAGCCCGATCCAGGGTTCGTCCACGAGCAGGCTCGCGGCCGAGAACTCCAGGGGGGAGAGGTTCACGCGCACCTGCCTGGCCTCCACGGCCGTGGCCGAGCAGAAGGGCCTGTCCTCGCCGGGCCTGGCCAGCCTGAGGAGCGCCGCGCCCGCGTCCCCGGTGAAGGACCCCGCGAGCCCGCCCTTGCCCAGCGAGGCCGAGAGCTGTCCAGACAGGCTGGCCTCGCCCGAGAGGAGCCGCACGGGAAGCGGCGGGCCGAGTTTGGCCAGCTCCGTCAGGGGCAGGCCCCTGAGGGAGAGCTTGAGCGCCATGTCCAGCCCGCCGGGGCGGACCTCGCCGGACACGTCGAACGCTGCCGACTGGCCCGCGCGGCCCTTGGCGGACACGGTCACGGGGCGCGTGAGGTCCGAGGAGGCGTTGGCCAGGGTCACGTCGTCCAGGTCGGCCTTGAGCCCGGCCCCGGCCTTGGCGTCGCGGTACTCCACGGAAAATTTCGCCAGCTGGGCCTTGGCCACGCTCACGTCCCAGGGCCTGGCCCCGGCCTCCTCGCCCTTGGCGGGCACGGGCGGCAGCCCGGCGAGGGTCCCGGCGACGGAGCGCTCCAGGTAGGCCCCGCCGCCTTCGAAGGACACGAGCTCCACCGATACCTTGCGCGAGGCCGGGTCCACCGAGGCGGACTTGACCCCCAGGCGCGACGCCGCCGCCAGCGGGCGGGACATCCCGGCGGCCTGCACGCGCAGGTCGCGGACCTCCAGGTCGGCCTTGATCCTGGGGCGGATCAAGCCGCCCTCCTCGCCGATGTCCAGGCCGAAGGAGCAGGAGGCCAGCCCCGAGGGCTTCATGCCGGGCCAGAAGCGCTCCATCACGGGCAGCGGCTTGGAGAGGTCCACGCCCTCCACGGAGCCCTCCACGACGATGGCCACCGGGGCGTAGCCGCCCCGGGAGGTCAGGGTCACGCGCTCGAAGCGGTCGCCCCTGGCCTCGGCGCGCAGGGATTCGAAGCGCGAGGCCGCCAGGTCGAGCGCCGCGAGGCTCACCTCCACGCGCTCCAGCGCCGTCTCGATGCCCGATCCCCGGTCCTTGGCCTCCACGCGCCCGCCCGTCACGCGCACCTCGCCCACGGTGAACGCGGGCCGCCTGCCGGGTTGCGCGGGCCCGGGGGCCTTGACCGGCTCCGACTCCAGAAGCTCCAGGAGGCTGATCGCGCCCGCCTCGGAGCGCGTCACCCTGAGGAAGGGGGCCGCGAGCTCCACGCGCTCCACCCCGGCCCCTCCGGAGGCCAGGTCCGCCGAGAAGCCCTGCACCTCCAGGTATTCGAACCCGGCCACGCGCCCGCCCTGGTCCTCCAGCGACATGCCCGAGACCCTGGCCGCGCCCTCCAGGCGGGGCGAGCCCGCCCCGTCGCCGGGCAGCACGGCGCGCAGCCTGGCCCCGGCCTGCTCCACGCGCATGTCCAGGGGCCGCTTGAGCGGCAGCAGGTAGGGCGTGTAGTGTCTGAAGACCACGTCCTTGAGGTCGAGCCGGGCTTCGAGCTCGGTAACGGGGCCGGCCAGCGAGCCCTTGACCGTGAGCGTCAGGCTCGATTCGTTGAGCTGCCCCTGGGTGGTGAAGAATTCGTTGAGACCGGGCCTGTCGCTGGCCAGGGAGTCGATGGTGAAGCTCAAATCCCGGGCCTCGTGGCGGTTGCCGGTGACCGCGTCGTCGAAGGACACGCTGCCGCCGGTGATGCGCACGCCGCTCAGTGAGAAGCGCAGGTGCGGCGGCAGCACGGCCAGGTTCAGGCTGCCGGAGGATTCCTGGGCGGGGGGGTCCGGGAAGAGGTCGGCCAGGTTGGAGCGCCCGGAGGCGTCGCGAGAGAGATGCAGCGCGGGGTCCTGGAGGACAAGGCGCCTCAGCGTGAACCGCCTGGCCAGGAGCGCCGAGGGGTCCACGTCCAGTTCCAGGCGCGAGAACCCGGCCAGTTGCCCGGGGCCGTCCTTGTCCGCCACCGAGAACCCGGTGACGAAGAGTTCGAAGGTGAAGGGGTTGAAGCGGATCGACTCCGCCGAGACGCCCCTGCCCAGGGACCTCGAGGCTTCCAGGCGCAGGAACCTGTCCGCCACGTGCGGCAGGACGGCCATGCCCGCGAGCGCCACCAAAAGCACGGCGTGCAGAAGGGCCAGCGCGGCCGCGCACAGGCCGCGCCCGAGCCCGGACAAACCGGGGCGCGAGCCCAGGCGGTCCACGAAGGAGAGAAATTCCGGAGTGAAAGGCATGGGCCACGCATAGCACCAAAAGCCGGCTTTCGGAAATCCCCCCCGGCCGCGCTTGATTTTTTCCCCACGGGCCAACACAATCCGGGCATGGAACACGCGCAAGCCGTCATCGCGGGAGCGGGGATCGTGGGCCTGACCCTGGCCAGGGAGCTGGCCGGGCGGGGCCTCGACGTCCTGGTGCTCGACAAGGAGGACAGGCCGGGCAGGCACGCCTCGGGGCGAAACTCCGGGGTGCTGCACGCGGGCATCTACTACGCCCCGGGCACGGCCAGGGCCGCCACCTGCCTGGCGGGCAACCTGCTCATGCGCCGCTACTGCCGGGAAGGCGGGCTGCCCCTGCTGGAATCGGGCAAGGTGATCGTGGCCGCCACCGAGGCCCAGGCCCGAACCCTGCGCGCGCTCTACGCCCGCGCCGTGGGGGCCGGGGCGCGCGTGGAGCTCCTGGACGAGAAGAACCTGCGCGAGGTCGAACCCAACGCCAGGACCATGGGCCTGGCCATCCACTCGCCGCTCACGGCCGTGGTGGACCCCAGGGCCGTGCTCGAGCGCCTGCGCGCGGACCTGGAGGCCACGGGCAGGGTGCGCCTGCGCTTCGGAGTAACGGCCACCGGGCCGGCAGGCTCCAGGACGCTGGCCACCAGCGCGGGGCCCGTGGAGTACGGAGTCTTCGTCAACGCGGCCGGGGCCCACGCGGACAAGCTGGCCCACGCCTTCGGCCTGGGGCGTGACTACGTGCTGGTGCCCTTCAAGGGCGTCTACCGCAAGCTGGCCCCGGAGGCGGCGGGCCTCGTGCGCGGCAGCGTCTACCCCGCGCCCGACCCGGACACGCCTTTTCTGGGCGTGCACTTCACGCGCTCGGCCCACGGCGAGGTGTACATCGGCCCCACGGCCATCCCGGCCTTCGGGCGCGAGAACTACGGGTTGCTCGAAGGCCTCGGCGCCGAAGCCCCGGAGATCCTCTGGCGCGACGCCAAGCTCTTCGCCGTGAACCCCGTGTTTCGCCGCGTGGCCCTGACCGAGCCGCGCAAGTACTTCTTCCGGCACTTCTTCGCGGACGCGGCCAGGCTGGTGCACGGCCTGCGAGAGCGCGACGTGCTGCCAAGCCCCAAGGCGGGCATCCGGCCGCAGTTGATCGACGTGCGCACGAACTCCCTGGTGATGGATTTCCTCACGGAATCAGGCGAGGCGGAGCTGCACGTGCTGAACGCCATCTCCCCGGCCTTCACCAGCTCCATGGCCCTGGCCCCGGCCTTGGCGGACAAGGCCCTGGCGCTTCTGGACTGAGAGGAGGCGGGGCTGCGCCCCGCCTCGATCGGCGAGCTAGAACCGCCCGCCCTCGGCCACCACGTCCACGGTCCTGCCCTCGGGCACGGCGGTCTTGGCCTTGAGCCTGAGCCGGGACCCGCCGGGCAGGTTCATGGCCTCGCCCTTGTAGAGCGCGACCAGCACGTCCACCCAGCCCGCCGAGCCGTTGGTGCCGGACCCGGCCGGGACCTGGGCCTCGCCGATGACGTGGTCCACGCCCGCCACCGTGCGCGAGAACTGGAGCGTCACGTCCGAGGCGCAGTCGCTGCACGCGCGGATGCACCCGATCATCACCCCGTCGCCGGAGGCGGCCACGAGGTCCTTGACGCCCGTGCCGTCGGAATTGGCGAGCTTCACCCCGAAATCCACCGGGGCGCAAGGGAAGAGAGGCTTCTGGGCCATTGATATTTCTCCTTTTTTTGGTTGTTTGCCGTCAGTGCCTTTAGCGGCCGAGGATCTCGCCCGCGCGCTCAGGGGAGATGTGGCCCTGCGCGCCCAGGTATTCCACGGCCTGGACGGTCCGCAGGTCGCCCAGGTCGATGGACTGGGCCGCGCGGAACTGCTCCCAGAACAGGGCCACGAAGACGTCCGTGTCCTCCAGGTTCTTGAGCGCCAGCTTCTCCTCGTCCGTGAAGCGGTCCAGGAATTCGAGCCTGGTCAGCCCGCTCGGGGGCCGCTGCGCCTCGGGTTCGGGCTCCTCGCCCGCGAAGGCCAGGCACTGCGCCCAGGACGAGACGGGGGACTTGACCCGCACGGCCCCGCCCTCGCCGGGCACGGCCACGGCCGGGTATGCCGTGAACGCCGGGCAGAGGCCCACGGCCAGGGCGTGTTTGGAGACCACGCGAACCTCGGCGCCGTCGCGGGCCAGGGTCACGTCGGCGGCGGAGGGCTCTCCCCCCAGTTCCTCCATCAAGGCGCGCGAGGCCTCGACCAGGGCGCTGTGCAGGATGATCATCTGCATGTGTGGGGCCTCCTACCAGCCCATCTGGGCGAATGTTTTGGTCACCACGGAGCCGGCGCCGCCGTCGCCGCCCTTCTTGAAAGCCGCGTTGCTCCCGCCGCTGCCTCCTGCGGCCTGGACCGTGCCGCTCACGGCGAGCGCGCCTGCGTGGACGATGCTCACGTGCCCGCCGCCGGAGCCGCCCCCGTTGGGCGCGGCCGTGGCCGCCCCCTGGGAGGCCACGCCGTTGGCCTCGATCACGCCGCCGCCCTCCACCACCACGTCTCCGTGAACGATCAGCACGAGCTTGCCTCCCACGCCGTTTCCTCCGGCCAAGCCGTAGCCCGGCACGGGCTGCCCGCCGGGATTGCCGGCCCCGCCCGAGCCACCCGAGCCGCTCACGCCGTACTCGTAACCGGTCATGCCGAACGGGTACTTGACCCCGCCGGGCCCGCCGAACCCGCAATAGGGGCCGGGCTGGCGGCCCACGGCGTTGACCACGCCCCAACCCTTGGCGCTGGAGTTCTCGGCCCCGCCGCTGCCGCTGCCCCCGCCGTAGGGGCAGCCCGCGCCGCCGTAGCCCGAGGCCACGGTGGAGGCCGCCCCGGCGGTCTTCACCGCCCCGGAACCGCCGCCGCCCATGCCCCCTCCGGTTCCGGCGGAACCGGGGTTGCCTTCGGCCTCGGCGTCGGCGGTGACGCTCTTGGCGATCCCGCCGCCGCCCCCGCCCCCGGCCGCCATGAGCACCACCCCGCCGGGTTCGGTCACGGCGCAGCGCAGGGCGGTGGAGCCGCCGTCCGCGTCCCAGAAGCCACGGTCCCACGGGGCCGCGCCCAGGGACTTGAACAGCTCCATGGCCGTGTCCCGGTCCAGGCTGTCGGAGGACAGCTTGATCTTGTCCGGCACCTTGAAGTCGTTGAAGGGAAAGCGCGGGTCGTCCGCGCGGTCCACGCGCGCGCCCTGCCCGGTCATGTGCAGGCGCGCGCCCGCCTTGACCGTAAGGGTGCCGTCCACGATCAGCGTGAGCCCCTTGCAGCGCTGCGAGGCCGTGAGCGATGAGGGCGTGACCCCGTCGCCGATGGTCAGGTTGCGGAAGCGGTAGACGGCCTCGGGGCCGTCCAGCCTGGCGGCGAGCGTGTGCGCGCCCACGAACAACGCGTCCCCGCGCGAGGCGTAGAGCTCGCGGAGGTTTCTGCCCCCGGGCAGGACCACGGACCACGGCTGGACAGGGCCGCCTTTCGCGCCCTTGAAGGAAAAGACGTTGGCCATCAGCACGGCCCTCCCGGTGCGTTGTTTCTTCCGGTCGTCATGAGGCCCTCCTAGTAGAGCAGGCAGTTGAAGTTGGCGGCCAGAAAGAGCGAGGCCCCCGCGTCCGGCGGGTCCGGCGCGTTTCGCGGGTCCTGGCCCAGTTCGACCGGGGCGCACCCGGGCTCCAGGCCGGGACCCTCCACGACGACGGTGGTCCGCCCCGAGGCTTCGTCAAAGGCGGCTCCCGCCACCACGCCGAATACGCCCCCGGGGCCTCCCGCCCGGACGGCCCGGCCCGCGACGCCCCCGGGGAGCGCCGCGTCCAGCCGGTTTCCGGGCACGCGCAGCACCCGGGGGGAGAGCACCTCCACGGGCCCGGCCAGCTCGGTCCAGGAGTCCTCCACCGAGGCCATGCCCGCGTCCGCGCGCTCCAGGAGTTTCCAGGTTCCGTCCCCGCGCAGGAAAGCCCCCTGGTCTCCGGCCAGGGGCCGGGGCACCACGCCGGGCGCGCCGTCCTCCCCGGCGCCCGCCCCGGCCATGACCGACACCGAGAGCTCGATCCGCTCGTTCTCGCCCGGGTCGGCCACGGCCTTGGCCAGGGGGGCGGCCACGGCGAGCGTCTCGTCGAGGCTCGCCGGGACCAGGTCCGTGGAGCTGGCCTTGACCGCCCCTGCGGCCGCGTAGAGGGCCTCCCTGGCGGCCAGGGCCACGCTGGCGTGCAATTGCGCCGTGGCCGCGCCCTCCCGGGCCGCGTCCGCCGCTTCGCCGCTGGCCCGCGCGTGGTCCCGGCAAAGGGTCAGGGCGCTGTACTCGCCGATCTGGCCCACGGTCCTGGGGGACCTGAGCACGATCTTGCCTGCGGTGGGGCTCATCTGGTCACCTCCTGGGAGACGCTCACCTTGCCCTCGGCCAGGCGCTGGACCACCCCGCCAGGCGCGGTGAGCTCGCAGTCCCACACGCCCTGGGGCCGCGCGAGCCCGGCCGTGCGCGCCGCTTCCAGGCAGAGCGAGACCGTGCCGGAGGATGGCTCCACGGTTACGTCGAACACGGCCGCCGGTTCGGGGTCCGAGTGGCGGTGGCGGATCTGCGCGGCCGCCGAGTAGCCGGTCAGGTCCATGGGGTTGCCCAGGCCGTCCTGGCACTCGATGTCCAGAACGAGCGTCGCGCCCTGGTCGATCTTGAGGTCGTAGCGGTACGCCATGGCCTTACTCCCCGGGCCTGGCAGGCCAGGGCTTGCCCCTGGACCACCCCTGGGGATGGCCGCGCAGGGCCTGGCGGTAGGCGGCCCAGGCGGCCCGTTCGGGCTCGCCGAGCGGGCTGTCGGGCATCTGGGTCCAGTCGCTGGCCGCGAGCCTGGCGTCGCGCTCGGCGCGCACCGAGGCGAGCGCCAGGGCGGGGTCTTCCGCCCAGCCCTGCCCGTCCCAGGCGTGCAGGGCCGAGGGGGGCTCGGCGAGCGTCAGGCCTTCGCCCAGCGGCCCGAGCGCCGCCACCTCGCGGGGCGCGCGCGTGCGCACGCACCAGGCCGTCCTGCCCCGGTGGTCGTCCACCAGGGCCCAGGCCGAGCCGTCGAACACGGCCGCCTGCCCGGGCCCGGCGGCCGGAGGGGGTTTCGGCGTCGAGCGCGCCGGGCGCAGGTAGTTGGGCGCGCCGTTCACGAAGGGCCGCGCCGGGGAGAGCGCGGGGGACACGGGGCCGGTGTAGGCCCCGGATTCGTCGTAGCAGTAGAGGATCATCGCCTCACCTCCATTTGATGGCGAAAAGAACGGCGGTGTTGGCCGGGCGGGTCTCGCCGCCCCGGCCCGGAGCCGTGGACGCGTGCGCGTCCAGGGAGCCCAGGTTCTTGTCCGTGGCCCGCGCGAAGTCGCCGGTGTAGAAGTTGGTTGCCGAGTTGTCCCAGTCCAGGCAGCTCACAGCCGTGAGCGAACCCGCGCTTACGCCCATGGCCCCGCCCAGGGGATGGCAGTGCTTGCGCGTCAGGTCGCCCTGGGAGGAGCCCACGTGGTCGCCGCCCGTGCGCGCGGCCGCGTCCGGGTCCTTGCCCCGGCCGTGGTCCCAGCCGCGCAAAAAGGCCCCGCGCAGGTCCGGGAGCTTGAAGTTCACGGGGTTGGCGGCCAGGCCGAAAGCGTTGCCGATGGCCGCGTAGAGGGCTTGGTAGTCGGCCACGGGCAGCTCGGCCCCGTTGCACTCGAGCCAGCTGCACCCGGCGGGAAGCGACTCCGCGCCGAAGGCCGCGATCATGCCCAAGGGCACGTCCGCGTTGACCTCCGGGAGCTGGTCGCGCCGCACGCGCCCCGAGGCGTTCAGCCTGGGCACTCCGCCGGGCTGGTCGTATTCCGACTGGTTGATCTTCACGGCCAGGGCGGCCTGAAGCTGGTTGAGGCCGGTGAACGCCCCGGTCAGGTCGGCGTCCAGGTCCAGGACGGCCTGCTTGACCGAATCGCCCGAGGGCGTGGCGTCTATGACCGTTGTTCGCGTGTATGCCATGCTCGCTCCTTGCCAGGTGCGAGCGATGATACGCAGGCGCGAAAGGAATTCACCCCACATAGCCCCATGTGGGCGGACGGGCGAAAAAAACGGGGAGGGTCAGGCGGCCGGGGAGGCTTCGGGCACGAGCCGCCTGAAGCAGGCGGCCTGGAGGCAGGAGAAGAAGGCCAGTTGCACGGGCAGGCCCACGGCCAGGGTGAAAAGCTCCAGGGGGGCCAGGTCCTGGTCCGGGAAGGCCGTGCCCACCAGCCACCCGGCGAAGAGGCTCACGCCCACGGCGAAGCCGCAGTTGAGCAGGGCCGCCCCGGCCAGCCGCCAGCGGAAGCCCTCGGCCGGGGAGGGCTTGGCCGCGACGCGCAGGGCGTCGCGCACCGAGACTGACGTGAGCCCGATGAGCTGCCAACCGGCCAGCAGGGCCTGCGAGGCGGCCAGGGGCAGCAGGGCCTCGAGCACGAAGAGCCAGCCCGGGGGGAGCCCCAGGGCCTCGCCGAGAAACACCGCGCCCGCGACCCCCAGGGCGGCCGGGAAGAGCGCCGCCACGGCCACGCACGTCGCCTCGCCGGCGTAGCGCCATGTGAGCCCGTCCAGGAACAGGGCCGGAAAGGACCGGGAAGGATGAAGGGGGAGCAGGATGAGCCTGTGCACGCGCACCGAAAAGGCGCACGAGGCCATGAACGTGGAGGCGGCCAGGATCAGCCCCAGGGCGATCGCGGCCGGGAGGGGGAGCGGGACGAAGGCCGCGCCCGCCATGGCGACGCCGGCCGCGCCCGGATAGACCGACCAGCCGAGGAGCCTGCCGGAGTGCCTGGCCATGAGCGCCAGCGCCTCGGCGAAGACGCCGAACACGGGCAGGCGCCTGGTTTCGGCCCGGGGTCCGCCCCCGGGCGTCAAGAGTCCCGCGCCTCTTCCCGCAGCGCCTGGGCCACGCGGCCGAAGACGATGGCCCCGGCCACGCAGGAGAGGATCATGGTGGAAAAGCCCAGGAGGAAGCTCAGGCCCGCGAACCACCACTCGCCCGCCACGGCCTTCCACCATTCGCTGCCGCCCGCCGTGTAGCCGATCACGTTCAGGCAGTGCTCCGGGGCCCAGACCATGGCCATCACGGCCACCATGCGCCAGCGCACGCGCGCGCCCAGCTCCCCCAGCCTGCCCGTGTTGAAGAGGAGCCCCTGCCCGCCCAGGGCCACGTCCGGGAAGGCCAGGATGATCCTCGGGGCGAGCACGGCGTAGACCCCCGCCAGGAGCACGAAGGAGCCGATCACCGGGGCGGCCGCCGCGAGCCCCTCCAGGGCCGGGCCCTGCTTGCCCAGAAGCTCGCCCAGGAGCACCGAGGCCAGGATCAGCACCGGCCCCAGCACGCCGATGACCAGGAGCATCACCCGCAGGTAGGCCCAGGCGTAGGCCCAGGTGCGCTTCTCGATGAGCTCCAGCCCGTAGAACTGGCCCGGAGTCTCGTCCAGGAGCACCTTGCGGATCAGGCGCACCTCGAGGGGCACCCTGATCCACAGGAGAACGAACCCCAAAAGCAGGAGCGTCCCCAGCGGGAAGGGCGTGTCCTGGCCCGGCTCGGGCACGCCGGGGCGGAAGAAATGGAAGGCCAGGCCGTAGAGCAGCGGGGCCAGCGACCAGCGCGCGATGTCGCGCAGGTTGGCCGCCACGAAGCCCAGGCTCGCGGCCACCACGGAAAACGGGGAGAAGCGGAGGGGGTCGTGGTCGCGCTCAGCCACGGGAGGCCTCCGGCGCGGCCAGGACGGGTACGGCGAAGCCAAGGGGGGCCGCCCCCCCGACGCCTTGCGGCGAAAAGGACATGGTCATGACTCCTCGGGAGATGAAGCGCCACGGCCCGCCGCTGCGAGGGCGGGCTTCGAGGCCAGGGATTAGTTGCACCCGGGGGCCACGGCGTCAACCGAAATCGCGCCCTGGCCCGGACGCCCGTTGTCATTGCTTGGGGGAAGGGTCCTTGCCGGTTTCGGACTCCATCCGTTCCACGGCGGCCGTGACCGCGGCCGAGACCCTGTCCCCCACCTGGCGCTGGGCCGCACGCGGGGGGTCGGCCTGCGCGGGCTTGACGGGCTCGGCCGAAGGCTCGGCCGAAGGCCCGGCCGGTTCGGGTTCGGGCTCGGTGGACGGCCGAGGCTCCGATGCAGGTTCCGGCTTCGAACCGGGTTGAAGATCGGGCTGCGCGGGTTTCGCGGCCTGTTCCTGCTCCACGGCCGAAGCCTCTTCCCCGGGGGCCTCGGCCGGGGCAGGCTCCTGGACGCCGGGCGCGTCCGCCGCCGGGGCCTGCGCTTCAGGCTGGCCGGGCTGCGCGGCCGGGGCACTCTCCGCTCCCTCCTTGGCGGCCTCTTCCCGCGTTTGCGCGGCGGCCTCCCCCGCCACGCCGGGGGCTGGCGGGAAGACCGGGCCCTGCGCGGCCGGGGCAGGCTCGGCCCCCGGCTCGGGCAGCCCGGAGAGCACGCGGTAGGCCACGGCGGGCACGGCCACTGACGTCACGTAGCTGAAGAAGCCCAAAAATATCTGCAGGGGCAGCGCCACCAGCACGGTCAGCGTCTCGCCGTCCTTGCCGCCGAGGGCCCGGGCCCCCAGCTCCACGGCCTGCGTGAGCACGGTGAAGAGGGCCGTGCTCAGAAAGATCGCCAGGATGAGCCGCAGCTTGTTGCGCGCGCCCAGGTTGTAGGCCTTGTTCAGGGAGGGCTCGCGCTCCACGGAGACGGCGGGCAGGATCAGGTTCAGCGGGGAGGTGAGGACGAAGAAGGAGACGAGGAGCACGGCGAACGCCGCGAACGAGACCACCGGCCCGCCCGCGAGCTTCATGGCGTAGTAGGCGACCAGGGGGGCCACGGAGATGAGCGTGCCGGCCGCCATGATGAGCGTCACGATCACGGCGTAGCCCATGTACCGCAAGCTCCTGGGGGCGAAGATCATCTCCACGTACCCGGAGTTCTCCACGCGCCCCAGCACGGCCAGCTGATTGACCCTGATGGCGAAGGGGACGAAGGTCTGGAGCGCGAACAGCGCGGCCACGGCAACCGGGGCCAGCCAGGGGTTCAGGCCGCCCCCCAGGCCCCCGCGCCACGCGGCCAGGCCCAGCGCCGCGCCGAGCACGCCGCCGCCCAGGAAGAGCGGGACGAGCGCCCACTTGAAGAGCTTGCCGAAGTGCAGGCCGAAAACGGCCATGCCCTGCCCAATGGTGCGAAAGACCGGGAGCTTCGTCATGCGGACCGCCTGTAACGAGGAAACGATTTCAGCGGGATGCTGACCGAAATCATGGCGGCCGTCAAATGCCCGGGAAACGCGAAAGCCCCTCGCGGGGGCTTTCGCAAAGGGATCGTGTCCGGTCCCGGGAGCCGTGGGCCTCGCCGGGAGCGCACCGCGCCGCCTCAGTTGCCGGGCGGAGGCGGAGGAGGCGGCGGGAAAAGGCCAGGCTCCCCGGGCGGGGGCGGAGGAGGCTGAAGCCTTGGCCAGGGGCCGAAGAACTTGCCCCTGAACTTGCGGGTCTTCTCCAGGAACTGGTCGAGCTTGCGCTTCTGTCCTTCGTCCAGGAGCTGCGCGATGCGTTTCGCCCCGTCGCCCATGATGGCGTCCTCGGCCTGCATGCAGGGCTCGCGCACCTCGCGCAGCTTTGCCAGCACGTCCTCCACGATGGGCAGGATGGCCTGGCGCTGGCTGCCGGAGAGGTCCAGGGCGTGGTCCAGGCGTTCCATGAAGAACCCGGCCGGGCCGACCTTCTCGATGCGCAGGGCGGGCGAGAACCTGTACTTGACGTACGCGCCCATGCCCACGCCGCCGGTGATCAGGCCCGCGAGGAAGATGCCCGCCGCCGCGAGGACGAGTTTTCGCTTGTTCATGCCCGGCCCCTAGAACCCCGCCAGGGCGTTGCCCGTGAGCAGCGCCGAGGCCTCGGCCGCGTACCCGGCCTGCACAAGCCACATCCAGGCCAGGCCCAGGCCCAGCGAGGCGGCGCCGCCCCCGGCCATGATGGGCATGGCCACCCGGCGCACGAACCAGCCGTCCAGAGCCTCGGCCGCGCGCTCGCGCACGTGGGCCATGACCCTCCCGGCGAAGCCGGGCGGCACGGCGGCCACGGGCCTGGCGGCCACGGCCTTGGCGCAGATGCGGTCCAATCTGGCGTTCATGGTCACTCTCCCCGGCCCGCGAGGCTTTCGTACTTGCGGGCCATCTTCTTCCTGGCGCGGTGCAGCCGCACCTTCACTTTCGATTCGCCCCAGCCCAGCATGTCCGCGATCTCGGCCACGCCGTACTCCTCGGCGTAGAAGAGCTCCACGGCGATGCGGTCCTCGGGGCTCAGGCCCTCGAGCAGCGTCTCCACCAGCCTGGCCGCCTCGCGGCGCTCGGTGAGCTGCTCGAAGCGGGAGGTGGAGTCCTCCTGCATCACATCCTCCAGCCAGGCCATCTCCTCGGGGCTGGAGAAGTCCACGCCGCGCTCCCCGCGCCGCGATTTCTCGCGCCAGAAGTCCGCGGCCCGCCTGAGCGCGATGGAGGACAGCCAGGACTTGAAGCGCGTGTGGTCCTTGAGTTTCGAGAGGTTCTGGAAGGCGTCCAGGAAGGCCTCCTGGGCGGCCTCCCCCACCTCGCAGTGGGGCAGGTGGCGCGACAACAGCCTGAAGAGATGCTCCTGATGCGCGCGCACCAGCACCTCGAACGCCTCCGTGTCGCCGTCCAGGACGCGCCGCACGGCCTGCGCGTCGCCCGGGGGATTCGTTCCCACGCCAACCTCCGCCGGGTATGTCGCGGCCGTGCGGGGGCCGGTTACACCGGGAGGGAAAAAGTCTCCGCGCCCGGCCCGGCCCTAGGATTCCTCGCTCTCCGCCCGGGGGGCGGCCATGCCCCACCTGGAGCGCACGTGCACGCCCCGAAGCTGCCTGACCAGCGAGAAGACCTTGCGCCGCTTCTCCCTGAGGGCCTCGCGCGCGGCCTCGCGCTGTGCCTCCTCGGAGCCCTTGGGCTTGTATTTGACCTTGATGCCCTGGAAGGCCACGGTGATCTTGTTCTCCTGGAGCTCCTGGTCCACTGCGGCGGCCAGGTCGGACTCCACCTTGAACTTGTCGCGGAAGTCCTGGATCCACACGTAGAGCTCGAAGTCCAGGCCGTAGCGCCCGAGCTGCCTGAGCACCACGGACGGGGCCGGGTCCTTGAGCACGAGGTCGTTCTTGGCGGCCACGGCCGCAAGTATCTTGCGCACCTTCTTCACCTTGGTGCCCGGGGCCACGCTCACGTGGATGGTCAGGCGGATGCGCTTGTCCTGGTAGCTCCAGTTGATGATCTCGCCGCGCAAAAAGCTCGAGTTGGGGATGATGACCATGGAGTTGTCCAGGGTGCGCACCGTGGTGTTGCGCACGCTGACGTTGGTCACCTCGCCGAGCGTTTTGCCGGTCTGGACCACGTCGCCCTTCTTGATGGAGCCCCCGAAGAGGATGATCAGGCCGGAGACGAAGTTGTTGATGATGTCCTTGAGCCCGAAGCCCACGCCCACGGAAAGCCCGGAGGCGATCCAGGTCACGCCCGTGAGCGGCAGGCCCAGCACCGAGAGCACGCCCAGCAGGTAACCCACCCAGGTGACGTAGGAGGCCAGGGTGGAGAGCGTGTGCGCCAGCGCAGGGTCCAGGGTCTTGCCGCCCACGGTGGCCCGCTCCAGGGCGATCTTGAGCCAGGCCAGCGCGAGCCTGGCCGCGAAGAACATCAGGGCCATGAAGGCCACTGCGTCCAGCGTCAGGCTCACGCGCCCGAGCTTCAGCTCCAGGGTGAAGACGTAGTCCACGAACCCCGGGCCGCCCATGAAGAGCATCACCCAGGCCACGTAGGCCACGGACAGGACCGTGACCGCCAGCGGGTGCACGTAGGACGTCCACACCCCGCCGCGCGCGGCCATGACCTCGCGCAGCGCCCGGGACACGGCCACCGTGAGCCTGAAGAGAAACCAGGCCTGGACCGCGTTCACGGCCAGGGGGCCGTACCCGGACAAGGCCACGGCCCCGGACAGGGCCAGGAGCGCGGCGGCCCTTTTCCTGCCGCGCCGCCATCGGTCCAGGGCGGCCAGGGCCATCACCGGCGGCCAGTACACGCAGACCATCTCGGCGGGCAGGTCGAGCACCTCGGCCAGGGTCCCGGCGGCGTAGAGCAACAGGAAAAACTCGAGCGCCCCCGGGGGCAGGTGCCTGCGCACGAGGATCACGGCGCCCTGAAGCCCGGCCAGGACCATGAGCAGGTTGAGCATGTGGCTGCCCGTGAAGGGCACGGCGTAGGTGGCGGCGTACCCGGCGATCCCCAGGCTCAAGAGCCCCCAGCCCGCGCCGGAGCGCACGGGCTCCCAGGCTCCCAGCCGTTTGGCCGCCAGGCGTGCCGCCGAAAACAGGGCCAGCCAGAAAAGCGCCCAGGCCAGGGCCAGTCCGGCCCAGTCCGTCCAGGCCGCCACGGAGCGGGCGAACCGGGGAAAGTCGCTGGCCCAGTCCACGGCGCGGCTCTCCAGCAGGGCCAGGCCGTAGACGTCCAGGGGCGGGCGCACGTGGCCGAAGAAGTGTTCCTTGAAGACCCGGACGTAGTCCTCGCGCAGGTGCGCCCTGGCGTCCTCGATGGAGGCCGCCAGGTCGTCGAACAGCGACAGGGTGGAGTCGATCTCGGCCTTGAGCGCGTCCACCTCGGTCTTGACCGCCTCCATCTTCCCGGAGGGGGCCTTCAGGGCCTCCACGGTGGGGTCGTTGTAGTCCACGTCCGCGCCGCGCTTGCGGATGACGCGCAGGGTGGCGTTCTCCTCCTTGATGCGCGCCAGGTGCTCGGCGGCGAGGCCCAACTCCTGGGAGCCGTGCTCAAGGACGCGCTCGATGCTTCCGTAATGCGTGAGCAGCGTGCGCAGCGCCCAGGGGGACTCGCCCGCCACCGCGCGCAGGAGCTGGGCCTGGGTGAGCTGCCTGTCGGCCTCGAAGAGCGCCTGGGAGGCCTTTTGGCGCAGCTGCGGCAGATCCTTGCGCACCGAGGCCACCTCCTGCGCCCTGCGGTCCGCGTCGAGCGTTATGCCCGAAAGCACCTCGTCCCAGGCCTTGCGGTCGATGCCCGCCCCAAGGGCCGGACCCGCGAGCGCGAGCAAGACGGCCAGCGCGGCGACTGCCTTTCCCATGCGTTCCTCCTGTTGCCTCAAGGGGATGTGACGCAGAGCCCCCCGGATGTCAAAGGCTCTTGCCAGCGCGCGCATTGCGACTTAACGATCCTGACCGGAGTACCCGCATGTCGCTGACGCACAACCTCGACCTATTGGAAGCCATCGACGCAGGCATCCTCGTGGTGAACGCGAGGACCCAGGTGATCGTCCACGCCAATCCCAAGGCGCTGGAGCTTCTCGGGCGCAGCGAGGGCGACATCGTGGGCAAGGAGTGCCACGGCCTGGAATGCCTCTGCGAGCCCGAGGACGCCCCGCCGCTGGACCTCACCAGGCCCCTGCCCCCGCAGGAGCGCACGCTCCAGGCCGCCGGGGGGGCCAGGCTGCCCGTGCTCATCGCGGCCCAGCCCATGGAAGGCCCCCTGGGCCTCATGAGCATCCTCACCTTCACGGACCTCACCCCGCTCAAGCACGCGGAGCGCAAATACAAGTCCTTCTTCCGCAACGCCGTGGAGGGCGTCTTCCAGTCCACGGCCGACGGCCGCTTCGTCGCGGTCAACCCGGCCCTGTGCGACATTCTGGGCTACGACACGCCCGAGGAGCTCATAAGCTCGCTCACCGACCTGCGCTCCCAGCTCTACGTGGACCCCGCCGACCGCGACTACCTCATCGCCCAGCTCGAGGCTCACGGCCGCATCACCGGCTTCGAGACCCGTTTCCGGCGCAAGGACGGCGGCGTGCGCTGGATCAACACCAGCGCCCGGCAGGTGCGCGACCACAACGGCAGGCTCCTCTACATCGAAGGGCTGAACATCGACATCACCGAGCGCAAGATGGCCGAGGAGGCCCTGCTCAAGATGGGGATGGAGCTGCGCGAATCCGAGGAGAAGTTCAGGCGCACCTTCGACCAGTCCCCCATCGGCGCGGCCATCCTCTCGCTGGACTGGACCTTTTTGCGCGCCAACGAGGCCTTTTGCCGCATCACCGGCTACGAGGAGAGCGAGCTTCTGGGCAAGCCCATCATCATGCTCTCCCACCCCGATGACGTGGACGCGGCCCAGGCCCGCGCCGCCCGCCTCAGAAGCGGCGAGGTGGACCACTACGAGCTCGACAAGCGCTACGTGGCCAAGGACGGCAGCGTGGTCTGGGTGCAGCTCTCGGCGGGCCTGTTGCGCGACGCCATGGGCAGGCCCAGCTACTACATGCCCATGGTCCAGGACATCACCGAGCGCAAGATGGCCGAGGAGCAGCTGGCCAGGGCCCAGGCCAGGCTCAAGGCCCTGCTCACCAGCTCGCCTGCGGTGATCTACTCCAGAAGGCCCGTGGGCGACCTGGAGCTGACCTTCGTCTCCGACAACGTGGAGGACCTGACAGGGTTCCATCCCGAGGACTTCCTGCGCGACCCCGGGTTCTGGCTCTCGCGCGTGAACCCGGACGACGCACCGGCCGTTGAGGCCGAACTCAGGCTCCAGCTGGCCATGGGCCAAGGCACGCGCGAGTACCGCTTCACCAACGCCCAGGGCCTGACGCGCTGGATACGCGACCAGTTCCGCCTGGTGCTGGACGAGTTGGGCCGCCCGGCCGAGATCGTGGGCTACCTGACCGACGTCACGGCGCGCAGGCTGATCAAGGAGGCCCTGGAATCCAGCGAGGCGCGCTACCGGGCCATCGTCGAGGACCAGACCGAGCTGGTCTGGCGCCACCGCCCGGACGGGGCCGTCACCTTCGCCAACGCGGCCACGGCGCGCTATTTCGGCAAGTCCAAGGAGGAGCTCATCGGCGCGGCGCTCCAGCCCGGGCTCTCCCCCGAGGAGCGCGAGCGCCTGGACCAGCACCTGAGGTCCCTGAGCCAGGCCCAGCCCGTGGGGGCCATCGAGTACCGCCTGACCATGCCGGGGGGCGAGGAGCGCTGGCTGCAACGCTACGACCACGCCCTGTTCGACCAGCACGGCAGGCTGGCCGAGTACCAGTCCGTGGGCCGCGACATCACCGAGCGCGTGCTCTCGGAGCGCGCACTGAGAAAAGTGATGGACGAGAAGGAGCGCCTGCGCCTGAACCTGGAGGCCGTGTTCCGCTCCATCCCGGACGCGCTCATCGTGGTGGACACGGAGATGAACGTGCTCCAGACCAACCGCGCGCTCTCGGAGCTGTGCTGCATCGGCGGCGAGACCAGCCACGGCAAGCACCTGCACCTGGTGGGCGGGCACTGCAAGCGGGCCTGCTTCGAGGTGCTCTCCACCACGCTCAAGACCCGCGAGCCCGTGCTCGAGTACAGGGTCGAGTGCAAGGGCAACCGCCCGGGCCAGACCGTGGTGATCAACTCCTCCCCGCTCCTGGACCCGGAGAACAACTTCGTGGGCGCGGTGCTGGTGATCCGCGACATCACCCGCCTGGCCGACCTGGAGAAGCGCCTCACCGACCTGCACGGCCACCGGGGGCTCATCGGCAAGTCCAAGGCCATGCGCTCCATCTACTCCGTGCTGGACCAGCTCTCCGAGGTGGACTCCACGGTGCTGGTCACGGGCGAATCCGGCACGGGCAAGGAGCTGGTGGCCGAGGCCCTGCACTACGGCGGCCCCAGGGCCAAGGGGCCGCTCATCAAGGTGAACTGCTCGGCGCTCTCCGAGAGCCTTCTGGAGAGCGAGCTCTTCGGGCACGTGCGCGGGGCCTTCACCGGGGCCATCCGCGACAAGCTCGGGCGCTTCGAGGCGGCCGAGGGCGGGACGATCTTCCTGGACGAGATCGGCGACATCTCCCCGCGCATCCAGCTGAACCTCCTGCGCGTGCTCGAGCGCAAGGAGTTCGAGCGCGTGGGCGACTCCAAGACGCGCCGGGCCAATGTGCGCGTCATCGCGGCCACCAACGTGGACATGCAGGAGAAGATCCGCCAGGGGCTCTTCCGCGAGGACCTCTACTACCGCCTGAAGGTCATGGTCATCCACCTGCCGCCCCTGCGCGAGCGCACCGAGGACATCCCGCTCCTGTGCGAGCACTTCCTGGGGCTTTTCCGCGCGGGCTTCGGCAAGCACATCTCCAAGGTGGGCGACGACGTGATGCGCATCTTCATGACCTACCGCTGGCCCGGCAACGTGCGCGAACTGCGCTACGCCCTTGAGCACGCCTGCATTCTCTGCCCCGGCGGCGAGATCGGGACGTCGCACCTGCCCCCCGAGCTCGAAGGGCGCGACTCCCAGGCGTCCGCCCAGCCCGCGCGCGCGCACCAAGCCGCCCCGGCGCAGGCTCCCGGCGGGGGCTACCACCGGGGCCTCTCGCGCGAGGACATCATCGAGGCCCTGGAGCGCGCGGCCAACAACCGCGCCAAGGCCGCCAGGCTCCTGGGCGTGGACCGCCGCACGCTCTACCGCAACATGGAGAAGCACTCCATCCAGTAGCCGCCGCGACGGCCCGTTCAGCACGCCGCGTCCATTTTCTTGTGGATAGTCTCAGAATTTGGTGGTAACCTTCTAACCGCTAGGCGAGGGATCAAGCCATGGAGCCGCTTCTCCCAGCGGCTCCGCAAGATGGCGGCCGTCCCGGCCTCGCCCGTCGCGCCCCGGCGCGGCGGCCTCCCCCCGGGGAGGACATCCCACGCGTTTTTCGTCAGGTTCGCCAACCCGCCAGCGCCTCCCGGCGCGGGCGGCATGAAAGGGAGGCGTTCTCATTCGAAAAGCCATCAGGTTTGCGGGGCTTCGCCCCTGACGAGCATTGACCCACGCGTTCAGCCCCCCAGGCACGTACCTGCCAGCCGCGCCAAGGAGGAGAAGGCAACCCGGATCGAGACGCCCTGAAGCCAGGGCCGACGTTCCGGAATAGACGGCCTATCCTGTGTTAAACATTTGGCTCCGGCGACGGTCTCTCCCTGCCGTCTCCTGAATAAAGGAGGTTTCTTAACGGCTTCGTCTCGCGCGCCCGGCAACCCGCATCAGGGCCCGGTCAAGTTTCACCGGAAACCAGCATACGCAGCACGATCCAGGAGAGGTTAAATGGCAGGCAAGAAGATCTACAAAACGCTTTACTTCTGGGTTCTCTTCGGCATCGCGGTCGGCATCATCATCGGCCTGATCCCCGAGACCAAGGCCTTCGCCGCCAAGATGGAGCCCTTCGGCAAGGCCTTCATCAAGATGGTCAAGATGATCATCGCCCCCATCATTTTCTGTACCGTCGTCACCGGCATCGCCAAGATGGGCGACATGACCAAGGTCGGCCGCGTGGGCCTCAAGGCCATGGTCTACTTCTGGACCATGACGCTCTTCGCCCTGGCCATCGGCCTGGTGGTCGTGAACGTCATGCAGCCCGGCGTGGGCCTGGACGATTACGCCAAGAAGATGCAGTCCAACGCGGCCGAGGTGAAGAAGGTCGAGGCCTACGCGGGCCAGACCGCCAAGGTCACCAGCACCACCGACTTCCTGATGAACATCATCCCAAGCTCGGTGGTGGACGCCTTCGCCAAGGGCGAGATCCTCCAGGTGCTCTTCTTCTCCATCCTCTTCGGCATTGCTTGCTCGGCCCTGGGAGACCGAGCGCGGACCGTTGTCAAGTTCATCGACGAGTTCTCGCGAGGAATGTTCAAGGTAGTCCATTACATAATGTACTTCGCGCCGCTCGGCGCATTCGGCGCCATCGCCTTCGTGGTGGCGTCGCAAGGCCACGACGCCCTGCTGGCCCTGCTCAAGCTCATGGCGGGCGTGTACATCACCTGCATCGGCTTCATCTTCATCGTGCTCTGGGCCGTGTGCAAGATGGCCGGCTTCTCCCTGTGGAAGTACCTCAAGTACATCTCCGAGGAGATCCTCCTGGTGCTCGGCACCTCCTCCTCCGAGGCGGCCCTGCCGCGCATGATGGCCAAGATGGAGAACGCGGGCGCGAACCAGTCCGTGGTGGGCCTGACCCTGCCCATGGGCTACTCGTTCAACCTCGACGGCACCTGCATCTACCTGACCATGGCCGCGATCTTCCTGGCCCAGGCCACCCAGACCCCGCTGACCATGGGCGACGAGCTCTACATCATGTTCATCCTGCTGCTCACCTCCAAGGGCGCGGCCGCGGTCACGGGCGGCGGCTTCATCACCCTGGCGGCCACGCTGCAGTCGCTCGGCACCATCCCGGTGGCCTCGCTCACGCTGCTTCTGGGCGTGGACCGCTTCATGTCCGAAGCCCGCGCCATCACCAACCTGATCGGCAACGGCGTGGCCACCCTGGTGGTCGCCAAGTGGGAGGGCGCGCTCGACGAGCGCAAGCTCCAGAAGGTGCTCGACGGAGACCTGAGCGACGACTACGCGGACGACCCCGAGGACGTGCTCATCGCCGAGCAGTCCACCGAGGCGGCCGCGAGCCAGGCCAAGTCCTGATCCGTCTTCCATGCTTCGCCGCCGCGAGGCGGCGCGGCAAGGCCCCCCGGAAACGGGGGGCCTTTTGTTTTCCGACCCGCCGCTCCGTTCTCTCGCTTCCCCTGGCAATGGCACAACGACGTGTGGCATGCGCCACACATATGTGGCGCCACGCCACACCACAATGCCACACTTCACACGGGTGCACACCCACTTCACGGCTCCGAAGAGCGTTCACAACACCTCTATTTCACACATGATAAATTTTTAATGCCCACAGGGGCCGCTCTGGCACGCATATTGCCCTTATGTCTGTCGCATATCATGTGATACTGAAACTCCCAGGTCCTCACCCAACCGTGCGCAGGGCCGAAGAGGAGGCGGAAAGACCCAGGCGAAACATCACAGGACACCCCGGCGGGCCGCTCCGGTAAACGCGGCCGATGCGCGACCATCGTTTCCTTTTTTAACGCAGCGCGATCCTCAGTTTGCATTCAAGGAGTTGACGAAGAATGACCCGCCTGGTTTCGAACGCGCCCGCTAGGCGCACGGCCACGAAGCACCGCGAGAGCGCGGCTCTTCGCGGTCCGCGCCGCTCGCACGGGGCGCCCTGCCCGAGGTCCTTCGTCCGAAGCGTTGTGATGGATTCCCCTTCCTTGCCCGTGCCCGGCCGCGGCGGACAGGCCGAGGCCTTCGCCTCGCCGAGCGGCCGTCTGTGGAACCTGTTCCCTGTCACCCCGGAAAGCCAAAAACAGATTGGGAGGATGTAATGTCGATTCCGTCCATCGCCACCCACAAACCCGTGGCCAGCTGCAAGTGCGCCGCCTATCTGGACTGGCTCCAGATGCTTTCGGGCGCCAGCCTGGTCCTGTTCATGTGGGCGCACCTTTTCCTGGTGTCCAGCGTCATCATCGGCCCCGGCGTCATGAACGCCATCGCGCACTTCTTCGAGATCACCGGCATGGCGCAGGTCGGCGGCCCCGTGATCTTCGCGGTGTTTTTGCTGCACTTCGTGCTGGCAGCGCGCAAGATCCCCTTCGCCTCCAAGGAGCAGGGCCTCATGCTCCAGAACGCCAGGCGCATGCGCCACGCGGACACCTGGATGTGGGTGGTCCAGGCCGTGACCGCCATGATCATCCTGATCATGGGCTCCATCCACATGTGGGTGGTGCTCACCGACCTGCCCATCACCGCGCAGAAGTCCGCCGCGCGCATCCAGGGCGGCTGGTGGATGCTCTTCTACCTGGTGCTCCTGCCCATGGTGGAGCTGCACGTGGGCATCGGCTTCTACCGCATCCTGGTGAAGTGGGGCGTGATCGACTCCAAGGGACGGTTCGGCTTCAAGAAGAAGGAGAACCTGCTCACGGCCATCATGATCGGCATCGGCGTCATCACCCTGTTGCGTTTCATGTTCCTCGCCATCAAATAAGGATAACGCCATGCAAATCTTCCAAACCGACCTTCTGTGCATCGGAGCCGGCTTGGCCGGTGAGCGCGTGGCCATCGAGGCCGCGGACAACGGCTTCTCCGTCATCTGCCTCTCGCTGGTGCCCGCCAGGCGCTCGCACTCCTCGGCCGCCCAGGGCGGCATGCAGGCGGCGCTGGGCAACTCGGCCATGGGCGAGGGCGACTCCCCGGACGTGCACTTCGCCGACACCGTGAAGGGCTCCGACTGGGGCGCGGACCAGGAATGCGCGCGCATCTTCGCGGACACCGCGCCCATCGCCATGCGCCAGATGGCCTTCTGGGGCGTGCCCTGGAACCGCGTGGTGCCCGGCGAGCAGACCTACTACAAGGGCGGCAAGCCCTTCACCGCCTACGAGAAGCCCGAGAACGAGGGCCTGATCCACTCGCGCAGCTTCGGCGGCACGGCCAAGTGGCGTACCTGCTACACCTCGGACGGCACCGGCCACGCCGTGCTCTACACCCTGGACAACCGCGCCGCCCAGATGGGCGTGGAGGTCCACGACAAGGCCGAGGCCATCGCGCTGATCCACGACGGCGAGACCTGCATGGGCGCCATCGTGCGCTGCCTGAAGACCGGCGAGCTCAAGGCCTACCTCTCGCGCGCCACGCTGATCGCCACCGGCGGCTTCGGGCGCATCTACCGCGAGTCCACCAACGCCGTGATCTGCGACGGCGGCGGCCACATCATCGCCCTGGACACCGGCGTGGTGCCCATCGGCAACCCCGAGGCCATCCAGTTCCACCCCACGGGCATCGTGCCCACGGACATCCTGGTCACCGAGGGCTGCCGCGGCGACGGCGGAACGCTCCTGGACGTGAACCAGTACCGCTTCATGCCCGACTACGAGCCCGAGAAGGCCGAGCTGGCCTCGCGCGACGTGGTCAGCCGCCGCATGACCGAGCACATGCGCAAGGGCCTGGGCGTCAAGAGCCCCTACGGCGACCACCTCTGGCTGGACATCCGCCACCTGGGCGAGAAGCACATCTCCACCAAGCTGCGCGAGGTGCAGGAGATCTGCGAATCCTTCCTGGGCGTGGACCCCGTGCACCAGCTCATCCCCGTGCGCCCCACCCAGCACTACTCCATGGCCGGCGTGCGCACCAACTCCGACGGCGCGGCCTACGGCCTGAAGGGCCTGTTCTCCGCGGGCGAGGCCGCCTGCTGGGACATGCACGGCTTCAACCGCCTGGGCGGCAACTCCCTGGCCGAGACCGTGGTGGCCGGCATGCACGTGGGCGGCAAGGTGGTGGAGTTCCTCTCCGGCACCGAGACCACCTTCAAGACCGAGTGCATGCGCGACGCCTACCGCAAGCAGGAAGACCGCATCAAGGCGCTCATCCACGGGTCCAACGGACGCGAGAACGTCTACGGCGTGCGCAACGCCATGTTCGACACCATCATGAAGGGCGCGGGCATCTTCCGCAACGGTACGGACCTCCAGGAGAGCGTGGACAAGCTCACCGAGATCCTGGCCCGCGCGCGCAAGGTGGGGCTCAAGTCCAACGGCCTGGGCGCCAACCAGGAGCTCTCCCTGGCGCTCAAGATCGAGGGCCAGGTCAAGCTCGCCCAGTGCGTGTGCTTCGCCGCCCTGAACCGCACCGAATCGCGCGGCGCGCACACCCGCGAGGACTTCCCCGAGCGCAACGACCGCGACTGGCTGAACCGCACCCTGGCCACCTGGGCCAAACCCGATGACGTGGTGCCGACCCTCAACTACGAGCCCGCCACCAAGGTGTTCGAGATTCCCCCTGGCGAGCGCGGCTACGGCGGCGGCAAGATCATCCCCCTTGAGCCCGCGCCCGAGGCGACGCCCAAGAACAAGAAGGCCTAGGGAAGAGGAGCATACGAAATGGCCAGAATGCTGAAATTCAACATATTCCGGTACAATCCGCAGGACCCCAACTCGGTCCCGCACATGCAGGCCTACACGATCGACGAGACCGAATCCATGACGCTCTTCATCGTGCTGAACCGCCTGCGCGAAGAGCAGGACCCCTCGCTGCAGTTCGACTTCTGCTGCCGCGCGGGCATCTGCGGCGCGTGCGGCATGGTCATCAACGGCCGCCCGGGCCTGGCCTGCCACACCAAGACCAAGGACCTGCCCGAAGAGATCACGCTCATGCCCCTGCCGATCTTCAAGCTGGTGGGCGACCTCTCCGTGGACACGGGCACCTGGTTCAGGGCCATGTACAAGAAGATCGAGTCCTGGTGCCACACCAAGAAGGTCTTCGACCCGGCCGCGCAGGAAGAGCGCATGGACAACGCCGTGGCCGAGGCCATCTACGAGCTCGACCGCTGCGTTGAGTGCGGCTGCTGCGTGGCCGCCTGCGGCACGGCGCTCATGCGCGAGGACTTCCTGGGCGCCACCACGCTGAACCGCGTGGCCCGCTTCATGCTGGACCCCCGCGACGAGCGCACCGAGAAGGAGTACTTCGACATCATCGGCACCGACGAGGGCATCTTCGGCTGCATGGGCCTCTTGGCCTGCCAGGACGTCTGCCCCAAGTACCTGCCCCTGCAAGACGTGCTCGGCAAGCTGCGCAAGAAGATGGCCTTCGCCGCCGTCAACAACATCCTGCCCAGCTTCCTGAGGAAGGACATCAAGTTGTAGCCCAGGCTTCACCAGGCTTCACGGGTCTCACCACTGCCAACGGGACGCCCGTCCGAAAGCCATGAACCAAGGGGGAACCGGGGGAGAACACACCACCCCCGGGGTCCGGCGGGGATTAATCCCCGGACTGGGGAGGGGGAACTCCCCCCTCCCCGGCCCCCGAAAAAGGGAGAAGCGATGCGTACGATTCCAGCGCAGACGGTCATCGACAAGGTTGCGGAGATGTGCATCTCCGCCAACCGCGAACTGCCCGAGGACGTGATGGCCTCGTTCAGGAAAGGCCAGGAAGAGGAAGAGAACCCGGCGGCCAAGGAAGTCTTCCGCCAGTTGATCGAGAACGCCGAGATGTCCAAGGACACCGGCCTGCCCCTCTGCCAGGACTGCGGCCTCGCCGTGTTCTTCGTGGAGATGGGCGAGGAGGCCCGCGTGGAGGGCATGGGCATCCGCCAGGCCATCAACGAGGGCATGGTCAAGGGCTACCAGGAAGGCTACCTGCGTAAATCCTCCTGCGACCCCTTCACCCGCAAGAACACCGGCGACAACGGCCCCGCGATCATCCACTTCGACCTGGTCCCCGGCGACAAGATCAAGATCTGGATGATGGCCAAGGGCGGCGGCTCCGAGAACATGAGCCGCGTGATGATGTTCCCCCCGGCGGCCGGATGGAAGGGCCTGCGCGAGTTCATCATCAACCGCGTGGCCGAGGCCGGCCCCAACCCCTGCCCCCCGATCCTGGTGGGCGTGGGCATCGGCGGCAACTTCGAGCTGGCGGCCATCAACTCCAAGAAGGCGCTCCTGCGCGAGATCGACGACAAGCACGCCGATCCCGAGGTCGCCAAACTGGAGGAAGAGGTGCTGGCCGCCATCAACAAGCTCAACGTCGGGCCCATGGGCCTGGGCGGCAAGAACACCTGCCTGGCCGTGAAGATCGCCGTGGCCCCCTGTCACCTGGCCAGCCTGCCCCTGGCCGTGAACATCCAGTGCCACTCCGCCAGGCACAAGGAGGTGGTGCTCTAATGGCCGAACATCATCTGAAGACCCCGCTGACCGACGCCGACATCGAGAAGCTGAAGTCCGGCGACGTGGTGTACATCACCGGCACCATCTACACGGGCCGCGACGCCGCGCACAAGCGCCTGGTGGACACCCTGGACAAGGGCGACCCCCTGCCCTTCGACCTCAAGGGCGCGCTCATCTACTACGTGGGGCCGAGCCCCGCGCCCCCGGGACGCCCCATCGGCTCGGCCGGGCCCACCACGTCCTACCGCATGGACACCTACGCCCCCCGCCTGCACGGCCTGGGGCTCAAGGGCACCATCGGCAAGGGCCGCCGCTCCCGAGAGGTGCGCGACGCAATGATCAAGCACAAGGCCGCCTACTTCGGCGCCACCGGCGGCGCGGGCGCGCTTCTGTCCCAGGCCATCAAGGGAGCCAAGGTCATCGCCTACGACGACCTGGGCCCCGAGGCCATCCGCGAGCTGACCGTGGAGAACTTCCCGCTCCTGGTGATCAACGATTGCCACGACGGGGAGCTCTACACCACGCCCAACCTGGAGGCTGCCTTGGCGGGCTAGCCGGATACGGGGACCGGTCCGCCTCCGCCAACCCGGCGGACCGGTCTTCCCGCGGGCGGGCGAGACGTCGCCCCTCCGCGGGAAGGCTTGAACCCCATCCTCCGAGGCTGGCTGGCAGGCACGTATCGCCTTCGGGGAACAGCTGACCGGGTTTCAAGCCGCCGGGTGCGCGCGGGGGACGCGTTTGGGAGGACGCCCCCCCGCGCCGCCAACACCATCCCTGTCCAGGACCGCCGGAGGAGCGATTCCGATGGCGCAGATGGGGAAGTGCCGTCAGGTGAACGCGTGGAGTAAATCGGAAATTCCTCCTATTTTAGGAGGAATTAGGGGCGGAACGACCCGGAGTCACCGGAGACCCTCTAGCGTCACCATGTTCAGGGAGGGTGACATGCCTAGCAGGATCATCAAGAAAAGAAGCCTCATCCCCGGCCAGACCAGCGAGCTGGTCCTGGACGCCCCGCACATCGCGGCAAAGGCCAGGCCGGGAAATTTCGTCATCCTCCGAGTATGCGAAAGCGGCGAGCGCATCCCGCTGACCATCGCGGACACGGACGCCAAGGCCGGAACCATCACCATCGTCTACCTCGTCCTGGGCAAGACCACGGCCCACCTCGAAACCCTCAAGGAGGGCGACGAGATACTGGACCTGTGCGGCCCCCTGGGCAAGGACACCGACATCCACAAATTGAACGGCCCCGTGATCTGCGTGGGCGGCGGCACGGGCATCGCGGCCATGCACCACATCGCCAAGGGGCACCACATGGCCGGAAACCACGTCATCGCCATCATCGGCGCGCGCACCAAGGACCTGCTGCTCTTCGAGCAGGAACTCAAGCGCTTCTGCCCCGAGGTGCTCGTCTCCACGGACGACGGCTCCTACGGGCGCAGGGGCCTGGTCACGGAACTCCTGGAGGAGCGCCTCAAGGCCGACCCGACCGTGGGCGAGGTGGTGGCCGTGGGCCCCGTGCCCATGATGGCCGCCGTGGCCCGCACCACCAAGCCCTTCGGCACGCCCACCACCGTGAGCCTCAACTCCATCATGGTGGACGGCATCGGCATGTGCGGGGCCTGCCGCGTGAGCGTGGGCGGCAAGACCAAGTTCGCCTGCGTGGACGGCCCCGAGTTCGACGGCCAGCTCGTTGATTTCAATGAGCTCTCCAGCAGGCTCAAGGCCTTCAAGGCCATGGAGCAAATGTCCTACGACGCCTTCAGGAGGGACCATGTCTGCACATGCTCCCACTGAGAAGAAGAGAGGCAAGGCCGTCCCCCGCACGCCCATGCCGGAGCAGCCGGCCGGAGAGCGCGTGCGCAACTTCTCCGAGGTGACCCTGGGCTACACGCCGGAACTGGCCCTCGCCGAGGCCAGGCGCTGCATCCAGTGCAAGAAGCCCCTGTGCCGCAAGGGCTGCCCGGTGGAGATCGACATCCCCGGCTTCATCGCCAAGGTGGTGGAGAACGACCTGGAGGGCGCCTACCGGGTGCTGCGCGAGACCAACTCGCTCCCCGCCGTGTGCGGCCGGGTCTGCCCGCAGGAGACCCAGTGCGAGGGCTCGTGCATCCTGGGCAAGAAGGGCGAGCCCGTGGCCATCGGCCGCCTCGAGCGCTACGTGGCGGACACGTTCATGGCCTCCGACGCCTGCGAGCAGCTCACGGGCGCCCACGCCTGCTCCATGCTGCGCGAGGATCTGAAGGTGGCCTGCATCGGGGCCGGCCCGGCGAGCCTGACCGTGGCCGGGTACCTCTCGGCCAAGGGCATCAAGGTGCACGTGTACGAGGCCCTGCACGAGCTGGGCGGGGTGCTCGTCTACGGCATCCCCGAGTTCAGGCTGCCCAAGGCCATCGTGCGCAAGGAGATCGAGGCCATGCAGGCCCAGGGCGTGGAGTTCCACACCAACTGGGTCGGCGGCAAGACCATCACCGTGGCCGACCTCAAGGAGCAGGGCTTCCAGGCCGTGTTCATCGGCGTGGGGGCCGGGCTGCCCAAGTTCCTGCGCGTGCCGGGCGAGAACCTGATCGGCGTGTTCTCGGCCAACGAGTACCTGACGCGCGTGAACCTGGGCCGCGCCTACGACTTCCCGCGCTCCGACACGCCGGCCTACACGGGCCGCAACGTGGCCGTGTTCGGCGCGGGCAACGTGGCCATGGACGCGGCCAGGACGGCCAAGCGCCTGGGCGCGGAGCGCGTGATGATCGTCTACCGGCGCACCGAGAACGAGATGCCCGCACGCCTGGAAGAGCTGCACCACGCCAAGGAGGAGGGCATCGAGCTCTTCTGCCTGCACGCCCCGGTGGAGCTCAAGGGCGACGAGAACGGCTGGCTCACCGCCCTGGTGCTCCAGAAGATGCGCCTGGGCGAGCCCGACGAGTCGGGCAGGTGCAGCCCCATCGCCTGCGACGGGGAATTCTGCGAGATCCCCTGCGACATGGCGGTCATCGCCGTGGGCACGGGGTCCAACCCCCTCATGGCCCAGTCCACCCCGGGGCTCGAGCTCAACAAATGGGGCTACATCACCGTCGATGAAGCCACGGGCGAAACCTCCATTCCCGGCGTGTACGCCGGGGGCGACATCGTCACCGGCGCGGCCACGGTCATCTCGGCCATGGGCGCGGGGCGGCGCGCGGCCAAGGAGATCGCGCGGAGGCTTCTGGCGTGAAGGGATTCGGGACGGCCTCTTCGGACCGCCCGGCTCGGATATTTGCGAGCGGGCGAGTGCGAACGGCGCTTTCGGCGGGTGGTCCGCCGGCGCGCCTTCGGTCCGAGCCAGGCGTTTCCAAGGGGCCGTCCCGCCCACCCGGCCTCGCGCGCGGGGTGCGCCCGGCGTAACGGCCCGGCCAGGGCCGTTCCGCTGAAAGGACTTGCGGAGCATTTCGCAAGCCTGTAACTAGCACGCCCCACATCCCCAGGCACAGAGCGCCAGCGCCACACCCTACAGCCAAGGTTGACTCGGCCATGAACGCCATTACCCTTCCGGAATCCCGCGACAGGGATTTCATCGCCCAGGTGGAAAAGCAGTCCGGCCAGATCGCGGCCAACTGCTACCAATGCGGAAACTGCACGGCGGGCTGCCCCTGCAACTTCGTCTACGACGTCCCCGTGCACACGGTCATGCGGTTCCTCCAGCAGGGCCGCAAGCGGGAGCTGCTCTCCTGCCGCTCCATCTGGCTGTGCGCCAGTTGCAACTCCTGCTCGGTGCGCTGCCCCAACAAGATAGACGTGGCCCACGTCATGGACGTGCTCAGGCACATGTCCCGGCGCGAGGGCCACTCGACGGAATACGCGGTCAAGGCCTTCACCGACAGCTTCCTGGCCTCGGTGGAGAAAAACGGCCGCGCCTTCGAGATGGGCATCCTGGCCAGCTACGCCCTGAAGACCGGCAGGGTCTGGACCGGCATCGACCTGGCCCCCAAGATCCTGCCCAAGGGCAAGCTTTCCCCGGTGGCCCACAAGGTCAAGAATCCCGGGGCCATCGCGCGCATCTTCGAGCGCTTCAGGGAGGAGTTCGGCAAATGAGCACCCCACTGCGCTACGCCTACTACCCCGGCTGCTCCGGCCAGGGCACGTCCCTGGAGTACGAGACCTCCACCCGGGCCGTGTGCGAGGCCCTAGGCATCGAGCTGGTGGAGATCCCGGACTGGAGCTGCTGCGGCTCCTCCCCGGCCCACACCGTGGACCACCGCCTCTCCTGCGCCCTGGCCGCGCGCAACCTGGCCCAGGCCGAGCTGGTGGAGGGGGCCACGGCCATCCTCACTCCCTGCCCCAGCTGCCTGACCAACCTGAAGACCGCCGCCCACAAGCTGAAAAAGCCCGATTTCGCGGCCGACGTGTCCAAGCTCCTGGAAAAGCCCGTGAGCAATACCCTGCCGGTGAAGTCCGTGCTCCAGGCCATCTACGAGGACATAGGCCCGGACGGCCTTCGGCCCAAGGTGTTCAAGCGCCTGGAGGGCCTCAGGGTCGCGCCCTATTACGGCTGCCTGATGAACCGCCCGGCCGAGGTCATGGACTTCGACGACCCGGAGAACCCCGTGGCCATGGACCGGCTCCTGGAGGCCGTGGGCGCGGACGTGGCCCCCTTCGCGCTCAAGGTGGAGTGCTGCGGGGCCTCCTTCGGCGTGGCCCGCCAGGACATGGTGGAACGCATGTCCGGCAAGCTCCTGGACCTGGCCGCCGTGAACGCGGCCGCGGCCATGGTCACGGCCTGCCCGCTGTGCCAGATGAACCTGGACCTGCGCCAGGGCCAGATCAACTCCGCCAACGACACCAACCACGAGATCCCCGTGTTCTACTTCACCCAGCTCCTGGGCCTGGCCCTGGGGATCGACGAAAAGACGCTCGGACTGGGCAAGCTGGCCGTGAGCCCGCGCAAGGTCCTGGCCCGGGCGGGGGTGGCCTCATGAAGATAGGCGTTTTCGTCTGCCACTGCGGCTCGAACATCGCTGGCACCGTGGACGTGGCCCGCGTGGCCGAGATGGCCAAGGCCCTGCCCGAGGTGGCCTTCGCCTCGGACACCATGTACGCCTGCTCCGAGCCGGGTCAGGAAGGCATCATCAAGGCCATCAAGGAGAAGGGCCTGGACGGCGCGGTGGTGGCCTCGTGCACGCCGCGCATGCACGGCCCCACCTTCATGCGCACCGTGGCGAGGGCTGGCCTCAACCCGTACATGTTCGAGATGGCCAACATCCGCGAGCACGTCTCCTGGATCGGCAAGGACAAGATCGCCAACACGCGCAAGGCCTTCGACCTGGTGAAGATGGCCGTGGCCAAGCTCGCGCAGAACAGGCCGCTCTTCCCCAAGACCTTCCCGGTGAACAAGCGGGTGATGATCATCGGCGGCGGCGTGGCCGGCATCCAGGCCGCGCTGGACTGCGCCGAGGGCGGGCTCGAAGTGGTGCTGGTGGAGAAGACCTCCTCCATCGGCGGCAAGATGGCCAAGCTCGACAAGACCTTCCCCACCGTGGACTGCTCCAGCTGCATCCTGGGCCCAAGGATGGTGGACGTGGCCCAGCACCCGAACATCACCCTCCACGCCAGTTCCGAGGTGGAGGAAGTCGCGGGCTACGTGGGCAACTTCCAGGTGCAGGTGCGCAAGAAGGCCACCTACGTGAACTGGAAGGACTGCACGGGCTGCGGGGCCTGCATGGAGAAGTGCCCGGCCAAGAAGAGCCCGGACTCCTTCAACGAATTCGTGGGCCCCACCACGGCCATCAACATCCCCTTCCCCCAGGCCATCCCCAAGAAGGCCTCCATCGATCCGTCCTCCTGCATCAGGTTCAAGACCGGCAAGTGCGGCGTGTGCGCCAAGATCTGCCCGGTGAAGGCCGTGGACTACGAGCAGCAGGACGAGATGGTCACGGAGGAGGTGGGGGCCATCGTGGCCGCCACGGGCTACGACCTCATGGACTGGACCGTGTACGGCCAGTACGGGGCCGGGCGCTACCCGGACGTGATCACCTCGCTCCAGTACGAGCGCCTGCTCTCGGCCTCCGGCCCCACGGGCGGGCACGTGAAGCGCCCCTCGGACGGCAAGGAGCCGAAGACCGTGGTCTTCATCCAGTGCGTGGGCTCGCGCGACAAGTCCGTGGGCAGGCCCTACTGCACGGGCTTTTGCTGCATGTACACGGCCAAGCAGGCCATCCTGACCAAGGACCACATCCCGGACAGCGAATCCTTCGTCTTCTACATGGACATCCGCGCGCCCGGGAAGATGTACGACGAGTTCACCCGCCGGGCCATGGAGGAGTACGGCACGCAGTACGTGCGCGGCCGCGTGTCCATGGTCTACCCCAAGGGCGGCAAGATGGTGGTTCGCGGGGCAGACACCCTGGCCGGGACCCAGGTGGAGATCGAGGCGGACCTGGTGGTCCTGGCCGTGGGCGCGGAAGGCGCCAAGGGCTCGCCTGGGCTGGCCGAGAAGCTTCGCATCTCCTACGATTCCTACGGCTTCTTCATGGAAGGCCACCCGAAGCTGAAACCCGTGGAGACCAACACGGCGGGCGTGTACCTGGCCGGGTGCTCCCAGGGGCCCAAGGACATCCCGTCCTCCGTGGCCCAGGGCAGCGCGGCCGCGGCCAAGGTGCTTGGGCTCTTCGCCAAAGACCAGCTGCAAAGCGATCCGCAGGTCTCCAAGGTGGACCCCAAGCGCTGCGTGGGATGCATGAAGTGCGCCATGACCTGCCCGTTCGGGGCCATCAAGGAGGTCGAGGTCCGGGGCGAGATCAAGGCCCAGGTCATCGAGACCGTGTGCCAGGGCTGCGGCATCTGCACCTCCACCTGCCGCCAGGGAGCCATCCAGCTCCAGAACTTCACCGACAACCAGATCCTGGCGGAGGTCAACGCCCTGCTCATGGACGAGTTCGAGGAGGCCTAGGCCATGGACAAGGAACTGCGAATCGTCGGCTTCCTCTGCAACTGGTGCTCCTACGGCGGCGCGGACACGGCGGGCGTGGGCCGCTTCACCCAGCCCACGGACCTGCGCATCGTGCGCATGCCCTGCTCCGGGCGCATCGACCCGCTGTTCGTGCTCAAGACCCTGATCGGCGGGGCCGACGGCGTGCTCGTCTCCGGCTGCCACCCGCGCGACTGCCACTACGCCGAGGGCAACTACTACGCCCGGCGGCGCCTGGAGGTGCTCGGGCGTTTTTTGCCCGTGATCGGCATCGACCCGGGCCGCTTCGCCTACACCTGGGTCTCGGCCTCGGAGGGCCAGCGCTGGCAGCACGTGGTCACCACCTTTACCGCGCAGATCCACGCCCTGGGGCCCATCCAGCGTATCGGACGCCAGGCCCTGGCAAAGGCCTGCTCCATCGGCTCGCCGCTCGCGGCGCTTAACGCGGAGTAGCACATGAGCGTTCTTACAGAACTCAAGGCCGCCGTGGCCCGGCGGCTTCCCGACCTGGACCTGGTCATCGGCTGGGGCGAGGGCTTCGACGCCCTGCACCGCACCCCGCTGTTCGTGCGCACCGAGGCCGACGTGGAGAAGCTGCGCTTCGACCCCCTGTGCGTGCACAACCTCTCCACCTACCTGACCCGCTACGGCGGCGGCAAACGCATCGGCGTGGTGGTCAAGGGCTGCGACAGCCGCTCGGTGGTGGAACTTCTGCAGGAAAAGCTCATACACCGCGAGAACGTGGTGGTCTTCGGCGTGCCCTGCGAGGGCGTGGCGGACTTGAACAAGCTCAAGCGCGCGCTCGCCGCCAAGGGCGTGGACATCGGGCGCGTGCGCGGGGCCAGGATCGAGAACGGAAAGCTCACGGCGTCCACGCCCAAGGGCGAGACCGTCCTCGATATGGCCGAGGTGCTGGCCGACAAGTGCGGGCGCTGCCGCGAGCACGACGCCGTGATCCACGACGAGTTCGCGGGCCAGCCCGTGGGCCGCTCCGACAAGGACGACTTCTCCGACGTGGCCGCCTTCGAAAAGCTCACCCTGGAGGAGCGCATGGAGTTCTGGCGCGAGCAGATGGAGCGCTGCCTGCGCTGCTACGCCTGCCGCAACGCCTGCCCCCTGTGCGTCTGCCGCGACCACTGCATCGCCCAGACCCGCGAGCCGAACTGGGTCAGCCAGCGCGACGGCCTGGAGGAGAAGCTCTTCTTCCAGATGATCCACGCCATGCACCTGGCCGGGCGCTGCACCGAATGCGGCGAGTGCGAGCGGGCCTGCCCCGTGGACATCCCGCTCATGGTGCTCAAGCGCAGGCTGGCCAAGGACATCCATGAACTCTTCGACTACCGCGCGGGGACCGACCCGCAGGCCAAGCCGCCGCTTCTGTCCTTCAAGGTCGAGGAAGACAAAATAAACGAGAGGGGCTGGTGATGGCTGCCAAGTTTCTCCCTGCGGACAAGCTGAACGCTTGGCTGGCCGAACTGGCCGCCTCGCGCCGCGTACTGGTCCCGGTCAAGGAGCGCGACGCCGTGGTCTTCAGGCCCTTCGGCCAGGACGCGGCCCTGGTGCTCTCGCGCAAGGCCGACACCCCGCCCAAGGCGTCGGTGTTCCCGGCCTCGGAGCGGCTTCTCGGCTTCACCTACGTCAAGGACCCCGAGGACCTGGCCAAGGTCTCCCTCGAAATCGCGCCCACGGTGGACGCCCCGCCCACCGTGGTGTTCGGCGCGCGCCCCTGCGACGCCCGGGGGTTTCTCATCTTCGACCGCGTCTACGTCACGCCCAAGGTGACGGACGTCTACTACCAGGCCAGGCGCGATAACACGCTCTTCGTGACGCTGGCCTGCGACGAGCCGGACAACTCGTGCTTCTGCCACTGGGTGGGCAGTTCCCCGTCGGACAAGTCGGGCTCTGACGTGCTGGCCACGCCCGTTTCCGGGGGCTACCTGCTGGAGCAGGCCTCGGAGCGCGGGGCCGCGCTGCTCGAAAGCGCCCTGCTGGCGGACGGCGCGGGCCTTGAAGCCGAGGCGAAAGCCCTGCACGAGGCCGCGCGCGAGTCCCTGGGCGAGGCCTGGAGCCCCGAGGCGGCCCCGGTCAAGCTCGTCGAGAAGTTCGACGACGCCGCCTTCTGGGAGGACCTCTCGGCCAAGTGCGTAAGCTGCGGGGCCTGCACCTACCTCTGCCCCACCTGCTACTGCTTCAACATCACCGACGAGCGCGCGGGCATGAAGGGCGAGCGCATCCGCACCTGGGACAACTGCATGTCCTTCCAGTTCACCCTGGAGGCCAGCGGCCACAACCCCAGGCCCACCAAGGCCCACAGGCTGAAAAACCGCGTCGGCCACAAGTTCAGCTACTATCCGGACATCCACGGCGGCGTGTTCGCCTGCTGCGGCTGCGGGCGCTGCATCGCGTTGTGCCCGGTGAGCGTGGACATCCGCGAAATCGTCCGCCAGGCAGTGGAGCGCCCCGCGTCCACTCCGGAAAAGAAGTAGGGAGCACGCCATGACAAGCATTCAGAACCCCTACCTCCCCGAGATCGCCACCGTGGTGGAGACCTTCCCGGAAACCCCGGCCATCAAGACCTTCCGCGTCAGGCTGAACAACCCCGAGCGCATGGCCGCGTTCAGCTTCCAGCCCGGCCAGGTGGGGCAGCTCTCCATCTTCGGCGTGGGCGAATCCACCTTCGTGATCAACTCGCCGCCCACGCGCATGGACTACCTCCAGTTCACGGTGATGATGGCGGGCGAGGTGACCTCCCGGCTGCACTCGCTCTCGGCGGGCGACCAGATCGGCGTGCGCGCTCCCCTCGGCAACTGGTTCCCCTACGAGTCCATGAAGGGCAAGAACGTGGTCTTCGTGGGCGGCGGCATCGGCATGGCCCCGCTGCGCACGCTGCTGCTCTACATGCTGGACAACCGCGCCGACTACGGGGACATCTCCCTGCTCTACGGCGCGCGCAGCCCCGAGGACATGGCCTTCAAGTACGACCTGCCCGACTGGACCTCGCGCAAGGACATGAACACCGTGCTGACCATCGACCGCGAGGCCGAGGGCTGGGAGCACAAGGTGGGGCTCATCCCCAACGTGCTCCTGGAGATGAACCCGTCTCCGGAGAACACCGTTGCGGTGACCTGCGGGCCGCCGATCATGATCAAGTTCACGCTCCAGGCGCTGAAAAAGCTCGGCTTCGAGGATTCCGCCATCATCACCACCCTGGAGAAGCGCATGAAGTGCGGGGTGGGCATCTGCGGAAGGTGCAACATCGGCACGAAGTACGTCTGCGTGGACGGGCCGGTGTTCACCTACGAGCAGCTCAAGGAACTGCCCAACGAACTGTAGCCGATGACGGGCGGGGCGGAAACGTCCCGCCCGTTTCTTTTCGGCCCCGCGCCGCCGAGGGCCTGCCCTGCCGAAGCAGCGCGCCGCATTTGGCGCGTGCTCGCGCCTTTCCACGCTGTTGCCTGATGCTGCGGCGTTCCTGCCGCACGTCGGTCAACAGTCTCCCTGCATCCGCTTCGCGAGCGCGGCAACGCGAAATACCGGCACGGGGCCGTCCACGCCCTGTTTTCGGCTGCGTCAATCCGGCAAGATACATCCCAGGACATCTTTTCAGACCGTTGTGGTTAATTATGACCCGCCACAGCGGCAAATTTTTGCCGCCAAGAGTGGAAATTCTATTCTCAATCGGCGCAAGCACGCTGCTTTTTCTTTTTGAACTTGAAGGATTCGTTTCCCTCCTGTATCGTTCGGCCTGACTCGCCCGCTGTCGCCCGTACTCCCATACGTCGGCATTGCGGCCTTTCAAACGCGAGGAGAATCCTCCCCTGCCAGCCGCTGCGTTCCGCTTGAGCTTGACTTGCGGCCGTGCCCACTGCCGGCAACCGTGTCTCGTCTATAGTGGAGGTTCATCATGAGGCTGACTCTCAAGGCCGCTTTCCTTGCCCCCGTCCTCTTCGTGGTCACCGCCGGGCTTGCCGGGCTCGTCTGGCTGGGGGCCGGCGGCACGCGCGACTCCGCCGTGGCCATGCTCAGTTCCGACCTGCCCATCATCGCCCAGGTGCTGGTGCGCGACGTCTCCCAGTCCATGCTCCTGAAGACCGAGGCCCTGCGCACCTGGACGGACATCGCCGTGGTCAAGGCCACGGCCATCGGCGCATCCGACCAGGAGGGCTTCCAGAAGCGCATGAGCGTCACGGTGTCCGGCATGAAGAGCCTGGGCATCGACTACGTGAGCCTCTACAACCTGAAGGGCGACCTGGTCGGCTCGAGCCTGCCCGGGCCGGTGGCCAAGTCCAACATGGCCGACCGGGACTACTTCAAGGCCGTGGCCGGGGGCGGCAAGGACTTCTTCATCTCCAAGGCGCTCATGAGCCGCATATCCAACAAGCCCGTGCTGGTGGTGGCCGTGCCCGTGAAATCGGCTGAGGGCGCCCTCATCGGCGTGCTCACCGCGGCCATCGGGCTCGACTCGCTCACGGGCGAGATGTCCGAGACGCGCATCGGCTCCACCGGGCGCGTGCTCATCTACGAATCCAAGGACTCGGGGGGCAACGCCATCGCCCACCCGGACAAGGAGCAGCTGCTCAAGGCCGACTCCTCCAAGACCGCGTTCATGCAGCAGGCCCTGGCCGTGGGCGACTCGGCCCTGCTCACCACCGGGGAGGGCCGCCTGGCCGCCGTGCGCAAGGACTCCTTCACTGGCTGGACGTTCCTCGTCATGGCCCCCATGGAGGACATGCACGCCCAGGTGCGCAGCTCCATCAACATGCAGGCCCTGCTGGCGGCCGCCATCACCGTGGTGTTGACCCTGGCCATCTGGCTCCTGTCGGCCAAGGTGGTCACCGGGCCGCTCACGCGCTGCCTGGGCTTCGCCAAGTCCGTGGCCGGGGGCGACCTCGAGCGCAGGCTCGAGACCGAGACGAGCTGCGTGGAACTGCGCGAGCTCTCCGAAACCCTGGGCGGGATGGTGGCCACGCTCAAGGCCAACCTGGCCAGCATCGCTGACAAGGAGGCCCAGGCCCAGGCGGCCGCCACCCAGGCCAAGGAGGCCTTGCGCCAGGCCGAGGAAGCGGGCTGCAAGGCTGAGCGCTCCCGCCTGGAGGGGCTCATGGAGGCGGCTTCGCTGCTCGACGGCGTGGTGCTCGGCGTGAACGAGTCCTCCGGCAGCCTGACCCGCCAGATGGACGAGGCCGTGGGCGACGCCCAGCAACAGCAGGACCGCACCGCCCAGACCGCCACGGCCATGGAGCAGATGAACGCCACCATCCTCGAGGTGGCCAGGAGCGCGCAGTCTGCGGCCGGGCAGACCGGCACGGCCAGCGAGAAGGCCAAGGACGGGCGCAACCTGGTGGAGGAGGCCGTGAGGGCCATCTCCGGCGTGGACGAACTGGCGACGGAGCTCAAGCGGGCCATGGACGGCCTGGCCCAGCAGACCAAGGCCGTGGACCAGGTGATGACCACCATCTCCGACATCGCGGACCAGACCAACCTCCTGGCGCTGAACGCGGCCATCGAGGCCGCGCGCGCGGGCGAGCACGGCCGGGGTTTCGCCGTGGTGGCCGACGAGGTGCGCAAGCTCGCCGAGAAGACCATGACCGCCACCAAGGAAGTGGGCGCGACCATCACCGCCATCCAGGACGGCACCCTGGAGAACGTGCGCCGCGTGGAGCGCATGGCCGGGGCCGCCACCCAGGCCAGCGGCCTGGCCCGCACCTCCGGCGGGGCCCTGGCCGAGATCGTCTCCCTGGTGGAGACAGCCTCGGACCAGGTGCGCTCCATCGCCACTGCAAGCGAACAGCAGTCGGCGGCGAGCGAGCAGATCAACCGCTCCGTGGACGAGATCCGCGCCCTGGCCGGGCGCATCGCCGACGGCATGACCCGGGCCGAGGACATCCTGCGAGAGCTCGAGGGCCAGAGCGGCGCTCTGGAGCGCGTCATCGGCCAACTGCGCGGCGACGGCCTGGATACCGGGCTCCGGGAGCTGGGACCGGCCTGAGCGTGCTCAAGGAACTGATCGAATACCTGCTCACGCCCTGCCCGCCCGAGGCGCGCAGGCTGGGGCTCCTCAAGGAGGCCGTGGCCATCCGCGCCAGGCACGGCCGTTGCCGGGAAGCCTGGAGGCCGCACCTGGAGAACTGCCGCGCGGCGATCATCCGGGCCGCGACGTCCTGCCCCGGGCGGGACACGGCCCTGGTGCTGGGCTCCGGGGCGCTCCTGGACGTGCCCCTGGTCGAGCTCTCGCGCCTGTTCAAGGAAGTGGTCCTGGCCGACGTGGTGCACCCGCTGCCCGCCAGGCTGCGCGCCCTGCGCCTGCGCAACGTGCGCATGGTCACCGTGGACGTGAGCGGCGTCCTCGCAGGGGTGCTCGAGGCCCGCGCCGAGGGGCCGCCGCCGCGTCCCGCCCCGCCGGGAATCCTCGCGGGCCTGCGCCCGGACCTGACCGTCTCGGCCAACGTCCTCTCGCAACTGGCCCTGGCCCCGGCCGGGGCGCTGTGCGCGAGGGGGTTTTCCCCCGGCCTCGTCCGGGAATTCTCGCGGGCGGTCGTCCAGGCGCACATCGACTGGCTGCATTCCCTGCCCGGCACGTCGCTGCTCATCACGGACACGGCCTGGAAAACCGGCGGCGAGGTCCTCGACCCCCTGCTCGGGGCGACGCTCCCCGCCCCGGCCGAAGCGTGGCCCTGGAACATCGCGCCGCGCCCCGAAGCCTACCCGGACCGCGACGTGGTCCACGAGGTCGGGGCTTTTCTGCTCTCCGGCCGAAAGCGGACCTGACCGGGGAAGCGGCAACGCCTTGGCCGAAGAGGCCACCGGCCTGCCGCAAGCCTCTCCTCGGCCGGGCGAAGACAACGCGCCCATGCGCCAACCGCTCCGGGCTGTTTGTTTTTTTTCGTTCGGCCTTGTCAAACCGACCGCACCGCAATATTGTCCTGGATTGGGGGCCACCATGACGTACCGGCGATCCGACCACCAACCCGCTCCACCGGAGCCAGCCCAGGACGACGCTTCCGGCGCTCGTTACCGCGCCGTCTTCGAGCAGTCCGGACAGGGCATCGCCCTGATGGACTCGGATTTCCGCGTCACGGCCGCCAACCCCGCCTTCTGCTCCCTGCTCGGCTACGAGGAGGCCGAACTGACCGGTCAGGACTACCGCCGCCTCATCTGCCTCAAGGACCTCGAACGCCAGCCCTTCATGCTCAAGGAGGCCCTCTCGGGCGAGAACGTCTCGCTCTCGCGTGTGCTCAAGCGCAGGGACGGCTCCAAGGTGCACGTGGACGTGTCCATCAGGCGCATCTCGGAGGGCGAGGTGGTCATGGTCTTCTGGGACAAGACCGAAAGCCTCTCCCACGAGCACGCCCGGGCCCGGGAGCGCAAGCGCCTGCGCACGCTTCTGGACACCGTGCCCGGCCCGGTCTGGGCGCTTCGCGCGGACATGTCCCTGGCGGCCACAAACGCCGCCTACGACGCCATGACCGGGGGGACCCGCAGCTGCTTCTGCGAGCACGCGGAAAAGAGGAAGGGCGCCTGCCCGTGCTTCGAGTGCCCCACGCGCCTCGTGCACGAATCCGGCCTGGCCGAGCGGCGCGAATGCCACCTGCCGGACGGGCGCGTGTTCCTGATCAACGCCGTGCCCTTCCAGGGCGAGGACGGCGAGCCGCTCTCGCTGGGTCTGGCCGTGGACATCACGGCCCAGAAGACCCTGGAGGGCGAGTTGCTCGAGGCCCGCGCCACGGCCGAGGAGGCCACCCGGGCCAAGAGCGACTTCCTGGCCGCGGTCAGCCACGACATCCTCACCCCGCTCAACTCCGTGCTGGGCCACCTGCAGATCCTTCACGAGGGCCGCCTGGACCCGTCCCAGGCCGAATCCGTGGACATGGCCCTGGGCTCGGGGCGGCTTCTCACCAGGCTCATCGACGACCTCCTGGACGTCTCGCGCATGGAGTCTGGCAGCTTCAGCATCGCCAAGGAGGATTTCGACCTGCGCGACATCGCCCGGGCCGTGTCCTCGGTGCTCTCGGTCACGGCCCAGTCCAAGGGCCTGTCGCTTGAGTGCGGGGCCCCAAGGCTCGCAGCGCGCAGCGACCCGGCCAGGATCACCCAGATCGCGCTGAACCTGGCGGGCAACGCCGTGAAGTACACGGACCAGGGCTTCGTGCGCGTGAGCCTTGGCATCGAGGAAGCGACGCTCACGCTCACCGTGGAGGACTCGGGGCCCGGCATCCCCGAGGACAAGCGCGAGGCCGTGTTCGAATCCTACACCCAGCTTTCGCCCTCGGCACGCTCCTCCTCCGGGGGGGTGGGCCTGGGCCTGTCCATCGTCAAGCGCATGGTGGAGGCCATGGGCGGCAGGGTGTCGCTGGCGAGCGCCCCGGGAAGGGGCACGTCGGTCACCGTGCGCATCCCCGTGGAGCCGCCCAGCCTGGCCATCGAGGGCGAAGACGCGTCGCCCGCGCGGCGGCTTCGCGTGCTTGTGGCCGACGACGAGCGCGTGAACCAGATGGTCATCGTCAAGGCCCTGGCCAACCGGGGCCACGAGGCCCACGTGGCCGCCAACGGGCTCGAGGCCCTGGAGGCCCTCGCCCGCCAGCGCTTCGACCTGGTGCTCATGGACGTGCGCATGCCCGTGATGGACGGCCTGGAGGCCACCCGGGCCATCCGCGCCGGCGAGGCCGGAGAGGAGGCCCGCGGCGTTACCGTGGCCGCGCTCACGGCGCACGCCCAGGAGGACGGCGGCGACTGCTGCGCCGAGGCGGGCATGGACGCGCACCTGGGCAAGCCCCTGGAGCTCTCCGAGCTCGACCGCCTGCTTTCGCGCGTGGCGCGCAAGCGCGCCTGAGCTTTTTTCCCCTCCCCCGCCCACATAGCCCCATATGGGTTTACGCCCGTCCGCGTCCGGAGATAATCGCCCGCACCCTGGCAAGGAGCGCATGTGGCGAAATCATCGGCGAAACACGGCATGCCGGGCAGGACCCGCGTCGCCTTCGACGGCGGGCTCAACCTGGCCGACAACCCCGACTCCCTGGCTGACAACCAGCTCTCGGGCGTCATCAACATGTACTACGAGGACGCCCGCTCGGTGCTGTCCACCAGGCCGGGCCTGGTGTGCGCGGCCGGGCCGGTTCCCGACGGCTCGGGCATCCTCAGGCTGCACTGGTTCGAGCAGGGCGACTTAAGCGGCGTGCTGGTGGCCGCCACCTCGGGCGGCAACCTCTACCGGCTGGACGAATCGGGCGGCGAAGCCGCCTGGGAGCACATAACCGGGCTGGCCCAGCCGGGCCTCACCCCGTCCTTGGCCACGTTCCACGGCAGGCTCGTGATCGCGGACGGCGGCCCCTCGCTTCGCGCCTGGGACGGCCGGGAAGTGGCCGCGCTCGAGGGCTCGCCCTCGTCCACGGCCCTGGCCGAGATCGGCGGGCGCCTGGCCGCCAACTCCGCCTCCGACCTTGACGGCGTGGCCTTCTGCGGCCCCTGCGACGAGACGGACTGGGACATCGCCCAGGGCGGCGCGGCCTTCCTGCGCGCGGGCTACGGCGAAGGGCTCAGGGTCACCGGGTTCGGCGTGATCGGGCAGGACCTCATCGTGTTCAAGTCAGGCGACTCGGGCAAGCGCGTCATGCGCGTGCAGACCTCGGGGCCGCCCTCGGAGTGGAGCGTCTCGGAGCTCTCGCGCAACCTCACCGCGCACGGCGGCCACGCCGTGGAGTTCGTGGGCAACAACCTCTTCTTCGCGGGCCCCGGCGGCATCATGGACCTGGCCGGGGTGCAGCAGTACGGCGACATCCAGGTGGGCGGCGCGGGCAGGCCGGTGAACCCGGTCCTCGGGGGCAAGCACGTGGGCGAGCTGCGCTTTCTGCCCCGGTTCGCGGTGATGCTGGCCTTCATCCAGGGCGACAGCCGCGTGCTGGCCTTCCACCCGCACAACCAGGCCTGGACCGTGCTGGATTTCCAGGGCCTGTTCCTCGCAACGGCCTGCCAGGCGGGCGAGCGCGTGTTTCTGGCGGGCCAGAACGGCAGGCTCTACCGGCTGGGGCCCGGCGAATCGCGCGACGAGGTGGAAGACGGCGTGTTCGCGGACATCCGGGGCATGGCGCGCAGCCGGGTGTTCTCCGGAAACGGCGGGATGGTCCTGCGCAGGGCCCGCCTGAGCTTCGAGGCCGTGACCCCGGGTTCGGGCAGGCTCCAGGTGCTGGGCTCGGACCGGGTCAGCCCGGTGACGCTCCTCTCCTGGGACGCCAACCCGGGCCTGGGCAGGCTCTCGGACGCCTCCGGGCCGCTCGCCTCGGCCTCGCAGCCCCTGGGATCGCCCGCCGAGACGCAACGCACCAGCCAGGCGCGGTTCCGTGACAGCGCCATGTCCTTCCAGGTCACCACCTCAAGCGGCCGCGTCCGGCTCAGGCACTGCCTGGCCGAGATCTCCCACGCGGCCGGATAGAACAAAATCAAGGAGACCAGACCATGAGTTACCAAGGCCCGTCCACCTTCGGACTGTTCACCTCCCACGTCGTCGCCTCGCAGAACGGCGTGGACGCCTACAAGCCCGCCTCCTACCTGGACGACTCCCAGTGGTGGGGCAACAAGGCCAAGGCCCCGGCCTCCACGCAGTGGAACGCGCCGGAATACAAGGCCTATTCCTACGGCGCATCCTCCCAGCCCGCGCCCGAGTACAAGGGCCTCCAGGGCGGCGACTACGACCGCCTGGAGATGAGCCTGCGCTCCCCGGGGGAGCAGGCCGCGAAGAACGCCTACGAGTCGGCCCGGCGCGAGCTCGCGGACGTGTCCACGGCGCGCGGCATGTACGGCTCCAGCCAGTTCACCCGGCAGATGGACGGCCAGGCCAACCGGACCTACCTGGACGCGCTGACCTCCAATGCGGCCAACGCCGCCGCCCAGCGCTACCAGGCCCAGGCCCAGGACCAGCAGTTCGCCCAAGGGCAGCGCATGCAGGCCTGGCAGGCTGGCCTGGCCGACAACCAGCACCGCAACGAACTCTCCCAGCGCGAGAACGCCCAGGCCAACCAGTGGGCCTGGAACGCAAGCACGGCCGAGCGCGACTGGAGCGACCTGATGGCCACGCGCCAGGCGGACTTCGAGAATTCCCTGGCCCAGAGCCGCCAGGAGTGGGACATGCAGCGCCTGCAATGGGAGACCGCCCAGAACGACGCTGCCTGGGAGCGCATCTACGGCATCTGGGGCCATGTGGACCCGGAGATCGAGCGCTACGAAAAGAAGCTCCTCAAGGAGCAGGCCACCGCCTCGGACCAGGGTTCGGGCCTGGGCGGGCTGGTTTCCTCCGTGGGAGGCCTGGCCGGAGGCCTGGTGGGCATGCTCCCGGGGGCGGGGGCGTTCGGCGGGCTTCTTTCAGCCGGTTCGCGCCTGGCGGGCGGCTTCTTCTGAGCCTTGGGCGCGGGGAGCGGGCGGAATCGGCCCGCTCCCTTCCCAACCCCGCGATTTGACAGGCCCGTCCTGAACAATATACCTTGCACCGAACCAATTGGCCGCCAGGCATGAGTGTCAGCCGTAGGCGGCCATCCCTTTCACGAAGCCCTGTTTCCGGAGGCACCGATGGCGAGGCTCAGCGTCAAGAACCGCACCATTCTGCTGTTGTGCGCACTTTTGGCCCTCGCCGCCTCGGGCTGCGGGTTCAACAAGGTGCAGGTCACCGACCATCAATCCATCGAAGTCCCCGTGGGCAAACGCACGAAGAACCTGGGGCTCACGCGCATGATCGTGAAGGTGCCTCGCGGCTCGCACATCGGCAACATCTCCATGGGCGTGTTCTGCGCGCACTACGGCAGCGTGAACTGGCGGTCCGGGCGGTACGGCGTGAGCGACGACGAGCTCTCGGGCATCTTCTACGACGAGCTCAAGGGCAACGGCTACAACGTGGTCGGCAACCCCGACAACCTCTTCGAGAGCGACATGGGCAAGGCCGAATACCTCGTGGGCGCGCTCGTCACCGCCGTCACCAACGACATCTGCTATTCCCAGGCCGGTGGGGTTTTCGGCAACTGGAACAACGGCAAATCCTCCACCTCGCTGACCATGGAATGGCAGGTCTACGACGCGCGGGACAAGAAGATCCTGTACAAGAAGACCGTCACGGGCAGCGCCAACGTCGACTTCTCGGGGGGCAACCCCAACGAGAGCATCTATGCGGCCTTCCAGAACGCCATCAAGGCCCTGCTGTCGGACAAGAACTTCCTGGCCATTGTCTCCCTGGACCAGCCAGAAAAGGGCCCCCGGGACGACGCGGGAGCCGGGAAGGAGGCCATCTTCCTCGAACGGGTGGGGGGCAAGGGCGCTACCAGGTCCCTGGCGGACGTGAAGAAGAGCGTGGTCACGGTCCAGGCCGGGAGCGGCCACGGTTCGGGATTCGTGGTGTCCAGGGACGGGCTGGTGGTCACCAACCGGCACGTGGTGACGGATGGCGAGGATGTGCGCCTGGTCACGTCCGACGGCAGGAAGGTGGACGGGACCGTGCTCAGGCGCGACGCGAGCAGGGACGTGGCCCTGATTTCCGCCCCGGCCCTGAACCTGCCCCCGCTCGCGCTGCGGGAAAGGCCCCTGGAGGTCGGCGACGAGGTCTTCGCCGTGGGCTCGCCGCGGGACATCAACCTCGCCGGCACCGTGACCAAGGGCATCTTCAGCAGCGTCAGGGAGATGAGCGGCGAAACATGGCTGCAATCCGACGCCGCCATCAACCCCGGCAACAGCGGCGGCCCGCTGGTGGACAAGAGCGGAGCGGTGGCGGGCATCTCGACGCTTGCGCGCACGGACAGCAAGGGCATCTACTTTTTCGGGCCGATCCTGGACGCCCTGAATCGCCTCAACGTCATGGTGAAATGACGCCCGGGGGGCGCGCAGCCCTGGACCTGCGGGCAGTGTTGCGGGTAGGCTGTGTCCGCGCGCGGCCCTTAGCGCCCGCGCGCCATTTTTGCCGGAGGCAGCAAGATGCCCGACACCATCCGCGTGCTGGTCGTGGACGACGAGGACCGCTTCAGGGAAACCCTGTGCAGGCTTCTGGCCCTTCAGGGCATGAAGGCGGACTCCGCGCCGGGCGGGCGCGAGGCCGTGGAGATGCTCAAGGCCACGCCCTACGACGTGATCGTCCTGGACGTGAAGATGCCGGACATGCCGGGCAACGAGGCCCTGCCCGCGCTCAAGGCCGTCCGGCCCGAGACCGAGGTGCTGGTGCTCACGGGGCACGCGTCCATGGACATCGCCACCGAGATGATCTCCCGGGGCGCGGCGGACCTGCTGCTCAAGCCCTGCCCGCTGGACGAGCTGGCCGGGGCCATCCGCGCGGCCTGCGACCGGGCCAGGCTGGCCGGGCCCCGCTGACCGCCCCGTCCACGCCGGTACAGAACGGCGCGAAGCCGTTGCCGGGTCCAGGGTGAGGCACCCCCCCCTGGTGCGCCGGAGGCATCTTAAAACTCTTCCCTCTTCATCCTGCCTTTCCCTCTCCCCCCTCCCCGCTTCCCCTGAAATCCGCCAGCACCCTGGGGTCGAAGCAGTCGGCCCCGGCCAGGAAGCAGTCGGCCATCATGGCCACGCTCTGCTCGCTGACCATGAGCATGTCCGCCTGGCGGGTGAATTGCAGAAGCCTGCCCATGGTGGAGAGCATCTCCTCGATGACCTCGGGGCTGAACTTCTGGTAGCGCCCGGCAACCCTGTCCCCGGCGGCCTCCACGGCGAAGCCCAGGCGCTCGAGTATCAGCGCGATGGCCCGGGCGCGGCGCGAGCGCTTCACGTCGTCGGCGGCCCCGCCCTTGAAGGAGAAGGTGATGTAGTTCTTGTTCACGGTCTGGCCGCAGTAGCAGTCCAGCACGCCGTAGTGGTAGCCCACGCGGGAGCTGAAGTTCAGGTACTTGTCCGAGATCACGGCGTAGGACTTGTCCCCGAAGCGCTCGCTCCCGGCCTTGGGCTGGGCGATCATCTGTTCGCTCATCACCGAGAGGAACCCGCCCACGTTCACGGGTCTGGGGGCCATGCGCGAGGGGTCCAGCACGAGCCCGGAGAGAAGCGCCCTGAACGGCCGGGACACTATCTCCTCCGGCGTCACCCGGGCCTTGCCCCCGGCTTCGGGCGATATGCCGCCGCCAAGGTCTATGATGTGCAGGTCGAGCCCGGTGACGGCGTCCAGGCGCACGGCCATGCCGCTCTTGCCCGAGGCCAGGTCGCTTATGGTGAACATCTCGCCGTAGGACCACTCGTGCAGGAGCCTGGTCAGGTCGTGCAGGGTGCGGCAGCCGGAGGGCTTGAAGTCCGGGGCCTTGGGGTCGAGCAGGTTGAGCGGGGTCATGAGCGCGGCCACGCGCACGAGCATCTGGTGCACCGGGGTGCCGGTCATCATGGTGGCGCGCGGCGCGGCAGAGGCCAGCAGGGAGTTCACGCGGCCCCGGTAGACGCGCGCACACGCGGCGTCCACGGTGACCTCCTGTCCCTGGGGGAGGAGCCTCAGCGCGTCCTTGACGCCAAGCAGCGCTGGCACGGAGAACTCGCGCACCAGCGAGGCCATGTGCCCGGTGACGCTGCCGTGTTCCGTGACGATGGCCGAGGCCCGGCGCATGACCAGCATGAACTTGGGCGAGGAGTGCGCGGCCACGAGCACGCCGCCGTCCGGGAAGTTCTCCAGGTCGTCGCCGGTGCGCACATGGTGCGCGGGCCCGGCCCCGGCCCCGCCGCAGGCTGCCTGCCCGCCCTCGGCCAGCACCTCGAAGCCGGGCACGGGCGGCCCGGACCTGGCCTCGCAGCGCGTCAGGGCCGTGAGCTGGCGCGACTGGAGCACGGTGAAGCGGCCCTTCTCGTCCACGGCCCACTCCACGTCCTGGGGCTTGCCGTAGTGCTCCTCGAGCTTGAGCCCCCAGGAGGCCAGCTGGCGCGCCTGGCGGGGGGAGAGGCACGGCTCGCGACGGAGCTCCTCGGGCACCGGGGCCTCGGCCAGCCCGCCCGAGGCCAGGGCGGTCAGCATGCGCGTCTTTTCGGGCACCTGCGTGGAGACGATGTCCAGGCTCTCGCGGTCCACGAGGTAGGTGTCCGGGGTGATCACCCCGTCCACGGCGTAGGGCCCGAGCCCCCAGACGGCGTTGACGAGTATCCTGCCGGACGACGGGTCCGCGGGCTCGCGCGTGAACATCACGCCCGCCGCGCGGGCTTCGGCCATGAGGATGCAGGCCGCGCTCATGGCCACGGTCTCGCTGGGCACGCCCTTCAAGAGCCTGTAGGAGATGGCCCTGGGGGTGAACAGGCTCGCGGCCACGTACTTGTAGGACTCGGCCAGGCGGTCCGGGACCACGCCCAACATGGAGAGGTACTGCCCGGCGAAGGAGAGCTCGCCGTCCTCGCCGATGGCCGAGCTGCGCACGGCCAGGCGCAGCTCCCCGCGCGGCTTCCCGGCGGCCAGGGCCAGGCGGCCCAGGGCCTCGTCCAGGGACTGGGTGAGCTCTTCGGGCAGGGGCGTGCGCAGGATGGCGGCCTGGATGGCCTCGCTGGTCTCGCGCAGGGACACGGGGTCGGCCGGATCCAGGCGCAGGCGGATGCTGTCGATCTCCTCGCCCAGGCCCGTCGAATCGAAGAAGCGGCGAAACGCGGTGGTGGTCACCGTGAACCCGGCGGGCACGGGCAGGCCCACGCGGTTGGCCACCTCGCCCAGGTTGGCGCTCTTGCCGCCCACCTCGTCCACCATCCCGGCCGTGACCTCGGCCATGTCCAGGATCAGCGCGCCCTCGCCCGAGCTCCTGCGCTCGGCGAGCACGTCCTTGGCCTCGTCGCGCAGGCGCTCCACAAGCGCGGCGAGCTCGGGAAGGCGGCGGTTCGAAAGGCGCTCGAAACTCTGGACCATGCGCAGGGCGTGGAACACGGCACGGCTGGCGCGCGTCTTGATGAAGGACACGCCGAAGACCTCGCGGCCCTCGCGCATGACCTCGAGCTCGGAGAAGATCTTCAGAAGCTCGGTGTTCGACTCCAGCAGCGATTGGAAATGATTGTACTTCTGGCGGAATATCCCGGCCAGTTCCTCTTTGGATTCGCCCTTTGCGGCGCACGCCGGGAAAACAAGCGCCTTCAAGCCCGCCAAGATGGTTCCCATGTAGGCTCCGTTCAGGGTCTTCCGGCTGGGAGGGAACACCGCACAGGAAGACCCGCCCCCCTGGCAGGTCCCTTTTCCAACAAATCGGGCCGGACGTAAACAGCCGGGAGAAGAAACAGGGCTTGAGCCGCGACTATCGAGCCTTCCCCTCCAGTTCGCGCAGGGCGTCCCGGGCGATCCAGCGCGCGGCCTTGCCTTCCAGGCCAAGAAGCTCCCGGGCCGTGGCGATGGCCCGCTCGCGCAGCCCCGGGCTTCGCTTGCCGATCTGGCGCAGGGCCCAGTTCACGGCCTTCTTCACGAAGTTGCGCTCGTCGCGGGCCGCCTCGCGCACGAGTTCCAGGAGCGGCGCGAAATCCGCGTCCGGCGCGTCCTTGGCGTGCACGGCCAACTGGGCCATGAGCGAATACCCGGCGCGGCGCGCGAACTCGCCCGGGTGCGCGGCCCAGACCGCAGCGAGCTCCCAGGCGAAGGGCGTCTTGACCGCGAGCTTGTTGCAGAACTGGTCCGTCAGGTCCCAGGAATCAAGCTCCAGCACCATGGCCGAAAGTTCCTCCCGGGTGGCCTCGCGAGGGTTGAAGACCAGACAGGCCAGGATGCGCGCCTCGTGCACGCCGGTTTCCCAGAGCGCGCGGGCAACCCCGGAGTCGCGCCCGATCTCGCGCGCGAGCGGGCGCATGGAGGCCATGGAGACGCCCAGGGCCCGGGCGGTGTTGATGCCGAAACGGGCCATCCCGGCGCGGTCATGCTCGCTGCCCATGGCTTCGAGCCTGCCGAGCGCCCGGGCCGCCTGCGCGTGAGAATCCTGCGAATCCATGCCCATGCCTCCTCGCGGCCGCGTCAGGCCGCCTCCCCGCCCCTACCGCAAAGCGGGCACGGATTGAAGAGCCCGGCCCGGCCCGCGCGTGGTTTCCGGGCCGAAGCCCCGGCCATGCCTGGCCGCCTCCGGGGCAGCCCACCTTCGACGATCAGCCGCACGTCCTCCGGCCGCAGGCCGATGTCCGCGAGCAGATGCGGGCTCAGGTTCTGAAGCTGCCGCTCCAGTTCCCGGCGCGCCCGCGCCTCGCCGAGCCGGCGCCACATCCCCGCCGCAAGCCTTGCCAGTGCGCCCATTCCGCCCTCCTTGACCGTTGACTTGCGGCCAAGGAAACGCCAAACGCAGACATAAGACAAACGAATTGCATTAATGCTCCGCATAAGCGCGGCTGCTGCGAGGAGCCGATGAACCTTCCCGTGGATTTCCTCAAGACCTTCGTGCGCGCCGTGGACCTGAAGAGCTTCACCCTGGCCGGGCAGGACGTGGGCCGCACCCAGTCCGCCGTGAGCCAGCAGATGAAGCGCCTGGAGGAGCAGGCCGGGCAGCCACTCTTCGACCGCAGCGGGCGCGAGCTGGCCCTGACCCCGGCCGGGGAGTCGCTTCTGCCCTACGCCCGGCGCATGGTGAAGCTGCACGACGAGGCCGTGTCCGCGCTCATCGAACCGGACATGACCGGCAAGGTCAGGCTGGGCGTGCTGGACGACTACGCGCCCTTCTACCTGCCCCCGGTGTTGGAGAACTTCGGCGCGGACCACCCGCGCGTGCAGGTGGAGGTGCGCTGCGATTGCAGCCGGACGCTCGTCAGGATGCTCCAGTCCGGCGAACTGGACCTGGCGGTGCATTCGGGCGAATCCCCGGGCCCCTACGGCAGGGTGGTGGACCGCGACCCGCTGGTGTGGGTATCCTCGGCCAGGCACGCGGCCCACGAGAAGGACCCGCTGCCCCTGGCCGTGTTCGACAAGAAGTGCCGCTTCAGGCAGTGGGCGCTGGACAGCCTGGAGCAGGCCGGGCGCGCCTACCGCATCTGCTACACGAGCCCGAGCGTCACGGGCGTGCTGGCGGCGGTGGAGGCCGGGCTGGCGGTGGCGCCCCTGGGCCTGAGCTCCGTGCCGGACGGCGCGCTGGTGCTTGGCCCCGGGCAGGGCTTTCCGCCCCTGCCGGTGACGTCCATCATCCTCGCCCTGGCCTGCGCCGAACCCTCCCGGCCGGTGCTCAGGCTGGCCGAGGCCGTGCGCTCGGGCCTGGTCCAGGGTACGGCGCGCAAGCGCTCGCGCTGGCTGGGTTTCGCCGGCCGGACGATCTGACGACCGGGGCGGCCCTAGGTCAGGAAGTGGAAGGCCACGGCGGCGGCCACGAGGCTCACCGCCCGGAAGGCCTGGTTGTGCACGATGAGCTTCATGGCCAGGGCGGGCTTGAAGATGCCCGCATAGTACGGGAACTGGTGGCGGAAGGCGCGCATGGGCGTGGAGAGCAGGTTGCCCACCAGGAGCGCCAGGACAACCTCCTTCATGGGCAGCTCCCCGCCCTGGAGAAGCGCCCCGGCCGCGGCCAGCCCGGCGGTGAACTCGGCGGCCATGCCGAAGACCACGATGGACGCGGCCTTGGGCGAGAGCCAGTCCATGAAGGACAGGTACTGCCCGATGAAACGCTCCGCCTGCGCGAAGAACCCCCACGAGTTGAGCAGGACCATGGCCGCGTAGATGGGCGCCGTGATCAGGCAGATCTTGGCGATGCGCTTCTTGAAGCGCCGCCAACTCTTGGCCAGGGCCTCGCGCCAGGTGGGCCCCCTGTCCGGCAGCTGGCACTCCAGGCAGCCCTCTTCCCGCGCGGGCAGCAGGCAGCGCCCGGCCAGCACGATCAAGAGCGAGCGCAGCACCGCCGCGCCGAAGGTCAGGCCCACGTACACGGCCGCCGCCGGGCCGAGGAAGGGCGTGGCCACGAAGAGCATGGTCGGCAGGTGCAGGAAGTAGGTCGGCAGCGAGTTGAAGAGGTTGGCCAGAACCAGCTCGCGGTCCGTGAGCCTGCCCTGCTGGTGGGCCTCGGCCAGCATGGTGTTGGCGGCCATGCCGGAAAAAAACGCCAGGGAGAAGCTCGCGCCCACCACGTCCTGCATGTGCCCGGCGCGCGTGAGAGGCTTTGCGAACCGGGCCAGCAGGCGCGTCCAATTCAGCGTCTCGATGAGGTTGGCCACCAGGAGGCTCACGCTGAGCGAGGCCAGGAGCTTAAGCAGAGGCCAGACGATGAGGTGCCAGAAGGATTCGATTGTCATGCGCCGGGCAGCATAGCCCCGCGCGCCCGAAATGCCAACGCCCGGACGCGCGCGTCGAAAGCGCTTGACCGTTGCCGTCCCCCTTGTTAAACAATGTTTGAATCGATGATTGAAACGAGGTTTGACATGGATCAGGGCGACACGCGCACCCGCATCATGGAGGCGGCCATGGACGTCTTCCTGGAGAAGGGCCACCAGGCGGCGACCATCCGTGACATCTGCGCCAGGGCGGAGGCCAACGTGGCCGCCGTGAACTACCACTTCGGCTCCAAGGACGCCCTGCACGCGGCGGTGCTCGAGAACATCATGAGCACCTGCCACGAGCGCTACCCCACCCAGGAAGGCCTGGACGAGCTTCCCACGCCCCAGCTGCGCCTGGCGCGCTTCATCCGCAACCTCCTGCGCCTGAGCTTTCCGGGCGATCCCGAGTTCGCGCGCATGAGCAGGCTCTTCTGGCTGGAGTTCAGCAACCCGAGCCCGGCGCTCACGCCCCTGGTAGAGCGCTTCATGCTCCCCATCAGGGACGAGCTCGAAGGCCTGATCCGCGAACTGGTCGGCCCCGCTCCGGACGAGACCGTGCGCCACTGCGCGGGCTCCCTCGCCGGGCAGACGCTCTTCCACGGCCAGAACCGCTCCATGATCGCGCTCATATATCCCGAGATGACCTACGACCAGGCCGACGTGGACCGCCTGGCCGAACACATCGCCGCGTTCTCCCTGGCCGGGCTCGAGGCCGTGCGCCAGAACCTGGGCCGCCTCCGGCAGGAAGGGGAACAAATATGACACGCCAGATTCGCCGCGCACTGCTCGTCCTCTCCACCCTGGCCGCCCTGGCCCTGTGCGTTGCCTGCGCCCGAGAGCGCACCCCGGAGAAGCCCCCGCTGCCCGTCACGGTGCAGCCCGTGGCCGCCGTTGCCGCTCCGGGCGGCCACGGGGGCCAAGCGGGACAAGCGGGACAGTCCGCCCAGGCCAGCCGCTACTCGGCGGTGCTCGCCGCGCGCGAGCAGGTCAGCCTGGCCTTCAAGGTGCCGGGCTACGTGGAGTTCATCGACCCCAGGGCCCTGGACAAGGGCAGCCCCGTGTCCCGGGGCCAGGTGCTCACCCGCCTGCGCGACGCGGACTACAAGGCCAGGCTGGCCCAGGCCCGCTCCACCCTGGAGGAGGCGCAGGCCTCGCTGGCCCTGGCCAGGCGCGACCAGGAGCGCAACGCCAAGCTCATCGCGGGCCAGGTGATCTCGCGAAGCGAGTTCGACCGCACCCAGGAGCGCCTGGGCGTGGCCCAGGCCAAGGCCGACCAGGCCCGCGCCGCGCTCGAACAGGCCGAGATCAACCTGCGCGACAGCGCGCTGGCCTCGCCCCTGGACGCGGTGGTGGTGCGCCGCGACGTGGAGCGTGGCTCCCTGGTGAACCAGGGCAGCGTGGCCTTCCTGCTGGCCGACATATCGAGCGTCAAGGCCGTGTTCGGCCTGCCCGACCAGGACATAGCGCGCGTGCGCCCGGGCGACGCCCTGGCCGTGGCCGTGGACGCCCTGCCCGGCCGCGAGTTCACGGGGACGGTCACGGCGGTCTCGCCCTCGGCCGACCCCAAGAGCCGCACCTTCGACGTGGAACTGACCATCCCCAACCCGGGCCAGGCCCTGAAGGACGGCATGGTGGCCTCGGTGTCGCTGGGCGGGCGCTCGCGCTCCCAGGCCCTGGCGGCCGTGCCCCTGCACGCCCTGGCCAGGCCGGGCCAGGGAGGGGACTTCGTGGTCCACGTGCTGAGCGAGAAGGACGGCCGGACCTTCGCCAGGGTGCGAAGCGTCACCGTGGCCGGGGTCGCGGGGGACATGGTCACCATCCTGGCCGGTCTGATCCCGGGCGAGCAGGTGATCACCCGGGGCACCACCCTGGCCGCGGACGGCCAGGAAGTGCGCGTGATCCGCTAGGAGCAGGCCATGTCCGACGTGCAGGACAAACGCAACCTCTCGCGCTTCTTCGTGGAGCACCGCCACGTGTCCTGGGTGCTGCTCGTGGCCGTGCTGGCCTGGGGCGTGTTCGGCTACGTGAAGATGCCCCAGCGCAAGGACCCGGAGATCCCCGTGCGCGTGTGCGCGGTGCTCTGCTCCTGGCCCGGGGTGCGCGCGGAAAAGGTGGAGGAGCTGGTCACGCGCGTCATCGAGGAGCGCGTGGCCGAGAACGACAAGGTGGACCGCATCGAGTCCGTGAGCCGCACGGGCATGTCGGTGGTGCGCGTGAAGCTGCGCGACGAGATCGCCCAGACCGCCGAGGTGCTGGACGACATCAACCTGAAGCTCGCCTCCATCAAGAACCTGCCCGACGGGGCGGGCCCGGCGGTCTTCCTCAAGGATTTCGGCGACACGGCAACGCTCATGCTCACCGTGGCCTCGCCCAGGGCCACGCCCGCCGAGGCCGCCGTCCGGGCGGACCAGGCCGCCAGGCTCATCCGGAGCCTGCGCGGCGGCGACGCGGGCGCGCGCCTCTCCCTGGCCCTGGTGGTTCCCGCCGGGGTTCCCCAGGCCCAGGTGGAGCGCAAGCTCGGCCTGTTCACGGCCCACGTGCGCGCCCTGCCCGGCGTGTCGGAGGCGCGCTCGGCCTCGGAGCCGGGCATGGTGGTGCTGGACGCGGCCACGGCCATGACGCCGGGCGAGCTGCGCTCGCTGGCCATGGAGTTCGCCTACTCGGACATCAGGCACTCCGAACTGCACCCGGACATCTGGCCGCCCATCGTGCTCGCGGACCCGGGCGAGGCGCGCGCCGTGTTCGAGCGCGAGGCCGGGGACAAGTACGGCAACAAGGACCTGGAGGAATTCTCGGAGGCGCTGGCCCGCACCCTGCGCGCCGTGCCCGAGGTGGCCAAGGTCACGCGCTGGGGGGTGCGCCCGGAAACCATCCACCTGGACTACTCCCAGGAGCGCCTGGCCGCCTACGGCATACAGCCCTGGCGCATCCGCGACGCCTTCGCTGGCCGCAACATCGTGCCCAGCGGCGGCGTGGCCGACTTCGCCGGGCGCAACGTGGCCCTGGACCCCACGGGCGAGTACTCCTCCGAGCGCGAGCTCGGGGCCACGCTCATAGCCGAGGGCCTCTACCTGCGCGACCTGGTGGACATCGAGCGCGCCCACGAGACGCCCCCGGACACCGTGAACCGCTTCACCGGGCGCGACGCCTCCGGCCGTTGGCGCACGGCCAAGGCCGTGACCCTGGCCGTGACCATGCGCTCGGGCGAGCAGATCGCGCGCTTCTCCCAGGCCGTGGACCAGGCCCTGAAGCTCGCCGCCGAGCGCCTGCCCGAGGACCTGATCGTGGCGCGCACGTCCGACCAGCCCAGGCAGGTCACGCAGAGCGTGGACCTGTTCATGAACAGCCTCTACGAGGCCGTGGCCCTGGTGGTGCTGGTGGCGGCCATCGGCTTCAGGGAGTGGCGCTCGGCGCTGCTCATGGCGCTCTCAATCCCCATCACCCTGGCCATGACCTTCGGCATGATGCACATGCTGGGCATTGACCTCCAGCAGATCTCCATCGCCTCGCTGATCATCGCCCTGGGGCTTCTGGTGGACGATCCCGTGGTGGCGGGCGACGCCATCAAGCGCGACCTCTCGGCGGGGATACCGCGCGACAGGGCGGCCTGGACCGGCCCCACCCGCCTGGCCAAGGCCATCCTCTACGCCACCATCACCAACATCGTGGCCTACCTGCCCTTCCTGCTGCTCTCGGGCGACAAGGGCCGCTTCCTCTACAGCCTGCCCGTGGTGGTCACCTGCTCGCTGGTGGCCTCGCGCGTCGTGTCCATGAGCTTCATCCCGCTTTTGGGCTACTACCTGCTCAGGCCCGAGAACGCCAAGCCCGACCCCTCGAAGGGCTTCGCCAGGTTCTACTACCGCCTGGGCGGCTGGCTCATCGACAACCGCTGGAAGGCCTTCGCCGCGTCGCTGGTCCTTCTGGCCGCCGGGTTCTGGGCCAAGAGCCTGCTCAAGCCCATGTTCTTCCCCATCGACCGCTCCTACCTCTCCTACGTGGACGTGACCCTGCCCGAGGACGCGCCCATCGACCTCACCGCCAGGACAGCGGCCGAGGTGGAACAGGCCGTGCTGCGCGAGGCCACGCGCTTCGGCGAATCCGACAAGGCCCACGCCGACCCGCTCAGGTCCCTGACCACCTTCATCGGCGGCGGAGGCCCGCGCTTCTGGTTCTCGGTGACGCCGGAGCTCAAGATGCCCAACTACGCGCAGATACTGGTGGAGGTGCGCGACAAGGAGGTCACGGAGCGCTTCTGCGACCCCCTGCAGGAGGCCCTGCGCCGCGAAATCCCGGGCGCGCGCGTGGACGTGCGCCGCCTTGAGAGCGGCCCGCCCGTGGGCATCCCCGTGCAGGTGCGCATCTCCGGCGAGGACGGGGCCGCGCTGCGCGAACTCGCCGAACGCATGAAGCGGGTGTTTCTGGCCATGGACACGGCGGACCGCGTCAGCGACAACTGGGGCGGCTACCGCTTCGCCGCGCGCCTGAACATCGACCCGGACAAGGCCGCCCTGTCCGGGGCTTCCAACCAGGACATCTCGCGCTCCACCTCGCTGGCCCTGAACGGGCTCGCCGTGACCACCCTGCGCGAGGGCAGGCTCTTGACGCCGGTGTCGCTCAGGCTGCGCGCCGAGGAGCGCTCCAAGCTCTCGGACATAGCCAACCTCTACGTCTACCCCCAGAACGCCGGGCACAAGCTGCCCCTGACCCAGGTGGCGGACGTCTCCTGGGGCATGGACCCGGAGCGCGTGGCCAGGCGCAACCACTTCCGAACCGTGACCGTCTCCTGCTTCCCCCTGCCGGGCGTGCTTGCCTCGGAGGTGGTCGCGGCGGCCATGCCCGCCATCGAGGCCCTGCGCAAGGACCTGCCGCCCGGCTACCAGCTGGTCATCGGCGGGGAATACGAGGAGCAGGTCAAGGGATTCGCGGAGATGGCCATGGTCATGGGCGTGTCCGTGGCCATGATCTACCTGGCGCTTCTGTTTCAGTTCAAGAACGCGGTGAAGCCGCTTTTGGTGTTCGGGGCCATCCCCTACGGCATGGCCGGGGCCTTCGCCTCGCTCTCGATCATGGGCCAGCCCTTCGGGTTCATGGCCTTTCTGGGCATCGCGAGCCTGATCGGGGTCATCGTCAGCCACGTGATCGTGCTCTTCGACTTCATCGAGGAGAAGCTCAAGGAGGGCGAGCCCCTGCGCCAGGCCATCCTGGACGCGGGCATCCTGCGGCTTCGCCCCGTGCTGATCACCGTGGGCGCCACGGTCACCGCGCTCTTCCCCCTGGCGAAAAACGGCGGCCCGCTCTGGGAGCCCCTGTGCTACGCCCAGATCGGCGGGCTCGCAGTGGCCACTTTCGTGACGCTCCTCATGGTGCCCGTGCTCTACGCCATCGCCGCCTTCGACCTGAAGGCCGTGCGTTGAGGGCCCGGCGCCGCCGGAAAAAGAAAGGCGCTCCCCGGGGAGCGCCTTTCGCGTCTGCATGTCCGCCCGGGGGCGGGGCGATTGCTCACTTCTCGGGCACGACGCGGCCCTGGCTGGTGAAGGAGATGCCCTGCTGGGCGCTGGTGCCGATCATCACGGCCTCCACGAAAACGGGGCTGGCAGGGGTTTCGGCCTGCCAGCGCACCATGAAGTTCGCCCCGGAGCCGCCCGAGGTGTCGGTCTGGCCCACGATGAACTCGGCCGTCATCAGGGGTTCCAGGCGCATGGGCGCGTCCAGGTGGCGCTTCACCAGCTTGCCCGTGGTGTCGTGGTAGTCCACGGAGGTCAGGGTCACGGCGCGCGCGGGGTCGGTGTTGCGCACCGAGAGCGTGATGGTCAGGTCGATGGGCCGGGTCTTGATGCCGTGGTAGATGTGCGAATAGCACGGCACGTAGAGGGTCTGGCCGCGCGAGAGCCCTTCGGCGGCGTGGAGCGCGGCCGGGAGGCTCAGGGCCAGGGCCGCCAGGACGAGGATTGTGCGGAGTGCGCGGGTCATGGTTGCTCCTTGCTGGCGCGTCTTGCTCGGCGCAGGGTACAGCACGCCCGAGCGGGCGGGCAACCCGAAAGTGCCGGGCGCTCTTGCCTCGGGCAGGCGCGCTGGGGTAGTCCAGGTGGAAACGGCCCGCCAGGAGGACCAAGCATGCAGACCACGCCGGTGACGAAGATAATGACCCCCGCCGGGGATCTGCCTTCCGTGGGGATGAAGACGTGCCTTCTGGACGCGGCCGAGGCGCTCAAGCGAAGCGCCATGAACGCCCCCGTGCCCTTGCTGGTGGCGGTCCGCGACGATTCCGGCCAGGTCGCCGGGGTGCTCGGCATGGTGGACCTGCTCTGCGGGCTGAACCCCAAGTACGCCCAGGAGGGCTTCTTCTCCGACGTGGAGGACAAGGGCGTCAGCCCGGGCCTGCTGGAGATGTTCGTGGAGCGCTACAAGCTGATCCACGAATCCCTGGAGGCCATCTCCGCCGTGGCCTCCGCCGCCACCGTGGGGAGCCTGCTGCGCCGCCCGGACAAGGAGGAGACCGTGGACGCCTCCGCCTCCCTGGACGTGGCCATGGACCTCATGGTGCTGCGCAGGCGGGACTACCTGCTCGTAACCGACGGCGACGCCACCATCGGCGTGATCGACGCGGCCGGTGTCTACGACGCCATCATCAGGAGCGTGGGGCTCTGCGCCGTCTGAAGCCCGGCGCGCCCGCCTTCCCGCCAACGCGGCGAAAACCCCGGCCGGGCCGGGGTTTCGCGTTTCCTCCCGCCCCGGCTCCCCCCTACCAGCCCAGCACGTAGTAGCGCAGCCAGACGTAGGCCATGGACAGCGCCACGGTGAGCAGCATCACCGGGATGCCGTACTTCATGAAGCGCACGAAGGTGATCTTGTGCCCGGCCTTCTCGCTCATGCCCACCACGATGACGTTGGCCGAGGCCCCGATGGCCGTGCCGTTGCCGCCCAGGCACGCGCCCAGGGCCAGCGACCACCACACGGGCAGCATGGTCGGGTGCTTGAGCGCCTCGACGCCCGAACCGCCGAGCACCTTGTCCGCCATGCCCGCCAGCAGGGGGTTCATGGTGGCCACGAAGGGGATGTTGTCCACGATGGCCGAGGCGAAGGCCGAAAACCAGACCATGACCATGGAGAGCACGAACATGTCGTCCCTGGTCGGGCCGGTGAGGTCGATCATCTTCTGGCTCATCATCTCGATGAGCCCCACTTTCACCGTGCCGCCGATGATGATGAAGAGCCCGATGAAGAAGAAGATCGTGGACCACTCCACCTCGGCCAGGGCGCGGTGCGGGTCCTCGCCGGAGACCAGGAGCAGCGTGGCCGCGCCCATGAGCGCCACCGTGGCGGGCTCGTAGCCCAGCGCCCCGTGCAGCACGAAGCCCAGGATGGTCAGCGTAAGCACCGAGCCGGACTTCTTCAGCAGCGCCGGGTCCCTGATGAGCGCGCCCTCGTCCATGGACATGACGCGCTCCTTGAGCTCCTCGCGCACCCTGAGCCTGCGGCCGAAGACGATCTTCCACGCGAGCATCCACACGGCCATGATCACGATGATCGCCGGGGTGAGGTGGTAGATGAAGTCCATGAACGTGAACCCGGCCTTCGAGGCGATCATGATGTTGGGCGGATCGCCTATGAGCGTGGCCGTGCCCCCGATGTTGGAGGCCAGGGCCTCGGTGATCAGGTAGGGCACGGGATCGACCTCGAGCTCCTGGGCGATGAGCAGCGTCACCGGGGCCAGGAGCAGCACGGTGGTCACGTTGTCCAGGAAGGCCGAGGCCAGGGCCGTGACCACGGCAAAGATGGCCATGATCCTGAAGGGATCGCCCCTGCCCAGCTTGGCCGCCTTCACGGCCACGTACTGGAACACGCCGGTCTTGGTCATGATGTTCACGATGATCATCATGGAGATGAGCAGGAAGATGACGTTCCAGTCCACGCCCGTGTCCATGTCGTGCAGGGCGTCGTGCTGGGTGAGCACCTTGAGGACGAGCGTGAGCGCCGCGCCGAAGAGCGCGACCTTGGTCTTGTGGATTTTCTCGGAAACGATGACCGCGTAGCAGGTGACGAAAATTCCCGTTGCGATCCAGAACACCTATCTCCCCTCCCCGCCGCAGTCGAGCCCCAGGACGTGAAGCGCGATGTAGCGCAGGATCGCCTTGCGCGTGACCTCGCCCAGCAGCCTGCCCTCGCCGTCCAGCACGGGCAGCGCGTTGCCGCCCTTCTCGCGGATGAGCAGGTCTGCCTCGAGGAAGGTGTCCGTGGGTTTCAGCGAGAGGACCTCCGTGACCATGACGTCCCGGGCGGTCTTGCCGGAGCTGGCCTCGAAGGCGCGCCGGATCACGGCCACGTCGTCGGCCAGTGCCCGGGCCAGGTTGGAGTCCACGTAGAAGGGGGCCATGGCCGAGAGCAGGTCGTAGCTCGTGAGCATGCCCTGCATCCTGCCCTGCCCGTCCACCACGTAGACCTGGCGCATGGGCTTGCACGCCTGCAGCCACAAGAGCTTTTCAAAGGGGGTGTCCGGGGCCACGGTCACCAGGTCCGTGCGCATCATCTCCGAGACGTGCATGAGGCCTCCTCGAAACACCGCCCGGCCGGGGGCCGGGCGGACGGATTGTTGAGAGGGGCCGCCGGGCGCGGTCGCGTCCGGCGTGCGGCTGGCGTCCCTTACCGCTCGATCACCTGGGCCTTCAGGATCTCCACGGGCTCGCGCGGCACGTCGGCGTAGGGGCCCTTGGTCGTGGTGGGCACGGCCTTGATGGCGTCCACCACCTCCTTGCCCTCCACCACCTTGCCGAACACGGCGTAGCCCCAGCCCGCGGGGGTCTGGCCGGTGTGGTTCAGCCCGGTGTTGTTTTTCACGTTGATGAAGAACTGCCCGGTGGCCGAGTGGGGGTCGCCGGTGCGGGCCATGGCCACGGTGTAGGCCTCGTTCTTGAGCCCGTTGGCGGCCTCGTTCTTGATGGGGCCACGCGTCTGCCTGGGCTCCATGGACTTGTCCATGCCTCCGCCCTGGATCATGAAGCCGTCGATCACCCGGTGGAAGATCAGGCCGTCGTAGTAGCCCGCCTTCACGTAGCTCAGGAAGTTCTCCACCGTTTCCGGGGCCTTGTCGCCGTCCAGCTCCAGGACGATGTCGCCCTTGGTGGTGGCGAGCTTCACGTAGCTCTTGCCTCCGGCGGCCCAGGTCGCCCCGGCGGGGCCGCCCGCGCAGAGCGCCAGGGTGAAAGCGGAGAAAACGAACAGCGAAAACAGTCGTCTCATCGGCATACCTCTTCCGTTTTGGATTGCGAACGCCCGGGGACCGAGGCCTCGGGGCGTCAGTAGTCGAACTTCCAGTTCACGCCCACGCCCGTCTTGGAGTCCAGGCCCATGCGCGATTCCACGGTGATGTTCTTGGTCACGTCGATCTCCACGGACACGGCCCCGCTCTGCGCGCCCAGGCCCTGGCTGGCCTCCACGTACACGCCGTCGGCGATGTACTTGCCCGCCGCCACCGAGCTTTGGCCGATGCCCTGGCCCGAGGACTTGACCCCCAGGTAGTCGAGCCCGGCGAGCTTTCGCGTCTTGCCCAGCACGTCCAGCGACCCGCCCGCGCCGGAGAGCGTGGCCACGGCCTGGGCCAGCTGGAGCGCCTGGGGCGGCGTGAGCGAGGAGACGCTCTGGCCGAAGAGCACCCGGGCCAGTATCTCGTCGCGCGGCACGGCCGGGTCCGAGGCGAAGGTGATGTTGGGCTTGGCCGCCGGACCCGTGACCAGGATGCTCGCCGTGATGTCCCCTGCCTTGGTCTGGGCTTCCATGTCCAGCATGGGCACCGGCGGGGTGGCGCCGTGGAAGGTCACCTCGCCCCGGGCCAGGTTCAGGTTCTTGCCGAAGAAGTCCAGCTGGCCGCGCACGATGCGGATGCCGCCCTCGATCTCGGGCGCGGCCGCGTCCCCGCGCACGCGAAGCGCGCCGGCCCACATGGAGTCGAGCCCGAGCCCGCGCACGAACACCCGGCCCGGGAAGTCCACGGCCACGTCGAGTTCGGTCCGAAACGGCTGGCTCGCCGGCCCGGCGGGCGCAGCTGGCTTTTTCGCCCCGGCGCGCTCCACCTCTATGGGCGTGGCGTCGGGCGGCACGCGGTCGGGCAGGTTCACCTCCACCGGCCCCACGTTCACGGTCCCCACGGCCTTGGCCCCGCTCGCGCCGCCCTTGACGTCGACGTTGGCCGACAGGGTGGCCGTGGCCAGGTCCATGCGCACGGGCGTGAACTTGTCGATGCGCACGGCCGCCTCGAAGGGGTTGCCCGAGCCCGGGGCCGCGTCGGCCTTGCCGGTCAGGCTGAAGCTGCCCTGCCCGGCGTCCCTGGCCGAGAAGCGCTCGATGGTCACGGCCGCGCCCTGGGCGCGCAGGTCCAGGGCGATCTCGCGCAGGAAGGTGCCGGTGAGGGCGTAGGCCGCTTCGCCGCCCTCCAGGGTGGCCGCGCCCGAGAGCTGCGGGGCGTCCAGGCGGCCCGTTGCCGTGAAGTCCGCCTTGAGGCTGCCCTTGAGGCTCAAGGATTCGTCCCCGGAGAGCGCGGCGGCCTGGGCCAGGTCCACCCCGCCCTTGAGCGTGGCGTCCAGGGGCGCGGCAGGCGGGATCACGAAGGCGAAGGGTTCGAGGGAGAACTTCACGGGCAGCGCGGCCGTGGCGTCCAGGCGCGCGCCCGGCCCGGCGGAGAGCTGGCAGGCGGCGTCCAGCTTGCCGGAGGAGATCTCCGCCCGGGCGCTCAGGGAGAGCGGCGGCGCGGCCGCGCCCTCCCGGGCCGGGGCGAGCACGTTCTCCACCTTGGCCTGGGCCGCCACCTGAGGGGACTTCGCCGCCCCGGACAGGTCCACCTGGGCCTGGGCCGTGCCCGTGAGCGCGGGCAGCCCGGCCTTCTCCAGAAGCGCCAGGGGGAAGGAGTCCACCCGGGCCGAGCCCTCCACCCTGCCCGCCGCGAGCCTGCCCGAGGCGGTGATGGAGGCCTTGTCCAGGGAGAGCGCCAGGTCCTCCAGGCTCGCCTTGCCCGGCGCGAAGGAGGCCGTGACAGGGCGCGCGAGCGCAAGCGTCGCCCCGTAGGCCTTGGCGTCCAGTTTGGCGAGCGAGAGCCTGCCCCCGCCGGGGGCCTGGGCGAAGCTCCCGGCCAGGGCGGCCTCGAAGCGCTCCTGGATCGTGCCCGAGGCCGAAACCTGGAAGGCGGCCTCGCGGCCGTCGCCGCTCACGCGCGCCTCGGCCTTGTCCACCATGGCCGCGCCCGCGCGCACGTTCGCGGCGGTGGCGGAAAGCGCGCCCTTGGGGGCGGCCAGCACGTCGGTGAGCGAACACTCGAGCGCGGCCCGGCCCACCGAGGCGTCGGCCACGGCGACCCCGGCGGCCTCCACGCGCGCGCTCACGTCCTGGCGCGGCCCGGACGCGGCGAGATTCAAATCAAGCGTGGTCCGTCCGGCCATCTTGCGCCCGAGAAACGCCCCCAGCTTTGCAAGGTCCGCCGAGGCCTTGAGCGCGCCGCTGGCCAGCGGACGGGCGATGTCCGCGTCCACGGCCCCGGAGGCCTCGAGCCCGGGCCCCGAGGCGCGCAGGCCGGTGAGCGAGAGCTTGTTCCCCTCCAAGCCGAAGGCCGTGGACAGCGCGAGCTTGCCGCCCTGGCGCTCGGCCGTGGCCGCCAGCTTGCCCGTGAGGGCCTTCCCGGACGGCGCGGTGGTCAGATCGAGCACGGCCGAATCCAGGCGCGTGGCGTCCACGGCCAGCCTGGACGCCGCCACGTTGAGCTCAACCTTGGGCGTTTTCGCCGGGCCAGCGGCCGCCACCTTCACGGTGGCCGAGCCCGAAAGCTCGCTCCCGGCCAAAAGCGAGAACGCCGAAAGGTCCGGGGCCTGGGCCTCGGCGCGCACGTCCAGGGCCATGGTCTCGATGTCGGCCGCGCCCGAGGCCGAGAGGCGCACGCCCGAGCTGGTAAATTCGAGCGAGGCCAGTTTCGCCTCGCGCCCGCCGGTGAGCCCGGCTTCCAGGCGAAGCGCGGCCTCGGCCCCGAGCGCGCGGCCGATCGCCTGGCCGAGCCCTGCCTTGCCGGGGGCAAGGCCCGTGAGGCCGGTGGTCAGGGTGGCAGAAAAATCCTGTGATTTCAGGTTTCCCTTGGCCGAAAGCGAGACGCCCGCCGCCCCGCCCAGGTCCACGCCCAGGGGGGCGAGCACCGCGCCCAGGTCCCTGGAGGACACCTTGAGGCTGGCCGTGAGCGGCCCCTGCGAGTCCACGTCCGCCTCCAGGGCGCCCTCCACGGCCACCGGGGCCTTGGCCAGGGCCTCGGGCAGCCCCGCGCCGGCTTGGCCCGAGGTGCGGGCCTCGAAGGAAAGCCTGGGGGCCAAACCCATGGGGCCGGTGTCGCCCGTGACGCGGGCGCTCGCGGCCTTGGCCTCAAGGGTGAGGCTCTCGATCAGGAGCCGCCACTCCACGCCCGGCAGCCCCTTGGAGACGAGCATGCCCGCGAAGGCCACGGAGGGCTTGTCCCCCAGGGCCTCGCGCGCCTCGGCGGGAAGCGGCAGGAGCGCGGGAGCTGCCGTGAGCGAGAGCGTGAAGCGCGCGTCGTCGGCCGAGGTCGCTCCCAGCCCCGCGCCGAGCGTCCCGGCGAGGGCGTCGCTTCCGGCCAGGCGGACCGCCAGCGCGGCCTTCCAGTCCGAGAGCGGGCCGCCGCCCTCCACCGACGCGGCGAGCTCCCCGGCGTCCTTGAGCCCGGCCAGGGTGGCCGCCAGCCCGTTGGGGGCCTCCTTGAGGTTGACGCTGAGCGTGGCGGAGCGCGCCACCGGGTCGAGCCCGGCCACCAGGTCCAACCGAGTGGGCGCTTGGCCGGAAAGCTCGCAGCCAACCCGGGCGTTCACGCCCCCGCCCTTGGCCGAGGCCAGGAGCGACGCGTTGCCCGAGAGTTCGACCCCGGCGAGGGCCTTGCCGAGGTGAAATTGCACGATCTCCAGGCTCGCCCTCGCCTCCACGGGCACAGGGGCCAGGGAATCCAGGAAGGCCAGGGGACGCGAGGGCTCGGGCGGCGGCCCCTGGTCCGGCGGCAGTACCGGGGCGCGGGAGAGGTCCACGCGCCCGATGCGCACGCCCGCGGTGGCGGCGCCCTCCCCGAAGGGCCAGGGGGTCAGGGAGACTTCCAACCCGTCGAGCGCAAGCCAGGGTCCCTGGGCGTCCGCCAGGCGAAGCGAGGCCACGCGCAGGCTCAGGGGCAGGAATCCCTCCACCCCGCCAATCTCGGCCTTCCAGCCCAGTTCGCGATCAAGAAGCCCGGCCAGCGCGTCGGCCCCGGCGCGCTTGGCCCAGGGCGTCTGCAGGCCCGCGAAGGCCAGCGCGAGGAGCGCGACGAGCCCTCCAAGGCCCCAGCCCGCCCACTTGAGCGCCTTCAAAAGCTCCTTTTTTCCGATGCGAAGCTTCATGCGTTCCCCGCCTCAGAAGGCCTGGCCGATGCTTATGTAGAGCTGGAAAACGTCGTCCACCTTGTCCCTGCGGTAGAGCGGCGTGGCCACGTCCACCCGGAAGGGCCCGATGGGCGTGAACACGCGCAGGCCCAGTCCCGCGCCAGCAAGTATGCCCTTGCCCGGGTCCGGGTAGACGGTCTCGTAGGTGTTGCCGCCGTCCAGGAAGGCCACGAGCCCGAACATTTCGGTCAGGCGCACGCGTAGCTCGGCCCCGAAGTCGAAGATCGAGCGCCCGCCCAGGGGCTTGTCCCCGCGCAGGGGGCCCACGGTCTGGTAGGCGTAGCCGCGAATGGAGCCGCTGCCGCCCGCGTAGAAGCGCACGTCCGGCGGCACGAGCTTGGAGGCGGACACGCCGCTTATGCTGCCCGCCGAGGCCCGCGCGGCCAGGACCACCCGGGATTTCTCCGTGAAGCTCAAATAGAACGAGCCCGCGAGCAGGGCCTTGACGAAATTGAGGTTGTCGCCGCTCACGCCGATGTGCGGCGTGACCGTGGCCGAGGCGAGCAGGCCTTTGGTGGGGTCCAGCGCGTCGTCGCGGGTGTCCAGCGCGAGCCCCAGGGGGATGGAGGCCAGGTTGTAACGCGTGTTGCTGGCGTCCGGGTTCGCCGCGTCGTCGTAGACCAGGCTCGAGCGGTAGCCCACTCCCGCTTCGGCCGTGACGTGCTCGCCCAGCTTGCGCGACACCTTGACCTCGGCCGTGGCGTTCTGGCCGTGGAAGGCCTTGGTGTCCTCGTCGGCGATCCGCACCCCGGCCAGCAGGCGCTGCTTCTGGTCCAGGAAGAAGGGGTTCTCGAACTTGGCCTCCAGCACCTTGCTCACCTGCGATACCGCCGCGTGCAGGCGCAGCCGCTCGCCGCGCCCGAAGAGGTTGCGGTGCTCCCAGGAGACGCGCGCGCCCGGGCCGTCGTCGGTGTTGTAGGTCAGGCCGCCCTTGAAGGTGCGCTGCTTGCGCTCCGTGACCGAGGCCTCGATCACGGCCTTGTCCCGGTCCTCCAGCTTCTTGCCCGGCGCGGCCGAGGCCTTGGCGAAGAGCCCCAGGTCGGCCAGGCGCTGCTCGAAAAGGTCCACTTGGTCCTGGCGGTACTCGTCGCCCTCCTTCCAGGGGATGAGCGGGGTGAGCAGGTCCTCCTTGACGTCCTTCAGGCCCTTGAACTCCGTGCGCCCGAACACGGCGTAGGGCCCCGGCGTGACGACGTAGGTCACGTGCAGGGTGTGTTCCTTGAAGTCCGCCACGGCCTTGCGCCGGGCCACCACCGCGAAGGGGTGGCCCTTGTTGCGGAAGTAGGACGTGAGCTTGCCCTCGGCGGCCACGATGTCCTTGGAAATCCCGGGCTGGTCCAGGGTCAGGCCCAGGGCGGCGGCTTCGGGCAGGGGGAAGCGCACGGGCTCGGATTCGGCGGAGAGCTCCACGTCCACCCATTTGAGGATGAACGCGTCCCCGGGCTCCACGTCGAAGACCACGCGCACCGGGGTCGCGGCCTCGTCCACGTTCACGCTGGCCCGGGCCGCGAAATAGCCCCGGGAAGCCATGGCCTTCTTCAGCTTGTCCAGGTCGCCCCGGGCTCGCCCGCGCAGGAGGAAGAGGTTGTCCACGGGCTTGTCCGCCATGGAGGCCGTGGTGGAGACAGAGGCGAGCAGGTCCGCGAGGGCCTTGTCCGCCACGCCCGTGAAGCTCACGGCGTAGCGCAGCTTGGGCTTGTCCTGCCTGGCTTCGGAGGAATCCTTGGCGTCCTGCGCCCTGGGCGCGCACGGGGCCGCCAGCAGCGCCGCGCACACGGCCAGCAGGGCAAGCGCCACGCGCAGGACCGGTTTTGAATGCATGCCACCCTTTAAACCGGATGCGCCACGGAGGCAACGCCGCATGTCCGGACAGGCGATTTTCTGGACGGGGCGAGCGCCTTGCGGTAGGCGAAAGCCCGCGCGCACGGCGCAATCCGGCCTCAGGAGCCCCGACATGGACCTCGACAGCTTCTTCCGCCACGAAGTCAAACCCGCCCTCGGCTGCACCGAGCCCGGCGCGGTGGCCTACGCCGCGGCCGTAGCCGCCAGCCAGATGGAGGGCGCGCCCAGGCACATCCATCTGCGCCTGTCCTCCAACGTGTTCAAGAACGGGGCGAGCGTGGGCATCCCCGGCACGGGCGGGCTCAAGGGCAACCTGCTGGCCGCCGCGCTGGGCGCGCTGAAGGGCGACCCGGAGAGCCCGATGCAGACGCTCGCCAACCTGGACGCCCAGGCCGTCGGGCAGGCCCGGGCCTTGCTCGAGGCCGGGCGCGTGACCCAGGAGGTGCTGCCCGAGGTGCCAAGCGTCTACGTGGAGGTGGAGCTTCTGCGCCAGGGCGGCAGCGTCACGGCCATCGTGGCCCACCGGCACGACAACGTGGTGGAGGTGCGCCGAGACGGGCGCACGGTGCGCGAAAGCGACGAGGGCGAGTCCCAGTCCGGCGTGCCCGCCTACCTGCGCGACCTGGCCCGGCTGGACTTCGCCGGGTTGTGGCGCGCGGCCTCCGAGGTCGGCGAGGACGTGCGCGCCTTCATGCTCGAGGGCGCGCGCATGAACATGGGCGTGGCCCGCCAGGGCATCGAACGACCGTGGGGGCTCGGCGTCGGCCACGGGCTCTATTCGCTTTTCGGCTCGGAGGGGCTCGGCATGCGCGTGAAGGCTTTCGCGGCCGCAGCGGCCGACGTGCGCATGGCCGGGGGCGACATGCCCGTGATGAGCAGCGCCGGGAGCGGCAACCACGGGCTCACGGCCATCATCCCGCCCGCCCTGGCCGCCATGGAGTGGGGCTGCGCGGACGACGCCCTGGCGCAGTCGCTGGCGCTCAGCCACCTGGTGACCGGGGCCATCAAGGTCAAGACCGGCAGGCTGACCCCGGTGTGCGGCTGCACCGTGGCCGCCGGGGCCGGAGCCTCGGCCGCGCTGGTGCGCCTGGCCGGGGGCGACGCGGCCCAGGCCGAGGCCGCGGCGGGCTACGTCATGGCCGCGCTCACGGGCATGATCTGCGACGGGGCCAAGGCCTCCTGCGCGCTCAAGGTGGCCACGGCCGCAGCCGAGGCCCACTCGGCGGCCATGCTCGCGCTCAAGGGCTTCAGGATCACGGGCCAGGAGGGAGTGATCGGCCCGGAGTTCTCGGCCAACACCGCCTCGGTGGGCGAGCTGTGCACCATGGGCTTCTCCGCCGTGGACGCCACGGTGCTGCGCATCATGCGCAAGGCCTGCGATATCTGAGCCGCTAGCCCGACACCACCTTGTCGCAGGCCACGCCGTGTTTGCGCATCCGGTTGGCCACGGTGAGCCTGGTCACGCCGAGGATGCGCGCGGCCCTGCTCTTGTTGCCGCCCGCCTGGCGCAGGGCCTCCACGAGCGCTGCCTTCTCGTCCTGCGGCAGCGCCGGTTGCGAAAACGCCCCGGGCCCTGGGCAGGCTCCCGCCTGCCCGCTCAGCGACGCGGGCAGGTGGCACTCCTCGATCCTGCCGGAGTCGGCCAGCATGGCCGCGTACTCCAGGGCGCTTTTCAGCTCGCGCACGTTGCCCGGCCACGGATGCCCCGTGAGCACGCGCATGGCGCCCGGCGACACGGCCGCCTCGGGCCTGCCCGTGCGCTGGGCGATCTGGCGCAAAAAGTGCGCGGCGAGCAGGGGCACGTCCTCCATGCGCGCGCGAAGCGGCGGCAACTCAACGGGGATCACGCCCACGCGGTAGTAGAAGTCCTGCCGGAAGCGGCCCTCGGCCATGAGCGCGCGCAGGTCCTGGTGCGTGGCCGCGATCAGCCGCACGTCCACGGGCACGGGCCTGTTCTCTCCCACGCGCTCGATGGTCTTTGTCTCCAGCACGCGCAAAAGCTTGGTCTGGATGGAGAGCGGCGCGTCGCCTATCTCGTCCAGGAAGATGTCCCCGCCGTGGGCCTCCTCGAAGCGGCCGCGCCTGTGGCGCAGCGCGCCGGTGAAGGCCCCGCGCGCGTGCCCGAAGAGTTCGCTCTCGAGAAGCGACTCGTTGAGCGCGGCGCAGTTGAGCTGCACGAAGGGGCCTCCCGCGCGCCCGCCGAGCTCGTGGATGGCCCTGGCCGCCAGCTCCTTGCCCGTGCCGGACTCGCCCAGGAGAAGCACGGGCAGGCCAGAGCGCGCGGCCTTTTCCAGCACCTCGAAGAGCCCGCGCATCACGGGCGAGTGCCCGACCATGCCATAAAACGCGTCCGGCTCGCCCAAAAGGCGCGAGAGCTCCACCACCTTGCCCTCCAGGCGGTCGAGCTCGCTTAGGTCCATCACGCTCTCCACCGCGCCGATGACCTTGCCCTCCGAGTCGCGGATCAGCGACTGGTTCTTGAACACCGGCACGCGCAGCCCGTCCTTGCGCACGATCAGGCAGCGCCTCGGCCTGGAAGGCCGCCCGGCGAAGAGCTCGCACCAACTCTCCCCGCTCTTGCGGCGGCTGGCCTCGCAGGCGTCGCAATCGAAAATCTTGCAGCTCCTGCCCGTCAACTCCTCGCGGCTGAACCCGGTGAGCCTGGCCATGGCGTCGTTGACCATGACGATGCGCCCCGTGGGGTCCACCAGGAAGACGCCCTCCTGGATGGCGTGGCAGATGTCCTGCCAGTGTGCGCTTATGTCCATGCGCCCTCTCTCTCCGGCTTGTTATGCATATGCATAATCACATGTGTATGCATATACACCAAAAATAGCAAGGACGCGCAGGTCTTCGCATGTCTTTCCGAGCGGTTGTGCACAGGCACGGTCCCTGCTCATCCGGAGCATGCTCACCTCCATCGACCCCAAAGCGACGTTCTCCCGCAGGACGCTGTTCAAGGCCCTGGGCCTGGGCGGCGCGGCCGCGCTTCTCCCGGAGCGCTCCCGTGCGGCGGCCCTGCCCGAAACCGGCCAGGAACTGGCCACCTTTCTGGACTTAAGCAAGTGCATCGGCTGCGGCGCGTGCGTGGAAGGCTGCCGGGAGGCCAACAAGGCCAAGTTCCCCGGCCCGGCCAAGCCCTTTCCCAGGATGTACCCGCCGCGCGTCAAGGCCGAGGACTTCTCGGACAAGCGCGGCGTGGACGACCGCCTGACCCCCTACAACTGGCTCTACATCCAGAGCGCCAGCGTCGACGGACGCGAGGTGCACGTGCCCAGGCGCTGCATGCACTGCGTCAACCCGCCCTGCGCCAACCTCTGTCCCTGGGGCGCGGCCGCCAAGCAGGCCAACGGCATCGTGGCCATCAACGCGGACATCTGCCTGGGCGGGGCCAAGTGCCGCGACGTCTGCCCCTGGTCCATCCCCCAGCGCCAGACCGGCGTGGGCCTCTACCTGGACCTCTTGCCGTCCATGGCGGGCAACGGCGTGATGTACAAGTGCGACCGCTGCAAGGAGCGCGTGGCCAAGGGCGGGGCGCCCGCCTGCATCGAGGCCTGCCCGCAGGGCGTGCAGGTTATCGGCCCGCGCGCCGGGATCGTGGCCATGGCGAAGAAGGCGGCCAAGGACGGCGGAGGCTACCTCTACGGCCTGGAGGAGAACGGCGGCACCAACACCGTCTACCTCTCGCCCGTGCCCTTCGAGAAATTGAATGACGCCCTGGCCCGGGCCAAGGCCACGGGGCCGGGAAAGCCGGACCTGGCCAAGGCCGCCGACGTGATGGCCGGGTCCAACACGCTGGCCTGGGCCGTGATGCTGGCCCCGCTGGCCGGGGCGGCCTCGGCCTTCCTCAAGGGTGCGCGCAAGGTCTTCAGGAACGGGGAGGCCCGCCATGACTAGGCTTTCGATCTACCGCTGGACGGTCGCGGTTCTGGCCGTATCGGGCATCGCCCAGATGCCCATCTTCAAGCGCTACTACATCGCGGACGTTCCGGGCCTGGCCTGGACGGCCGACTACTTCTTCACCCACCGCCTGCACTACCTGGGCGCGGCCGCGCTGCTCTTCTGGCTCGCCCGGCGCGTCTTCCTGGGGGAGGCCGCGAGCCTGGGGCGCGCGCGCCTGGCCATCCTGGCGGCGCTCGTCGTCACCGGGGCCGTGCGCGTACTCAAGAACCTGCCCGACGTGAGCTTTTCGCCCACGGCGGTGATGCTCATCGACTGGACCCACCTGGGCGCGGCCATGGCGCTCGGTATCGCGGCCCTGGCGGCCTTGACCGGACGCCGCCCCCGCAGGGCGGCTGCAATGCAAGGGAGGTGATGCGATGTTCGCGGCAAGGGTGATTTTCGCGTTGGTGATCGTCTGCGCGCTCTCCACGGCAGCATGGGCCAAGTCTGCCTGCCCGCCGTTCTTCCTGCGCGCCGAGGACGGCTCAGTGATCAACCCCGTGACGGGCGAGAACGCCGACAAGCCCGTCTCCACCCGGCAGACCTGCGGAGCCCAGGGCTGCCACGACTACGACACCGTGACCAAGGGCTACCACTTCCAGCAGGGCTGGGACATGGTCCGCGACGACTTCGGCAAGGACAAGCCCTGGGTGCTCTCCCCGGGCATGATGGGCAAGTTCTGACCGCCCTCCTTTCGCCAGTTGGCGAAGAAGCGCAACGACAACCCCGACCAGATCGACATGACCCCCTTCATGTTCGCGGCGGCGGGCGAGAAGGACGAGAAGAACATGGGCGTGCCCGGCTGCGGCGGCTGCCACCCGGGCGGCGGCGGGCTGGAGTTCGACCGCGACGGCAAGCGCTACGACGCGCGCCTCAAGGGCGACCCCGCACTGGCCGCGACCCTGGACGGCGACTACTTCAAGAGCCGCTGGGACAAGACCGGCGTGGTGGAGGCCGACTGCTTCATCTGCCACCTGCCTGGCTACGACTTTAAGGAGCGCAACAAGCAGCTGAAAAAGCTAAACTTCCGTTGGGCGGCCACCGCCGCCTCCGGGCTCGGGCTCGTCTCTGGTTTCGTGGACGAGGGCCAGGACCCCAAGGTCGCCTACAACCTGCGCCTGTTCAACCAGGACGGCAAGGCGGTCGTCCCCCTCACCGACACCCCGCCCAGCGAGAACTGCGTGTTCTGCCACGGCATGTCCGACATGAAGAAGCGCGGCTTCTCCTGGGACGACCGCGTGAACCACGACGTGCACAACCTGCGCGGCATGTCCTGCGTGAGCTGCCACCCGGGCGGCAAGGACCACAACTTCGCCAAGGGCGAGGAGAACGTGTCCACGGTGCGCGACGACCTGGACAACACCATGCGCAAGTGCGCGGACTGCCACACCACCGGCTACATGGGCGCGCCCAGGCCCGAACACGCAGGCGTGCGCCCCAGCCACCTGGAGAAGATCGCCTGCGAAGGCTGCCACATCCCCTTCCTGTCCAGGGCCGGGGGCGAGGGCTTCGACGTGACCACGGGCAACATGGTCAACTACCCCAAGATCGGGGCCAAGGCCATGGGGGCCGAGTTCAAGTGGGAGCCGCGCCAGCAGTTGGTCAAGCGCGGGCAGATCACGCCCGTGAACCCGCTCCTGGTGGTCACCTGGACCAACCGCGACGCCGACGGCGCGTACTACCCGCTCTTCATGCGCGAGCTCAAGAAGGGCTGGGACCTGGCCGCGCCGCGAATCAAGGACGCCAAGGCCCCGAACAAGCCCGAGCTGCACACGCCCGAGGACATCGCCGTGATGCTCGCGGCCCTTTCCAAGGCCCTGGAGGGCAACCAGCGCTTCAAGGCCGTCGCGCCCGTCTACCACAAGGGCGGCGAGATCCACACGCTCGGCCCGGACGGCAAGGTGGTCACCCGCAAGGACGACACCTGGGTCGGGCACGGCGAGGGCTTCAACATCAACCACAACGTGGCCCCGGCCAAGCTGGCCCTGGGCTCCGGCGGCTGCCGCGACTGCCACTCGGACACCGGCAACATGTTCGCCGGGCGCATGGTCACGGACATGTTCGGCCCGGACGGCAAGCCCGTGCGCACCACCAACGCGAAGCTCCTCGGCATCGGCCAGGGCGCGCTGGCCGTGCAGAACGCCTATCAGGCCGCCATCGTGCCCTACGGCAGCTGGATGATCCTTATCGTCGCGTTTATGCTCACGCTGCACTACACCGGCCAGGGCCCCAAGGGCCTGGACATGCGCCACGAGCCCGGCGAGATCGAACGCTTCAGCCTCTCCGAGCGCTGGACGCACCTGGCCCGCATGGCGAGCTTCGCCGTGCTGGCCGTGACCGGGTACGTGTTCTTTGTGAACAACTCCACCCTGGCGGCCGCGCTCTTCGGCTCCTACAAGGCCGCCGCCGCGTGGCACTGGGCGGCCGGATTCGTGTTCACGGCGGCAGGGCTCGCCAGCCTGGCCCTCTGGTGGCGCGACGCGCGCTTCACGAAGTACGACTCCAAGTGGTTCGCCCTGCGCGGCGGCTACCTGGGCAAGCGAGAGGGCGCGGCGCACGCCCCTGCCGGACGGCTGAACGCGGGGCAGAAGGTCTTCTTCTGGCTCTCGCTCGCCCTGACCCTGGCCATGGCCGCCACGGGCGCGCCGCTCATCTGGAAGGAGTCCCTGGGCGCGAACACGGCGCTCGTGCTCTCGGCCGCGCACGGCGTATGCGGCGTGCTCTTCGTGGCCTGCGTGCTGGCCCATGCCTACCTGGGCACCATCGCCAACCCCGGCACCTGGCGCGTGCTGGTGGACGGCAAGGTCAGCCGGGCCTGGGCCAGGGAGCACCACAGCGAGTGGCGCGCCGGTGAGGAAAAGCCCGGGAACAAGTAAGGGGATCGGATCGGAGCAGGCCCGGCGCGACTTTGCGAACTTCGCGCCGGGCCTTTTTGCGTATTGACTGTGTTACATTTTAATAATACGTAATACGCAACATACGGTCGCATCACCTCACGACCTCCTTGCCCCCCGGTGCCCGCAATCCCCCGCTTGCGGGCCCGGGGAAGCGGGGGAAATCCAAGAAATGAATCGGAGAGGGCGCTGCCCTTCCCAAGCCTCTCCCGCCAGGGGACTTCGTTTCCGGGACCCGTTTCAGCCGCGAGTCTTTCACTGGAAGCTTCGCGGCGTTTTGTTGACAATGATTTTCAATATCATTATCAGTAGGCCACCCGCATACGGGCATCTTTCCCGGAGGCTTCCAAGACGTGACCCCGTCCCAGATCGCATCGGCCCTGAAGACCCTGATCCCCATCCGCCAGCCCGCGTTCCTCTGGGGACCGCCGGGCGTAGGCAAGAGCCAGATAGTGGCCCAGACCGCCCGAGCCCTCGGCCTCGACCTCCTGGACATCCGCGCCGTGCTTTTGGACCCCGTGGACCTGCGCGGCCTGCCCTTCCCCGAGGCCGACGGCCGCACCCACTGGCGGCCGCCCGCTTTCCTGCCCGCCTCGGGCCGGGGCGTGCTCTTTCTGGATGAGCTGAACACGGCCCCGCCGCTTGTCCAAGCGGCCTGCTACCAGCTCATCCTGGACCGCTGCCTGGGCGAATACCGCCTGCCCGAGGGCTGGAGCGTGCTCGCGGCCGGAAACCGCGACCAGGACCGCGCCGTGACGCACCGCATGCCCACGGCCTTGGCCAACCGCTTCGTGCACCTGGAGTTCGAACCCGACCTGGACGACTGGGCGGCCTGGGCCGCGAGTGCGGGCATCCGCCCGGAGGTGATCGCCTTTTTGCGCTTCCGCCCGACCCTGCTGCACGACTTCGACCCTGCCCGCGCCGCGCGCTCCTTCCCCACGCCGCGCTCGTGGGAGTTCGTCTCGGCCATGATCGGGGCCGCGCCCGACCCCTGCGTGGAGGCCGAGCTTCTGCGCGGGGCCGTGGGCGACGGCGCGGCGCTCGAATTCGCGGCCTTCCTCAAGGCCTTCCGGGAACTCCCCGACACCGACGCCGTGCTGGCCTCGCCGGACACGGCCCCGGCCCCCTCCGACCCGGCCGTGGCCTACGCCATCTGCGAGGCCCTGGGCCGCAGGGCGAGCCCGGCCACCATGCCCGCGCTGGCGCGCTACGCCTCGCGCCTGCCCGTGGAGTTCGGCGTGCTGCTCATGCGCGACGCCGTGCGCAACGACCGGGAGACAGCCCGCACAGAGGCCTTCGCGGCCTGGGCGCGCGACAACGCCGAGGTCTTCGCGTGACGGGGCCGGGCCGCGCCGAACTGGCCCTCACCCGGGCCAGGGCCGAGCTTCTGCTGGGCCACCCCTTTTTCGGGTCCATGGCCCTGCGCCTTGATTTCGTGCGCGACGAGAACTGCGCCGACCTCTGGACCGACGGCGTGACCCTCGGCTTCAACCCGCGCGCGCTTTCCGGCCGCGACGAACACGAGATCGCGGCCATGCTGGCCCACGCCATCCTGCACCTGGCCTGCGAGCACCACCTGCGCCGGGGAGAGCGCGACCCCGGCCTGTGGAACCGCGCCTGCGACCTGGCCATCAACGGCCTCTTGAAAGACGCGGGGTTCACCCTGCCCGGGGGCTACCCCGTGGACAAGGCCCAGCGCGGGAAACCCGCCGAGGCGGTCTACGCCGCGCTGCTTGGGAGCCTGGACGAGAAAGGCGACGGCCTGGGCGGCGGCGGGGACGCCACCCCGCAAGAGTTCGGCGGCGACGCGAAAGGAACGCAGGACAAGGGCGCGCCCGTGGAGGCGGCCCAGGCAAGGCCTTCGTCCAGCGCCCCGGGCGGCGACGGCCAGGGCGAGGACAGGCGCAAGGCCCAGGCCTCGGGCGCGGGGCAAGGCCAGGGAGCCTCCGGCGGCGAGGACGCGCCCCTGGCTGGCGAAGTGCGCGACCATCCCGGGCTTTCGGGCGATCCGTCCCCGTCCACGCGAAACGACCTTGCCGCCAAGGTGCGCCAGGACGTGAGCCAGTCCTTGCGCGCCAGCGCCGACATGGGCGACTTGCCCGCCGGGCTCATCCGCCTGCTGGGCGAGCTTTCCAGCCCCTGCCTGGACTGGGCCGAACTGCTCAGGCGCTTCGTGCTGGAGCGCGCCGTGAACGACTACAGCTGGTCCCCGCTCAGCCGTCGCCACGCCCACGCCGGGCTCTGCCTGCCCTCGCCGCGCGCCATAGCCCTCGGCGACGTCATCCTGGCCGTGGACACCTCGGGCTCGGTGGACGACGGGCTCCTGCGCGCGTTCTTTTCGGAGTTCGAAGCCGTGCTCGCGGCCTGCGACACGAGGCTCTTCCTCTACTGCTGCGACGCCCAAGCGGGCGAGCCCGTGGTGCTCACCCGGGCGGACCGCCTGGACGCCCCGGCCCCCCAGGGCGGCGGCGGGACCGACTACCGCCCCGTGTTCGCGCGCGTGGAGGACGACGGCGCGCGCCCGGCCTGCCTGATCTACCTGACCGACCTCGAATGCGACCGCTACCCCGAACCTCCGGCCTACCCCGTGCTCTGGGCCGTGCCCGGGCGCGCCCAGGGCCAGCCGCCCTTCGGGGAAGTCCTGCGCCTGCGCTGAAGGAGCAAACTATGCGCATCACCTGGAACATCGAAAAAAAACGCGGCAACCTGCGCCCCGTGCTCACCTACCAGGTGGTGCTGGAGGGGTTCGAGAAGGCCCTGGCCCTGCCCATGGTCCGGGTGGAGTCGACCATCCCGGAGCCGCCCTCCTCCTGGCAGCCCCACTGCTACCCCCACGAGTTCGAGCGCGCCGGGGCCGCCCCGGCCGGACGCTACCGGCTCGAGACCCCGGGGCATGCGCGCGGCAAGCACGGCCAGGCGCTTCGCCTGCCCTGGCGCGAGGACAACCTCTACCCCGAGGTGGAGGAGTCCTTCGAGCTTCTGCGCGAGGCCTTCGAACTGGCCCTGAACGCGGCCCACGAGAGCGAGCCCATGGACGAGCGCGGCGAGGTGGCCGTGTCCGCCTCCATGAAGCGCAGGCTCGCGCCCGCTCTCCTGGCCGACCGCCTCCTGAGCCTGGCCGGATAGGCCTCGCCGCTCGAACGCGGGCCAGCCGGCCCTCGCCGGGTTGACAGGCCGTGGCCGCTCGCGGATAGATTCCCGTCCGGCGGACCACCCGGTGCCTTCGAGCGCCGAAGGTCCCAGGCGAGGCAGGCCGGATGCAGAACGTCACCAACCTCCATATCCTCACCGGCACGCTCACGCTGGCCGCGTTCACGCTTTTCTGCGCCCTGTGCGGCCACGCCCTCGCGCGCCTGCTGAAACTCTGGGACGCCCCCCCAGACGGTGCCGCCAACCCCTGGCTGCGCTGGTTCTTCGCGATCACGGCCGGGATGTCCGCGACTGTCTGCGCGCTCTTCGCCCTGAGCGCCACGGGGATGCTCACCCCCTTGGGCGTGGGCGCGGCCGGGCTCATCCTGGCCGGGGCCTCGGCCCTCACCCTCGCGCGCCTGCCCGGGACGGAAGCCCCCAAACGGCCCGGACCAGCCGGAGCCCTCGACCTTCTCTGCGCCGCGTGCCTGTTCCTCGTCCTGGCCTTCGCCGCGGTGAAGGCCCCCGGAAGCTGGGACGACACCAGCTACCACCTGCCCGTGGCCCGCTTCTACCTGGAGCACCACGGCCTGGCCGTGAACGAGTACCTGCGCTTCCCGCTGTTTTCGCACAACGTGAACCTGCTCCTCGCGCTCGGGCTGATGCTCGGCGGGGACATCCTGGCGCAGATGATCGCCACCGCGCCGCTCTTCGTCGCCTCTCTCGGGCTCGTGGGCGCGGGGATCTGGCTGCGCGGGTCCGTTCTGCCGGGCTGGCTCGCGGTGCTGGCGCTTTTTTCGCTCAAGCCGGTCACCCAGTTTCTGGGCTACGCCTACGTGGACAGCGGCTTCTCGCTCTTCTGCTGGGCCGCGGTCCTGGCCGTGGCCGTCTGGCAGGCAATGGAAAAGGGCGGAAAGGGCTGGATCCTGACCGCCGGGCTTTTCGCGGGCATGGCCATGGGCGCCAAGTATTCCGGGATCGCGGTGATGGCCGTCGTCGCGCTCTTCATCCTGGCCCTGGGCCGGGAGCGCAAGGCCGCGCTGCCCTTCCTGCTGGCGGCGTTGGCCGCCGGGTGCTGGTGGTACGCGCGCAACGCGATCATCGCGGGCGACCCGCTGACGCCTCTGGGCGGGGATTTCTTCGGCTACTACCTCTGGAGCGCGGACGACCTGGCCGGCGTGAAGGCCGAGCAGGCCACCCACGGCGTGCCCGGAGGCCTGCTCGCGCTCTGGCCCGCGCTCCTTAAGGCCGGGGTGTCGGTGTTCGCCCTGGCGCTCCTGTCGCTTCTTGGCGCGCGCAGGGGCCAGCGCGCGCTGAACACGCTCAGGTTCTTTTTCGCCGCGTGCTTCCTCTTCTGGCTCTACTCCTCGCAGGTGGCGCGCTACCTTGCCCCGGTGTACGCCCCGGGCAGCCTGCTCGCCGCGCACTTCGCCTGGGGGCTCGTGGCCAACCGCTTCACGCGCCCGCTCGCGGCTCGCTGGCCGAGGCTCCCAAGCCCGGCGCTCGCCTCGGCGGCCTGCCTGGCTGCGCTCGCGCCGCTGGCCTGGCAAGGCTACGGCGACGCCAGGCGGCACGTGCTCACCTGGAACATCGATCTGCACGTCCAGCAGGGCTACCTGCACTATCACGTGGCCAACACGCTCATCCCCCAGTTCGGGCCGCGCATGGTCCAGATGGGCTTCGAGAACGGGGTGTACTTCTTCAAGGGGCTGGTGGTGGGCGACTGGGTCGGCCCCGGGCGCTACACGCACATGACCCGGCCCGAGGACCCCATGCGCCTGCTGCCCCAGGAACGTCTGGCGGAGGTGCTGCGCGGCTACGGCGCGTCCATGATCCTGGTGAACGCCCGCATCTACCCCTTCGACGGCGACGAGTACGCAAGGCTCTTCGACATCCGCTTCATCCACGGCAGCGGCGCGCTGATGACCCTGAAATGAGTGCGCTGGGCTGCCTCCCCCCGCCTCACTCCAGGACCATGGGCCGGTAGAGCCGGATGTCCCCCTCCATGGCCCGGCGCAGCTGCCTGGCCTGGGAGGCCATGGCCTGGCGGGGGCTCATGCGCTCGCCCCCGCAGCCCGTGAGCATCGGCGTCTCCATCCTGCGTTCGAAGGCCCTGGACACCCGCCGCAGCGCTGCGGGCGTGAGCCTCTCGGGGCTTGCGCCCCACTCCGGGAACATCCCGGCGAGCCCCGGCAGGAAGTCACCCCGGCCGACCACGCCCTGGTTGAAGAGCGACAGGGCCAGCCTGTCCGCCACCAGGGGCGTGAACTCCCCGGCCAGGTCCAGGGCCAGGGCCGGGCGGGCGTCGTCCAGGTCGTGCAGGACCCCGGGGCGGGGGTCCAGGCCCGCGGACTTGAGCGCCGCGAAGGCCTGCCTGGCCGCGAACATGCAGAGGAGCGAGATCACCACGTTCACCGGGTCGGCCCCGATGCGCCGGTCGCGGCGGGTGAAGCCGTGACCCTCGGACAGGCCGTGGCGAAGCCCAAGGTAGTAGCGCGCCCCGGCCTCCCCGGCCACGCCGCGCAGCGTGAGCAGGTCCGTGGCGTCGCCCGCCACCTCGGCCCAGCCGCGCACCTCCTGCGCGAGCACCCCGGTCTCCCTGACGTTTCGCGCCCGGCTGATGCGCGCGAGCAACCAGGCCATGTTCATGAGCCTGCCCATCACCATGCCCCTGGCCAGCCCCGCGCGGAAGGGCTCGTTCTCCACCAGGTCGAACTGACGCTTGAGCAAGAATACGCTCGGCGGCTCGAAGGGGGCGCCCCCCTCCGCGCGGCGGGCGAGGACCCGGCCCGGCCCGGCCCCGGCTGCGTCGCGCCGCCAGGCGAGCCCCTTGGCGCGCAGGAGCGCCGCGCGCACGCCGCCCATGGGCTTTGCGGGAAGCGATTGCCTGGCCTCGTGACTCACGACCAAACCGGACATGCGACCTCCTCGCGGCTTGCGCCGCACATTGACGGAATCATCCGGGGCCCGGATGCGTCGGGGAACGTTGACGGGGGGCTACCAGCCGTTGCGGACCTGGCGTTCGCTCTCTTCCCGGTATTTGTAGGTGTCGAAATCGATCGACACACCCTGGCGCTTCGGCAGCCTCGGCTGGAAGCGCCGCCGGACGAAGAGGAACGCGAGGACCAACGCCGCAACCGCGAACAGGACCGGAAGAATTTCACGCATGATGTACGCCCGCACTGCTTTTGCTCGTTACTGGGCGGCGGGCCGTGGGTACGCAAGCCCGGCGCGGAGCCGGAAACCGCTCTGACGCGCGCAGGCTAGCAAGGGGCCCCTGACATTTTCCTTACCGGCGGGAGGGTGGAAAGAAAAACGTGGATCAAAATTAAATACAAATATTACAGCGACCTACAGAAGAACCAGGATTCAAGGGCCGCGCCTGGCGGATCAGCAGGGCAAGGAGTCCGGGGGCGCGCACGCCACGGCCTTGAGCATGGCCGCGATCTCGCCCTCGGGGTAGTCCTCGGCGCGAAGGAGCTTGGCGAAGCGCTCCAGCACCTGCCGGGCCCCGATGGCGGAGCGCCTGCCGTGCAGGCGGTAGAGGAGCGCCCAGAGGGAGTCGTTCAGCGGGTCCGCGCCGAGGGCCTTTTCGGCCAGGCCCAGCGCGGACCGCATGCGCCCCGCCCCGGCCAGCCGGAAGCACCAGGCCAGGGCCGCCCGCGTCAGGGCGGAGGCCAGGCCGTCGCGAAGGGCGCGCACCCGGTCGTCTCCGGTGATGCCGGCCGCGAATTCCCCCTGCCACAAAGCCTCGGCCCGGGTGAAGGCGTTGCCCGCCTGCCAGTGTTCCTGCAGGCGCAGATGCTCCATGCCCTTGTTGGCGGCGGCCAGGAAGTCCAGGGCGTCCACCCGGCAGTTGGCCAACCAGAGGATGCCCCTGTCCCGGTTGAGGTAGCAGTGGGCCACGCCGCCGGGCAGGGCTTCGGCCAGGGTCTTGCGCAGGCGCGAGACCATGGTGTCGAACTTGGCCTTGGCCGCCCGGGGCGGGCTGTCGGGCCAGAAATGGAGTTGGGCCGTGTCCTGGCTGAGCTTGAGCCCGGGCGAGGCCAGCAGCAGGCAGAGAAGCTCCCGCTGCGCCGGGGTCAGGGCCTCGGCGGGCAGGAGCGGCGCGCCCCGGTAAAGAATGGTGAACCCGCCCAGGGTGCGGAATTCAAGCAGCTCGACCTCTTCGCCGTCGTCCCCGAGGGCCAGGGCCGCCCGGCTTCCGGCCAGGGCCCGGGCGTAGGCCGCCTCCACGCCCTGGGCCACGGCGAAGCCCAGGGTCTGCCTGACGGCCTGGGGAGCCCAGGCCCAGAAATGCCGGTAGCCGTTGCGGCGCATGAGCCCGAGCCCTGCCCCGATGTCCTCGCGGGCGGCGGCGCGGTCCCCTTCGCGCAGGTTGATCCAGCCCCGGTGCATGAGCCCGCAGGATTCGAGGTAGGCCGTGGGCATGCGCCTGGCCAGCCCGATGCCCCGGGTGATCTCCTCGATTCCCTCGGCTGCGCGCCCGCACAAGCCCATGGTCAGGCCCGCGATCAGCTTGCTCGCGGCCACGAAGTAGAGCCCGCCCGCCTGGCCGCGCAGCACGGCGGACTCCCGGGCCGCCTCCAGGGCCTCGCCGCGCTGGCCGGAGAGCGCCAGGGCCACCCCCTTAAGTTGCAGCACCTGGCTGCGCAGGTGCGGGCCGAGAGGCGTCTGGAGGGCCAGGTCGCCAAGGTCCAGGGCGTGCTCGAAGCGGCCCTGGTTGATGGCTATGTCCATCTCCCAGACGAAGCAGAACGGCCCGGCGATGGACTGCGAGAAGAGGGTATTGCCCATGTCCGCGACGAGCCTGTCCTTCTGGTCGAAGTAGTCCGCGAACTCCCCGTCGTGGAAGAGGAAGTTGAAGAGCATCATCCGGATGGCCAGCCTGTTGAACGAACCCACCTCCGGGCGCTGCGCGATCTCGGAAGCCTGCTCCAGCCACTGGCGGGACAGCGAGAGGCGGCCCGCGAAGATGTGGATGTAGCCCATGACCATGAGCAGCCCCGCCTCGAAATTGACCAGCCCCTCCCGCCTGGCCAGGGTGAGGGCCAGCTCCGCGTAGCGCGTGGCCGTGGCTGTGTCGGCCAGGAAGATGCAGCGCCCCGTGGCCAGGCTGCCCGCCAGCAGCACCGTGGAGGGAGCGTCCAGCGCGCCGGACAGGCGCGAGAAAAGCGCCTCGGCCCGGGCCAGCAGTCCCTCGCCCTCGCGGTAGTGCCCGGTGGTGGTGATGTGGATGGAGATGATGTGCGCGAGGCAGAGCAACTCTCCGCGCTCGTCGCCCCTGGCCGAGAAGGCCTCCAGCGCCCTCGAGAGGAGCGGCAAGGCCTTGGCCGGGGCGAAATCCAGGTGCGCCAGGGCCAGGTAGAACCCGGCCCAGCCCAGCCCGGAGAGCTCCGCTTCCGGAACCTCGCCGATCACCGAGGCCAGGGTGGCGGTCTGGTTGGCGGCCAGCATGGCCGTGCCGCTTTCGCGCAGCACCTCCTCCATGCCCGCGTAGTCCCCGGCCTGAAGCAGGTAGCTGAGCGCCCTGCCAGGGTTTCCGCGCGCCGCGAAGAAGAGCCCGGCCTCCCGCGCCACCCGCCTGAGTTCCTCCCGGCTCATCTCGGCCCGTGCCTTTTCGCGCAGGAATTGCCGGAAGAGGTGGTGCAGGCCGTAGATGGTCGAGTCCTTGTCCAGACGGCGGATGAAGACGTTGCGGCGGGCGAGCCTGGCCAGGGCATCGCCCATGGAGGGCTCGCCGGTCAGGCTCAGGGCCAGCTCCACCGGGATCTCCTCGAGGAGCGACAGCACGGACAGGGGCCTGTGCAGCTCCGGCTCCAGGGTGGCGAAGACCGTGCGCCGGAAGTAGCCGACCATGTCCGCCTCGCCGTCCAGGGCGCCCCATGCGCCCAGAGGGTCGCCGTGGCGCTGCGCCATCTGGAGCCCGAGCAGCAGCACCCCCATGACCCAGCCGTCCGTGCTGGAGGACACGCGCCGGACGGCGTCCTGCGGCGGGGAGAGGCCCAGCACGTGCTGGAAGAAATCCGCCACCTCGTTCTCGTCCAGGGCCAGGTCCCTGTTGCCCACGGCTACGCGGCCGCGCCCGCCGGGCGTAGGTTGCAGGGATTTCAGGGGCAGGGGCTCGCGCGAGGAGAGGATGAAGTGCAGACGCGGCGGGGCGTTCCGCACCAGGTAGTCCAGGATGAACAGGCTGGGCTCCGAGGCCAGCAGGTTGTGCAGATCGTCGAAAACCAGGTACAGGTCGTGCTTCAGGCAGCACCGCAGCGTGTTCAGGAGCAGGTCGATGCGCTTGGGGAGATCCGCCGGGACGATGCCGCCGCCGGTGAGCCCCGCCCGGCTCAGGGCCTGGGGGCAGCCCGGCAGCGCCCGCGCCAGGCAGGCCTGGACGGCCAGCAGGAAGAAGGCCGGGTCCGCGTCCTCGGGGCCGGTCTGGAACCAGGCCGAGGCCCAGGCCTTGCGGTCGAGGAACTGCCTGATGACCGTGGTCTTGCCCTGGCCCGCCTGGGCCTCGAAGACGATGAGCGGCTTGCGCGGGCCGCAACGCAGGAGCAGTCCGCCAACCACCCGCTCCCGGAAAAGGAATCGGGGGGTGTCCACCTGGGGCGGGAAAAACTTGTCGGCCCGGACGTGCACGTCAGACTCCAGAGAAAGACGTACTGCTTGATTTTGCTTAACATTGCACCCGGAGGACAGCAACGCCAAAATGCCCCGGACCTGGCGGGGTTGACAAACGCTAGCAAACTAAATATTAGCAATCTAACAAATTTCCAGCACCGATGGCTCACAACGCCGATCCCTTCAGGAGGCACGCCCATGAGTTACGCAAGCGACTTCAAGATCGACAACACCATGTTCTCGTCGCGCATCGAGGGCAACGTGCTCGTCATCAACCAGAAGAAGCAGTTCATAAAAATGGTCGACGAGATCGACCAGGTCTTCGTGTTCCACGAGTTCCTGGCCCAGTCGATACGCAGCAAGCTCTTCGACACCATGCTGCTGTTCAACGGCTCGGAGGACGACGCCCACGGGGAGAGCGCGGACTTCCTCCGCAAGGCCGCGGAACCGGGAAGGGACAACAAACTGCTCAACAGGCTCACCAGCGTGGTGAACGAGTTGGTGATCGCGCTCGCGGAGATGAAGCACACCACAGTGTACGCGGGCTCCGGCAACATCTCGTTCTTCAACCTGAACATCAGCCTGGCCTTCGACTACAGGATCGTCACCACGGGCACGCTGTTCACCAACACGAACATGAAGCACGGCGTGATCAGCAAGGCCTGCGGGTACTTCATGCCCCGCCTGATCGGCTTCGACCAGGCCTTCGAGGTGCTCCTGCGCGAACGCATTACCGCCGAGGAGGCGTTCGACCTGGGGCTGGTTGACAGCGTCATCCCCGTGGCCGACCTGGAGCGCGAAGCCATGGAGCTGACCAACGAGTGCAGGCGCGGCAGGCTGGGGACGCTCCTGGGGCTGCGCAAGATCTTCAAGGGCAACACCGTGGAGCTTCGCCGGGTGCTGCAACTCGAGGACGCGATCATCGCCAGGCAGTTGTCGCTGTTGGGCAAGTGCGGCGGATAGCAGCCGGAGGGGACTTGCCCGAAGGCGAAAGGCGGAAAAACGAAAACGCGGTAAGTGCTGTCAGACACTTACCGCGATTTGTTTGAGTGGCGTCCCCAAGGGGATTTGAACCCCTGTTAGCGGCGTGAGAGGCCGCCGTCACGGGTGTAATCATCGCTTGTCCTGTATTCCCTTACTTCTGTCCTTCCATCTGTCTCTTTGCCATAACCTTGAAACTTCATCATAAAGGAGTAGTGGTATGGCGTCAATCTCAGAGGCGTGGAATCTGTATTCCCAACTTGTACTTTCCAACTCCTCAAAGCGTTCACGCAGCGTCGAGACGGGGCGTTGGAATTTACATGTACTAACCCATTTCGGGCCAGACTGCACCATTCAAGACATCACAGCCAAATCCCTCTTGGAGTTCCGAATCGCATTAACACATAAACGGCTCAGCCCTCAAACAATCATGCACTGCATGTCGTTGTTGAGACGAGTTTTACAAAGAGCAGTCGAATGGGGGCTAACGAATGAACGCCTCCCCTCATTTGACATGCCGAAATTCGACAACCGGAGGGTGCGCTTCTTAACCCCAGACGAAGCCAAACGGTTGCTCTTCCAACTTTCGACTCAATCCGAGCTTTGGCACGAAATCACACTGTTCGCACTGCACACTGGCCTGCGATCCGGAGAGCTATTCCGTCTTCGGCCCTGTCATTACGACCAGCGGAACGGCTTACTTCATGTCCTGGACACAAAAAACAGTGAGAACAGGACCATCCCGCTGAACAAGGTTGCGTCAGCCGTGCTCAAGAACAGGGCAAAAATTCGCGGCGAATACATTTTCACAGACCAAGGGAGACAAATACAGTATGCAACAAGAATATTCCGTCGCGCAGTCGAGGCCTGCGGCCTAAACAAAAACACAACAGACCGGCGTCAACGAGTCGTGTTTCATACGTTGCGGCACACGTTTGCGAGCTGGATGGTGCAACACGGCATTCCGCTAGCAGTCGTGGGCCAACTCCTTGGACATCGCACGCTCCAGATGACTATGCGGTACGCTCACCTAGCTCCAGCCCAAGGAGTAACAGCCGTCAAAAGCCTTGAAAATCTTACAGACTAGCAAAAAATTGAGGCTTTTGGGGGACTGTCCCTTGGAAGCCTCTATTTTGCCCCCCCGCTTCTTGTCAAGATAAATGGGATTTTTTTCGTTTCCTGCCGATCATCCTTTTTTGGAGTCCAAAGGATTCTATCCAGCACTCATTTGAAAACATGAATGCTTTGGCCGCTCTTTTATGACTTAATGCGATCCCTCGTGATAATTTGCGAAATTTTCCGAAAATCTGTGAAACTTGACTGATGGGACGAGTTTTGATCCGAAACGAAGCACGACTGAATCCGTAAGTCTGAAAGCAGGACAGGTGAGGTGTATACACCTCACAACCTGCCTGCCCTGCGGGGCTGGCTTATTCGCCTTCGGCTCAACGCTAGGAGCAGTGAAATGCCGTCAAAAAAGCTAAAGCTAGTCTGCTACGTCAACACCCAGGAGCACGCGGTAATCTCTGCCCACGCCGAGCGGGCCGGGCTCACCAGGTCCACTTACATCAAACGCATCTGCCTGGGGCAGCCCACTCCCAGCCTGGAGAAGCAACACACCCGGCGGGACCTTATGAAGACGCAAGCCGACCTCGGGCGGTTGGGTGGCCTCTTCAAGCTATGCCTCTCCGAGAAGCAGGGGCCACTTGTTGCCCTGCATCAGGATGTTCGGCGCATCCTCCGTGAAATCGAGTTCAGGCAAAGTGAACTAAAGACCGTCATTGCTCGCATTTTACTTCTTCCTTTGGCGTAAAACATGATTAGCCGTCGTGTTCCTCAGCAGCCGGAGAACGATAATTACCGGCGCTTGGCCCGCTACATCGCGGCGGCCGACCATCAAAACGAGAAATCGTTCATGAGCTGGTGCGCCGGATGCCTGGGCGAAGACTATGCCCAGGGCATCCAAGAGGCCTTGGACACACAGGCCATGAACAGGCGGAGCACCAAGGAAAAGACCTACCATCTTATCGTGAGCTTTCGGCCGGAAGACGAGGCCAGACTCACCCCGGAGGTGTTCAAGGCCATCGAGGAAGAATTCGCCAAGGCTCTAGGGTTCGCCGAGCACCAGCGCCATTGCGGTGTCCACAAGAACACGAACAATCTCCACATGCACGTGGCCTACAACATGATCCACCCGGAGAGATTGACACGGCATGAGCCCTTCCGAGACTTCCACAAGCGCGACCTGGTTTGCCGTGATCTGGAGAGACGCTTCGGCCTGGCTATCGACAACGGCCGGGGAGTTCAGAAGGACGGCCCGCAGCTCCATGACCTGGCGGCCATGGTGGAGGCGCACACTGGCCAGGAAAGTTTCGAGCGGTACGCCAAAGAGCGACGTGGGATTATCCTGGAGGCCCTGGACCACGTTTCAAGCTGGGAAGATCTTCACGGCGAGCTGGCCAGGTTTGGGATGCGGCTCACACCCCACGGCAACGGCTTAGTTTTTCAGGATGTCCATAACGAGCGCTACAACGTGAAGGCCAGCGCGGTGGCCCGCGAAATGTCCATGACCAAGCTGACCCGGCGATTCGGCCCTTACGTCTCGCCGGTGGGCAGGAGCCTCAAGCCGGGGGACGAGCAGTACAGAGCCAAACCGCTACATCGAGGCGCGGAACGCGGCGAGCTGTTTCGGGAGTATCAGGCTGGGCGGGAGACCTGGTTGGCCGCCCTGGATGCTATCTCCCACCAGCGAAAGGCGAAGATCGCGGCCTTGAGCGAGCGGTGGGAAGCCCAGAGGCGAGAAATCAAGGAAAAATTCATCGGCCGGGAGCGAAGACGATTGCTCAAGGAAGCCAAGCTTCGTGAGGCTGAGGAACGATTAGCGATCCAGCAGGCCGCCCGGGCGAGCCAGAAGGATGTCAGGGAGCAGACGCCCTACTCGTCTTGGACAGACTTCCTCCGGTGGCAGGCTTCCCAGGGACATGCAACCGCCCTGGGGATACTCAGATCAAAAGATGGCCAGGACATGCCCCTTGAAGACGGCGCTCCGGACCCAAGCCAAGACTTGATCGTGAAGGAGAAGTGGGCGCGCAAGCAGCGAGAGCTTTTGGAGGAAGACGGTTTGAGCAACCGAGGCCGCCAAGGGCTCTTGGTGCTGGCCAAGGCGCGCGAGCTAGCCGAACTGGAGGGCGTGCGACCGGGTGGCCCGACGGTTTTCGGCGGCTTCACGAGCGAGATCGACGCCCGGGGCGTGGTGATGATCCGACTCCAGGGGGGAGGAATGGTCCGTGACGATGGCCGCCAAATCCTGTTTTCGATGAACGACGACCAGGCGCGCGGGGCAGCCTTGCAACTGGCACAGGCGAAATGGGGCAAGGCGGTCGGGCTGGACGGAAATGTTCTCCGGTTCATTCCGAGGGATTGGCCGAGGGAGCGGATCAAGGAACGGGGCCTGGAACGTTAATACCTTTTCTTCCTATCCCCCGAACAGCTCCACAGGCCCGCATAGCCCTTTTTAGCCCACTCTCCTGTCCATCTCTCGCTTTTTCCATCAGAACGCATCCTGGGGCCTCCTGGCGCAATCTCCTCCTCTTCCTTTTGGCGTAAAATGCCTTGGATGAGCCGCCATGGTGCGAGTCTTCGAGCCGCCAGGCGGTCATCCATTAGGCTGCTGGCTGCCTGCCTTTGGATGATCCGGCATCATGCGCGAAGCGCATAGCCGGTCATCCTTGCTTGCCTTTCTCTTAGAGGGGGGTTGGGAGGGGGGAGAAATCGAAAACCTGGCACCAAACTTCGGTCGTGGGGGCAAGGGGGTATTATTTCTTTTCTTCTTTTAAGATTAATTCCGAGCGAACCTTTTTCACCTGGCTCAAATCAAAACCATCCAGCAAAATACAGTAAAAACAGATTGATATGTAAATTTGACTTCTTTTGAGACACACGAAATTTTTTCGTGTGATAGCCAGCGCAGGCAAGCCGAAAACCGCTCGGGTCAGGGCTACTCTTCGAACATGGCAGATTTCGTTCTTTCGTGCTTGCGTTCTTTTTCGGTTCGTGCAATAGTGCTTTCGTGCTTAAACGAAAGCACTAACGGAGGTCACAGCTTATTTCCGGACCTTGGACAACTCCGCAGAGTGCGTCCATTTCGTTGGCATTCAGGATGATCCGCACGGGGTCACTCTGCTGATCGCCCAGAACCCGGAAGACGCCACGGGAAGAAAATATCCCGAACGCAAGAAGGAAAGAAAGAATGAGAACCATAGTTCTTGCTAGCCAGAAAGGTGGCGCGGGAAAAACCACCCTGGCCGCTCACCTGGCTGTGATGGCTGAGAAGGCCGGGGACGGCCCTTCCGTACTCATCGACACTGACCCCCAGGCCTCTCTTGCGGCGTGGTGGAACGGTCGTGCGGCGGAAACGCCCGCCTACGCGCCCACGACTTTGAAGGAGCTTTCAGACAAACTGGAGGCCTTGGCCAAGGCCAAGTTCCGATATGCCTTTATCGACACCCCTCCGGCCATCACCGAGGCGATCCGTGCGGTTGTCGCCCTGGCGGACTTCGTGTTGATACCGACCAGGCCGAGCCCACACGACCTTCGGGCCGTGGGGTCCACAGTGGAACTGGCCGCAGGCGCGGGCCGCCCGTTCGCCTTCGCCTTGACTCAGGCGAAGACCAATTCCAGGCTGACCGTGCAGGCCATGGCCGCTTTGTCCGAGCATGGAGTTGTTGCGTCCTCGATCATCGTTGACCGCGTCGATTACGCCTCGTCGATGGTGGATGGCCGCACGGTCATGGAGATCGACCCGCGCGGACGGGCAGCGGCGGAGATGGCGGAGCTTTGGCGGTTCTGTAAAGCACGAATAAACGAAAAAAAGAAAACAAGATAACAAGAGGACAAGTCATGGCCAAGAAACCCGCTCCCTTGTCCGCCGGACTGGTGGCCACCAAAGGTCAAGCAACTGTAGCCCCTGGCGCTACCCCCCGGCAGATGGAATCGGAACATACTCCTTCGGGGTCCTCCTCGCCACTAAATTTCAAGGTGGATGCTGAGTTCCGCCGAAGGTTCAAGATGCGCGCGGCAGAGGCAGGGTTGAAGTTGAATGAACTTCTGCGCCAAGCACTTGATGCTTGGGAAGAAAAGAATCAAGCACGATAGCACGAAAAGCCAAGAGCACGAGACAACCTGATGGGGAGAAAGAGTATTGATAGTAATGATTGTCGTCAGCAAGATATATCCTTTTTCAAAGGGTACCATTCGAGTGAGTTTTCTAGATGGTGCTGGAACCACCAGGGCTTAGAAGGAGCACGATATGAGTGACAAGAACAGGCGGCTTACAGCTCAAGATTTTGTGAATGACGGATTATATGTCTTCGGCGAGGCAACCACGTTTGAACGCGCTTACCCGACCATAGATACGATCCGCATTGAATACACCATATCATTTGTCGGTGGTTTTCCAAAAGATGATGAGCAATATGGATCATTTGTAACAACAGACAAAAAACACGTGGGCGAGTTTATTGGCTGTCGAAACAGCAAGTGCTATGGGGGAGGTTTTGAAATTGGCTGGATATTGCATGACATGGTCAACACTAATACATGTGAAAAGTCGGGGAGTATCAAGTGTTGTGGTCACGAGGGTACTCCAAAGGGGAAAAAGATTTACCGAAAGTGTATGAATAAATGCGACTACAAAATTGTTCTGACGTTCAAACAGACACTTAGTCAGCCTACCACGGACAGAACGCAGGATGTCACATGAGAGGGATAAAGCACCAATGCAGCAGGACCACCTACCCGAAAGGGACCTCCAAATTCGGGATGACCCAAAGTCGTCCGTGTACACGGCCCGGCTCCGTCGAACGCAACGGATTCAGCTAGCAGGCCGCAGCAAAGCTCGCACAGGTTGTGACTAGGTTAGACGGACTGGAGCAGCAGCCAGCGCCAAGGGGGAACAATGCGAGATACATTTGAATGCCGCCAATGTGGAAATTGTTGCCTCAACCTTGTTGGAGCGAGCCAAACAAGTTGCAGTGATGAAGACTGGAAACGATGGAATAAAGAGCAACGCCACGACATCCTTGTTCGAATTGAACCAATAATCGTAAAGGACAAAGTATTAGTTCGTGAGATGTGGTTCAAAATTACCAAAGATGGTCGCCGTGGAGAAATGGCGGACCGGTGTCCATGGCTTCGGAAGAAAGGCAGTATTTACACCTGCCGAATCCATGCGACCAAACCGGGACATTGCCGGGAATTCATCCCGTCTCCTGAATTGGCGATAAAGATTGGCTGTCGCGGGTGGGATGATTGGGTGGGAAAACTTTGCGCCCAGGACTCGTAATTGTGCCATTGAGTGGGAAGAATTATTCGCTGAAAAGGCCCTGCAGGAGCTGGCCAGCATTCGTATACCAAGTGAGCGTTGAAGCTAACGTGCCGAAAACACAACGCTCCGTCGCGTAAAAAAATTACCACTTTGAACGCATAATGAAGTGCTCCGCCTGCCCATACGTCGGGCCAGCCCTGGCAATCGAGGATTCGGCCGGGAAGCCTCATAACGTCTGTCCCGAGTGTCAGACACTGATAGCCCCAGCACCCAAGGCCTGGGAGGTCTTGGGCATTCCAAAGACCCGCTACCTAGCCACGCGACCGTGGAAGGCGGCAAAGATGACGAGGAAGGCTTTCGAGGCGATCTTGATCCACGTCTCGCCCGAGGCGATAGATGCGCTTAAGCGGGGAGCAGAGGCAGAAGCATTGCTGGAAGCGATGGGACTTTGGCAAGATTAGGCACCGCTTGGTTGGGATTTACTGGGAGCCTGTCTCAAGCCTCGGGCGAAATACCGCGCACGCCCGGGCACGTCCACGGCTGGGCAAGATCGCGGCCCCACGAGGCGCACACTTTCTAAAGCCACAGCTACGGCCGTGCGATTGCCCTCAAGGAACGTTCCACAGAGAAGTCCGGTCTCATGCTCGAACCAGGTGTCCGGCGCTTCCCCATTGGGCCACCTGCGGCCCGTGTCCGGATCGCGGATCGAAAATCTTGACCCGCCCATGGCCATGGCGGCAGCTACGGCCACAGCCGGATTTGGAGCTTCGATTACCGCTGGATCGTAAGGATTTTCGAGTTGAAATTCCATGACACCCCCTAGACATGCTTCATGGGGCCGAGGGTCCAGTTAAGGACCAGGTCCTGGTCCACCAATTGCCGCTTGATGGCCTGGCCTGGCGGGAGCGCGCCACTATCCGATGAAAAGACAATGAACATATGCAACTCCACGCCTTGCTCAAGTGTATTCACTTGGCGCAAAATGATTTCACCCCTCGCCGAATTTCTGAACCGGGAATTCATAGTAAACACCTATCATTATTGCCACTTGGCTGCATTCTTCGCTTCAAAAACCTCAACATCATTTGATTCCAGTTTTCCTACCTTGCCACCATCCTGGGTTAATGTACGATATCAACATGTTGCAGCAAGGAGGATCACTATCGAAACGCCTCTTTTTGCACACACTGCCGGAGGATCACAAGAGGAGTGGCAAAGTCTGGCGCAACATTTGCGAAACGTCTCTACGCTCACTGCCACTTTCTCCGCCAAGTTCAACGCCCAGGATTGGGGCCGCCTCGCAGGCTTGGCACATGATCTGCTAAAATCCAATCCACGCTGGCAAGCTTACCTTTGCGCATCCGCCGCCGGTAAGCGCCCAAGCAAAGTGGACCACAAGAAGGCATCGGCCAGTGTACTTCTGGCATTGGCTGACGATCCGGCACATCCTGTTCAAAGCCAGGCCGCGAGACGAATGCTGGCCAAACTTGTAGCCTTCGCCGTGGCCGGACACCATGGCGGCCTTCCCAACGGCCTTCAGGATGGCTCCTCATTGGAGGGGCAGCTTACGCCATTCATTCCAACCGATGTTACTCAGCGGCCAGATTCGGATTGGCCGCCTTATTCCTGGGCGGAGCAGGCTTTTGCCTTGGCCAGACTGCCTCTGGAACGGCTGCCGGGGCAACCACCCCAATTTCTGCAAGCAAGTACACAGAAAGATATTGTTTCTCGGGCCTGCTTCTTTGTCCGTCTGTTGTTCTCATGCCTTGTGGACGCGGATTTCTTGGACACCGAACAATTCATGGACCCCACGCGTGCCGCTGCGCGCCCTGCGGGGCCATCCCTAGACCTGCTCGACGAAACTCTTGCACGTCATCTGGAGTCGCTGGTTGCAGGAGCCATTCCCTCGAAGGTGAACTTGGTGCGCAGCCAGGTGCTGCGCGATTGCCTCTCGACCGCCGAATCTTCCCCCGGTCTTTTTTCGCTGACTGTCCCCACGGGCGGAGGCAAGACCCTCTCTTCGTTGGCCTTTGCCCTGCGGCACGCCAAGATCAATGGGCTGAGCAGGGTAGTGTATGCCATCCCGTTCAACAGCATTGTGGAACAGACCGCCTCGGTTTTCAGGGGCGCTTTGACCGGATGCGGCCCGGACGTGGTCGTCGAGCACCAGTCCTTGCGTGACCCGGATGCAGACAGCCTAGGCGCACGCCTTGCTTCGGAAAATTATGACGCCACGATCGTGGTAACCACCAATGTGCAGCTCTTCGAGTCGCTCTTTTCAAACAAACCCTCCCGCTGCCGCAAGATCCACAACCTCGCAAACGCCGTCGTCATACTTGATGAAGCCCAATGCCTGCCGAGAGGGCTCCTGCTTCCGACGCTTCGCGCCCTGGAGTGCCTGTTGGCGGCCGGGGCAAGCGTCGTTCTCTGCACCGCCACACAGCCAGCCCTGGAGAAGCGTGACAGCTTCGACGGGCTTCCCCCTGCCCGGGAGATCGTAACCGATCCCGGAACCCTGTTCGAGGCCCTGTCCCGGGTTGAATTGGTCCAGCGTGGTGAGCTGACAACGGAAGAACTGGCTGAAGCCTTGACCGAGTCTCCCAAGGTCTTGGCCATCGTGGACACGCGGACGCAGGCTGCGGAGGTTTTTTCCACGTTGCGCGGGCTCTCGATGGACACTGAAGACATATTCCACCTGTCTCGCAACCTTTGCGCCTTGGATCGCGAAGACGTGCTGCGGCGGGTCCGGCAGCGCCTCAAGACTGGCCGTCCCTGCCGACTGGTGGCAACGACCCTCGTGGAGGCTGGCGTGGACGTGGATTTCCCGAGGGTTTTCCGGTCCATGGCGGGGCTTGATTCTCTTGCCCAGGCAGCGGGACGCTGCAACCGAGAAGGCAAACTATCCGGCAAGGGGCAGTTGACGGTGTTCACTCTTGTGGGTCGGCCTTTGCGCGGCGAGAGGGCGGCAGCGGCAGATGCTGGCAGGTCGATCCTTAACCGTTTCACTGCTGACCCCTTCTGTCCTGAGGCCATAAACAGCTATTTCCGTGAGATTTACTGGCTTGCTGGGCATGAACGCCTGGATATCTCGAAGATCGTGCCTTCCATCCTAGCAGCTTCACAGTCCTGGGATTTCCCCTTTGAAGACATTGCGGCAAAATACAGGATGATCGACTCCGACTATCCGACAGTTTTCGTCCCGGTCGATGAGGAAGCCGTCCGGCTGCTCGAAGTCTTCGAGAGCGCACTGAAAAATCCCCGACAGCATCTCGGCATGTTGCGCGGTCTCGCTCGGCGGGCTGGGCGTCTGGCCGTGGATGTTCCCCGCACCATATTCCGGGAGATGGTTCGCTCCGGCATCGTGAGGGAGATTCTACCCGGCCAGTCAGGAGTGCTTGTCGATCTTCACCGTTACGACCGGGGAGGCCTTGGCCTGACCCTGGAAGGAGACGGCCTCGATGTGGACCAATATGTGGTGTGAAGCCATCGCGGGAGCGGTTCAATCCACCGCAACGTGATTGAACAACCAGTTCGCTAAGGAGGAGATATGGCCTATGGCGTGCGATTGAGGGCCAAAGGAGACTTGGCCTGCTTCAGCAGGCCGGAGATGAAGGTGGAGCGCGTCTCCTATGATGCGATCACTCCGACCGCCGCGCGGGGCCTTTTGTCGGCGGTGTATTGGAAACCGGCCATCCGCTGGATCGTCACCCGCATTCATGTGCTGTCCGAAATCAGGCTGATCGGCATCCGGCGAAACGAGGTTGCCTCGACCATTTCGCCGCGCACCGTGCAGCAGGCAATGCAAACCGGGAACGTCATGCAGCTGGTGAGCGACGACGACAGGATGCAACGCGCGGCGCTGCTCTTGCGCGATGTGGATTACGTGATCGAGGCCCGCTTCGAGGAGACCGGCCTTGATGCGCCCAACCCCGGCAAGCATCTGGACCAGTTCAATCGACGCCTGCGCGAAGGACGGCACTTCTGCCAGCCCTATCTCGGCTGCCGGGAATTCCCGGCGGCGCTTTCGCCCGTGGATGGGGACATGCCTGCCTCGTTCTACCAGGGGAAGCCTGAACGCGATCTGGGCTGGATGCTTCACGACATCGACTTCGAGCGTGACGCGCAGGCCTCCTTCTTCAGGGCTAGGATGATGGATGGCGTTATCGATGTGCCGCCGCCTGGCAGCCAGGAGGTCCGCCAATGATCCTTACCCGGTTGGTTGACCTGTACCAGCGGCTGCTGGATGATCCGGATTCCGGAGTGGCCGAGCCCGGATTTGCCCCGGAAAAGGCGTCGTTCGCCCTGGTGCTCCGCCTGGACGGAACCCTGGCCGACCCACCCGTGCGGGATTTGCGCGACACGACCGGGAAGACGCCCAAGCCCAGAACGGTGGTGGTCCCTTCATTGGGTGAAAAGAAGGGGAGCGGAATCAAAGCCAACTTCCTGTGGGATGCGGCCCGTTATGTGTTGGGGGCAATCCCGGAGGACGACAACGAAGCACGTACGGCCAAATGCCGTGAGGCATTCGTTGCGTTCAGCGCAGACGTGGCCGGAGATGTGGATGATGAGGGGGTGCGCGCCGTGCTGGCTTTCACCCGCAATTTTGATCCCGCTCAAGCCCAGAATCTCCCTCACTGGCCCGATCTGGGCCAGGGCAATCTTGTGTTCGTCCTTGAAGGCAGCGAGGGGTTTGTTCATTCCCGGGACGCAGCCAGGAAGCTTTGGGCTGAACGCATGACCCCCATGGAAGATGCCCGGACAAAATCGATGTGTCTGGTTACAGGTGAACAATGCGATCCCGCCGTCCTTCATGGAGCAATCAAAGGGGTCAGGGGAGCACAGACGGCAGGAGCCAGTTTGGTCAGCTACAATGCTCCCGCTTTTTGCTCCTACGGCAAGAAACAAAATCTCAATGCGCCTGTTTCTTCGGATGCAGCCAGGGCCTACACAACTGCCCTCAACTACCTGCTGGCCCAGGGCTCCCGGCGCAAGGTCGATTTCGGCGAAACCATGACCCTGGTGTTCTGGACCGACAAGCCAAGTCCCGGCGAAGACATCTACTCGGCCCTGTTCGGCGTGCGGATGGAAGGCGGAGACGAGGCACAGGACCAACAACTGGCCAACAAGGTGGAATCCACACTCCGGGCGCTTGTCCGGGGAAGACCAGCCCCGGAATTGGGCGACCCAGAGACTCCTTTCTACCTCTTGGGCCTCGCGCCCAACGCTGCCCGCTTGGCCGTAAAACTCTGGCTGGAATCCACTGTCGGTGAGGTGGCCCGGCACGTGGCCGCCCATCACGCCGACATGGACCTGGAAAAGAGCTTCGAGGCCGAGCCGGAGCGATATGCCCCGTTTCAGCTCCTCAAAGCGCTGGCGGTTCGAGGCGATGAGAAGAACATCCCGGCCCATTTTTCCGAGCCGTTGGTGCGGGCCGTGACTATGGGGGGACAGTATCCATTGGCCTTGCTTCCGCTGGCGCTTGGCCGTCTGCGTGCGGAGGGCTTCCACCCGGACAGGGAGAAAGTCTACGAAGGAAGAACCCGCGCCCGCGTGGCCCTGATCAAGGCCGTGTTGCGGCGTCTGCCACAGTGCATCAACAAGGAGGGACTCACCGTGAGCTTGGACGAAACCTGCCGTGAACCCGGCTATCTGCTGGGCAGGCTCTTTGCCACGTTGGAGCATATCCAGCGCGACGCCCTGGGCCAGTTGAACGCTTCCATCGCCGATCGCTTCTACGGGGCGGCCAGTTCCACTCCCGCCACAGTGTTCCCGCAGCTTTTGTCCAGGTTGCGCCACCACCTCGGCAAGCTCGATGACAAGCCTGGCCTGCGCATAGTCCGGGAAACCCTTGTCCAGGAAATACTCGACGCCATGCCTGGCGGCTGCCCCGGTTTTCCCAGGCACCTGGACCTGCCCGGCCAGGGGCGCTTCGCCATCGGCTATTATCATCAGCGCAAGGTCTTCTTCACCAAAAAGGACACCGCGCAGTCCCCGGAAGAAACCCAGGCATAGGCCGTCGTAATACGCCATTTCTCAAGGAGCATCAGCATGAACGAGTCCATTTTGAGCAAGCGCCATGAGTTCATCCTCTATTTCGACGTCGAGAACGGCAACCCCAACGGCGACCCCGACGCTGGCAACCTGCCCCGGCTGGACCCGGAGACCAATCACGGGTTGGTGACCGACGTCTGCCTCAAGCGCAAGTTGCGCAACTATGTGGCTCTCAAGCACGATTTCAAGCCACCTCACGCCATCTACGTCACGGAGAAAGCCGTTCTCAACGACAACCACCAGATGGCCTACGAAGCCCAGGGACTGAAGGCCGAATCCAAGAAGCTCCCCAAAGAGGCTGGAAAAGCCAAGGCGCTGACCGACTGGATGTGTAGGCAGTTCTTCGACATCCGCGCCTTCGGGGCGGTGATGACCACGGAGGTCAACTGCGGCCAGGTTCGCGGCCCGGTTCAACTGGCCTTCGCCCGCAGCGTGGACCCCGTTGTCCCGCTCGACATTTCCATGACCCGGTGCGCCGTCACCAACGCCAAGGATCTTGAGAAGGAACGCACCATGGGCCGTAAGTCCGTGCTGCCCTACGGTCTCTACCGCGCGCACGGGTTCATTTCCGCCGCGCTGGCCGCCAAGACCGGCTTTACCGAAACGGACATGGAACTCCTGCTGGAGGCCCTGACCAACATGTTCGAGCACGACCGCAGCGCCGCCAGGGGACTCATGAGCGTACGTAAACTGCTGGTCTTCCGCCATCAGAGCGTCCTGGGCGATGCCCCGGCCCATGCCCTGTTCGATCTTGTCACCCACCAACGCGTCAACGGACAGGACAGCCCGGCGCGGAGTTTCTCGGACTATTCCATCCAGGTGAACCGCCAGGGCCTGCCGACCGGCGTGGAGCTGCTGGAAGTGGTTTAGCCAGGCACGGCCAGTCCACTATGTGATTTGAGGGAGACGCCGCACTTCGGCGTCTCCCTTGCTCGACCATGAAGCAGGTCTTCTGCCCGTCGGGAACCGGACGAACCGGCCCAAGGAAGGTTGGACGCCGTGGAGCAAACTCCGGAAGTAACGTTGTCAGCCATTCAGCACTGGCTTTACTGCCCTCGCCAGTGCGGACTCATCCACATTGAGCGCTGCTGGAGCGAAAACCGCGCGACTGCGAAGGGGCGGGTGCGCCACGAATCCGTCCATCACGAACATGGCATCTCGCGTCCCGGCGTCCGAAGGGAATACGGGCTGAGACTTTGCTGCCAGCGGCTGGGGATGGCTGGCGTTGCGGACGTGGTCGAGTTCCACGCCGACGGACGGGTAGTGCCGGTTGAAGTGAAGGTCGGCAAGCCCAAGCATGGCCCGGATGGAGTGACTCCTGCGCCGGAAAGGCGGCTTGATCTGGCCCAGCTCTGCGCCCAGGCCATGTGCCTGGAGGAGATGTTGGGGCTTTCCATACCGGAAGGGGCCATCTGGTACGAGGCCGTGAGGCGGCGTATTCCCGTCGCGTTCGACGCTTCCCTTCGCGAACTGGTCGAGCGAAGCGTTTCGGAGATCAGACAGATGCTCACGCAAGCCAGTGTTCTTAAAGCCCGTTTCGCTTCACGATTGTGCAGGGGCTGCTCCCTCCTGGCGCATTGTCTGCCCAAGCTGCCTGGAGAGAAGGCGACGCTGGCCGCCTTGGCCGCTCTGGCCAAGCCCGACGCCCCTCTGGGCGATGAAGAACACAGCGACAGGGGATTATGATGCGCAAACTCGGGAATGTTTTGTATCTGCTCACGGAAGGAACCCGCCTGTCCAAAGAGGGAGAAGCTATCGTGGTTGAACCTCCCGATAAACCGAGCCTGCGCGTGCCCATTCATACACTGGAGAGCATTGTCTGCTTCGGGCGCGTGGGCATGTCCACGCCCCTGGCAGGAGCGCTGTGCGAAACCGGGGTGCCTGTCAGCCTTCTCTCTCCGCAGGGCCGCTATCGCGCGCGCATCGTGGCTCCCGTGAGCGGCAACGTCCACCTGCGGCGCGCACAGTATCGCGCCTCCGACGATGCCTCACAGGGATTCGCCCTGGCGCGCTCAGTGGTGCTTGGCAAGCTGGCCAATCAGCGGGTGGCCTTAAGGCGCGGGGCCAGGGACCGGCGTCATTCAAGCCCGGCAGGGTCGCAGGCGCTGGACGAGGCTGCTGATGCACTTTCCGGCCTTGCGCAAGACATGGACTCTCCCCGCATTGCGGCCGGGGGGCTCAACGCCTTGCGAGCGGTCGAAGGCGAAGCAGCCGCGCGCTATTTCGGGGTATTTGAATGCTTCATCATAAATTCCGATCCTGATTTTAAGTTCGTTGGGCGCAGCCGCAGGCCGTCGATCGGCAGGGTCAACTCATTGCTGTCATTTGGTTATGCGCTCCTGGCGCATGACGTTGCCGCAGCAGTATCCAGTGTCGGGCTTGATCCTCAGGTTGGCTTCCTCCACGCGGACAGGCCTGGACGCCCAGGCTTGGCGCTGGACATCATGGAAGAGTTTCGGGTGGTCATGGTGGATCGGCTCGTCCTGGCCTTGATCAACCGGGGCCAGATACAAGCAGGTGATCTTGATGTGCTTCCCACGGGCGAGGCAAGGCTTACGGACCAGTCCCGGCGCGATTTCGTCATCGCTTATCAGCGTAGGAAAATGCTGGAGATCAAACACCCCTATGTTGGGGAGGCCATGCCGCTAGGGCTTGTGCCCTTTGTTCAGGCCCAATTGCTGGCACGAGTTCTCCGTGGTGATGTGGCAGCCTATGTGCCCTATGCTTGGCGGTAGGAGGGGAAATGCTGGTTGTGGTGAGCTACGACGTATGCACTTCCGAACCCGGGGGGGCGAAGCGCCTTCGCAAGGTTGCGAAGCTTTGTCAGAACCGGGGAGTGCGGGTGCAGTTTTCGGTCTTTGAGTGTTTGGTGGACCCCGCACAGTGGGAGTTCCTACGGGCGCGTCTGACGGATGCCATCGACCCAGAGAAAGACAGTTTGCGTTTCTATTTTCTCGGAGCCAACTGGGAGCGGCGTGTAGAACATTCCGGGGTTCGGAAAGACTACGACCAGGCAGGCCCGTTGGTGATTTGAGGGATGCGCGAACCCCCGGTGAGCATAAAGTGCTGGGAGATGCCCGCAGATGGAATGATTTGAATTTCTTTGATAATCGAATATGAATTTGCTGTGAGGCCAAATCCGGGGTTGGCGTGGAGACAATGCTCGGAAAACCGCCTCCCGCTGTAGAGCCACAGCGGATTGAAACGATACCGGTCGCCCCCTCCACGGGGGCGCGAATTGCAACCTGAGGCGAAATCCCGAGTTTATGGCCGTTGACGTCGCCCCCTCCACGGGGGCGCGAATTGCAACTGGGCGAAAACACGGCGGCTCAGCAGCTTGGCGCGTCGCCCCCTCCACGGGGGCGCGAATTGCAACATGGCTCTGAACGCTGGCTTGGACAACGCCGTGAGTCGCCCCCTCCACGGGGGCGCGAATTGCAACTCGGCCTCGCTCGGCGGGATGGTCCGGCTCGTGCGTCGCCCCCTCCACGGGGGCGCGAATTGCAACGCTCCAGGCGTCCAGCTTCCGGAGGGCATCTTTGTCGCCCCCTCCACGGGGGCGCGAATTGCAACTCCTACATGGCCGCAGACGACCGCGACCGCTCCAGTCGCCCCCTCCACGGGGGCGCGAATTGCAACTATGAAGTGCTCCTTTTCCTTACGGACCCCGACTGGTCGCCCCCTCCACGGGGGCGCGAATTGCAACCATGGAACTCTCCGGGGCCTCCGGGGTCACCACGTCGCCCCCTCCACGGGGGCGCGAATTGCAACGCCCAGGTGCTCACGGACCTCTCGAAGCTGGCGCGTCGCCCCCTCCACGGGGGCGCGAATTGCAACTCCATGGAGCAGGCCCTGCTGCGCCGCTACTACGTCGCCCCCTCCACGGGGGCGCGAATTGCAACCAGGCTTACCTCGAGCGCACCGGGCCTGGTGACGTCGCCCCCTCCACGGGGGCGCGAATTGCAACCGTAACGCTACGCTCCAGCGCGAAGACTGGGACAGTCGCCCCCTCCACGGGGGCGCGAATTGCAACCTATGTCAATCCGCAGTCGGATGACCTGGGAAAGTCGCCCCCTCCACGGGGGCGCGAATTGCAACTCTCCCTGGCATCAGCCCCAATCCAGCCCACTGTCGCCCCCTCCACGGGGGCGCGAATTGCAACCGCGTAATAGCCAAGCGCGCAGCCGCGACGGTTCCGTCGCCCCCTCCACGGGGGCGCGAATTGCAACCTCTCCATCCTGAGCATGATGCCCACGGAGTACAGTCGCCCCCTCCACGGGGGCGCGAATTGCAACTTCTGACCTGTGGGTCCGCCAGACCGACGGCGTGGTCGCCCCCTCCACGGGGGCGCGAATTGCAACTTTCCATGTCCGGGAGAATCGCCAACAGCAGCGCGTCGCCCCCTCCACGGGGGCGCGAATTGCAACTGTATGGCATTCACCACCTCGATCACTCGGTTTGTCGCCCCCTCCACGGGGGCGCGAATTGCAACCGGAAGACTTCGGCCCGGACGAGCCTATCCCCCTTGTCGCCCCCTCCACGGGGGCGCGAATTGCAACCTGTCCAGGATGCGAAGCCTTCCCCCTTCCCAAAGTCGCCCCCTCCACGGGGGCGCGAATTGCAACTCCGCCCAGACGTTGAGGGCGTATCCGGTCATGAGTCGCCCCCTCCACGGGGGCGCGAATTGCAACGGCGACGGCCTGCTCTTCTGCGCCCTGCACCGTGTCGCCCCCTCCACGGGGGCGCGAATTGCAACCAGGCGCGTCCACGCGGTCATCGCGCTCCTGCGTCGCCCCCTCCACGGGGGCGCGAATTGCAACCTCAAGACGACGAAATCCGCCCGTTTCGTGGCTGGTCGCCCCCTCCACGGGGGCGCGAATTGCAACTGGCTCGCCTGCCTGCTCACGGCCCTCGGCCTGGGTCGCCCCCTCCACGGGGGCGCGAATTGCAACGCCGGATGCCGCGTCTACCACTGCCCGGTGTGCGTCGCCCCCTCCACGGGGGCGCGAATTGCAACAGGCCCAGGGCTACCGCGCTGTGGTCTGCGCAGGAGTCGCCCCCTCCACGGGGGCGCGAATTGCAACCTACGACCGCGCCATCGGCTGCCACGGCCTCCCGGTCGCCCCCTCCACGGGGGCGCGAATTGCAACTTGGATAACTTGGATTCAATACGCGATTTGAAAGTCGCCCCCTCCACGGGGGCGCGAATTGCAACCGGCATTTACCACGTACTCGAAACGTCCCGCACTCGTCGCCCCCTCCACGGGGGCGCGAATTGCAACCATGCTCAGGACTCCCGCCCGTTTGAGCATGTATGTCGCCCCCTCCACGGGGGCGCGAATTGCAACTACGAATTTCGTTGCGGGGATGGAAACGAAGGGACGTCGCCCCCTCCACGGGGGCGCGAATTGCAACCAGAGGCCCCTCCTCAGTCGAGTTATGGTCCAGCGTCGCCCCCTCCACGGGGGCGCGAATTGCAACATGGCCGGGGACAGGCGGCTCTCCCCCCGGAACTGTCGCCCCCTCCACGGGGGCGCGAATTGCAACCGAACTGAACAAGTTTGTTGAGGTCATGCCCACGGCGTCGCCCCCTCCACGGGGGCGCGAATTGCAACGCGTTCGAGCTCACCCTCCAGGAGGTGGCCAAGGAGTCGCCCCCTCCACGGGGGCGCGAATTGCAACTCGTAAGGAAATGCTGGATGACCTGTGGATGCGTCGCCCCCTCCACGGGGGCGCGAATTGCAACGCGCCTGCTCACGGCGCGGGGAAACTCCTCCGCGTCGTCGCCCCCTCCACGGGGGCGCGAATTGCAACCGCGTGGCCTGGCTCCGCTCCGCGTAGTTCGCGGTCGCCCCCTCCACGGGGGCGCGAATTGCAACCAAGGCGCGTCTCATAAGGCCCCTCACCATCCTGTCGCCCCCTCCACGGGGGCGCGAATTGCAACTCATGGAACACCGGAAACTGTTCTACCGCGGCCGGTCGCCCCCTCCACGGGGGCGCGAATTGCAACCCCGCTGTCTCCGAACAGGTACCCGAGGCAAACGGTCGCCCCCTCCACGGGGGCGCGAATTGCAACCATGCGGCCAACGGAGCCGCGTACAACACGCTGCTGTCGCCCCCTCCACGGGGGCGCGAATTGCAACCAGAACACAGACTGAAAGCCACGAGCAGCGGCAGGGTCGCCCCCTCCACGGGGGCGCGAATTGCAACGCAGTGCATATGTATTAATCAACGACAAGCGGGAGTTCAGCAACCCGAAGAGACTTATCTTCAAGCAGCTCAAAAAGAACGAAACTTTGTCCGACCTTGAGATCATCGAGCCTTGGAAATCCATCCCGCAAAGTGCGCTGAATTGTGTACGCGAGCATACAATGAAACTCCTTCACCAAACTACTGGATAGCACGGATAAGATAACGGACCTTGACATGACGTGGTGCAGTCTCAGCTCCTCCAGTGTAGTTGCCCGTTTGCGCGGCAACGCTTGCAAAACCAGAAACTGAACCATTTGCCAAGGAACCGAAAATTGATCCACCTCCTGTCCAGCCACTTACAGTAAAGTTATCCGTTGTTCCCCGTGCCGTGAAATTGTCGTTATTGTACGACGTCCAAACCAAAATGTGGTTCTGCGCTGCGCCAACAACTAAGGACTGAGAAGAAGCAGTAGCCTGATAGTTGAATCCGACATTCCCAGACCAATTGAATTGCTGAGAGGACGCAGTTCCTGTGATGGCAGTAGAGGCCAAACTCCCAGAAACAGGAGCAACCTGTCCGGGTATGAGCACGGCATGACTCGCAATCGTATCCGAAACTTGTTGACCGACCTGGCCCGCAACGCCCGTGCCACGTAGAAATTGATCGTTGTAATTCGGGACATTGTTTGACCCCAAGACAGATCGGAGGCGATCATACAGAGCACCAGCGGGGACCACTTGGCCGTTGCACTCCAGCCATTTGGGCATGTCAGAGGGGTTTGAGCCTGCAGGCCAAGCGATGACCGTCCCAACGGCAATAGTGCTTTGGCTGTTAATCGTGACCGAGGATGGATCAAAACTTGTGGCATCGGCGGCCAAGACAGACTTAGGGAGGACGATCAGCATGGCCAATAACAACAGCAGGTGAAATCGCAACATCATTTCCGAGCCTCCTGGCGGGAGCCAGGCTTGCCCCCTGCGTCATTGAAGGTAGCACGGCAGCTATTCCCTTCTCGGGAAAAACCCGAACAGCCCCAGAAGTTGTATCCGCCGTCGCCGTTCTTAACCCGGTGGACCAAAGCCTTGCCGCAGTCCGGACACTTGTGCTCGCTGAGAGAGGGTTTTCCCTGCTTCTCCTTGCGCCGCCCGGGCTTGTCGCCGTCCGGAAAGAAGTTGGCCGTGCAGTCCGGGTAGCCCGAACAGCCCCAAAAATCATACCCCTTGGGACCGGCCTTGACCCGGTGGACCAGGGGCTTCCCGCAGTCAGGACACGGGAAGCTTGGAAGGGCAGCCTGGAACGCCCGGAGCTCCATCTCGAAGGAGCCGTAGAACTTCCGCACGGTATCGAGGTACTTGGCCTTGCCCTCGGCAACAGCGTCCAGATCCTCTTCCATGCCCTGGGTGAAGGCGTACTCCAGGAAGGCGAACTTGCCGACCAACGCGCCAATCACGGCCTCCCCTTCGGGTGTAGGCACCAGGACGCGCTTTTCGAGACGGACATACCCGTGGTCCACGAGCTTGGCTAAGATGGCCGCATAGGTCGATGGACGGCCAATGCCGCTGTTCTCAAGGGCCTTCACCAGGGCGGCTTCCGTGTACCTCGGACGGGGCTTGGTCTTCTTGGTCAGGACCAGACCCTCCTTGACGGCGAGCTGCCCACCCTCCTTGAGGGAGGGGACCGGGTTCTCCGGCTCCTCTTCGGATTCATCGGCCTGGTCCGTGGCCATGACCACCTTCCAGCCTGGCTTGAGCAGGGTCCGCCCCCTCGCCTCGAACACGGGCGTTTTGCCGCTCACCGCTTCCCCCTGGAGCACAACCTCGCGGACGGCGAAAAGTGCGTCTTCGAGCTGGCTGGCCAGGGTCCGCCGCCGGATCAAGTCGTACAAGGCCTTCTCGGTGTCGGTTTCGCCCGCGACCGCCACCTCGACGTGCGTGGGCCGAATGGCCTCGTGGGCTTCCTGCGCGCCGGACTTGCTCTTCCAGGAGCGTGGCTTGGTCACGATTGGCCAACCCTGGCTTCGGCAAAATTCCTGGATTTCGGCAACAGCCTCAACGCTCAGGTTGGGCGAGTCGGTGCGCATGTAGGTGATATGCCCGCCCTCATAGAGTTTCTGCGCCGCACCCATGGTCTCCTTGGGTGAGAGCTTGAGCGCGTTCGAGGCGGCCTGTTGCAGAGTGGAGGTGGTGAACGGGGCAGGAGGGGCCGAGCTGCTTTTGGAGTCCTTGCATGAGAGCACGACCACCCGCCGGACGGCCGCGATCTTGGTGGCCAGCTCCTTGTCCAGGATGTATTCCTGGCCCTCGGGCAGCCACTCCTTGACCATCCAGATGGCCTTCCAGCCCTGGGAAATGTTGGGCAGGGTGTCGAAGACCAGCTCCACGCCGAAATGCGTGGTGACGCGATGGTCCCGGATGTCGCGCTCGCGCTCGACGATCAACCGCAACGCTGGGGTTTGCACGCGCCCGGCGGGTCGCTTGCCCCCCAGGAGGTTCCCCAGGGGACGGGGAACCAGGTAGCCCACGAGACGATCCAGCACGCGGCGGGCCTCCTGCGCGGCGACCAGGTTCATATCCAGGTGACGGGGTTTTGCCACTGCCGCCTTGACCGCCTTTTCCGTGATTTCGGTGTAGGTCACGCGCCGTTCGTTCTGGAGCTTGAGGGCGTCCTTGAGATGCCAGGCAATGGCCTCACCTTCACGGTCGGGGTCCGTGGCCAGGTACACTTCGTCGGCTGCCTTCACGGCCTTGGTCAGCCTGGCCAGCACCGACCTGCCGCGTTCTGTCGGGGTGTAGGTGGGGCGGAAGTCAGGCGCGCCCACCCCGATTTCCTTTTCGGGGAGGTCGCGCACGTGGCCGACGCTGGCCAGGACATCCCAGCCCTGTCCGAGGAAGCCTTTGAGCTTGGACACCTTACCGGGAGATTCGACAATCAAGAGCTTCATACTGCACCTCTTCAATCGTTGCTGACCACTCGATACCGCTTCACCAACATGGGAGACGCCGCCGCTTTGTCCCGGCCCAGAGCCGACTCTCTGCTTGCGGATGGCCGGTCCACTGACGCAGCCGGAGTCGCCCGGCCGAAGATGCGGCGAATCACGTCCTCCGCGTAGGCACGGCCACGCTCGGAATCAGTGTTGGGCGTGTGGTAAGCGGCCACGGCCCTCCAGGTGAGGCCGTGGCGCTTGATTTCCTGACCGAGAATCCACGTGCCGACCTGGATATTGCCGCGTGGGTCCATGACAGCTTCCAAAGGCAGATTGTACCGCCTGAGCCACTGCGAATTGACTTGCATGACGCCGATGTCGAAGGAGAGCCCGAGCCGCAGTGCCGCCCGGCTGAGAGCAAGAGCCTCTTCCCTGGTGTTGTTTCGGACGGTGCGCCCCTCGACGTTCATGATCCAGGGCGACATGGCGCTTTCTTTGCGAGCGATGGCCATGGCCAGCGGCTTCGGAACGCCGTAGCGCTCGCAAGGCACGTCGAAGAGCGCGTGAAGCTCCTCTTCCGACGTCGCCATCGCCCGCCCGGAAGTCAGCACCAGCAGGAGCAATGCACAAACCACCCGCACGGTCGGGCTCTCCAGGGTCATCGTTCAATCCCTTGGCATTTCTGGTTTTGGAGGACCTGGCTCACTTGCTGTTTGACCGCCTCCAGGCCGCGCGCACGATGCAAGTCGTTGAAGTCGGTCGGTCGTGCTTCCAGCTCCTCCTGCGTGAATGCAGGGGCGACCCAACACCCGCCGACGGCCTGAGCCGCTTGTGAGGCAAATTCGGCTCCAGGATTCCAGGGTTTCCCGTTGGGTCTAGTTGTCCAGAGGTCGTTGTCCGCGCAGATGGCGATTTTCGCCTCGGGGAATTTCTCCCGCAGTGTTTTGGCCACGGGCTCCAGGTTGCCCGCGTCGAAGGCCACGGCCACCGGCAGGCCCGTGGCCATGTGCAGGCTGACGCCGGTGGCATAGCCCTCGGCAAGCAGCAGTTCGCCCGTCCCTAATCTTCCAGAATGGACCGAGTCGATCATGAAGAAGCAGCCCTTCTTCTCTCCGCCCGCCTGGAAGCGCTTGCCGCCGTCGGGAGCGATCTCCTGGACGTTCCGCAACTCGCCAGCGGCATTGTACAGAGGCACCAGCAGGACTTCCCCTGTCCGGGACTCCTTGATGTCACCAAGAGGCGGGATGCCCTTCTTGGCCAAGTAAGAGTGCTCGCCCGACGCAAGGTGCCGTTCGGCAAACGACACCGCGCATTCACGCGCGACGCGATCCTGTTCGGCACGCTGCTCATTCTCGCGCAGCTGGGCGCGTTCGGCGGCCTCCACTCGAAGCGTGGTCTTTTGTTCCTCCGTCAGGGTATGGCCAGTGGCCTTCCATTTGGCTTCTTCGCCGGTTTTGTGGTTCTCATACCAGCCCGCCGGATGGCCATCGAGGTGGCCGACATACGCGCCGTCCAGGGAGCCCGACTTTCCGTCCAGGGTAGGCACCCGGTGCATTTTGCCGTCCATGACGGGAGGTTGCCCGCCCAGATCGAGCCCGGCCGCGCGCAGGGCTTCAGCGAACTCTTGCTGGGGGTCCATGGTGTGGGCGGGTTCGGGAGCCTTTGCCGTGCGCCAGGCTTGCAACTTTGCCAGGTTCGCGCCCACTGGCGCAAACCAGAGCTTGGCCTTGGCATCCCACTTGGCCCCGGCAGTTCGCGCAAGGTTCTTTTCCTTGAAAGGCACGCGGAGGTAGGTCTTTTCCTTGGCGATCTCAGGCGTTTCGTTGTCCGGGGCCGGGGCCGACACCTCGTGGGTAAGTTCCTGCTTTAGTTCCATATCGAGAACGTATTGTTTGATCTTTTCTGCGTCCCGGCACGCCCGGACGATTTCATAGGGGTCCTGCTCCAGCACCTTGATCCACGAATTCACGTAGGAAAGGTGCTGGCCAGGGTCGTAGCCGATGCCCAAATCCTGGCCGAGCATCCAGGATGCGATCTCCGCCCTCAGTTCCTCCCTGGCGTAGACCTCGGACCCGAAGGGGCCGAATTCGCGCGCCATGCGCGACTCATGCCCTGTCCAGTGGCCAAGCTCATGCAGCGCGGTGGAATAGTAGTTCCCGGGCGTGGGAAACTGCTCCATGGGGGGAAGGCATATTTCGTCCTTGGCCGGGCTGTAGAAGGCCCGACTGCGCTGGTTGTGTTTGATAACCGCGCCGGAATTCGCCAGGATGGCTTCGGCCTTCAGGTTCGCGTCCCAGCTCCGGACGAGCGTCGAGACGTCCAGTGGCGGAACGTTCCCTTCGAGCTGGCTGACATGGAAGACCGACGAGAACCGGACAATGGGCCTGGCCAACTGGACCGTCTCCATGACCTGCTTGCCGTCGGCATCCAGGATGGGCTTGCCCTGGTCATCCGTGGCAGGGACATCCTTGGTGAACTGCCAGAAAACGATAGGCTGGGACTTCTCCCCCTTGCGGACTCGGCAGTCTATCGAGTTCGCCTGCCGCAGGGTCATCCACCGTGGATCGGCATACCCCTTGCGCGAGAGCATCAACCGGTTGATGCCGCTGTACACCGTTCCGGACACGGGGTTCATTGGGGGATAGAGCTGCCCCGGCAGCCAGGGCTTTTGCCAGGGGGCCACGCCCAGCTTGAGGTCCTCGATGATCTGTTCGGCGAACACCTCGTGGAGCGGTTTGTGGGCAACCGCCTCAACAGCCATGGCCGTCAGCCCCTTCGTCGAAGAGCATGGCGTCCAGATCGTCCAGGGTGACCGCCTGCTCCTGGAACGCGCCCATGAATTCCGCCACTTCGGGATCGACCGGGATGCCGAGCACCGGATTATTGAGGCACTGGGCTTCAACGGCCCGGGCCGCTGATTGCAAATACTCCTTGTCCATCATTCCTCTCTTTCCGGCACTGATAGGCCGAGGCTTAAGTTGTTACCGAGACAACTCGCGGCTCTGGTCCTTGGCCCGGTTTTGGGCGAGCAAGTATTCATCGGCCAGCCTGGATTCCCCTGCGACCTCGGCGACCACAGAGCAAAAATTTCTTTTCCCATGTTCATAAATGAACCGCTCTGCGTCATGACCGAAATTCTCCTTCGCCTTCGTCACGGATTTCTGAGCGCACGTGATTTGCTCCAACACCCGTTCACGCGAACCACCGAATGACGCTTGATATTCCTGCTCAGCAGCCAGACAGGCCAGGGTGCTTTGACGGAGGGATTCCGCGAAAGGCGATTCCTGAAGCTGAACGGTGAACTCCTCGCCAGGGAATTCTTTTGTGAGAATGGCATTGACCGAATCGAGGAGCTTGCTGCCTTGTTCGGTCAGTTCCTGGGCAGCGGGATTAAATGCCTTGAATGAATGTCCGTCACGGTGACGGACACCTTGTCATCGAGAGCCGTGACCATGAATCCAACATTGTCCGGGAGTGTTTCCAAATGTTGGAACTGATTTTGGAACTGAAAGAGGGTGCTTCTTATGTCACGTAGAAGCGTTTCCTGCGGAATATCGAGACGAAATTGATTGCCCATAAAATGCCTCCTCTGGTTTTACGGTTCAGTTGCCTTGCTCTTCCCTCAGAGTTGTCAGGGACAGTTCCAGACCCTTGTCTTTGGCCAGGCCCAAGCCCCTGCTCTGCGAGATTTCATTGACCAATTCGGCGGCCTTCGGACCCGCGATGGCATTCACCTGGCTCCAGAAGGCTTCAACGCCGTAGGAACCGATGAAGCGCAAAGCTTCATCCACGAAGTGCTCACGCGCCTCTTCTTTGGCTTTTTGGGTGGTGGCCATGCTCTCCGCCACCTTGTCGCGGGACATGCGAAAAGACGCCCGATAGGCCTTGTCGGCCTCCAGGAAGTTCCGCGCGCTTTGCCGCAGGGGCTCCGCGAGGGGCGGGGATTTGGGAAGGTGTTTTTTCGAAAGGGGGAGGTCAAAGGCCCCGGCCTGGGGATGAAGGCCGGGGCGATTCAGGGAAGTGGAATCGGGATGAGAGGTTACGCCGCCGTGGATTCCGGCGTTTTGATGTAGCTCACCGCGCCCGGATTCCTGAATACTGGCGCGATCTTGTACTCTTTCAGCAGGTCGTGCATTGCCAGTATCTTCTCCACGGGAGCTGCCCGCTCCTTGCCCTCGCAGTAGCGATCCCAGAAGGCCAGGAGTTCTTTCGTCGAGTAGCCCTTGTAGGTTTCGGGCAAGTTCGTGTCGCTCATGGTCGGTCCTCGCTTCATGAATATTTTGGATAATAACATTCACCTCGCCCTTGGACAAGAGCGCGGCGAGGTCTTTGGCCTTCACGCCGATTCCGGCGTGACGAAGCGTTCTGGCCAGCTTGCTGACCAATTGAGGCTCAGGGTCCAGCCGGGCGTCCCCCATAATCCCGGCCACGCTGTCCACATGTACCCCGGATTCGTTGAGCGCCCGCACGAAGGCCTTGGCAGAGGCCCCGGTGGTGAACACATCTTCAGTTACCACCACATTCCGGCCCTGGGCGGATTTCCAGAGGGAATCCTGCTCGTCAGGATGATAGTTTCGAATGGCGAACGGGCGTTCCCGGGGTGAAATTCCCTTCACAGGGGCTTCATGCTTGGGCTTATAATAGATATCCCCTTCCTCGAACACGCCGCCCAACTGTTGAGCCAAATACCGTCCGAGCACCTTCGGCAGTTCATTACGCCTGGTCGTACTCGGCACGGAGATGAAGAGCGTTTCCTTGGCCGGGTCCAAGCGGGCGGCCAGGGTCTTTGTCCGATCCGGAGTCCAGACGGATTCCACGACCCGCAGGGCAGCAATCGAATCGCCCGACTTCGCGGCCCGCCAATCCTCGCTGTCCTGAAGCGCGCGGTCGGTATGCGCCTTGGCGGTGATCCCCCGCTCGTGTCCAAGGCCAACTGATTTTTCGTCACTCACGGGTCTTCTCCTTTTGGAGTAAAAACTCTGACAGCTTCCACCTTGCGGAGCGCGGTCATGGGGGCCAGACCGAAATACCTACCGTCGAAGCCCCCTGAATGCTGATCTGAAAGGACCAGTACCGCCCCCTCGGGCACAATGCGCCCAGGGACCAGGTCCCGGGCTACCGGCATGGGACGGTGCTCGCGGTCGAACGTCTGAGCCTGGCTGCCCGGCTGCAACTGACCGTTGATCCGGATGCCGTCCGGGCCGAGGTCCACCACGTCGCCCGGCAGACCGGCGACGATCTTGAGGAGCGGCGCGCTGCCGTCCGGGCAGCTCCCGGGCCGCAGATAGCCGCGTTCCAAGGCAAGGCTCGAAAACGCCCCAGAGAGGCACAGGCTGACCAGATCACCGCGCTCAATGCGCTGTACCTCCGCCAGGCGGTAGATGCCTTTGGGCATCGAGGGCGTGAGGTTGAATCGGATGCCCATCTGGAAGAGCGCCCCCACAAAAACGAGAAGGCCAAGCCCAAGGATTGCCACAGCTCGCATCATTGCAGGGTCTCCTTCTTGCCCGCCCTGGCGGCCAAGAACTCAGTGTACCCTTGCGTGTAAGAAGGGATGGGAGGGTGATAGGGCTTGGAAGCGTGCCCCCTGGGAATCGGATTTTCGACGGTCGTGTCGGACTGCGCCGGGGACGCGATCTTTGCCCGGGCGGAAAACACCGGGTCCAGGAAATACATGACTTGTTTGCCGTAGATCGGCGGGCGACCTGCCACAAAAATGAGCATGTCGCCTGGCTCAACTGCGCGGCCTTGAGAGTCCTTTTGCAGGCCGGGCAGACGCATGCATTCGTCGGGGGTCAGCAATGGCCGAGCAGTCTCCGACACGCTCACCGAAGCTGATTTGAGTAGGCCCCGGCCCTCGGACAGCGAGGTTTTACGGTCAACAACCGTGGTCTTGCCCGTCATTTCCGAAAGTTCCTTGGCCGTAGGCAGCGTGTTCGGAGCGTAGGCCACGCGAATATGGCAGTTTCCACGGATGCCGTTCTCCTTGCCGTAGACAGAGGAGAGCTGTTCCACGTCTTGAATGATGAGCATGTAGTTGATGCCGTATCCGGCGGCGAAGGCGATGGATTTCTCGATGATCTCCATCTTGCCGATTGATGTGAATTCGTCGAGCAGCATAAGCAGGCGACGCTTCGGAGCGACTTGCACACCGCCTTTAAATTCCATGCGTTCGCAGATGCGGGAAATTATAGTGTTGAGAATAAGACGGAGCAGTGGCCGGACACGATTGATGTCTGCCGGACTCACCACAAGATACAGGCTGAGTGGGGATTCATGGTTCAAAAAGTCGTCAACGCGGAAGTCAGAGCATTCCGTGTTCGCTGCCACCACGGGATCGCGGTAGGGAGCTAGGTTGACCAGGGCAGTGGACACGACACTACCCCTTTCATTTTCCGGCTTGTTCAGCATCTCGCGCGCTGAGCTGGCAATAAAGGCGTGAATTTTGTCCGCACCGGTGGACCCGTTGGGAAAGCATTCTTGCATCCACTCTTGATGCGGGGTGAGCAGCATTTCCTCAAAGAGGGTCGTGATCGGCTTGGACTCATCCGCCAACATGTTGGCGAGATCATATAGATTCGCGATGCGTTGCTGCGTGTAGCGAATCATGACCATGCAATGCATGAGGGCTCCGGCGATGAAGGCAAAGCCCGCCTTGGCCCAGTGGTCTTGGAGTCCCTTGCCCTCAGGGTCAACAATCATGATGGCCGCATTTTGGACATCGGGGATCGCAGACAGAGTATCCAGCCGGATTTCAGTGAAAGGATTGAAACGGACGGAGCTGCCCGTGGAATCGGTTGGATCGAACCTGAGTACTTTGTGCCCCAGGGACTTCCGATAGCCTGAAGTCAAGGCCCAGTTTTCGCCCTTGATGTCCAGGACGCACGTGGAGCCGTCCCAGGCCAACAAGGTTGGGATGATGATGCCGACGCCCTTGCCTGAGCGGGTGGGCGCGTAGACGAGGACGTGTTCCGCGCCGTTGTGCCTGAGGTAGTGCTGCCGTTCGACCGGGCGGCCGAGGAGCCAGCAGACGAGCACTGCCGGTCCGACCATCCGCTTGACCCAGCCCCCGATGTACATGCCCTTGCCGTTTAGGAGGCCGGATTCCCGAATGTCCTCTTCCCTGGCCCAACGGGCGGAGCCGTGGAGGTCATCCCGTCCTTTGAGGGATCGGCCGAGGAGCTTTGCCAGGCCGAGGATCACCAGTTGCGGGACAATGAACAGCATTTGGGCCTGGAAGATGGCCTGGCGCACGGCCTCGTGTTCGCGGGCCAAGTTTGTCCAGTCCAGGACCTTGAAGGGGGAGTACCAGGCGAGGCCCCAGCCGATGAAGAGATGCTGGCCAAGGCCCTGGTGGTAGGCGAAATAGATGGCCACGCGCTGCGTGGCGTAGCTGAAGCTGGCCACGGCCAGGAGCACCATGAACGCCAGGTAGAACCAGCGGAAGGGTGAGGGGCGGCGCTTGACGCCGCCGAGCCCGTACTCTTTATCGCCCCGCATACGGACCCCCAAACACCAGGTCTTTCGTGACCACGACGTTGAACGAGTAGCCCGGCCTAATCTCCAGCGTGGGCTTGATGTTGATGTTCTTGGTGAGGGTCTGGGCCGCGACCTGGCCCAGTTGCGTGGCCAAGCTGGAAGCCATCTGCTGCTGCATCGAAGGCGAGGCGTTGCTCGCCAGGGTAGCGCCGGAACTGCCAGATTGCGGAGTGACAGTATCGACAGCCCAGGACGTGCCGCCGGTGATGAGAGTCATGAGCAAGGCGTTGGAAAAAATCCGGAAGTAATGATTGTCCACCTCGTCATTAAATCCGGAATAGCCCGCGCCATCGGTCCCGGGCATGGCGTCCAGGGTGATGGCCGAACCATCGGGGAAGATGATCCGGTTCCAGGCCACGAGCACCCTGGACTGGCCGTAGATGATCCTGGAGTCATAGATACCAAAGAGCTTGGCCCCTTGAGGGATGAGAAGATACCGGCCATCGGCCGTGTCGTAGACGTTGCGGCTGACCTGAGCGATGATCTGCCCGGGCAGATCGGAGTTGATTCCTCCGATCATCGTGGCAGGGATCACCGATCCCGTTTTGACCTCGAAGCGTTGGCCAGCGATCCGTGTCCCGGAGGCCTGCCATTGAGCATCGCCGCCTTTAGCGCCCGCCCGGCCGAAAAAGTTCTCCTTATCCCTGTCCGCAGCCGGGTCATATGCCCCTTCCCTGCCAGGGAGCTGTCCCGCGAGGTCCGCGAGCGACGACGGCAAAGGATGGTCCTTGTCGCGCCGCGCACCGTCCGGGGCGAGAGCAGCCGAGGAGCCAGCCTTGGAAGACTGCGAAGACTCATCCGCCTTGCCGCCCTTGCGGATGACCAGCGGCGATGAGAGGGCGTTCAAGGCCGCCTGGTGACGGCGACGGCGCAGTTCGTCACGTTCCCGAGTCAACTCCGGTGATTCGGGGCTCGTGACGACCACAATTGGTTGTGGTGGCGGCGTGGACGGCGCAGGCTCGACGGGTGGAGCCACGGCCAAGCCCGGGCCAACGTTGCCCTCGATGAGCGGCTTGGAGTCCTTGGCCACCGCCTGGACCTTCGGAGCGTCTTCGGTTTTTTTGGTCCCGGAGAAGTTCACCGACCAGATAAGGATGGCAACAAGCAGAGCCGCACCCCCAAGGCCAAGGTAGATCGGCAACCGGCGCATCCTCTGGGGCGCTTCAAAGCCATCGGGATCGTGTGAATCGCGGGGCATGGCTACGGTCCTTTGGCGCATGTGGTGTAGACCAGAATGCGTCCGAAGTTGGGGGCTGGGTTGACCCAGCCCAGGTTGTCATCCGTGGTGAGCAGTCGCAGGTGGACTTGCCATTGCGTGGCGCTCATGTCCGTGGCCCAGGCCTGGAATGCTGTAATCGGCGGTGCATCCGCACCTGCGGCTGCTAGCGTGGGACTTACGAAAATCTGGGGGACGGTGCTGGAGCCAGAAGCGCAGACCGGCTTGTCCACCACCTGACCGTCCACTGCCAGGAACGCGTTCTTGAGCAACATCGAGTTGCCGCTGTCCGCCACGATCTCCATCTTGCCGTTCCGGCAGACATAGAAACCTTGCTCCGCATCAAGAAACAGCCGTCCTTCCGTGTCTGAGTCGCACGCCTCCGTGGTCAGCGGGCGGGGAGTGAACTGCGCCTCGTGCAGGTTCCGGATCGAGTGGTCCGTCATGTCGATGTCAGTCTGCATCTGGTTCAGCTCCGGGTGGCCAGGGACGCCGACCCGATAGAGAAAGTCCTGCCCGAGGCTGCTCGAATCGAAAGTGGAGAGCGAACCGAGATGGCCAGCGCCCGGGGAGGGAATGCCCACGCTGGCCAAGTCCAGCGACCAGCCGCCGAATGCTCCTTGGAGGACGTTGGAGGACTGGCCGGGCACGTCGCCGGTGGGGATGAAGCCACCGGAGCCGCCGACCATGGCGGCGGCTGAGGGCACCAGGGCGGAGGCAAAGCGTGGAGCGCGTGGGGTGGCTCCCTGACCTCCCGTGGTAAGCACCACGGCCTGAAGGGTATTTGAGGACGGTTGGCGGAAGTATATCTGGTAAGTCTGGCCCCACACGTTGCGTCCTGCAAAGCCGACCGGCAGCAGGTTTTCGACAATCAGGGCCGTCGTATCGATAACCGGCCCGCTACTGGCCGTTGTCTGAGTCACAAGCGTGGCCTGGTGCTTGCGGGTGTACCCGGCGGCCGCTTTGCTGACCACGGCCAGTTGGTCGGCTGCCTGTCGTTTTGCCATTTCATCCGAGCCCTGCATCCACAGGTTGGCCAAGATGGGCAGCAACAACATCATGATGATGAGAGCACCAACAACTTCGATGAGCTTCATGGGTTACTCCGTGCTCACAATACTGACGAGACTACCATTGGGAACGAAGGCGGGCACAGGCGTTACACCTCCATAACTCGGCTCCAGACGGCCGCTTTCCGCACGTCCAACCGCCAAGCTTCCCCAGAACAAGTCCTGCGCCGCCGCGATCTCATCAGCCGTGGCAGGCCCCCAGACATAGAGACGCTGGTTATCGATGCGCGCGGACCATGGCCTCATTGGGTTCCAACCTCCAGGCAGGGACAGGGATGCCAAAGCGATGTCGCCGGGGGTACGGTTGTTGGGGTACACGAACCGAAATACTGCATTGCGATACACGGCATAATTGAGCGCGACAGCCTTACCCTTTTGCGCATCAACCGGATCACGCGGAACAAACTGGATAAGGGCCAGTACACCCAACAAGAATGCTAGCACTGAAAGGATTTTCATAACTTTATCAGCCCATGCAGCATGTTGTTGCGTTGCGCACGAAGCTCTTCTTGCAATGCGCAGAGCTGATTTTCACGTATTTTCGCGCGAATGGGCATGTGCTCAGAAGTGAACGGCACCAGAAGGGATTGAGGCACCTTCTCGAATCTCGGCTCCGCCTCCAAGTCCTGAAAGATCACGGCGAGGAGCGCGGAAGCCAGGTTCTCGGGGGCGTTTGCGTCTATCTCCCTGGCCCAATTGACCAGGCGCTCCAGGGCCGCGATCAAGCTAAAACCGTGGATCGTGGCAATGACGAGCTGCTGCTTGGAGCCGAGGGCGATCCGGAGCGATTCGACCGCAGCGTGTTTCGTGCGGATTTCTCCGATAAAAATGATGTTGGGCGAGCCGAAACGGTGGCTTCTCTCGATCTTCGAGGCAAGCTCCTGCTCGCCGTGAATCTCGGACTGGAAGCAGAGGCCGTGTGAACCGTACCTTCCGCCCAGGATGTGTTCGGCAGGGTTTTCGTAGGTCACGGCGTGGCCACCGTGCAGGGTCAGTCTCTCCGCCACAAGCGCACTCGCGGTCGTGGTCTTACCTGAGGCCTGGGCACCGGCGATGAGGATGAGTCCCTGGCGTTGTTCGGGACGCAGCAACCACTCAACCAGGAACTTAGGCAGACCCAGGCTGGTCAAGGCAGGAACCTTGGACGGTATCCGGCGCAGGAACCAGGTCCGCCCTGAGTCCACATCCTGGAGGTCAGCGACGCGGTAGAACACGCCATTGTGCTCGTACCGAAGTGTCGCCGCCTCCGGGCGTGAATCAATCGTTGGGTCCACTGTACGCCGCTCTTCCACGGCCTTGAGCAGAAGCCGGGGAAGATCCTTGACCTCGGGCAGGAACTTGGCCGGCACAGGTATGAGCTGCTGGCCGTGGCCAGGGCATCCCTTGAGAGTGGCCGTTCCGTCCGGGAGAAGTATCAAGTCGGAAAAAACCAGGTCAGAGAGCGGCATCGCGTTTCCTCGCCTTCGTTCTTTCTTGCTTTCGCTATTTCTTCTTTTCGCTCTTTCAGCCTTTCGCCCTATCTGGCTGTGAACGTGATCGTGTTGTTGTTGGTGATGTTGGCGATGATGTCCGCCACCGTGCCCGTGGACGTGTCGATGGTGGTCCCGTTGATGTCCACCGACAGCCAAGCGTCCGTCTGAAACCGTGCCAGCTTGGTGCATTGCTCCTGCGGCACTTTGGTGAGCTGGATCGAGAAGGCGGAATTGTCTGGCGAAGGCGAAATGGTCACGTCGCCACCGAACGGATTCTTGATGGTATTGCCCTTCACGAACTGCTTGGGCACCACGCCCGCCTTGAGAGCCAAGGCGTTGTCCAGACCCGAATAGTCACTGGAGCCCGAGTACATATGCTGGACCTGCATCCGCATTGTCACAATGCCCTGCTCCATGTCCGCCAGCTTGGAGCTGGAGAAGGCTGAATTCAGGCCCAAGGCCGCACTGGCGATGACGATGAGCACGATGAGCAGACTGCCGAGGGTTTCAATCAACGTCATGGTTCATACTCCAGTCGGAAGAAGTTGAGATTGAAGTGAACTAATGGACACAACGATAGCGACGACAATTCCAGTGAGCATGATTATTGCGACAAAGTTCAAAATCTTTGACCGGCGTCGAACCTGCTCAACACCATCTGACATCCACTCCTTAGCAAGATCGTGGATGTTTTCATGAAAAGCAGGAAGCCCTGAATAGACGCGCATATCATCAATCAAATCACGGTCTGGAAACTCAAATCCAGCATCATACATGCTTTCTCCAAGATTTTTTCCAAGACCAACATGCTCTTGAATTGCAACAAGTCTTTCACGAAGATATGGAGACACACTTTTGGAGTTAATCATTGCCTCCATGATATGAGACAGCTGCATTCCCGCGCGCATGAGCGTGGACAACGTGAAGAGCCACACAGTACCAACGGTCAGCCGGTAAATAGACCAAGGCGGCAGGGATTCGACCAGGTGTCGCCCTTTGCCCGTCCAGGCAGGCAGGGTCGCAAGGGCGGCGAGGACAAGAGCGAGGAAAGAGATCAGCGTGGCCACACCCAAGGGTGAAGCGACAAAATCCGTGACGGCGTAGAACAGGGCGGCCGCTCCGGTCCAGGACGTAGGGTCGGAAAGCACGGCCAACTTCGGCATAACCACCACGGACACCACGACAAGCAGGACCAGGACCATGCCAAAAAGCAGGCAGGGATAAGCCAGAGCGCTCAAGACAGACTGGGCGATCCCTCGTCTAGACGCGAGCAGCAGCGCAGCCAGGTCCAGACCTTCGGAGAGCCGCCCGGAGTGCTGGCCTCCCGAAATGAGCATGACCTCCTCGGGACTGGCGTACCCGGCGAGCGAGACCCCGAGATTATGTCCACGGTCATAAGTCTCAAGTACCCGCGTGAACACAAGGGCAGACGGCGAGCGGCGATCCAGCGCGCGGCGCTCCATTTGCTGGAGACTTTGGGACAGGCTCATGCCGTGGCGGATTTGCGCTGAGAGCTTGCGCCAGGTGCGTTCGCGCACACGGCTGCCAAACGACATTTGGGCAAGGAATTCAGCCAGGCCTTCTCGCGAAATGAACGTCATCATTTGCGAACTCGATAGGTCTTGTGGAAGTTGAGCGGGACGCCGAGCTGCTCCTCCGCCATGGCGGGGTCAACCGTGCCATTCTGGATGAGCGTGACAGCATTGTTCAGGTATGTCGTGCCGCCCTTGTCGTTGAGCCAGTAGTCCGAGGCTTCGGTGTATTGGCCTTTCCTCAGCCGTCGAAGCATCTCCTGATCCATGTCGATCACTTCCGCAGCCACAGTCCGGCTCACAACGCCACGCTGTTTGCACTTTTCGCAGCCAGGGCCGCGAACGTGCACGGCATCCATGTCATCACAGACTGACGAGAGGCGCGTCAGAACATCAGAATCGATGTGCCTCCCAAGCGTCTCGCGCGTCAGCGAGAACAACTTGATTTTGCACTCCGGGCACAGCACGGGCAAAAGGCGCTGATACACAAGGCTCGCAAGCACGTTGTCGTGGCAGATGTGGTCCAGCGGGTTGGCGAAGTCCTTGGCCATGAGGCTGGCCAGGCGCGTGACGATGCCCAGGGCATCGCTGGCGTGGAGCGTGGTCCAACAGGCATGGCTCGTGAGCGATATTTCGATGGCGGCTGTCGCGGCCTCGACGTACCGAATCTCACCAATCATGATGGTGTCGGGGTCGCCGCGCATTGAGCCTGCAACCGCATCCGAGTAGTTCTCCGACCGGGAAAGCTTGCTGTTCGTGCCCACGCGGACTTGGCGCACGCCCTTCATCGGCACTTCCGGCGGGTCTTCGATGGAGTAGTACGAGCGGCCGGGGCTATTTGCCACCAGCGACTCCATCACGTGCTTGAGCGCGGTGCTTTTGCCGGAGCCAGTAGGACCGGAGATTATGTGCAGGCCGGTGCGCCTGGCCTGCGTTTCCAGAATCCTGCACTGATCCGGCATGTACCCAAGCGTTGTCAGTCGCTCGGTGAGCGTCCCCGACGCCGTTGTTCCATCGTAAAGCAGGCGAAGCGCCATGGACGTTCCAAGACCGTCCTCACCTTGCGAACACTCAATAGGTTCGCAGTGCACGCGAACCGAATGCACACTTGGAGGCAAATACTTTTTGTCATGAATCCTGCCGTCCTGGCGGTCAGTGCGATAGAACGAGGCCGAGTCGCCCATGGCTAGGGATTGATAGATCGTCGAGATCAAAGTCTTTCCAAACTTCTCCCCGAGCTGCGTATAGTCTTCCAAAAGCCCAAGAACACGGAATTGTACAATCGTATAACTTCCGTAATCGATTATATGAATATCGGAGGCGTCACTTTGACGCGCCTTCTTGATTAGATCAGCAGCATAGGCCTGCACTTCATTCTTCGTCGCCTCCTTTGCAACTCGATGAGAGAATTTTTTATCGAAATCATCAGGGTGATGAAACTTGTATTCAGTAACGCCTCTGCGCCGCATGGTTTCCACCATGGAAACCATCTCCAGGTTGCCCTTGAGTTCGTTGGAGAGGTGTAAAATCCCGTTAACAAGAGCCACACGCTGCTTGATCTTGTCCGGTATGAAAGGCAGGAAGTTGGACGTATCGGAAAGAATAGGACGTTCCATCACGATGCTCCTACTCAAAGCGGTAGGTGATGACGGACTTGCCAGTTTTCACGGCTACACCGTCGCGGGTTATGCTGCTCACAATGCCGCCACCGAAGCTCTCGCCCACCTTGACCGTGGTGAGCTTGCCCCTAGCCCGAATCGTGGCGGTGGTTGAGCCGTCAACACCTTGGACAGACACAACGACGGGGGCCGTTTCCCGTTGTTTTTCCGGTGTCCTGGCAGGCGGCGGAGTCCCCTGAACAGCAGGTGGCGGGGTAAGGACAGCGACAGGAGCCTTGCTGATCTGCTTTTCCTTCTCCTGGGCAATGGCCGTGCGGAGTTTGGTTTCCTCCAGCTCGGCCCTGAGCGATGTCAGGACGGCCAGGTTTCCGGCGCTCTGATCCGGCACGGGAAACGGCGCGCCCTTGATGGGCTCGCCAGCCGGTTTCGGTTTGCTTTCAGGGGCGGCCGGAACCGGCTTCGCTCTCGGCTCAGGAGAGTTCCTCGCCACCTTGACGGAGGGCGGAGACGCGGACGCGGAGGGAGTGCCAGGCGGCCAGAAGTCAAGCCGCGAAGCCATGAAGGCCAGCGACACGGCTGACAGAACTCCTCCCAGAACGAAGAAGAGCTGTTTTCCCTTATTTCGAGCCTGATTCAACAGCATAAATTGCTCCTTTCATCGTCCAAACGTCTTTGCTTAACTCGATCCGCGTGAGGATCATGCCAGGCATGGTCGTGAAAACATCAGGGAATGAGGCGTCAGCAATCACGGCGGCGGGTATTGAGTTGAATTCCCACTGACCAGAAATCCAGGGCGCCACCACTTCAACATTATCAATGACGCGCTTTTCCGGAGGATTGAAAGAGAGCTTCAAACGACAACCAATCGCTTGCACAGCCTGATAAAACAGTCTCGTGCAATCCTGACGCGAAAGAAGAGTCGATGAAGAACCTGGAGAGCGCTTAACCGCCGGAAGCGCCAGACGAGAGGTTGACCTTTGGGGCGTGTCCACCCGGGCAGCCATCGGCAGGCGAACGTAACTTGCGCCTGGACGGTAACCCCAGGACAACACGAGGGATGAGCCCTCCCAATGCACGCCCTCCAACTCCCAGCCGGAGACCACAGTGGGGAGGGCCAGCATCTCGGCCAGCGCTTGGCGTAGAGTTCCGTCAACGTCAGGCGCGTCGTGCCACGGCCGGGGAAATACTTTCTCTGGATTGGCTTGGAGTTCCCTGCGCTGTTGCTCCTTGTTTTGCTGGGCAAGCCGGATCGCGTCGACGCGCTTCTGTTCCGCCTGGTGATCGAGGATAGCTTTGACAGCGTAACCTCCGCCAAGGAGCCCAGCGACGAGTCCGGCTGCAAGGATCAGCGTCCTGCGGCGTTCTGGCTGGGGATACAGAGGCACCAAGGCCGGGCTTCTACGAGAGGAGAGGCGCGCGCGCAGCCACGAGTCCAGGAGAGGCGTGAGCCAGGCCACGCTTTCATCCAGCGTTTCACAGACGATCCGGTCCTCGAAATCCGTGTCCATGAGGCCACGGAGAGACAGGATCGCGGCTTCCGCCTCCTGGCGGGAGGTGAATACGCGATCTCCCATGCCGACAATCAAGGACTGCGACGTGGCGTACATCCACCAAAACGGACCATCAGCATCCTCCAGTCGAAAGAGGCCGAGGAACGATGGCGAAGGAATCTGAATAGACGCGGCCAGGGCACGCACTTGTCGCCACCCCTGGACATTTACGGCGGCACCAAAACCGTGTTGCCGCTGACGGAAGGCCAGCACATTGAAATCCGGGTCCATGCGCTTGGCTTCCTGGCGCAAATCCGCGAGCGTGAGTCTGGAACTGCCCAGCCCCCATTGCAGCCCGACGGCGAAATGGGCCTTGCCGATCACAACCCGGCGCATATCATACCTCGCCGGATTCCACGGAAATGGTGATGACCAGCAGTGTCTTGCCGTAGTCGGACTGACGTCCGCCAGTGATGATGCCGAGCTGGTTCTTTGCGCCCCGTTTCTCTTTCTCGAAGCCGGACAGGACGAGCGTTTGCCCCATTTTCAGCGCCGCACGCTGGGCAAAAGCTTGGGTGGATACCTGCGGAAGCTGAACCGTCACGTCCGCAGTCTTGAACTCCTGCATGCTGTCGAGACTGGATATATTGACGTTGTATTGCAGAATTACACGGCGCTGATCCAGGATGTGAGGTATGACCGTCATCGAAAACCCGGTCGTCACCTCACCCGGCTGAACCATGGTGGTGTTGGCCACCGTGGTCTGGGACGTGCCCACGCCAGCCAAGTACGCGTGGCGCTCGATGGCCATGGCAGGGATCGGCTGATTGCTCATGGCCAAGCCACCGGCCGACGTGACCTGGGAGGCCTTCCCCCATTGCTTGAGAGCCTTCAGAACTGCGGTGGAGCCCTTGAGCTTGCCGGAGACGATGGTTGCCGCCGCCGTGCTTATGTCGCCGCCCGCGACAAGACTTCCCGCGACGACCTTGATGTCGTTGTTCTCAAAAATGGCTTGCAGGTTCACCGAGCCATCAAGGGAATCCGTGACCGTGAGCTGCCAGACCTGAATCGTAAGGGCGACCTGGCGCGAGATGCGGGCGTTCACGTCGTCGATGTAAGCCGAAACCTGCCGAAGAGCCTGCGGCGTGTCGCGGACCGTGAGAGTACCAGCCACCTGGTTGATGACCACATTCCCCTTCGGCGACAGGAGCGCCTTGACCGCTTTTTCCGTGTCCCCCCAGACATCGAAAGACAGCGTGGTGGTGTTGCTTTGCGCAGTCTGGGTGGACGTATCCGCGTTTTGCACCGTCTGGCCGACGCTGCTTCCGAGCCCAACCGTGGCTGCGCTCAATTCTTTGGATTTGTTCGTCAACCGATTGTCGTAAGAGACCTTGCCCGGAGCGCCCTGGATCACGAATGTCTTCACGAGGGTCTTGGCGAATACGACCTGGTTCTTCCCTGCGTCATAGTCCCAGCCGAAGCCTGAGAGGACGGCCACATGATCCAGGAGACCCTTCAGCGCGCCCTCATAGGACACAGAGATTTGTCCGGACAGATACGGGGCGGTGCTGGAGCTGGAGCCCCCCGATCCCCCTTCGAGCAGCGCCTCCAGCTTGGCGTCGATCTCTGCTGGCGCGGGCTGTTGGGTCTGGGGCTGGGGTTGCGGTTGGCGGGGTTCAGGCTTAGCCAGAGGAGCCTTGGAATCCTCATCAAGATAGACCTGGACCGGGATGCCCACGAGTTCGCCGATGGCCGTGGCCACAGTTGACAAGCTGCCCCTGCGCTTGAACGTCACTTGGCGGTTGAGGATTGGGCTGACCATGGAATTCAGCGGCACAGACTGAGCACCCAAGTAGGGCTCATCCGTGACCTCCACCGTCCTGGACCGGCTTTGATCTTTCCACTTCTCGCCTTGTTGCTCGACTTCACGGACGGACTTGTCCAGCTTCTTCATGTCCGCGCAGCCCCCCATGGCCAGCGCCAAGATCAGCACGACCAGCACCGGCATCAATTTCCGATTCAACGTCACTTGTCCTTCTCCTTCTTTACGACTGATGGCCGTGTTGTGTTCAGTCACTCCTCTCTGTACAAAGAGCTTACTCATGCTCACCCTTTTGCCCCCGCCCGGGAGGAGATTCGAAGTGGACGAAAAGCAGTTCCAAGAACTCAAGAATGAAATTCGCATGGCTGCGCGAGCAGTGGTCGCATCAAACCTCGTTATTGCGTACAATCTCAACCGCAGCACAAACACAAGTGACCACGATGATAAATTGATTGGAATGCATCGATATTTTTTCAAAAAACTATCCGAGTGACATGACCATAAAAACATACTGTTAGTCCTCAGCAACTTCTAGAACCTTGTTGCCCTTGAAGACCGTAACTCGGAGCGGAAAACCGCTTCGGTGCAGACTGGAGAACAGTTGTCGAATCGCATCAACGAACGAGCCATTGAACGAAGCTGTTGATTGCATTTCGAGGTCGCACGAGGCGCGCCAAATTACCCGGTAGTTAGCCCTAATGGCCCAACCTTGAATTTGACCGTGCAGGCTCCCAGGGCTGATCCTCCACGGGTCCGGTTCCTCGGGAACGGCAGTCTTTGGCTCTTCCACTTTGGAGCCGGACAGCTCTGCAAGCGCATCCTGAACAGGAGACGGCCCAGATGGGGCAGACCCGGCCGGAGTTGCAGCCGGAACCGGGTCTGCCGGTTTGGGAGGGACGGACAGGGCGACGGGAGCAGCGGGGGCAAGAGCGCCCGCCGGAGACTGCCCCCGGGAATTGGATTCGACCAAAGGCTTGGAAGGCCGGTCACGATTGGTTTCCTGCGGGGCAACCGTGCTCAAGGCCGGGTCAGGACTCTGCACAAAGACCTTGCGACCTGGCTCCAGCACCGTCTCCGGCCGGACCTGGTTCCATCGGCAAAAATCCGCAACCGCAATCCGCTTGCTCTTAGCGTAGCGCGACGCCGAACTCTTGACCCGGACCGTGGCCATGGGGGTGGCGTGCGTGGATTTCTGCTCTGCGGGAGTGCTCACGGCCCTTGGCGAAACGGGGACCGGGATGTCAGTGGCCTCGGTGGGTACGCCTGGCGAAGCCGGGGGGCTCGCCGCGGCAGGTTCGTCCGGCAGCGTCTTGGATTCGAGTGGCCGTGTTTCCGACGACGAGGGTGTAGGAGGCGACTCCAAAGCAGCAGGCGCGGAATAGGCGGACAGCTCTCGGACTATTCCGAAGGCTTCACCCTCGGAGGTCCGGACCTGGAGGTAGCAGGTGGGCGGCACCTGATCCTTGATGAGGTCCAGCGTGTACCCGACCTGAAGTGAGCCGGAGGGGACCACGGAAAAGTCCAGGGCGCGCAGGGCGGCCCGAAGGTCGCGGTTGAAATCCGTGGCGTCGGTTCCGACGCCCAGAGTCGTTTGCGCCGGAGTATACCGGCGTGCCAGTTCTTCGGCGGCCGCGCTGGCCAGGGCGTAGGACACGCCGGGATAGGCCGCGCTCACGCCGTCGTACACCGGCAGCCCGTGATGATCGTCACGATTCCGGGAATGCATCGAGCACCCTTGGAGCAGCACAAGGAGCAGAATGGGGATGATGTTGCGCATCGAAAACCTCACTTCTTCGCGGCTTTGACAGTGATGCGCTGTTGCTTCATCCCCACGCCCGAAAGCAGGGACATTTCGGCGAACACACCATCCACAACCATGGACGTGCCTTTCATTCGGAAGTTGGCCAGGGTGTCCTGTCCGCCGCTCCGGACCAACAGAACCGGGGCATCACCCGACTGGATCGAGGACGGAAAGTTGATGTAGGTCTGACGGCCGTCATCGTAGACCTGAAGAGGCTTCCACGATGTGTCGCCCTTTATTTGATAATCAAAGTTGAGCTTGCTCGGGTCCGAAGGCTCGGGCTCCAGCGCTTTCATGCGCTGTTCCCTTTCGCGGGCCTCCTTGGCGTCGGAAAGTTTCTGGCGCAAGCCCGTGCCTGATCCGCCCGAGTCTTCGGGGTAGAGGAACCCCACGTAAGGGGTCAGGCCCGCCCGCTGGCTTATGAGCTTGAGGTGGTAGACTCTGCGGTCCGTGGTGATGACGGCGCTCGTCATGAGCCCGGCGTCCACCGGCTTGACCAGCACGTGGGTCGTGTTTCCGGATCGCGCCGTGTCCGCGATCCAGCGCGCCGAGTCGCCGATCACGACCTCATTGACGTTCTCACCAGGTTGCAGCTCGATGTCGCAGATGAGGTTCGGCACTCCAATGACCGTCGGGTAAGAGGCACCGTAGGTGTACATCACCTTTCCGTTGGCCGAGATCGGCGGAGCACTCTGGGTCTCCCAGGCTTCGGCCAACTTGAGCGCCTGGCGCTCCTTGGCCGTCAGAGGGATCGAGGATCGGCTAAGGTAGTCCGAGGGAGGGAGCGGGTCTGATACCCTGCCCTTCTTGCCGCCCTTGGTGAGCAAAGCTTCCATGTCCATGTCCGGACGCTCGCCCACGGGTTCGGAAGCATTTGCGGCGCTCATGGATTTGACCTTCGGAGCCGTGGCGCTCTGCCCCGCAGTCTGTGCGGTCGAGGCTTTGGCCTGGTCCGGGCCGGGAGCGGGAGCCTGCTGCGCAACCGCCGGAAGCGGCAGGGCCAGAGCGAGTATCAGCGCGGAAAGAAGGTGCTTGTACATCTCAGAGTCCTATTTCTTTGGTTCCATGATTGTGGACGAGGACATGGAGGTGACGTAGACGCCGCCTGGGTTCTTCAACACTGCGGCATCCGTGGTGGGGGGCTCGATTTGGACCGCCAAGGTTGCCTGGAACATCCCCTGGTTCATCATCACGCCTGCGTGATTCCGGGTCGTCTCGATCCACTCCACGCGCCAGGAATTGGCGCTCACCGGAGAGGGCAGGCTCTTGATGTCCACCTGGACAAGCATGTTTTTAGCGCGTTCAAATGGGTTGTTCGCCGCGTACCATTCACGCATCTGGCCTTTTGCCGCTCCTGCCACGGCATACTGGAGCCGTTCCAACATCCGTTTTTGGAGGTCGAGGTCCGCCGTCACCGTCCGCCAGTTGCTCACGAAAGTGGCCAGTTCCGCCTGGATCACGCGGGTGGGCGTGGCCGACGGCGCTGCGGCCCGCTCAACAGCTGCGACCTTGCCTAAGCTGTCCACTTCAACCACGTAGGGGACGATCTTGTTTTGCGTGGCCTGGATCACATTGCCTGCAACGGCAATTGTCGTGATACACAGACACACGATGGCGACCACCTGCCACCTTCTTTCACGTTTGATGTAATTGCCATATCGTTCGAGCCATTCCTCACGCCCGCTGAAGTATGAGGACTTCAACGTTTGCTGGGCGCTCTCACTTGGCTCAAAGTTTCTTCCTCGCAAGTCCTTTTTCGACTTCCAAAACTTCATGTGCATCTCACTGTGCTTTCAGATTGTGCTCTACATCTTCCGTCAGAACGGAACATCTGCTGACGGGAAAGCAGGTCCGAGGTCTTCTGCCGATGGAGCGGGCTCGGCATGTTCGGCCTGTTTGGGTTCGCGCTTTCCGAGGAGTTGGATGCTGTCGCGGGGGCCGCTCACAACAACCTCTGTAAAATAGCGTTTCCGGCCGGTCTTCTTGTCCTCCCAGGAGCGGGTCCGGAGCGACCCTTCGATGTAGACGTGGGAGCCTTTGTAGATGTGGGAGAAGGTGTATTCCGCCGCTCGCCCGTAGATTTTGATCCGATGCCATTCAGTGCGGCTCACCTTGTTTCCTTCACGATCCTTGTAGGATTCGTCTGTGGCCAACGTGAACTCCACGGCAGGAGTGCCGGACGGCATTGGGATGATCACCGGATCAATGCCCAGATGCCCGGCCAGACACACTTTGTTCATTCGCATTGTGATTCTCCGATCCGAATCTTGCTTTCGTCTTTTCGTGCTTTCGCCCTACGGCCTGCGGCGGCCTATACACCCGACCCGCCCTCGACTCCCCCGCCTCCTCCATTGGCGTCTCCAGAACCGCCTTGGGGCTTGGACTGCTTCATCTTCATCTCCTGGAGCCGCGACTTGAGGTGGACGCCCATGCTTTCGGCGTGGCTGAATTTGCCCTGGGGCTGCTGCCGGGCCGCCTGGTGGGCGTCCCACATTGCCTTGCCTACAGAACCGAGCCCCCCACCAGAGGCTCCCGCCACCTTGGCGGCCGTGCCAAGGTTTCGCGCGGTCTGGGCAGTGCCCAGGGCAGCCCCGGCAGCTCCGCCAATCAGGCCACCGGCCATGCCAGCCAGGCCGCTGCCCATGCCGCCGAGGCCGCTGCTCACGTTGGAGCCGGAGATGATGCCGGAGACGATGGCGGGCACTTCCTTGGTCAAGAGGAGGAGGATCAAGACGGCTGCGACGTTGGCAACCAAGTCGCCGATAGCAAGACTGTCCATGTTCATGCTGGTGATAAACTGCACCCCAATACCCGCTACTAGCGTCATCGTGAGCAGTTTGAACCCTGTCGCAAAGACATAGCGAATCACGTTAACTGCATAGTTTTTGAATAGCGTGCTACCGCCAAGACCCATCAGAAGCACAGCGGCAGCGACTCCGACGTAAGCCTCACATTTCACAAGAATCAACATGCCAGTTATTAATGCAAGACAAACTAGACACAATGAACACATTACTACATTTGCAATTCCTTCTCCAATGTCCCAAGCTGAAAAGTTCTTAAAAGAAAGCGTGACCATTTTGATTCCAATCTCCACAGGGTCTTCGATGTCGAATGAAGCTGTATTCTTTGCAAGAGAAGGAAGGCCTTTAATAATTCCGCTTGTCCATTCTTCATAATTTTGCAAACACCAGAGAAAGAAGCCGACAGTAATGATCATCATCATAAATTGCTTTAGAATACTTGGTATATCGTCGCGATTGAGAGCAACGTTGACACCAAGTAAAGCAACACTAAGAAGAACGCACAGTTTAAACAATGAAAGTGCTGCGTTTTTTAATGGCTCGACCCACTGTTGCGTTGCCTGCTCATATTTTCCGACTATCTGGCCTATGATCGACTTCCCGGAAGCAGTCTGCGCAACAGAATCCCCTTGCATGGCAAACATGATTATTGTAGATAATGCCAACACAACCACAAAGGAGTATGTGATGCGCACTACGTTCTTCATGTCTCTCTTCCTTGTTCTTGCAGTCTCGCTGTCAGCGTGCAACGATTCAGCAAAGATTAACGAGTTGACGAAGACCAACGCTACCCTCAACGCAGAACTTCAAGAATGCCGAGCAGCCGCAAAGAAAACAGCCATTCAAGAAGAACAAAATAAAAAATCACTTGAATCATTAGAGCGAGTTGAAAAAGAGAAAATGAATAAGACAAAATTCTAAAATTGAGTCTTATTTATTGATTCTTCTTCGACTCTTTTCAGGCTTTCCAGCGCCTTTGCATTTTGTTCGTCTTTGACTTGCTGCCTCTTGCTTTCATAAGCCTGCTTCTGGATGTCAGGCTGAGAGACAACAGCAAGGAGCGACCGGAGCTTCTGCATTTCTTGAAGCTGCATTGCGGCAATCTGATTGCCCGACTGGATCGCCTGCATCTGGCCCTCGGGCGTCTCAAGAAGGTCGTCGAGCTGGGAATCCAGTTCGGCGGCCTTCTCTTCCAAATCCTGAATATGTTTCCCCGAAGCCTGGAACGCGGCCTCTTGCGACCGGTCCAGTTCTTCCGCCATCTTTTTGAACATCTCCCGGTACTGCTTGGGTGCATCCGCAAGCTTGGCCACGCCTTCCAGGGTGCTCCGGCCGGTGTAGACTGCACGGTAAATCTGGCTCAGGCCTGAAGCGTCGCCACGCAGGACATCCAACTCTTTTGTCAGTGACATGAGCTTGCTGAATTCGCCCTTGACCTGGCCGATGATCTTGCTAGGGAGTCTCATGGTGTTCTGAAGCATGTTCTGGTATTGGTCGAACGTGGTCATTACGAGCTGTATTTGTTGCTCCGTCTGTTTCAAAGCCTCGGCAACCTGAGTGTACACTTCCTTCAGCTTCTCAAGATTCGTGACACGATCAAGAGCTTGTGTGAATTGTTCACTACAGTTAGAGCACCAAACAACTTGTGCATTGCTCTGGTTGTTCATCGACATAATGACAAGAAAAAGAATCGCTAAAAAAATAGTCTTCATCACTTCCTCCTGTGTAGCGTTACGTTTCCATTAGGACGCTGCCCGTTCACGCAACCATTCCAACTGCCACCCGTCGGCACCGTTGATAGTTTCAAGCTCTTTAATCCTGGCAATGCTCTCGGGATCACTTACTCCAACGAAAGCGAGTGTCTTGGCTTGCAACTTCAACTGGATGAGCCTGCGACCAATGGGCGTATCCATGTAGTAGTCGCGCTGTGGCGTGGCAGAGGCGAGGATTTCAACCTGACGGTCATTGAGACCGAATTTTCTGTACATTTCGGCACGGGACTCTTGCCGGGCGGTTTGGTCAGCCAGATAGATTTTGGTCGGACATGAATCGACAACCACGTCCATCATTCCGCCGTTCACCACGTCTGTGATGCTTTGGGTCGCCAGGATGATTACGCAGTTCTTCTTCCTGGCCACCTTGAAGTATTCCTTCATCTTGGCCTTGGCAGTGGGATCGGCGAACATAATCCACGCCTCATCAAAGAAGATGAACGAGGGTTGGCCTTTGAGGGAGCGTTCGATGAACCTGAAAAGATAGAGCAGGACCGGGACGGTGTTCTTGGGGCCGAGGCTCATCAGATCCTCGATCTCGAAGACCATGAACCTGGAAACGCCGAACGAGTCTGCCGACGCATCGAGGAGGCTGCCCATGGCTCCCTCGATTGTGTAGTGTGTCAGCCCTTCCTTGATTCGGTGATCCTGCACGGCGTCCTTGAAATGGCTGAGGCTCCGGAATTCCGGGGAGTCTGCACGGAGCTGGACCATTGCGTTGTGTATGGCCACGCGGTTGCCGGGGGTCACAGTGATGCGCTGGAGTTCCAGGAGCGTGGCGATCCACTCTTCGGCCCAGGCCATGTCCGAAGGGTCGTCAATGTGACGCAGAGGGGCGAACGACAGGGCCTTTCCAGCTCCGATTTCGTAATGGGTCCCGCCTGTGCCCTTGCAGGTGGCGTACATGCTCATGCCCTTGTCGAATGCGTAGATTTGGGCGTTGGCGTAGCGCCGGGCCTGGACGGCGATGGTGGCCAGCAAGGTTGACTTGCCGGAGCCCGTGGGTCCGAGGATCGCGGTGTGCCCTAGGTCGCGCACGTGCAGGTTGAACCAGAACGGCGTGGACCCGTCCGTGGTGCACACCATGAGGGGCGGGGAGGCCTCGGGGTAGAAAGGACAGGGACAATACTGCTCGCCCGTCCACACGCTGGCCAGGGGCAGCAGGTCCGCCAGGTTGAGCGTGTTGACGATGGGGCGGCGCAGGTTGGCGAACCAGTTGCCCGGGTGAGTTCCGAGCCAGGCCTCCACCGCGTTGATCGTCTCAATCCGGCAGCCGAAGCCCAGAGCCAGGATCGTCCGGCGCAACTCGCGTGCCCACTCGCGCAGAACTTCTTTGTCCTCGTGCAACAGAACGATGCAGGAGGTAAGGAACCCCGCGCCCACTCGCCCGCCCTGGACATCCACAAGAGCCTGCTCAGCGTCTTCGACCATTAGAGCTGCGTCTCGGTTCGCGCGGGGATTGGGATTGTTGAAGAACTTGTCGAGGAACCGGAAAACCTTCTGCTGCCAGCCCTTGCGGTAGGAGTCGATTTCTTTCGTCGCCTCCAACTGGTCCATGCAGATGAACCTGGTCGAGTAGCGATACTGGAGCCTGAGACCGTCCAGGGACGACAACATGGCTGGCCAGCTCTCTTGCGGAAATCCGTCGATGCTCAGAACAGCGATGTGCTGATTTCCGATTCGGGGAGAAAGGCCAGCGATGAAATCCTCGGAGCCAAGAAGAGCATCCAGATACATCGGAACCTTTGGAACACGCACAGGGTGTTCCACTCCAGTGAGACAAAGCTGGATATGAGACAAAAGAGAACTGTACAGATGCTCCGTGCCGTCTTCGTCGAACACGCTGTAATCGTCGAGACGACGAAGCTTGAGCACCGATGTGAGAGCATCGTCTAATTCCGCGATGGTGTTTTGGAATGTGTTGATTGCCCGTTCCAACACGTTTGTTTGGTGAAGGCCTGTTTGCGCCAGTGATGCAACCTTGTCGCCGCCGAAAGGTATCTTGTAGCTGAGCAGTATGACTGTCTTTGTACGGAAGCAGAGGTCGTCGCTGAAGAAGGCACGACGTTCATCGTCGATGAGCTGCGAAATAGGGTCCGGGAAATGGCTCGCCTCACGAGGAGGATAGGCGTGATAGTTGGTCCGGACGGCATCAGTCTGGATCATCCAGCCTGATCCAAGAAGCTTGACCGCGTTGTTGAACTGCATGGAGACGTACGCCAGCTCGTCTGCGGTGCTGGAAGCCGTGTCCTGGCCCCTGGCCGTGAACCCGGCTATGAGCGTACCGTCCTTGCAGAGCACCACGCCGGGCGCGCAAAGCAGCGCATAGGGCAGCAGGTCCGAAAATCCCCGAGTCTGCGGACGGAAGTTTCGCAAGTTGAGCATTACTGCCTTCTCCAGATGCCGGATTTAGCGGGGTACACGAGCTGGAGCTTCATGTGGCGAAACCACACTTTGCTCATGATCGGATCGGCTTTGGCCATCTTCCTGAGTACAAAGATCGTGACGACGTAAAAGACGACGGCGACCAGTCCTGAAAGGGCCGTGAGCCCTCCGACCCCGACGAGGAATGAGAACAGCACATTGAGGAGCACCAGCTCCCGCTCGGCTCCCATGATGTGGTTATGCCGGTGCAACGACTGAAAGATGGGGTATGTCCTCATGGCTACCCCAAGAAGCTCAGACCGCTACGGATCAGGATGTAGATGACCACAACGGCCAGCCAGAAGACCGAAATGCGCCAAGTCTGGACCAGCTTCGATTTCATGCCCTCGATGCCGGAAACTGAGTTGACGAGCTGGCCCATGGCCTCTTGCGAGGCGGCGAGAGGTTGGTGAAGCTTGGCCAGCTCCGCGCCCAAGAAGTTCCCAAGGTCAGCGTTCCCCTTGGAGCAGACTTCTTGGGTTTCGCGCACGAACTGAGTCAGCCCAGCTTCAAGGCTACGGTGCTGCTCGATGACCTGGCCGTGCAACTCGTTCAGGGCCGACGAGTCCGGCATGGCGGATTTCATGGCTTCCAGGGCAACTTGGCCGGTCCGGACCTCACCGAGGAGTTCCGTCACCACGGCGTCAAGCGCGAGGACGCCCTCGCGCGTGGCCGCGATCTCCTGCATCAACTGTTCGACCTGGTCGGGGTCCACGCCTCGGGAGAACTTGACCTGGTCCATCATCATCCGAATCTCGGAAAGCGCGCGATCAAGCACGTCTCCGGCCGAATCCAGGCTGTCCGCGAGGTCCGGGATCGGAGTTTCCCCTACGGCAGGAGCGTTGTCTTCGGCCGGTTGCACCTCGGATGCCGTGCCCACCAGGCCGGATTTCCATCTCCCCATGAGATCGTGGACGGCATCCTCGGGAACCTCGCCTGTGAGGATGCGTTCGGCCGGATACCTGCCACTGTCAGGCACCAAAGAGGGGCCTTCCTCTTCCGCCTGGCCTTGATCGGCCGTTACCTCCGGTTCGGCCGTATCTTCCGGCATTCCCGCCAGGTCGGACCCGAACCCCGCCTCGAAGTCACCAGACGCGGGTTCCATCTCTTCAACCGTCTCGGACGTCTCGGAAGATACGGCCTCCTGGTTTTCGCCAAGCCGCTGTCCTTCTTGAGGTAATATTTCGCCGGAGCCCCAACCGACTTGAGCTGTCTGAGTTTCCTGGACACTTGCCATTGCCGCCTTCATGGCCTCCAGGCCACCAGGAATGCCCGCAGCGGTCCGCGTAAGGCTTTGAATTGCCGTGAGGATCGATTCTTCCATGTCATTCCTTCCTTACGAGATGACCGCGCCACTGAACGAGAACAGGGCATCGACAATGCCAGCGGCGAAGGCGATGAACGAGATGCCGAAAACCACGCCGATGAGCAGCTTGAAGCCGCCCGAGAGATCGTCCTTGTTGAAGATGTAGATCACGCCGCACAGGGCCATGGCGGCGATGGAAATCCAGCGTCCGGCCGGGCCGGTGATCGTTCCCACTACCTTTTCCAGCGGCGACGCGAACTGCTCGATTCCGCCGGAGGCGGAGGCTTCGGGACAAAGGACCAGCACCAGGCCCAGACAGACAACCGACGTGACACTTTTGCTCAGTCGCATTACGCGGCCTCCTTCTCTTTGTTGCTGTATTTTTTCCACCAATTTCCTTCTTGAACGCACGCCTTACGATAGCGGTATATATACTCAACATCGTAAAGTTGCTTTACCTCATCATAGCCGTTGACTTTCAACACTTCCGTAACTCGCCGCCCCTCCTCTGTCTTTGAAATGAAGATGATAACGTCCACAGCTTGACCGATAAGAGAATGCATCGGCGAGACGACACGTTCAGCAACCAGGTCGCGCAGGCGCTGGAAAGTCTCGAACGCACTGTTGGAATGCAGTGTCCCGAGACCGCCATCATGGCCGGTGTTCCAACTTTTCAGGAGATCATGAGCGGAGCCGTCACGAACCTCGCCGACGATGATGCGGTCAGGCCGGAGGCGCAAAGTCGTCTTGAGCAGCTTTTCGTACTTCACGAAGTCCGTTGTCCGGAACTCCACCCGGTTGAGGCTCTTCACCACGAGTTCCCGCGTGTCCTCCATAGTGATGATCCGGTCGTGAGGGCACAGCCGCGAGATCGTTTCAATGAGGCTGTTGGTGAGCGTCGTCTTGCCTGAGCCCGTGCCCCCGGCCACCAGGATGTTTTGGCGGCGAGTGATGGCCTCCTCGAAGAACTCTTTGAGCCGGGCCGGGAAGACCCCGGCGCTCACGTATTCGTCCAGGGTGAAGACCTTGGCCGCCTTTTTCCGGATGGCGAAGGCAGGACCGGTCACAATGGGGGCGTCCATGCCCTCGAAGCGAGAGCCGTCCAGGGGGAATTCGCCCTCGACCACGGGCTCTTCCCGGGTGATGACGGTATTCAGGGCGGCGGCCACCAGCGAGAGGATGCGCCGCCCCTTGTAGGTGTCGATCCGCCCGACGTGCGCCATGGGCGCGCCGAACTTCTCGACCCAGAGCTTGCCGTCCGGGTTGAGCATGATTTCCAGCACCGTCGGGTCCTGGAGCGCGCCGAGGGCCGTGGCTCCCATGGAGGCCCGGAGGCTGACCATGCGCTTCTCGTGGACCTCGCGTTCCGCTTCGGTGGCAAAGGCGTCGGGTACAACTTCCGACGCTGTTGTACTGCTCATCAATGCCTCACGAAGTTGCTCAGGATGACTGCCAGGACGTTCGCCAGGGAGACACAGACCACGACGATGGTGAGCCAGCGCATGTTGCTTTGGAAATTGAGGAGGCTCTTGTTGACGCCCTGGAAAATCTCCTTGATCTCGGAAACCGACGACTGCGACACGCCTTTTGTCAGAGTGTCCGCAGCCTCTCGCGCCTGATCCAGGAACTTTGTTCCTTCGCTGTTGAGGTACACAGAAAATCCGTCACGGTGCTTCCCCGCAAACTTCTCGAATTCGGACATGTAGGCGTTGAGGATCGGAACCAAAAGGCAGAGCGGGTCATCCTTGGAGATGGAGACCCCGGCCTCACGGTGCAAAATGGTTCGCACCTCTTCGATGCTCAGGCCAGTCGCAGGCACGGACTGGACAGCTTCCGTGGTGTCCGAAGTGGTCACTGCATTTCTCCGATGGAGATGACGTTGGCCAGCGCCAGTTCCGTCGTGATTTCGCTCCAGTAACGCTTGAGACGATGCCTGGTCATGATCGGCCTGGAACTGCTGCTGATGGCGGCGTCGAACGTTTCGCGCCTGGTCAGCATTTCGGAAATGTCTTTGCCGAAGGTCGCTGCGTCGTGGACCGGCAAGGAAATCACTGCGTCGATGGCCTGCATGAACTTCTGGTAGATCGAGAAATCGAAGAAGCTCTTCCCCTCGATCTGAATTCTGCCGTCCTTGGGGTTGAGCCAGACGACCAGCGGAACGCCTGAAAGCAACTGGCGGTGGTACTGCTCCGCGCCTCTCTCGAATACGAACGTGGGTGCGTCGCCATCCGAGACCTCTCCTTCGTAAATCGGGAGGCTCTTGAAGTTGAAGATGATGTCGTTCACACCGTCCAGGCTGTCGGAAAGCCCGCCGCCGCCAGCAACAACAGTGTGGATCACGATGGCATGGCCGTATTCGCGGTAGACGCCTTCGGCCGCGAATGCCTTGACATCAAGAAGATACTCGCAGAGCTGGCGGTAAGCCGAGGAGCCGGTGTCGATGACCAAGTGGCCCTCCTCGGGCATGGCCGCCGCGATGTCGGCAATGCGGTCGAACTCGGTGGGCTCGATCCTGCTGCCCTCGGCGACCAGCGGCAGGACCACCACGTCAAGCTCGCGGTAACTCCCGAAAGTGTTGTTGGCGGCGTCTGCGTCAATGCCACGGGCATTGAGTCCGGATTCGATGAAGTACTGCAACAACGTGGAAGCCACGAACGACTTCCCCACGCCCCCCTTACCCTGCATTACGAAATGTAATGTTGCCATTTAATCGTCCTTTTTATTGAGTCCAATGTGATCCATTCCAGTCATTGTCATAAATTTCTTCGGCTGTGACTCACGATTCACTTCATGCGGTCGCGGGCGCTTGTTCCTTGAGTCAGCCCCATTTGCTTTATTCACTTTATGCACATCATTTTGATTCGCCTTACTTGAATCCTGCGCAAGAAACTTAGTAACAGCTCTTCTAAATGTTACATATGAAACAGTCGTCATCCCTTTTGTTTTCAACAAGTGATAAATCGCCTTTGCTGACCATCCTTCGTCCATCCATCTGACAATGTCCTCTTTCTGAGCCAAAACAAGCCTGTAAGCAGCGCCGCGTTGAGTTGAAAACTCTGCCAGCGTCTTACGATCTTCATCATCCGTGGTCATCGCTAATACCCGCGTCGATAGTAGTTGCTCAGCCAAGCCGGGAAGCTGACACGAGCTGACTGCGCTTCCACAATCTTTTTTGAAGATGGGAGCCGATTTTTATTGTACAAAATACTCCACAAAGCCCTGACCATAGCTGCTTCTGCATCGTTCAGGCTGCATCGCCAGAGCGACAACGCTTCTCGCAGGCGTTTGCTCGCAGCCTCGGGGAGTTGGATCGGCTCCGGCCGAGTCCCTTCCCTTTGGAGTCCAACTGCTTTTTCCCGCTCCGGGACGGCCTGAACCTGGTCCACGTCCGGGAGAGGGTCTTCCCAACGACGATCCTTGAGCCAGGTCACGAGGAATGGTGCGTAACCTCGCTTCCAGCGCGGATTGCGCTCCTCATGCTCTTTGATGCTTGCCACCAGCTCCTCCACCGGAGGAGCAACTCCGGCACGCGAAAGACGATGCCAAAGCCGCATAGCGGGCTTCCGGGCCTCTGATCGCGGGTAGGCAGACCAAAGGCGCTCGAAGGCTGAATCCGCCTTTTGACGGCTGTACGGCGCTGACGAGCTGGACGGCTTGGCCGGAGAGTGAGCTTTGGCCTGGCGCTTTGACGGTTCCACTGGCACGGCCGGAGTCGGGTCCGAAGAGGCGGCTTGCGGGTCCAGAATGTAATAGACGTTTCCGCGCCAGGGTCGTTTTTTGATGGCCACCAGCCCCAGCTCGACCAGGCGCTTGAGGTGGTTCTGAATGCTCCGCACCGTCTGCCGGAGCGATGCGGCAAGGTATGCCTGCGACGGCCAACAATGATCTTTGCGCCCCGCGCTGTCGCGCAGGAGCGCATAGAGAACCTTTGCTCCCATGGTAAGGTCTGTGCGCCGGAGGATGACATCCGGAAGTATCTTTCCTCGCCACGCGTAAGCATTGAGAGTCGCTTCCATTTTTCTGTCCTCTTGAGGGCCAGCAAAAAAGGCAGCAAAATCCCGTGGCACCGTTGACAGCGCACTGCTTGCGGGGTATGGAAAAACCACCTGTTTGGATGGCTCCGCACCACACGGTTGCCTTTTGGGATTTGGATTTTGGGATTTTGCCGCAAACCCTCAGTTCCAGCTGAGGGTTTTGCTTTTTGGGCCGTTCAATGATTGCCATGAGCGGCTGCTCATCAGGGCCGAGCCACCACGCCCGACCGACCGCCCGGGAGACCGGGCGGTTTCGCTTTGAGAGTTTGACGCCCCCGTAAGCCCTGCCACCGACAGACCCAGTTTCATTGCCTTTTCCATGAACTGGGATATGAGACGCCGGAAACAGGCACTCAACGGGAGGGAGACATGGCTGCGCCCTATTCACTGCGAGGCATTGAAGCGAAGATGCAATTCGTGCGGGAGTATTCAGCCCGCTGCGTTTTTTATTCAGCGTTGCCCCCAGGCGCACAGGTAACGTGTTGCTGCAAGAACCCCCTGGCGGGCAAATACTACCGGTTCCGCTACGGCAAGGACGGTAAAGACCTGGGCTACTTTTATGCAGGGCCTGGCTGTGGCGAAGCACTGCGAGAGACGAGCGCGGCCCTAGGCAAAGACGTCGGCACCCCTCGGTATTTTGACCCTCTCGACCTATTCTCTGGCCAGACGGATAGCCAGACCGCCAACCCTGATGATGGGCTAAGACCTGACATTCAGAGGAAGTCCGGCAACCGCGAGATGATTGCTGCCGTCTCCCTGCTTTTTTACTTTTGGGAAGAAGAGCGGACTGGATACTTGTTTTCCGTGCGGGACTCGCTTCAAAACGATCCGGGGGGGCTGCCATCAGAGTCGGCTGTGTGCAGCCTGAATAAGGCCATAAGGAACACAGCGAAATTTCGTGGAAAGACTCTTCGGCAAATGCTGACATCCAAATGCCAAGAGGCACGCGTAAAAGGGAAGGCATTTCACTTTGAGTATCTCGAAAACATACTAACCAATCGAGGTGAAACATGTTTTCTTTGAGCAGGCACATGCTGGGGCTATTCATCAAGAGCCCCCATCGACCTAAGCATTTCAATTAATCTAAGACGTCGCGTACTCTTTGATGGCTGACGCACAAGGTCTGCACAATTATCAACAAAATTGTACTCAGGCTTTTCGCCTTGACACAATAATGAATACTCATAGAGCCGCCTTGTAATCGGAAATATATCTACATACGCAAACGAAAACTCTTCATATATATCAAACGTGAGGTTTCTCCCTTGAGCACATTCAATTTTTAAAATTTCAAGTAATAGTTCTTTGACGTTTCCGTGCTTAACATGCCACAATCCACAATTAAAAGCGTAGTGAGTTTTTTGCGAATCAGTTATGGCCTCAGTTAAATTCTTGGCCTTTACAATTTCTCCAGATGAATTCACAAACCAGCACTCGAGATTTTCAACCCAAAGCCTGAAGTTCTCTCGCTCTTCGGAGTTCATTTCCGAAATCCTCAAGTCACGAAGCATCATCAGCCCCTTCCTCCGGAGAGCGGAGAGCCAACGAACGGCGATAGGAACCTGTCCGGCGGATCGAAGGAAGAACTTCGCCCGTGACCCAACGACGAAACGCCTTGGCTTCGGGTTTGCGGCTGCGGAAAATCAGCACATAGAGGCCGGATTCGGAGACGGTGCGGACTTGTTGCGCCCCTCCGGGCGAAAGGGGGTCGGTAATAGCGACCCCCTTTTCGTCATCATCCAAAGCGGCCAGGGCGTCGTTGTGATTTGAAATGTCCAGGACACGGCAGATATCCTTGGCCACGAACCAAGGAGCCCCATCGCCATCGAGTTTTGCCCGCACCAGCTCATCCCCAAAGGCAAAGGGGATCATGCCTTCCTTCTGGACGTGAACGGGGGCGGGGATCGGCTCCAGTCCGGGCAGCCCTCCACTCCGAACGGTGCTGAGAAAGTCTTCCAGGGTCCAGACGCTCGACAGATGGCCGCCTGTTTTGAGCAGGTGGAACGCTTCTTCCAGGTCCATACCGTGAAGCTGGACGCGGACTTTTTTGAAAAGCCGGACATAGCTGTTGTCTGAAACAAGGAGAACGTATTCAACTGGTTCCGTCATGAAACCCTCCCGAAGCGCGAACGCGCCACCCCCACGCAGGAGGGTTGAGAGGAGAACGTGAGAGGAGTAAGAAAGCCGCCCTGGTGCTGGCTGCCGACGGGGCAGCTTGACCAGGCAGGAGGGGAAAGAGGAACTGGACGGCCTGACAGGAAGAGAAAACAGGAAAACGCGGTAACTACCTGCTTTTGCTGGCAGTTACCGCGTTGAGGATCAGTGGCGTCCCCAAGGGGATTTGAACCCCTGTTAGCGGCGTGAGAGGCCGCCGTCCTAGGCCACTAGACGATGGGGACGCGCTGTTGGTGGGCCGTGCAGGATTCGAACCTGCGGCTCTCTGCTTAAAAGGCAGGTACTCTACCGACTGAGTTAACGGCCCATCCGCGCGAGCGGAGGAACCGTTTACCCGCACGGCCTCGCGCTGTCAAGAAGAATGTCTCTACTGATTCAAAGCCCCTTCGTCAACAAGAATTTGAAATGTTTTCCAGGTTTGTGCCCGACCCCCACCGCTCCCTTGCCGAAGTAGAGCACCCAGGCCCAGGCAGGATCGTAGCCGCTGCTCGTGGAAGACCACGCCCCGTCGAGGCCCTCCCCGAAGGGATGGCCGGGCGAGAGCGCGGGCCAGGCGCGCGAGGCGTCCGTCAAACCCTCGAGTTCGTAGATCGTGGGCAGCCGCCACCCGCCGCCGAGCCTGCGGGCCTGGTCCAAGGCCTCCTCCCACGACGCGGCCCCGCCTGACCTCGGCAGGGCTCCGGCCAGCCAGGCCATGCCCGTGAGCCTGTCCAGGGCCTCCGCCCCGGACACCTCGAAACGCGGCTCGGGCCAGGCAACCCCAAGGGCCAGGGCCTGGCCGGGCGACTCCGGCAGGCCGCGCCACGTTCCGCGCACGGGCAGAACCATATGCGCGGCCCCAGCCGGGCCGGGAAACATCCGCCCGCCCTCCAGGTGCACGCGCCAGGCGTGCCCGGGCGCGGCCGCGCTCGCGGTGGCGGTCCAGTGCCAGTGCTGGAAGACGTTCACGAAGGGGTGCCCCGGCGGCAGGGCCGGGCGGGCAAGGGCCGGGCAGGTGAGGTACAGGAGCTCACGGCGCGTGGGCAGCCGCCAGCCGTCGCGGCCGAGCAGCCGGGAGCGGGCGGCCCCGACCGCCCAGGCTTTGGCCTCGTCCCAGGCCATGGGCCAAGGGGCAACGGACGCGTCCCGGACCCACTCCAGGCCGGTCAGCCGGTCCAGGACCACGCCGCCAGACACCTCGAAGCGCGGCTCGGGCCACCTCCGGCCAGGGCGGAGTTCCCCGTCCTGGCCGGAACCGCGGCAATCGGCCACGAGCCCGAGCCCGCCGAAGCAGGCCTCCTGGCCCGTGGCCGGAATGGACGCGCCGGACGAAGGCATGGGCGCCAGGGTCTCGGGGCCCTACTCGTAGAGGTGTTCGTCGGGGGCGGCCGCCAGGTCCTCCTCCGCCGGGGCATCGGGGACCGGGGCTTCCTGCCCGGGCATGGAGACCACCCTGGCGTGCGGTGTGTGGCTGCGCTCCGGCGCGGGCAGGTTGAACTCCACCACGCCGTCCGCGTGCTCGCGCAGCTTGTCCGAGAGGTAGTAGCCGAACTTGGCCACGAAAACGAGCAGGCCGTGTTCGCGGGCGAAGTTCATGGCCGGGATCATGTCCGCGTCGCCGGTGAGCAGCACGATCTTGTCCACCGTGCCGCTGCGGGCGGCCAGCCAGGCGATGTCCAGGCCCATGAGCATGTCCACCTCCTTCTGCACCAGGTTGATGGACACGTCCTGAGGCTGGAGGGGGCGCTGCTGGCTCAGGTTCTCCATGATGGAGCGCATGTTCTTCTTGTTCAGCTTCCAGCCCTGCATGGCCAGCGACCCCAGCCGGAGGGCCATGCGCGGCATGCGCTGCAGCTGGGTGAGATATTCGTTCTTGATGCGGTACTGTTCGGTTGAGGAAAACTCTATTTCGCGCTGCGAGATGGGGTGTACGGCTCTTCCGCCATAAGGAGGGGAATCGTAATAGTATGCGCGGAAAAGCTTGTCGCTCTCGAATTCGGGATCATCCATGATCAATTCGCAGGCCAGCTTGACTGATTCCGCCGAAGGAGGCTGGCCCAGCCGGGCTTCAAGATGCTTCATCCAGAAAAAGCTGCCATCGATAAGGATAGAAACGTTCATATCGGGTACTCCAATCACGGGTATTGTAGACGGAAAGTGTAGACCTTGTGCGGGGCTCCGTCAAAGGATGGCGGGTAAATTTTTTGTCATTCTTGTCCAGATAGCCCCATGTGGGCTGCCGGACCGGGCGGGACGCGCTACAACACCGGCCTCCCTGGCGAAGGAGGCACCGTGACGGTCGGCGAACTCATGGACGAAGTCCGCCTGGAGATGTCCGACGAGCTCAAGACGCGCTGGAGCGACGCGCAGATCCTGAAGGCCCTGGGCAAGGGCTACCGCAGGCTCTGCCACGTGCTGCACAGGAACGACGTCGAGCTCGGCCGGGCAGTGCACACGTTCCACACCGAACCCGGGCGCGGGGAATACCCCCTGCCCGGCGACTTCATGGCCGACCACGGCCTGTACCGGGACGGCTCGGGGGTCAGACCCGTGAAGCAGAGCGAGGACGCCTGGGCGGCCCTCGGCTCCCCCCCGGAGTGCTCGGCCTGGCTGATCCGGGGCGACAGCCTGCATCTGGCTGGCGTCCCCCAGTCGCCCTACCCCATGACGCTCGTCTACTGGCCCCTGGTGGACACCGCCGGGCTGGACCCGGGCGCGCCCACGCCCTACGGCGGCAAGCTCGACGACATCGTGGCCGAGTACGCGGCCCTGCGGCTGAAAAACATCGACGAGATGGACGTGAGCATGGACTCGAGGCTCCTGCAGGACCTGGAGAACAACCTGCTGGCCACCTACTCGGCCATCTCCCCGGCCACCGTGACCAGGCGGGGCTGGCTGGCCTGACCCCGCGCCCGGGCCGCTGGAGGCCTTCCGGCGGCCCGGGCGACCATATAGCGCCATGCCCCCATATGGGGTGACGCGGCCGGTTTCCCGGCTACAATGCCTGGTCCATGAACCAGGACGTCACCATCCACACCGGCTACGAGCCGCACCGCTTCCAGCGCGAGATCCACGCCGGGCTCGCGCGCTTCTCGGTGCTCGTGTGCCACCGCCGCTTCGGCAAGACCGTGCTCTGCGTCAACGCGCTCATCGACGCGGCGCACCGCGAGGGCCCCCCGGACCTGCGCCTGGCCTACGTGGCCCCAACCCTCAACCAGGCCAAGCGCGTGGCCTGGGACTACCTCAAGCGCTACGCCCTGAAGATCCCCGGGGCGAAGAACAGCGAGGCCGAGCTTCGCGTGGACTTCGAGAACGGCTCGCGCATCAGCCTGCACGGGGCCGACAACCCCGACAGCCTGCGCGGGCTCTACCTGGACGGCGTGGTCCTGGACGAATACGCCGACTTCAGGCCCGAGGCCTACCCCGCCGTGATCCGCCCGGCGCTCTCCGACAGGCGCGGCTTCGCCATCTTCATCGGCACCCCGCGCGGCCACAACCACTTCTTCGAGCTCTACCAGGCGGCGCTGAAAAACCCGGGCTGGTACGCGGCCCGCTTCCCCGCGAGCCTCACGGGCATCCTGCCCCCCGGCGAGGCGCAGTCCGCGCGCTCGCAGATGAGCGAGGCCCAATACCGCCAGGAATACGAGTGCGACTTCGACGTCACCGGCGAGGACTCGCTCGTGCCGCTCTCGATTGTCCTGGACGCCATGGACCGCGCCGTGGGCTACCGCGACGCGGCCCCGGTCATGGGCCTGGACGTGGGCATGAGCCTGGGCGGGGACCCGTCCGCCATCGTGGTGCGCCTGGGCGGCAAGGTGGTGCACGCCGAGGAGTTCCGCTCGGACGACACCCTGGCCATCGCTGGGCTTGCGCGCGAGCGCTTCCAGGACTTCAGGCCCGAGGCCCTCTACGTGGACGCCGTGGGCTGGGGCGCGGGCGTGGCCCACACGCTCTCGGGCTGGGGCTTGCCGGTCACGGCAGTGAACGTGGCCGAGAGCGCGTCCTCATCGGAGCGCTTCAACCGCCGCCGCGACGAGCTCTGGTGGAAGGCGCGCGAGTTCTTCGCCTCGCGCGCCACCTGCATCGACTCGGCCATCGAACTCTCCGGCAAGCTCGCGGCGGAGCTCTCCTCCCCGCGCTACTCCCACCTGCCCACGGGCCGGATCAAGGTGGAGGGCAAGGACGAGCTCAAGCGCCGGGGCGTGCCCTCCCCCAACCTGGCCGACGCCTTCGTGCTGACCATGGCCCACGCCGACCGCTTCCGGGCGGCGGACGACAACCTCATCGCCAGCGAGGCCCCGGGGCCCTCGCGATTCCTCTAGGGAGGCCTCACCGCAATGGACGACAAGGAACTTCTGTCCCTGCTCAAGCAGGACATGGACAAGGCCCGGGCCTACCAGGCCGAGCTCTCGGCCGAGCGCGAGAAGAACTACAGGCTCTACCGGGCCGAGCCCTACGGCAACGAGCGCCCGGGCTGGTCGCGCACGGTGCACCCGACCATCTTCTCCGTGGTGGAGTGGATGAAGCCCGGCCTGGTGGAGGTGTTCACGGGCGACTTCTTCGCCTTCTCCCCCGTGGCCTCGGGCGGCCCCGAGGAGCGGCGCGACGCCTCTGACGGCTCGGAGCGGCTCAAGCGCTACGTGCGCCACAAGCTCTTCAACCAGCTGGACGGCGAGCAGCTTGTGGAAGACTTCATCCACGACTGCCTGGTGAACCACTACGGCGTGATGAAGATCACCCACCGCGACGACTTCGACCTGACCACGGAACTGCTGCCCGGGATGACCGTGGCCGAGATCGAGGCCCTGGCCAAGGCCGACGAGGCCATCGTGGACATACGCGGCGGCAAGCCCTTCACCAGGACGGACCCGCTCACGGGGCGGGAGGAGGCCGGGCTTCGCGGGGCCAAGGCCGTGCGCAGGAGGCCGCGCTACAAGGGCTTCCACCTGGAGGTGGTGCCCCCGGGCGAGCTCTACATGCTGCCCGGCTACCCGGACCTGGCCAAGAACCCCTTCGTGGCCCACGTGGTCCGGCGCGACCTGGACCACGTCCGCCGCCAGGAGATGGCCGGGATCTACCGCAAGGGCAGCTTCGAGGCAGCAAGCGCACACGCCCGGGCCAGGGAGGAGGCCCTGGAGACCGGCTCCGAGCTGCGCACCCTGCACGAGGTGGACGGCGTGTCCGCGCCCGAGGGCCGCGACCAGGCCCGGGGCCCGGGGCTCGGCCAGAACGAGGTGCTGGTCTGGGAGTGCTACGTGCGCCTGGCCCTGGACGAGACGAAGCTTTTGAAACCCTGCGTGGTCACCATCTGCGGCGACGCCGTGCTGCGCGGCCCGGTGGAGAACCCCTACGGCGGCCCGCCCTTCGAGCTTGGCTTCGTCTACAAGGAGCCCCACAAGCAGCTCGGCCGCCCCATCGCCGCCGTGCTGGACCACCGCCAGCGCGTGCTCACCAACCTGTTGCGCAACATCCAGGACGCGGCGGCCATGAGCACCTACCGGGGCTTCTTGACCACCGACGCCCGGGCGCGCGCCATACTCTCCGCCATGGGCCCGGGCGACGTGTCCCTGGTGCCCTCGCTGGGCACCGTGCAGGAGGTGGCACCGGCCCCGGCCGACCCCATGCTGGTCAACGCCTTCCAGCTCACGCTCCAGGAGGTGGCCAAGGAGTCCGGGGTGAACGAGAACATGCAGGGCCTGGACAACAACGCGCTCAACTCCACGGCCGCCGGGATGCAGATGCGCCTCTCCGCCGGGATGCAGCGCCAGAAGCTCTACGCCAGGCGCATCGCCAGGTCTTTCAGGCGCATCCTGGGCCGGGTGCTGGACGTGATCAGGCTCTACCCGCCCGAGGACGACCGGCGCATCGTGGGCGAGGACGTGTCCCTCATGCCCGACGACGTCATGGGCGAGTACACCGTGTCCGTGGACGTGGGTGTGGGGCCGCAGGAGCGCATGCAGAACGCCAGGCTCATGGACGAGTTGGTCAAGGTGATGCTGAAGCCAGGGCTGGAGCTCGGCGTCTGCGAGCCCAAGGGCGTGGTCAAGGCCATCAAGGCCAAGTTCGACTTCCTGGACGTGGACGTGTCCGAGTACCTGATGGACGAGGAGCGCATGGACGCCGTGGCCGGGCTCAAGCGCCAGCTGGAGGAGGCCCAGGGCCGCTGCAAGGGCCTGGAGCAGGCCCTGGGCGAGCACGCCAGGCAGCTTGGGGCCGCCCGGGCCAAGGGGCAGGACAAGGCTCCGGCCAGGTTCGGCGGGGGCGCGCCCACGCCCGGCCCCATCACCGGCCACGCGCCCGTGCGCGCGGTAAAAGGCCCGGGCGGTGGCCCCGCCCTGGGCGCGGCCGGAGGCGGCCTGTGAGCGGGCACGGCAGGGAAGAGCTGGAGCGCGCGGCCACCAAGGGCGAGGAGGTGGGGCGCCTGCTCGCCTGCGACGCGGTGCGCGAGGTGATCGGCGAGAGGCTCGCCTCCGGGCGCGAGGCCATCCTGGCGCTCCCGTCCCGCGACGCCGGGCGCTTCGCGCGGCTGAAAGCCGGGCTCGAGGCCCTGGAGGAACTGGTGTCCGCGCTCGAATCCGTGGTCCGGGCCGGAGAGGAGGCCCGGGCCAGCCTCTTCCCCGACGGAGGGAAGGAAGCCGGGAGCCGGGTGCTGTGAGCGCGCGGGCTCCCCGGGCATATTCCGGGGAGCCCGCCTCGCGCGCCAAGCGCTTGCAACGAAACCCGAATCCGTGCATGAATCGCTCATGCCGCCATCCCAGGACGATCCTGACACCGCCCGGTTGCGCGAGCGCGTGGAGTCGCTGCGCCGCTGCTTCGAGTTGTGCGCGCTGATAAGCTCCTCCATCGACGTGGACGACGTGCTGGAGCGCATCATGACCGCCTCGCGCCAGGCCCTGGACGCGGAGACCTGCTCGCTCCTGCTCACGGACCAGGACACGGGCGACCTTGTCTTCACCGTGGCCCAGGGCCCGGTGGCGGACAAGCTGCCCAAGGGCCACGTGCTGGCCCGGGGCGAGGGCGTGGCCGGGTGGGTGCAGGTGAACGCCAGGCCCGCCCTGGTGCCCGACGCCTACGCGGACGCCCGCTTCAACCCCGAGGTGGACCGGCGCACCGGCTACCGCACCCGCACCATCATGTGCGTGCCCCTGGCCGTGAAGAACCGCACCATCGGCGTGGCCTCGCTCATGAACAAGAACTGCGGCGGCCCCTTCACCGAGGAGGACCTCGAGCTCTTCACCATCATCGCGGCCCAGGCCGCCATCGCCATCGAGAACGCCCGGCTGCACCAGGCCATGCTGGCCAAGCAGCGCATCGAGTTCGAGCTCTCCATAGCCGCCAGCATCCAGCGCGACTTCCTGCCCCACGCCTCGCCGTGCGTGCCGGGGTTCGAGCTGGCGGGGGCGACCATCTCCTGCGACTCCACGGGCGGCGACTACTACGATTACCTGCCCCACCCCGACCCGCAGACCGGCGGCTTCGCCGTGGCCGTGGGCGACGTGAGCGGGCACGGCATCCCGGCCGCGCTGCTCATGGCCAGCGCCCGGGCGTTCATCCGCGCGCGCGCCTCGGCCCCGGGCCAGCTCTGGGAGATGGCCCAGGACGTCAACCGCCTCATGGCCCACGACACCGGACAGTCCGGCCGGTTCATGACGCTCTTCTGGCTGGCCGTGGACCCGGCCAGCCAGACGATGACCTGGGTCAAGGCCGGGCACGACCCGGCCCTGGTCTACAGCCCCTCGGCCAAGGCCTTCGGCGAGCTCGACGTCAGGGGCATCCCGCTCGGCATAGAGCCCTGCTGGGGCTACGAGCAGGGCCGCAGGCAGGGCTTCGAGGCGGGCGAGGTGGTGGTGCTGGGCACGGACGGCATCTGGGAATGCCGCGACGCAAGCGGGCGCATGTACGGCAAGGAGCGGCTGAAGGACGTGGTGGCCTCACACGCCAGCCTGCACGCCCGGGACATCGTCGAGGCCGCGCTTGCCGACGTTCAGGGCTTCCTGGGCCGCTGCCCGCGCCAGGACGACCTGACCCTGGTGGTGCTCAAGGCCCTCAAGGGCAACGGCAAGCCCGTTCAAAATTGTAACTTCAACCAACAATCTACATTATTGTAGCATAGCCCCTTTCTACCCTTCCAAGCCTTACCCAGCGATTCCGGCACGATGGCGCACACGACGCCTCTGGCACGCATGTTGCCTTTTCTGATTCAGGCGGCCGAGCCGCCCGTCCCATCAGGGAGGTACGCGAAATGAACGACTGGGTGCTCATAACGACGCTACTGGCCATAGTGGGCCTGCACTGGCTTTTCGAACTTTTCCCCGGCCGCTCGCGCAACATGTGGTGCTCCGAGCTCTCGCTGGAGCCCGCGCGCGAGCGCAGGCCGGCCCCCTCCAAGGTCCGCAAGGACGGCTGATCCCTTTTACGTCCCTCCATCCCCCTTCCACGGTCCCGGGGCGGCCCCACACCGCCCCGGGACGCCCGCGCGAAAAAACGCTTCCGCTTGCCAGGAACGCCCGAGGCTTTTAAGGTGCATGCTGGAAAACCGTTTCCCGGCATCCGTCCCTTGAAAGGAGGCCTCCATGCTGTCCTGGACCCTCGCCTTCCTGGTGCTCGCGCTCCTGGCCGGGGCGCTCGGCCTCTCCGGAATCGCCCGGACCGCGTCGGGGATCGCCAAGATCCTCTTCTACATCTTCATCGCGCTGTTTTTGCTGTCGCTGATTCGGGGAATGCTCTGAGGCGGGCTGCCCGAAGCCGCGCGCCGGAAAAGAAAAGGCCCGCCGTTTCCGGCGGGCCGAGCATGCAATGGAGCAGCGTGAGGGAGTGGCGCTACAGGTACATCCGGTTGGCCTTCTTGCGGGCGCTGCGCCCCAAGAGGTAGCCGAACAGCCAGCCCGCGAAGAGCACCCCGGCCCCGGCCAGGAACCACTTCACGTCCGAGAGGTCCTGGAGGGACTCGTTCTTGCGCTTGAGTTGCTCGATCTCCTGGCGGGCGGCCTCGGTGGCGGCCTTGAGGTCGCGGAAGTTCTTGGTCATCTCGGCCACGTCGGCGTTGGCGCGCTGGAGCGCCTCGTACTCGCCCTTGACCTTGGCGAAATCGGCCTGGGAGGCGGCGAGCTTCTGCTGGAGGGTTTTGTTGTCCTCCTCGAACTTGCCCACGATGGCCTCCACCTTGCCGGCCTTGTCGATCATCTCGGCGTTCTTGACCTTGAACTCGTCGAACTTCACGCGCACGGGCACGTCCGTGGTCAGGTAGCGCTTGAGCACCCAGCCTTCCTTGCCGGTGTCCGTGCGGACGAGGACCCAGTCTCCCTCCTCCTTGACCTTGTCCAGGCGCGAGCCGCTCTTGACCAGCTGGACGATCTTGTTCTCGAGGGACGGTCCGGTGCGGACGGTGATCTCCTGCACCTCGGCCACGTAGAGTTGCTGGGCCGAAGCCGCGGCAGGCAGAAGAATGAAAAAGGCCAGCGCGGCAATGATTCGCGGGATATGCATGTCCATCCGCCGATTGAATAAGGGAAACAAGAAAGTACGCCCACCTTGCCGCCATCGATACCGGAGGGGCAGCCTACTCAAGAAAGCTCCGCACTTCAAGACCTTCGGGCCGCGCTGTTGCCTTGGGCCCGCGCATCGGGTAGACGCCGGGCCATGGACGACCAGCAAGACGCGCAATTCTACCTGGCCCTGATAGGCAAGGCCGAAAGCTACCACGACCTCGTGGTGTTCAGGTCGCGCTACTTCGCCCTCGTGGAGCGCACACTTTCCAGGCAGGACTGCCAGGCCGTGAAGGACGCCTGGCAGGCCAGGGCCAAGGACGAGTCCCTGCCCATCGCGCCCGCCTCCAAGGCCTGACGGCCCTTGCCGGGCTGGCGCTATTTCCCGGCCAGCTCCTTGAGCGCCTCCAGCACTTCCCGGGCGTGGCCCTTGCTCGGGGCCTTGGGCCAGTGCCTGGCCACGGTGCCGTCCGGGGCGATGAGCAGCGTGGAGCGCAGCACGCCCTCGCACGTCTTGCCGCAGACCTTCTTCTCCCCCCAGCCGCCAAGGGCCTTCACCGTCTCCACGGACGGGTCGGACAAAAGCGGCACCCCGAGCGACTGCTTGGCCGAAAACCCGTGGTGGGACTTGAGCGAATCCCTGGAGAGCCCGTAGACCTTGGCCCCGGCGGCCTCGAACTCGCTCGCCAGGCCGGTGAACTCCAGGGCCTCCGTGGTGCAGCCGGGGGTGGAGTCCTTGGGGTAGATGTAGACCACCGCCCACTTGCCCGCCAGCGCGGACAGGCTCACGCTCTCCTCGCCGCCGCCGGGCAGGGCCGCGGTCAGGGTGAAATCCGGGGCCTTGGCCCCTTCCTTTATCAGGCTCATCGTCGTCACCTCGTCTTGCTTGGCGCGAAGGCTTCACAGCCCCGGGCCGGTGGAGTATACGCGTCTCGCGGCCCGGCGGAGAGGGGCCGGACATGGGCGTTCTACGCGTTTTCGGCCGTGGTTTCCAGAGCGGACGCGGCGCTCGGAGGGCTTTCGGGATGAAGCTGGGCGACAGGCATTTCTTCAAATACGCGGGCGCCCAGCCCGCGCGCGAGATGCGCAAGGAGCAGCGGCTGGAGTCCCAGGCCCACGTCTCGGGGCTCGTGTACGAAAAGCCCGCCAACCACCCCGAGCGCCCGAGCAACATGGACCGCGCGCGCCTGGAAAAGGCCGCCTCCGGCCCGCCGGACCCGGACAGCCCGGCGAGCATCCTCGAATCCATGCGCTCCTTCCGGCAACCCGTGCCCGAGGGCCAGGAGGAGGCCATCGCGCGGGGCGGGCCGGACAGCCCGTCCGCGATCCTGGCCGCCATGGGCCAGAACGCGCCGCCCGCGCAGGCCCCGCCCGGCGCGGGCGACCTCCCGGCGGACATGCGCGCGGCTCCCGCGCCCGAGGCGCCCCAGGGCCGCATCGTCAGCGAGACGGCCTAGGCGTCCCAGAACAGGTCGCCCGGCACGGGCTCGCCGGCCTGGCGGAAGGCCTCGCGGGCCAGGGCCTCGATGGCCTTGCGCCCTTCTTCGCCCACGTCCATGGAAAACGGCGTGACGAACGTCTCGATGTGCGCGGCCGTGACCTCGGGGGAAAGCTCCTGGGCGTTCGACGCCACGTAGGCCGCGCTGTCTTGCGGGTTGTCCCAGGCGTGGCGCAGGCTCGCCCGGATGGCCCGGGCCACGTCGCGGGCCACGCCCTCGCCCAGGCTCCTCTTCACGGCGATGACGCCGAGCGGCAGGGGCAGGCCGAAGGTACCCTCCCACCACTCGCCGAAGTCCATCACCAGCTCAAGGCCCAGCGCGGCGTAGGTGAAGCGCCCCTCGTGGATCACCACGCCCGCGTCCGCCTCTCCCCTGGCCACGGCGGGCATGACCTCGTCGTAGCGCAGCTGCGCGCGCTTGCCCGGCACGCCGGCAAGCCCGGCCAAGAGCGCGGCCGTGGTCATGGCCCCGGGCAGGGCCAGCGTCCGGAACGCCTCCCCCCCGCGCCCGGCGCGCGCCACCAGAAGCGGCCCGCAGCCGCGCCCCAGGGCTCCGCCGCAGGGCAGGAGCCGGTAGTGGCGCGAGGCCCGCGCGGCTGCGGCCATGGAGATCTTGACCACGTCCGGTCCGCCTGCGGCCGCCAGGGAGTTCAGCTCCTCCACGTCGGCCAGGGTCACGCCGGAAAGCGTGAAGCCAGGGTCCTTCGGGGCTCTCCCGTGAACCAGGGCGTGGAAGATGAAGGTGTCGTTGGGGCAGGGCGAGATGCCCAGACTCAGTTGACGCGAAGCGTTGGGGAGGGTATCGGTGACCACCCGGTCATCCTAGCCGGGAGACGCCATGGAAGCAAGCACCACCTTCAACAACATCCCGCCCGACAAGCAGCGCCGCGTGCTCGACGAGGCCAGGGGCGAGTTCGCGGAGCACGGGTTCGCCGGTGCGAGCATGAACCGCCTGGCCGCGCGCCTGGGCATCGCCAAGGGCTCGCTGTTCAAGTATTTCGGCAGCAAGGACGGGCTCTTCGCGCGCGTGTTCGACGGCGCGGTGGAGCGCTTCGCGGGATTCTTGCGCCAGGCCCGCGACGAGACCATGGGGCGGCCCCTGGCCGAACGCCTGGAGCGCATCCTGACCGTCGGCACGGACTTCGTGCGCTCCCATCCGGAGATCTACCGCATCTACCTCAAGATGCTCGCCGGGGGCGACTTCCCCATGCGCAGGCGCTTTCTGGGCCAGGTGCGCGCTCTCTCGGCCCGGTTCCTCACCCCCGTGATCGAGCAGGCCAAGGCCTCGGGCGAATTGCCCCCGCACCTGGACGTGAAGCTCGCCGTGTTCGTGCTGGACTGCGTGCTGGACCGCTTCGTCCAGGCCCAGGCCGAGCCCTGGATGGACACGGGCCTTAACCTCTCCCTCAACGACCCCGAATCCGCGCGCCGGGCCGCGAAAAGCCTGGCCGCCATGCTGGCTGGAGGATTCAGACTTGGATAGACGCCACATCACCTCTCTCGGGCTCGAGACCGTGCTGGACAAGGTCCTGGCGGGCAAGCGCCTGAGCATCGACGAGGGCCAGGCCCTCTATGACTGCCCGGACCCGCACGTGCCCGCGGCCATGGCCGCGCACGTGCGCGCCCGCCTGCACGGGTCGCGCGTGCACTACGTGGTCAACCGCCACATCAACCCCACCAACGTCTGCGTGAACCGTTGCCGCTTCTGCGCCTACCGCCGCGACGAGGGCGCCGACGGGGCCTACGTGCTCACGCCAGAGGAGGCCCTGGCCAAGCTCACGGCGGCCGGCCCCCTGGACGAGGTGCACATCGTGGGCGGCTGCCACCCGGCGCTGGGCATCGACTACTACGAGGACCTGGCCGCGCGCGTGCGCGCAGCCTACCCCAAGGCCTCCATCAAGGCCCTCACCGCCGTGGAGGTGGACCACCTGGCCAGGCTCGCCGGGGTGGACGTCGCCGAGGTGCTCGCGCGGCTCAAGGCCGCCGGGGTGGACATGCTGCCCGGAGGCGGGGCCGAGATCTTCGCGGAAGCGCCGCGCCGCACGCTCTGCCCGGAGAAGATCGGCGGGGAGCGCTGGCTTTCCGTGATGGCCGAGGCCCACCGCGCCGGGCTTCGCTCCAACGCCACCATGCTCTTCGGCCACCTGGAGACCACGCGCCACCGCCTGGAGCACATGGACGCCCTGCGCCGCCAGCAGGACGAGACCGGCGGCTTCGTCTGCTTCATCCCCCTGCCCTACCTGCCCGGCAACAACCCGCTGGGCGAGGAAGCCCATGGCCCCTCGGTCATGGACGTGCTGCGCACCATGGCCGTGGCCAGGCTGATGCTCGACAACATCGCGCACATCAAGGCCTACTGGGTGATGCTCGGGCTTTCGTTGTCGCAGCTCTGCCTCTCCTGGGGCGCCGACGACCTGGACGGCACCGTGGTGGAGGAAAAGATCGGGCACGAGGCCGGAAGCGCCTCGGCCCAGGCCCTGACCACGGCCGAGTTGGAGCAGGCCATCCGCGCCGGCGGCTTCACCCCCGTGCGCCGCGACGGGCTCTTCAGGGAGGCCCCCCATGTTTGATCACGCCCGCATGCTCGAAGTGGCGGCCAAGGCCCGCAAGGGCCAGCGCCTGGACGCCGAGGACGGCCTGGCCCTGGCCGAGAACGCCAGCCTGCCCCTGCTCGGCAGCCTGGCCCACCGCGCGCGCATGGACCGCCACCCGGCCATGGCCGTGACCTACGTGGTGGACCGCAACGTGAACTCCACCAACATCTGCGAGTGCGGCTGCCGCTTCTGCGCCTTCTTCAAGGCCCCGGGCCAGGCCGGGGGCTACGTGCTCACGCGGGAGGAGCTCTCCCGCAAGATCGAGGAGACCCTTGCGCTGGGCGGCAGGCAGATCCTCCTGCAGGGCGGGCACAACCCCGAGATGGGCGTGGAGTACTACGAGGGCCTGCTGCGCTTCGTGCGCGAGAAGTTCCCCAGCGTGCACGTGCACGCCTTCTCGCCGCCCGAGATCGTCTATTTCGCCAAGCTCGCCGGGATCACCCCGGCCCAGGTGATCGCCAGGCTCAAGGACGCGGGCCTGGCCTCCATCCCGGGCGGCGGGGCCGAGATTCTCTCGGACCGCGTGCGCGCCAGCGTGGCCCCGGCCAAGTGCAGCACGGCCGAATGGCTGGACGTGATGCGCCAGGCCCACAAGCAGGGGCTCAAGACCACGGCCACCATGATGTTCGGCCACGTGGAGACCTGGGCCGAGCGCATCGAACACATGACCGCCCTGCGCGCCCTCCAGGACGAGACGCGCGGCTTCACCGCCTTCATCCCCTGGGGCTTCCAGCCCGAGAACACGGCGCTCGGCGGGCGCAAGTGCTCCCCGCAGGAGTATTTGCGCGTGCTCGCGGTGTCGCGGCTGATGCTCGACAACTTCGCCAACCTCCAGGCCTCCTGGGTGACCATGGGCCGCGAGATCGCCCAGGTTTCGCTGTGGTACGGGGCCAACGACTTCGGCTCCACCATGATCGAGGAGAACGTGGTGGCCGCGGCCGGGGTGCGCTTCCGCATGGACGAGCCCGGCGTGCGCCGGGCCATCGCGGACGCGGGCTTCACGCCCAAACGCCGGGCCATGGACTACTCCCTGGTGGAAGGCTCATGAACGCCCCGGCCCTGCGCCTCGGGCGCATCAGCTACCTGAACGTCCTGCCCATCTATCATCCCCTGGAGGCGGGCTGGATCAAGCACGCGTTCGAGATGGAGTACGGCCCGCCCGCGCGCCTGAACGACCTCATCCGCCAGGGCGCGCTGGATTTGGCCTCGTGCTCCTCCATCGAGTACGCCCGCAACCCGGAGCGCTACGTCATGCTCCCGGACCTGGCCATCGGCAGCCGGGGGCCGGTGAAGAGCGTGCTGCTCTTGAGCACCATCCCCATCGAGAAGCTGGGCGAGCGCAGCATCCTGGTGACCGCCGAGACCCACACCTCGGCCGCGCTCCTGCGCGTGGTACTGGAGCGCGTCTACGGCCTGACGCCCCGCTTCCGCGCGGCCACGGGCTCCGTGCGCCAGGCCATGGCCGAGGGCGCGAGCGAGCCCGCCGCCCTGGCCATCGGCGACGAGGCCCTGGCCCTGCGCACCGACCGCCGCTTCCCCTTCCAGCTGGACCTGGGCGAGGTCTGGCGCGACTGGACCGGCCTGCCCTTCGTCTTCGGCGTCTGGGTGGCCAGGCGCGAATCCGCCCAGGCCAACCCCGAGGCCATGGCCCAGGCCGCCGCGCTCCTGCGCCGGGCCAAGCGCGCGGGCGTGGCGGCCATCGAGGAGATGGCCACCCTAGCCGCGCTACGCTACGCCCAGCTCAGGCGCTCCGAGATCAGGCGCTACTTCGACCGACTGAGCTACGACCTTGGCCCCGAGGAGCGCGAGGGCCTGTCGCGCTTCTTCGACTGCCTGGCCGAGCACGGCATCATCGAGAAGGCCCCGGCCCTGGAAATCCTCGAGGCCGGCGAAAACGAGGTTGATTCGCACCCCTAAGAACTGTACCCCAAGGCGGCCGGGGCGCGAGCGCGCCCCGCGCCAATTCCCGATCCGGAGGCCGCCTTGCACACGAAGCGTCTGCCCGCACTGTTCGTCCTGATTGCCCTCTTGCTCGCCGCCACAGCCGCCAGCGCAGCCACGGAAGTGGTCATGACCGGCGACGCCCGCGTGCACGGCACCTACTGGTCCAAGACCTACTTCACCGGCTGGAACGGGGCCGCCACCCGCACCGCCGACCCCTTCACCGTGTGGCAGCGCTTCCGCCTGCGCACGGACTTCATCGCGAACGAAGGCCTCAAGTTCCGCCTGGGCATCCGCGTGAACAACACGCCCTGGGGCTTCGGCACCTACACGGTGGACAACCCGGCCGTGTCCATCGACATCTACCAGGCCTACCTTCAGTTCAAGTGGCCCGGCACGGACATCGAGTTCACCATCGGCCAGCAGGACATCAACCTGCCCGTGTCCGGCGAGATCCTCTCGGCCAACCCGGTGCTCGGCGGCATACGCGGCCCCGGGGCCGTGGTCTCCATCCCCGTGGTGGACGACGCCTTCTCCGTGGTGGCCGCCTTCTACCGCTTCATCGACGCCAACCGCGACTTCGACCCCACCACCACCCAGGTGGCCGACGAGTTCGACGCCTACATGCTGGCCCTGCCCGTGACCGTGGAGGGCTTCTCGGCCACGCCCTGGGCCATGATCGGCGTGGCCGGGAACAGCGGCAACTTCGCCGCCGTGGGCACCGGCGGGGCCGGAGCCAACCAGACCCTGGCCAGCAACCTCTACGCCGCCGGGAGCGCCCTGGCCCCTGCCGGGCAGCGCCAGGCCCAGAGCGCCTACTGGTGGCTGGGCGGCAGCTTCGCGCTCACCGCGCTCGACCCCTTCAAGTTCTACGCGGACGTGATCTACGGCCAGGGCCAGGCCTCGGAGCGCTCCAAGAACCACCGGGGCGGCCTGTTCCTGGACGTGGCCGCCGAGTACACCGGGCTCTCCATGCTCACCCCGCGCCTGGCCTTCTGGTACGCCACCGGCGAGGACTCCTCCACGCGCAACGGCTCCGAGCGCATGCCCGTGGTCACCAGCGCCTGGGGCATGGGCAACTCCTTCCTGTTCGACTGCACCCAGGAGTTCTCGCGCGGCTTCATCGGCGTGGACTACCTGGGCGCCTGGGGCATCATGGCCAGCCTGGACAACGTCTCCTTCATCGACGACCTGACCAGCCGCCTGACCTTCACCTTCGCCAAGGGCCTGAACGCGCCGCGCGCCCTGCGCACGGGCGTCGCGCTCTGGGGCTACGGCAACTACTTCCAGATGGGGCGCGAGCTGGCCACCACCGAGCACATCCTGGCCGTGAACCTCGACAGCCAATACAACGTCTACAAGAACCTGGCGCTCATTCTCGAAACCGGCTGGGCCCACGGCGAATTCGACAGTTCGGTCTGGGGGCGCAGGCTGGTCAACGCCTCCAAGGGCGGCGACACCTGGAAGTTCTCCCTGGGCTTCCGGTACAAGTTCTAGACGCTTCCCTTCGAGGGCTCCGCCCTCGATGGACCTCTCCCGCCGGGGGCAGATGCCTGCCCCCGGACCCCGGCCTTTAGCTTCGCGCCCTTCCCCGCCCCTTTTTCCCCGTCCGCGCGTTCAAGCCCGTGCGCCGCCCCGGCGGCAGGGATTCTCGCGCCGAGGGCGACGGATCGTCTTCAAATCGGTCCTAGCCCTTGGCGCGGGAGCCCTGACGCCGGAGCGGCGCACGGGCGAAACCACCATCTTCAAACCGGGCCGCTTGACAGATGTTATAACTGTGACATTATATGTCATATGAACAACGAACAACCTTCCTGGCTCCTCTTCTCCTTCACGCTCCCGGCCAAGAACCAGGCGGGCCGCATGCGCGCCTGGCGACGCCTCACGGGCCTCGGCGCGGTGATCGTCAAATCCACCCTCTACGCCCTGCCCGCCCGCGCGGACCTGGCCGAACAACTCACCTGGCTGGCCCGCGAGGTGGAGGAGATGGGCGGCGAAGCCCTCTTTCTCGAGGCAGGCCCCCCGGCCAACGTGACCGCAGGCGAGATGGCCGCGCTCTTCACCCGCGCCCGCGACGCGGACTGGCAGGCCCTGGAGGACGAACTCCAGCCGCTCCTGGACCATGCGCGCGACGCGGCCGCCGGCAAGGCCCGTCCGGCCGGGCGCTCCAGGAAGTCCGCCCCCCCCGCCACGGACGCCGCCGCCCTGGAGCAGGCGCGCCGCAAGCTCTCGCGCCGCGCCGAAACCCTGCGCGCCATCGACTATTTTCCCTCCGGACGCGGCCAACGCGCCTTGGCGCTCCTTGAAGAGCTGGGGCGCATCCTCTCCGGGCTGGCCGGCGAACCGGACGGCTCCCGGGCCCCGGGGGTCCCGCCCGTTTCCGCCGCCGACTACCAGGGCAAGGCCTGGGTCACGCGCGACAACCCCTACATCGACAGGCTGGCCTCGTTCTGGCTGGTGCGCCGCTTCGTCGATCCCGGGGCGGCCGTGGAGTTCACGGGCGAAGCGCGCGCGCCCCAAAGGGACGGGGCCGTGCGCTTCGACATGGCCGAGGCCGAGTTCACGCACGTGGGGCCGTTCACCACGTTCGAGGTGATGTGCGCGGCCTTCTCGCTGGGTTCGGCCGTGCCCGAGCGCCTGCGCGCCATCATCCGGGCCATCGACCTGGACGGGGCGCACTCCGGCCCGCCCGAGGCGGCCGGGGTGAAGCTGATCCTGGACGGCCTGTGCGCCCTGCACACGGACGCGAACACCCGTACGGCGGCGGCGCTCGAGCTCTTCGACGCGCTGTTGGCCGCGACCAAGCAAAACCAAGGAGAACAGCAATGAAAGACATCGCCATTCAGGTGGCCAACCTCATGGCCGCTTCCGCCAGGACCGCGCCCAAGGCGGGCGGGAAGGACTTTCTGGAGATCGCCGTGGTCAGCCGCGACGAAGACCTCAAGCGTATCGGCCAGGCCATGCGCGAGTACGCCCCGAAAAGCACCAACGAGGCCTACTGGCTGCGCGACGCCGCCAACATCGAGAACTGCCAGGCCCTGGTGCTGGTGGGCCTGGGCAAGTCCCTGGCCGCCGGGTACGACTGCGGGGCATGCGGCTACGCCACCTGCCGCGAGTTCGAGGCCGGGCGAGAGGTCACGGACAAGGCCATGGGCTACGACGGCCCGCACTGCATGATGCGCATGATGGACATCGGGGCCGCCCTGGTCTCCGCCGCCAAGACCGCCAGCCTGCTCAACCTGGACAACCGCGTGCAGCAGCGCGTGGGCGCGGCCGCCAGGGCGCTCGGCTACATCGACGCGGGCGTGGCCATGGGCATCCCCGTGGGCTTCTACGGCAAGTCCATCTTCTTCGACCGCTCGGTCCCCAAGCACTAAGGCACAAAAGAGAATGGACGCGTTCAAGAACCTCTGCACGGTGGGCTTTCTGGCCCGCTTCTCCTACGCCCTGGCGCGAAACCCGGTGCTGCCGCTCTTCGCGCTGTTTCTGGGCGCTGGCCCCGAGGCCATCGGCCTGGCCGTGGGCGTCTCCACGGTGACGGGCATCTTCTTCAAGCTGCCCGCCGGAGCCCTTTCGGACGTGATCGGGCGCAGGCGCACCATGCTGGCCGGTCTCGCCGTGTTCGGCGTGATGCCCCTGGCATACTTCCTGATCGATTCCTACCAGGCGCTCATCGCCGTGCGCTTCCTGCACGGGCTGGCAACGGCCGTGTACGGCCCGGTGGCCATGGCCGTGGTCGCGGACGTGGCGGGCGGCCGCAAGGGCGAGATGCTCTCGTGGTTCTCCTCCGTGGGCATCATCGGGTCGCTCCTGGGCGCGCCCATCGGCGGGCTGGTGCTGGACGCGGGCCATGCGGGCGGACCGGTGATGTGGCAGTTCCAGGCCGTCTTCGCGCTCTCGGCGGTGTCCGGCATGGCCGCGCTCATCCTGGGCCTGCGCACCCTGGGCATCGAGGAGCGCGTGGAGCACGGTCTTGGCCTGGGCGAGCGCTTCAGGCGCTTCGGCGGGGGCATCCGAGAGGTGCTCTCGGACAGGCGCATCGTGGCCGCCTCGTCCATGGAGGGCGTGCAGAACATGACCATGGGCGCGCTCGAGGCCTTCCTGCCGGTATACGCCGTGAAGGTCGCCGGGCTTTCGGAGTTCCAGGCGGGCCTGCTCTGGGGCTCGCAGATCGTGGTGACCATGCTCGCCAAGCCCCTTCTGGGGCGCACCTCGGACACCCACGGACGCAGGGCGCCCATCGTGGCCGGGCTCGCGCTGTGCGCGGCGGGTTTCTCGGCCGTGCCCTTCATGGGCGGCTTTTTGGGCCTTCTGTGCGCCTGCCTGGTCTTCGGGCTGGGCGAAGCCCTGGTGACGTCCTCCTCGGCCGCGCTTGTGGCGGACCTCTGCCGCGAGCGCCACTTCGGCTCGGCCATGGGCGCCTTCGGCACGATCTTCGACGTGGGCCACGCCTCCGGCCCCATCCTGGCTGGACTTCTGGTGGGCTGGATGGGATACGCGGTGAGCTTCCCCCTGATGGCCGGGGTGCTGATCCTCGCCATCCCGGTCTTCTTGAGAAACGTCCCCAAGGAGGGCGCGCATGCATCCTGAGATCAATCCCGGCGACGTGGCGCTCCTGCGCTCCCAAGGCATGAACGAGGAGGACCTGGCGCACTCGGTGGCCGTGGCCGAGCTGGCCCTGGACGTGGCCCGGCGCACGGGCGCGCCCCTGGACATGGAACTGGTGGCGCGCGGCGCGCTCTTCCACGACCTGGGCAAGGTGGCAACCCACGCCATCGAGCATGGGCTCATCGGCGCCAAAATGGGGCGCGAGCTCGGCCTTCCGCCCGAGGTCTGCGCGGTCATGGAGAAGCACATCCGGGGCGGGCTCAGCCCGGAGGAGGCCGTGGAGCTCGGCCTGCCCGTGAAGGACTACGCGCTCGAGCGCCTGGAGGAGCGCGTGATCATCTACGCCGACCGGCTGGTGGACATCATCACCGAAGGCATGGCCGCCCTGCGCGGCCCGGCCGAGGCCGAGGAGCGCTTCGAGGAGATCCTCAAGGCCTACCCCAAGTACGGCAAGAACGAGGCGACCATGGCCCGGTATTTCGGGTACCACCGCGAGATTCAGGGCCTGATCCGGGCGGCGCGGCATGGCGGCGTCCCCGTTTAGGCTCCTGTGCGCGGCCGGTTTTTTGGCCATCCTCTCCACCACCATGGCCAAGAACCCGGTGCTGCCGCTCTTCGCGACGAGCCTGGGGGCCGGGCCGGAGGGCATCGGGCTCGTCTCGGCGCTCTCGCCCCTGGCGGGCGTGCTGGCGGGCATCCCGGGCGGATTGTGCTCGGACGTGTTCGGCAGGCGCAGGATGCTCCTGGGCTCCTCGGTGGTCTTCGCCACCGCGCCCCTGGCCTACCTGCTGGTGGAGGGCGTGTGGGGCCTGGGCCTGGCCCGGTTCTACCACGGCCTGGCCACCGGGGTGTTCATGCCCGTGGCCCAGGCGGCCGTGGCCGACGCCTTCGACGCCTCGCGCGGGGAGCGCCTGGGCGCGTTCTCCTCCGCCACAATGGCCGGGCGCTTCCTGGCCCCCATGATCGGCGGGGCGGCCCTGTGGGGCGGGTTCGGGGCCGTGTACGGCGTGTGCGCCCTGGCCGGCGTCGGGGCCATGGCCCTGGCCTGGCGGCTGCCCCCGTCCGGGGAGCGCCCGGCCGCGAAATCCTGCCGGATGCCCGTGCGCGAGAGCCTGCGCCAGCTGGCCGCAAGCCCGGGCATCAAGGCGGGGTGCCTGCTGGAGGCGGGCATGCTCTTCGCCTACGGCAGCTTCGAGGCCTTCCTGCCGGTGCTCGCCCAGGAGCGCGGCCACCCGGCCTGGGTCACGGGCGCGCTTTTTTCGGCGCAGATCGTCACGGTGGCGCTCACCAAGCCTTTTTTCGGGCGCTTCTCCGACCGCCACGGCAGGGCCGGGCAGATGCTCGCGGGCGCGGCGCTCATGGCCGCGGCCTGCGCGGCCCTGCCCCTGGCCGGGGGCCTGGCCTGGCTTTTCGCCCTGTCGGTGGTCCTCGGGCTGGCCCTGTCCGTGGCCACCTCGGCCTCGGCTGCCTACGTGGCGGACCTCTCGCGCCGGGAGAACCGGGGCGCGGCCATGGGCCTTCTGGGCTCGATCATGGACATCGGCCACAGCGCGGGTCCCCTCGCGACGGGTTTCGCCGCGGCGCTCGCGGGCAGCGCCGGGGCCTTCGCCACTGGCGCGGCGGCCCTTTTGGCCGCCTCGGCGGCCGCGTGGAGGATCGGGCTCGGGCGAACGCGGTGATCCCTGCCGCGACCGTTGCAATCCGCCCCGGCATGGCTTACTTGCCCCGCCATGCCTCAAGCCGCGCCGAACACCGCCGCCGCGCCGGGCCGCCCCGGGCGCTGCCTGTACCTGGACCTGCTGCGCTGCCTGTCCATCGCCGGGGTGGTGTTCATGCATTCGTCCTCGCCGCTGATGGGCGGCCCCACCGACCAGGCCGTCTGGGCCGGGGTGGGCTATTCGGCGCTGTCGCTCTTCTGCGTCCCCGCGCTTCTCATGATAAGCGGCGCGCTGATGCTCGGCGACACAAGGCCCATGAGCCTCAAGGCGTTCTACGGCAGGCGCTTCGTGAAGATCGCCCTGCCGCTTCTGGCCTGGTCCGTGATCTACTACCTGCTCACCTGCTACCAGCAGGGGGTGACCCCGCACCTCGGCTCCTTCCTCAAGCGCTTCCTGACCGGCATGTGGGCCGGGCCGCTGTGGTTCCTCTACATGATCGCGGGCGTCTACCTGATGCTGCCCTTCATCCGCCCGGCCTTTTCCGGGCGCGACAAGGGGCCCGCCGTGGTCTTCGTGTGCATCGTGTTCGGGGCCAGCACCCTCAACTTCGCCACGCGCCTGATCTGGGCCCAGGAGCTGAACACCTTCTTCAGCGGGGCGATCATCCCTTATTATTTCGGGCACTTCGTCCTGGGACACCTGCTGAACACCACGGACGTGCGCGTGCCCGGGGGCAAGCTGACCCTGGTACTGGCCTTCGCGGCCTGCGCGGCGGCGTCCACCATGGGCGAGTACGCGGCCCTGCGCGACCCCTCCATGCTGCGCAACACCTTCTTCAGCTACCAGCAGCCCCTGGCCGCCGTGATGGCCGCCTCGGCCTTCCTCTTCCTCAAGGACTGGAAGCCCGGGTCGGAGCGCAGGCGCGCCCGCTTCATCCAGGAGCTCAGTTCGCTCAGCTACGGCATCTTCCTGACGCATTTTTTGGCGCTCATGCTGCTCACCGGGCAGCTCCCCCTGTTCTTCGCACCCGGCCAGGGCCTCGACTGGAACACCGTGAACCCCTGGGTGGGCCCGCTGCTCCTGGGCGCGGCCGTGTTCACGCTCTCGACCCTCTTCACGGCGGCGCTCAAGCGCACCCCGTATCTCGAGCGCATCGTCCCCTGATCGGCCCCTGCGCCCCGCAGGCCCGCCCGGCCCGCGCCCAAAATTTTTCCCGTTGATTTTGCGCATCTTCTTGGTTGAAAGCCATTTTTGCGTTGCCAGAACCTTTCCGGCGTGTCATTCCCTGAATGAACATTCAGTCAAGAGGGCACCGTGAGCGAACACACCGTGAACAGCATTCTTTCGGCGGCGACCAAACTGTTCGCCGAGAAGGGCATCGCGGGCGTGTCCATCCAGGAGATCGCGGACCAGGCGGGCATAGCGGCCGGCACGGTGATCTACCACTTCAAGACCAAGAAGAACCTGCTGTTCATCCTGGCCCGGGACATCATCTACAAGCTCTACCGGGAAAGCCGAGAGTCCATGCGCGGCGCGCGCTCCCCGCTGGGCGCCCTGCACCTGTTCGTGGACGCGTTCTTCGATTTCTCCGCGCGCGACCGCGACAGCCTGGCCTTCCTGACCCGGCTCGACCCGTTTTCCTCCCTCGACCTGGCCTATTTTCCCAACGCGGACTTGTTCCTCGTCAGGGATCGGTATATCAGTCTCATGGTGAACAGCCTCCAAGACGGCATAGACCAGGGCGTATTCGCGGACGTCGACCCCCACGGGGTCGCCTCGCTCGTCTGGTCCATGCTCTGGGGGGCCGGATGCCTTCACGCCGAGGACGGCTCCCTGGCCGGACTGCGCGAGGAGGCCAAGGCCATGCTCACCTGCAGGCTGACCTGCAAAACGACAAGCAATACGGTTTCGCCCGTTGGTGACGGGCCAATACCATCCGGAGGCGTGGCATGAAGAATTTGAAGCTCGGAGTGAAGATCGGCCTCGGTTTCGGCATACTGATCCTGATCACGGCCGTGCTCGGCGGCCTGGCCATGATGAACATGCTCTCGGTGGGACGCCAGGCGGACCGCCTGGCCGTGGAGATCGCGCCGCAGGTCCTCGTGGCCAACAACGTGGAGCGTAGCGCCCTGCAGGCCATGCTGGACATGCGCTCCTACGGCTTCACGGGCGAAGACCAGTACTGGGAGTCGGCCAGCAAGTCCCTGGCCGACGTGGAGCGCTACCTCAAGGAAGCCAGGGAGCTGGCCCAGAAGCACCCGGGGCTCACGCAGCTCAAGGACAACGCCGAGCGGGCCTCGCAGGCCCTGGCCGAATACCGGCGCATGGCCGGGCAGACCCGGGACGCGGACAAGGCCATGGAAGCCGGGCGCAAGGCCACCGACGAAGCTGCGGCGCTCTTCGTCAAGAGCAGCGCCGAGTTCCAGAACAGCATGGTCGAGGCCATGAACAAGGAGATCGAGGCCAAGCTCGAGCCCGCCAAGCTCAAGGAGCGCACCGACAAGCTCGACTGGATCGCCGAGATCACCAACCTGGGCAACGCCGTGCGCGTGATCAACCTCAAGGCCCAGCTGCTGCGCGACCCCAAGCTGCTCGACGAGGCCATGAAGAATTTCGAGGCCATCAACGCCGCGCTCGAGAAGCTCAAGGCCACCGTGCGCGCCGACGTCAACATCCGCCAGCTGGCCGAGGTCAAGCGCGGCGCCGACATGTACCGCGAGGCCATGCAGGGCATCGTCAAGAACATGGCCACGCTGGCCGAGCTGGCCAAGAAGCGCTCCGAGGCCGCCGACGGCCTGCTCAAGGCGGCCATGGAAACCTCCCAGTCGGGCGTGAAGGAAACCCAGACCGTCACCACCCATGCGTCCGAGAGCCTGGCGTCGGCCTCCACCATGGTCACCGTGGGCCTGGCGCTGGCCCTGGTCATCGGCGTGGCCGTGGCCTTCTTCATCACCAGGGGCATCACCGGCCCGGTGATCCAGGGTGTGAGCTTCGCCCAGCACATGAGCGAGGGCGACATGACCCTCGAACTCGACGTGAACCAGAAGGACGAGGTCGGCATGCTGGCCGACGCCCTGCGCCAGATGACCAGGAAGCTCAACGAGGTCATGGGCGAGGTGGTGGAAGGGGCCAACAACGTGGCCGCAGGCTCCCAGCAGCTCTCCGCCACGTCCGAGTCGCTCTCCCAGGGCGCCAGCGAGCAGGCCGCCAGCGTGGAGGAGGTCTCCTCCTCCATGGAGGAGATGGCCTCCAACATCCAGCAGAACGCGGACAACGCCGTGCAGACCGAGGCCATGGCCCTGAAGGCCGCCAAGGACGCCGAGGAAGGCGGTCAGGCCGTGACCCAGACCGTGGGGGCCATGAAGCAGATCGCGGAGAAGATCTCCATCATCGAGGAGATCGCCCGCCAGACCAACCTGCTGGCCCTGAACGCGGCCATCGAGGCCGCCCGCGCGGGCGAGCACGGCAAGGGCTTCGCCGTGGTGGCCGCCGAGGTGCGCAAGCTGGCAGAGCGCTCCGGGCACGCGGCCTCGGAGATATCCTCGCTGTCCTCGGAGTCCGTGGCCGTGGCCGAGAAGGCCGGGCGCATGCTCACGGCCATCGTCCCGGACATCAAGAAGACCGCGGAGCTCGTGCAGGAGATCGCCGCCGCCACCCGCGAGCAGAACGCGGGCGCGGACCAGATCAACAAGGCCGTGCAGCAACTCGACCAGGTCATCCAGCAGAACGCCTCCGCATCCGAGGAGATGGCCTCCACCGCCGAGGAGCTCTCCAGCCAGGCCGAGCAGCTGCTGGCCACCGTGACCTTCTTCAAGCTCAAGGGCGCCTCCGCCTCCCGCAGGCAGGCCCCCAAGGCGCTGCCCCACGGCTCCGGGCACGCCCACAAGGCTTCGCCGGCCCCGCACAAGCCTTCCAAGCCGGGCAAGGGCGTGGTGCTGGACATGGGCGGCGCCGCTTCCGACGACGACTTCGAGAAATTCTAGCCCGAGGAGCGGACCGTGAGCGAGAGCACCAACCAGTTCCTGACGTTCACCCTGGGCGAGGAGGTCTTCGCCCTGGACATCGCTTCCGTGCGGGAAGTGCTGGAATACACGGCAATTACTAAGGTGCCGCGCACGCCGGAGTACATCCGGGGAGTGATCAACCTGCGCGGCCGGGCCGTGCCCGTGGTGGACGTGCGCCTGAAGTTCGGCATGCCCGCCACCGAGCGCACGGTGAACACCTGCATCATCATCGTGGAGGTGCAGCTGGGCGGCGAGGAGACCGTGCTCGGGGCCCTGGCCGACTCGGTCAAGGAGGTCATGGACATCGAGCCCAAGGACATCGAGCCCGCGCCCAGGATGGGCACGTCCATCAAGGCGGACTTCATCAGGGGCATCGGCAAGCACGGCGACGCCTTCATCATCCTCCTGGACATCGACAAGGTCTTCTCGGAGGAGGAGCTCACGAGCCTGAGCGCCGCCTTCTCCGAGGCCGAGACCCCGGCCCAGGAATAGGCGCGCGGCGATACGGAAACCAAGCCCCCCGGCCCCGTGCCGGGGGGCTTTTTTCGCGCCCGCCGAGCGCCCCGAACCCGGAAAACGCAAGGGGGGCCGGTCACGGGACCGGCCCCCCTTCCACGCTGCGCGAGGCCAAGGCCTCGCCATGATCGCCTCCGGGCGTTCAGGCCCGCCCCACGCGCGCCCGGACGCCCCGCTCGGTGCGGATCAGACCTTCTTTTCCCAGTTGCGCAGGGCGAGCCTGAAGGCCGCCACCACGTAGACGTCGCAGTCCACGCAGTCCTCCGGGTGCTCGGGCGGCACGATGCTCGAGCGCAGGTCGTCGCTGGAGACGTCCCAGGCCGAGTCCACGTCCAGGCCCTTGACCTTGGCGAACAGCGCGCCCAGCCACTGCTGGCTGTAGGGGCATTCGGTCTGCCCGCCGATGTCGGTTATGGTTCCTCCGTCGACCGCGATCTGCACGTCGATGGGGCGTTTGCAGAACGTGCTGCCGTATACGGACTTGGCCGAGAACCGCTCCAGCGGCTTGACCAAGTGAATGTTGTCGTTGGCGTTGGCTGTCATGCGACCTCCCTGGGCCGTCCGCCCGCACCTCGCGGGCAGCCGGCCGTGTTGTGAAAAACCGTGGCGGCGCTAAACCGCCTAAGACGCCTTCCCGTGCACGCCCAGGGCGATCAGGATGTCCCACATGGTGATCACGCCCACGAGGGTCTTGCCGTCGAACACGGGCATGCCCGCTATGTTGTACTGGTCCATGATCTTGGCGGCGGCCTGAAGCTCGTCGGTGGGCTTCACGGAGACCAGGGAAACGTTCATGATCGTCTCGACCGGGGTCTTCTCGGGATCGGCCCCGGCGGCGATGATCTTGGAGATCATGTCGCGCACGGTGACCGCGCCGTAATTGCCCGCGTCGTCTATCTTCACCATGAGGCGGCGCATGTTGTTCTCGGCCATGAGCCTCATGGCCTGGGCGGCGGTGGCGTCCTTCTTCACGTACATGATCCTGGTGGACATGGCGTCTTTGACTTTCATTCCTGCCTCCATGTTACGGGTGAAATGCGTCCTGGGGTCCTGTTTCCTCAGCCTTTCGCTCTCGCGCCCGCCGGGTTCGCGGCGTGGCCCTCGCTTCTGAAAAAGCAGGGACCGTGCCAAGGCGAAAGCGTTGCAACCTCTTGAATTACAAGAGCAAGCGTAATTGAATTGTGAAATATATAACAAGCAGTGTCAAGATATTTTATACTTCGCCAACAAAACCTCTTATCCCGTCCAACAAAGAATGATTGCTGAAAAATTCAGAGTACTTTCCTTCAGTATTGGGATGAAAGCGAGGCGAGCGCGCGACGGGCGCGAGGAGACGCCGGAATATCCCTGGAGCATGCCGCGCGGGCGGGCCTGACGCGCGAGGCGGCCTTCCATCCTCTCCGGTCCGCGAGCCCCATTTCCCGGGCGTTCCCCGGGGCTTGCCTCGCCCCTCCCCCGCCTGTACCATTCTTCATAAGTCCAATGAAACCAACCGCCGCCGTTTACGGCGTGAAGGGCCCCGCATGAAGTTTCTCCCCGCGCAGCTGGCGTTCGTAATGAAGAGCCGCACCGCCCGCCAGAACATGCGCTACCTGATGAAGTTCATCCTGATGCTCATGGCCGTGATCGCGCTCTACAGCGTGCTTTTCCACGTCTTGATGAATCTGGAGGGCAAACAGCACTCCTGGATCACGGGCTTCTATTGGACGCTCACGGTCATGTCCACGCTGGGCTTCGGCGACATCACCTTTTCCTCCGACCTGGGCAGGCTCTTTTCCATCGTAGTGCTCACCTCGGGCGTGGTCTTCCTGCTGGTGATGCTGCCCTTCACCTTCATCCAGTTCTTCTACGCCCCCTGGCTGGAGGCCCAGGCCAAGGCCCGCATCCCGCGCGAGCTGCCCCCGGAGACGCGCGGCCACGTGATCATCGTGGGCAGCGACCCCACCGCCCTGAACCTCTCCGCCCGGCTCGGGCAGTACGGGCGCGAGCACGCCGTGCTCTGCCCCGACGTGCAGCGCACCACCGAGCTGCACGACATGGGCTACCCCGCCGTGCTGGGCGACCACGACGACCCCCGGACCTACCGGGCGCTACGCGTGGACCAGGCGGCCATGGTGGTGGCCCTGGACAGCGACGTGCGCAACACCAACATCGCCTTCACCCTGCGCGAGGTGAGCCCGGACGTCCCCGTGGTATGCAAGGCCGACCAGGACGAATCCGTGGACATCCTCTCCCTGGCCGGGAGCACCCGCGTCTTCGCGTTCACCAGGCTTCTGGGCCACACCCTGGCCCGGCGCATCCTGGGCGACGGCCTGCTCTCAAACGTCATCGGCCGATTCGACAGCCTGCTTGTGGCCGAGATCCCCGTGCAGTGGACCGACCTCGGGGGCAGGACCCTGCGCCAGTGCGCGCTCAGGAGCGCCACCGGCGTGAACGTGCTCGGGCTGTGGGAGAAGGGCAGGTTCTCCGTGGCGGACCCGGACGCGCCGCTTTCGGATTCCGCCGTGCTGGTGCTCGGCGGGTCGGAGGACCACTTGCGGGCCTTCGAGCGCCTCGCGGGCAAGCCGCAGGCCGTTCGGGGCGGGGCGGTGATCCTGGGCGGAGGGCGCGTGGGCATGGCCGTGGCCGAGCAGCTGCGCGAGCAGGGCGTGGGCTACGCCATCGTCGAAAAGAACGCCAAGCTCGGCAACCTCGAAGAGCGCGCCGTCATCGGCAGCGCCGCGGACCGGGAGGTGCTGGAGCGCGCCGGGATCGAGACGGCCTCCACGGTCTTCGTCACCACCCACGACGACGATCTGAACATCTACCTGACCATCTACTGCCGCAGGCTGCGCCCGGACGTCCAGATCATCAGCCGCGCCACCTTGGACCGCAACGTGGGCATCATGTACACGGCCGGGGCGAACCTGGTGATGTCGCACTCCTCGCTGGTGGCCACCACGGTGCTCAACCTGTTGAGCCCCGGGATGGTGCTCATGCTCACCGAAGGGCTGAACCTCTTCCGCGCCCCCCTGCCCGCCGCCCTGGCCGGGAAGTCCCTGGCCGAAAGCGGCATCCGCCAGGAGACGGGCTGCAACGTGGTGGGGGTGCGCGCGGGCGCTGCCATGGCCCTGGGCCCGGACCCGCAGACCGCGCTCGAGGCGGGCAGCGAGCTCGTCCTGATCGGGGATTCCGTATCCGAGAAGCGCTTCCTGGAACGCTACGGCGTGGCCGGGGACCGCGTGGGGGCGTCCTGAGCGCGGGCAGGCCCGGACGGCGTGTTCCATTGCAGGGCTTTTTGCGTTAGCGAAAAACCATGACCTCCAAGACACCGGAACCCGGAACAGCCGGGGTGCGCGCCGCCGCGAGCCAGGGCGGCGTGCTCGTGACCCTCTCGGGCTCCTGGGGGATGAGGTCCCCCGGTCCGGACGCCTCGGAGGCCGTCCGGCTGCTCAACGCCTCCCCCCGGCCTTCCGGGCTGCGCTTCGACACGTCGGGCCTCGCCGGATGGGACAGCCGCCTGCTGACCTTCTGCCGCTCGCTTCTGGCCCTGGCCCGGGCCAACTCCGTCCCGGCCGACCTGTCCGGCCTGCCCGAGGGGGCCCGCGCGCTCCTCGATCTCGCCGAAAAGGTGCCCGAACGCGGCGGCCAGGCCTCGGCCAAGGCGCGCGAGCCCATCCTGGCGCGCCTTGGAGGCTGGTGCATCGAGGCGTGGCGCGGCGTGCCCGACCTTTTGGAGTTCGTGGGCGAGGTGGCCCTGGCCTGCGTGAACCTCGCGCGCGGCCGGGCCGTGTTCCAGGCCTCGGGGCTCGCGCTGCTCATCCGCCAGGTGGGCGTGGACGCCCTGCCCATCGTCTCGCTCATCAGCCTGCTCGTGGGCCTGATCCTGGCCTTCGTGGCCTCCATCCAGTTGCTTCAGTTCGGGGCCCAGGTCTACGTCTCCACCATCGTGGGCATCGCCATGGTCCGGGTCATGGGGGCGATCATGACAGGCATCATCATGGCCGGGCGCACCGGGGCCGCCTTCGCGGCGGAACTGGGCACCATGCAGGTCAACGAGGAGATCGACGCGCTTCGCACCCTGGGCTTCTCCCCGGTGGAATTTCTCGTGATGCCCCGGATGCTGGCCCTGGTGCTCATGATGCCGCTTCTTTGCGTCTACGCCGACCTGATGGGCGTGCTGGGCGGATTCGTGGTGGGCGTGGCCATGCTGGGGCTCAACCCGGAGCTCTACCTGAGCCAGACCTTCCACTCCGTGCCCCTGGCCAACTTCTGGATCGGGCTGGCCCACAGCGCGGTGTTCGGCGTGCTGGTGGCCCTGGCCGGGTGCTACCGGGGCATGCGCTGCGGCCGCAGCGCCATGGCCGTGGGCCAGGCAACCACCTCGGCCGTGGTCACGGGCATCCTGAGCATCGTCATCGCCACGGCGGTCCTCACCTGGCTGTGCAACATCCTGGGCATCTGAGGCGAAAATGGAAGAGACCGACGCCCAGGCCCCGGCCCTCGTGATCAAGGACCTGACCATGGCCTACGGGGATTTCGTGCTCATGCGCGGGCTCGACTTCACCGTGAACAAGGGCGACGTGTTCATCATCATGGGCGGCAGCGGCTGCGGCAAGAGCACGCTGCTGCGCGTGCTGGTGGGGCTCAAGGAGCCCGCCAGGGGCAAGGTGCTCTACTGGGGCAGGGAGAGCCTCTGGGACTCAGGCGAAGCCGAACGGACGCGCCTGCTGCGCCGCACCGGGCTTCTCTTCCAGAGCGGCGCGCTCTTCAGTTCCATGACCCTGGCCGAGAACATCTCCCTGCCGCTCAAGCAGTACACCAAGCTCTCCGACGCCGAGATACGCGACATGGCCTCCTTCAAGCTGGCCCTGGTGGGCCTGGCCGGGTTCGAGGACTACTACCCCTCCCAGATCAGCGGCGGCATGTGCAAGCGCGCGGGCCTGGCCCGGGCCATGGCCCTGGACCCGGACATCCTCTTCTTCGACGAGCCCTCGGCCGGGCTCGATCCGGTGAGCGCCCGGCTGCTTGACGACCTGATCCTGGAGCTACGCGACAGCCTGAAGGCCACCTTCGTGGTGGTCACCCACGAGCTGGCCAGCATCTTCGCCATCGGCTCCAACTCGGTGTTCCTCGACGTCGGCACCAGGACCATGACCGCCAGCGGCAACCCCAGCCACCTTCTGAAAACCTCCCAGGACCCGGCCCTGCGCCACTTCCTGACCAGGGGAGAGGAGTAAGGCCGTGACCACCGAACGCATCTGCGTGCACAAACACGAGGAGCCCCGGGCGTGAGCGCGAAATCGAATAAAACCATCATCGGCCTGTTCGTGATCGGCGCGGCGCTCCTGGCCGTGGGCGCCCTGGCCGCCTTCGGCTCTGGGATGTTCTTCACCAAGAAGCTGACGGCCATCATGTTCTTCGGCGGCTCCGTCTCCGGCCTGGAGGTGGGCTCCCCCGTGATCTTCCGGGGCGTGCCCATCGGGGCGGTCAAGGAGGTGCGCATCGAGGCGGACTCCACGGGGCTCGACTTCTCCATCCCGGTGGTGGTGGAGATCGTGGGCGGCAGGGTGAACATCAAGAACAGGGGCACGGACACGCTCCTCCAGGTGCGTAGCGAGAACCCCAAGGAGCTCATGCAGGCCTTGATCGAGAAGGGCCTGCGCGCCCAGCTGGTCACCCAGAGCTTCGTCACCGGCCAGCTGGCCGTGTCCCTGGACATGCGCCCGGACACGCCCGTGACGCTGCACGGCGGCGACGAGGGCATAGAGATCCCCACCATCCCCTCGGAGTTCGAGAAGCTGGCCCAGACGCTGAAATCACTGCCCCTCGAGGAGCTGGTGGCCCATCTGCTGAGCGCGGTCAACGGCGTGGAACGCCTGGTCAACGCGCCGGAGACGGCCAAGATCCCGGCCAAGATCGACACGGCCCTGACCTCCGGGACGCAGCTGGTGGACGACCTGCGCACCCGCGTGGACGGCCTGACCAAGAACCTGGAGCAGGCCGTGCGCAGCTACAACGACCTGGCCGTGAACCTGGACCAGCGCACGGACAGGCTCGCCGCCTCCACCCGCAAGACCCTGGACTCCGTGGACGGTGCCGTGGCCGACGGCAAGAACGCGCTCTCCAAGTTCCAGAAGGTGGTCAGCCCGGATTCCATCACCGTGGTCGAACTCAACAAGGCCCTCGCCGAACTGGCCCAGGCGGCCAAATCCATCAGAAGCCTGGCGGATTACCTCGAGCGCCATCCCGAAGCCCTCATCCAGGGCAAGGGCGGCAACAGGAGATAGACAATGCCCCGGAACACGCGGATTTCCTTCTTCGCCCTCGCCTGCCTGGCGCTTGCGCTCCCGCTTCTCGGCGGGTGCGGCAAGAGCGCCCCGACCCGCTTCTACTCGCTCTCGGCCGACGGCCCGGCGCAGGCCGAAAAGCCAGCCGGGCCCTGCCGCAGCCTGGGCATCGGCCCCGTGGACATCGCCGCCTACCTGGACAGGTCCCAGATCGTGACCCGGGGCGAGGGCAACCGCATGCTCCTGGCCGAGTTCGACCAGTGGATCGAGCCCGTGCAGGCCAACTTCTCCCGCGCCTTCACCGACGCCCTCACGCGCCAGGTCTGCGCGCGGCCGGTGGTGGACTACCCCTTCCCCGGCGGGACGTCCCCGGACTACCAGGTGGCGGTGCAGGTGCGCTCCTTCGACGGGACGCTCGGCAAGGACGCCCTCCTGCAGGCCAACTGGTCCATCACGGACAAGGACGGCCGAAACGTGGCCTGGAAGAGCTCCGCGCTGCGCGAGCCCTGCACGGGTCCGGACCACGCCGCCCTGGTGGCGGCCCAGGGAAGGTTGGTGGAACGCCTGGCCAAGGAAGTGGCGGAGGAGTTGGTCAAGGTTATCCGGTAGGGCCGGCGCTGAATAGAAAAGGGGCCAAACCGTACGGTCTGACCCCTTTCGAAATCTCTGGCGCGCCAGGGAGGACTCGAACCCCCGGCCGGCTGCTTAGAAGGCAGCTGCTCTATCCGCCTGAGCTACTGGCGCGCGGGCAATCCTCCTAAGCCCAAGGCCCTGTTCCGGTCAAGGACCGCCTGGCCCGTGCTTGACATATCAACGCCTTGGGGCCACTGACTCCCGAGACCAGCCTCGACCGGAGACACCATGAAGCTGCGCGTGCTCGGCTGCTCGGGTTCGGACCTGCCCGGCCACAATCTCACTTCCTTTCTCCTCAACGGGCACATCCTCCTGGACGCGGGCTCGGTCACCTCGAGCCTTTCGCTTGACGAGCAGGCCAACGTCACGGACATCTTCGTCACCCACTCGCACCTGGACCACATCAAGGACATCCTGTTTCTGGCCGACAACCTCATCGAGTTCTCAAGCAGCCACAAACGCCCGCCCGTGAACATCCGGGCCCTGCCCGAGGTGGTGGACGCCATCTCCACGCACCTGCTCAACGACACCATCTGGCCGGACTTCACGGTCATTCCGGCCGATTCGCCCGTGCTCACCTACATGCCCATGTCCCCCGGGGCCACCGTGCACGTGAACGGCCTGACCATCACCAACCACCCCGTGAACCACTCCAGGTTCGCCAGCGGCTACGTGATCCGCGAGGCGGGCAACCCGGAGGCCCTGGCCTACACCGGCGACACCGGCCCGTGCCCGGCCTGGTGGGAGCACTTGGCCGCGCTCGAAACCCCGGTGCGCAACATCATCACCGAAGCCTCCTTCCCCAACCGGCTGGAACAGCTGGCCTCGGTGTCCAGACACCTGACCCCGAGGCTCCTGCGCATGGAGCTCGACCGCCTGCCCTACCGTCCCAAGGTCTTCATATACCACATGAAGTCGCCCTTCTCCGAGCAGATCCAGGAAGAGCTGCAACTGGCCCTGGACGGCTACTCCTACCACCTGATGCGCGAAGGCGAGGTCTTCGATTTCTAGGTTCGCGGATTTCGAGGCCTTCCAGGCCTACCTCGACTCCCTGGGCATGTTCCACATGGACCTGGGGCTCTCGCGCGTGCGCGCGGCCCTGGTCGCCCTGGGCCTCGCCGAGCCCTCCTGCCCGGGCGCGCTCGTGGTGGGAACCAACGGAAAGGGCTCCACGTCCACGTTCCTGGCCGAGATCCTCAAGCAGTCCGGGCTCGTGACCGGGCTCTACACATCTCCGCATTTCCTGAGCCCGCGCGAGCGCGTTCTGGTGAACGGCCGCCAGCTGCCCGAGGAGGCCTGGACCCAGGCGGCCGAGGTGGTGCTTCGCGTCTCGGCGGACGTGTCGGACCGGCGCAGGCTCACCTACTTCGAGCTGATCACCGTGATGGCCGCCTGGCTTTTGCGTGAGCACGGTTGCCAGGCCTGCGTGTGGGAGGCCGGGCTCGGCGCGGCACACGACGCCACCAACGCCATGACCCACCACGTGGCGGCATTCACGCCCATCGGGCTGGACCACACCTCGGTGCTGGGCCCCACCCTGGGCGACATCGCCCGGGACAAGGCCGGAGCCCTGCGCAAGGGCCTGGAGGCCGTGACCGCCGCGCAACTCCCCGAGGCCCGGGCCATTCTGGTCCAGGCCGCACGCAAGGCCGGGGCCGCGCTCTACGCCGTGCCGGGCGGCGACGCCACGGCCAGGCCCGTGCCCCTGGCCCTGCCTCCCGGGTATCCGCCGCCACCCATCGAGGCCCTGGCCCTGCCCGCCCCGGCCATGCCCGGCCCGCACCAGCGCCAAAACTTCCAGCTCGCGGCCTGCGCCTGGCAGCTTCTCGCGCACTCCCAGGGCCTGCCCGGAAGCGCCCTGGCCGTGGAGAACGCCGCGCGCGAGGCCTTCATCCCGGGCAGGCTCCAGATCGTGCCCCCGGCGAACGGCCTGCCCGGCTTCGTGCTGGACGGCGCGCACAACCAGCCCGGACTCGAGTGCCTGAAGCAGGCCCTGGACGCCCTCTCCATCCGCCCCTCGGCCATGGTCTTCGCCTGCCTGGCCGACAAGGACCTCCCCGCCATGCTGCCTCTGGCCTCGGGCCTCACCGGCGGCCCCATCCTCGTGCCCGGCCTGGACGCGCCGGGGCGCGCGCTCGCGCCCGAAGACCTCGCCGCGCGGCTCGGCCCCAGGGCCAGGCCCGTCGCGGACGCGGCCCAGGCGCTCGCGCAGGCCAGCGCCCACGGCGGCGTGGTGCTGGTCTGCGGCTCGCTCTACCTGCTGGCCGAGGCCTACGCGCTGCACCCCGGCTGGCTTGAAAGGCCTTGATGCCAGAATGCAGGGCTCTGCCCCGCACCCGGCGATAGCTTCGCGGGTTTCACCAGTCACCTTGAAATATGGCCGCCCGGCTGTCTGGAAGCGTGCTTCCAGACAGCCGGGCGGCCCATTTCGTTGCATCCGGTGATCGACGCGAAGCTATAACGGGTCCAGGGAACGAAGTTCCCTGGCGGGAGAGGTCCGGAGAGGGCGGCGCCCTCTCCGGTTCCCTTCCCCTGCTACTTGCTGATCTTCTTCACGCCGTCCCACATCTTCTCGGCCTTGGGGAAAGGCGTCAAGTAGGTGGTCCAGACGTACTTCTTCAGGTTCTCGGGGTTCATCTGCATCTCGCGGCTCCACTCCAGGATGGGCGGCACCAGGGTCTTGGTGTCGGCCTCCATGGTCTTGCCGATGCCGAAGTTGGTGGCCTGCATGGCCAGGTCCACGGCGCGGCGGCTGTACTCCTGCGAGCGGGCCAGGGTGTCCAGGGCCTTGGTGGGGTTGTGGAAGCCCATGGAGTTCTCGGCGGACACGTAGTCCCACATCCACTGGCCGTGGCGCACGTTCTCCTTGGCCTGGAGCATCAGGGCGTCGTAGTTGGCGCTCTTCTCGCCCTTGTACTCGCCCGCCTGGCGCACGGCCTCGTGGGCGCGCACCGAGACGTCCTGCGCCTTGAGCAGCTGGTCGTGCACCTTGGTCTGGGTGAAGAGCACGCGCGACTTGAGGAACTCGGGGGTCTTGTCCTGGTGGCACTGCTTGCAGGTGCCCTCGATGTTCAGGAGCGGCGAGGTCCACTGGTGGTTGCTGATCTTCTTCTTGTCCGGGTCCACGGAGCGCGTGTAGGCCATGTGGCAGTCCGCGCAGGCCACGCCGGCGGCCCCGTGGGTGCCGTTGATGAAGGTCTCGAACTCGGGGTGCTGGGTCTTCAGCATGGGGGTCTTGGACACGGGGTGCGTCCAGTCGGCGAACCAGCCGTCCATGCCCTTCATCTCCACGACGCCGTGGTCCTTGTAGTATTCGTACATGTTCTCGGGGTCCACGCCGCCGAACGGCTTGTCGGGCGTGGCGCCGGTGGTCCAGGGGAACACGGGCTTCTTGGCCGGGCCGAACTTGGCCTCCTGGAAATAGTATTCCACGTGGCACTGGGCGCAGACCAGGGTGCGCATCTGGTTGCGGTCGGCCTTGGCGAGGTCGAAGCCGACCTTCTCCAGGGTCTCCTTGAGCGGCACGGAGGAGATGCGCAGCTTCATGTCCGCCGGGTCGTGGCAGTAGGCGCAGCCGATGGTGTCTTCCTTGGGGTCGGTCTTGGCGCGGAAGTCCGAGAATTCCATGGACCAGAGCTTGTCGCCGTATTCCTTGTGCCAGGTGGCCATCTTGTTGGTCTTGCAGTTCCAGCAGGTGGTGGGCAGCCCGGCCTTGTCGGAGTACTGGTTGATGCGGTCCGTGGTGGTCACGTCCTCGATGCCGTAGGTGTGCCCGCGCGCCTTGCGGTATTCAAGGCTGAAGGGGTAGCCCAGCCAGAGGTTCTTCAGGTAGGGCTGCGCGGCCTTGGGGTTACCCTTGGGCGGCGGGTTCACGTTGTCGTTCTTGTTCCAGGGCACGGGGCCGCCGTAGTCGGTCAACTGCTGGACGTCGTCCTTCTGGTTGCGCTGATAGGTGAGCGTCTGGGCCGGGAAGAGCTTCTCGAAGGCGGAGTTCTTGGTCTCTTCGGAGGCCAGGCCGGTCTTGTAGACGGGGGCCTTGGGGCCTTCGGCCTGCTGGCTGCATCCTGCGAGGAGGGCGCCAAGGCCCATTGCCGCGATCAGGGCGAAAAGGAACGTTTTCTTAGCCATCGGCGACCTTCCTTGTGGAGATGGGGGTGCGGGACTTGTGCGGGACCGAGCGGTGGCAGTCCACGCAGTAGGGCTTGGAGTCCATGGCCACCGTCTCGATGGTGGCGGCGTGGCAACGCACGCAATTGGCCTGGATGACTTCCTTGTGCTGCTTGTTGGCGTGGATCACATCCGGGATGTTCTTGGTCACGGTGCTCCAGACGTCGTTGGTGCCCGCCACCGCCTTGAAGGGGATCTTGGCCGCGATGTTGGCCGGGGCGTGGCAGTCGTTGCAGGCGAGCTTGGCGTGGCCGGAGTTCTTGTACGTCCAGAACGAGGTGTCCATGCTGTGGCAGCCGGAACAGAAGGCGGCCTGGTCCGTGGCCTGCATGGTGTAGGCGCCGCCCGCGCCCAGCACCAGGACCACCAGTAGGACCATGGCCACGGCGAACCAGTTGGTTGTACCTGAACGTTTCGGCGGCGAATTGCTCATGCGGCTTCCTCCTGCGTGCTTGCCCGGCCCGCCGGGCGCTTGAGTGGTGTATTTATTCTTACCTTTGTAGCGCAAACATGCAGCAAAAATGTGATCCAGGTCACAAAAAAGGCGCAAAAAAAGCCGGAGGCGCCGTAAAAAACGCCCCCGGCCATGCCGAAAACCGGTTTGCGAAGCCCTAGCGGCTGTCCACGGGCGTTCCGGCCGCCCGCCGGTCGGACTCCCCTTTTTGGGCCTGGGCCTTCTCGAACTGCCCGTTCAGGTCGGTGTATGCCTCGTGGGCCTTGACCTTGGCCTGCCGGTAGAGCGCGGCCTTGTCGGACGCGCCTTCGGCCAGGGCCTCCTTCTCGGCCTGCTCGAAGCGGTAGTAGGCGTCGCGCTGGGCATCCATCCTGTTCTGGAGTTTCAGCAACTGGTCGCTCGTGACGCGTTTCTGGGCCAGCGCCGCGTCGGCCTGGACGGGCAGGAAGCCCGAGAGAAGCAGCGCGGCGATTATCACGGCTCGGATCATGAGGGCCTCCCGCGCTCCCGGCCAGCGGCCGGAAAGCGAATGCTCTGGAAAAACAGTATCCTCATTACAATATCACCGCCATGCGGATGTGGCAACCCGAATGGCCGCCTACGCACGTTCGTTAGCTTTCCACACTAAGCAAGGCCCATGCCACCCCGCGTCGCGCGGCCGGGCCCGGAACGGGCGGGCGCGCCCCGGCGTGTACGTCCGCCAAGCGGGCGGAGCGGTTACGCCATTTCATGAAATCAACGGCCGGGCGCAGCCAAGAAACGCGTTGTCCTGCGGGGCGGTTTGCTGCTATCTTGCCGTATCCCTTGCCAATGCGGAGGAAACCCACATGACGCTTTCAACGAGAGTGCTGGCCACGGCTGCTTTCGTTTTCCTGACCCTGACCGCCGGGAACGCCCTGGCGGACAAGTACGACTACACCTCGATGGTGCCCGAGCAGATCGAAAAGGAGCTGCGCGCGGAGCGCAAGGCCTACCGCGCCACCATGGACGAGATCCACGCGCTGGAGAACGGCCCCATGGACAAGGCCTCGGCCGAATACAAGGCGAAGCTCGCCGAGCTGCTCAAGAAGGCCGTGGAGCAGAAGGTGAACCTGGACGTGATGAGCGAGGCCCTGACCGCCCAGGAAAAGGCCTACGGCGGCAACTAGCCCCGCCTCGGACGGACCGGAAAATGAAAGCCGCGCCCGGGCCCGCGATGCGGGGCCTGGGCGCGGCTGTCCTTGTTGCCGCGATGAACGGGGCGGGCGTCACGCGGGGCGCATCAGCACCCGCCCGCGCATGTCCTCCGGGTCGATCTGATCGTAGAGGCGGCTCATGGCCCGGAAGCAGTGGGTGATGTCCCGGTAGAGGCAGAGCTGGTCCAGGCAGGCCTTCTTGATCTCGGAGACGAGAAAGGGCCCCGGCCTGATGGCGCGCACGGCCAGGACCACCGACTCCGGGTGGCCGCAGAGCACGATGTTGGCCTCGCCCAGCGTGGGCGGGGCCTCGAAGAAGGCCCGGCGCTTGTCCTCGGGTTCGGCGAAGATGTTGAAGGCCACCTCGAGCCCGCCGAAGCCCTCGATGTCCAGGACCAGCACGGGGATGGCGTCCTCCACGTAGACGCCGCAGGTCAGCGCGCCCGTGGCGAACCCGCGCACCTCGGCGCCGCTTAGGCCCCCGTAGAAGAAGAACACGTCGAAGCCGCCCCCGGCCAGCACCGGGGCCGGGCCCTCGCCCTCGGGGCGTATCCCCAGGGTCTGGCCCACCTTGAGGCTCAATGCACCCATTCCCCGGTCCGTGGCCCTTCGGCTACTTCGCGCCGCGCTTGTTGAGGTCCTGGCGCAGCTTGGCGAGGTTTTCCTCGTAAGGATCGCCCTTCACCTTGAGCAGGGCCATGCCGTACATGATGTCGTAGGGCACGATGTTGTTGGCCTTGTCCTGGTAGAGGGCGTTCATGGCGTTCTTGATGTCCCAGGGCTTGTAGGGGAACTGGGCGCTGAAGCATTCCATGAAGCGCTTGTTGGCCTCGTTCATGTCCTTGGGCTTGGGCTCGGCGGTGAACACGGCGGTGGTGCAGACCATGCGCAGGGCCGTGGCCATGCCCTCGAGGAACATGTCGCGCTCCTTGTCGGTCATGGCGGTCCAGCGCTGGCCGAAGTTGCTCACGGTGGACTGCTGGCCGCCCACGGCCACGGGGGCCTTGGGGTCGGACTTCTTCTGGGCCCAGGCGGGGGCGGCCAGGGCCAGGATGAGGGCTAGCGAGAAGAGCAGGGCTTTGCGGGCCATGGAAGACTCCTTGAAAGAGGTTGCCGCCCCCGAAGGGGCTTTCGGGGTTTAGCCCCCTGCCGGAAAAAATCAACCCCGCATTCGCGGCTCACCGCGCCCGGGGCACGCGCTTGTCGCCCACCCGGATGGTCACCTTCTCCTTGTCCAGGTATTCGAGCAGCGGGATGACGAACTTGCGCGAAAGCCCGGTAAGCTCGCGGAATTCCTGCGGGCCGAGCTCCGGCGCGGATTCGAAGTACTGCCGCACGCGCTCCTTGAGCGCCTCCAGGGCCGCGCAGGAGAAGTACATCTCCTCCTTGACCCGCGAGAGCATGCCCTCGTCCTGCAAAAGCTTGTACACGGGCTGGGCCTGCTTGAAGTCGAGCTTCAGCTCGTCCATCACGTCCTTGAGATTGGGCGGGGTGAGCCCGCCGACCTCGTAGATTCGAAGAATCCTGGAGCGCAGGTCCGCCTGGTCGGAAGCCAGGCTGACCTTGTGCGCGGGCAGGCGGATGAGCTCCTGCTCCTGGGCGAGCCTGCCGCCCTTGATCAGGCGCTCGGTGACGAAATGCACGAGCTTGGCCGGAAGCTCCCTGCCCCACGTGGAGGCCAGTTCGCCGCGCGCCACGCCCTGCTTGAGCGGCTCGCGCTTGTGGAAGGCGGCCATGTGGACGCAGAGGCTCTCGCTCATGGCCTCCAGGGATTCGCCCGACAGCCATTGCCTGGCGTCCTTGTCCCAGAGGCTGGCCTGCCCCTTGCCGGAAAACGCCTGGAGGACCTTCTCCAGCTCCCGGGTCTCGAGCCCGGTGAGCACCAGGAGCTCCGCGAAGCTCGCCCCCGCCTTGCCGCGAAGCTTCAGGTGCAGGCGCACCGCGTCCTCTGGCGTGGCCGAGGACAGGGCAGCGATGTCGGGGAGCTCCGGGCCGTTTCGCTTCACGCGCCCGCCAAGCGGCGAGAGGATCACCCCGCCCGCCACGGTGCGCAGCGGCGAGAACGCGCGCATGACGCAGCGGTCCCCGGACACGCCGGCCATGGGCGAGTGGAAGCGCGCCTGGCACAGCGCGGTCTGGCCGGGCTCCAGCTTGTCGCGGTCCAGGAAGTAGAGCCTGGCCATGACCTCGCGCGTGCCGTGGTGGAAGTGCACCTCGGCGCGGTGGCGCAGGGCCCTTGGCGAAGAGGCCAGGCAGGTGACCTCCAGGTTCCAGGCCAGGGAGGGAAAAAGCGTACCCGGGTGGGCCAGCACCTCGCCGCGCTCCACCTCCTCCACCTCCAGGCCCATGACGTTGGCCGCGGTGCGCTGCCCGGCCTGGGCCGCCTCGGCCGGGCCGCCGTGCACCTGGAGGCTGCGCACCTTGGTGGGCCTGCCCGAGGGATAGAGCACGGCCTCGTCGCCCGCCTTGAGCCTGCCCGCGATGAGCGTGCCCGTGACCACCGTGCCGTGGCCCTTCATGGTGAACACGCGGTCGATGGGCAGCCGGGCCAGGTCCGAACGCCTGCCCTGGCGAAACTCCCCGGCCATGGCCGAGACCTGGGCGCGCAACTCGTCCAGGCCCTGGCCCGTGTGCGCGGACACGGGCAGCATGGGCGCGTCGGCCAGGAAGCTCCCGGCCAGGAAGGCCCGCACGTCCTCGGTGACGAGCCCCAGCCAGTCCTCGTCCACCATGTCCACCTTGGTCAGGGCCACGAGCCCGGACTTGATGCCCAGGAGCGAGCAGATTTCCAGGTGCTCGCGGGTCTGGGGCATGACGCCCTCGTCCGCCGCGATCACCAGGACCACGAAGTCGATTCCGGCGGCCCCGGCCACCATGTTCTTCACGAACCGCTCGTGGCCCGGCACGTCCACCACGCCGACCCGCGTCCCGCCCGGCAGGTCCAGGAAGGCGAAGCCCAGCTCGATGGTGATGCCGCGCTTCTTCTCCTCGGCCAGGCGGTCGCAGTCGATGCCCGTGAGCGCCTTGACGAGGGTGGTCTTGCCGTGGTCGATGTGCCCGGCCGTGCCCATGATCACCGGCATGGAATTCTCCCGCTCTTCTGTAGAGTGAACGAGCCGCCCGCGCGCCCGCCCCGGGAGGGGAAGGCGCGCGGGCGGGGGATTGCGGCGCTTAGCTCAACAGGAACGCCTTGTAGGCGAGCATGGAAGCGTAGAGGTCCGCCTTGGAGCACAGCTCGAAGGGGCTGTGCATGGACAGCACGGGCGGCCCGAAGTCGATGATGTCCATGCCGTAGACCGCCAGGAACTTGGCCACGGTGCCCCCGCCGCCCAGGTCCACCTTGCCCAGCTCCGCCATCTGCCAGGGCACGCCCGCCCTGTCCATGACGCCCCTGATCCAGGCCACGTACTCGAAGTGCGCGTCGCTCGCGCCCACCTTGCCCCTGTGGCCGGTGAACTTGTTGAACGTGGGGCCGTGGCCCAGCAGGCAGGCGTTCAGCTTCTCGTGCACGTCCTGGTAGTCCGGGTCCAGGGCGGCGTTGACGTCGGCGGACACGGCCTTGGACGCGTCCAGCACGCGCGAGAGCCTGGCACCCGGCTCCCAGGCCGCTATCAGGTCCTCCAGGCAGTACTCGAAGAACATGGACCTGGCGCTGGTCGCGCCCTCGGAGCCGATCTCCTCCTTGTCCCAGAAGAGCACGATCTGGGTGTGCTCGGGCTTGTCGGCCGCGAGCAGCGCCTCCAGGCAGGAGAACACGCAGAGGCGGTCGTCGTGGCCGAAGCCGCCGATGAGCGAGCCGTCCAGGCCCACGAAGCGGGCCTTCCCGGCCGGGACGGCCTGGATCTCGGCGGAGTAGAGGTCGGTCTCGCTGATGCCGTAGCGCTCGTTGAGCAGGCTGAGCACCTTGCCCTTCACGCAGGCCTTGGAGTCGTTCTTCTTGGCCTCGATCTCCGCGTCCGAGGGCGCGTGCCCCAGGATGATGTTCAGCTTCTCGGCCTCGAACGCCTCGGAGACCTTCTGCTCCATCTGCTTGTAGGCCAGGTGCGGCAGGAGGTCCGGGATGGTGAAGACCGGGTCGTTCTCGTCCTCGCCGATGACGATGTCGATGACCGTGCCGTCGGTCTTGGCCACCACGCCGTGCAGGGCCAGGGGCCTGGCCAGCCACTGGTGCTTGCGAATGCCGCCGTAGTAGTGGGTCTTGGCCTGGGAGACGTTGCAGTCCTCGTAGAGGGGGCGCTGCTTGAAGTCCAGGCGGGGGGTGTCGGCGTGCGCGCCGAGCAGGCGGAAGCCCTCGGACAGGGGTTTCGCGCCCTTGCGCGCGATGAAGATGGTCTTGCCCTTGAATATCTTGAAGCAGTCGCCCGAGGAGAACTCGCCGTCCGCGCTCTCGGCGAACCCGGCCGCCAGCAGGCGCTCGCGCACGTAGGCGATGGTCTCGCGCTCGGTCTTGCAGCGGCTGAGGAAATCCACGTAGCGCGCGGCCAGGTCGTCCATGGCCTTGCGGTCCTCGCTGGACGAGTAGACCTCCCAGCAGCTCTTCGATTCGTGTTCCAGACAGTTCATCTCGCCTCCTTGGCAGGAAGTATGTTCAGCGCCGGGCGGGCCGCGCCGCGTCGGGGCCGCTTGTCAGCAGGGTCCGCCCCCGGCGGCCTGGGCCAGGGCCCTCGCCGCCAGGGGAAATTCGTCTTTCGAGAGCGTGCGCGGGTCCAGGACGAACCAGCCCTCCTCCACTCGGCCCACCAGGGGCGGGTCCGTGGAGAGGAGCCTCGCGCGCAGCTCGTCCGGGGCCAGGCGCGCATCCTTGGCAGATAAGCACACGAGCCGGGTGGGCAAGTCCCGCTCGGGAAAGGCCCCGCCTCCCACGCGCGACACCCCGGGCCTGAGCGACACCTCGAAGTGCGCGCCCACGGCCCTGCGCAGGACCGAGGCCAGCCGCCTGGCCTTGAGGTCGAGCTCGCCCCGGGTGGCGCGGATCATGGCCAGGGTGGGGATCTCCACGGCCGCCCGCTCGGGCTCGAGGTAGAGCCTGAGCACGGCCTCCAGGGCCGCCAGCGTCATCTTGTCGATGCGCAGCGCGCGGTTGAGCTGGTTGGCGCGGATCGCGTCGATGTACTCGCGCCTGCCCACGATCACCCCGGCCTGGGGGCCGCCGAGCATCTTGTCGCCCGAGAAGGTGACCACGTCCGCCCCTGCCTCCACCACGTCCCGCACCGTGGGCTCGCCGTGCAGGCCGTCGCGGGAGAAGTCGTGCAGGGTGCCGCTGCCCAGGTCCTCGATCACGGGCAGGCCGCGCTCGCGCCCGAGCTCGGCCAGCTTCTCCAGGGGGACCTCCTTGGTGAAGCCGATCATGCGGAAATTCGAGGTGTGCACGCGCATGAGCGCGGCCGTGTCCGGCCCGATGGCCGACTCGTAGTCGCGCAGGTGGGTGCGGTTGGTTGCCCCGACCTCCCGGAGCGTCGCGCCGCTCTTGGCCATGACCTCGGGCACACGGAAGGACCCGCCGATCTCCACCAGCTGCCCGCGCGAGACGATCACCTCCCGGCCCTTGCAAAGGCTCTCCAGCACCAGGAGCACCGCCGCCGCGTTGTTGTTGACCACTATGGCCGCCTCGGCCCCGGTGAGGGTGCGGAGCAGGCGCTCCACGTGGCTGTAGCGGCTGCCGCGCCTACCGGTTGCGAGGTCGAACTCCAGGTTGGAATAATTGAGGCAGGCCTGGACCACGGCGTCCACGGCGCAGGGGGGCAGCACGGAGCGCCCCAGATTGGTGTGCACCACCACGCCCGTGGCGTTCAGGACCCTGCGGAAGCGCGGGCGCGCGTAGGCCACTGCGAAGCAGGCGATGCGCGGCGAGAGCGTCTCCCAGGAGAGCGTCGCCGGATCGGTGACGAGCCCTGCCCTGATCTCCTCGCGCAGCCCGTCCAGAAAGGCCTGGGCGGCCTCGCGCACGAGGGGCCTGGGGGCTCCCGAGAGGCCGGGGACGCCCTCCAGGCTCGAGAGGATGCGGTCCATGGACGGCAGGAGCCTGAAAAGTGTGTTCACGCTTGGGGTATCCTCCGCGAAGATGCCTGGAAGTAGCCCACATCATGGGGGAAGGCAATCGCCACGGGCTTTTGCGCGTTCAGGCAGGTGAGAGGGGGGACGAAGCCCTCTCCGCCACGCCCGCTATTCCCCCCCGGCCCGGTCTGCGATAGAAGGGGTGCATGAACGGCAAAGCCTACCTCCGCCTCTGGCTGGGGACCCTGCTGGCCTCGGCGCTGCTGGCCCTTTACGGCGGGCGCGTCTGACCCTTCATGGAAGCCCTGCCCCCCGTGACGCTGGGGGCGATCATCGCGGGCGCGTTCGCGGTTTTCCTCGCGGCCAGGCCCCTCTTGGAAAGATCCCTGGTCGAGTCGCGCGACATCTTCGACCAGCCCAGGGTGCAGTTCCTGCTCGACTTCGCCCTTGGCCTGGGCGCGGGCGCGCTGGCCGCCGCGTTCAATACGCTGGTCATGGACATCCCGCCGTCCAGCGGGGTGAAGCTCGTCATCGGCATGGCCTCGGCCGCGTTCTTCCTGTCCATGGACGCGGCCATCACGCGCCAGCGCGCCATCATCGACCGGGCCTGCACCAAGAGCTGGCGGCACCCGCCCGAGTCCGTGCGCCCGCTCACGCGCAAGTTCGCCTCCGTGGCCCTGGGCTCGGCGGTGATCGTCTCCTCGCTGCTTTTGGTGATCCTGATAAACGGCGTGGACTGGCTGGCCGGGCACGCCTACGACCGCGCGGCCCTGGCCGAGGCCAAGCGCTCCGTGACCCTTGAGGTCATCTACGTCACGGGGGTGCTGATAGCCGCCGTGGGCATCCTCATCCTGCGCTACTCCGAGAATCTGCGCAGGCTCCTGTCCGAGCAGACCGTGGTGCTGGAGGCGGTCAGCCGGGGCGAACTGCAGCGCTTCATCCCCGTGGCCACGGCCGACGAGTTCGGGGTGATCGCGGCGCGCACCAACTCCATGATCGTGGGGCTCAGGCACCGCACGGAGCTCCTCCAGGCCCTGGCCCAGGCCCAGGCCGTCCAGAAAAGCCTCCTTCCCGGGCTCGTGCCCGAACGCACGGGCCTGGACATCGCGGGCACTGCCGTCTACTCGGGCCAGACCGGGGGGGACTACTACGACTTCCTGGAGTTGGCCGGGGACACCCTGGCCGTGGTGGTGGCGGACGTTTCCGGGCACGGAGTGGATTCGGCGCTGCTCATGGCCTCGGCGCGGGGCTTCCTGCGCCAAGCGGCGCTCTGCCTCTCTGACACCTCGCGCATCGTGACCACGCTCAACCGCCACCTCTCGCGCGACGTGGCGGGCAGCGGGCACTTCATCACGCTCTTCATGCTGGTCATCGACCCCCGCCAGCGCCGCCTGGAGTGGGTGCGCGCGGGCCACGACCCGGTCATCCTCTACGATCCCGAGACCGATTCCTTCTCCGAGCTCAAGGGCCGGGGCCTGCCCCTGGCCGTGGACCCGGAGAGCGCCTACCTGACCAGCCGCCTCCCCTCGTGGCCTTCGGGCCAGGTGGCCGTGCTGGCCACGGACGGGCTCTGGGAAGGCTTCGCGCCCGACGGCTCCATGTACGGCAAGGACCGCCTGCGCCAGGTGATCCGCGCCAACGCCGCCAAGCCCGCCCAGCAGATCCTCGAGGCCATCACCGCCGACTGGCGCGAACACCTGGGCGAAGGCGTCCAGGAGGACGACCTGACCCTCGTGGTCATCCGCTTCGAATAGCCCGCCTCCCCGCCGTCCTTCCCCTGTTGCGGCCACGGCCCGCTTCAGGCTACGTGACCCCTCGACAACACGGAGGAATCATGAAGAAGGACATCCCCCAGCTGCATTTCATCCGCGCCATCGCCATGATCGGCATCTTCCTGCACCACCTCTTCCAGGGCATCGGCCCCCTGCGCGACGGCTACGCCAACACCCTGATCGGCCAGGCCTTCATGGACATGGCCCTGGGCGTGGTGGTCTTCAACGTGATGACCAGCTTCCTCTTGGCCATGCCCTTCGTGGGGCAAAACCCCGCGCCCATCCCGCACCTCAAGGATTTTCTGCCCAAACGCCTCGCAAGGCTCTGCCCGCACTACTACGTCGCCGTGCTGCTGGTGATCCTGGGCAACGCCGTGGTCTACCGCGTCACGGACGCCTCGGCCTGGCTGACCCCGGCGCTCGCGCACCTCTTCTTCCTGGACCCGCTGCGCTACCAGTCGTTCATGTCCAACACGGCGGCCTACTGGTGGCTGGGGCTTTTGTTCCAGTTCACCCTGGCCTGGCCGCTCATCCTCAAATACTACCGCAAGTACGGCCCCGCCAGGCTGACCATCGGGGCCGCGATCATCGCCTGGACCCTCACCGAGGCGATCAAGATCTGGGGCCGGACCTCGCCCGACGGCTGGGGCGGCAGCCTCGCGTTCCTCTCCACCTTCAACCTGCCCTCGCGCCTGCCGGAGTTCCTCATCGGCATGTGGATGGCCGAACTGTGGAAGGAGCGCCCGGGGCGCGTCTGGATCGTGGACGCCAAGCTCGGCGGGCTCATCTTCGGGGCCTGCGCGCTGTGCCTGGCCGTCACGCTCCTGGGCCTGCCCACGCCGTGGTTCGCGAGCGTGGCCTGGACGCTGGCGGTCTTCGTCGCGCTCTTCGCGCTTCCGCTGAGCTCCACCCTGGGCGCAAACCCCAAGGTGCTCTGGCTCTCGGGCGCGTCCTACGCCATCTACCTGCTGCACCAGCCCGTCTTGAGCTGGCTGGACGTGGCCGTGGCCTCGTTCGGGCCGTGGTGGAAGTTCGCGGCGCTCGCCGTGCTGGGATGGTACTTCAGCGTGAAGGCGTCCGCCTGGCTGGACGCCACGGCGGCAGGGATCTCGAAGCTTCTTCCCGGCAAGAAATAATAGAAGAAGAACTGGAGAGGGCGCTGCCCTCTCCAGATCTCTCCCGGCAGGGGGAATGCCTCCCCCTGCACCCGGCGATAGCTTCGCGGGCATCACCACCCACTTGAAATAATCGAAGCCCCCTTGAGCCGCTTGCGGCGACGGCGGCCCCGAGGGCCAGCACGGCCCCATGAAGCCCGGGAGGCGGAAGTGTTACTTTGCCGGGTCGGCGGGGAACCCAGGGCGGAGGGATTGGGCGCGACTCAGACGCAGGCGGCCAGGCCTCCCTGGGCTGTCTCCTTGTATTTGGAGCACATGTCGCGCCCGGTCTGGGCCATGGCCGTGATGGCCTGGTCCAGGCCGACCATGTGGTGCCCGGGCACCTCGGCGGCGGCAATCTGGTAGGCGGCGTAGGCCTTCACCGCGCCCATGGCGTTTCTTTCGATGCAGGGGATCTGCACGTAGCCCTGCACCGGGTCGCAGGTCAGGCCCAGGTGGTGCTCCAGGGCCGTTTCGGCGGCGTTCTCCACCACGCGGCCCGGGTGCCCGTACACCTGGGCCAGGAAGGCGGCGGCCATGGCCGAGGCCACGCCCACCTCGCCCTGGCAGCCCACCTCGGCCCCGCTGACCGAGGCGTTGTGCTTGGCCAGCATGCCCACCAGGGCGGCGGCCAGCAGGCCCTCGCGCAGGGCCTTGCGGAACACCCCGGCGGTGGGGCGCAGGTTCTTGGTCACGTAGAGCACGGCTGGCACCACGCCGGAGCCGCCAGCCGTGGGCGCGGTGACGATGGTGTGGCCGCTGGCGTTCTCCTCGGCCGCGGCGAAGGCGCAGGCGCACAGGGCCAGGATGGGCCTGTCCTGCATCTGGGGGTCCTGGCGGTAGCGCTCGAAGAGGGCCTTGGCCTTGCGGTTGAGCCCGAGCGGGCCGGGCAGCGTTCCGGAGGTTTCCAGGCCGCGCTCCACGGCGTCTTCCATCACGCGCATCACGTGTTCGAGCTTCTCGCCTATGGCCGAGGCCGAAAGCCCGGTCAGGGAGGACTCGTTGGCGATCATCACCTCGGGCAGGCCAAGGCCCGTGCGTTCCATCACCTCCAGAAACTCGCGCATGGTGGAATAGGGGTAGGCGGGCTGGGGCCGTTGCGGCGGCTCCTGGCCCAGCCATTCGATGAAGCCGCCGCCCACGGAGTAGGCCTCGCGCTCGAAGAGCACCCGCCCGCCTTCGTCCTTCAGGTACATGCGGATGGTGTTGGGGTGGTGCTTGGGCAGCTCGAGCTGGTCGAATATGACCAGGTCCTCGCCGATGACCACCTTGTGCCCGGCCACGGTGGCGTAGCCGGTGCCGAAGCCGCTCAGGGCGTCGAGCACGTCCGGGGCGCAGGTCTCGGGGTGGTTGCCCAAAAGCCCGGCCAGCACGGCGCGCACCGTGCCGTGGCCCCTGCCGGTGGCGGCCAGCGACCCGTAGAGGCGCACCTCCACCCTGTCGGCCTGGGCCAGGGTGTCGGTCGAGAGCCTGGCGGCCTGCTCCACGAACTCGCGGCAGGCGAGCATGGGGCCGATGGTGTGTGAGCTGGACGGGCCGGGGCCGATCTTCAGGAGCTCGAAAACGGAGGTGGTGATGGGGCGCATGGAACAATCCATACTTCAGGCGCGGGAAAAAGGCCACACCGGCACGCGCGAAAGCCCGCGAAGGCGCATGGTTTCTGTGTTTCGCTGAAAGGAACGGAGGAAGGAGGAGAGTTTAATGGGCGGCGGGAAGGACGCTTTCCGCGTACTTTCGGCCCCGCCGCCCTGTGGCAGTGAACAAGGCGCGCAAGCAATACGCAAGAAGTCCAGCGAATGCAAAGGGAAAACGCCGGGAACGGCGTCCGGGGTCAGCTTTCCTTTTTCCCGGGCACTTCGCAGGCCACCACCTGGCAGGGGTCCTCGATGACGCCCGTCCGCAGGCAGTCATCCCTGAAGGCGCAGCCGTCCTGGCCGCAGGTGTCCCAGCAGTCGCAGCCGAAACAGGCCTCGAAGCCCTCGGCTCGTTGGATGGCGCGGATGGCCTCGGTCTTGTCCAGGCCTTCGACGTTCGCGCCCACGTGCCATGCCCGGGCGAGGATCTCCAGTCTGTCCACCGTCAGGTCCTCCTCGGCGGGGGCCGGTCGTCCCCCGCAAGCCCCCCCTTGGCGGCTTTCGCCGCAGGCCCCGGATGGCCATTTTCTCCACCGCGGAAGCGGTCCGTGTCAAACAAAAATGCCGGGAAGCGAACTTCCCGGCATCCGGATCGACGATGGGGTGGCTGATGGGACTTGAACCCACGGCTCCCAGGGCCACAACCTGGTGCTCTGCCAACTGAGCTACAGCCACCGTCGGACGGGAAGCAATACCCGAGCGGGCCTGGCTGGTCAAGTAGCTTTTTTGGTCTCTTGAGCCCGGGCGGTCTTCGGGCTAGAACCGGGTGGCCTTGCAACGAAACCCCGAGGAACCCCATGGACAAACTGATCATCGAAGGCGGACTGCCCCTGCGCGGACGCGTCCGGGTCTCCGGCTCCAAGAACGCGGCCCTGCCCATCCTCATGGCCTCGATCCTGCTGGACACCCCCGTCACCTACCGCAACGTCCCCAACCTTCGCGACATACACACCACGCTGAAGCTCCTGAACATCCTGGGCCTGGAAGCCAACTTCCAGGACGGCGCGGCCGTGGTCAACCCGGCCGAGGCCCTGAACCCCGAGGCCCCCTACGACCTGGTCAAGACCATGCGCGCCTCGGTGCTCTGCCTGGGGCCGCTTTTGGCGAGGCTGGGCGAGGGCCGCGTGGCCCTGCCCGGGGGCTGCGCCATCGGGGCCAGGCCCGTGAACCTGCACCTGACCGCGCTCGAGAAGATGGGCGCGCGCTTCGACCTGGATTCGGGCTACATCGCGGGCAAGACCAGCGGCCTGCACGGGGCCAAGATCGTCTTCGACCAGGTCACCGTGGGCGGCACCGAGAACCTGCTCATGGCCGCAGCCCTGGCCGAGGGCGAAACCATCCTCGAGAACGCCGCGCGCGAACCCGAGGTGGTGGACCTGGCCAACTTCCTCATCGCCTGCGGGGCGAAGATCACGGGCCACGGCACGCCGGTGATCAGGATCGAGGGCGTGAGTTCGCTTTCCGGCTGCGAATACCCGATCATGTCCGACCGCATCGAGGCCGGGACCTACCTGGTGGCCGCGGCCATGACCGGCGGGGAGCTCACCCTGGAGAACTGCCCCTGCGACGCCCTGGACGCCGTGTTCGCCAAGCTCCGGGAGATGGGCGCGGTGATCGACGAGACCCCGGACGGCGTGGTGGCCCGGCGCGGCGGGGAACTCGCCTGCGTGGACGTGACCACCCTGCCCTACCCCGGCTTCCCCACGGACATGCAGGCCCAGGTCATGGCGCTCATGTGCGTGTCCTCCGGGGCCGGGACCATCCGCGAGACCATCTTCGAGAACCGCTTCATGCACGTGCAGGAACTCATGCGCCTGGGGGCCAGGGTCAAGGTCAGCGGCCAGAGCGCCTTCGTGCGCGGCGTGCCGCGCCTGACCGGCGCGCCCGTGATGGCCTCGGACCTGCGCGCCAGCGCCTCGCTGGTGCTGGCCGGCCTGGCCGCGCACGGCACCACCGAGGTGCAGCGCATCTACCACCTGGATCGCGGCTACGAGGCCATGGAGGTGAAGCTCCAGGCCCTGGGCGCGCGCATCAAGCGGGCCAGGGAGTAGCCGCCCTGGCCCCGGGCCTTGCCGCCCGCGCCCGGGCCGCATGACCGGCGCGAACGCGCGCGCCCCCGGGGGCGGCCAGCGCGCCGCGCCGGGCATCCTGCCCTGGCAGGCGCTCTTTTTGGCCTGCGCCTGCGGGGCCTGGGCCGTGCACGACCCGCTCACCGGCGGGTTCGCCGCCCTCCTGACGCTCCTGTGCAACCGCCTGTCCGGCAGGACCGTCCCGCGCGCGGCGTTCTTCGTGCTGGCGGCCCTGGCCGGGTACGCCTACGCCCACGCCCGGCTGCCTTCCCTCCCTGATCGTCCCGATTTGCCCGGCCCCCGCGCGGCCGTGGAGCTCACGGCGCAGGTCGCCTCGGTGGAGGAAAAACCCGGCAACAGGCTGGAGGTGATCCTCGAGGGCGCGTCCTTCGCCCCTGCCGGGAAACCGCCCGAAAGCCTCGAGGGCCTCACGGTCTGGACCTGGCAGGACCCGGCCGTGAGGCCCACGCCGGGCTCGCGCGTCACGCTCGCGGCGAGGCCCCTGCCCACGGGCGGCTTCGACAACCCGGGCGGGACCGACTGGGCCTGGCGCTGGCGCGTGCGCGGGGTGTTCCACCGCGTGTACACGCGCGGCCCAAAGGCCGTGCGCGTGGCCGAGGAGGCCCCGGCCAGCGCCGTGCAACAGTGGCGCATGAGGCTTCGCGAGGCCATCCTCTCCGGCGCGGGCGGCGGGTCCGCCGCCGGGGTGGTGCTCGGGCTCGTCACGGGCGAGCGCTACGCCATCTCCACCGATGACCTGGACCGCGTGCGCCGGGCGTCGCTTTCGCACCTCCTGGCCGTCTCGGGCATGAACCTGGCGGCGGTGGCGGCCATGGGCTGGCTGGCCGCGTGGGCGGCCGGGCTCGCGTGGCCCGGGCTCTACCTTCGCCTGCCACGGCCCAAGCTGGCCGTGATCCTCTCGGCTCCCCTGGTGCTCGGCTACCTCTGGCTCGGGCGCTTCGAGCCGTCGCTCACGCGCGCGGCGCTCATGTTCGCGGCCTGGGGCGCGCTCCTCATGCTCGGGCGTTCCAACGTGCTCCTGGACGGGCTCTTCTACGCCCTGGCGGCCATGTTTCTCCTGAACCCCCTGTGCGTGTTCGACGTGGGCCTTCAGCTCTCGGCCTGCGCCGTGGCCGGGATGGTCCTGCTTCTGCCGCTGGCTTCCCCGCTCCTCAAGCGCATCCGCGCGCCCGGGGCCTGGAGGCTCGCGGCCGTGATCGTCCCGGGCTGGATCGCGGTGACACTGGCCGCGCAGCTCTCCGTGCTGCCGGTGCAGCTCTCGGTGTTCGGCGAGGCCAGCCCGCACCTCTACCTGAACCTGCTCTGGGTGCCCGTGGTGGAGTGGGCCGCGCAGCCGTTGGCCTACCTGGGCGCGCTCACCGTGACCTGGCTTCCGGACGCGGGAAAGACCCTTCTCGCCCTGTCCGGCAAGGTCTGCGCCATGATGCTCGCGAGCCTCGAAGCCATGGACGCGCGCGGCTGGCTCACGGTGCACCCGGTGCGCCGGCCCATGCAGCCCGAGGTGCTGGGGTTCTACCTGCTGCTGGGGTTCCTTCCCTGGTGCGCGGGGATGCGGGCCCGCGGGCGGCTGGCCTGGCTTTGCCTGTGCGCGGCGCTGATAACCGGGCCGTGGCTCTGGCGGGCCTGGGAGGACGGCCGCGACGCTGTGCGCCTGACCATGCTCGACGTGGGCCAGGGCCAGGCCGTGCTCGTGGAGGCCAAGGGCGGGCGGCGCTGGCTGGTGGACGGCGGGGGCAGCTCGTCCGACACCTTCGACCTGGGCCGGGCCGTGCTGGCCCCCACGCTCACGTGGGGGCGGGCTCCCGCGCTTTCGGGCGTGGTCATGTCGCACCCGGACCGCGACCACACGGGCGGGCTCGCCTACCTGCTCGAGACCTTCGACGTGGGATTGCTGGCCGGAAACGGCGAGCTGCCGAAATTCGGGGATTTCACGGCCGCGCTCGGCAAGAGCGGGCTGACCCCGCTGACTTGGCGGGCCGGCAAGCGCGTGGACCTTGGCGACGGGCTCTGGTTCGAGGTGTTCTCCCCGCCTGAGGGCTCGCCGCTTCGCGGCAACGACGCGTCGCTGGTGCTGCGCCTGGTCTGGCGCGGCCGGGGGCTGGCCGTGCTGCCCGGGGACGCGGGCCGCGACATGCTCGCGGCGCTCGGCCCGTCCGGGGCCGGGCTCGCGGCGGACGTCCTGGCCGTGCCCCACCACGGCAGCAGGACCGCGCTCGCGCCCGGGTTCTACGCCCAGGCGGGCGCGAAGTGGGCCTTCGTCAGCTGCGCCGTGGGCAACCGCTACGGCTTTCCCGCGCGCGAGGTGGTGGAAGGGCTCGAACGGGCCGGTGCACGGGTGGAGCAGACGGCCGAGCGCGGCGCGATCACGGCGCTGTGGACCTCGCCGGACGCGCCGCCTGAAGTGTCTTTCCGGCGCTGAGGCCTACGGCCCGCCCGGGGGATAGCCCCCGGGGGCTGCCTGGCCCTCCGGCTCCACGTGGATCACCACGCGCCCGACGTCCGGCACGTGCGCGCGCACCAGGCTCTCGAGCCTGGCGGTCATGGCGTGGGCCTCGGCTATGGGCGTGGCCGGGTCCATGCGGCAGTGGAAGCTCACGGAATAGGCCCCGTCCACGAGCAGCACGCTCACGCCGTGACAGTCGCTCACCCCGCCCTCGCGGGAGACGAGCGCGCGCACCTCGTCCCGGATGCGCCCGGAGTTGTCCTCCTGCGCGCCTCCCAGGCGCACGCCGTCCACGGGCTCGATGTGCGTGACCACGGCCACCGGCTCGGGCAAGGCCGCCTTCAGGGCATCCTCGAACTGCGTCACGCGCTCGTGCGCCGTGGCCAGGGTCAAGGCCTCGGGCACCTCCACGTGCATCTCAAGGTGCAGGCCGCCGGGCGAGCGGTGCGCGCGCAGCCCGTGCACGGGCAGGGCGTGGCGCGCGGCGATGCCCCGGACCAGCTCGAAGAGCCCGGCGTCCTCTTCGGCCGAGGGCAGAAGGCGCACCATCACGTCCGCGCCGGGCAGCGCGAGCTTCACCGCCTCCTCGGCCTCGGCCCCGATCCTGTGGGCCTCCTCGAAGCTGGCCACCCTGGGGATGTCCAGGCTCACGTCCACGAAGGCCGACGGCCCCGAGACCCTGGCGCGCACCTGCCCCACTCCGCGCACGCCGGGCACCTCCTCCACGGCGGCGCGGATCTCCTGGACCACGCTCGACGAGCCGCCGTCCAGGAGCACGTCCACGGCCTCTCGCCCGAGCCGCAGGCTGACCTTGAGCACGATCACGCACACGCCGAGCGCGGCCACGGCGTCTGCGCGCTCAAGCGCCAGGCGCGCCCCCGAACCTTCCGGCAGCATCCCGCCCAACCAGACGCACCCGAGCCCGCCGATGACCACCGCAGAGGACCAGATGTCCGTGGAGAAGTGCAGCGCGTCGGCCTCCAGGGCCTGGCTCCGGTGCTTTTCGGCCATGCGCCTGAGCATGCGCGAGCGCGAGATGTCGATGGCGATGGACACCGCCATGACCCCGAAGCTCCACCACGTGACGCGCACGGCCTCGGGGTTGAAGAGGAGCCTGTCCACGGACTCGCGGGCGATGAACAGGCAGGTGACCAGAAGCAGAAGCGTCTCCACCAGGGCGGAGAGGTTCTCGGCCTTGCCGTGGCCGTAGGGGTGGCGCTCGTCGGCCGGCTGCGAGGAATAGGTGACCGCGAAGAAGGTCACGGCCGCGGCCAGCAGGTCCAGGGCGGAATGGGCCGCCTCGGAGAGGATGCCCAGGGAGTTGGTGGAGAGCCCCACCGCGAGCTTGAGCCCGGTGAGGAACACCGCCGCGATCAGCGAGGACATGGCCGCCCCGCGCTTCTCCCGGGCGGCGTGGGCATGGGGATCGGTGGACATGGCCCGGCATAGCCCCGAAGCCGGGCGCGTGTGAAGCCGTGAAGATGATTTTCACATCCACCGGGCAAGGGCAAAAATCATCATGCGCGCCCCGGCGCGATCTGTTAGTGGGGCTTCATGAATGGGACCGAAAAGAGCTACCGCCGCCGCATGCTCACCGTGCTGGCCCACATCCAGGAGAACCTGGACGGCCCGCTGGGCCTGGAGGCCTTGGCTCGCATCGCCGGGTTCTCGCCGTACCATTTCCACCGGATATTCCTGGGCATGACCGGCGAGACCATCGGCGCGCACATCCGACGCCTGCGCCTGACCAGGGCCGCCTACCGCCTGGAGTTCACCTCCATGAGCGTGACCGAGGCCGGGCTGGAGGCGGGCTACGAGGCCCCCGAGGCCTTCAGCCGCGCCTTCAAGACCCACTATGGCGAGAACCCGAGCGCCTTCCGGGAACTCTCGCGCAGGCGGCGCAAGGCCGAAGTGGCCAGGCTCTTCCCCTTTCCCGAGGATTTCCTCAACCACCATCAAACAGGAGCCATAGCCGTGGACGTGACCATCACCAGAAAGAACCCCTTGCGCGTGGCCTGCGTCCGGGCCACGGGGCCGTACATTCAGTCTTCGGCCGAGGCCTGGAGGCGGCTCATGGAGTGGGGCATGGACAAGGGCGTGTTCGCGCCGGGAGCGAGCTTCATAGGCATCGGCCACGACGACCCGAGCACCACCGCGCCGGAGCTGATCCGCTACGACGCCTGCGTCACCGTGGGGCCGGGTTTCGAGGCCTCGGGCGAGGCCATCGTCGCCGAGATACCGGGCGGGGACTACGCCGTGGTGGTGCACAAGGGCCCCTACGAGGAGCTCATGAAGACCTACATGTGGCTCTACGGGGTCTGGCTGCCGCAGTCCGGCAGGGAGGCGTCGCTTCGGCCCGGGTACGAGGTCTACCTGAACGACTGCACCAAGGTCGCGCCCGAGGAACTGCTGACGGAGATCAACATCCCGCTTGAGGAGAAGTAGCCGCCAGAGGCCGCGCGCAAGCAAGACGGGGCGGGCAGCCATGGCTGCCCGCCCCGTTTTTGGCGCGCTGGTGCGAAAACGTGCTTCTCAGCTCAGGAAGTTGAGCTTCCCCTTCACCACCTCCAGCGTGGCGCGTGCGGCCTCGCGGGCCTTTTCCTCGCCGTCCTTCAGGATATCCCAGGCCAGGTCCGGGTCCTTGTCGAACTCGCGGCGGCGGGCCTGCATGGGCTCGAGGTAGGCCAGCAGGTTGGCGAACATCTTCTTCTTGCAGTCGCCGCAGCCCATGGTGGCCGCGCGGCAGGCGCAGGCGATCTCCGCCACCTCGGCCGCCGGAGTGAGGAGCTCGTGGTAGGGGAACAGGTTGCACTCGTCGGGCTCGCCCGGGTCCTTCAGGCGCATGCGCTTGGCGCAGGTGACCATGCCCGTGACCTTCTTGCGGATGGCCTCCGGGTCCTCGCCCAGGTAGATGGCGTTGCCGTAGCTCTTGGACATCTTGCGCCCGTCGAGCCCCGGCAGCTTGGGGGCCTGGGTCAGCTTGGCCTCGGGCTCCACGAAGATCTCGCCCCAGAGGTGGTTGGCGCGCCTGGCGATCTCGCGGGTCAGCTCCAGGTGGGGCAGCTGGTCGTGCCCCACGGGCACCCACTTGGGGTTGTAGATCAGGATGTCCGAGGCCATGAGCACGGGGTAGCCCAGAAAGCCGAAGGTGGAGAGGTCCTTGGCCGCGTCGAGCTGGTCGCGCACGTCCTTGTAGGTGGGGTTGCGCTCCAGCCAGCTCACCGGGGTGATCATGGAGAGCAGCAGGTTGAGCTCGGCGTGCTCCTTCACGGCGGACTGCCTGAACATCACGCAGCGGTTGGGGTCGAGCCCGGAGGCCACCCAGTCCTTCACGAGTTCGGGCATGAAGTCCCTGATCTTGCGCGGGTCGGCGTATTCGGTGGTCAGGGCGTGCCAGTCGGCCACGAAATAGAAGCAATCGTGGTTCTTCTGGAACTCGATCCAGTTCACCAGCACCCCGAAGTAGTGGCCAAGGTGCAGGGGTCCGGTGGGACGCATGCCCGAAACGATGCGGTTGTTGGCGGTCATGTCGGCTCGCTAGATCAGAAGGTTGTACAGGTACGACACCACGGGGCCCAGGAATCGCCCGAGCACGCCCGAGATCGCCAGCAGGATCACGAGGACGAACCCCCAGCGCTCCAGCTTGGAGAGCTGCCAGGCCATGCGCCTGGGCAGGACGCCCATGAGCAGGTGCCCGCCGTCCAGGGGCGGGATGGGCAGCAGGTTGAACACGCCCAGGGCGATGTTCACCTGCACGCTGGCGATGGTCATGTAGATGAGCGGCACCAGCACCATGGCCGCCAGGGGCGACCCGCCCGCGTACCTGGCTGCGAACTCGAGCCCGTTCAGGAGCAGCGCCGAGAGCACGGCGAGCACGAAGTTGGACGCCGGCCCGGCGGCTGAGACCAGGGCCATGCCCATGCGGGGGTTCTTGAAATAGCGGCCGTCCACGGGCACGGGCTTGGCCCAGCCGATCATTTGGGTGAGCACGAAGGCCAAAAGCCCCAACGGATCCAGGTGCTTGAGCGGGTTGAGCGTCAAACGGCCCATGAGCCTGGCGGTGGGGTCGCCCAGGAGGGCGGCCGCCGCGCCGTGGGAGACCTCGTGGAAGGTAACGGCCATGAGCATGGGCGGGGCGTAGATGGCCAGCTTCACCAGGAACTGGCTTACGTCTTCGAACATGGGCGAGAGGGCTAGCACGAAGGCCCGGTCAGGGCAAGTGCGCGCGGCCGTTGGCCGGGCCGCGCGCGAGGGGCGGGGTTCTCCCGCGTCAGGCTCAGTTGGCGGCCTTGCTCAGGGCCAGGGCCACCTTGGACTTGAGCTCCGTCAGGTCCACGGACTTGACCACGTAGTAGTCCGCCGCGATGGACTTGAGGTCGTGCTGGAAGGAGTCGTACGCCGTGGAGAGGATGACGGGGATGCTCTGGTCCTTGCCGCGGATCTCCTGGAGCAGGTCGAGCCCGGAGCGGTTGGGCCCGAGCTTGATGTCCAGCACGACCACGGCGGGCTTCTCGCGTTCGAGCACGGCCAGGATGGGCTCTTCTCCGTCGGAGGTGGCCACCACGTAGCCTTCGCCTTCCAGCTCTTCCTGATAGAGCATCCGGATGTGCTTCTCGTCGTCCACCACCAGGACCTTCTTCGAACTCATGGAAACCTCCGGAAATTCGCGCGGGAGCGCTCTTACGCCTCAATGGTATGCTCAAATTCGCGCGCCCGGTCAACACGTTTCCTGGGCCGCGCCCCCACTTGCCCTTACCCGCCCGCCAGGGTAGGAGAACGGCCCATGGTCAACGTAGTCATCGAATCCACCGGCGAAACCCGCGAGTTCCGCCAGATCAACACCGTCATGCAGCTGCTCAACAAGCTGGGGCTCAAGCACACCGAGGTGCTCGTCATCCGGGGCTCGGAGCTCCTCACCCAGGACCGCACCATCGGCCACCAGGCGGACATCCGCATCCGCCACGTGGTCTCCAGGGGATGACGCCGTGAAGTGCCGCCGTTGCAGCGAACCCGCGCAGGTCGCCCTGCCCAGCCACCATACCGGCTTCTGCCCCGATTGCTTCAAGACCTACTTCCTGCGCCAGGTGGAGCGGGGAATCCACGAGCACAAGCAGCTCACCCGGGACGACAGGCTGCTCCTGGCCGTGTCCGGAGGCAAGGACTCGCTGGGGCTTTTGCTGGCGCTCAGCATGCTCGAATACAACGTCATGGCCCTGCACATCGACCTGGCCATCCCCGTGTCCTCGGAGAACGCCAGGAGCACGGTGGAGGCCTTCTGCGCCAAGCACGGCATCAAGCTCACGGTGTTGGAGACGGCCTCCAAGGGCCTGCCCATCCCGGAGGTGAAAAAGCGCATCAACCGCCCGATCTGCTCCATGTGCGGCAAGATCAAGCGCTACTGGTTCAACCGCTTCGCCTTCGAGAACGGCTTCGACGTGCTGGCCACGGGCCACAACCTGGACGACGAGGTGGCCAGGCTCTTCGCCAACACCCTGCGCTGGGACAGGGCCTACCTTGCGGGCCAGGGCCCCGTGATGCCCGCCGAGGGCCGCTTCGTGAAGAAGATCAAGCCGCTTTGCCGCCTGACCGAGTACGAGACCGCCGTATGGTGCTTCTTTAACGGCATCGACCACGTGCTCGCGGCCTGCCCCTACTCGGCCGGCGCGAGCTTCACGGGCCACAAGAAGCTCCTGGCCGGCCTGGAGGAGCGCAGCCCGGGCATGAAAATGCAGTTCTACGAGCACTTCCTGCGAAACGGGAAGCCCGCCTTCCAGGCCATCACCAAGGACGCCGACCCGCTCAAGGAGTGCGCCTCCTGCGGCTTCCCCTCCTCCCAGGACGTGTGCGGCGTGTGCCGCGTCAAGGAGCAGCTGGCGCTGTAGGGACTCCGCCCGCGCCTCACCCGGCGGCCAGCCAGACCGGGGGGAGGGCTGGGCGCACCAGCGCCGCGGGGAATCCCCTGCCCCCGCCCGAGGCGATCAATTGGGCCAGCCCGGCCTTGTCCGGCCCCGAAACCAGAAAGAGCACCAGCCTGGCCGCGTTGAGCGCGGGCAGGGTCAAGGTCAGGCGCGGCACCGGGGGGCTTGCGTGCTCGTAGCTGACGGGCAGCACCCACCTGTGCTCCTCTTCCAGCCCGGGCTGCCCGGGAAAGAGCGAGGCCACGTGCCCGTCCCCGCCCATGCCCAGGTGCACCGCGTCGAAGGCCGGGAGCGCTCCCGGCCCGAAGAAATCCCGCAACACGGCCTCGTACTCCCTGGCCCCCTCCTCCGCGCTCCCGGAGCCGCCCCACATGGGGTGCACGTTGGCCTCGGGCACGGCGACGCGCGAGAGCAGATGCTCCCTGGCCAAGTGGTAGTTGCTCTCGGGCGACTGCCTGGGGACCAGGCGCTCGTCCGCCCAGAACACGTGGCCCACGTCCCAGGGCAGGTCCTCCTCGGCCAGGAGCTCGAAGAAGCGCCCGGGGGTGGACCCGCCGGACAGGGCCAATGCGAAGCGGCCCCTGTCGCGCGCGCCCATGCGCGCGGCCCTGGCGGCCAGGCTCGCGGCGCGGGCGCTGGCCGCCTCCAGGTCCGGGAATGTTTCAAGACTTGCGGCGGTCACGGAAGATCACGTCCTTCAGGTAGTTGAGGTGCACCATCTTGGCGTCGCGCGGCCCCCAGCTGCCCGCCGGGTAGAAGTTCAGGTTGCGCTCCATCTCGGCCGAGTCGCCGCACATGTCCAAAAGCGGGGTCAGGTAGCTCCAGGCCAGCTCCACGCCGTCCTGGCGCCAGAAGAGCATGTGGTCGCCCAGCATGCAGTCCAGGATGACCTTCTCGTAGGAGTCCACGGGCGCGCCCGAGAAGCCCTCCTTGAAGTTGAAGCTCATGGACGCCGTGCGCAGGCAGAAGCCCTCGCCGGACTTCTTGGCCTGGAGCGTCAGGTCGATGGACTCGTTGGGGTAGACCTCCATGAGCAGCCTGTTGGCCGTGACGTGCTCGCCGATGAGATCGCGGTAGATGGAGTGCGGCACCTCCTTGAACTGCACCACCATGCGCGTGACCTTCTGGGCCAGGCGCTTGCCCGAGCAGATGTAGAAGGGCACGCCCTGCCAGCGCCAGTTGTCCACGTAGCTCTTGAGCATGGCGAACGTGGGCGTGACCGAGCCCGGGGCCACGCCGGGCTCGTCGCGGTAGGCGGGCAGCCTGCCGTCCTCGCTGGCCGCGTACTGGCCGAGCACCAGCTGGCCGAAGCCCTTGGCCGGGTCGAAGGGCCTCAGGCTCTTGAAGAGCTTGGTCTTCTCGTCGAGCACCTCGCGGGCGCGGAACACCGAGGGCGGCTCCATGGCCACCAGCGAGAGGAGCTGGAGCATGTGGTTCTGGAACATGTCGCGCAGCACGCCCGCCTCCTCGTAGTACCCGGCGCGGTGCTCGACGCCGAGCTCCTCGGCGGCCACCACGGAGACGTAGTCCACGTAGTTGCGGTTCCAGACCGGCTCGAACACCGCGTTGGCGAAGCGGAACAGCAGGACGTTCTGCACGGTCTCCTTGGCCAGGTAGTGGTCGATGCGGAAGACCTGCTCCTCGCGGAAGAAGTGGTGCATGGCCTCATCGAGCTTGCGGGAGGACTCGAGGTCCCGGCCGAAGGGCTTCTCCACCACTATCCTGGTCCAGGTTCCGGGCCCGCCTCCGTCGGCCAGCCCGGCCGCGCCCAGCATCTCGGCCACGGTCTCGTAGAGCGTGGGCGGGATGGCCAGGTAGAACATGCGGTTTCCGGGCAGGCCCTGGGTCTTTTCCAGGCCCTCGAGCACGCGGGCGAGGTTCTGGTGGCCGGAGAGGTCGCCGTAGTCCATGGGCAGGTAGTGGATGCGCGAGGCGAAGGCGTTCCAGTCGAGACCGGCGGGCTCGCCGGACTCGCTCATCCACTGGCGCACCTTCTCGCGGAACTGGTCGCCGCTCATCTGGGTGCGCGCCGCGCCCACGATGGCGAAGTTCTCGGGCATGTCCCCGGCCACGAAGAGCCTGGCCAGGGCGGGAAAGAGCTTGCGCAGGGAGAGGTCGCCCGAGGCCCCGAAGATGATGATGCAACAGTCCTGGGGCCGCTCGGTGATCCTGCACTCGCCGCCGATGTCCAGAGCCGTCTCTGGCAGGGGCACGGCTACTTCTCCTTGCGGACCACGGCGTGTCCGCCGAACTCGTTGCGCAGGCCCGCCAGCACGCGGTCGCCGAAGTCGTTCTCCTTGCGCGAGCGGAAGCGCTCCATGAGCGCCAGCGTCAGGACCGGCGCGGGCACGGCGTTGTCCACGGCCTCCTGCACGCTCCAGCGGCCCTCGCCCGAATCGTCCACGTATGCCTTGAGGGCGTCCAGGCGCGGGTCCTTGGCGAACATGTCCTCGCAGAGCTCAAGAAGCCAGGAGCGCACCACGCTGCCCTGGTTCCACAGGTGCGAGAGCTTGGCGAAATCGAGGCCTTTCGAGTAGCGGCTGGCGTCCAGCAGGGCGAAGCCCTCGGCGTAGGCCTGCATCATGCCGTACTCGATGGCGTTGTGCACCATCTTCACGTAGTGGCCCGAGCCCACGGGGCCGCAGTGCATGTAGCCCTCGGGCGGGGCCAGGGTGGCGAGCAGGGGCTCGATGCGCCTGAAAGCCTCTTCCGGGCCGCCCACCATGGTGCAGTAGCCCACCTTGAGCCCCCAGATGCCGCCGGACACGCCCGCGTCCACGTAGGTGACGCCGAGCTTCCCCAGTTCCGGGGCGCGGCGCAGGTCGTCGGTGAAGCGGGAGTTGCCGCCCTCCACCAGGATGTCGCCCGGGGCGAGCAGGGGCTTCAATTCCTCGATGTGCTCCTCGGTGACCGTTCCGGCCGGGAGCATCAGCCAGACCACGCGCGGCGCGGGCAGCTTGGAGACGAACTCGGCCAGGGAATAGGCCGCCACGGCCCCCTCTGCCGCGATCTCGTCCACCTTGGCGGGGGTGCGGTTGTAGGCGACGACCTCGTGGCCGCCCTGCAACAGGCGGCGGACCATGTTCATGCCCATTCTGCCGAGCCCGGCCAGTCCGATTCGCATAGGTTTCTCCTTCCAGGGTTCTCGGGACTCCCATACGGGATTTCCCGGCCTGTTGCCAGAGGGAAGAGCGGATCGGACGGATTCGGAAGGATTCGGCGCCCTGCTAGAGCTTCGTGCGCACGAAGAGGAATTCCGGCAGGAAGCGCACCACGAGCATGATCAGCCGCCAGTACCACCGGCTGTAGACCACCGCCCTCTTCTTCTCGAACGCGGCCATCACGTCGGCGGCCACGTCCCCGGGGTCGGAAGTGAGCTTCTCGGGCAGGTCCAGGCCCTCGGTCATGCGCGTGCGCACGAAGCCGGGCAGCACCGTGACCACGCGCGCGCCCGAGGCGTGCAGCCGGTGCCGGAGCCCCGAGAGGAGCGTGGTCAGCGCGGCCTTGGCCGCCCCGTAGTGGTAGTTGGAGCGCCTGCCGCGAAGACCGGCCACGGAACTGAGCCCGATGATGGTCCCGCCCTTGCGGGCCTCGAAGTCCGCGGCCACGATCTCCAGGATGCTCGCCATGCCCAGGTAGTTGGTTTCCAGGATCAGGCGGGCCTGGGCGAAGTCCGACTGGGCGGACTCCTGCTCGCCCAGGAACCCGAAGGCGGCCACGACCACGTCAGGCCGCTCCGGGAGCGAGTCGTAAAAGCCCTTGTGCGAGGCGTAGTCGAGCGCGTCGAAGTACGCGGCCCGGGCGTTGACGCCGTGCCTGATCTCCAGGTCGCGGGCGAGCCTGCCGAGCGCCTCCATGTCGCGCGAGGCCAGGGTGACGCTCGCGCCGTGTTCTTTGGCGAAGGCGTGGGCGATGGCCAGGCCGATCTCGGAGGTGCCGCCGAGGACGAGGACGTTCATGTCAGTACTCCAGGCGTGTTGATTGCAGTGACTGGAAATGCCGATCAAAGCCCATCTCGCGGCGCAGCTCCATGAACTCGCCAAGCCTCGGGTAGCCCTTGCGGAAGGTCTCCGGGCTCATGCGCACGTCCTTGGTCAGGTAGAGCCGCCCCCCGTGGTCGAGCACCACGGCGTCCAGGCGGTCGAGCAGCCCGAAAAGCCGGGGCTCGATCCTGAAGTCCAGGGCCAGGGTGTAGCCCTCGCGCGGAAACGAGAGCATGTTCCCGTTCTCGCCGCCGAAGAGCTTGAGCACGGCCAGGAAGGAGCCCATCCCGGCGGCCGATATCTCCTCGAGCACGCGGCGCATCCCGGCGAGGCTCGACTCCAGGGGCAGCACGAACTGGTACTGGGTGAACCCGCGCTTGCCGTAGACCCGGTTCCAGCCCCGCACCGCGTCCAGGGGGTAGAAGAAGCTCCCCAGCCCCACCCGGGCGTCGGCCTCCCTGCCGCGCACGCGCCCGTAGTAGAGGGCGTTGAAAAGCTTCACGCTCAGGCTGTTCAGCGTGCAGGAGGGCATGTCCACGGGCACGCCGAGCCGGGCCTCGCGCAGGAGCTCGAGCCCGCCGTCCGGGGCGTGCTCGCCCACCATGAGGAGCGAGCGCCCCAGCGCCTCTCCCTTGGCCAGGCAGTCGATCCAGGCCACGGAGTACGTGTAGGAGGCGTAGCGGTCGAAGAGCGCGAAGATGTCCTCAAGGTTTGCGGCCTTGATGGTCTTCTGCTCGATCACGGAGCTGGTCACGCGCGCGAGGCGCAGCCTCGCGGCCACGATCACGCCCGTGAGCCCCATGCCCCCGCAGGTGGCCCGGAAGAGCCTCTCGTTCTGCGTGGCCGAGCAGCGCACGACCCGCCCGTCCGGGAGCATGAGCTCCAGCCAGAGCACGCCCTCCGAGAAGCAGCCGGCCACGTGATGGTTCTTGCCGTGCACGTCGCTGGCGATGGCCCCGCCCACGGTGACGTGGCGCGTGCCCGGCGTCACGGCCAGGAACCAGCCCTTGGGCAGGAAGGCGTCCACCAGTTCGGCCAGGCTGACCCCGGCCTCGCAGGTGACCTCCCCGGCTTGCGGGTCGAAATCCAGGATGCAGGACAAGCGCCTGGTGAGAAGGACGTCGCCGCCCAGGGCGCTGTCGCCGTAGCTGCGCCCGAGGCCGTAGGGTATCGCGGGGCCGCCGGGGGCCAACCTGGCGGCGAGCTCCCCGGTGGAGGAAAAAGATGCGGCCCTGGCCCGCACCACGGGGTAGCGGCCCCATCCGGACAAATGCATGTCGCGCTCCGATAGGCGCGGCCGGGCCGCGCGCTCGTTCAAAAGTAGAGGAGAAACCCCAGCATCGCGAGCCATCCCGCAATGGTGGCCTGCAGGAACCTGTCCTTGAGGAGCACCGAGGAGGGGCTTGCGCCTCCTCCGCCCACGAAGGACAGCTGCATGTAGCGCAGGATGCCCAGGATGATGAAGAAGGACGTCAGGTAGACGTCGTCGCTGCCGTAATACTGCACCGTGGCCGGAGCCACCGTGTACATGATGTAGCTGACGATGGTCACCCCGGCCATGAGCACCATGGCCGCCGAGGCGAACTCGACCGTGTAGCCGTCGATGCACTTCCTGGACGCGTTGCCCTGCACGGCCAGCCCCGCCTCGAAGCGCCTCTTGGCCAGGGCCAGGAACATGGCCAGCAGGAAGGTCATGAGCACTATCCAGTGGCTGGCCGTCACGCAGGCCGCGAACGCCCCGGCGAACACGCGCAGCACGAAGCCCGCGGCGATGCAGCAGACGTCCAGCACGGCCACGTGCTTGAAGCTGCGCGAATAGAGCACGTTCAGCACGCCGTAGGCCACGAGCACGCCGAACACCTTGAGCCCGGCCAGGGCCCCGGCCGCGAGCCCGGCCAGACAGGCCCAGGCCATCACCCGCCGGGCCAGGGCCACGCTCACGCGCCCGCTGGCCAGGGGCCTGAACCTCTTCGTGGGGTGCCTGGAGTCGTACTCCAGGTCGTGGATGTCGTTGTGGATGTACGCCGCGCCGCTGACCAGGCAGAAACCCGCCAGGGCGGCGGCCAGGGGCAGGATATACTGCGGGTCCGCGATCTTGAAGGCGAAGAACGGCGGCAGCAGGACGAATCCGTTCTTGATCCACTGGTGGGGCCGCAGCAGGCCGAGCATGTCCCTCGCCTGCGTCATGGGCAGGCGTCCACGCAGCGCGGCGTCCCGTCGGGTTCGATCACGTAGCGGGGAAAGCGCCGCTGCCCCTCGAACTCCACCACGTAGGCGCGTCCGTCCGCCTTCTGGTAGCTCGTCCCTTCCACGCCGGGCAGGCGCGAGCCGGGCTTGAGCTCCCTGTAGTCGCTGTCGAAATCCACCAGGACCTTGCCGGGCGAGGCCGGGAGAGCCTGCGGCCGCCCGGCCCGGCCGTCCCAGTTCTGGGTGGCCAGCACGTTGATGCGCGGCATGGGCCGCCCCGGCAGGAAGTCGCCCGCCGCGATGAAGCCCGAGCGGCAGACCACCACCCCCTCCACGGCGTCGGGGCAGTTGAGCAGGTCCACGTCGCTGGCGGGGTTGCCTGAGAACCCTTCGACTATATGCCTGGACACGAGGCTCACGTTGGTCCAGGTGCGGGCGTCGGCCCAGGCCGAGGCCGCGCAGTGGACGATCAGGAGCCCAAGAATCACGTTGCGGGCCGTGGCGAAGCGCCCGAGCGACTCCCAGAGCAGGATCGCCAGGAAGAAGCCAGGATAGTAATAGTAGCGCCCACCCTCGATGCTGTGCATGCGCGCGGGCAGCAGGTAGGCGAGCAGCGCGGCCGCCACGAACGCGGCCATCAGCCAGCAGAGCCTGCGCATCCTCCAGAAGCACGCCAGGAGAAAGGCGGGCAGCAGCGCGAACGCCGCCCACCAGAACAGGTGCTCGCCCCCGGCCCCGACCACGCCGGTCAGGGGCTTCACGAACGACATGACCACCTTTCTGGCCACGGGCACGGCCGCGACCCCGGGCAAGGAGCTCATGGCGTAGCCGCCGAGCCCACCCATGAGCGCGTGGCGCAGGGCCAGGTAGGCCAGGACCACCGCCGCCGAGGCGCAGGCCAGGGCCGCGAAGCGGCGCCGCCCGGCAGGGGGCCTGTGGTAGAGACAGAGGCAGAACAGCGACACGGGCAGCAGGATGGCCATCTCCTTGCTCAGAAGCGAGCAGAGGAAGAACGCGGCGTACCCTGCCAGGGGCAGGCGGCTTCCGGTCTCCACATGCCTGAAGAAGCAGAGGGCGGCCGAAAAGGCGAAGAAGGTGGCCAGCAGGTCGAAGCGCGCGGCCAGCCAGGACACGGCCTCCACGTGCGTGGGCATGACGGCGTAGAGGAGCGAGAGCATGAGGCTCGCGGCGAACCCGTAGCGCAGGCGCCTGGACAGGATCACGTAGGCGAGCGTCGCGTTGGCCGCGTGCAGGGCCAGGTTGAACCCGTGGGACAGCCCGCTCCACTGGGGCACGAGCAGGCGGCCCTCGAAAAAGAAGATGGCCATGCCCAGGGGCCGGAAATGCGGCTTGGCCAGAAAGATCGAGGTGTAGGCGTCGTAGTTGAGCAGGCTGCTGTACAGGCTGAAGTCGTCGCCGACGTAGAACGAGCCCAGGACCGGGGCGTAGACCAGCAGGCAACAGGCGCAGACGAGCGCCAACGCGGCCGCGTCCCGCGCGCTCCAGGCGGCGTGGGACAACGACGCGGTTCCTGCCGCGTCAGTTCCGCCAGCTGGCTGCACAAGTTCTCCGGAGGCAAGGTTCATGACATGCTGCCCGACAGGAATCCAGACGTTGCCGCAAAGCGGCGAACGAATGCATCTACTTGTTTTTCCGGCATGACTACCCCAATCCCATGTTTTTTTGCAAGCCGCCCCCCTGCACTGGAACACGAACTGCATCGGCAGGAAAAACACTTGTATCGATCCGTATCGTTGTCTCCAGACGGAGCATGCCAAAAACAACGACCCGCGGGAGAAGCATGCGGCGATCCGCCCTGACGGGGATGGAGGCTCGAATTGCTTCCACGCAGTTCATTAGGACGCCTTCATAACAAAGAAGGACGCGAATTTCCCGGCCGGCAACAGCGAAGAGCGCCCGGAGCGTCCGCTGCAGCCTGCAGGAAGTCCCCGCGTCGGCCGTGGAACAGTCCCCGCCAGCCCGCCGGGTTTCTTAGCGCGGCCCCTCGGGAGAGGACGCGGCGTGGCGCCCAGGCGTTACCGGCCGCGCGCAAAAGACTGCGAAAACGCCGGGAAAAACGGAGAGGAGAAGATCGCGCGGGCTCGCACGGGCCGCCCGAGGGATGGCCGCGAGCAGGCCGATTGCCTGGGGATCGCGCGGACAGGCCTGCGGCGAACGGAAGAACGAAAGCTGGTCCGGAAATTTTGGGGATCGCGCCGCCACGCGCGGACCCTCCCCTGGATGAGTTGCTCTCGAAGGGGTGGACCCGGGATCGCGCCGGGCCTGTGGCCCGTGCGCCTACTTGCCCCGGCGCAGCTGGTATTTGGCCACGGCCGCGTTGTGCTCCTCCAGGGTCTTGGAGAAGTGGTGCGTGCCGTCGTTTCTGGAGACGAAATACAGGTAGGCGTGCTCCTCGGGCGAGGCAGCCGCCTTGAGCGCCTCCAGGCCCGGGTTGCAGATGGGCCCGGGCGGCAGGCCCGGGTGCTGGTAGGTGTTGTAGGGGTTCTTGGGGTCGTCCAGGTGCGAGCGCTTCAGGTTGCCGTCGAACTTCTCGCCCAGGCCGTAGATGATCGTCGGGTCGGTCTGCAGGAGCATCTTCTTCTGCAGCCGGTTGGCGAACACCCCGGCGATACGCCCGCGCTCGCCGTTCTGGCCGGTCTCCTTCTCCACGATGGAGGCGAGCACCACGGCCTCGAAGAGTTCCCTGCCCTGAAGCGCGCCCTGGGGCCAAACCTTGGCCACGGCCTTGGCGAACTGCGAGAGCATGGCCTCCACCACCTGCCTGGCGTCGTTGCCGGGCTTTCTGGTGAAGAGGTAGGTCTCGGGGAAGAGGAAGCCCTCGGCGCTCTCGGACGGGACGCCGAAGCGCGCCAAAAGTTCCTTGTCCCGGGCGGCCTTCTCGAAGCTCTCGACGCTGCCCAGCCCGGCCTGCTCCACTATCTTCGCGATCTGGCGCAGGGTCAGGCCTTCGGGCACGGCCACCTTGTAGAGGATGGCCTGGCCGCTGACCAGCATATCCAGGACCTTCTGCGGGGTGTAGCCGGTGCTCAGCAGGTATTCCCCGGCCTTGAGCCTGGCGTCCTGGCCGGTGTAGCGCGCCAGGAGCTTGAAGGCCAGGGGGTCGGTGATCGCGCCCTGCTTGTAGAGGAGCCCGGCGATCTGCTCGAAGCCCATGCCCTGCTCCAAGGTCACGGTGATTTCGCGGCCGGGGGTCTCCGGGGAGGTGGTCAGGAAGGAATGGCCGCGCCACGCCACATAGCCCCCGCCAACGAGCACGAGGAGGGCCAGCACGGCCAGGATGCGCTTGATCATCGTTCGTCTTCTCCGGGGGGCTCACTCGCCGCGCGAGGCGTGGCGTACCTCCACCACGCGGGCAAGGCCCGGATGGTCGAGGTAGGTGCGCAGTATCAGCACGGCGGCCTGCTGGTCCAGCGCCTGCTTGAGCCGCTCCCGGCCGGACCTTCCGGCCTCGCGCAATTCACTCATGGCCTCCTCGCTGGAGAGCGTCTCGTCCACGAGCTTCACGGGCACGGCCACGCGCCTGGCCAGGCTTTCGGCGAAGTTGGCGGCCTGGCGCGCGGTCAGGCTGTCCTGGCCCTCGGCCGGGGCGGGAAAGCCCACCACTACTTCCTGGGCGCCCTCGCCCCGGATGACGTCCAGAAGCTCGGCGAAGAGCGCCGCGCGGCCGCCCTTTTCCGTGCGCTCCACCGTGCGCAGGGGAAAGGCCATGGACCCGCCGGGGTCGGACACGGCCAGCCCCACGCGCCTAAGCCCGAAGTCCACGGCCAGCACCTTCATGGGCAAATCCTCACGCCTTGGCCGTGGCCGCCTCGGCGTAGGCCACCACGCGCTTGCGCCCCTCCTGGCGGGCGTGGGCCAGGGCCTTGCGGAAGGTGCGCTTCCACTTGGGGCCTTCCCACACCGCGGCCAGGTATTCGAGCGTGTGGTACACGCTCTGCTTGCGGCCCATGCGCAACAGGCAGCGCTTGATGCCGATCTTGCACGAGGGGCAGCCCACCAGCACGGGCTGGGATTCGCTCGAGGCGTCGCCCAGGTCCTTGTGCAGCTGCTCCTGCTTGCGGTGGCGGATGCGGTTGTAGATGTCCGGGCTGGTCATGGCCCCGAGGCCCGATTCGCCGCAGCACCCGGGGGAGACGTCCACGCGCGAGCCAGTGAGCGAGGCCAGGGCCTGGCGGTAGGTCTCGGTGGCCTTGGCCAGGGGCACGCCCTCCCACTCGGCGTGGCAGGCCGCGTGGTAGACGAGCCTGGCGGCCGGGTCCATCCCCTCGCGGGCGCGCTCGGGCAGGCGCGAGATGAGGTACTGCACCACGTCGAAGTGCGGGATGCTCCCGCCCGCGATCACCTCGGTCTCGTAGCCCGAGAGGGCCTCGCGGCAGGTGCCGCAGGCGGTGAGCACGGCCTGGGGCTTCACGCCCTCGTTGTCGGCCTTGACGAAGATCTCGCCGATGGCCTCGATGTTGCGCGCGCGGTTCTTGCGGTAGGCGTCCTGGTAGCCGGACGACAAGAGCGGGTAGCCGCAGCACATGTGCCGCTCCGGGATGACCACGGAGACGCCCGCGCGCAGCATCAGGTGGATGGCCCCCATGGCGATGGTGCGCCAGAAGAGCGCCGCGCCGCAGCCCGGAAAGTAGAACACGGACTCGCCCGTGGGCCGCTCGGGCACGAAGATGCCGCCCTTTTCCAGGTCCAGGGCGTCGGCCAGGTTCTTGAAACCCGTCACCGGGCCGGAGCCGTGCAGCAGGGGGCTCGCGAAGCGCGAGCGCCAGGGGCCGGGGATGAGCCCCACCAGGTGGTTGCCCGCCATCTGGCCCCAGGCGGCCATCTTGGCCATGGACGGGGCGCGCTCCTCGGGCTTCTCGGCGATGTAGTGCAGCACCTTGGTCTTGAGCGGGTGGCCTCCCGCGCCCTTCTCCTCGATGAAGGCGCGCATGTCGAGCATGGCCCCCGCGGTCTTGATCTTCACCGGGCAGGCGGCCGTGCACTTGCCGCAGGTGGTGCAGCGCTCGGTCATCTTGCGCAGGCTGTCCAGAAGCTTGGGCGAGGGCCTGCCGTGGTGCACCTGGGAGTAGTAGATCGCCTCGATGATGGCGCCCAGGCTGATGTTTTTGTTGCGCGGATGGTAGATGAGCCCGCGCTCCGGGTTGTACATGGGGCAGACCTGCTTGCACTTGCCGCAGCGGGTGCAGACCTGGATGTTGGTCAAGAGGTCGGTGAGCTTGTCCTTGTCGGGAAGCGCGGTCTTCCTGATGTCGCGGATGAGCCTGTTGAACGAGAACGTGTAGGGTTCGCAGTCCAGGCTGCGCGTGACCAGCTTGCCCGGGTTGAGGATGTTGTCCGGGTCCACCTGCTCCTTGTAGGCGCGCAGCGCGGTGATCTTGTCCTCGGGCAGGAACGCGATCTTGGTGATGCCGATGCCGTGCTCGCCCGACACCGCGCCGCCGAGTTCCATGACCTTCTCGAACACGCGGTCCGCGGCCTCGTGGGCCTGGGAGAGCATCTCGGGGTCGTTGGAGTTCACGGGCAGGTTCACGTGGCAGTTGCCGTCGCCCGCGTGCATGTGGTTGGCCACGATGATGCGCCGGGCCAGCATGTCCTGGTAGATGGCCTCGATCTCGCCGTAGAGCTTGGGGTAGCGGGTCTTCAGGTCCGTGAAGAAGTAGTAGGCCTGGACCTCCAGCTCCTGGTCGTTGAGCTCCTGGGCGGTGCGGATGCCGCGCAGGATCTCGGCCGCGAACTGCATCTCCATGGACACGAACTCGTCCGAGTCCGGGAAGCCCGGGAGCCTCGTGACCTCCTGGAGGGCCTTGCGGTAGGCCTTGGCCAGGTAGTTCAGGTTGAGCTCCTCCAGGAAGTCGGAGAACTCGGGGATCACGTCCAGGGGGATGACGATGTCCTCGTTGATCTTGAAGCCCGAGGTGCGCTTGGCGATGGCCGAGAGCTTGTGGCGGTCCTCCCAGAAGAGCTCGGCCTCCTTCTCGTCGCGGGCCACGAAGGCGTCCACGCCCTCGTGCAGCTGGGCGATGGCCACGATGTCGGCCACGGCCTTCTCCAGGGCGGGCAGGTCGTCGCCGTCCAGCTGGAGCGTGAGCACGCTTATGGGGTCGCCCTCGTAGGTGGCGGACTTCTTCTTGTACTCGATGGCCTTGACGTACTTGGAGTTGAACTCCTCCAGGGCCGAGATCTTCACCAGGTCGCCTTCCTGGCGGATGCGGTCGCGCAGGGCCACCACGCCCTGGATGGTCAGCATGGCGTTGTGCATGGAGCGCCCGAAGAATTCGAGCACCAGCACCTTGGAGTGGGCGAGCTTCTCGTAGCAGATGAAGCACGCCTCGGTGATCACGCCGTCAACGCCTTCCTTCTGCATCCCGGGCAGGCCGCCCAGGTACTTGTTGGAGACGTCCTTGCCGAGCCCCGGGCCCCTGATCTCGCTGCCGGGCAGGCGCACGGTGTCCAGCACCTGGTCGTCCTCGCCCACCACCTCGAACACGGCGGTCTCGTGCTCCAGGATCTTGTGGCGCGGGTGGTCCACCCGGCGCACCTCGATCACGCGCGCCCTGGGCGTGACCATCTTGTAGGAGAGCAGGTTGTCGAGCGTGGTGCCGTACTCGAAGGCGTACGGGCCGCCCGCGTTCTCGGATATGTTGCCGCCGATGGAGCTGGCCGCCTTGGACGCCGGGTCCACGGTGAGCAGCATCCCGGCCTCGGAGGCCGCGCGCGTGGCCTGGAGCGTGATCACGCCCGCCTCCAGGCAGATGGTCAGGTCCTTGGGGTTCACCGAGAGGATCTTCTTCAGCCTGGTCAGCGAGAGCACCACCGTGCGCCGCCTGGCGGGCACGGCCCCGCCCGTGCAGCCCGAGCCGCCGCCGCGCGGGATCACGGCGAAGCCCATCTCTCCCGCCAGCTGCATGATGCGCCGCACGTGCTCGGACTTCTCCGGCGCGAGCACCATGAGCGGCAGCTCCATGCGCAGGTCGGTGGCGTCCGTGGAGCACTCCACCAGGTTGTGCGGCCCGTCCAGGATGGCCTTGTCGTCCAGGAACTGGCTGACCTTGGCCTTGAGCTCCTCGCGGAATTCGGTGTCGGCGTCGTAGCCGTCCCAGAAGTCCTTCACGGCCTTGGAGAGCTGGCGGAAGTACTCCGGGGTGAGCATGGTGGTGGACTGGGTGAGGCGCTTCTCGACGGATTCGCGCACGTCGCCCGAATCGATGAACGGGTTGTAGCGCACCAGGAAGAGCTCGCTGGCCAGGGACACGGCGAGCTCCTGGATGTCCTCGGGCCAGGCCTTGAACTCGGCCTCGCGCACGCCCAGCACGCGCGGCACCAGGCGTCCAAGAGGGATCGATATATGTGGCTGTTTTTCTGGCATGGGATGAAGATACCTGCGGTCTATGATGGGAAAGCAAGATTACTTAGTACCGGCTTAAGGCGTTGGCAAGGCGTTTCGTCAGGGGGAACGCGAGCGGCCTTCCAGCCCGCGAAGGGCGGTCCGCCCCCTCTTTTCGGGTGGACAACGCCCGGCTATTTTGCTCTTATATATAAAGGATAACAGGCGAAAGCCAAACTGCGCCCCATGGCGCCAACCAAGGAGCACGTCATGGCACACGACGCGGACATCGCCCAGAAGCACCTGATCAAGGAGACCCGCGACAGCTACGAAACCGACAAGATCGTCAAAAAGATCGAAAAGCTCTCCGAAAAGCTCGACGTCATCGAGGCGGGGATGCGCGAACTGCGAGACGAGGTCCGCCGGGTCAAGGAGCACCTGGGAGCGCGCTGAGGCGCGGCGCGAATCTGAAGACCTGAAGCGGGGCTCCGCCCCGCGCGCCGGCAGGGCTTTGCCCTGCACCCACCAGGGGGGCTTGGCCCCCCTGGGCCCGCAAATAGCTTCGCGGGTTTCACCCTGGGCCTGAAATAGAAACGGGAGGCAGCGCCTTGGCGCTGCCTCCCGCTGATTTTGAGCGTCTCCGGTGAATCCCGCGAAGCTGAAGGGGATTCCAAAGGGACATCGTCCCTTTGGCCGCCGGAGGCGTCTTCCCTACGCCTTGAGCGCGGCCTCGATCTCGGCCACCAGCCCGGCGGGCACGTCGTAGTTGCAGTCGCGGGCCTGCTTCACGCAGTTCATGGCCTGCTCTGCGTCGCCCTTCTCCAGGTAGGCCAGGGCCAGGTTGTTCCAGGCCGGGCCGAACTTGGGGTGCAGTTCCACGGCGCGCTTGCTCATCTCGATGGATTCGTCAACCTCGCCGGTCATGTACAGGGCGCTGCCCAGGGTGCCGAAGGCCTGCACGAACTGGGAATCGAGCTTCACGGCCTTGCGCAGGGCCTTGATGGCCTCCTCGACCTCTCCCAGCTGGAGCAGGCAGAAGCCCACGTTGGCGTGGGGCACGGCGAAGCGGGCGCGGGCCTTCACCGCGGCCTGGTTCATGCGCAGGCAGCCCTCGATGTCGCCGTCGTTCATGGCCAGCCCGCCCAGCTGCACATAGGCTTCGGCCATGGCGGGGGAGCGCTCGGCCGCGCGCAGGAAGCTCGTCTTGGCCTCCTCGAAGCGGCGCTTGGAGAGGTAGGCCACGCCGAGGTTGTAGTGGGAGGTGGCGCACTGGTCGTTTTTTTCCAGCTTTGCCTCGAGTCCGGCAATGTAGTCGTCGATGTTCTCGGCTTTTACGGCCATGGTGTCACCCCAATCGTTTGGTTTCCTTGTACTCTTCCATGCGCCCCTCCTCTTCGAGGAGCTTCGCGTACCACAGGACGAAATCGAACATGCCCTTGAAGCGCTCCGCGCCGTTGACCACGCCCACGCACAGCTCCCAAGCGCCCTGGGAGTAGTCCGTGGTCACGGGCGTGCCCGGGGCGATGGACTGCAGGAACTCGCGCATGAGCTGCTGCGAGGTGCGCTTGCTGGAGTCGATGCGGATGTCGATGGGGTCGAAGGGCTTCTGGAAGGGGTCCCAGTTGTCGTAGCCCATCTTGTCGATGAACTTGCGCCGCCTCGGAGCGATCTTCTCGTAGATGGCGCGCTTCTGGGCCTCTTCCTCGGGTGTGAGAGCCTTGGGCAGCACGGCTAGTCTTCCCTGGCCTCTTTGAGCCCGAAGAACTCCTCGTCGTATTTGAGGAGCATGGCCATGGACACGGGCACGAGCATCTCGGCCAGGTAGTCGTGCTTGGCGCCCATGCGCTGCGCGATCTCGGCGGAGAGCCCGGCCAGGCGCTCCTGGATCTTGGCGATGTTCACGGCCGGATACTTGCCGCCTGGCTCGAACCCGGACTTGCCGCACACGCGCATGGTGCCGCCCACGTTGAGCGGCGCGCCGTAGAGGCGGCAGGTCACGGGCCTGAAATCGTACATGGCGCAGCGGTCGCCGTCCTCCAGCAGGGCGCAGCGAATGCGCTCGCGCGCGAAGTCCTCGACGATCTTCTCGTCGGGAACGCCCGCCTTGTGGGCCTTCCAGGCCTTGTGCTTGAGCCGGTAGTGCTCGCGGTCGGAGCGGTTGGCGGCCTCCACGAAGCGGTAGCGGCTGTCGCCCTTGGGATGGAGCTCGTTGAAGCGCCGGTTCAGGTGCATGGCCTCCACGAGCGTCACGTCGAAGGGCGCGTGGCAGCAGTCGGCGCAGGACACTTCGCAGCGCACCTGCCCGGGGCAGGCGGCCTTGACCTTGTCGAAAACCGCGTCGACCTCGGCCAACAGGGCTTCGTACCTGGCGAAAACGTCGGAAAGGTCAGCGTCTATCACGTAAATTCCCCCGCCGCGGGATGCGGCAGCCAGAGATATAAGCCCCGCCCGCCAGGGGGCAAGGGGAAAACACAGGCGGGAGCGGACCCCGAAGGGCCGCTCCCGCCTGCTTAATTCAACCGGGCAAAGGAATTATTCTTCCTCGACGGTGATGGCGTCCTGGTCGCAGACTTCCACGCAGGATTCGCAGCCCAGGCACTCTTCCTCGTTGATCACGACGGCCTTGCCGTCCTGGAGCTCGTAAACTTCAACGGGGCAGACGTCCACGCATTCGCCGTCGCCGACGCACTTTTCTTCATCGACGGTGACCTTGTAACCCATGGTCCTAACCTCCACTCTCGCGTTTGGATTGTTGATTCCCTGTCCGAGGATGCGTCCTTCAGGCTGGGAACGCACCCTGAAAACCTATTAAATTTCAATAAATTGGAACACCCAGCCGGACGCCGGGCTCCATATGGGCAAAGCCTTAGCCTCGGAACCGAAGCCCTGTCAAGCGCAGGGGGAGCAAGCCCGGAAAAATGAAATCATGCCCCGAAAAGTTTTTTTCCGGGCCGCCCTAAAGTCGCCCCCCTGTTGATCCGATAAGATAGGCGGAGTCAGGTGGATTCCACCCTAAAGCGCCAAGGATAGGCAAAGAGATGAGCAAGATCGTCACATTGCGGCAAAACCGCACCCCGATACGTCCCGTTCTGATGCTTCTCACCTCGCACAGGATCGATTGCCTCCTGCTCTGCCTGCGCAGTCTGGAGCGCTTCACCAACCTCGCCAGGTTCAAGAAGATCTACGCCATCGCCAACGCGGTCAGCCCCGACCACGCGGCCATCCTGCACAAGTTCATGCACACCCGCGACAACGTGGAGGTCATCCACTGCTCGCCGCGCGGGCTCGTCCCGGCCGTGAACGCCGTGCAGAACGAAATCCTCGCCCGCCACATCGACGACGTGATCGTCAAGATGGACGAGGACGTGTTCGTCACGCCCCTGTGGCTCGAACACCTGCTGGAAGGCTACCGCTTCCACCTCCCGAGCCGCGACATCCCCATCGTCAGCGCCCTGGCCCCGGTGAGCCCCCCGGGACGCTTCGCCCTGGAGCGGTTCCTCAAGGCCGAATACCCGGCCGAGCGGGCCATGTACGAGGGCGACGTGGTGGAGGAGAACTGGGTCTACCACCGCTGGATGTGGGAGAAGGTCGTGAACGCGGAGTTCACGGACTCCTGGCTGGCCTCGAACCCCAGGCCCTACTACTACCCCGGCTTCGCCACCATCAACTGCGTGGCCTACGACCGCCGCCTGATGGAGGCCGTCCTGCCCCTGCCCACGCAGCGCGTGCTGGGCTCGCCCTGCTCCGACGAGATGACCATCAACGCCGTGATGCACGCGCGCAAATGGAAGTGCGCCGTGGTCAGCCGGGCCGTGGCCCACCACTACAGCTTCTCGCGCTGCGAGGAGTACCTGCGCTCCCACGTGCCCCTGGACATGGTCTGGCAGTACCTCCAGGAGCTCTACCGGGTGGAGCGCATCAAGGCCTCGGGCGGGATCGTGCGCAGGCACTTCCCCCTGGCCGCCCAGGCCGGGGCCGGGAGCTGAGCGCCAACTTGGCCGTTGTTGCGGAGCGCGTCCTGGGGTAGGATGGGGCAATTTCCATCCCAACCGGAGGTCCTCCATGAGCGACAGCGGCAAGGAATGGCTCTGCCCCAAGTGCAACGCGTCCAACGACCCCGAGTTCACGCACTGCCGCATGTGCGGCGAACACAACCCCGCCCTGCCCAAGGCCGAAAAGAAGTGCGCCTCCTGCGGTTTTCTGGCCTCCAAGGAAACCTGCTGCCCCGTGTGCGGCAGCGATTATTTCCTGCAACTGTAAGAGAAGAGGGAAGATGCCTCCGGCGGCCAAAGGGACGATGTCCCTTTGGAATCCCCTTCAGCTTCGCGGGATTCACCGGCAACGCGTAAACGAAACGGGAGGAGCGCCAAGGCGCTCCTCCCGTTTGATTTTCAGGCTCGGGGTGAAACCCGCGAAGCTGCCGCCGGGTCCAGGGGCAGGCACTGCCCCTGGCAGGTGCAGGACGGAGTCCTGCCGGGGCGCGGGGCGGAGCCCCGCCTCCGGGTCTTAGTATCCGGCCATGGCCCGAAGCCGCCTGATGCGCTCTTCGATGGGCGGGTGAGTGGAGAACAGGCTGGTCACTCCGCCGCCGCTCAGGGGGCTGACGATGAACATGTTCTCCGTGGCCGGGTTCGCGCCCTGCATGGGCACGTTGTGCGCGTAGTCGTCGAGCTTTTTCAGCGCCCCGGCCAGGGGCAGGGGGTTGCCCGCCAGCGCGGCGCCCGTCTCGTCGGCCAGGTACTCGCGCGAGCGCGAGATGGCCATCTGGATGAGCATGGCCGCGATGGGCGCCACGATGGCCATGGCGATGGCCCCGAAGGCCCCCATGCCGCCGCCCTCCTCGTCGCTTGAACGCCCCATGCCGAAGATCGCGCCCCACTGGAGCATATTGGCGATGCCGGTGATGGCTCCGCCCACAACGGCGGCCACGGTCTGCACCAGGATGTCACGGTTTTTTATGTGCGCCACCTCGTGGGCCAGCACGCCCGCCAGTTCTTCGGTGGAGACCAGGCGCAAAAGGCCCTCGGTGACGGCCACGGCCGCGTTGGCCGGGTTTCGCCCGGTGGCGAAGGCGTTGGGCTGTTCCTGCGGCACCAGGTAGATCTTGGGCATGGGCATCCCGGCGCGCTGGGTCAATTGGCGCACGAGGTCGAAGAGCCCCGGCGCGTCGGCCTCGGAAAGTTCCCGCGCCCGGTACATGGACAGGACTATCCTGTCCGAGAACCAGTAGCTGCCGACGTTCATGACGACGGCGAAAACGAGTGCGATCACGAGGCCGGTCTTGCCGCCCATGGCCTGCCCGAGCAGAACGAGCAAGGCGGTGAGCAAGCCGAGCAGAAGGCCGGTCTTGATCTGACTGGTCATGTGGTCATCCCTCCGATGAATACGTAGTCGGGTGGCTTCAGAAGATCTGGATGCGCCTGCAGCGCGCCTCCTGGCATTCCTTGGGCAGGGTGATCTCCAGGAGGCCGTTCTTGAACACGGCCCGCACCGCGCCCCGGTCCACGCCCTTGGGCAGGTTGAAGCGCCTGGCGAACGGGCCGTAGGAGCGCTCCAGCGAATGGTACACGCCCTCACCCTCGCAGAGCTTTACGAAGCGCCGCTCGCCGTAGACCCACAGCGTGCGGGTCTTGACTTCCACGGCCACGTCGTCGCGTTCCACCCCGGGCAGTTCCACGGTGATCACGAAGGCGTCGGCGGTCTCCAGGACGTCGGCGGAGGGAGCCCAGAAGTAGGCCTTGTCGGACACGGCGCTCGGGGCGCGCCCCCTGCGGGCGGCCTCGGTCATCACGCGCTCCAGTTCGGCCTTCATGTCAGCCAGGCCCATCCACGGGTTCCAGTTCAGCTTGGCCATGTTCGGTCACCTCGAATCGCGCCGGATTGGTTCAGCGTTCAGGGTACTTAAGCATTCGGGGCCTTGTGTCAAGCTCCTAGGGCTTGGCCTGGCGCTCCCCGGCCTGCCAACGCGCGAGCTCCACGGCTTCGTCGACGAGCATGATGGGGATGTCCTCGCGCACGGGGTAGACCACGCCGCACTTGGGGCAGGCGAGGCCGTCGCCCTCGGGCGTGGGGGCGATGTCGCCCTTGCATTTGGGGCAGGCAAGGATTTCGAGCAGTTCGGCTGCGATGGGCATCAAAGTCCTCCGGTTTGGTTTCCTGCCCCTATACGCGAGCTTTCAGGAGGCCTCAAGACTTGCGTTGACGCAGGGCCGCCCGGCCCCTACCGTCACGGTATGCGCCTGATCGACCTGCACACGCACTCCAACGCCTCGGACGGCGAGCTCTCCCCCGGCGGGGTGGTGCGCGCGGCCGCCCGCGCCGGGCTGGCCGCCGTGGCCCTGACCGACCACGACACCCTCGGCGGCCTGGAGGAGGCCCTGGAAGCAGGGCGGGAGGAGGGCATCGAGGTGATCCCCGGGTGCGAGCTCTCGGTGACCGACGGCCCCAGGGAACTGCACGTGCTCGGGCTCTGGGTGCGCCCCGGCGGGGAGGAGCTTTCGCGCATGCTCGAAACGCTCAGGCGCGACCGCGAGGACCGAAACAAGATCATCGTGGAAAAGCTCACGGCCCTCGGCATCCCCATCGAGTACGCCGAGGTGGAGGGGTTGGCCCGGGGCACGGTGGGCAGGCCGCACATCGCCAAGATCCTCGTGGACCGGGGCGTGGTCTCGGACTACGACGCCGCCTTCCGCCAGTACCTGGGCCGGCAGGGCCGGGCCTTCGCGCCCAAGCGCCAGCTCTCGCTGGCCACGGCGGCCCAGGCCCTGGGCGCGCAGGGAGCCACGGTGGCCCTGGCGCACCCGTACCTGCTGGGGGCAACGGGCCGGGACATGGAGAACCTGGCCCGCCGCTACAAGGAAGCGGGCGTGGACTCCATCGAGGCCTACTACACCGACCACTCGCCAATCCGCACGCGCGAATACCTGGCCCTGGCCGAACGGCTGGGCATGGGCGTGTGCGGCGGGTCGGACTTCCACGGCTCGGTCAAGCCGGGCATCAGGCTGGGCGTGGGCAAGGGCAAGCTCCAGGTGCCCTACGCGGTGCTGGAAGCCTTGAAGGAAAGGCGTAGGGCCCAGGGCCTCTGGACATAGCGGCCGCCCCGAGAGCCCGCCGGGACCGGCTTTTTTCGGCGGCTGGCGGGGTTCAGCTCTCCTCGGTCGGGTCGTCGGCCCCGGCCTGTAGTTCCGGCTCGGGCGAAAGCCCGGGTTTCTCGGCCAGCACCGTCACCTTCACCCCGGTCTCGCGGCTGGGCGAGAGCATGAACACCCGCCCGGCGTGGATGTGGAAGGCGTCAACCGGGTGGTGGCTGATGTAGAGCACCTGGAGCGAGAGCTTCTCGCCTATGGCCGCGATGAGCCCGGCGAACTTGGGCACGAGCTCGGGCTTGAGCCAGCAGTCCTGCTCGTCGAGCACCAGGAAGCGCCGGTGGCTCTCCGGGTCGAGCTGCGCGAGCCCCACGAGCCTGAGCCCCACGGACAGGATGTTGCAGACCGACCCGCCCTGACCGCGCAGGATGTCCTCGGGCTGGCCCTGCTGCTCCATCTCCAGGTTGATGTGGAACTTGCCGCCCTTGATCTCCCGGCGGCTGACCACCTTGCGGTCCTGGCCCAGGATCTCGCGCACGGCGTGGGTCAGGTTGGCCTCCACCTCCTCCATGAGCTCCCCGAACAGGTCGCGCGAGAGTTCCTCCAGGCGCGCGAGAGCTAGCGGCGCGGCGTCCAGGAAGGCGCGCAGTGAGGCGAGCTCGCGGCGGGCGCGCTGGTGGTCGCGCGAGAGCGATTCCGCGAGGCCCTCCAGGCGTCCGGCGCGGCGCTCCAGGCCGTCGAGTTCGCCGCGCAGGGCGGAGAGGGATTCGGGGGCGGCGGTTCCGGTCATGGCGGAGTCCTTGCGGGGCCTTACGCGCCCGCGTCCTCCAGGCCGCTCTCCAGGGCGGAAAGCCCCTCGCGGATCTTGGCGATGTGCTCGCGGTACCCGGCCACCATGCGGCCGTTCTCCTCGCGCATGGCCGCGAGCCTGGCCTTGAGCTCGGCCGTGTCCGCCGTGCCGTACTCCTCCTTGGCCTCGCGGCGAAGCTCCTCCAGTTCGGCCTCCAGGTGCGCGAGCGTCTGTTCCGCGCGGACCTTCTCCTCGCGCAGCTTGTCGTACTCGGCCTTCAGGTGCGCGAGTTCGCGCTCCAGGGCCGCGTCAGGGTCGTCGTGGGCGGTCCTTGCCACCGGCCACCTCCTCGTAGAGTTCCCAGATGAGCCCCGTCTCCGGGCTCTCGGGATTGAGATTCGCGGACAAGAATTCCCGAAGCCCCAGCCCTTCCTGGGTGCGCCGCCAGGCCAGGCGCTCCAGGCCCTTGAGGAAGAGCGACTTGCGCTCCTCGGGGCCGGGCTCCGGGGCGAAGGGCTGGTCCGGGAAGACCTGCCCGAAGGGCAGCGCGGGCACGGGCCAGCGCTCGAGCTCCTCCATGCCGGGACGCCAGATGGAGGCCGCCGGGACGCGCTCCTTGGTTCGCGCCGTGAAGGTCAGGCGGGTGATGTTGCCCGGGTTGCACCAGCGCGTGCCCCCCTTGACCACCGTGGGCTGCGGGCGGTGGATGTGGCCGTTTATCAGCCAGTCCAGCCCGGGTATCTCCCTGGGGGCGATCATCCTGTCCAGAAAGTCCGGGAAGCTGATGGAGTGGTGCGAGAACCAGACCGTCTCCACCGCGTCCCCGCGCTCCACGTGCCTGGGCAGGGGCGAGCCGTCCGGCGAGCCGCCCACCAGCACGGGGCCCCGGGGCGTCTCCAGGCGCAGGCACGGGCCCGGCTCGTCCGCCAGCCGGATCACCCCGGCCGCGTCCAGCACGGCCAGCGACACGTCCCGGGTGAAGCGGGCCAGGCACTTGTCGTGGTTGCCCACCAGCACCGTGGGCTTGTGGGGCCTGAAGAGCTCGATGAGCTCCACCACCAGGCTGTTGGGGTTCTCCCTGGGCCAGTGGAAGAGGTCCCCGGGGAAGAAGGGGTGCAGCCTGAGCTCGGCGGCCTTGTCCAGGCAGGCCGCCACCTTGGCCAGCACCTGCTCGCGGTAGCCCTCCAGGCGCTGGCCCGGGGGCGTTGCCGCCACGTGGGCGTCGGGCACGATGAAGAGCCCCTCGGCCTCGATCCTAGGAAGCTCCACGCCCGCCCCCCTTCCTGGCCAGGAAGCGCCCGGCGTCCAGGTTCTGGCCGCAAAGCGGGCACTCGCCCACCTCCTCGAGGCGGGCGGCGATGCGCGCCTCCATGTCCTCGAGTTCCTTTGCGCGCTTCTCCATCCAGGCCCGGCCGTTTTCCACGCGCGCGCCCAGCGCCTCCATGCGCGAAAGCAGCCCGGCCAGGCGCGAGGCGTCCTTGGGCGCGGGCGGCGCTTCGAGGGCTTCGAGGGCGCAAAGCCTGCGCGAGGCCGCATCCTTGAGGCTGGCCGCGCGAAGAAGCCTGCCGATGCGCTGGGCCAGGCTTGACGAGCGGCCGGTCGCGGGCGGGGTTTCCAGCCCGCCGAGCGCCACGGCGCTGGCTCTGGCCGCGTCCGCCCTGACCTTGAGCGCCTCCATGGAGGAGAGCGTCCTGGCGAGCGCGGCGCAGGGCCTTGTGCGCGGCGCGGGCGAAAGTTCCGCCAGGACCTCGGCCCGCCGCTTCAGGGCGCGCGCCGAGGCGGCCTGGGACTCCAGGCGGCCGCAGAGCCCCGAAAGCCTGGGGACGGCCCTGGCCGCGCGCTCGATCTCAGCCCCGCGCTCGCGCAGGGCCTCGATCTCCAGGGAGTGAGCCGGGAGGCCTTCCAGCCGGTCGAGCCCGGTTTCGGCCCGGGCCACGGCGTCCTCCAGGCCCTTGATCCCGGCCTTGGCGCGGCGGACCTTGTCGCGCAGCAGGTCCTGCATGGCCATGAGGTGGGCGCTCTCCGTGGAGGAGGCCAGAAAATCCGCCAGCAGCGACCCGGGCTGGTCGAGGAGGAAGATGGGGTGGCGCTGGTCGCCCAGGTGTACGTCCACCTCCTGGCCCTTCTCGAAGCTCACCGGGGCCAGCTTCAGGAGCTTCGCCACCTCCTCGGGCACGCCGCTCTTGCCGAGCTTGGCGAAAACCTCGGGCTCTTCGGCCCCGGGCGCGAGGACCTCGTAGATCGCGTAGGCCTTGCGCCGGACCCAGCACACGCGCCAGCCGTTTTCGAGCTCCGCCTCCACCCGGGCCTCGCTGGCCCCGTGGCGGATCACGTGGCGCGGGGACGGGTTGGTCACGAGGCAGCGCAGGGCCTCCACCACGGCGGACTTGCCGGAGTTGTTGGGGCCGCAGAGCACGTTGAGCCCCGGAGCCAGCTCCAGGGTGGTGCGGGCGTGGGCCATGAAATCCACGAGGGTGAGGGACTTGATCACTTGCTCAGGAGCGCGCGCCCGGCGTCCGGGCTCTTTCGGGGGCCAGGGGCAGGGTCAGGACGAAGACGGTGCCGCCGGGCTCGCCCGTGGTGAAGCCCACGGTGCCGCCCAGGTAGCGTTCGGTCAAAAGCTTCATGCCGTAGGTGCCCAGGCCCCGGCCCAGGCCCTTGGTGGAGAAGTTGCGCTTGAACACCTTGAGGCGCACGTCCTCGCTCATCACGGCCGGGTTGGAGACGCAGAAGCGCAGGCCGCCCGGAACGCCCTCGCAGGAGAGCGCGACCTCCTCGCCCGCCCGGGAGGCCTCCAGGGCGTTCTTGACCATGTTGCCGAGCACCCGCCGGACCAGGTTCATGTCGCTGACGAACTCGATCTCCGCGCTGCCCTCGACGACGCGCACGAGCCTGTCCCTGGCCTGGGGCAGGCTCTCGCCCAGCCTGGCCGCCATGGAGAGCGCCTCGCCCGAGCGCAGGGTGACGAACACGGGGGTGAGCTCGTTGTTCTCGGCCGCGAGCAGGTCCTTCTGGTTCAGAAGCTCGTCAACCAGATGGGAGAGCGCGTACAGGATGAAGTCCGCGTCGGCGCGGTGGCGCTCCGGCAGCTCCGAACGCAGGATGTCCATGAGCCCGCGCAGGCCGCCCACGGTGTTCAGCATGTCGTGGAAGAACAGGCGCTCCAGGGTGCGGCGGCGCTTCAGGTCGCTCTGGTCCTGGATGCAGAAGAGCACGTAGGATTCGCCCTCGACCACCACCGGCGAGGAGCTGACCTGGAGGTCCAGGGCCTCCACCCCGTGCTCGCCCATGCGCAGCATGTCGCATTCCTGGACGTTCCTGTTTCCTTCCAGGCCCATGAGGATGGCGCGCACCGCGCCGCAGCGCGTGCAGAACTCCGACGTGCCGCAGCCGCCGGGCCCGGCCGTGGAGTGGATGCACCCGAAGGCTTCCCCGGGCCGCTTGCCCAGCACGTCGTCCATGCTGGCCCTGGCGGACTTGAGCGTCTGGGCGTTGGCCAGCACGATCTGGCGCCTGTCGTTGAGCACCAGCGTCAACACGGGCAGGGCGTCCAGGGTCTGGGCGATGAAGTGCCCCCTGAGCGAGCCGTGCTGCGCGGCCACCCGCTGCAGGCCCGCGCGCTCGGCCGGGGCGTGGAAGGTGGGGAGGGAGCCGTTGGACATCTTTCTTCCCGATACTCCTTTTCAGGCCTGCCTACAACCATCGCCGTGTTGCGCCCCGCCCGGATGATGGGGTATCAGGGAGCATGTTCGCCACCCCCGCAGCCCGAGTGGCCCTGGCATGCACCCTGGCGGCGCTCATGACCTCGGCGGTCTGGGTGCTCTTCGACGCCGTCCTGGGCGCGCCCGCCCCCGTGGCCTCCACCCTGGGCGGCGCGGCCCTGTGCGCCCTCCTGGGCGCGGCCGCCGGGGTCTTGTCCTGCGCGCCCGGGCCGGACCGGCCCGACGCGGACGAGGCAGAGCCCGGGGCAGCGCCGCTTCCCTTGGGGGACAAGGCCGAGGTCGAGGCCGCATACGCGCCGGACCCGTCGCGGGAGCTCGGGCGCAAGGCCCAGCTCTTGGCCGACGCTGCCTCGCAACCCGGGGAACTCGTGCAGGAGATGGCCGCGCGCGCCCAGGCGGCGAGGGCGCGGTCCGAGGCAGCGGCCAAGGCCGCCGAGGAGGCCCAGGCCCCTGCCGGGCGCATGGGCCAGGCCCTGGCGTCCTGCGCGGAATCCCTCTCCGGGCTGGGCGCGGCCATGGAGCGCATCCTGGGCCAGGCGTCCAGCGCATCGGCCAAGCTCACCGTCATCTCCGACACCGCCGAGCAGGCCCAGGCCCTGGTGGCGGGCATGTCCCAGATAGCGGAGCAGACCAACCTCCTTTCGCTGAACGCCTCCATCGAGGCCCAGAAGGCGGGCGAGCACGGCCGAGGCTTCGCCGTGGTGGCCCGCGAGGTGCGCAGGCTGGCCGACACCGCCGCCACCAGCGCGGAGGACATCGAGCGGCTGGTGGCGCGCATGCGCCAGGCCGTGGCTTCCGAGGTCATGGAGATGGACAGCTTCGCCAGGGAGGCCTCCGTGGGCGAAGCCCGCCTGGCCGAGGCCCGGCAGACTTGCGCCGAAGCCTCCCGGGTGCTCGAAGTGCTCGGGCAGGCCCTGGGCGCGGCCGTGGACGGGTCGCGCAAGGTTTCCCCGGAGCTCGAGCAGGTGCGCGAGCTGGCCCGTTTCGCCTCCGCCTCGCTCTCCGAGTTCGCGGGCCTGGCCCGCTCCCTGGCGGGCGAGGCTCCCGCCGGGCAAACACGACAAGAAAAGGATCAGGCCTCATGATCTCCTGGTGGCGCGACCTCAAGCTGAGCTCCAAGCTCGGCCTTTGCGGACTGTGTTTTCTGATCCCCCTGGCCCTGCTGCTCTTCCTGCTTCTGGGGCAGATGGCCAAGGACATCCGGCTGGCCAAGGTCGAACGCGCGGGCATCGAGGTGATGGACCCGATGGAGGACCTGACCGAGCTCACGGCCGACCACCTCCTGCTCACCCTGACCGGCTTCGCGGGCCAGGACACCGCCTCCCGGCGCGACGAGCTCAGGGCCTCCGCCAGGGATATCCTGCGCGCCATGACGGACAGGATGGCCAAGGACGAGCGCCTGCTGGGCCTGAACCCGGAGAAGCTCGGCCCCCTGGGCCTGTCCTCCCTGGCCCCCCAGGCCTTCCAGGCCAAGGTCGAGACGCTCCTGCGCCAGGCCCCGGCCACGCCGCGCCAGGCCATCGAGCAGCACGCCGCGCTCAACAAGCTGATCTTCGAACTGAGCGGCTACGTGGCCGACTCGGCCCAGTTGGTGCTGGACCCGGAGCTCTCCACCTACTACCTGATGTACCTGCTCATCTTCGACATCCCCCGCGCCCAGGAGCGCCTGGGCATGCTCGCGGCCACCGGCTGCGTCGCCCTGGCCGGCATGCCCGGGTCCGAGGCCGAGATCGCGCGCATGGAACTCACGGCCGCCACCTGGGAGCAGACCGTGGTGGAGCGCATTCTGGACAAGATCGCCAAGGCCCAGCGCGCCATGGGCGGCGACCGTCTGGCCGCGCTGCCTCCGGCCGTGCAGGCCTACGCCGACGCCTGCCGCGCCTTCCTGGAACTCAGCCGGTCCATCGCGAAGAAGGAGGGCAAGGTAAGCCTGGAGCAGTACGCGCAGGCCACCATCCAGGCCAGGGCCGCCGGGGCGGAGCTCTGGGACCGCTGCGACGCGGTCTTCAGAGAGCTTCTCGACTCGCGCCTGCACGGGCTCAAGCTGCGCATGGGCGTGGCCCTGGGCGTGAGCCTGGCCGCCATCGTCATCACCGCCCTGCTGGCCTGGACCGTGGTCATCTCCATCACGCGGCCCCTGGCCCGCGTGGCCCGCATCGCCACCTCCATCGCCGAGGGCCGACTGGCCCAGGCGGCCAGGATGCTCGAACATGCCTGCCCCTCGGGCAGCTGCACGCGCGAGCGCGTGCTGGCCGGAAGCCGCTCGCGCTCCGAGACCAACCAGCTCTTCTCGGCCGTGGCCGTGATGATCCACGGCCTGGAGGAACTCCTGGGAGCGGTGAACGAGACGGGAGCGGGCCTCCAGGCCTCGGCCGGGCGCATCGCGGCCACGGCCCGCCAGCTGGAGGCGGCGGCCACGCAGCAGGCCGCTTCCACCGTGGAGGTGGGGGCCACCAGCAAAGAGATCTCCGCCACGGCCCGGGAGCTGGCCGACACCATGACCGAGGCCCTCTCCGTGGCCAACCGCTCCTCGGAACTGGCCAGCGAGGGCCGCGAGAGTCTGGCGCTCATGGGCCAGGCCATGGAGGACCTCTCGGGCGCGAGCCGCGAGATGGCGGGCAAGCTCTCGCTCATCCGCGAGAAGGCCACGGGCATCGGCCAGCTGCTCACCACCATCGGCAAGGTGGCGGCCCAGACCAACCTTCTTTCGCTCAACGCGGCCATCGAGGCCGAGAAGGCCGGGGAGTTCGGGCCGGGCTTCGCCGTGGTGGCCAGGGAGATCCGCCGCCTAGCCGACCAGACCGCCTCCGCCGCCCTGGACATCGAGCGCACCGTGCGCGACATGCAGGCCTCGGTGCAGGCGGGCGGCGCGGCCATGGACGGCTTCACCGCCCTGACCCTCCAGGCAGCCGATACCTCGCGCGGGGTCAACGCCAAGCTCGGCCGGATCATCGAGTCCGGCGAGGAGCTCACCCCGCGCGTGCACAGCGCCACCGACGGCATGCGCCTGCAGGCCGAGGGCGCGGACCAGATCAGCGTGGTCATCACCCAACTGGCCGACAACGCCGGGCAGACCCGCGACTCTCTGGCCGAGTTCCGGCAGGCCGCCGAGGACCTGACCGCCACGGCGGCCGGGCTCAAGGACCTGCTCGTGCGCTTCGAGACCAGCCGCCAGGGGGGCTAGATGCTCTTCGTGACCTTCAGGGCCGCCGGGACCCGCTTCGCCCTGGCCGCGCGCGGCGTGGAGGAGATCGTGCCCCTGGTGCGCGTCTCTCCCCTGCCCGGCGCGCCGGACTACGTGGCGGGCGTCATGAACTACCGGGGCGCGAGCCTGCCCGTGGCCGACCTCACGGCGCTTCTGGCCGGGCGGCGCTCCAGGCCCCACGCCTCCACGCGCATCCTGGTGGCCACGGCCGACCCCGGGCTCACGGCCGGGTTCATGGCCGAGCGCGCGCTCAAGACCATCGACCTGGACCCGGCCGGGCTCAAGGCCCCCGGGGCCCCGGCCGCGCCCTGGGTCAGCGGCGTGGCCACCCTGCCGGACGGCGGGATGATCGAGGTGCTGGAGCTCTCCAAGGTGATCCCACCCGAACTTGCCGCGAGCCTCAAGGCCGCCGCGGAGGCCGCGTGAACGCGCTCTTTCTGGCCGCGTCGCTGGCTGGCCTGGACGTGCCGGCCGTGGGCGAGGAGAACCTGCGCAAGGCCCTGGCCCTGGGCCGGGCCCGCCTGGGCCTGGACGAGGCCGCCTACCTGGCCCTGCTGGCCCGCGACGCACACGAGCGCCGCCTGCTGGCGGGGCGGGCCGTGGTGCAGGAGACGTGGCTTCTGCGCGACCCCGAGGCCTTCGCGGGCCTCGCCCGCCTGGCCGTGGGGCTGAGCCCCCCCGTGCGCGTGCTCTGCGTGCCCTGCGCCACCGGCGAGGAGCCCGCGTCCGTGGCGGCCACCCTCGTCCGCGCCGGGCTTGGCCTGGGCGACTTCACCGTGGACGCGGTGGACGCGAACCCGGAGGCCCTGGCCCTGGCCCGGCTGGGGCGCTTCGGCCCCTCCTGCCTGCGCGGCGGCCAGGAAACGCCCGGCCCGCCCTTTTTCGAGGACGCAGGCGGGGTCGCCCTGGACCCGGCCGTGCTCTCGCGCATCCGCTTCTTCGAGGCCGACGCCCTGGCGGGGGACTTCCTGGCCGGCGAGGCCCCCTACCAGGCCGTGTTCTGCCGCCACCTGCTCATCTACCTGAACGCCTGGGCCAGGGAGCGCCTGGCCGACAACCTGGGCAGGCTCCTGGCCCCGGAGGGCGCGCTCTTCACCAGCCCGGCCGAGGCCGCCGCGTTCACGGCCCTGGGCCTGCCCCCGTATCCGCGCGCCGTGGCCGCCCCGGAGCCCCCGGCGGCCCAGCCCGAGCGCCCGCCCGTAGTGGAGCCCGCCCCGGCCGCGAACTGCGCCCAGCCGCCAGCGCCTGGCGCAGTTGACGCGCTTCCGGCCCGCCAGGATGACGCCGTGGCCAAGGCCAGGTCTCTGGCCGACGCCGGGCGCATCGACGAGGCCCTGAACGTGATCGACGCCGCGATCGAATCCGGCTGCGCCAGCGCGGCGCTCTATCACCTCAAGGGCGCGGCCCTCCTGGCCAGTGGCAACGCGGAGCCCGCGCGCGACGCGTTCAGGCGGGCGGTCTACCTGGACCCGGGGCACGTGGAGTCGCTTACGCACCTGGAGCTCATGGCCCGGGCCGAGGGCCGCCGGGACGAGGCCCTCCTGCTGGCCGGGCGCGTCCGCCGCGCCGAGGAGGCCCGCTCGTGACGCAGAAACTTCGTGATTCCACGACGCTCTTCGACCGCCCCGTGGACGAGGCAACCCTCTTGGAATGGACGGCCCAGGCCGCCGCGCCCAAACCCGCGCGCCACGCGCCGCGCACGGCCGCGCTTTTGGTGCGCGCCGGGGTCGAATGGATCGGCATCCCCACCTCCATGGTGGACGCGGCCCTGCCCGCCGGGCCGGTGCACAGCGTGCCCTACCTCTCGGGGAGGGCCTTCCTGGGGCTTTGCAACGTGGACGGCGAGCTGGCCCCCTGCGTGAGCCTGGCCGAACTGGTCGGGGCCCAGCCCGGCCAAGGCCCGGCGAGCCCCAGGTTCATAGCCGTGGTCACGGCCCACGGCCGCTTCGTGCTCAAGGTGGACGAGGCCTTCGGCACCTGCGGCTTCGACCCGGCCGAGCTCTCGTCCCCGCCGGACACCCTGGCGCGCTCCGCCGGGCAGGTGGTCTCGGCCATGACCATGATGGAGGGCCGCCTGGCCGGGGTGGCGGACGAGGAAAAACTGGGGCTCGCGCTCCTTGCGAGCCTGCGCCCATGAGCCGGGAACTGGCTGAACTCTCCCTGCTGGAGCTCTTCTCCATGGAGCTCGCCTCCAACCGCCAGATCATCGAGGATGGCCTGGTGGGCCTGGAGGACGGCCCGGACCCATCGCGCCTGGAGACGCTCATGCGCGCGGCCCACTCCATCAAGGGCGCGGCGCGCATCGTGGGCCTCGCCCAGGTCGTGGGCCTGGCCCACTCCATGGAGGACGTCTTCGAGGCGGCCCAGAAGGGCGCGCTCACTCTCTCGGCCCAGCACGTGGACGCCCTGCTGGCCGCCAACGACCACCTGGGCCTGCTGGCCCGCGCCGCCCCCGCCGACCTGCCCGCCCTCTCCGCCCGGACCCAGGAGCAGGCGGCGGGCCTGGAAGCCCGGCTGAGGGCCCTCCCGGCGCAGGCGCGCCGCGACGCGCCTGACACCTCCCCGGACGTGGCAGCCCCGGCCTCGCCAGCGGACGCGGCCCAAGAAGACGGCTCTCCCGGCGGCTCGCGGGAACGCGCCGAGGGCGAGGTGCGCCTGGCCGCCGGGCTCCTGGACAGGCTCATGGGCCTGGCCGGGCAGTGCGTGGTGGAGGCCGGGGCGCTGGGGCGCGTGTTCGGGCGCGTGCGCGACGGCAGGCGCGCGCTTCTGGACCTCTCCGACCTGCTCTCGGGAATGCGGGCGTGCCTCGCGGGCCAGGAGCCCCGGGAGAGGCTCGAGAGCGCCATGGCCCTGCTCAAGTCGGCGGCAGAGGAGCACGGCCGGACCATCCAGGTCCTGGACGGGCTGACCCAGCGCATGGAGCTCCTCTCGGACCGGCTCTACGCCCAGGTGCTGGGCGGCAGGATGCGCCCCTTCGGCGAAGGCGCGCGCCCCCTGCCCAGGCTCGTGCGCGACCTCTCCCGGGAGCTCGGCAAGAAGGCCCGCCTGAGCCTGGAGGGCTCGCGCACGGCCGTGGACCGCGACATCCTGGACCGCCTGGAGGCCCCGCTTATGCACCTGGCCCGAAACGCCCTGGACCACGGCCTGGAGGCGCCGGGCGAGCGCGCCCTGGCGGGCAAGCCGGAAAAGGGGCGCATCACGCTTTCGGCCAGGCACGTGGCCGGGCACCTGGAGGTGCGTTTCGCCGACGACGGGCGCGGCCTGGACCCCGAGGCCCTGCGCGCCCAGGTGGCCGCCAGGGGCCTCGCGGCCGGGGACATGGCCGCGCGCCTGAGCGACGAGGAGCTTTTCGAATTCCTGTTTCTGCCCGGCTTCACCACCGCCGCCTCCGTGACCCAGGTCTCGGGGCGCGGCGTGGGCCTGGACGTGGTCAAGACCATGCTCCAGGAGGTGGGCGGCACGGTGCGCGTGGAGTCCTCGCCCGGCAAGGGGACCGCGTTCACGCTCAAACTGCCCGTGAGCCGCTCCGTGGTCCGGGCCATGGTTTTCCAGGTCGCGGGCGAGCCCTACGCCCTGGCGCTCTCGCGCATCGGGCGCGTGGCCTCGGCCGAGCCCGGCGACGTGCTCGAGATCGAGGGCAGGCAGTTTCTCGCCCTGGATGGGGCCAACGTGGGCCTGGTCCCGGCCGCTCAGCTGCTCGGACGGCCCGGCGCGGCCGCTCCGGCAGGGGAAACCCTTTGCGTGGTGGTGCTCGAGGGGGCCCAGGGCCGCTTCGGCCTGGCCGTGGACGCCTTCCTGGGCGAGCGCGACCTGGTGGTCCATCCGCTGGACGCGCGCCTGGGCAAGGTGCCCAACGTCTCGGCCGCCTCCATCCTGGACGACGGCGCGCCCGTGCTCATCCTGGACGACGCGGACCTCTCGCGCTCCATCGAGGGCATGCTCGAGGCCGGACGCCCGGACAGGGTGCGCACTGGCACCGGCCCGGAACCGGAGCGCTCGCCCAGGCGGGTGCTGGTGGTGGACGACTCGCTCACCGTGCGCGAGGTGGAGCGTCAGCTCCTCTCCGGGCGCGGCTACGACGTGCGCACCGCCGTGGACGGCATGGAGGGCCTGGCGCTCGCGCGCATGGGCGGCTTCGACCTGATCGTCACCGACGTTGACATGCCGCGCATGACCGGCATCGAGCTGACCAGGCGCGTGAAGGCCGATCCGGCGCTTGCCCGCACGCCCGTGCTCATAGTCTCCTACAAGGACCGGCAGGAGGACCGCATGGCCGGGCTCGAGGCAGGGGCCGATTACTACCTCGCGAAATCCGGCTTCCGTGACGAAGCCCTCCTGGACGCAGTGCGCGACCTCATAGGCGAACCATGATGGAATATTCCTGCTGCACGCGCACCCCGGTGCTGGCCATCGGGGCCTCCACAGGCGGCCCGTCCGCCGTGGCCAAGGTGCTCGCGGGCCTGCCCCCCGGCCTTCACGCCGCCGTGCTGGTGGTCCAGCACCTGGACGGCTCCTTCACCAACAACTTCGCCCAGTGGCTCGCGCGCCAGACCACGCTCAAGGTGGCCCTGGCCGAACCCGGCGACCGCCTGAAGCCGGGGCGCGTCTACCTGCCCAAGGGCAACGAGCACCTGGTGGTCACGCCCGTTCGCACCCTGAGCTACTCGCCCGACCCCCGGGGCACGCCCTACAAGCCCTCGGTGGACGTGCTCTTCGAGAGCCTGGCCGAGTCGCCCGTGGCCCCTGGCGTTGCCGTGCTGCTCACGGGCATGGGCAGCGACGGAGCCAGGGGGCTTCTGGCGCTGAAAAACGCCGGGTGGTTCACCATCGCCCAGGACCAGGAAACCAGCGTGGTCTACGGCATGCCCAAGGCCGCCCGGGACCTGGGCGCGGCAAGCCTCGTGCTGCCCCTGGATGCCATCGCGGCCCAGGCCGCCAAGCACCTGCCAAAGCCATGACCCAGGCCCCAAACCCCGCCGCACCCGGCGTGAGCGTGCTGCTCGTGGACGACCAGGCCATGGTGGCCGAGGCCGTCAGGCGCATGCTTGCTCCGGAGGAGGACATTCTCTTCCGCTCCGTGCAGGACCCGGCCCAGGCCCTCTCGGCGGCCCTGGAGTCTCCGCCCACGGTGGTTCTCCTGGACCTGGTCATGCCCGAGATCGACGGGCTGACCCTGGTGCGCTACTTCCGCGCCCACCCCAGGCTCAAGGACCTGCCGCTCATCGTGCTCTCCACCAAGGAGGAGCCCGAGACCAAGGCCAGGGCCTTCGCGGCCGGGGCCAACGACTACCTGGTGAAGCTGCCCGACCGCCTGGAACTGGTGGCCAGGCTGCGCTACCACTCCCAGGGCTACACCCGGCTACTCGAGCGCGACCGCGCCTACCGCGAGCTGGCCCGCCAGCTGGACCAGGCCGCCCGCTACGTGCGCAACCTCCTGCCCCCGCCCATCGAGGAAGGCCCCGTGCGCGCCCGCTGGATCTTCGAGCCCTCGGCCCAACTCGGGGGCGACGCTCTGGGCTACCACTGGATCGACGAGCAGCGCTTCGCCTTCTACCTGCTGGACGTGTGCGACCACGGCGTGGGCCCCGCGCTGCTCTCCGTGTCCGCGCTCAACGTGCTCAGGTCCCAGACCCTGCCGGGGGTGGACTTCTCCTCGCCCGGGCAGGTCATGGCCGGGCTCAACGCGGTGTTCCAGATGGCGACCCAGAACGACCTGTACTTCACCATCTTCTACGGCGTGTTCGACCTGCGCTCGCGCACGCTGCGCTTCTCCTCGGCCGGACACCCCCCGCCGCTTCTGGTGCGCGGCCCGGGCGACGTGGAGGAGCTGCGCTGCCAGAGCATCTTCATCGGGGCCATGCCCCAGGCCAGCTACAAGGAGGCCAGCGTGGAGGTGCCCGGCCCGGCCAGGCTGCTGGTGGTCTCGGACGGGGCCTACGAGATCCGCCGGGGCGACGGGGGCATGTGGTCCTTCGAGGAGTTCCGGGAGCACGTCTCGGCCCGTTCGGCCGAGGGCGGCCCGAGCCTGGAGGAGGTGCTGTCGCACGCCAGGGCCCTGCGCGGCCGCGACGTCCTGGACGACGACCTGACCATGCTGGAAGTGCGCCTGTTGTAGCCCCTCCCTTTCCGGGATTTTTTTCACGAACATGTAACACAAATATCAAAATAATAGCACTATTCGTTCGCAACATCACCTTCCGGCGGTGCAGCATTCCCCCCGGAGTCCTTTTGCGGCCTTACCGCATCAGCCGGGGAGCCTCTTGTGCTCCAAGTCACAATTTCCACTGGAAAACATCTTCCAGCTCTGTTAAGGTATTGCCCAACCTGGAAGTGTCAGGTCCCTGAGCGTAGGATCTTCGTCGGACGGCATCTGTGGGGGAAGCCGCCCGGCTTTGTGGTCCGCAACAAACCGGCCAGCCAACCTGTAACGATTTGGGAGGTCCGTATGCGCGTATCCATTGGTCTTGCCAAGGACGACGCCGAAAAACGCTTGGAACAAAAGGGCGTCTCCCGCCGCGACTTCATGAAATTCTGCGCGGCGGTCGCCACCGCTCTTGGCATGGGCCCCGGCGCGGCGGCCGAAGTCGCGGCCGCTCTGACCGCCAAGAAGCGCCCCAGCGTCGTCTACCTGCACGGCGCGGAGTGCACCGGCTGCTCCGAAGCGGTGCTGCGCACCTATCAGCCCTTCATCGACGAGCTCATCCTCGACACCATCAGCCTCGACTACCATGAGACCATCATGGCCGCCGCCGGCGACGCCGCGGAGGACGCTCTGCACAAGGCCATCTCCTCGCCCGACGGCTACGTGCTCGTCTGCGAGGGCGCCATCCCCATGAAGGACGGCGGCATCTACGGGAAGGTCGCGGGCAAGACCATGCTGGACATCGTGAAGGAGTGCGCTCCCAAGGCCAAGGCGATCATCGCCATGGGCACCTGCGCCACCTTCGGCGGCGTCCAGGCCGCCAAGCCCAACCCCACCGAGGCGGTCTCCATCGCCAAGGCCCTGGACCGCAAGGACGTCATCAACATCGCCGGCTGCCCGCCCAACCCCGTCAACTTCGTGGGCGCGGTGGTCATGTTCCTCAAGGGCGAAAAGATCGAGCTCGACTCGCTGAACCGCCCCAAGGCCTTCTTCGGCAAGTCCGTGCACGACCAGTGCGAGCGCGTGAAATTCTTCGACGAAGGCAAGTTCGCCAAGAGCTTCGATTCCGAGGAAGCCAAGAAGGGCTACTGCCTGTACGAGCTTGGCTGCCGCGGTCCCGAGACCTTCAACAACTGCCCGAAGGTGCTCTTCAACTCGACCAACTGGCCCGTCAAGGCCGGACATCCCTGCATCGGCTGCTCCGAGCCGAACTTCTGGGATTCCATGGCCCCCTTCTACGTCGGCCGTTAGTCTGGACCGCATCTAGCTCGAACCGCAGCACACCTCACGGAGGAACGACATGGCTGACAGCAAGCCTCAGATCATGAAAACGCCCCAGAGCACCTTCACCGGCCCGGTAGTGGTCGACCCCGTCACCCGCATCGAGGGTCACCTGCGCATCGTGGTCGAGGTCGAGGGCGGAAAGATCAAGAACGCCTGGAGCTCCTCGCAGCTCTTCAGGGGCCTGGAAATCATCCTCAAGGGCCGCGACCCCCGCGACGCCCAGCACTTCACCCAGCGCTCCTGCGGCGTGTGCACCTACGTGCACGCCCTGGCCTCCACCCGCGCCGTGGACAACGCCGTGGGCGTGAAGGTCCCCGAGAACGCCACGATCATGCGCAACCTGGTCATGGCTTCCCAGTACCTGCACGACCACATCGTGCACTTCTACCACCTGCACGCCCTGGACTGGGTGGACGTCACCGCCGCCCTGAAGGCCGACCCCAACAAGGCCGCCCAGATCGCCAACTCCATCTCGCCCCGCAAGACCTCCGCCGCCGACCTCAAGGCCGTGCAGGACAAGGTCAAGGCCCTGGTCGATTCCGGCCAGCTGGGCATCTTCACCAACGCCTACTTCCTGGGCGGGCACCAGGCCTACTACCTGCCCCCCGAGGTGAACCTGATCGCCACCGCCCACTACCTCGAGGCCCTGCGCCTCCAGGTCAAGGCGGCCCGCGCCATGGCCATCTTCGGCGCCAAGAACCCCCACACCCAGTTCACCGTCGTGGGCGGCTGCACCAACTACGACGCCCTGCGCCCCGAGCGCATCGCCGAGTACATGAACCTCTTCAAGGAAGTGAAGAAGTTCGTTGACGAGGTCTACATCCCCGACCTCTTGACCGTGGCCTCCTACTACAAAGACTGGGCCGGCATCGGCGGCACCTCCAACTTCCTCTGCTTCGGCGAGTTCCCCACCAAGAGCGAGTTCGGCATGGACGACCGCTACTTCCCCGCGGGCGTGATCATGAAGCGCGACCTCAAGGGCGTGAAGCCGGTGGACCAGAAGCAGATCCTGGAGCACGTGGCCCACTCCTGGTACAAGGGCGCCGACGCCAAGCACCCCTACGAGGGCGTCACCGATCCCCAGTACACCAACCTGGACGACAAGGACCGCTACTCCTGGATGAAGGCCCCCCGCTACATGGGCGAGCCCATGGAGACCGGCCCCCTGGCCAAGGTGCTCGTGGCGTACGCCAAGGGCCACAAGGCCACCGTCAAGACCGTGGACATGGTCTGCAAGAAGCTCGGCGTGCAGCCCACGGCGCTGTTCTCCACCCTGGGCCGCACCGCTGCCCGCGGCATCGAGACCGCCGTCATCGCCACCGAGATCGAAGGCTGGGTGAAGAAGCTGGCCGAGAACGTGAAGAAGGGCAACACCAAGCTCTACCAGGACTGGAAGATGCCCGACTCCGCCCAGGGCGTTGGCTTCGTCGATGCCCCGCGCGGCGCCCTGTCGCACTGGATCGACATCAAGGGCGGCAAGATCAACAACTTCCAGTTGGTCGTGCCCTCCACCTGGAGCCTCGGACCCCGCTGCGCCGCCGGCAAGCTCTCCCCCGTGGAAGAGGCCCTGGTTGGCACCCCCATCGCCGATCCCAAGCGCCCGGTCGAAATCCTGCGCACCGTGCACTCGTTCGACCCCTGCATCGCCTGCGGCGTGCACGTGATCGAGCCCGAGTCCAACGAAGTGCTCAGCTTCAAGGTGCTGTAAGACTGAACTGAAACGCCAAATCAAAGGGGCCGCGAAAGCGGCCCCTTTTGTTTTTGGCTTGTTACAGAATGAAGCCCTTACACGAGGGCCCCATTCGAAGATTCAGAATGTGCGGATCGGCCGGGCCGTGGTGGAACAGAGGAACCGCCCCCCCCCCGGAAGTGTACGCCAAGATGTGCCGGCATTTCATGCAGGAATCCGGCTACGCGCCAGCCTTCTCGGTTTGAAGGGAGTTCACAAAAACGTTGTTTACAAAATAATCGTTGTCAGTTTATGTACTACGCATTGTAGGCAGTCGTCGGATTTTCCAATACTAATGTCGTTTTACTAACGGTGTAGGTTGGGGATGGGAATGACTGCGTCGCATCCATGCTCAGTTTCGACTGTTGTGTATTTGGTCTGGCTGAGCCTCTTCTCTGTCTTTCTTTCAGCACGCCCTTCGGAAGCGCAGGAGAGCCCCATCAATCGGGACGCCGACTGGTGCCTGATTTTCGGCGCCGCTCGAACCTGGCCCAATTTGGCCAGCGCCAACCATGATATCAAGGTGATCCAGCGGCAACTTGCTTTATCCGGCGCCAATGTTGGAACGCTGCCCAACTGGGTGGGCACTCTCACGGGCAACTTCGCAGCCGGGTTGCAAAGACGTCTACCTTTTTTTGATGGCAGACTGTGGGCGGGGTACATGTTCTCGAGCGCGCAGGGCCCCATCAGCCAGTCCAGAGGGATAACACCCTACTCGGCCCTGGGGATGCATTTCGAGCAGGTCTACCGCTACCAAGGCCATGAGTTATTACTTCTGATAGATTTTCTGACCTTTCGTCGCTTCGTGGCCACATTCGCTGTAAGCTGCGGCGTGAATACTTTTTCCTCGGATACAGACGTATCCGCCTATAGTCCTGGATTATTGTTCAACAACCACTCCCGCTCCTCTTTTTCCGACGTCAAGCCTTCGGCAGGAGTGCAACTAGGGGCCGACATTTTACTGACCAGAAACCTAGCTCTGAACATGATCGCCCGCTATTCTTGGTGCACATTTTCTGGCAGCGCGCCCGTGGCGTCCATCACATCCGTACAGGGGCTGCCCTCGCAGCAGGTCCAGCCAAAACACGTCCAGGTAGATGTGAGTGGCCCCAGCCTGGGACTCTATCTCAAATTCTTCATGTGATGATCGGCGACAACGCTCCACTCAAGATGCCAGAAGCTCAACAAAACGTCGCCGAGTTGTCCGAACGGCGAATCATCACGGTGATGTTCGTGGACCTGGCCGGATTCACCAGCCTATCCCTGAAGATGGACCCGGAAGCGCTCAGCAATCTACTCAACGCCTACATCCAAAGGATCATCCCCATCATCGAAAAAGAGGGGGGAGTAATCGACAAGATAATCGGCGATGGGGTGATGGCGCTTTTCGGTGCGCCTACCGCCAACGTGGATGATCCCAAGCGGGCGCTCACTGCCGCCCTGGCTATTCGCAAATCCATGCGCGAGCAGCCCTTGTATGAAGACATTGCCTTGGACGTGCACATTGGCATCAACACCGGCTTGGTGGTGGCCGGGTTCGTTGGTTCGCGATCCAAGAGCTATACCGTCCTTGGAGAGACGGTTAACATCGCATCCAGGCTCGAGGGGGCGAGCAAGCCGGGTCAAATACTCGTTGGCCCACAAACCCATAGCGAAACGAACACATACTTCGCATTCGATGTTGTCGAAGGGTTGCAACTCAAGGGCGTTCCCGAGGGGTTCGTCGCATATTCCCTGAAATACGCGCTCGATCGCAAGCCAAAGCAGGCATCGTCGCGCCAGATGATTGGACGCGTCGCCCAGAAAGACATCCTGGAGAACGCCCTGCACGAGCTTCAAAGCGGCAATAGCGGGATCGTGGAAATTCGAGGGGGTGCGTTGTCGGGCAAAACAACGCTTCTAGAGTGGGCGGAAGGCCGAGCCCGTTCCAGGGGAATAACCACAGTGACCGCCGCCTCCCAAGCCGATTCCGGCACCACCCCATACGCTCCCTTGAGGGCTATCATTGAACAAATCCTCGCCATGGTGGAGCCGCAGGATGCCACGAGCGGGAGGGTCGCAAATGCTGGCGACCGGCTCTCCGAATTGATGGGGCCTCAGTTGGCCCTAGAAGAGTCTCTTCTCAAGGAATTCCTGGCCCTAAGCTCTCAAATCGATCGGAAGCGGTTGAACGGACTTGTAGAGTCAGACAGCGGCCCTCTCTTCCTGAAAGGTGTTCGGCATTTCTTCAAACAAGCCATCCAAAGCAAGCCCTTGCTCATAATCTTGGACAATGCCCAATGGCTCGACGAGGGAAGCTGCCGGGTTCTGCTTCACGTGCTCACCATAACCCCTCGCCTTCCGATCTTGGTTCTTTGCACCTGCAGGCATGACAAGAATCCTTATCTAGATTCCATGCTGGAACGCTATCGGGCACAGTCAGATGCGAAACATTGGCACGTCACCCTCGGGGCGTTTTCCGACCAAGAACTCCAGATCTTCTGCCGGGAGCGCCTGGGAAACATGCTTTTGGAGCCTGGCTCACTCTTGAGATTGAAGGAGTTCAGCTCAGGCAATCCGTATCTCTTGGACAATCTTCTTGAATACTTGACCGGAACGGGAAACCTCCTGTTGGTAAACGGCGAATGGCGTCTGGTCGAAGGAGCTTTGGACACCTTGTCCCTGACAGCGGACATCCAGCGAGTGATTACATCCCAGGTGGATCGTCTCGATGGACATAAAAAGGGCGTTCTGCGACATGCGGCTATCATCGGAAGATCATTCCCTTATCTCGTTCTTGTGGCCATACTCAAGGATGACCTTACCCTCGAAGAGGAAATCCACGAACTCGAGTTCATGGACATCCTTCTCGCGAACCCTGCGATCAACACGAAGGAGTATTATTTCAAAAGTCCTATCGTGCATTCCGTTCTCTATGAGCATCAGCTTCTCAGCGTTCGAAAAGAGATTCACAATAGGATTGGCTTCTTTTTGGAGTCGCCTGAGGGACAGGCGACCAAGCCTTCTCTTGGCGTCTTGGCCTACCATTTCACGCGCGCGGAGAATTGGGAAAAAGCTCAATACTATCTTGAAAGTTTAGGCGACTTCACGGCGCGATTCGCCAATGATTCCTCATCAACTGCGATATACAAGTCAGCACTCAAGCTGTATCTCGATTCTTTTTCAAGCAAGCTCGACTCCATTGAACTCGCCAGATTTTACAGAAAAATCGGTGAGTCCCTTTTCCGATGCGGCGAGTATGCTGCCGCGATGGATCATCTTGAAACGGCGAAAAAGCATATCGGCCTTGGTGTGCCACTCAGCGGAAGACGTCTCGACATACAAATCGGAATCGAGATATGTAGACTGTTTCTGCATTTCTGTTTTGTCCGGGCTAAAGATTTCAACTCCGACATCAACAGATCAAGGTTGCTGACTGAGACCCACCTCATCCAGGAAGCATTATGTTGGATTTATTTTTATCTTGACGCAAAGCAATATTTCTATGAAACCCTGCGCGGAACAAGAATACTCCTAAAATACAACAACAAACCCAGCCTGGTGCGCAGCTTTTCGAGCTTAGGCTTGGTGTTCACGATTCTCAGAAATCACCGACTCGCCACATTTTTCCTGAAACGGGCCAATGATCTCGCGAAAGAAGTGGGCGAAGACGGTGTCATAGCCTTGGCGACCATGTGCCAAGGGGTGTTCCATGAGTATGATTGTCGCTGGAACGAGGCCTTGGACTGCTACCAGACTGCTCAAAAACGTGCCTGGGCGAGCGGTCGCCTGCAAGAGTGGGGAGTGTCTGTGGGTCGGGCCTCAAACGTACTGTATCATCTTGGCTACTTGGAGAATGCCAGGGAAACATGCCAGAACATGTACCAGCAGGGCATCGACAGTGGCGACCGGCAGCTCATGGCTTACGGCCTCACCGGAGAGGGGATCCACTCTAAACTCTCAGGCGACTGGAGTGCTGCCCTCGTTTGTTTTCGGAACTCCAATGCCTACCTGACTGCAGTACGCAACCATTACGTCGCACTCTGGAACTCTTCCCACATGATTGACTGCCTCATAGCAATAAACCAACCTGACGAACTTATGCATTGCATGAACGAATCAGCAGAATTGATTTTGAACAATGACGTAAAAGGACAAACCATGATCGCTTTTTGCTTGAAATACATTAAAGGCCTTGCGTGGCTTAAAAAAAGCAATGACCACATCACAAAGCACTTGAAACATACTCATACCTGCTCGGATCTTCTTTCCAGAGGAAAAAAATTCAAGTTTATTCTCCCTGAATTGCACAACCTGGAGGCCGTTAGCGAATGGCAGCACGGCCGTTTTGCTGCGGCAAATAAACACTGGGAAAAAGCTCTTTACTGGGCCGAAAATCTGGAAGACCTTCGAGGCCAGTGGCAGATATACTGCGACCGTGGAATTCTCATTGGCGACAGTCGCGACGCGGAAAAAGCGAACGCGTGCATAGGGTCTTGGAAATCAAGACACCACGTAAAGTACACTCCACAGGCCTCGTAATCTCTAAATGATCATAACCTCTTCATCGTCTCGGCAATCATTGTCGCCCTTCTGGAGACATCCTAAGAAGTGCATCTCCCTCTTTGGACCAATTACAATGGGACAGTACGTGCAGATTCTCAGCTTCAACAAGGGCGACTACTTCAGTCACAACAGCAAAGCCTACTACCGGAGCCCCAACGGCAAGATATCGCTCGTCACCGGAGACGCCATGGACGATGTGGAACTGTCGTCAGGGCAAGCGGCCCGGCTCGCGGGGCGAGCCTAGTCCTCGTTGCCGCAGTCGCAGAAGCAGACCGGTTCCGGCGGCACGGGCGCGGGGTCGCGCCCGGCCCGGTAGAAACCGAGCCCCGCAAACACGCTGGACCACAGCGTGGCGTACTGCCCGTTGGCCCCCTCGAGCGTGTCCGGGATGAGCACCTGCCTGATTTCCTTACCCTCGAACTCCTTGGGCAGCTCGAGCGTGAGCGCGCTGCCTTCCACATCGGCCGCCACCCAGGCCTTGACCTTGCCTGCGCCCCTTCCGGCGCGAACGCGCAGCCTGACCGGCCCGCCCTCCCGCAGGGGCGTGGAGAACGTCATTCTCAGCACCCCGTTGTCCAGCGAGAAGCGCACCAGCCGGGGCATCTCCACGTAATCCTTCTCGCCTTCGGTGGCCAGGAACTGGAAGTACGGCCCCTCCACCAAGCCGCCGTCCGGATCGAAGGCCCCGATGGGTGTCCCGGGCCCCGAGGACCAGCGCTCGGTCCCGGGCCAGTCTTTCCCGGGCTCGAGCACCACCTCGCAGCCCGTGGGAGGCCCGCCCGCCAGGCGCAGGTCGCCCTGGTCGGCGTCCACGAACTCCGCCTCCGGCTCCACACGCCCGTGGGCCTCCTGGCGGTTGTCCCTGATCTTTTTCGGCCAAGGCAGGTTGCACAGGTCGCAATCGAAGCTCACCTCCGGCTTCCAGCCGTCCGGCATGAACCCGTCGCCCACGAAGCGGTCCGCCCCGTGGCAGCCGTCCGGGAAGGGGTGGCGCACGGCCTCGGGCAGGGCGCAGGCTGCGCGCCCGTCCTGGGGCACAGGGTCGGCCAGGGCCTCGCGGAAGAGCACGGCGTTGTTGCGGTGCTTAAGGTAGGTGGTCGCCCCCTCCTTGATCATGGAGTTGCACAACCACCAGCTGTTGTTGAAGAAGAACACGGGCTTGCCCGGCATGTCCCCGTCCTTGTCGTACTTGTAGACCTTCCCGCCCCGGTTGGGGTCCAGCGGGGTGCCGGGCTTGTCCGTGATCCAGCCGGTGTTGGCGAAGTAGTACCAGAACCCGCCGCCCACCTCGTCCAGGGAGAACCAGGCGTGGGCGTTGTGGATGCGGTTGTGGTGCACCCACCAGTTGGTGGCCGCGCGCTCGGGCTCCACGGGGTTGTCGCGGATGCGCAGCATGTGGTTGCCGTAGATCTCCACGTTGTGGTTCTGCGGATAGGCGGGCTTCTTGTCCGCCTTCATGCGCAGGCCGTTGAACGCGTCGCAGACCGTGTTGCCGCGCACCACCACGCTGCCCGGGATGGACAGGCTGCCGAAGAGCCCGCCGTTGTAGTAGAAGTAGCGCTTGCGCTTGGAGTCCAGCCACAGGATGTCGCGCCAGACCGAGCCCGTGGGGTCCTGGCGCCAGTGGTTGTCCTCCATGAGGATGTGGTGGCTGCCCCGGCCGCGCGCGTAGGCCAGGTAGCGGCTGTCCTTGGCCGTGACGCCGCGCAGGGTCACGTAGGACGAATCCTCGATGTAGAGGAAGCTCGGCCAGCAGCTTTCCACGTGGAAGTTCTCGAACTCGATCCAGGAGCAGTCCTTGAGCTTGAAAAACGCGAAGTGCTTCATTTCCGGGAGCATGGAGTCGTGCGGCACCCCGCCCAGGCCGCCGTCCAGCACCGTGGCCGCGCCCAGGCCCCTGATGGTGATGGGCACGTCGGGCTTGCCGTGAAGCTCGTAGAACTTCACCGGGCGGCACGCCGGGGGCGTCCCGGAGTCCTCGTCGTAGAGGATGGGCGGCCAGTACTTGCCGGGCAGGAACTGCAGGATGTCGCCCGGGAGCACGCAATAGAGCGCGTCCGAGATGGTGCGCGTGAGGAAGAGCCTGTCCTCGAACCTGTCGCCCTTCTTCACCCGCACGTAGCGGCAGTCGCCCTTGTAGGTGATGAAGAGCACCCTGCGCCCGTCCTCCTCCCAGTACGAGAGGGGCTTGCCGTCCTCGCCCATGTGCGCGCTCCTTTGCTGTCGGATGCCGATATCGCCTGACGCAAGCGCCGAACTTTGTTCGGCAGATGCTATATGGGCATGTTCCGGCCCCCAAGTCAACACGCCCCGGGCCGCGTGTACGGGCTTGCGGGACGGGCGTTTGCCGGGCATTATGCGCCCATCTTTCAGCCAGGGGGCAGCATGGGCGAGGAGCGCAGGGTTCTGGTTCTCGGGGTGGGCAACATCCTCTACACCGACGAGGGCGTGGGGGTAAGGTGCGTGGAGAAGCTGGAGAGCGAATACGCGTTCTCGCCCAACGTGACGCTCATGGACGGCGGCACGCTCGGCATGCGGCTCATGGACGCCCTGCTCGAGTGCGACACGGCCATCATCCTGGACGCGGTCCTGGGCGGCCAGGAGCCCGGCACCATCTACCGCTGCACCGGCGACGACCTGCGCAAGTCCCTGGCCTTCAAGGACTCCATGCACCAGACCGACCTGGTGGATTCGCTCATCTACTGCGACCTCCTGGGCAACCGCCCGGACGCCGTGGTCATCGGCATCGAACCCTACGACTACCAGTCCATGGCCGTGGAGATCTCGGAGCACCTGGCCGGAAGGCTGGACGACATGGCCGCGCACGCGCTCAAGGAAGTCGAGGCCGCCGGGGGATCGTTCACCAGGCGCGCCTAGCGCGCGGCAGGCCCGCCCCTCCCCGGGCGTACCCGGGCGGGCTTCCAACACCCTCGAACGGAGGCGAACATGGCGTTCGTCCGGATTCTTGCGGCCCTGGCCGCCGTGCTCGTCCTGGCCGGGCAGCCCCTGGCGGCCGAGCAGAAGCCCTACCGGCTGACCATCCTGCACACCAACGACATCCACGCGCGCATCGCCGAGTTCAACGCCCTGGGCCAGACCTGCACGGCCGAGGAGTCGGCCAAGGGCCAGTGCTTCGGCGGCTACCCGCGCATCGCCTCGGCAGTGGAGGCCGCGCGCAAGCAGGGCGGCAACACGCTGCTCCTGGACGCCGGGGACCAGTTCCAGGGCACGCTCTTCTACACACTGCTCAAGGGAATCCCCAGCCGCGAGTGCATGAACGCCCTGCGCTACAACGCCGCGACACTGGGCAACCACGAGTTCGACGACGGCCCCAAGGTGCTGGAGGAGACGTTTTTGAACGGCCTCGCCGCGCCCATGCTGGCGGCCAACGTGGACGCAGGGAACGACCCGGCCCTCAAGGCGCGCCTCAAGCCCTGGACCGTGCTCGCCGTGGGCCAGCGCAAGGTCGGCCTGGTGGGCGTCGCCAACGAGGACACGGCCAGCCTCGCCAATCCCGGCCCGAACGTGGCCTTCGGCAAGGCCGAGGAGCCCCTGGCCGCGGCCGTGAAGGCCCTGCACGCCCTGGGCGCGGACATCGTGATCGCCGTCACCCACGTGGGCTACGACCGCGACAGGCAGCTGGCGGCCACGGTGGACGGCATCGACGTGATCGTGGGCGGGCACAGCCACACCCTGCTCTCGAGCACCGACCCCAAGGCCGCCGGGCCCTACCCCACGGTGGTGGCCTCGCCCTCGGGCGCGCCGGTGCTGGTGGTGCAGGCCGAGGCCTGGGGCAAGTACCTGGGCCAGCTCAGCGTGGACTTCGACGCCAAGGGCGTTGCCAGGGCCTGGGCGGGCGCGCCCCTGCTGCTCGACTCCTCCAGGCCGCAGGATCCGGCCCTCAAGGCCAGGGCCCAGGCCTGGCAGGAGGAGATGAAGCCCATCCTGGGCCAGCCCCTGGGCAAGGCCACGGAGGCCCTCATGCCGGACTGCCGCTTCGGCGAGTGCGCCCTGGGCGACACCCTGGCCGACGCCATCCGCTTCTCGGCCAAGGCCCAGGGCGTGCGCGCGGCCTTCGTCAACGGCGGGTCCGTCCGCTCGGGGCTGAGGGCGGGCGACGTGACACTTGGGGACCTGCTCACGGTCTATCCCTTCGCGGACAACGTGGCCACGTTCGAGATCGCGGGGAAGGACCTGCTGGCCGTGCTGGAGCACGGGGCGAGCATGGTCGCGGACCCGGGAGGCTCGGGCACGGGGAGGTTCCTCCAGGTTTCGGGCCTCAAGTACTCCTTCGACCCGCGCAAGCCCGCCGGGCAGCGCATCCTGCGCGTGGAGGTCGCCACGCCCGACGGCGGGTACGAACCGCTCCAGCCAGACAAAACCTACCCCATGGCCTCCACGGGCTTCCTGCTCAAGGGCGGGGACGGCTTCACCATGCTCAAGGACGCGGCCAAGCGGGTCTACGCCTTCGGCAAGCCCGTGAGCGACGCCTTCGCCGACTACGTGGCCACCCATCCGCCGCTCTCGCCCGCGCTTGAAGGGCGCATCGTGCGCATGAGCAACGCCTTGGCGCAATGACGCACGGGGGCGCGCTTCGCTTCGCTTGACTAGCGGCCACCCCGCTCCTACGATTCGTCGCCGTGACGAAACACCCCATTCTGCGGTCCTTCCGGCACCGCAACTACCGCCTTTTCTTCTGGGGCCAGCTGGCTTCGCTCTCGGGCACGTGGATGCAGAGCACGGCCCAGGGCTGGCTCGTGTACCGCCTCACCGGGTCGAGCATGGCGCTCGGGCTGGTGGGCTTCGCCGGGCTTCTGCCCGTGTTCCTCTTCAGCCTCGTCGGCGGCGCGCTGGCCGACCGCTTCCCCAAGCGCTCCATCCTGCTCGCCGTGCAGGCCGCGGCCATGGTCCAGTCCGTGGTGCTGGCCTGGCTGACCCTGTCCGGCTCCATCCAGGTCTGGCAGGTCATTGCCCTGGCCGCCTGCCTGGGGTTGGTGAACGCCGTGGAGGTGCCCACGCGCCAGTCCTTCCTGGTGGAGATGGTGGGCCGCGAGGACCTGCACAACGCCATCGGGCTCAATTCCACGAGCTTCCACCTGGCGCGCGTGCTCGGCCCGGCCGTGGCCGGGGCGCTCCTGCCGCTCATCGGGGAGGGGATGTGCTTCGCGCTCAACGCCGCGAGCTTCCTGGCGGTGCTGGCGAGCCTTGCGGCCATGCGCTTCGACCGCCCCGCCAAGGCCCTTGCCGTCGGCGTGGGCCTGGCCAGCCACGTGCGCGAGGGCCTGGCCTTCGCCTGGGGCACGCACGTCGTGCGGGCTGTCCTTGGTGTGCTGGTGATCGCCAGCCTGATGGGCATGTCCACGCTGGTCATCATGCCCGTGTTCGCGGGGGAGGTCTTCGCCCGGGGGCCCGAGGGGCTCGGCATGCTCACGGCAGCCTCGGGCTTCGGGAGCATGGCCGGGGCCCTGGCCATGGCCTCGCGCAAGGAGGCCCGGGGGCTGCGCTCCATCGTGGTCTGGAGCATGGCCGGGCTGGGGGCGTGCCTGATCTTCTTCGCCATGGCCCCCACCTTCTGGGCGGCGGTTTTGCTGCTCGCCCCGTGCGGGTTCTGCCTGATGGTCCTGGTGGCCAGCTGCAACACCATGGTCCAGCTCTGCACGCCGGACAGGCTGCGCGGCCGGGTGATGTCGGTGTTTTCCACGCTCTACATGGGCATGGGGCCGTTCGGCTCGCTCATGGCCGGGAGCCTGGCCCACTGGCTGGGCGCGCCCACGGCGGTGCTCCTGATGGGGGGATGCTGCGTGGCCGGGTCTGTCTGGCCCGGGCGCAGGGTGCTGAAGGCCGGGGAGAAATGCCCGCTCAGCGCCCCTTGACCACGCTCACGTAGACCAACCTGGCCACCACGCCCAGAAGCGGCGCGCCCAGGGCGAAGAAGATGGCCACCCCGAAGTTGTCGCGCACCCAGGGAATCCGGCCGAAGAAGTAGCCGCCGAAGAGGTAGAGCGGGGTCCACACGGCCTTGCCCAGGGCGTTGAACTTGAGGAACTCCGCCCACTCCATGCGCACCACCCCGCCCACCAGCGGGGCCAGGGAGCGCAGCACCGGCACGAAACGCGCGGCCACCAGCGCCGCGCCGCCGTGGCGCTCGTAGAAGTCGTGGGCCTGCCTGATAGACTCATCCGATATGAAGGGGATCTTGCGCCCGGCCAGCACGTGCGCGCCCAGCCAGCGCCCGATGGAGAAATCCACGGTGTCGCCCAAAAAGGCCCCGGCGAGCCCCACGGCCAGCGTGCCCCAGAGGTCGAGCCCGGTGCCGTTGGCGGCCATGGCCCCCACGGCGAAGAGCACCGTGTCCGAGGGCAGGGCCGTGGCGATCACGAGCCCGGTCTCGGCGAAGATCACGGCGAAGAGCAGCGCGTAGACCCACATGCCGTAGGCCTGGTTGAGCGCCAGGAGGTGGTCCTCCAGGTGCATGAGGATGTCTAGGATTTCGGCGAGGGTCACTGCACGCTCAAGTAGGGCCGCGAGGTTTTCGCGTCAAGGCGTCCTGGCCGGGAGGCAGCTCCCGGCCAGGACGCGAACGCCCTAGGCCGCCTTGCCGATCAGCCGCTCGAAGTCGGCCGAATCCAGCACTTCCTTTTTCAAAAGCTCCTGGGCCACGTTCTCCAACTGCTCGCGCCTGCCTTCGAGGATGCCGCGCACGCGCTCGCGGGCCTCTTCCAGGATGCCCTTCACCTCGCCGTCCAGCTTGGCCGCGGTGGACTCGCTGTACTCCTTGGAGGCCAGCGGGGCCTGCTCGGGGCTCAGGAACATGGGCCGGGCCTGCCTGGGGTAGGTGGAGAGCCCGAGGGTGTCGCCCATGCCGTACTCGGAGACCATGGCCCGGGCGATGTCGGTGGCGCGCTGCAGGTCGTTGTGGGCCCCGGTGGAGACCTCGCCGAACACGATCTCCTCGGCCACGCGCCCGCCCAGGAGCACGTCGATCTTGCCCAGGAGCTCGCCCCTGGTCATGAGGTAGCGGTCCTCGGTGGGCAGCTGCTGGGTGTAGCCCAGGGCGCCCAGCCCGCGCGGCACGATGGAGATCTTGGAGACCTTGTCCGACCCCGGGGTGAAGGCCGCCACCAGGGCGTGGCCGGTCTCGTGGTAGGCCACGATCTGCTTCTCCTTGGGGTTGATCACGCGGTTCTTCTTCTCGAGCCCGGCGATCACGCGGTCCACGGCCTCGTTGAGGTCCGCCATCTCCACGGACTCCTTGCGCCGCCTGGCCGCCAGCAGGGCCCCTTCGTTTATGATGTTGGCCAGGTCCGCGCCGGAGAAGCCCGGGGTCTTCTGGGCGATGACCTTGAGGTCCACCTCGGGGGACAGCTTCACCTTCTTGGCGTGCACGTGGAGGATGGCCAGGCGTCCGTTGACGTCCGGGCGGTCCACCAGCACCTGGCGGTCGAAGCGCCCGGCGCGCAGAAGCGCGGGGTCCAGGGTTTCCGGCCGGTTGGTGGCGGCCATGATCACCACGCCGACGCGCGGGTCGAAGCCGTCCATCTCCACGAGCAGCTGGTTCAGGGTCTGCTCGCGCTCGTCGTGGCCGCCGATCACGTTGACGCCGCGCGCCTTGCCGATGGCGTCGAGTTCGTCGATGAAGATGATGCAGGGGGCCTTCTCCCTGGCCTGGGTGAAGAGCTCGCGCACGCGCGACGCGCCCACGCCCACGAAGAGCTCCACGAACTCCGAGCCGGAGATTGAGAAGAACGGCACCCCGGCCTCGCCCGCCACGGCCCGGGCCAGGAGCGTCTTGCCCGTGCCCGGAGGCCCAACCAGCAGCACGCCCTTGGGCATGCGCCCGCCCAGGTTCTCGAAGCGCCCGGGCTCCTTCAGGAAGTCGATGATCTCCTTGAGCTCCTCCTTGGCCTCGTCGCACCCGGCCACGTCCTCGAAGCGGGTGTCCATCTCGGACTCGGCCACGATCTTGGCCTTGCTGCGCCCCACGCCCAGGAGCTGGTCCTGGGGGTTGAAGCGGCGCATGAGCAGGAACCAGATGCCGAAGAAGATGAGCGCGGGCAGCACCCAGCTCATGAGGTCGCGCAGGAAGGTGGATTCGGGCAGGGCCCTGAAGTCCACGTTGTACTTGGAGAGCTCCGCCGAGAGCTCCGGGTCCACGCGCAGGGCGATGAAGCGTTGCTCGGTCTCCTCGCCGTCCTTGACCACCTTCATCTTGCCCTGGATGGAGCCCTGGCCGATGGCCAGCTCGGTCACATGTCCGGCCTTGAGCTCCTTCAAAAAGTCCGAGTAGGCCAGGGGCTTGGGGCCGTAGGCCCGCGAATAGTAGTCCTGGATGAAGACCAGGGCCCAGATGGCCGCGATGACGTACCAGATGGTGAACTGATGCTTTTTTTCCATGTCGGGTCCAGCGGTTGAAGTCCTTTCAGGATTCCAGTCAGATACGCCGGGAGTTGCTCATGGTCAAGGCCGAGGCCCGCGGAACCGTCGCGACCGGGTGAAAGCCGTAGCGCTTGGTTGCGGGTCCAGGGAGGCCCCCCCTCCTCGGACACCCGGCTCCGCTAGCGAACCTCAAAAAAGGCCGGCCCCTGTCGGGACCGGCCTTTGCGTTGTTCCACGGCGAGGACCGGATCAGTGCACGGTCCCGCCGCCCGCGCCCTTCCTGAGCCCGGCGTACCAGCCGCTGGCCTGCTCCAGGATGGCGTTGACGCGCGAGACCATCTTGTGCGGGTCGGACAGGTAGCCTTCCAGCAGGAGCGCCGACTCGTAGAGCTGCTCGGCGGCCTGGCCCAGGAACGGGTCGGCTGGGTCGGCCTGGAAGATGGCGATCAGGTTGCGCGTGAGCGGATGGTCCGGGTTGACCTCCATGATCTTGGCCGGCACGGACTCGTCCTTGGCCATCATGCGCATGATGCGCTGCATCTGGGAGCTCATGCCCCCGTCGGCGGACACCAGGCAGGAGGGGCTGGTCTTCAGGCGCTCGGACCCGCGCACCTCGGTGACCCTCTCGCCCAGGACCTCCTTCATGCGCGCGAGCAGGCCCGCGAAGGCCTTCGCCTGCTCCTCGGTCAGGGGCGCGGCCGCCTCGGCGCCGGGCACGGCGTCCTCGAAGGCGGCCAGGTCCTTGGCCTGGGCCTGCTCGGCGGACTTGAACGAGAACTCCTTGAAGGAGCCCAGGTTCTCCAGCACGAACTCGTCGATGGGCTCGTAGAGATAGAGCACCTCGATGCCCTTGCGCCGAAACATCTCCAGGTGCGGGTTCAGCTCCATGGCCTCCCGGCCGGGGCCGGAGACGTAGTAGACGGTCTTCTGGCCGTCGCGGGCGCGGCTTATGTAGTCGGCCAGGCCCGTGAGCTTGCCCGGGGCGTCCATGGCCGAGGAGTCGAAGCGCAAAAGCTCGGCGAAGGCCTCGCGGTTGAGATAATCGGAGTAGCCCAGCTTGAAGATCTTGCCGTGCTCCTTCCAGAGCGCGGCGTAGGCGTCCGGGTCCGAGGCGGCCTTCTTGCGCAGCCTGGAGAGGATCTCCTTGGTCACGGCGTGGGAGATGCGCCGGAGTACCGCGTTCTCCTGGAGCGTCTCGCGCGAGATGTTCAGCGGCAAATCCTCGGTGTCCACCACGCCCCGGCAGAAGCGCAGGTACTCGGGCAGAAGCTCCACGCAGTCCCGGACGATGAGCACCCGGCGCACGTAGAGGTCGAGCCCGCGCTCCAGCTTCTGCATGCCCATGAACTCGTCGGCGTGCGCGGGCACGAACACCAGCGCGGAGAACTGCACCGGGGCGTCCACGTTCATGTGCACGGTCTCCAGCGGGGCGTCGGGGTCGTGGGTGAGGAAGGTGAAGAATTCCTTGTACTGCTCGGCCGTGACCGAGCTCTTGGGCTCGCGCCACACGGCGGGCACGGTGTTCACCCGCGCGCCGTCCACCAGGATGGGGAAGGACACGAAGTGGGAGTGGCGGTTGATGACGTCCTTCACGGTCTCGGGGTCCGCGAACTCCTTGGCGTCGTCCTTGAGATGTATCTCGATGGAGGTGCCGCGCGGCACGTCGCCTTCGGCCTCGTAGAGCTCGTACCCGCCCAGCCCGTCGGACACCCAGACCCAGGCCCCCTCGCCGGGCCTGGCCGAACGGGTGGTCAGCACCACCTTCCTGGCGGCCATGAACACCGAATAGAAGCCCACGCCGAAGCGGCCGATGATGGAGCTGGCCTTGGAGGCGTCCTGGCCCAGGGCCTTGAGGAAGTCCTCGGACCCGGAGTGGGCGATGGAGCCGATGTTCTCCACGAGCTCCACCTCGGTCATGCCGATGCCGGTGTCCGTGACGGTCAGGACGGCGTTGTCCTTGTCGGTGTCGATGCGGATTTCGAGCGGCGTTTCGCCCCCGGCCAGTTCCGTTCCCTTGCTCTGCTCGAAGCGAAGCTTCTCCAGGGCGTCGGAGGCGTTGGACGCCAGCTCGCGCAGGAAGATCTCCCTGTTGGTGTAGACGGAATGCGTGATGATATCGAGAAGCTTGACGATGTCTGCCTTGAATTCGAGCTTCCGGGCCTTCGCGCTGTCGGACATTTCTGAACCTCTCGTAGGATCTTTGATTTCGTTTGGCTACGCGCGGCTCACGGCCGCGCCTGGCTCTAGCCTCAACTGAAGCCGCCCGAGCCGCAGCCGCCGCCCAGGTTCGTGGGGAAGGGGCCGGGGGCGAAGCCGCCGCCCGCGGCCTTGTCCTCGGTGCGCCCGCACACGGGCGAGAGGATGCGCGCCACGTCGGCGGACTTGCAGGCCGGGCAGGCTGGGGCCTTTGGATCCGAAGCGGACACGAGCTCCTCGAAGCGGCAGCCGCAGGACCCGCACTGGTATTCGTAAAGGGGCATGGGCATCTCCTTTGTGGTCGTAAGCAACTGGATACCTTAAACAGCCAAAGCCTCCTGTCAAGGTGGCGAGGGGCGCGCCGAGGCCCCGGGCGCGCTCCCGGACCTTGGTTGACTGTGCGAAGGCGCGGCCGTATACGGTTATGGGATCGAATTTTCCCCCGGCCGGGCTTGACCCTTACCGGCCCGTGATTATTGTAAACTTCGCCATCACTCCCAAGGAGGACATACGCCATGGTCATCGATTTCAGTCCGTTTTTCGGGCAGGCCACGCCCCTCGACCGGATCTTCGAGGCCTTCTGGTCCCCCGGCATGTCCATCTCCCAGCGGCCCTACGCCTATCCGCCGGTGAACGTCTCCGAGGACCAGGAGCGAATCGTGGTGCGCTGCGAGCTGCCCGGGCTCGACATCTCGGAGATCGACCTCTCCCTCACCGACTCCTCGCTCGTGCTCAAGGGCGAGCGCAAGGTGGCCAAGGGCAAGTACTACCGGCAGGAGCGCCCCACGGGCGCGTTCCAGCGCGTGATCAACATCCACTCCCTGATCGACCGGGAGAAGGTCACGGCGAAGATGAAGGACGGCCTGCTGGAAGTGGTCATCCCCAAGGCCGAGGCCTCCAGGCCCAAGAAGATCTCCATCGACATCGCCTGATCGCGGAGGAAAGCAAAGCCATGAACGAGATCACCAAGACCGAGGAGAAGGGGCTGCCCCGCGTCAAGCCCGCCACGGACATCGTGGAGACCGAGGAAGGCTTCTTCATCTACATGGACATGCCCGGCGTCTCCAAGGAGGCCCTGGTCATCGACCTCAACGAGGACGAGATCAAGGTGAGCGCCCGCACGGACTACCCCACGCCCGACGGGGAGAAGCTCATCCACGTGGAGTTCGGCAACGGGGAATACTATCGCGGGTTCACCGTGTCGCACATCGTGGACAAGGCGCGCATCAAGGCGTCACTGAAAAACGGCGTGCTGGAACTGCACCTGCCCAAGGCGGAGAGGGCCCAGCCGCGCAAGATCGACATCCAGATGGGCTGACGCGCCAGGGCCTTCAGGAAGGCGCGCGGCAAAGCAAGACTGGCGCGGCGCGGCCGCTGGGCCGGACGGGCTTTCGGCCAGGGCGGGACGCGCCGCACCCGAAGGAGGACACCATGTTCGAACGTTTCTTCCCGGCCCAGCGCGGCGGCGGGCAGCCCGGAAGGGCCGCCGGCCCCTTCGAGGCCATGCAGGCCATGATGCGCGAACCGCTCGGCGGCCTGCCCTGGGCGCAGGGCGAGGCCTTCCCTTCGGTGGACGTGAAGGAGAGCGACGCGGAGGTCACGGTTTGCGCCGAACTGCCCGGGATCGACCCCAAGGACGTGGAGCTGACCCTGGAGAACGGCGTGCTGACCATCAGGGGCCAGAAGCGCGAGGAAAAAGAGGACAAGGAGGGCGAGAACGTGATCTCCCGCGAGATCCGCTACGGCTCCTTCTCCCGCTCCATGGCCCTGCCCGGCGAGGTCAACGCCGAGGAGGCCCGCGCGAGCTTCGACAAGGGCGTGCTGAAGATCACCGTGCCCAAGGCCCCGGGCTCGCGTCCCACGCGCGTGCCCATCGCGGGCTGAAACCGTCCGGGCCGGGGCGATCCCCCGGCCCTTTTTTGCGCCCGCGACCAGGCCGCCGCCAAAGCGTTGGACAACCGCCCCTTGATCGGGCATAGGATGAACCCATGACCAGCACCGGCGTTCCCCCTCCGAGAGACGGCTTCGACGTAGAGGTCACCCGAAACGAAATAGGCTATTTCGCGCGCTGCCGGGGCTTCGAGTCCTGCCAGGGCCTGGGGGAGACGCCCGAGGAGGCCGTGGCCTGCTTCCTGGACGCCCTGGAGCGTTACGCGGGCACCCTGCCGCCCGCCGAGCGCCGCAAGCTCCTCTCCCGCACCGCGCGCACCGTGATGCGCATCTAAAGCGCAGGCGTCCCGCCGGTTTGCATTGCGGGGCGCTTTGCCCTATGGGAGTGCCTGCCGGCACGCCCAGCCCCGCTCCCGGCGTCCGGCGAGACGACCCCTGAGAGGTACCGGAATGCAGATTCTCGACGGAAAGGCCACCGCGCTTTCCATCCGCCAGGAACTCGCCGCCGAAGTCGTGGAACTGGCCAAGTCCATCGGCCGTCCCCCGCACCTCGCCGTGGTCCTCGTCGGCGAGGACCCCGCGTCGCAGATCTACGTGCGCAACAAGGAGAAGGCCTGCGCCGAAGCGGGCATCACCTCCACCGCGCACCGCGTCAGCCCCGACATCACCCAGGCCGAGCTCCAGGCCCTCGTCTGCGGCCTGAACAACGACCCCGATATCGACGGAATCCTCGTGCAGGCCCCCCTGCCGCGCCACCTGGACCTCCTGGCCATCCAGGCGCGCATCGAGCCCGAAAAGGACGTGGACGGCTTCCACCCCATGAACGTGGGCAAGCTGGTCATCGGCCTGCCCTGCCTGGAGCCCTGCACGCCCGCCGGCGTCATGCGCATCCTCAAGCACTACGGCATCTCCTGCGCGGGCAAGAAGGCCGTGGTCATCGGGCGCTCCAACATCGTGGGCAAGCCCATGGCCGTGATGCTCGCCAGGGCCGAGCCCATGGCCAACGCCACCGTGACCATCTGCCACTCGCGCACCCCGGACCTGCCCGGCGAATGCCGGAGCGCGGACATCCTGGTGGCCGCCATCGGCAAGCCGAAGTTCGTCACCAGGGACATGGTCAAGCCCGGGGCCGTGGTCATCGACGTGGGCATCAACCGCACCGACGAAGGCCTTTGCGGCGACGTGGACTTTGAAAACGTCAAGGACGTGGCCTCGGCCATCACGCCCGTGCCCGGCGGCATCGGCCCCATGACCATCGCCATGCTCCTGTCCAACACGGTCCAGGCCTACAAATGGCGCTGGGAGGCGTAGGGGGCGGCCTTTCCCCACGGGCACCCGCAACATGGAGGCGCGCGTGAACTTCGCGGCACGGCTGGTTCTCATGGCTCTCCTGGCCCTCGCGGGAATGCCCGCGCACGCCCGGGCGCAGGCCCTCGCGGTCACCAGCCCCGCCTTCAAGGACCAGGACCGCATGCCGCGCACGGCCGGATGCGAGGGCGGCGAGCACTCGCCGCCGCTGGTGGTCTCCGGGGTGCCCTCGGAAGCCAGGACGCTCGCGCTGATCATGACCGAGCTCGACTCGCCCAAGGGCGGGGCAGCCCTGTGGATGGCCTGCGACATCCCTGCCGCGCCCGGCGTGACCATCGCCGAGAACCAGCCCAAGGCCCGGCAGATGAAGAACGGCGGCGTGCAGTTGGCGGGCCCCAACGGCAGGACCGGCTACACCGGGCCGTGCCCGCCTTCGGGAGTCACCAGACGCTACGCCATCGAGGTGTTCGCCCTGGACACGGCACTGAACCTGCCCGAGGCCGCGACCAAGCAGGAGTTCCTGCTGGCCGTGGAGGGCCACATCCTGGCCATGGGCAAGATCACGGGGAAATTCAAGAAGTGACGCAAGGCCCGAGCTTGAGGCCCGGGAGCATTCAGCAACGTGGAGCGGCCGCATTCGTGCGGCCGTTTTTTTTTGCCGTTTGCCCACATAAGGATATGCGGAGTGGGCCTGGAACGCGGCAGGGTATGAGCGGCCGGGGGTGGCCCCCTTGGCCTTACCCGGCACCCGAGGGCTGCGTCCGGGAGAGGATCTGGACAGAATCAACGGCGACGCGCCGTCTTTGCCCTAACAACAAGCCTGCCGCTGGCCAAACAGCGGCAGGCTTAAAAACACCATCACCATTTTATCCCCACTGCCGACATGAAGCATAAGGCCAAGGAGTAGCAAATCATTGCCTTGTACCACTCAATCACCACGGGCTTGACCATCATCCTGTGCTTCATCGCCACTCCGCCCCGCTTCCTCTCCCCCTTTTTCCCGCTTCTCGACTCCTCGATTCCCTCCGCGCGACCAAATAGCCCCATGCCCCTATGTGGGATGAAATAAAAATCCGCCCGCATACAATCCGGACCACCTTGGCGCTGCCGCGCCGGGCACAATCCACCTCAAGGAGGACCCCGAATGTACCACCCCAACCAGACAGGCCCCGCAGGACCGGCCGCCATGGGAGCGCCGGACGAGCTGGCCCTGAAGCGAAGGCGCTACGAGCAGGCCATGGGCCTCGCCAACGACGGGTTTCAGCCCGGCGGCCAGGGCTTCATGCCCGGCCAGCACCAGGCCCCTGGCGCGCCCCCCGGCCCCGTGCCCGGCTCCGGCGGTGCGCCCCTTCCTTTCCAGGCGGTCGTGGCGCAGCTCCGGGCGCGCCCGGGCATGATGGAGCACCTGGAGGGCATCGACCTGGACGGCGACGGCATCCCGGACATCCCGCCCGGGCCCGGCCCGCGGGACCCCATGGCCGCCGCGCACTGGGAGGCCATGCTGCGTGACCGCCAGCGCCTGATCCAGGCCGCGCGCCTGCGTGGCGCCCGGCGCAAGGAGGCCAACAACCAGGTGCTCTTGGCCACGTTGGAGGTCGGCGACCCCATGTTCGCCATGGTCGCAGACAGGCTGGCCCAGTATATAAATTCTCTGCCGCCAAAGATACGTCAAGCCTATGCCCAGGCGGTGGAGCGCACGCCCGGCGCGTTCCTTGAACTCTACACGTATCTCCGCGAGGGGCTCTCGGCGCTCATGCGCGCGCAGGGCGCCGCCGCCTCCGGCCCGGAAGCCGAAGGCGGCGGTGAGGACCCGCGCCAGCGCATCCGCCGCGCCGTGTCCGGGCGGATGAGCGCCCCGGTGCTGGAGTCGGCCGGGGTCATGGACGACCTCCCGGCCGGGGGCGGGCGCGCGGCCGAGCGCGCGGCCCTGGTCAAGCGCGTGCGCTCGGGCGGGGCCCGCGAGGGCGACCTGCTGCGCTACCTGGAGCTCTGCGGGGTCTAGCCCCCGCGTCACCCCTTAACCACTGAAAGGAGGAACAACCTCAATGGCCGACGCCCTCACGTCCTACTATTCCAACTCCGGGGCCGGAGTGCGCGAGATGAAGGACACCATCTTCGAGGACCTGGAGAACGTGATCCAGACCATCACGCCCCACAAGACCCCCTTCATCTCCTCCATCAAGACCCTGCGGGCCAAGAACGTCCTGCACGAGTGGCTGGAGGACGAACTGAAGACCCCCACGGGGAACAACAAGGCCATCGAAGGCGCGGACGCCGTGGCCACCCCCCGCGTGGCCCCGGCGCGCCTGTCCAACTACTGCCAGATCCTGGAGGACACCTTCAAGATTTCCGGCACCCTGGACGCCGTAACCCCGGTGGGCCGCGAACGCCTGCGCCGCTACGAGGCCGACAAGAGCCTCAAGTACTTAAACACCGAGCTGGAATACGCCGCCCTGAACAACGCCTCGGCCAGCGCGGGGGACGCGGGCGCGGCCCGGCAGATGAAGGGCCTGGAAGGCTTCGTGGCCACCAACGACGCCTCCTTCGAGGACTACGGCCCGGGCAACGACTTCACCGAGGCCAAGCTCCTGGAGATGTCCCAGGCCTGCTACGAGGCCGGGGGCGACCCGGGCGTGATCCTGGTCGGCCCGGTGCAGGCGCGCAAGGTGGCCAACTGGAACCAGGCCGGGCGCATCACCGTGAACACCAACGCCTCGGAGCAGACCCTGGTCATGGCCGTGATGGTCCTGGAGACCCCGTTCGGGCGCATGAAGGTGACCATCGACCGCTACCTGGCCAAGGACGAGGACGAGGGCGTCAAGTACGATCGCGTCTACGTCTACGACCCGGACCGCTGCTCCATGGCCTTCCTGCGGCCCTTCAAGTGCGTGGAGCTGGCCCAGTCCGGCGACTCGGTGAAGTGCCAGTCCATCGTGGAGGCCACGTTCGTGATGCACAACGAGAAGTCCGCGGCCAAGTGCGGCAAGTGCGCCACGGACTAGCGCGCGTTCAACCGGGGCGGGCCGGGAGGCCCGCCCCTTTCTTCGGGGTAACCGATGATAGGGCACCGCATATCGTTCACGGAAGAGGAACTCAAGGCCGAGGCCACCCAGGACAATCTGGCCATCCTGGCGCTGAACAAGTTCCTGCGCTCCCTGCCCCGCGACCAGCGGGGGTTCTTCAAGGACTGCCGCGTGGCGGCCGTGATCCCGGTGTACATGCCGCGCGGGGACTTCGCGCCCGACGTGCACGCCATGAACATGGACCGCGACCAGCTGGACTGGCTCCTGAAGGCGCGCCCCGAGTTCAAGGCCTGCGACGACACGGCCAACAACACCCTGGCCACGGGAGCCAGGATCATCTCGACCGGAGCGGCCGGGGCCGCGTCCGGTTTGAGCTGAAGGAGGAGCAAATGAGCGAACGCACAGGCGACACCACGCATCCCGAGTATCGCTGGACCGACGACGAACCCGGGCACACGCGCGGCGGCAATGCGGAGAAGGCAGCGGAGCGGGCACGCCCTCGCCGGGCCTGCTGGGCAGATGGGACAGGGACGAGCACCGGGAATGGTGGGATGGCCAAAGGCTGAGGCCACAGGAGCCGGGATTGATCGAACCGTTTTTCGATCCGGCCTCCATACTCATTGGGGGCTTTACGGCAAGCGGGAACATTGCTGCTCGAGTCGGGGCAGCTGTGTCCAAGGCCGGCAGAAACCTCGCAATCGACAGCGTGATAGACTGGCATGACCAACGAACCAAGTGATCGCTGATCCCGGAGCCAACCTGGCGGCACGCTCAGGCTGCCAAGCACCGAATCTCCAGGTTGCATTCGTAGAAGCGGCATGGCAACAAGAGAATTGATTTCGCTCGGGCGTATCATCCGAGCGAAATCAGTTTCAGTTTTCGCGCTCACGCCCCGATCACGCGGGCAAAAGCGGCAGAGATTCGCAAGACGCCGCCACGCACAACTTCACGGAGCAGTCCATGTCTTTCAAAAGGAAACGCTCGACGACGGAATACCTCATATTGAACATCATCGCCGGAATCGTCTTCACCATACTCTACAGGGTTTTCTCCTGGGTTCTCGACAAATGAGCTGTTGTTGGCTGCATTCATCGTTAAAACGCATCCCGCGTTGCCTTCTCAGTACGTTTGTCACTTTGAACCTGATAGCCTGCGCCGTTTTCACGGCGCCCTATCATTTCTTCGGCTGGATATTCGATAAAAACTAGGCCGCCTTGGCGAGCAGCCGGTCTTCGTGAACAACAGCCGCCACGGGCGACGCCGGGGATCGCATGTCGTCCAGGAAGAAAACATCGGCCATGGCCTATCTGATCATCAACATCATCGTGATCACCGTCCTCAGCATACTCTACCGTTTTTTCGGTAACATGCTCGACTGATCCCAGCGTCGCTCCCGACCCACCCAAAAGGGCCTGCCATGCCGGACAACGAGAAAAACTCAAACAAGATACATCTGATCCTCAACATTGCCATGGACTGCATCCTGAGCATTCTCTACCGGTTTTTAGGCTGGATTCTCGACAAGCACTAGCCCCCCCGATTCCGGCACGCGCCTCCTCCCCTCCGTCAGCCCAAGTCGTCGCGGCCAAATCCGCGCCGCCAAACGCGAACGCATGGCGACTCGCCACCCATCGACAGCGGGCGCGAAAGCGGGCAGAAAAAAGGGCGAAGGAAAAAGGCGCGGGCCTTACGGCAGCAGGCGGAAGACGAAGCGTTCGTACACTCGGCACATCCTGCGGGCCATGGGCATGGGCAGCCCAATGTCCTTCAGGCGGCAATAAACGTGCAGCGGATTGAAGACGTGGTGAAAGGCGTTTCGAAAGCGGCTCACGAGCTTGTCCCCCCCGGGAAATGCGCTTTCGCCCGGGGCGCGGCAAAGCCTGCGCGGCCCGACACCCCGGACGGCTTCCGACTAGCAAATGTAACTTTCGCATGCAAGTGAACAAATGCACAAGCAGACGTTTACATGGCCTCTTGCGGCCACCAGCTGGCTCTGGCCAAAGACCCTGAAAAAAAATCTGCAAAAGATAGCGGCCTGGGACCTGCCCATCAAGCAGGCCGCCCTGCTCTTCTACCGCCACGCGGAGTCCCTGGCCTACGATCCGGGCGAATTCGAGGCCCGGCCCGGGCTCGCAACCCACGCGCACCTGCCCTTGGACCTGCCCTGGCCCAAGGGCGCGGCCCACTGCTGGGACATCCTGCGAAGGCTCATGGACCTGGCCTCGCCACTGGCCCCCTGGGGCGGCGTGCTGCACCCGCCCGCCGACCCGCGCGTCCTGGAGGACCTGGCCAGGCTCTGGCGCGGCGACGCCCCGGGCTGGCGGCTCCTGGTGGAGAACGTCCCTGGCCGGGACCTGCGCGACCACTGGCCCGTGATCGAGGCCCTGGACCTGCCCGTGTGCCTGGACGTGGGGCACCTGATGGCCTTTAGCCAGCACTGGCTCCTGGACGCGCCCGGGTTCTTCGCCCGGGTGGAGCTGGTGCACTGCTACGCCCCGGGCATCGTGGTGGACGACCACGAGCACCTGCCGCTCACGCAGCTCTCGCCCGGGCAACGCGCGACGCTGAAACGCGTCATGGAGTCCGTCGGCCCCGAAACCCCCGTGCTTTTCGAGGTTTTCGCCGAATCGGACTTGCGCGAAAGCCTGAAAGCATTTTACGAATTATCCCGCAACTGGAGGCTCCCGGAATGATCACCCTGGTCCTCGGGGGCGAGAAATCCGGCAAGTCCGACCTGGCCTGGGAGCTCTTTCGCCAGGCCCCGGGCGAGGGCGTGGTCCTGGCCATGGGGTTGGCCAGGGACGCCTCCTTCAGGCGGCAGATCCTCGACCACCGCCTGAAGCGGGACCCGGCCGTGCCCGTGGCCGAACCGGGCGCGGACCTGCCCGAGGCCCTGGGCGAGGCCTTCGCCGCAGGGCGCAACGTGCTGGTGGACAGCCTGGACTTCTGGCTCTTCACCTGCATGGAAGAGGGCCTGGACCGCACCGGGGACCTTGCCGCGAGCCTCGCGCCCTTCGGCGGGCCGGATTCGCCCAGGGTGGTGCTGGTCAGCTGCGAGGTGGGGCTCGGCCCGGTGGCGGCCACCAGCCTGGCCAGGCGTTTCGCCAGGGCCATGGGCGCGCTCAACCAGCGCGCGGCCTCGCTGGCCGGCGACGTGCGCCTGGTGGTGGCCGGGCTGCCCATAACGCTCAAGTGAGGGGACAATGGCCTTATTTCGGGTGCTCACCGAGAAGCTGGAGAACCTCACCCGGCTCATCGTCCCGCACGAGCGCTGGCTGATCGTCATCAGCGCGGACCCCGACGCCCTGGGCTCGTCAATGGCCCTGCGCCAGATCATCCGCTCGCGCGGGGGCCTGGCCGACATCGCCCACACCAACGACATCTCCCGGCCGGACAACCTGGCCATGATCCGCACCCTGCGCATCCCGCTCATCCGCGTGACGCCGGAGCTCACGGGCTGCTGCCAGCGCTTCGCCATGGTGGATTCCCAGCCGCACCACAGCACGGACTTCCCGGCCGTGCGCTACAGCGTGATCCTGGACCACCACCCCGTGGACCCGGCCCAGCCCCCGCAGGCCGACTACCTGGACGTGCCCACGGGCTACGGTGCGTGCTCGAGCCTGTTGACCGAGTACCTCTACAACCTGGGGATCAAGCCCGGGAAGTTCCTGGCCACGGCCCTGCTCTACGGCATCAAGACCGACACTGGCTCCTTCGAGCGCCACTTCTTCGACGTGGACGTGAAGGCCTTCAGCTACCTGACCAAGTTCGCGGACAAGATGCTCCTGCGGCGCATCGCCCACGCGGACTTCCACCGCAAATGGCTGAAATATTTCTCCAAGGCCTTCTCGCGCATGCGCCCCGTGGGCCGCGAGGGGCTTCTGGCCTACGTGGGCAAGGTGGAGAATCCGGACGTGCTGGTGATCCTGGCGGACTTCTTCCTGCGCGTGCACGGGCTTTCCTGGAACTGCATCGCCGGGGTCTACGGCGGCAGGCTCATCGCGGTGATGCGCTCGGACGGGCTCCGGCGCGACATCGGCAAAAAGGCCCAGGCCTGGTTCGCGCCCTTCGGCTGCGCGGGCGGGCACAAGATGGCCGCCAGGGCGGAGATCGAACTCTCCAAGCTCGGCGGCTACGACCCGGAGAGATTCCTGCTCAAGCGCCTGACCGGGCAGAAGTTCCAGCTGAGCGCCCCCCCGGCGGCCGGGGAGGCCTGCCCCGTGAACGGCCCGGCCCAACCCGGCCGGGAGGGGGAAGAGCAGTGAACGCCCCCCAGTCGCCTGTGGCGGGAAAGGTCTCCCAGCGTTCGGAGGACTACTTCCCCATCCACCCCACGACCATCCTGCCGGGCACGGCCGGGCAGTTCGACCTCTACCTCCAGCGCGGCCCCGGGTTCGTGCTCTACGCCAAGAAGGGCGAGAGCTTCGTCATCGAGCCCAAGCTCAAGGACCTGCTGGACGTGACCGAGTTCTACATCCGCAAGGACCAGCGCTTCGACTACGAGAGCTACCTGGCCAAGAACCTGGGGGGGATGCTCTTAAACGACAAGCTGCCCATAGAGGAGCGCTCCAAGCTCTTCTACCAGATCTCCTCGGGCATGCTCAAACAGAGCTTCGCCAGCAAGCTGCCGCGCGGCCTGGACGAGAAGACCTACCAGGCCATGCAGACCCTGGTGAAGCGCGGCATCGCGCTGCTCTCCAAGGAGGAGTCGCTGAAGAGCCTCTCGGAGTTCCTCTCGCACAAGTACCACGCCTACAGCCACTCGCTGAACGTGATGGTGCTGACCATCTCCGTGCTCCAGAGCCTCCAGGGCATGGACCAGACCACGCTCTTCGAGGCGGGCCTCGGCGCGGCCCTGCACGACATCGGCAAGACCCAGATCCCGGACGCCATCGTGAACAAGGGCGGCCCGCTCAACCAGGCCGAGTGGGAGGTCATGAAGACCCACCCGGTGCGCGCCCTGGGCATCTGCGCCACCATGCCCATCAGCCACGTGGCCACCAACGCCATCCTCTTCCACCACGAGCGCTTCGATGGCGCGGGCTACCCCGGCGGCATCGCGGGCGAAGCCATCCCGGTCTACGCCCGGGTGCTGGCCCTGTGCGACGTCTACGACGCGCTCACCTCGGACAGGCCCTACGCCAAGGCGCTCACTCCCTACAAGGCGCTCTCCATAATGCGCGAGGACATGAAGGGCGCGTTCGACCCCGTCTTGTACAAGCGCCTAGTGTTCGTGCTGGGTAACGCCCGGATCATCTGAAGAAGCAGCTCGTGTCGCGCCCTTGAAGGACATGAACATGTTCTTCAAGGATAAAAATAATCATTTCAAATCATTATCCACAAAATGAATGCGCATTCATTTCGTGGACGCCCACTAGCCCCGGAGCGCGCAGACCAGCCTGCCGCCCTGGATCGCCAGCGCTCCGCCTTCGAAGACCTTCTTCACCGCCCGGCAGACCTCCGCGTCGTAGAGCACGCCGGCGTTGGACGCTATCTCGCAGAGCGCGGCATCGAGCCCGAGCGCCGCGCGGTAGGGCCTGTGGGAGCTCATGGCCTCCAGCACGTCGGCCACGGCCAGTATCCTGGCCTCGATGCACACGTCCGCGCCCTTGAGCCCGAGCGGGTAGCCCGAGCCGTCCATGCGCTCGTGGTGCTGGAGGATGGTCTGCTTCACGGGCCACTGGAAGGGGATGTTTTTTACGATCTCGAAGCCCGCCTCAGGGTGCTTGCGCATGAGCGCCATCTCCTCCTCGGAGAGCTTGGCGGGCTTGGCCAGGATGGCCATGGGGATGCAGACCTTGCCGATGTCGTGCAGAAGCCCGGCGATGCGGATGCCCTCCATGCGGTCGTGGGAGAGGTTCATCTCGTCGGCCACCAGGCAGCCCAGGGTGGAGACGGTGCGCTGGTGCCCGGCCGTGTAGAGGTCGCGCTTCTCGTGGGCCGTGGAGAGCGACTCCACGGTCTCGTGCATCAGGTTCTGGAGTTGGCGGTGGCTGGCCAGGAGCTGCTCCTCGGCCTGGCGGCGCGAGGAGATGTCCCGGGCGATGATGGTCACGCCCGCCACCGCGTCCGCGCGCCTCAGCGGGGAGAGGGTCATGGACACGGGGAAGACGTGCCCGTCCTCGTGGCAGTTGATGGTCTCGAAGCGGGAGAAGGATTCTCCCGCGCAGGCCCGGCGGAAGAGTTCCTCGGCCTCGGCGGCCGTGGAGTCCGGAAAGATCTTCATCACGGACGTGTGCATGATGGCCGGGGCGCAGTAGCCGTAGATCTTCTCGGCCCCGGGGTTCCAGGAGAGCACCTTGCGGTCCGGCGAGACGCTCAGGATGGCGTCGTCGGTGCTGTCCACGATGGAGGCGAGCCTGCTCATCTCCTCCAGCTGCTTGCGGCGGTCGGTGATGTCCGTGAACAGGGCCAGGGCGTAGTCCCTGCCGCAAAAGGCCAGCCGGGAGAGGCGCACCCTGAAGGTCTTCACCCCGCTGCCCGAGACGGCGATGTTCTTCTCCACCGTGCCGCGCCTGGCCCCCTCGGTCCAGAAACGGCGCAGGTCATGGCCCAGGGCGGAAAGGACGCACCCGTCCAGGCCCTGGTCCACGAAGGCGCTCTCGAACGCCTCGTTGGCGCTTTCGCGCATGGTCCCATCGTGCAGGAGCACCGCAGGCAGCGGAAGCTCCCTGAAGACCTCAGCGTACTTGTCCACGCACGCCTCCCGCGCTGCAAGGCCCCCCCGCCCGACAAACAAGGAATGCGATCAAATAGAGTTTCATGCTGATATGTCGAACGTATACGCCTGTCAATCAGCCGTAGGCCCCGCGCGCGGCCGGTCCGGAAAATCCGGATCAGGCGGGGCCTGGCAGGGTGAGCACGGCCCGCACGCTGCGGCGGCAGGTCATGTCCGCCCAGGAGAAGGCCCCCTGCTCCACGTCCGCGAACCAGGCCTGGGTGAAGGCCCGCCGGTCCGCGCTCCAGAGCAGGCGCTGCCCGGGGTCGAACACGGAGGGCGCGCAGTGCCCGGTGAACTGGGGCGGCGGCGAGAGCACGCAGCCCAGTTCGTCCACGGTGGGCAGCCGCCAGCCCGAAAGCCCGGCGAAGCGCGTGGCGTGCAGCCAGGCCACGTACTCGTGGGCCTCCCACCACGTCAGCGGATACCGGCTGCCCCCGGCTTGCCAGCAGAGCCCGGCGGCGCGGTCCTCCACCACCGCCCCCGAAACCGCGAGCGCGGGCTCGCGGTAGCAGCGGGGCCTGTACAGGGCGTCCAGGCCGAGAAACTCCCGCGAGGACTTCACCGGGGACTTCACCGGCCAGGGCCTGGGCCGGGCGGGCGCTGCCGGGCACGGCGGCGCCGGGCCGTCCTCTTCCTCCAGGGAGCAGGCCCGCTCCAGCCTGCGCCTCCAGTCGGCCAGGAGCACGCGCAGTTCGGCGGCCATGGCGTCCGCGTCGCGGTGCCTTGCCCGGGGGTCCGGGTCGAGCGCGCGCAGGAAGAAGTCGTCCCAGGCCCCGTCCAGGTCCCTGGAGAAGGCGCTCGGGAGCGCCTGGCCCGCAAGCGGCCAGGGCGGGACCGCGCCCGAGAGCATGCGGTAGAAGCACACGCCCGCGGAGTAGAGGTCCGCGCGCGGCCCGGCCGAGTCCGGGTCGCTCTCCTGCTCCGGGGCCGCGTAGCCGGGCGTGCCCACCTTGAGCCCGGGGACCATGGCCATGAATCCGCCGCGCACCTTGGAGAGGCCGAAATCGGTGATTTTTATCTGGTCTTCGTCGGTCAGAAGCAGGTTGAAGGGCTTGATGTCGCGGTGCACGATGCCCGCGAAGTGCAGCCTGGAGAGGCCCGAGAGGATCTGGAGGGCGTAGCTCGCGGCCCTGGGCAGGGGCAGGGGCCTGGTGGGGGCCTCCACGCGCGCGGTTTCGCCGATCACCTGGCCCAGGTCCCGGCAGAAATATTCCATCACGAAGTAGGGCCGCCTGCCCGCCCGGCCGAAGTCCCAGACGGCGGCCACGTGGGGGTGGCTCAGCCCCCCCAGGGCGTGGGCCTCGGCCATGAAGCGCCGCTCGATCTCCTCGCGGCCCAGGAGCGTCTTGAGCAAGGGGTTGGGCGAGAGGAGCTTGAGCGCCACGATCTTGCCCGTGACGGGCATGGCCACCTTGTACACCGCGCCCATGCCGCCGCGCCCCAAAAGGCCCAGCACCTCGTAGCGCCCGACCTTCTTCACGGCGCGATCCCGCCCAGGCGCTCGGCAAAGACGGCGGGCTGGCCCGAAGCGAGTATCTTCCGGGCGGCGGCCGCGTTGTCGTAGGCCACGTGGCGCACGGTGAGCACGCGCGAACCCGTGTCGTAGACGCAGTACTTGGCCTTGGGGTTGCCGTCGCGCGGCTGGCCCACGGCCCCGGCATTGACCAGGTGCCGGGCGTCCCGGGGCAGGACCGTGCCGCCCTCGGGCAGCTTGGAGCCCATGAGCGCGCCGTCCTTCACGGCAACCAGGCGCAACTGGTGCGTGTGGCCCACGAAGGCCACGTCCTCGGGCAGGGCGTTCATGGCCTGGACCACGCGTTCGGCCGAGGCCTGGAAGAGGTAGGTGTCCACCTCGTCGGGCGGCAGCCCGTGCACGAAGCGGCAGCCATGCAGGGAAAGGAATTTCGGCAGCCCGGCGATCCAGGCCAGGTTGTCCGGCGAGAGCCTGTCGGCCGCCCAGCGCACTGCCTCCCAGGCCTGGGGGTTGAAGCGCTTGCGCGTGCGCGGCTGCGTGGCGCCCATCTCGTGGTTGCCCATGACCGAGGTGAAGCCCTGGCTCCTGGCCAGGCAGACCACGGCGTCCGGGTCGGCCCCGTAGCCGATCAGGTCGCCCAGGCAGACCACGGGGCAGCCCGGCGCGACCCGGGCCGCGTCTTCCAGCACGGCCTCGAGCGCCTCCAGGTTCGCGTGGATGTCGGAGAGGACCGTCAGGCGCATCCCTGGGCTCCGGCCAGGGCTTTCTCGATGCAGGAGGCCAGTTCGCGGGAATCCACCGGCTTGGAGACGAATCCGCCGCAGCCCAGAAGCACGGCGCGGTCCATGGTGGAGGAGTCGTTGCAGGCGGAGACGAAGACCACGGGCACGGGCCTGTCCAGGCGGATCTGCCTGGCGGCCTCGATGCCGTCCATGTCCCCGTCGAGGATGATGTCCATGAGCACGATGTCGGGAGTGAGCTCCCCGGCCATCCTGACCGCGTCGCCCCCGGTGTGGGCCATGCCCAGCACGCGATAGCCCAGCCGGACGAGCTTGCTGCGCAGATCCAGGGCTATGATGCGTTCGTCCTCCACGACGAGGATGCCCGCTGCCTCCATCCCATCCTCCGACCGGGTCTTCTATACTGCGGAACCGGACGGAGCGAAGCTACCCCCATCATCCGGCATGGGCAACAAAAAAGGCCGGTCTCCCGGCCTTCACGCTCGTTGCGCCGCGTGTCGTCAGTTGCTCATCTGGGCCTTGAGCCATTCCTTGATCTCGGGGGTGGGTTCGTACACACCCTTGTTGTTGCCCACGTGCTCCAGGAACTTCCTGCCCAGGCCCTCGGGCAGCGTGAGCTCCGCCAGTTCGCGCGCCTCGTCGCAGGTGCGCCTGATGAGGGTGAGCTTGGGCTCTCGCTCCCAGGTGTTCACCACGAAATAGGTGGTGGAATCGCTGCGGTGTCGCACCGGCTTGAATTCGTTCAGCCAGCAGTTGTTGCCCCACTCGAGGTACAGGGTCACGGCCGCCTCCGGGGTCATGTTCCAGTCCACCTCGTATTCCTTGAAGCTCTTGAGATCAGCCATGGTGTCTCCTTGACGCTGGGATCGCGAATAAAATTCGTACCATGACTTGATTAGTAATTATTCTTGAAAAATAGTCAAGGGACCTGTCCCAAGGCTTCCGTGGCCACCATCCCCACCGTGACCGTGCCCAGGCGCCCGTCCCGGTAGAGCTCGAAGCGCTCCGCGTCCCCGGCCAGGCGCGAAAGCGCCTCCCTGGCGGCAGGGGCCTGTTCTCCGGTGACGGGCAAGAGCCTGCCCACGGCCAGGGCGGCCAGGCCCCGGCTCTCGCCGTCCTCGGCCGACAGGGTCAGGACGAGGTCCGGCAGGGCCGGGAGCGCGAGCCCCGGGCTGGCCTCGGCCACCCTGGCCAGGGCCCAGTACACGCCCCGGCGCAGGGGGCAGTGGTCGATGAAGGTGTCGCCCGTGGGGCAGTCGCGCTCGTGGATGTAGGAGGCCAGCACGCGGTGGTATTCGCGCGCCAGGGCGGGCTCGGCGGCCAGGGTCTCGCCGAAGGCCTCGGGGATGCCCCAGGCGATGTTGCCGGACTCCTCGTTGAGCCGCCACATCAGCTGGCGCATGAGCTGGCGGGCGTCCTCGGGCTTCTGCCCGAACAACCGGGCCATGGACCGGCCGAAGGCCGTGGCCGCGCGCCAGCGCGTGAGCGCATCCGGCTCCAGCAGGCAGGCGAACAAGGGGCCCATGAGCGCCTTGGGCGGGTGCGCGTCCAGGGCCTCCAGGCCCGAGGGCCAGGGTTCGGCGGTCAGGGCCTCCAGCACGGCCTTGCGCAGGTCTCTCAGCTTTCCCATCGGTGTCGTCCTTTGCGGGGCTTTTTCTCTTGCAAGACTGTAACACAGGCCGCCCCGGCAGGCCAGAAGCCCCCCGGAACTTTGCCGGCCCTTCCTCGCGAGCCGCGCCCGCCCCGCCGCCGCCTGGCCGGGGCTTCCATCCGGGTTTGATAATCCGCGCGGAGGCGGCTATCGAGTCATCAGCACTCTTCGCGCCGCATGTTCGCGGCCGGACCGCCAAAACACGGAGGACGCGCGATGCTTCCGGTCATTTCAGGCAGCGGCGCCAATCCCCCCTCTCCGGGGGAAGGCGGCCCCGACCGCGAGGCCCACGCGCCCGCGCGCAGGCCCTGGGCGTGCTACGCCCTGGCCGCCGCACTCTGCCTGGCCGCCCTGCTCGCCCGGTACGCCCTGGGGTTCGCCGCCGGGGAAGAAACCATGCTCGTGCTCTACACGATGCCGGTCATCGTCTCGGCCTACGCCGGCGGGCTTGGGCCGGGGCTCTTCGCCACGGCGCTCGCCACCTTGCTGGCCAACTACTTCCTCATGCCTCCCCTGTTCGCCCTGTCGCTCTCCGACCCCAAGAACATCATTCAGGTGGCGGTGATGCTCGCCTCCGGAGCCATGATCAGCGCGTTGACCGAGAGCCTGCACCGCTCGCGCAGGCGCGCCGAGGCCACGAGGGAGGAGCTGCGCAAGACACGGAGCATGCTGGCGAACATCCTGGAGTCCATGCCCTCGGCCGTGGTGGGCATCGACCGCCAGGGCCTGGTGACCCACTGGAACCGCGCGGCGGAGGAGTTGAGCGGGCACGGAGCCCCGGAAGCGCTGGGCAAGACCCTCGAACAGGCCTTCCCCTGGTTCGCGGCGCGCATGGAGGGCATCGAGTCCTTGCTCAGCCAGAAACGCACGGCCGTGCTCGAGAAGCAGGCCATGGCCCAGGAGGACGGGACGCTCTACCTGGACGTGCTGGCCTACCCGCTCGTGGCCAACGGCACGGAGGGCGTGGTGCTGCGCATGGACGACGTGACCAGGCGCGTGCACATGGAAGAGATCATGATGCAGACCGAGAAGATGCGCTCCATGGGCAGCCTGGCCGGGGGCATGGCCCACGAGATCAACAACCCCCTGGCGGGCATCCTCCAGTCCGCCCAGAATCTGCGCCGCAGGCTCGACCCGGGGATCAAGCCCAACCAGGAGGCCGCCAGCCGGGCCGGATTCTCCATGGAGCAACTCCAGGCCTACCTCATACAGCGCAACATCCCTGAATGCCTGGACATCATCTCCCAGTCCGGCGAGAGGGCCGCGCGCATCGTGCGCAACATGCTGGGCTTCGCGCGCAAGGGTTCGCCGGACAAGGTCCCGGCGAGCCTGCCCGAGATCGTGGACAACGCAGTGGAGATCGCCTCGGCCGACTACGACCTGAAGAAGAAGTACGACTTCAGGCGCGTCGAACTGGTGCGGGACTACCAGCCGGACATGCCCCCTGTGCCCTGCTCGCCCTCGGAGATCGAACAGGTGGTGTTCAACCTCCTCCAGAACGCGGCCCACGCCCTGGACGGCTCCCCCGGGGCGGACCCGCCGCGCATCACCCTGCGCATCCGCTGCCAGGGCGGCCTGGCCGTGCTCCAGATCCAGGACAACGGGCCGGGCATGGACGAGGCGGTGCGGCGCAAGGCCTTCGAACCGCTCTTCACCACCAAGGGCCCGGAGCAGGGCACGGGCCTGGGCCTGCCCATCGCCTACCACATCGTCACCGGGAACCACGGCGGGACCCTCACGGTGGACTCGGCCCCCGGGCAGGGAGCGACCTTCACCATCGCCCTGCCCCTCTCCCCGGACAAACCCGGCGACGAATCCTGACCCTCCCCCGGGTACATGGGGCCATGGCCCCATGTACCCTTTTCGCGCGCGCGCTTTTGCGTACCATGCCCTCCATCCACGGACGCGGCCCGGACGGACCCGCAAGCCTCGAGCCGACTCGCGCGGCCGGTCCGTGGAAAGAACGCTTGAGCCGGGAGGCGACATGGAGCATCAGACGCTCATCGCGGACGCCGCGGGAAGGCACGGCCTTCCGGCAAACCTCGTGGCGGCGGTGGTGAAGGTGGAGTCGGGAGGCGACGCGTGGGCCTTCCGCCATGAACCGGGTTTCTACGAACGCTACGTCAAGGACGACGCGTCCGTGCGCGCCGCGCCCCCGTGCTCGCGGGAGACCGAGCGCAGGGCCCGGGCGTTCTCGTGGGGGCTCATGCAGGTGATGGGGGCCACGGCTCGCGGGCTCGGCTTCACGGGTCCTTTCCTGGCGGAACTGGCGGACCCGGCCCTGAACCTGGAATACGGGTGCAGGCTCCTGGCCAGGCTGCGCGGGCGCGAGCACGCCCGACACGGCTGGCCGGGCGTGGTCGCGGCCTACAACGCGGGCAGCGCGCGCCTGGACGGCCAGGGGCGTTTCGTCAACAAGTCCTACGTGGACAAGATCGCCAAGGCCCTTGGCGGAAAATGGCCCGAATGAAGAAGACGCTGGTTTCGTTTCTGATCGTGACGGCAATGGCCGCCCAGGCATGGGCCTTCACCGGTACCGTGTCCGGCGTGCACGACGGCGACACGGTGACCGTGTCGGGCAAGCGCGTGCGCCTCTTCGGAATTGACGCGCCCGAACTCTCCCAGCCGGGGGGCGAGGACGCCAGGGACTTCCTGGCCTCCCACGCCCAGGGCAGGACCGTGCGCGTGGAAAAGAAGGACAGGGACGACTACGGCCGCGTGGTCGGCGTGGTCCTGCTGCCCGACGGCACGGAGCTCAACGCCCTGATGGTGAAGAGCGGGCACGCCTGGGTCTACACGAAATACTGCCGCGACTGCTACGGGCTCCAGCTGGCCCAGGCCTTTGCCAAGGCCAGGAAGCTCGGCCTCTGGGCCGGGGAGCGCCCGGTGCCCCCGTGGAAGTGGCGCAAGTCTCACGGGAGAAGGAAATGAAAACCAAGAAGTGGTACGCCTCGAAGACGCTCTGGACCAACTTCGCGGCCATCGCCGCGCTCGGTGTCCAGGCCGGGGTGGGCAAGTCCGCGATGGACCCGGCGCTCCAGGCCGGCATCCTGGCCGTTGCCAACGCGGCGCTGCGCGTCTTCACCTCCGAGCCCGTCAGGTAGGGCCCGTGGGCGAGGAGCTCAAACCGCTCATCAAGGACGCCCTTCGCGAGGCCCTGGAAGAAGGGCTGATGCGCCCGGGCTGCTGCTCGTCGTGCGACCTGGCCCCGCACGAGCACTCCAGGCACCACCAACTCCTGCGCGGGGCGTTCTCCCTGCGCAGCCAGGTGGTGAGCGCGGTGCTCACCTCCCTGGTGGGCGGCGGGCTGGTGTGGCTTTGCGTGGCGGCCTGGGAGAAGCTGGTGCGCCAGGCCGTGAAGTGAGGGCCCATGGCGCGCGCGAAGAAAACGCCCGCCGGGGGCAACGCCGGGGCCAGGGCCTCGAGGCTTCTGGGCGAGAAGGTCCTGGACGTGCTGGAGAGCCTCCTGGAGGCGGACGACGAGAAGGTGCGCCTGGCCGCGGCCAAGGAGATCAAGGAGATCGTGCGCCAGGCCGGGCCTGAGGACCCCATGGAGCAGGGCAGGCAGGACGCCCCGGCCAGGGTCTTCGTGGTCACGGGCATCGACCGCAAGCCGGGCTGAGAAGCAGGCGGCCGGGAGGCGAGGGCCTCCCGGCCTTTTTTCTACCAGCCGCGATAGTAGTGCGGGTGCCGCTTGTGCTTGTGCCAGGGTTTGTACTCGTACACGTAGGCAGGCGGGGGCGGCGGAGGCACCACGACCACCGCTGGCGGCGGAGGCGGCGGGTAGTACTCCCGCACGTACACCCTGGGCGGCGGCGGGGGGGCGGGGTTGCCGACAGAGACGTTGAACCCCCAGGACAGGCCCGAAGAATAGGCGTTCGCCTGCGAGGCCATGACCGCCACCATGACGGCCGCGAGTATCAGGTGTTTCATGACTGCACACCTCCTGCCCGCCTACATCACGGAACGTGCCAAAATCGTTGGCCAACGATTTCGAGGTGTTTCCACGGGACGCCCCGGAGCCGGTTACGAATGTTTCCACGCCGGTAACGATATCTTCCCATTTTCACGCCGCCTCGGCCCCCGGGAAAACGTTTTCCCGCTGGCGCTTCGCCCCGGATGTGCTATCCTGAAGTCCATTTCCCGACGTGCCCCGCCGAGGCCTCGAGAGGCCCGGGCATCCTTCCCGGCCGCGAGCCCGGCTGTTCCGGCCCCCCGAACCTTCGACGGAAACCGGAACACCAAGGATTGGCCTTACATATCATTGCTGTAATCTTTGCTGTACAATTTTTAGTCGTTTCAATACCATATTCGATATCGGGCATGAGAGCGGGGCCTGTTCCCCGCTGCCGTGCGGCGGCCACGGACTGCGCGGATGAGGGCCGCGCCCACTGGGAACATGTCTTGAGGAAGTGAGGACGTATGAAGAACATCAAGCTCGGCTTCAAGCTCACCGGCGGATTCGCCACCATCGCCTTGCTCACGGCTATCCTGGGCTACGTGGCCTATTCGGGCATCAGCGCCACGGACGAGGCCCTGCGCGACGTGGCCCTCAACAGGCTGCCCAGCGTCATGGGCCTGGGCATCTTGAACAACGCCCAGTCGTCCCTGCAGACCCGCGAACGCTCGCTTCTGATCAAGGAGATTTCCGGCGACCCCAAGGAGCTCCAGAGCCAGCTCACCCAGTGGGAGGGCAACCACAAGGAGGCCGAGCGCGGCTGGAAGATGTACGAGGCCACCCCGCGCGACAAGGACGAGGAGCTGCTCTGGAAGACGTTCGTCTCCGCCTGGGACAAGTGGAAGAAGGACGACCAGGAGATCATCGGCCTGGTGCGCAAGGGCGAACACGACGCCGCCATGCGCATATCCATGGGCCAAGCCCGCGAGACCTACCGGGCGGTTGAGAAGGCCATCGAGGACATCTCCGCGCTCAACGATAAGGCCGCCAGCGAATACACCAAGGCCGCCCTGGCCCAGGCCGAGAGGACCAGGGGCATCATCCTGACCACGGGCTCGGTCTGCGTGGTGCTCGCCCTGGCCATCGGCGTTTTGCTGACCCTGCACATCACCCGGCCCATCACCAAGGGCGTGAGCTTCGCCCACCACCTCGCCCAGGGCGACCTGGGGCAGCAGCTGGACGTGGTCCAGAAGGACGAGGTGGGAATCCTGGCCGACGCCATGCGCGGCGTGGCCGACGCCGAGAAGAAGGTGGCGGACCTGATGGAGCGCATCGCGGGCGGCGACCTCACCGTGCAGGTGACCCCGCGTTCCGAAAAGGACACCATGCTCATGTCCCTGCGCGCCATGGTGGCCAAGCTCTCCGAGATCGTCTCCGAGGTGAACTCCTCGGCCGAGAACGTGGCCACGGGCAGCGAGCAGATGAGCTCCTCCTCCCAGAACCTCTCCCAGGCCACCACCGAGCAGGCCGCGGCCCTGGAGGAGTCCTCCGCGTCCATGGAGGAGATGGCCTCCAGCATCAGCCAGAACGCCGACAACGCCCGCCAGACCGAGGCCATCGCCTCCAAGGCCGCCCAGGACGCGCGCGAATCCGGGGACGCCATGGGCAAGACCGTGGGCGCCATGAAGGAGATCGCCCAGAAGATCTCCATCATCGAGGAGATCGCCCGCCAGACCGACCTCTTGGCCCTGAACGCGGCCATCGAGGCCGCGCGCGCGGGCGAGCACGGCAAGGGCTTCGCCGTGGTGGCCGCCGAGGTGCGCAAGCTGGCCGAGCGCAGCCAGCAGGCCGCGGCCGAGATCAACGAGCTCTCCGCCAGCAGCACGGCCGTTGCGGAGCGCGCGGGCGAACTCTTGGGCAAGCTGGTGCCGGACATCCAGCGCACCTCGGAGCTCGTGCAGGAGATCACCGCCGCCAGCAACGAGCAGAACGCGGGCGCGACCCAGGTGAACAAGGCCCTGCAGCAGCTCGACCAGGTGGTGCAGCAGAACGCCTCGGCCTCGGAGGAGCTGGCCTCCACCTCGGAGGAGCTCTCCTCCCAGGCTCAGCAGCTCCAGAGCCTGATCTCCTACTTCCGCATCGACGACGCCGGAACCAGGACCCGCACCCGCGCCCTGCCCCAGGGGCGCGCGCGCCGCGACGCAATGGCCCAGCCCGCGCGGCCCTCGGCCCCGGCCGAGCGCAGGAAGTCCGGCGGCGTCGAACTGGCCATGGGCCAGCACGACGACCAGGACGACAACTTCGAGCGCTTCTAGCGCGTCATCCTGGAGTACCGCCATGGCAGACAACCAGCTGACCCTATCGAACCGTTTCCTGACCTTCACCCTGGGCAAGGACATGTTCGCCCTGGACATCGGCGTGGTCCGGGAAATCCTGGACATGACCGAGATAACCCGCATCCCCCACACCCCGCCCTCCATCCGGGGAGTGGTCAACGTGCGCGGGGCCGCCGTGCCCGTGGTGGACCTGCGCCTGCGCTTCGGCATGGAAGAGGCCGCGCACACGGTGCACACGCGCATCATCATCGTGGAGATCCCCAAGGGAGACGGACTGATGGTGCTCGGGGCCATCGCCGACTCCGTCAAGGAGGTCCTGGAGCTCGAACCCGACGCCATCGCGCCGCCGCCGTCCATGGGGGCCTCGGTGAACACCGACTTCCTGCGCGGCATCGGCAAGGTGGGCGGCAGGTTCCTGCTCGTCCTGGACATCGCCAAGGTGCTCGGCGCCGAGGACCTGATCGCGATCGGCGAGGTCAGCCGGGCGCTGGGCGAAGGCCCCGGCGCGGAATGACGGCCGCCGGCCCACGGCCGGAAGGGAGTGAGCGCGTGCGCATACGCTTCGAGGGAGACTGCACCGTGGCCCGCGCCGAGGAGCTGCGGGACGGGCTTCTGGCCGCGATACGGGAAGGCGGGCCCGTGGAGCTCGACTTCTCGTCGGTCACGAGGATCGACATGTCGTTCTGCCAGCTGATCCTGGCCTTGCGCAAAAGCCCGGCGTGCCAGGCCGCCGGGCTCTCGCTCGTCCCCAACCTGCCGCCAGGCCTGGCCGAGGCCGCCGGCCGCTGCGGCCTTCCCGGGCTGGCCTCCCCGGAGGGGGCTTCCTCATGAGCATGGACGCCGCGTCGCTCTTCAAGGAGGAGGCCGAGGAACTGCTGTCCGCCATGGAGATCGCGCTCCTGGAACTGGAGAACGACCCCTCCAGCGTGGAGCACATCGCCACATTCTTCCGCAGCATCCACACCATCAAGGGCTCCGGGGCCATGTTCGGCCACGACGAACTGGCCCGCTTCGCCCACGAGGTGGAGACCGTGTTCGACAAGGCCCGCGCGGGCGAGATCGTGCTCGACTCCACCCTGCTCGGCCTGGCCCTCGCGGCCAAGGACCACATCACCCGGCTCCTGGCCGCGCCCGAGCCCGGGCCGGACCTGGTGGCGGCCTCCGACGAGCTCATGGAACGCTTCGCCCGCCACCTGAAAACGCCCGGCGGGCCCGGGCTCCAGGCGGGGCCTTCGAGCCAGGACACGACCCAGCCCGGGCGGGAGGCCACGTTCCTTCTGCGCTACAAGCCCTCTCCGGGCACCTTCCTCTCGGGCAACGACCCCCTGCGGCTCCTCGAGGAGCTGGGCGGCCTGGGCAGGATGTGGGTGTCGAGCCGGACCGGGGACGTGCCCGCCATCGAGGAGCTTGACCCGCACACGTCCTACGTCTGGTGGGACGTCCTCTTGGTCACTGACAAGGGCGAGGACGCGGCCAGGGACGTGTTCATCTTCGTGGCCGACGAGGGCGGACTCGAGATCGCCCAGATAAGCCCGGGCCCCATCCGCTCCTCGGACATCCCCCAGCTCACGGCCATGATCGACGCCTGCGCGGACAGGCCCTTCGATTTCGTCCGCGACGAGCTCGCCCAGTGGATCGCCGCCAAGGTCAGCCTGCGCGCCTCGCCGCCCCCGGGGGCCCAGGCGGCCGCCCAGCCCGGGCAGGCCTCCCAGGCCAGCATCCGCGTGGATTCGGCCCGCCTGGACAGGATGGTCAACCTGGTGGGCGAGTTGGTGATCGTGCAGTCGCGCCTGAGCCAGGCCGCGTCCGTCTCCGGCGGTTCCTCCCTGCGCTCCATAGCCGAGGACCTGCAGCGCCTGGTCTCGGAGATGCGCGACCACACCCTGGGCATCCGCATGATCCCCATCGGGTCCATCTACGGCACCCTGCGCCGCCTCGTGCGCGACCTGTGCGAGACCGTGGGCAAGTCCGCCGCGTTCGAGGGCCTGGGGGCCCAGACCGAGCTCGACAAGAACGTCATCGACCAGTTGAAGGACCCCCTGGTGCACATCCTGCGAAACAGCATCGACCACGGCCTGGAGCCTCCCGCCGAGCGCGCCCTGGCGGGCAAGCCCGAGCGCGGCTCCATCGTGCTGGACGCGGCGCACTCGGGCGGCAACATCCTCATCACCATCACCGACGACGGCAAGGGAATCGACCCGGCCAGGATCAAGGAAAAGGCCGTGGAGAAGGGCATCATCTCCCCGGGCGAGGAGATGGCGGACAAGGACGTGCTGGGGCTCATCTTCACCCCGGGCTTCTCCACGGCGCGCTCCGTCACCAGCGTCTCCGGGCGCGGGGTGGGCATGGACGTGGTCAAGCGCAACATCGAGGCCCTGCGCGGCTCCGTGGAGATCGACAGCGCCGTGGGCAAGGGCACCCGCCTGACCATCCGCCTGCCCTTGACCCTGGCCATCGTCGACGGGCTCCAGGTGCGCGTGGGCAGGGAGCTCTTCGTGCTGCCCCTGGCGGACATCGAGGCCTGCCAGGAGCGCGACGTGGACGGCGCGCCGCCCACGGTGGGCTCCATCGAGCACCGGGGCGGGATGATCCCGTGCGTGAGCGTGCGCAGGCTCCTGGAGGTGCCGGGCGAGCAGCCCGGGTACGAGCGGGTGGTCATCACCGGCGTGGACGGAAAGATGATCGGGCTGGCCGTGGATGCGGTGGTGGGCCAGCAGCAGGCCGTGATCAAGCCCCTGGCCGACGTGTTCAAGTCCGTGCGCTTCATCTCCGGGACCACTGTCAACGGCGACGGCGGCGTCTCCGTGATCCTGGACATCCCCAACCTCGTGGGCTTCGCCCAGGAGCAGGCCCGCAAGGAGGCCCAGGCCTAGCGGCCCGGGCTCATTCGTCCGGGGACGGCGCGCCGTCCCCGCAGGCCTCGCAACGGCCGCAGCCGGAGGGCGGGCACTTGGGCGTCAGCTTTCCGGCCTTGTAGCGCTCCCACTCGCGCCACAGGGCCTCGCGCCCCACGCCCACATCCACGCACTCCCAGGGGAAAGCCTCGTCGCGGCCGCGCTCGCGCTCGAGCTCCCGGGCCCAGTCGCCCCTCCAGGCCTCCATGGCCTTGCGCCAGCCGTGCCTGCCGGCCTCTATCGCCAATTCCGCCAGTTCCTCCCCGCCCCTGGCGAAGAGCCCCTGCACTCTGGCCCAGAAGGGCTTCTCGCCCTCCAGGCGCACCCCGCGAAGCGGCTTGACCATGGCCGCCATGGACGCCAGGCGCTCCTCCAGCGCCGCCTCGGAGGCCATGGGGGCCCACTGCATGGGCGTCCAGGGCTTGGGCACCAGCGGATTGACGCCGAGCGTCATGTGCCCGATGCCTTTCTTGCCCCCGCCCACCTTGCCCGCCTTGCAGACCTCGGCCAGGAAGCGCGAGAGCTCCTCGTAGTCCGCGTCCTCCTCGCCCGGCCAGCCCGCTATCAGGTAGGTCTTCAGGTGGTTCACCCCGCGCTTGGCGGCCAGCTCCACGGCGCGCAAAAACTCGTCCTCGTCCAGGTTCTTGTTGATCTTCGCCCTGATGCGCGCGCTCGGGCCCTCCAGGGCCATGGTCAGGGTGCGAAGCCCCGCGTTTCGCAGGATGCCCAAGAGTTCCTCGGTCACGCCGTCGGCGCGCACCGATGAAAGTGTGAACTTGGTCTTCTCGCCCACCAGCCAGGAGAGGAACACGCCCAGATCGGGCCAGTCGGTCAGCGCCGTGCCCACGAGCCCGACCTTCTTGGGCCTGGTCTGGGACACGATGTCCTTGAGGTCTTCCAGGGTGGCCTGCCTGGGCGGGCGGTAGACGAAACCGGCCGCGCAGAAGCGGCAGGAGTGCGGGCAGCCCCGGTTGACCTCCAAAAGCAGGGTGTCCTTGAATTCGGCCTCGTGGCTCACGAAGCTCGAGCAGGCCGGGTCGGCCAGAACGCGCCCTCCCTGCGCGCGCACGCGCGCCACGGGAAGCGCGCTTCGCCCGGGCACGTAGAATCCGGGCAGCGAGGCCAGGGCGTCCAGCACGTCGGCCTTGGCGGCGCCTGCGAGCACCATTTCCGCCGCCCGCTCCAGGGCCGGGACGAAGCCCGCCTCGGCCTCGCCCACGAACCAGGCGTCCAGCACCGGGGCCAGGGGAGCGGGGTTCAAAAAGGCCAGCGGCCCGCCTCCCACTAGGATGGGATAACCGGGCCGCTGGCTCGCAAGGAGAGGGACACCAGAGGCTTCGAGAGCCTGCGTCAACACCGCCGCGTCCAGTTCGAACCCCAGGGAGAAGGCCGCCAAGGGAAATGCGTCCAGGGGGGAGGACGAATCCTGGGACCTCGGAACGGTCTTTCCTGCGGAAAGAAAGAACCGCTCCACCACAAGCCAGGGGCTTTGCCCGGCCAGCCGGTACACCGCCTGCCACCCGAGCGCGGAGAGGGCCGCACGGGGATTACCAGGGAAGGCGAGCGCAACCGGGAGCCTGCCGCCGGGGTCCGGCAGATCAGGCGCTTGGCCGTCGAAATGGACGATGCGTGTTTTTAAGCTCACCTCCTCAAGGTGTCTCCCAGAGGCACATTTTGCAACCCCGGGAACGCGTTCCAGGGGGATTTCCGCACTGTTTTTCCTTCCACCCAGGCCGGGGGCGTCCACGGCCTCATCCGACATTTTCAGACTTTCGGGCCGCAGGCAACGGGAAACTATCTTACGTCCTAGTCGGCCTGCATCCTGATGAACGCGGGCACCTCGAACTCGTCCTCGTCGAACACGAAGTCCTCGGAGCCGGGGGTGTGCGTCTTGTACTGGGCAATGCCCGCCGGGTCGGGGGAGCCCTTGCGGCCACGGCGCAGGTAGGCCGGGATGGTCAGGTCGTTGTGGCGCGAGGCCATGATCCGCTCGGTGCGGGTGCTCACGGCGCCGCCGGGCTGGGACTCGTGCGGGCGGTCGTGGCGGATCTCCTGCCTGATGTCCTGGCGGGGCTCCTGGGGCCTGGGCGCGGGTTCCTGCTGCGGGGCCGGGGCGGCAGCCTGGGGCTGGGCGTGGTGGGCGACGGCCTGGGCCACGGCGGGGTGCACGCTGACCTTGCCGCCGAGGCCCTGGCCGCGGGCCATCTCCTCGGCCGTGGCGATGCCAGTGGCGATGACCGTGATGCGGATCTCGTCGCCCGCGTTCTCGTCGAACACGGTGCCGAAGAACACCTTGGCCTCGTCGGACACGGCCTCGGTGATGGTGGAGGCGGCCTCGTCCACTTCCTCGATGGTCAGGTCGGGCGAGCAGGTGATGTTCATGAGCACGCCCTTGGCCCCGTCGATGGTGATGTCCTCCAGCAGGGGGCTGGTGATGGCCTTCTGGGCGGCCTCCTTGGCGCGGTTCTCGCCCCGGGCCACGCCGAAGCCCATCATGGCCAGGCCCATCTCGCTCATCACGGCCTTCACGTCGGCGAAGTCAAGGTTGATGAGGCCCGGCACCATGATCAGGTCGGAGATGCCCTTCACGGCGTAGTAGAGGATCTCGTCGGCTTTCTTGAGCATCTCCATGAAGGTGGCCTTCTTGGAGGCGAGCGTCAGCAGGCGGTCGTTGGGGATGGTGATGATGGAATCCACCTGCTCGCGCAGCGCGGCGATGCCCTTCTCGGCGGCGTTCAGGCGTTTGCGGCCCTCGAAATAGAAGGGCTTGGTGACCACGCCCACGGTGAGCGCGCCCGCTTCCTTGGCGGCCTGGGCGATGACCGGGGCCGCGCCCGTGCCCGTGCCGCCGCCCATGCCGGCGGTGACGAAGACCATGTCCGCGTCGGAGATGGACTTGCGGATCTGGTCGATGGATTCGAGCGCCGCGTCGCGGCCGCAATCCGGGTTGGCGCCCGCGCCCAGGCCCTTGGTCAGCTTGTCGCCCAGCTGGATCTTGAACTCGGCCTTGGACTTGTTGAGCGCCTGGATGTCGGTGTTGGCGGTGATGAACGTCACGCCGCGCAGGGCGGAGCAGATCATGTTGTTCACCGCGTTGCCGCCGCCGCCGCCCACACCCACCACTTTTATGCGCGCGTTGGATTCGAAATCGATGTCGTAGATGTCCATGCTCCCTTCTCCTTGCTCTTTCAACAGATCCCCCTGAATGAACATAACCTCTGCCTCTTTCCTACTTCACATCCACGAACCACTTCCGCATGCGGCCCAGGATGCGGTTGAAGACCTTTTCGTCGGAGCGGATCCGGAAGCGCTTGTCCGTGCCTTCCTTTTCCGCGCCGTACATCAGAAGCCCCACGGCCGTGGCGTACATCGGGCTGTTCACCACGTCCTTGAGGCCGCCCACGCGCATGGGGTAGCCCACGCGGGTCGGCAGGTTGAAAATCTGCTCTCCGAGCTCCTGGATGCCCTCGATCAAAGCCGTGCCGCCCGTGAGCACCACGCCCGCCGCGATGGAGTTCTTGAGCCCGGACTTGATGAGCTCCTGGTCCACCAGGGCCAGCATCTCCTCGATTCGCGGCTCGCAGATCTCCGAGAGCACTTGGCGCGAGAGCCTTCTCGGCTCGCGCCCGCCCACGCTGATCACCTCGATTACCTCGTCCTTGCGCACCAGGTCCGAGAGCGCGCAGCCGTACTTGATCTTGATCTTCTCCGCGCTGGCCATGGGCGTGCGCAGGCCGAAGGCGATGTCGTTGGTCAGGTTGTTGCCGCCAAGCGCCAGGACCGAGGTGTGCTTGATGGAGTCGTTGGAGAAAACGGCCAGGTCCGTGGTGCCCCCTCCCAGGTCCACCAGGGCCACGCCGATCTCGCGCTCCTCCTCGGTCAGCACCGCCTTGGCCGAGGCCAGGGCCTCCAGCACGATGTCGGCCACGTCCAGGCCCGCGCGGTGGCAGCTGCGGATGATGTTCTGGGCGCTGGTCACCGCTCCGGTGACGATGTGCACCTTCACCTCCAGGCGCACCCCGGCCATGCCCAGCGGGTCCGCGATGCCGCGCTGGTCGTCCACGATGTACTCCTGGGGCAGGATGTGGATGACCTCGCGGTCCAGCGGGATGGCCACGGCCTTGGCCGCGTCCAGCACGCGCTCCACGTCCTTCTGGGTCACCTCGCCGCCCTTGACGGCGATGACGCCGTGGGAGTTGAAGCCCTTGATGTGGCTTCCGGCGATGCCCGCGTAGACCGTGCGGATCTCGCAGCCGGCCATCAGCTCGGCCTCTTCCAGGGCGCGCTTGATGGAGGCCACCGTCTGTTCGATGTTGACCACCACGCCCTTGCGCAGGCCCGTGGACGGAGCGGCGCCGATGCCCACCACGTCCACGCCTTCCGGCGAGAGCTCTCCCACCACGGCGCATATCTTGGTGGTGCCTATGTCCAGTCCGACGATGAGTTCAGAAGCCTTGGCCATTGCGAGTCCCCCTCGTGTCCTTCCCTCTTGAGGCTGTTTGGTCCCGGGCTTTGTCCGGCGCGTCCGCCTGCCGGCACGGTCCTGCACGGTCCGGGGTTCAGCCGTGCTTTTCCACCCAGACTTTGTTGTTCTGCGCGGAGATGATCGCCGTGAGGTCGAGCTCCCCGCGCTTGGCCAGGTTGGCCCACACCAGCCCCATGTGGGCCAGATTGTTCTTCCAGTCGTCCACGCCCACGCAGACCAGCACGTTGCGGTCCATGAGCCGCACTTCCAGGCCGTATCTCCAGGAGAGCCTGATCCAGGCCACCTGCTCCAGGGCGAACGGGGTCTGGCTGGCCGCGATGGCCTTGCGCAGGTCGTCCAAAAGCGGCAGGTGCCGCTCCATCCCGGATTCCACCTCCACCTGGGGCAGGGACACGAACTGGTCCGCCTTCACGGTGTCGATGATCCGGCCCTCGGAGTCGGCGTAGCAGAGCGAATCCTCGTACTGGACGAGGTAGCTGGGCGCTCGCTCCACGACCCTGATCTTCAGCGTGTCGGGCAAAACCCGCGTCACCTGGGCCGATTCGATCCAGGGGTTGCGCGTGAGCATGGCCTCCACGTTCTCCATGTTCACGGCCAGCAGGTTCATGCCCGCCTTCAGCTCCGCCTGGGCCAGCACGTCGTCGCGGCTCATCCGGCTCACGCCCGTGATCTGCATGTCGCGGATGGTGAAGTAGTCGATGGTGGTCAGCCAGCGGTACCCGGCCAAAAGCCCCACGGACACGGCCACCAGCACCACGCAGGCCAGCACCAGCGAGCACAGCCTGGTGAAGAGCCCGCCGATGAGCGAGATCTTGCCCGCCACGTCGAAGCTCGGCCCCTTGCTGCGGTTCACCTTGACCTTGGCCAGGGGCAGGCGGCTCTCGCGCCCGCCGGAACGCGCCGAGACGACCCTGGAGCGCCGGTCCGCGCCGCCGCCGTAGGAGTGCGCGTTGCGGTTGCGCGAGGAGCCGACCCCGAGCCTGGAGGAGCCGCGGGAGGAACCGCTCATTGGACCACCCTCACTTCAAGTTCCAGGTCCACGCCGAAAGCCGCCTTCACCGCTTCGCGCGCCTTGGCGACGAGTTCCAGGGCGGCCTTGGCCGTGCCCCGGCCCTCGTTCACCAGGAAATTCGCGTGCATGGGCGAGAAGCACATCCCGCCCAGGCTTTTGCCCTTGAAGCCGAGTTCGTCGAGCATCCTGCCCGCGCTGGCCCCTTCGGGGTTCTTGAACACGCACCCGCATGTGGCCGCGCTCACGGGCTGGGTAGCCTTCTTGCGGGCGAGCGTCTCGTCCACCGCCTTGCGCACGGCCTCCGGGCTCGCGGCCGCGAGGCTGAGCTCCGCCTCCAGGGCCAGCCAGAAGCCTGCCGCGCCTTCTGGCGAAAACTTCCTGTACCCGGCCGACCACTGCCCCGGGCCGATCCAGCGAAGCCCGTCCGCCTCGTCCCAGATGCGCACCCGGGTCAGAAGCCCGGCCGTGTCCGAGCCGTAGCTGCCCGCGTTCATGGCCACGGCCCCGCCCACGGTGCCGGGAATCCCGGCCAGGCTCTCGAGCCCCGAGAGGCCCGCCTTGGCCGCCCAGTTCACGAGCTTGGGCAGCATGAGCCCGCCGCCCGCGCGCACGGTGACGCGCCCTTCGCTTCCCGAGCCGCAGCACTGGGCGTCCTCGACCACTTCCGGGCCCTGCGGGGCCAGGCTGACCACGGCCAGGCCGATCTCGCCGTCAACCGCCAGCAGGTTGCTGCCCCAGCCCAGGGCGAAAGGCCTGGCGTCCTGGGCGCGCAACGCCTCGGCCAGCCCGTCCGCGTCCGCGGCTGTTTCGAGCGCGACTTCGCAGCGCGCGCGTCCCCCGAGGCGCAGCGTGGTGCGCTCGGAGAATTTGGGTCCCGGCAGCAGGCTAATGGCCACGGCCCCCCTCCAGGTAATCCACGCCCACCTTCCACACGCTGCCCGCGCCCAGGGTCACCAGCAGGTCGCCGGGGCGCAGCAGCACGGTAAGCGTGCTCAGGGCGGTCTCGAAATCGGGAACGAAAGTCACTTTCGTCCTGGAGACCTGCCGGATGCCCTGGGCCAGGCTCTGGCCCGAGACGCCCGGGATGGGCTTTTCCGAGGCCGGGTAGATCTCGGTGAGCACGAGCTCGTCCACGTCCTCGAAGGACTTGCAGAAGTCGCCGAACAGGGCCTGGGTGCGCGTGAAGCGGTGGGGCTGGAAGAGCACCACCAGACGGCGGTCCGGGTAGCAGGAGCGGGCCGTGGCCAGGGTGGCCTTGATCTCGGCCGGGTGGTGCCCGTAGTCGTCGATGACCATCACCCCGTCGCGCTCGCCCTTCTTCTCGAAGCGCCTGCCCACGCCCGCGAAGCCCGAGAGGGCGCGCATCACGGCCTCGGTGGGCAGCCCGGCCTCGATGGCCACGCCGATGGCGGCCAGGGCGTTCAACACGTTGTGGCGCCCGGGGTGGTTGAGCGTGACCTCGCCCCAGTGCGCGCCGTCGAAGCTGACCTCGAAGCGCGAGACCGCCCCGGATTCCAGCACCCTGCCCTTGAGCCGGGCCTTGGGGTCGGACACGCCGTAGGTCAGCACCGGGCGGTTGACCCTTTGCAGGATGCGCTTCACGCCCGGGTCGTCCAGACAGACCACGTTCACGCCGTAGAAGGGGATGGAGTTGCAGAAGCGCACGAAGCTGGCGTCGATCTCGTCGATGCCGCCCCGGTAGAAGTCCAGGTGGTCGGCGTCCACGTTGGTCACGATGGTCATCACCGGCGACAGGCAGAGGAACGAGCCGTCGGACTCGTCGGCCTCGGCGATCAGGTACTGGCCCTCGCCCAGGCGCGCGTTGGCGCCCATGGCGTTCAGGCGCCCGCCGATGATCACGGTGGGGTCGAGCCCGGCCTCGGAGAAGATGGTGGCCAGAAGCGAGGTCGTGGTGGTCTTGCCGTGGGTTCCGGCCACGGCGATGCCCGCGCGCAGGCGCATGAGCTCGGCGAGCATCTCGGCCCTGGGGATCACGGGCACGCCGCGCAGGCGGGCTTCCTCGATCTCCGGGTTGGACTCGGTGATGGCCGTGGACTTGACCACCACGTCGGCGTGGCCCAGGTTCTCCCGGCCGTGGCCGATGGAGATGTCCGCGCCCAGGCGCTTCAGGCGCTTGACCGTGTCCGAGAGGGCCATGTCCGACCCGGTAACCGTGTACCCGAGGTTCAGGAGCACCTCGGCGATGCCGGACATGCCCGAACCGCCGATTCCCACCATGTGGATCTTGCTCACCTGTGTGCGCATGCCGCGCGCCGGATACATCCTGATTTCCTGGTCGCCCACTCTCGGTTCCTTTTCCCGTTGTCTTGGTCGTTACGCGGCCAGCCTGGTCAACTCGGCGGCGATGACCTTCGCCGCGTCCGGCCTGGCCTGGGACAGGGCGGCCTCGCCCATGGCCCGGAGCTTCGCTTCCCGCGCGAAGAGGTCCAGCACCAGCTCCGCGAGCATCTTGCCGTTGAAGTCCTTTTCCCTGACCACCACGGCCGCGCCCGCGCGCTCCATGTAGGAGGCGTTCACGCCCTGGTGGTCGTGGGTGGCGTGCGGAAAAGGCACCAGCACCGAGGGCAGGCCCATGCAGGCCAGCTCCGCCAGGGTGGAGGCCCCGGCCCGGCCGATCACCAGCCCGGCCCAGGAGTACGCCCCGGCCATGTCAGTGATGAAGGGCTCCACGCGCACGCCCGGCATTCCCCGGTACAGGTTGGCCACGGACTCGTAGTCGCTGCTTCCGGTCTGATGCCACAGTTCGAATCCGGCCTCCGCCAGACGGGGCCAGGCCGTCACCACCACCCGGTTGACGGCCTTGGCCCCCTGGCTGCCGCCCAGGACGAGGACCCTTCTTGGCACCACCCGCGAGGGTCCGGTCCTGACGAAGCCGGCGATCTCCGGCCTGACAGGGTTGCCCGTCAGGAGAACCTTGCCGGAGGAAAACGACCCCGACTCGTCGGGGTAGGTCACGAGCACCCTGTCGGCCACGCGGCCCAGGATGCGGTTGGTGGCCCCTGGAACGCTGTTCTGCTCGTGCACGGCCGTGGGCACCCGGAGCATCCAGCCCGCCAGCACCGGGCAGAACCCGGCGTAGCCGCCGAAGCCCGCCACCACCTGGGGCTTGAAGCTCCTGACGATCCCCAGGGCCGAGAAAAGGCTCGCGGCCATGCGCGCCACGGCGGGCACGGACTTGATCCCGCGCCCGAGCACGCCGCGCACCGGCAGCCCGCGAAATTCGAGCCCGGCCTCGCGCGCGAGCCTGCCCTCGGGGCCTTCGCCGCCCACGAAGAGCACTTCCACGCCCGGGTGCATGGCGCGAAGCTCGGCAGCCACGGCCAGGGCCGGAAAAATGTGGCCTCCCGTGCCGCCGGTGGTGAACATGGCCCGCTTCACCGCGTCTTCCCCCTCGAGAGGTTCAGCAGGATGCCCACGCACAAGAACGCGCTCATCAGGCTCGACCCGCCGTAGGAGAGGAAAGGCATGGCCACGCCCTTGGGCGGCACGCAGCCCGTGACCACGGCCAGGTTGAGCAAAAAGCCGATGCCCAGCACCAGGGTCATGCCGTAGGCCGTGAAGCGGTCGCGCAGGTCGTCCTGGGCCAGGGCCACCCGGAAGGAGCGCCACATGAGCATGCCCACCAGCGAGAGCACCACGGAGACGCCGATGAACCCGAGTTCCTCGCCGGTGACTGCCATGATGAAGTCGGTATGGGCCTCGGGCAGGTAGAAGAGCTTCTGCTTGCCCGAGCCGAAGCCGACGCCCGTGATCTGGCCCGAGCCGAAGGCGTAGAAGGACTGCACCAGCTGGTAGCCGGTGCCCTGCGGGTCCTGGAAGGGATCGAGGAAGGCGAACCAGCGCTTGAAGCGGTAGGGCGAGTTCATCACCAGGAGCGCCCCGGCCGCCGCGCCGAAGAGCCCGGAAACTGCCAGGTAGATGATGCGCGTGCCGCCCACCAGGCTCATCAGGAAGAAGAGCATGCCCATGAACACCGCGCCGCCGAAGTCCGGCTGCATGAGCATCACGAGCCCGAGCATCCCGGTGACCACCACCGGCGGAATGAAGCCCACGGAGAACGATTTCACCAGGGCCTGCTTGCTGGAGTAGAAGTAGGCCAGGTAGAACACCAGCACCACCTTGGCCAGCTCCAGGGGCTGCAGGACCATGGGCCCGAGGTTCATCCAGCGCCGCGCGCCGCCCGCCTTCACCGAGAACGGCGGGATGAGCGTGAGCGCGAGGAGCCCAAGCACCAGAAAGAGCCAGAGGTACACCGGACCGTAGAGGATCTTCCTGGGCATCCAGGCCACCGCGAACATGATCAGCACGCCCAGGCCGAAGAAGAGCGCCTGCTTCTTGAAGAAGAAGTATTTGTTGTGGACCATGCGCTCGGCCATGATCCCGGAGGCCGAGAGCACCATGATCACGCCGAGCGCGGCCAGGAGCACGGCCACGGCGGCCAGCCACCAGTCGAAGCCGTTCTTGGCCGCCAGGGGCTGGGCGGACGCGGGGACGTGGGCCTGGGAGACGCTCATTGCCTGGCCTCCCTGTCGTCCGGCAGCCCCTGCATGATGCGCGCGAAGTCGCGGCCCCTGGCCTTGTAGTCGCTGTAGAGGTCGAAGCTCGCGGTGGCGGGCGAGAGAAGGATCACGTCCCCGGGCGAGGCCTCGCGGTACAGCCTGACCACGGCCCCCTCCAGGGTGGGTTCCCAGAAGAGCGGGATCTGGCCCGCCCAGGCCTTCTCGAAGACCTCGCGGTTGGCCCCGAACAGGCCCACCTGGGCCACCTTGGACTTGAGCAGCGGGATCAGTCCCTCGAGGTCGCCGCCCTTGAACACGCCCCCGGCCAGCAGGCGCACCGGCGCGTCGAAGGTCTCGATGGCCGCGCGCATGGCCTCCACGGTGGTGGCCTTGGAGTCGTCCACGAACGTCACCCCGCCCTTTTCCCCGATCCTCTGGATGCGGTGCGGCAGCGGGTTGAAGGAGGCGATGGCCGCGGCGGCCTGCTCGTCGGTGACGCCGAAGGCCTTGCAGGCCAGCCAGGCGGCCTCCATGTTGGCCCTGTTGTGCGCGCCCGGGAGGTTGTGCTCCTTGAAGCGGGCCGAGGCCGTGAAGTACACGCGCCGGGCCTTGGTGAAATTCCTGGCTTCCAGGGCGTCCTTCATCTCCAGGGGCAGGATGGCCAGGTCGTTTTCCGTCATCCGGGCGAAAAGGTTCAGCTTGGCCTGGAGGTACTCCTCCTCGTCGGCGTGGTAGTCCAGGTGGTTGGCAGAGAAGTTGAGCAGCACCCCGACCCTGGGATGGAAGCTCGACACGTTCTGGAGCTGGAAGCTCGACACCTCTAGCACCGCCACGTCGCGCCGCTCCCCGGAGAGGACGTGGGAGGACAGGGGCGTGCCGATGTTGCCGCCCACGAACACGCCCTTGCCCGCCTGTTCCAGGATGTGGCCGATGAGCGTCGTCGTGGTGGTCTTGCCGTTGGTGCCGGTCACGGCCAGGATGGGCTCCTGGGTGAACCAGGAGGCAAGCTCCAGTTCGCCCATCACCTGGGCCTCGGGGCAGGCGGCGAGAAATTCCTTGAGCTTGGCCACGGGGACGCCGGGCGAGAGCACCACCAGCTGCGCGCCCGCGAAGTGGGCCTTCTTGTGCGGCCCGAACTCCATCCTCACGCCGAAGGAAGCCATCTCCTCGCGGCCCTTGGCGTCCAACGCCTCGGGGTTGCGGTCCAGCAGGCGGACCTCGGCGCCCAGCGCGGCCAGGAGCCTGGCGGCGGCGAGCCCGGAGACGGCCGCACCCACCACCACGGCCTTGTGTCCGGCCAGCTGTTTCCCGTGCACCAGCGCCTGCATGCCTACCTCAGCTTCAGCGTGCTCAAGGCCACGAAGGCCAGGAGGATGGAGAGGATCCAGAACCGGATGATGATCTTGGATTCCGGTATGCCCTTGAGCTCGAAATGATGGTGCAGCGGGGCCATCTTGAAGATGCGCTTGCCGCCGGAGAACTTGAAGTAGCCCACCTGGAGGATCACCGAGAGGGTTTCCAGCACGAACACGCCGCCGACTATCAGGAGCACCAGTTCCTGCTTGCAGACCACGGCCAGGAAGCCGAGCGCCCCGCCGAGCGACAGCGAGCCCACGTCGCCCATGAACACCTGGGCCGGGTAGGCGTTGAACCACAGGAACCCGAGCCCCGCGCCGACCATGGCCGCGCAGAACACCGTGACCTCGCCCACGCCCGAGACGGGCATCACCTGGAGGTAGCGCGCGATCTGCGCGTGGCCCGCCACGTACACGAACAGGGCGAACATGCCCGCCGCCACCACCGTGGGGCCGATGGCCAGTCCGTCCAGGCCGTCGGTGAGGTTCACGCCGTTGGAGGCCCCCACGATCACCAGCACCGCGAAGGGCAGGTAGAAGAGGCCCAGGTCCGGCTGGACGTTCTTGAAGAAGGGCACGGCCAGGCGCGTGGAGAAGTCCGGGTCGGCCATGAGGATGCCCACGGCCACGGCCGCGATGCCCACCTGGCCGATGATCTTGCCTCTGGCCGAGAGGCCCTTGTTCTGCTTCTTGACCACCTTCAGGTAGTCGTCGGCCATGCCCACGGCGCCGAAGCCCAAAAACACCAGGAGCGTCATCCAGACGTATTCGTTGGTCAAATCCGCCCAGAGCAGCACCGAGCCCGCGATGGCCATGCCCATGAGCAGCCCGCCCATGGTGGGCGTGCCGGCCTTGCACTGGTGGGCCTTCACGTCCTCGTGGATGTACTGGCCGCACTTGAGCGCGGTCAGCCAGCGGATGACCCTGGGCCCGAACACGATGGAGATGACGAGCGCCGTGGAGAACGCCGCGATGGAGCGGAACGTGATGTAGCGGAAGACGTTCAGGAGCGTCAGCTGCGCGGCGAAGGGCACGAGGATGTGGTAGATCACCTTTTGCCCTCCCTGAGCCTGGCCCGGAAGCTCTCCAGGAACTCCTCCATGCGCTGGGAGCGTGAGCCCTTGAAGAGCACCGCGCCCTCCTTCAGGCCGGACTCCTCGACGCGCCCGGCGAAGTCCTCGGGCGTGGCCACCTCGTGGAAGCCGCCGCCGTAACCGGCCGCGCGCAGCCCCTTCTCCACCTGGGAAGCCTTGGAGCCCTTGAAGAAGACCACGTCGCAGCCGCCCTCGGCGATGCAGCGCCCGAGCTCCTCGTGGGCCGGGCCGGAGTGCTCGCCGAGCTCGCCCATCTCCCCGAGCACCAGCACCAGGGGCCTGCCCCCGGCGATGTCGCGCGCCGCGTCCACGGCGGCCTTCATGGAGAGCGGGTTGGCGTTGTAGGTGTCGTCGATGACGGTGTAGCCGCCCTCGTCGCTCACGTCGAAGCGCCGGGCCGGAAGCACGGCCTCGGAGAGCCCGGCCGCGATCTGCTCGGGCGTGGCGCCCAGCACGTTGGCCGCCGCGGCGGCAGCGAGCACGTTCTCGGCCAGGTGCCCGCCCTGGCAGGGCAACACCACGTCCATGGCCTCGCCCTGGAGCACCAGGTGGTAGAGCCCGCGCCCGTCCGCGCCGCACCCGAGGTAGCGGCAATGGAAGGGGGCGGTGGGGTCCTGCACGGACATGGCCAGCACGTCCGGGCGCACGGCGCGCGCGGCCTCCCACAGCTCGGGGTAGTCGGCGCTCGCCAGGGCCACCCCGCCCTGGCGCACGAAGCCGAAGAGCGCGGCCTTGGCCCGGCCGACTCCGGCCAGGTCGCCCAGGCCCTCGAGGTGCGCGGGGCCGATGTTGTGCACCACGGCCAGGTCCGGCTCGCAGATGGCCCCCAGCTCCTCCATGTCGCCCTGGCGGCTGATGCCGAGCTCCAGCACCCAGACGCGGTGTTCCTCGGAGGCGGCCAGCATGGAGAGCGGCAGGCCGAGCTGGTTGTTGTAATTCCCGGGATTCTTGATGGAGGGGGCCATGCGGCCGACGATGGAGGCCAGAAGTTCCTTGGCCGTGGTCTTGCCCGCCGAGCCCGAGAGCGCGGCCACCACGGCCCTGGTGCGCCTGCGCCAGAACCGGGCCAGCAGGCCCATGGCCGCGAGCACGTCGTCCACCACCAGCACCGGCGCGCGCCCGGCGACCTCGGGCAACTCGCGGCCGGCCAGCACCGCCCCGGCCCCGGCCTCCACGGCCTTGGCCGCGAAGTCGTGCCCGTCGGCCCTGGAGCCGGGCAGGCAGCAGAAGAGCGCGCCGGGCCGGGCCTCGCGGCTGTCCGCGGCGACGCAAGACAGCTCGACCGAGGCGTATTGCCGGATGTCGCCCCGGGCCTGCGTGGCGGCCATGATCTCGGAGACGGTCAGCTTCATGCCAGAAGCTCCTTGACCACCTGCACGTCGTTGAACGGGTGCTTCACGTCGCCGATCTGCTGGTAGGCCTCGTGGCCCTTGCCCGCGACGAGCAGCGCGTCGCCGGGCTTGATCTCCTTGAGCGCCAGGGCGATGGCCTCGCGGCGGTCCGGGTGCTCGATGATTTTTTTCGCCCCGGCCAGTCCCGGGCGGGCGTCGTCCATGATGGCCAGCGGGTCCTCGTGGCGGGGGTTGTCCGAGGTGAGCACGGCCACGTCGGCCCACTTGGCCACGGCTGCGGCCATCAGGGGGCGCTTGGCCCGGTCGCGGTTGCCTCCGCAGCCGAACACGGCCGCCACCTTGCCGAAACCCACCGCGCGCAGGGCCTTGAGCACGTTCTCCAGGGCGTCCGGGGTGTGGGCGTAGTCCACGAAGACGTCGAGCCCCCGGTCGTTGGGCACGCGCTCGAGCCTGCCCGGAGCGCCCGCGCAGCCGGCCAGGACGGCCATCTGCTCCGGGACCATGCCCATGCGCAGGGCCGCGCCCTGGGCCGCCAGCAGGTTGGAGGCGTTGTGCGCGCCCGCCAGGGGGGAGCTCAGCCGCCAGGTGCGCCCGGCGAAGCTCACCTCCAGTTCCATGCCCTGCCCGCTCTGGGAGAGGATGCGCCCGCGAAGCGCGTGCGCGGGAACGCCCTCGTCGCCCAGGCCGTAACCCACGGCCTCGGGCATGGCGTCCAGGAGCTCGCGGCCGCGCGGGTCGTCGAAGTTGATCACGGCCCCGGCCGGGTCCTTCAGGTAGTGCGTGAAGAGCAGGCGCTTGGCCGCGAAGTAGTCGTCCATGCCGCCGTGGTAGTCCAGGTGGTCCTGGGTGACGTTGGTCAACACGGCCGCGTCGAAGGCCAGGCCCGCCACGCGCCCCTGGTCCAGGGCGTGGCTGGAGGCTTCCATCACCGCGCCCGTGACCCCGGCGGCGGCCATGGCCGAGAGCATGGAGTGCACCTTGAGGCAGTCCGGCGTGGTCAGGCTGGCCTCCTCGGCGTGGCCGGGCCAGCGGTATTCCACGGTGCCGAGCACACCGGCGCGGCCGCCGTTCTCGCGGATCAGGTGCTCCACCAGATAGGCCACGGTGGTCTTGCCGTTGGTGCCGGTGACGCCGCAGAGCGGGAAGGGAAGCGAGGCGGTGCCGAAGCGGGCCGCGGCCAGCTCGCCCAGTGCGGCCCTGGGGTCGTCGCAGGTGACGAGCGCCGCGCCGGAAACAGGCCCGAGCCCGGCGGAGGCCGAGGCCACCACGTAGGCGGCCCCGCGCTCCAGGGCCATGGGCACGAAGCGCGCGCCGTCGCTCTTGGTGCCGGGGATGGCCACGAAGATCTCGCCCGGGTTGACCGCGCGCGAGTCCGTGCGCACCTCGAGCCCCCCGGCCGCGCGGGCCAGAAGCTCTTCCCACGCCTTGGGATTGTTGATCACGCCTTTGTCCATCGTCTTACGAAGCCTTGGCCAGCCACAGGGTGAAAGGTTCCTTCTCCACGTTGTTCCAGGGAGTTCCCGGTGCCGGATTCTGCTTGCCCACCACGAGGCCGTTGCCCTTGAGCGTGGGGATCACGCCCTTGCCCGCCAGTATCTCGGCGGCCTTGCGCAGGGGCATGCCAACGAGGTTGGGCACTTCCGCGCCGTTCACGGCCAAGTCCATGGGCGGGAAGGCCACGCCCAAAATCTCGCCCACGTCGGAGGGCTGCGCCGGATGCTGAGGGGCCGGTGCGGGCTGGGCCTGGGCCATGCGCACGGTCTCGGGGAGCCTGCCCAGGTAGGAGAGGCTCTTGAGCGCCACCTCGCGCACGGCCGGGGCGGCCACCACGCCGCCGTAGTGGTTGGGCTCGGGCTCGTCCACCATGACCAGGACCATGTATTCGGGGTCCACCGCCGGGATGAAGCCCACGAAGTCGGCCAGGTACTTGTCGCCGTAGCCGCCCGTGGCCTTGGCCTTCTGGGCGGTGCCGGTCTTGCCGCCGAGCTCCAGGCCCTCGATGCGCGCCTTGACGCCCGTGCCCTTCTCCTCCTCCACCACCTCGCGCATCATGAGCTGCACGGTGTGGGTGACCTTGGAGTCGATGACGCGGGTCTCGGGCCAGAAGGCGCTGTCCTGGGCGGGTTCGAGCACGAGCCTGAGCGGCTTCTTCACGCCGCCGTTGGCCAGGATGTGGAAGGCCTGGGCCAGCTGCACGGGGGTGACGCCGATGCCCTGGCCGAAGGAGTTGGTGGCGAGGTCGAGCTTGCTCCAGGCGTTGAGGGGGCGCAGGAGCCCCTTGGCTTCGCCGGGAAGGGGCAGGCCCGTGGGCTGGCCGAATCCGAACTTCTCGAAATAGGAATAAAGCCTGGGAGCGCCCAGGTCCATCCCGATCTTGGCCGCGCCGATGTTGGAGGACCAGCGCACGATCTTGTTCACGGGGAGGATGTCGTACGGGTGGGTGTCGCGGATCACCGCGATGTTGAAGAAGTTCCACTTCCCGTTTTCGCAATTGTAGAGCGTGTCCGGCTTGACCACCTTCTCCTGGAGCGCGGCCGCCACGAGCAGGGGCTTCATGGTGGAGCCCGGCTCCAGCACGTCCAGGGCCAGCCTGTTGCGCCCGGCCTTGGGGTCGCCGTCGTTGCCCAGGTTGGGGTTGAAGAAGGGGTAGTTGGCCCAGGCCAGTATCTCCGCGCTCTTGACGTGCACCACGATGCAGATGCCCGCCTTGGCCTTGTTCTCGGTGACGGCCTTGGCCAGGGCCTCCTCGGCGAAGAACTGGATCTGCGAGTCGATGGTCAGGGTGACGTCCGCGCCGTCGGCGTTGGACATCTCGCGGCCCTGGGCGTCCAGGTAGAGCTTGCGGCCCGAGGCGTCGCGCTGGACCACGTACTTGGCCTTCTTGCCCGCGAGCATGGGCTCGAAATACTTCTCGAGCCCTTCCAGGCCCTGGTCGTCGTAGCCCACGAAGCCCAGGAGCTGCCCGGCCATGTGCTTGTTGGGGTAGGAGCGGCCGTACTCCGAGGCCAGGGTGATGCCCGGCAGCTTGAGCGCCTTGACCTGGGCGGCCACGCGGTCGTTCACGCGCCTGGCCAGGTAGACGAAGTTGGAGTGGCTGGAGAGCTTGCGGTGGAGGTCCTTGGCGGGCACGCCCAGGACCTTGGAGAGCTGCTGCGCGGCCTCGTCGGGCTTTCCCACCTCGCGCGGGTTGGCCGAAACGGCCGTGAACTCCACGGACTTGGCCAGAAGCTGGCCGTTGCGGTCCAGGATGGAGCCGCGCCTGCCCCGGTCGTACTCGGAGGCCAGGTGCTGGCGCAGGGCCTTCTCCGCGAGCTCGGGGCCCTGCACGATCTGCAGGTAGCCCGCGCGCACCCAGAGGCTGGCCCAGAACAGGAAGAACACGCCGCACACGAAAATAAGGCGCAGCCTGCTGAAGTCCCTGATCTGTTTCTGTCCCCGGCCGCTCATGCGAGCCTCCCGGCCGCGCGCGGGGCTTGGGCTCCCTGCGCCTTGGGCTTGGCCTTGGAAGGCTCGGATTCGTAGGGCACGGGGGCGCGCTTCTGGGGCTTGGAAGAGTCGTCGCGGGCCTTGGACGGGGCCTTGCCGTCGGCGCCCGCCTCGGCCTTGGCCTTGGACTGCTTGCCGTCCGCGTCCTTCTGGGCGGGCTTTTTCGCGGCCTTGCCCCCGTCCTTGGCCGGGTCGGACTTCTTCTGGGGCTTTTCCGGCACGGGCACGGACTTGATCACGGGCGAGGGCAGCTCGTCACCGGCGGTTGAGAGCCGCCTGATCTGCCCGGGCCTGGCCTGGGAGAGGCCGTACTGCACGGCCAGCACGCGCAGGCGCTCGGGGGTGAGCAGCGTGTTGCGCTCCACTTCCAGCTTGGAGATGAGCGCCTCCTGGGAGTCGATCTCGGTCTGGAGGCGCTTGAGCTCGTAGGCCATGTCCACGCGCTCGATGTTCACCCACGTGATGCCGAGCCCCAGGGCCAGCAGGGTGAACAGGCAGAACGCCAGGGTGATGGCCCACTCGCGGGTGACGCCCTTCACGGGGCCTCCCCGCCGAGACGCTCGGCGGCGCGCAGCTTGGCGCTGCGCGAGCGCGGGTTCAGGGCGATCTCCTCGGGGGAGGCGGTCAGGGGCTTCTTGGTCAGGATGCGCACGCGCGGGGAGTGCCCGCAGGTGCAGTAGAGCTGTTGGGGCGGACACAGGCACCCGGAGGCCTCGCGCTTGAAGGCCGTCTTTACCAGGCGGTCCTCCAGGGAGTGGAAGGAGATGACGGCCACGCGGCCGCCGGGGTTCAGATGGTCCACTATCCTTTCCAAGAATTCCTTGAGCTCTTCGAGTTCCTGATTCACGGCCATGCGCAGGGCCTGGAAGGTCCTGGTGGCCGGGTGGTTGCGCGCGGTGGCCCGCCACTTGGCCGGGTAGGCCCGCTCCACAAGGGAGGCCAGCTCCAGCGTGCCGGTGATGGGCTTCTTCTCGCGCTCGTTCACGATGGCCCTGGCGATGCGCCCGGCCTGCGGCTCCTCGCCCAGGTCGCGGATGAGGTCGCGCAGGCGCTCGAAGCTCCAGCGGTTGACGATGTTCTCGGCGGGCTCCAGGCCGTCCTCGGGGCCCATGCGCATGTCCAGGGGCCCGTCGGCGATGAAGCTGAAGCCCCGTTCGGGCTCGTCGAGCTGCGGCGAGGAGACGCCCAGGTCGGCCAGGGCCATGTCCACGCCGTCCCAGCCCGCCTCTTCCAGGGCCGACTCGAAAGCGGAGAAGCGCATGCGCATCGCGGTCAAGGCGCCGGGGTACGCCCCCAGGTTCGCGGTGGCGCGGTCGATGGCGGTCTGGTCGCGGTCGAGCCCCAGTATCTCCACCTTGCCCTCCGTCCGGGACAGGACGGCCAGGCTGTGGCCGCCGAGCCCCAGGGTGGCGTCCAGCATGCGAAACCCAGGCCTCGGGGCCAGCAGTTCGCACACTTCCCTGGACATGACTGGAAGGTGCCGGGGATCGTTCTGCACGCCGGTCCCCTAGAGCTTCAACTCGATGCCGGATTGGGCCAAAGCGGCCATGTCCATGTCGAGATTTTCTTCGGTCACCCTGCGGCGGGCCTCGAAGATGTCCTTGTCCCAGAGCTCGAACTTGGCCCCCACGCCGGCCAGGACGCAGTCCTTGTCCAGCTTGGCGTAGCCGCGCAGGTAGGGCGGCACGAGGATGCGCCCCTGCTTGTCGAGCACCACCTCGACAGCGCCGGAGATGATGAAGCGTTGAAGGTTGCGAAGGCGCGAGTCCAGGATGTTGACCTTGCGGAACGATTCCTCGATTGCCTCCCACTCGGGCATGGGGTAGCCCACCACGCAACCGTCGAAGTTGGTGAGCATCAGCTTGCCCTCAGGGGAGTACCTGAGCACCTCCTCCCGGAATTCCGGGGGGAGCATCAGGCGACCCTTGGGGTCGAGGTTTCGTTCGGTGTGGCCTCGGAACATCACCATCCTCACACTTTCTACCACTCATTACCACTCTTTCCCACTGCCTCTCAAACAATCCCCTCCTCATGTCAAGTGAAAAGGGGAAACGCTCGGCTTCCCTAGGGAAAAAAAACGGGGAACAAGTGGGAGCAAACACTCGTCGAGCAGGGCAAAGGCCGGGGGCAGGTGGAAAATACACGTTAAAACGAACGGTTGCACAGGACCTGTCCAGAGGTGGTGAAAAAGGCCCGGCAAGGTCCTTGCCACCACCCGGCGGTGGGAAAAAACGCAAGCCGGGCGGCAGGGGGAGGATTCCCCCTGGCAGGGCGCCGGGACGCCCCGCCCGGCCGGGAGAAAAAGACGGGCAGGCCTTGTCAGCACGCCCGGGGACGGGTAACACCCCCCTGAAGCCCGGGTTTTGCGCGGCGAGGCCTCAACCAACTGGTGATTATGAGCGAAAAGCCAAAGAACCAAGCCTTCGAGGACCTGGAGGAGGAGTACTACCAGATAAGCCCGGACATTCTCCAGAGCTTCAACAAGTTCAGGCCGCCGCTCAGCATCTTCAAGCTCAAGGAGGACGTGGTCCGGCTCATGCCCTACTACAAGGTGGGCGACCGGCTCTCCAAGGAGCAGATCGAGGAACTCGAGGCCATGGTCCAGGATGGCCTGGCCTTCGTCTCGCGCGCCGACCACCCGGTCTACGTCAAGCACATCTCCTACCAGCTGGACCTGGTCCTCATGGACCGCCACCTCACCGAGACCGAGACTGCGGACATCTTCCAGGCCGCGCTGACCCGGCGCATGGAGGAATTCCTGGACCAGCCCGTGAAGGCCGTGGCGGACAAGCTCTCAAGCGACCTGATGGTGCTCACCGAGTACCTCTGGCAGGACCTCAGCCGGACAAAGGCCCTGTCCAGGCGCGTGCACCAGAAGCACACCCTGGCCAACCACAGCGTCAACTGCGGGCTGGTGGGCATGCAGGTCTACGCGCAGACCCTGCCCGAGGAGTTCAAGGCCGGGCCCAAGAGCCGCCAGACCTTCGACCGCATGGCCCTGGGGCTCTTCCTGCACGACGTGGGCATGAGCAAGATCCCGCAGTTCCTGCGCGACAAGACCCAGACCCTCACCGCCGAGGAACGCCAGAAAATACTCAAGCACCCGCTCATGGGCATCGAGATGCTCTCCAAGCTGGACCTCAAGTTCCCCGAGGTGGAGCAGTGCGTGCTCCAGCACCACGAACGCATGGGCGGGGGCGGCTACCCGCAGAAGCTCACCGGCGCGGACCTCTCCGAGCCGGGGCTGCTCGCGGCCGTGGTGGACTCCTTCTGCGCCATGATCACGGACCGGCCTTACGCCAAGGCCATGGACCCCAAGACAGCGGCCGGGCTCCTGGGCTCCGACGCCAAGTACGACCCCAGGTTCACCAAGCAGCTGGCGCAGTATCTGTTGAACACCAAGCAGATGTAGGCGCCCGGGCCGCGCGGCCCGGACAAAAAAAGGCCCCGGCGCGTGCGCGGCGCGCCCAGGGCCCGATCTCTCGCGCCTTCCCGGACCGTCCCCCGGCGGGCATGCCGCTGGCGACGGGCCGCGGGGCTCGCGGCTAGATTTCCAGGTGCTCCCAGTCCATCTGCAGGAACAGGTCCTCGGCCGCGATGACGCCGAGCACCTTTCCGCCCTCGATGACCACGGCCCAGCGCCGCCTGGTCTCGAGCATGGCTTCGAGCACCACGGGCAGCGGGTCCTGGGGCCGGACCAGGGGCACGTCGCGCTCCACCACGCCTCCGGCGGCGCGAGAGAAGCACTTGCGGCAGATGGTCTTGAAGGTCTCGTCGAAGTCCTCGGTCACCTTGAGCTTGAGCGAGTCCTCCAGGGCGCACTGCTCCATGTAGAGCAGCAGCCACCAGGCCGTGACCACCCCCCTGAACTCGCCCTCGGGCGAGAGCACCACGGCGCAGGCGCGGTCCGGGTGGTCCTTCATGACCTTGCGCAGGCGCAGGGCCACGTCGCGCAGGCTGTCCGTCTCGCGCACCTCGACCATGTCGGTGCGCATCACATCCCAGGCTCTTTCACGCAACAGCATCGGGCATCCCTTTTTCCGGCGAGTCTTTACCGCCGGGCGCATTTTCTGTACTTCTATAAGGATAAGGCCTGATTGAAAAGGGCCGAGAGGCTTCGATCGTGAAAATACGCGTCACCGTCGGCATTTCCGACATGAAGATCTCGCGCAAGCCGGGCGAGATGCTCATCACCCACTCCCTGGGCTCCTGCCTGGGGCTCGCCGCGTGGGACCCCCAGGCGGGCGTGGGCGGGCTCATCCACTGCCTGCTGCCCAAGGCGACCAGCCAGGACGTGAAAAACCCCTTCATGTACGTCAACGTGGGCGTGCCCATGATGATCCGCAAGATGGTGGCCATGGGTTGCAGCAAGCCAGGCCTCGTCTTCCGCGCCGCGGGCTGCGGCCGGATGCTCAACGTGACCAACCAGTTCGACACCGGAGCCCAGAACCTGGCCATGCTCGAGGCGCTCTTCGAGCGCAACGGGGTGAGCCTCGCGGCCAAGGACGTGGGAGGCTCCATCCCCAGGACCATGGCCCTGCACATGGACACCGGCAAGCTGGTGATCTCGTCACAGGGAAAGGAGTGGGAACTGTGATGCGCCGTGAACAGATCATCTCCCAGGCCAAGGCCCTGCCCCAGATGCCGGCCCCGGTGCTTCGGATCATGTCCTACCTGTCCAAGCCCGACGCGGACCTGAACGTCCTGGCCTCGCTCATCGAGTACGACCCGGGGCTCACGGTGAACGTGCTGCGCATGGCCAATTCCAGCTTCTTCGGCGGCGGGGGCAAGGTGACCTCGGTGCGCGAGGCGCTCTTCAGGCTGGGCACGCGCCGCGTGGTCCAGCTGGTGATCGCCTCGGGCGTGGCGCCCAACGCCAGGGGCGCGGTGACGGGCTACGGCCTGGGCGAGGGCGAGCTTCTGCGCCACTCCATCGCCGTGGGCCTTGCCGCCGAGCTTCTGGCCAAGGAGACCGGCCGCCAAGCCCCGGACCACACCTTCACGGCCGGGCTTCTGTCCAACATCGGCAAGGTGGTCCTGGGCCGCTTCCTGGAGGTCGACCTCTCGGTGGTCCTGTCCATGGCCGAGCGGGAGAACATCCCCTTCGAGCAGGCCGAGCGCCGCCTGATGGAGATCGACCACGCCGAACTGGGCGCGGAACTCCTCCGGCACTGGGACATGCCCGAGAACATCGTGGAGTGCGTGCGCTGGCACCTGGACCCCTGCGCCGCGCCCGTGAGCGGCGAGGCCATCGACCTGGTGCACGCGGGCCGGGTGCTGGCCACCATGGCGGGCATCGGCCAGGGCGTGGACGGGTTGCGCTACGAGGTCTGCCAGAAGACCTTCGAGCGCCTGGGGCTGACACCGGAGATCGTCGCTTCGGTGATGGTGAAGCTGGTGGAGAACCTGGGCGAGATCGAGGAGATCCTCTCGCAGGTCTAGTGTCGCGCCCCTGAAAAACATGAACATGTTTTTCAGGGGTAAAAATAATTATTTCGGACCGTTATTCACAAGACAAACGTGCACTCATTTTCTGGACGCCGCGCTAGTCGAAGTCGGCCAGCAGCGCGCCCACGTGCACCCGGCCCAAAAGCACCGAGGAGGCGTACTTGCTCCGGATGCGCCACAGCCCCTGCTGGAGCTGGTCCGAGGCGATGCCGTTCCTGAGCGCGGTGTAGGCCTCCAGGAAGGCGGCCAGGGAGTCGCAGGTCTTCAGGAGCTCGCCGTCCTTGGGGTCGAACTCGTCCGAGTTGTAGCGTTCCTGGAGCTCCATGGAGTCCACCTTGCGCGTGAGCCCGTCCACGGTGGCGCAGGCGTAGAACTCCGAGCCCACCGAAAGCCCCAAGAAGAACGAGAGCCGGTCCGCGATCTCCTGGTGGCCGCCCCGGACCAGGGGGGCCAGGATCATGCGCTCGAGCTCCTTCTCCTCGTATTCCTTTATAAGGTCGCTCAGGCGCTCCACGGACTGTTTCACCGGGGAAATGATGTCGCGGGTGAGGAGTTCGGGCAGGTCGTGGAAGAGCCCGGCGAAGAAGTTGTTCTGGGCGCGCTGGGGGCAGGCCTCCACGGTGATGGAGAAGAAGTAGGCGTAGCAGGCCACGATGAACATGTGCCCGAGCACGCTGGTCTCTGGGATGCGCGGGGTCTGGGACCAGCGCTTCTGGAAGCGCAATTGGCCGCAGACCTGGGCGAAGTGGCCGACGGGCGTGCGCGACTGCCCGAAGAGCCCCTCCTTGAGCTGGGTCACTCCCTCCAGGTCCGCGTGGCGCTCCAGCCCGCCCCGGAAGGAGTCCTCGATGTCCATGAGCTCGGTGTCCTGGCGGTTCATGGCCTTGATCAGGTTGAACTCCCAGCCCGAGGCGTAGAGGTGCGCGGCCGCCAGGATGCGCCTGTCCGGGGTGTCCTCCCCGGTGTGGCGCAGGTAGGCGCACATGCGCTGCCAGAAGGGCTCGCCAAGGCTGCGCACCCTGGGTTCGAGCTCGGAGAGCACCCAGTCGGTGAGCCTGCGGTAGTGGTCGGGGTTCTCCTTGATCTTGTAGAAGACGGGGGGCTTGATGTCGGTGATCACCAGCCTGTAGAGGTAGTCGAAGACCCCGCCCTCCACGATGCGCCCGCCGAGTTCCGCGCGCTCCACAGGGGACAGGCTCCTTGAGTTGAGCAGGAAGAGCACCCAGGCCACCATCATCTTGTGCGCCTGCTTGTCCACCTCCATGAGCTCGGCCGGACGGAGCTTGTCGTTCCAGCGCTTCATGGAGGACCCGGAGAAAATCAGCTGCAAAAGGCTCTTGCGCACGCTACTCATGACGTGTAACTACCCCCGCCCCGGACAAAGCTCAAGAAGCGAAAAAAGCGCGAAGAGGGCTTGACACACAAGACGCAAGTCCGTAAAGGACTCGTCTTCCCATTCGCACGGAGGACATTTCGTCATGAAGACATATAGCCCGAGCAGCAAGGACATCACCCGTGATTGGGTGATCGTGGACGCCGCCGACAAGGTTCTGGGCCGCCTGGCCAGCCAGATCGCGCAGCGCCTGCGCGGCAAGCACAAGCCCGAATTCGCCCCCCACATGGACGCGGGCGACTTCGTGGTGGTGGTCAACGCCGAAAAGGTCAAGATCACCGGCCGCAAGCTCGACCAGAAGATGTATTATCGCCACAGCGGCTGGATCGGCGGCCTCAAGGAAACCGTCATGCGCGACATGATGGACAAGAAGCCCGACCAGGTGCTGATCAAGGCCGTCAAGGGCATGCTGCCGAAAAACCGCCTGGGCCGCCAGATGCTCAAGAAGCTCAAGGTGTACGCCGGCGGCGAGCATCCGCACACCGCCCAGCAGCCCAAGCCCCTGGCCTAATCTACGGGAGAGAACATGAGCACCGACCACTTCTACGGAACCGGACGCCGCAAGACCTCCGTGGCCCGCACCCGCCTGCTGCCCGGAACCGGCCAGATCCTCGTCAACGGACGCCCCGTGGACGAATACTTTCCCCGCAGCACCCTGCAGGTGATCGTCCGCCAGCCCTTCGTCCTCACCAAGACCCAGGGCCGCTTCGACGTGAACGCCACCCTGGACGGCGGCGGCATCTCCGGACAGGCCGAGGCCCTGCGCCACGGCATTTCCCGCGCCCTGCTGCAGGTCGACCCCGAGCTGCGCGCCGCCCTGAAGAAGGCCGGCCTGCTCACCCGCGACGCCCGCGCCAAGGAACGCAAGAAGTACGGCCAGCGCGCCGCCCGCGCCCGCTTCCAGTACTCGAAGCGTTAATCGCCTCCCCGGGAAGATACCCAAGGGCCGTTCCTCGCGGAACGGCCCTTTTTTGCGTTGCGCCGGGCCGCGGGACAGGCAAGCCCGCCCTTCTTCTCTTCGCACCCCTTTTCAGGCTACACAGTCGCGGCCAGGAGGCACCAATGGCTACCACGGAAAAACCGCGCCCCAAGCTCGTCTTCGCCGACTCGTCCGGCAACGTCTACGACCACCCGGAGCTGGACATGCTCGTGCGCCGGGGCGACCAGCTGGGCCTGCCGCGCCCGGACGAACTGATCCCCCTGCCGCCGGAAAGCGAGCTTTTTCTCTTGCCCGCGCGCTCCGCCCTGGGCCTGGACCCGGAGACGGGCGAGGTCGAGGAAATGGAGGAAGTGGCCGTGGCCGCCTTCGTCTCCCCGGGCCACACCCTCTCGGGCACCACGGCCTACCGCGCCAGGCCCGGCGCCCCGGTGCTGCCGCTCTTCGCCTACGGCGCCGTGGGCATGATCGGGGACCGCTTCTACGTCTGCGCCAAGCGCGTGGACCAGGACCAGCGCCAGGTCTTCTCGCACGTCCCGAAAAAGCGCATCACCGCCGGGGCCAAGGCCCTCATGGCGCGTTTCCCCAAGAACCGCCTGGTGAGCCACCTGGCGGGCTGCGCCCTGACCTACTGCTGCCCGGCCGCGCGCAACCTGGCCCTGGGCCGCTTCGAGGCCCCGCTGCCCACGTCGCGCTCCTGTAACGCGCGCTGCGTGGGCTGCCTGAGCCTCCAGCCCGAGGAGAGCGGGTTTCCCTCCACCCAGAACCGCATCCCCTTCAGGCCCACGGCCGAGGAGGTCTGCGAAGTGATGCTCGCGCATTCCGAGCGCGAGGAGCGCCCCATCCTGAGCTTCGGCCAGGGCTGCGAGGGCGAGCCCCTGACCGAGGCCGCGCTTTTGGCCGAGGCCGCCCGGCTCTACCGCTCGCGCGGGGGCGTGGGCACGGTGAACGTGAACACCAACGGCAGCCTGCCGGACACGGTGGAGAGCCTGCGCGAGGCCGGGTTCGACTCCATGCGCGTGAGCATGGTCAGCGCGCGCGCCCCGCTCTACGAGGCCTACACCCGCCCGCAGGGCTACGGCTTCGCCCAGGTGGCCGAGACCGTGGCCAGGGCCAAGGAGGCCGGGCTCTTCGTGAGCCTCAATTTCCTCTACCACCCGGGCGTGAGCGACACCGAGGAGGAACTGGAAGCGCTGGGCTCGCTGGTGGAATCCACCAAGGCGGACTTCATCCAGTTGCGCAACCTGAACCTGGACCCGGACCTCTACGCGGGCATCGTCACGGGCTCGGGCGTGGGCTTCGGGGCCAGCATGGGGCTCGGGAACTTCATGAAGCGGCTGCGCAAGCGCTGCCCCTGGCTGAAGTACGGCTACTTCAACCCCTGGGTGGAGCGGCAGGCGTAGGCTTCGGCAACAAAAAAGCCCCCTCGAGGGGGCCTTTTCTTTTCAAGAGGATGTTCCGGTCCGACCGGGCCTAGTCCTGCGCCGGGGGCGGGCAGGCGGCCTGCGCGCCCGGGGTGTCCACGATGACGCGCTCGTCCTCGGGGCTGGCCAGCTTGACGATCTCCCCGATGTGCCAGGCCTGCTCGTGCAGGGCGAGCAGCCGCGCCAGCACGTCGTCGGTCTGCTCCTTGTCCACCACCAGGATGAAGCCCACCCCGCAGTTGAACGTCTGGAGCATCTCCTCCCAGCCGAGGTTCCCGGCCTGCTTGAGCCACTCGAACACCGGGGGCACCTGCCACCTGTCCATGGACACGTGGGCGGCCACGCCGCGCGGCAGGATGCGCGGGATGTTCTCGTAGAAGCCCCCGCCGGTGACGTGCACCATGCCCTTGATCTGGAAGTCGCGCAGCAGATTGAGCACGCTTTTCACGTAGATGCGCGTGGGCGCGAGCAGGGCCTCGGCCACGGTCCGGGCCGCGCCGGGCAGCAGGTCGTTGGGGCGAAGCCCGCTCTCGGCCAGGATCTTGCGGACCAGGGAATAGCCGTTGGAGTGCGGGCCCGAGGACTTGATGCCGATGACCGAGTCCCCGATGCCTATGGAGGAACCGTCCACGATCTTGGTGTTGTCCACCACGCCAACGCAGAAGCCCGCCAGGTCGTAGTGCCCGGGGGGATAGAAGTCGGGCATCTCGGCGGTCTCGCCGCCAAGGAGCGCGCACCCGGCCTCGGAGCAGCCGTGGGCCACGCCCTTGATCACGCGCTCGGCCACGTCCACGTCGAGCTTGCCTGTGGCGAAGTAGTCGAGGAAAAAGAGCGGCTTGGCCCCCTGGACCAGGATGTCGTTGACGCTCATGGCCACCAGGTCGATGCCCACGGTGGAGTGCCCGTCCATCTCGAAGGAGAGCAAAAGCTTGGTGCCCACCCCGTCGGTGGAGGAGACGAGCACGGGCTCTTCGAAATCCTGCAGATCGAGTTTGAAAAGGCCGCCGAAACCGCCTATATCGGTAATGACGCCCTTGTTGAACGTGGCCTGCGCGAGCGGTTTGATGCGGTTCACCAGATCGCCCGCAGCGGCGATGTCCACCCCGGCGCGGCGGTAAGCCTCGGCGCGGTCGTTCATATGAATGATGCTCCCTGTGTACTGATTGCGCCTTCTTAAGCCTTCCCGCCGCCAAATACAAGGAGATCGGCATGTCCTCGATTCCGAAAACCACCCTGGCCTTCATCCTCCTGTGCGCGCTCGCGATTCCGGCCGGGAGCGCCCCGGCCCAGGACGACGGCGGGGAGGGCGAGCGCCGCGACAACACCATGGGCACGCCCGGCGCGGGGAGCGGCATCCGCATCGGCACGGACGAAAAGGGCGACAACACCATCTCCGTGGAGCCCCAGCCCAGCCAGCAGCAACAGGCAGTGCCCTACCTTGGGCCGATCATCGTCACCCCCGAGGTGGACCAGAACGGAAGGCGGCCCGTGCCGCCCGGGCCCTACCCGCCCAGGCCGCCCCAAGAGCCCGGGCAGAAGCCCCAGCCGCCGCGCCCCACGCCGTACAGGCAATAAGCCGGGACGCGCGCCCGAGGGGGGAACAACCAGCCAGCAGGGAGGCGCACGCCATGCATCCAGCCAGACTCTGGAAACCGTTGAAGGACGGCAAGGTCCATTGCCGCCTGTGCTCGCACTTCTGCATCGTCGAGCCGGGCAAACGCGGCAAGTGCGGCGTGCGCGAAAACGCGGGGGGCGAACTCTTCACCCTGGTCTACGACAAGGTGGCGGCCGTGAACATCGACCCGGTGGAGAAAAAGCCGCTCTATCACTTCCTGCCCGGCACGCGCACCTTCTCCCTCGGCACCATGGGCTGCAACCTGGAGTGCTCCTTCTGCCAGAACTACTCGCTCTCCCAGCCGCCCAGGCAGGGCCGGGACATCCAGGGCCAGCAGGCCGGGCCGGAATTTTTGGTGCGCGCGGCCCTGGAATCGGGCTGCCGCTCCATCTCCTACACGTACTCCGAGCCCACGATCTTTTTCGAGCTCATGTACGACACGGCCCTGGCCGCCAAGCGCGAGGGGCTGAAAAACATCATGGTCTCCAACGGGTTCATGTCGCCCGAGTGCCTGGACGAGTTGGCCGGGCTCATCGACGCGGCCAACATCGACCTCAAGGGCTTCAACCCGCAATTCTACGAGGACGTCTGCGGCGCCCGCCTGGAGCCGGTGAAGAAGAACCTCGCGCGCATGCGACCCATGGGCTGGTGGCTGGAGGTGACCACCCTGCTCATCCCCGGGCTCAACGACTCCGACGGGGAGCTCAAGGCCATGGCCGCGTTCATCGCCGGCGAGCTCGGCCGGGACACGCCCTGGCACATCTCGCGCTTCCACCCGGACTTCAAGATGCAGGACAGGCCCCCCACCCCGCCGGAGACGCTGGAAAAGGCCTGGAACATCGGGCGCGAGGCCGGGCTCGACTACGTTTACGTGGGCAATCTTCCGGGCAACTCGCACAACTCCACCATCTGCCCCGGCTGCGGGGCCAAGGCCGTGGAGCGTTTCGGGTTCGAGGTCCTGGGCGAGGCCGCGCGCGCGGGCCAGTGCCCTGAATGCGGGCGCAAGCTGGCGGGAAGATTCGAATAACGGTTTCCGGAAACCGCACTGAAGGCCGGGGCGGAAAAGATGAAATGTTGTCCATCTTTTCCGCCCCGGCCTTGTCGCATCGCGTGGGGCCTGCTAGTGACCGTGTCATGCGAAAAGCGACAGTGTACACCAACACTCTGAGCGCATCCACAAAAAAGTCTTCTTCCTCTTCTTTTTCGTGGGCTCATCTCGCCCTGCTCTTGGGTTTCGCCTTCCTTCCGGGCTGCGCCAAGAAGCAGGCTTGCCTGGTGGAGCAAGACCCCGCCACCCTGTCTTGCTCCCCCGACAAGCTCTTTGCCGCTCCCAAGCGTTCCAAAAAACTCGAAGTGACCGCCATGGCCTACACGGCCAGGAGCGTCGGCAAATCGGGCAAATCGTTGCCAAGGGCCGCCAACGGGGAATTCCTCACCCCCGAGGCCAGCGCCATCGCCATCTCCCCCGACCTGATCGAGGAGCATGGCCTGAGCCTGGATAAAACCGTCAACATCTCCGGGCTGGGCGACTTCAAGGTCATGGACCTGATGTCCCCCCGCCACTCCAAGTCCATCGACATCTACTTCGGCAACGACAACACGGGCGCACGCCAATGGGGCAGGCGCACGCTGACCATTTCCTGGGAATAAGTCCGTTCGCGTGGGCCATAGGGCCCCTCAGAGCCACCCCGGGGCTGGAGGCTCCTCCCCTCCAGCCCCCCCTTCGGGGGGCTTTTTTTTGGGGTTCATCCGGGAAGGAAGAGTGAGTTGAGACAACGGTAACCCTCCCATTTCTCGATAGTTACGAGGCCAATCGAGAGATGCTGGGAGGCGCCATTGTCCGGACCAGAGATTACCCGGCACCTGGGCGGCTGGGCTGGGTATCGCGTCGGGACCATCCAGCGTTTCGAGGCTGGTGAAAAGGGACCGCAAGCCGAAGTCTGGGTGGTGAAATACGGCCGCGAAGTCATCGACCCGGTCCGTCGCGCCGAAGCCAAGCGTGCCGAGGGCGACAGCCAGGCGCGCGAGGTGATCGAGGGCTCGCGCTGGCTGCCGCTCCGAAACAGGCGCGATATCGGGAGCGTGGCCGACAGGATCTGGCTCCACGATCTGCTCGACGCCAACCAGAACCTGATGAAGGTTTACGTGCTCAAGGAGGACCTGAAGCAGCCCAGGGACTTCCACTACCCGAAGGCGGCGAAACGCTTCTGGGAGGACTGGCACCGGCGGGCCATGCGAAGCGGAATCCAGCCGCTACTCCGCTTCGCCAAGAGACTCAAGCCATACGTCCCCGGCATCCTGGCTCACTGCCGCCACCGGCTGCACACCAGCCTCTTGGAGGGGGGCAACAACAAAATCAAGGTGATCAAGCGCATGGCCTACGGCGTCCGGGATGACGCCTATTTCTTCCTCAAAATCAGGGCAGCGTTTCCCGGAATTTCGCATGACCAATGAAAAAGGCCCCGCCCTTCACAGGACGAGGCCTTCTAAAACGGTCTGACCAATTCTACCAGGTGTGCCGGGCATGTCCATCAAAGGCATTGCTACGAGGGGCCCGGGGCCTGTCTTCAGCTTCGTTGACCCTGAGGTTGCGCCCCCCGAGGGCGGAGCCGTTCAAAGCCTGGATGGCGGCAAGGGCACCATCGTCGTGCATCTCCACGAACCCAAATCCGCGCAGGCGGCCCGTCTCGCGGTCGGTAATGAGGCTTACGGACAGTACTTCGCCGTGGGCACCGAACAGGTTGCGGATTTCATCGTCATAGGTAGAAAAGGGAAGGTTGCCGACGTAAATTTTCTTGGACATGTGGATAGCTCCTAGAGGTAATAGGCGGTCGTCTTGGTGAAGTGGAGCTTAGCCAACGCGAAGGTCCAAGAGTCAATAAGATGTAGGCCTGTTGAAGTGATGCGCTTTTATTACGTACTTCAGTACGGGTTTGGCAAGGAAAATTATTTCATAACTTTGAATAATCACCTTCAGAGACGATGGACGGTTTGTAACATCCCTGATTCTTGAAAGATAAATTTTACTTCCCGGGCATTGATCACTATTGTTCTGTTTGGATATGTGCTGACGCGCGGGTTGACGCAGGAACAGCCAGGGACAGTCACAGGATCCTGTGAATATACCCAGCCCCGCGGGCCTCTTGGGACTTCCCGGCATCCTTCCGCTGCCCATCCCGGACATCCCACAATTCTTGGTTCAGCACGGAATTCCGCGATGAACCTTTTTTGCCCCACCAGCCGCCCTCTTGACGCATCCCCGACGCGCGCGCCTTGCGCTGGCCTCCTCGATGGTTGTATCCTGCCCGGGCCGGACACCCCCGCCGGGCAGCGGGCCGTGCCCGCGCCCGGAGGCACATGCTCAAGAGAATCCGCGTCTACGACCTCCAGGTCGGCATGCGCGTGGTGGACACGGGCCTCTCCTGGCTCGACCACCCCTACCTTTACGGCGTGGAAGGCTCCATCGAGTCCGAGGAGCAGATCAGGCGCATCCGGGGCGACGGTTTCGCCGAGGCCTTCGTGGAGACCGACGCCGGGTGCGTGCGCATCTACGACCGCGACGAGGTGGAGCGGGCCATGGCCGAGGCCCTGCTGGCCGACCCCTCGGAGATGCCCACCAACAAGGGCTCGCCCCTGTCCCAGGAACTCAAGCAGGCCCAGGCCGTCCACGCGCGCTCCATCAGGGCCGTGAAGTACGCCATGGAGGCCGTGGCCTCGGGCGTGCCCATGGGCGCCCAGGCCTGCCTGGACGCGGGCCGCGACATCGCCTCCAGCGTCACCAGAAACCGCGACGCCCTGGTCTGCCTGACCAGGCTGCACGACGCCGGCGGGTACCACATCCGCCACGGCGTGGGCGTGGCCGTTCTGGCAGCGGCCTTCGGCGACTACCTCGGCCTGGACCGCACGCTGGTGAGCGAGCTGGCCGTGGCCGGGCTGCTGCACGACGTGGGCAAGGCGCTCTCCCCCAAGGACCTGCTGGAAAAGCCCGGCAGCCTGACCAGTGAGGAGTACCAGCGCCTGAAGCGCCACCCCATCGAGAGCTGCTCGGTGGTCTCGGCTGCCATGACCCTCTCGGCCCACGTGCTGCGAGCCATGTCCGAGCACCACGAGCGCTTCGACGGCTCGGGCTACCCGCGCGGGCTCAGGGGCCAGGAGCAGAGCTTCCTGGGGCGCATCCTGGCCATCTCCGACGTTTTCGACGCCCTGACCCAGGAGCGGCCTTACAAGAAGCGCATGCTCCCGGACAAGGCCATGAGCGTGGTCTTCGCCCTGCGCGGGCGCGACTTCGAGCCCGGGCTGCTGGAGCGCTTCATCAAGTGCCTTGGGGTCTACCCGGCCGGAAGCCTGGTGCGCCTGAGCACGGGCGAGCATGCCTTCGTCAGCGAATCCAACCCGGCGAGCCCGCTTCGGCCCAAGGTGGTGGTGGCCTTCGACGAGAAGATGCGCCCCATCCACCCCGTGCCCCTGGACCTCTCCGGCAGCGACGGCCCGGCCCCGGCCCGCCCGGTGGAAGTGGCCTGCATCATGGACCACCGCGAGCACGGGGTGCGCGCGGGCGACCACCTCGTCTGAAAGGAGGATCGAGCATGGCCGCCAGGCAGAGCGTCACGGCCGGGGAGCGCAAGGAGATCATGGACGGGCTTTTGGCCCGGTTCGAGTGGCCCGTGGAAGAGGAATACATGCACGACCTCTTCGAGGTGCACACCGACCCGGCGCGCAAGAAGCACGTGGTGCTCTGGCCCAGGGAGGGCTCCGGGCGCGAGCCGTCCTTCGGGCGCTACGTGCACGAGCTGGGGCACGCCCTGCTGGCCGAGCGCGTGCACCCGCAGTTCTCCCGCCCGGCCTTCGTCAAGGGCACGGACCCGGCGCTCAGAAACACCTACGCCCCGCTCTTCGAGGCGGCCCTGGACTGGTACGTGCAGCACCTGCTCATGGAAGCCGCCCCCGGCCCCCAGGGCGAGGACATCGACGCGCGCTTCAAGCAGACCGCGCACATGCTGCGCCAGGGCGCGGCCCTGCCCAGCGTGGAATTCGTGGTGGATTCGGGGTTGGCCCTGGCCTCGTTCAGGCAGTACCGGGGCCTGGACATCGAGACCCAGGGCAAGCTCATGGACGTGGTCGAGGCCTTTTTGCGCACGCCCCCGGACAAGCCCTCGCTTTTCGGACTCCAGGGGCTCATCCGCAGGCTCATGGCCGTGTTCGAACTGCACACGGCCTCGCTCAAGCCCGAGCTCGGCTTCGAGCGCTGGAAGATCGAGGCCGTGAAGCGCAGGCCCTAGCGGCCGCCCCAAAAGCCTGCTGGCGGGCAGCTACTCCCTGTTGCGCAGCACCTGGAGCACTTCCACGTTGGCCGCCTGCCAGGCCGGGTAGGCTCCGGCAGCCAGGCCCAAAAGCGCGGACCCGGCCAGGGCCTGGGCGATGAGCCAGCCGTCGTAAACGTAGGGAAAGCCGCCCAGGGCGTAGACCACGGTGAGAAGCCCAAGGGCCACGACCACCCCGGCACCGCCGCCCGCCGCGCTCATGAGCCCGGCCTCCAGCAAAAACTGGCGCACGATGTCGCGCTTTTTGGCCCCCATGGCCCGCCTGACCCCGATCTCGAGCCTTCTCGCCCGCACCAGAAGCACCATGATGGAGAGGATGCCCAGCCCCCCCACGGCGAAGGACAGGCTCGAGCTTATGAGCCCGAGCACGTCCACCAGGTCCAGGGCCTGCTGCTTGAGTTGCATGGTGTCCTCGGCCGTGAGCACGGAGAAGTCGTCGCGCTTGCCGTTCGTGATCTTGTGCCGCTCGCGCAGGATGGCCGTGGCCGAGGCCTTGGTCTGGTTGAAGTCCGTGCCGTCGGCCATCTGCATGAACACGCCCGTGACCCAGGTCTGGTTGGCCAGGCGGCGCATGTAGGTGGAGAGCGGCACGAAGATCTGCTCGTCCTGGTCCGTGCCGGAGATGTCCGAGCCTTTCTCCTCCATCACGCCCACCACCGTGAGCCCGGAGCGGAAGACGTACACCACCTGGCCCACCGCCTTCCGAGGGTCCTCGAAGAGGCGCTGGGCGATCTTCAGCCCCAGCACCACGACCTTGGCGCGCTCGCGCTCCTCCTCTGGGGTGAAGAAGCGCCCGAGCTCGGGGTTGAAGTTGCGCACCAAGGGATAGTCGGCCCAGGTGGCCACCATCTGGGAGGGGATCTTGATGTTGCCGTGGCGCACCGGCATGGTCCGGAGGATCACGGGCACGGCCTTGACCACCCCGGGCACGGAGCGCATCAGCGCCAGGGCGTCCTCGTATTGGAAGGTGTTGGCCCCGCCTGCCGCGCGCGCCCCGCCCCCGCGCGAAAAGCGCACCTGCCCGGCCATGGCCGCGAAGAGGTTGGGGCCGAGGCGCTCCACCTCGATCTCGGCCTGGCGGACCATGGCCTTGGACACGTGGCGCACACCCGTGAGCGCGAGCGCCCCCAGAAACACGCCCAGCATGGCCAGGGCCGTGCGCAGCTTGTGCGTGGCCAGGGCCTGGATGGCGATCTTCAGGCTCAAGAGCACGGGCGAGCCCCCGTGGCGCGGTGCGGCGAGGATGCGTGCATGGCGTGGTCCCAGGCCCGCACTCTAGCCGCTCGAGGGATTATCGGCAATGCGCCTGGGCGGCCCGCGCCCAGTTCAGGTTTGCGGGCGAAAAAAAACCGGGGCGGACAGGCCAGCCCCGGGTTCTTTGCCGGTCATCGCGGAACGAGCTACTTGCCGAAGGGGCAGTGCGGGAAGGTGCAGCGCTTGCAGTTCATGCAGAAGCCCCCGTGGCCCATGCGCGCGAGCATCGCTCGCGTCACGGGCACGCCCGCCAGCACGCGCGGCAGAAGCAGGTCCAGGCTGGTGATCTTGTGGAAGAGCGCGCACGCGGGCACTCCGATCACCGGCACCTCGCCCAGGCGGCCCACCAGGGCCATGTTGCCGGGCAGCACGGGCATGCCGAAGAGCGCGTCGGCAAGCCCCGCGTCGTAAAGCCCCTGGCGGGTCACGTCGCCGGGGTCCACGCTCATGCCCGCCGTGGTCAGGATCAGGTCGCACCCGGCGTCCAAAAGCTCGCGCACGCCCGCTGCGATGGCGCCGGCCTGATCCGGGGCGAAGCGCGTCTCCACGAGCTTCGAGCCGAGGGCTTCGAGCTTGCCCGCCAGCACCGGGGCGAACTTGTCCTCGATGAGCCCGGTGAAGACCTCGGTGCCGGTGATGAGCGCGCCCGCGCGTGCGGTCCTGAAGGGTTTGACGTCCACCAGCGGGGTGTCGCAGGCAAGGCCCAGGGCGTCGTCCATGACGTCTCGCCCGAGGTAGAGCGGGATGGCGCGCACGCCGCCCACGGCTTCGCCCGAGGCCACGCGGCTGCCGTCGTGGCGCACGGACAGGGCCACGTCGGTCAGGGCGTTCAGCGCCGCCAGGCGGTCCACGTCCACGGTGAGCAGGCCGTCCCGCGCGGCCAGGAGGGTGATCTTGCCCTCGCGCGGGGCCCCGGCGGGCTCGAGCCCCCCGGTGGCGCACAGGGCCTTGGCCAGGGCCGTGGCCGCGTCGTCCTCGTGCACGAAGCCCTCGCCCGGGCCGTCCTGGCCGCCGCCCTCCACGTAGACCTCCATGCGGCCCATGCGCTGCAGGCGGCAGAGGTCCTCGGTCTTGAACACCTGGCCCCGGACAAAGGCCGCGTCCTTGGAGCGGCCAGGGTCCACCTGGGTCATGTCGTGCAGGGCGCGCCTGCCCAGGGCCTCCTCCACGGGCACGGCGGTGAGGCGCGGGGCCTGCGAACTCCTCACGAAGAGGTCCTCGCCCCTGCAGCCCAGGCACACGCCTCCGTGCTTGGCCGGATAGGCCTCGCCGCAGGCCGGGCAGACCGCGATGGAGCCCTTGGAGCGCTTGCCCAGCCACGCGGGCGAGAGTTGCACCTCGCGCACGGTGAGGATTGCCTCGCCCGCCTCGAAGATCTCCTCGCGCAGGCGGTCGGTGTCCTGCTCCTGCTTGGGCTTGCGCTTCAAAAACCAGCCCGCAATTTCCGGGAAGGGGCCGAACTTGGCCGGGTCCAGGACCACGCGGAAGCCCTGGCCCGTGTACTTGTCGTAGAGCGAGAGCGCGTAGCGGCCGATGTCCTTGATGCGCAGCCAGCCGTTGCCCACGGTGCAGGGGGTGAAGAGCTGCACTGCGTCGGGCAGGCAGGCCTGGGTTTCGCAAAGGGCCTCGAAGAGGGTGTCCTCGGGCAGGCCGCGCCTGGCCGCGTCCACCATGAAGCCGCCGACGAGGAGGCCCGGGGCGGGATAGTTGTGGAACGCGGTGATCCGGTCGATGTACTCCTCGCGGGTCAGCCCGCAGACCTTCTTATCCATGAGCATCGCTCCCTCCTGTGCCTTCCGCGAAAGGTCTCACGGGCCAGGGGAACGCCTCCTCCGCCCGCCTGAGCGCGTACGTCTCCACGTCGGCGTGCCACTGCTTGAAGGCCGTCGCCAGCTGCTGCCCCAGTTCCGTGAGCACGAACCCCCGCTGGCCCCTGGACTTCTCCACCAGCGCTTCCCCGGCCATGGCCTCGCTGGCCTTGAGCCTGCCCCAGGCCGCCCGGTAGGACATGCCCATGGCCTTGGCCGCCTGGTTGAGCGACCCCGTCTCCTGGATGCGCATCAGAAGCTCCGCGCGGCCGAGCCCCAGGAGCATCCCCCCCGGCGTTTCCAGCCACAGGTGAAGCCTGAGCGTGGGATTGACCTGTTCCATAGCGCTCCCTCTATGCACAACCTAACATATTTGTGCCTTGGCTAACATAAACGAAACCGCCGCACAATCCCTGTTGACCGAAACCAACCGCTTACGTACCCCTTGGACGCCCATGAACCTGGACCTCCAAACCCCCTACCGCTCCATCTGGCGGCTCACCTGGCCGCAGATGCTCATGATGGCCTTCCAGTTCCTGATCGGCGTGGCGGACGTGTACGTCTGCGGCCTGATCGGCAAGGAAGCGCAGGCCGCCATGGGCCTGGTCAGCCAGGCCCTGTTCTTCTTCCTCACAGTGGCCATCGCCGTGGCCAACGGCTCCGTGGCGGCGCTCAGCCAGTCGCTGGGGGCCGGGCGAACGCTTCGCGCCGCGCGCTTCGGGGGGCTCGTGCTCGTTTCCGGGGCGCTCCTCTCCGGGGTGATCCTCGTGGCCGGGCTCGGGTTCAAGGACGCCTTCCTGACGCTCCTCAACGTTCCCAAGGAGATATACGAACCCGCCAGGGGCATCCTGACGATCTTCCTGTGGCTCTTGCCCATCAACTACCTCTTCCTGATCACCAACGCGGTGCTGCGCTCGCACAAGATGGTCATGGCCCCGCTCTACGCCGTGGGCTTGAGTTGCGTGGTAAACGCCGTGCTCAACTTCGGGCTGGGGCTCGGGTGGTGGGGCATGCCTCAAATGGGCTACATGGGCGTGGCCTGGGCCACGTTCTGGTCCATGACCGGCGGGCTCGCGCTGAACCTCCTGCTCCTGGCCCGGGCCGGGCTGATCACCTGGGGGATGCTGCCCCCGCTGCGCTGGGCGCGCGTGGCCTGGCGCTACGTGTTCCGCGTGGCCTGGCCCGCCGGGCTCATGCAGGTGGTCTGGCACACGGGCTACCTGGTGCTCCTGGCCATCGCGGGCGGGCTGCCCCACGGCGGGGTGGAGGCTTTGGCCGCCTTCGCGGCGGGTTCGCGCGTGGAGTCGGGCGTGTTCCTGCCCGCGTTCGCCTTCAACCTCTCGGCGTCCATCCTGGTGGGCCACGCCCTGGGCGCGGGCCACAAGGAGGAGGCCAAGCGCATGGGCTACCGCGTCTGGGGGCTCGGGATCACGCTCATGACCGTCATGGCCGCCAGCCTCTGGCCCTTTTTGCCGGAGCTCTCGCGCGCCTTCGCCCCGGACCCGGCCGTGGCCGCCCAGACAGCCAGCTACCTGCGCTACAACCTGCTGGCCATCCCCTTCACCTGCACGAGCATGATCCTCGCCGGGGCTTTGACCGGAGCCGGGGCCACGGTGTACAACCTCATGGTCTTCGGCGTGTCCATCTGGATCGTGCGCCTGCCCGTGGCGTGGTGGCTCGGGTGGAAGGCGTGGGGCGACGCGGAAGGCGTGTGGCTCTCCATGCTCGTCTCCCAGATGTTCCAGGCCGCGGCGTTGCTGTGGATGTACCATTTCAGGGATTGGTCCCGTTTTTCCATGATCAAATCCAGGAACGGAAAGTGAAAAAAGACTTCAAGCCCCTCTCGCTCGACTGCCGCGAGGAGTACCTGGCCCGCCTGGCGGCCTGTCCGCAGAAGGTGTCGGACTACTCCTTCGCCAACCTGTGGGGCTGGTGCGAGGAATACGGGCTGGAATGGTCCTTCGGCGATTCCCACGTGTGGATCCGCCAGACCAGGCCCGAGATCGTCTACTGGTCGCCCGTGGGCCCGTGGGAAACCGTGGACTGGAGCACGTGCCCCACGCTCACCCAGGGCGGCCTGCTCACCCGCGTGCCCGAACGCCTGGCCGAGCTCTGGGCCGCGGCCCTGCCGGGGCGCGTGGAGATCAAGGAAGCGCGCGAGCACTGGGACTACGTCTACTCCGTGGAAGAGCTGACCAAACTCTCGGGCAACCGCTTCCACAAGAAGAAGAACCTGGTCTCCCAGTTCTCCAAGAACTATTCCTTCGACTACCGGCCCCTGACCGCCGACTGCATCGAGGAAGTGCTGGAGATGCAGCTGGAGTGGAGCCTGTGGCGCGAGGCCGAGGGCGACGCCACCCTGCGCGCCGAGAACCGGGCCATCTCCCGCGTGGTCAAGGACTGGGACCGGTTGCCGAACCTGTTGGGCGGGGCCATCCGCGTGGACGGACGCATGATCGCCTACACCGTGGCCGAGCCGTTGGACGAGTCCATGCTGGTGATCCACTTCGAAAAGGGCCACACCGGGTTCAAGGGCGTGTACCAGGCCATCAACCAGATGTTTCTGGAGAACCAGGGCCAGGCCTACCAGTGGGTCGACCGCGAGCAGGACCTGGGCGACGAAGGCCTGCGCAAGGCCAAGATGAGCTACAATCCGGCGCGCTTCCTGAAGAAGTGCGCGGTCTGCGTGAAGCCCTGATTCCTGGCACGGCCGTTGCTTCTCTTCCGCGTGTTCCGGGCCTTCGCGCCCGCGCGGACACCGGCGGGACAGGCATGAAGCGTCGCCCGGCCTTGCGGACAGGCGCGCAAATCGTGTAACCAGGTTTCGAAATTTGCTTCCCGCACGCTACGCCGTGCCTAAATGAGAGGAGAAAACATGATATTTCGTCAGATCATTTGCCTCGTTCTGGCAGTTTCCTTCCTGGCCGCCTGCGCCGAGGACAACACCATCCGCAAGCGCGACGTGGGCATGGTGGGCGGCGCCGTGGGCGGCGCCATCGCGGGCCAGGCCATCGGCGGGTCCGACCCCACGGCCCGGGTGCTGGGCACCATCGCGGGCGTGATCATCGGCGGCGCCGTGGGCGGCTACCTGGGCAGCCTGTGGGACGACTACGACCGCAAGCAGGCCGCCTACGCCTTCGAGAACAACCCCGACCGCAGGGCCGCGACCTGGAAGAACCCCAACACCAACTCCACGGCCACGGTCACGCCGGAGAGGACCTACTACGAACCCAGCGGGACCCCGTGCCGCGAGTTCACCCAGACCATCTACATCGACGGCAAGAAGGAAGTGGGCCGGGGCACGGCCTGCCGCCAGGCCGACGGCACCTGGCGCATCTCCAACTACCAGTAGCCCTTCGCCGCCAAGCGCCTTCCCGGGCGCCCGGAGCTTGCGGCTCCGGGCGCCCTTTTTCCTGCCCTTTCCACGCCGCGCTACTTCTTCACCGGGCCTTCCGCGCCCGTGAGGTGGTTCATGGCGTAGCCGCCCTGGTAGACCACGCCCGTGGCCGTATCGAGCACGAACTCCAGCTCCCCTTCCCGGAAGTAGGCGTAGCGGCCGTTGTCGCGCCCAAGGGCGTAGAGCCACACGAAGACCGCCAGCAGGGCCAGCAGCGCGGCCTTGAAGATCATATCCACCGTGTTGTTCATCGCTGTCCTCCGTGGGCCATGGGATGACCCCGCGCGCCCGGCGCGTCAAGCGTTACGCCCCCTTTGCGCGCGCCCTTGTTCCGCGCAAGAATCCGTACAGAAAGTGTACAGCATTCCGGAGGGGAACGTGCCCGTGTTCAAACAAGACAGAGAAATCAATCGCATGATTTTCAACGTTTATGCTGACATTTCCGAACCCTTCGAAGCCTTGAAAACAGAGGCGAGACAATACGACAAACGCCTCGACGTGGACACCGCCGTGAACAAGGCCCTGGCCAAGTTCGTGAAGAAGGCTGAGAAAAGGCTGGGAGAACCGAGGAAGGAGTCCAGGGACGGCAAGCGCGCCCGCGCCGACCGAAGCAGTCGAAGTGGCCGAAGCTACCGATACCGCCGGGGAAGCCGGTCATGAGAAGCGCGAGAAGAAGGAAAAGAATCCCGACTACGCCGGATAGCCGCGACGGCGGACACCTGGCCGTTGAATCGCTTAATGAATCCAGCCCTTCGCCGCTTGCGGCGACGGCGGTCCGCCGGGTCAAGCGCCGCCTTGGGCGCGGTCCCGGCGGCATCTCCCGCGCCTGGCGGGCCCGGGCCGTCGGTGAAGCCCGCGAAGCTGTTGCCGGGGCCAGGGGCAGGCACTGCCCCTGGCGGGAGAGGCCCGGAGAGGGCAGCGCCCTCTCCGGTTTCAGCCTCTCGGCTAGTTGAGTTCCAATCCGGGTTCGCGGCCTTTCTTCTCGTTGACCAGCGTCTCCAGCCCGAATTTCTTGATCCTGTAGCCCATCTGCCGGAGCGTGAGCCCCAGTTCGCGCGCCGCGCGCGACTGGATCCAGTTGTGGCGCTCCAGCGCGGCCAGCACCTCGCGTTTCTCCATGTCCTTGAGGCTGCCCTGCCCGTCCAGGGGCACGTGGGCGGCGGGCTTGCCGGCCGAGAAGAAGTACGGCGGGATGTCGCCCAGGTCGATGCGTTCGTCCTCCACCATGATGGAGAGGCGCTCCACCAGGTTTTCCATCTCGCGCACGTTGCCGGGCCAGTCGTACTTGACCAGCGCGTCCAGGGCGCGGGGGGAGAAGGAGAGCCTGCGCCCGTACTCGCGCGAGAGCTTGTCCAGGAAGTGGTTGAGCAGCGCCGGGATGTCCTCGCGGCGTTCGCGCAGGGAGGGCACGAGCACGGGGAAGACGTTCAGCCTGTAGTAGAGGTCCTCGCGGAACTCGCCCACGGTGACGGCCTCGGCCAGGTCGCGGTTGGTGGCGGCGATGATGCGCACGTCCACCTTGCGGGTCTTGGTGCCGCCCAGGCGCTCGAACTCGCGCTCCTGGAGGAAGCGCAAGAGCTTGGCCTGGATTCCGGCGGAGAGCTCGCCTATTTCGTCCAGGAAGATGGTGCCCTTGTCGGCCTCCTCGAAGCGGCCGGGCTTGGGCGCGGCGGCTCCGGTGAACGCGCCCTTCTCGTAGCCGAAGAGCTCGGATTCGAGGAGGTTTTCGGGGATGGCCGCGCAGTTGACCTTGATGAAGGGGTACTTTGCGCGGTCGGAGAGCTCGTGGATCATGCGCGCGGTGAGGGTCTTGCCCGTACCGGACTCGCCCAGGAGGAGCACCGTGGCCCTGGTGGGCGCGACCTTCTCGATCATCTGGTGCACGCGCACCATGGGCTGGCTCTGGCCCACGATGAAGAAGCGGTGGTAGCTCTTGGAGAGCTTGAAGCGCAGCGACAGGTTTTCGCGGCGCAGGCCCTCCTCGCGGGCGCGCACGGTCTTGCCCAGCTGGAGGAACTGGGCGATGAGCGCGGCCACGATGGAAAGGAAGCGCACGTCCTCCTCGAAGGAGACGTCGTCGCCGAAGAGGCGGTCCACGGCGAGCACGCCCACGGCCTGGCCCTTGAGCAGGATGGGCACGCCCAGGAAGGCGATGCGCCCGCGCTCGAGGCTTCGGGACTGTGTGCGGTCCAGGAACAGGGGCTCCTTGGCGATGTCCGGCACCACGAAGGGCTTGCCCGTCTGGAAGATGCGGCCGGTGACGCCCTCGTCGAGGCGGTAGACCCCGCGTTTTTTCTCCTCGGCGGTCAGGCCGTGGGAGGCGCGGATGGTCAGCACGCTGGTCTCCTCGTCGAGGAGCGTCACGGTAGAGCGTTTCATCTCCAACGTTTCCGAAAGGATACGAAGAATGTCGCCCACGGTCTGGTCCAGGTCCAGGGCCTGACCGATGATTTGCGCAATTTCGTAAAGTACCTTGAGTTCGAGCTGACAAACATTGTTCATGGCGTGTTCCATGCGGTCGGCGCGGGCAGCTTTTCGCGGCGCTCGCCCCCTTCCACGTCCGAACAGTAACTACAAAATTGTAATCACGCAATCCCGATTATCGTCAAAAACTCTTTCTTGGTGAAATAACAGTACAAAAAAACGCCGGGAGCCCCTTCGGACACCCGGCTCCCGCCGCAAGGTTAATTTACGAAAACGTCAATCAAGCACTCCTCTTGTAGCCGCCCAGGTGGTGCTCCAGGAACCCGGCCAGGCCTTCCTTGCCCAGGTAGCGCTCGAGCTGTCTGCGGTCTGTCTCCAGGAGGTCCACCACCATGAGCCCGTCCAGGGCGTCGCTGAAGTCCGGGTCCACGTTGAAGGCCAGGAGCTTGCCGCCGAGCTTCAGGTACTGGCGCAGGAGCACGGGGATGCCCTTGCGGTCGGCCTCCACGGCGCTGACCAGCTCCGACAGGCGCTCCACGTCCGTGACCAGCGAGCGCGCCGCGCGCTTGAGCCAGCCCGCGCCGCGAAGGGGCGTGCGCGGCTTGACCAGCCTGGAGAGCGCGGGCCTCTCGCTGCTGGACTCGAAGTACCCGGCGATCAGGTGCCTGGAGGCGGCCTGGTACTCGTTGGTGATGCTCACGGGGCCAAAAAGCCTGCGGTAGCGCGGCTCGCGGGCCACCACCGTGCCGATGCCGCGCCAGAGCAGCAGGAGCGCGTTGTAGCTCTTCTGGTACTCCGGGCGCACGAAGGAGCGGCCCATCTCCAGGGCCGGGCCGAGCTCGCGCAGGAAACCCGGCTTGAACTTGAAAAGCGTGGCCGCGTAGAGCCCCTCCGGGCCGAAGCGCTCCAGTATCTCGTCCGTGCGACCCAGGCGGTAGGCCCCGACCACCTCGCGCTGCCCGCGGTTCCAGATGAACACGTGGGAGTAGCGCGAATCGAAGCCGTCCAGGTCCAAGGACTTGCCCGTGCCCTCGCCCACCTTGCGGAAGGTCAGCTCGCGTAGCGTGCCGATCTCCCTCAGCACCAGGGGAATCTGGGGCGAGCGCGCCTCGCGCACCTCGAACTCGCCGCTGGCGAGCAGAAGGCTCGCCTCGGGCAGCGCGGAGATCTCCCCCTGCATCAGGCCCGGGTCCTGCGCGCAGGCCAGGGCCTCCTGCCGCCTGGCCGGACGCGACGCGAAGCGCGCCGGGACGCGCCCGGAGCCCGCGCCGCCCAGCACCTCGGTGTGCAGGCGCAGGTACCCGGCCGTCTGCCGGTCGCTCAAGCCATCGAGCCTGGATGGGTCGATGGGGCGGCCGATGCGCACCTCCACGGTCTTGCGGGCCTTGTTCACGAACTCGCGCCCCAGAAGCATGGTGCGAAGCCTCGGGTGCACGAGCCCGGCCAGGTGGAACACCGGGCCGTTGGCCCCGGAGAAGTGCACGGGCACCACCGTGGCCTTGCAGGAGGCGATGATGCGCGCGATGGACGGGCTCCACTCGGGCTCGGCCACGCGGCGCTCGCGCACCGTGAAGTGGGCCACCTCCCCGGCCGGGAAGACGCCCAGGCAGCCGCCCGCGCGCAGCCAGGCCACGCTCTCGCGCATGGGCGCGATGTTTCGCGCAAGCGACCCGGACGCGCCGAAGGGGTCCACCAGGATGAACAGCTCGCGCAATTCCTCCACGCGGCCCAGCAGGTAGTTGGCCATGATCTTCGCGTCCGGGCGCACCTTGCAGAGCATCTGGGCCAAAAGCAGGCCCTCCATGGCCCCGAAGGGGTGGTTGGCCACCACCACCACGGGTCCTTGCGCCGGGATGTGCTCGAGCTCGCCGGCGGCGATGTCGCACTTGAAGCCGAAAGCGCCGATGGCGCGGTCGAGGAATTCGCAGGCGGGCACGCCCGAGGGCAGGGCGCTGTAGCCCTTCGCGATGGCGTCCAGGGCCAGGGCCTTGCCCAGGGGCTTGGCCACGGCCTTGAGCACGGTCCGGGCCAGGGGGTTGGCCACCCTGGACCCGAGGGAGAAAAGATCGGCGCGTCTGGCCGGATCGGGACTCTTCATGGCTGCCTCCGGATTGGTGTGGAGTTCCGCGCCTGCTGCCTACCCGCGCCGTGTAGCGGGCCGGTTACGGTCCGGTGAACGTTCGCGCCCGCTCCCGGCGCATGTTGACGAAGGCCCCGGCCGCGCACTACTTGTCACGGACGCAAACCAGGAAGCGCCCGTGACACACGCCAAGCTCTACTCCATCTCGGCCATCGCCAAACTCTTGGACCTTCCCGAATCCACGCTGCACTACTGGAAGAACCGCTTCGAGCCCTTTCTGCCGAGCGTGGGCCAGGGCCGGGGCAAGCGTTTTCCGGCCGAGGCGGTGGAGGTCTTCCGGGCCATCGGGGCCCTGCTCGAATCCGGGCTCTCCGTGGCCGACGCCAAGGACGAACTGGCCCGGTCCGCCAACGCCCCGGCGTCCGCAGGCAAACGCCCCGCAACGCCCCAGCCCCCCGCGCACCAGCCGGGCTCCCCGGGCGAGGAGTTGGCCGTGCGCATCGGCACTGCCATGGCCGAGGCCCTGGCCGTGAAGCTCCAGGGGCTCTTCGACATGGCGGCGGCCCCCCACGCGCGCGAGCTCCCGGCCTGCGGCGATTCCGCCGCGCTCACGGCCGAGCTGGCCCGCGCCAGGGCCGAGATCGAGGAGCTCAAACGCGCCGACGAGTCCACGGCCGCCAAGCTCAAAGTGCTGGAGGCCGAGCTCATAAGGCTTCGGCGCGAAGGCAGGGAAATGGAGAAACACCTGCTTGGCAAGATCAATTCTTCCCGCTAGCCCCTGCGTGCGCGTCCGGCTTTCCCCCGCCCTGCTGGCGGCCATGGTTCTGTTGGCGCTGGCGCTCTCCGGCTGCGCCACGGTCACGCTCAAGCCCGTGCCCGTTTCCCAGCGCTTCGACTCCCTGGACCGCACGGCCATCAACTCCTCGCGCCCCAGCGACCGCACCCTGGCCTTCCTCAAGGACCGCGACCTCACCGCCCAGTGGGAGTCCGACCCGGAGGGGCTCATAACCCGCCTGGACGCGAAATACCACTCGGACCCGGGGCTCGGCACCCTGTTCGCGCTCATGGAGCTGGCCCACCTCCAGGCCAAGCGCTCGGGCCCGGCCCCGGACAAGGCGGCCGCGTACGACCTTTCCTGCGCGCTCTACGCCTACCTGTTCCTCTTCGACCCCAAGGCCGCGCCGCCCAAGGACTCGCTTCGCCCGCACACGCGCATCGCCTCGGAGTTCTACAACCGCTCGCTCGCGCGCTACCTGCTTTACGCCAGGAAAAAGGATCTCCGCTTCAACCCGGACGAACGCCTCCCGGGCGCGGCCTCGGACCTGGTGCTCAAGCAGCGCACCAGCGGCCTGCCCTTCTCCCCTGAGGAGATCGGCGGCTACCTGCTGGCCTACGAGTTCGCCGTGTCCGGCCTGGACGTCACCTACGCGGTGCCCGGGCTCGGCGTGCCGCTCATCGTGGAGCGCGACCCCAAGCCGGCGGACGCCACCCGGCCCGAGGAGCGCTTCCTGCCGCGCATCCGCCAGGCCATGGCGGCCACGTTCTTCCTGCGCATCGACACCACGCCCCTGGACGGACAGCCCGGGCGGCGCGCCTACGCCGGTCACCTGGAAATCTACGACCCCATGCGCACGAGCCTCGTCGAGGTCGACGGCATGAAGGTGCCCCTGGAGTCCGACACCACCACGCCCCTGGCCTACCTGGCCGCGCACTCCCCGCCGCCCCAGCCCGTCAAGGGGCTCATGGACCCGGACGCGCTCAAGGCCAGCGAAGGCCTGATGATGCTCCAGCCCTACCAGAAGGACAAGATCCCCGTGGTCTTCGTGCACGGGCTCATAAGCTCGCCCAGGACGTGGCTGCCCATGCTCAACGGGCTCATGGGCGACCCGGCGCTGCGCGAGCGCTACCAGTTCTGGTTCTTCTCCTACCCCACGGGCAACCCGGTGCTCTACTCGGCCATGAACCTGCGCCAGTCGCTGGAGGCCGCCCGCGCCGCCCTGGACCCGGAAGGGACCAACCCGGCCTTCAACAACATGCTCATCGTGGGGCACAGCATGGGCGGGCTGCTGACGCGCTCCATGGTCCAGGACTCCGGCGGCGCGCTCTGGGGGGCGTTCTCCAAGGTGCCCCTGGAGAAGCTGGACATCTCGCCCGACGTGCATGCGCTGCTCACGCGCACGTTCTTCTTCAAGCCCCTGCCATACGTGACCGAGGTGGTGTTCATAAGCACACCGCATCGGGGCTCGGCCATGGCCCTGGACACCATCGGGCGCATCGGCAGCGCCCTGGTCACCCTGCCCCTGACCGTGGCCAAGGCCGGTTTCGCGGTGCTCCATTCCCTGGCCCAGGCCGGTCAGCAGGTGCCGCAGTCCGCCCTGCCCACGGGCATAGACAACCTCTCGCCCAAGAACCCGGTCCTCTTGGCGCAGACCGCGCTGCCCATGGCCGTGCCCTTCCATTCCATCATCGGCGACGAAAAGGCCGCCGGAAGAACCGGCGGCACCGACGGCATCGTGCCCTACGTCAGCTCGCACCTGGACGGGGCCCAGACGGAACTGATCGTGAAGTCCGGGCACGGCGCGCACGAACACCCCCTGGCCATCCGCGAGGTCAGGCGGATCATGCTCGAACACATGAAGGCGAACGGCGCGGGGAACTAGGCCGGAAGGCTTTTCCCGGAGAGGGCGCTGCCCTCTCCGGACCTCTCCCGGCAGGGGGATGATCCCCCTGCACCCGCTATAGCTTCGCGGGCGTCACCCGGCGCATGTTCTTGACCGGCAATATTCGAATGCCCCGTGATCCGCGCCAGCGCGGATCACGGGGCATTCGAATTGTTTGAAATTTAACCCTCTCCGCTTGCGGTCCCAGCGGCTCCCTCCCCCGCGCCCCTGTGCGGGGTCCCCGGTGAAGCCCGCGAAGCGAACCGCCGGGGTCTGGGGGCAGGCATCCGCCCCCAGCGGGTTGAGGGCGGAGCCCTCACGGGTCCAGGGCAGAGCCCTGGCAGATACAGGAGGACGGAGCCCTGCCGGGGCGATGCCCCGCGAGCGCGTCAATAAAGCCTGGCGAACTGCTTCTTGATGAGGTCCAGATACTTCAGCTTCGTCCCGGCGCATTCGGCCATCTTGGACTCCATGCGGCCCTTGGCCTCCAGGCCGTCGCGGGTGGTGGCCCTGCCCGCGTAGCGCTGGTTCCACTGTTCCAGCAGTTCCTTGGCCTGGGCGCAGTCCTGGTTGACGCTGCGGATGAGGATGTCCGTGTCCTTGGCCTGGCGGGGGTCGGTGAAGACGAGGCCCTGGTAGTAGTATTCGAAGTTGGGGACCTTCTCGTCCACCACGATCCCGGCGGTGGTCTCCACGGCCGCGTTCACCCCGGGGGAGAGTTCCACGATCACCCAGGCGTGGTCGAAGGTTCCCATCATCTTCTCGGGCGGCATGCCCGCCAGGTCCTTCTTGGTGGTTCCGGCCACGACCTTGGGCGAGAAGTTCCGCGTCTTCAGGATGTTGTGCATCTCCAGGGCCATGTCGATGCACACGAAGTAGTCCAGCGTGGAGTAGGTGTGCGTGCTGCGGTACTCCTGGGCGATCTGGCGCAATTCGCCCAGGCGGAAGTTCTCGCGCGAGGCCGCGATCATGTTGCGCACCCTCTCGCCGCGGCTTCCGGACGAGGAGGCCTGGTCCGGGGCCCCGGGCTGCGCGAGCTCCCTGATCTGGCCCGCGTGCTTGGCCGGGACGGCGTTCTTGCGGTCGGTCATGTGCACCACGCCCTTCTCGTCGGTCCAGGTGAAGAGCTGGGCGAAGGCCGGCGCGGCGGCCAGGCAGGCAACGGCCAACACCGCGGCCAGGAGAGACGGACGGCGGAAACGCATGGCGGCAATCCCCTTCAGTTCCTGACGAAGCGTTCCAGGCGGACCTTGTAGGCCGCCACGCCCTCGGCGACACCCCTGGCCAGGGCGTCCAGGTACTTCTCGTCGTTTAGCTTCTGGGCCTCGGCCGGGTTGGTGATGTAGCCGATCTCCACGAGGATGGCGGGCATCTTGGCGCCCAGGAGCACGTAGAAGGGCGCCTCGTGCACGCCCCGGTCGCGCAGGGTGATGCTCTTGCGGGCCTGGGCCAGCGTGGCGGCGTGGGCCTGCTTGGCGAACTCGCGTGACTCGCTCAACTTGGAGGCGTGCATGAGCTCGTCCAGGATCTTCTGCATCTCGGAGATGCGCTTGGGGTCCACGGAGTTCTCGCGCGCGGCCACGCGCACCTCGTCGGGCGTGGAGGCCAGGTTGAGCGAGTAGGTTTCCATGCCGGTGGACCCGGGGTCGCCGTGGGCGTTGCAGTGGATGGACACGAACAGGTCGGCCTTGCGCGCGTTGGCCATGGCCGTGCGCACCTCCAGGGGCACGTACTTGTCCGTGGTGCGGGTGTAGAGCACCTCGAAGCCCATCTTCTCCAGATGGCTGCCGAGAAGCCTGGCCACGCGCAGGTTGACGTTTTTTTCCCACAGCCCGAAAGCGCCGCGCGCGCCGGAGTCCTTGCCGCCGTGCCCGGCGTCGACCATCACGGTGCGCACCGTGAGCCCGAGCTGCTCGGCCAGTTGCCCGGCCATCTTGCGCTTGCCCGGGGTGTCCAGGCGCACGCCCGGCGCGCCGGGCTTTTCCTGGGGCTCCCCGGCCGCGGGCTTCGCCGCCTGGGGGGCCGGGGCCTTGCCCGCGCCTGCCTGGGTCTTGGCGGGAGGCTGGAGTTGGGCGGGAGCCTTGGCGGCAGGCTTCTTCGCGGCCTCGCCCTGCACGTCGATGACCACGCGGTAGGGGTTCTCCAGGACGAAGACGTTCTGGCTCTTCAGGTTCTCCACTTCGACCACCAGCCGGGCCACGTCGGGCTTGAAGTAGCTCAGGCGCACCTTGCGGGCCACGTCGCCCTGGACGTCGAAGCGGCTTTGCGCGCCCTGGCGGATGACCACGCCGTCCAGGTCCACGTACAGAAGGCGCTGGGGCGAGTCGCCCTGGGGCAGCACCTGCCAGCGGTGCTGGGCCTGGCCGGAGAGCACCACCACGATGCGCGAGTAGTCCCGGCCGGAATAGACCTGCACCTCCGTGACCACGGGCTTTTTCACGGCCGCCGGGGCCTTGGCCTCGGGCTTCGCGGCTGGCGCGGGCCTGGCCGGGGCGGATTTCGCGGGCTTGGCGTCCTTGGCCTTGGGGGGCTGGGGCGGGTCGGCGGCCCGCGCGCCCCCGGCGGGGAGCGCGCAGGCCAGCGCCAGAAGCAGCAAGGCGGCCAGGAGGGCCTTGAACGTCACGCCGGGCTACTCCACGGTCACGGACTTGGCCAGGTTGCGCGGCTGGTCCACGTCCTTGCCCAGGTAGTCGGCCATCTCGTAGGCGAAGAGCTGCAGCGCGGGCAGCATCATGAACGTGTTCATGGGGCCCCACACGTCGGGCACCTCCCAGACGTGGTCCACGCGCAGGTCCTGCGAGGCGTGGGTGAGGCTGATGATCTTGCCGCCGCGCGCCTGGACCTCCTGGAGGTTGGACTTCACCTTGGGGTAGAGCTCGTCGCAGGGGGCCAGGGCGAAGGTGGGGAACTTGGGGTCGATGAGCGCGATGGGGCCGTGCTTCATCTCGCCCGAGGCGTAGCCCTCGGCGTGGATGTAGCTGATCTCCTTGAGCTTGAGCGCGCCCTCCAGGGCCAGGGGGAAGCACACGCCGCGCCCCAGGTAGAGGAAGCTCTCGGCCTCGGAGTAGGCGCGTGCCAGCTCGGCCGCGCGCAGGCGCATGCGCGGCAGCTCCGCCGTGAGGATGTCCGGCAGGCGCTCCAGCGACTTCAGGCAATTGGCGCGCACGTCCGTGGGCAGCACGCCCTTCTGCTGGCCCCAGTGCAGGGCGAGCAGGGTCAGGAGCGTGAGCTGCGAGCACATGGCCTTGGTGGAGGCCACGCTCATCTCCGGGCCCGCCTGGGTGTAGATCACGTGGCCGGACTCGCGCGAGACGCTGGAGCCCACCACGTTGCACAGCCCGATGACCTTGGCCCCGCGCTCCTTGGCCAGGCGCATCCCGGCCAGGGTGTCGGCGGTCTCGCCGGACTGGGAGATGGCCAGCACGGTGTCGCCCGGCCCGAGGATCGGGTCGCGGTAGCGGAACTCGGAGGCGATCTCCACGCGGGTGGGGATCTTGGCCCAGGTCTCGAGCAGGTACATGCCCCACAGCCCGGCGTGGTAGCTGGTGCCGCAGGCCACGATGTAGAGCCGCTCCGGCGGGGCCACGCCGTCCAGCTCCGAAAGGTGCGCCTTGCCGGTCTTGTGGTCCACTCGCCCGGCCAGGCAGTCGGTGATCACGCGGGGCTGCTCGAAGATCTCCTTGAGCATGAAGTGCTTGTAGCCGCCCTTCTGCGCGGCCTGCACGTCCCAGGTGATGTGCTGGGGGGCCTTCGCGAGCGGCTCCAGGGTGGCGGCGTCCATCACGGCCCAGGAGTTGGCGTCGATGCGCACCATCTCGCCGTCCTCCAGGAAGACCACCTCGCGGGTGTAGGGCAGGAAGGCCGGGATGTCCGAGGCCACGAAGTTCTCGCCAACGCCCACGCCCATGACCAGGGGCGAGGACTTGCGCGCCGCGTAGAGAAGCCCCGGGTGCTCGAGCGACACCACGCAGATGGCGTAGGAGCCGTCCACGCGCCCGAGGGCCCTGGACACGGCCCTGTCCAGCTTGCCGTCCTCGGCCAGGTAGGCCCCGACCAGCTGGGCCAGGACCTCGGTGTCGGTCTCGGAGGCGAAGGAGACGCCCTTGGCCTTGAGCTCGTCGCGCAGATCCTGGTAGTTCTCGATGATGCCGTTGTGCACCAGGGCCACCTTTCCGGCCGCGTCCACGTGGGGGTGGGCGTTGCGCTCCACGGGCAGGCCGTGGGTGGCCCAGCGGGTGTGGCCCATGCCCGAGGTGGCCGTGTGCACGGGCATCCCGGCCAGCTTGTTCTCCAGGTTGACCAGCTTGCCCTCGGCGCGCACGACCTTGAGTTCGCGCTGCTGCACGTAGGCCACCCCAGCGGAGTCGTACCCCCGGTATTCCAGGCGCTTGAGCCCCTCGATGATCACTGGGACCGCCGGGCGGTGCCCGCTATAGCCGATGATGCCGCACATGGATGATCCTTTTCCTAAGGTTGTCAAAAACGGCTATCGTCAGTTTCCGCAAAGAAGCCCGGGTGTCAAGCGCGCAGGCCCGGCGAGGCCGTCAGCGCGCGGCCGCCCGGGCCAGCTCCCGCGAGGCGCAGGCGTAGGCCAGGCAAGCCCCCCAGGCCGCGGCCCTGGCGAACATGACCGGCGAGACCAGCCCGCCCGCGTGCTCGAGCACCACGTCCCGGGCCAGTTCCGGATAGGGCAGCAGGTAGATGAGCAGCGGATGGGCCAGGGCCTCGGCCATGAGCGCGAGGAAGGTCAGCTTGGCGAAGAAGAGCCCGGCGCGCCTGCCCCGCAGGAGCATGACGCCGGACGCCAGGGAGCACCCGGCCGTCACGGCGAAGAAGGCGATCCTGGCGAACACCCTGGCGGTCTCCGGCCCGTAGGCCCCGGCGAGCAGGGCCTGCGGGTCCAGCGTGCGCCAGTACCAGTAGTGGCGGCCCGCCTGCCAGCACAGGCCCAGGGGCAGCGCGGCCAGGAGCGCCAGGGAGAACACCAGGGCCGCGCCCCGGGGGCCGCCCTCTTCAGGCGAAGCCCCCGGTCCGGCCGCGCCGCCGAAAGGGTTCATGGAGCGCCCGGGCGCCTGGGCCTCACGCCCCGTCCAGGAAGTACGTGGCCCTGACCCGCCTGGAGAAGGTCAGGTAGGTCACCGCGGCCGAGGCGATCACCAGCCCGGGCAGGGCGTTGGCGGTCACGGACGTCTGGGCCATCTTGAGCACGTCGGGCGGATAGGCGAGGAACATGGTGGCCGCGTACTCCACGGCGCTGGCCAGGGGCACGCACAGCCAGGCGATCTTGGCCAGGAGCACCGCGCGGCGCTTGCGCCGGTACAGGCCGATGCCGCCCCAGAAGATGAGGAAGCCCACGGCCACGGTCAGCACGTTCTCGAGCGTGAGCGCCTTGGCCACCTCGGCCGCCACCTCGCGCGCCGGGGCGTTGGGGCCTTCCAGGGCCTCCATGAAGCGCAGGTTGCGCGAGACGATGGCCGCCGACACCAGGGGCACCAGGATCATCATGGCCAGGCACAGGAACTTGAGCCAGCCCTTCACGCCCGAGAGCGACTCGCGCATCTCGAGCTCCTCGGGCGTGAGGTCCGCCTCCTGGCGCACCTTCTCCACGAAGCCCGGCAGGTACTTGACCAGCTCGCGCACGGCGCGGCCACGGTGGCTGCGGAAGTTCTTCTGCTCCGGGGCCATCTCGGCGGCGGTGAGCTTCAGCTCGGGGTCGAAGAATAGGGGGTCGTACCCGAAGCCGTTCCCGCCCTTGGGCTCCCTGGCCACGCGGCCGAGCCACAGGCCGTGGAAGACCAGCTGGTGGCCGTCCGGGGCGTGGGCCACGATGGCGGAGATGAACTTGCACGCGCGCTTGTCGTCGGGCACGTCGCGCATGGCCTCCAGGAGCTTCTCGTTGTTGGAGGCGTCCGTGGCGTTCTCGCCGGAGTAGCGCGCGGAGCGCACCCCGGGCTCGCCGTCCAGGGCGTCCACGCAGAGCCCCGAATCGTCGGCCAGGGCGATGAGCCCGGTGGCTTCGCTCACGGTGCGGGCCTTGATGGCCGCGTTCTCCTCGAACGTGGAGCCGGTCTCCTCGATCTCGCCGACCTGGGGGAACTCCTCCAGGCCCACTACCTCTATGCCGTTGCCCTCGAGCATGGCCTGAAGCTCGCGAACCTTGCCCTGGTTGCGTGTGGCCAGTACGACGCGCGTCACTCTCCCTCCTTGTTGCCGCCCCCGGCTCCCGCTCTCCATCTGGCGTCGTGGCGCGGGGCCGCCTGGGCGTCCATTGCTGTTTCATCGGCCGCGATCATGGGCGGCAGCACAAGGCGCACGGTGGTGCCCCTGCCCTGCTCGCTCTCGAGCTCCACCGAGCCCCCGGCCTCGTCCAGGATCTTTTTCGTCATGGCGAGCCCCAGCCCGGCCCCCTTGTCCTTGGTGGAGAAGAAGGGGTTGAACACCTGATCCAGGTTTTCCGGGGGGATGCCCTTGCCGGTGTCGGCCAGTTCGATCACCGCCTTCTCGCCCCTGGCGAAGCAGCGCAGCGTGAGCCTGCCGCCGTCGGGCATGGCCTCCATGGCGTTTTTCACCATGTTGATGATGCACTGCTTGATGAGTTCCGGGTCGCCCTTGCCCAGGGGCAAGCCCTGGGCCGCGTCCACCGAGACCTCGATGCCCTGCTTCTGGCACCCGAGCGCCATGAGCTCCATGGTCTGCCGGGCCACGAGGCCCACGTCCACGCGGCCCTCGGCGCCCTGGGTGGGGCGTGAAAAGTTGAGCAGGCTTTTCAGTATCTTGTCGAGCCTGTTGGACTCCTCCAGGATGATGGAGACCTTTTCCCGGCTCTTCTCGTCCAGCGACCCGGAACGCAAAAGCGAGTTGGCGAAGCCCGCGATGGCGAACATGGGGTTTCGTATCTCGTGGGCCACGTAGGTGGAGAGTTCGCCCACTGCGGCCAGCTTCTCGGCCTGCTGGAGGCGGCGCTCCATGTACGCGCCCTGGGTGATGTCGCGCCTGAGCACCACCACGTGGGTCACCTCTCCGGCCTCGTCCGCCACCGGGTAGGTGTAGACCCGGAAGTAGCGCACCCGCCCGGCCTCGTCCACGGAGGTCTGGACCTGCTCGGTCCTGTCCTTTTCGCGCACGTTCTCCCAGGTGGAGACGTCCTCCCGGGGCTCGCAGACGCCCTTGAACCCGGTGAGCGACTCCCAGCAGGTCCGGCCCAGGAAGTCCTCCCGGTTGCCGCCCAGGCGGTCCATGGCCGCGCGGTTGATGTCCACCACGCGCGAGGACGCGTCCAGGATGACGATGTCGTCGGGGATCTGGTCGATGACCGAGGAGAGCAGGTTCCTCTCCTGGGCCAGGCTCAGTGCGCAGACTCTGTCCTTGTGGCGCGGGGGGTCGCTGTCCATGGCTCGTGTCTACCTTCTTCCCAATGGGAGTCAAAGGGAAATTGCCCGGCCCGCCTCGCTTCGCGCGCGGCTCACCGCTTCACGTAGGGGATCTCCACGCCGTTCTCGCGGAAGAGCCTTTCCACGGCCAGGTGCACGTCGGAGGACGTCTTCCCCGCGTTGTCCAGGTCGTCCACCCAGAAGAGCAGCTTGAAGTTGAGCGTGGCCTCGCCGAAGGCTGTGAACTGCACGCCGGGCTTGGGGTCGGCCAGCACGTGCGGGTGCGAGGTCGCGGCCTGCGTCAGGAGCTCCGTCACCTGCCTTATGTCCGAGCCGTAGGCCACGCCCACGGTCAGGGTGCGGCGCACGCGGCGGTCCTTGTGGGACCAGTTGACGATCTTCTGGGCGATCAAGTCCGAGTTGGGCACGAAGAGCGTGGCGTTGTCGAAGGTCTGCACGATGGTGTTGCGGATGTTCACCCGCTGCACCACGCCCCAGATATCGCCGATCTGGAGCACGTCGCCCGCCTGCACCGAGCGCCCGAAGAGCAGGATGAGCCCGGAGATGAAGTTGTTGATCACGTTCTGCATGCCGAAGCCGATGCCCACGGACAGGCCGCCCGCCACCACGGCCAGGCTCGTGAAGCTCGCGCCCACCAGGCGCAGGCAGAAGAGCGCGTACACGCCCCAGATCACGTAGGCGCTGACCGTCTCCAGGAGGTTCACGATGCCGCGCTCCAGGTCGGGCCGCCGGGCGGGCAGCTCGGTGATCAGCCTGGCGGCCACGCGCGAGGCCCCGCGCGCCAGGTGGAAGCCGATGTACAGGGCGGCCACGCCGGTCAGGTCCAGGCGCAGGCCCTCCTCGCCCAGGTCCGCGCCGACCAGCGAAAGAAACACGCTGCGCCCGCCCATGGCCATGGACAGCCAGAAGAGAAACGCCGCGGCCATGGCCAGCACCGTGAGCGGCAGGGCCAGGGACCCGGCCAGGCAGCGCAGGGCCTCGGCCGTCAGGTCGGGCGCGGGCCTCTCCACCACGCGGGCCACCAGGCCGTAGAGCGCGAGCCCGGCCTGGAGGAACACCAGCATGAGAAACCAGGCCATGACGGCCAGAAGCGTCATGTTCACCCAACCCAGCAGCGCGGGCAGGCACAGAAGCGGGTAGAACCAGCCGCCCATGCGCGCGATCCTCGCCACCACGCCCCCCTCCTCGCCCGGGGCCGGGCGGCTGCGGATGACCCATCCGGCGATGAAGAGCGTGAGCACCCAGACCGCGCCGCGCAGCGCCTCGGGCAGCCAGGGGACCTGCAGGAACCCGGCCGCCGCGAACAGCCACCAGGCCCCGGCCACGGGGTTGGCGCGCATCCCGGCGTCCTGGGCCTGGCCCGAGGCCACGCCGCGCAGGAACCACGACAGCCCGAGCACTCCGCGCGCCAGGAAGATCTCGGCCAGGGTGCTGGTCTCGGCGCGCACCAGCACGTAGGCGGGCCCCGACGTGGCCCACATCACGGCCGCGCCCAGGCCAACCCAGGCGAGCCCGGCCAGGGGCCTGGTCACGCGGAAGCCCGGCAACGCCTTTTCCAGGCGCTTGAGCGCCACGGCCGAGGCCGCGAAGAGCACCGCGAAGAGCCCGGTCAGGCGAATGAGCAGGTCCCTGAGCGATCCGCCGCCGGAGTCGAACAGCGCCAGGTACGTGCCCAGGAGCTTGGGCAGGTCGGTGATGCGCTGGGCTGCCTCCTGCCAGGCCCCGGCGGAGAGGAAGCCCTTGCCCTGGGTCAGGTAGTAGTCCTTCCAGGCGCGGGGGATGCGCTCGGTGATGGTCTGGGAGAGCTTGCCGATGCTGCCCTGGAGGTCCTTGGTGGGGCTTAGGCCCTGGTCCAGCACGGTCTTCACGCGCCCGAGCTTGCCCTTGAGCTTGCGCAGGTCGCCCAGAAAGTCGCCCATGGCCTTGTTCACTTCCTGGGTGTGGCCCGAGTCGGCCTGGCGGGAGAACTCGCCCTCCACCTCGGTCAGGCGCTCCTGGAAGTGCCTGAGGTCGGTGTCGGCCTTGGCGAAGGGCTGGGTCACGGCCTCCACGTGGCCGCGCAGTATCTCGAGCCCGGCCAGCACGGCGCGAAGCTCCGTGGGGCTCGAGCCCGAAACGCGGGCGAGCACCATGAGCTCGTCGAGCTTCTTGCGCAGCGAGGCCAGGTCCTGCCGGGTCTGCTTGACCATGCCGGGCAGGGTCTGGGACACGCCGTCCACGTAGTCGATCTGGTACTGGAGTTCCTCGTAGTTGCGCTGGAGCATGAGCTTCCAGCCGTCGGACTGCTGCTGCGGCTGCTCCTCGGCGCGGGCCGGGGCGGCGGGCAATACGAGGAGCAATGCGAGCAGGATAGCGCGCCAAGTCATCTGAAGTGCCTCTCGGGGGATTTGTCTTTCGGGTGATTCCTGATAGCGTGCGCTTCCCATGACCGCAAGAACCACGACCATACCCGTCTACACCATCTCCCTGGGCTGCCCCAAGAACCTCGTCGATTCCGAGTACCTGCTGGGCGGGCTGCCCGGAAAGGCCAAGCCCGTGGACCGCCCCGAGGACGCCGCCGTGGTGCTCGTGAACACCTGCGGCTTCATCCGCCCGGCCGTGGAGGAATCCCTCGGGGAGATCCTGGACGCGGCCGCGGCCCTGCGCGGGCTCGCCCCCAAGCCCCTGCTGGTGGTGGCGGGCTGCCTGGTGAGCCGCTACGGCGAAGAACTCAAGTCCGGGCTGCCCGAGGTGGACCTCTGGCTCTCCACCCACGAGCTGCCCGACTGGCCCTCCAAGATCGCCCAGGCGCTTTCGCGCACGCCGAGCGCCGCCCCGGCCAGGCTTTTCTCCAGCCCGCCCAGCTACGCCTACCTGAAAATCAGCGAGGGCTGCCGCCACGCCTGCCGCTTCTGCACCATCCCTTCCATCAGGGGCAGGCTGAAAAGCCGGGGCGTGGCCGAGCTGGCCCAAGAGGCCCGGGACATCCTGGCCACCGGCCGCAAGGAGATCATCCTGGTGGCCCAGGACCTGACGGCTTACGGGCGCGACCTGGAGAACCCCGCCGACCTGCGCGGCCTCCTGGAAACCCTCCTGCCCCTGCGCGGGCTCGAGCGCCTGCGGCTCCTCTACCTCTACCCCGCCGGGCTCGACGCCGAACTCCTGGATTTTCTCAAGGACGCCGGGCCGCCCTTCGTGCCCTATTTCGACATCCCCCTGCAGCATGCGCACCCGGACATCCTCAAATCCATGGGCAGGCCCTTCGCCAAGGACCCGCGCAGGGTGATCGACCTGGTGCGCTCGCGCTTCCCCGAGGCGGCCATCCGCACCAGCCTGATCGTGGGCTATCCGGGCGAGACGCGCACGCACTTCAATTACCTCATGAATTTCGTGCGCGAGGTGCGCTTCCAGCACCTGGGCGTGTTCGCCTTCCAGGCCGAGGAGGGCACCCCGGCCGCGGCCATGGACGGGCAGGTTGGCGCGAAGACCCGCCAGTCGCGGCGCGAGGCCGTGATGGCCGCGCAGGCCGAAATCTCCGAGGAATGGCTCTCCGGGTTCGCGGGCAAGGAGCTTGACGTGCTCGTGGACTCGGCCCACGCGGAATGGCCGGGCCTGCACGTGGGCCGGACGTGGTTCCAGTCGCCGGAGATCGACGGCGTGACGTACGTCTCGGGCCCCGGGGTCAAGCCCGGAGCCTTGGTCAAGGCCGTGGTGGAAGAGGCCAAAACCTACGACCTGGTGGCCCTGGCGGGCTGAAGAGGAGCGGGGCGCCGCCCCGCACCCCGGCGGGTAGCTTCGCGGGGTTCACCGCCCCCCTGGACCGGTTGATTCAAGGACCACCGGTGACCGGCGCGAAGCCATTGCCGGGTCCAGAGGGAGGCACTCCCCCTGGCCGCCGGAGGCATCCTCGTTTTTCACTAGTTTCCAAGGGACTCCCATGCGCGATTTCGAAGTCAGGCGGATGTTCGGCACCATCGCCCGGGGCTACGACATGCAAAACAGCATGCTCTCCCTGCGCATCGACGTGCTCTGGCGCAGGAAGCTCGCGCGGATGCTCCCGCAGGGCCGCCCGCTGCACGTGGTGGACGTGGCCGTGGGCACGGCCGAGGTGGCCATGGAGATCGCCCGGCAGCGCCCCGGGGCCTACGTCACGGGCGTGGATTTCACCCCGGCCATGCTCGAGGTGGGGCTGGGCAAGATCAAGAAACACGGCCTCTCGCGCCGCATCGGCATGGCCGCCGGGGACGCGCGCGCCCTGCCCCTGCCGGACGCCTGCGCGGACGCGGTGACCATCTCCTTCGGCATCCGCAACGTCCTGGAGCGCGATGTGGCCCTGGGGGAGTTCTACCGGGTGCTGAAGCCCGGGGGGGAGCTCTACGTGATGGAGTTCTCCCTGCCGGACAACCCCGCGCTGCGTTTTCTCTACAAGCTCTACTTCGACCACGTGCTGCCGCCCTTCGGCAACTGGCTCTCGCGCACGGACTACGCCTACTCCTATCTGATGGAATCGGTGTACGCCTTTCCGGGGCCGGAGGAGTTCTCGGAGGAGATCAGGCGCGCGGGCTTCACCGGGGTCGGGCAGACGCCCCTCACCGGCGGCATCGCCAGGATCCACAGGGGCCGCAAGCCGGGCTAGACCGGATTGCGGGAGTGCTCACGCAGGAAATGCGCGAACTCGGCGATCCCCATGACGCCTTCGGCGATGGCGAGGCCCGTCCGGATCAGGGCCGGACCATCCGCCGAGACCTCCACGCCGTTCAAACGCAGGAAAAGCAGGGTCGTCATCATCCCGGTGCGCTTGTTTGCGTCGGTGAAAACGTGTCCCCTGATGATGCGCCAGCCCAGCGTGGCGGCCTTGTCGAAAACCGTGGGGCAGATGTCCCTGCCGAAGCAGGTTCCCTGAATCTCTTCGAGCGCGAACTCGAGCGATCCCGGATTGACGAACCCGACGCCCGCGCCGCCGTGCTCCTCGACGAGGCGACGGTTCACGGTGCGAATTTCCTCGACGGTCAGAGTTTGGCCAGCGCCGCCCATACGTCCCTGCGCTCGACGAGCATGTCCTCGATCATGCCGGAGACGTCCGGGCGTAACTCGCCGAGACAACTCTCGATTTCCTCCTCGGAAACGTAAGCGGGCTCGCCCGGGCTCAGCCCGCGCCATTTTTCGAGAAAGGCCCTGGCCTTTCCCTTGAGCCCCAGGTTCAGGGCCAGGCTGATGGCCGACTCCAGAAGCGGCCGGAAGGTGGGGGCCATGGCGGCGCCCTGCTCCGCGCAGGCGAGGGCGTCGCTCAGAAGGCCCATGCGGGTAAGCGAAACCACGTACTGGTAATGGGCGAAGCCCCCGCCGCCCAGTTCGATGGCCCGGCGGTGGTGCGCGTGCATCCCGCGCTCGTCGCGGCGCAGGCAGGCGGCCGCGCCCAGGACGACGCGGGCGTAGACCTCGTCCGCGGCCATGAGTTTTTCGGCGTCGCGTTCGACGCGCCGCAGGGCGAATTCGTCCAGACGGGCGGTGCCCGCGAGTTCGTTGATGCGGTCGATGAGGTGCTCGCCGGTGGTGGCGGCCTGCGTGGCCATGCGGTGATCCAACCTTGTCCTGATGCGTATCCCATGGCTTCTAGGGGTCTTCACGCGGTGCGTCAACTCGGGGCCGCAAAGCCTGACAGCCCGCCTTTGTTCCTTGACACCCGCCCGGCCCCGGGTCATTAGACTTGTGTAATGGTCACGCGTAGTTTCATATCGGGGAGCACCCCATGCTGGTAAACTGGCCCGAACGTTTCTTCTGCAACTCCTTCGTGCGCCGGTTCATCCAGCGCGGCCAGGCGCAGCGCTGGCGGGGCATGCGGCGCATGGCCCCGGGCGGCGACGCGCTGGAGGTCGGCTGCGGCAACGGGGCGGGCGCGCTCCTGATCATGGAGTACTTCGCCCCGCGTTCGCTCGCCGCCCTGGACCCCGATCCGGCCATGCTGAAGCTCGCGCGCAAGCGCCTGGCCGGGACCGTCGCCACGGTGGTGGAGGGCGACGCCCAGAGCCTGCCCTATCCCGATTCGAGCTTCGACGCCGTGTTCAACTTCGGCATCATCCACCACCTGGAGGACTGGCGCAAAGGCCTCTCCGAGGTGGCGCGGGTGCTCAGGCCCGGTGGGGCCTTCTACATCGAGGAGATCTTCGCCGGGCTCTACGCCGGGGCGCTCCTCAAGCACGTGGTGGCCCACCCCGAGCACGACAGGTTCCAGGCCCCGGAATTCAAGCGGGCGCTGGCCGACAACGGCCTGGTGCTGCTGCCCGGGCACCACGAGTCGCGCCTGACCATGCTGGGCGTGGCCGTCAAAAGGGGGGACGCATGATTGAGGCCCTTTCGGACCCGATTTTCCTCTCCAGGCTCCAGTTCGCGGCCACGACCATGTTCCACATCATCTGGCCGCTGACCACCATCGGGCTCTCGGTGTTCCTGGTGGCGCTGGAGGCCATGTGGCTGAAGACCGGCGAGGCGGACTACTACCGGCACTTCCGGTTCTGGTCGCGCATCTTCGCGGTGGGCTTCGCCGTGGGCGTGGTCAGCGGCATCCCGCTGGAGTTCCAGTTCGGCACCAACTGGGCGCCGTTCTCTGTGGCCGCCGGAAACTTCTTCGGCCAGGTGCTCTCCTTCGAGGGGGCCATGGCCTTCATGCTGGAGTCGGCGTTCCTCTCCATCATGCTCTTCGGCTGGAAGCGCGTGGGGCCGAAGGCCCACTTCGCCTCCACCATCCTGGTGTGCTTCGCGGCCTCGCTGTCGGCCTTCTGGATCATGGCCGCCAACTCCTGGATGCAGACCCCGGCGGGCGGGCGCTTCGAGGCCGGGGTGTTCCACCTGGAGAGCTTCTGGGGCGCGGTGTTCAACCCGGACACCATAATTTCGTTCAGCCACATGTGGGTGGCCTGCCTGGAGACGAGCCTGTTCCTGGTGGGCGGCATCTCGGCCTATTACATCTGGCGCGGGCGGCACACGGCGTTCTTCTTGCGCTCCTTCAAGCTGGCCCTGGTGATGGCCGTGGTGGTCACGCCCCTTCAGGCGCTTCTGGGCGACACCTCGGGCGTGCACATCGGCAAGTATCAACCCGCCAAGGTGGCGGCCATCGAGTCCCACTGGGAGACCAACAAGCCGGGCGAGGGCGCGGCCTGGAACATGATCGCCTGGCCCGACGCAGAGGGCGAGCGCAACATCTTCGAAATCCGCGTGCCCTACGTGCTCTCGCTGCTCATCACCCACGACCCCACGGGCACCGTGCCCGGCCTCAAGGACTTCCCCAAGGACCAGCGCCCGCCCATCGTCATTCCCTTCTACACGTTCCGCGCGATGGTGGGCATCGGCTTCGCCATGGTCGGGGTGATGCTCGTCACGCTCTGGGCCTGGCGCAAGGGTTGGCTCACGCCCGAGCGCGCGCCGCGCGAGAAGCTGCTTCTCGGCGTCTGGCTGGCCATGGCCCCCATGGGCTACGTGGCCACGGAGATGGGCTGGGTCACCCGCGAGGTGGGCCGCCAGCCCTGGGTGATCTACGGCTGGCTGCGCACCCAGGACGGTGCGTCCATCCTGCCCGCCCAGGCCGTGTGGGGCACGCTCGGCATGTACACGGTGGTCTACACCCTGCTGCCCCTGGCAGCCGCGTGGTTCTACTGGCTGATCCTCTCCAAGGGGCCCGACCTGACGCTCGCGCCCCCGGGGATGGCCCCCTCCGCCAACCCCGCCAATTCCGGGAAGCAAGGAGGCTAGCCATGGACCACGCCCTGCTCGCGGAAACCTGGCTGTGGTTTTTGGCCGTGACCCTGGCCGCGACCGTCATCCTGGACGGGTTCGACCTGGGTGTCGGGATCATGTGCCTCATGGAGAAGGACGAATCCCGGCGCGAGGCCATGATGGCCTCCATCGAGGGCGTGTGGCACGCCAACCAAACCTGGCTGGTGGTGACCGGAGGCGTGCTCTTCGGGGCCTTCCCCAAGGCCTACGGGATGCTGCTTTCTAGCCTCTACGTCCCGGCCGCGTTTCTTCTGCTCGCGCTCATGGCGCGCGGCGTGGGCCTGGAATACCACGCCCAGGCCAAGGACAAGCGCTTCTGGTCCAACCTGTTCGGGCTCGGCAGCCTGGCCACGGCCCTGGCCCAGGGGGCCATGCTCGGGGCCGTCATCCAGGGCGTCCCCCAGGAGGGCCACACCACGTTCCTGACGCCCTTCGCCTGGGCCGGGTCCGGGGCGCTTTTGGGCGCGCTGGCCATGGCCTGCCTGGTGGGCGTGCTCGGGGCGGGCTGGGCCGCCTCCAACGTGGAGGGTTTCCGCCAGCGCCAGGCCGCCATGCTGTGCGCGCTCGGCAGCGTGGTCTTCCAGGCCATGCTTGCCTTCAAGACGCCCGTATCCGGGACGCTGCCCCTGGCCCTGGCCGTGGTGGCGGCGGGGCTTCTCTCCTGGTCGGTGACGGCCATGGATTCGGGCCGGAAGTTCTTCCTCCCCGTGGCCGCACACGCGCTTCTGGCCATGGTGGCCTGGCTTCTGGCCCTGCGCCCCGGGTTCGCCGAGCCCGGACTCACGCCGCTCACGGCCTCGGCCGCCGCCGGGTCCCTCGAGATCATGCTCATCGGCTTCGGCGTGACCCTGCCGGTGATCGTGGGCTACACCATCTATCAGTACCGGGTGTTCAGGGGCCAGGCGGCCTACGAGCACGAACAGGAACACCAGGGGTAAGGAGCCTTCATGCCTTTCGCCGCGTCCCCGGCCACGGGGGCATTCGACCGCCTCAAGCCGTTTCTGGCCCTGTCGCGCACTCCGCACGGACTTCTGGACATGGCCATGCCCGTGGCGGCCGCGCTTCTGTGGCTGGGCGCGTTCCCGCCCGCGAGCGTCACGCTGCTCGGGCTCTTCACGGTGTTCGCGGGCTACACGGCTGTCTACGCCGTGAACGACCTGGCCGACTACCGCACGGACCGGGCCAACTTCCTGGAGGGCCGCGAGGACACCTCGGGCTACCTGGACGCGGTCTACGCGCGCCATCCCCTGGCCATGGGGCTCATCACCAAGCGCCAGGCCGTGGCCTGGACCGCCTTCTGGGCCGTGGCCGCCCTGGCCGGGGCCTGGGCGCTCAACCCGGCGTGCGCGGTCCTGCTGGCCGCAGGGTGCGCGCTGGAGGCCGCCTACTGCCTGCTGCTCAAGGTCACGCACCTGCGGGCGCTGGTGAACGGGGTGGTCAAGTCGCTGGGGGGGGTGGCGGCGGTGCTGGCCGTGGACCCGGCCGCGCCGGCGTGGTTTCCGGCCATGCTCTTCGCCATGACGTTTCTGTGGGAGATCGGCGGGCAGAACATCCCGGCGGACTGGTTCGACCTGGAGTTGGACCGCAGGCAGGGGGCCAGGACAATGTGCGTGGTGCTGGGCACCGCGCGCGCGGCCAAAGTGAGCTTCTGGACGCTCGCCGGGGCCACGGCGCTCGCCTGGGCGATTCTTTCGCTCTCGCCCGCGAAGATGCCCTGGTGGCTGGCTCTGGCCGGGGCCGCGCTGGTGGGCTGGCTCACGGCCCTGCCCGCGCGCGAGCTCGGGACCAAGCCCACGCGCGAAAGCGCCTCGAAGCTCTTCGGCCGTGCCAGCTACCTGCCCGTGGCGCTTTTGGGAACGGTGATATTCTGGTTCGTGGTGCGTTAGCCAGCGCCGGTCCTAGAGCATGGCCTCGGGCTCGGCCAGCACGCGCCGGGCGATCTTCACGTCCTCGGCGATGCGCGCCTTGAGTTCCTCCACCCCCGAGAACTTTCTCTCGCTGCGCAGCCTCTGCACGAAGTGCAGGTCCACCACCTTGCCGTAGAGGTCGCCGGAGTAGTCGAAGATGTGCGCCTCCACGCTCAGGCGGTCTCCGCCGAAGGTGGGGTTCACGCCGATGTTGGCCACGCCCGCCCAGTTCTGCCCGCTCCTGCTCAGCCACACGGCGTAGACGCCGGACTTGGGCAGGAGCTGGTCCGTGGCTCCGATGTTGGCCGTGGGGAAGCCAAGAAGCTTCCCGCCCCGGTCCGCGCCGTGGATCACCTCGCCGCGCACCTTGTGGAAGCGCCCAAGAAGCGGCCTCGCGTCCCAGACGTCGCCCGCGGTGAGCATGTCGCGGATGCGCGTGGAGCTGACCACGGCGTCCTCCACCAGCACCGGGGCCAGGCGCTCGACCATGAAGCCCGCGTCGCGCCCGATGGCGCTCAGGGTCTCGAAGTCGCCCTTGCGGCCCTTGCCGAAGGCCCAGTCGTGCCCGACGATGAGCTCGCGCATGCCCAAATCGCGCAGCAGGCAGTCGCGCACGAAGTCCTCTGGCTCGATGGAGGCGAAGGCGCGGGTGAAGGGCAGCACCAGACAGGCCTCGATGCCGGTCTCGGCGATGAGTTCCAGCTTGACGTCCGGGGTGGTCAGGCGCGGGGGCACGTTCTTGCCCAGGAGCACCGCGCGCGGGTGCGGCTCGAAGGTGACGGCCAGGCTGACCACGTTCAATGCCTTGGCGCGCTCGCGCACGCGGCCGAGAAGCTTCTGGTGCGCCAGGTGCACGCCGTCGAAGTTGCCGATGGTCAGGCAGCTGCCGTTGAGGACGCCTTCGAGTTCGTCGAAAGTTCGGGCTACGATCATTGGAGGTTCCTGAGGTGGGCTAATGACCCGCTGGTGGTTACTCCAAAGCGCCCCGAGCTTCAAGAAAGGAAAATTTTCAAGAAATCAAAAAAAGTTCTTGCCAACCACCCCCACCCGAGATAGATGTCTCTTCCCGCGCCGAAGTGGTGGAATTGGTAGACACGCTAGGTTCAGGGTCTAGTGGGGGCAACTCCGTGGAGGTTCGAGTCCTCTCTTCGGCACCAAGGAAGCAAAAGGCTGGGCAGAAATGCCCGGCCTTCCTTGTTTTTGAAGGCCGGAACCTCTTCAAGAGTGGCTCTGACGGCCTGAATCATCAGCGGTGGTACACATTGGTGGTCCACAACCGCGCTCGCCCCTGCCCACTGAGGGGCGTGTGGACACTTCTCCCCGCTTGGTACAGCGCGATGGGGCGCTTCGCTTCAGGATCAGAGTCCGTGACGCCCGGACGCGCATCCGCCTGAAACCCTCTTCACTCTCCGGGCCTTCTTCTGTTTCTCCACCCCGCGCATCTTGATGCGCCCTGAAGCCTTTGCTAGATGCCATCTAGCTGGATGCAACCGCTTGCGGTCCTCTTTTGAGTCGCGCCGCCGCCAGGGGCTATTCCATTGATCAAGTCCGGCGCGCGGCCGGTCATTTCCATGGGCCGCCACTGGAAGAGGCCCGCAGGACGCCTCTCCCGGCCCGGCCGGAACAGGGCGCAAGAGAAACCGGGGACGTTTTAAAGGGGTGGTCATGAAGAAATGGCATGTGCTCGCAACGCTGCTTCTCGCGCTGTCGCTGTCGGCCTGCGCCAAGCCCGCCAGCAGGATGGCCGCGCTGGAGCCCGGGATGAGCAAGCAGGAAGTGGTCGACGCCCTGGGCAAGCCCAGCAGCGTGAGCTACGACAAGGACACCGAGACCCTGTATTACGCTGCGGTGGACTGGCCGTTCAACGTCGTCGCCGAGCGCTACCGCGTGGTGCTCGTGGACGGCAGGGTCGTCTCCTACGGAAAGGACGAGGCCTCGGACTGGTAGGCCCCGCGCCCCGCCACCTCAGGCGCGCGAGCGGCGGATGCCCAGGACGACGCCGGCCAGGGTCAGGGCGATGCCGGCCGTTTCCGCCAGGCCCGGCAGGCGGCCCTCCAGAAGGTAGGCCAGGGCGAGCCCGGAGAGGGGCCAGAAGACGATCAGCTGCCCGGCAAGCGAAGCCGGGAGCATGGCGCAGGCGCGGTTCCAGAGCGCGCCCCCGCCCCAGGACGCCACGAGCCCCAGCACCAGCGAACCTGCGACGAAAGCCGCGAGGTCGCGCGGGCCGGGAGGCGGCGCGCTCGCAAGCGCCACCGGCAGGAGCGCGGCGGACATGAGCCCCAGCACGATGCCCACCACGCTGGCCCAGTGAATGGGCCGGATCTCGGGGTGGTCCTTGAGGAACATCAGGTTCGCCACCAGGTACCAGGTCAGGCAGCCCAGGGACGCAAGCGACAGCCCGAGCCCCAGGAGCACCGGGGCGGCGGAAGCCTCCCCCGAGGCCAGGTGCAGGCCGTGCCGGGCCACGTTCAGCGCGGCCAGGCCCGCGAAGATGAGCGCCAGCGGCACGGCGAGCCGGAGGAAGGGGTATTCGCGGCGGCGCAGGTTTCCGTAGAGCGCCACGCTGACCGGGCTCGTGCCCATGATCAGGGCGGGCACGGCCGGGCCGATGAGCTGGATGGACTCCACCAGCAGCAGGTAGGCCAGCATGTAGCCGGAGAGCCCCAGGAAGAAGGCGGAGCGCCACACGGCCCAGCCGAGCGGCGGGAAGCCGCAGCGCCTGCCGCGACGGTAGAGCACGACGGAAAGGGCGGCGTAAGAAAAGTAGCGGCCCAGGGTGATCTCCAGCGAGCTCCACCCCGGCAGCATGGCCGGGATCACGAAGGACATCCCCCAGAGCGTGGCGGCGGCGACGCCAAGGAAAAGGCCCTGGTTTGCGGCTCCGTTGCCGGTGGACATGGCTGGCTTCCCCTCAATTCTTCTGCTCGAGCGAAGGGCGCAATATTCCCGCCCCCCGGGAAATGCAAGCTCCCCGCCCCGGCTTCGACCCCTCGGGATCGAGGGAAACGAAGCCCTCGACGATCATCCTCCGCAACCAGTTGTAAACATTTCTTAAATCCTCCCGTCGGAGTTCCTTACAAAAGCATTGTTTGCGTGAAATTTCACATGAGATTCTGAGCTGATAGCGAGGCATGCTTATTGCTTATTCGATTTCCTGGTCATACAAATCAATATACCGGGAGAGTATGGAAATGAAACGGATTTTCTTCTCGATGCTGCTTTCGCTCGCCTTCCTCGGAAACGCCTTCGCCGCCACCATCGACTTCAACAACCCTGATCTTTCAGCCTGGTACACCGACCGCAAGGCCCCGGCCGTGTTCGAGACCGCCATGTTCGACGGCGACAACCGCCTGCGCATCGGCATAAACGGAGCCGATGCCGGAGCCGACAGCTTCTACAACTACCAGGGCAAAAAAATCGATGTGAACGCCGACATATTTAAGCTGGGCGTCACGGCCGACCTGTACGTCGATTCCTCCTGGGGCGACGCCAACGTGGGCATCTGGGCCACCACCTTCGACTCCCTGAACGCCGTGGCCGGTTACCCCATCGTGGCCTGGCGCAGCAGCGCATCCGTGGCCGCCGGCTTTTACGCCTTCGACTACTACAACGGCGGCTGGATCACCCTGGGCACCGGCTACTCCGAGGACGCCTGGCACAACATCACCATGCGCTACTCCGGCGGCAGCATGGACTACTACGTTGACGACGTGCTGCTCTACGCCTTCGCCGACCCCTGGCAGGACGGCACCTTCGGCAACATCATCCTGAACTCCTACAACTTCGGGCAGTCCTTCGACGTGTACTGGGACAACGTGGGCACCGTGCCCACCCCCGAGCCCGCCACCCTGCTGCTCACCGGCGCGAGCCTGGCCGGGCTCTGGGGCGCGCGCAGGCGCAAGGCCGCCTAGCCGGAACACGCCTTTCCTGAACGCAAGGGCCGCCCGCGCATCACGCGCGGGCGGCCTTTTTCCATGCCCGGGGCCACTGGACCGCCGGGCGCGCCTGGGGTACATTCCGGGGCACGCCGCTTCAAGCGAAGAGGGCATCATGACCCGCTCCTACCCAGTCGACACCTTCTGGCCGCAGCTTTCCCTCGCCTTGCTTGCCGTCGCGGCGGCGGCCGTCGTGCGCATCGCCTTCCTGGGCCAGCTGGGCCCCCGCATACCCTACGTCACGTTCTTCCCGGCCGTGATGTTCGCGGCGCTGCTGGGCGGCTCGGCCAGCGGGCTCATCGCCACGGCCGCTTCCGCCCTGGCCGCCATCTGGCTGCAGACCATGGGCCAGCCCTTCCTCTTCGTCCGGGAGGACTGGCTGGCCATGGGCGTGTTCGTGCTCTCCTGCGTGGCCCTCTCCTGGTTTTCCCAGGTCCTCCACGGGATGCGCCTGCGCGCCGCCGAGGCCGACGCCCTGCGCGGGCTAGTGGCCGAGCGGGATCAGGCCGAGGAGGCGCGCAGGCGCGGCGAGGAACTGCTGCACGAGATCGGCAGGATGGCCCGCGTGGGCGGCTGGGAGCACGACCTCGCCACCGGCAAGGGAGCCTGGACCCGGGAACTCTACCACATCCTGGAGCACGAGGGCGGCGAGCCCCCTGGGCCCGGCGAGCACCTGGACTACTACCCGCCCGAAGACCGCGAAAGGCTCGCCCTGGCCATGGGCGCGGCCGTCTCGCACGGCAAGCCCTTCGACCTGGAGCTCCAGGGGTTCACCCTCAAGCGCCGCCCCATCTGGGTGCGCGTCATCGGGCGGCCCGTCTTCCAGGACGGCAGGTGCGTGCGCATCTTCGGCTCCCTCCAGGACATCTCCGACCGCAAGCTCGACGAGGAGCTCCTGCGCCGGGCCAACCAGGAGGCCCAGGCCGCCAGCCGCTCCAAGAGCGATTTTTTGGCCAACATGAGCCACGAGATCCGCACGCCCCTGACCGCCATCCTGGGGCTCACCGAGCTGTGCAGGCGCGTGCGCGACCCGGAGAAGGTCGAGGCCAACCTGGGCATGATCGAGGACTCCGCCCGCCTGCTCCTGGCCATCGTGGGCGACGTGCTGGACATCTCGCGCATCGAGGCGGGCAAGCTGGCCCTGGAGGACTTGCCCTTCGAGCCCCGGCAGGTTCTGGAGAAGACCCTGGACGCCCACCGCCTGGCCCTGCGCGGCAAGGACGTGGACCTGAACATCGACGTGGCCGAAAACGTGCCCAGGCTCTTGCGGGGCGACCCCGTGCGCCTGGGCCAGGTGCTCGGCAACCTGGTGGGCAACGCGGTGAAGTTCACGCGGATGGGCTTCGTGCGCGTGCGGGCCGAGGCCGCGCCCGAGGACGCCGAGGGCCGGGTGGAGTTGCGCATCACCGTGTCGGACACGGGCATAGGCATCCCTCCGGAGTTGCACGCGGCCGTGTTCGACTGCTTCCGCCAGGCCGACTCCACCTTTTCCAAGACGCACCAGGGCGTGGGCCTGGGCCTGGCCATCTGCCGGGAGCTCACCGCGCTCATGGGCGGGCGCGTCTGGGTGGAGAGCGAACCGGGCAAGGGCAGCTCCTTTCACTTCACGGCCCGTTTCGGCGTGGAGCGGGCCTCCCCCGGGGAGGCCGCGCCCGAGGCGCCGCGATGCGGCGAGAGCCCCGCGCCGCGCCGGGTGCTGGTGGCCGAGGACAACCCGGTCAACCGCCACGTGTTCGAGCAGTCGCTCACGGCCATGGGCCACGGCGTGGCCACGGCCCGGGACGGCCGCGAGGCCCTGGACCTGCTCGCGCGCGAGCCCTTCGACCTCGTGCTCATGGACGTGCAGATGCCGGGCCTGGACGGCGTGGAGACAGTGCGCAGGCTGCGCGAGGGCGCCTGCGGGGAGCGCGCGGCCAGGACCCCGGTGATCGCCCTCACGGCTTACGCCATGGCCGGGGACAGGGAGCGCTTCATCGCCGCGGGCATGACCGACTACCTCTCCAAGCCCGTGAAGCTCGACGCCCTGGCCGAGGCCGTGACGCGCCACTGCGGCGCGGCCCCCAGGCCCGCGCTGGCCATGGCGGCCCTGCTGCCCGAGGCCGTGGCCTACATCGACGCCCGGCTGGCCCTGGCCCGCGAGCGCCTCGCCGCCGGGGACCTGCCGGGCGCGGCCATGGCGGCGCACGATATCAAGGGCACGGCCATGGGCCTGGAGCTGGCCGGGCTGGTGAAGCCCGCCTCCGCCTTCGAGAAGGCCTGCCGCGAGGCGGACGCGGCCCTGGCGGAAGTGCTCGCGGCCGAGGTCGCTTCGGCCCTGGACGCCGCCCGAGCCGCTCTTTGACGCCGGGGCCGCGATGCCCTAAGTGCTTGCGCCCATGAGCACCATCGTCACCCTCAAGGACGCGGCCAAGTCCTACGGCGCGCGCACCCTCTTCTCCGGCATCGGCATCACCGTGGGCCAGGGCGAGCGCGTGGGCCTGATCGGGGCCAACGGCTCGGGCAAGTCCACCCTGATGCGCATCCTGGCGGGCATCGAAAATCCCGACTCCGGCGAGCGCACCCTGCGCAAGCAGGCCAGGCTCTCCTACATGGCCCAGCGCGACGAGTTCCCCGAGGGCGTGAGCGTGGAGCAGGCCGTGGCCGCTCCGCTGCGCCCGCTCATCGGGCACGGGCTCGGCGAGTCCGAGGTGTACGCGCGCGTGGGCGAGGCCCTGAGCAGGGCCGGGTTCACCGACTTCGCCCAGCCCGCGTCCGGGCTCTCCGGCGGCTGGACCAAGCGCCTGGCCCTGGCCCGCGCCCTGGTCACCGAGCCCGACGTGCTGCTGCTCGACGAGCCCACCAACCACCTGGACCTGGACTCCGTGCTCTGGCTCGAGAAGCTTCTGTCCCAGGCCCGGTTCTCCTTCGTGCTCATAAGCCACGACCGCTGCTTTTTGGAGAACGTCACCAACCGCACCGTGGAGCTGGACAAGGCCTACCCGGGCGGTTTCCTGAGCGTGGACGGCCCCTACAGCGTGTTCCTCGAGAAACGCGAGGAGTTCCTGGCGGCCCAGGCCGGGCTCGAGCAGGCCCTGGCCTCCAAGGTGCGCCGCGAGGTGGAGTGGCTGCGCCGGGGGGCCAAGGCCCGCACCACCAAGGCCAAGGGCCGCATCGAGGAGGCCGGGCGGCTCATGCGCGAGCTGGACGCCACCCGCGAGCGCAACGCCCAGCGCGGCCGCGCCGGGATCGACTTCGCGGGCACGGCCCGCCAGACCAAGCGGCTGGTCACGGCGGAGGGGCTTTGCAAGTCCGTGGGCGGCCATGCGCTGTTCACGGACCTGGACCTCGTGCTCTCTCCGGGCCTGAAGCTCGGCGTGGTGGGGGCCAACGGCAGCGGCAAGAGCACGCTTCTTCGCGTGCTCGCGGGCGAGGAGAAGCCCGACGCGGGGAGCGTCTCCCGCGCGCCCGGGCTGGCCCTGGCCTATTTCGGCCAGAACCGCGAGCAGCTGGACCCGGAAGAGAGCCTGCGCCGGGCCTTCGCCCCCCACGGCGACGCCGTGGTCTACCAGGGGCGCTCCCTGCACGTGGCCTCCTGGGCCAAGCGCTTCCTCTTCCGGCCCGAGCAGCTGGACCTGCCCGTGGGGCTCCTCTCGGGCGGGGAGCAGGCCAGGCTCCTCATCGCCAGGCTCATGCTCAGGCCCGCCGACGTGCTCATCCTGGACGAACCCACCAACGACCTGGACATCCCCACCCTGGAGGTGCTGGAGGAGAGCCTGGGCGAGTTCCCCGGGGCCGTGGTCCTGGTGACCCACGACCGCTACCTCCTGGACACCGTGTCCACGGTGCTCCTGGGCCTGGACGGGTCAGGCGGGGCCGTGGCCTTCGCGGACTACGCCCAGTGGGAGGAGTTCCGCGCCGCCCAGGGGCGCGAGGAGCAGGCGGCCAAGGCCCAGCGGCGCGAGGCCACGCCCCGCCAGCCCAGGCAGGAGCGCGCCGGGCAGGCCAAAAAGCTCACCTACAAGGAGCAGCGCGAGTGGGACCAGATGGAAGGGCTCATCCTGGAGGCGGAGCAGGAGCTTGCGTTGCGCGGGACCGAACTGGAGGACCCTGCCGTGGCCTCGGACCCGGCGGAGCTCACCGCGCGCCTGGCCCGGCAGCAAGAGGCCCAGGCCCGCGTGGACGCGCTCTACGCGCGCTGGGCCGAGCTGGAGGAAAAACAGGCCTAGGCCGAAATCCGGGAGGCGGCGCTCAGAAGGGCAGCCGGATGGTGAACTTCGCGCCCTTGCCCGCGGGGGATTCGACCTCGAAAGTGCCCGAGTGGTTGTTGACCACGATGAAGTAGGACACGGAAAGGCCCAGGCCCGTGCCCTCGCCCACGGGCTTGGTGGTGAAGAACGGCTCGAAGGCCTTGCGGCGCACCTCCTCGTCCATTCCGGGGCCGTTGTCCTCCACCTCGATCACGGCCATGCCGCCCTCGGAGCGGGTGCTCAGGCGGATCCAGGGTTTCTCCCCGTCGCTTGACCCCTTGGCCGTGGCCTGGGCCGCGTTGCGCAGGAGGTTCAAGGACACCTGCTCGATCTGCGTGCGCGAGCAGCGCACCGCGGGAAGCTCCCGGTCGTAGTCGCGGATGATGCGGATGTGCCTGAAGTCGTAGCGCTTGCGCAGGTCGTAGTCGGTGGAGCACAGCTCCACGGCCCTGTCCAGCACGTCGCCCAGATCGGAGGGCGCGTTGGAGGATTCGCTCTTGCGGCTGAACTCCAGCATGCTGGACACGATGCGCCCGGCGCGCACCGACGCCTCGCGGATGGACTCCACCAGCGCGGGGATGTTGCGCCTGGCCAGGAAGCGGCGCATGGGCTCGAGCTCGCAGCCGGTCTCCTGGGCCGCCCGGCGGTTGACGTCGGAATCGGATTCCAGCCTGGCCTTGATCACCTGGGCGCTCTGCATGATCCCGGAGAGCGGGTTGTTGATCTCGTGGGCCATGCCCGCCGCGAGCCCCCCCACGCTCATCATCTTCTCGGTCTGGACCATGACTTCCTGCATGCGCTTGCGCTCGGTGATGTCCGCGTGGGTGCCCACCATGCGCCGCGGCGACCCGTCCGGGCCGCGCTCCACGACCCTCCCGCGCATCAGGACCCACTTCCAGGAACCGTCCGCGCAACGCATCCGGGCCTCTGTAACGAAAGGCTCCCCCGAGGCCACGTGCTCCAGGACCAGGGCCTCGGTCCTGGCCGCGTCATCCGGGTGGAGCAGGCCGCGCCAGGTTTCGTAGGCGGGGCCGAGCTCCCCGGGCGCGTAGCCCAGCATGGTGTACCACCTGGGGCTGAAGTAGACCTCGCCCGTGTCCAGCCGCCAGTCCCACAGGCCGTCGCTCACGGCCTCGAGGGCCAGGCCCAGGCGCTCCCGGCTCTGCTGGAGCTCGAACTGGGCCTTCTCGCGCGAGGCGGCCTCGGCGGTGAGCTCGCGCATGGAGCCCAGAAGCCTCCCGGTCATGGCGTTGAAGGTCTCGGCCAACTCGCGGGTCTCGGCGAAGCCCTCGCCGCTCGCCTTGGCCGTGAGGTCCCCGTTGCGGATGGCCTGGGCCGCGGCAGTGAGGCTGCGGATGGGCTCCACGATGCGCGAGCGGCACAGGTGCGCCAGAAGCGCGGCCAGGGCCAGCGCGGCGGCGAACACCGCGGCGAACACCTTGACGGTGTTGAAGAACGGCTGCATGGCCTGCTCCGCGTCCAACTCGGCCACGGCCATCAGGCTGCGCCCGCCCAGCTCCACGTGGCGCGAGGCCGCGATGACCGCTCCCCCGTCCGAGCCCTGCACCAGGGAGGCCTTGCCTCCCGGGGCCAGGCGCACCCCGGAGAGCACGGTGGAGAATTCCGGGGCGGCCACCACGCGTCCGTCCGCCAGAGTCAGGAGGATGCGCACGGCGGGCGGGTCGGAGAGTTCCTTGACCAGGTCGAAGAGGAAGGCCAGGCGCAACGTGCAGAGGATCACCCCGTGCACGCCGCCGGAGGCGCGGTTGGGCATGGCCACGGCCATGGGCATGAGCGGCTCGCCCAGGTCCGGGTCGATCCAGACCTCGCCGAACACCGCCCCCTCGGAATCCATGGCCTGCCGGAAGAGCGCGTCCGAGGAGAAGTCCCCGGGCTCGTCGGGCGAGTGGGCGCTGAACATGGACAGGCGCACGAGCTGGCGGCCGTCCGCGTCGGCCAGGGCCAGGTCCCGGATGCTCCAGTCGATGGCCATCAGTTCCGAGAGCACCTCGCGCTGGCGCTCGCGCGGCAGGGAGAAGAACATCTGGAAGCGGTCCACGGCGCGCACGTCGTCGGCCACGCCGCCCAGCAGGCGCTCGGCGCGCAGGCCCGCGTTGGCGGCCAGGCTCTGGGCGTAGCGGAATTCGCGCTCCAGTTGGCTCTCGTAGGCCGTGAAGCCGAGCACGCCAACCAGCGCGACCAGGGGCCCCAGGGCCAGGAAGTACAGAAACAGGGTCAGGAGCCTGCCCAGGCGCATCATGGGGCCCGGCCTCCAGCCGCGCGCTTTGTCCCTGGTGTCGGCACCGGCCTTCCGCAAACGGCCATGCTATTTCCCCGGCCTGAAGACGTAGCGGGCCTGGCGCAGGCCCTGCTCGGGCACGTCCATGCCCAACGCTCGCGCCGTCCCGAGGTTGATGAACAGGTAGTCCTGGGCGATCTCCACCGGCACGCCGGAGACGGGCTCGCCTGATAAAAGCCTCTGGGCCATGCCCGCCGCCTGCCGGCCCACCTCGCGCCCAGCGAAGCCGTAACCCGTGAGCACGCCCTTCTCCACCTGGTCGAGCCTGGGGGTGCTCATGGGGATGCCCCGCATCTCCGCGATACGCGAAAACTCCCGGAAAAGCGACATGGCCAGCCCGTCGCGCGGCAGGAAAACCGCGTCCGCGCCGGGCGGCACGAGACCGGCCAGGGCCTCTTCCGCCCTGTCCTCGCCGATGGGCCTGGCCAGGATGTCCACCCCGAGGCTTGCGGCCGCCTCCTGGATGCGGCGCAGGGATTCCCGCGCGCTCTCGTCCTTGGCGTCGAAGGGCACGCACACGGCGCGCACCGAGGGCTTGATGGAGAGGAGCGACTGCAGCCGCCTGCCGTCGCTGGGGGCCAGGCGCACGCCCGTGAGGTTCGCCTCGGGGCGCTGGGGGTTCTTCACAACGCCCGAGGCCACGGGGTCGTTCACCGGCGCGAAGACCACGGGCAGGCCCATGCCCTCGGTGGCCTTGCGCGCCGCCAGGGCCGCCGGGGTGGAGCTGACGAAGAGCAGGTCCGGCTTCGCGGCCAGGACCTCGGAGAGCCGCGCGGCGAGTTCCTCCCTGGAGGAGGCGGGCGGCGGGGCCACGTAGCGCACGTTCGCGCCCTGGACGTAGCCCAGGGCGGCGAGGCCCTCCTTGAAGCCCTCCACCGTGTCGGCGTCGTTGGCCATGAACTGGACGATGCCGATGGTCACGGGCCGGACTGAGCCCGGGCGGACGAGCCAGACTCCCCCGGCGCAGGCCAGGGCCGCCAAGGCCAGGATCGTCCAGGCATATCGTCTCATGGCGCAACACTCCCGCCGAACGGCACATACGATTTCATGCCGGACCATTTCGGTTAGCCGTACCATTTCTGGTATCCGCATCATCCGGAAGAGTAAAGCCTTCGAAAGCGGAGGGGCCACGCGCCCGGGGACGCCGGCCCGTAGGGCGCGGGGACGCGTGGAGAAATATCAGGAGACGCGCGGGCAGGGCTTCGCGGCCAAGGCGAAGATCGGACGGAAGGACCGCGACGCGGCAGGGGCACGCCGCGCCCGCGCGGGCCACTCCCGCGTCGGGGGCAACGAGCCGTTCAGGCGCCCGGCCCGAGGCGGCCTATTTGGGGGCGTAGCCCCGGGCGCGCATGCACTTGTCGACGAGCGCCTGCACGCGGTCGCGCATCTCGCTCGAGTCCGCGAGCCCGGCCGTGGCCTTGGAGGCCTCCCAGTCGCACTCGGCGTAGTCCCGCTCCTCCTGGACCGCGCTTTTGTCCGGGCTCTTGTACATCTGCCTGCCACCGCAGCCGCCAAGCACGAGCGCGGCCGCGCACGCCAGCATGATCCTGCGCATGCTCCCCCTCCTGCCCGCGCTCACAGCCAGGTGAGCGCCAGTATGTAGAACGCCATGCCCGCGAGGGCCGCCAACGCGTCAGTTTTCGCCATGTTCCGCCTCCTGCGCCCTCCCTTCTACGCCTGCCCGCGCGCTCCAGCAAGGCCCGGCAAATGCGGAAGCGTTCCGAACGGTTGCCCAGGACGCCCAACTAGGATAACCATGGCCGCGAATCCCTTCACCCTCGCAGGACGCAGCCATGACCCGCAAGTTCGTCATCCTGGCCACCGCCGCGCTCATCCTCATGGGCGTGGTCATGTGGCAGCTGGGGCAGCGCGCCCAGGGCGAACTGGCGGCCGTGGCCACGGAGCAGTTCAACCGCCAGCAGCTCATCCTGGCCCAGAAGGTGGCCCAGGACATCGAGCAGCACTTCGCCTTCCTGCGCGCGAGCCTTTTGGAGCTGACCAACATCTGGCGCAAGCACCCCGCGCTGATGGACGCCCCGGGCAGCGCCCTGCCCTCCTTCCAGGAGATCCTGCGGCAGAGCGAGGTCCTGGCCATAGGCTACGTGCCGCCCGGCAGCGGCGAGGTGACCCTCTACGACGCCGACGGACCCGTCCGCCACCCCCTGGTCCTGGACTACGGCCCGTTTTTGGACTGGGCCCGCAGCGCGGACGCGGGCCACGCGGTACTGGCCGGGGCGACCGAGGCCCCCACCGGCGGGCCCTTCGCGGGCAAGACCATCCTGCGCATGGCCGCCAGGCTCTGGCCGGTCGGGCAGGAGGCGTCCGGCCAGCCGGGGATCATCTTCCTGGTGGTGGACGCCCTGGCCGTGTCCTGGCGCTACGCCCACAACGTGAGCTCCGGCCAGACCGGCTACGCCTGGGTGCTCGACCAGCGCGGCTTCTTCCTGGACCACCACGTGGAGGACTTCATCGCCAAGGACGCCTTCGCCGTGCGCGAGCGCCGCGACCCCACCGTGGACTTCGGGCGCATCAACGCGATCATGCGCGAGATGATGCTCTCGGGCAAGGAAGGCGTGGACTGGTACGTCTCCGGCTGGCACCGGGGGATGACAGGCGAGGTCAAGAAGCTCATCGCCTTCACCCGGGCGGGCATCGCCGTGGAGCAGAACCCGCCGGTGTTCTGGGGCGTGGCCGTGGTGGCGCCCGTGGACGAGGTGGAGGGCATCATCGCCAAGGCCGCGCTACGCGAGATGCTCATGGTGGCCGGCTTCCAGGCCGTGGTCTTCATGGGCCTGGCCGTGACGGTCTATTTCGCCTTCCGCTGGTCCGCCACGCTCAAGGCCGAGGTGGAGGCCCGCACGGCGGAGTTGCGCGAGGCCCGGGACAAGATCCGCAAGAACCTCCAGGAGTTGATCGAAACCCAGGAGCGCCTGATCCGCTCCGAGCGCTTCGCGGCCATCGGCGAGGCAGCGGCGCACATCTCCCACGAGATCAAGAATCCGCTCATGATCATCGGCGGCTTCGCCAGGCAGGTGCGCAAGGCTCTGCCCGGGGAATGCAAGGAGGCCACGAAGCTCGCGCTCATCGAGGAGGAGGCCAAGCGCCTGGAGAGCATGCTGGTGGAAGTGCGCGACTTCACCCGTCCGGCCGCGCCCAAGAAGACCTCCGAGGACCTGAACGCCACCATCCGCGACACGGCCCGTCTCCTGGAGGCCGCCCTGGCCGGGCGCGGCGTGACGATCAGGATGGACCTCGACGAGGCCCTGCCGCCCGTGGCTCACGACCCGAACCAGATGCGCCAGGTGCTCATCAACCTGGTCAAGAACGCGGCCGAGGCCATGACCACCGGCGGCCAGGTGACCGTCACCAGCCGGGCGGGAGCGGGCAAGGTCGAGGTGGAGGTGCGCGACAACGGCCCGGGCCTGCCCGAGGACCTGGCCAGGAAGGCCTTCGAGCCCTTCTACACCACCAAGGAGCACGGCACGGGCCTTGGGTTGCCGGTCTGCTACAGGATCATGCACGACCACGGGGGCGACATCAGGATGGAGAGCGCGCCGGGCAAGGGCTGCGCCGTGACCGTGAGCCTGCCCCTGGGCCCCGTGGGCGCAGCCGCCTAGGCGCGGCGGGATTCGCCTGAATAATCTCGATTAGCGCTTGACACCCCCGCGATCCCGGCATAAAAGCCATCTTCCTTTTGACGGCGTAGGACCGTAGCTCAGGGGGAGAGCACTTGCTTGACACGCAAGGGGTCAGGAGTTCAAATCTCCTCGGTCCTACCACCTTAGACCCCAAAGGGAGGCCCAGCCTCCCTTTTTTTGACGTGCGAGGGAGCGACCCGTGAACGTACGCGTCGGTGATCAGACGGTCGAGGCCCAGGCCGGCCAGCCCGTGGGGGAAGTGCTCGCCAAGGCCCTCTCCGGCAAGGCCTACAAGAACACAGTTGTCGCCCGCTGCGGCGAGGCGCTGCTGGATCTTTACGCCCCTCTTCCCGAGAGCTGCGCGGAGCTCACTCCCCTCACTCCCGACACTCCCGAGGGAGTGGACGTCATCCGCCACTCCGCCGCCCACGTGCTGGCCGAGGCCGTGAAGAAGCTCTTCCCCACGGCCCAGGTGACCATCGGCCCGGCCATCGAGAACGGCTTCTACTACGATTTCGCCTTCGAGCGCCCCTTCACCCCCGACGACCTGGAGGCCATCCAGGCGGAGATGGAGAAGATCGCGGCCGCCAACCTGCCGTTCGCCTGCCGCGTGGTCTCCAAGCCCGAGGCCGAGAAGGTCTTCAAGGACATGGGCGAGGAGTACAAGCTGGAGGTGCTGGCGGACATCCCGGCCGACACCGTCTCGCTGTACACGCAGGGGGCCTTCACCGACCTCTGCCGCGGCCCGCACGTGCCGAGCACAGGCTTCCTCAAGGCCTTCAAGCTGACCCACGTGGCCGGGGCCTACTGGCGCGGCGACGAGAAGCGCCCCATGCTCTCGCGCATCTACGGCGCGGCCTTCGCCGACCCCAAGGAGCTCAAGGCCTACCTGCACCGCCTGGAGGAAGCCAAGAAGCGCGACCACCGCCGCCTGGGCACCCAGCTGGACCTGTTCAGCTTCTCCGAGGAGGCCGGCGCGGGCATGGTGATCTGGCACCCCAAGGGGGCGCTGGTGCGCACCATCCTGGAGGACTTCGAGCGCAAGGAGCACCTGCGCCGGGGCTACTCCATCGTGCAGGGCCCGCAGATCCTCAAGCGCGACCTCTGGGAGCGCTCGGGGCACTACGAGAACTACCGCGAGAACATGTATTTCACCGAGATCGACGAGCAGGCCTACGGCATCAAGCCCATGAACTGCCTGTCGCACATGCTCATCTACAAGTCGCGGCTGCGCTCCTACCGCGACCTGCCCCAGCGCTATTTCGAGCTGGGCGTGGTGCACCGCCACGAAAAATCCGGCGTGCTGCACGGGCTTCTGCGCGTGCGCCAGTTCACCCAGGACGACGCGCACATCATCTGCCGCCCGGACCAGCTGCAGGACGAGATCATCGGAATCATCAACTTCGTCAAGGACGTGGTGGACATCTTCGGCTTCGAGTTCGAGGCCCAGCTCTCCACCCGGCCCGAGAAGTCCATCGGCTCCGACGAGGCCTGGGAACTGGCCACGACCTCGCTGGTCAAGGCCATGGAGGCCATCGGGATGCCCTTCACGGTGAACGAGGGCGACGGAGCTTTCTACGGCCCCAAGATTGACATCAAACTCAAGGATGCCTTAGACCGCCGTTGGCAGTGCGCCACAATACAGTGCGATTTCACCTTGCCGGAACGCTTCGACCTGTCCTACACGGGAACGGATGGGGAGCGCCACCGGCCTGTGATGTTGCACCGCGTCGTCTTGGGCGCCGTGGAGCGGTTCCTGGGCGTGCTCATCGAGCACACCGCCGGAGCCTTTCCCACGTGGCTCGCCCCGGTGCAGGCACGCATCCTCACCGTCACGGACGCGCACGACGTGCACGCGAATTTCGTTCTTGAGCGCCTGCGCGAAGCAGGCATCCGCGCCGAGGCCGACACCCGCAACGAGAAGCTCGGGTACAAGGTCCGCGAGGCGCAAATGGAGAAGGTCCCCTACATGCTCGTCATAGGGGATCAGGAGCTCGAACAGGGCGGCGTGAATGTGCGCCTACGCTCTGGCGAGAACATGGGACCCAAGGGAGTGGACGAGGTGGTCCAGATGATCCTGGACGACTGCCAGGCCCCGTTCAAACGAGGAGGAATGCGCTATATCTTCTGCCAGTGACACCGCCCGCTGCAATCAGCAGATCCGCGCCCGCGAAGTGCGGGTGATCGCCGACGACGGCTCGCAATTGGGCATCCTGCCCACCAGCGAGGCCCTGCGCCTGGCCCAGGAAAAGGGCCTGGACCTGGTCGAGGTGGCCGCCGCCGCGGATCCCCCTGTCTGCCGGATCATGGACTACGGCAAGTTCAAGTATCAGCAGCAGAAAAAACAGCAGGAAGCCCGGAAGAAGGCCACGGTCATCCTCGTCAAGGAAATCAAGGTCCGGCCCAAGACCGACGAGCATGACTACCAGACCAAGCTCAAGCACATTCGCCGCTTCCTCGAGGAGGGCGACCGTTGCAAGGTCTCGGTGTTCTTCCGCGGGCGCGAAGTCGTCCACAAGGACCGTGGGGCGAACATCCTCGCCCGCATCGTCACGGACCTGGGAGACCTCGTGAAGGTGGAACAGGAGCCGAGGTTCGAGGGACGCATCATGAACATGATGCTCGCCCCCTCGCTCAAGCTGAAGAAGCCGTAGCGCCGAGCACTTTTTCATGCGGGCCAAGGCCCGCGGCCCGTTCCGGGAATCCCGGGACGGGTTGCATTTTCAGGAGGACGACATGCCCAAGATCAAGACCAACAAGAGCGCGGCCAAGCGCTTCGAGACCACCGGCACCGGCAAGTTCCGCCGCCGCCGCCAGAACAAGCGCCACATCCTGACCAAGAAGAGCGCCAAGCGCAAACGCGCCCTGTCGTCTTCCGCCATCGTGGATTCGGCCAACGAAGGCGCCGTGCGCCGCCTGCTGCCCTACGCCTAGGCCCGGGCCAGACCACAGTTTTCTGAAGCGCCCCCTGGCGGCCGCCTTGTAAGCGGCCGCCAGGGGCTTGCGCCTCACACCAGGAGGACATCCCATGCGTGTCAAACGCGGACAGGCCGCCCACAAGCGGCACAAAAAGTATCTGAAGCTGGCCAAGGGCTTCGTCGGCGCCCGTTCGGTGCTCTACGAGACCGCCCGTGAGAACGTCGAACGCGCCATGGCCTACGCCTATCGCGACCGCAAGACCAAGAAGCGCGAGTTCCGCAAGCTGTGGATCATGCGCATCAACGCCGGCGCCCGCGAGAACGGCATGAGCTATGGCAACTTCATGCACGGCCTGACCCTGGCCGGCATCGACCTCGACCGCAAGGTCCTGGCCGACATGGCCGTGACCCAGAAGGCCGACTTCGCCAAGCTGGTCGAGATGGCCAAGGCCAAGGTCTCCGCGTGAACCCTGCCGAGGCTTTGATCGAGGAATTGACCGCCCTGGCCGGGGAAGCGACAAACGCCCTCGGCCAGGCGGCCTCTTTCGAGGCCCTGGAGGACCTGCGCGTGGCCTTTCTCGGGCGCAAGGGCAGGCTCGCCCAGATCATGTCCAGGCTTCCGGGCCTGGACGCAGAGGGCAAGCGCCAGGCTGGGCAGGCCGCCAACTCCGTCAAGGAGGAGCTCACTGCCCGCCACACCCTGCGCCTGGAAGCCCTGAAGCGCGCCCAGGAGGAGGCCATGCTCGCCGGGTTCGACCCGGCGCTGCCCGGCCGCACCCCCTCCGTGGGAGGGCTGCACCCGCTCTCCATCGTCACCGAGGAGATCTGCCAGGCGTTTTCCGGCATGGGTTTCGAGGTGGTCACCGGCCCCGAGATCGAGACCGACTTCTACAACTTCGAGGCCCTGAACTTCCCGCCCGAGCACCCCGCCCGGGACATGCAGGACACCCTGTACATCGGCGACAACGTGCTCCTGCGCACGCACACCTCGCCCCTGCAGGTGCGCACCCTGCTCTCGCGCAAGCCCCCCGTGGCCGCCATCGCGCCCGGCAAGGTCTACCGCCGCGACTCGGACCTGACCCACTCCCCCATGTTCCATCAGATCGAGGGCTTCCTCGTGGACAAGGGCGTGACCATGGCCGACCTGCGCGGCACGCTCACCTTCTTCGTGCACCGCATCTTCGGCCCCGAAACCCTGGTGCGTTTCCGCCCGAGCTTCTTCCCCTTCACCGAGCCCAGCGCCGAAGTGGATATCTCCTGCGTGATGTGCGAGGGCAAGGGCCACGTGAAGGGCGAGACCTGCCGCGTTTGCAAGTCCACCGGCTGGGTGGAGATCCTAGGCTGCGGCATGATCGACCCCAACGTGCTCGCGGCCGTGGACATCGACCCCGAGGTCCATTCCGGCTTCGCCTTCGGCATGGGCGTCGAGCGCGTGACCATGCTCAAGTACGGTGTCGGGGACCTGCGGCTCTTTTTCGAGAACGACGTCCGCTTCCTGGCCCAGTTCGCTTAGAATCGGGCGACAGCCCATCTTGAGGAGCCCGGCGGGCCATGCGCTCCGGACTCCGGAGGCACTTCCATGCTCCTGTCTCTCAACTGGCTGCGCGAATTCGTGCCCTTCGAGGGCTCCATCGAGAACCTGGCCGACAGGCTGACCATGCTCGGCCTCGAGGTCGAGGGGATCACCCGGCCCTTCGCTGCCTGCGCCGACGTGGTGGTGGGGCGCGTGCTCACGCGCGAAAGCCACCCCGACGCCGACAAGCTCTCGGTCTGCACCGTGGACGTGGGCGGCGAGGCCCCCCTGAGCATCGTCTGCGGCGCGCCCAACGTGGCCGCCGGGCAGTTCGTGCCCGTGGCCAGGATCGGCACGGTCCTTCCCGGCGGGCTGACCATCAAGAAAAGCAAGATTCGCGGCGTCGAGTCCTTCGGCATGATCTGCTCCGAGTCCGAGCTGGGCCTTGCCGAGAAGTCCGAGGGCATCCTGGCCCTTGACGGCTCGCCCGCGGTGGGCGCAACGCTCGCCCAGGCCCTGAACCTGGACGACGTGGTCCTGGAGATCGGCATCACGCCCAACCGGGCGGACTGCCTGTCCATCCTCGGCCTTGCGCGCGAGGCCGCCCTGGCCTTCGGCCTGCCCCTGACCATGCCCAAAGTGCAGGTCAGCGAATCGGGCCCCGAGGCCTCCTCGCTCGTGTCCATCCGCATCCCCGAGCCCGAGTTCTGCCCCGTGTACCGCGCGCGCATCATCAAGGGCGTCGAGATCGGCCCCAGCCCGGCCTGGATGCGTTACCGCCTCACGGCCATGGGCCAGCGCCCGGTGAACAACATCGTGGACGTGACCAACTACGTCATGCTGGAACTCGGCCAGCCCCTGCACGCCTTCGACAAGGCCCTGCTGGCCGGGGACTTCATCGAGGTGAGCCGCGCGGCCGAGGGCCAGAAATTCACCACCCTGGACGGCCAGGAACGCGTGCTCACCGGACGCGACCTGCTGATCAAGGACTCGGCCAAGCCCGTGGCCCTGGCCGGCGTCATGGGCGGCGAGAACACCGAGGTCTCCGCGCGCACCAGCGAAGTGCTGCTGGAGTGCGCAGTGTTCAACCCGCCCACCATCCGCAAGACCGCGCGCCGCCTCGGGCTCTCCAGCGAATCCTCCTACCGCTACGAGCGCGGCATCGACCAGCCCGGGTCGCTCTTCGCCATGAACCGCGCCGCCGCGCTCATGGCCATGGTCTCGGGCGGGCGCGTGCTGCCGGGCTTTGCCGAGGCCGAGCCCAAGCCCTGGAAGCCCTCGCCCGTGGACTTCAGACCCTCGCGCGCCAACGCGCTTCTGGGCATCGAGCTCACCGGCGAGTTCTGCCGCAAGACCCTCCAGGGCCTGGGCTGCGACGTGGCCCAGAAGGCCGCCGACTCCTGGACCGTCACCCCGCCCCCGGCCAGGCTCGACCTGGAGCGCGAGGTGGACCTCATCGAGGAGGTGGCCCGCGTGCACGGCATGGACCGCATCCCGGCGGCCATGCCCAAGATGCTCAAGTCCCTGGAAGTGCCCGACAAGCTTGGTGCGGAGGTGCCCTTCCTGCGCCGCCTCAAGGCCTGGGCCTGCGGCGCGGGACTGCGCGAGGTGGTCAGCTACTCCTTCGTGGGCCAGCATGAGCTGGACCTCCTGGGCCTGCCCGGGGAGGGCCGCGTGCCCGTGGCCAATCCGCTCTCCGAGGACCAGAACGTGATGCGCACCGAGCTGGCCCCCGGGCTCTTCAAGGCCGTGCGCCACAACCTGAACCAGGGCAACGTGTCGCTCAAGCTCTTCGAGGTGGCCAAGGTCTTCAGCGCCGACCCGGCCAGCGAGACCACGGTGCGCGAGCGCCACCGCCTCTGCGTCGCCCTGCACGGCGCGCGCTTCGGCTCGTTTCCCTGGCCCGAGGAGAAGGCCGACTACTCCGACATCAAGGGCCTGGTTGAGCACCTGCTCGCCAGCCTTGGGCTGCCCGAGGCGGCCTTCGCCGTCCGCAAGGACCATCCCTGGCTCTCACCCTGCGTGGAGGTCACGCTCGCGGGCAAGCCCCTGGGCGTTCTCGGGCGCGTGCTGCCCGACGTGGCCGACAGCTTCGAGGCCCGCTTCGCCCTCTGGGTGGCGGAACTCGACGCCGAGGCCCTCATGAACCTGCACTCCAAGCGCTCCGTGAAGTTCAAGGGCCTGCCCAAGTTCCCGCCCTCCTGGCGCGACATGACCCTGGTCATGCCCGCCACGCTCTCGGTGGCCGAGGTGCTGGCCTTCGTGCGCGAGCAGAAGGGCAAGATCTTCGAGGACGTGTCCGTGCAGGATATCTACGAGCCAGAAGGCGCGGCCGAGAAGAACGCGACCTTCCGCATGGTCTACCGCCACCCTGAGCGCACCCTGACCGACAAGGACGTGGACAAGGCCCAGAAGGCCGTGCGCGACGCCCTGGCCCAGGCCTTGCCGGTACGCTTCCAGGACGCGTAGGACTTCCCCATACGTCAAAAAGCGCTGGGAGCAGGCAAGCCTGCTCCCAGCGCTTTCATTTTGGGTGAAGCCCGCGAAGCCGCCGCCGGGGTCCGGGGCAGCGCCCCGCTCCTGTTCCTACGCCAACGCTCCGAGCGCTCCGGCAAGCTCGCCCAGCACGATGGCCGCGCCCATGAAATCCCCGTTGAAGCCTTTTTTCTTCGCGCTCAGGCGGGCCAGCAGCCACACGGCCACTGCGGCGGCCAGCGCGCCCTTCAACATCCCAAAGGGCGAGTCCAGCACGAGCCCGGCAACGGCCGTGACGCACGCGGCCAGCGCGAGCGCGCCCCGGGTGGCCCCGGGCGCAAAAAGCGCGCTCAGGCCGGGCCTGGCCCGCTCACGGCATACGGCGAGCGCTGCCAGCCCGGCGAGCCTGCCCAGGGCAAAGCACCAGCACGCGGCGCCAAGGCGTCCCTGCCCGGCCAGCAGGCCGAAGGCCAGCACCTGCCCGCCCAGGCCCATGACGAGCCCGAGCACGCCGAACGGCCCGGCCCGGCTGTCTTTCAGTATGGCCCAGAAGCGCTCCCCGGCGGCGCCGCTGCCCCAGGCGTCGGCGATGTCGGCCAGCCCGTCGGCGTGCAGTCCGCGCGTGAGCCAGAGCGACGCCCCGACGATCACCCAGCCCTGAAGCTGCGGGTACTCCCCGAAGAGCCCCAGCGCGCACGGAAGCACCGCCAACGCGCCGACCACGAGGCCCACCAACGGAAACCACGGCAAGGTTCTCGGGAACACGTCTGCCGGCACGATGCGCGGCGGCCCCAGGCGGGTGAGGAAGGAGAGCGCGGCGAAGAAGCCGTCGAACATGGCGGGCCTCACCGTCCCTCCAGGACAAGCGACACCGCGTCGCCTGGGGCGAGCCCCAGGGCGTCTGCCGCCGAAGCCCGGTCCATGGCCAGCTCAAGGTAGCCCTGGCTGCCCGCGATGAGCCCCAGTTGCCCCTGGGCGAGCTTTTCGTAGGTCGTAGCTGGCATGACGGGCATCCGCTCCGGCGAGGCCATGGCGCAGCCCCCGGACGCGAATACGGACGGGCCGAAGCGCGCGGTGTCCAGGTTCAGGATGCAGTTGCCGAAGCGGTCCACATGCAGGACCACAGCCCGGAGCGTCGGGCCATCCCGTTCGGGCGCGGCCCCGGGCAGGCGGGTGAGGCTTTCCGGATTCACTTCCGCCCCGAGGTCTTCGGGTTCGTCACCCGTGAGGAGCCTGGCGGCCAGGGGCGCAAGGATGTCGCGGCCGTGGAATGTGCCTGTGCTCGCCAACCGTCCGGCCGGTGTCACGTCGCGCGTCCGGCACGGCCCGTCCTGGGCCAGGACGAGCGAGAGGAGCCCGTTGTCCGGGGCCAGGAAAATCTGCCGGAACTTCTCGAGCAGCACCAGGCGCCGCTCCCCTCCCACGCCCGGGTCCACCACGCAGACGAACACGCTGCCCGGGGCGAAATGCGCGCGGCTGGAGTCGAGGAAGAAGGATGCCTGGAGAACGTCGAAGGGGCGCACGCCGTGGCAAAGGTCGATGACCCGGGCTCCGGGCGCGAGCGCGGCGAGGACGCCTTTCATCTGGCCCACGTAGGGGTCTTCGAGGCCGAAGTCGGTGAGCAGGACGGCGGGGCTTCCCATGTTCCCTCACGCGCGCGGCTTGCGGGGCGGGCCTGGGGCCGGGCCGGCGGCCGGACCTGGCGCGGGTGCGCCTGCCTCCCCGTGTGCGGGGAGGATGCCGTCAGCGGCTCTCGTTGTCCAGGGTCAGGTTGAAGGCCACGGCGTAGAGGTGGTGGAAGAAGTCGACGTACTCGACGTAGACGTTGTCGGGCACGTTGATGCGCGCGGGCGCGTAGGTGATGATGCCGCGCACGCCCGCGTCCACTAGGTAGTTGGCGGCGCGCTGGGCGCGCTCGGGCGGGGTGGTGATGAGCCCGATCTCGATGCCCAGCTCCTCGACCTTCTCCTTCAAGCGGCGCGAGCAGATGACTTCCAGGCCCGAGACTTCCTCACCGATCTTGAAGGGGTCGCAGTCGAACGCGCCCACGATGTGGAAGCCCCTGCGCGGGAAGTCCTGGTGGCGCAGGAGCGCCTTGCCCAGGTTGCCCACGCCCACCAGCGCGGCCTTCCAGACGCGGTCAACGCCCAGGGCCTGCTTGATGGAGGTGATCAGGTCCTGCACGTAGTAGCCCACCCCGCGCACGCCGAACTCGCCGAAGTAGGCGAGGTCCTTGCGGATCTGGGAAGGGTTCACGTTGCAGGCCTTGGCCAGCACTTCGGAGGAGAGGACTTCGGAGCCTTCGCGGCGGAAGGTCTCGAGGACCTGCACGTACAGGGCCAGCCTTTGAATAGTGGCGCGGGGTATGTGCTCGCTTTTCAAGGGCATGTGGATCTTCGCGTGGTGAGGGCAGTGGCTGCCCGGGTGAAAAAAAATCCGGGAGGCCCGGCTGGGCCTCCCGGTGTACGCTTCGTGCTTAGGCGAGGGGCTTCACGAACATGAGGATCAGGCAGACGACCAGGGCGTAAATGGCCAGGGACTCGATGAAGGCCAGGCCCAGGATCAGGGTGGTGGTCAGCTTGCCGCCGATCTCGGGGTTGCGGGCCATGCCTTCGCAAGCGCCCTTCACGCCGATGCCCTGACCGATGCCGCAGCCCAGAGCGGCCAGGCCCATGCCCACGGCGGAGCCCCAGGCGGCCATGGCGTTGACGCTGGAACCGCCCTCGGCGGCGAAAGCGAGGGAGGCCAGGCCAAGGAAGGCGATGGTGTTCAGGACGGTGAACAGAGTCTTACGCATGGAGAATCTCCTCATTGTGGTATGTTGTTTGGTCAAATGACCATTTCCCCCGGTTTAGTGGGCGTGTTCGAAGGCTCCCTTCAGGTAGACCAGCGAGAGCATGAAGAACACGAAGGCCTGGATGAAGTCGGCCAGCGCGAAGAGGAAGTAGATCGGGAACGTGGAGGCGATGGGCGCCAGCATGAACAGAAGAATAAGGACCAGTTCCTCGCCGCGGATGTTGCCGAACAGACGCAGGGTGAGCGACAGCGGCCTGGCCAAGTGGCTCATGATCTCGAGGATGAGCATCATGGGGGCCAGGGCCGGCATGGGGCCCATGAAGTGCTTCACGTAGCCGGGGCCCCAGTTCCTGATGCCCCAGTAGTTGTAGTAGATGAAGACGAACAGGGCCATGGCTGCGTTGTGGTTCACGCTGTTGGTGGCCGAGTCGAACCCGGGCACCAGGCCCATGAAGTTGCAGGTCAGGATGTAGAGGAAGATGGCCACGAGGATCGGGGTGACCTTGCGGCCGTCCTCGCCCATGGTTTCCACTATGAAGTTCTCAAGCCCCCCGATGACGAACTCGAAGAAGTTCTGCAGGCCCGAGGGGACCATCTTCAGGCTCGCGGATGTCATGAGCCCGAGGGTCACCAGCACGGCAATGGCCAGCCAGGAGAAAAGAACCTCGTTGGGGATGTGAAGCCCCGCCCCTTTGGCCGCCAACTCCAAAAACAATACCGGATGTTCCAACCCGCCAGCCATGTTCCTAGGCCTCCTTCGCGCTGTTAGACCCGGCCCTCTTGAGGGCCCCCCACACCAAAATCGTCACCATCACCGTGGACATGCCGGCCAGAATCGCCCACACCGGCCATTCGGCCGCCACGATCATCGCGTACAGCCCGGCGGCAGTCACCCCCAGGCGCAGATAGAACCGGAAGAACGCTCCCCCGACCATGCCGGCCGGACTGAGGAGCAGCCCCTGGGCGAACTTCACGATCCACCAGAAGTTGAGCGTGATCAGAAGCGCGCCGCAGCTGTAGGCCAAGCCCCAGTCGGAAAGCTCCGAGAGCGACAGGGCGGCCATGCTCGTGACCACGGCCATCACTATCTGGTCGCGCACGAGCACGCGTCCGTCGGGGTGATGGAAGCCCAGGCGGATCAGGATGGGGTCCAGACGCTCACGCATCGGTCTTGCCCTCCTTGCCCTCGCCCGGCTTGCCGCCGTCCCCGGCTTTCGCGCCCTCCCGGCTTTCCTCCCCGGCCTTGCCGGCCTGGGTCGTGTTCAGGGACTGGGTCCTGCTCATCTTCATGGCGTCCCGGTACATGGCGCGGAATCCCGCGACGATGCCCATGAGCAGCCAGAAGATCAGGCCCCACGGCTGGGTGTGGAACCACTTGTCGCAGTAGTATCCGATCACCAGGCCGACCACGGTGTGGGCCACGAAGTTCGTGCCCATGGTGGCGGCCTTCTCGATGCCGTCCCAGGTCCCTTTGTCCCGGTTCTTAAAGAACACCCGCACCTCCCAGGCTTTTCGCCCGTCAGCCGCGGCACTCGTGCTTTGCTTCACAAGTGCGGCTGGCCTAGCACACGCGCAACCTTTCCGTCAACGCGCCATGTGCCTACCGTAAGGATTTTTAAGGACTTCCCGGCCCGGCGTCAGCCTGGAACACCGCGCCGTCGCTGGCTTTCCCGGCTTGTGCATATTTGTACGATCTTTTTTCTCGCCCAAGCCGGGCCGCTGTCCAGGCGCACTCCTACTCCGTCCCGGCCGAAAAGGAAATCCCCCGGCGAGGGGCCACGGCGCCGCTTGCCCAGCCCGGGCTTCGCGGCTATTACCCCCGGAACGCCGCCCTCCGGGATCTCCATGAAAACATCCTTTTTCTCCGCCCTGTCGCTGGCCCTGCTGGCGGCGCTGGCCTCCGGCTGCTCCCTCGGCCCCGCCAGGCTGCCGGCCACGCGCATGGACTACAACGTCGCGGTGCAGCGCTCCTCCAACGAGGAGATGCTCCTGAACCTGGTGCGCATGAAGTATTTCGAGCAGCCCCTCTTCCTCCAGGTGGGCTCCATCGCCTCCAGCTTCAACTACAACATCTCCGGCACCGCCACGGGCACGTTCCCGGACCAGCGGGACTTCCTGCGCTCGATCTACTACTCCTACGCGCCGGGCGTCACGGCCCAGTTCTCGGACTCGCCCACCGTGACCTACACGCCCTACCAGGGCCAGACCTACGCCCAGCAGTTCCTGGCGGAGCTCGACTTCGAGCGCTTCGTCGTGCTCTACCGGGCGGGCTGGGACATCGAATACCTCATGCGCGTGCTGGTCAGCCGCATCGGCGAGCTCGACCACACCTACGACGCGCGCACCGGCTTCTTCCCCAAGGAGCACGCCGACTTCCTGGAACTGACGCGGATCATCGCGGAGATGGACGACCAGGGCCGCCTGGACATCGTCACCGTGTCCCCGGGCAAGGACAAGCCCAACCTCACCGTGATGACCATGCGCTTCAAGGACGACCGCGAGGCCGCGCGCGTCTCCGAGCTCACCGGCACGGACATCCGCCCCCAGCCCACCCGCCACGGCCACAACGTTGCGCGGCTGCGCCTCGTGCCCGTGAAGGAGCACGAGCTGGCCGCCCAGGAGGACGGCCAGGGCGGGCTCACGCTCATGCAGCTGCGCCTGCGCAACTGCCTGCGGGCCATGGAGCTCCTGGCCGCCGGGATCGACGCCCCCCGGGAGCTGGTCTCGAAGAGGGCCGCCTTCGACCTGCGCCCCCAGGCCGCCGACGTCATGGACGTCCGCTCCTCCCGCGAGCGGCCCTCCGGGGCCTACGTGTCCGTGCAGCACGACGGCTGGTGGTACTCCGTCAGGCGCGAGGACACCCGCTCCAAGGAGGTCCTCCAGCTCATGCTCAACCTCTTCGCGCTCCAGTCCGCCGACCCTCCCAAGGCCACGCCGGTCTTGACCCTGCCCGTGGGCGGCAATTAGGGTGCGGCAGCTTTTCATTCCAAAGGACAGGTGATGCTCAAACCCGATTTCGACAAGTGCGGCGGGCTCGTCCCCGCCGTCGCGCAGGACGAGGCCAGCAAGGAGGTGCTCATGCTGGCCTACATGAACGAACTGGCCTGGGAGAAGACCCTGGAGACCGGCGAGGCCCACTACTGGAGCCGCAGCCGGGGCAAGCTCTGGCACAAGGGCGGCACCTCCGGCCACGTGCAGAAGGTCAAGTCGATCCGCCTGGACTGCGACCGCGACGCCGTTGTCCTCCTGATCGAGCAGGTGGGCGGCGCGGCCTGCCACACGGGCAGGCGCTCCTGCTTCTATAATGAAGTCGGACCGGACGGCGAAGCCCGCGAGTGCTCGCCCATGGTCTTCGATCCCGAGAAAGTCTACGGGCCGGGCGCCTGATGGCGGCAAGCGCGCACCGCTCGCGAGTCCTGACGGCGGCCATCGGCCTGCCGCTGCTCGCGGCCTGCCTCCTCCTCGGCGGCTGGTGGATATTCTTCCTGGTGCTGGCCGCGTCCCTGGCCGGGCTGTGGGAGTTCTACGGGTTCTTCCCCTGCCCGGGCCCGGCCGCCCGCGTCCTGGGGCTGGGCCTGGGCGCGCTCACGGTCTGGCTGGGCTTCGCCCACGGCCCCGGGGCCGCGCTGGCCGTGCCCCTGGGCGCGTTCTGGCTGGAGGAGATCCTCAGGCTGTGGCTGCCCGGCGACACCAGGCCGCGCTGGGGCCTGGCGGCGTCGCTGCTCTACGTCCCGGCCAGCCTGCAGTTCTTGACCGGGTTCGGCCCGGGCGAGACCGCCCTGGTGCTGGCCTCGGTCATGGCCACGGACACCGGGGCCTACTACGCCGGGCACGCCGTGGGCGGCCCCAAGATCTGGCCGCAGGTCTCGCCCAAGAAGACCTGGGCGGGCAGCGCGGGCGGGCTCGCGGCCTCCGTGGCCGTGTGCCTGGCCGCCGGGCTCGCCTGGGGCAAGGCCTCCCCCGGGGCGTTCGCCCTCCTGGGGGCGCTCCTCTCCGTGGGATCGCAACTGGGCGACTTCATGGAATCCGCCCTCAAGCGCGCCGCCGGGATCAAGGACTCGGGCGCGCTCCTGCCCGGCCACGGCGGCATCCTGGACCGCATCGACGGGCTCATCCCGGCCGTGCTCATCTACGCCCTGGCCAGAACCGTGACGCACTACCTATGATAGACTACATCTCCTCACTCCCCGGAGCGAAGACCCTGCCGCCCTTCCCGCGCGGGCTGTGCGTGCTGGGCTCCACGGGCTCCATCGGCCAGTCCGCCCTGGCGGTGGCCGCCGACCACCCCGGACAATTCGAGGTCACGGCCCTGGCCGGGGGCCGCAACGTGGAGAAGCTGGCCGAGCAGGCCGCGCGCTTCAGGCCGCGCTGCCTGGCCGTGCTGGACGAGTCCGGCGCGAAAGCCATCAAGGCCTTGCTTCCGTCCGGGTACTCGCCCGAAATCCTCTGGGGGCCGGGAGCCTACGTGACCCTGGCCGCGCTGCCGGAATCGCGCGTGGTGCTCTCGGCCATCGTGGGCGCGGCAGGGCTGCCCCCCACGCTGGCGGCCGCCCAGTCCGGCAAGGTCATCGCCCTGGCCAACAAGGAATCGCTCGTGCTGGCCGGGCACCTGATCCGCCGGGCCTGCCGCGAGTCCGGGGCCGTGATCCTGCCCGTGGACTCCGAGCACAACGCCCTGTTCCAGGCCCTGGCCGGGCACCGGGGCGAGGACGTGGACCACCTGATCCTCACCGCGTCCGGCGGCCCGTTCCGCTCCTGGGCCGCGGCGGACCTGGCCGCGGCCACGGCCTCCCAGGCGCTCAAGCACCCCAACTGGTCCATGGGCGCCAAGATCAGCATCGACTCGGCCACGCTCATGAACAAGGGCCTGGAGGTCATCGAGGCCTGCCAGCTCTACGGCCTGCCCCAGGAGCGCGTGGAGGTGCTCGTGCACCCGCAGTCCATCGTGCACTCCCTGGCCGCCTACCGCGACGGCTCGCTCCTGGCCCAGATGGGCCAGCCGGACATGCGCATAGCCATCGCCTACTGCCTGTGCTACCCTGCGAGGCTGCCTCTGCGCATCGAGCCCCTGGACCTGGCCGCGCTCGGCACATTGAGCTTCGAGCGCCCCCGCACGCGGGACTTCCCCTGCCTGGACCTGGCCCGCAAGGCCGCCGCCGAAGGGCCGGGCCACTGCGTGGCGCTCAACGCGGCCAACGAGGTGGCCGTGGACCTTTTCCTCAAGGACCGCATCGGGTTCATGGACATCCCCCGGGCCGTGGCCTGGGCGCTGGACAACCAGCAGCCCCTGGACGACCCGGATTTCATGACCATTATGGAAGTTGACCGGGCCACGCGGCAAACCGTGGCGGAATACCTCACGGGAGCCACATGATCGATTTCCTCGGCAAAGCTGTCTCGTTCGTCGTCGTCATCGGCGTGCTCATCTTCATACACGAACTCGGCCACTTCCTGGTGGCGCGCTTCTTCGGAATGGGCGTGCGCGTCTTCTCCCTGGGCTTCGGGCCCAAGCTCGCCTCCTTCACCGCCGGACCCACCGAATACCGCGTCTGCGCCGTCCCCCTGGGCGGCTACGTGCAACTCGTCGCCCAGGACACCGAGGATGACGACACCACCCAGGGGTTCGCGCCCGAGACGTGGTTCATCCGCCGCCCCTCCTGGCAGCGCATGCTCGTGGTGGCGGCCGGGCCGTTCTTCAACCTCTTCCTGGCCTGGGCGCTCTACTCCTCGATGTTCATGGCCCACGGCCGCTTCGAGGTGCCCGCCGCAGTGGGCGAGGTGACCCAGGAGAGCGCGGCCGCGCGCGCCGGGCTCAAGCCCGGGGACGCGGTGCTCGCCGTGGACGGCTCCCCCATCGCCTATTTCAGCGAGCTCCAGGCCAAGGTGGAGGCCAGCAAGGGCAAGCCCATGGAGCTCTCCCTGCGCCGTGACGGAGAGGACCTGACCCTCACCGTCTCGCCGGACCTGGTGGGCCAGAAGAACATCTTCGGCGAGGACATAAAGAAGCCCATCCTGGGCATCCGCTCGCCCCAGGAGACCATCAACATCCCCCTGGGGCCGCTGGCCTCGCTCAGAGAAGGGCTCCGCCAGACCTGGGAGGTCACCTCGCTCACGGGCCAGGTGTTCTGGAAGCTGGTGGCGGGCGTGGTGCCCATGTCCTCCATCGGAGGGCCGATCATGATCGCGGAGCTCGTGGGCAAGCAGTCCGAGCAGGGGCTCGCGCACCTGGTGACGCTCACGGCCATGATCAGCGTGAACCTGGCCATCCTGAACCTCCTGCCCATCCCCGTGCTCGACGGCGGGCACATCCTCTTCTACTCGCTGGAGACCGTCCTGCGCCGCCCCATCCCCGAGCGCGTGCGAGGGCTGACGACAAAGATCGGCTTCGTGCTGCTCATGGCGCTCATGCTCACGGCCACGGCCAACGACATCATCCGCATCGTCACCGGCGGCGCCATCAAATGATCCTGGCGGTGAACACGGCCGAGGAGGCGCTCCAGCTCCTGCTCGCCCGCGACGGGGCCGTCCTCGAGAGCGTCACGGAGTTCTGCCAGGGGCGCATGAACGAGGTCATGGCCCCCACGGCCCAGGCCATGATCGCCCGCCACGGCGGAGCGGTCACGGCCGTGGCCTGCGTGCGCGGGCCGGGCAGCTTCACGGGCGTGCGCCTGGGCCTGGCCTTCTGCCACGGGCTGTGCCTGGGGCGCGGCCTGCCCATGGCCGGGATCGACTACCTGCCGCTCCTGGCCGCCAGCGCCCCCGACGCGGACGGGGCGGAGGTCCACGTGGTCACGCATTCGCGCCGCGGCCAGGTGTACCACCAGGGGTTCGGGCCTTCGGGGGCCTCGAAGGCGTCGGACATCGACGCCGGGAAGGCCCGGGAGGCCATCGTCGCGCGCTCGCTGGAGGCGGATGTCGTGGTGCTGGGCACGGGCCTTCGCCGCAACCCCGAGGCCTTCGCGGACCTGGGCCGGGCCAGGCGGCTGGACGTCGAGAACCCCTCGCCCGAGGCGCTCCTCGCGGCGGCCCTGGCCGCGAGCTACGCCCCGCCGCCCGTGGAGGCGCTGTATTTGCGCGGCTCCGACGCCGAGGAGAACCTGGCCGTGATCGCGGCCGGACGCGGCCTGAGCGAGGAGGAGGCCAGGGAGCGCATGAAGCGCGCCATGGCCTGACGAGAATTATTCTCGCCGGAGAAGACAGGCAGGGCTTAAGAGCTCGAACCATGCAGGGCTCTGCCCTGCACCCGCGAGGGGGAGTGCCTCCCCCTCGACCCGGCAACAGCTTCGCGGGTTTCACCCCGGACATGAAATTTGGCCGCCCTCGCGGCTGGAAGCGTGATTCCAGCCGCGAGGGCGGCCGATTTTCATACAAGCGGTGAACGGCGCGAAGCTAAAGCGGGTGCAGGGGCGTCCCCCCCCTGCCGGAGGGGTCCGGGGAGGCGGCGCCTCCCCGGTTCCGTTTTCCTCTACTCGTGGATCGGGAAGGTGAGCCCGGCCCCGAACCAGCCGATCACCCCCATCACGGGCAGCATGGAGAACTCCAGCCACGCGAACGCCCCGGCGCTGGGCCCGGTCATCACGCCCGGGTCCGCCAGCCACCAGACCACCCCGGCCACGAACTGGGCCATGAGCACCGGGCTCAGGTAGAGCTTGATCCTCACAGGGGTCATGGGGCTCATGGCGTAGTTGTACTTCCAGGTGGCCAGGCCCGTGAGCACCGCCACGGGCGTGAACAGCACGCCGGCGATGTTCATGGCGTGCACCGCCGCCTCCGCGAGCGCCCAGCCGAAGAGCACGTGGAAGAACGTGAACATGGCCGCGCCCGTGGCGAAAGCGATGGGGAAGTGCACGGTCATGGGGTGGGGATGGCGGCGCAGGAAGGGATTCTTGCGCAAAAGCCACGGCAACTCCGAGCCTTTGCCATCCTTGCGCTCCACGGCGCAGGACTCGTGCACCACGCCCACCTGGGGGTAGCGCTCCAGGCGGTCCAGGCCGTGGGGGGCCTGCTCCAGGTCGCCCGAGAGCTCGAACCCCGCGTCGTGGCGGTTCATGTGCCTGCCGGACTTCCAGAGCTTGGAGACCGAGACGTCGTAGACCTTGCCGCCCGCCGCCACGTAGGCGGGACGGCCGTCTTTTCCGTCGTACTTGGCGAGTTCCTCCAGGGTGAATGCTTTCGGCTTCTCAGGCATGCCCGCTCCTTTTTTCGCATTTGTCCCGATGGTTACACGATGGCGCCAGCGGCTGTCCAGCCGCCGCGCGAACGTGATCGCCCTTGCATCACGGCCCGGGTGAACGTATCAACTGGGTCATCATGTTCGTTGAATTCATCCTCCAGGCTTGCCTCGTTTTCGCGCTGATCCTGCTCAACGGATTTTTCGCCGCCGCCGAGATGGCCGTGGTCACCTCTCGCAAGAGCAGGCTTTCGGGCATGGCCGCCAAGGGCGACGCCGGTGCGAAGGCCGCCCTCGAGTTGACCGAGAACCCCGAAGGCTTCCTCGCCACGCTCCAGATCGGCATCACGCTCCTGACCATCCTCTCGGGCGCCTACGGCGAGGCCTCCCTGGCCCAGTACGTCACCGCCTGGTTCTCGGGCATCCCCCTGCTCGCGCCCTATGCCAAGCCCGCCGGGTTCGGCCTGGTGGTGGCGGGCATCACCTTCGTCTCGCTCATCGCCGGGGAGCTGGTGCCCAAGCGCCTGGCCATCGCCAGGCCCGAGGCCATCGCCAGGCTTGTGGCCCGGCCCATGGCCGTGCTGCTGAAGGCCGCCGCGCCCCTGGCCTGGTTTCTGTCGGCGTCCACGCGCCTGGTGCTGGGGCTCCTCGGCGTCAAGGGCGAGGCGGAATCGAGCGTGACCGAGGAGGAGATCCGCATCCTCGTGCGCCAGGCCGCCTCGGCGGGTGTGCTCGAGGAGGCCGAGCGCGACATGGTGGAGCGCGTGATGCGCCTGGGCGACCGGCCCGTGGGCACGCTCATGACCCACCGCTCGCGCATCGTCAGCCTGGACGTGGAGCACCCGGACGCCATCCGCGAGACCGTCCGCGCCACGCCCTTCAACCGCTTCCCCGTGGTGCGCGGCCGCCTGGAGAACCTGCTCGGCGTGGCCGAGGCCAAGGACCTCCTTGCCGTGAACGTCTGCGAGAACGCCCTGGAGATCCTGCCCGTGCTCATCCAGCCGCCCCACGTGCTGGAGACCACCACCACCTTCAAGCTCCTGGAGCAGCTGAAGATTTCTGGCCAGAGCCTGGCCATCGTGGTGGACGAGTTCGGCGACGTGGAGGGGCTCGTGACCTTCACCGACGTGCTGAGGGCCATCGTGGGCGAGATCACCCTGCCCGCCGAGGGCGTGGAGCCGCGCATCGCCCGGCGCGCCGACGGCTCCTGGCTGATCGACGGCATGACCCCGGTGGGCGAGGTCTTCGACCTCATCGGCCGGGACGCGCCGGAAGGAGACTTCCAGACCCTGGCCGGGTTCGTTCTCTCGCGCATGGGGCGCATCCCGTCCGTGGCGGACGGCTTCGAGCACTCCGGGCACCGCTTCGAGGTGGTGGACATGGACGGCCGGAGGGTGGACCGCGTCCTTGTGCAAAAAATCTCAAACGAGGATTCCCGAGCCTGAGGTCCGGGCAATTAGCTGTTGTCAGCTATGGCCTTTTCGGGTACGGGACTTAATCCTTTCGCGAGGGAATATCCTGTTGGAGGTCAACCAAGTCATGGTCAACAACGAACAGTCTCAATCCTCTACCCCCACCGACATGGAGGTCAACTTCGAGGCCGCCCTCGAGAACTACCTGAACGAAGATTTCGGGGATCTCGAAGAGGGCGTCATCACCAAAGGCGTGGTGGTGCGCGTCGGCAAGGAACACATCCTGGTCGACGTGAACTTCAAGTCGGAGGGCCAGATCCCGGTGTCGGAATTCACCGACGCCGAGGGCAACGTAACCGTGGGCGTGGGCGACGAAATCGACGTCTACGTCGTGGGCAAGAACGAGTCCGAGGGCACCATCCAGCTCTCGCGCGACCGCGCCAAACGGATGCAGCTTTTCGACAAGCTTGAAGACCTCCAAGAGAAAGACGACATCATCAAGGGCCGCATCATGCGGCGCATCAAGGGCGGCTACACCGTGGACCTGGGGGGCGTCGAAGCCTTCCTGCCCGGCTCCCACGTGGACCTGCGCCCCGTGCCCGACATGGACGCCCTGGTGGGCAAGGAATTCGAATTCCGCGTCCTGAAGATCAACCGCCGCCGCTCCAACGTGATCGTGTCCAGGCGCGTGCTGCTCGAAGAGCGCCGCGAGTCCCTGCGCCGCGACCTGCTCACCACCCTCGAGGAAGGCCAGGAAGTCACCGGCCGCGTCAAGAACATCACCGAGTACGGCGTGTTCGTCGACCTGGGCGGCCTGGACGGCCTGATGCACATCACCGACATGTCCTGGAAGCGCGTGAAGCACCCCAAGGAGATGGTCGGACTGGGCGACGAACTGCAGCTCAAGGTGCTCTCCTTCGACCGCGACAAGCAGAAGGTCTCCCTGGGCATGAAGCAGCTCACCCCGGACCCCTGGCAGAACATCGCCGACAAGTACCCCGTGGGCAGCCGCATGTCCGGCAAGGTGACCAACCTTGTGGACTACGGCGCGTTCGTGGAGCTCGAGCCCGGCGTCGAGGGCCTGGTGCACATCTCCGAGATGAGCTGGACCCGCAAGCTGCGTCACCCGTCCCAGATGGTTCACCTAGGCGACGAGGTCGAGGTGGTGGTGCTTGGCGTCGACCCCGACAAGAAGCGCATCAGCCTGGGCATGAAGCAGGTGAAGCCCAACCCGTGGGATCTCGTGGCCGACCGCTACCCCGAGGGCGCGGTGCTCGAAGGCACGGTGAAGAACATCACCGAGTTCGGCATCTTCATCGGCATCGAGGACGGCATCGACGGCCTCATCCACGTCTCGGACATCTCCTGGACCAAGAAGGTCCGCCACCCCGGCGAGCTTTACAAGGTCGGCGACGTGGTGCGCGCCAAGGTGCTCACCGTGGACAAGCAGTCCGAGAAGTTCACCCTGGGCATCAAGCAGCTCTCCGATGACCCCTGGCACGACGTGCCGGCCCGCTACCCCGTGGGCTCCATGGTCAAGGGAACCGTGACCAACATCACCGACTTCGGCCTGTTCGTCGAGGTGGAGGAAGGCATCGAAGGCCTGGTCCACGTCTCCGAGATCAGCCGCAAGAAGGTGAAGACCCCGGCCGAGCTGTACAAGGAAAGCGACCAGATCGAAGCCCGCGTGATCCACGTGAGCGCCGACGAGCGTCGCCTGGGCCTCTCCATCAAGGCCCTCAAGGACGACGAGGAGAAGCGCAAGGCCAAGGAATACCGCTCCTCCGGCCCCGAAGTGGGCGTCGGACTGGGCGACCTTCTGCGCCAGAAGCAAGAGGATGCTCAGCAGTAACGAGGAAATACAGCCGAAGAAGGGTTTCAGGCAGCGCCACCCGGTGCTGTTCGTCTTCGGCGTGCTTTTGTCGGCCATGGCCCTCACAGCGGGGGCCATGGCCTTTTTCACTTACTCCTCCTTCGACGGTGAGGAGATCGCCATCCACCTGCCCGATTCCCAGGCCTTGGGCGTGGCCTACCTGGACGGGTCCATCGACTCCTCGGGGCGCATGGTGGACTTCCTGCGCAGGCTGCGCGAGGATTCCTCGGTCAAGGGCGTGCTCCTGCGCGTGAACTCCGGGGGCGGAGGCTTCGGCCCCTCCCAGGAGATCTACCGCGCGGTGAAGAAGCTCGCCGAGAAGAAGCCCGTGGTGGCCTCCTTCGGCTCGGTGGCCGCCAGCGGCGGCTATTACGCGGCCTGCCCGGCCAAGGTTATCTACGCCCTGCCAGGCTCCATCACCGGGTCCATCGGCGTGCGCAGCATGTTCCCCAACGTGCGCGAGGCCTCCGAGAAGCTGGGCTTCACCTTCAACAGCTTCACCACCGGCAGGCTCAAGGACGCGGGCTCGCCCTTCCGCGAGATGACCGAGGAGGACAAGGCCTACCTCCAGGAGCTCATCACGGACCTGCGCGACATCTTCGTGGCCGACGTGGCCCAGTCGCGCAACCTGAACCCGGCGGACATAAACGCACTGCAGGGCAAGGCCATGACCGCGGCCAACGCCCTGACCCTGGGCCTCGTGGACAAGATCGGCAGCCAGGAGGACGCCCTGGAGGAGCTCAAGAAGCTCTCCGGCATAACCCGGAAGGACCCCAGGCTCATCAAGGGGCCCAAGAAATCCCAGTCCAGGCTCGAGGAGTACTTCGGCAAACTGGGGGCAGCCTTTGTCCGAGGTGTTGCCGAAACGGGTTACGAGCAAGGCATCCTCGCGCAATAGCTTCTTTTTTTCTAAGGGAAGCCCTATTTCCCCCGCAGCCCTTGACACTTGCTGCCGCCTCGGCAATCTTCCGGACAAGTTCGTATGAAGTGATCCAGCCGATGACGGAAAACGGCCTGCACAACCTCCGGGTACTGATCGTCGAGGACGACACCCCTTCCCGCCTGAGCCTTGCCCTGGCCCTTGAGGACAAGGTCGCGCAGGTGATCCAGGCGGACAACGGGTCCGGCGGGCTGGACTGCTTCCGCCAGCTCTCCCCCGACGTCATCGTCACCGACATCCGCATGCCCGTCATGGACGGGCTCGCCATGATCCGCGCCGTCAGGCAGGACGGGGGCGACCCTTTCGTCATCGTGGCCTCGGGCTTCGGCGAGGAGGAATCCTACCTCGACGCCATCGAACTGGGCGTGAACCTCTTCATCAAGAAGCCCTTCCGCGCCTCCGACATCATCTCCGGGCTCGGCCGCGCCGCGGCCGACATCACCAAGCGCAGGCGCGACGCCTACCGCCGGGCCATCTCCAGCGGGCTCTTGTCGCACATCCCCAACTGCTACCTGCTCACCGACGGCAAGGGCATCCTCTACTTCAACGACCCCAAGTCCATCCTTCCGGCCCGGGCCGCCGAAGGCCAGGACCTGAGCCCCTTTCTGCGCAGCCACTTCGCCCTGGCTCTGCGCCACGGCATGGCCATGACCTCGCTGCCGCAGGACATCGAATCCTGGCTCAAGCGCCACATCGGGCGCGAGTTCATCCTGGCGGGCAACGGCCACGTGCGAAACGGCCGCCCCAGCCGCTTCCTGCTCCGGCTCGACCCGGTGCGCATCGACGGCACGGACCAGCACCTGCTCACCTTCACGGACATCTCGCGCATCGAGGCCGAGCGCGAGCGCTTCTACCAGCTGGCCGGGCGGGATTTCCTCACCGGGGTGGGCAACAGGCAGGCCCTGGAGACGGAACTCTCCCGCGAGACAAACCGCGCCAGGCGCTACGGCACGGAGTTGTGCCTGGTGATGCTGGACATCGACGACTTCAAGTCCGTCAACGACACCTTCGGCCACCAGACCGGCGACGCCGTGCTGGTGGAAATGGCCCGGCGCATCGGCGCGTGCGTGCGCGTGACCGACGTGGTCTGCCGCTTCGGGGGCGAGGAGTTCATGATCATCATGCCCCAGACCGACGCCGAGGGCGCGTTCAGTTGCGCGGCCAAGCTGGGCCAGGCCATCGCCTGCGCGGACTTCGGCATCGGCAGGCAGATCACGGTCAGCCTGGGCGTGGCCCAGTACGCCCTGGACGAATCAATCCAGAACTTCATCCGCCGCGTTGACAACGCCCTCTACCAGGCCAAGAGGGACGGCAAGAACCGCGTGGTCTCCTCGGTCGACTCCGCGCCTTCCTGCACCGAGCACTGAGCCCAGCAAGCTTCTCCCGGCAGGACGCTGTCCTGCCTCTGCCAGGGATCTGCCCAGGACCCGGCAGGGCATGATGCCCCTGCACCCCCAGTAGCTTCGCGTCGAGCACCGGTTGCGACATAACAGGCCGCCCCTCTTGCCGGAAGCGCGCTTCCGGCCAGAAGGGCGGCCATATTTCAAGTGGGCGGTGATGCCCGCGAAGCTCTCGCCGGGCCCAGGGGCAGGCACCGCTCCTCGCGGGGCGCGCAGCAGAGCCCCGCCCCGCCGGTTCTACAGGAAGCTCCCCGGGGCCTTCACTTCTCCCATCCTGGTGACCACGAGGTCCTCCACCGGCACGCCCGTCCCGGCGTACTCGGCGGCCTGGTGCACCAGGGAGGACAGCCCGGTGCAGCAGGGCACTTCCATGCGCAGCACCTGGACCTTCTTGACCCCGGAATTCTTGAACATCTGCACCAGCTTCTGGAAATAGGGCTGGGGGTCGTCGAACTTCGGGCAGGCGATCATGACCACCTTGCCGGCCAGCCTGGCGTTGAAATCGGGCAGGGCCACGGGGGCGCAATCCGCCGCGATGATCACCTCGGCGCCGCGCAGGAAGGGGGCCTCGGGCGGAACCAGGCGCAGCTTCACCGGCCAGTGGCCGAGGAAGGATTCGCCGGCGGGCGCGGGCCCGGCCTTGGGCTGCGCGGACTTCTCCAGACTGGCGGCGCGCGAACCCGGGCAGCCGCCGCCAGCGGCGGGGCGCTTCATGGTCATCATGTTGGAGCCGGGGCAGCCGCAGCCCAGGGGAGCGGGCTCGGGCTTCTTCATGGCCTCCAGCTCGTGGTGCACGGCTTCCTCGTCGAATTCCTCGGCCTCGCGCTCGACGATCCTGATGGCGTCCATGGGGCAGTGGCCCAGGCAGGCGCCCAGCCCGTCACAGAGCTTGTCGGCCTTGAGCTTGGCCTTGCCATCCACGATGGAGATGGCCCCCTCGGCGCAGTTGGGCAGGCATTCGCCGCAGCCGTTGCACAGTTCCTCGTCGATTTCCACTATCTTGCGCATGATCTTCATGTTGGTTCCTCCGCTCGTTGCTGAAGGCAAAGTAACGCCGCTTTCGGGCAGCGCCTTTGACGCACGTCACAATGAGCGGTTTTTCGCGAAAAAAGTTTGCGGACCTAGGCGGCGGGGAGGGTCACGGTGAAGCGCGCGCCCTTGCCGGGCGAGGAATCCACGGAGATGCTCCCCCCGTGGTTGTTGACCACCGTGAAGTAGCAGACCGAGAGCCCCATGCCCGCGCCGCCTCCGGGCGCGCGGGTGGTGAAGAACGGCTCGAACACTCGCCTGCGCACGCCATCATCCATGCCGGGGCCGTTGTCCTCCACCTCGAAGGCGACCATGGCTCCCTCCGTGCGCAGGCGCAGGGCCATGGCCGGGGCGGGGGCGGGGGCGCCGTCGCGCGGCTGCGTCACGGACTGGGCGGCGTTCTTGATGAGGTTCACGGCCACCTGCCTGATCTGCTTGGGCGAGCACAGGGCGGGCGGGACGTCAGGAGCGTACTCCCTTGTGACGGCGATGGCCTTGAAGTCGACCGCGCCCTTGAGGCCGCAATCGCTGGCGGCCAGCTCCAGGGCCTTGTCCAGCACGGGAGCCAGGTCCACGGCGGTCTTGTCCTGGTCGCTCAGGTTGCTGAACTCGAGCATGTCCGCCACGATGCGCGCAGCGCGCACCCCGGCCTCGCGGATGTTCTCCAGAAAATCCCTGATGCGGCGATCCTCGAAGTAGCACCCAAGCGCGCCCAGGTCGCAGCCGCATTCCCGGGCCGCCTCGCGGTTCTTCTCCATTTCCGGGTCCATGCGCAGGCAGAGCATCTGGATGGACTGGAGGATCACGCCGAGCGGGTTGTTGATCTCGTGGGCCATGCCCGCGGCTAGGCCGCCCACCACGAGCATCTTCTCGGACTGGGCCACCATCTCCTCCAGGCGCGCCCGCCTGGTGACGTCGTCGACGCGCAGCACCGCGCCGTCGACCCCGTTGGCCACCAGCGGGTAGACGAGCACGTCCCGGTAGCGCGCGCGGCCGCCCTCCATGGCCGGAAGCCTCTCGAGGTGGACCGGGGCGCGCTCCTCCATGGCCTTGCGAACCGCGCCCATGTGCCCGGCGTACCCGGGGAAGGCGCGCTCCAGGGGCTCGCCCAGGGGGCTGGGAGCGCCCTCGCCGAGCCTGCGCCCGGCCTCGCGGTTCAGGTGCGTCACGCGGCCATCGGCGTCCACCCCGACAACCACGGAGGGCATGGAGTCGATGATGTTCTGGACGAGGGACCTGCTCTTGTCCACCTCCGACTGCGCGCGCCTGAGCGAGCGCACGGCCCGCGCCGCGATCGCCCCGCCCGCGATGACCAGGAGCGTCCCCGAGACGGCCACGACCCGGATCACCTCCCAGGTGACCTCGCCCGCCTGGTTCATGAAAAAAAGCGCCTTGTTCCCGGCGAATTCGGCGATGACCGCGGCGGCCTCCTCCACCTGAGCGAAACGGTCCGCGCTCACCCCCTTGGTGATGCGCGCCGCCTCGGCCCCCCTGCCCTGGCGCGCGAGAGAGAGGACCTCCTCCCGGGCGGCCTTCCAGCTGTCCAGCGCGGTTGCCAGGCGGTCCACGTCGGAGGGCGGGCCCAGGTAGCGCTCCCGGACCGTGGCCAGGCTCGAGGCGATGGCGGCTTCGCGCCTGCGTGCGTCCTCCAGGGCGGCCTCGAGCTCCCCGGGGGATTCGGCCAGGGTTGCGTCCTTCATGGCCAGGCGCAGCTTGGCGGAGTCCAGCTCGACGCGCTTGATGGCCACGGACACGGTGAAGGGATGAACGTAAAGGAGCCCGGCCTTGTCCGCCAGGCTGTAGGAGTAGGCGATGACGGCCAGGTAGGACACCGCGGCCAGGGCGAGGATGGACGCGAACCCCCAGAGCAGCGTCCGTGCCTGCGGGATTGCGCCTGGTACTGCCGCCGGGTCGGGGGGCGTTCTGGCCGGGTCCATTCAATAAGACATAAACCGCATTCTTTACAATTTGGCAAGGCCGCTTTTCCCCATCCAGGGCGCGAAAAACGCGAACGGCCGCCGCTTTCGCGACGGCCGCCCGTGTGGTGAGGATGGGATGCCGTATTGTCGAGCGTTATTAGCCGAGGATGGCTTTGATGTCCTGGTCCGGGGTGGTGATGGGCATGATGTTCAGCTTGTCCACCAGGACCTTGAGCACGTTGGGGGTGACGAACGCGGGCAGGGAGGGTCCGAGGCGGATGTCCTTGATACCCAAGGCCACCAGGGTGAGCAGGATGGCCACGGCCTTCTGCTCGTACCAGGAGAGGACCATGGACAGGGGCAGGTCGTTGACGCCGCAGTCGAAGGCCTTGGCCAGGGCCACGGCCACCTGGATGGCGGAGTAGGCGTCGTTGCACTGGCCCATGTCCAGAAGGCGCGGGATGCCGCCGATGTCGCCCAGGTCCTTGTCGAAGAAGCGGAACTTGCCGCAGGCCAGGGTCAGGACCACGGTGTCCTTGGGCAGCTTCTCCACGAACTCGGTGTAGTAGTTGCGGCCGGGCTTGGCGCCGTCGCAGCCCGCCACCAGGAAGAAGCGGCGGATGGCTCCGGCCTTCACTGCGTCGATGACCTTGTCGGCCACGCCCAGCACCGCGTTGCGGGCGAACCCGGTGAGCACCTGCTTGCCCGGGGCGTCCTCGGCGAAGCCGGGCAGCTTGAGCGCGTGCGCGATGACGGCCGAGAAGTCGTAGCCCTCCACGTGCTTGACGTCGGGGAAGCCGACCAGGCCGTGGGTGAAGACGTTGTCCTTGTAGGACTGGGCGGGCTTCATCAGGCAGTTGGTGGTGAAGAGGATCGCGCCGGGGAACTGGGCGAACTCCTTCTGCTGGTTCTGCCAGGCCGTGCCGTAGTGGCCGTAGAGGTGGGGGTACTTCTCCTTGAGCTTGGGGTAGCCGTGGGCGGGCAGCATCTCGCCGTGGGTGTAGACGGAGATGCCCTTGCCTTCGGTCTGCTTGAGGAGTTCCTCGAGGTCCTTCAGGTCATGGCCGGTGATCAGGATGGCCTTCCCCTTCACGTGGCCCAGGGGCACGGCGGTGGGCACGGGGTGGCCGTAGGTCTCGGTGTTGGCCTTGTCGAGCACTTCCATGGCCTTCAGGTTGGCCTGGCCCGCGCGGATGCAGGCGTCGAACCACCAGTCCATGCCCAGGCCGGGCTTGGTGGCGGCGGCCATGGCCTCGTGGATGTAGTCGTAGATTTCCTTGTCCTCGACGCCCAGGATGCGGGCGTGGTCGGCGTAGGCCGAGAGGCCCTTCAGGCCGAAGAGGACCATATGCTGAAGCGACACGACGTCGGGGTCGGTGTCGGGGTTGTCCTTCATGCCGCCCTTGCCTTCGGAGGCCTGGGCGATCAGGCCGGCCAGATCGGCGGCCGGGGCGAAGGTCACGGAGGCGTGGGTGGGGATGGTCCCGCCGGCGGCCTTGACCTTGGCCTTGAGGGCCTCGCGCAGCTTCACGGTCTGGCCGATCCAGGCCTGGAAGCGCTCGGGGTCGAAGTTGACGTTGGTCAGGGTGGAGAAGAGCATGGCGGGCACGTGCCGGTCGGCTTCCACGTCCACGACGCCGACCTTGCGGCCTTCCTCGGCCACCAGGCACAGGCCGCGCAGGGCGTAGACCAGGAGGTCCTGAAGGTTCGAAGTGGTCTCGTCCTTGCTGCAGACGCCGATCTTGTCGCAGCCTTTGCCGTGCATGGTCTGCTCGCACTGGTAACAGAACATATTCATGATCATCCTCCCTCGGGGTTGGTTGGCTTGCGCCTTCGTTGAGGACACCTTTAGGGCCTGCCGGATAATGTCGATGTGACCTGCGTCACACGGCGATCAAAAAAGATGATTTTTGTCCTTGTTCCCTCATGGGCGACTTGGGCGCAGCCGGAAAGGCTCGCTGGCCCGGGGGATGGGAATCCCCATAGCACGGCGAGGGGCTTTTGTCCGCTTTTTTTGCACTCTGGAAGGGAGCGAGCGAGGTTTCCAGCACAAAAAAAGGGACCGGAGCATTCTCCGGTCCCGGTCTGTGCGGCATCAAGGGCGCGGGGCTATTTCTTCTTCAGCGCGGCCAGCCTGTCGGCCAGGCTCTGCCGGGGCTCGGCCTCGACGCCCGCGGCCTCCTTGAGGGCCTGGGCCAGGTAGGGGTCCTCGCTCTTGGGCGGGGCCAGAAGCTGGCTCTTCTGGGTGTGCACCTCCGCCTGGGTCTCCATCTCCTGGGCCTTCTTGGTCATGGCGTCGAAGGCGGTGCCCAGGTTGTTGGCCTGGAGCTTGATCCCGGCCACGACCTTGGAGCGCTCCTCCTGCTCCTTGGCGCGCTCCATGCGCACCTTGGCCACGTCCATGCGGCGCTTGGCCTCGGACAGGCGCTCGCGGGCGGTTTTCAGCCGCTCGGAGGCGTCCTTCACGGCCTGGGCCAGTTCGTCGTAGTAGACCTTGGCCTCATTGGCCTCCCTGAGTTCGCGGTCGATCTCCGGGATCATCTTCTCGAGCTCTCCCAGGAGCGCGGCCAGGCTGGCCTCCACCTGGGCCTTCTCCTCGGGCGCGGCGGACTCGGCCTTGGCCTGGAGGCGCTCGGCCGCGGCCAGGCGCAGGTCGTAGTTCTTCTGGATCTCCCTGGCCTCGCGGTCCTCGCGCTCCCAGGCCTGCTTGGCCTCGAGCATCTGCCGGGTGAGCTTGGTCAGGGCCTCGTCGAGTTCGCCGATCTCGGCCTCGGAGGCCGTGGAGGGGTCGAACTCCACGAGCATCTTCACGAAACCGGACTGGGCCTCCTGGGCCTTCTTCACGAAAAAGTGCTTCACGAAATTGAGCATCGTTCAGGTCTCCCTTGCCGCGCGGCCGAAGCGCCCGGCCTCCGTCGTCACGGACCGGCCTGGCGCCGCCCGGCGCTAGGCGTGTCGTCTGCGGTTGAAAAAGAGGTACGCGGCTCCGCCCAGGAGCACCACCGCGGCCACGGGCCCCAGCAGCGAGGAGGAAGAGCCGCCCTGCTCCTCGATCTTGGGCTGGGCCAGGGCGATGTCGGGGTCAACGTCCTTGGGCATGGCCGAGGGGTCCACGGGCACGCCGTCTTTCTTCATCTGGTCGAGCTTGGCGTTCATGTCGTCCAGCTGCTTCTTGAGGTCCGCGTTGGACTCGGCCAGCTTGGCCGCCTCCTGCTTGAAGGCCTGCACGCCGGGGTCGGCCTGGTGGTTGTGGAAGAAGCCCGCGCCCGAGGTCAGGTTGGAGAGCATGAACCACATGAACATGGCGTCCCACATGCCGAAGCCCGAGAAGCTGCGGTAGGCGTAGCCCGGAGCGGACCAGCCGCGCCCGGAGTAGTAGTTGTCCCGGTATCTGTTGTAGTCCTGGTAGGAGCCGAACGTGCGGCTCTGGTTCAGGATGGGCTTGCTGGTGCCGACCTGGCCCGGGCTCACCGGGTTGCCGGGCTTGGAGTACAGCCCCTGGTAGCCCTGGTAGGAGGTGGTGGCCGCCTGGCGCTTGGCCGCGTCCGCGCCCGAGGACGAGAAGGCCGAGGTCCCGGCCGGCCTGGACGCCTGGGAGGACGCGGCCCCCGTGGAGTTGGACCAGCCCGGGCCCGCCCCCTGGCTCTGGGCCGGAGCGCCCTGGGCCGAGGGCGTCGTCGCGGGCTGGGACGGCTTGGACGTGCCCGACGACCAGCCCGAGGCGCTGCCCGAAGACGGCGCGGAAGGCTGCGAGGGCCTGGTGGAACTGGACCAGCCGGACGAGCCGGAACGCGAGCCGCCCCCGGAGAAGGAGCCCCCTCCCCTCTTGGCGGCCGAGGCCTCCAGGGCCGGGGCCAGGATCAGAAGCAGCACCGCCGCGACTGCAAGCAACGAACGCGCGCGCATGGCGTGTCTCCCTGCCGGGCGCGCGGCGTGTGCCGCCTGGGCGCGTCCGGCCGTGTCTTGCCGCGCGGGCCGGGCTCGCAGCCCGGTCCCGCGCGCGTTGGTCAGTAAATCTTCAGGGCCTGGGGGGTCATGACCACCCCGGCCAGGCAGCGGATCAGGGCCTGCCCGGGCTCCTCGTCGGCGCTCACGAGCATGAACTCCTGGTCCTCGCCGATCTCGCGGCGATAGAGCATCATCTGGTGGCGCACTTCGATGGGCGCGGCGTCCTGGGCGGTGAAGACCCGCTCCAGGGCCTCCACGGGCTCGGCCCTGGCCCCGTCGCCCCAGTCGCGCGCGTAGGTCACGCCCGAGGGCGTGGTCAGGTCCGGGCCGCCTATCAGGCCGTTCTCCCCCAGCCAGGCGTCCCAGTCGGCCTCGGAGGCAGGGAAGATCTCCTGATAGACCTGGAAGCAGTTCACGTCCAAGAGCGTGCCGTCCTTCTGCTGGTGGAACTGGAACAGGGCCTGGCGGTCCCCGGTCTTGACGTAGGCCCGGCTGACCTTGAGCCCGAAGAGCTCCATGGAGGACACGGCCTCCACCACCATCTCGCCCCTGGGCAGGGGCAGGGCCAGGTCGAGCCCTTCGTAGCGCAGGGCCTCGCCCGGCTCCAGGGCCAGGATCGCGCCCAGGCGCAACGGCTCGGGCAGGCCGGGGAAACCGGGATGGGCCTGTTTGGGCTTGTCCTTCTTCCAGAACATGAGTGCTCCTTCGAACCTTGCGCGAGAAAGATAAACACGCCGCCGCGGGCCGCAAGACGCGGCCCGGCGCGGCCGATCCCCCGTGCGTGCGGCCTTTTGCGCGAAAAGCGCGACCGGGATTTCTACCGCACCCGGCCCGGGGGCCAAAATGAATTTTTGTTCAGCAATCTCCAGCGCGGCCGCATCACGCGGGCACGAAGTCGTAGGCGCCCACGCCCTGGACCAGGAGCACCCTGCCCTGGTTGGGCCCCAGGCAGCGCACGCGGTGCAGGCGCCCGGGGGGGATGCTCACCCATTGGCCGGGCGGCAGCATCATGGCCTCGTCGGGGCCCTTGAAGGTGATCTCGATGCGCCCTTCGAGGCAAAAGGACGTGTCCGTGACCTTGGTGTGGGAGTGCCAGGGGATTTCCTGGCCCGGGTCCAGGGTCATGACCGTGGCGCGCACGTCCGGGGTCATGACGATGCTCTGCTTGTCCGCGATCTCGTAGGCGGGCTTGGGGTCGGGCACTGGCGGGACCTCCTGCTGCTTTCTCTTGCGGGGATGAAAGTCAATGCCATGAACGGCCGGGGCGCACAATCCCCGCGGGGCGACGGCCCGGACAATGAAGAACCGCCCGCGCGCACGCCGGGCGTGCGCGCGGGCGGAACGAAAAACGCCCAGTCCGGCCCCTAGGCGTGGGGACCGGCGATGTTGGCCCTGGCGTGGGTGAAGCGGTAGACCTCGCCCTCCTGGAGGAAGGGGGTCTCCACGAAGGCCTCCATCTTGGGGGTCTTGTAGCGCAGGCGCCCGAACCCGCCGCACAAGGCCGCGATGGTCACGGTCTTGCGCTGCCAGGGGTTGAAGAAGACGCGCCCGAGCGGCTTGCCCGTGGCGATGTCCTCGAGCTCCACGGCCCTGGGGAAGGAGCTGTGGTTCTCCAGTTCCACGTTTATGAGCACGCCGGAGAAGAAATTCGCGTAATCCATGAGCTTGCCGTAGCGGAACTTGTAGTTCTCGCGCACGGTCTCGATCTTCGCGGCCAGGTCCTCCACCGCCTCGGCGGAGAACGCCGGGAAGGTGTTCTTCAGGTGGATGCGCAACTGCTCGGACTCGGACATGTTCATCCTCCTCAGGTAAGCCAGGCGCAGATCCTCGTCCCAGACGGGCGCGTCCTGGGCGTCGTATCCCGATGCGGCCAGGGCCGCTCCTGCAATCACGGAAAGTGGGCACATATCTTTCACCGGTACTGCTCGCGGGCCGCGAACCATAAAAAAGGGAGCCAATCCAATGGCTCCCCTTTTTCATCACGAACGTGTCCGCTTGTAAAGACTACTTGCCGTTGACCAGCGAATAGGTCTGAGTGGCGATTTCGAGTTCTTCGTTGGTGGGGATGATGTACACGGCCACCGGGGAATCGTCGGTGGAGATCTTGGTGATCTGGCCGCGCTTGAACCCGTAGTTGCGGTCGCGGTCGATCTTCACGCCCACGCCGCCCAGGGTGTCGCAGCTGTACTGGCGCACGTCCGGGTCGTTCTCGCCGATGCCGGCGGTGAAGACCACGGCGTCGCAGCCGTCGAGGGCGGCCAGGTACGCGCCGATGTAGTGCTTCACGCGGTAGCAGAACATCTTGAGGGCCAGTTCGGCCTTGGTGTCGCCGGATTCGCGCGCGGCGTGGATGTCGCGCATGTCGTTGAGCCCGCAGATGCCCTTGAGGCCGCTCTGCTTATTCAGCAGGGTGTCCACCTGGTCGATGGTCATGCCCTTGTTGGCGGCCAGGAAGGCGTGCAGGGAGGGGTCCACGTCGCCGGAGCGGGTGCCCATCATCAGGCCCATGAGCGGGGTCAGGCCCATGGAGGTGTCCACGCACTGGCCGTTCTTCACGGCGGCCATGGAGCAGCCGTTGCCCAGGTGCACGGTGACGCAGCTGGTCTTGTCGGCGGGCTTGCCGATCACCTGGGCCAGCTTCTTGGCCACGTACCCGTGGGAGGTGCCGTGGAAGCCGTAGCGGCGGATGCCCAGTTCCTCGTAGAGCCCGTAGGGGATGGCGAAGAGGTAGGCGTAATCCGGGATGGTGCCGTGGAAGGCGGTGTCGAACACGGCCACCTGGGCCACGCCCGGGAAGAGCTTGGTGGCGGCCTCGATGCCCATGAGCCCGGCGGGGTTGTGCAACGGGGCCAGGGCGCAGAACTTCTTGATGGTCTCCACCACGTCCTTGGTGATGACCGTGGGCTGGCGGAAGGCCTCGCCGCCGTGCACCACGCGGTGGCCGATGGCGCCGATCTCGGCCGGGGCGGCCACGGGGGCCTCGCCGCCGGTGATCAGCCCGGCGCAGCGGCCCAGGGCCACGGTGTGGTCCGCGAAGGGCTCCTCCACGGTGATGACCTGCTGGTTGCCCGCGCCGGGGTAGGTCTTGTGGGTGATCTTGCCCATGGACTCGCCGATGCGCTCGGCCAGGCCGGAGCAGAGCACCGCGTCGGAGTCCATGTCGATGAGCTGGTATTTCAGCGACGAGCTGCCGCAGTTGAGAACGAGTACCTTCATTGGGGGACGTCTCCTTACGCTATATTAGTGTTGCGCCTGGATGGCGGTGATTGCGACGGTATTGACGATGTCTTCCACGGTGCAGCCGCGGGAGAGGTCGTTCACGGGCTTGTTCAGGCCCTGAAGCACCGGGCCGATGGCCACGGCCTGGGCGGCGCGCTGAACGGCCTTGTAGGTGTTGTTGCCGGTGTTCAGGTCCGGGAAGATGAACACGGTGGCCTTGCCCGCCACTTCCGAGCCGGGCATCTTGAGCGCCGCCACCTCGGGGTCGATGGCCGCGTCGTACTGGAGCGGGCCCTCGAGCTTGAACTCGGGGTGCATCTCCTTGGCGATCTTGGTGGCCTCGCGGACCTTGTCCACCTCCGCGCCCGAGCCCGAGGCTCCCGTGGAGTAGGAGAGCATGGCGATGCGCGGCTCCACGCCGAAGGCCATGGCCGTGTGCGCGGACTGGATGGCGATTTCCGCCAGCTGCTGGGCGTTGGGGTTGGGGTTCACGGCGCAGTCGCCGAAGACCAGCACGCGGTCGGAGAGGCACATGAGGAACACCGAGCTGACGATGGACATGCCGGGCTTGGTCTTGATGATCTGCAGGGCCGGGCGGATCGTCTCCTGGGTGGTGGTGATGGAGCCGGAGACCATGCCGCTGGCGTGGCCCATCTGCACCATCATCGTGCCGAAGTAGGTGGGCGAGAGCATCTGGTCGCGGGCCATCTCCTCGGTGACGCCCTTGGCCTTGCGCATCTCGTAGTAGGTCTTCCAGTACTCCTCGTAGTGGGGAGCCTTGGCAGGGTCGATGATCTTCGCGCCCGAGAGGTCCAGGCCCAGCTGGCTGATGAGCGTCCCGACCTCGTCCTCCTTGCCCAGGATGGAGAGGTCGGCCACGCCGCGCCGCAGCAGGATGTCGGCGGCGCGCAGGATGCGGCCGCTGGTGCCCTCGGGCAGGACGATGTGCTGCTTCTGGTGCTTGGCCTTGTCGATGAGGCTGTACTCGAACATCTTGGGCGTGATCTTGGAGGAGCGCTTGGCCTCCAGGCGGGCGCGGAAGTCGTCGCCCTTCACGTGGGCCTCGAAGGTGCCCAGGGCCGTGGCGATCTTCTTCTGGTCGTCGGCCTCGATGCGCCCGTACAGGTCCATGAGGATGCGCGCCACCTTGTAGGTGTGGCCCTCGGCCAGGAGCACCGGCAGGGGCACGCCGGTCCAGCCCTCGATGAGCTTCTTGATGTTCACGTGGGGTTCGAGCCCGCCGGTGAGCACGATGCCCGCCACGTCCTGGTAGGCGCTGGAGAGCCGCGAGGCGTAGCAGCCGAGCACCACGTCGGCGCGGTCGCCGGGGGTGATCACCAGCGCGCCCTTCTTGATGTAGTCCAGGAAGTTGCCCACCTGCATGGCCGCCACGATGTAGTCGTCGATGGGGGTGTCCATGAGGTCCGCTCCGTAGAGCACCTGCGCGCCCAGCCACTTGGACACGTCGCCCACGGTGGGCTTGCCAAGGGTGGCTTCCTCGGGGATGGCGTAGGTCAGGCAGTCCTGGCCGCCGATGTACTTGCAGGTCAGCCCGTCGAGCACCCTCTGCTCGATGCCCGGGCCCACGCGGTTCACGATGGTGGCGAAGATGTCCAGGTTCTTTTCCTGGAAGGTGTCGATGGCGATCTGGGTGGCGGCCACCAGCTTGTCCGCGGGCTTGTCGTGGCCGTTGGCCACCAGGATCACCGGGCAGCCCAGGTTGGCCGCGATCTCGGCGTTGATGTCGAACTCGAAGGCCGAGTCCGTGCCCACGAAGTCGGTGCCCTCGCAGAGCACGAAGTCGTAGCGCGACTCCAGTTCCTTGAACTTGGCCAGGATGTTCTCGAGCATCACCGTGTGCTTGCCCTGGTTGATCATGTCCCGGGCCTGGTCCAGGGTGTAGACGAAGGTGTCCTCGTAGCGCATGTTCAGGTAGAACTGCGAGAGGATCAGGTTGATGTCGTGGTCCTTCTTGCCCTGGGCGGAACCGGAGATGATCGGCCTGAAGAAGGCGACGCGCTGGAAGTCCTTGAGCAGAAGCTGCATCACGCCGAGGCAGATGGCGGATTTGCCGCTGCGGGCTTCGGTGGCGATGATGTAGAGATTCTTAGCCATGCGTGTCTCCTGGAGAATAGGGGGTGGTGGAACGCGCCGGCGGGAAGGGAAGGATGCCGCCGGACGAGAGGGTGAACCTGGGATGCGGCCGGGTGGCGGCCAGGGAAACGTGCTGCCGGCGGGTGCGCGCGGAGGCGGCCCCTGCCGGGTCTTGTCGGTATAGGTATGGTGTTCCGGAGGGGTTTGCGGCCTCCGGCATGGCGGGGGTTGTCATGAGCGTTCACACGGAAGTTCGCGCCCGGCCGGGGCAAAACCCCGGCAAGGCTGGATCGAGGACCCTAACAAGGACCGTGCCAGAAAGCGAAAAACGTTGATCATCATCAATTCCAAGCAGATGAGTTGCTTCGTGTGCATAAGATAGCCTGATTTTCCGGACAAAACCAGCTTCCAGGCCAGAGCGCGCAAAAAAAGATGCCGGGAGGAAGAAAAACGCGGGCAGGCTGGCAAATCGAGCGGTTAGACGCCTTTTAGCTAGCAAGGCGTCCGGGGCGGGTCAAGGGGAGGCTGGCCGCCGCCCCGTCCGGAAAAACGGACAAGTCCGGATTGCGGGACGGCCGTTCCGGGGAGGATCACGGCGGGTCACGCCCCAGCCAGCAGCTCCCCCGCCTCCTCGTCGGTGAGCGGCCTGCCCAGCGCCTCGGAGCGCTGCCTCACCTTCCTGGTGAGGGCCTCCAGGTCGCGCGAGGCCGGGTCCTGGCCCATCTGCGCGAGCTTTGCGGCCACGGCGGCGCGCCCGCTCTTCCCGCCCAGGGCCGTGACGCGCGTGAAGCCCAGGCTGGCCGGGTCGTAAGGCTCGAACAGGGAGGGATCGCGGGCCAGGCCGTGCACGTGCAGGCCCGTCTCGCAGGCGAACTGGCCGGAACCGGCCACGGGCTTGCGCGGCGGGATGTCCATCCCGGCGGCGGAGGCCACGGCGCGGCACAGCCCGGGGAGCTCCTCCACGCGGTAGGGCGCGCCCAGGCGGAAATGCAGGTAGGCCGCGAGCTCCTCCAGGGCCGAGAGCCCGGCGCGCTCGCCGAGCCCCAGCACCGAGGCGTCGGCGTAGTCGGCCCCGGCCATGAGCCCGGAGAGGGCGTTGGCCGTGGCCATGCCGAAATCGTTGTGGCAGTGCACGCCCACGGCGATGTCCAGGGCGGATTTCAGCCGCGAGACGAGCCCGGCCACTCCCGAAGGGTTCCACAGCCCCACCGTGTCGGACAGGCGCACCCGCGAGGCCCCGGCGGACTGGGCAGCCAGGGCCGCGCGCAGAAGGAAGTCCGGGTCCGCGCGCGAGGCGTCCTCCAGGCCAAGCGACACCAGCCCGGCCCCGGCCCGGAGGGCCAGCTCCACGTGGCGGCGCAGGTGGTCGAGGGTTTCGTCCGGGGAGAGCCCGAGGCGCTTTCGCATGTGCGCCCCGGACGCGGGCAGGCCGATGTGCAGCCAGTGCGCGCCGAGGGCCGCCCCGGCGCGGATGGTGTCTTCGCGGCAGGCGGCCCAGACCGAGAAGCGCGTGGGCCCGTCCCCGGCAAGTTCCCGGGCGTGCGCCACCAGCGCGGCCAGGGAGGCGTCGCGCCCGGCCACGCCGAGCTCGGCCTCGTCCACGCCCAGGCGCACCAGGCGCGCGAGCACGTCGCGCCTGGCCTCCGGGGAGAGGTACACGCCGAAGCACTGCTCGCCCTCGCGCAGGGTGGAGTCGATGATCCTCACGGGCGGCAGGCCCTGGCCTTGGCCACGCCGCCGCGCGCCACCAGCGCGGCGAACTCGTGCGCGGGCACGGGCCTCGAGAAGAGGTAGCCCTGGAAGCCGCCGCAGCAGCCCAGCGAGCGCAGGAACTCCAGCTGGGCCTCGGTCTCAACGCCCTCGGCCACCACCTCCAGCGAGAGGGTGTTGGCGATGGACACGATGGAGGTGACGATGGCCGCGTCATCCTTGTCCTGGGGCAGGCCCGCCACGAAGGACTTGTCGATCTTGAGCGTGGAGATGGGCAGGCGCTTCAGGTACGCCAGCGAGGAGTAGCCCGTGCCGAAGTCGTCCAGGGCCACGCTCACGCCGAGCGCCGTGAGCTTGAGCAGGGCCTCGCGGGCCAGCTCGAAGCCCTTGATGAACACGCTCTCGGTGACTTCCACCTCGAAGAACTCCGGGGCCAGGCCCGTGCGCGTAAGGATCCCGGCCACGTGATCCGCCAGGCCCGGGTGCTCGAACTGCCTGGGGGAGAAGTTCACGGAGACCCTGAGCCCCTCCAGGCCCTCGTCGGCCCACTGCCTGGTCTGGCGGCAGGCCTCCTCGATCACCCAGGAGCCCAGGCGCGAGATGAGCCCGGCCTCCTCGGCCAGGGGGATGAACTCCGCCGGGGGCACCAGACGCCCGTCCGCGCCCGCCCAGCGCACCAGGGCCTCCATGCCCGCCACCTTGCCCGAGAGCACGTCCACGCGCGGCTGGTAGTGCAGCAGGAACTCCCCGCGCGACAAGGCCTTGCGCAGGTCGTTCTCCATCTGCAGGCCCTTGAGCACGCGGCTGCCGAGCTCCTCGGTGAAGAAGCTGAAGTTGTTTCGCCCGGCCTCCTTGGAGCGGTACATGGCCATCTCGGCGTTGCGCATCAGGTCGGCGGGCTCCCCGCCGTCGGCAGGGGCGATGGTGATGCCCAGGCTCGCGCCGATGTGCACCTCGCGGCCCTGTATCTCCAAGGGCTCCGCGAGGCAGGCCAGCACGCGCCCGGCCACGTGGGCCGCGTCCTCGGGGTCGCGCAACCCGGTGAGCATCATGAAGAAGGAGTCGCCGTCGAAGCGCGAGAGCGTGTCGCCCTGGCGCAGGAGCCTGGCCAGGCGCGCTGCCACCTCGGTGAGGGCGATGTCGCCCGCCACGTGGCCCAGGCTGTCGTTGACGGACTTGAAGCGGTCTAGGTCCAGGCAGACCACGCCCAGTATCCCGCCCTCCTGGCGCACGCGCCTGAGGGCCACGCCTAGGCGGTCCTGGAAGAGGTGGCGGTTGGGCAGGCCGGTCAGGGCGTCCTGGTAGGCGTCGTCCAGGATCGACTGCTTCAGGCGCTCCACGTCGCTTAGGTCCCTGAAGACCGAGACGTAGCGCGCCACGGCCCCGGAGGCGTCGCGCACGGCGCGGATGCGAAGCCGCTCCGGGTAGGCCTCGCCGGACTTGCGGCGGTTCCAGATCTCGCCTTCCCAGCCGCCGGTTTCGAGTATCGAGGCCCACATGGCCTCGTAGAAGGCCCTATCGTGGCGGTCGGACTTGAGGATGCGCGGGTTGGCGCCCAGGGCCTCGGCGGGCTCGTAGCCCGTGATGGCCGTGAAGGCCTTGTTCACGCGCTCTATCTCGCCGCGGGGGGAGACCACGGCCACGCCCTCGCCGCAGAGGTCCATGAGGGCCTCGAACAGGCGCAGGGCGCACTCGCAGGAGAAGTCGGAGGGAAGATTCGGGGAAGAAGGCTTCATGTACAACTCCAGCTTTCTTCCCCGAAGCCTAACAGGATTACAGAATCTGGAAAAGCATTCTCGTGGCCATTATCAGCAGAAAGCCCGCGAAGACCTTCTTGAGCATGGGCACGGGAAGCTTGTGCGCGATCTTGGCCCCGGTGGGCGCGGTGAGCATGCTGCAGATCACCAGCCCGACCATGGCGGGCAGGTAGATGAAGCCCAGGGTCATGTCCGGCAGCCCGGCCTTGCCCATGCCACCGAAGATGTAGCCCACGGTCCCGGCCACGGCAATGGGGAAGCCGATGGCCGCGCCCGTGCCCACGGCCTGGTGCATGGGCACGTTGCAGAAAGTCATGAAGGGCACGGTGAGCGTGCCGCCGCCGATGCCCACCAGAGCGGAGATGACGCCGATGAAGCCGCCCACGCCGGTCATGGGCCCGATGCCCGGAATCTCGCGGGTGGGTTTGGGCTTGAAGTTCAGGAACATCTGCAGGGCCACGTAGTAGAGGAAGCAGACGAAGAAGCCCTTGAGGAAGCCCGAGGAGAGCCAGGCCGCCAGCTTGGACCCGGCCAGGGTGCCCAGCACGATGCCCGGGGTGATCAGCCAGACGATGTTCCAGCGCACGGCCCCGTGCTTGTGGTGGGCGCGCATGCTGGAGACGGAGGTGAACATGATCGAGGCCAGGGACGTGCCCAGGGCCATCTGCATCATGTACTCCGGGGGCAGCCCCTGCCACGCGAAGAGGACAGTCAGCACCGGCACGATGACGATGCCGCCGCCCACGCCCAGAAGCCCGGCCAGGATTCCGGCGGCCGCGCCCGCCAGCGCGTAGAGGAGAAAATACAGGACCATCATGATAGGCTCTCTCCCGCTTTCTTTAGGATTAGGACATCCCCTGAGGTCAGGCGGGGCCGGCCGAGCCGGGCGCCTGGAGCGTCCGCGAGGGGCCTGAGCGTTGGCTTACGGCCCGAAGGCCGCGCTGTATCCCCTTTGCCCGTGATTGTCGACAGGCCCCGGCGCGGGCCTTCACGGATGCAGCACTCGCGCGGCAAATGGGCTTACAAAAAGGGAAACATTTTTGTAGCCAATCGTGTAGCATCTGTGTCGTCACGAAGCCGGACACCTGCCCCCGGCGTCCCGGGCGCCCCCCGCCAGTCCGCGCAAAATCACGATTTTTGCCATTTTTGGTAAATTTAGCTCATTCTGGCACGCCCCTTGCCTTGACCTCCGTACATAACGCGAACCCAATCCCCGTTCGGAGGCATGACAATGAGAAAGATCGCTATTTACGGCAAGGGCGGCATCGGCAAGTCCACCACCACCCAGAACACCGTGGCCGGACTCGCCACCCTGGGCAAGAAGGTCATGGTCGTGGGCTGCGACCCCAAGGCCGACTCCACCCGCCTGCTCCTGGGCGGCCTGCAGCAGAAGACCGTGCTCGACACCCTGCGCGAGGAAGGCGAGGACGTCGAACTCGAGGACATCCTGAAGCCCGGCTTCAAGGGCACCATGTGCACCGAATCCGGCGGCCCCGAGCCCGGCGTGGGCTGCGCCGGACGCGGCATCATCACCTCCATCAACCTGCTCGAGCAGCTTGGCGCCTACAAGGACGACAAGAACCTGGACTACGTCTTCTACGACGTCCTGGGCGACGTGGTCTGCGGCGGCTTCGCCATGCCCATCCGCGAAGGCAAGGCCCAGGAGATCTACATCGTCGTGTCCGGCGAGATGATGGCCATGTACGCGGCCAACAACATCTGCAAGGGCATCGTCAAGTTCGCCGAGGGCGGCGGCGTGCGCCTGGGCGGACTGATCTGCAACTCCCGCAAGGTCGACCGCGAGGAGGACCTGATCAACGCCCTGGCCGAGCGCCTTGGCACCCAGATGATCCACTTCGTGCCCCGCGAGAACCAGGTGCAGCGCGCCGAGCTCAACCGCAAGACCGTCATCGACTTCTCTCCCGAGCACCCGCAGGCCAACGAGTACCTGACCCTGGCCTCCAAGATCCAGGAGAACCAGAAGTTCGTCATCCCCACGCCGCTGCCCATCGACGAGCTGGAAGCCCTGCTCGTGAAGTACGGCATCGCCAACTAGGCCTTCGCGCAACAACAAGAGAATCCAGGAGATACACGCATGTCCCTCATCATGATCCGTTCCATCGTCCGCCCCGAGAAGGCCGACGACGTGATGGCCGCCCTCATGGAAGCGGGCTTCCCCGCCGCGACCAAGCTCGCGGTGGCCGGGCGCGGCAAGCAGCGCGGCATCAAAATCGGCGAAGTGACCTACGACGAGATCCCCAAGGTCCAGATCATGACCGTCGTGTCCGAGAAGGACAAGGAGTTCGTGGTCAAGACCATCGTGGACGCCGCGCGCACCGGCGGCAAGGGCAACTTCGGCGACGGCAAGATCTTCGTCTCCCCCGTCGAGGAGATGTACACCATCAGCTCCGGCGTGAAGGAGACCGACCTCTCCTCCATCGGGGAGGCCAGGCCATGAAGGAAGTCATCGCCGTCGTTCGCATGAACAAGATGAACCAGACCAAGAAGGCCCTGACCGACGCCGGAATCGCCGCCTTCTTCGCCCACGAGGCCTGGGGCCGGGGCAAGGGCCTGGTCAACGCGGAAGTGGCCGCCGCGGCGGCCGCGGGCAACCAGGAGGCCGCCGAGGTCCTGGGAAGCAAGGGTAAGCTCTTCGCCAAGCGCATGGTCACCGTGGTGGTGCCCGACGAGAAGGTGGCCACGGTGGTCGAGGCCATCAGCGCCGCCAACAAGACCGGCAAGCCCGGCGACGGGAAGATCTTCGTGCTGCCCCTCGGCGACTCCGTCAGGGTCCGCACCGGCGAAACCGGCGCCTGCGCCATCGAATAAACGGCTTGTAGAGAGGAAAGCATCATGGACGCCCCAATCAAAGATCCCTTGACCATGCCGGACGTCGATCCGGAAGAGGCCAAGAAGGAGCTTCTGGCCAAGTATCCGCCCAAGGTCGGCCGCAAGCGCTCCCAGCAGATATACATCAAGGAACAGGAGGGCATGGAGGACCGCGAGATCCTTTCCAACGTGCGCACCGTTCCCGGCATCATCACCATGCGCGGATGCACCTACGCAGGCTGCAAGGGCGTCATCCTGGGTCCCACGCGCGACATCATCAACATCACGCACGGACCCATCGGCTGCGGCTTCTACTCCTGGCTGACCAGGCGCAACCAGACCGACGCCTCGGCCCCGGGCGCCGAGAACTTCATCCCCTACGCGTTCTCCACGGACATGCAGGACGAGGACATCATCTTCGGCGGCGAGAAGAAGCTCAAGATCGCCATCCAGGAGGCCTACGACATCTTCAAGCCCAAGGCCATCGCCATCTTCGCCACCTGCCCCGTGGGCCTCATCGGCGACGACGTGCACGCCGTGGCCCGCGAGATGAAGGCCAAGCTCGGCATCAGCATCTTCGGCTTCTCCTGCGAGGGCTACAAGGGAGTGTCCCAGTCGGCGGGCCACCACATCGCCAACAACAAGATCTTCACCGAGGTGGTGGGCACCTCCGACACGCCGGTGCGCTCGGGCAAGTACACCATCAACATGCTGGGCGAGTACAACATCGGCGGCGACGCCTTCGAGATCGAGCGTATCCTGGAGAAGTGCGGCATCACCCTGAACGCCACCTTCTCCGGCAACTCGACCTACAACGACTTCGCCGCCGCCCAGCTGGCCGACCTCTCCTGCGTCATGTGCCACCGCTCCATCAACTACGTGGCGGACATGCTGGAGACCAAGTACGGCATCCCCTGGATCAAGGTGAACTTCATCGGCGCCAACGCCACGGCCAAGTCGCTTCGCCGCATCGCCAACCACTTCGGCGACGAGGAGCTCATCAAGCGCGTGGAGGAGGTCATCGCCGAGGAGATGCCCGAGGTGGAGGCCGCCCTGGCCGACATCAAGCCGCGCACCGCCGGCAAGACCGCCATGCTCTTCGTGGGCGGGTCGCGCGCGCACCACTACCAGGAGCTCTTCACCGAGCTCGGCATGACCACCCTGGCCGCCGGATACGAGTTCGCCCACCGCGACGACTACGAAGGCCGCCACGTCATCCCCACCATCAAGGTGGACGCCGACTCGCGCAACATCGAGGAACTGGAGATCGAGGCCGACCCCGAGAAGTACAAGGCCCGCCTGACCGAGGACGAGATCAAGGCCCGCGAGGCGTCCGGCTGGAAGTTCAAGGAGTACGAAGGCCTGATCGCCGACATGCCCAAGAAGACCCTGATCATCGACGACCTCAACCAGTTCGAGGCCGACAAGCTCATCGAGATGTACAAGCCCGACATCTTCTGCGCCGGCATCAAGGAGAAGTACTCCGTGCAGAAGATGGGCGTGCCGCTCAAGCAGCTTCACTCCTACGACTACGGCGGCCCCTACGCCGGGTTCAAGGGCGCGATCAACTACTACAAGGATATCGACAGGATGGTGAATTCCAAGGTCTGGTCGAAGGTGAAGGCCCCCTGGCACGCCAACGACCCCGAACTCACCGCCTGCTTCGTGGCCGGCTAGGAGGAATACGTCATGGCACTCTTAAGGCACACCCCCGCTGAAATAACGGTGGAGCGGCAGGCCCTCTCCATCAACCCGGCCAAGACCTGCCAGCCCGTGGGCGCGATGTACGCGGCGCTCGGCATCCACGGATGCCTGCCCCACTCCCACGGCTCACAGGGCTGCTGCGCCTACCACCGCTCCGCGCTGACCAGGCACACCAAGGAGCCCGTCCCGGCCGCCACCAGCTCCTTCACGGAAGGCTCCTCGGTGTTCGGCGGGCAGGCCAACCTGCTCACCGCCATCCAGAACATCTTCTCCGTGTACGAGCCGGACCTGATCGCCGTGCACACCACCTGCCTCTCCGAGACCATCGGCGACGACATGACCCAGATCGTGGAGAAGGCCCGCCAGGAAGGCAAGGTGCCCGCGGGCAAGCACGTGATCTACTGCAACACCCCCTCCTACGTGGGTTCGCACGTCACGGGCTTCTCCAACATGGTCAACGGCATGGTGAAGAACCTGGCCAAGTCCACCGGGGTGAAGAACGGCAAGGTCAACGTCATCCCCGGGTTTTGCGAGCCCTCGGACATGGCCGAGATCAAGCGCCTTGCCCAGATGATGGGCGTCCCGGCCATCGTGTTCCCGGACACCTCCGGCGTGCTCAACGCGCCCCTGACCGGCAAGTACGAGATGTTCCCGGCGGGCGGCGCCCGCGTGGAGGACATCATCTCCTCAGGCGACTCCGTGGGCACCATCGGCCTCGGCCGCTGGGCCACGGCCCAGGCCGCCAAGTACCTGGACTCGGAGCACAAGGTGCCCTGCGAGATCCTGGGCCTGCCCTTCGGCCTCGAGGACACGGACGCCTACGTCATGGCCCTGTCCAAGCTCTCGGGCAAGCCCGTGCCCGCCTCCATCGACTTCGAGCGCGGCCAGCTGGTGGACGTGATCAGCGACTACCACCAGTACTTCCACGGCAAGCGCGTGGCCCTGGCCGGCGACCCCGACCAGCTCATCGGCCTGACCAAGCTGCTCGTCGAGCTGGACATGATCCCGGCCTACCTGGTCTCCGGAACGCCCGGCAACAAGTTCGAGCGCGCCATCCGCGAGATAATCAAGGGCACCCCGGCCGAGGGCGTGACCAAGGTGAAGTGCCCGGGCGACATGTTCATCCTGCACCAGTGGATCAAGCAGGAGCCCGTGGACCTGCTCATAGGCAACACGTACCTCAAGTACATCGCCCGCGACGAGGACATCCCGCACATCCGCCACGGTTTCCCCATCCTGGACCGCATGGGGCACACCCTGTTCCCCACCGTGGGCTACAAGGGCGCGCTCAGGATGATCGAGAAGATGCTCGACGCCATCCTGACCCGCCGCGACCGCGACGCCAGCGAGATCGAATTCGAGCTGGTCTACTAGGATACGGCGCCCGGGGCCGCGCGCCCCGGGGCTCCGGCCGGGGGGAGGGCACTCCCCCGGGCCGGATTTTCTTGCAGAGACGAACCACACTTCAAGGAGTGACGGCGATGGTCAACAAGCCCAAGCACCATATCCTGGTCTGCAACAGCTTCCGCGCCAAGGGCGAGCCCAAGGGCGTCTGCTTCAAGCAGGGCGGCAGCCTCCTGCAATACATGGAGACGGAAATCCTCGACCGGGGCCTGGACATCCTCATCACCGGCTCGGGCTGCCTGAAGCAGTGCGAGGACGGACCCGTGATGATCGTCTACCCCGAGGCCTGGTGGTACGGGAAGGTCGATTCCGAAGAGAAGGTGGACGAGATCCTCGACGCGCTGGAAAACGGCGAAGCGTGCGAGGACCTCTTGATCTAGCGAGAGCTCTCCTCCTGCCTGCTCTCGTCCGCGAAGCGGCCGCCCGCCCTGCAGGGGCCGGGCGGCCGTGACGTTTCCGGCTTTTTACGCACCCAGCGCGGGGCGGCCTCCCGAATCCATGGCCAGCACCAGGTCGCTCAACACCCTGGCCTGCCTGGAGAGCTCCTCCACCTCGCCTGCTGATTCACGCATGTTCCGGGCCGTGGCCCCGGAGATGGAGTCCACCTCCTCAACGCGGCGGCTGATGCGCCCGCTGGCCTCGGACTGCTGCCCGGACGCGGACGCGATGGCGCTGACCTGGTCCGCCGCGAGCTCCACCTGGGCGAGGATGCCTGCCAGGGCCTCGCCGGAGCGGCCCGCCAGGTCCGTGGCCTTCTCGATGGTCTCCACGGCCGCGTCCACGTTGTCCACGTTCTGCTGCGTGCCCTGCTGGATGCCCCGGATGGCCTCGCCCACCTCGCGCGTGGCGTCCATGGTCTTTTCCGCGAGCTTTCTCACCTCGTCGGCCACCACGGCGAAGCCGCGCCCGGCGTCGCCCGCGCGGGCCGCCTCGATGGCCGCGTTCAGGGCCAGGAGGTTGGTCTGGTCCGCGATGTCCGAGATCACGTTCAGCACGCGGCCGATGCCCTCGGCGCGGTGGCCGAGCTCGCCCATGTCCTGTTTGAGGGCCTGGGCCTGGGTGCGCACGCGGCCGATGGCCCCCACCACCTCGGAGATGATCCCGGCCCCTGACACGGCCTCCTGCCTGGCCTTGTCCGTGGACTGGGCCGCCCGGGACGCGCTCTCGGCCACGTCCTCCACGGTCGCGGTCATGGAGCGCATGGCCTCCAGGGTCTCGCGCACGCGCCCGGACTGGTCGCGCGCGCCCTCGCTGGCCTCCCCGATGCGCTCCTGGAGCATCCGGCTGGCCGAGGCCACCACGGCCACAACCTGCTCGATGCCCCGGGCCGCCTCGCGCATGCCCTCGGCCCGGGCCGACTCGGCCCTGGCCATGGCCTCCTGGGCCTCCTTCGTGGCGGCGCGCGCCCTGGCGGCCTCCTCCCCGGCCTCGCGGGTCATGCGCCCGGCCTCGTCGATCTTGGCCCGGAGCGCCTCGACCATCTTCTCGATGTTGCCCCCGAGCACGGCGAACTCGTCCGCGCCCGTACGCTCCAGGCGCGCGCCCAGGTCGCCCGAGCTCACCGCCTCGGAATAGGCCACCAGCCTGCCCATGGGCCTGGTCACGGCCAGCACCACGGCCAGCGCGCTCAGTATCCCGGCGGCCACGCCCCCGGCCAGGGCGGCCATCTGCACGTTCTTCACGGTGGCGGACATCTCGGCCATCTCCTTGGCCCTGGTCGCCACCATTCGCCCGGCTATGTCGCGGATGGCGGCCATGGCCTTCTCGAACTCGTAGAAATCCTGCTTGCCCGAGGCCAAACGCTCGTTGGCCTTCGCCGGGTCCGCCCCGGCGACCGCCGCCTCCCTGGCCACGGAACCGGCGAAGGCCACGTAGCGCGCCAGGCTCTCGTGGGCGCTGGCCGCCGTGCGCTTGTCCGATTCTCCCAGCTCGCGGTCGGCGGCCACCTGAGCCGCCAGCCCCTTGAGCTTCGAGAGCGCCGCGTCCGAGGCCGACGTCATCTTGTCCAGGGCGTCGCGCTGTTTGGCCTGGTCCCCCGCGCCGAGGAGCACGTCCTTCTCGTGCCTGCGCATCTCGAGCGCGGCCAGGGAGATGTCCTGGGCGGACATGAGGATGGGCATGTCCTCGCCCATGAGTTCCTGCACGGCGTCTATCTGCTCGCTGGACGAGCGCGACGAGACGAGGTTTCCGGCCACCAGGATGGCGATGAGCACGACGTATCCGGCGATGATCTTGTTCTTGACCGAGAGCATGGGGTCCTCCGCGATGGATCTGGAAGGCGACATTCCCGAGCTAGCAAGGCGGGCAATCCGTGACAAGGAAAATCAACAGGAGAAGCGAAGCCCGCATCCGTGCTTGACGTAAACGGCGCGGCCTGCGCCGGAGGGAGCAGGCCCAGCCTATAAGCACAGCCTTTATTTGCGGGCGATTACGGCACGGGCCGAGGCAGGGCCGCGCGGAAGGGAGGAGGGCGCCCGGGCCGCCGGGGCATGCCCGGCGGCCCGGCGAATCCTACTTGAAGAGGCGCTTGCGGTAGACGTAGAGGTGCCTGGCCAAAAGCAGCGAGAACGCCCCGCCCGCGTAGGCGTGCACCCGCTCGCTGCGAAAAGCCAGGGCGGCCAGGGCCACGCCCAGGCTCACGGCCATGCCCTGCTTCACGGTCTTCATGGCGGGCCATTTGAGGAGCGGCAGCCCGGGCACGCCGATCTTCGGCGGGCAGGCCGAGGCCGCCACGACCTCCTGCAGGGCCTGTCGCACGCCCGCGTCGCGCTTGGGTCCGGGCGTCCAGGTGACCAGGAGGCTCCCGCTCAGGGGGTTGTGCTCCACCTTGGCCCCGCTGGCGGCCTTGCCCACCGAGGCGCGCAGGGCTTCCAGGGCCTGGTCGTCCAGCCCCTTTTGCAGCCGGACCCTGATGCGTCCGGGCAGTTCGCTCACGATCATGTCCGTGCTCCTTCCCGTCCGCCCGGCCCGCGCCGCTACCGCCCCGAAGGCAGGGGCCGCAGCGCGTTGACCGCGGCGGCGATGGTCGCTCCGTTGTGCATGAGCGCCGAGAGCTGCGGGGTGAGGCGCCCGAAGAGCCCTCCCGCCAGCAGCGCGGTGTTCACGCCCACAATGAGCCAGTAGTTGTTCCTGATGCGCCTAAGCGAGGCCTGGGCCAGCGTGCGCGCCCTCGCCAGGGCCGTGAGGTCGCCCGTGGTCAGCACCACGTCGGCCACCTCGCGGGTGATGTCCGCGCCCTGGTGCATGGACACGCCCACCGAGGCCTTGGCCAAGGCCGGGGCGTCGTTCAGCCCGTCGCCCACCATGGCCACGGTGTGGCCCTCGGCCATGAGCTTCTCGATGACCTGGTGCTTCTCGTCGGGCAGCACCTGGGAGATCCATTCGGTGATGCCGAGCTTCCCCGCGATGCGCGCGGCCATGCCGTCCAGGTCGCCGGTGAGCATGACGATGCGCTTGATCCCGGCGTCGCGCAGGGCCTTTATGGCCTCGGGGGCCTCGGGGCGCAGGGGGTCGTCCAGGGCGATGATGCCCGCCAGCTCGTCGCCGACCGCGAGATACAGAAGCGAGTGCCCCTCTTCGGCCAGCTCCCGGGCGGTCTCCACGGCCTCGCCCATGTCCACGCCCTCGTCGTCGTGCACGAAGTGGCGGCTGCCCAGGAGCACGCGCTTGCCCTTGTACCAGCTGGCCACGCCGTGGGCGGCCACGTACTCCACGCGCGAGTGCTCCTCGGCGTGGACGATGCCCTCCACCCTGGCCTGGCGCACCACGGCCCGGGCCACGGGGTGGGGGAAGTGCTCCTCCAGGCAGGCGGCCAGGCGCAGGACGTCCTCGCGGGTCTGCCCCCCGAAGGGGATCACCTGGTGCACCGTGGGCTCGGCCATGGTCAGGGTGCCGGTCTTGTCGAAGACGAACACGTCGGCCTTGGCCAGGTTCTCGAGCGGCAGCCCCCCCTTGACCACCACCCCGGACGACGCCATCTGGCGCATGGCCGAGAGCACGGCCAGGGGCGTGGCCAGCTTGATGGCGCAGGAGTAGTCCACCAGGAGCACCGAGGCGGCCCGGCGCGGGTCGCGCGTGGCCGCGTAGACCGCGCCCGAGAGCCCCAGCGAGAAGGGCACGAGGTTCCCGGCCAGCTTCTCGGCCTGGCTCTGCACGCCCGCCTTGCTGCGCTCGGCCTGCTCCACGAGTCCGAGCATCCGGCGCCAGCGGGTGACGTCGGCGGAGCCGGTGGCCTTGACCACCACCTCGCCCTCCTCGACCACGGTCCCGGCGAACACGGCCGAGCCCGGGCGCTTGGGCACGCCGCTGACCTCGCCGGTCATGGCGCTCTGGTTCACCAGGGCCTCGCCCTCCTCGACCACGCCGTCCACCGGGGCCACCGCGCCCTGGCGGATGACCACCAGGTCGCCGGGCTTCACGTGCCGGGCGTCCACCTGCTCCTCCTCGGAGCCCCGGCGCACCCAGGCCCAGACGGTCTGGGCTGCCAGGGTGGCGGCCAGGCTCTCCTCGGAGCGCTTGCGGGTCCAGTTCTCCAAAAACTCGCCCAGGGACAGAAGCAGCGTGATGGTGCCGAGCGAGCGGAAATCGCGGCGCAGGATGCAGATGCCGAGCGCCGCCGCGTCCAGCACGTCCACCGAGAGCTTGCCCGAGCACAGGGCCACGACCCCGCGCCAGAGCCTGGGCAGGGCGGCGCGCAGGGCCAGGACCAGGCGGAACCCGCCGGGCAGCACCGGGCGCAAGGCCAGGGGGGCCAGCACGCCAAGCAGGCTCGGCTGGCCCTCGTGCCCGTCGCCGCCTCCGTGGCCCTGGCCCTCGCCCTGCGGCGCGAGGACTTCCGGCGTCAGGACGCCGGCCTCGGGAGCGGGAGCGGCCTGGGCCTTGCGGGCTCTTGCACGCCGGGCCGGAGCCACGGCGGGAGCGGCCTGCACGGACTCCGCGCCCGCCGACAGGTAGCCGTTGAAGCAGGCCAGCACCTCGGCGCGCACACCCTCGCCCGGGGCGTGCAGAATCAGCACCGAGCCGCTTCTCGGGTTGACCTCCACAGCCTGGACGCCCTCCACGCCACGCGCGCGCTCGGCGGCGCGCGCGTGGGCCTCCGTCAGGGAGGAGGCGGGCATGCGCAGCCTCACGCGGTGAGGCAGATCATGTACGACTCGCAAACTCACGATTACTTGCTCTCCCCCGCGGGAGCGGCGGACTCGGCGGCCTCGCGGGCCTTGCGCACGTGCTCGGCCTCGGCCACGAGGTCCTCAAGGTTCTCCTTGGCCTGGTCCATCACTCCCGTGATCTTGTCCTTGATGCTGAGCCCGCCGGCCATGACGTCGGCCAGCAGGGGCTTGAGCCCGGGGTTGGCGCGGGTGAGCGCGTAAACAGCAAGCGCACCGAGCGCCGCGCCGCCGACAAAAAGGAGCACGCCGTTGGCTCTGGAATCCATATGGTCCTCCGAAAGGGTAGATTGCCTATTCTGTATTACCATGTGTGATTACCGTCAACAAAACGCTGATTGAACGTTTTCACGATGAGCACGGGCGGCCCGTCAGCGCGGCAAGCAGGCGCTCTTCCAGGCGCGCGGGGCCGAACATCCCGATGAGTTCGCAGACCATGAGGTGCCGCCAGTACTCATCGCGCGCGATCCCCCGGCTGCGGCAGAGCCGCTCGCGGATGGTGCGCCACTGCGAGGCGAGCCTGGCCTGGCCCACCGGCCCAACCAGGCAGCAGGGCATGAGCATGAAGGCCCCGGTGGCCGGGTCGCCCAGGGCGTCGTAGCCGGGCCAGTCCTCCAGGGAGCAGGCCTCCAGGGCCTTTTGCCCACCCCGCAGGGCCTCGGCCGCCGCCTTCAGGTGCCGGTCCGGGACGAGCCTCGGCTGGATGTGCGCAGCGCCCAGGAAAAGCCCGACGATGGGCGGCCCTTCGGGCACCACGCGCAGGCTTTCGCAACAGCCCCGGGTAAGGCTCTCGCGGAAGAACTGGTAATATCGGTTGGCCGTGTTGCGGTTGACGCCAAGGCTCGTCGCGGCCTGCCCGGCGGTCTCCCCCCGGACGAAGAGGCGGGCGAGCCGCTCCAGGTCTGTCTCGGCGATCTTGGCGTAGGCCGCGTACCGGTTCTTGCGCAACGGCTGTGCCTCGGTGCTGCTTTTGGAAGACATCATGCGCGGACCTTGATGATTTTGATTGTGGTTATCATTTTCAAGCTACAGGGCAAGTCCGCCCTCCGCTTTCCGCCACTGGATGAGAAGCGCCGGGGCCGCCGAGCCCATCCAAGGCTGGACGGACCGCCGCGCGAAAGCTAGTGTGGCCGGCGCGAACCAGGCCACAGGAGCCCCCAGACAATGGACCACCCCATCCCCCTCTTCGAGAAGGAGGCGCAAGTCGCCCTGAACGCGCGCGCCGTGCTGGACGCCAACGGATCGAGCGCGCTGGCCCTGCCCTACGGCCAGCTCCTGGCCGAGTACGAGGCCCTGGTCGAGCGTTCGCGCCGCGTGGCCGAGGTGGCCCTCGCGGTCCAGATGGACCTGGAGGCCGCCATGGACCAGGTGGCGCAACTCTCCCAGGTGGACGGGCTCACCGGGGTGATGAACCGGCGGGCCTTCGAGAAGCTGCTCGCGCGCGACTGGGCCCAGGCCCAGCGCGAAAGTTCCTCCCTGGCCCTTTTGGTCGTCGACGTGGACGGTTTCCGCGCCTTCAACGACGTCAACGGCTTCCAGCAGGGCGACGAGTGCCTGCGCTGCGTGGCCCGGTCGATCCAGCGCTGCCTCTACCGCGAGGTGGACGTTGCCGGGCGCATGGACGCCGACACCTTCGCGGCCCTCCTGCCCGGAACGGACGTGAAGGGCGCGCTCATCGTGGCCTCGCGCATCGCGACCGAGGTCTCCGCCCAGGAGATCCCCCACCTGGAGTCCCCGCACGGCGGCGTGGTCACTGTCTCCGTGGGCGTGGCCGTGGCCGCCCCCTCGCGCTCCGAAGCCCCCATGCTGCTGGTGCGCCGCGCCCAGGAAGCCCTGGGCCGGGCCAAGGGCCAGGGCCGCAACGCCGTGTCGCTCTGGTCAGGCGAAGAAGGCTGAGCCCGACCCGAGCCTGATTTCCCCCTGCCGCGCGCCCCTTCGTCGGCGCGCCACCCGATCACCACACGCCTGTAATCATCCGGGGTTACACGGTTTCGTCCAGGCCGTTGCCAGAGCGCCCAGCCGGGCGGCCCTGTTGGGCCAGTGGTTTCGGCCTACTGGCCACACTTGATAGTGATTGTCAATATCATTTATCTCGGCGGCGTGGCGACGGCGAACACGGGCGACACCAAGAAACCGGAGGGGAACATGGGCAGCATCCTGAATCACATGAGCGCGGCGCTGGCGGTCAGCCTTTGCGTGCAGGGCGGTTTCTACCTGTACTGCCTGGAGACGCTGGCGCGCTGAAACGGCGGAGGCGGGGCCCGGCCTCCCGCTTCGCGGGTTTCACCGCCAGCCTGAGACATGCCGGCCCGGCTAATTCGTTGCCTCCGGTGAGCGCCACGAAGCCATTGAGGGTGCAGGGGGATCATCCCCCTGCCGGGTCCGGGGCGGAGCCCTGGAGGGGTTCGGGGCTGCGCCCCGCCTCCCCGTGGATCACTCCACGTTCAGGATCACCGAGAAGGCCTTGAACAGGGCGCAAATCTCGTCGCCCACCTTGAGGTCCAGGCTCTTCACCGATTCGTCCGTGACCAGCGAGCAGATCTTCGTGCCGTCCGGCAGCTCCACCACCACCTCGGCCGAGATCTGGCCCTCGTTCACCTTCACTATCCTGCCGCAGTACTTGTTGCGGGCGCTGGTCCTGAAGCGCATCTCCTCCTTGACCAGGATCACCCACGGGGCCTTCACGGTGGCCGTGACCAGCGAGCCCGTCCCGATGCCCAGGTTCTTCATGCTGTCCTGGGTGATGACGGACACGACCTTCAGCCCGCCGGGCGTGGTCACCTCCACCTCGGAGAGGATGTTGCCCTCGCGGATGGCCGTGACCTTGCCGGTGAACGAGTTGCGCGCGCTTGTCTTCATGCTCGACTCCTTGAGGATGTAGAAGTTGACGATGCGCTTGATGTCGTCCTCGGAGAAGTTGATGTACTGCGCCGTGAGGTTCGCGCTCTGGTGGCCGAGCACGGACTGCACGACCTTGAGCGGCAGGCCCTCGCGCAGGAGCTCCACCGCGCGCGAATGCCGGATCACCGTGGGGTTGGCCAGCTCCCTGGGAATGCCGCACGCGTCGGCGCGCTCGTAGAACTTGCGGCGCACGAAGCCCTGGTCCAGCTTGAGCACCTCCCCGCGCAGGGAGGCGTTCATGGGGTGGTCCAGAAGCTGGGCTATCTCGCGCGAGATGTCCTTGGGCAGCTTGACCTGGCGGGCGTGGTCGCCCGTCACCGTGACCGAGGACTGGGCGAAGTCGAAATCGGAGCGGTCGTCCACGGCGATGGCCTCGCCGAGCTTCAGCGCGCCGTAACGGATGAGCAGGTACAGAAGCCATATCCTGCCCCGGGAGCGCCTGCGCGAGGGGCTCGGCGCGCCCTGGAGCCACTGGCGGAAATTGGCTGTCAGCTCTCCCATCTGCACCTGGTCCAGGTGCTTCACGTCGGCGGGGACGTCGAAGGTCTTGGCCGGGCACGGGGCCTTGCCGCGCCGCGCGCCCTCCTCGCCGCCGAAACGGCAGCGCCGCGATTTTCCGCCTAGGCCGCCGGCCTTGTCCAGGATGAAGCTCAGGTCCTCCTTGCCGAGGCCCTTGAGGAATTCCAACATATTGTCCTGCATCATGCCGGGCTCCTTGAGTATTGCCGAATCCGTAACACCGAAACCGGGCCTTGTCATAAAGTCACGAATCATCCCGGAAACGTGGCAAGGTTGGCCCCCGCGCCCCGGCGGGCTACTACGCACTCCAATGGCGGGACCGTTCCCGCCGGGAGGCGTTCATGGAACTGCTCATCATCCTCGCGGCATGCTTTGTGCTTCTCTTCATCGTGGAGGTCTTCCTCGGAGGCGCGCCGCCAGTCCCCGAATCCGGCACGGGGCCGGACTGCGGCCGCCGGCAGGGCAGGCTGCGCATGGGGGAATTCTTCGGCTACGCGCTGCCCCTGGCCTCGGCGGCCATCGGTGTGCCCATGTCCGTGCAGCACCCCTGGGCCATGGCCCTGGTGGCCGGAGCCGCGCTCATGTACATTTTTGTATGCCGGGTGTTGAGGGCGTGTTGAAATGCGTATCTGCTGCGAGCCAGTGCTGGACATCAAGCCCTACGTGCCTGGCTTCGACGCCTGGAGCGCGGAGAAGATCGGCTGGTTCGACGGGGTGGCCCAGAACGCGCGCGACTGCAAGGCGGACGAGCGCTTCCACGAGCCAAGCCCCGCCGCCTGACCGGCGGGGGCCCGGCCGATCCCACGAACTCCGCCGGGACCGCTCCCGGTCCCGGCGGGCGCAACCATGAAGGAGACCCGAAGGCCATGAAGATGTTCACGCTCACGAGAAAGACGGCCCTGGCCATCGCCCTCACCCTGGCCTGCGCGCTGCCCGCGGCGGCGGCCGACCTGACCGTCTCCGCGGCGGCCAGCCTGACCAACGCCTTCCAGGACCTCAAGCCCATGTTCGAGAAGGCCAACCCGGGCGTCAAAGTGCTCAACAACTTCGCCGCGTCCGGCGCGCTGCTCAAGCAGATGGCCGAGGGCGCGCCCGTGGACGTGTTCGTCTCCGCCGACCAGGAGACCATGGACCAGGCCGTGGAGAAGAAGCTCATCGACGTGGCCACCCGCCGCGACTTCGTGGCCAACTCCCTGGTGATGATCGTGCCCTCCGACTCCAAGCTCGGCCTGGAAAAGGCCGCCGACCTCGAGAAGCAGGGCGTGGAGCGCATCGCCGTGGGCAACCCCGATTCCGTGCCCGCCGGGCGCTACACCCGCCAGTCCCTGACCGAGGCCGGGCTTTACGACAAGCTCAAGGGCAAGTACGTGCTTGCCTCGAGCGTGCGCCAGGTGCTCGACTACGTGAGCCGGGGCGAGGTGCAGGCCGGGTTCGTCTACCGGACCGACGCCCTGGTGGCCAAGGACAAGGTGAAGATCGTGGGCGAGATGGCCGGGCACTCCCCCATCACCTACCCCATCGCCGCCCTGTCCGCCTCCGCCAGGAAGGCCGAGGCCAAGAAGTACATGGATTTCCTGAACACCCCCGAAGCCCAGGCCGTGCTGGCCAAGTACGGGTTCGCCAAGCCGTAGGACCGCGACAGCCACGACATGATCGACGACTATACCCGGGACGCCATCCTGATCACCCTGAGGGTGGCGTCCCTGGCCACCATCTCCTCGTTCCTCTTCAGCGTCGCGCTGGCCCGGATCATGTCCCGCCGGGACTTTCCGGGCAGGCGCGTGCTGGACGCCCTCTGCACCCTGCCCATCGTGCTGCCGCCCACGGTGCTGGGGTTCTTCCTCCTGGTGCTGGTGGGCAGGCGCGGCGTGTTCGGCCAGTGGCTGGCCGAGATGGGCGTGAACCTGGTGTTCTCCTGGCAGGGCGCGGTGCTGGCCTCCACGGTGGTGGTCTTCCCGCTGATCTACAAGTCCGCTCGCGCGGCCTTCGAGAGCGTGGACCCGGACCTGGAGAACGCGGCCAGGAGCCTTGGCGCGGGCGAGTTCGCGGTCTTCTTCCTGGTCAGCCTGCCCCAGGCCAAAAACGGCATCATCGCCGGGACCATGCTGGCCTTCGCCAGGGGCATGGGCGAGTTCGGGGCCACGCTCATGATCGCGGGCAACATCCCGGGCAAGACCCAGACCCTGGCCCTGGCCATCTACGACTCGTTCTCGGCCGGAAAGGACGCCGAGGCCGCCCTGCTGGCGGCCATCACCTCGGCCATCTGCATGGCGGTGCTCATAGGCTCCGACTGGCTCCTCAACCGGACGGGGAGGCGCTAGTGTTCCGCGTGCGCATCGAGCGGGAATTCCCCAAGCCCGGCGGCGTGTTCAGCCTGAAGGTCAACTTCGAGACCGACTCGCGCGTGCTGGTGGTCTTCGGGGCCTCGGGGTCGGGCAAGTCGCTCACGCTCAAGATGATGGCCGGGCTGATCGCCCCGCGCTCGGGGCTGATCGAGGTGAACGGCCGCACCCTCTACGACTCGGACAAGGGCGTGGACCTTCCGGCGAAAAAGCGCCGCGTGGGCTACGTCTTCCAGGACTACGCGCTGTTTCCGCACATGAGCGTGCGCCAAAACGTGGCCTTCGGCCTGGGCTCGCCCTGGAAGGCCCTGTGCCGGAGCCAGGCCCGGGAGGTGGACGAGCTCCTGGAGCGCTTCGAGATCGCCCACGTGGCCGACAGCCTGCCCGGGCGCATCTCTGGCGGGCAGCGCCAGCGCGCGGCCCTGGCCAGGGCCCTGGCCATGAAGCCCGAGGCGCTTTTCCTGGACGAACCCCTCTCGGCGCTGGACCCGCTCCTGCGGCGGCGCGTGCGCGCCGACCTCCTTGAGACGCTCACGCGCACGGAGATCCCGGCCGTGCTCATCAGCCACGACCCCGACGACGTGGAGGCCTTCGCCGGGTCTCTGGCCGTGATGGACGCCGGGCACATGGTGGAGCTTCTGGACTACCCCACGCGCCGCGCCCACTACGGCTCGGCCTTCGAGATGCTCGAGGACGTGCTCGAGAACGCCGGATAGCCCGGCAGCCCCCGCCCCTCTTCCGCTTTCCGCCGCCGCGCCAGCCTCGCTGCCGCCACGCCACGCTTGCGTTCCTTTCGCCGGATCGCTGCCCGGCCGCTTCCACCGCCATGCCGTCCGGCCGCGCACGCAATTCTAACAATTTTGTCGAATCTCCTTGCGTTTTTGTCTCCGCACCCACTCTCCTCATCCGCCAGGATCACACAACCAGCTGAATTGTCTGACCATCTCTGCTGGCACGGGAATTGATACTCCCGTTCCGGAACCTGCCCCGACGGGCGATCCGCCAAGACGCACACCGACAACAAACCCAAGGAGGCCGAGATGAATGTCACCGCCACCCGCAGCTCCGTGGAAATGGGCGCAGCCCTGGCCGCAAGCCTCCTCTCCCAGGCCGGATTCTACCTCCTGTGCCTGTCCACCCTGACACGCTAACCAGCACGAAACCATCGAGGCGCACCGTGTCCGGCACAATCTTCGAGGAACGCAAGGACCAGATCCACGTCAAGGGCGAAGGGCCCTTCAAGCTGGCCTGCAACCGCGACTCCCTGGCCGGGGCCGTGAGCCAGCGCGCCTGCGTGTTCTGCGGCTCGCGCGTGGTGCTCTACCCCATCGCCGACGCCCTGCACCTGGTGCACGGCCCCATCGGCTGCGCGGCCTACACCTGGGACATCCGGGGCGCTCTCTCCTCCGGGCCCGAGCTGCACCGCCTGTCCTTCTCCACGGACCTCCAGGAAAAGGACGTGATCTTCGGCGGCGAGAAGAAGCTCGAGGCCGCGCTCATGGAGCTCATCGACCGCCATTCCCCCAAGGCGGCCTTCGTCTACTCCACCTGCATCGTGGGGCTCATCGGCGACGACCTCCAGGCCGTGTGCAAGCGCGTGGCGGCCGCCAAGGGCATCCCGGTGATCCCCGTGCAGTCCGAGGGCTTCAAGGGCAACAAGCGCGAGGGCTACCTGGCCGCGTGCAAGGCCATGTTCACCCTGGTGGGCACGGGGGACACCCAGGACGTCTCGCCCCTGTCCATCAACATCCTGGGCGACTTCAACCTGGCGGGCGAGATCTGGATCATCCGCGAATACTTCGAGCGCATGGGCATCCAGGTGGTGGCCAACATCACCGGCGACGGCCGCGTGGCCGACATCGCCCGGTCGCACGGCGCGGCCCTGAACGTGGTGCAGTGCTCCGGCTCCACCATGGACCTGGCCAAGATGATGCGGGAAAAATACGGCACCCCCTTCGTCAAGGTCTCCTACTTCGGCATCGAGGACATGGCCGAGGCCCTCTACACCGTGGCCCGCTTCTTCAAGGAGAAGGACCCGGACATGCTCCCGCGCACCCAGGCCCTGGTGAAGGAGGAACTGGCCGTGCTGCTGCCCCAGCTCACGGGCTTCAGGAAGGACCTGGAGGGCAAGAAGGCCGCCATCTACGTGGGCGGAGCCTTCAAGGCCTTCTCGCTGATCAAGGCCTTCCGCCACCTGGGCATGTCCGTGGTCATCGCGGGCTCCCAGACCGGCACCAAGGAGGACTACGAGGAGCTGGCCTCGGTCTGCGACCCAGGGACCATCATCGTGGACGACGCCAACCCCCTGGAGCTCTCGGCCTTCCTCAAGGAGCGCGACGTGGACATCTTCGTGGGCGGCGTGAAGGAGCGCCCCATCGCCTACAAGCTGGGCGTGGGCTTCTGCGACCACAACCACGAGCGCAAGGAGGCCCTGGAAGGCTTCGTCGGCATGTACAACTTCGCGCTCGAGGTCCACCGCACGGTCATGAGCCCGGTGTGGCGCTTCGTCCCGCGCCGCGCGGGCAAGGTGCTGGCAACGAGCGGGCAGGACCTGCCCAAGGAGTGTGCCCTGTGAGCTCCTCCCCCAAGAAGATCACCTCCATCAAGGCAGCGGCCGAGCCCTTCGTCTCGACCACCAATGCCTGCAAGCTCTGCAAGCCGCTCGGCGCGACCCTGGTGTTCAAGGGCATCGAGGGCGGCGTGCCCTTCCTGCACGGCTCGCAGGGCTGCGCCACCTACATGCGCCGCTACATCATCAGCCACTTCCGCGAACCCATGGACATCGCCTCCAGCTCGCTCGGCGAGAAGCAGGCCATCCACGGCGGCGCGGCGAACCTGAAGAAGGGCCTGCTCACGGTCATGGACAAGTACGGGGCCGGGCTCATCGGCGTGGCCACCACCTGCCTGACCGAGACCATCGGCGACGACGTGCCCGGCATCCTCAAGCAGTTCAAGCGCGAATTCGCCGACCTAGCCCTCGCCCCGGTGGTCAACGTCTCCACGCCCAGCTACTCCGGCACGCACATGGAGGGCTTCACCGCCGCCGTGCGCGCCGTGGCCGACCAGATGGCCAAGCCGGGGCTCACGACCGACGCCGTGAACTGCTTCCCGGGGTTCGTCTCCTGCGAGGACCTACGGCACTTGAAGGACGTCTTCGCCGCCTTCGGCCTGCCCGTGACGCTCTTGCCCGACTACTCCGAGACCTTGGACGGCCCGGCCGTGGAGGACTACGAGAAGATCACCTCCGGCGGCACGCCCGTGGCCGCGCTCAGGGCCATGGGCGGGGCTCCGGCCTCCTTCGAGTTCGGACGCACCCTCACGGACCCGGCCGAAGCGGGCACAGCGGGCGGGCTTCTGCATTCGCGCTTCGGCGTGCCGCTTCACCGTTTGGGCCTGCCCATGGGGCTTCGCGAATCGGATGAGTTCTTCAAGGCCCTCGAGGCCGTCTCCTGCCGCCCCACCCCGCGCCGCCACGCGCTCGAGCGCGGCAGGCTCCTGGACGCCTTCGTGGACGGCCACAAGTACGTGGCCGGCAAGCGCTGCGTGATCTACGGCGAGGAGGACCTCATCGTGGGGCTCACCTCGTTCATGGCCGAAATCGGCGTGATCCCCGTGCTGGTGGCCGGGGGCGGCAAGTCCGGCAGGCTCAAGGCGGCCGTGCACGCCGCCTGCGAAGGCCTCGTGCCCGAAATGCCCGAGGTGGCCGAGGGCGTGGACTTCTACGACATCGCGGACCGCGCCCGGGAGCTCGCCCCGGACCTCTTCCTGGGCCACTCCAAGGGCTACCGCCTGGCCAGGGAGCTCGACGTGCCGCTGATCCGCGTGGGCTTCCCCATCCACGACCGCTTCGGCGGCCACCGGCTGCGCCACCTCTGCTACCAGGGGGCGCTCGAGCTCCTGGACCGGGTCGTCAACGCCATGATCGAGAAGAAGCAGACCGATTCCGACATCGGCTACGGCTACATTTGATCCGCGCACCGCGCGGCAGGTGAACATAACGCATTTTCCCCGGGCAGGGCCCACGGCCCGAGACGGCGACAAGGAGCCCAATATGGCGATGGACCTCTCAAAGCACCCCTGTTTCAACAAGGACGCCAAGGGCAGCTGCGCCCGCATCCACCTGCCGGTGGCTCCCCGCTGCAACATCCAGTGCAACTACTGCAACCGCAAGTACGACTGCGTGAACGAGTCCCGCCCGGGCGTGACCTCCTCGGTGCTCTCACCGCCCCAGGCCGTGAAGTACATGGAAGAGGTGCTGAGGGCCGAGCCGCGCATCACCGTGGTGGGCATCGCCGGACCCGGCGACCCCATGGCCAACGCCAAGGAAACCCTGGAGACCATGCGCCGCATCCGCGCCAGATGGCCGGAGATGATCCTCTGCCTGTCCTCCAACGGCCTCGAGCTGCCCGAGCACGTCGACGAACTGGCCGAGATCGGCGTGTCGCACGTCACCGTCACGGTGAACGCCGTGGACCCCGAGATCGCGGCCAGGATCTACTCCTGGGCGCGCGTGGGCAAGGTGCTCTACCGCGGGGCGGACGCCGCGCGCATCCTGCTCGAGCGCCAGGAGGAGGCCATCCGCCGCCTCAAGGAGAAGGACATCATCGTCAAGGTGAACACCATCATCATCCCCGGGATCAACGACCAGCACATCGAGGAGATCGCCCGGAAGATGAAGTCCATGGGCGTGAACCTGCTCAACTGCATGGCGCTCATCCCCAACAAGGACACCAAGTTCGAGGCCGTGCCCGAGCCCGGCAAGGCCCAGGTGGAGGCCATCCGCTCCATGGCCGAGGCCTACCTGCCCCAGATGCGCCACTGCCAGCGCTGCCGCGCCGACGCCGTGGGCCTTCTGGAAAAGGACTGCTCGCGCGATTTCTCCGGGCTCATGCAGGCCTGCTCCACCATGGTGGAGGTGATGGACGAGGCCAGGCCCCACGTGGCCGTGGCCACCATGGAAGGCATGCTCGTGAACATGCACCTGGGCGAGGCCGCCAGCTTCCAGATCTGGGCCGAGGACGGCGCGGGCGGCTACAAGATGGTTGAGGAGCGCCCGGCCCCGCCCGCCGGAACCGGCCCCAAGCGCTGGTACGCCCTGGCCAAGACCCTCTCGGACTGCCGCGCCGTGCTCGTCTCGGGCGTGGGCGACACGCCCCAGGCCATCCTCGAGGAGGAGGGCGTCAAGGTGGCGGCCATCTCCGGCTTCATCGCCCAGGGCCTGGACGCGGTGTTCAAACACGGCGACATCGGCAGGCTGCGCGCCAAGGGCGGCGGCGGATGCAAGATGGGCGGTTGCTCCGGCGGCAGCGGCGAGGGCTGCTGAGGAGGACGAAAGCGAAGACGAGGGCTCCGCCCTCGACACCAGGAGGAGAAGCCTCCCCCTGGACCCGGCGATGGCTCCGCGCCGATCACCGATGCTCATGAACGTACCGCGCGCCTGGAAGCGAGCTTCCAGGCGCGCGAACGCTTGTCCCCTGCCCGGCCATGGGGTATGTGCCGGGTCTTGCGCGCAAAGCATCACCTGCGAGGACACCCGTGACGCACTCCAAGAAGGATACTTCCCTTTTCCTGCTCGCCTTGCTGGGCATAGTCATCTCCCTGCTGTCCGGGTACGGCGAGCGCATGGAGTTCCTGCGCCCCCTGTGCGCGGCCTTTTCCGACGGCTGCCGCGTGACCGAGACCTTCACGCTCCTGAACGTCAAGGTCTGGATCTGGGGCGCGGTGTTCTACGCCGTGCTGGCCTTCTGCGCCCTGGACGCGCGGGCGCTCGTGGGCTGGTTCATCCCGGTGGCGCTCGGCGTGGAGATCACCCTGGTCGGGATAATGCTCTTCCTGGACGTGGCCTGCGTCTACTGCCTGGCCAACGCGGGCCTGGTGGCGCTCATGGCGCTCATGCGCATCGAGCTCAAGGACTTCTGGCGGGCGTTCGCCCTGGTGCTGGCCGCGTTCGTGCTTTCGGCCGTGCTGCTCGCGCGCGAGAACGGGCTTTTGCCCATCTACTGCGCGGCCGTGACCCCGCCGCAAAAGGCCCACCCCGAACGCCCGGTCCCGCCCGCCACTGCGGACGTCCCCCTGGACGGCAGCCAGGTGCTCGGGCCGGAGAGCGCGGCCGTGACCGTGGTCGAGTTCTCGGATTTCCGCTGCCCGGCGTGCAGGCGCATGCACAAGGTGGTGGAGGAGGCCCAGCAGCTCTACGGCGACAAGGTGCGCTGGGTGTACAAGAACTTCCCCCTGCCCATGCACAAGGACGCCCAGATCGCGTCCGAGGGCGCGCTCTGCGCGGCTGACCAGGGCAAGTTCCGGGAGTACCAGGGCACGCTCTACGCCACGGAAGAGGAATACACGCGAGAAAGCCTGGGCAGGATCGCTGGCGAAAAGGGCATGGATGTCGAAGCGTTCTGGAAGTGTTTGGACGCGGGCACCCACAAGGCCCAGATCGAAAAGGAACTGCAAAGCGGGCTGAAGGCCGGGCTGGACGCGGTGCCGAGCTTCGTGGTCAACGGCCGGGTGGTGGTCGGCGGCCGCCCCCTGGCGGACTTCAAGGCGATCATCGACGCGGAACTGGTGAAGGCTGGAGGGAAGTAGCAAGGGCGAAGCACGTCATCCTGACGGGCATCGGAGCAGTTACGGGCGGCCCCCGTTCCAAGCCTCGGCTATTGGCACGACGGCAGGCGCACGCTGACAGCCGTGCGCCCCGGCATGGAGCAATCCAGCAGGATGTCTCCCCCGTGCGCCTTTACGATCAGCATGGCTGAATAAGTACCCATGCCGGTGCCATGCTTCTTTCCTGACGTAACATACTTTTCGAAAAAATTGTCCCTGATCGAGGCTGGCACTTCGCCGTGATTGCTTATGCGTATGTCGACAACATCACCCCTTGTCATTTCGACAAGTACCTTCCCCCCCTGCTCTGAAGCGTCGACAGCATTGATTATCAGATTGCTGAGCGCATAATAAAGCAGAACCTCATTCCCACCAACAAAAACCTCTTCACCTGAAGACATGTCCTCATGAACACGTACTATTTCTATTTCGACAGACTTTACTTGAATCTTTTTTGAATTTCCATCCAGAACATCCCGCAATACCTTCATTACGTCGACACGCCGTTCATCGAGCTTGAACTCGCCCCGTTCCATCTTGTAAAGTGCCTGATTGAGGTCAGCCAGTTGCAACATCCTCCTGGCATTGACTATCATCCCCTCGAGAACCTCCCTCTGGAGATCGGAAAGGTCCTCGTCCTGAAGCAACAGCTCCGGGACAGCAATGGACGTGATCAGCGAATTGCGCAGATCATGGTTTATGATCCGGTCCACGCTCTCCCTTGCCATGAGTTGGTTTTCCGAATCCGTGAGCAGCCCTCCCAGCCTGGAGATTTCCGCCTCGAGGCAGGCAACCGCATCCGTCAGGGTCTTGACCTCGGCCCTGTTCTCGATCGCCTTCCACTGGTTGAAGCCCGCTTCCAGGGACATCCTTTGAATTTGCGCTTCAAGAAAGTGGCCGCGCGCCCTCTCTCCGTTCAGTGCGGATTTCAGCTTACCCACAAGTTCATGAATAACCGCAAGATGCGACTTCAACTCCGCAACAACTGCGTCACTGGCTTGTTCAATGTTTTTCAAGACATCCCCCTCAAGGATCGACGTGGATCGACAAGCTCAGAAAGCCAATGCCACGACGCCAAGCAAGGCATGATCTTCCATCCCGCAACAAACAGCTTGGCTCGGCCTCCTGCCAGCCACGCGCGCACTCAATCCAGGCCAAGCAGCGCCGAAGAACTCATTCCAAGAAGCAACAATATTTACGCACCTATCGCAGGTATTGGCGCATTCCAAGCAAATGTCAATTTGATTTGTCACGCAATTTTCAACCCAGCATCATTCGACACAGCATCTCAATCCAATGCTCATAACCCCTAGATATTCCATTTTTACAGTCACCACAAAAGCCGTCCTGAGCCTTCATGACATATGCTGCCACCATATAATATCCATAACCCCCGGCGCATACCAACGCGGAATATTCTTGATTACATTGAGCGCTGACTGCAAACTTTCGCCACCAAAGGCCGATGGGCTGCCTGCGGATCAGGGTGGCCTCGAAATGCGAACAGATGAGGAGTTGCCCAGAGAGGCGGCAATAATAAATAAAGACCCCTCGACACATGGTCAAGCCGCAGGCAAGCAAAAAGGCCCGGCAACCACTCGGGTTGCCGGGCCTTTTCAGCAGTTCTTATCAACCAGCCCGGGAGGGCTAGTCCTTCAGCCCCTCTATCCTGGCCTTGAGCTCTTCGAGCTTGGCCACCTTTTCGCGCAGCATGGTGTCCTTCTCGCGCTCCTTGGCCACCACCTCGGCCGGGGCCCTGGCGGTGAAGTCCTCGTTGGCCAGCTTGCGGGCCACGATCTCGGCCTCCTTGGCCGTCTTGGCCAGCTCCTTGGAGAGCCGGGCCAGTTCCGCGTCGAAGTCCACGGCCCCGGCCAGGGGCACGAACACCGCGTTGCCGCCCGCGGCCGCGCTGGCCGAGGCCTTGGGCGCGGTGACGTCGGGGCCTGCCGTGAACGAGCCCAGCTTGGCCAGGAGCGAGATCATGCGCTCGTTCTCGCGCAGCATGGCCAAATCGTCGGCGTCGGCCGTGCGCACCAGGCAGTCGAGCCTGTGCCCGGGGTTGATGGACAGCTCCGAGCGGATGTTGCGCACGCTGACCACCACCTCGCGCAGAAGCGCCATGCCCGCCTCGGCCTCGGGGCTCACGCAGCCCGGGCGCGCCTGGGGGTAGGGCATCTTCGAGATGTCCTTCTCGGCGTGGCCCGGCAGGTGGTTCCAGATCTCCTGGGTCACGAAGGGCATGATCGGGTGCATGAGGACCAAAAGCTCCGAGAGCACGGTCCACAGGCAGTACTGGGCCCTGTCGCGCGCCTCGGGGTCCTCGCCGCCGAAGTCGGCCTTGGCCATCTCCAGGTACCAGTCGCAGAACTCCAGCCAGAGGAAGGAGTACAGCCCCTGGGCGGCCTCGTTGAAGCGGTATTCCTCGATGGCCTTGCCCGTGCCCGCCTTGACCTCCTCCAGGCGCGAGAGGATCCAGGCGTGGTGCAGGGGCAGGCGGCCCTCCAGCGACGCGGCCGGGATCTCGGCGGGCAGGTTCATGAGCGAGAAACGCGCCGCGTTCCACAGCTTGTTCACGAAGTGGCGGTAGCCCTCGATGCGATCCTCGGAGAGCTTGATGTCCCTACCCATGGCCGCGAACGCGGTGAGCGTGAAGCGCAGGGCGTCGGTGCCGAACTTGTCGATCATCACCAGCGGGTCGATGACGTTGCCCGTGGACTTGGACATCTTCTTGCCCTCGGCGTCGCGCACCAGGGCGTGGATGTACACGTGGCGGAAGGGCACCTCCTCCATGAAGTGCAGGCCCATCATCATCATCCTGGCCACCCAGAAGAAGAGGATGTCGAAGGCCGTGACCAGCACGGAGGTGGGGTAGAAGGCCCCAAGCTCCGGGGTCTTGTCCGGCCAGCCCAGCGTGGAGAAGGGCCACAGCGCGGAGGAGAACCAGGTGTCGAGCACGTCCGGGTCCTGGCTGAGCGCTCCGCCGCAGGGGCAGGCCGAGGGGTCCTCGCGGGACACGATGAGCTTGCCGCAGGCCTCGCAGGTCCAGGCCGGGATACGGTGCCCCCACCAGATCTGGCGTGAGATGCACCAGTCGCGGATGTTGTCCAGCCAATGGTAGTAGGTGGTGGTCCACTGGTCCGGGAAGATCTGGGTGCGGCCCTGCTCCACGGCGGCGCGGGCCACCTCGGCCAGGGGGCCCGCTTTCACGAACCACTGTGGCGAGACGTGGGGCTCCACCACGGTCTTGCAGCGGTAGCACTCGCCCACGGAGTGGTCGTGCTCCTCCATCTTGACCAGGTAGCCCTTGGCGGTGAGGTCCTCCACCACCTTCTTGCGGCAGGCCTCGCGCGAGAGCCCCTGATAGGCTTCTCCCGCGGCGGCGTTCATGTTGCCCTCGCCGTCCATGACCTGGATGAGCTCCAGGCCGTGGCGGCGGCCCAGCTCGAAGTCGTTCATGTCGTGGGCCGGGGTGACCTTGAGCGCGCCCGTGCCGAACTCGCGGTCCACGTAGGCGTCGGCGATGACGGGAATCTCGCGGTCCGTGAGCGGCAGCCTGACCGTCTTGCCCACGAAGGCGGCGTAGCGCTCGTCCTCGGGGTGCACGGCAACGGCCGTGTCGCCGAGCATGGTCTCGGGGCGGGTGGTGGCCACCACCAGCTCGCCCGAGCCGTCGGAAAGGGGATAGCGGATCTGGTAGAGCGCGCCCTTTTTCGGGCCGTGCTCCACTTCCAGGTCGGCCAGGGCGGTCTGGCAGCGCGGGCACCAGTTGATGATGTAGTCGCCCTTGTAGATCAGGCCTTCCTCGTAGAGGCGCACGAAGACCTCGCGCACGGCGCGCGAGAGGCCCTCGTCCATGGTGAAGCGCTCGCGGGTCCAGTCCACGCTGGCTCCCATGCGCCTGATCTGGTTGAGGATGCGCCCGCCGTAGTCCTTGCGCCATTCCCAGACGCGCTCGATGAACTTCTCGCGGCCCAGTTCGTGGCGCGACCCGCCCTCGGCGGCCAGGGAGCGCTCCACCACGTTCTGGGTGGCGATGCCCGCGTGGTCCGTGCCGGGCACCCAGAGGACCTTGCGGCCCATCTGGCGCATGTGGCGGCAGAGGATGTCCTGGATGGTGATGTTGAGCGCGTGGCCCATGTGCAGCGCGCCCGTGACGTTGGGCGGGGGGATGACTATGGAGAAGGGTTCGCCCGGGGCGTCGGGGTCGGCGGTTCCCGCCCCGCTCTGCTTCCAGAAGTCGAGCCAGCGGGCTTCGACCTCGGCCGGTTCGTAGCCCTTGGCCAGTGTGGTGTCGGACATGCGTGGAAACTCCTCTTGGGGTCGCGGCGGCAATAGCGTTTTTTGATGCGGTTGTCACCAGCGCCCGGCCCTGCTCGCCCGGGCGTGTTGTCAGGGGCCACGGGATGGGGCACAAGGGGCCATGGTGTACGTGCTCTGGGACGAAGCCCACCTGTGGGGCGTGCTGCTTTTCCGGGCGCTGCGCGCTTGGGGCGTGGCGTTCACCCCGGTGAGCGCGCGCGACGTGGCCCTGGGGCTTCTGGAACGCCGCCCCCCGAAGCTGCTGGCCGTTCCCGGCGGGTTCGCCAGCCGCAAGGCCGCGTGCCTGAGCCCGGCCGGGCTCGAGGCCGTGCGAGCCTACGTGGCCTCGGGCGGGAGCTACCTGGGCATCTGCGGCGGCGCGGGCCTGGGGCTCACGGTGCCGGGGGGCCTCGGGCTCTGCCCCTGGACGCGCGAGCCCTTCGAGCACCGCCTCCAGCACTTCGCCAGTGGCAACGTGGAGCTCATCCCCTTCGCGGGCGAGTTCACCCCGGAAGGGCTCACGGGCCGCCCCCTGGCCCCTGTGTGGTGGCCCGCCAAGTTCCGGCCCGCGAGCGGCGAGGCCAAGGTGGTGGCCGCCTACGGCAGGCCCGGCCCGGGCTTCATGATGGCCGACATCCCGCTCTCGCTGGTGCCCGGCCAGGCCCTGGACGACTGGGAAGCCCTGTACGGGGTGCGCCTGGCCCCGGCCTTCGGCGAGGGCGATCCGTGCATCGTGGCCGGAAACTTCGGCAAGGGCCGCTACGCGCTCTCCCACGCCCACCTGGAGACCCCGGACTGCCCCGAGGCCAACGCCTGGCTCGCGCACATGGTCTCGCGCCTCGCCGGGACGGACTGCCCCGCGACCCCGGCCCCGGCCTGGGCCATCGGGGAGCGCGAGCCCGCCTGGGCCGACCCGGCGCTCACGCGCGCCATGCGGCTCATGCTGGGCGCGGTGGAACTGGGCCAGGCCCACGGCCTCCTCAACTGGCGCGAGCCGTGGCTGCTGGGCTGGAAGCAGGGCCTGCCCGGGGCGCAGCTCTCGGGCATCCTGGCCATGCTGGACCTGGCCATGGACCTTGCGCCCTCGAACGAGGCCCTGGAATTCCTCGAACAGCGCCGGGCCGACTTCACGAGGACCATGGAACTCCTGGCCAAGGGGCTCTCCGGCTACCTGCTGGCCGAGCGCCTGGCCGCCACGCTTTCGCGCGTGGACCCCGAGGCCGTGCCCGAGCGCGGCCTGCGCGAGGCGCGCACCACGCTCTTCGGCCCCCCGCCGGGCACGGGCGGCGCCGCCGCCGGGCTCTGCGGCCGGGCGCTCGCCGTGCTCGAACAGTGCATCCGGCTCACCGCCAAGGAGGACATCCCCGCATGGCCGCCATCAAGCTGATCTTCGGGATACTCGCCATCTGCTGGGCCGCGTTCGCCGCGTTTCTCTTCTTCACCCAGCACTCGCAGCTCTACCAGCCCCGCCAGCCCGACCCCGTGGCCGAGACGCAGCTCATGACCCAGCTTCCGGGCGTGGACGTGTTCGTGGTGGCCACGCCCGACGGCCAGTCCCTCACGGGCTGGTACCTGCCGCGCAAGAAGGGGCGCGGCGTGGCCCCGGCGCTGGTCTATTTCGGGGGCAACGCCGAGGACGCCGGGGACTTCATCCGCCAGGCCGAGCTCTACCCCGGGGTGTCGCTGGTGGCGGTGAACTACCGGGGCTACGGCCGCTCCACGGGCACGCCCTCGCAGGAGGCGCTCCTGGAGGACGCCCTGGCCGTGTACGACCAGGCCGTGGCCGCCACGGGAGGCCCAGGAGTGGTCATGGGCCGCAGCCTGGGCGCGGGCATGGCCGCCCGCGTGGCCGCCAACCGGCCGGTTGCCGGGGTGGTGCTGGTGACGCCCTACGACTCGCTCCTGAACGTGGCCAAGGAGCACTACCCCTTCATGCCCGTGACCTGGCTGCTCAAGGAGCCCTACGACGCGGTGCCGGACGCCATGCGGGCCACGGCCCCCATGGTCGCGTTCACGGCCAACCTCGATTCCGTGATCTCCCCGGAGCGGGGCAGGGCGCTCTTCGACGCCTGGAAGGGGACGGACAAGACCTTCGTGCGCGTGCCCAGCGCGGGGCACAACGACATCACCCAGTTCACGACCTACAAGCAGGAGGTGCTACGCTTCCTCAAGGAGCTGACCGGCTGAAAATCCCGCATTGACGAAGGGTTGCAATGAGCATTAGTTTGGGTCGTTAGCAAAACGGAGGTTTTTTCTAAGGCGTTTGGCCAACCAGCACAAAGGAGGTCTTCGTGAACGCCTTGACCCTGGTCTTTGCCTCTCTCTGCGTCTTCGCCATCGCCTACCGCTTCTACGGCCTGTTCTTCGTGAGAGAAGTCCTCGGCGTCAAACCCGACCGCGCGACCCCGGCGGTCAAGATGGCCGACGGACACGACTACGTCAAAACCAACAAATTCGTGCTCTTCGGGCACCACTTCGCGGCCATCGCCGCAGCCGGGCCGCTCCTCGGCCCCGTGCTTGCCGCCCAGTTCGGCTACATGCCGGGCGCGCTGTGGATCCTCATCGGCTGCGTGCTGGCCGGAGCCGTGCACGACACCGTGGTGCTCTTCGCCTCCGTGCGCCACAAGGGCCAGAGCCTGGCCTACATCGCCACCCAGGAGATCGGGAAGCTCACCGGCTCCGTGGCCTCGGTGGCCGTGCTCTTCATCCTCATCCTGACCCTGGCCGGGCTGTCGCTGGCCGTGGTCAACGCCATGTTCGAGTCCGCCTGGGGCTCGTTCACCGTGTTCGCCACCATCCCCATCGCCCTGCTCATGGGCGTGTACCTGCACGTGTGGCGCGACGGCGACGTGAAGGGCGCCTCGGTGATCGGCGTGGTCCTCTTGGTGCTGGCCATCTTCGCCGGGCGCTGGGTGTCCGAGACCCCGGAACTGGCCAAGCTGTTCCACCTTTCCAAGCCGACCATCGCCATCTCCATCCCCATCTACGGTTTCTTCGCTTCGGTGCTGCCGGTGTGGCTGCTTTTGTGCCCGCGCGACTACCTCTCCACGTACCTGAAGATCGGCACCATCGCCATGCTGGCCATCGGCATCTTCTGGGTCCGGCCCGACCTGGTGATGCCCGCCACCACGCAGTTCACGGCCGGGGGCGGCCCGATCATCCCGGGCGCGGTGTTCCCCTTCCTGCTCATAACAATCGCCTGCGGGGCCATCTCGGGCTTCCACGCCATCATCGGCTCGGGCACCACGCCCAAGATGATCGGCTCCGAGCGCGACATCCTCTTCGTGGGCTACGGGGCCATGCTCGTGGAAGGCTTCGTGGCCATCATGGCCCTGATCGCGGCCTGCGTGCTCGTGCCCGCCGACTACTTCGCCATCAACACCGCCCCGGCAGTGTTCGAAAAGCTGGGCATGACCACCGTGCACCTGAACGACCTGGCCGCCCAGGTGGGCGAGAAGATCCAGGGCCGGCCCGGCGGGGCGGTGTCGCTGGCCGTGGGCATGGCCTACATCTTCTCCTCAATCCCGCTGATGAAGAACCTGATGGCCTACTGGTACCACTTCGCCATCATGTTCGAGGCCGTGTTCATCCTCACCGCCGTGGACACCGGCACGCGCGTGGGCCGGTTCTTCCTGCAGGAGATGATCGGGCAGGTGATCCCCAAGTTCGCCGAGAAGCGCTGGTGGCCGGGCATCATCGTCACGAGCGGCCTGTTCACGGCCTCGTGGGGCTACCTCGTGTACACGGGCGACATCACCACCATCTGGCCGCTGTTCGGCATGTCCAACCAGCTGCTGGCCGCCGTGGGGCTGATCATCGGCACCACCATGATCATCCGCATGAACAAGGCCCGCTACGCCTGGATGACCGCCGTGCCCGGGCTCTTCCTGGTGGTCATGACCATGTGGGCGGGATACCTGAACATCACGGCCAACTTCCTGCCCAAGAAGCTCTACCTGCTGGCGGCCCTGGCCGCCATCGTCATGGTGCTCATGGCCATCGTCATCGTCAGCGCCCTGCGCCGCTGGGCCGGGCTGCTCTCCGTGAGCAAGCCCGTGGCCGACCCCTACGGCGACCCCGTGCTGGAAGTCGTCCCCGAGTAGACCTTGACTATTCCCGGGCCCTGGCCTACCGCCAGGGCCTGGGAGACCAGCAATGACCAAGACATTCTTCCTCGCCTTCGCGCTGCTCCTCGCGGCCGCGCCCGCGGCCGCCCAGTCCAGCACCGCCACGGGCCAGTCCCAGACCCAGAACCAGGTGACCATCCAGAACCTGCCCCCGGCGGCCACCTGCTTCACCTGCGACTGCAACAACCAGGATTTCGCCTGCCGCACGTCCTGCGCCTCCATCACCGACTTCGTGACGCGCCAGCAGTGCGAGGCGGCCTGCGGGCAGCAGCAGGCCAAGTGCCTCTACAACGCGCAGCTCCTGCAGCGCGCCCAGGACGAGCAGCGCAACCTCACCCAGCAGAGCACGGCCAGCGGCCGCACCAACTAGCCTGGCCCCGGCGAAGCGCGGCGTTCATTCGTCTTGCGGATATCAAGGGACGCGGCGCTGGCGCACGCCCGGCCCTGGGCCGGAAAGCCCCGGGATCAGGATTGGGCGGGGCCGTCCTGGGGAGCGGCGGGCAGCCGGATGACGAAGCGCGTGCCCTTGCCCGGGCTCGACTCCACGTCCAGCGTGCCGTCGTGGTTGGACGCGACGATGTAGTAGGAGACAGAAAGGCCAAGCCCGGTGCCCTCGCCGGGCTTTTTCGTGGTGAAGAACGGCTCGAAGGCCCTCTTGCGCACGGACTCGTCCATGCCCGGGCCGTTGTCCTCGATCTCGATGCGCACGAACCCGCCGTCCAGCGCGGTCCTGACCGTGATGCGCGCCCTCTCCGCGCCGCCCTCCCGGCCGGCCATGGCCTGGGCGGAGTTGCGCAGGATGTTCACGGCCACCTGCTCGATCTGCGTGGGCGTGCACATCACGGGCGGCAGGTCCGGGGCGTACTCGCGCACCACCTCCACGTCGCGGAAGTCGTAGCGCCGCTTCACGTCGTAGTCGGTGGAGACGAGCTCCAGCGCCGTGTCCAGGAGCACGTGCACGCCGCAGACCGTCTTGCCCGAATCCCCCCTGCGGCTGAACTCGAGCATGTTGGAGACGATCTTGGCCGCGCGCGATGCCGAGTCCCGGATGGAGTCCAGGAGCACGAACGCGTCGCGGCCCTCCAGATAGGCGCGCACGGCCCCCATGCCGCACCCGGCCTGGCGGGCCAGCTCCTCGTCGGCCGGGCGCTCCCCGCGCAGGCGCGAGGAGAGCACCTGGGCGCACTGGAGGATGCCGCCCAGGGGGTTGTTGATCTCGTGGGCCATGCCCGCGGCGAGCCCGCCCACGCTCATCATCTTCTCGTTCTGGATCATGGCCTCCTGCATGCGCTTGCGCTCCGTGACGTCGCGCACCATGGCCCACATGCCCGAGGGCCTGCCCGAGGCGTCGCGCGTGAGGTAGGTGCGAAGCTCCACGGGGAAGACCGTGCCGTCCTTGCGGCGGTACTCCTTCTCGTAGACCTCGGAGTACCCCCGCTCCATGATCCGCCGCACCACCTCGACCTCTGTCTCGCTCCATTTGGGCGGGGTGAAGTCCGCGTAGTGCATTCCCCTGAGCTCGTCCTCGGAGTATCCGAGCATCTCGCTGAAGGCCCGGTTGCACTCCAGGACGCGCCCGTCCAGGTTCGCCGCGCAGTAGCCCTCCTGCATGCCCTCCAGGAGCCTTCTGTACCTGGCCTCGCTGGCGCGCAGGGCGTCCTCGGCCTGCCTGCGCCGCGTGAGGTCGGTGTGCGCGCCTGCGAGCCGCGCCACCTCGCCCTTCTCGTTTTTTTGCGAGGCCCCCCGCCCGAGTATCCAGCGGTAGCTCCCGTCCTTGTGCAGCAGGCGGTACTCCACCTCGAAGGCCGGGGCCTCTCCGCGCAGGCAGCGGCCGTTGGCCTCCATGACCCGCTCCTGGTCGTCTGGGTGGATGCGCCGCATCCACTGCTCCACCTCGTTGGGGAACTCGTCGTCCGAATAGCCCAGGATCTGCTTCCAGCGCTCCGAGAAGTACACCTCGCCCGTGCGCGGGTTCCAGTCCCAGATGCCGTCGTTGGCTCCCCGCAGGGCCAGGGCGTAGCGTTCCTGGCTCTCCTCGAGGGCCCGTTCGGTGCGCTTGAGCTGGGTCAGGTCCGTGACCACGCCCACCACCCCGGCCACACGGCCGTCCGCGTCCAGGTAGGCGGCCTTGCTGAACAGGGCCACGCGCCCCCCTGCCTCGGGGTCCTCGCTCCACTCCAGGGAGTGGCGCGCGCCCGAGGCCAGCACGGCGCGGTCCAGGGCGTCGAGCTCCCGGGCCTGTTCCGGGGGGAGCAGGTCGAAGACCGTCCTGCCGACGACGTCCTTCCGGCTGACCCCGAAATACTCCTCGAAGGCCTTGTTGCAGCCCAGGTAGACGCAGTTCGCGTCCTTGTGGAACACGGGGTTGGGCATGGCCTCGATGAGCGTGCCCATGAGGCTGATCTGCGCGCCGAGCTTTTTCTCGGCCCGGTTGCGGCGGACGACGTTCACGGCCAGGAAGGCCAGCGCGCCGCCCAGGAGGAGGGTGAACAGGGCGTAGGTCCACACCAGGGTCCAGCCCACGGCGGAGATGCCGCCCGGGCCGGGCTCGGGCGAAAAGGCGAAAACCGGCCCCGGCGCGGCTGTCGCCGCCGTGACAATCGCCAGGACGGGCGCGGCGAGGCGCGCCGCGTATCGGACTCGTCTCATGGGAAGACCCCATCGCCCATACATGGATTCATAAACGCCCTTGTGGTCAGCCTATACCCTCTCCCTTGCCTGGGCAAGGCTTCACGCCGCCGCCATCTTCACGAAACGCCGCCTCCGCGTTGCCACCGGCCCTGGCTTCGAGTAGTATGCCCGCACCTCAAAAAAAGCGAGACGAGCATGAACAAGACGACAGCGGCCAGAACGGCCTGCTTCTTCGGCACATGCCTGGCGGACGCGGCCTTTCCCGAGGCCGGGCTCGCTGCCATGCGCCTCATCGAACGCATGGGCGTGCGCGTGGCCTATCCCCTGGACCAGGGTTGCTGCGGCCAGCCCGCCTACAACTCCGGCTTCCCCGACGAGGCCCGGGCCGTGGCCCTCAAGCAGGTGGAGGCCTTCTCGCGGTTCGACGGCCCCGTGGTGGTGCCCTCGGGCTCCTGCGCGGGGATGATGAAGCTGCACTACCCCAAACTCTTCGAGGGCCACCCGGAATACTTCAAGGTGCTGGCCTTCAGCGGCCGCGTGGTGGAATTCTGCGAGTTCCTACTCGGCTTGGCCCCGGACGGCTTCCAGGACAAGGGCCCCCTGGCCACGGTGACCTGGCACTCCTCCTGCCACGCCCAGCGCGAGACCGGCTCCACGGACGCGGCCAAGGCCATCCTGCGGGGCCTGGCCAACGTGACCCTCAAGGAACTCTCCCGCGAGTACGAGTGCTGCGGCTTCGGCGGCACCTTCGCGGTGAAGCGGCCCGAGGTCTCGGCGGCCATGGTCCGCGACAAGGTGGAGGACATCCGCGCCACCGGCGCCTCGGTGGTGCTCACGGCCGACTGCGGCTGCCTCCTGAACATCACCGGCGCGGCGCAGAAGATGGGCGTGAACGTGCGCGGCCTGCACCTGGCCGAATTCCTCTGGGAGCGCATCAATGGTTAAAAGCGACTCGTTCGACTTCACCGCCGCGCTGGAAAAGGCCCTGGCCGACCCCCAGATCGGCGGCAACTTCAAGGCGGCCATGGGCGGGCTTCGCGGCAAGCGCCTGGCCATATTCTCCGACACCGCCGAGCTGGCCAGGCTGCGGGCCACGGGCAAGGCCATCAAGGCCCGGGCGCTCTCGCGCCTGCCCGAGCTTCTGGCGAAGCTCGAGGCCAACTGCGAGAAAAACGGCATCCGCGTGCACTGGGCCGAGACCCCGGACCAGGCCAACAACATAGTCCTCGAGATCATGCGCGCCCACGGGGCCACCACCCTGGTCAAGGGCAAGACCATGGTCTCCGAGGAGACGGGCCTGAACCACTTCCTGGAAGGCCACGGCATCGAGGCCCTGGAGACCGACCTGGGCGAGTTCATCATCCAGCTGGCGGGCGAGCCGCCCTCGCACATCATCGCCCCGGCCGTGCACAAGAACAAGCGCCAGGTGGCCGAGATCTTCCACGAGCACATCCCGGGCGCGCCCTACACCGAGGAGGTGCCGGAGCTGAACGCCATGGCCCGCGCCACCCTGCGCGAGAAGTTCCGCACCGCCGGGGCCGGGCTGTCCGGCGTCAACTTCGCCGTGGCCGAGACCGGCACCCTGGTGCTCGTGGAGAACGAGGGCAACGGCCGCATGTGCACCCACGTGCCGCCCGTGCACATCGCGCTCATGGGCATCGAGAAGGTCATCGAGAAGATGGAGGACTTGCCGCCGCTCATGCGCCTGCTCACGGGCTCGGCCACGGGGCAGCTCATGTCCACGTATCTCAACATGATCACCTCCCCGCGCGCCGAAGGCGAGAAGGACGGCCCCAGGGAGGTCCACCTGGTCATCCTGGACAACGGCCGCTCCAAGATGTTCGCGGACCGCGGGCTCATGAGCGCGCTGCGCTGCATCCGCTGCGGGGCCTGCCTGAACAACTGCCCCGTGTACGTACGCGTGGGCGGCCACGCCTACCAGTCGGTGTACCCGGGCCCCATCGGCTCGGTGATCACCCCGATCTTCGAGGGCATCGACAAGAAGGGCGAGCTGGCCGGGGCCTCGAGCCTCTGCGGAGCCTGCGAGGAGGTCTGCCCGGTGCTCATCCCCCTGGCCGAGCACCTGCGCCGCATCCGCGCCGAGGGCCAGGCCGAACCGTGCTCCTGCGCCATGCCCGGGTGCGGCTCCAAGCGCAGCCTGACCGAGCGCCTGGCCTGGAAGGCCTGGGCCGCCTTGGAGACCAGGCCGTGGTTGCGCGAGCGCCTGCTGCGCGTGGCCGGGCTCCTGGGCGACCGGCTGCCCGCCGTGGGACCGCTCGCGGCATGGACCCGCGCACGGACGAAACCCAGGCTGGCCGCCAAGAGCCTGCGCCAGCGCATCCGCGAGGAGGGCATCGCCAATGAGTAGACAAGACGCCCGCGAGGCCATCTTCGCCCGCTTGAGCGCAGCTGCCGGGGCCGCCCCCGCGCCCCTGGCCCCGTCCGAAACCTGGAGCGCGCCGGAACTCGACCCCGCCCAGCGCGTGGAGCTTCTGGAAAAACGCATGGCCGCCGTGGGCACGCAGGTGCGCCGCGTTCCGGCCAAGCAGTTGAAGGCCGCGCTCGCGGCGCTCTGGGAGGAGAAAAAGCCCGCCACGGTGGCCTTCGGCAAGGGGGCCTGGTTCGCAAAGGAGCTCGCGGCCACCCTGGGCAAGAAAGGCGCGCCCTCGGCCGTGCCCTACGAGGCCGACGCCGAAGAGTTCCGCGACACGCTCTTCGCCGTGGACGCCTCCGTGACCTCGGCGCGCCTGGGCATCGCCGAGAACGGGGCGCTGCTCCTGGTGCCGGACGGCGGCGAGCCGCGCCTTCTCTCGCTGGTGCCGCCCACGCATGTGGCCGTGGTCAGGGCGTCGGACATCGTGGCGACCTTCGCGGAAGCCATCGCCGCGCTTGACCCGGCGTCCGGGATGCCCGCCAACGCGCTCCTCGTCACGGGCCCGTCCAAGACCGCCGACATCGAGTTGACCCTGGCCTTCGGCGTGCACGGCCCCAAGGAACTGGTCGTCCTGATACTGGAATAGTCAAGAGCAGGGCTTGAGCCCTTGCGGAGAGGGCCGGGGAGGCGACACCTCCCCGGCCCTTTTCTTTACATGGCCCGGGTCAATTCCATCCCGCCAAGGCCCTTGGACGCGGCCTTGAGCCCTTCCTCGGAACCCAGCACCACCACGGGCGCGCCTTTCATCGCCCTCTTCATCACCCGTCCGGCCTCGCGCAGGTCCTCGAGCGTGGTGCCCATGACCTCCTCGCGGATGCGCTGGCGGGCCTCCTCGGTGTCGCCGCCCCAGTGCCTGGCCATGGCCGCGTGGCCCTGGGCGTCTGGCAGCATGTAGGAGTCGATGTCGCCCACGGTGCCGATCACGGCGCGCTCCAGCTCGTCCGCCGGGATGTCCAGCCCGGCCAGGAAGTCGCCCGCCTCGGCGAAGGCGTCCAGGGTCTTCTCGATGTTGGGGTCGCGGTAGGAGAGCATGGCGAGCACCCCGGACCAGCGGTCGTAGGAGCAGAACGAGCCGTAGGCCCCGCCGCGCACGCGCACCCTTTCCCAGAGGTAGGCGTTGCGCAGGTAGCGGCAGGCCACCAGCATGGAGCCGTGCGGCTTGTAGCCGAGCCCGCCCAGGTCGCGGCCCTGGGCCACGAAGTTCACCTGCACGGGCGCGCTCAGGCCCTCGCGTTCGGGCAGCTCGAAGCCTGGCCACGCCGCCGGGTCCAGGCGGCCGTCGGGCAGCGTGCCCAGCATGGCCCGCAGCCTGGGCTCGAACTCGGCGAAGCTCTTGGCGTCCAGGGTCACGTTCACGTCGAGCCCGCCCCGGCGGATCACCTGGCGGCGGAGTTCGTGCAGGCCCTCGCGCAGGGTGGGCCAGCTCTGCTCGAAGGAGTTCGCCCAGCCGCGCAGCGATTCGATGGCCGTGAGCCCGGAGAGGCGCTCCTCGGCGGCCGCCGCCCTGTGGAAGCGCGCGCGCAGCCTGCGGGCCGCGTAGACGTGCCCCGAGGGCGCGATGCGCCGCTCGGCCCGGGCCTTGGACTCGAAGAGCATCTCCCGGAAGCGCGTGGAGTCGTCGAAGTTGGAGCGGGTCAGGGCCGCCTGGATGATGTCCAAAAATTCCTGGGCGTGCTCGGGCGTGGCCTTGCCCCCCACCACCAGGCGCGAGGAAGCCCTGTCCGGCCCGGCCCCGCTGACCGAGGAGAGCGAGACCTCCCGGCCGACGCCGCCGGTCTTGCGGGCCATGCGGTTCAGGAACGCCGCGAAGTCCTCCTTGTCCGTGCCGGTTTCCAGGAGGGCGCGCCCGAACAGGGGCACGAGCGGCAGGAGTTCGGGGCTCACGCCGGAGATGTCGAAGCCCAGCTCCAGGTAGATCACCCCGTTGGTGGGCAGGTCGTGGAAGAAGATGTTGCCGTCAAGCCACTGGCCCGGGATGGGCTTGTTGGTCTTGGGCAGGTCCTTCAGGTGCAGCTTGGGGATGCTGGCCAGGGCCTCGGGGGAGTCGGGAGTCTCCTGGAAGGCCTGGATGCGCGCGGCGAGCTCCTGGGCGTTCGCGCGCCCGGCCTCGCCCAACCCGGCCAGGGCCGCGTCCAGGCGGGCCTTCTCCTCGGCGGCCAGGCGCTCGGCCATGCCCGTGTCCGGCAGCAGGTTCACGCAGACGCGGTGCGGATTGTCGAGGAAGTGCTCGCGCAGGAGCCCTGCCAGGAAGCCCGGCCCCTCGGCGAGCCTGGCCTTGATGGCGTCCAGCGGGGCCTGGAAGCGGATGGGGGCCAGGGGGTCGCCGCCGTGCAGCCAGGTGGTCAGGGAGCGAAGCATGATGGAAAGCCCCCGGGGGTAGGCCCCGGTGTTGTTCTCGCGCAGCCTGAACTCGATGGTGTTGATGGCCGCCTCGGCCTCCTCGGGCGCGACGCCCCTGGCGTGGATCTCCTTCAGGGTGTCCAGCACCAGGGCCTCGGCCGCGGGCAGGTCGGCGGGCTTGACTCCCTTCAGGCCTATGGAGAAGTACATCTGGCGAAGCTCGGTCTCGAGGCCTCCCCCGGCCAGGTCCTCGCCAAGGCCCGAGGCGATGAGCGCCCGGCGCAGCGGCGAACCCGGCAGCCCGATCATCGCGTGCTCGAGCACGGAGAGCGCCAGCACCTCCTCCACGTCGCGCACCTCGGGCAGGAGCCAGTTGAGCGTGAAGTAGGCCTTGGGTTCCTCGCCCTCCTGGGGCGCGGTGCTGGCGTAGGGGGCCTCCACGCGGCGCGGGGCGTCGAAGGGCTTCTGGAGGGCCACTTCCGACTCGGGCGCGATGGCGTCGTAGTCCTTGAGGTACTCCTCCAGGATGTCCAGGCGCTCGAGCGGGTCGTCGTCGCCGTAGAAGAAGAAGCGCGCGTTGGAGGGGTGGTAGTAGCGCTCGTGGAAGGCCTTGAACTGGGCGTAGGTCAGGCTGGGGATGTGCGCGGGGTCGCCGCCGGAGTCCACGCCGTAGGTCACGTCCGGGAAGACGTTTCGCTGCGAGAGCTCGGAGAGCAGGCTCTCGGGCGAGGAGTAGGCCCCCTTCATCTCGTTGTAGACCACGCCCTTGAAGATCATGCCCCCGTCCTGCGGGTGGAGGTGCCAGCCCTCCTGGCCGAAGATCTCCTCGGGGATGCGCGGGTGGAAGACCGCGTCCAGGTAGACGTCCACCAGGTTGCGGAAGTCGGCCAGGTTGGCGCTGGCCACGGGGTAGCAGGTCTTGTCGGGGTAGGTGAAGGCGTTCAGGAAGGTCTGGAGCGAGCTTTTCAGAAGCTCCACGAAGGGCTCCTTCACCGGGTAGCGGCGCGAGCCGCAGAGCACGGAATGCTCCAGGATGTGCGGCAGGCCCGTGGAGTCGTCCGGGGGCGTGCGCAGGGCCACGCCGAAGACCTTGTTCTCGTCCGGGCAGGCGATGGAGAGCACCTCCGCTCCGGTGCGCAGGTGGCGGTAGAGCGTGGCCTCGAAGGAATATTCCTCCACGGTCTGCCTGGTAATGATTTCGAATGCGTTCTTGGCGGACATGTTCTCTCCCTTTTCCGATGATCGCCGCTTGTACCCCAGAGGGCTCGCCTTCGCCAAGCCCGGCGTGGCCTTTCGGCGCTGGGCTTGAGAACCGTTCGGCCATCATGGCGTAACACTTGATGATTTAAGCCGCGCCCGGGTCGCGCCATGTCGCGCAATCCCTACCGTGGGCGGCAAAAAAATGTCCCGAGGCAATGGGGCCAAATTCTTGCTTAAATTTTTGAAATGCTCTAGTGAAAACACCCAGAGGGAAAACCGCTTGCCCCGCAGGCGTTTTTTCGGCTATTGTTTTCGGGAGGAAACGCGTGATCCCCGGGATTGTCCCAGTGGTCCGCGTGCATTTGGCTCTAGAGGGTGGCTCTTTTTCGCGACAAATCACATCGATTTGGAAGGAGGACTTATGTCGGGCATGAGGAAAATGCGTATCATCGTGGCCATGCTGATCATGGCCCTGGTCGGCACGGCCCTTCCGGCCGCTGCCAAGAAGATGGTCCCGAAGGTGGACAACTTCATCCTGTTCCTTGACCACTCCAGCTCCATGGCGTTCTCCTACAAGGGTCAGCGCTATGTGCAGTTCGGCGGCGTGTCCAAGATCATGATGGCCAAGTCCACCCTGGTGGAACTCAACAAGCTGATCCCGGCGCTGCCCTACAAGGCCGGCCTGGCCACCTTCGCTCCTTACAAGGAGTACGCGAAGGTCGCCCCGTACGACAAGGCCGCCATGGACAAGGCCATCGCCCCGATCAAGACCGACTACGAAGCCTACGGCCGCATGACCCCCATGGGCAAGGGCCTGCAGGACCTGGACAAGGTCATCGGTGGCCTGTCCGGCAAGACCGCCGTCATCATCCTGTCCGACGGCGACTCCAACCTGGGCGTCGACCCCGTGGGCGTGGCCAAGCAGATGCAGGCCAAGTACGGCGACAAGATCTGCTTCAGCGTCATCAGCTTCGCCGACAACAAGCACGGCGAGCAGGTCCTGAAGGAAATCGCCGCCCTGTCCAAGTGCTCCTGCTTCGCCCTGGGCGAAGAGGTGCTGCGCAACCAGACCGCGCGTGAGAACTTCCTGAAGTGCGCCCTGTACGACTTCATCGACGACGAAGTGGTGATCTTCCGCTCCATCTACTTCGACTTCGACAAGTACAACATCAAGAAGGAATTCATCCCGGTCCTGGACGAGGGCGTTGCCATCATCAAGTCCAAGCCCGCTCTGCAGGTGATCCTTGAGGGTCATACCGACTCCATCGGCACCGAGAAGTACAACATGGGTCTGTCCATGCGCCGCGCCAACAGCGTGAAGGCCTACTTCGTGAAGAAGGGCATCGACGCCGGCCGCATCACCGCCGTCGGCTTCGGCGAGGCCAACCCCCGCTACGACAACAAGACCGCGGAAGGCCGCAAGATGAACCGCCGCGTCGAGATCAAGTTCAAGTCGAACTAGTCTCAACCGGACATCATCCGATCAAGAAGGGCGGGGCCTTAGGGCTCCGCCCTTTCTTTTTACGCAACGCGGTGTTGCCCTGGCGGCTTTCATGCCTTATCAAGGCCGCACTGCCCGCCCAGGAAAGCGGGCGGTACGCCTATCCAACGGAGGCCGATCCTATGATCAAACCCCTCGTCCCGGCCCTGGCCCTGTGCCTGGCCCTCACCGGCTGCGGCATGTTCGGAGCGGACAAACCCGCCCCCGCTCCCGCGCCCGTCGTCCAAGCGAAACCCGAACCGACGCCGCCGCCTCCGCCGCCGCCTCCGCCGCTCACGCACAGCGTCAAGAAAGGCGAAACCGTCGCCAGCCTGTCCAAGAAGTACGGCGTGACCGCCAACCAGCTCATGGCGGCCAACAACCTGCCCAACGCCAAGGCGCTCAAATTCGGCATGACTCTGACCATCCCGGGCAAGACAGCCGAACCCAAGCCGGTCGCCGAGAAGCCCGCCAAGGCCCTGGAGCCCAAGGCCGCCGCAGAGCCCAAGGAGAAGGCCGAGAAGCCCGCCAAGGGCAAGGGCTCGGACCCCTACGGCATCGAGTCCGCCACGGCCCCGGACAAGGGCAAGAAGAAGCCCGGCAAGGTCGACGACGACGCCACCTACGAGAAAATCAAGGTCGAGTTCCACGACTACGCCAAGAAGTGGCTGCAAAAGTCCGCCGCGCTCTCTCAGAACACCAAGGACCGCAAGGACGTGAAGATGGAGGACGGCCGCTACGTCGCCAGCTACGCCGTGATCCTCCTCGACACCATGCAGACCGAGGTCAAGCGCGTGGAGTACGACCACACCCCCTACGTGGGCCACATCACCTACCAGCTCGAGGTGCACCGCACCTACGGCCCCTCGGCGCAGGCCGCCCTGTCCTCTCGCGACGAGGAGGTCAAGCAGGAGTCCATGCGCGAGATCTTCAGCTACTCCGGCCAGCAGCGCGCCTGGAGGTAGCCCAAGCGCGCCACGCGCGCCGTCATGACCAACACGAGCCCGCCCGGACGCACGTCCGGGCGGGCTTTCGTTTTCGTGTGCCCGGCCCAGTGTGGCCTGACAGGGGCGAAACGAGAATTTTTCGATGAAAATGCCGCCATGGGGGTGTTTTTTTTCCGGAACTGTGTATAGTGAATTGACGTTCGTAATCATTCAGAACAAGCAATCTGCAACATATCGGAGGGTTAGCATGTCGCATCACAAGCATCACCATCACGACCGCGAGGACGAGTGCTGCTGCCAGAGCCTGGCCAGAGTCGGCAAGCCCGTTGAAGACTTCACCATGGACGTCTACGACCCCACCGAGGGCTTCTTCGGTCAGGTGAGCCTGGAGGAGATCCGCAAGCAGAAGAAATGGACCATCCTCTTCTTCTATCCGGCGGACTTCACCTTCGTCTGCCCCACCGAACTCGACGACCTGGCCCGCAAGCACGAGGAGCTCAAGAAGCTCGGTTGCGAGGTGATCTCCGTCTCCACGGACACCAAGTTCTCGCACATGGCCTGGCGCAACAGCGAGAGGCTTCTGGAGGGCGTGCGCTACAAGATGGCCGCCGACCCCACGGGCAAGGTCTCCCGCTACTTCGGCGTGTACGACGAGGCCGCCGGGCTGGCCCTGCGCGGAACCTTCGTGATCAACCCGGACGGCGTGCTGGTGTGCTCCGAGGTGAACTTCTACAACGTGGGCCGCAACGCCGACGAGTTGGTGCGCAAGATGGACGCCAACAGCTACCTCCTCGCCCACCCCAACGAGGCCTGCCCGGCCAAGTGGGCCCCGGGCTCCAAGACCTTGACACCGTCGGAGAAGATGGTGGGCAAGGTCTACGAAGCCCTGAACGAGTAGGCGGCGGTTCGCCCGTACCCCCGGGCTGCCCGGGGTTCGAGAGAGACGAGCGCGGCCGCCGGGGCATCCGGCGGCCGTTTCGCTTTCCGGTGGGGCGCAGCCCGCGTCCCATCGGCGCACACTAGAGCTGCGAGGTGACCATGGCCCGCATACGTTTCATTTCCGCGTCCGATCTCAAATCCCGCCTGGACCGGGGCGAAGAGTTCACCGTGCTGGACGTCCTGCCCCCGGAGCACTACGCGGCGCGTCACATGCCCGGCGCGCTCAACCAGTGCGTCTACGAGGTGGTGTTCCTTGATTCCGTGGCCGCGCTCCTGCCGGACAGGACGCGGCGCGTGGCGGTCTACAGCGCATCACACCGCTGCCAGGGCGCGCAGGACGCTGCGGAGAAGCTCATTTCAGCCGGGTACGAGGACGTTGCGGTCTGCCAGGACGGCATCGAAGGCTGGGCCCAGGCCGGGTTCCCCGTGGAGGGTCACGGCGGCGAGGAGCTGCCCGACCCGTCGCATCTCATGCCCTGGGCTCCCCTGATCGCCGTGGACCCGGTCGAGAGCCGCGTCGAGTGGACCGGCCGAAGCCGCACCGGACACCACGTGGGCACGGTCCCGCTCGTGCGTGGGACGCTGGGGTTCGAGGACGGCAGGCTTGCGAGCGGCAGCTTCGCCCTGGACGTGACGGGGCTTGCCGACGAGGACCTGGAGGACCGCTCGCTGGCGGGCATCCTGGTGGCGCACCTGCTCTCGCGCGACTTCCTGCTGGCTGACCAGCACCCCGAGGCCCTGTTCGCGACCACGCGCGTGCGTCCCATCCCCGGGGCCGCGCCGGGCTGCTGCAACTACGAAGCAGAGGGCCAGCTGACCATGCGCGGGCTCACCCGCGACCTGGCCTTCCCGGTCACGGCCGAGCGCCTGGACGACGGGCGCATCGTGGCCCAGGCCCACTTCGACCTGGACCGCACGCGCTTCGGGGTGAACTACGGCTCCGGGCGCTTCTTCGAGAAGCTGAGCTACCACCTGGTGCACGACCTGGTGGGCATCCAGGTGAGGCTGGTCACCGTGGCCAGACCCGCATAGGCGGGCCCAGGCCGTCAGGCGAACGCCGGTGAGCCGGGCGCGTCCGCCCGGCTCGCGAGGGACTGGCCGGGTCATAGAGAAGAACGAAATCATGCTTGACCATCCTAGACGACCGGTCTACTAAAGGCCTCGTGAAGCAGGACACCAGACAGGCAATCCTCGATGCGGCCGCGCCGCTCATCCACTCCCAGGGGTTCCACCGCACGGGCCTCAAGGAGATCCTGGACGCGGCGGGCGTGCCCAAGGGCTCGTTCTACTTCTATTTCAAGTCCAAGGAGGACTTCGGCCTGGCGCTCATCGACCACTACGCCGAGGCCATGCGCGCGCTGTCGGCCGGTGTCCTGGCGCGCGCGGACCTCGCCCCGCTGGCCCGGCTGGACGCCCTCTTCGCCGAGCTTTGCGGCGTGATGGAGCGCCGGGGCTGCGAACGGGGCTGCCCCATCGGCAACCTGGCCCAGGAAGTGAGCGACCTCTCCCCGGCCATGCGCGAGCGCCTGAGCCTGGCCATGGACGGGTTTTCGCGCACGGTGCGCGCCCTGCTGGACGAGGCCGCCGGGCGTGGCGAACTCCCTGCGGGGCTGGACCCGGCGGCCACGGCCGCCTTCACGGTGGACGCCTGGGAAGGGGCCATGCTGCGCGCCAAGACCGACAAGTCCCCCGAGGCGCTCAGGCGATTTCGGGATTTCGTGTTCATCAGGCTCTTCGTCTAGGCCCTTTTTCCTGGATCCGGCACTAGACGACCGGTCAACTACAAGGAGAATGCCATGTTCCTCATCCAGACCGTGGACCCGGCCGAAGCCGACGGCAAGGTGGCCGAACTCTACGGGACGTTCCCCGCGCACATCGGCGTGCCGCTGCCCATGCGCCTTCTTTCGGCAAGCCCCGGCATCCTCGAGCGCTCGGCCGAGACCATCCGCTACTACATGACGCATCCGCGCCTGAGCCCCGGGCTCCTGGCCTCCATCCGCTACGCCGTGGCCTCGCGCACCGGGCACACCGCTTGCGTGGAGCTGAACCGGGGGATACTCGAGAAGATGGGCTTGAGCGAGGCGGAGCTGGCCGAACTGGCGCGCTTCAGCTGCCAGCGGGCGGAGCTGGATGACGAAGAATCGGCCATGCTGGCCTTCGTGCTCAAGGCCTTCGACACCCCCCAGTCGGTGGTGCCGGGCGACGTGGAGGAGCTCAGGAAGCTCGGCTACACAGACGGCGACATCCTGGACGCGCTCTATCACGCCACGACCATGCTCGCGGGGTCGGTGCTCTTCAAGGCCTTCGTGCGCCAGTAGCCCGGAAACGCGAAAAAGCCCACGCCGCCCTCGGGATCACCCGGGGCGGCGCGGGCCGTCTGTTTCCCAGGCCGCTCGTCGCCGGGCGGCGGGAAGGTCACCCGCGCAGCTTGCGCAGGAGCCGAAACGAGCGCATGCCGTGCACCATCTCCTGGAGCTTCGTCCCGCCGAGCCCGAGGAAGAGCTTCACCGGCGTGGTCATGCCCGAGCGCACGAAGCGGTAGAGCACGTCGCGCAGCCGCCTGGCCCAGAGAAGCTCCGGGAATATCTCGGCCTCGAGCGCGCGGACGTAGACGCCGCAGGGGTCCGCCCCGTTCCGCGACGCCTCCAGGCAGGCCTGGGCGGCCAACTCGCCCGTGCGCAGCGCGTAGTGGATGCCCTCCCCGAAGAACGGCTCCACGAGCCCCCCCGCGTCACCGGCCAGGAGCACGCGCCCGCCGCACGGGCGCGCGAGCCAGTTGCCGTAAGGCAGGGGGTGGCCCTTCACGGCCAGGCCGTGGTCCCGGGGCAGGCCCAGAAAGCGCAGGAAATCGTCCAGGCAGGAGCGGATCATCCCGGCGGGCCTGCCGTGGTAGAGCCCGCAGATGCCCACGATCACACGGTCGCGGTGCGGGAAGCTCCAGGCGTAGCCCGCGTCGATGAACCCCGAGTAGATGGTGGGGAAGTCCGCCAGCACGTCCTCGTGCAGGCCTGTTTGCGCGGCGATCCAGGTGCGCGGCAGATAGAGCTCCAGGCCTATGCCCTGCTGCGGCCGCCACAGGGCGAGGTCGACGCCAAGGCCCGCGCGCACGGCGCTCAGGGCCCCGTCCGCGCCGATCACGTAGCGTGCGCGAACCTCGCGGCCGAGCTCCGTGCGCACCACGCCCCGGGCCGGGTCCACCGAGGCGACGGCCTCGCCCAGCGCCACTTCGGCCCCTGCCTCCCGGGCGCGCTCCAGGCAGAAGGCGTCGAACACCCTGCGCTCCACGAAATGGAAGGGGTAGACGAGGCTCTCGCAGGAGAGCTCCTGCCCCAGGTGGCGGATGCGGTAGCGCGAACTCTCGAAGTTGATCACGCCCGAAACCTTGAGTGCCTCGGGCGAACGCGCGAACACGCGCTCGATGGTGCGCACGGTCTTCCAGGTCAGAAGCCCGGCGCAGAGCTTGTCGCGCGGGAACTCCGCCCGGTCGAGCGCCAGCACGCGCGCGCCCGCGCGCGCCAGGACCACGGCGGCGGCCGTCCCTGCCGGTCCTGCCCCGGCGATGATCACGTCGTAGCCTGTCATCTTGCCCCCAGAGGGTCCACCTGATACCCCGTCGGACGTCCGGAGGCAACGATGCGCAACGCAGTGCGCCTGAAAAGCGTGGTTTTCGATTTCGACGGCACCCTGGCCCGCCCGGCGCTCGACTTCGCGCTGATGAAGGCCCGCGTGGCCGACCTGGCCGAGGATCGCCTGGGCCTGCGCCCGGAGCCGGAGGGGCTGCCCGCGCTCGAATGGATCGAACGGCTGGCGGGCCTGATGGACGGCCCCGAGGCCCAAGCCTTCCGCCACGGGGCCCACGCCATGATCCGCGAGATGGAGGCCCGCGCCGCCGCCAGCACCAGCCTCTTCGGCTTCGCCCGGCCCGTGCTGGCCAGGCTGCGCGAGCGGGGGGTGTCCCCGGCGGTGATAACCCGCAACACGCGGGCCTCGGTGTACGCGGTCTTCCCGGACGCGGACGGTTTTCTGGACGCGGTGCTCACCCGCGAGGACGTGCCCGCGGTGAAGCCCGACCCCGGGCACCTGCTGGCCGCCCTGAAGGCCGTGGGCGCCGCGCCCGGCGAGGCCATGATGGTGGGCGACCACCCCACGGACGTGCTCACCGCGCGCCGCGCCGGGACCCTGGCCGGGGCCGTGGCCAGCGGCGGCACGCCCCTGGAGGAGCTCAGGCGCTCCGGCCCGGACCTGCTGGCCGGCGACGCCGGGGAACTGGCGGGGCTTCTGGAGGCGCGCGGCCTCATCTGAGCGCGGCCGGGACGAAACCCGTGGCTCTGTCCCTCTCGATCACGGCCACGCCCATCAGGCCCGCGAAGCGCCGGATAACGGCAGCGGGCCGAAGCCCCACCCCCCCAAGCAATCCTTCCAACCCTCCCTGGGCCATGAAATGCCGGTAGAAGGCGTGGTGCTCCCGCCCGGCCAAGCGCTCGACCAGCCCCACGCCAAATGACTGGGCCAGCCCGGGAAGCCCACGGGCGGCCGCATAGTCGGCCACCAGCAGGAGCCCGCCCGGAGCGGTCACGCGGATCATCTCGGAGAGGATCAAGGGGCGAAGCTCCGGGGACTTCTCGTGCAGGGCCAGCGTCACGGACGTGACCGCGAAGAGGCCGCCCCCGAACGGCAGGCGGGCCGCGTCGCCCTGCACGAAGCGCCCGGCCCCGGGCAGCACGGCGGCCCGGGCCAGCATGGCCGGGGAGAGGTCCAGGCCCGTGGCCTCGAAGCCGGCCCCGGCGAAAAGCGCGCACTGCCTGCCCGTGCCGCAGCACACGTCCAGCGCCCGCCCCGGCGCTCGCGAGGAAGCAAGCGAGGTCACCAGCCGCCGCAAGGGCCCGAGCGCCCAGGCCGTGGCAGGATCGTAGAGCGCTGCCAGGCGGGCGTATTCGTCGCCGCGCCCGGCCACGGCCCGCACCTACCTGCCGCGCCCGAAGAGTTCGGCCAGGTCCCTGGCGCGCGCGGCCAGGCCCTCGGAGAGGTCCTCGTCCAGGCAGCGCCAGGTCCAGTTGCCCTTGGCCTTGGAAGGCATGTTCATGCGCGCCCTGCCGTCCAGTCCCAGAAGGTCCTGCATGGGGGCAACGGCCAGGCGGGCCACGCTCATGTAGGCCAGCCGCACGAGCTCCCAGGCCACGTCCCGCGCCGCCACCTCGCGGCCGAGGTACATGGCCAGCGAGCGCCTGCCCTCCTCGCCCGCGTCCGTCGTGTACCAGCCCAGGGTGGTGTTGTTGTCGTGGGTGCCGGTGTAGGCCACGCAGTCGGCGGTGTGGTTGTGCGGGGCGTCGCGGTTCTCGCCCACGCCCGGGCCGAAGGCGAACTGGAGGATCTTCATGCCCGGGAAGCCGAACCCGTCGCGCAGCTCGCGCACGTCCGGGGTGATCACGCCCAGGTCCTCGGCCAGGATGGGCAGCACCGGGAAGTGCCCGAGCAGGGCCTTGAAGAAGGCCGGGCCGGGCGCGTCCACCCAGGCCCCGTTCACGGCGGTCTTCTCCTCGGCCGGGATCTCCCAGTACCCGGCGAAGCCCCGGAAGTGGTCCAGGCGCACGAAGTCGTAGAGGGCGAAGTTGTGGGCCATGCGCATGATCCACCAGGCGAACCCCTGGGCCTGGTGCGCGGGCCAGTCGTAGACCGGGTTGCCCCAGCGCTGGCCGGTCTCGCTGAAGTAGTCCGGCGGCACGCCCGCCACGAAGAGCGGCTCGCGGTCCGGGCCCAGCTTGAAGAGCCCGGGGTTGGCCCAGACGTCGGCGCTGTCCTGGGTGACGTAGATGGGCGCGTCGCCGATGATCAGGATGTCGTTCTTCGCCGCGTAGTCCTTGAGTCTCTCCCACTGTTCGAAGAACAGGAACTGGACGAAGGCCTCCTTGAGGATGCGCCGGGCCAGGAGCTCGCGGCGCTCGGCCAGGGCGGCCGGGTCGCGGTCGCGCAGCTCGCGGGGCCAGCGCGTCCAGGGCAGCCCGCCCAGGGAGTGCTTCACGGCCTTGAACAGGCAGTAGTCGTCCAGCCAGTGGGCGTTGCGCTCGCGAAAGCGCGTGAAGGCGCCGTGCCCGGCAAGCGCGGCCTCGTGGCGGGCGAAGGCCGCGTCGAAAAGCCGGGCCTTGAAGGCCTCGGCCTCGGGGTAGGCGGCCTCGCGCGGGTCGAGCCCGGGCGTCTCGCCGATGTCGGCCGGGCCGATCCAGCCGTCCTCGGCCATGATCTCGGGGCTTACGAGCAGCTGGTTGCCCGCGAAGGCCGAGTCCGACGAGTACGGCGAGTTGCCGATGAAGCTCGACGTGGGCGTCAGCGGCAGTATCTGCCAGCAGGACTGGCCCGCCCGGGCGAGAAAATCCAGAAAGCGCCTGGCCCCGGGGCCCATGTCGCCCACGCCGTACGGGCCGGGCAGGCTGGTGACGTGCAGGAGCACGCCCGCCGCGCGTCTGTGCATGCGGTTCTCCTTGTGGTCGTGAATGGCGTCAGCAGGCGCCCGCCGCGCCGGTGCGCAGCTTGTCCTCGAGTTCGCCCACGGCGCGCTCCACCTCGGCCATGCCCGGGCCCTGGGACAGGGCGGCCGCGGCCACGCTCACGGTGACGGACACCCCGTGGTGCGCGAGCGACTCCACGGACTGCGCGGCCCTGCGCGCGAAGGCTTCCAGGCCCTGCGGGCCGCACCCGGGGAGGAACACGCCGAAGGAGTCGCTGCCGAGCCTGCCCAGGATGTCGCGGCCGCCCAGCGCCTCGCGCACGCAGGCGGCCACCGAGGCCAGCACCATGTCGCCCAGGCGCTGGCCGTGGACGCGGTTGATGCGGCCCAGGCCGTCCACGTCCAGCACGGCGAGCCCTGCGGGCTCCGCTTTCCGCGCGCAGAGAAACACCAGCGGGTCCACGACCATGAAGAAGCCGCGCCGGTTGAGCACGCCCGTGAGTTCGTCCGTGTGCGCCCCGACCGCCAGGGCCTTGGACTCCTCGTGCAGCCTGGTCAGAAGCTCGCCGATGAGCATGACTTCCGGGGACAGCCCGCCGAAGCGGCCCAGCGATTCGACGAAGAAGCGGATGTGCCTGGCGTAGTCGTCGGCCGGGTTCTCCAGGGGCAGGGGCAGGCGGGAATCCTGGGCGAAGCGGAACAGGGCCTCGAAGGCCGGGTGCATGAGCGCGGCCTCCAGGCGGTAGCAGAGCACGAAGGCCTGGCCCGGCCCCCCGGGATGGTCCGCGCGGCTCAGGAGGCCGCGCACCTCCCTGGCCGTGACGGCCAGGGCCTCCAGGGTGGAGACGGGGTCGGCAAAGAGGTCCGGCAGGCGTCCCTGGCGCGCGAAGTCCAGAAGCGCCTCCCAGAAGGCCACGTGGCCCTTCTCCTCCACGGCCATGGCCTGCCAGAAAGCGGCGAGCTCCGGGCCGGCCTCTCCCGCCGCGAGGCGCAGGTAGGCGTCCTCGGCCATCCTGTCCATCTCCAGGCAGGAACGGATGATCTCCACGAGGATGGATTCTGTCATGGCACGGCTTCCGGGGATGATCTGCAAGATTTGCCCAAAACAACCGGCCTGTCAATCAGGCCTGCCCTTCCGCCTCGTCCACGGTCCGTTCGATGCGCCCCACGAAGCGCTCCATGAGCGCCACGCAGTTGCGCAGCACCGCCGTGCGGGCGCGCTCGGCCTTGTCCTTGCGCCCAAGCGCGGCGTCCACGGCCGCGCGCGCCAGGCCGAGCTGGCGCTCCAGGCACTCCTCGGCGCGCCTGGGGCTTATGTGCCCGGCCGCCGTGAGGTAGACCAGGGCGGGGACGAAGGGCAGGTCCAGCCTGCCGTTGCCTTTGAGCGAAACGAGCGCCTCGGTGAGCGAGGGCATGGGCTTGAAGCGCCCTGCCGTGACCCCGTAGTAGGGCAAGAAGAGCGAATCGCGCCTGATGGCCTCCTGCCTGGCCTCGAGAAGCTCGCGCTGCGCCGGGTCCGTGAGCCTGCCGTTTTCGAAGAGCGCGGGCGCGGCATCGGAGAAATCGCACGGCAGCCTGGAGGCGAGGGCCTGAAGCGGCACGTTCTGGAGCATCTCCGGGTAGAGCGGGTCCAGGGGGAACACGCGGCAGCCCAGGGGCCTCGTCTCGTAGATCGAGCACGTGCCGGCTTCGCCCAGGGCCGGGCAGAAGGTCCTGCCCCCGGCGAACTCGCCCAGGCCGCAGGCCGTCACGGACACGAAGCTGGCCACGCGCTCGCCCTTGACGCGCGTCAGCCCGGAGCGGAACACGATGTCCCTGCTGGCGTCCAGTGCCAGCTTGTCCTTGCGGAAGGCCAGGGTGGTCAAAAGCTCGTCGTGGGTGATGGGCACCTGGGGCTTGTTCCTGGAGAAGTCCCCCAGGTCCCAGGTCTCCACGGTGAGCGCCAGGGCCAGGAGGAAACGGTCGTCGTACTCCAGGGCCTCGGCCAGGCCCAGGGGGATGCTCGCGCGGCAGCATTCCCCGCAGCGCGTGCAGGCGAAGCGGATGTCCTTCATTTTCGGGTGGCGTCCTTTGCTCTGGTTGGTCTATGGAACGGGCATGACCCGTTACGTCTGCATCCACGGCCACTACTACCAGCCGCCGCGCGAGAACCCCTGGCTCGGCGAGGTGGAGGTCCAGGATTCGGCCGCGCCCTACCACGACTGGAACGAGCGCATCGCGGCCGAGTGCTACGGCCCCTGCGCACAGGCGCGCATAGTGGACGCCCAGGGCCGCATCGTCAACATGGTCAATATCTATTCGCGCGTGAGCTTCAACTTCGGCCCCACCCTGCTCTCCTGGATGGAGCGCCACGCCCCGGGCGTGTACGGCGCGGTGATCGAGGCGGACCGCCTCTCGCGCAAACGCTTCGGCGGGCACGGCTCGGCCGTGGCCCAGGTGTACAACCACATGATCATGCCCCTGGCAAGCGAGCGCGACAAGCGCACCCAGGTGGCATGGGGCATGGAGGACTTCCGCCGCCGCTTCGGGCGCGACCCCGAGGGCATGTGGCTGCCCGAGTGCGCCGTGGACACGGCCTCGCTGGAGGCCCTTGCCCGCGAGGGAATCCGCTTCGTGATCCTGGCCCAGCGCCAGGCCGCGCGCTCGCGCCGCCTTGGCCGGTCCCCGGGGCCCTGGCGCGCCCACGACGGGGACATGGACCCAACGGCCGCCTGCCTGGTGAACCTGCCCTCGGGCCGGGCCATCACGGCCTTTTTCCACGACGGCCCCATCTCCTCGGACCTGGCCTTCACCCACCTGGCCCGCGACGGCCAGGCCCTGTACGCCCGCCTCATGGGGGCCTTCACGGACCACGGCCGCGACTGGCCGCAGCTGGTGAGCGTGGCCGCCGACGGCGAAACCTTCGGCCACCACCATCCCGGAGGGGACATGGCCCTGGCCTGGTGCCTGGACCGCCTGGAGCAGGACCCCGCCGTGCGCCTGACCAACTACGCCCAGTACCTGGCCCGGCACCAGGCGGCCTTCGAGGTGGAGGTCCGGGAGAACTCCTCCTGGAGCTGCGTGCACGGCGTGGAGCGCTGGCGCTCGGACTGCGGCTGCAACTCCGGTGGCAGGCCCGGCTGGACCCAGGCCTGGCGCGCGCCCCTGCGCGAGGCCGTGGACTGGCTGGGCGGCCAGGCCCGGGACGTGCTCGGTCGCTGCGGCAAGGGCCTCTTCAAGGACCCCGGAGAGGCTCTGGACGGCTTCATTTCCGTGATGCTCGACCCCTCCCCCGGGTCTGCTCGGGCCTTCCTGGAGCGCCACGGGACGGGGCCGCTCTCCCCCCTGGAGACCGTGACCGCGTTCAAGCTCATGGAGATGGGGCGCATGGCCCAGCTGGGTTTCACCAGCTGCGGCTGGTTCTTCGACGAGATCTCCGGGGTGGAGGGCGTGCAGATACTGCAATACGCGTCGCGCTGCGTCCAGCTGGCCGAGGAGGTCTCGGGCCAGGCCTTCGAGGAGCGCCTCCTGGCCATGCTGGCCAAGGCCCCCTCCAACGTCCTGGAGAACGGGGCCCAGGCCTACGACCGCCACGTCCGCCCCGCCCGTGCGGGGCTCAGGCACGTGGCGGCCCACGCGGCCATGGCCGCGCTTTTCTCCGAGAAGCCCGAGGAGTACGCCCTGGGCTCCTGGCGCGTGGGCACGCGCGGCCTGGGCGTGTCGCGCTCGGCCGGGGCGGCCCTGGCTTGCGGGCGTTGCCGGGTGGAGTCGATGACCACGCGCGAGAGCCAGGAGTTCGTGTTCGCGGCCCTGCACCTGGGCGGGCACCAGGTGATCTGCGGCGTGGACCGCGAGGCCGGGGGGGAGGACGTGCGCGGGCTGCGCGCCAAGCTCTCCGAGGCTTTCGAACGTGGCGACCTCGCGGCCGCGCTCACGGCCCTGCACACGCGCTTCGGCGAGAACACCCATTCCCTGGCCAGGCTCTTCAAGGACGAGCAGCGCGCCGTGCTGGCAGCCCTCACGGCCCCGGCCGTGAGCGCGGCCGTGGAAGCCTACCGCCGCGTGTTCGAGGCCAACCTGGAGAGCCTCAAGTTCCTCTCCTGGCTGCACTCCCCGCTGCCGCGCGAGATCGTGGACGCTGGCCGCCACGCCGTGCAGCGCGACCTGGAGGATATCTTCGCCGCAGACCGCCTGGACGCGCCCGCGCTCAGGCAGGCCACGGACGCGGCGCTGCGCTGGGGCCTGGAGCTGGACCGGGGCAGGCTCGCGGTGCTGGCCGGGCGCTGGCTGGCCCGCCTGGCCGCGCGCTTCGAGGCCAGGGCGCGCGACCCGGTGAGGATCGAGGAACTTCTGGAGGCGGTGGAGCTCTGCCTGCCCCTGAAGCTTGACGTGAACCCCTGGCAGGCCCAGAACGCCTGCTTCAGGGCCGTGGCGAAAACCTACCCGGCCATGAAGGCCAGGCCGGAGGCGCAGCGCTGGGTGGCGGCTTTCGAGCGCCTGGCGCGCGTGCTCAAGGTCAGCCTGCCCGGCAGTGCGGGTCCATGATCCAGCCCTCGAAGGCGAGGACCGCCGGGTCCAGGGCTTGCGGCCCGGGCAGCAGGGTCCCGGCTTCGAGCTCCCCCAGGGCCCAGGCCGCCTGGGCCGCGCAGACGAAGGCGTCCAGGTAGTCCCCCTTGGCGTCTGCCGCCATCAGCGCGGCCTCTTCCCCGCCGAAACGCACGCGAAGGCCGTAGGCCTGCCGGAAACGCTCCGAGGCCATGGCCCCGAGCATCTCCTCGCGCCGCTGCCTGCGAAGCCCGCGCTGGGCGATTGGGCCTTCCTTGTAGCTTTCCCCGCCGCAGAAGCGCGCGGCAAAAACCCCGGGATAGACCTCGAAGAGCTTCCTCGAATCCCCGCGCATGCGCTGGGGCACCACGTCGCAGGGGCAGTCCGGCAGGAGCCTCGCCGCCTGGTGGAACATGAGCCCCACGGGCGGGAAGTCAACGTGCATGGGGCTCGACGCGCCTGCCGCGATCCCGGCCAGGCGTCTGCGCTCGCGCACCCCGCGTTCGTCCTTCGGGCAGGACTTCATGAGCGCCTTGAAGGCATCGGGCGAAAGCGCCGCGACGCCCCGGAGGTAGTCCTCCCAGGCCATGGGCCAGCGCGCGGGCAGCCCCCCCGCCGTGAGGAAATCCCCTGCCTGGGCCAGCAGGCTCGCGGGGTGGGAGAAGGGGAAGTCGCAGCCCATGGCCCAGGGGCCGGGGGAGGCCAAAAGAGCGGCCAGGGGCGCGAAGGATTCGAAGGCCTCGAAGCCTTCCAGGGTCAGCGCGCCGCCGCGCAGGCGGCAGCGCGCCACGGCCAGGGGCTTGCCCCTGCCGGGGGAGCTGGTGAAGTCGAGGCCGTAGACGCGCATGTTTCCCGGGCCCCGGGCCGTCCGGCCGAAACGCCGTCCGGTTTCCCGGGCCTTGCGCCGGGCGGTCGAACCGCCCGGCCTACCTCTGGGGCTTGAAGACCACCATGCCGAGCGGCGGCAGGGTGAGCGTGAGCGAATGCTCCCGGCCGTGGCACTTCTGGCCCTCGGCCATGACGGCCCCGGCGTTGCCCACGCCCGAGCCGTGGTACCACTGGGAGTCGGAGTTCAAAACCTCGCGCCACAGCCCGCCCTGGGGCACGCCCACGCGGTAGTTCTCGCGCACCACGGGGGTGAAGTTGAAGCAGGCCAGGGTGACGTCCGAGGGGTCGTTGCCCAGGCGCAGGAAGGAGAGCACGCTGGCCTCGGAGTCGTGGAAGTCCACCCACTGGAAGCCCTTGTGGCTGAAGTCGGTCTCGTGGAGGGCCGGGTCGGCCTTGTAGAACGCGTTCAGGTCCGCGAGCCAGCGGCGCACGCCCGCGTGGCCGGGGAAATCCAGGAGCGCCCAGTCCACCTGCCCGTCGTGGTTCCACTCGGACCACTGGGCCACCTCGCCGCCCTGGAACAGGAGCTTCTTGCCCGGGTGCGTCCACATGTAGCCGTAGAGCAGGCGAAGCCCCGCGAACTTCTGCCACTCGTCGCCGGGCATCTTGCCGATGAGCGAGCCCTTCCCGTGCACCACCTCGTCGTGGGAGAGCGGCAGCACGAAGTTCTCGTTGAAGGCGTACCAGATGGAGAACGACAGCTGGCCGTGGTGGTATTTTCGGAAGACCGGGTCCTTGGAGAAGTAGTTCAGGGTGTCGTGCATCCAGCCCATGTTCCACTTCATGCCGAAGCCGAGGCCGCCGAGGTAGGGCGGGCGCGAGACCATGCCCCAGTCCGTGGATTCTTCGGCGATGGTCTGGATGCCGGGGAATCCCGTGTAGGCGGCCTCGTTCAGGCGGCGCAGAAGGTCGATGGCCTCCAGGTTCTCCTTGCCGCCGAAGCAGTTGGGCACCCACTCGCCTTCCTTGCGGGAGTAGTCCAGGTAGAGCATGGAGGCCACGGCGTCCACGCGCAGGCCGTCGGCGTGGTAGCGGTCCAGCCAGAAGAGCGCGGAGGAGATCACGAAGGCGCGCACTTCGTGGCGGCCGTAGTTGAAGATGTAGCTCTTCCAGTCCGGGTGGTAGCCCTGGCGCGGGTCCTGGTGCTCGTAGAGGTGCGTGCCGTCGAAGAGCCCCAGGCCGTGGCCGTCCGTGGGGAAGTGCGAGGGCACCCAGTCCAGGATCACGCCGATGCCCGCGCGGTGCAGCTCGTCGATCAGGTGCATGAAGTCCTGCGGGGTGCCGTAGCGGCTGGACGGCGCGAAGTAGCCCACGGTCTGGTAGCCCCAGGAGCCGTAGAAGGGGTGCTCCATCACGGGCAAAAACTCCACATGGGTGAAGCCCATCTCCGTGAGGTAGCCGGGCAGCTGCTCCGCGAGCTCGCGGTAGGAGAGCGAGTGCCAGGTGTCGTGGTGGCGCTTCCAGGAGCCCAGGTGCATCTCGTAGACGGACATGGGCGCGGTGAAGGCGTCCGTGGCCGCGCGCTTCTCCATCCAGGCCGCGTCGCTCCAGGAGTGGCCCAGGTCCCAGACCACGGAGGCGGACTTGGGCGGCACCTCCCAGGCCAGCGCGAAGGGGTCGCCCTTCTCCAGGTGCCTGCCGTGCACGCTGGAAACGATGTGGTACTTGTAGACCGTGCCCTGCCCGAGCCCGGGCACGAAGCCCTCCCAGATGCCCGAGCCGTCCAGGCGCACGGTGAGCGGGTGGGCCTTGCGATCCCAGCCGTTGAAGTCGCCGATCACCGAGACCTTGCGGGCATTGGGGGCCCAGACCGCGAACAGCGTGCCCTCCTTGCCGTCCACGGTCATGAGGTGCGAACCCAGCTTCTCGTAGAGCCTGAAGTGCGTGCCCTCCTTGAAGAGGTAGATGTCGTGCTCGGTGAAGAGGCTCACGCCGTGGATGACGTTCTGGGACATGCTCGCGCTCCTGGATTTCTTGGCGATAGCCATGGAGCATAGGCCAAATGCGCGGCAAGGGAAAGGGGCTTCAGTCAACCGCCCAGTCGGGCACGAAGCTCCTGGCCGCGCGAAGCTCCCGGTCGAACCCGCGCGCGCCCGGGAGGACGTCCTCCAGGAAGCGCCAGTAGTCCGGCGAATGGTTCAGGTGGATGGTGTGGGCAAGCTCGTGGAGGAGCACGTAGTCGGCCAGCCGCGAGGGCAGGAAAAGGAGCCTGGCGTTGAGCGAGATGAGCCCCCTGGACGAGCAGCTGCCCCAGCGCGTGCGCTGCATGCGCACGCAGGCCCCGGAGAACGCGAGCCCCGTCTCTGCGGAGAGCACGTGCAGCCGCGATTCGAGCTCCCGCGAGGCCTCGCGCCTGAGCCAGTTGCGAAGCCCCTTGCAGACCATGTCCCGCCTGGCGATGGTGCCCGAAACCAAAAGGCTCGACGGCCCGGCCCGGCGCACGGCCACCGCCCCGTCACCGGCCCTGTAGCGCACGTTCACCGAGCGCCCCACGGCGCGCAGCTCGACCACGGACGGCGGCGGGGCCGCGTCCCGGACGGGGGCGGCCTGGGCCACGCGGCGCAGGTGGCGCTCCACCCAGTCGAGCCGCCCGGCCACGATCCCGGGGACCAGCGCGGGGTCGAAACCCTCGGGCGTGACCACGGTCAGACCCTGGCCAGGGGCGATGACCAGGCGCACGCGCCTGGCGCGGGAGCTGGCGCGCACGCGGAAAGGCGGCAGCGGGGAGGCCTCGCTTTGCATGCGCCAAGTATGGGCCATGGCGCACTTGCTGTCAAAAACTGTATGACGTATGTAAGGGGCGCCCAAAAGTGACTCTTTTGTAGTTTCTGGTAGTTAGGGGGGTCGTACATGTCGTTTGCATTCACCAACGTCCGCATTTCCGTGAAACTTGCCGTAAGCTGCCTGGTCTTCGCGCTGCCCATCGCCGTGCTGACCTTCTTCACGGTGCGCGGCCTGGACAAGGATATCGATTTCGCCCGGCGGGAGATGCGCGGCAACGACGCGCTTCGCCCCATGGTGCGCCTGCTGGAGAGCCTGCCCGAGGGCCCGACCGGGAAGGCCCAGGCCGCCAGGGCCTTCTCCGACCTGGGCGTGTTCATGGCCAAGGACGGCGAGGCCTTGCAATTCACGCCCGCCGACCTGGCCAAGCGCGGCCGCGACGCCCTGGCCCCGGCCAAGGTGGAGTCGCGCTGGCGCTCGCAGGGGGACTCCCCCGCGCCCGAGGCCCTGGACGCGCTCATGGCCGACGTCAGGGGCATGATCGCCCACGTGGGCGACACGTCCAACCTGATCCTCGACCCGGACCTGGACAGCTACTACCTCATGGACGCCGTGCTCCTGGCCCTGCCCCAGACCCTGGACCGCACGGCCAAGGCCCTGCGCGACGCCATGCCCATGACCGGCGGCAACGACCTGTCCCTGGCCGAGCGCAGCACCCTGTCCGTGCACGCGGCCATGCTCAAGGAGGCCGACCTGGAGCGCATCCGCGCGAGCATCGACACGGCCCTCAAGGAGGACGAGGCCTTCTACGGCAGGTCCGAGTCGCTCCAGGCCGTGCTCCCGGCCAAGGCCCAGGCCTACTACAAGGCCGCGGAGGAGCTGATCAAGACCTTCGAGCGCATGGCCAAGGGCGGCAAGCTGCGCAAGGAGGACCTGGCCAAGGCCGGGGCCCAGGCCAGGAAGGCGGGCTTCGAGCTGTGGGAGGCCACGTCGACCGAACTCGACAAGCTGCTGGAGAAGCGCACGGAGCACTACCGTGAGCGCAAGCTCTGGGCGCTCGGGCTCTCCATGGGCGCGGTGGCCGTGGCCTGCTTCGGGGTCTTTCTCATCGCGCGGGGCATCGTCACGCAGCTCTCCGGCATCCGGGCCTACGCGCGCAGGGTTGCCGCCGGGGACCTGGAGTCCCCACCCTTCGCCGGGTGCCAGGGAGAGCTGGCCGAGCTCTCCTCGGACATCCAGAGCATGGTCACGGAGCTGCGCAAGCGCCTGGGCTACACCCAGGGCCTGCAGAACGCCTTCAAGGTGCCGCTTTTGGTGGCCGACGCCGAGGGCCTGGTGACCTACACCAACCAGGAGCTCCTGGACTTCATCGAGGTGGAAGGCAGCCCCCAGGACTGGTTCGGGCTCACCGTGGCCCAACTGGTGCGTAACGACGCCAGCCAGGAGACGGTCATGGGCAACTGCCTGCGAGACAACCGCTGCGTGTACAAGGCCGAGATCGCCTTCACCACGCGCAAGAATAACATCCGCCACTCGCTGGTGGACTCCGAGGTGCTCACGGACCTGGACGGCAAGATCATCGGCGTGGTGGGCGTGCTCACGGACATCACGGACATCAAGCGCCACGAGTCCGAGCTGGAGAAGCGCAACAGCGCCCTGGCCCTGGCCGCCGGGACCTCCCAGGAGATCGCCGTGAGCCTGAACCAGGCCATGCGCAGGCTGGCCGAATGCATCGGCCAGGCCGCCGAGGGGGCGACGCACCAGAACGAACGCGCCTCCGACACCGTGGAGGCCATGGCAGCCATGAACGCCTCGGCCCAGCAGGTGGCGGACCTGGCGGGCGAGGCGGCGCTCAGCGCCGACGACGCCAAGGGCACGGCCACCGAGGGCGCGGACATGGTGCGCACGGCCGTGGACTCCATCGCGGCGGTGCGCGCCCAGGTGCTGGAGCTTCAGAACAAGATGCGCGAGCTGGGCTCCCAGGCCGACAACGTGGGCAAGGTGCTCCAGGTGATCGGCGACATCGCGGACCAGACCAACCTCCTGGCCCTGAACGCCGCCATCGAGGCGGCCCGCGCGGGCGACGCCGGGCGCGGCTTCGCCGTGGTGGCCGACGAGGTGAGAAAGCTCGCGGAAAAAACCATGCAGGCCACCCACGAGGTGGGCTCCACCCTGGACGCCATCCGGGGCGGCGCGGCCCAGACGCTCCAGGCCACGGAGAAGGCCGCGCGCGAGATCGTGGAGTCCACGCGCCTGGCCGAGTCCTCGGGCGAATACCTGGGGCGCATCGTGTCCATCGTGCAGGGCTCCTCGGAGCAGGCCAAGGCCATCGCCCACGCCGCCGGGGACCAGGCCCGCGCCAGCGCCCGGGTCAACGAGGCCGTGGCCGAGATCGAGGGCGTGTCCTCGCGCACGGCCCAGGGCATGGAAGAGGCCTCCCGGGCCCTGGACGAGGTGAACCGCCAGGCCGAAAGCCTGGAGGAGCTCATCCGGGGGATGCAGGTCTAGCCTTTCCCGCTCCTGCGCGGCCCTGAGCCGCTTCCTCCTCCAGCGCGCACACCGCGCACGCGCAGGAGTGCTCCAGTTCGTCCAGCAGTTGGCAGGCCTGCTCGGTCCGGCCCGAAAGGGCCGCCTCCTCCACCCTGGCCGCCAGGGCGCGCACGCCCACCGCGCCAACCACGGCGGCCGAGCCCTTGAGGCTGTGGGCCGCCCTGGCCGCGCCCGGGGCGTCGCCCTGCTCCAGGGCCGCCCTGGCCGCGCCTACGCGGCGCGGGGCCTCGTCGCGGAAGATGGACAGGATGGTGGCCAGCACCTGCTCCTTGCCCGCGTACCACTTGCGCACCCACTCGCGGTCGATCTCCGCCTGCTCCCGGGCCGCGCCCCGGGGCCTGGACGCCGGGCGCTCCCCGCGCGCCACCCGGCCGAGGATGTCCGAAAGCTCGTCCAGGTCCACGGGTTTGACCACGCAGGTGTCCATGCCCGCCTCCAGGAAGCGCTCCCTGTCGCCCTTGATGGCGTGCGCGGTCAGGGCCACCACGGGCAGGGCCGGGTCCACGCCTGGAATCTTGCCGGAGCGGATGGCGCGCGTGGCCTCCAGGCCGTCCATCACGGGCATGGACACGTCCATGAACACCAGGTCGAACTTGCCCGAGGCCAGCTTCTCGAGGGTCTGGACGCCGTTTTCCGCCACAACCACGTCGTGGCCCTCTTCCTCCAGGAAGGTCCTGGCGAAGATCTGGTTGGCGGGTTCGTCCTCGGCCACGAGGATGCAGAGCCGCCTGCCCGGCGGGGCCTGCTCCCCCTCCGCCCGGACGGCGTCGCGCGCGTCCAGGGTTTCGCCCTGGCGCGCGGGCGCGGCCGGCTTGAGCGGCAGCTCGAAGTGGAAGGTGGAGCCCTCGCCCTCGCGACTCTCCACCAGGATGCGCCCGCCCATCATTTCCGCCAGCTGCCTGGATATGGCCAGGCCCAGGCCCGTGCCGCCGAAGCGCCTGGTGGTGGCCGCGTCGGCCTGGGTGAAGGTGTCGAAGATGGCCTCCAGCTTGTCCTCGGGTATGCCTATGCCCGTGTCGCGCACGCTCACGCGCATCTCCCCCCCGGGAACAGGCCCGGCCGTGAGCTCCACCGAGCCCTGGGGCGTGAACTTCACGGCGTTGCCCAAGAGGTTCACCAGCACCTGCCTGAAGCGGGCCGGGTCGCCCTCGATAAGGCGCGGCGTATCCGGGGAGATGCGCACGGCCATGGCCAGGCCCTTGCGCGCGGCCTGCACGCCCAGGGTGCGCGCGGCCTGGTCGATCACCTCGCCCGGGTCGAAGGCCTCCTCCTGCATCTCCAGGCGTCCCGCCTCGATCTTGGAGAAATCCAGGATGTCGTTGATGATGGTCAGAAGCGAGGCCCCGGCTTCGGCCACCCCTTCCAGGAAGCCCGCCACCTCCGGGTCGCGCTCGCGCCTCTGCGCCAGGCGCGTGAGCCCCAGGATGGCGTTCATGGGGGTCCTTATCTCGTGGCTCATGTTGGCCAGGAACTCGCTCTTGGCCCTGCTGGCCTGCTCGGCCTTGAGCCTGGCCGCGCGAAGCTCCTCCTCCATGAGCTTCTGCTCGGTGACGTCCTGCACGAGGCCCTCGAACAAGGCCACCCCGCCGTCCTGGCCGCGCATGACCACGGGGGTGTTGCGTATCCAGCGCACGGCCCCGTCCTTGCGCCGGATGCGGTGCTCGATGGGCTCGGGCTCGTGGCCGGTCATCACGGCCTCGAAGAAGCGCAGCACGGCCTGCCGGTCCTTCTCGTGGACCAGGCGGCGCCAGAGCAGGGGGTCGGATTCGAAATCCCTGGACGCGTAGCCGGTCACGCCCTCGCAGCCCGGGCCATGGGTCACGGAGGCGATGCGGCCCTTGTCCAGGCGCACGGTGTAGATGTAGTTGGTCACGGAGGCCAGAAGCCTGCGGTAGCGGGCCTCGCTGGCGGCCAGGGCCTGGTCCGCTGCGGCCAGGCGGGAGCGCCTGCGCCCCTGGGCGGCCAGGGTGTCCACGAGGCGGGAGAGGAAATCCATCACCGCGCCCAGGCGCTCGGGCTCCACCACCGGGGTGCGCCTGAGCATGTCCAGGTGGAAGTCCTCGGGCACGCCGCGCCGCCTGGCGACCCCGCGCTGGAACTCCTCGTCCGGGGGCGCGCAGAGGAACTGCCCCAGGTGCACGCTGCCCAGGCACTCGCCCTCCGCCACGATGGGGGCGGCCGCGTCGCAGAAGCCCATGAAGCACTTGAACAGCGCGTAGTGCCCCCCGCACGGGCCGGGGTCGAGCCCGAAGAACGCCGAGCCCCTGCGGCAGGCCAGGGCCGCGCAGCCCGGGGGAAGGTGGTTGATGCCGCAGCCCTGCATCCAGCCGGCCGAGGCCGCCACGGAGCCTGTGCGGTCCACGACCACGGACGCGAGCCCGGTGGCCTGGTAGAGGCTTGAAAGAAGCTCCGCAAGGGCCTGGATGTCCACCAGATCCTCGAGGCGTTGAGCCATGCGCGCTCCTTTGCGTCCCGACGCGTTTCGGGTTCCGGACCACACAACGCCAGGGCCGGTTGTTTGTCAATCTTTGGTTGTTGTTCACCGGGGGGCTTTGCCGTAAGCAGGAACGAAAAACGGACGCGCCATGATCCCCAAGGAACTCCTCCCGCTCTTCCCCTGGTTTTCCGGGCTGCTGGGCCTGATTCTGGGCAGCTTCTACACGGTGTGCGTGCACCGCTACCTCACGGGCCAGTCCATCGTGCTGCCGGGCTCGCACTGCCCTCAATGCGGACGCAAGCTCAAGGCCTGGGAGAACATCCCGCTCCTGTCGTTCCTGCTCCTGAGGGGGCGCTGCGCCGGTTGCAAGGCCCCCATCTCCTGGCGCTACCCGCTCATGGAGGCCGCAAGCTGCGCCTGGGCCACGGCGTTGGCCCTGCATTTCGGGCCGGGCCTCGCGTGGATCATGCTCATGGCCGTGGGCGGGGTGTTCCTGGTGGCCTCGTTCATCGACCTGGAGATCTTCATCCTGCCGGACATCCTCACCTATCCGGGCATCGTCCTGGGCCTGGCCACGGGCGTGCTGGCGCTCGGGCTGCCCGCGACCGACAGCCTGATCGGCGCGGCGGCCGGGGCCGGGCTCTTCTGGCTGCTGCGCTTCGTGCACATGCGCGCGCGGGGCGTGGAGGGGCTCGGGCTCGGGGACGTGAAGCTCATGGCCATGATCGGCGCGCTCACGGGCTGGATGGGCCTGCCCCCGGCGATCCTGTTCGGGGCGGTGAGCGCGCTGGCCCTGGCCCCGGTCTTCAGGATGCTCGCCAAGGGGGAGGACGGCCCCCTGCGCATCCCCTTCGGGCCTTTTTTGTGCCTGGGGTGCATGCTGGCGCTTCTCTGGGGGGAGAAATTCATGCTGCTTCTGGCGGGACGGCTCTAAGGCCGGGCTCGCGGCGAAACTTCGCCGCAAGGGGCGCAAAACACAAGGACCGGCGGAATGTCGACGCTTCACCGCAGAAGCGCCGCAAACCCCGGCACAGCTCAGATGGACTTGCCGTAGCGGGTTTTGACCTTTTCGATGTAGCGCTTGGTCTCTTCGATGGGCGGCACCCCGCCGCTCCTGCTCACGGCCCCCGGGCCGGCGTTGTAGGCCGCCAGGGCCAGCTTCACGTCCCCGCCGAACCGGTCCAGCATCTGGCGCAGGTAGCGCGTCCCGGCCTCGATGTTCTTGGCGGCGTCGAAGCTGTCGGTAAGCTTCAGGTCCTTGGCCGTGCCGGGCATGATCTGCATGAGCCCCTGCGCGCCTTTGGGCGAAACCGCGTTCACCCGGAAACCGGACTCCACCTCCACCATGGCCGTCACCAGCCCCGGGTCCACGCCGTGGCGCCTGGCCTCGCGGGCGATGACCGCCGCGAGCTGGACCCTGTCTGTGCCGGCCGGGATGCGGAAGTAGAAGAACGGGCGGAAGTCGTCGCGGGTCTTGATGTCGGAAAGATGCACCGTGCCCGCCTGATCCTTGTAGTGATAGATGGTCTGGGCCGCCGCGCCCGATGCGGCGCAGAGGGCGAGAAAGGAGTACAGGGCGAGTGCGGCGGGCAGTTGCATGGCGTTTCCCTCCGCCATGTCTGTTGCAATATCCCCGCCAAGTCAACCGGGATGTTGCCCGGGCCCGCATGGTTCACCGCATGCCGATCTTGGGCATGGAGAAGGTGTATGTTCCCGTGGCCGCGCCCGTGGACACCTGGTAGCCGAAGACGAAGTAGTCGAAGGCCTGATGCAGCGCGCTGGTCAGGTAGACAGTGTACTGGAGCGTGGGGGCTGTCCCGGTGTAGTCCGCCGTGATGTCGTCGCAGCCCGTTCCCGTGCATCCGTGCCAGGTTTTCACCACGTAGGCGTACATGTTGTAGCGCGCGTTGGTGCTGTTGGTGGAGACCACCGTGGTGGGCCTTATTATCTCGATGCGCACCGGCACGGGGGCGGCCGTGCCCACCATGTTGTTCCGGTTGATGGTCAGGAAGCCCGGCCTGCCCGACCCGCCCGGGTCGCTTGAGCTGGAGGACGGGTTGAAGGGCCTGGGGTCGGTCTTGTCGTTGGCGTAGCCGAAGTTGTGCACGTTGTCGTCCCAGGCGTAGTAGGACGTGGTGGAGTAGGTGTTGGTGGGCGGAACGGTGCCGATGTTCCAGGTGGAGCCCCAGAACACGTTGGCGATGTGGTGGTTGTCCGGGTCGTTGCGGCCGTCGCTGCTCACGGCCGGGGAGCCGGAGTGGCCGCTGTTGGTGTAGATGTCGAACTCCACGCCGATCTTGGGCGGGCGTATGCCCAGGCCGTTACCCCAGTAGGGGTAGCCCTGGCCCGCGTAGCCCAGGAACGATCCGTGGGAGGACCCTGCCGGGGGGCCGCCCGCGTTGCGCGGGGTGTTCCAGGTGCCGTTCTTTATGGCGAAGACGAAGCCGTCCGCGTTGGACCCGGCGGAGATGGCGTAGGTGAAATAGACCCGGAAGCCCGTGAGCAGGCTGCCGATTCCGTTGTTGAAGTTGGCGCTGGCCACCTGGTTGCCGGAGCCCGCGAAGCGCGGGTCGAAGCTCACGCCCGCCGTGTAGTCGTTCAAGGAGCTGGCGTTGACGGCCACGCCCGTGGGCGAGGCCACGGCCGTGCCCGGCTTGGACTGCACGATGTACACGCCCGTGCCCGACGTGGGGGCGTTGATCACGTTGGTCACGGAGTAGTTGGCTTCCTCCAGCCTGCCCGAGTTCACGGTGCCCACGGAGGTGACCACGTAGTCGTAGGGGTTTGTGGCGCTGGTCGTGACGCTCAAGGTGATCTTCTGGCCGGCGGGCAGGCCCGTGGTGATGACCTCGCCGTCCAGCACCGTGAGCGGGTCGAAGCTCGCGCCGCTCAGGATCTCGGCGGCGCGCGCGCCCGCGTAGTTCATGCCCGACTCCGCCAGGAGCCTGGCCTGGACGTCGAAGGTGAGCATCATCTCGTTCTTCGTGGCCGTGGTGGTGATGGAGAGCACCCCGGCCGTCAGCGACGCGATCAGCGTGATGGCCGCGATCACCCACACCAGCGCGTATCCGGCGCGCCCGTTGTCAGCAGTCCTGTCGCCGTCCATGTCGCGCCTCACTGGAAGCGTTGCGTGTTGAGCTCGATCTTGGTCGAGTAGGTTTTCGTCACGGTTCCGGTCACGGCCGGCACGTTGACCTGGATCCTGATCCCCACTGGCACGGCCGGGGAGGCGATGTAGTTGGGGGCCGTGACCTGGAAGCCCGAGCCGCTGACCACGTTCCCCAGGAGCACGTTGCCGTTCAGCGTGAGGTTGGTGCCCGAGAGCGTGAGCGTGGAGGCGGAGGCCTCGTTGCGGTAATAGTAGGTGATGCTCGTGCTGGTGAACGTGTAGGCGCGCTTGGTGTCCATGTTGGCGAGCTCGTGGGTGATGCGCGTGAGCGCGGCCTGGACGTTCTCGGCCGCGGCCGCCTCGTTGCGGGCCAGGAGCATGCCCTGGGTGGCGCGGTGCAGGAAGGTCAGCGAGCCCACGGCCACGGCCCCGAGGATGGTCACCACCACGATGGTCTCGATGAGGCTCACCCCCCTGTCGTTTCGGGCCGGGGCGTTCATAGCTGCTTCGTGAACACGTAGGTCACGGTCTGGTTGGTGGCGTTGTCGCGGATGGTCACCTTGAGCGCGTTGTTCGTGTCGGCGGGATCGAACTTGTAGTTGGGGTCCTTGGTCACGGTGTGGCCGGCGGTGATGCCGTACTTGCCGGTGACGATGCTGGCGTTCAGCTGCGCCAGGTCGTTCATGTAGGTGCCGCTGCTGTAGTAGTCGGCGACGATGGCGGCCATGACTGACTGCAGGCCCAGGGGAGTGGGCATCTCGTTCAAGGGGTCCGCCCCCCTGGTCACGCCGGAGAGGAAATAGGGCACCACCATGCTGGACAGCACGCCGACCACCATGATGGTCACGATCAGTTCGATCAGGGTGAAGCCCTTCTGGGCGCTGCGGCTTCTCATGGCACGTACCCCGTTCCGGCCGTGACCGTGACCGGGCTGCGCGAATAACCCGCCACCGCGAAGGACAACGTCCCCGAGGGCTCGCCGCGCGTGTCGAAGGTGACGGTTCCGGGGGCCACGCCCGGGGTGGCGAACTGCACGGTGGCCTTGGCCACGCCGTTTCGCTGGTAGGTGCCGGTCTGGCCCGCCACCACGAAGGACCAGGAGACCACGTCGGCCATGGCCCGGGTGCGCGTGGCGCGGATGGCCCCGCGCAGGGTCTCGCCGTCGGCGAAGGCGTCGGCCTCCAGCCCGGGCCGGTTGGCCACGGCCACCACGCCCACGGCGGCCACCACGGCGAGCACGGCGGTGAGCTCGAAGAGGCTTATCCCGGCCTGGGTTCCAGTGCCGCGGTCAATGCGGAAGATTCCGGCGAGGCGGCTGAAGGCCATGAGCATGAACGGCAGGAAACGCCACTGCCCGCGCGGGTTCTCTCCCCGCGGGGCTGTCATGCCGCCCTGCTGGCTGTCCTGGCGGCGGGCTTGCTTCCTGTCTGGTTTCATGGTCCTGGCCTTCGGGCGGGTCATCCCCGCGCTTATTTCGCTCGCTTATGTTTCCAAGATACTCATCCTTGTGTTTTTCGCCAAGGTCCGGGACGGTTCCAGGCCGGACGGTACCCCCCTGGTCCCGTCCGGCCTGGCGCGGCCGTTTTTCGGCAGCTTGATTTACTGGAGCGTGACGGACTTCTTCTTCTCGGCTGCGGTCAGGTTGCCGAGCTGGCCGGAGATGGGCGAGGGGGCGGTGGCCAGGTCCACGTCGATGCCGGAGGCGGTGGCGGTGTAGCTGACGGTGAAGTCGCCGACGGTGGTGTAGGCGGCAACGCCCAGGTTGGTGGCCAGTGCGCCCAGGTTGGTGAAGGTGCCGGAGAGAAGCTCCTGCGAATACTCCATGGTCACGTTGGAGGCGCCGGCGGCGAGCGCGCCCTGCACGGCGTTGCGGGCGGCGGCGGTCTGCATGTCGAGGTAGCGGGGAATGGCCACGGCGGCCAGCATGCCCACGATAACCAGCACGGCGATGACTTCGATCAGGGTGAAACCGCTCTGTCCGTTGGCGTTGATCTTCGAGGTCTTCATGATGGGCTCCTTTCGTCCTTGGGTGGTTGTTTTTTTGTCCGCCTCCCCCGAGGCGTCCCTTTCCTTGCGTGCCCCTCTCGGGGCGTGATTCTTTCTGTCCGCGTACCGGTGCGGGCTTGGCCGCGCCGATGCCAGCCATAAAGCACGCCCCGTGCCAACCCGCGCCATCACACAATAACATACTGGAATAAAATGACTTGATGCTCGTTCGCGCAAGGAGTTGCGCGATCCAAAGGCCCCTGTTCCTCCATGGATTGGAGGCCTTTCCGCACGCCCTGGAGGGCGCGCCGGGCAGGCCTTCCCGGCCAGCACCCAGGATAATCCCGCTATCTCAACGCCTTGCCAGCCGGATTGCGGGCAGTGCCGGGCTCGCCCATGCGGAGGATTTTCTTCGGCTTCCTACGCGACTTGATGCCCCGCTGCGTGGAGGGGGAGGGGCCGCGCAGGGGCCTTCGGGAGGCGCGGAAGGCCGCTAGAGCATGAAAAATACACCATTTCGGCAGGTTGCCCTCGAAAGGCAAAAAAATGGGAATTTCAAATAAGCTGGCCGGAGCGCATCGTCCGGGCGCTCCGACCTGAAATGAGGGGGGCACATCTTCGGAAAGCGCCTTGGCCCGCGGCGCGCCTTTGCGGGCCTGGCCGCCCAAAAATGGCGCGGCGAACCCTGGCCCGCCGCGCCGGACGCGTGTGCGGTGAGGCCCGCGAAGCAAAACGCCGGGTCCAGGGGCAGGCGCTGCCTCTGGCCGCCGGAGGCATCCGGCTCCCCTCAAGGAGTTCCTTTCGATCGGGCTTGTACGATTCCGGGGCCAGGGCAGCGCCCCACCGGCCGCCCCGCTAATTGGGCTTGTACGATCCCGGGTCCAGGCCGAACTTCTTCACCCGGTGCCAGAGGCTTCTTTCCTTGATGCCCAGGATGTCGGCGGCGCGCACCTGCACGCCGTGGGTCTTGATGAGTGCGGCTATTATCAGGCTCTTCTCGATCTCCTCCAGGCGCTCGTCCAGGCTCTTGGCCCTGGTCTCGGGCAAGGAAGGCAGCTGCGGCTCCGAGGCCGTGACCAGCCTGACCTGGGCGGGCAGGTGCTCGCCCAGCACCACCCCGTGCTCGCCCGCCAGCACGGCCGCGCGCTCCAGGGTGTTTCGCAGCTCGCGCACGTTGCCGGGCCAGGAGTAGGCCATGAGCAGTTGCAGGGCCTCGGTGGAGATGGTCATGCCCGGGCCGAAGCGCTCCAGGAAGTGCGTGGCCAGGAGCGGGATGTCCTCTGGGCGCACGCGCAGCGGCGGCAGGAGGATGGGGAAGACGTTCAGGCGGTGGTAGAGGTCCTCGCGGAACTCGTTTCTGGTGATCATCTCCTGGAGGTTCTTGTTGGTGGCGGCCACCAGCCGCACGCTGAAGCGCACGGCCTTGTCGCCGCCCACGCGCTCGGCCTCGCCGTTCTCCAGGGCGCGCAGGATCTTGGCCTGGGTCTCTATGGGCATGTCGCCTATCTCGTCCAGGAAGAGCGTGCCGCCCGAGGCCTGCTCGAACTTGCCCTTCTTGGCCGCGATGGCCCCGGTGAACGCGCCCTTTTCGTGGCCGAAGAGCTCGCTCTCCATGAGCCCGGGGGGGATGGCCGCGCAGTTCACGGCCACGAAGGGCTTGTCCTTGCGCTTGGAGTGGCCGTGGACCACGTTGGCGAAGAGGTCCTTGCCGGTGCCGGACTCGCCCGTGAGCAGCACGGTGGCGTCGGACGGGGCGACCTTGCTCACCTGGGCCAGCACGCCCCGGATGGTCCGGCTCTCGCCGATGACTCCCGGGAACATGGCCTTGGCGTCCAGGCTGCCGAGCACCTGGGCCACGTGCTCGAACATCATGTCCAGGGCTTCGATCTCGGCTCCCCGGGCCTTCTCCATCTTCTCGGCGGGCTCCTTGAGCATGGGTAGGCTCTTGGCCTTGTCGAGAAACTGCTTCACGGGCTTGAGCACGAGGCGCCCCAGCAGCATGGCCAGGCAGAAGACGCTCAAACCGGTGACGGCGGCGGTCAGGTAGCCCAGGCGCAGCGGTTGCATCTCGCCCAGCAGGCCGAGCTCCGAGGCGGAGGAGAACCCCAGCACGCAAAGCGCGGCGAGGCCCCCCAGGATGAAGGGGATGAGCACCCCCAGGGATATGTCCACGCGCAGGCGTTGCAGCATCATTTCACCATCTTGGTCAGGTCCCACATGGGCAGGAAGATGGCCAGGGCGAAGAAGCCGACCACGGCGGCCAAGCCCACCACCAGGATGGGGTTGATGGCCTCGGAGAGCGTGCTGACCGAGTACTCCACCTCCACGTCGTAGTGGTTGGCCACGGCCATGAGCATCTCCTCCAGGTTGCCGGTCTCCTCGCCCACGGCCACCATGTTGATGACCATGGGCGTGAAGTGCTTGGCCTGCCGAAGCGGCGAGGAGAGGCCCCGGCCCTCCTTGAGCAGCTCCTTGATGCGGGCGAACTCCAGGGCGATGGCCGAGTTGCCGATGGTGCCCTGGAGGATGTCCAGGGTGGCCAGCACGCTTATGCCGCTGGACTGGAGGATGGCGAAGATGGCCGCGAAGCGGGCCATGGCCGCCTTGGTGAAGAGCGGGCCGAAGATGGGGATGCGCAGCCAGAGGCGGTCCCACCAGAGGCGGCCCCCGGTGGTCTTGAGGAAGCGGTTGAAGAGAAAGACCCCCACGACAAGGCCGCCCAGCACGAAGTAGCCGTACTGGTCGAAGAACTCGTAGAGGTTGATGGCGATCACCGTGGGCATGGGCAGATCGATGTTGACCTTCTTGAAGGTGACAACGAACTTGGGGATGACGAAGTTGAGCAGAACGTAGAAGGCGGCCACCAGGGCGATGATCACGATGATCGGGTATTGCAGGGCCGAGCGGATGTCGGACTTGACCTTGTGCTCGTGCTCGACGAGGTAGATGAGCCGGTCGAGCACCTCGGGCAGGGAGCCGGTCTGCTCGCCCGCGAGGATCATGTTCCTGTAGAGGTTGGAGAAGACCTTGGGGTGCAGGGAGAAGGCCTCGTTCAAGGTCCGGCCCTGCTTGATGGCCGCGCCCATCTCCGTGCAGATGAGCTTGAGCTTCTTGTTCTCGGACTGTTCCTCCAGGATGCGCATGATCTCGAGGATGGAGAGGCCCGCCTTGACCATGGTCCGAAACTGCTTGGTGAAGAGGATCAGGTCCTTGAGGGAGACCTTGGTCATCTTCACGGAGAGGTCCTCGAGCCAGCCCGAGAGCCCTTCCTTTTCCCGGCCCCTGGTCACGGAGACGGGAATGTAGCCAAGGGCCAGGAGCTTCTGCCGGGCCTGCTCGGCGCTGTCGGCCTCGAGGCTCCCGGTGATGGTCCTGCCGGACTCGTTGAGCACCTGATAGGAGAATGAAGGCATCGGATTACTTGAGGATGACCTTCAGGCCCTGGGGAATCTTTTCCACCACCGGACGGACAGGCCCGGCCGGGGCGTCCTTGAGATAGAGCGCCACCCTCAGTTTATCGGGATGAACGGCGTTGCGCACTTTGTCAATACGCGCAGACCCCACGGCCAACTCGCGGTCGGCGGCCCGGGCCCACTGCCCGGGCAGGTCCACGATCACCCGGGGCGGCCCGGCCTTGTAGGAGGCCTCGAAGCGCTCCACGGGGGCGTCGGTCAGTATCTCCAGGCATTCACCCTCCGGGCAGGGCACGGAGCGCACGCCGGTGAAGCGCGGCGGCCCGGTCCTTGCGGCCGGGGGTTCGGGCGCGGGGGGCTCGGCCTGGGCGGGCTCGCCCGGGACGGGGAGGAGGGCCTGCGCGGAAGGCTCGCCGGGCTGGGCCTGGGAGGAGTCGCCCTGGACGGGTGCGGGAGCCTGCGCGGGGGGGGCTTCCAGCGCATGGACGGCGGCCCCGGGCTGGGCCTGCGCCGCGTCCGGGCGCACCACTTCGCTCACCACGGCCGGGGTGGCCTGCTGGCCGCCCTGGCGGTCCGGCCTCCAGGAAGCCGAGACCTTCCCTGCCCAGGCCCCGGCGGCGTCCGCGGCCTCGCGCGCCAGCCGCGCCGGGGCCTCCAACGCCACTTGGCCGGAGGGGCCGAGCATCAGGTACGCCCCGGCCCCGCCAACGACGGCCAGGGCCAGAAGCGCCCCGGCCAGGGCGCGCGGCCAACGCCTGCGCCTGGGCAGACCCAGGGTGCGCCAGCGCATGCAGCTGCGCACAACGCCCCAGGTGACGCGGGGCTTCTCCTTGATGATCACGGCCAGAAGCGCCTGGTGGCAGAGCTGCACGATCTGGCGCGGGAAGCCGTCGGTCGCCAGGTAGACCGCCAGGAGCGCCCAGAAGCTGAAGAGCCCCTCGGGGGAGATGTCCTTGGCGCACATGGCCAGGCGGGCCTGGATGAGCTCGCGCGTGTCCTGGAAGTCCAGCGGCCCCAGGCGGAAACGCAGGTTCACCCGGTCGGCCAGGTTGGCCTTGGCCTCCAGGATGGGTTCGAACTCCAGCTGGCCGAAGATGACGATCTGCAGAAGCTTGTGTTCGTTGGTCTCGAAGTTGAGGAGTTCCCGTAAAATCTCAAGGCATTCCAGGGACATCTTCTGTCCCTCGTCCACGATGAGGACCACCAGGCGGTCCTCCTCCACGGCGAGGCGGAAGAGCGCGGCCTTGATGTTTTCGCGCAGCTCCCAGTCGCTCAGGCGCTGCGTCTGTTCCGGATCCACGCCGAAGAGCACGTTCAGGTGGATGAGGAACTCCCTGGCGTCGGTGAAGAACGGGTCCAGGATCAGGTGGGTCTGGACGCCCTGGCGCTCGGCGAGCACGCGGATGAGCTGCCTGCACAGCGTGGTCTTGCCCGTGCCCACGTGGCCGGTGACCACGGAGAGCCCGCGCTTGAGCCGGATGGCGATCTCCAGGGCCTGGAGGCACTCCCGGTGCTGCTTGGTGCGGTGGAACAGGTCCGGGTCGGGCGAGTTGGAAAAGGGCTCGCGCCGCAGGTTCAAAAGCTCGAAATAGCGCATGTCAGCCGCCGGCCCTCCCGGGGTTGACCGGGACAGGCGCTGGCCCCAGGGGCATGGGCTGGCGGTCCTGGGAGGCGGGCTTGCCCGGCTGGGGCGCGGCCGGGGACGAAATCGGGGGCTGACCGGGGACGCCCGTTCCCGCCATCTTGTTCTTGAGCACCGTGGGGGTGATGAACACCAGGATGTCCTGCTTGGCGCTCTGCTTGCTGGTGTTCTTGGCCAGGTACCCGGCCACGGGGATGTCCTTCAAGCCCGGCAGGCCCTGCTCGGAGTCGGTCTTGGAGTGCTTGGCCAGGCCCGAGATGACGATGGTGGAGCCGTCCTCCACGATGAGCGTGGTGTCGGTCTGCTTCTTGCGGATGGGCGGGTTGCCCTGCACCCAGCGGGTCTGGTCCGTGACCACCTCGTCGTTTTTTATCGTGATCTTCATGCGCAGGTTGCGGTCGTCGATGACGTGGGGGGTCATCTCCAGGCGCAGGACCGCGTCGATGAACTGCACGTTGGTGCCGTTCTGGGACACGGTGACGAAAGGCACGCGCTCGCCGTTCTCGGTGAAGGCGGTCATGTTGTCCAGGGTGGTCAGGGAGGGCTCGGACACGATGTTGATCTTGCCCTCGCGCGCCAGGGCGGAAATCTGCATCTGGAGCAGGTTTCCGTCCAGGATGCCCCACATGAAGTTGAGGGCCGCGCCCTGCGCGCCGAGCCCGTTCACGGACGAGGAGATGGCCGCCGGGTAGTTCAGGCCGTAACCCGTGCCCGCCGGGCCGTAGCCGTAAAGCGGGAACTGCGTGCCCAGCTGCGGGTTGAGCGGGGAGGCCACGTTCTGGCCGTTGTCGGTGACGGGCAGGCTGTTGCCGCCGGGCATGACCCAGAGGCGGTTGCCGTTGACGTCCTTGCCCGTGGCCACGGCCCCGCCCCACTGGATGCCCAGGTCGAAGAGCGAGTCCTTGGTGGCCTCCACGATGAAGGCCTTGAGGTGCACCTGCAGGCGCGGCTCGTCGAGCTTCTCCACCAGCTTCACCAGGAGCTCCGCGTGCTCGCGCGTGGCCTGGATGACGATGGAGTTGGAGTGCTTGTCCGCCACCACGAAGCCCTTGACCCGCCCGGCCAGGTCGATGGCCTGGTCCGCGCTGCCGCCCCCGGAGGCGCCGCCCCCGGCCGCCCCGCCGCCCGCTCCCGTGCCGCCGCCGCCGTCCTGGCCCAGGTTGGCCTTCTTGGGGTAGAGGTAGCCCTGGATGGTGCGCTCCAGCTCGGCCACGTCGGCGTAGTTCACCTGCACCTTCACCGTGACCACGGGCTCCACGGTCTTGATGCGCTCGGCCTGGGCCAGCTTCTCGGCCACGGCCTTCTTCATGTCGTTCTGGTTCTTGAGGTCGTCGAGCGTCATCACGCGGATGATCTCGCCGTCCCAGTCGTGGGAGAGCCCGTTGGCGTTCAGGATGGACTCGAAGGCCTGGTTCCAGGGGGTCTCGCTCACGTTGATGTTGACCTTGTACTTGCCCTGGTTCTCCGGGGCCTGGAGCGCGGCCGAGAGGATGATGTTCTGGTTGGCGATGCGCGCGAGCGACCGGAGCACGGCCTGGAGGTCGGTGTTGTAGAAGTTGAGCGAGACGCGCATGGTGGGCAGCTCGCGCTTGGGCTTCACGTCCGCGGGCTTGATCTCGGGGGTCACCTGGGCCTCGGAGAAGTCCACCTTGCGGGGCCTGGGGGTGTAGGTGTTGTCCTTCACCTCCTCGGCCTTCTTCTGCCACTTCTGCATGAAGGGGTCCTGCTCGGGCTTCTTCGCGCACGCGGCCATCACGAGCGCGAGCCCAACCGCCAGGGCCAGCGCCGCCAAGCCCTTCATCGTTTCTTTCCTGATGGCCATCTCTTGCTCCTTGGCGCGGCAGGGCGCGCCCAAGCTATCGCCCCGTGAAGAAGCTCGGGTCCTGATAGGGTATGCGCACGCTGTTCTTGCGCACGAGGCCCTGAAGCACCACGGCCTCGGGCGTTATTTCCGCCACCTCGAACCCGCCGGTCTCCAGCTGCTCGCCCACCTGGTACTCCCGGCCGTTGATCACGGCGAGCCGGCGCTCGCCTATCCGGATGAAGCCCGTGTAGTGGAACTTCTCGCGGTCCACGGGGGCGTCGGGCTCGGCGGGCTTGGGGGCCAGCGGGTCGCGGGGCCAGGGCTGCTGCGAACCCAGCACCGCGTGTGTCTCGCGCGTGGTGAGCTTGACGCGCTCCAGGGCCTGGAGCTGGGTCTCGGCCGCCTTCTTGGAGTCCGCCAGCTTCTGCGGGGTCATCTCGGGCGAGGGCGGGGCCTGGGAGGGCCACAGCAGATAGGCCGCCGAGGCCAGGATGGCCGCGCCCATGAAGCCCAGAAGTATTTTTTCGCGCTTGGAGACGTCCATGCCCTACTCCGCGGCCAGCCAGACCTTGAGGGTGTAGTTCCTGGGGCCGCCGCCCGGCTCCACCTTGATGGACTCCACGTTCTCGAAGCTCGGCAGCATGGCGAGTTCGCCGAGGAGCGCCCGGAACTTCTCCATGGGCCCGCGCACGTGGATGTTCACGGCCAGGGACTTGGAGCCCTTGCCCAGCGACCCCGGGTCCGGAACCACGCTCTGGGCCTCGAGCCCGGCCTTCACGATGAGCTGGGCCATGAAGTCGGTCAGCTCGGACACGGCCTTCTGGCCCAGGCCCTCGCGGTCCGGCAGCTTGGGCGCGGTGGCCCCGCCCGCCTTGGCCACTTCGAGCATCTTCATGTAGATCGGGTGCAGGGCGGACTGCTCCTCGATGCGGAACTTGGCCTGCTCGATGCGCCTGTCCAACTGGTGCAGCTTGCGCTGCATGGGGATCAGCCCGAGCAGCACGAACAGCACCAGCACGCCCAGCCCCACGAGCAGGTAGAGCATGGTCTTGGGCGGCAGCTTGATCTGGTTCGGGCGCGCGGCCATCTATCGCCTCACCTGGCAGGAAAGGGTGAAACGCAGGACGTCCTCGCCGGCGGCCGTCACTTCCTGGGAGCGCTTGCTCACGGAAGGCTCACCCAGGAGCGGCGACGTGCGCAGGCGCACCACGTAGGCCGAAAGCAGCGACTCGAGTATCTGCGCGTCCCCGGTGACGTAGCCCTCGAGCACCAGGGTGTTCACGCCCTCGCGCTCCTTCTTCTGCGCGGGCCGCGCCCCGGGCTTGGGCTGCTCCTCGGGGATGGCCACGGGCTGCTCCTCGGGGGTGCCCAGGTCCATGGAGATGTCGTAGAGCCGGACGTTCTCGGGGGTCAGTTCGGTGACGTCGCGCAGGACAGCCGAGGGCAGGTTGCGCGCGCCGAAGCGGCGCAGGTTCTCGAGCGTGGAGCGCACCTTGGACCCCGTGCCCAGAAGAAGCGGCATGTTCACCTGCGGCTGGTACTCGGCCAGGCGGTTCTCCAGGGCCATGAGCTCCTGGTCCTTCAGGTAGGCCTGGGTCTGCTGCCAGGCGAAGAACCCGGCCACCACCCCGGCCACGCCCAGCCAGCACAGGGCCACCAGCTTGTTCAGGCTCTCGACCCGGTCCTCCTCCTCCTTCTGCTTGTAGGTGTAGAGGAGGTTGCAGGCCGCGCGGTCGGAATCGGTGAGGCCAAGCACCAGGCCGTATTCCTGGCGCCGGGCGAAATCCATCTCGGGCGCGGCCACGGCCAGCCTGCCCAGGTTGCCGGGCGAGAGCGGGTCCAGGAGCGCGCAGGGCAGGCCGAGCTTTTCCCCCAGGTATCCGAGGACGGCCTGGTCCGCGCCCAGGGGGCCGCCGAGGTTCAAAAGCCCCACCTGCTCGTTGCCGAGCGTCACGGCGTGGTGGGAGAAGGTCATCTGCACCTGGCGCAGCAGCCGCTCCCACGCGGGCTTGAGCATCTCCAGCACGTCCGCCGGGGAGTAGGCCCTCCCGGGGTGCCCTTCGCCGAGCGCCGCGGGGCCTCCGGAGAGGTTCTCGAGCACCTCGCGGGCCTGGGCCGGGGTGAGGCCAGCCGGTTTTGCCGGCTGCGGGACCGCGCCCGCGTCCATGGACTCGATCTCCACGGTGATCGGCCCGGAAAAGAGCGGCGCCTCGGGCATCTCCACCACGGCCTCGCCCGGCTTCTCCTCGGGGGAGGGAGGGGGCGGCGGGGCCTTGGGCGTGTACTCCTTGGAAACCTCGGCCAGGCTCTGGGCCATGGCCGAGAGCCCGCCCTTGAGCACGCGCACGAACTGGAGCTGGCCCTCGGCGAAAATTTCCAGGCGGGAGAACTCCTCGCCCAGGTGCAGGCAGGCCTGGGTGCGCACCCCGCCCTCCACCCAGCCGTGGCGCAAGAGGTTGCGCATGGCCACGGAAGGCACGGTGATGCCCGTCAGCGGGTATCCGGCCTGCATGAACACGCCGCGCAGCTTCTCGAACTCCTCGCGTTTGACCGTGTAGGCCAGCACCGAGAGCCTGGGCGAGCCCTTCTCCATGACCTCGCCCTGGAGCTCGTAGTCGAACACCACCTCGTTCTCGTCGAAGGCGGCCTCTTTCTTGGCGGTCCAGAATACGGCGTTGGAGAGCTGCTTCTTGCCCGTCTTGGGCACCTGAAGGAAACGCAGGTCGGCGGATTCGGCCGGGACCATGGCCCAGATGTCGGCGTCGGCCTTTCCGAGGAAGTCGCGCAAGGCCAGGCGCAGCACGAGCGAGAGCTCCGGGGCGTCCGGACCCTGCTCCGGGATGGGGACGGTCCTTACCGAGAGCGTGCGCGCCTTGCCCGAGGACTTCTCCAGCCGGACCATGCGGATGGCCTTGGCCGTGAGCTCCACGCCAAGGCGCACGGCCCGCGCTCCGCCCGGACCGGCCGGCTTGAAAAGCCCGGACAGGTCCAGGTTCCACCGTTTCCGGAGCGGAAGGCTCCTGGGCGGAGGAGTCTCCCCCCCGCCTTTCTTCTTGTCCGAACTCCGGATCAACTCCAGGAGCTTCTCGGTGGATGATGCTTTCCGTGACGTATCCACTCGTTCAATGCTCCGCTTCCTCACTTGATGCTGAAGCACATGGATGGCAATTTGCATGGAAAAGTCAAGAGCATTCCCGGCGACGCAGTGCATTTTCAAATCACAGTGGCCGCGCTTGAGCGTCCCGAGGCAGCCCGCGAAGCATCCTTTCGCGCTCATGGCCGCACTGGGCAACCCTCCATTCAAGCGACTCTCGACAGGGCCGCATCGACGGTCATGCACCCGGCCCTTCTTTTCTTGATGCTTGTCCGGCGCCCGCCAGGCCTCGAAACAGCGTCGCCGTCTCCAAAATTTGGAGACGGCCGCCATGTCCCGCCATGTGCCGGAACAGAGCTCGCCCGCAAGATTGTTGAAGGCACGCCCGGGGCAAGAGTCGCGCGGGAGCGGGCGCAAGGCGCATTCCCGTCCGCGTGCGGCGTGAAACGGGCCTTGCGCGCAACTGCGCATTGGACTGCGCCGCCGGGTGGTGTATAGAAAGCAGGCCGGAAGAATCAACACGGGAGTCACCATGGCCCAGATAGACGCCTTCTTCTCCATGATGCACGAGCTCGGCGCGTCGGACCTGCACCTCTCCAGCGGCTCGCAGCCCATCATCCGCCTGCACGGCGTGCTCCAGCGGGTGAAGTTCAAGGTGCTCGAGCACGAGGAGTTGAAGAAGCTCCTCTACGAGATCACCCCCGAGCCCAAGATCAAGGAGTTCGAGGAGACCGGCGACGTGGACTTCGCCTACGCCGTGCCCGGCGTCTCGCGCTACCGCGTGAACTACTTCATGCAGAGCCGGGGCGTGGCCGCGGCCTTCCGCACCATCCCCGAGAAGGTCCTCACCCTGGACGACCTGGCCATGCCCCCGGTGCTCAAGGAGTTCTGCAAGCTGCCCAAGGGCCTCGTGCTGGTCACGGGCCCCACGGGCTCGGGCAAGTCCACCACCCTGGCGGCCATGATCGACTTCATCAACACCCAGCGCCAGGAGCACATCCTGACCATCGAGGACCCCATCGAGTTTTTGCACCAGCCCAAGAACTGCCTGATCAACCAGCGCGAGGTGGGGCGCGATACAAAAAGCTTCAACTCCGCCCTGCGCGGGGCCCTGCGCGAGGACCCGGACGTGATCCTGGTGGGCGAAATGCGCGACCTGGAGACCATCCGCCTGGCCCTGGAGGCCGCCGAGACCGGCCACCTGGTGTTCTCCACCCTGCACACCATAAGCGCGGCCAAGACCGTGGACCGCATCATCGAGGTCTTCCCCGGCGACCAGCAGGAGCAGATCCGCTCGGCGCTCTCGGAGTCGCTGCGCGGCATCGTAGCCCAGACGCTCTTCAAGCGTGCGGACAAGGCCGGGCGCTGCGCCGCGCTCGAGATCCTGGTGGCCGTGCCCGCCGTGCGCAACCTGATCCGCGAGCGGCGCACCTTCCAGATCAACTCCGTCATCGAGACCGGCAAGAACCAGGGCATGCAGACCCTGGACGACACCATCATGGAGCTCTACGAGGCCCGTAAGATCACGGCCGACGACGCCTACAACAAGGCCGTGCAGAAATCGCGCTTCAAGGACCTCCTGCCCCAGCCGCCGAGCGGCATGGAAGACTAGGCCCCAAGGGCCCGGGAGCACACGCATGCTCAGATCGCACTTCGACCACCTGATCGGCCTGGCCCTCGCCCAGGCCCCCTCGCTCTCGGACATCATCGTCACCGTGGGCAAGCGCATCCAGGCCGAGCAGCACGGGGAACTCGGGGACCTGGACCTGCCGCTCGGCCCCCTGGCCGCCCGCCAGACCGAGGCCATGGCCATGGTGCTCATGGGCCGAAGCGTCCGGCTCTACCGCGACCTCACGCAGCGGGGCTCCTGCGACCTCTCCTACGAGCACCCCGGCGGCATCCGCTTCCGCGTGAACATCTTCTGGCAGCGCGGCAGCGTGGCCATCGTGCTCAGGCAGCTCTCGGCGCGCGCGCCCACCATGGCGCAACTGGGCCTGCCCGCCCTGTTCGGGGAGATGGCCAAGGAGAAGTTCGGGCTGATCCTGGTCACGGGCGCCACGGGCACGGGCAAGTCCACCTCGCTTGCCGCGCTGATTGACGAAATCAACGAGAAAAAGGCCGTGCACATCGTCACCCTGGAAGACCCGGTGGAGTTCGTGCACCCGCACAAGCGCTCCACCGTGAACCAGCGCGAGATGGGCCAGGACTTCGACACCTTCGCCTCGGGCCTTCGCGCGGCCCTGCGCCAGGCCCCCAAGGTGATCCTGGTGGGCGAGATGCGCGACCGCGAGACCGTGGAGACGGCGCTCCAGGCCGCCGAGACGGGCCACCTGGTGCTCGGCACCCTGCACACCTCGGACACGGGCCAGACCATCAACCGCGTCATCGGCATGTTCGACACCAGCGAAGAGCAGCTCATCCGCCAGCGCCTGGCCGGGAGCCTCAAGTTCGTGGTCTCGCAGCGCCTCATGCCCAAGACAGGCGGCGGGCGCGTGGCGGCCTTCGAGATCTTGCGCAACAACCTGCAGATCCGCGAGATCATCCTGTCCGGCGAATCGGGCGAGAAGAGCTACTACAACGTGGTGGAGTCCGGCTCCACCTTCGGCATGTTCACCTTCGACCAGTACCTGCTGGCCCTCTACGAGAAGGACCGGATCGACCGCGACACGGCCCTGGCCAACGCCACCGACCGCGCCAAGCTCACGCTGAACATCGACCAGGTGCGCCTGAAGCGCGGCGAGAAGGTCTCCGACCTGGGAGAGCTCAAGATCGACATGGACTACAACAAGTCCGAGAAGCCCGGCGAGGAGGAAGACCTGTGAGCGCCGAAAAGCCCGCCCTGGAACCGGAGATGATCCCCTACGGCGTGAAGGCCGTCCTGGTCTGCCTGGACGCCGGGCCCTGGCGCGACGCGGCCACGGCCTACTTCGCGGCCCAGGGCTACTACCTGATGGACGAGCCGGACGGGGAGCTGGCCGCGGCCAAGGCCAGGCTCAACGCCCTGGACGTGGTGCTTGCCGGGCAGGGCAAGGCCGCCCTGCTGGCCGAGCTGCACGGCCGCCCCGGGCTCAGGCGGCGCGAGACCGCGCTCTTCATCGTGGGCGATTTTGCGAGCCTGGATTCCTGGGCCGCGTTCTCCAGCGCCGCCGACTGGGTGCTGGGCCAAGGCGACGCGCCGCGCGCGGCGGAGCTCCTCACCGAGGCCCTCAAGCGCCAGGAGGCCTCGCGCGAACCGTGGCGGCTTGCGGAGGAGGCTTCCGCCGGATAGCATGCCTGCCAGGTTTCCACCTCCAACCGGCAAGGATACGTGCACAAACCGCGCTCGCTCCTGGTGCTGGCCATCGCCCTGGTGGTGCTGGCCGGCGCGCTCGGCTCCCTGGAATACGGCAGGCTCGCCGCCGAGTTCTATTCGCGCATGGCCCTGTCCGAAGGCAGGGGCGTGCGCGACCGCCTGACCCTGCACCTCTCCCCGCCCATCGCCGCGCTGACCCTCACGGGCAGGATCCTCTCCCAGGCCCCCGAAGGCAGGCCCGGGCCGGACGAGGCCAGGGCGCTGCTGCTCACGAACCTCTCCGACGAGCCGGCCCTGGACGCGGCCGCCCTCTGGGACGCAGGGGGGATATCCGCCATGGCCGTGCGCTCCGGCGACGGTTTCCTCTTCCACCAGCGCCCGGACGCATCCGGCGGCGACTCCCGTTGGCAGCGCCTGGGGCCGGACCTCGCCACGCTCGGCCACGGCGCTCCGGCCGCTTCCGACATCGCGGCCCAGGCCGCGTTGATCGCCCGGACCGTGAGCACCGGCAGCCAGGACTGGCCCAGATGGACCAACATTCATGCCGTGCCCGGGGGGCATACGGTCATAGGCGCGGTGGCCCCGGCAGGCCCTCGCGGCGACAGCTCCAGGGCGGTCTACTTCGGTTTCGCCCTGGACAAGACGCTCGCGGTGCTCGGGCAGGTCATCCCCGAGGACGCCAAGGTGCTCGTCTGCTCGCCGGACGGCTACCTGCTGGACGCCGCGCCGGGCGGCCAGGCCGGAGCGTCCCCGGCCTTCGTGCCCATGTCCCGCGCCTCGGACCGGGTGACGGCAGACGCTGTCCAGGCCTGGATCAAGGCGGGCACGCCCGAGGACGCGGCGTTCGGGTTCACCTCCGGCGGCACCGGGTACTGGGCGTCGCTCCAGCCCCTGGCGGGCAACGCCGGGCGCACCTACGCGGGGGTGATCATGTCCCGCGAGGCCCTGGTGTCGCTCCTCCTGCAGGGAGGCAAGGGGCCGCTTCTCGTGGCCGCTGGCTTCGCCCTGGCCATCGGGCTTCTCGCGTTCATCGCGGTGCAACTGCGCAGGCGCTCCCACGGGGTGAAGCCCTTCTTCGAGACCGGGGAGGAGGTGCGGGAACTCCTGGCGGGCGGAGAAAGCGACCGGCTGGAGTTCAAGTCCACGCTGCGCTTCAACCTGGCCTCGGGCAAGCACGGCAAGGAGATCGAGCTTGCGGCCATGAAGACCCTGACCGCCTTCATGAACACCGACGGAGGCATCCTGGCCGTGGGAGTGGACGACCAGGGCGCCGCGCTCGGGCTGGACGCCGACGGCTTCGAGAACGACGACCACCTGCTCAGGCACTTCAGCTCGCTTTTCGCCCAGCACATCGGCGTGGAGCACCTGCCCAAGGTGCGCTTCGCCCTGCGCGACGCGGACGAGCGCAAGGTGCTCCTGATCGAGTGCGCCAAGTCCGCCGAGCCGGTGATCCTCAAGGGCGGCAAGGAAGAGGAGTTCTACGTGCGCGCCGGGCCGTCCAGCCGCAGGCTCAGCCTGACGGAGTTCATGCGGCGCATCGCGAAGTAGGGGCGGCGCGGTTCACGGCGCGAACGCCCGCGTCTGCGCTTGCATCCCGATCTCAATGTTCTCCTTGCCGGCGCGGCTTGCACCCGGGTCCCTCGGGCCGAACTTTTTTCCTGCCTCGGTCCACATACCGGTATGTGGGGTGTTTTTCTTTTGCATCCGCGTATCATCCCTTCGCACCAACAACGCTATCCCAAAGGAGGTCAGCATGAGCGAGAGGACAGCGGACACCACCCACCCCGAATTCCGGTGGACCGACGACGCCCTGAGGTTTTTCCTGGAACAGCAAGAGCAGAGCAAGGGAGCGCGAGGTCATTCGACCGAGTCAGGAGGATTCAGCTTCGACCACACCCCGCCGAGGCACGACTATTGGAACAGAAAGGACATCAAAGACATCAGAGGTATGAACAATGCCCAAAAGATTTTGACTGGCTTGGTCCCCATCGGGCTTGCGCTCGGCGCGGGCGGGCTTGGGCTCGGCTCATTGGGAAGTGCGATTGCGGGCACATACTTGATTGGAGGCGTGATGCAAGAAGGTTTCCAAAACCTGCAACCTCACAACGACCTTTAAGAGACCGGGGCCGGGGCACCTGGCCCCGGCAGTCACCCGGAAATCGCGCAAAACCTGTAGCAATTGAACATGATCGAAAAATAAAGTGCGCAGGACCACAGAAACGATCTGATCGCGCTGCACCAGAAGTATTTCCACTCAAGACGTCCGCTGCAATCGTTCAGGTAGCTCCCGCTGAATATGCTCCAGAGCGACGGCATGCCTTTCATTGCGGTCACCTTCATTTCCCGATACAATACCATTCACAGTCGATCAGCAGTCCCGAGCCCAAAAAACCGGCCAGCAGCACGAACCATATCGCCGCCGTCCAAATGCCCCTGAGCACCTTCGCGATGCGTGCATCATCTTGTTGATGCTGGTCCTTGCCGCCGTGTTCCATGGCGTCAGCCTCCGGCTACATGAAAAACAAGCGGGCGACGCGGTAGCATGCGTACGCCGCAGCCCATCCGACACCCATGGCCGCCAACTCGAAAAGCACCCTTTTGAGCACTTGCACCTCCAAGACGCCCGCGCCAGGAGAACCATCCGCCAATCCCGCATATCCTATGGACGCGCAACGAAACGCCACCCCTGCGTCCCCTCGGAGCGGGATGCGCCGGCATCATGCCTCAGCCTCGTTCGTTTCGCAATGGCAACTATTGTACAACATATATTAATCCGGCATATTCAATTCCGTCCACCCTTTTCCACCCCAAAGCAAGCCGTGCAATTAGCCGTCCGGCATCGTCCGCCCGCTGGCCACGTGCGGAAGCGTCCTGCCCCGCGCGGCCTGCGAAGCACGGCCCAAGCCGCACCCCTCCCCCTTGCGGGCGGCCGCGCGCCCGGCTAGTCTCACCCCAGGGGCGCGTCTCACCAACCCTCACCGGCAGGCGTCGTGCGCAGGTCCTGCCTTTTTTGCGCCCTCTCCCCCGCTTCCGTCACGACGCCGCCAGGGCATCACGCACCATGAGCCTCGACGCCGTACTGCGAAACGTCTCCGTCACCGCCGACTACTGGCTCGTTTCCGACAAGCTGGCCGCCATCGAGGGCTTCCTCGACCCCATCGAGGGCTACGCCCTGCTCCAGCTGGCCGAACACGGCCCGGGCGTGGGCGCGGTGGTGGAGATAGGCAGCTTCGCGGGCCGCTCCACGGCCTGGCTGGCCACGGGCTCGCGGCGCGCCAGGCGCGAGAAGGTCAACGCGGTGGACCACTTCCGGGGCTCGCCCGAGCACCACGCGGGCGGGGCGTTCGAGTCCTCTCTCGTCACCGGAGGAAGCTTGCGGGAGAGATTCGAGCGCAACCTGGCCTCGGCCGGGGTGGCCGACTGGGTGCGCGTGCTGGGGGAGGGCTCGCCGGACGCGGCGAAGTCCTGGAGCCACCCCATCCGCCTGCTGTTCATCGACGGGGACCACTCCTACGAGGCCTCGCGCGCGGACTACGAGGCCTGGTCGCCCTGGCTGGTCGAGGGCGGGGTCGTGGCCTTCCACGACATCGGCATCTTTCCGGGCGTGACCCGCTTCTACGAGGAGCTGGCGGCTTCGGGGGAGGTTCGGGAGATCATGGCCGTGGGCACCCTGCGCGCGGCCGTGCGCGGGGCTTGAGCGCGGGGGCGATGTTGCGTCCTCGAAAGAGACGGACACTCATTTCGAGGAACCAACATGTTGAAAAAATTATTTTATCCTTGAAAAACATCTTCGTGTTTTTCAAGGACGCAGTCCGGGCTACATGAAGGCGATGCTGGCGGCCTCTTCGATGGTGGTCAACCCGGCCACGACCTTGGAGAGCGCGTCCATCTTGATGGTGGAAAAGGCCCCGGCCTCCACGGACGCCTGCTCGATCTCGCGCGCCGAGGCCCGGCGCAGGATGAGGTCCTGCACCAGGTCGTCCACGTAAAGCACCTCGTACACGCCCACGCGCCCGGAGTAGCCCAGGCCGTTGCAGTCCGGGCAGCCCACGCCGCGCATGAACTCCACGCCCTTCAGGTGGCGCATCTCGAAGAGGTCCAGGAGCTCGCGCGCGGGCTGGTAGGGCTCGCGGCACTTGGGGCAGATGCGCCGCACCAGGCGCTGGCCCACCACCACCGCCAGGGTGGAGGCCACCAGGAAGGGCTCGATGCCCATCTCCATGAGCCTGGTCACGGCCTGGCAGGCGGAGTTGGTGTGCACGGTGGAGAGCACCTGGTGGCCGGTCAGGGCCGACTGCACGGCGATGCCGGCGGTCTCGCCGTCGCGTATCTCGCCCACCATGATGATGTCCGGGTCCTGGCGCAGGATGGCCCGCAGGCCCGAGGCGAAGGTCATGCCCGCGCGCACGTTGAGCTGCACCTGGCGGATGGTCTCGATGCGGTACTCCACCGGGTCCTCCAGGGTGATGATGTTCACCCCGGGCTGGTCCAGCTGCTTGAGCGCCGCGTAGAGGAGCGTCGTCTTGCCCGAGCCCGTGGGGCCCGTGGCCAGGATCATGCCGAAGGGCCGGTCCATGCCCTTCTGGAGCTTGGCCCGGTCGGCCTCGCTCACGCCCAGGTCCTCGAGCGCGCTGCCGCGCGAGGAGCGCATGAGCAGGCGCAGCACCAGGTTCTCGCCGTAGATGGTCGGCAGCGTGGAGGCGCGCACGTTCACCTCCTTGCCGTCGAGCACGAAGCTGAAGCGCCCGTCCTGGGGGATGCGCGTGACCGTGATGTCCATGTTGGCCAGAAGCTTGAGCCGCGAGAGCACGGTCAGGAACACCGACTTGGGCGGCGTGGGGAACTCGCGCAGCTCGCCGTCGATGCGGAAGCGCATCTGGATGGTGGACTTCATGGGCGAGAGGTGGATGTCCGAGGCGCGCTCGCGCACGGCCTGGGCCAGGATCTGGTTCACCAGGCGCACCACCGGGGCTTCCTGCACGGCGGACTGGAGCGCCCCGGCCAGGTCGAGCCCTTCCTCGGCCTCCTCGCCGGACTGCACCAGAAGCTCGTCGATGATGCCCATCATGTCGCCCAGGTGCGACTGCACCCCGTACTGGGCGGCCATGAGGTCCTCGAGCTCGGCCTTGGTGCAGAACACCGGCTCCACCTCGAGCAGGGTCACGCGCTCCACCTGGTCCAGGCGGTTGATGCTCTCGGGGTCGGCGGTGGCCACGAAGAGCACGTCGCGCTCCACCTTCAGGGGCACGAGCTCGAGCTTCCGGCCGTGCTCCTCCGGCAGGACCTCCTTCAAGGACTTGTCCAGCGGGTATTTCTCGGCGGTGTACTTGTCGATCTTCAGTTCACGGCTGATGAAGTCGATAAGCTCGTTCTCGTTGAGCCGCCCCTGGTGCATCAGGTACTCGACGATCTTCCAGCCCGACTTGCGCTGTATCTGGCGCACCTGGTCCACCTCGCCCTTGGTGACCAGGCCCGAATCGACAAGTTTTTCGTGCAGCGCCTTCATGCGTAAAATTCCCGGAATGCTTGGATATGAACGTTCCTTAGCGCGCCCGGCCCCCGGTGTCCACGCCTTCCAACCGCGCCGGGAGGAAAATGGACATGCACGCCAAGGTGCGCTACGTGGTCAAGAGCAGTATCACTAGACAAGGAATGCAAGCGATGGACAGCCAAGCCGGAACCCAGATCTACGTGGACACCTTCTTCGCGCGCCAGCCCGTCTTCGACGCCGAAAAGCACGTCTACGGCTACGAGCTGCTCTACCGCAAAAGCCCCCTGGAAAAATCCGCCAACTTCTCCGACAAGGACGTGGCCACCCTCTCGGTGATCTCCACGGCCCTTTTGGCCTCGCCCGAGCCCAACCAGGCGGGCAAGAAGATCTGCATCCACTTCTCGCTGGAGTCCATCCTCTCCGACGTGCCTTCGGCCCTGCCGCCGCAGAGCACCGTGGTGGAGGTCGAGCCCGTGGAGAAGCTCGACCCGGCCGTGGAGACGGCGCTTCACAAGATCAAGAGGCGCGGCTACACCCTGGCGATCAACCACTTCCTGCCGGGCCAGTGCGACCCCAGGCTCGTGGACCTGGCCGACATCGTCTTCGTGAACGTGCCCGGCCAGAACGAGGCGGCCCTGAAAGCCATCCTGGAGGGGCTCAAGGGCCGCGAGTGCCTGCTGGCCGCCAAGCGCGTGGAGGACGACACCCAGTTCCAGCTGGCCAAGAAGCTCGGCTTCCACCTCTTCCAGGGGTTCTTCTTCGAAAAGCCCGTGATCGTGCCGGGGCGCAAGCTGCCCTCCAACAAGATCACCCGGTTGAACATCTACCGCACCCTGGAAAAGGGCGACATGGACCTGGAGGAGCTCACCCGCAACATCGAGTCCGACGTGTCCATCAGCTTCAGGCTGCTCACCTTCATCAATTCCTTGGCCTTCGGGCTGCGCTACAAGGTCAGCTCCATCAAGCACGCCATCCTCATGCTCGGCTGGCAGCAGATCAAGAGCTGGCTGTGGCTGGTGGTGCTCTCGGACGTGATGCCCTCGGACAAGACCTCCGAGCTGCCCTACCTCTCCTCCATCCGGGCCAAGTTCCTGGAGCGCGCCAGCGCCAACCACTTGGCGCGCGACGTGTCCCCGGAGACGCTCTTCCTCATGGGCCTGTTCTCGCTGCTCGAGCCCATGCTGGACACGCCCATGCGCGAGTTGGTGGAGTCGCTGCCCCTGGAGGACGAGGTCAAGGCCGCCCTGTGCGGAGAGACCAACACCTACAGCCGCTGGCTGGACGTGGCCAAGTGCTTCGAATCCGGCGACTGGTCCAAGCTCGACGAGCTGACCCGCACCCTGGGGCTCGACCCCATCACCGTGGCCAGCTCCTACTGCGAGGCCCTGGTCTGGGCCAAGGCCCTGTACGAAACCCCGCCTTCGTGAACGCGAACCCGGAGAACAGCATGAGAAAAGCCCTTGCGGCGCTGGTCCTGACCCTGGCCGTGGCCACCCTGGCCTTCGCGGCGGAAAAGCGCATCGTCTTCGTCAACTCCGCCGACCAGGAGATCAAGCGCATCCACCTGGCCCCCGCCGGGACCGGCAAGTGGGGCCCGAACCTGCTCGCCAAGTGGAAGCTCCATCCCGGACGCAACGTGAACATCGCCGTGCCCCACGACCAGGGCGACTGCATGTGGGACCTCAAGTACGTTGTGCGCGAGAAGATGGCCTACACCATCAAGGACATCGACATCTGCAAGGCAGTGGAGATCGAGCTGTTCCTCAAGAACGGAGAAGCCTGGGCCAACATCAAATAGGAGGCCGCCATGGGCAAGCTGACCTTCCCCGCCGTGCTGGCCCTCGCGTGCCTCGTGCTCGCGGGCTGCCAGGGAGCCACGGTCTCGAAGAAGATGTCCCTGGACGAGTTCACCGAGTTCTGCAACGACGAGTTCGCCTGGAACCAGGACTGCGACTCGTCCTCCATCTGCTCCTCCTACAGCTCTGCCCTGTCCCAGGAGTTCGTGGACGTGAAGAGCTGCGTCGCGGCCTGCAACGGCCTCGACCGGCAGCTGTGGATGGCCAACGCCATGACCGACTGCGAGGCCACCGTGGGCAACGCCACGGACTGGTGCGAGCAGTTCTGCCGCCGCAAGTACCAGAAATGACCGCCGGGCCGGGGCCGCGCGCCCCGGCCTTCCTCCCATGAGCTCACCCCGCCAAGGCCTGACCGTCTCCTTCGAGCCCTCCATGTCCGCGTTCGACCGCGAGCAATGGAACGCCATGGCCCTGGGCACGACCCCCTTCATGCGCTGGGAATGGCTGGAGCTGCTGGAGTCTTCCGGGGCCGTGCGCCCGGAAACGGGCTGGCTGCCCGCCCACTGCGCCCTGCGCCTGGACGGCGAGCTGGCGGCGGCCGCGCCGCTCTACGTCAAGGGCCACGGCCAGGGCGAATTCGTCTACGACCAGTTCTGGGCCGACGTGGCCCGGCGCATGGGCCTGCCCTACTACCCCAAGCTCGTGGCCGCGAGCCCCTTCACCCCGGTGTCCGGCTACCGCGTGCTCACCGCCCCGGACATGGACCCCGGGCTCGCGGCCAAGGCCGTGCTGCACGGCGCGGACAGGCTCATGCAGGCCAACGACCTCTCCGGCCTGCACGTGCTCTTCGCCGGGGACGCCTTCGCCGACTGCCTGGAAGGCCTGGGGATGACCGCCTGGGAGCACCAGGGGTTCCAGTGGGAGAACCAGGGTTTCGAAACCTTCGAGGACTTCCTGGCCCTCTTCCGCACGGGCCAGCGCCGCAACATCCGCCGCGAGCGGGAGCGGCTGCGGCAGTCCGGCGTGCGCGTGGAGGTGGTCCCCGGGGAGGACGCCCCGGACGCCTGGTTCGCGCTCATGCACCGCTACTACGAGGGCACCAACGACAAGTTCGGGGAGTGGGGCTGCAAGTACCTGCCGGAAGCCTTCTTCCTGGGGCTCGCGGAGCGCTTCCGGGAGCACCTGGCCTTCTCGGCGGCCTTCCTGCCCGGGGAGGCAGACCCCGTGGGCCTGGCGCTTTTGGCCCACGGCGGAGACACGCTCTACGGCCGCTACTGGGGCGCTGCCCGGGAAGTCCCCTTCCTTCATTTCGAGCTCTGCTACTACGCGCCCATCCAGTGGGCCATAGAAAGGGGCTTCGCGCTCTTCGACCCGGGCATGGGCGGCGAGCACAAGCCGCGCCGGGGGTTCTCGTCACGCGTGACCAGGAGCCTGCACCGCTTCCAGGACCCGGCCATGGAGCGCGTGTTCGCCGCGCACATCCCCCAGGTCAACGCCGTCACGCGCGACTACATCGAGGAACTGGACTCCCTGAGCGCCTTCAGGCTCGGATGAAACCTCGTCCATGTGCCGCGCGGGACCAGGCCGCCCGGTTGCTTTTCGTCCCGGAAAGGCTACTTGGATGCCCGTGCAGCCCATGAAACATCTCTGCTTCCTGGCCTTGGCCACCCTGCTGGCGCTGGCGGCCCCGCCCACGCCGCGCGCGGCCTCCCCCATCCCGCAGCCCCTGCTGGACAGCCTCTTCACGGCCCAGGAGTGGCAGGCCAAGGGCAACCTGGAGGCCGCACGCCGCGCGGTGGAGTCGGCCCTTGCCGCCTTCCCCCAGGACGCCTACGCGCGCATCCGCCTGGCCCAGATCGACGCGGCCATGGGCAGGCGCGCCCAGGCCCAGGCCACGCTCGCCGACGTGCTCCAGGCCGACCCGGCCAACCTGCTTGCCCTGTGCTGGCAAGGCCACCTGCTGCTGGCCGACGGCCGCCCCGAGGAGGCCCTCTCGTCCTACCGGGCCGCGCTCGGGCTCGATTCCGCCAACGCCTGGGCGCACCTGGGCGCGGCCTGCTGCCACCTGGCCTCGGGCCGGGACAAGCAGGCCGCCCAGGCCCTGGCCAAGGCCCGCGACGCAGCCGGGGAGGACGCCTCCCTGCGCCGCGCCCTGGGCGAGACGTTCCTGGCCCTGGGCCTCGCGGTGAACGCCCGCGCGGAACTGGAGCACGCCCTGGAACTTACGCCGCGCGACGCGGCCGCCCTGTGCTCGGCCGGGGAGGCCTACATGCTCGTGGGCCTCGACGACCTGGCGCTGAGCGCCTGGCGCCAGGCCCTGGCCATCGACCAGGGCCAGTGGCGCGCACGCTTCGGACTGGTGAACGCGCTGGGCCGCAAGGCCTCGCGCGCGCTCGCCGAAGGCCGCCGCGACGAGGCCGTGCGGCTCTGGCGCCTGGCGCTGACCTACGACCCCGCCGACGCCAGGAGCCTGGCCGCGCTTCGCGCGCCTGCCGCGAAAAAGTAGGAACACGGCGAACGACGAATTCACCGGCCGGCCAAGGGGAGGCTTTCCCCCCTGGCCGGCCGTTTGCTCGCGAAGTGCCGCGCCCGGCTGGCGCATGAGCCCTCTACGCCGCGCGCAGCGAACCGATAAGACCGCGCAGCGCGGCGGCCTGCCCCACCAGGTCGGACACGGCCAGCGAGGAATGGCCCATGGCCTGCGCGGTTTCGGCGGAGATGCGGCTGACGTCCTCCAGGGTGCGGTTGATCTCTTCGCTGGTGGCCGACTGCTCCTCGGACGCGGTGGCGATGGAGCTGACCTGCATGGAGGTCTCGTCCACCAGCCGCACGATGGCTTCCAGGGCCTTGCCGGATTCCTGGGCCTGGGTCGTGGCCTGCTCGATGCGCGACACCGCCCTCTCCACGTTGGCGATGGTGGCCGCCGCCCCTCCCTGGATGCCCCGGATGCTCTCGCCCACTTCCTTGGTGGCGGTCATGGTCTTCTCGGCCAGCTTGCGCACCTCGTCCGCCACCACGGCGAAGCCGCGCCCGGCCTCACCCGCGCGCGCCGCCTCGATGGCCGCGTTCAGCGCCAGAAGGTTGGTCTGGTCCGCGATGTCCGAGATCACGTTCATGATGCGGCCGATGTCCCGCGCACGCCCGTCAAGATCGCCCATCTGCTGCTTGAGCTCGAGCGATTCGTCCCGGGCCCGGGTGATGCCCTCCACGGCGTCTCCCACGACCTTCGCGCCGCTCATTGCCTCGCTCCTGGCCCCGTCGGCGGTCTGGGAGGCCTTGGCCGCGCTGCGGGCCACCTCCAGCACGGTCGCGTTCATCTGCTCCATGGCCGTGGCCGCCTCGCCCATCCTGGCGGACTGGACCTCGGCCCCCTTGCTCGCCTGCTCCACCTCGGCGGACAAGGCGTCCGAGGCCTCGCTCACCGTGGACACCACGTCCTCAAGTTGCGTCGCGGCCATGAGCATCCCCTCATGCTTGGCGCGCTCGGCCTGTTGCCGGGCCTCCTGGGCCTCGGCGGCCGCGACCCTGGCCGTTTCCGCCTCGCGCGCGGCCTGGGCTGTTGCCTCGTCCGCCCGGGCGATCATCTCGCGGATGGTCGCCAGCATGGACTCCAGCGAGACGCACAGCCTGCCGATCTCGTCCTTGCCCTGCGGCAACGGGGCCTGCCGCAACTCACCGTGGGCCACGCCGTCGGCGAAGCCCACGGCGGCCAGCAGCGGCCGCGAGATGGCCCGGTAGATGAGGATACCCAGCGTGCCCGTCACAAGGGCCACGGCCATGGCCGTGGCGAACATTCCCAGGAAGGCGCCCTTGGTCGAAGCGACCATCTCCGTGGCGCGCTGGCGGATCATGCCCGCCCAGTCGTCCTCCACTTCCTTGAGCGCGTCGATGCGCACCGTGGAGGCCTTGAACCATGCCTGCGGGTCGACTTCCAGGGAGGGCTTGGCCTGGTTGGCGAACGCCAAATCCCTGAACGAGCGGACCTCCCGGTCCGGCCCGGCGGTCTTCGCCTCGAAGAGCGCGGCCGCGCCCTTGCCGCCGATGCCCGTGAAGGCCGCGAAGCAGGCGTCCTGCGCACCCACGCGCAGCAGCCAGTCCCGCTGGAGCTCGGGCGTGAATTTCCCGGCCGCGAAGGCCCCGTTCAGCGTGGCGCGCTCCTGTCCTGCGATTTCCTTGCCCCGCAGGAGCTCCACGTAGGCTGACGCCTGGCGCGACAGGCCGCTGCCGGCGGCCATGGTCAGGACCGCCGAGCAGCCGTCGAGCACCTTGCCCACCAGCGTGTTGTAGGTGGCGATCACCCCTCGCGCGTCCCCGCCGAGGCTGTCGATGCCCGGCCGCGCGGAGGACAGCCCGGCGAGCGATGCGCGCATGTCCGCTACGGACTTGCCGAAGGAAGGATCGGCCAGGGCCTGCGGGGCAGCGGACAAAACCTCCTCCAGCTTCCTCGCCTCCCCGTCGCTCAGCACGCGCTGGGCCTTGAGCTCAGTGCCGAATTTCTGCCCCTTGCTGGCTGCGTATCCGGCTGAAAGCCCACGTTCCCTCTGGAGTTCGTGGGCAAGATTGCCAAGCCCCACCATCACGTTCATGCCCTGGACCATGGTGTCCATGTTGCGCCAGGCCACGTACCTGGAGTGGCTTTCCTGCCCCGCCAAGACGAGGAAAGCCACGAGCGGCAAAAACGCGAGGATCATCAACTTCGCTCTGATCGACAAACTTGAGAGCATCGACACACCCCTTCTTTTACTTCCACTTCACTCTTACTTTATCGAAATAAAGAATCACCCGCAATACCAAGCGCATCCTATCGCATTCGTCCACAAGAATTTACAAAATTGATTTTCCGCAACAACGGGCTTTCACTCTTCCCATGCAGAAGATGCTGCGCCCTCCCTCCTGGCAGCCCCTTCCTGTTCGCAATAGTGTACCCCCCACCATTCCTTGAACGTTCCAGACACGGCGCGACTCGCCCCAGGCGGCCAGCGGCCGCTCACGGGGATCACGACGGCCTTCGCCCCTCGCGAGGAGCCGGAACGAAAAAGCGCCGGCCCGGGAAACCCCGGACCGGCGCCCGTTCACGTCACGCCTCGAGGAATTCTAGGCCTTTTCGGCCTTGGCTTCCTTCTTCTTGGGCTCCTTGGGCTTGCCCTTGTAGAAGAGCAGGTCCTTTTCGCCCGCGGGCGGCTTGGTCTCGTTGGACATGATCATGCACTGGGTGGGGCACGCCTCCACGCACACGGAGCAGTAGACGCAGGCGAAGGTGTCGCAGGTCCAGGTGCGGCCCTTCACGTCCACCTCGATGCACTGGCTGGGGCACTTCTTGGCGCAGGTGCCGCAGAAGATGCACTCGTCCACGTTGATGTCCAGGGTGCCCCGGAAGCGCTCGAAGGGTTCGCGCTTGGTGAAGGGGTAGAGCCTGGTGGAGGATTTCCCCATCAGGTTCTGAAGGACGTTCTTGGTCATCTCGAACATGTGGCGGCTCCTCTCTTAACGCTCCGTGCAGGAGATGCACGGGTCGATGGACAGCACGATGACGGGCACGTCCGCCAGGTCGCAACCGGGCAGCATGGCCAGAAGCGGCGGGATGTTGGCGAAGGTTGGGGTGCGGATGCGCACGCGCTCCAGGTTCTTCGATCCGTTACCCTTGATGTAGTAGTAGAGTTCGCCGCGGGGCTGTTCCACGCGCCGCCACACCTCGCCCTCGGGCTTGCCCTTGACCTTGGTGCTGATTTCGCCCTCGGGCATCTTGGCCACGGCCTGGCGCACCAGGTCGCAGGCCTGGTAGACCTCGCGCAGGCGGACCTTGTTGCGGGACATGCAGTCGCCGTCGTATTCCACCACGGGCTCGAAATCGAGCTCGCCGTAGGCGGCGTAGCCGGTCAGGCGCGCGTCCTGGGCCCAGCCGGAGCCGCGCAGCATGGGGCCGACCGCGCCCAGCATGTGGGCCTGCTCCTTGGTGAGCACGCCCTTGCCGCAGCAGCGGGACTTGACGGTGTAGTCGTCCATGAGGGTCTTGTCGAGCGCGCGGGTCTCTTTCTCGATCAGGTCGATCTCGGAGAGGATCCAGGCCTTCTGGTCCGGGGTGATGTCCTTGCGCACGCCGCCCACGATGTTGGTGGAGATGACCACGCGGTTGCCCGCGGTGGCTTCCATGAGGTCCATGGCGCGCTCGCGGATGCGCCAGCACTGCATGAACAGCGACTCGAAGCCGAAGCCGTCGGCGAAGAGCCCGAGCCAGAGCAGGTGCGAGTGAATGCGGTGGATCTCGCCCCACATCACTCGCAGGAACTTGGCCCTGGCTGGCACCTCGAGGTTCATGAGCTCCTCGACCGCCTCGCAGTAGTTGAGCGAGTGGATGCAGGAGCAGATGCCGCACACGCGCTCGACGATGTTCACCATCTGGTTGTAGTCGCGGATGTCGGTGAGCTTCTCCAGTCCGCGGTGCACGTAGCCCAGGTTGGGGAGGGCCTCGACGACTTTTTCCTCTTCAACCACCAGCTTGAGGTGGATGGGCTCCGGCAGCACCGGGTGCTGGGGGCCGAAGGGCAGTATGGTACGCATATTGTCTAGGCCTCCTCTTTGCCCTTTTCTTTGCGGGCAAAGGTGAAGGTGCAGAACGGGCTCTTCACCACCTCGGGCTCAAGGTAGAGCGTGCATCCGAAGTCGATGAGGATGTTCTGGAAGTTGACGCCGAATTGGTCCTTGATCTCGTTCTCGTAGAGAAGCGCCGGGAAGTACACGCCCGAGATGGAGGGCACGGGGGCCTCCTTGGGCACGTTCAGGCGCAGGTGCGAAAGCGAGAGGTCCTTGTCGAAGTGATAGAGCACGTCGAAGGTGCTGTCCTGCTTGATCTCCACGGCCGAGACGCCCACGAGGCGAAGGCCCGCGTCGTAGCATTTCTGGCACTCGGGGATCAGGGTGTCCACCGTGACGGCCTGTTCATTGGCAAACATGTGTCAATCCTCGCTCGACTGTGGTTAACCGGCGGCTTCGAGGGCGGCCTTGACCTTGCCAAGGGCCAGGACAACGCCGTCGATGATGGCCTCGGGCTTCGGGGGGCATCCACGCACGTACACGTCCACGGGGATGACCTTGTCCACGCCGCCCACCACGTTGTAGGCGTCGCGGAACACGCCGCCGGTGAGGCCGCACGCGCCCATGGCGATGACGGCCTTGGGCGAGGGCATCTGGTCGTAGATGTTTTTCAGCACGTGCTTGTTGCGGTGGTTCACCGTGCCGGTGACCAGAAGCACGTCGGCGTGCTTGGGGTCGCCGATGTTGATGATGCCGAAGCGCTCCACGTCATAGAGGGGAGTCAGGCACGCCAGCACCTCGATGTCGCAGCCGTTGCACGAGCCGCAGTCGAAGTGGACGATCCACGGGGACTTCAGCCTTCCCTTGTTGATCCAGTCTTTGAGCATGCTCATGGTGTGTTCTCCGTGGGGATGCTTAGGCGTACAGCCAGAGCAGGTTCAGGACCGACAGGGCGAGGCCCCAGGCCCAGACGCTCTTGAGCATCCACTTGTAGGTCATGCGGGCCGTGACGTTGTCGATGACCAGCTCCGCGAAGTAGGTCACCGCCAGCAGGATGAGGCAGCCCCAGAAGCTGGTGGCCCAGAACAGGCCCACCAGGCCCAGCACGAAGACCACGTCGTACCAGTGCGCGATCTCGATCATGGCCAGCTGCGGCCCCGAGTACTCGGTGAGCACGCCGCGAACGACTTCCTGGTGCGCGTGGTGACACGCGGAGATGTCGAAGGGCGACTTGCGCAGCTTGATGGTCAGGGCGTAGCCCAGCACGATGAACATGAGCGGCAGCTGGTACAGGAGCGGCTTGCTCTGCTCGAAGACCTGCGAAACCTTGAAGCTGCCCGTGACCATGGCGATGGACACGAACACCAGGATGATCAGGGGCTCGTAGGTGAGCATGGTCACCAGCTCGCGCTGCGCGCCCACCTGGGCGTAGGGCGACTGGGTGGACAACGCGCCCATGACGAAGAACACGGCGCCCACGGTCAGCACGAAGAAGATGAGCAGCAGGTCGGAGCCCATGAAGAACAGGAACACCGTCAGCATGGAGCTGGCCAGGTAGATCCACACGGAGAGGATCTGCCAGGGGTTCATGATCATGGGCGATTTGCCCAGCAGCTTGAACACGTCGTAGAAGGGCTGGAGGATCGGAGGCCCGACGCGGGACTGGAGCCAGGCGGTGAGCTTGCGGTCGAGTCCGGCGATGAGGCCGCCCACGACCGGGGCAAGGATCACGGCGATGGTGGCGAGCAGGAGCTTACCCATTAGATAAACCCTCCCAGCGTGAGTCCCAGCATGACCGCGAGAAGCACTCCAGCCACCATGTTGATGGAGTTGGAGAGGCGTTCCTCGCCGAAGATCCAGGACAGGTAGAAGTTGCCGGCCTGGTAGCCGACGTTGGCGCGGCCGGTGCTCACGAAGGCCTTGTTGTCATCGGCGGCCTGCGCGCCGCAGAGGTACGGGCCGACGCAGGTGGCCGGGTCAACCTTGCGGGCCGCCCGGATGGCCAGGTACAGGCCCGCGCCCAGCACGATGAACAAGGGATAGATGTAGAACACGCCCATGTTGTTGGAGAAGGCCAGGCCCACGGCGTAGGCCAGCTCCTTGTGCGAGCTCTTCACCGCGGGGGCGATGAGGCCCGAATACAGCAGGGGCACGAACAGCGACAGGAGCACCGCGCCGTAGGCGAGCATCACCAGGGGCGCGCGCACCGTGGAGGGCTGCGCCTCGGGGGTCACGTTCTTGGGGTACGGAGTGGAGAGCAGGATGCCCGCCCAGCGAGCCCAGAACATCACGGTGAGGCCCGAACCCAGCGCCAGCATCACGGTGACGGGCATGTACTTCATGGCCGCGGCGCTCTCGATGGCCATCCACTTGCCGAGCAGCACGCCGAAGGGCGGCAGGAGCATGGTGCACACGCCGATCAGGGCCACGATGGTGGTCTTGGGCATGACCATGTACAGCCCGCGCATGTCTTCCAGGTCGCGGGAGTGGATCTTCTGCTCGATGGTGCCGACGCACAGGAACATGAGCGCCTTGGACACCGCGTGGAACACGATGATGATGATCGCGGCGGTGATGGCCATGGGGTTGTTGATGCCCGCGCAGGCGATGATCAGGCCCAGGTTGGCGATGGTGGAGTAGGCCAGCACCTTCTTGCCGTTGGACTGCCCCACGGCCAGGGCCGAGGTGGTCAGGAACGTGAAGGCGCCGAACAGGGCCAGCATGCCCGACAGCATGGTGCCCGAGTAGGCCGGGGACAGGCGCAGCACGAGGTACACGCCCGCCTTGACCATGGTGGAGGAGTGCAGCAGGGCCGAGACCGGGGTGGGGGCGACCATGGCCCCGCACAGCCAGCTCTGGAACGGCACCTGCGCGGACTTGGTGATGCCCGCGTAGCAGAGCATGAACAAGGGGATCAGCGCGGCCGCGCCGGCGGCGGAGAAGCCGGGCTTCAGGAGCTCGGTGAGGTAGAGCGCCGTGCCGGTCTTCTGCAGGAAGATCAGCGCGAACACGAAGGCCACGCCGCCGGTCATGTTCATCCACAGGGCGCGGGTGGCGTTCTTCACGGAGGTCTCGTCGCCGTCGTGGGCGATGAGCATGAAGGAACAGAAGGTGGTCACTTCCCAGAAGAAGTAGAGCCACATCAGGTTGTTGGCCAGCACCAGCCCGTTCATGGCGCCCAGGAAGGCCACCAGATAGAAGAAGAACCGGGGCTGCTTGGTCTTAGCCAGGTGCAGGTGCTCCTCATGGCCGGGCATGTAGCCCAGGGCGTAGACGCAGATGAGGGAGCCGACGATGGAGATCACGAGCACCATGATGAGCGAGAGTTGGTCCGCGAACATGGCGGGGGCGGAGGGCGCGGCGTGACCGGGCATGAAGAATTCGAGGTAGATGAGCCCAACGATCTGAGCTGCGGTCAGGACTGCGACCAGATTGCTCTTCAGCTTCGTCAAGGCCATGATTAGGATGACAAACAAAAGGGCGAAGTCGAGCAACGCGATGAAGCCGTCCAGGCCGACGCCCAGGAAGCTTTTCGGGGCGTACTCGAACGATCCCTGCCCGACCAGGGCCAGGGACGCCGCGGCCAGGACCACCGCGGTTCCGACCACGATCAGGCTTCTGGAGCCCTTGTCCCGAAGCAGCAACAGGGCAATTGCCGCCAGGAACGGGAGCACCACGGTCGCGAAAACCAAGATGTCCATATTCACCTCACGTTAGGTTGTGTCGAGTCAATCACCTCTCCTCGTGCGCACGCGTATGCTGGCGTGAAGACACCTCCTCTCTTCGGTATGATCAGTTGAAGAGTCTCCGACCCCCCGGCCGGCAGGCAACGAAAAACCTGGACTATGAGCTTGGAACGTATTCTTAAGGAATTGAAATTCCTTGGTCAAGGGACGCCTGAATCACGGCTGGCGCGGGGTTTCGTCACCCACCGCCCGGACGCCCGGCGGGCGGTCCCGCATAAGCGGCCGGATCGGTCCGGTGAACGGTCGATTTTACTCGGTGAACGGCGGCGTTTTCAGGGCCGTCTAGACCTCTTGGGGACAAGAATTTCCCGGGCCTGCGGGCTCTTTTGAATCAACCGGCTTTGCTTGCTGGGAAAAATTGGCTACAGACCCGGCATTGGCGCCGGTTCTACGCCGCTCGCCGGGCCCGCCAGCCGTTGGCGCCCGGCCCGGTGCGCCATGGGAGGCCCGATGGACGAGGATGATTACCGCGCCACATTCAGGGTGGAGGTCGACGAGAGCATCGTGCTGGAGCTCGCCGTGTGGCTCCGGCGCATGAAGGAACTCGGCCGCGTCCACCTGCGCGACCTGGGCGACCCCAAGATGCTCCAGGGCAAGCCGCCCTTCCCCCGCCTGGAGGACGTCTCCTCCACGGGCGTCTGCCTCTCCTTCAAGGCCAGCCAGACCGTGGAGGTCGACAAGTTCAAGGGCGTGTGCATGCTCGTCTACTTCAAGCTGGTGGACCCCGGCGACGTGGCGGGCGACCCTCTGAGCTTTTTGGCCGGGTTCGAGGTCAAGCACTCCCAGTACCACAACGAGCGGGTCTTCCTGGGGCTCAAGCTGCGCTGGGACGGCGTGCCCGACCAGAACGACAAGGCCGTGTTCTTCGCCGACGCCGCCAAGTACGGCATCGCGGACCTGACCAAGTGGTGCGACGACATGAACCGCAAGGCCTGCGGCGTGGAGCACATGCCCCAGCGCGGGCTGCGCCTGGAGAGGCTCCTGCGGGAGATCGAGTCCATCAAGCGCCAGGGCCAGGCCGGGGCGCGCTAGCGCGGGACGAAAAAAAAGCCGCGCCGGAGAACCGGCGCGGCCTGGCGGAACGATCATTATCAGGGGCGGCGGGCCGGGGGCCTAGCCGCCCTTCTTCATTCCTTCCTCGAGCTCTTCCATGGAGGGCTGCACGTTGGAGGGGATGGCCCGCCTGGCGTACTCCACGGCCAGGATCGGGGCCAGCCCGATGGAGTAGCCCATGAGCGCGCTCTTGACCACCTTGAGCCGCGCGGCCTTGGCCGCTGCCTGGTGCTCCAGGTTGGTGGCCATGGGGCCGATGAAGCCGTAGCACATGAGCACGCCCAGGAACGTGCCCACCAGGGCCGCGCCGATGTGGTTGCCCAGCACCTCGGGGGGTTGGTTGATGTCGCCCATGGTGATGACGATGCCGAGCACCGCGGCCACGATGCCGAGGCCCGGCAGGGCGTCCGCGATCTTGTTCACCGAGGCCCCGGCCAGCGCGTCGTGGTGCTTGCGCGTGGAGATGTCGGTGTCCATGATCGCCTCGTAGTGGTGCTGCTCGATGTTGCCCGCGATGACGATCTTCAGGTTGTCGCAGATGAAGTTGAGCACGGTCTTGTTCTTGGAGACGTTGCCGAAGCGGCGGAAGATGTCGGAATCGGCGGGCCGGTTCACGTGGGCGTCCAGGGCCACCGCGCCCGAGCGCCTGGCCAGCTGGAACAGCTCGTACATGAGCGAGAGCATCTCCAGGTAGAAGTCCTTGGAGTCCTCCTTGGCCGTGAACACGTGGGGCAGGTGCTTGAAGACGTCCTTCACCACGCTCATGGGCGAGGCGATGAAGAACGAGCCCAGGGCCGCGCCCCCGATGGTCAGGAACTCGTACGGCTGGAAGAGCACGGCCAGCTTGCCGTGGGAGAGGACGTAGCCCCCGATGACCGAGCCCAGCACCACCACGAAACCGATGATCGCGTTCATATGCTCCGTCTCTCCTGCCAGCCCCGGCTGGACTGCCCGGGACTCGGAGTCGATATGCTTTGATGACGCGCCGCGCCGGAGGGTCGGACGGCCGGTGGTCCCGGCCGTTGGCGGTGGCGCGCCGCGTGCCGAAAATCCCCGGAACCGGGCGGGAAGTCAAGCGCGGGTTGGGCCGGGCTGGGCCCGCGCCCCGGACGCGGCCCGGAGCCGGAAGAGGAATCCGGAGATATTTTCAGATTTAATGAGAAAAAACGAGAAATATGCCGCTTTCACCCGAATAATCGCCTGCGGATTTCTTCATTTTTCCCCTTCCCTTGTTGGCATTTTCGGTTATGTTTCCTATCACGCTGCCCGTCGCTAGCACTCGCCGCCCGTGAGTGCTAACAGACGGCAAAGAAGAAAAAACCACTTCGGAGGACAATCCGCTATGAAGCTGAAGCCCTTGAACGACCGCGTCCTGGTGAAGCGCCTGGAGGAAGAGACGGTTACCGCCGGTGGCATCATCATCCCCGATTCCGCCAAGGAAAAGCCCATGAAGGGCGAAGTGATCGCCGTGGGCCCCGGCAAGGTGGGCGAGGACGGCAAGCGCTGCAAGCCCGCCGTGGAGAAGGGCGACAACGTGCTCTTCAACAAGTACGCCGGCACCGAGATCAAGATCGACGGCGTGGAGCACCTGATGATGCGCGAGGACGACATCCTGGCCGTCATCGAAGGCTAGTTCCCCCTCTCCACCCCATCACAAAATTTCAAGGAGACAACACATGTCCGCCAAAGAGATCCTCTACGACGCCCAGGCTCGCGAGAAGCTGAAGAAGGGTGTCGACAAGCTCGCCAACGCCGTGAAGGTCACCCTGGGTCCCAAGGGCCGCAACGTGGTCATCGAAAAGAGCTTCGGCTCCCCCGTGATCACCAAGGACGGCGTCACCGTGGCCAAGGAGATCGAGCTCTCCGACAAGTTCGAGAACATGGGCGCCCAGATGGTCAAGGAAGTCGCCTCCAAGACCTCCGACGTGGCCGGCGACGGCACCACCACCGCCACCATCCTGGCCCAGGCCATCTTCAACGAGGGCGTGAAGCTCGTGGCCGCCGGCCGCAACCCCATGGCCATCAAGCGCGGCATCGACAAGGCCGTCGAGGCCATGGTCGAAGAGCTCGGCGTGCTCGCCAAGCCCACCCGCGACCAGAAGGAAATCGCCCAGGTCGGCACCATCTCCGCCAACTCCGACGCCACCATCGGCAACATCATCGCCGAGGCCATGAACAAGGTCGGCAAGGAAGGCGTGATCACCGTCGAGGAGGCCAAGGGCCTGGAGACCACCCTGGACGTGGTCGAAGGCATGCAGTTCGACCGCGGCTACCTCTCCCCCTATTTCGTCACCGACCCCGAGAAGATGGTCTGCGAGCTCGATGATCCCTTCATCCTGATCAACGAGAAGAAGATCTCCTCCATGAAGGACCTCCTGCCCGTGCTCGAGCAGGTCGCCAAGATGGCCAAGCCCCTGCTGATCGTCGCCGAGGACGTCGAGGGCGAAGCCCTGGCCACCCTGGTGGTCAACAAGCTGCGCGGCACCCTGCAGGTCTGCGCCGTGAAGGCCCCCGGCTTCGGCGACCGCCGCAAGGCCATGCTCCAGGACATCGCCATCCTCACCGGCGGCCAGTCCGTCTCCGAGGACCTGGGCATCAAGCTGGAGAGCCTGGGCCTCCAGGACCTGGGCCGCGCCAAGCGCGTGGTGATCGACAAGGAGAACACCACCATCATCGACGGCGCCGGAAAGGCCGAGGACATCAAGGCCCGCGTGAAGCAGATCCGCGCCCAGATCGACGAGACCACCTCCTCCTACGACCGCGAGAAGCTCCAGGAGCGCCTGGCCAAGATCGTGGGCGGCGTGGCCGTCATCAACGTCGGCGCTGCCACCGAGACCGAGATGAAGGAGAAGAAGGCCCGCGTCGAGGACGCCCTGAACGCCACCCGCGCCGCCGTGGAAGAGGGCATCGTGCCTGGCGGCGGCGTCGCCCTGGTGCGCTGCCTGAAGGCCCTGGAGAAGGTCAAGCCCGTGGACGACGACGAGACCGCCGGCATCGAGATCGTGAAGCGCGCCTGCGAGGCTCCGCTGCGCCAGATCTCCGGCAACGCCGGTTTCGAAGGCTCCATCGTGGTGGCCAAGGTGGCCGACGGCAAGGACGGCTTCGGCTTCAACGCCTCCACCGGCGACTACGAAGACCTGATCAAGGCCGGCGTCATCGACCCCAAGAAGGTCACCCGCATCGCCCTGCAGAACGCCGCCTCGGTCTCCGGCCTGCTGCTCACCACCGAGTGCGCCATCGCCGACAAGCCCGAGCCCAAGAAAGACGCCCCCGCCATGCCCGGCGGCATGGGCGGCATGGGCGGCATGTACTAGGCCAAAAGCCTGGCGCAAGCCTGACCCGCCATTGAATGAGAAGCCCCGGAGCGTAAGCTCCGGGGCTTTTTCTATTTGCACAACCAAATAAAAAGTGCAAAATTCCCACACGAAAACTCAAGAAGGGAATCATGGAAAAATTCCTCGACGAGATCGATGCAAAGAACAGGATTCGCGACCCTCTTTATGGCTTTATTTTTCTGACGGACGCAGAGAAACAGATAATCGATACCCCCCTCTTCCAGCGGCTCCGCAGGGTTCACCAACTCGCACTCACAAAATATGTTTACCCCTCTGCGGAGCACTCCCGATTCGTCCATTCACTTGGGGTCATGCACTGTGCCACTCTGATGCTTGCTGGCATAATCGACAACAAAAACACCAAACTCAGCTTCACGCCAAACATAAAGTACATAAAAACACTTCGTTTTGCCGCACTATTACACGACATTGGACACCTTCCATTTTCTCACGCCGTCGAATCACACTGGCTTAGCGGGCTCAAGCATGAATCACTGAGCCAATATATCATCGAAAACGACCACGAAATATCACACACGATAACAGACTCGGATATCAGTACAAAAGATGTTTCCTCACTTATCACCAAGAAAAATCCAGCTCGCTTGCGTTTATTGCGTGAAATTGTATCCGGACAACTTGATGCAGATCGTGCCGATTATCTCTTAAGGGACTCGCACTGTTGCGGTGTCAAATATGGCGAATACGACCTCGCTCGCTTTCTCAATATATTCGCTGCGATTGAAGACGACACAGGCCAACTAACATTCTGTGTCGATGAAAACGACATCCACGTAGCTGAATCATTACTTATCGCCAGGTACCACTACAACATACAAATACCATACCACAGAACGAGGATGGGTTATGATCTTATTCTTAAGCGCTTCATGCAAGACTTCGAAGAATTTAAAGAACCATTCACAGTGACCAATAACATTTTGAGTCATGTCGACCTAGACAGACTCTCCTTCCTTGACGATTGCGAAATCTTCGAAAAAATCAAGCAGAAAGCAAGAACAACAACCCCTGGGCTCCATTTCTTCTTAGATCTAAGCACCTTGTTCCGATCATCGACACAAGCTCAATGTCGAAATATGGCACAGAACAATACAAAAAACTCGTACAATCACTGAGGAATTCATCAGACCTTAAGGAAGAAGAAGATTATTTCATAAAAGAACAAGCCGTTGAAGTATTGAAATGGGACAATGCCACCCCGGGAGCTAGCAAAACAAGAAAAAAAACAAAACCACAGCCCCGTGGCTTGATTAGCCTTTTGACCAAGGAACGAGGAGGAGACTCCCCCCGACAGGTTGACATCTGTGAACGTTCATGGATATTTGAAAAGTTGGCGCACGCGCCACCCTTCATTTATCGCATCTACGTCACACCCGAAAAGAAGTCGTTGGCAGAACAACTTCTTGCCCGCATCTAAGCGGCAACAAGGAGGATAAATATGTTTGACTCAAAAATAATCATTGCTGGTGTAATTCGCATCCTCCAGAAGCACGAAATCGAACTCCAGAAAATCACTTTGCATAAATTTTTGTACTTCCTTTCCTTCAAGGGGATTAAGACAGGGCTTAGCTTTGAAGAACATACTTATGGCCCTTTTTCTTTTGACCTTGCCAGGGCATTAAGCAATATGTGCTTCTGGGAAGAACTAAAAGAAAGAAAGACCTCATATGAAATCATATCACTAGACAATATTCCAAAGCTAAGCAAAGATGAAGAGACACTCATTGAGTCAAATCTCCAAGCATTTCGTGAACTCGTCAAAGAGTTCACCTTCGACAATCTTGAACTCATAGGGACAGCGCTCTATTGCACCGAGGTTCTGAAATTTCAGGGCAATAAACCCACGTTCAGAGCGATTGAAAAGGAATTCAAAGGCTGGAAAGGCAACAGGTATTCCTCCGACAGAATCCGGGATGCCTATGACCGCATTAAACCTCTACTTTCTTAGCCTACCTCAAAGTTCAACACGTTTAAATCATTAAGTTATTCTTAACATTCAAAGCCCGGGAGCGTGCGCTCCGGAGCTTTTTTTTCGTGCGAGCGCAATCGTCAAGCGCCCTTAACCCTATCTCAACTCCCGCCTGCTACTCCAACTCCCGTCGTGCCCATACCACCACGGGAGCCTGCCATGCTGCGCACCTTCTTCGTGGGCAACCTGCCCTACCAGACCGACGAGGCCATGGTCCGCGAGCTGTTCGCGCCCTACGGAAACGTCCTGGCCGTGAACCTCGTGGGCGACAGGGAGAACGGCGTGTTCCGCGGCTTCGGTTTCCTGAAGATCGACACCGGAGACGTGGCACGCATCATCGACACCCTGGACCGCATGCCCCTGGGCCAGCAGTACCTCATCGTCCAGGAGCTCAACCCGGGCGACGTCACCGCCCCGCTTTGAAGCCCCCTCCCCTCGACGCGGAGAGCCCTCGGCCCGGCAGGGGCATGATGCCCCTCCAGTAGTTTGCTCGCTTCCAGCCGGAAGGGCGGCCATATTTCAAGTGGCCGGTGAAGCCCGCGAAGCTATCGCCGGGTCAAGGGGCAGGCACTGCCCCTTGCGGGTCCAGGGCGGAGCCCTGGCGGGGCGTGGGGCAGCGCCCCGCTCTTCCCGGTTCTCCCTCCGCGCCTCAGCGCAGCAGGCTGTTGACGAAGCTCACTCCCCGCTGCCTCCTGGCGCAGTCCGGGCAGAGGTCCTGGTCCATGCGCGCGCTGGACGCCAGGTGCTCGCTCATGCGCCTGCGCAGGTGCTCCAGGTACTGCTCGGCGGGCAGGGGCTTGCCGCACTCGGCGCACAGGGGCGTCGGAATCTCGCTGATGGAGTGCCCGGTGAAGGCGATGGCGGTCTCGCCCTTTTCCAGGACCATGCGCATGGCCCCGGTGGGGCACACGCGCGTGCAGGCCCCGCAGCCCACGCACTTCTCGGTGGGGCGGTCGAAGTCCTCGAACACCAGGCGCCCGCCCACGTCCTTGAAGCGCAGGGCGTCGCCCCCGGCCTCGGAGCAGACCAGCTGGCACAGGCCGCAGCCGATGCACACGTCGCAGCGCAGGCAGCGCCTGGCCTCGGTCTCGGCCATCTCCTGGGTCAGGCCCAGCTCCACCTGCTCGAAGTTGAGGCTTCGCGCGGACACCGCGATCATGGGGATCTCGGGCCTGGAATGCTCGGACCAGCCGCAGCCCTGGGGGGAGCAGATCAGCTCGCGCTCCCAGCGCGGCCTGGGCTCCACCTCGGCGGGGTCGAAGGGCCTGCCGGTGAGAAACGCGTCGATGCCCGAGGCGGCGCGCTTGCCGTCGCGGATGGCCTCCACCACCGTGGCCGGGCCCATGGCCGCGTCGCCGCCCGCGAACACGCCCGCGCGGTCGGTGGAGAGGTCGGCCTTGTCCACCTGGATGGTTTTCCATTTGGTCAGGCAGACCTCGCCCAGGGTTCCGTCCGAGCCCTGGGTGAAGGATTCGTCGCAGAACTGGCCGATGGCGGAGATGATCATGTCGCAGCCGAGCACGCGCTCGGTCCCTGCCTTGGGCTCGGGGCGGCGGCGGCCCGAGGCGTCCGGCTCGCCCAGGGCCATGGTCACCACCTCCATGCCCGCGAGCCTGCCGTCGTCGCCCACCAGGCGCGTGGGCGCGGCCAGGAAGGTGAAGACCACGCCCTCGTGCTCGGCCTCCTCCACCTCTTCCACGGCCGCCGGCATCTCGGCCCGGGAGCGGCGGTAGACCACGCGGACCTCTTCGGCCCCAAGGCGCACGGCCGTGCGCGCGCAGTCCATGGCCGTGTTGCCGCCGCCCACCACGATCACCTTGCGGCCGACGGCGGGCTTGCGGCCAAGCCCCAGCTCCACGAGAAACTCAGTTCCCGAGACCACCCCGGCCAGGAGCCGTTCGCCCTCGAGGCCGAGCGCCCGGCTGGTCCAGGCCCCGAGCCCCAGGAACACCGCCTCGAAGCCCTTGGCGGCCAACTCGTCCAGGGTGAAGTCGCGGCCCAGGGCCTTTCCCGTGAACACCTCCACGCCGAGCCCCGTGACCGTGGCGATCTCGGCGTCCAGCACGGCCTTGGGCAGGCGGTACTCCGGGATGCCGTAGCGCAGCATGCCGCCGAGCTTGGGCATGGCCTCGAAAAGGGTGACCTGGTGGCCGCGCCTGACGAGGAACGACGCGCAGGAGAGCCCGGAAGGCCCGCCGCCCACCACGGCCACCTTGCGCCCGGTTGCCGGGGCCTTCTGGCACACGGGCGGGTAGGTCCCGCCGGCGGCCATTACCGCCTTGGCGGAAACGGCCTTCATGGCCCGGATGTGGATGGGCTTGTCCACCTTGCCGCGCAGGCAGACCTTCTCGCACGGAGCCGGGCAAACCAGGCCGCAGGCGTAGGGCAGCGGGTTGTCCTGGACCATCACCGAGACGGCCTCGGAGTGCGCCCCGCGCCCGGTGAGCGAGAGGAAATTGGGGATGTCGATGCCCGACGGGCAGCGCTCCTGGCAGGGGGCCACGCGCCGGGCGTGGCAGACGCCCGTGGCGCACCCGCCCTCGGCGTGCCGCCTCCATTCGTCCGGGAAGCTGGCCAGGGAGGAGGCCAGCACGCGCGCGGCCTTGAGCCCTTCGTGCGCCAACTGGTGCGCGGCCTGTCCCAGCTCGTTCAGCTGCTCCTCCCCGCCCCGGCCCAGGGCGATCTCCGTGGCCAGCCTGGCCGCGCGGGCCAGAAGCCCCCGGTGGGGGTGGCCTTCGCGCACGGCGGCGAGGCGCCAATGCTGGTAGAGGGCCTGGCGGGTCAGGTCGATGGGGCATTCGCTGGGAGACAGGGCGCGCAGGCGCGAGAAACCGGGGTCCACGCCCTGCGCGGACAAGAGTTCCGGGTCCATGGCCGGGGCGGCCCCGGCCGGGGCGAACCCGCCCAGGCCCTCGTCGAAGGCCAGGGGACCTTCGAGTCCGGCCACCGCGCGCAGGTCCGCGCCGAAAGCGGCCTCGGCAAAGCCCTGGGGATGCGAAAAGAGCCGCGAGGAGGCGTCGGCCGAGCCTGCCGCCACGGGAAGCAGGCACCAGGCCCGCAGGTCCATCTTGAAGTCCAGGGGATCGATGGCGAAGGGCGCGTCGTCCGGGGAGAGCGTCCCGGCCACGACCTCGACGTCCAGCCTGGGGATTTCGGACACGCCGCCCAGGCTGGCCTGCTCCAGGCCGCGGGCGGCGCTCGCGGCCTGGTCCTCGCCGCCTTGCGAGACCACCAGGCGCGCCCGCGAGCGCCCAAGGGCCACGGCGGCCAGGGCCAACGCCTCGGCCAGGACGAAGGGCAGCGCGCGCAGCAGGTGTCCCGGCAGAGGGTCCCCGGCGAAAGCCTCGCGCGCGTCCACGGTGAGCACGCCCTCCAGGGGGTGCTGCGCCGAGTACGCCAGGTGCGCGGGCCAGCAGGGGAAGCGCCCGTCGCGCAGGCGGGATGCGCGCAGGACCGTGGCCAGCGGCGCGCGGGGGTCCCCATTGATCCGGGCGAGCGCCGTGAAGCAGCCGAACTCGCGGCAGGACGCCAAATCCCTGCCGGAAAGGGCCTGAGCCAGAGAGAGAAGGGGGGTGTTGCCGGAAACGGCCTCGGTCCAGGTTGACGCCATGAATCCTCCCGCCATGCCGATTTGCGATGGGTTTACAATCTTGCCCCCGCGAAAGCAAATAGGGAACAATCTCCGGCAGAGTCCCGGCCCGCGTGGGAGGATCGCGGTCCGGGCCCGTCCGCCGTGACGCGGGGGCGGCGGCCCTGCCCGGTCCGGGCGGCCGCATGCGAAGGGCCACGGGCGCTCGGGCCCGGGCCGGAACCTGAAGACGGGGCCTCAGCCCTCGTAGGCGACCACGCGGTTGCGCCCTGTCTGCTTGGCCGCGTAGAGCGCCTCGTCCGCCGCGTTCACAAGACGCTGCTCCAGGGAGTCGCGCCACTTCTGGTCCAGGCAGGCCACACCCAGGCTCACGGTCAGCTTGATGCCCGAGTCGAGAATCTCGCCGTCCACGTCCCGGATGACGAAGTTGTAGGTCTCGATGCGGTGGCGGATATGCTCGGCCAGGGCCGTGGCCTGCGCGAGGCCCATGTCCTGGGCCAACACGGCGAACTCCTCGCCGCCGTAGCGGGCGGTGGCCACGGCGGCGCCCCGGGCCTCGAACTGGCTCTGGCAGTCGCGCAAGACCGAGGCCACGGCCGCCAGGGCCTGGTCGCCGATGAGGTGCCCGTGCTGGTCGTTGAATTTCTTGAAATGGTCGATGTCGGCCATGAACATGCATAGCTGCTTGCCCTCGGCCCGGGCCCGGGCCACGGACCCGCGCAGGGCCTCCTCGAAGGCCCGGCGGTTGTGCAGGCCGGTGAGGACGTCGGTGTAGCTCAGCCGCTCGAGCTTCTCCGCGTCCTCCTCCATGTAGCGCACCACGTCCGCGAACCCCTTGCGGATCCCGGAGAGCACGGCGTCGATGTCCCCGCCGTCCCTGACGGTGCGCACGGACTGCTCCGTGGATTCGCCCAGCTGGGCGATGTCGCCCTTGCGCCGAAGGAGCATCCCGCGCGACTCCTCAACGGCCCTGGCCAGGTCGTCCAGCGCGGCCGAGAGCTTGGCCCGCCACTGGCTGGTCATGATCTCCTCGGTCTTGCGCGAGAGCGACTGGAAGTTGGCTTCCGTGAGGTCGCGCTCCTTGAGCACTGAGACGACCAGCTCCTGCATCAGGCGCTTCTGCTCCGGGGTGTAGACGTCGTACTCGCTGATGGAGCGCATGAACAAGATGAGGGCCCGCCACTTGGAATTGCGCGGGACCCCCAGCCGGTCCATGGTTTCGCAGATGCCGTCGAAGCAGTGGTGCGCGCCGGGAGCGCCGTTGTTCTGGAGCTTCATGGCCCCACGGATACAAAATAGCCACCACCTTGCCAAGCCCCAAAGCGGCTCACCGCCAGCGCAGGCGCACCCTGGCCGGGCCGCCCATGGCGGACACCGCCACCTGCCCGGGCCGCTCGAACGCCTGGGCCTCCCCGGCCTTGATGCCCAGGTCCCGGCCGTCTGCGGGGCTCGTGACCCAGGCCGCGCCGCTCAGGCACTCCACCCGGGCCAGGAAGGGCCCGTCCAGGACCATGGCCTGGCCCTTTTCCAGGCTCGCGGTCACCGACCCCCACGGGGCGAACCTGGCGGCCACCCGCGCAAGCGCCCGGGCCGCGGCGTTTCTCCATCCGGCGGCCGCCGCGTCGTCCACGAATCCCCTGCCCGGCTGGGGCCACGTCCTCGGTGTCATTTCAGGCGCCATGGCGTCCTCCTCCTTGGCTTCACGATTGTTACCTTTGCTTGGACAGGAAAAACTGTTACCAGTACAGACACAGATCAAAACAAAATCAACCAGGACAGATCACGTGAACACCGACAGCTTCCGCTACGAGAGCGTGCGCCAGAGCGTCCTGGACATGATCGCCTCGGGCGCGCTCGAGCCCGGGGACAAGGCCCCGTCCCTGCGCAGGCTGGCCTCTTCCATGCGCGTGAGCCTCTCCACGGCGCAGCTGGCCTACTCCCAGTTGGAGAGCGAGGGAGTGCTGGAGGCCAGGCCCAAGTCCGGCTTCTACGTGCGCGAGCCCGGCCGCAGCCTGCCCGAGCCCGTGACCAAGCCCTGCCCGTCCGAGGCCCCGGAGCCCCTGGCCAGGGCGCTCATCATCCGCACGGTGCTGGAGAACATGTCCCGAAGGGACATGCTGCCGCTCGGCGTGGCCCGCACGGACGAGAACCTGCTGCCGCTCGCGCAGGTGAACCGCATCCTGGCCCAGGTGCTGCGCGACGAGGGCGAGCGCGTGGGCTACTACGGCCCGGTGGAGGGCTTCGAGCCCCTGCGCGCCCAGATCGTGGCCCGCACCCTGGAATCCGGCGCGGAGTGCACCCTGCGCGAGACCGTGATCACCTCCGGGGCCATGGAGGCCCTGCACATCGCCCTGCGTTGCGTCACCCGCCCCGGGGACACCGTGGCCATCGCCTCGCCCACCTACTATTGCTTCCTCCAGATGCTCGAGGTCCTGGGGCTTCGGGTCATCGAGGTGCCCTCGCGGCCGGGGGAGGGCGTGCGCCCCCCGGACATCGCCCAGGTCACGGAGCGCTTCCGCGTGGCCGCCTGCGTGCTCACCCCCAACTTCAACAACCCCGACGGCGCGCTCACCCCGGACAGGGCCAAGGCCGAGATCGTGGACATCCTGGCGCGCCGGGGCGTGCCGCTCATCGAGGACGACGTCTACGCGGACCTGCACTACGGCCCGGCCCGCCCGGCCAGTTGCAAGGCTTACGACACGCGCGGCATGGTGCTCACCTGCTCGTCCTTTTCCAAGACCATCGCCCCGGGCTACCGCGTGGGCTGGCTGCTGGCGGGGCGCTTTCTGGAAAAGGCCCTGGAGATCAAGGCCACCACCAGCGTGACCACCGCCACCCCCACCCAGATGGCCATCGCCGAGTACCTGCGCGGCGGGCACTACCTCAGGCATCTGAAGCGCCTGCGCCCGGCGGCCAAGGCCATGATGGAGAACGTGCACGCGCTCATCGGCCGCCACTTCCCTCCGGGCACCCGGGCCACGCGCCCCGAGGGCGGCACCGTGATGTGGGTGCAGCTGCCGGGCGGGGCCGACGGGGTGCGGTTCATGCACCGGGCCCTGGAAAAGGGCATCAGCGTGGCCCCGGGGGCGATCTTCTCCTCCCAGGGCTGCTTCCGCTCGTTTACGCGCATCAGCTGCTGCGTGCCGCCGAGCGGGGAGCTGACCCGGGCCGTGGAAACCCTCGGGGAAATCGCCGGGGAATTGGTTGCGGCCGGACATGCGAACCGGATAAGCGACCCGTGGGAGCAGGGTCCAATCGCAATGTCCGAAGGCTCCCTTAAGGATTCGTGAAGACCATGGAACTCTACCACCTGCGCACCTTCGTGGCCGTGGCCGAGGAGGGCAACCTCACGCGCGCGGCCGAACGCCTGCACCTCTCGCAGCCCGCCGTGAGCGCCCACGTGAAGTCCCTTGAGGAAGAACTCGGGGTGAGCCTTTTCGCGCGCACGCCCAAGGGCATGGAACCCACCCAGAGCGGGCGCAGGCTGGCCGTCACCGCTCGCGAGGCCCTGCGCCGCGCCCAGGCGCTCCTGGAAGAGGCCCGGGCCCTGCGCGGCGGCGTCACCGGCGACATCGTGCTCACCAGAAACACCGATGCCGACTACCTGCGCCTGCCCCAGGTGCTGGAGGAACTCGGCCGCGAGCACCCCGAGGCGCTCGTGCACATCGGCTGCCGCGACTCCTACGAGGTGCCCCAGGCGCTCAAGGCCGGGATCATGCACGCGGGTTTCGCCTACGGCTGCTTCGACGCGGACCCGCAGCTCACGGCCCTGCCCGTGTCCATGGCCACGGTGCGCGTGGTCGGGCCGCCCGCCTGGAAGGACAGGCTGGCCAAGGCCACCCTGGCCGACCTGGCCGGGATGCCCTGGATCTGGTTCCATGAGCGCTGCCCGTTCGTGGCCATGGCCGAGAACCTCCTGGCCGAAACGGGTGGATCGGTGAAGACCGCCGCCGTGATCAACGACGAGCACACCATCCGCTCCCTGGTGGCCTCGGGCAGGGGGCTGTCGCTTCTGCGCGACGATCTGGCGCGCGGCCCCGTCTCCGGCCAGGGCCTGGCCGTGTGGCCCGGAGGAGGCCTCGGGCTGCCCGTGAACATCGTGGCCCTGACCAGGCGCATGGCCGACCCCGGGGTCAAGGCCGTGATGGAGGCCGCTGGCCGCGCCTGGGGCCTGGGCGAGGCCACGGCGGCGGCATGACGGACTTCCCCCACGGCGGCGACGTGCGCGGCCTGGCCCGGGAGCTTGGCTGCGCACCCGAGGACATTCTCGACTTCTCGGCCAGCATCAACCCGCTGGGCCCGCCCGAGTGGCTGCGCACCACCATCTCGTCGGCGGTGTCCTCACTGGTCCACTACCCGGACCCGCACTGCCGCGCGCTCGTCTCGGCCGCCTCGGCTCGCCTGAGCGCGCCCGAGGAGGAGATCATCGCGGGCAACGGCACGAGCGAGCTCATTTTCGCCCTGGCCCGGACCTGCGGCCATGCCCGCGCCGTGATCCCGGTCCCCGCCTACCGGGACTACGAGGAAGCCTGCCTGCGCGCGGGCATGGCGGTGACGCGCGCCCCGCTTCCCGAAGAGCGCTCCTTCGCCCTGGACCCGGCCGAGATCTCACGGGCCATCGCCCAGGCTGGCGGGGCGGCCCTGGTCTTCGTCGCCAGGCCCAACAACCCCACGGGGCGGGACGTCCCGGCCGAAACCGTGCGCCGCCTCGCCGCCGCCCACCCGGACTGCCTCTTCGCCGTGGACGAGGCCTTCGGCTCCTTCGTGCGGGGCTTCGAAAGCCTCGCGGCGGGCAGGCCCGGAAACGTGGCCGTGCTCGCCTCGCTGACCAAGATGTTCGCCGTCCCAGGCCTCAGGCTGGGCCTCGCGGTGGCCTCGCCCGAGCTCGCCCGGGCCGTGCGCGAAGGGATCGCGCCGTGGTCCGTGAACGCCCTTGCCCAGGCCGTTGGCGAGCGGGCCATGGCGGACGAAGCCTTCGAGGAGCGTACGCGCCTGGCCGTCACGGAGCTTCGGGCACACTTGGCCAAGGGGCTCGCCGCACTTCCCCGAATCACGGTGTACCCCGGCGCGGCCAACTACCTCCTCTGCCGCCTGGACGCGCCCGGAGGCGCGCCCGGGCTGAAAAACGCGCTCCTGCAAAAGCGTATCGCCATCCGCGACTGCTCCAACTTCGCGGGCCTGGACGAACGGTTCTTCCGGGTGGCCGTGCGCGCCCGCGACGACAACGAGCGCCTGCTCGCGGCCATGGGAGAGATTCTGGAAGGGGAATCCTCCGCCGCCCCCGCGCAAGCGGCTCCAGGCCCCCGGGCCTCCCGAAAGCCCATTGGCGGGCCCAGGCGCAAGGCGCGGCCGCTCATGGTCCAGGGCACGGCCTCCAATGCGGGCAAGTCCGTGCTCGTGGCCGCGCTGTGCCGGATTCTACGGCAGGACGGCGTGCGCGTGGCCCCGTTCAAGGCCCAGAACATGTCGCTCAACTCCCACGTCACGGCGCTCGGCGAGGAGATCGGCCGGGCCCAGGCGCTCCAGGCCAGGGCCTGCGGCCTGGCCCCCCAGGCGCGCATGAACCCTGTGCTCCTGAAGCCCTGCTCGGACACGGGCTCCCAGGTGATCGTCATGGGCAGGCCCGTGGGCAACATGCGCGTGATGGAGTACGTGGCCTACAAGCCGAGGGCCTTCGAGGCGGCCAAGCAGGCCTACGACTCGCTGGCCGGGGAGTTCGACGCCGTGGTCCTGGAGGGAGCTGGCAGCCCGGCCGAGGTGAACCTGAAGAGCCACGACATGGTGAACATGGCCATGGCAGCCCACGCGGGCGCGGCCGTGCTGCTGGCGGGCGACATCGACCGGGGCGGCGTGTTCGCCGCGCTGCTGGGCACCATGGAGTGCTTGAGCGAATCCGAGCGCGCCCTGGTGGGCGGCTACGTGCTGAACCGCTTCCGGGGCGACCCGGCGCTTCTGGCCCCCGCGCACCGCTTCATGCTCGAGACCACGGGCAGGCCCGTGCTCGGCGTGGTGCCCCACATCGCGGACCTGGGCCTGCCCGAGGAGGACTCCGTGAGCTTCAAGGCGGGCGCGTGCTGGAGCGGCAACGGCCCGCGCGACCTGGACATCGCGGTGATCGACCTGCCGCACATATCGAACTTCACCGACTTCGACGCCCTGGCCGCCGAGCCCGACGTGGCGCTTCGCGTGGTGCGCCGCGCCGGGGACCTGGGCAGGCCCGACGCGGTGATCCTGCCCGGCAGCAAGAACACCCTGGCGGACCTGACCGCGCTTGCCGAGAGCGGCCTGGCCCGGGCCGTGGCCGGGCTCGAGGGCTGCGAGGTCGTGGGCGTGTGCGCCGGGCTCCAGATGCTCGGGGCCTGCCTGGAGGACCCCCTGGGCCTGGAATCGGGCCTGGGCAGCCGCGAGGGCCTGGGGCTCTTGCCGCTCACCACCCGTCTGGAGAGGGAAAAGACCCTGCTCCTCTCCAGGGCCACGCACCTGCCGTCCGGGCTCGCCCTCTCGGGCTACGAGATCCACCACGGGGTCACCTCGGCCACGGGGCCGGGGGCCCAGGTGCTGGCCGTGGGCGAGGGCGGCCGCCCCCTGGCCTGGGGCCGCCCGGGCGAGGCGTGGGGCACCTACCTGCACGGCGTGTTCGACGAGCACGGCTTCAGGCGCTGGTGGCTCAATGCCCTGCGCGCGAAAAAGGGCCTCGCGCCCCTGCCGGCCCGGCAGGGCCCCGGCCTGGACGAGGCCCTGGACCGCCTGGCCGGGATCGTGCGCCAAAGCCTGGACATGAAGGCGGTGTACGCGCTCATGGGGCTCTGATTACGCGCCTTTCACTTGAACGGACCATGCGAACAGGGTTACTGCGCACAGGCCGGGCAACCACCGGCGGCCAAACATGAGCACACCTTCCGCAAGCCCCTCCCGGTCCGGCCGGGCATCCAAGCGCGCCCTGTACGCGGTGCTGGCCGCGCTCGCCATGGCCGTCTACCTGCTGCCCCTGGCGGCGACCCGCCTCGTGGGCCAGGACGAGCTCAAGGCCCACGCCCAGGCCGCCCTGGCCCTGGCCCTGGACAGGCAGGTGGAGGTCTCGGGCGGCGTTAGCCTCACGCTCTCGCCCTGGTTCGGGCTGCGCACCGGCCCCGTGACGGTGGCCAACGCCCCGGGCTTCGGCGAGGAGCCCTTCCTGCGCATGGAGTCGGCGGCCATCAGCCTCGACCTGACCGCGCTCCTGAAAAAAAACGTCGTGGTGGACTCCGTCTCGCTGGCCTCGGCCCGGGTGAACCTCGCGCGCGACGCCTCGGGACGGGAGAACTGGATCATCGCCCCCGAGGCGGCCATCCCCCTGCCCGCCGCGCCGGAGGGCTGGAAGCTCTCCTCGCTGCCCACGGGGCTCTCCCTGGAAAACGCCACCCTCTCCTTCAAGGACGAGGCCACGGGCCTGGCCCTCGACGTCACGGCCCTCAACCTGAAGACCTCGTCCTCGCGCCCCTTCGATTTCTCCCTCTCCTGCAAAGTGACGGCCTCCCCCTGGGGCCTGGCCGGCGAGGTGCACGCCCAGGGCCAGGGCAGCTACGGCTCCAGCGGCGGGTACGTGTTCGTCAACCGCTCCAAGGTGGCCGGGTGGGTGGAGCTGCCGCCGTCGCTGGGCGTCTCCGGGCAGAAGGCGCTCTTCTCCGGGCGGCTGGCCGTGCATGGCGAGGGCGGGGCCTTCGAGGTGGCGGACCTCGCCGTGGAGGGCCTGGGCGCGAAGATCACCGGCCAGGTGAACGCGGCCGGGCTCTACGAGCCCGTGCCCTACGTGCACCTGGATTTGGCGGCCACGGCGGCCCGCGAAGGCCAGTGGGCGAGACTCCTGGACCTCGGCCGCACCGGCGGCGAGGCGGTCAAGGCCCCGGGGGCATCGAGCGGGCCCGAGCTGCGCGGCGCCCCGGGAACGGGCGCGGTGGAGGCCCGGCTGCTCTTCGGGTCCACGCCCAGCGGCTGGGTGGTGCGCAGGGCCTCGCTCAGGGACGGCGAGGCGAGCCTCGCGGCCATGGCCGGTGACTCGGCGGGCGAGGTCTGGTTCGACGTGGACGCGGTCAGCCTGGACCTGGGGCGCTGGCTCCCCGGACGCCTGCCCGGGGCCGTGACGGAGTTTTTCTCCCGGGCGGCCTCCAAGGCCGCAACGGGCGCGGGCGCAGGGACGCTCCGCGGGCGCATCGCGGCCAGGGACCTGCGCCTGGGGCTTCTCGAGGTCGAGGAGGCCCAGGTGAACGCCGAAGGCCGGGGCGGGGACGTGCGCTTCTACCCCGTCACCGCGCGCCTGGCGCATTCCATGTTCACGGCGGACGTGCGCGCCGGGTCCGACGGCGAGGCCCGGACCTTCACGGGCAAGGCCGCAGTGCAGGCCCTGCGGGGAAGCTCCGGCCCTGGCGGAGCCCCCGCAACCATGCTGGATCTGACGCTCGCGGGCAGGGACGGGCCGCAGGGCCTTGCGGGCACGGTGCGCGCCGTGGCGGCCGAGCATTCCAAGAACTGGTCCCCGTCCTGGCTCTCGGCCGAGGCCGCCAAGGCCTGGGCCATCCTGGGCGGGGGGACGCTCGCGGCTTCCTTCTCGCTGCCCCCGGGCCAGGACGCGACTCTTTCGCTTAGGGACCTGGACGCGCGCACCGCGCACTCGCGCGTCACGGGCAGCGCGGACTTCGCCAAGGACAAGACCACCCTGGACCTCCAGGCGGACCAGCTGGACCTGGAGCGCCTGACGCTTCTGGGCTCGGTGTGGGACAAGGGCCTGGGCGGGTACGCCCCGTGGCCCGTGGAGGCCCGCGTGGCGGCCAAGCGCTTCACGGCCTGGAACGTGGCCGTGGACGACCTTTCGGCCACGCTGGACGCCTCGCCCAGGCAATTCAGGCTGCCTGCCGTGTCGGGATCGGCCCTGGGCGGGAAGTTCACGGGCTCGCTCGAACTCGTGGACAACTCCGGGCACGGCGGCGGGCGCGCCTCGCGCTCCCTTTCGGCGTCGCTCTCGGCCACGGGCGTCCAGGCCGCGCAGGCGGCGGCGCTCAGGCCGGACCTACCCAAACTCTCGGGCGCGCTGGACGCGAAGGTGAGCGTGGAGTCCTCTGCCGACGGGGGGGCGCCCCTCTGGCAGGGGCTTTCCGGCCAGGCGGAGATGCGCCTGGGCCGGGGTGCGCTCGCGCTGGCCCAGCAGCCCGAGGGCGCGCGCCCCTGGCCCGTGGACAGGGCCCAGGCCAGCCTCAGGTTCGCCCTCCGGGCAACGCCAGCTTCCGGCCAGAACGGCAAGGCCAGGGAAGCGGCCCTGGCCGACGTGTCCGGCTCGGTGCGCGTGGACTCCCCGGGCATGCTGCGCTCGTCGCGCATGGAGATAAAGGGCCAGGCCGGGCTCGACGCCTCGGGCACCCCCCTGTGGCTGCGCCAGCCCAAGGCCGAGGGCGCGCTCACCCTGGACATCCCGTTTGCGCCGCGCGGCTCCTCCGCGCTGATATCCTGGAGCGGCAGGCTGGACGCGGATTTCGACGCGAGAGGCTTCGCGGCCGGGCCGCTGGAACTGAACGTGGCGGGGTTTCCCGGCCGCGCCAGCGTGGGCGGCCAGCCGGGCAAGGACGCCATGGAGCTCTCGGGCTTCGTGGAGCTGCCGGAGTTCACCCCGAGGGTGGCGGCCCAGCGCCTGGGCTTCGCCATCCCGCCCGACGCCGACCAGAACTCCTGGCGTCGGGCGCGCTTCGCGGCCGAGATCGGGGGCAACGCCAAGGAGGTCCGCCTGGGCAAGATCCAGGCCTCCCTGGACGACGCCGCCATCACCGGGCAGGCCTTTGTCAGCGGCCGCGCCACGCGCCTGGACCTCTCCGTGACCACCCTGGACCTGGACCGCCTGGCTCCGGCCCCGCGCCACCACGACCCGGCGAAACGGCCCGAGGAGCCCCTGCCCCTGGCCCAGCTGCGCGAGCTGGCCCTGGAGGCCAAGGTGCGCTTCGGCTGGCTGAAAAAGGACCGCCTGATCTTCCAGAACGCCCAGACCGAGTTCACGGCCCGCGACGGCCGCTTCCAGCTGCGCCAGAGCGCCCCGGACTTCTACGGGGGGCCGTACCTCATGGACATCAAGGGGGACGCGCGCGGCGACGAGCTCAAGGCCGTCATGGACCTGCGCCTGACCGGGTTCTCGCCCGGCCCCCTGCTTTCGGACCTGGCCGGGGCCGACTCCGTGTCGGGGGGCAGGGCCGACTTCTTCGTGAAGGTGGAGAGCAAGGGGAGCACGGACCGCGCGCTCAGGCGGCACGCCGCGGGCACGGCGGGCTTCGAGGTGCGCGGCGGCGCGCTCGGCGGCGTCAGGGACGTGCCCGCCAGGCAACCCCAGGAGCCCGTGACCCTGACCAGGGACAACGACGGACCCAGGCCCGATCCGCCGCCCCAGCCCGGGGGCCTGGCCTTCTCGCGCCTGGGGGCCAGCTTCAGCATCCGCGAGGGCATGGCCGTGACCAGGGACTTCGTGCTCACCGGCGCGGCCCTGAGCGCCAAGGGCGACGGCTGGGTCAACCTGGACGACGAGAAGATCGACCTGAGCCTCATGGCCAGGGTGCCGGACGTGGGGGACGTGCCCGTGCACATCACCGGGCCGCTCTACGACCCGAAAATGGACATCGACAAATCCAAGGTGCTCGGGGACACCATCGTGAACATGTTCAAGAGCGTGTTCACCATCCCGGGCAGCGTGCTCAAGCAGTTGCGCCGGGTGTTCTAGCGCGGCGTCCCCAAAAGAAACGTACCTTTGTTTCGAGGATATCAAGCGGCGCCCGGGCCTGGCCTCAGTAGCGGGGAGTGTCGCGCACCTCCAGCCAGTAGGCCTCGGGGCCTATCTCGGCCATGCGCAGGTTGGCCTTGCGCCAGCGGTCCTTGAGGAAGGGCATGGCGTCGAGCGCGCCGCACGCGGCGAACCCGTCGCACCGGTAGCAGAAATCCACGTTCTTCGCGGCCGCGCACGGCTGCACCGGGCAGCCCTCGAGCAGGCACTCCCCGCTGCGACAGCCCCCGCAACGGCCTTTCCCCAGGTGATCGAGCAGGCGCTCGAAGGCCGGATAGTCCGCGAAGGCCGGGTCCATGCCGGAGAAACGCTCCCACATGGCCGAGAAGTTGCCCAGGCGCTGGCGCAGCGACGCGGCCAGGGTCTCGATCTCGCCGCCCCGGCGGGCCAGGCAGGCGTCGCAACGCAGCCCGCAGGGGGCCAGGCGGTCGGTGACGGTCCAGGATTGCATGGCAGGCCCCTAGAGGTTGAGTTGCGCCAAGAGGTCGTCCACCTCGGACTGGGAGACCTTGGCCCGGGCGTCCTTCTTGAGCTCTTCCAGGGGCTGCGCCGGGGCGCGCTCGCGGGCCTTCACCAGGAGCCCGGTGGAGACGTAGAGCTCCGCGATCATGTCGCGCACCCTGCCCAGCATGTCGATGACGCGCTTGATGCGCTGGCCCGTGAGGTCCTGGAAGGAGAGGCAGGTCATGATCTCCACCAGGTCGTCCGAGAGCCGCTTGCACACGGCCGAGGCCTTGGCCCTGGCCTGCGGGTCGCCCACCTCGCGGGCGAGGAGCCCCAGGAGTTCCTCCGGGGCGGACATGTTGCGCTCCACCAGCTCGATGATCTCGAAGGTGGCCTTCTCCGTGGCCTGGATCACCTGATCCAGGCGCTGGGAGGCCTCGTCCATGAGCTCCCCGGCCTGGGCCATGCCCTGGGCCCCCTCCTTGCTGGCCCCGGGCTGCTGGAAGGTGGCCAGTTCCCGGTAGATGTCGCCCAGGCTGCCCATGATCTCCTCGTTCAGGCGCCTGAAGAAGTCGTCCTGCGGCGAGCCTCCGCAGGCCTGGGCCGCGAACTCCTCGCGCACCGCCTGGCGGGCCATCTCCTTCAGGTGGGGCCTGAGCGATTCGGCGAGCTTCGCCGCGAGTGCGTCCATGGTGGCAGCGTCCATGCTCACCTCACTCGAAGTAGCTGGATTCGTTGTGGAAGGAATAGCCGTTCTTTCCGGACTTCTTGGCCACGTACATGGCCTCGTCCGCCTTGCGCAAAAGCTCCTCCGGGTCCATGCCGTCGCTGGGGGCGATGGCGATGCCCACGGACGCGCTCACCGAGACGGTCCCGGCCTCCCAGGGGATGGGCTGGGTGATGGCCTTGATGATGCGGTTGCCGGTGAGCCCGGCGTGCAGGCCGTTCTTCAGCTCCCCCAGCACCATGACGAACTCGTCCCCGCCTATGCGCGCTGCCGTGTCGTCCCCGCGCACCACCGTGAGCAGGCGCGAGGCCGTGACCCGGAGCACCTCGTCGCCGCAGTCGTGGCCCCAGGTGTCGTTGATGGGCTTGAACCCGTCCAGGTCGATGAAGACCACGGCCGCGAAATCGTCGCGCCGCCTGGTGCGGGCCAGGGTCTGGCCCAGGCGGTCCATGAGCAGCACCCGGTTGGGCAGGCCCGTGAGCGCGTCGTGCAGGGCCATGTACTCCGCGCTCCCGCCGGGCATGGAGCACGCCGTGACCTTGAACGACACTGCCAGCTCGCCCCCGTCCGGCAGGCGCAGGCAGCGGGCCTCGGCCGGGCAGGCGCGGCCGTCGCGGCAGCGGACCACCACGCGCTTGAAGAGCACCGCGCCGTCGGAGGCGTTGCGCGAGATGTCCTGAAAGTCGCCCTGGCCCAGGATGTCGGCCAGGGCCGCGTCGCACGCCAAGCCCGGGGCCAGGCCCAGGAGTTCGGCCAGGGGCTCGTTGACGCGGGTCAGACGCCCGTTGGAATCCGCCAGGCAGGCCGGGTCGAAAATAAGGTCGAGCAGGTGGGGGCCAGACATGGGGGGCGACTCCGTGAGGCAACGTCCTGGCCCTGATGATGGCCGATTTTCCATGTCATCGCAACGAAGGAATTGTGACGGATGCGCCCCGTGGCCGACTGCCCGGGCCGGGCCTAGGCGCGACGCAGGCTTTCGAGCTTGGCCGCAAGATCGGCCTCCAGTTCGGCCGCCACGGCCAGGCGCAGGGCCTCCAGGACCTCGGGCGGATGCTTGGCCGCGAGCTTGCGCAGGTTGCCTGAGCTGTTGCCGCTGGCCGGGCCGTCCTGGTGGAGGAGCGCCCCGGAGAGCCTGGCGTGGCGCACGCCCAGGTGCCCCTGGCAGACCGCGCCCAGGCCCGAGCGGCGCAGGCGGAGGTCGTGGTCCAGGTCGTCGTACTGGGTGGGCGAGAAGCGGATGTCGAAGCCGCCGGACTCCCGCAGGGTCCTTGCCCTGAAGAGGTGGAAGCACCCCGTGACGGACAGGCAGGGCCGGACGCGCCCGAACTGGCCGTAGTCCAGGTCCTGGGTGCACAGCGAGGAAAACGACGGCTCCGGGCCGGAGGCGTCCAGGAGGTTCACCTCGGTGTGCTGCACGCGCCCGGGGTGGGCCAGGTCCACCACCTTGCAGCCCCAGACGCCTGCCCCGGGATAGGCCCCGACGGCCTGGCCCATGCGCGCGCGCCAGTCCGGCGGGACCAGGGCGTCGTCGTCCAGGTAGGCCACGTAGCCGGCCGAGGCCGCCCGCTCGTGGCTGGCCAGCCAGTTGCGCGCGGCCGGAGCGCCCACGTTCACGGGCAGGGTGAGCACCTCCATGGCCCCGCCAAAGCGCTCCTTCCAGGCTCCGAGCACGGCGGGAGTCCCGTCGCGGCTGCCGTTGTCCAGGGCCAGCACGCGCGCGTCCCCCATGTCCGAGGCGAAGAGGGCCTCCAGGGTGGCGTCGACCTCCCGGGCCTTGCCGCAGGTGTACAGGCACACGGTCACCGGGCCGCCGAGCGGCGCGCCCGGCTCGTCGAGCCCGGCCGCGCGGTCGAAGAGCCGCAGCAGCACGTCCACGTTCCAGGGAGCCTGGGCCAGGGCCTTGCGCCACTGGGCCAGGGCCTCCCCGGGCCTGCCCGAGCGCCAGAGCGCCTCGGCCATGCGGCCGCGCGCCGGGCGCAGGGCCAGGGCTTTCGAGTAGCGCGCCCGGGCCGCCTCGAAATCGCCGCGCCGGAAGGCCTCGTCGCCAAGGAACTTCTCGCGAACCTGGCCGAGCCCTTCGGGCCAGGGGGCCTGGAGCGCCTGGGCCGTGGCCCCGGGCTCGCCCAGGTAGGCGCCCAGGTCCAGGAGGTGGGCGCGCCAGAAGAGGTTCCCCGGCTCGGAACCGAGCCCCGCGCCCAGAAGCTCCAGTAGCTCTCCGTGGCGGCGCTCCCCGGCCAGGGCCGCCACCAGCGGGGCCTGCCCGGGCTCGCGCCAGCTTCCCGCGCAGGCCCCGGCCAGCGCGCGCCTGGCGGGGTCGAGGAAGTTCGCCCTGGCGTCGACGGCCAGGAGCGTCCGGGCCAGCCCCCCGTCCAGGGGCGCGGCCTCCCAGGCGGCCAGCAGCAGGTCGCAGCCAAGGGCCAGGGTGTCCGGGGAGGACAGGGCGGCCGAGGCGAGCCCGGCCAGGTGCGGCCTGCCGGAGCCGCCGAGCGCAAGCCCGTGGCGCAGTCCGTCCGGCAGCGCGGACCAGGGAAAATCAGGTACGTCCACGGGCTGCGCTCCTCCAGGCCGCGTAAAAGGCCTCGGCCCCCTTGGCAAGCCCCCACCGCCCAAGGACCTCGGCCCTGGCGGCCCCCGCCAGGGAGCGCCTCAGGGAATCGTCGCCCATCAGTTGCTCCAGGGCGTCCTCCCACTCGCCTTCGGCGGCGGCCTTGAGCCCGGTGACGCCGTGGCGCACGGGCGCGTAGGCCGGGGCGTCCGAGAATATCCCGGCAGCTCCGGCCGCCGAGTACTCCAGCCACTTCGCCGCGCTCTTGCAGCGGTTGAAGGCCGTGTCCGCCAGCGGGGCCAGGGCGATGTCCGGGGCCAGGGCGCGAAGCTCCCGGGCGTAGGCCGCGTAGTCCTCCCGGAAGGGCAGCGCCCGGTCGGCCAGGGCGGGGCCGGGGTCGAAGCCCAGGAAAAGGGTCTCGACGGCGTTGCCGTGCCGGGCCTTCAGACGCGCGAGCGCCGGGGCCACGGCCTCGAAATCGCCGGACCGCGAAGGCGTGCCCGCGTAGGCAATGCGCACGGGCCCGCCGGGGCGCGCCGCGGGGAGCGCCCCCCAGAGGCGCTCGTCCAGGCGGTTGGGCAGCACGCGCACCTCCCTGGCGGCCTGCGAGAGCGAGCGCGCAAGCTCACGCGTGGAGACCGTCACCAGGTCCGCCCTGGCGGCGAGCTCCGCCACGTAGCGCGCCCCCGGGGCCAGGCGCTCGGCCATGGGGTGGCCGGGCGGGACGTGCAGGAAGTCGTCGTCGGTCTCGTAGATCACGGGGGTGCCGGAGGCGAGCGCGCGCTCCACCAGCGGCCAGGTGGCCTCCATGGGGAAGTGGCGCTGGAAGAGGATCAGGTCCGCACCGTCCATGGCCGAGGCGTCGATGGCGTAGTCCCGCCCGTCGCTTCGCGCGGCCCAGCGCAGCGCCACGCGCCCGCCGAGCCTGGAGGCGGGGCCTGTGATCCTGTACCGGGCGCAGGCGTAGGCGGGCAGGTCCAGGGAAAAGGCTGCGATCACGAGCATGGGGCCGGTCCGGTTGCGGTTTCGCGCCCTTCTAGCCCGGCTTCCCCGCGAAAGCCAGCGCGGCCTTCGCGCGCCGCTGGAAAGGCCCGGCCGGGCGTGCTAGCGTGGCCGCAAGACGCTGGAGGGATCCACATGGAAACGTTCCGGTTCGAGCTTACCGGCGAGGAAAAGGCGTACCTCAAGGACGTGGCCAGGCGAAGCATCCGGGCCGTTCTCGCGGGCGAGGGGGGCTGGGCCCCGCCCGAGCCGCCGACGCCCAGGCTCTCCAAGCGCTTCGGGGCCTTCGTGACCCTGAGCAAGCAGGGCCAGCTGCGCGGCTGCATCGGCCACCTGGCCCCGGACGCGCCGCTTCACCGGACCATCTCGGCCATGGCCCGAGCGGCTGCCTTCGAGGACCCGCGCTTCGCGCCCCTGACCGGGGCGGAGTTCGAGGGGATCGAGGTGGAGATATCCATCCTCGGCCCCATCACCCGCTGCCCGGACCCGGAGCTGGTGGAGGTGGGCCGCCACGGGCTGATCATGCGCCGGGGCATGCGCCAGGGGCTCCTGTTGCCCCAGGTGCCGGTGGAGTGGGGATGGGACCGCGAGACCTTCCTGGCCCAGACCTGCTGCAAGGCCGGGTTGACGCCCGACGCCTGGAGGCAGCCGAACACGGAGATCTACTGGTTCGAGGCCGAGGTGTTCTAGAAACGCGCCGGAAACGGCGCTAGAAACGTGCAAAGCCCCGACTGGACCGGCCGCGCGCCGAAAAGCCGGTCCCCGCGGCCAGCGGGAGTCCTTTGCGGGCCGCTAGGCCGCCCAGGGGCTGCCGGGCTTGGCGCGCAGGGGCGCGCACCAGGAGAGCGCCAGCTCGTAAGCCTGGTTGATGGTCTTCATCATCTCTTCGTCGCCGCCCAGGTCCGGGTGGTGCCTGCGGGCCTGCTTGCGGTAGGCCACGCGCACGTCGTCCGCCGAGCAGGGGTAGCTCACGCAGAGCAGGGCGCAGGCCTGGGTCAGGGTCATCCTGCCGCTGCCCAGAGGAGATTTGTGGTTGCGCTTGCTGTAGTCCTGGTAGCTCGACCCGCCGCCGGGGCCGGTGGTGCGGTGGCGGTGCTCCTGGCGCTCCTCGCGGGCGCGGTCCTGCTCCCGCTTCCAGCTGCCCGAGGCCCCGGAGGATTGCCCGCCCGCCTGCGCGCCCGCCTGGCTTCCCGGGCGCTGGCCGCCGGTGAAGGTGGCGCGCTCGCCCGCCTTGTCCCCGGAATTGGCCGAGGAGGCCCGCCAGGTGGACTTGGCCCCGGCCTGGTCCTGGCCGGGCTCGGCCTTGCCGCGCTGGCTCCAGGAGAAGCCGTTGCCGGCCTGGCGCTCGTAGGAGGCCCGCGACGACGGTCCGGCGGTCTTCTGCGAGCCGAAGTTCGCGCCGGCGGCCGAGGCCCTGGAGGACGCCCCCTGCGCGCCGGACGCCCCGGCCCCGGAGGCGGTCGAGGCCCTGAACGAGGACGCAGCCGTGGCGGATCCCGCAGCGCCTGCCGCGCCCGCGAAGCGCGAGGAACCGGCGGAGGAGGAACCCGTGGAGCCGGTCTGTCCGGAGGAAGGCGAGGAGTGCTTGAAATCGGAGGATTGGCGGCTGGAACCTGAGGCCCCTGAAGCTTTGCTGGCACCGGCGGCGGGACCTTCCGGCCGATGCCACTGTTGGCGGCCCGCGCCCTGCGCGTACGCCCCGGGCTTGCGCCAGGCGCGTCCGGCGCTCTGGTAGTGCGTTCCGGCGGTCTTGAGATTGTCCAGGACCTTGCGCAGGTGCAGGAGGATGTCCTTGAGGAGGTCCCTGGTGTCGGAGAGGCGTTTCTCCAGGGCTCCCCAGTCGGCGTCGGTGAAGCCGGTGGCCCGGTTTCTCTGGTGGGACGCTGACTGGTGTCGGCTTGGCATCGTGTGTCCGCTTCGCGGGGCTGGAACCGGCGGGCCAGCCTGGGGGTCCGCCCGCCGCGAACCGGCCCGTGCCGCACCCTGAGCACACCTTCCGGTTCCGTGTCCGAGGCGTGTTCCATGGGGGGGTACATCAGCGGCAGCGAAATGGCAAGCCGGGCAGGGCAACACCCAGCCAGTCCGCGAAGGGATCAAAAATGCCTTGTAATCCTCCCCTGCGAAACGCTACTAGATATGACTCAGGGCGGACGAGCGGACCGCGCAGACCATGCGCGGCCCTGCTCTTTTTGCCCCCGAACACGTTACCGACCCCCAAGGACAGGGCCATGAACCCCACCGACGCCGACATAGCCAAGCCGTTCATCCAGGCCACCAAGCACGTGCTGACCACCATGGCCATGCTCGACCCCACGCCGGGCAAGCCCTACGTGAAGAAAAACGACATGGCCGCGGGCGACGTCTCCGCCGTGGTGGGCCTCACAGGGGACAAGCACGGCAGCATCTCCATCTCGTTCAGCCGCAAGTGCGCGGTGGCCATCGTGAAGAACATGCTGGGCGACGACATCCAGGACATCATCCAGGACGCCAAGGACGCCGTGGGCGAAATCACCAACATGATCTCCGGCCAGGCGCGCGCGGGCCTCGCCCAGATGGGCCTGACCATGCAGGCCTCCACCCCGACCATCGTCTTCGGCGACAACCACACCATCTCCCACGTCACCTCCGGGCCGGTGGTGGCCATCCCCTTCTCCACGGAACACGGCGACTTCACCGTGGAGTTCTGTTTCCAGTAACCCCCGAAGCCATGCAGACGTCCTGGGCCGCCACCATCCTGGGAACAGCCGCCTTCGCGGCGGCCGTGGCCCACACGTTCCTGGCCGGGCGCTTCGCGCGCATGTCCCAGCGCGAAACCCCGCACAAGGAACTCTGGCACCTGCTGGGCGAGGTGGAGGTGGCCTTCGGCTTCTGGGCCGCCGTGTTCCTCGCGCTGCTGGCGCTGTTTACGGGGCCCGGCGCCGCCGTGGACTACATCGAATCCGTGCAGTTCGGCGAACCGGCCTTCGTCTTCGCCATCATGATCGCGGCATCCACCAAGCCCACGGTGTCCCTGGCCTCCAAGGCCATCCTGCGCGTCGCGGCGAAGCTGCCCATGCCGCGCGGCATGGCCGTGTGCTTCACGGCCATGACCCTGGGCCCGCTCATGGGCTCCTTCATCACGGAGCCCGCGGCCATGACCGTCACCGCGCTCATGCTCTACTTCGTCTTCTTCCAGCAGCCCCTGCCGGAGAAATTCAAGTACGCGCTTCTGGGCACGCTCTTCGTGAACATCTCCATCGGCGGGGTGATGACCCACTTCGCGGCCCCGCCCGTGATCATGAGCGCGCCCAAGTGGGGCTGGGGCATGTGGCACATGTTCTCCAACTTCGGGTGGAAGGCCGCCGTGGCCGTGGCCGTGAACTCCCTGGCGCTCACGCTGGTATTCCGCAAGACCCTGCGCGGGGTGGACGCGCGCATCCCCGAATCCCTGCGCGAGGACGTCCCGGCCTGGGTGGCCGCCGTGCACGTGGGCGTGCTGGGCCTGCTCGTGGCGCTCCTGCACCACCCGGCGGCCTTCATGGCCGTGTTCGTCGTGTTTCTGGGCTTCACGGCCGCCTACCCGCAGCACCAGTCCGCGCTGATGGTGCGCGCCGGGCTCCTGGTGGGGGTGTTCCTGGCCGGGCTGGTGATCCTCGGGCCGCCGCAGCGCTGGTGGGTGCAGGCGCTGCTCGCGCGCATGGACTCCCTCACGCTCTACTTCGGGGCCATGGGCCTGACCGCCATCACGGACAACGCCGCCCTGACCTTCCTGGGCACCCTGGTGGAGGACCTCTCCGACGGCAACAAGTTCGCCCTGCTGGCCGGAGCGGTCACGGGCGGCGGACTCACGGTCATCGCCAACGCGCCCAACCCCGCGGGCTTCTCCATACTCAAGCACGGCTTCAAGGACGGGGCGATAAACCCGCTGGGACTCCTGCTCGCGGCGCTGGCGCCCACGGCCGTGGCCGCGTGCGCGTTCCTCCTGCTCACGCCCTAGCGCCTTTTCACCACGGCCCGCGCGCCAGGCGGGCGGGCCAGGGAGTCTCACATGCTTCGACAGACCAGAGTCCTCGCCCTGCTCCTCGCCCTTTTCTGGCTCCTGCCACCGGCGGCCCAGGCCCAGCAGGACCAGCCCGTGTCCACGCGCTGGGAGCTGGCCGCACTGCCCGGCCAGGGCCTGGTGGCCGTGCTCTGGCTCACCCCGGGCCAGGGCTTCAAGACCTACGGTCACGACCCCGGCCAGACAGGCATGCCCACCCGGGCCGAGGCGCGCCTTTTGCCCTCCGGCGAGGCCCTGCCCGTGCTCTACCCGGCGGGCAAGCCCGTGAACGACATCTACGAGCCGGACAAGCTGGTGAACGTCTACGACGGCCCCACCCCGCTCTTCATCCCCCTGCCCGCCGCCCCGCCGCCGGGCTTCGGCCTGGAGGCCAGGGTGTCGCTTCTGGCCTGCACGGACACCAGCTGCTGGCCCATGTCCATCGAGACGAGCATGTCCGCGCGCGAATTCCCCGCCCCTCCCCAGGCCCAGGACCTTCCCTGGTGGAGCCGGTTCGCCGAGCTCGCCGCCGCCTCGCCCCAGGCTCCGGTGGCCGAAGCGGTGGCCAAGGCCAGGCCCGAGGCCTCGCGCTGGACGTTCGCGCCACGCTCCGCCACGCCGCACCTGGAAGTGGACGGGCTGCTCAAGGCGCTGCCCCTGGCCTTCCTGGCCGGGATCATCCTGAACCTCATGCCCTGCGTGCTGCCCGTGGCCTGCCTGAAGCTCTCGGGGCTCCTGGCCGTGTGCCGCGAGGGGGAATTCTGCGACCGCCACGCGCTCATCCGCGAGCACAACGTGTTCTTCTCGCTGGGCGTGCTGGCCTATTTCTGCCTGCTGGCGTTGATACTGGGGCTAGCCGAAATGGCCTGGGGCCAGCTCTTCCAGAAGCCCGGCGTGGTGCTTGGCGGTACGGCCGTGCTTTTCGCCCTGGGGCTTTCGCTCTTAGGAGTGTTCCACCTGCCCGTGATCGACCTGAAGATGGGCACAGGCCCTGGCAAGAGCCACAAGGCCCAGGCCCTGGCCACGGGCTTTCTGGCCACGCTCCTGGCCACGCCCTGCTCGGGGCCGTTTCTGGGCGGAGTGCTGGCCTGGACGCTCATGCAGCCCGTGTCCGTGGTGGTGGCCGTGTTCGTTGGCATCGGCCTGGGCATGGCCTCGCCCTACCTGGTGCTGGCCGCCAGGCCGGAGCTGGTGCGCTTCGTGCCCAGGCCCGGGCCTTGGATGGTGCACCTCGAGAAGCTGGCCGGGTTCTTCATCATGGCCGCGTGCCTGTATTTCCTGAGCATCCTGCCCCAGGGGATGCTCGTCCCAGCCTTGGCCGCGCTCCTGGCCGTGGCCCTGGCCTGCCACGCCTGGGGCGGCTGGACAGGCCTCTCCCAGGGGGCCTTCACGCGCTGGTCAATCCGCCTGTGCGCCGTGGCCTTCGCCGTGGCCGCCTGCGCGTGGGCCGTGACCCCGCCCGCCCCGCGCGAGGCCGTCTGGCAGGAGTTCGACAAGAAGACGTTCTCGGAAACGCTCGGAGCAAGGCCCATGCTCGTGGACTTCACGGCGGACTGGTGCCCCACCTGCAAGGCGCTCGAGCGCACCGTGCTCACCCCGGACGCGGTGGACGACCTCAAGAAGCGCTACGGCCTGACCGCCGTGCGCGTGGACATGACCCGCCAGGACCCGGACACCATTGCGCTCTTGCGCTCCCTGGGCTCGGCCTCCATCCCGCTGGCCGCGGTGTTCCCGGCCGGGGAGGCGTCCGCGCGCCCGGTGGTGCTCAGGGACCTGTTCACGTCCGGGCAGCTGGAGCAGGCCGTGAAGGAGGCCCTCAAGGATGCGAAATAAGTTCCTGGGCACGGGCGAGCCCGGGTTCAACCCCTGGCGCAAGCTCAAGGTGATCGCCTCGGGGCTGCGCTACGCCGTGGTCTACGACCTGTCCGTGGCCTACAAGGTGGCGCTCTCGGCGGTGGTGCTTTTGCTTTCTTTCGCGTACCGGGCCTGGATCGACGTGCTCATGGTCCTGGTGGCCACGGCGCTCATGCTCTCGGCGGAGATCTTCAACAGCTCCATCGAGGCGATCTGCGACTACCTCCAGACGGCGAAGGACGAAAAAATCAAGGCCATCAAGGACATGGCCGCAGCGGCCACCGGGATCAGCATCCTGGCCTGGCTCCTGGTGATCGTCTTCGAAACACTCAACCTTTTCGGATGGGATCTGGTATGACCAAAGAAGAGGACAAGCCCGAGGCCAAGCGCCCCATCGACCCCGTGACCGGCGCGGTGATCCTTCTGGGGTCCATGGCCGCGACGGCCGCGATAACGTGGGCGCTCTCCGCGCTCTTCCCGTTCGGGCCGGAGACGCTGGGCAGGCTCAAATTCCCCCTGACCAGCCAGGGGGCCTGGCTGATCCTGGGGGCGTGGATACTCTTCCCCGGGGTGTTCGCCCTGGCCTTCCTGCGCCTGGCCAGGGGAGTGGACCCCATGCGCCTGACCTTCGCCTACGCCGGGGTGACCTACTTCCTGCAGTGCTGGGCCGAGTACATGGGGCGCGGCGAAGTGGCGTCCTGGCCGGAGTTGCTCTTCACCGCCCTGCCCGTGCTGGTCTTCCACAAGCTGGCCAAGCGCCACGCCCCCGAGGAAGACGACGACTCAGAAGCTCCTTCCTGAGAGCAGCCAGAAATCGGCCAGGGTCAGGCAGACCATGGCCTCGAGCACGGGGTTGATGCGCGGGATGGCGCACACGTCGTGGCGTCCGCCCACCACGATCTCGGTCTCCTCGCCGGCCAACGTGACCGTGCGCTGCGCGATGGACACCGAGGGGATGGGCTTCACGGCGCAGCGCACCACCACGTCCTGGCCCGAGCTTATGCCGCCGAGCGTCCCGCCCGCGCGGTTGGAGGCGAACCCCTGCGCCGTGATGGCGTCGTTGTTCTTGGAGCCGTAGTTGCGCGCGGCCTGCAGCCCCTCGCCGATCTCCACGGCCTTCACCGCCCCCACGCCCATGAGCGCGTAGGCCAGCCTGGCGTCCAGCTTGTCGAACACCGGCTCGCCGAGCCCGGCGGGCACGCCGCTGGCTGTCACGCAGACCACGCCGCCCAGGCTGTCGCCCTCGGCCTTCACCTGGCGCACCCGGTCCTCCCAGATGTCCACCACGTAGTCGTCGGGCGCGTAGAAGGGCCTGGACGGGGCGTTCTTCACGTCCATGCACTGGGCCGGGACGTCGCCCAGCTCCTTGGTGTAGGAGTAGACCTCCACCCCGGCCTTGGCCAGAAGGAGCCTGGCCACCTCGCCGCCGGCCACGCGCGCGGCCGTCTCGCGGCCGGAGGCCCGGCCGCCGCCGCGGTAGTCCCGGACGCCGTACTTGGCCTGGTAGGTGAAGTCGGCGTGGCCCGGGCGGAACACGTCCTTGATCTTGGAATAGTCGTGCGAACGCTGGTCGGCGTTCTCGATGAGGAGCCCGATGGGCGTGCCCGTGGTCACTCCCTCGAACACGCCGGAGAGGATGCGCACCCGGTCCGGCTCCTTCCTGGACGTGGAGGCCACGCCGCCCTGGCCGGGGCGGCGCTTGTTAAGCCCCTCCTGGATCATGTCCTCGGTTAGGGGCAGCCCGGCGGGGCAGCCGTCGATGACGGCGCCGATGGCCGGGCCGTGGGACTCGCCGAAGGTGGTCAGCCTGAAGAGGCGTCCGAAGGTGTTGCTTGCGCTCATGGCCGCGCACGCTAGCCCCAAAGCCCGGGGCGAGGCAAGGGGGAAGGGCCCGAAGCCCAAGCAACGAGCCTCACCCGCGCCGGAATATGCGCAAGACCGCATGATATAACTTTACACGACAGAAAACCGGGACTAGCGAAAACAAACAGCCAATCACTCCCGGGTGCCCATGTCCTCGAAACAAGATCACGAAGTCCGCGACCCTATCCACGGGTTCATCAGCTACAGCCTGGACGAACGTTCCGTCATCGACTCTCCTCCTTTTCAGCGCCTGCGCCACATCCATCAACTGGCGCTGACCTACCTGGTGTATCCGGGAGCCACGCACCGACGGTTCGAACACTCCCTGGGCGTCATGGACCTCGCGTCCCGGATTTATGACGAACTGCTCGACCCGGACAACCTGCGTAAGCTACCAGAGGCGGCGTACCGCCCCCTCGCCAAGCTGGTCGGCGGCGACGGCCTCGACAGGCCGTATTGGAAGAAAGCCGTGAGAATGGGTGCCCTTTGCCATGACCTCGGGCACCTCCCCTTTTCCCATGCGGCGGAGAAAGATCTTCTTCCATCAGGAACGAAACATGAACACATCTCATGGAACTTGATCCTGTCCGAGGCGATGAAGCCGCTTTGGGACAAGGTCAAGGTCAATCCTGAGCATGTCGCGAAGCTTGCCGTCGGCAAAAAGGACGCCCCGCCGGAAGTCGAATTCGACATCCTGGAAACGCTGCTCGCGGAAATCATCGTCGGCGACGCGTTCGGCGCGGACCGGATCGACTACCTTCTGCGCGACGCGTACCACTCCGGCGTCGCATACGGCCGGTTCGATCATCTCCGCCTGATCAAGACGCTGCGCATCCTTCCCAAGCCCCAGGAAGGGGAGGAAGACGACCAAAGCCTCGCCGAACCGTGCATCGGGATCGAAAAAGGCGGGCTCCAGGCGGCGGAATCCCTTCTTTGGGCACGCTATCTCATGTTCTCGCAAGTCTACCTTCATCCCGTCAGGACAATTTACGACCTTCACCTCAAGGACTTCATGCTCACGTTGCTGGACGGCGACAAATTCCCGGTAACCGACCTGGAGAAGTTCCTCGCCATCACGGACATCGAGGTCCTGGGCACCATGCGCCAGGTCGCATCAAAAGCAGGCGACCCCCTGCACACCCACGCCAAGAGGATTCTCGACCGGGAGCATTTCAAGCTCGCCTGGGAGAAAAACTCGCAGGAATGCCACGCCAACCCGACAATGGGCGAGGCGGTCCGCAAGGGCCTCGAAGGCAAGTTCGGTGTTGATAACGTGCGCGCGTACAAGTATGAGAAAAGCGGCTTGTCACCGGATTTTCCTGTCCTCCTGTCCAACGGGGAGGTTTCCTCGGCCTGGAACGAATCGGCTGTCCTTCGGAATATGCCTCCGGCTGTCGCGGACTATGTCTTTATCGAGTCGGGGTTGCGCGACAAAGCCAGACGGTGGCTTGAGCGCAGTCGCCTGGAACTTGCCCGGTGCCAGAACGCGGAGGGCTATCAATCATGAACGAACTCGAGAAGATTTCCATCACCCTGGAACTGATCCAGTTGCTTCGCGCAAAGCAAAGTTGGTGCGGCGAAACTCACCTGCAAAAATCGATGTTCTTCCTTGAATCCCTCGGGAGGATCCCGTCGGATTACGAATTCATCATTTACAAGCATGGCCCCTATTCATTCCCTTTCCGGGAATTGCTCGCCAGCCTGCGTGTTCAAGGCCTCGCGGAATTGGAACTCAATCCGCCCTATGGCCCGCGCTACGCCCTGACGGAAAAAGGCCGCGCCCTCCTGGAGAAGAACAGGGAACGGTTGGCCCCCTGGAACAAGGCGCTTGAAAACGTCGCGGACTGCCTTGGACATAAAAAGGTCGGCGAGCTCGAAAAGCTGGGGACCGCACTGCTTCTCATGCGCCAGGAAGGCACGGAAGACGCGAACCTGATCGCCGAGAAAGTGCACCGACTCAAGCCGCACGTTTCAAAGGAGGAAGCACTGGAAGCCTTCTCCGAATTGAAGACGTCCATCCTTCCCCGGTTCGCGACGGCCTGACCGGCCGGCATAACGCCGCGCCAACGCTTACAACAAAGGCCCGGAGGCTTTCGCCCCCGGGCCTTTTATCATTCGATATCCATTCGTCTCGGCGCGCGGGTTAGGCCTTGGCCGCCTTCTTCTTCGGCGCGGGCTTGGCCTCGGCGGGCTTCTCCTTCTCCGGGGCCTCGGGCGCGGCGGTCACGGACTCCCGGGCGCAGGCCAGGGGCCAGACCTCGTCGATCTGCTCGATGAGCTGCACCTTGATGCGCCCGCGCAGATCCTTGGGGATGTCCGCCAGGTCCTTCTCGTTGCGCGACGGGATGAGCACGCGCTTCATGCCAGCGCTCACGGCCGCCAGGATCTTCTCCTTGATGCCGCCCACGGGCAGCACGCGCCCGCGCAGGCTGATCTCGCCGGTCATGGCGATGTCGTTGCAGATGGGCGTGTTGGTCAGCGCGGAGATGAGCGCGGTGACCAGGGTCACGCCTGCGGACGGGCCGTCCTTGGGGGTGGCTCCGGCCGGGATGTGGATGTGGATGTCGCGCTTCTCCAAAAAGGCCGGGTCGATGCCCAGCTTGCCGGACTTGGCCCTGGCGTAGGACAGCGCGGCCTGGGCCGACTCCTTCATCACCTCGCCCAGCTTGCCGGTCATGATCAGCTGGCCCTTGCCGGGCATGGTGGTCACCTCGATGTGCAGGATCTCGCCGCCGACAGGGGTCCAGGCCAGGCCCACGGCCACGCCCGGGGGCAGCTCGCGCTCCTTTTCCTCGTCGATGAAGCGCGGGATGCCCAGAAGCTGCGGCAGGAGCTTGGCCGTGACCTTGAAGGGGCCTTTCTCGCCCTCGGCCTTCTTACGCGCGAGCTTGCGGCAAATGGTGCCCACCTCGCGCTCCAGGTTCCTGAGCCCGGCCTCGCGCGTGTACTCGCGGATGACCTTGGCCAGCACCTGGTCGGTGAGCTCCATGTCGTCCTTCTTCAGCCCGTTCTCCTTGACCTGCCTGGGCAGGAGGTACTTGCGCGCGATCTTGACCTTCTCCTGCTCGGTGTACCCGGGGATGCGGATCACCTCCATGCGGTCCAGGAGCGGGCCGGGGATGGTGTCGAGCATGTTGGCCGTGCACACGAACATCACCTTGGAGAGGTCGAAGGGCACGCCCAGGTAGTGGTCCTGGAAGGAGAAGTTCTGCTCCGGGTCCAGGACCTCGAGGAGCGCCGACGTGGGGTCGCCACGGTAGTCGGCCCCGACCTTGTCGATCTCGTCCAGCATGATCACGGGGTTTTTCGTCCCGGCGCTCTTGATGGACTGCACGATGCGCCCGGGCATGGCCCCGATGTAGGTGCGCCTGTGGCCCCTGATCTCGGCCTCGTCGCGCATGCCGCCAAGCGACATGCGCACGAACTTGCGCCCGAGCGACCTGGCGATGGAGCGCCCAAGGCTCGTCTTGCCCACGCCCGGGGGGCCGACGAAGCACAGGATGGGGCCCTTCATCTTGGGGTTCAGCTTGCGCACGGAAAGGTATTCGAGGATGCGCTCCTTGACCTTGTCCAGGCCGTAGTGGTCCTCCTGGAGGATGGCGTTGGCCTGCTTGATGTCCAGGCGGTCCTTGGACATCCTCTTCCAGGGCAGCTCGGTGAGCCAGTCCAGGTAGGTGCGGATCACCGTGGCCTCGGAGGAGTCCGGGTGCATGGAGGACAGGCGCTTGAGCTGCTTGTCCGCCTCGGAGCGGACCTCCTTGGGCAGCCCGGCCTTGTCGATGGCCTTGCGCAGTTCCTCGAGCTCGTCGGTCTCCTCCTGGCCCTCGCCCAGCTCCTTGCGGATGGCCTTCATCTGCTCGCGCAGGAAGAAGTCCTTCTGGGCCTTGTCCATGCCTTCCTTGGCCATGGACTGGATCTTGGCCTGCATGGAGGCCACCTCGACCTCCTTGGTCAGCTGGGAGTTCACCAGCTCCAGGCGCTCGATGGGGTCCAGGGTTTCGAGGATCTTCTGGGCCTCCTCCACCTTCATGCGCAGGTTGGAGGCGATGAGGTCGGCAAGCCTGCCCGGCTCGTTGACCGAGTTGAGCACGCTCATGATGTCCGTGGCGGAGATGCCGCGCAGGGAGAGGATCTTCTCGCTCTGCTCGCGCGCGGAGCGCATCAGCGCCTCCTCGCTCACGCCCACGTCCTTGGCCTCGGCCTCCTCCAGCACCTCGGCCACGGCCTCCAGGTGGGGGTCGGTCTTGGTGAAGCGGCGCACCCGGGCGCGCGTGAGGCCCTGCACCAGCACCTTCAGGCGTCCGTCGGGCATCTTCAGCATGCGCATGATCATGCCCACGGTGCCGGTGACGTGCAGGTCGTCCGGGCCGGGCTCGTCCACCTTCTCGTCCTTCTGGGTCAGGATGAGGATGTAGCGGTTGGAGTTGAGCGCGGCGTCAACCGCGGCCACGGACTTCTCCCTGCCCACGAACAGCGGCAGGATCATGTAGTTGAAGACCACGATGTCGCGCACGGGCAGCACCGGCAGGATGGCCGGGATGTCCAGCTTGGCCTGCTCGGGGCCCTGCTCTCCGTGCTCCTCGGTGACGGGCTCCTCGTGCAGGGGCTCCGGACCGGCGCTCGATACGGGATCGTTTTCTATGCTCATGGATCGCTCCTTGATTTCGCTTCAGCGTACTATCCGGAAATCCGCCAACTGCGGCTCATGCTCCTCGAGTGCGGTCTCCACCCCGTCCACCCGGGCCAGAAGCGGCCCACGGGCCAGCCTGGCCGCGAACATGGCCAGGGCTTCGTCCCCGCCCTGGGCCAGCACTTCCACCCGGCCGTCGGACAGGTTGCGCGCGTAGCCCGCGAGGCCGAGCTCAAGGGCCTGCTCCCGGGCGTAGCCCCGGAAGAACACGCCCTGCACCCGGCCCCGGACGAAAAAACGCACGCTCTTCACCGCACGCTCCAGTTAGGCCCGGCCGGGCGCCCCACGACGCCGGAGGGCTTCCGACCCTCTTACATCATCCGGGCCTTCTTGAAACTGAAAAATGACTTGCCCGCCACAATAACGTGATCGAGCACCTTGACCCCCAGGCCGTGGGCGGCCAGGGCCACCTGCCGGGTGATCTCCTGGTCCATGCGCGAGGGCTTGGGGTCGCCCCCGGGATGGTTGTGCACCATGATCACCCCTGCGGCCTGGCGCTTGAGCGCCAGGGCCATGATCTCGCGCGGGTACACCGGGGTCTGGTCCACCGTGCCCTGGCTGACCCTCTCCCAACCCAGGACCTTGTTGGCCCCGTCCAAGAGGAGCACCCAGAATTCCTCGGAGGCCAGGTGCCCCAGGCGCTCGCGCGCGAGTTCCGCCACCACGGCCGCGTCGTCCACCTGCACGCGCTCGGCCACGTCCTGCTCGCCCAGGCGGGCCAGGAACTCCCGCCAGAGCGTCCAGAATGTCTCGAGCCCGTCGCCGAACCCGTCAACCGAGGCCAGCTCGCTCATTCGCGCCTGGTAGACGCCGCGAAGCGTGCCGAAGCGCGCGAGCAGCGCCTTGGCCAGGGGCTTGGCGTCCTTGCGCGGGTTGGCGTAGCTCAGGAGCAGTTCAAGGATCTCGTAGTCCGCCAGGGCCCGCGAATCCTTCCTGAGTCTCTCCTTCAGGCGGCTTCTGTGCCCGAGATAGTGCGGGCGGTCCTCTTTTGTAAGCATGATCGTGCCCCTGCGCAAGCCCCGGGAGGGGCAATTGATGCGAAGGCGGGGAGAAATCCCGCCATCAAGGCAGCATTACCGGAAATCGACGCGGTTTCAACGGTGATTGCGGGTCAAACCCTGGCTCTGACCCTGGAGAAGAGGACGTGCAGGTCCGCCACGAGCATCTCCATGGCCTGGTCCGGGGACTTGCTCCCGGACTTGACCCCGGATTCGGCCTCCATGGCCATGTCCCAGAGCCTGGCCAGCCCGGCCGCGCCCAGCCGCCCGGCCATGGGGGTCTTGAGCTTGCGCACGTAGGGGTGCACCTTGCATTCCGGGTCCTCGTGCAAAAGCTGCCACATCACCCTGGCCTCGCGGGCCAGGATGGCCAGGAACTGGAAGAGGAAGCCGTCGTCGCTGGCCTGCTGGTGGCCGAACACGGTGCTCCAGACCCCCACGGGGTCGCGGCCTTCCTCCAGGGCCTTCAGGAAGTTGAATATCTCGAGCTCGGTGTCGGCGCTCAGGAGCGAGAGCTCCTGCATGCGGATCACGCCGTCCGGCGCGGCCAGCTCGAGCTTCTCGAGTTCGCGCGCGGCAGCGGTCATGTCCTTTGGCAGGATGCGCGCCAACTCCTGGAGCACGCCCTTGTCGAAACCCAGGCGCCGCGCGTTGGCCCAGTCGCGCAGGGTGGGGACCATGGTCTCCTCGGTGAGCCCGGGCGACATCCACAGCCAGCCCTTTTCCGCCGCCACTTTCCAGTAGGGCCGCTCGGCCAGGCCCTTGGGCAGCGAGGGGCCCTTCTTGGCGTCGTGCGGGCCCTCCAGGCAGACCACGGGCCAGACGTGCTGGTTGAACCCGGCCAGGGGCCGGGCGAGCTTCTCCCAGAAATCGGCGTTCAGGCCCTCGGCGCGGCGCAGGAGCACGATCTTGGGCTCGGCGAAGAGGCTCACGGCGGCGAGGGCCTGCCAGTAGGCCGGGTCGAACTCGTCGGCGTCGCCCCAGAAGACCTGCCGGGCGAAGCCGCCACCGGCGGACGCGGCCTGGCGGTCCAGCTGGCGCTTGAGCATTTCCGGGTCCGGACAGACGAGAAAGGAAAATCCTGGGCGTTGGTTCATCGCTGCCTGAAGGGTTTGTCCCCGAGTTTGAAGAGTGTCTTGCGTTTGGCCGCGCGGACGAGAAAGCCCGCCTCGGCCAGGAAAAGATACATCCAGCGCGGCGCCAGCGGCGCGCTGGCGAGGTTTCGGGCCTCCTCGGGCACATCCTGGCCCGAGGCCAGGGCCTGGGCCGCCATGTCGAGCCCCTTGCGCAGCCTGGCCGTGAGCCTCCCGCGCGCCTCCAGGGGCCGCCCGTCCAGGGCCCCGCCGCAGCCGACGCCGAGCCCCCCGGCAAAGGCGAGCCCAGCGTCCCGGGCGAAGAGGCGGCAGACCTCCAGGCAGAGGTGTGTGTGCTCCGTTTCGGGAAAGCCGCAGTTGAACACGGCCGCGAAGCGCCTCTTGGCTGGCGCGGCAGGCCCGGCGGCAGGCTCGCCGGCGAGAAACTCCAGGGCGCGCATCACGGGCGCCGGCGGGGCGTCCACGTACACGGGCGCGCTCAGGATGGTCAGGTCCGCCGCCGCGAACTCGGCCAAAAGCCTGGCCCTGCCGCCATGGGCGTCCAAAAGCCCGGGCAGGTCGAGCGAGCGCGTGCCCCAGCCGCGCGCGGCCAGCCCGGCAAGCAGGGCCTCGCCCAGCACGCGCGAGGTGCTCTCGCGCTTGGGGCTCCCCACGAGCAGAAGCGCGCTTATCACGGGGCGAGCCTCCCCACGGCGGCCCGGCAGTCCTCCCGCCAGGAAGACCAGGGCCTGCCCTGGGCGAGCGCCACCGCGCGCCAGGCCGGGGCGCGCAGGTTCCAGGCGTTTCGCTCAACCAGGCGCGTGAACGCCGCCTCGCGCTGCGCGTCCGGAGCGGGAAGCCAGCAGGCCCCGAGAAGCGCGGGCAGGCGCTCGTAGCGCGCCTTGTGGCGCGTGGGCGCGGAGGCCTCGAAAAAGGGCGACACCAGGCAGATCATCCTGTCCAGGAGCTTCTTCACCGTGTGCGACCAGGCCCCGAAGGCCAGGGGCGAGTAGAACGCGGCCACGCGCGCGCCCGCGAAGGCGGCCACGGCCGGTTGCGAGGCGTCCTCGAAGGGGCAGCGGCCCGGGGTGTCGGTCCAGCAGGCGAAGCAGCCCCGGCACGGGGCCATGGGCAGCCCGGCCAACTCGAAGCGCGCGGCCTCGTACCCCGCGTCCGAGAGCGCCCTGAGCAGGGCGTCCGCGCCCAGGCGGCAGGGGTCGTTCCCGGGCGGCGTCCCGTCGAAGAGCACGGCTTTCATGGGGCGATTGTTCCCGCAGCGCGCGCCCACGTCAACGCCTTATCCGCTCGTCCCGCCCCGCGCCCGTCGGGTTGGCCGCCTGGCGCGGGGAGATACCGGACCGGCCGGAACACGTTTTCTTTTGCGGCGGTTGGCCGTATCGTCTTCGCCCGGATCATCTTTCCACACGGAGCGGCCATGCCTTCCAAACCATCGGTCTGGACCATTTTCAAGGGATTTTTCGTCGTGGGGGCCACGGCCTACGGCGGCCCGGCCATGATGCCCGCCATGCGCACCGAGGTGGTGGACAAGCGCGGCTTCGTCAGCCGCGAGGAGTTCCGCCTGGGGCTGGGCCTGTGCCAGATCATCCCTGGCGGCACGCTCATGCAGCTGGCGGCCTACATCGGGCTCAAGCTGCGCGGCCTGCCCGGGGCCCTGGCCGGATACCTGGGATTCTCGGCCCCGGCGTTCCTGCTCATCACGCTCCTGGCCTCGTTCTACTCGGGCACGCGCGAAACCCCCCTGGCCCAGGCCGTTTACTCCGGGCTCAAGGTGGTGGTGCTGGCCATCTGCCTGATGTCCTGCCTGGACTTCGTGAAGCGCTTCGCGCCCACGCGCCGCCACCAGGCCTTCACGGCCGGGGCGGCCGCGCTCTTCCTCACCGGGGCGGGCATCGTGCCCATCGTGGGCGGGGCCGCGCTTTTGGGCATGTTCTTCCTGGACCCCGGGGCGGCCCCCGAGCCCGGCGGCGGGCAGGACACCACGGGCGCGCTTGGGCTGGCCGGGGTCATGGGCGCGGTGATGCTCGCGGGGCTTGGCGCGCTGTTCGTTTTCGACAGGCTCCTTTTCGACCTCGCCGTCTCCATGATAAAGGTGGACATGCTGGCCTTCGGCGGCTTCGGCATCTTCCCGGTGATGTACGCCGAGGTGGTGGAGCACCGCCGCTGGATAGACGAGTCCACCTTCATCGAGGGCATGGCCGTGGCCCAGGTGACGCCCGGCCCCAGCATGCTGGCCTCGGCCTTCATGGGCTACATGGTGCGCGGCGTGCCCGGGGCCATCGTGGCCTCGGTGAGCATCTTCGGGGCCTCGTTCGTGGTGGCCCTCACCGCATGCCACTACCGCGACCGCATCGTGGGCTCGCGCCGGGCGCGCCAGGCCCTGGCCGGGGTGCTGGCCACGCTCGGGGGCATGATCGTGGCCGTGAGCTGGACGCTCGCCAAGGCCGTGCCCTGGGGCTGGCAGTCCTCGCTGATCCTGGTGCTGACCCTGGCCGCGCTGGCCAGGAAGGTCCAGGTGTACTGGATAGTCCCCGCGGCCGCCGTGGCCTCCATGTTTCTCTACTGACCGCACAGGAGCCTCATTTGCGCGACACTCCCGGCCTCGCGGCCATTTTCGCGGCCTTTTTCCGCCTGGGGCTCACGGCCTTCGGCGGCCCGGCCATGCTGCCCGCCATGCGCAGGCGCGTGGTAAACGGCCTCGGCTGGATGACCGAAGGCGAATTCAAGGCAGGGGTGGCCCTGACCCAGGTGATCCCAGGGGCCTCCATGATGCAGATGGCCGCCTACGTGGGCCTGAACCTTCGCGGCGTGCCCGGCGCGGCCGCGGCCTTCGCGGGCTTCAGCCTGCCCGCCTTCGCGATCATGACCGCCTTCGCGGCCTTCTACGCCCGTACGGCCGACATCTCCGCCCTGGCGGGGCTGTTCGCGGGGCTCAAGATCCTTGTGGCCGCCATCTGCCTCGTCTCCGGGATCGACTTCCTGCGGCGCTTCACCGGGCACTGGGTCCAGAGGGCCGTGGCAGGCGGCGCGGGCGTGCTCTTCTTCATCGGGATCAAGCCCTTTTCGCTGCTCCTGGGCGCGGCCATCCTGGGCGTACTGCTCATGAAGGACGAGTCCCGGCCGGAGTGCCCGGCCAAGCCCGCCGCCTACGGCTGGCGTTTTCCGGTGCTGCTTTTCGCCAGTTACGCCGGGTTCATCGCGGCCATGTTCCTGGCCGACCCGCTGCTGGGCAGGCTCGCGCTCTCCATGGGCAAGGTGGACCTCCAGGCTTTCGGAGGCTTCGGCGCGTTCCCGGTGATGTTCGCCGAGGTGGTTCGCGCCAGGCACTGGCTGGACGAGAAGAGCTTCATGGACGCCATGGCCATGGCCCAGGTCACGCCCGGGCCTTTCCTGGTGGCTTCGGCCTTCGTGGGCTACCACCTCAAGGGCATCGCCGGGGCTCTCACGGGCTGGATCGGCGTTTTCGCGCCGTCCTTCCTGCTCCTGCTGGCCGCCGCCCCCGCCAGGGACGCCGTCCTGCGCTGGGAGTGGGCCAGGAACGCCGTGGCCGGAATCATGGCCGCGCTCGGCGGCATGATCGTGGCCGTGGGCGCGGTTTTCGCCAGGAGCGTGGACTGGGGTTGGCCGCAGGGCGCGCTCCTGGCCCTGGCCGTCATCGCCCTGGCCAGGAGGATCGACACCCTCTGGGTGGTGCTCGGCGGAACGGCCGTGAGCGCGCTGCTCTTTTGACGCCTTCGCCGCGCATCAGGCTGCCTGAAAACGAAAAAAGCCCCCGGCGGAAACTTCCGCCGGGGGCGCTTGCATTTTAGGCGGTCGCCGGGATCAGGAGGCGACCACGTTCACGAGCTTGCCCGGAACGTAGACCACCTTGCGCACGGTCTTGCCCTCGATGTGCCGGGCCACGTTGTCCTCGGCCAGGGCGGCCTGCTTCACCGAGTCCTCGTCGGCGTCGGCGGCCACCTCGATCTTGCCCCGAAGCTTGCCGCAGACCTGGACCACCACGGTCACGGTGTCCGTGGCCAGGGCCGCCGGGTCGTGCGCGGGCCAGGGCTCCTCGGCCAGGAGCGTCGTGTGTCCGAGCATCTCCCAGAGCTCTTCGCAGACGTGCGGGGCCATGGGCGAGAGCACGGTCAAGAGCGAATTCACGGCCGAGGAAAGGGCCTGGCGGTTCTCGGCGCGCAGGGCCTCCACGTTGGAGTAGAGGAAGTTGACCATCTCCATCACGGCGGCGATGGCCGTGTTGAACTGGAACTGGCCCTCGATGTCCTTGGCCACCTTGGCCACCATGGCGTGCTCGCGGCGGCGCAGCTCCCTGCCCAGGGGCGAGAGCGCGGCCGGGTCCAGGGCCTGGCAGGGCTTGACCGGGTCGATCAGACCGGCGAGCTCCTCGGTGACCAGCCTCCACACGCGCGACAGAAAGCGCGAGGCGCCCTCGATGCCCGTGTCGGACCACTCCAGGTCCTTTTCCGGGGGCGCGGCGAAGAGCATGAACACGCGCACCGTGTCCGCGCCGTAGCGGGCCACCATCTCGTCGGGGTCCACCACGTTGCCCTTGGACTTGGACATCTTGGCCCCATCCTTGATCACCATGCCCTGGGTGAGCAGGTTGGCGAAGGGCTCGGCGTGCTTCACGTAGCCCATGTCGCGCAGGACCTTCACGTAGAAGCGCGCGTAGAGCAGGTGCAGGATGGCGTGCTCGATGCCGCCCACGTACTGGTCCACCGGGGACCAGTAGTCCACGGCGTCCTTGTCGAAGGGCGCGGTGTCGAGCCCGGGGCAGGCGTAGCGCAAAAAGTACCAGGAGGACTCCATGAAGGTGTCCATGGTGTCGGTCTCGCGCCTGGCGGGGCCTGCGCACTTGGGGCAGGCCACGTTCACGAACTCGGCGCAGTCCGGCAGGGGGGAGCGGCCGTCGTCGCGCACCTGGATGTCCAGGGGCAGGCGCACGGGCAGGTCCTGCTCGGCCACGGGCACCACGCCGCAGGCCTCGCAATAGACCATGGGGATGGGCGCGCCCCAGTAGCGCTGGCGGGAGATGTTCCAGTCGCGCAGGCGGTAGTTCACGGCGCGCGTGCCCTTGCCTTGGGCCTCCAGCCAGTCCGCGATGGCGGCCTTGGCGTCGCTCGAGTCCTGGCCGGAGAACGGGCCGGAGTCGTCCAGCACGCCCGGGTCGGAGTAGGCCTCGGTGAGTGCGTCCGCGTCCACGCGCCCGCCCTTGGGGTGGATCACCGCCTTGAGGGGCAGGCCGTACTTTTTGGCGAACTCGAAGTCGCGCTGGTCGTGGGCGGGCACGGCCATGACCGCCCCGGTGCCGTAGCCCATGAGCACGAAGTTGGCCAGGTAGATGGGCATGCGCGCCCCGGTGACGGGGTTTACGCAGTAGCTGCCCGTGAACACGCCCTCCTTTTCGAGGTCGTCCGCCTGGCGCTTGATGCGGTCCATGCCGCGGATCTTTTCGATGAAGGCCTTGGCTTGGGCCTCCTCGGGCTTGCCCGCGATGAGCTTCGCGGCCAGGGGATGCTCGGCGGCCAGGGACATGAAGGTCGCGCCCCAGAGGGTGTCCTGGCGGGTGGTGAACACCGTGACCTTGCCCGCGCCGTCCTCCAGGGGGAAATCGATCTCGCAGCCCACGGACTTGCCGATCCAGTTGCGCTGCATGGTCAGCACGCGCTCGGGCCAGGCCCCGGCCAGGGTGTCCAGGTCGGCCAGAAGCTCCTCGGCGTAGTCCGTGATGCGCAGGAACCACTGCTCCAGGTCCTTCTGCTCCACCTCGGAGTCGCAGCGCCAGCACTTGCCGTCCTCCACCTGCTCGTTGGCCAGCACGGTGTGGCAGTCCGGGCACCAGTTCTGCGGGGAGTTCTTGCGGTAGGCCAGGCCCTTCTCGAAGAGCTTCACGAAGAAAAGCTGCTCCCAGCGGTAGTAGGAGGCGTCGCAGGTGGCCAGCTCGCGCTCCCAGTCCAGGGAGTAGCCCATCTTCTGGAGCTGGGCGCGCATGTTGTCGATGTTGGAGTAGGTCCACTTGGCCGGGTGCAGCTTGTTCTTTATGGCCGCGTTCTCGGCGGGCAGGCCGAAGGCGTCCCAGCCCATGGGGTGCAGCACGTTGAAGCCGTGCATGCGCTTGAAACGCGCCACCACGTCGCCGATGGTGTACACGCGCACGTGCCCCATGTGGATGCGCCCCGAGGGGTAGGGGAACATCTCCAGCACGTAGTACTTGGGCCTGGACGGGTCGGCCTCCGCATGGAAATGGCGGCCCGCGGTCCACTTGTCCTGCCACTTGGCCTCGATGGCGAGCGGTTCGTAGCGTTTCATCGTGGGGTGTCTTCTCTAGGTTCGGGAGAGGTCTTTCTTGATGGGGAAGCGGCCCTGGTCCACGGCCCTGGCAACGGCGTCCAGGATGCCGTTGACGAAGGACGGGGAGTTCTCGTCGCCGAACTCCTTGGCGAGCTCCACGGCCTCGTTGAGGGCCACGCGCAGGGGGATGTCCTCCACGCGCAGAATCTCGTAGAGGGCCAGGCGCAGGATGGTCAGCTCCACCTTGGCGATGCGGCCGATCTTCCAGTTCTGGCAGTGCTCCTGGATGAGCGCGTCCAACTCGGCGCGCGCGTTCCAGACCCCGGCCACCAGCTCGGACACGTAGGCCTGGGCCTGGTCCGCGCCTTCGAAGGAGTCGGGGTCGGCCGGGGCCTCGGCCACGGCCTTCTTCAGGGCGCGGTCGTTCACCGGGGGTTCGAAGCCGAAGCCGTAGAGCACCTGGAAGGCGCGCCGCCTGGCCCTGCGCCTGGGGGTCTGCGGTCCCGACACTAGAGCTGCTCCAGCACGCGCACGAGCTCAAGGGCGGCCGAAGCGGCCTCCACGCCCTTGTTGCCCGCCTTGGTTCCGGCGCGCTCGATGGCCTGCTCCAGGTTGTCCGTGGTCAAAAGGCCGAAGCCCACGGGCACGCCGTGCTCCAGGCTGACCTGGGCCAGGCCCTTGGTGCACTCGCCGGCCACGAAGTCGAAGTGCGGGGTGTGGCCGCGCACCACCGCGCCCAGGCAGATCACGGCCGCGTATTTGCCCGAGGCGGCCAGCTTCTTGGCGGCCAGGGGCATCTCGAAGGCTCCGGGCACTCGCACGATGGTCAGGTTCTCGCGTTCGGCCCCGTGGCGCAGCAGGTAGTCCACCGCGCCGCCCACCAGGCGGTCCACGATGGTGTCGTTGAAGCGGGCGGCCAGGATGGCGAAAGAGAGGCCCTTGGCGGTCATCTGGCCTTCGACGGTGCGGATGTGGTGCATGTTTCCTTCCTTACTTGTTCTCGAGGTTGAGCATGTGGCCCATCTTCTCTTTCTTGGTGAGCAGGTAGTCGATGTTCTGCTCGCAGGCGTTCATCTCGATGGGCACGCGCTCCACCACCTCGAGGCCGTAGCCTTCGAGGCCCACGATCTTCTTGGGGTTGTTGGTCATGAGCCGCATCTTGGTCACGCCCAGGGCAACGAGCATCTGCGCGCCGATGCCGTAGTCGCGCAGATCCGCCTTGAAGCCGAGCTTCACGTTGGCCTCGACGGTGTCGAGGCCCTGGTCCTGCAGGGCGTAAGCCTTGATCTTGTTGGCCAGGCCGATGCCCCGGCCCTCCTGGCGCATGTAGAGCACCACGCCCTTGCCCTCGCGGTCGATCATGCGCAGGGCCTGCTGGAGCTGGCCGCCGCAGTCGCAGCGTAGCGAGCCCAGCACGTCGCCGGTGAGGCACTCGGAGTGCACGCGCACCAGGGTGGGCTCGCCCGGGGTGATGTCGCCCTTGACGATGGCCACGTGGGTCTTGCTCTCGGGCCCGGCGGTCTCGAAGGCCATGACCTTGAAGCCCTCGCCGTAGCAGGTGGGCAGCTCGGCCTCGGCGGACTTGGTCACGGAGAGGTGGCCGAAGCGCATGCGGTAGCGGATCAGGTCCGCGATGGAGGCGATCTTCAGGCCGTGGGTCTTGGCGAACTCGATCAGGTCGGGCATGCGGGCCATGTTGCCGTCGTCGCGCATGATCTCGCAGATCACGGCGCAGGGCTTGAGCCCGGCCAGGCGTGCCAGGTCCACGCTGCCCTCGGTCTGGCCCGCGCGCACGAGCACGCCGCCTTCCTTGGCCCGCAGGGGGAAGATGTGGCCCGGGGAGACGATGTCCTCGGCCTTCACGTCGTCGGCAACGGCCGTGAGGATGGTGGTGGCCCGGTCGTAGGCGGAGATGCCCGTGGTCACGCCGCGGCGCGCCTCGATGGACACGGTGAATCCGGTCCCGAACTGGGACTGGTTCTGGTTGGTCATCATGGGCAGCTTGAGCTTGTCGATCCAGTCGGGCGACATGGGCAGGCAGATGAGTCCCCTGCCGTGGACGGCCATGAAGTTGATGATCTCCGGCGTGACCTTCTCGGCGGCGATGGTCAGGTCGCCTTCGTTCTCGCGGTCCTCGTCGTCCACCAGGATGATCATCTTACCCTGGCGGATCTCCTCGATGGCTTCTTCAGTGGTGCAAAGGGGCATGGGAAAATCCTCCTGAAGGCGGCCAGCCGGGGGCGGCCGCCGGAACACTTTGCAGTAGTGCGTAAACCGAAAAAGGGCAAGCAGGGGCCTACGAGAGGGCCGGCCCGCGCCGGGGCTGCCGGGAGGCGCTCCGGCCTCTCGCGGACTGCCGCGTCGCGGCCCGGGCCCGCTTGACTCTTTTCCTTTTATTGAGGACAATTGCAATGTTTCAGCGGTTGCGGTCGGCTTGGACATTGTTCCGGACGTTGTTTCGCGCTCCACACGAACCGCGCTACGGACGCCTTTCCCCTGCCGCCCCTCGCGGCACGGGCCGATCCAGCCTGACGCGCGTCCGGGAGGGGTATGCGGCTTTCCCTGATCGACGGCTCCATACGCCGCGCCCTGCTCATCCTCGTGTTCGCGTCCGTGCTCCCGGCGCTGGGCATCATCCTCTACTCCGGTGTGGAGAACCGCCTCCAGGACCTCGAAGGCGCGCGCGTCTCGGCCCTGCGCTTGGCCAATTCCATGGCCGACATCCAGGACCGCACCACCCAGAACATCCGCCTGCTGCTCTCCGCGCTCTCCAGGGCCCCCCAGGTCAAGAACCCCGCCTCCAGGGAGGCCGCCGAGCTGCTGGCCGGCGTGCGCGGGGCCGACCCCGTGCTCTCCATCTTCTTCCTCGCCGGGACCGACGGCAGGGTCCTGGCCGCCTCGCTGCCCTTCGAGCCCGCCACCGTGCAGGACCGGCCCTACTTCAAGGAAGCCATGGAGACGGGCCGGTTCACCGTGGGCGAATACCAGATCGGGCGCATCGTGAACGTGCCCGTGCTGCCCTTCGCCCAGCCCCTGGAGGACGCCTCCGGGCGCCCGCTCGCCGTGCTGGGCGCGGCCATCGCCCTGGACGCCTACGGCGAACTCTTCGGCAAGGCCGACCTGCCCAAGAATTCCGTGATCACCTTGGCGGACCGCAACGGCGTGCGCATCTGCCGCTTCCCCCTGGACCCCGCCGCCCGCGCGGGCCAGCCCCTGCCGCCCGAGCTGTGGGAGACCGTCTCACGGGCGGAGAAGCCGGGGACCACCGTGCAGGCCGGAGCCGACGGCGTGCGCCGCATCTACGGCTACACGCAGCTCAGGCTCTCGCCCGGGGAGCTGCCCTACATGCACATCCTGGTGGGCATCCCCGAGGAGGAAAGCCAGGCTGCGGCCAACGCCTCGCTGGTGCGCAACCTGGAGCTCCTGGCCCTGGCCACGCTTTTGGCCCTGGCCATCTCCTGGACGCTCTGGCGGCCCGTGCTCGGCAGGCGCATCGAGAGGCTGGTGGACGTGACCGGCAGGCTCGGCGCGGGCCAACTCTCGGCCAGGCTCGAGAACCCCGCCCGGCGCGGCGACCTGGGCAGCCTGGAGCGCAGCGTGAACGCCATGGCCGAGGCCCTGGCCCAGGCCGACGAGAAGCGCGGGCTCTACGAGAAGGCGCTCAAAAAGGCAGGGGAGGAGTTGGAGCTCAGGGTGCTCGCGCGCACGGCCGAGCTGCGCGACGCCAACCGCAGGCTCAAGTCCGAGATGTTCGAGCGCGGGCGCGCCGAGGAAGCCCTGCGCGAAAGCGAGCGCATGTACCGCTCGCTCTACGAGCAGGCCGCCGTGGGCATCTTCATCCTGGACACCCAAGGCTCCGTGGTGGACGCCAACCCGGCCGCGCTCTCGCTTCTGGGCTACACCCAGGAGGAGCTCACCGGGCTCCCCTACGCCTCCCTCATCCACCCGGACAACCTGGCGGCCACGCCGCTCAAGATCGAGGACGCGGTCTCGGGCGAGACGCTCATGGCCGAGCGCGTGTTCGTGGCCAAGACCGGGGAGCAGATCCCGGCCGACGTGGTCAACCGGTGCATCAACCGCAACCTGCTCCAGGTGGTCTTCAGCGACGCCACCCAGCGCAAGAAGCTCGAGCAGCTGCGCGAGGACGTGGAGCGCATCACCCGCCACGACCTGAAGACCCCGCTCATGGGCGTGGTGCACATGCCCAACCTGATGCTGCGCGACGAAAACCTCACGCCCAGGCAGCGCGAGATGCTGGAGATGGTCCGCGAGTCCGGCTACAGGATGCTGCGCACCATCAACATGTCCCTGGCGCTCTACAAGATGGAGTCCGGCACCTACGAATGCGACCGCGCGGAATTCGACCTGCTCGCGCTGACCAGGCGCGCCGTGGACGAATCCGGAAGCCTCGGGGGCGCGGTGGTGCGGGTGCTGCTGGACGGGGCCGAGCCCGGCCCCATGGACGTCTTCATGGTCCAGGGCGAGGAGCCCCTGTGCCTGACCATGCTCGAGAACCTGCTCAAGAACGCCGTGGAGGCCTCGCCCGAGGGCCGGGAGGTCCTGGTGCTCCTGGACGGGCGGGAACGCACGCTGACCGTGCGCAACATGGGCGAGGTGCCGCCGGGGATCAGGGAGCGCTTCTTCGAGAAGTATTCCACCCAGGGCAAGAAGTGGGGCACGGGGCTCGGGACCTACTCGGCCAGGCTCATCGCGGCCACCCACGGCTGGAGCCTGTCGCTGGACTGCTCCGTGCCCGGGCAGACCAGCGTCACCGTGCATTTCAAACCCCAGGAATGAGGCGGGGGCGTATCTAGAAACCGTGCATCTTGAGGAAGTCCTCGGTGATGTTCGAGGGCCTGGCCTTTTGCGCGTGCGGGGCGAGCATCCTGGCCACGTACTTGCCGATGATGTCGCATTCCATGTTCACGCCGCGCCCCGCGCTCCAGCCCGAGATCGTGGTCTCGGCCTGGGTCGCCGGGATGATGTTCACGCTCAGCCAGTCGTCCCCGCAGCCGTTCACCGTGAGGCTTATGCCGTCCAGGCACACCGAGCCCTTCTCCACCACGTAGACCCCGAACTGCGCGGGAAACGACAGGGTGTAGCGCGTTGATTCGCCCTCCGGCCTCGAGTTCTCCACCCGGGCCAGGCAGTCCACGTGGCCGCTCACCAGGTGGCCGCCAAGGCGGTCGCCCACGGCCAGGGCCCGCTCCAGGTTCACCTTCGAGCCCGTGGAGAGCGCGCCCAGGTTGGATTTGTCCAGCGTCTCGGCCGAGACGTAGGCGGAGAACGAATCGCCCGAGAAGCTCTCCACGGTCAGGCACACCCCGTTGACCGCGATGGACTCGCCCAGCACGACGTCCGGCAGCCTGAACAACGCGCCGATGGTCAGACGCATCTGCCCTCCGCGCCTTTCGAGCGCGTCCACCATGCCCATTCCCTGGACCAGTCCCGTGAACATCGGTTTCCCCCTTCGATTCCTGGGCGTCATTTGCCTCGCCGGAGCGCCTTTGTCAAAGCCCCGCGCCCGACGCAACGCGCCACCCAAGCCACGCAGATCGACGCCCTGTTGCGTTCCCGCCCCGCCCTTAAGCAAGCCCCTTTGCGCCTTACCCCCAACTTCTAGAAACACTGCGCATGATGCTCGCCGAAGAGCCCCGCAACAGCCGACCCGTGTATTGCACAACTACCGGCAACAAGACCGCAGTTCGAGACTTACGCAGAAAAGGTGCATTTCCGATATTTACATTGTTCCGCAGTTTCGTGTATCGGGTCGAGACACCACCCGCCGTTGCGAGGAGAACCACATGGACGACTATCTCAAGGAAGCATTGGAAATTGTCAAAGCCCAGGCGAGCGTCCGCAACATGACCGAGGAGGAAATCACCTCCATGGTCAAGAAGGTCGCCGAAGGAATTCGCGGCATCAGCGAAGGCGTCGCCGTTGTTGAGGAAGGCGCCGCCCCCACCGCGGACCCCAAGAAGGCCATCAAGGAAAAGTCCGTCACCTGCCTGGAGTGCGGCAAGACTTTCAAGATCCTCACCAAGAAGCACCTTGCCACCCACAGCCTGACCGCCGACGAGTACAGGGCCAAGTACGGCTACAAGAAAGGCACGCCCCTGGTGAGCAAGTCGCTGCAGCGCGAGCGCCGCACCAAGATGAAAGACATGAAGCTCTGGGAAAAGCGCAAGAAGAACAAATAAGCGCCGACGCACCACCCCGGCGCTTTCCACCACCCGCAGCACCGCCCCCCTGGCCCGACCGCCACGGGGGCGGTGTTGTTTCCGGGGCGTTCGCGGCGCGGCGGACCGGGTTCGCCGCGCCGTCCGGGAAAGCCCCGGGCGGGCCTCAGCCCGCCCGGCCGGCCGGGGCCTGGCCCGTGCCGGAGGCCTTCACGGTTATCACCTCGCAGGTCTCGAACAGGTGGCGGCACCCGCTGTTGCGGCACCAGCGCACGCGCGTGACCGTGTCCTGCAGCTTGTCCGTCTCCACGACCCTCGTGTCCTTGCCGCACACCGGGCACCACATGGCCTCGCCTCCTTTTCCCGCCCCGACGGGGCGTCGCAACGATCAAACACCAGTCTTCACCGGGCGTCGCCCGCCGAAAACGCGCGTGCGTCTTCCGGGGCCTGGATACCCGCCTCGCCGGGCGGTCCCCGCTGAAACCCTCCATCCGTAGCGAGTCCGCAGCGCTAGCGTCCCTGCGCCGCAGCCCCGGCGGGCCTGTAGGCCTTCACCAGGTTGCGCGGGGGCAGCGCCCCGGTCTCGTCGGTCTCCAGGAGCACCTTGGCCACGAAGCGCATCCCGTGCAGCTCGTCGGAGTCGTGCAGGAAATTGGGGTTGGGGTGGCCCGCGCGAAGGGCCAGGGTCTTCAGCCTGCAAAGCCCGGCCTCATGGTCCAGGAGCATGGCGTCCAGGAGCCTGCGCCCGCCATGGGGACCGCCCAGCACGTCGTAGATGAACTTGAGGAGCGGCCTGCCCGATTTCGAGCGTATGAGCAGGCTGTCCGCCACGCGGCACTCGTAGTCGCCGGGGGGCAGCGGCTCCGAGAGCCCCGGCTGGACCGCTTCGAGATTGACGTCGATGATGGCCATGTGCACCTCGCTTCCGTTGGTTGTCTGTGTCGCCCGCCCTCAGGCCCCTGCCGCGGCGGCCCTGGGATATCCTGGGGCCGGAGCCAAGCTTGCCGGATAGTCCGCCCCCGCGCTCCTCGCGAGGGCGCGCAGGTGGGCCCGCTCGGCGCCCAGCCTGTCCAGGGCCTGCCCGGAGGCCTCGAAGCGCGCGCAGCGGCCCGAGGCCGACGTCCGGCAGGGAGCCAGGCCGTGCACGAGCACCACGGGGTCGTTGCCCAGGTGATCCGTGATCTCGGCGCAGAAGCCCACGAGCCCGTCACGGCTGTCCCAGTGGACGCAATCGGCGCAGTTCGGATCGATCATGCCGCCCGCCCCCGGCGGGGCGCCCCTGGCCGGGCCAGCGGGAAGACCTCGCGGATCATGCCTGGACTCCTTGAGAAGGATGGGCCGGGACGGTCCCTGGCGTTTGCCGTCCCGGCCCTGGTGAATGCCGCGTGGCTGCCTGCGCCCCCGTGGAGTTGCGGGGGGCCGGGTGCGTGTCCCCTCACCGGCCTTGGGACCGTCCTGTCTGGACGGACATTGTACGCACAACGCGTCGGGTTCTGCGGCCGCCGGTTTGCGGCCTTCCCTCGCTCCCGCCTGTCCCGCTTTATTGGGCTTGGGGGCGTCTTGCGCCTTGGGCCTTCCGGTACCGGCCTCCCCGCGCTTGCCGCATTCCCGTGCGCATGCGTCGGCCCGAATCTATTCTTTTTCGTATTTTTGTCAACACCGCTTTTACTTATTAGAATACGAGAAAAAATGCTGTATTGATTAGACTTAGCCTTCGTAAGCCTCGCAACCACTCGCTTTCTAGAATTGAATATAGCTGACTGCAAACGAAAAAGAATATTGAGGCAAGGACAGCACCTGCCCGCAGGCCCTGCTGCCGTTCCGGCGGTACAGGCTCACCCGAGGCAACCGTGCATGGAAGGAGCAGCCCTCCGAGACGAAAAGGCATGCGGGATCGCCGGGTGGCCCAGGAAGACATGAGGAAGAAGACCGTCGGCGCGGGACGCGCACGAGGCGCGGGGGAGCCGGGCGCAGGGGGCGGGCGCCCGGGACGGGAGACCCCGGCCGCCCTGGGCGTGGGGGCGCGGCGCGCGGCCCCGGTCCGCCTGTCGCGTTTTGCCTCGAGCCGGCCAGGGAGGATTCCGGGCTACTTGCGCGTCATGTCCGACCAGGCCCAGACCACCCGGCCCACGATGGCCCGGCGCAGGTCGCCCTGGTAGTCGCTCTCCAGGCTGTGCACCGAGGGCGGGTAGGAGCGCTTGTCCGGGTTGTCGGAGATGAAGGTGATCAGGGTCTGGCCGTCCTTGCGGCTGGTGTACACGCGCTTGATGGCCACCTCGGCGTCGGGGCCGGGCTCGCGCACGAGAAAGATGGAGCCGTCGGGCTCGGGCCGGAAGTCGTCGCGGTCGATGAGCACGATGTCCAGCGGGTGCAGGGTGGGCACCATGGATTCCTGGCCCTTGCCCACCTCCACGGCCACCAGGTTCACCCGGTAGCGGATGGAGGACTGGTCCTTCATGGCCAGCACCCAGCCGCGCACGGCGTCCTCGGCGATGAGCCCGGGGCCCGCGGCCACGGCCCCCTGTGCCAGGGGCACGGCCATGTAGTTCTCGGCCGTGGGCTGGCCCGAGGATTCGGTGACGCCGCTGGAACGGCGGTTGGCCACGAAGACCACGTTCTTGGTGGTGTCGCGCTCCTCGTCGGGGAACGAGACCCTGGCCCCGAGGGCCTCCAGGATGCGGGCCACGGTGTCGAAGCGCGGCACCGCCTTGCCGGACAGGAACTTGGAGATGTTGGGCTGCCCCACCCCGGCCTTCTCGGCCAGCGCCGAGGGGCCTCCATGATCGCGGGCGAGCCTGGCGATGCCCTGCCTCACTTTTTCGAACATGCTCATGGGCGTGCTTCCTTGCTGGGGATGCTTAAATGGAGTATACACTCCTGGTCACTTTCAAACAGGAATATATCCCTGGCAGACCTGGAGCCATCCGCCGTCGCCTATCATGGAAAGCACTTGTAAAGCAAATCTCTTCAATTGCAACCAAAAACATGACAGGATGGCCGGACCACGGCCCGCTCCAAGGGTCGGGGCGAGACGCGCGAAGAAGCCCGGCCATGAAAAGGCAGCCCCAGGCGGACGGCGCCGCCCCCTTTCCCACACTCCGGACTCTCCACCGTCTCCGCCTTAAGGAACGCAAAAAGCGCCCTGCGGCGTTTTTTTTCGCAAGGCGCTTTTCAGCTTCCCCTCAAGGAATCACCGGTACGGACGATTATTTCGTTCCGGCGCTTTCCCGGACGAGATTTTCGTCCGTTTCGACCAGCCTGAGGATTTTGCGCAAGGTGTCCTTGGAAATGCCGAGCTCCCGGCAGGCCGCGTTGCGGTTGCCCTGGTTGCGCTTCACGGCCTTGACCGCCGCCTGGTAGCGCACCTCGTCCATGGTCATGGGGCCGTCCGCCGGGGCGTGGTTCACGGCCGGGCGCAGGTGGCGCGGCAGGTTCTCCACCTGGATGAGCCCGCCCGGGCAGAGGATGCTCGCGTATTCGAGGACGTTCTCGAGCTCGCGGATGTTACCCGGGAACGCGTAGCGGCTGAGTATCCCCATGACCTCGCGCGAGACGCCCCGGATGTCCTTGCCGTGGGCCACGCGGCGGTTCTTGAGCGCGTGCTCCACCAGGAGCGGGATGTCCTGCCTGCGCTCGCGCAGGGGCGGCAGGTTCAGCTGCACCACGTTCAATCTGTAGTAGAGGTCGCCCCGGAAGGAGCCCTCCTCCACCATGCGCGCCAGGTCGCGGTTGGTGGCCGCGACGATGCGCACGTCCGCGGCCACGCCCTCCACGCCGCCCAGGGGTTCGAACACGCGCTCCTGGAGCACGCGCAGGATCTTCGATTGCAGCGAGAGCGGCAGGTCGCCGATCTCGTCTAAAAGCAGGGTGCCGCCCTCGGCCAGATGGAAGCGGCCGGGCTTGTCCTTGCGGGCGTCCGTGAAGGCCCCGGCCTTGTAGCCGAACAGCTCGGACTCCATGAGTTGCGCGGGCAGGGCGCCGCAGTTCACGGCCACGAAGGGCCCGTGCCTGCGCCCCGAGAGGTTGTGGATGGCCCGGGAGAAGAGTTCCTTGCCGGTGCCCGACTCCCCGAGCAGCAGCACGGTGGCGTCGCTCTCGGCGATCTGGGGAAGGATGCGTACGATCTCGGCCAGCTGCGGGTCGCGCGTGCAGAACTCGCGCGGCGAGCTCCATCCGCCCAGGGCCTGGTCCTCGCCCACGCCGGTGAGGTCGCGCAGGGTCTCAATCCCGCCGATGATCCGGCCCTTGTGGTCCTTGAGCGGGGCGGCGCTCACGCTCACGTGCACGGGCTGCCCGTCGCCGCGCGTGATGGTCATCACCCGGTGGGCGATGCGCCGGTCCTCCTCCATGCAGGCCCGCAGCACGCAGGCCTGCTTGCAGTCCTTGGTCTGGAAAACGTCCCAGCACTTCTCGCCCAGCGCCTCGGAGCAGGCGATGCCCGTGATCTCCTCGGCTGCGCGGTTGAAATAGGTGATGGACCAGTCCCTATCAATCGTGAATACGCCGTCCGCAACACTGTCCATGATGAACGAACACATGGACGTGCAGGGAAACGGCTTCCCCAACGTCTTCATCATCGCCCCTTTGACGGCCACTCTTTCCCTTGTCTGCCCGGCCCAAATCTACCCTTCCGGGCTGGCGCGGTCAACCGCCCGGACGAATTTCTCGTCCGGCGCGCGCCAGCCGTTTCCGCATTTTTTTGATAACATATTAGAATAAAATAACAAACTATGTTGGCCCGTTTTATGCTCCTTTTTTCACAAACGGGGCGTGGGCGCGTCCCGGAAAACAATCCCCTTGGGTGGCCGGGCAGCTACCTGAATAGGAGGAAGGAAAATGGAACTCATCTTTACCATATCGGGTCGCAGATGCGATCTTTCGTTGCATCCGGTTTCCGCCAAGACCGTGGAACGCATCCAGGCTCTCGGCAGCAAGTTCTACACCAAGAAGTACATCCACTGGTGGCGCAACGGCAACACCAGCACCTGCGGCATGAAGCTCGACGACGAGTGCTCCGTGCGCGTGAGCCTGGACGGCTCGAGCGTGCCCTACGCCACGGAGCGCATGGCCGACGGCGCGGTGCTCCTGCGCCGCCGCCACTACCTCGAGAGCAAGGCGCGCTACCTGGCCCTCCTGGGCTACGACGACGAGTACTGCCACATGGTCTGGAAGTGGAGCAACGTGGAGGACTACGACCCCTCGGGCTTCGACTTCTTCGTGCACCGCTGGGACCGCATCCTGGGCGAGCAGGACTTCCTGATCCTCGACGACGTGCGCTACAAGGGCGCTTTCGCGGACGAGCAGGACTGGGGCGGCAGTTGCGGCTTCAGCCTGGTGGACCCCAGGGTCATCGACCTCGAGGAGGTCCGCCGCGAGCTTGGCATCGAGTCCCCGGCCGCAGCGCCGATGGAAACTCCGGCCCAGGCCCCCGAGGTGGCCGCCAGCGCGTCCAGGCCCGCGCCCGTCGACCTGGCCCCGTCCTGCGAGATCAACCCGCAGAACTTCGTCATCCCCGTGTCGGTCCCCAACGCGGTGGGCCAGCACGGCTGCACCACCTGCAAGAACTCCATCCGCGTGGAGCTGCGCATCGAGAACGAGGTGGTGGTCCAGGCCGGAGGCGAGGCCGCCGGATGCGAGTACAGCAAGCAGTGCCTGGCCGCGCTGGCCAAGCTGGTCACGGGCAGGTCCGTCTACGACTGCTACCCCGTGAGCAACGAGGACATCCGGCCCCTCTTGCCCAAGGTGTTCCCCAAGCTCGACTGCGACACCTTCACTGTCGGAGCCATGAAGATCGCGCTGCGCAACTGGGAAAAGAGAAACGCCGCATAGTCCGCCCCACGCCCCTCCCTTCCGGCGGCCCCGCTCCCCCCGCACACCTTGCGGGGCCGCCGGAGGGGAATCAGGCAGGCGGACCCAGATACCTCCCGCCAGGGCCTCGGGTCGGGTCAGCCGCCCCACCGACCTTCCCGAGCACCCAAACGCCGCCCCGGACGATCCCGTCCGGGGCGGTCCTCTTTCGGCCGCCGGCGGGGATTGAGGCTTCAGCCGCGCAGGATCTCGCGCACGCGCCCGACCTGGCCGTCGGCCAGGCGCACCTTGATGCCGCGCGTGTGCACCGGGGCCTTGGTCAGGATGTCCTTCACCACGCCCTCGGTGGCCTTGCCCGTGCGCTGGTCCTTCTTGAGCACCACCAGCACGCGCAGGCCCGGCCGGATGTCGGCCCGTTTCGTGGGGTTCAATGGATCACCACCCCGAGCTTGCCCAGGTTCTCGCGCGCGGCCAGCACGGTCCATTCCCGGCCGCAGCAGCGCGCGTACTGGTAGAGGGCCGCGAAATCGTCGCGGGGGTTGAAGTCGTCGAAGACAACCACCGTGCCGCGCCTGATGATCGGGTCCAGGGTCATGAGCACGTACATGGTGGAGGAGTAAAGGTCCGCGTCCATGTGCAGCACCAGCTGGTTGCGCGGCTCGAAGGTGGAGAGGAAGGGCACGAGCGACTTGTTGAACCAGCCTTTGACGAAGCCCACGCGCGGGTCGTCGATCACCGGGGCCTCGCCGCCGGTGGTGAACGCGCCCTTCTCGCGCTGGCCGCTGGCCCAGTCCTCGGGCAGGCCCTCGAAGCTGTCGAAGCCGTAGAAGCGCGACTGCGGATTGGTGTTGATGGAGGTCCACTTGCGCATGCTGTCGCCCTGGAACACGCCGAACTCCAGGTAGTCCATGGGCCTGTTCTTCACGGCCAGGTCGTGCACGGCCCTGTAGAGGACGTCGCGGCGCTCGTACTCGTAGGAGAGGAGATCCAAGCCCTGGACCTTGGCGGGCATGGTCTTGCTGAAGAGCAGGTCGTAATAGCCCTGCTCCCACACGCCGACGTCGCCGCAGAGAAGCAGCTTCACGGCGGCCTGGATGTGTTCCTGGGAGAACATGGACGCTCCTTGCGGCCCGGGTGGCCTAGGGGTTGTGACGGACGGCTTCGCGGCGAGCCCGGATAACCGCCGCCCCTCGGGGCTAAGTAAAGACATGCGTGAGACGCTGTCCACGCGCAAAGGGCCTCGCACTTGTCGAAACAGCCCTTCCGGAAGCGGTTTTTTGTAGATCGGCCGTAGCGGAAGATATATCATATCAGAAACTTCGTGTACATAACGAACATGCTCCTTGGCGGACGGGACGCCCGGCAAGGAGAGAGGCGCGCAGATGAACATCCTCTCCAACCCCTGGCTCAAGAGGGCGGCTCTGCTGGCGATTCTCGCCGGGGCCGCGTGGGGCGCATGGCGGTTCTCGGCCGGGCCTGCGGACGACGGCTTCATCGCCCAGGGCAACGGCCGCATCCAGGCCACGGAGATCGACGTCGCGGCCAAGACGGCCGGGCGCGTCGAGAGCATCGAGGTCAACGAGGGCGATTTCGTGCAGGAGGGGCAGGTGGTGGCGCGCATGGACATGAAGTCCGTGCAGGCCCAACTCGACCAGGCCCTGGCCGAGGCGGCCAGCGCGAAGAACTCGAAGGAGGCCGCCCTGGCCCAGGTAGCCCAGCGCAAGGCGGACTTGGCCGCTGCCCAGGCCGTGTTGGTGCAGCGCCAAAGTGAGTTGGACTTCGCCGCAAAGACCGACGCCCGCACGCGCAAGCTCTTCTCCGAGCGCGCCCTCTCGGCCCAGGAGGCCGACGAAAGCGCGGCCAAGGCGCGAAACGCCAAGGCCAGCGTGAACGCTGCCCACGCCCAGGTCCTGGCGGCCGAGAGCGCGGTGCGGGCGGCCCAGGCCCAGGTGGACCAGGCCCAGGCGGGCGTCGAGGCGGCCATGGCCTCCGTGGAGCGCCTGCGCACGGAGCTCGACGACGGCATCCTGCGCGCCCCGCGCGCCGGGCGCGTGCAGTACCGCGTGGCCGAGCCCGGCGAGGTGGTGGCGGGCGGGGGCAAGGTACTGAGCCTCGTGGACGTGTCCGACGTGTACATGACCTTCTTTCTGCCCGAGCTGGAGGCCGGGCGCGTGGCCATGGGCAGCGAAGCCCGCATCGTGCTGGACGCGGCCAGCCAGTATGTGATCCCGGCGCAGGTTTCCTACGTGGCCAGCGTGGCCCAGTTCACGCCCAAGACCGTGGAGACCAAGAGCGAGCGCCAGAAGATGATGTTTCGCGTCAAGGCGCGCATCGAGCCCGAACTGCTCCGGGCCTACGCCGAGCACGTGAAGACCGGCCTGCCCGGCATGGCCTACGTGCGCCTGGACCAGAACCGCCCCTGGCCGGACCGGCTCAAGGTCAGGCTGCCAGACGGAGCGCCCGGATGACCGGCCGCGAGAACGAGCCTCCGCCACCGGACGTCCTCCCGCCCGTGGCCAGCCTGCGGGGCCTCGTGCACCGCTACGGCCCGGTGCGCGCCGTGGATGGCGTCAGCCTGGACATCCCGGCCGGGGGCATGGCCGGGTTCATCGGGCCTGACGGCGTGGGCAAATCCACCCTCCTGGGCCTCGTGGCCGGCGCGCGCAGGCTCCAGGAGGGGTCCGTGCGCGTGCTCGGCGGCGAGATGGCCGACCGCGCCCACCGCGAGGCCCTCACTCCGCGCATCGCCTACATGCCCCAGGGCCTGGGCAGGAACCTCTACCCCACCCTCTCGGTGTTCGAGAACATCGATTTCTTCGGCCGCCTGTTCGGCCAGCCCCGCAAGGAACGCGAGCAGCGTATCGAGGGCCTGCTCGCTGGCACGGGCATGTCCGCCTTCGCGGACCGCCAGGCCCGCAAGCTCTCGGGCGGCATGAAGCAGAAGCTCGGGCTCTGCTGCGCCCTGGTGCACGACCCGGACCTCCTGATCCTGGACGAGCCCACCACGGGGGTGGACCCGCTGTCGCGCCGCCAGTTCTGGGAACTTATCGGGAGCATCCGGGCCAACCGGCGGCACATGAGCGTGCTCGTGGCCACGGCCTACATGGAGGAGGCCGGACGCTTCGACTGGCTGGCGGCCATGGACCGGGGCAAGGTGCTGGCAGTGGGCAGCCCGGCCGAACTGTTGGAGCGCACGGGCGCGGCCAGCCTGGAGTCGGCCTTCCTGGCGCTCTTGCCGCCGGAGCGCCTCGGCGGGCACCGCGAACTCGCCGTCCCGCCGCTCGATCCCGGCGAGGTGGTGATCGAGGCGAAGGGGCTGCAGATGCGCTTCGGGGATTTCACGGCCGTGGACGACGTGAACCTTGAGGTTCGCCGGGGCGAGATCTTCGGTTTCCTGGGCTCCAACGGCTGCGGCAAGTCCACCACCATGCGCATGCTCACGGGCCTGCAGCAGCCCACGCGCGGCACGGCCCTGCTGCTGGACCGCCCGGTGGACGCGAAAAACATGGAGACGCGCCGCAGGGTGGGCTACATGTCGCAGTCCTTCTCGCTCTACGGCGAGCTAACGGTGCTCCAGAACCTCGAACTGCACGCCAGGCTCTTCCACCTGCCAAAGGACCAGGCGGGCAGGCGCATCGACGAGTTGGCCGAGCGCTTCGAGCTCACCCGGATGCTGCACAGCCTGCCCGGGGACATGCCCCTGGGCCTCCGCCAGCGGTTGCAACTGGCCGTGGCGGTGCTGCACGCCCCGGACGTGCTCATCCTGGACGAGCCCACATCGGGCGTGGACCCGGTGGCGCGCGACCGCTTCTGGGAGATGATCATCGGCCTGTCGCGCAACGACCGGGTGACCATCTTCATAAGCACCCACTTCATGAACGAGGCTCAGCGCTGCGACCGGATATCGCTCATGCACGCGGGCAGGATCCTCGACTGCGACTCGCCCCGGGCCCTTGTGCAGAGAAGCGGTGAGCAAAGCCTGGAGGATGCCTTCATCGCCCGCCTGGAGCAGGCCGCCGGGCTCTCGGCCGGGACTTCCGGCCCTGCCCCGGCCCCATCCATGCCCGCCTCCGCGCCCGAGCGCCTGCGCCCGGCCGCGTTCAGCCCGACCAGGCTCTGGAGCTTCAGCCACCGGGAGCTGCTCGAGCTGCGCCGCGACCCGGTGCGACTGTCGCTGGCGTTGCTGGGCAGCCTGCTGCTCATGCTGGTCATGGGCTACGGCCTGACCATGGACGTGGAGAACCTGAGCTACGCAGTGCTGGACCTGGACAACAGCACGGCGAGCCAAGCCTACACGCTCAACTTCCTGGGGTCGCGCTACTTTTCGGAGCAAAAGCCCCTGGAAAGCCACGCGGACCTGGACAAGCGCATGCGCGAGGGAGGGCTGGCCATGGCCCTGGAGATACCGCCCGGCTTCGGGCGCGACCTGGCGCGCGGGGCCAAGCCTGAAGTCGGCGTCTGGCTGGACGGGGCCATGCCCATGCGCGGCGAAGTGGCGCGCGGCTACGTGGCCGGCCTGCACACGGCTGCCCTGGCCGGGGAGTCCGGCCAATCCACGGCCCCGGCCCGCATCGAGGTGCGCTACCGCTACAACCCGGAGCTCAAGAGCATCATAGCCATGGTCCCGGCCGTGATCCCGCTGCTCCTGGTGTTCATCCCGGCCATGCTCACCGCGCTCGGCGTGGTGCGCGAAAAGGAACTGGGCTCGATACTCAACGTCTACACCACGCCCGTGACGCGCCTGGAATTCCTGGTGGGCAAGCAATTGCCCTACATCGGGCTGTCCATGGTCAGCTTCGCGCTCATGTACCTGGCGGCGCTCGCGCTCTTCCAGGTTCCCTTCAAGGGCAGCCTGGCCACGCTGTGCCTGGGCGCGCTCCTCTACGTCACGGCCACCACGGGCCTGGGCCTGCTGACCTCCACGCTCATCGACAGCCAGGTGGCGGCCATCGGCGCGGCCTCCATCGCCACCCTGCTGCCCGCCATCCAGTTCTCCGGGCTCATGGACCCGGTGTCCACCCTGGAGGGCTTCGGGGCTCTCGTGGGCACCGTGTACCCGACCGCGCACTTCTTGACCATCAGCCGGGGGACCTTCTCCAAGGCGCTCGGGTTTTCCGACCTGACCGGCTCCTTCCTGCCGCTCATGATCGCCATCCCCGTGCTCACGGCCGCCTCGGCGGCGCTTCTCAGGAAGCAGGCCAGGTAGCTCGATGAACGCGCGTCTTTCAAGCCTCGCCAACGTCTACAACCTTGGGGTCAAGGAATTCCGCTCGCTTCTACGCGACAAGGTGATGCTGTTTCTCATCCTGTTCATGTTCACGGCTTCGGTGTACGCGGACGCCAAGGCCAAGCCCGAAAGCCTGAACCGCGCCTCCGTGGCCGTGGTGGACGAGGACCGCTCGCAGCTCTCCACCCGGATCGTCATGGCCCTGCACCCGCCGCAGTTCCTGCCGCCGGAGCGCGTGGGGCTCGGCGAGATGGACGCGGGCATGGACAGCGGCCGCTACACCTTCGTCATCGACATCCCGCCGAACTTCCAGCGCGACGTGCTGGCCGGACGCCAGCCAGCCATCCAACTCAACGTGGACTCCACGCGCCTGAGCCAGGCCCAGACCGGCACGGGCTACATCGAAAACATCATCTCCGACGAGGTGCGGGCCTTCGTGCAGCGTTACCGCTCGCAGCAGTCCACGCCGGTGGAGCTGAACATCCGGGTGCTCTTCAACGCCAATCTCACTGCCTCGTGGTTCGCGGGCGTGTCGGCCATCATCAACAACGTCACGCTCCTGGGCATCCTGCTCACCGGGGCCGCGCTCATCCGCGAGAACGAGCACGGCACCATCGAGCACCTGCTGGTGATGCCCGTGACTCCGCTTCAGATCATGCTTTCCAAGATATGGTCCATGGGCCTCGTGGTGCTGGTGGCGTCGTCGTTTTCGCTGCAGGTGGTGGCCAAGGGGATTCTGGGCGCGCAATTGAACGGCTCGGCCGTGCTCTTTGGGCTGTGCACGCTTCTGTACCTGTTCGCTGCCGCCTCCATCGGCATCTTCATGGCCACGCTGGCGCGGGGCATGCCGCAGTTCGGACTCATGGCCATCCTGGTGCTTCTGCCGCTCCAGATCCTGTCCGGCTCCACCACGCCGCGCGAGAGCATGCCCGAGGGCGTGCAGTGGCTCATGTCGCTCACGCCCACCACGCACTACGTGAGCCTGGCCCAAGCCGTGCTGTTCAGGGGCGCGGACCTGGCCGTGATCGCCCCGCAGATCCTGTTGATGTCCGGAATCGGGCTGGGGTTCTTCGTGCTTGCGCTCACGCGCCTGCGGAAGATGATCGGGGCAATGCAGTGAGAGGGGAAAGGGTTGAAGCGCAAGCAGCGGGCCGGACGGCCGCCTGAACGTGGCTAGAGTGCGCGCCGAGGCCTGCGTGTACCGGCCTGGCGGAGCGTACTGTCCACGCCCTGCCGTCCCAACTGACCGGGGACGGCATCCCGGCCTCGGGCACCCCGAAAGGCCCGGTGCACCTGCGGGTCACGGTGGACTCGGCCGAGACGCTTTTTCCCAGGCTTTTTCCCGAAACCTAGCCGCGAATCAAAAAAGCCCCGACGGTCTCCCGTCGGGGCTTTTCAACGTAAAAACTGGCGGAGAGGGAGGGATTTGAACCCTCGATACCGGTTTTGCCAGTATACTCCCTTAGCAGGGGAGCGCCTTCGGCCAGCTCGGCCACCTCTCCGCGAAACAAAGCCCATACCTTCACGGGCCTTTCCGGTCAAGGCCCAATGTGTACCTTTGACACCAGGCCCGGCCGCCGTTACATCTCAAAGATTCATTCACCTCAGAAGGAGCCGTCTGCGATGCAAAAGTTCGCGCGCATGGAGCGCCTGCCTCCCTACGTCTTCGCCGTGGTCACGGAACTCAAGATGCAGATGCGCCGCCAGGGCGTGGACATCGTGGACCTCGGCATGGGCAACCCCGACATCCCGACCCCGAAGCACATCGTGGACAAGCTCATCGAGGCCTCCCAGAAGCCGGTCAACCACCGCTACTCCGCTTCCAAGGGCATCCCGGGCCTGCGCCTGGCCATGGCCAACTGGTACTTGCGCCGCTTCGGCGTGGAGCTCGACGCCGACTCCGAGGTCGTGGTCACCATGGGCGCCAAGGAAGGCCTGGCCCACCTGGCCCTGGTGATGCTCCAGCCCGGCGACGTGGTCTTCGCCACGGACCCGGCCTACCCCATCCACCCCTACGCATCGGTGATCTCCGGCGCGGACGTCAGGCGCATCCCCCTGGGCAAGGGCCGCGACTTCTTCCACGACCTCCTGACCGCCACCAAGCAGACCTGGCCCCAGCCCAAGCTGCTCATCATCAGCTACCCCCAGAACCCCACTGCCGAAGTGGTGGACGTGGCGTTCTTCGAAAAGATCGTGGAGTTCTGCAAAGAGCACGGCATGCTCGTCATCCACGACTTCGCCTACGCCGACCTCTGCTTCGACGGCTACAAGGCCCCGAGCTTCCTCCAGGCCAAGGGCGCCAAGGACGTGGGCGTGGAGTTCTACTCGCTCTCCAAGAGCTACTCCATGGCGGGCTGGCGCGTGGGCTTCTGCTGCGGCAACCGCGACATGGTCTACGCGCTCACGCGCATCAAGAGCTACCTGGACTACGGCATCTTCCAGCCCATCCAGATCGCGGCCGCCGTGGCCTTGAACGGCCCGCAGGACTGCGTGCAGGAGATCTGCGACATCTACCGCGACCGCCGCGACGCACTGATCGAGGGCCTGTCCCGCGCCGGGTGGGAAGTTCCGCCTCCCAAGGCCACCATGTTCGTCTGGGCCCAGATCCCCGAGGAGTACCGCCACCTGGGCTCCATCGAGTTCTCCAAGCTGCTCTTGCGCGAGGGCCACGTGGCCGTGTCCCCGGGCCTGGGCTTCGGCCACTTCGGCGACGACCACGTGCGCTTCGCCCTGGTGGAGAACCGCCACCGCATCAACCAGGCCACCCGGGGCATCAAGAAGGCCCTGTCGAGGGGCGCATGAGCGCCCGGGACGCCTCGCCCGTGCGCCTGGGCCTGGCCGGGTTCGGCACCGTGGGCCAGGGGCTCGTCTCCATCCTGACCGAAAGCTCGGACTGGATCGAGCGCCGCCTGGGCCGCCCGGTGCGCGTCGCCGCCGCCGCCGTGCGCGACCCGGGCAAGCCGCGCCCCGTGGCCCTGCCCGAGGGCACGCGCATCACGGCCAACCCCCTGGAGCTGGCCGCCGCCGAGGACGTGGACATCGTGGTGGAGCTCATGGGCGGACTCACCTCCGCCTACGACCTCATCCGCCTGGCCCTGACCTCGGGCAAGCACGTGGTCACGGCCAACAAGCACCTGCTGGCCGAACGCGGGGAGGAGCTCTTCGCCCTGGCAGCGGCCAAGGGCGTGGGCCTCTATTACGAGGCCAGCGTCTGCGGCGGCATCCCCATCGTGCAGACCCTCAAGGAGTCTCTGGCGGGCAATCACATCCTGGCCGTGACCGGGATACTCAACGGCACGTCCAACTTCATCCTCTCGCGCATGACCAAGAAGGGCCTCTCCTACGCCGAGGCCCTGAAGAAGGCGCAGAAGAAGGGCTACGCCGAGGCCGACCCCACCCTGGACGTGGAAGGCCTGGACGCCGCGCACAAGCTGATCGTGCTCATCAGGCTGGCCTACGGCCGGGACTACCCCCTGGCCGCCCTGCCCGTGACCGGCGTCACGGGGGTCACGCCCCTGGACATCGCCTACGCCCGGGAGTTCGGCTGCGAGGTCAAGCTCATCGGCCAGGCCAAGATGGCGGACGGCAAGATCATGGCCGGGGTGCACCCCATGCTCCTCTCCAAGAGCTACCTGCTGGCCCAGGTCAGCGGGGCGTTCAACGCCGTGCGCGTGGTGGGCGACGCCGTGGGCGCGGTGATGCTCTACGGGCAGGGCGCGGGAGGCCGCCCCACGGGCAGCGCCGTGCTGGCCGACATCATGGCCCTGGCCCGCGACGGGGCCGCGCCCAACAACACGGGCTTCCCGGAGAAGACCCTCCCCCCGGCGGAGCTCTTGCCCCACGAGGAGGAAACCAGCAGGCGCTACTTCCGCTTCACCGTGGAGGACAAGCCCGGCGTGCTGGCCGCCCTGGCCAAGGCCCTGGGCGACGTCGGCATCTCCATCTACCAGGCAGTGCAGAAGGTGGACCCGGACACGGCGGACGAGTCCATCGTGCCCATCGTGTTCATGACCCACCAGGCCAGGCAGCGCGACGTGGACGCGGCCCTGGAAAAGATCAGGGCCTTCCCCTTCGTCAAGGCCGAGCCCATGCACCTGCGGGTCCTCTAGTCCCCGCGAGCCTCCAGAAGCCGAAACGGCGCGCCCGGAACACCCGGGCGCGCCGTTTTATTTTTCCGTGCCGCGTCGCGCGTCACCGCCTGCGCACGGCGTAGCCGTACTGCACGGGCCAGTTGGGCGCGGCGCCCAGTTCCTCGGCCGCGCGCAGGGCCCAGTACGGTTCGCGGAGCATCTGGCGGCCCAGCATGACCACGTCGGCCTTGCCGGACTCCACGATCTCCTGGGCCTGGGCCGGCCCGGTGATGAGCCCCACGGCGCTGGTCATGACCTTGGCGCGCTCGCGAATGGCCGCGGCGAAGGGAACCTGGAACCCCGGGGCCACCGGGATCTTCGCCTCCGGCACGAGCCCGCCGGTGCTCACGTCGATCAGGTCCACCCCGATTTTCGAAAGCTCCCCGGAAAACGCCACGGACTGCTCCAGGTCCCAGCCGCCGTCCACCCAGTCAGTGGCCGAGAGGCGCACGAAGAGCGGCATGTCGTCCGGCAGGACCGCGCGCACCGCCGCCGCCGTCTCCAGGGGCAGGCGCATGCGGTTCTCCAGGCTGCCGCCGTAGGCGTCCTCGCGCACGTTGGAGATGGGCGAGAGGAACTGGTGCATCAGGTAGCCGTGGGCCGCGTGCAACTCCACCACCTGGAATCCCGCCATGACCGCGCGCTTCGCCGCGGCCACGAAGGCGGCCTTCACGCGTTCGATGCCTTTCAGGTCCAAGGGCGCGGGCAGGGGCTCGCCGGGCTTGAAGGGCAGCGGGCAGGGCGCGTGGGTGATCCAGCCTCCCTCGTCCGGGGAGACTATCCTGGCCCCGCCCAGCCAGGGCGCCAGGCAGCTGGCCTTGCGCCCGGCGTGCCCGATCTGGATGGCGGCCACCGCGCCCATGCGGCGGATGAAGGAGGCCACCGGGGCCAGGGCCTCGGCGTGGGCGTCGCTCCACAGGCCCATGTCCCCGGGGGAGATGCGCCCCTCGGGGGTGACTGCCGTGGCCTCCACGAAAACGAGCCCGGCCCCCCCAGCCGCGCGGCTGCCCAGATGCACCAGGTGCCAGTGGTCGGCCAGGCCGTCGGTGCAGCTGTATTGGCACATGGGCGAGACCGCGATGCGGTTGGGGAGGGTCACGCCGCGCAGGGCGAGCGGGGTGAAGAGCGCCAGGGAGGCGGCGGTTTCCTGCGTGCTCATGGGGGAACTCCTTGCTTCTCCCGCCGCGCGGGCCTTCGTCGAGGGCGCGGCGAGGGGGCGGTTTCGCTCCTTGATAGCACGAAAGCCCCTGGGCAGGGCAAGCCCCGGAAAACAAAGAAGCCGCCCGAAGGCGGCCTCTCTGGGTAGGGGGGGTTATAGGGTTTGGGAAACTAGTGCTTCTTCTTGGACTTCTTCATGGACAGACCGATGCCCTCGAAGAGGAAGAAGATCCCGTAGCCGTACCACATGGTGTACACCACGTAGAACGACAGCAGGAAGGTCAGCAGGAAGATGTTTTGCGAGACGGGCTCGCCGGGGATGCCGTAGAAGTTGTAGGCGGGCTCCAGTCCCTTCTTCATCACGGAGTCCAGGGCCTTGGCCTCGCCGACCTTCAGCTCCTTCTGCAGGGGCTTGATCATGGCGCCGAAGCCCTGCCACAGCAGCTTGAGCTGCTTGCGGTCGTTGATGTTCTCGGGCTTGTCGGCTTCCGCTCCGACCAGGGGGAAGAGCCTCTGGCCCTTGGTCACGCCGTATTCCAGCATGGCGCCCAGGTCGCCCTTGATGTTGATGGAGTTGTCCTTGATCTCCACGGTGGCGCCGGCGGCCTGCAGGGCCTTGCCGATATCCTGGGCGTCCTTGTTGGCCTTGGCCTGGGCCTTGGCGTCGTCGGGCTCGACCTTGGGGTCGGGCTTGGCGATGATCGCAGTGACGACGACCTGCTTGCCCTTTTCCTTGGCCGCGGCCTGCTTGGCCTGGTCGAAGTAGTCAGACGAGTTCTTGGAGAGCTTGTTGAAGAAGTCGTCCGCGAACTCGAGCCCGGTCTGGGCCTTGCCGTTGTGGTCCTTGAACATGGGCGACATGATCATCGCGAAGACCACGCAGAAGCTCGCCAGAAGCAGTGCACCCTTGCCGAATGCGCCCTTGTTGTAGATGGTCATCGGTTATTCCTCCCCACGCAGCATGCCGATGTTGGCAAAGAACTTTCCGAACACCCACACACCGAACAGGCCGACGCTGACCCAGAACACGATGTTGCCCACGTCCTCGATCATGTTGTTGAGCTGGGGGGACCAGTTCAGGTAGCCGAGTTCGGTGAGCTTCTTGGGCAGGGTGGCCGCACGGTTGATAAAGCCGGAGATGATGGACAGGGCGTAGAAGCCGCGGATGTGCACGCCCTTGACCACCTTGGTCACCAGCGCGCCGACCTGGATGCCCAGCAGCGAGCCGATGAGCATGCCCATGGCCAGGGTGTAGAACACGAAGCCGTACACGGCGTACTGCGCGATGCCCGCGAAACCGGCGGTGAAGATGATCTGCAGGATGTCCGTGCCCACCGTGGTCATGGAGGACACGCCGAAGACGTACACGAACATGGGGAAGGTGACGAAGCCGCCGCCCACGCCCATGATGGCGGCCAACGCGCCCACGATGAAGCCGCCCGCGGCCAGCACCCAGATGGAGAGCTGACGGCCGCCGGGCACGAAGTCCTCGTCGAAGGTGATCATCGGGGGAATCTTCAGGGCCTGGACCTTCTGGGCCAGGGGAGGCACGCCAGCGCCGGCCGGGCCGCCGTGGGCGTCGCCCGCGCCTTCCTCCTTGCGCGACTTCAGGAAGTCATAGGCTCCGTAGAAGCCGAGGAAGCCCAGGAGCACCGCGTAGATGGAGGAGATGAACAGTTCCGACATCAACGGGTCGGACTCGTAGAGCATCTTGTTCAGGGTGCCGCCCGCCACCGCGCCGAAGCCGGAGCCGAGCAGGAAGCCGATGGCCAGCTTCACGCTCACGTTGCCCAGCTTCTTGTGCACGGCCGTGCCCATGATGGCCTTGGCGAAGATGTGGAAGAGGTCCGTGCCGACGGCAAGGATGCCCTTCACGCCAGCGGCCATGAGCGCCGGGGTGATGATGAAGCCGCCGCCCGCGCCGATGCAGCCCGTGATCAGGCCTGCGGCCAGGCCCACCCCGATGGAGGCCAGGAAGATGGTGGTGTTGTAGTAGGAGGGCATGTAGGCGGATTTGCCGCCGATCACGTCCGCCGCCTCGACCAGGCTGAAGCCCAGGATGGGCAGGGCCAGAACCGCGAGAATCAAAAGCTTTTTGCGGTTCTTGATGATGTTCATGGAGACCTCGTAGTCCCACCGCGCGTGGGCCCGGGTCGCTACCATCATGAATTCGTATACTTCTCTGAAGAATCGCATCCGCCGCACCTCCGTTTCCGGGTTGGTTGACACCCCTCTGTTTCGCCTCGAACGCCCGGCCTGGCGTCCGCCCTTGCCTATGAATTCCGGTCCGCCCCCCCCAGGGAGCCGGACGCCGCCCCGAGGACCTCCAGCACCCGGCCCACGAGCAGCGCCGGGTCGTCAGCCTTGGGGACGAAGAAAACCAGGGCATCGGCCAGGCTCTCCCCGGCTTCCTCCCTGTCGTGGCCGTGCACCGCCACCGGGATGCGCGGCCTCGACAGCCTGACCTTGCGCACTACGCTGGTCGCGTCCATGTCCGGGAGGTCCCCGTCCACGACCAGCACGTCGCCTTCGCGCTCGGCCAGGCAGGCAGCCTCCCTGCCCAGCCCGAAGCACCTCACCTCGAATCCCGCCCTGGCGAACTCCCTGGCCAGGAGTTCCCGGACGTGCCGGTTGCGATCCGTCAGGATCACGGTGGGAGATGCTGGAGCAGCCGATGCCATACCTGGCAAAGGCAAAGCCCGTGCCGAAAGAGCAACAACCCAACATGCCGGAATGAATAAATAAAAAAAGCCGGACGCCATGTGGCGTCCGGCCCGGGGTGTCCAGTTTTTTTACACCCGGTAAAAGAAGATTGTCGCCTTCCTGCCCGCGATCAGATCACGGGCAGGCGGATGATGGTCTTGAACCGCTCCGCAGGGGTGCGCCTGGAGTCCGAGGCCTCTATCTCGTGGAGCCGCCCCACCACGGTCAGGCCCTTTTTCTCCGCGAAGGCGCGCAGGGCCAGCACCTCGGGGCCGTCCTTGCCGAAGGGGCCCACGCAGAGCGACTGCACGCACCGGCCCTCCTCGAAGCCCATGAGCTCGACGCGCCGGACCGCGTCGCCCGCGCCCCGGTCCAGGAGTCCGGCCACGGCCTTGTCCAGGTCGCGCTCGCCGATGAAGTCGGGCGTGCGCAGAAGAAGCGTCCAGTTCCAGGCCGAGTGCGGGGCCTTGTCGAACTCGAAATAGCCCGGCTCCAGGCTCCACAGGCACTCGAACCGGGGCACGGCGTAGTCCCGCCCGGCTGCCTTGCTGGCCTCGCGCAGGGACCTCGCCACGGCGGAGAGGGCCTCGCGGGCCGCCGCGTGCCTGTCCCCCCCGGGGTGGCCCAGGCCGTCCACGCAGAGAAACCAGCCCGCGTCAACCGTGACGAGCCTGGGCCTGGCCGAGGCCGCGAATTCGGCCTTGCTCATTGCGAAGAGATCGAGCCTCTCTGTGGTCATCCGACACCTCCGTCTCTGATCGAGGGCCGAAAGTATAGCCCGGGCCTGCGCGCCTGAAAAGCCTCAAGACGGGGCAACGGGCCGGGAAAGCGCGCCGAGGCCCGGCGGCGCCGCCCCACCCGGAAGTTTGGGGGCGATTTGCCCGACAAACCTTGACAATTTCGTACCACCGTAGCAATCCGGCCCTGGGTGACAGTATTTCGGGGGTGATCATGGGACAGATTCTTTTGCTGTTCGGCTTTTGTTGTGTCCTCATTTGTTTTCCTGATCCCGGAAACGCCGCTGGCGAGCGCTCCTACATCGGCTCCAAAGCCTGTGCGCAGTGCCATGAGCAACAGCACGCCAACTTCTCCAAATACTCCAAGAAGGCCCATTCCTGGCAGTCCGTGGCCATCATGAAGCCCAAGCTCAAGGAAAACGAGCTCAAGCAGTGCTACGAGTGCCACACCACGGGCTACGGCAAGCCGGGCGGCTTCGTGAGCATCGAGTCCACCCCGCAGCTGGCCGACGTGGGTTGCGAGACCTGCCACGGCCCCGGCTCCGAACACGCCGCCTCCGGCGACCCCAAGCTCGTCACGCGCCGCCCCGCCACGCAGACCTGCACGCAATGCCACAATCCGCAGCGCGTCGAGGACTTCCGCTTCAAGCCGCTCCTTTTCTCCGGAGCGCACTAGGACCCCGCCATGAAAGCAGCACGCTCGCTGAACGTGAAGGTCACCGTGGTCATCGCCGCCATCTCCCTGGCGGTGATCGCCTGCATCATGGTCTTCGAGGCCGTGGGCACAAGCAAGCTCACCTCGCAGCTCATCCGCCACGCCGCCGAGACCGAGGCGGACCTGGCCTACATGGGCATCGAGAAGCCCATGATCGTGGGCGACAACAAGGGCACCATCGCCGAATTCGCGGCCATCCGCGAGAAGTTCAAGGACCTCTCCGCCTACATGACCGCCTACACGGGCAACGTCACCTACAGCACCGACCCCTCGGCCGTGCGCAAGGACTTCGCCTCCGTGCTGAAGAGCGACGCCCTGGCCGAACTGCACAGGCGCGGCCTCAAGCAGAACATCCGCGAATCCGCCTTCGTGGACCTGGACGGCAAGAAGATCCTGGCCCGGGTGATCTCCATCCCCAACCAGCCCAAATGCCACCACTGTCATGGCGGTTCCGAGCCGATCATCGGGCAGATGATCCTGCTCTCGGACGTCACCGGCGCCTGGAGCGCCATGACCTCGCAGCTCTTCACCGCCGGGACCGTGGGCCTCGCCGGGGTGGCGCTGCTCATCGGCGCGTCGGTCTGGGCGGTGCGGGCGCTCTTCATCCGCAGGATCAAGGCCCTGGCCAAGGGCAGCGAGCAGGTGGCCTCGGGCGACTTCAACGTGCGCTTCGACGCCGAAGGCTCGGACGAACTCTCCATGCTCGCGGGCGACATCGGCACCATGGTCGGACAACTCAAGGACAAGCTCGGCTTCTCCGAGGGCGTGCTCGCGGGCATCCCCGTGCCCTGCGGCATCGTCGGCCCCGACTTCAACATCCTCTGGACCAACGCGCTCATGTGTGAGCTGCTCGAAAAGACCGGCGAGCCCATGAGCTACAAGGGCCTGCGCTCGGGCAAGTTCTTCTGGAACGACGAGAACCGCGAGACCCTCTCGGACAAGGCCATCAAGGCCAGGCAGGCCATGACCGCCGAGATCGAGTGGATATCGCCCAAGGGCACCCGACGCATGGTGGCCATCAACACCACGCCCTTCTTCGACATGGACGGCGTGCTCCTGGGCTCCATCACCTTCTGGCGCGACGTGACCCAGCGCCGCGACCAGCAGCGCCTCATCGAGGAGCAGAACGCGGTCATCGCCCAGGCCGCCGGGCAGGCCGACGGCATCGCCAGGCACCTGGCCGGGGCCTCCGAGCAGCTGCTCACGCGCATCGACGAGACCAGCCAGGGCACGAGCCACCAGCGCAACCGCATCCAGGAAACGGCCGTGGCCGTGGAGCAGATGAACGCCTCCGTGCTGGAGGTGGCCCGTAACGCCTCGAACGCGGCGCGAAACGCCGACATGACCCGCCAGAACGCCCTGAGCGGCCAGGAAGTGGCCCAGCGCTCCGTGGAGGCCATCATGAACGTGCGCGAGCAGGCCAGGAACATGGCCGACAGCCTGGCCAGACTGGGCGAGCAGGCCCAGGCCGTGGGCGGGATCATGGACATCATCACCGACATCGCCGACCAGACCAACCTCCTGGCGCTCAACGCCGCCATCGAGGCCGCCCGCGCGGGCGAGGCCGGGCGAGGCTTCGCCGTGGTGGCCGACGAGGTGCGCAAGCTCGCCGAAAAAACCATGGCCGCCACCCGCGACGTGCACGCGGCCATCAGCGGCATCCAGGACTCGGCCAGGGCCAACATCGGGCTCATGGCCGAGGCGGGCGACGGCGTGGAACTGGGCGCGCGCCTGGTCAAGGACGCCGGGGACGCCCTGGAGAGCATCGTCGCGGTGTCCGTGAGCACGGCGGACATGGTCCGGGCCATCGCCACCGCCGCAGAGGAGCAGTCCGCGGCCTCCGAGGAGATCACCCAGGCAGTGGACGCCGTGCGCGTGATCGCCTCGGACACGGCCCAGGCCATGGGCGAACTGGCCGGGACCTCCAGGGACGTGGCCGAGGTGGCCTCCGAACTGCGCGAGGTCATCCGCTCCATGACCGACGCCTCCGCAGGGGCGCCCAAGGCCCTCGCCTGAACCCAGAAACAGGCCGGGAGGGGCAAAACCCCTCCCGATATCCTCCCGGGCTCTTCCAGCAGCCCCCATTGACGCGCGCGCCGCTCCGGTCCAGGGTGATTAAACATCCCAAGGACCAGGAGCAGTCATGAAACACGCCCTTTTCGCCGTTCTGCTGGTTGCGGCCACCCTCGCCGCCATCCCCTGCCACGCCCAGAAGATCGCGGCCGTGAACACCCGCGAAGTGCTCGTCAAATGCGACGAGGGAGCCAAGGCCGTGGCCGAGATCCGGGCCGCCTTCGCCCCCAGGCAGGAGTCCATGGCCGCGCTCAAGAAGGAAATCGACGCCCTGAGCGGCCAGCCGGGCACCAAAGCCCTGGATAAGGGCCCGCAGAAGACGGAGCTTGAAAACAAGGTCAAGAAGTTCGCCCAGGACGAGGCCCAGTTCCGCAAGGACCTGGCAGCCGAGGAAGAAAAGCGCCTCAAGCCCGTGGCCGAGAAGGTCAGCGCGGCCATCCGCGCCTACGGCCAGGAAAAGGGGCTCACCGGCGTGCAGGAACGCGGGCTCTACCTCTACCTCGACCCTTCGCTGGACATCACCGACGAGATCGTCAAGCGCGTCAACCAGGCCAAGTAGGCTAGGCCTGGGCTCCGCCCTGGAACCCGGCAGGGCGCTGCCCTGCACCCGCCGGGGGCAGATGCCTGCCCCCGGACCCCGGCGATAGCTTCGCGGGCTTCACCGGCAGGCAGGACAGGGGAGCGGGAGATGCCGCCGGGAACGCGACCAAGGCGGCGCTCATCCCGGCGGACCGCCGTCGCCGCAAGCGGCGAGGGTGACAATAATCACTCAATTCGAAGCCCCTCTGATCCGCGCATGCGCGGATCAGAGGGGCTTCGATTAGACACGGTGAAAGACGCGAAGCAATTGAGGGTCCAGGGGGATCATCCCCCTGGCGGGAGAGGTCTGGAGAGCGCGGCGCCCTCTCCAGTTGCTTATTCTCCCTTGCTCCAGGCCTCGCGGCTGCGCGCGATCTTCTTCCTGATCCCCTCCCAGGTGTCCGTGGTCAGGTACGATTCAGGCCACTTGTCCAGGAAACGCTCGAACATCTCGAACGGCACGGCCAGGGTCATCTCGTCCGTGTCCAGGTATTTGCGCTCGGACGGGTCGAACCCGCCGAGCACGGCCTTGAGCCTGCCCTGCGAGAGATAGTGCAGCGGCCAGGTGGTCATGCTGGAGCAGCCCGCCCCGAAGGGCGACATCACGGCCTCGAAGTCGTCCGTGACGAAGCTGGCCAAAAAGCCCAGGCCGGAGAGCATCTCGGGGCGGCCGAAGAAGGTGACGGTCTCCGGGGTTTCGCCCGGGCCGAACCGGCTCACGGGCTTGAACACGCAGAAGCGCTTCGGCGCGGGCCGGGGCGCGATCTCGGTGAACAGGCGGCGCACCACCTCGGGCGAGCGCAGGTAGCGCTCCCCGTGCACCTGGGTGCCGGGGATGCCCGTGGACACGTAGTGCACGATGAATTCGAGCTGCGGCTGGTGGAAGCCCAGGTAGAACGAGCCGCCCAGGCAGCCGTAGCGGGCGGCCTCGAAGTAGGCGGCCGTGTTCTTGCGCCTGGCCAGGCGGAGCATGCCCATGACGCAGGAGAACGTGCCCCAGACCTGGCCCCAGTCCATGCGCCCGGCCTGTTCGAGCTCTATGGATACGGGCTGCCCGGGCTTGGGCGCGTAGCCCTCGACGGGCTCCTGGTCCGTGTAGAACATGCCGTAGGGCTCGCCGTCGTAGCCCAGGGCTTCCAGGAATCGCGAGAGGCGTTCGTCGGTCATCACTCCCTCCTGTTGTAAGAACCAAGTGCCTGCGCTCAGGCTTTTTCCAGCCTGCACAGGCCGCACTTGAGCGGCTCCGCGCCGCAGTCGGGGTCGAAATGCTCGTGGCCGAAGAGCAGGTTGGCGTTGCTCTCCCTCCAGCTCGGGTCCAGGCCGCCGCGCTCCGGGAACCACCAGCCGTGGTCCGCGCTGACCACGTCCGGGTCGAGCCCGTCGTCCAGCGCCACCAGGAAGCGGGCGCGGCCGTGGGGCGTGACGACGTATGCGGCGGCCCCTTCCGAAAGGCCGAGAGCGGCCGCCGTCACCGGATGCACCGCCACCAGGGGGTGGGGCCTAAGGCGGCGCAGGTGCTCGATCTGGCGGCCCTCGGAGTGGAAGAACGGCAGCACCTTGCAGCCGGTCATGAGGATGAGGGGATGGTCCCTGGCGATTTCGGGGGACGACACGGGCGAAAGCGGCGGCTCCACGTAGACCGGAAGCGGCGGCCGCCCGGCCCCGGCCATGACCCGGCTCGCCAGGTCCACCTTGCCGCCGGGCGCGGGAAAGCCTTCGGTCTCGTGCTTGCGGTAGCGCATCTCGCCGAGGAGGACGCCCTTCTCGGCGAACTGCTCGAAGGTGAGGCCCGAGGGTTCCAGCAGCCAGGCCAGGTAGGCGTCCCAGTCCTTCCAGGGGAAGGCCGCGTGCAGGCCCAGGCGGCCGGCCAGCTCGAGCATCACCTCGCGGTCGTCGCGGGCCTCACCCACCTGGGCCACCTTGCGGCGGGCCAGCACGCACCAGACCTTGTGGAAATAGACCACGTCGTCCTGCTCCAGCCAGTGGGCTGCCGGGAGCACCAGGTCGCACAGGCTGGCGGTGGGGGTCAGGAAGAAGTCCGAGGCCACGGTGAACTCGATGTGTTCGCGCAGGGCTTTCTCTATGGTGTCCCCGCGCGTGGCCGTGAGCATGGGGTTGGTGCCCACCAGCCAGACCGCGCGCGGGCGGTAGGGGTCGCCCGAGACGCAGGCGTCCCAGAAGGTGGGCTGGTGGCAGCCGGGGCAGAAGGGGAACTTGCCCGCCCCGATCATCCGGGCCTTCTGCTGCGGCGAGAGGAACTGCATGCCCAGCTGGGCCTTGTTCTCCTGGGGCGACTTGCAGCGCACCCCGGCGGGCGGCACCCAGCGCACCATGCCCCCGGGCACGTCCAGGCTGCCGGTGATCGCCATGAGGATGAGAAGCGCCCGCCCGGTCTGGAAGGCGTTCACGCTGGTGTCGATGCCGTTGCCCCAGAGCACCACGGCGGGGCCGTTGGCCACGAGCTCGCGGGCGGCGGCGCGGATGTTCGCGGCAGGGACGCGGGTGATGGGCGCGGCCCAATCCGGGCCGAAGGGCTTCACGTGGGCCTGAAGCTCGGGAAAGCCGTTGCAGTGGTCCCGGACGAAGGCCGCGTCGTGAAGGTTTTCCTCGATGAGCACGTGGATGAGGGCCAGGGCCAGGGCGCACTCCGTGCCCGGGCGCAAGCGCAGGTGGATGTCCGCCGCGCGGGCCGTGGCCGTGGTCCTGGGGTCGGCCACGATGACCTTTTTGGCCTCGCGCATGGCCCGCTTGACCATGGCCCCGCACATGCCGTCGGCCGCGCCGGTCTCCATGGAGTTGCCCCCGAAGACCAGCACGCAGCCAGGGGACTGGCCGCCTGCGCCGTAGACGTCCGGGATGGGCAGCCAGCCCACGGTCAGGGCCGAGGCGATGTTGCGGGGCAGGAAGCAGTTGTGGCCGGGGGAGACGAAGTTGGGCGAGCCCAGGGCGTGGATGAAGCGTCCGGTGAACTCGGTGTAGGGCCTGCCCGTGCCCTGGCAGAGCGCCAGGTATTCGGGGCCGGATTCGGCGCGCACCCGCTGGAAGGTCTCGGCCATCAGGTCAATGGCCTCGGGCCAGGACACGGGCTCGAAGCGGCCCTGCCCGCGCGCGCCCACACGCCTGAGCGGCGTGGTCACCCGGTCGGGGTGGTAAAGCGTCTCGGCCGCGTGAGCGCCTTTTGGGCAGATGAAGCCCCTGCTGGTGGGGCTTTCGGGGTCTCCGGCGACCTTGACCACCCTGCCCTGGCCGTCCAGGTGGACGAGCACCTGGCAGACGCCGTGGCACCCACGGCAGGACGTGCGCACGATCCGGGCTGCTTCCATGACGGCCTCCCGTGGCGATGCCCCCCGGCCCTTCACCGGTCAGGCGCGTTCAGCCATTGCGTCCGCACGGGCGGGCGCTCAGGACAGGGTCTCCCCGATCTTCACCTGGGCCTCCACCGAGAGCCCCAGGCGCTCCATCTTGGCGAGCAGCGTCGGGCGCGAGAGCCCCAGAAGCCTGGCGGCCTGGGTCCTGTTGCCGCCCGTGACGCGCAGGGCCTCGGCCACCACCATGGCGTCGAAGGTTCCGGTGAGGCGCGCGAACAGGTCCGGGCCTCCGGCGGCCACGGCCTGGCGCACGTACTCCTCGACGCTGCCCGCGCTCTCGGGCGAGGGCTCGGGGGCGCGCCCGGCTATGGCCGCGCGCACGTCCGCGTCGGTGATGGCCAGCCCGCGCGAGAAGATGAGCGTCTTCTGCATCACGTTGGAGAGTTCGCGCACGTTGCCCGGCCACTCGTGCCCGTCCAGAGCGGAGAGGCCCTGGGGCGTGATGCCCGGCGAGGGCACGTTCATCTCCCTGGCGTGCAGGGAGAGGAAGTGCTCGGCCAGTTGGGGCAGGTCCTCCTTGCGCTCGCGCAGGGGCGGCAGCACGATGCGCACCACCTGGAGGCGGTAGTAGAGGTCCTCACGAAAGCGGCCGTCGGCCATGGCCGTTTCCAGGTCGCGGTTGGTGGCCGCGATGATGCGCACGTCCACGGGGATGGGGCCCTTGCCGCCCAGGCGCTCGATCTGCTTCTCCTGGAGAAGCCGCAGGAGCTTGGCCTGGATGGGCAGGGGCATGTCGCCGATCTCGTCCAGAAAGACCGTTCCGCCCTGGGCCTGCTCGATCTTGCCCGCCCTGCGCTGGGACGCGCCCGTGAAGGCGCCCTTTTCGTGGCCGAAGAGCTCGCTTTCCAGGAGCGATTCCGGGATGGCCACGCAGTTGACCACCACCAGCGGCCGGTTCTTGCGCGCGGAGTAGCTCCAGATGGCGCGCGCAGCCAGCTCCTTGCCCGTGCCGGACTCGCCCTGCACGAGCACCGTGGCGTCCGTGGCGGCCACGCGCCCGAGCTGCTTGTAGACCTCGCGCATGGCCCGGCTCTGGCCAACGAGCGACACGTGGGGCTCGTCCGCGCCGGGGTCGGGGACCTTGGCCCCGCGCGCCGGGCGCGTGGCGTCCAGGGCCTGGCCGATGAGCGAGAGCATCTCGGGGATGTCGAAGGGCTTGAGGATGTAGTCGAACGCGCCCTTGTTCACGGCCTCGATGGCCGTGTCCGTGTTCCCATAGGCGGTCATGATGATCACGGGCACGCCCGGGGAGAGGGCCTTCATGCGCGAGAGCGCCTCCAGGCCGGTCATGCCCGGCATGCGCACGTCCATGACCACCACGTCGGGCGCGTCGGCCTTGAGGCGCTCGATGCCCTCCTCGCCCGAGGCCGCGAGCAGGGCCGTGTGGCCCTCCATCTCCAAAAGCTTGGCGAAGCTCAGGCGCAGGCCCGGGTCGTCGTCGACGATGAGGATCACGCCCATGGGCGGGCCTCCGCTGCGCTCGCGGGGAACATGGGGGTCATTGCCACCTGGCTCCTCCCTGGGCTTCCGAATCGAAGGGCAGGGTGATGGTGAACTTGGCCCCGCCGCCCTTGGCCTGGGTCAGGGTCAGGGTGCCGCCGTGCTCGGCCACGATGCGCCGGGCAATGGGCAGGCCCAGGCCCGTGCCCTCCTCCTTGGTGGTGTGGAAGGGCTCGAACACGCGCTCGCGCTCCTCCTCGGGCACGCCCGGGCCGGAGTCGGCCACGGAGATCACGGCCACGCGGCCCTTGGGTTCGATGAAGCCCTCGTGCTCGGCGATGACCACGCGCCCGGGCCCGTCCATGGCCTCCATGGCGTTGACCAGGAGGTTCACCAGCACCTCCTTGAGCTGCTCGGCGTCGATGAGGATGGGGCGGATCATGTCCTCGCGCTCCACGGTGACGCCCACGCGCTGGGAGTCCAGGCGCATCCTGAGCAGGTTCACGGCCTGGTCCGTGACCGAGGACGGGCTCACGCGGGCCAGGGAGAGCTTGGGGGGCCTGGCGTACTCCAGGAAGTTCTGGATGATCAGGTCCAGGTGCTTGATCTCCTGGGCGATGACCTCGAAGTCCTCGTGCTGGTTCTCGTTCATCTCCAGGGAGCGTTGCAGCGAGAAAAGGCGCATCTTCACGGACGTGAGCGGGTTGCGGATGGAGTGGGCCACGCCCGCGGCCATCTTGCCCACCGAGGCCAGGCGCTCGGCGGCCATGAGCGTGGCCTGGCTTTTCTCCAGCTTGGCCCGGGCCTGGAGCGCGCGCTCCAGAAGCCCGTGCATGCGGTTCTCCAGCGCCGCCACCTCGTCCGGACCCACGGGAACGTCCTCGCCCATGGCCAGCCTGCGGATGGGGCCGAGTATCTGGCGCGAGAGCACCAGGGCCATGATGAGCCCCAGGATCAGCGTGAAGGGCAGGAAGGCCAGGGCCATGCCGTTGACCAGGCGCATGCGCCCGATGCCCTCCTCGCGGTCGCGCTCCAGGCCCGACTGGAGCGCGTCCAGGAACAGCTCGCACTGGGTGATCAGCCCGTCGAAGCGCTTGCGCGCCCCGGCCTGGATGGCGGCGGCCCCGGCCCGGTCGCCCGCGCCCAGGAGCTCCACCACGCGCTCGCGCTCCACCGTGAGGCGCAAGAAGCCCGACTCGATGTCGTTCAGCAGCACGCGGGTCTGCTCCTCGCCCACGAAGGAGCGCACCTTGGCCAGCTCGCGCTCGAACGCGGCCTGCTGCTCCGAAAGGCGCTTTAGCCAGATGGGGTCGAAGTCGAGGGAATAGTAGGTCAAAAAGCCGCGCTGGGCCGCGAGCGTGCTCTCCAGGCGCATGGCCGCGTCCAGGGCGTGCACCTGGCGCTCGAAGATGCCGGAGAAGAAGGTCTGGAGCCTGGTGCCGTACCAGAGCATGAACCCGCCGCCGCCCACGGTGACGGTCATGAGCAGGCCCAGCACCAAGTATATCCGAAGCCGCAGGGAGACGTGCAGGCGCATATGGCGATGTTGCAGGCGCGGAGGCGGAAGTCAAGGGCGCACGGGCTGTTTCGAGGCGCGATCATGTTGCCATCCTTGCCGATTGCGTGCATCAAAAACCAAACCGCATCGAAAGGCCGGCTACATGCGCTTACGACCGAAGCTTCCGGACAGGCTCTACGAACGCACCCTGTTCTCCTGGGTGCTCACCAGCAACATGAAGCTCCAGCTCATGCTGCTGGCCGTCATCGTGGTCACCGTGTCCGTGCGCGTGTTCCCGCTGGAGATGCAGAAGAAGATCATCAACGAGGCCATCGGCGAACGCAAGGTGGACCTCCTGCTCATGTACTGCGGCTATTACCTCGCCGCCGTGGTCTCGGCCTCGGGCCTCAAGTTCGCCATCAACTCGCTGCAGACCTACATCGGCCAGGAAGCCCTGGCCGACATGCGCAAGAAGCTCTACGCGCACATCCTCACCCTGCCCATCGGGTTCTTCCGCAAGGCCAGCCCGGGCATGATCGTGTCCTCGCTCATGACCGAGGTGGCCAACGCGGGCGACTTCATCGGCCAGGCCATCGCCGTGCCCGTGACCAACATCCTGACGCTGGTGGCCTTCGCGGGCTACCTCTTCTACCTGAACCCCATGCTGGCCGGGCTCTCCATGGTCCTCTACCCGCTGGCGCTCATCTTCGTGCCCATGATGCAGAAGCGCTCCAACGACGCCAACCGCGAGCGCGTGGACACGGGCCGCAAGATGTCCACCATGATCGGGGAGGCGGTCTCGGGCATCCACGAGATCCACGGCAACGCCTCCTTCAAGCTCGAGAACGGCCGCTTCGGGGCCATCACGGACAAGCAGTTCAAGGTGCGCGTGCGCTGGAACCTGTGGAAGTTCGCCATCAAGAACTCCAACAACTTCTTCCAGTCCCTGGGGCCGTTCGTGCTCTTCCTGGTGGGCGGCTGGCTGGCCATCAACGGCCGGTTCGACCTGGGCGCGCTGGTGGCCTTCCTCTCGGCCAACGAGAAGCTCTACGACCCCTGGAAGGAGCTCATGGACTTCTACCAGAGTTGGCAGGACGCCAAGGTCAGCTACAACCGGGTCATGGAGTACTTCGCCGAGGACTGCGAGTTCACGCTCGAGCCCGCCGAGGAGCGCCCGCCGCTGGCCCTGCCCGGCAAGATCGACGTGAAGGACCTGGTCATGGAGGCCCAGGGCGGCATCAAGCTCCTGAAGGGCGTGTCCGTGTCCGTGGAGCCGGGCCAGCACCTGGCCCTGGTGGGCTTCTCCGGCTCGGGCAAGTCCACCCTGGCCCTGTGCATCGCGCAGATCTACCGCTACTCCTCGGGCCAGTGCCAGCTGGCCGGGCACGAGATCGCCACCATGGCCAAGTCCGACCTGGCCGAGAACATGGGCTTCGTGCCGCAGCACCCCTTCATCTTCGAGGGCTCCATCAAGGAGAACCTGCTCTACTCGGTCAACGCCCGGCTGGTGGCCAAGGGCCTGGACCGCGAGGCCAACGAGCCGAGCCTGGACAGGCTCATCGAGGTCACCCAGCAGGTGGGGCTCTTCCTGGACGTCCTGCGCTTCGGGCTGAACACCGTGTTCCGCAAGGGCAAGAAGGAGCACCTGGTGCAGAAGGTCATCGCCATCCGCGAGGCCTACTACGCCGGGCACGCGGCCGAGCTGGCCGGGCTCGTGGAGTTCTTCGACGAGGGCCGCTACCTGCTCTACTCCTCGGTGGCCGCCAACATCGTCTTCGGCAACCCCAACGACGAGGCCTTCCTGCCCGAGAATCTGCACGCCAACCCGGAGTTCCAGGCCTTCCTCCGGGAGGCCGGGCTGGACACGATCCTCTTGGACCTGGGGCGCGAGCTGGCGGTGCGCACGGTGGACATCCTGAAGAACGTGCCCTCGGCCGACGCTTCCTTCTTCGAGCAGACCCCCATGCTGCCCGAGGAGTTCGAGGCCTTCTCCCCCCTGGCGGAGCGCCTGGAGCGCGCGGGCGAGGGCATGGACGGGCTGGGCGAGCAGGAGCGCGGCATGCTCGTCAAGCTGGCCCTGCGCTACACCCCGGGCCGCCACGCCATCGCCTCGCTCTCGCCCCGGGACGAGCGCACGCTGCTCTCCGGCCGGGCCAGGTTCATGGAGCTCATCGCCGGGCGCTCCCCGGAGAAGGTCACCTTCTACCGCCGCGACAACTACATCCACACCCAGACCATCCTGGACAACATCCTCTTCGGCAAGCTCAAGTCCGAAAGCCCCAAGGTGCTGGACAAGGTCAACAAGACCATCATCATGCTGCTCATCCAGGAGGACATGCTCGAGCGCATCGTGGAGCTGGGCCTGGACTTCCAGGTGGGCACCCACGGCGACCGGCTCTCGGGCGGGCAGCGCCAGAAGGTGGCCCTGGCCAGGGCCTTCCTCAAGGAGCCGCCGCTTCTCTTGCTGGACGAGGCCACGGCCGCCCTGGACAATGCCTCGCAGGCGCGCATCCAGAACCTGCTGGACTCCAAGTGGAAGGGGCGCTCCACGGTGATCGCCGTGGTGCACAGGCTGGACACCATCAAGGGCTACGACAAGGTCGCGGTCATGAAGGCCGGGCAGATCGTCGAAACCGGCTCCTACCAGGAGCTGATGGACAAGGGGGGGATGCTCCATGAGCTCGTCCACGGAACAAAAGCCCGGGGCTGAGGCCTGCGGCTACACCGATTTTCTGGACGTCATGCGCGGGCTGCCGCTCTTCGCACGCATGCCCCTGGAAGTGTGCAAGGTGCTGGCCTACCTGAGCGTGGCCGAGACCTTCCAGCCCGGCGACTACCTCCTGCGTCAGGGCGACCACGTGGAGGCCTTCTTCTACCTGGTCTGCGGCCAGGCCGAGGTGACGCGCGACACCGGCGGGCAGGAGGTCGCGGTGAAAGTCTTCGGCCCGGGCGACTGCCTGGGGGGGCTCGGGCTCATCATGGGCGGCAAGAGCCTCTTCTCGGTGCGCGCCGTGCAGGAGACCACGGCCATGACGCTCGGCAGGGAGAAGTTCCTGAAGACCGTGCAGCGCTTCCCCCAGGTGGAGCCAGCCCTGCTGCAATCGCTGGCCGAGCACGTGCAGGCCTGGGAGGAGCGCTTCCTGGCCCTGCATCCCGAGGATTTCGCGCGCATGGGCAAGGATTTCGGCCTGACGCTTTTCTGAGGCGCGCCAAACTCCCATGCTGACGTCATCGCGCCTGAGCCAGCGGACCGCCCCGGTCTGGCTGAGCGTACTGGCCACCCTTGCCCTCTGGCTGGGGTGCAAGTGGTGGTACGCCGACTGGTTCGACGACCTCTACAAATACCCGGCCAAGGCCGCCGCGCTCACCGCCACGGTGCTCATGTGCTGGTGCGTGGTCCTCTCCGCGCGGTTGGTGATTCTCGAGGACTTCTTCGGCGGGCTGGACAAGGTCTACCAAGTGCATAAGCGCCTGGGCAGGGTCATCGTCCCCCTCGTGGCCTTGCACCCGCTGTTCCTGGCCGCGCACCGGCTGCCCGACCTCCCCTCGTTTTTCTCCTACCTGTGGTTCGAGCCGGCGGGTGGCGACGCTTATCTCGCGGGCAAGAACCTTGGCCTGGTCCTCTTCGCGCTCATGGCCGCGCTGGTCTGGCTCACGGTGCGGCGCAAGCTGGCCTACCACGTCTGGAAGCGCACCCACGAGTGGTTCGGGGCCGCCATTGCCCTGGCCCTGCTCCACGTGCTGCTGGTGGACGCCGACGTGGCGGCCTACCCGCCCCTGCACGTCTGGATGTACGCGCTGATGTGCGCGGCCTGCGCCGCCTTCGTTTACATCCGCTTCCTGTACGGCAGCTTCGGTCCCAGGTGGCGCTACACCGTGGCCAAAGTGGAGCAGGCGGGCGATATCCGCGAATTTACCTTTGCCGCGCGCGGCCCGGCCATGGACTTCAAGCCCAGCCAGTTCGTCTACCTCGTGGCGCGCAAACGGGGGATCACCCCGGAGCCGCATCCCTACTCCATCGCCTCGGGATTCAGCACGGACGGCTCCTTCAAGCTGGGCATCCGGCAGGTGGGGGACCACACGAGAACCCTCTCCCTGCTTGAGCCTGGCGACCCGGTGGACGTCTACGGCCCCTACGGGCGCTTCAGCGACCGCTTCCTTGATGCGCGTTGCGACTGCGTCTTCATAGGCGGAGGGATCGGAATCACGTCGTTCATCGGCATGTGGCACGTTGCCCTGCACTCCGAGGAGCGTGTCGTCCGCGAGAAGCTCACCGCCATCCTGCGTTGCGTTCACCCCGAACTCGCCGACGACTGGCAGAGCCCGCGCGTCGCGCTCTTCTACGTCTGCCGCGAAGCGCGGGAGGCCAGCTTCGACGACGACATCCGCCATGAGGTCGCGGCCAGCCCCCTGGGCACCCTGGAAGAACTCGAGCGCCAAGGGCACCTCTACGAGCTGCACCTGAGCGCGGATTCAGGGCGGTTCACCGCTCGTCACGCCGTGGAGCGCGCCGGCCCCGGAGCGCTGAACCGCCTTTTCTTTCTGTGCGGCCCCACGCCGATGGTCGAAGCATTGTCTTCCCAGCTGGTGGGAATGGGAGTGCCGCCCAGGCATATAGTGGTCGAGGATTTCAACCTTGTATGAACCGCCTCGGCCACGGGTTTGACACGGACGGCCATCCCGGATAGTTGGCCGTAAAAATCACGAGAGCCCACGATGCAGGACCCCTACGTCGCCTTCGCAGACTACGCCGCCCGCGAGCAGCTCAAGATGACGCCCCAGCGCAGGCACATCCTGGACGTCTTTCTGGAGCAGCAAGGGCACGTCACCTCCGAGGAGCTCTACGAGAAGGTCAGGGCCACCTACAAGACCATCGGCCAGGCCACGGTCTACCGCACCCTGAAGCTGCTCTCCGGCTCGGGCATCGCCAAGGAGGTCGACTTCGGCGACGGCGTGACCCGCTACGAGCGCCAGCACGGCGACGACCACCACGACCACCTGATCTGCGAGCGCTGCGGCAAGAACGTGGAGGTCCTGGACGAGACCATCGAGAAGCTCCAGGAAGAGGTGGCCGCGCGCCACGGCTTCACCCTGACCCGCCACAAGATGTACCTCTACGGCGTCTGCTCCGACTGCCGGGGCAAGGCCCGCTAGCCGCCGTCCGCAATCCTCGCCCGCAGCGCTGGAGCCGGTTTCTTCGACCGCCGCCAGCCCATCCGGCCGCCATTGCCCTCCCGACCCGGCCGCATCGCCCCCCAGGAAACGCCGAAAGGCCCCCGCATGGACTCGGGGGCCTCGGAACCGGGCATCGCCTTTCGGCAAGCCCCGTCAGGGGAGAAGTCTGCCCTACATGGGCGGCGGCCCCGGCGGAGGCGGCGGTCCGAAGAGCCCGCCACCACCCGGGGGCGGCATCATCTTGCCCCGGTGCTCGCGGATGCGCGCGATGATCGCCTCGTGCTTGGCCGCCTGCCCGGGCGTGAGGTACTGCCTCACCCTGCCCTGGTATTCGTCCATCAGGGCGTCCTCCACGGCCATGAACGGCTTGCGCGCCTCGCCCAGCCTGGCCACCATCTCCTCGATCACGGGCCGTATCTTTTCGCGCTGCTCCGCGCTGAGCTCAAGCTCGCGGGTCATCTGCTCCACGATGAACCCGGCCGGGCCCATGCGCTCGATGCGCCCGAACGGCCCGCCCTGGGCGATGCGCCAGACCTCCTGGCCGAGCGCGCCCACGACCACGCCTGTGAGGAAGATCGCCAGGGCGATCAGCAGGCCTTTTCTTCTGCTCATGCCGCCTTCCCTCACAACGCCAGCCAGCGCGAGACCGCGTCCGCGTTCATGACCGCGGCCATGGCCACCTCGCGGCCATGGTCCAGCCCGCGCCAGGCCACCAAGCCGAGAAGCGCGGCCGCAGCCCAGCCCGAGACGAGAAGCGGCCTGGCCACCGCGCGCAGGACGTCCCAGAAGGACTCCCCGCGCTGAAGCCCGGCTATCCTGGCCATCACGCCGCATTCGAAGCCCTGCGGGGCCTCGCCGCCCTTCGGGGCGAAGGCGTCCTCCAGGAGCCCGTCCACCAGCGTCAAAGATTTTTCCTCGTTCATATGCGTTCCCCCGGGTTCTGGTCGCGCAGGATCTTGGCCATGGCCTGCCTGGCGCGGTGCAGCCTGACCTTCACCTTCTCCACGCTCCAGCCGAGCATGGCCGCGATCTCGGTCAGCTCGAACTCCTTGGCGTAGTAGAGGCCGAGCGCCACGCGGTCCTCGGGCTTCACGTGCCCGAGCAGCCAGTCCACCACGGACTTGGCCTCCCGCTTGCGCTGATGGTCGTCGTGGCGCTGCCTGGAATCCTCGCTCATCAAGGCCTCGACCCACTCGCTGCCGTCCTCGCCGGTGACGTCCAGGGACACCTCGCGGCGGTTCGAGACCTCCCGCCAGTAGCGTATGGCGCGTCTGAGCGCCAGCGAGGAAAGCCACGCCCGGAAGGACGAGGGCTCGCGCAGCTGCGAGAGCTTCTCGAAGGCCTTCACGAACGCGTCCTGGGCCGCCTCCTGCACTTCCGAGGCCGGAAGGTGCCGCTTGAGCAGGCCGAACAGGTAGTCCTGGTGGCGCCTGACGAGCACCGCGAACGCGTCCGCGTGGCCGTCCAGGACCATGGCGATGGCCCGGGCGTCCTGCGCGTGGCCTTCCTGCTGCTTGATGATGCTGTTCATCCGGTTCACGCGAGCTTTCGGGGGTCTCTCCCCTCCCCGTCGGCCCGCCCGCCGGAAGCGGCGGTTTCCCCGCGCGCGCCCGGCAAAGGCCTCCTCGGCATGGCTCCGCCAGCGGGCGGAGTTTGTCAATGCGTCTTTCAGGGCCGCGTTCGGGCGGCCCGCACGGTTCTAGAGGCCCGGGCGGCGGTCAGGGTTACAGCTTGGCCGGCCACGGGCCGCAAAAACGAGGACCGCCCGGCATGAGCCGGGCGGTCCTGTGGGGTGGGAGTCGTCGGGGGATGCGTATGCGTTCTTGTCAGAACAGCCTGGTGCCCACCTGGTAGATGGCCACGGCCAGGGCGAAGGCCAGCACGGTGTTGAAGGTCACGGCGAACACGGACCACTTCCAGGAGCCGGTCTCCTTGCCGATGGCCACCACCGTGGGGAAGCACGGGGCGTACAGCAGGACGAAGACCATGAGCGCAAGGCCAGTGGCCAGGGGCCAGTTCTCGGCCGAGATCATGTCCGCCAGGGGGGTGGCCTCCTCGGCCTCCACGGAGCCCAGGGAGTAGGCCGTGCCCAGGGTGGAGATGATCACTTCCTTGGCCGCGAACCCGCCCACGAGGGCGATGTTGGTGCGCCAGTCGAACCCGGCCCACTTGGACAGGGGCTCCAGGGCCGTGCCGATGCGCCCGGCCAGGGAGACGGACAGCGCCTCGGCTGCCTGGGCCTTCTCGACGTCCTCGAGCTTGGCGTTCAGGGCTTCGAGCTCGGAGGGCTCGCCTTCCGCGGCGGGGGCTTCCTCGCCTTCGGCCTTGGCCACGGCGCCCTCGGGCTTGGCTTCCTCGCCCGGGGCCTCGGCGGGCTTGGCGGCCTCGAGGGCCTCGATCTGCTTCGTGATTTCGGCCTTCTGGGCCTCGAAGGCGGCCTCGCGGTCCTCGGGCAGGCCCGGGAAGGTCATGGCCGCCCAGACCACGATGGACACGGCCAGGATCACCGAGCCGGCCTTCTTGATGTACTGCCAGGTGCGCTCCCAGGTGTGGATGGCCAGGCCGCGCCAGGTGGGCAGGCGGTAGGGGGGCAGCTCCATGACGAAGGGCGTGGACTCGCCGCGCACCACGGTGGAGCGCATGATCCGGGAGACGATGAGCGCCATGGCCCAGCCCAAAAGCGTCATGCCGAACATGGCCTGGGCCTGGGAGTCGGGGAAGAACACGCCCGCCAGCAGGATGAACACGGGCAGCTTGGCCCCGCAGGTCATGAAGGGCGCGGTGACGATGGTGGCGATGCGCTCCTTGGGGCTGCGCAGAGTCCGGCTGGCCATGACGCCGGGGACGGCGCAGCCGCCCGCGATGCCGCCGGAGATGATGAAGGGCATCACGGAGCAGCCGTGCAGGCCGAAGATCCGGAAGACCCGGTCCAGCATGTAGGCGATGCGCGCCATGTAGCCGGAGTCCTCGAGGAAGGCGATGAGCAGGAATATCAGCATGACCAGGGGCACGAAGCCCATGACCCCGCCCACGCCCGCGATGACGCCGTCCACGAGCATGGAGCGCAGAAGCCCGTCGGGCAGGAGCTCCGTGACGGTGTCGGAGAGCAGGCCGAAGCCGGCCTCCAGCCACTTCATGGGGTAGTCCCCCAGGGTGAACGTGACCTGGTAGACCAGGTAGAGCACGGCCAGCATGATCACGGGGCCGAGGACCTTGTGGGTCAGGACCATGTCCAGCTTGTCCGAGACGGCCATGCGCTCGCCCAGGTCGTCTCGGGTGAGCACGCCGCCCTTGAGCAGCGAGGAGATGAACCCGTAACGGTAGTCCGCCACCACGGCCTCGGGGTAGGTGCCCAGGGTGGTGCGCAGGTGCTTGCCCACCTCGGCGGACTTGGCCTCCAGCCAGGCGGCCAGCTCGGGGTCGGCCTTGCGGGCCAACTCCAGGATCTGCTCGTCGCCCTCCAGGACCTTGAGCGCCAGCCACCTGGCCGGGTAGCGGTCGGTCATGAGGGACTTGGCCATGATCCTGGCGGTCATCTCGGTGAGCACGGGGTCCAGGTCCGGGCCGTAGGAGATGTCCAGGGGCTTCCACATGCCCTTGCGCTCGGCGGCCAGGGTCGCGGCGGCGCGGGTGGCCTCGCCCACGCCCAGGCCCTCGCGGGCCACGAGCTCCACGGCCGGGCAGCCCAGGAGCTCGCCCAGGCGCTTGGTGTCGAGCTTGAGGCCCATCTTGCGGGCCTCGTCCATCATGTTCAGCCCCAGTACGATGGGGATGCCCAGTTCCAGAAGCTGCACCGCGAGGTAGAGGTTTCGCTCCAGGGCTCCGGCGTTGAGCACGGCCACCACGGCGTGGGGCCGGTCGTTGACCAGGAAGTCGCGGGCCACGAGCTCCTCGGCGGAGTAGGCCGTGAGCGAATAGGTGCCGGGCAGGTCCACGACCTCGAGGGTCGTGTCGTCCACGCGCACCTCGCCGGACTTCTTCTCCACGGTGATGCCCGGGTAGTTGCCCACGTGGGCCCGGGCGCCGGTGAGGGCGTTGAAGAGCGTGGACTTGCCGGAGTTCGGGTTGCCCGCCAGGGCCACGGTGTAGGCCGCCCGCCCCTTGCGTTCGGCCGGGGCCGGGGCCTGCCTGCGCTGCTGTTCCGTGTCGAGTCGCGTCACGATCATGCCTCCAGGGGCGTAACCTGAATGAAGTCGGCTTCGTTGTTGCGAAGCGACAGGGTGAAGCCTTTCAGGCGCAGGGCGACTGGGTCCTTGAGGGGGGCCCGGCCCACGACCTCCACGTCCGCTCCGGGCACGAGGCCCATGTCGCGGATGCGCCGCCCGAGTTCTCCCTCAGCCGTGATGCGCGCGATGCGCGCCTTCTGGCCCACACTGAGCCGGCGCAGAGACTGTGCGTGATCCATTGCAACTCCGAATTTGAAATTCATTCTCAATTAAGCGGTCAAAAAAATCAGCCCTTGCGGCCGCACCCGCAGCCGCCGAGGGGCTTGATCTCGTGCTGCCCGCCGCAGCAGGCTCCCGAGCCGCCGGAGCAGCCGCAGCCGGCCCCGCCCTTGCGGGTCAGGCGTCGAAACAGGTAGATCCCGGCCCCGATCACCAGGGCCGCGACGATGAACTTCTCAAGCATCGCACTCTCCTCGGGATTGTCAGACAGGCGTGACCATCACGCGCCCCGCGAGCCCCGCCCCCAGGCAGACCTCGCCGCCGCGCACGCTCACCCGGCAGCTGTCGCCGGACTCGCACACCTCAGCCACCACCCCCGGGGTCAGCCCCAGGGCGCACAGGCGGCACCGGCACCGGGCGTCCTCGCACAGGCGCGCCACCTTGACCTTCGTTCCGCGCGGACATTTGTCGAGTGGGATCATGTGATTCTCACCGCCCGTCAGCTTACGGGAACCCATTTAATGCAATTGAGAATCAACGTCAACAGGGCGGCGCAAAAAAGACGAAAACAAATGGGGGGGGTCAGCCGATCCTCAGCTCGTCGATGGTCGCCAGCAGGCTTTCGCGGCCCACGGGCTTGACCAGGTAGCCCGAGGCCTGCCCCTGGAAGAAGGCCCGCCAGACGTTCATGCGGTCGTCGTGGGCGGAGATCATGAGCACGGCCACCTTGGCGTCGGGTTCGACGCCCATGCCCCGTTCGTACTCGCGGATGGCCTTGAGCGCGGCCTGTCCGTCCATGACGGGCATCTCGATGTCCAGGAGGATGAGCTTGTAGGGAGCCTTGTCGGCGTGGGCCTTCTTGAAGAGCGCGACAGCCTCTTCGCCGTCGCCTGCCGTATCGGCCTGGTGTGCGTCCTGCAAACAGGCGGCGAGCAACGTTCTGTGGGCGATTTCGTCTTCGACGATGAGTACGCGCATGGATTCTCCCGCTTTGAAAAGGCTAGAGGTCATGCTCGATCATCTATTGGTTCGTGCCTTCGATGTCAAACAGTCTCGAAGAGCGCCTCCCCCGACGTCAGCAGCCGCTCCACGGCCGCGCTTGAGAGCCTAAGCGCCCCCGTGAGGTTCTCGAGCTCCCGGCCCGGGTCGAAGAGCGGATAGTCGCTGCCGAAGAGCACGCGTTCCGGCGGGTGGCGGTCCAGGATGGCGCCGAGAAGCCCGGGATCGATGAACGGCAGGGAGGAGGACGTGTCCAGGTAGACGTCCGTGCCCGCCAGGTGCTCCAGGGCCTCGGCCCAGTGCAGGTACCCGCCCAGGTGCGCGGCCACGATGGAAAGCCCCGGGAACTCGCGGCGGATGGCCGCCAGCTTGGCCGGGCAGGACGGATTGAGCTCGGGCGGCAGGCGGTCGCCCACGTGGAAGAGGGCCACGAAGCGGCCGCTGGCCGCCTCCAGGATGGGGCCGAGCGCCGGGTCGTCCAGGCGGAAGCCCTGGAAATCGGCGTGGAGCTTGATGCCCTTGACCCCGGCGCGCGAAAGCCTGTCGAACTCGCGCTCGAAATCGGCGTAGCCCGGGTGGATGGTGCCGAAGGGGATGAGCCGGGGCGAGGTGCGCGCAAGCTCGATGGCCCAGTTGTTGGCCGGGACGACCTGGGCCGGGGCCGTGGCCGCCGAGTGCACCGCCGCCCGCTCGATGCCCGCGCGGTCGAGCCGCTCCAGCAGGTCCTCCACGAGGCCCGAGCCCACGGCCTCGATGCCGTAGTGGGCCGCCAGCTGCGAAAGGACCTTGTCCGCGATCTTCGGGTGGAAGGCGTGGGTGTGGATGTCCAGGGTCACGACAGGCAGAGTTCCTTGAGCCAGCCGGGCACGGCCGTGGGCCTGCCCGTGGCGTCCACGCAGGCGTGCTGGGTGGAGCCGAGGCACAGGGCCCTGGAGCCGTCCGGCGGCCCCCAGACCTGGTAGACGAAGCTCACGGAGGCGCGGCCCCACTGGCTTATCCCGGCGCGCACCAGGACCTCCTCGTCGTAGCGGGCCGGGGCGAGGTAGCGCACGGACATCTCGCGCACGGGCAGCATCACCCCGCGCCGCTCCACTTCCGCGTAGGAGAGCCCCCGTTCGCGCAGGAACTGCCCCCGGGCGCGCTCGAACCAGTGGGCGTAATTGCCGTAATAGACCACGCCCATGGCGTCGGTCTCGCCGTAGGACACGAAGAGCCTGAACCAGGTTTCGGGCTGCGGAAAGGGGTCGCCGGGCCGGATCATTTCATCCCCGCCCGGGCCAGGGCCCACGTGAGCAGCGTGTGCCCGGGGTCGACCACAAGGCCGGTGGAGGCCGCCTGGGCCTCGCTGAAATCCGTCGCGCCGTTGGCCTCCACGCCCCGGCCCCAGAGCGCGAACGGCACGGGGTCGTCCACGTGGGTGCGCTTGGAGACCGGGGTCAGGTGGTCGCAGGTGACCAGGAACACCGCGTCCGGGAAGGCCTCCAGGAGCGGCGCGGCCACGCGCGCGTCGAAGCGGGAGATCGCCTCGGCCTTGCCCGCCGCGTCGCCGCCGTGGCCGCATTCGTCCGGGCCCTCCAGATGCACGAAGGCGAATTCGCCACCCGCCTCGAGAAAACGTATCGCGGCCTGGACCTTGCCCTCGTAGTTGGTGTCCAGAAGCCCGGTGGCGCCCTCCACGTCGATCACCTCCATCCCGGCCGCGCGGCCCAGGCCCTTGATCAGGTCCACGGCGGAGATCACCGCGCCCTTCATGCCGAAGGCGGGCAGCTTGAGCGCCCTGCCCTGGCCCCAGGGCCAGATGGAATTGGCCTTGGTGGCGTTGCTCGGCTCGGCCAGGAAGCGAGCGGCGCAGCGCGTCAGGCTCCACAGGAGCGGCGAGGAGCGAAAGGCCTGGATGTCCTTGGCGATGGGCCGGTCCGTGATGTCGTGGGGCGGGCTTATGGCCAGCGCGGCCTCCGGGGAGGACGCGCCGCCGCGCTGCACGAGCAGGTGACGGTACTGCACGCCCGGGTGGAACTTGAAGGGCGCGAAGTCTTCGGAGCAGCGCGCGCAGTAGGCGTCCAGGGCCTTGACGAGAGGCCGGGAGAGTTCGCTGGTGATGTGGCCCGAGGAGTAGTCCAGCATGGTCCCGCGCTCGGAGTACTCCGTGACGCTCACCAGGTTGCAGCGCCAGACCAAGTCGTCGTCGGCCAGCTCGAGGCCCTGGGCCGCGGCCTCGATGGGGCCGCGCCCGGTGTGGTGCGTGGCCGGGTCGAAGCCCAGCAGGGCCATGTTGGCCACGTCGGACCCGGGGGGCATGCCCCGGGGAATGGTGCGGGCCAGGCCCACCGCGCCCTCGCGGGCCATCTTGTCCATCACGGGGGTGGAGGCGGCCTCCATGGCCGTGAGCGGTCCGGCCTCGCCGGGCCAGCCGCCCATGCCGTCGGCCACCAGGAAGAGAAACTTGCGTGCCATCGCGCCTGCTCCGAAGCCGCAAGCCCGGGCCGGGTCCGCCAGCGCGGACCGGCCAGGCTTCGCGTTTTTTTCGTTTCCGGAAATAAAGGCCCCTGCCGCAGGGCCAGGGAGGATCGAATACGGCCTATCCGGGCCACGCGCAAGCCTTGGGCGAACGCAGCGTCCAAAAGCAGCCGGGGACCGTTTTGAGGCGGTCCCCGGCTGCTGGCGGAAAAAAATCAGCGCCCTACTTCGATATCCACAGGGCCGCCCCCTCCAGCTTGCGCAGGAGGGTCTGGCTGACCGAGCCGAAGAGCGCGCCCAGCGACGCGGGCTTGCCCGCGCTGCGGCCCACGGCCACGGCCGCGTACTGGCCCTGCCTAGCCTCCTTGAGGATCAGCTCGGCCGGGTCGCGCGAGGACTTGACCACGAAGTCCACGCGCTCGTCCTCTATGCCGTTGCCGCGCAGCACGCCGAGCGCCTCCTTCATGATGTCCTCGATGCGCTGGCCCTCGGGCAGCCCGGCGGCGCGGTTGTGGAAGACGGTCACTGAGTGCCCGGGTTCGTCACGCAGCACGAAGCCAACGTGGTCCGCGATGCGCAGGGCCTCCTCGGAGCCGTCCACGCACAAAAGCACGTTCTTGTTGCGCCTGCCCGGGTTGCGGCAGACCCAGAGGGGGAAGGTGATGGACTCCCAGAGCAGGCGGTGGGTGACGGAGTCCTCGAAGAGCTCCTCGAACCAGGAGATGCCGCGCCTGCCCAGGACCACGGCGTCGTAGAGCCCGCGCTCGGCCTCGGCCGCGATATCCTTCACGGTGCCGAGCTTGGCCGGGGCGGACTTGAGCTCGATGCGCTCGGCCGGGAAGCCCATGTCCACCAGCCACTTGCGCGCGTCCTCCAGGGCCTTGGGCGGCTTGCGGCAGGCGCTGCCGAAGGAGGGCTCCTGTCCCGGGGCGCAGAACGGGGGCGTGTGCGCGTCCTCGCCGTCCCCGCCCTTGCGGGGGGTGACGTAGAAGAGCGTCAGGCGCACGAGGTCTCGCCTGGAGAAGAACGAATGCACGTAGCGAAGCCCGAAAAAGGCGTTCGCGTTCTCGGAGATGGTCACCAGCAGTTGTTTTTCGAGCGGCTTCATCGCCATCCCCTTTTCCGGGCCGCAAAGGGACCCACCGGCGGCGCGCCCGGCCCCCGCGCCCGCCCCGTCCTCACCGGCCGGAAGACACCGGCCCTCGAACCACGCCCCGCCCAGGCGGGCCTGGCGTCAGTCCTGCCAGTGGATGCATTCCACGGGGCAGGTGTCCATGGCTTCCTGGATGCACTCCTCGGTACCGCCGGAACCTTCGATCACCTGCGCCTTGCCCTCGTCGTTCATCTCGAACACGGCCGGACAGATCTGCACGCAGGATTCGCAGCCGATGCATTCGTCCTGGTCAACGTAAGCTTGCGGCATTTTCGCCCCCATGGGAAATGCCCGGGCGCGCGGCCCGGCGTTCTTGTTATTCTCGACATTTAAAACGGATGGGGAAAAGAAAGTCAAGCGGAGGCGGCGACGGCGCGGATCACGGGGCGGTCTTCAGCATGTTGTAGAGTATCTCGCGGCTGTCCACGCGGTAACTCCCCTGCGCGACGCGGCGCTTGATCTCGGCCACGCGCCTGGCCCTCTCCTCGGCGGTCTCCGGGGGGGCTTCGGCGTTGGCGTCGTGCTTGTGCGAGGGGTCGTTGTTCATGGTTCCACCGTGCTGCGCTACACCCTGATTATCGGCAGGGTCCGCGCGGCGCTTTAGCGCACGGGGTGGAAAAAAAAAGGAAAAATCCCGGAGGGGAAAGCGCAACGGCTCACCCCTCCAGGACATTTTCAGGCAAACGGCGCGAACGGATCGCCCGGCTACGAACCCAGGAGCTCCAGGCTGTCCCCGGGGCGCACCCGGCCGCCGCTGACCACCCTGGCGAACAGGCCCTCGCGGGGCATGATGCAGTCGCCCACGATGCGCCTGATCTCGCACCCGTGATGGCACTTCTTGCCGATCTGGGTGATCTCCAGCACCGCGCCGGAGCCGACCGCGACCCTGCTGCCCAGGGCGAGCCCCAGGGCGTTCAACCCTTCCACGGCCAAATTCTCGGCGAACGAGCCCGGCCCCACCGTGGGCAGCTGCAGGCGCACGGCCTCCATGCTGCCGAAGTCCAGGAGGCTCACCTGCCTGCCCGTGCCCGCGTGGGCGTCGCCCGCGACACCCAGGTCCTCCACGAGGTCCACGAACTCCACCGGGGCCTTCTTCTCCCCGGTCCTCTCGCTCACGCAAACGGCCTTCACGACTGGCATGGCACCCTCCCAGGACTTGGCGTTGGCCGAAGACTACCCCCGGGCGGCCCCGCAGGCAACCCTCCTTTCCCGGTATGGATTGCCGCGCGCGGCGCTTAGTCCACCTTCTCCATACGATAAGGGGTGTCGCGCCCGGCCACCTTCATGTAGACCTCGCCGCCCTCCACGTAGAACGTGGAGCCGTCCACGCCGGAGACCAGGGTGTCGCCGTCGATGGTGAAGTCCGCCCAGCCCTTGAAGGAATTCTTCTTGCGCGAGTCGTAGAAGTAGTAGACCGCGATCTTGTCGCCCTTGCGCAGCATCGCGTAGCTGAACATCCAGGGCTTGTTGATCCCGGCGGGCTGCGGCCTGCGCCAGTGCCCGTACAGCAGGGGGTTGGGTTCCTTGATCACCTTGGCGAAGGTGGTGGGCTGGGTCTCCAGGTCGGCCTGGGTGACCATGTTCAGGCCCGAGCAGGCGGCCGCGAGCAGCAGTGCCGCGACGGCAAGGACGGCGAGGGAGAAACGGCGCATGGGTGTCTCCTTGTTTGGAAAGGACGGTTCCGGATTCCGATCCACCCGTACACCACGGCGCATCTTCCCGCCAGGGAGGGACGCGAGAAAAACTCACCCTCCCGCGAGCTTCACCACGTACCCGAGGGAGCGCAGCTCGGCGGCCAGGGCCTCGCGGTGGTCACCCTGGATCTCCACCACGCCGTCCTTCACGGTCCCGCCGCAGCCGCAGCGCTGCTTGAGCCGCTTGGCCAGCTTCTCGAGCTCCTCCCCCGAAAGGGGCAGCCCCGTGACCAGGCACACGCCCTTGCCCTTGCGGCCCTTGGTCTGGCGCGCGATGCGCACCACCCCGTCCCCCCTGGGCGCGGCGCCTGCCCCGGCGCAGGCGCAACGCTCCAGGGGCCGCGAGCAGCCGGGGCACATCCTGCCCTGTTCCGTGGAGTACACGAGTCCGGTGTTCTTCGGTGCTGGCTTGGCCATGGAGTCTTCCTTGTTCGGCGTTGCTTCTTGCGAGCCCTAGTAGACTTGGGCGCTTCGCTCAACCCCCCGCTGGAACGGAACTTCTCATCAAGTACGGCCGCCTGGCCGCCTCAATTGACCTTGAAAATCCCTCTCAATTGACCCTCCGTGACCGCCCGGAAACCCGACTCCGCCGGGCCGGGAAATTTGGAGCAGCACGGTGTCCAGCCCAGACGAGGAAAGCCTGAACGAAATGCGCCCGCGCCCTACTTCGAGCCCGAGGACAAATCCTACATGCAGCAGATCACCAAGACGGTGCTCAACGTGGGCGGCATCCCCGGCATCTGGAACAAGCCCGTGGGCCTGCCCCGCGAGATCGTGCCCATGGCCAAGCCCTACGGCCTGTGGGAGGGCAACGTGTTCGTGGGCCAGGTGCTCTCCGCGGGCAAGCCAATGAGCCAGGACGCGCTGATCTGGGTCAAGGCCGCCGGAATGTAGCCGGACGGAAACGCGGACCTTTTCACGGGGCGGGGGCGCTTGCGCCTCCGCCCTTTTCGCGTCCAGGGCCTGCTAGTCCCAGTTTCCCACCAGCGGGGTCATGGGCGGGGGGTTGAAGACCCCGTAGGGGTTGTCGATGCGCTCGCGCATGGCCAGAAGCCTCAGGCAGTTGTTGGTGACGGGCTCGGGCGTGAAGTACAGGGTCCCCCGGCCGCAGTCCGCCAGGAGCTTGTGGGCGTAAAACACCGGGCAGTAGCGCGAGACGTCCCCGCCGTAGCCCACGGTGAACACGCCCTCGGGGCCGAGGCCCCGGCGGTGCTCCTCGGGCGGAAAGGTGAAGGAGGTCACGGGCCCGCCCGTGGCGTAGCGCGAGAGGTCCACCGGTTCGGGAATCTCCAGGTAGAGCGTGTCGATGGACAGCCCGCCGATCACCAGAAGCTCCACCAGGCTCGCGGGCGTGTACCAGCGGATGTGCCCGGTGTGCCAGAGCCCGGGGCCGTAGGGGAAGCGCCCGGCCAGCACTTCCTGCTGGATGCCCCAGTAGTGGAAATTCGGGGTGGCCAGGAGGAGCCTGCCGTTCTCCGAGAGGAGCGAGCGTATCCTGGGCAGGGTGTGCCAGGGGTCGTAGAGGTGCTCCACCACGTCGTGCATCACGATGAAGTCGAAGTGGCCCTGGAAGTCCTCGAAGGGCGCGAAGTTTTTCTCGATGTTGGCGTGCCAGAGCTTATCGGCGAAGCCCTCCAGGGGCTTGGAGACCTCGCGGTCCAGCTCCACGCCGTAGAGCTCGGTGCAGCCCTTGTCGCGCGCCAGGCGCAAGAGAAGCGCGCCCGAGCCGCAGCCGAAATCGAGGATGCGCCGCGCCCCGTGCGGAATCATGTTGTAGATGTTGCGCCGAAACGCGCTGGCCTCGATGATCGCGTCGCGCTCTGCCGGAGTGGGCATGGGGGCTTCCTCGCGCGGGGGGTCAGACGCGCGCGTAGAGGATGGTCTCGGTGGCCATGGACGAATGGTGGCCCATGTGGAACCTGTAGCGCGGGTCCACGCCCCGGATGAACTCCAGTATCTCCCAGAGGTGAGCGGGCTCGTGGTAGACCGAAATCTGGAGCTTGGGCGAGAACCGCGCGATTGTTTCGCGCGCCCCCTCCAGGGCCTGGGGCTCGGCTCCCTCGATGTCCATCTTGATCAGGTCCACGCGCTCGCAGCGGCCCCGCACGAAGGAGTCGATGTCCGTGACCCTGATCTCGTCGGACCCGTCCTCATCCACGCGGTGGCAGCCTGGGTTCTGCTCGGAGAAGTCCGCGTTGAAGCGCAGGGTGCAGGCGTGGGACCACGCGCCCAGCTCCACGAGCTCGATGGCCCCGGCGTGCGGGCGCACGCGGTCGAGGATGCGCTCGCGATGGCGCGGCGAAGGCTCGAAGGTGAAGACGCGGCAGGCCCCGCCCGCGCGGCAGGCGAAGAAGATGGCGGTTTCGCCGTCCATGCCGCCCACGTCCAGGATCACGTCCCCGGCCTCGGCGCGGACCTCGGGGTGGTCGTACTGCGCGTAGGCCGAGGCCTTCACGCGGCCGTCGTGCTTGGGCGTCAGCATCTTGACCGCCTGGAGGAACACGGCGCGCGAGTCCTCGTCGGCCAGGGCGTGGTAGGCCTGGGCGATGCGCCCGGCGTTGGCCTCCACGATGTCGAAGGCCGGGGCGGCCTCGGCGGGGCGGTAGAAGTAGACGCCGGGGAGACCGAGCCCGGCGAGCTGCGCGCCGATCTCGTTCTCGTACACGCTGGCCACCACCACGGGGACGCCCAGGGCGGCAAGGGCGGCCGGGGCGATTACGGGCAGGCCCTCGAAGAGCGCGCCGTGCTTGCGGGGGTCGTTGTCGGCGACGGCCAGCACGCGCACCCCGCGCGCCAGCAGGGACGAGACGGCCTCGGCCCCGCGCCCGCCCGCGCCGAACACGGCCGCGGACGCGAAGGGGTAGGCGGGGCTTGCGCCCGTGAAGACGCGGTCTGGGAGATGCTTGAAGGTGCAGTCGAACACGGTCGGCCTCCGGTCGCGCAGGGCGCGGATGGTTGGCCGGGCGGTCGGCGCTGAGTGGCGGAGCCCGGCGGCTCGAATTGATATGCAAATTCCGGGCCGAATGAGGAGAGGCGCGCCCTGCCCTACCTCGCTCTCGCGGCCTCCCGCGCCCGCCGCACCTGCTTCGGGTACCACGTCGAGAAGAACGCCGCCCCCACCAGCAGGATGTACGACAGCAACTCGTACCCCAACTCGCCCATGGCGAAATGTTCCTTCTTCCCCAGCGCCAGCAGGGCGTTGGCCGTGAACACCGCGCCCCAGGCGGACGTGATCAGCATGTTTGTCCTCAAGAAGCCCGGGTCGTCCCAGAGCGACGGGTCCACGTGCTCCCTGGCGTAGTCCAGGGTGAAGGGCCTGCCCAAGGCCACCGTGAGCCACGTGGACCCGGCCAGCGCGCCGTTGGCCAGCACGCCCATCCAGGCCACGGCCCACATGTTCTCGAACCCGGCCACGGCCACCGCCGCGAACGCGAAGAACGCGAGCCCGGACCAGAGGACGATCCCCCTGTGCAGCCGGGCCACGCCCATGACCACGCTGAGCCCCAGGGCCACCAGAAGCCCGGCCTTGAGCCGCGCCAGGCTCCCCTGGGCGATGACCAGAAACGCCAACCACGGCGCGAACGCCAGAAGCAATTTCAGAAACTGCACCGCCCCTCCCTGTTGATGAAGCTCCACGCGTTCCGGGCCGCACGCCGGCATGCCCGACCAGCCCGGGAACACACCCGGGGTCATGGATGACCCAAGCGCGCCCCGGCATCAAGCGACAAAAACGTGACCATCACCTTCAAACGGTGAGCATCCCTGCCTTTTGCCGGAACGCGTTCCCGCGCGCACCGTACCGGACCAGCCCGCGAGGCGTCCCCCTTCCCTCGGGCGCGCCGCCGAGCCGCTCCCGCTGACCGGAGCCGGACGCCTGGAGAACCAGGCGGCGAGGCCCAGCAGGCGCAGGGGCGCGGAGCACGATCGGGGCGCAGGCGCGACAGGGTCACTCCTCCAGGGCGGGGTCCCCGGAGTCGAGGACCTCCCAGCGGATGGCGCTCACCACGGCCTCCAGGCTCAGGCGGGACACGGCCTGCTCGAGAACGCTGTCGCAGCAGCCCTCGCAATAGAGCTCCGCGCGCACTTCGAGCCTGCTGGGGTCGGCCTGGTCCTCGCTGTGCAGGGAGCGCAGCTTGAGCGGGGAGTTGCCCAGTATCTGGAGCAGAAGCGCCCGGATGTACTGCTCGCTCTCGGAAGCGCACACCGCCCAGATCATGTAGCGGTTGACGCGCCCGGAACGCTCCCTGGGCTGCATGTTGATCCTCCTGGCCACGGGCCGCAACAGGACGTTGACCGCGAGGATGCCCGCCGCGCCGCACGCCGCGAACAGCGCGGCCCCCGAACCGGCCAGGGTGCCCACGGCGGCCGCCCCCCACAGCGTGGCGGCCGTGTTCAGGCCCCTGATGTTCAGGCCCTCGCGCATGATCACGCCTGCGCCCAGAAAGCCGATGCCCGAGACGACCTGGGCGGCCATGCGGCTCTGGCCCGCCTCCTCGCCGTTCAGATGCGACAGGCCCACGAACATGGCCGCTCCCGTGGCGACCAGCGCGTTGGTGCGCAACCCGGCCATGCCTTGCCTCCACTGCCGCTCGAACCCGATGGCCGTCCCGAGCAGCAACGCGATTCCAATTCTTGTGATGAATTCTTCAACAGACATGATCATCGATTCCTATAAACTTTTCTTTTACCCAAAACGAACCAGTGTTTACCCATGATGCAACATTTTGTCACCCCCTTAACCACTACGAATGAAATCATCATGTTGGCATCAAAACAGGAAAATAAAGTAGCCTCAGGAAACAAAAAAAGAGGGCGCTCCCTGGGAGCGCCCCCTCTGCTTTCCCCTTCAGCACAAGAAGGCTGAAATCAGAACTGGTAGCGCAGGCCGAAGGCCACCTTGAACGGGTCGCCCTCGAGGCTCTGGCTGTACAGCCTGCGCCCCCACACGGACTTCTGGAACGAGCCGTGGGCCCAGCCGGACTCCACGATCAGGGCCAGGTTCTCGTAGATGTCGTACTGGTGGTCGAAGTTGACGGCCAGCAGGTACTCCTGGGTGGTCAGGTCGCGGCCCATCTGCACGTACACGCCCGTGCCCGTGAGCGCGTTGGCCGTGCGCAGGCCCCTCGGGGAGTTGGTGCCGCGAACGTAGGTGAAGGTCAGGCGGTGGCTCAGGTCCTTGATGAAGGACACCTTGTTGAGCGAGGCGCTGAAGCCCCAGTTGCCCACGTTGTTCACGCCCATGACGCTGCGGTTGTAGGCCTGGTTGCTGTCGAACAGAAACGAGCTGGACGGGCCCCAGTAGCCCACCACCATGGGCATGCGCTCCGAGCCGTTCACCGTGGAGCCGTCCTCGCCCGTGGAGTACCAGAAGGCCAGCTGCGGCGTGGCCCAGTCGAAGCCCGTGTACTCGGCGGCCACGTCGAAAAAGAGGCCGCCGCGCCGGTTCTTGGCCCTGTCGCCGGCGTTGCCCTCGCCGTAGATCACGTCCGCGTAGAACTTGAAGGGGTCGAGGGCCGTGCACGCCAGGGCCGCCCCGGCCCACCAGTAGAGGTTCTGGGCGTTGCGGAAGCCCAGCGGGGCCACCACGGTGCCCGCCGAGAGCAGGTTGGAGGCCAGGGTCTGGCCCACGCTGCTGTTGGAGAGGCCCACGCCGGTGAGGAAGTCGGCGTCGCGCCCCACCACCCCGATCATTCCCCAGGGCGTGGCCGAAAAGCCGCCCAGGGTGATGGGCAGGGTCAGGAAGTAGCCGTCGATCTCGTCCGCCACCTGGGTGGTGGTGGGGTCGAAGTCCCGGTTGGTGTCCATGAACCGGGAGAACCCGCCGACGAGCTCGACCTGCTCCGAGATGGGGATGTCGATCACTATTGCGGCGGAGCGCGTACCGCCGAACACGGGGTTGGTGTTGAAGATGCCGGTGGAGGAAACGGGCAGGGCCCAGTCCTGGTATCCCGCCGTGACCTCGGCCCCGGTGCCGGGCCACTTGAACTGGAGGTAGGCCTGCCACACCTGGATGGAGACGGCCGGGTTGTCCACCGTGAGGTAGTTGTTGCCCCAGGCGGTGTTGTTGGCGCGAATCGAAAAGCGGAACTTGAGCCCCTCGTGGGCGATGAAGTCGGTGCGCAGGCGGAAGCGCTGCCAGATGGTGAAGGCGTCCTCGGTCTGCGTGGCGCTGGCGTTCCAGCCCGTGAAGTTCCTCTGGGTGAAGAAGGTGCCGTGTATGCGGGCGTCGCCGACCATCCTCACTTCCGTGGCCAGGGCCGCTGCGGCGGTGGAGAAAAGAATCGACAACAGAAGGCAGACGGCACGCTTTTTCATGGCGGACGCTCCTGTTTCAGGCTTCTTGGGTCACGTCTTATTTGGTTTTCCGACACTCTCCCTCGACTTTGATTTCAAGGCGCGTCGCTTTCCGCTGCGCGAGCCCGGCTTCGCGGCCGGGGACTACTTCCTCGGCCTGGAGTAGGGATTGTCCTTCCAGGGCTCGTCCTGGTAGCCGTCGAACTCCTTGTAGCGGCCCAGGCTGCCGGGCGCGAGGCCGGCGGGCAGGCCGCCCTTGCTCCAGATGCCTCCCTTGAAGGAGAAGTATGCTCCGGAGGCCGGGTCCATGTAGATGTTGTGCGACGGATAGTAGCGGTAGCGCTGCTTGGCCCTGTACCCGTGGGCGGGCGCCCAGGGCGGCGGCCCCTTGGGCTTGGCCTGGCCGGGCGGCACGAACCCGTCGGTGTCCGGGCCGGGGTAATGGTCCTTCTTCTTTGCCAGCACGTCCTCGCCGGAAGCGAGCACGCTTGCCGCGAACAACATGGCGATGATTGCCGGGCGCTTCATAAGCACTCCTTCGATGGCATTGTCTCCGTTCTATAGAGGAGATTGCACGTTGTAAAGCGCGCTTCCGCCCATGTTGGCACCACGCCGTGAGGCGGCCTCCTGCGGAAATTGTCCTCCCGGGCGCTTCCATGTATCCTCGGGGCGCACGCATTTTTCCAACAAGGAGACTTCAATGGCGATCATCGGCACGCCGCTTACACCTTCCGCGACCAGACTCATGCTCCTGGGCTCCGGCGAGCTCGGCAAGGAGGTGGCCATCGAAGCCCAGCGCCTGGGCGTCGAGGTCATCGCCGTGGACCGCTACCCCGGCGCGCCAGCCATGCAGGTGGCGCACCGCTCCCACGTGGTGAGCATGCTCGACGCCCAGGCCCTGCGCCGGATCATCGAGGAGGAGAAGCCCCACTTCATCGTGCCCGAGATCGAGGCCATCGCCACCGAGGAGCTCCTGAAGCTCGAAGCCGAGGGCTTCACCGTGGTGCCCACGGCCAGGGCCGCCCGGCTGACCATGGACCGCGAGGGCATCCGCCGCCTGGCCGCCGAGGAGTTGAAGCTCGCCACCTCGCCCTACCGCTTCGCGGACACCAGGGAGGAGTTCATGGCCGCCTGCCGCGAGGTGGGCTTCCCCTGCGTGGTCAAGCCGGTGATGTCCTCCTCGGGCAAAGGCCAGAGCGTGGCCCGCGACGAGGCCCAGGCCGGGGAATGCTGGGAGTACGCCCAGACCGCCGGGAGGGCCGGGGCCGGGCGGGTCATCGTGGAGGGGTTCGTGGACTTCGACTACGAGATCACGCTTCTGACCGTGCGCCACGCCGGTGGCGTGAGCTTCTGCGAGCCCATCGGCCACCGCCAGGAAAAGGGCGACTACCGCGAGTCCTGGCAGCCCCACCCCATGAGCGGCCAGGCCCTGGCCGAGGCCAGGCGCATGGCCGAGGCCGTGACCGGAGCCCTCGGCGGGCGGGGCATCTTCGGGGTGGAACTCTTCGTCAAGGGCGACGCCGTGCTCTTCTCCGAGGTGTCGCCCAGGCCCCACGACACGGGCATGGTCACGCTCATCTCCCAGGACCTCTCCGAGTTCGCCCTGCACGTGCGGGCCATCCTGGGCCTGCCCGTGCCCGCCGTCCGCCTGTACGGCCCGGCGGCCTCCCGCGTGATCCTGGCCGAGGGGGAGTCGTCCTCGCCCGCCTACGAGATCGCGCCCGAGGCCCTGGCCGAGCCGGACACGTCCATCCGCCTCTTCGGCAAGCCCGAGGTGAAGGGCCTTCGGCGCATGGGCGTGGCCCTGGCCCTGGGCCGCGACGTGGAGAACGCCAAGGCCAAGGCCGTCCGCGCGGCCTCGCTGGTCGCCGTCAAGATGTAAGCCCTGGACGTACGGGGAGCGGGGGCCGGGCGGCCCGCCGCTCCCTTTTCACACCTCGCCGTTGCGGAACGCCAGGATCATGTCCCAGGTCAGGCTGAACCGGGGCTCGTCGCCCGGGAGCTCCGACCGTTGGTGCCATCCCGCCTCGGACAACTCCCCCGGGTCGAGGGTTATGGCCGCGTCGCCCCGCAGGTCCGCGAAAAAGCCCATCAGGAGCGACTGGGAAAAGGCCCAGGGCTGGCTCTTGTAGTAACGCACGTTGGCGACCTTCAGGCCGACCTCTTCCATCACCTCGCGCTCCACGGCCGCCTCGGGCGTTTCACCTGGGTCCACGAATCCGGCGATCAGCCCGTAATTCTTGTATTCCCTGCCGTTGTACTTGGTCAGCAGCAGGGACTCGCCGTGCCTGATGCCCACCATGATCGCCGGGGATATCCTCGGGTACTTCACCAGCCCGCACCCCGGGCAATGGAGCGCCCGCTCCCCGTGCTTGGGCAGCATGGGGGCGGCGCACTGCCCGCAGTACCTGTTGTTCGCGTACCAGAGCGCGAAATGAAACGCGGTGGCCGTGGCGAAAGCCAGAAGATGCGGCTCCATCCTGCGCACGGCGCCCGCGTTCTCGTATGCGTAGGGCTTGAACGCGTCGATCTCGTCCAGCGAATGGTAGAACGTGACGCCGTCCACCGAGAACAGGTTGATCAGCCTGTCCGCCCTGGCCTGGAGAAGGCGGCGCGCCTGTCCGTAGGTGGGGACGGCCAGCGTGCCCTGGCTTGCGTCCAGCAGCACCCGCCCGGCCTTGAGGAAGAGGACGTGGTCCTTTTCCCCGGGCCCGCCGCGCGTGGGGTCGTAGGTAAGCTTGTGGGGATCGATATCCTGGAACATGACCTGGCCCTTTCTGGAATCTCTCGCGGGGGGAAGCCCCGGCGTTTCGCCCAGGATGTTCCCGGGGAAGGCCGCCGTCAAGGCCGGAGGCGCCCGTGGACTCCCGCGCGCCGGACGCGAACGGCGCGCTTTCCCAACTGCGCGATTGCTTCCGGGGCTCTTTTCCCTGCATACTCGGGCCGGACCGCGACGCGTGTCCACCCGCCACGAGGCGAAAGGAGAAACAGGACATGGAGATCAAAAGAAACGGGTCCCAGGCTTCCCTGGTTGGCCTCGCGGAACGCTACACCGGCCCGGTGCGCGTGGACCCGCTGCTCCCCGAGGCGCGCGACCCCGCCCGCGTGACCGCAACCAGCGTCACCTTCGAGCCGGGAGCCCGCACGGTCTGGCACCGCCACCCCCTGGGCCAGGCGCTCATCGTCACGTCCGGGTGCGGGCTGGTGCAGCGCCTGGGCGGCCCCGTGGAGGAGATCAGGCCCGGGGACGTGGTCTGGATCGAGCCCAACGAGAAGCATTGGCACGGCGCGCGGGCCGACACCGCCATGACCCACATCGCCATCCAGGAGCAGTTGGACGGCAGCACCGCGCAGTGGCTGGAGATGGTCCCCGAGAAGGAATACCGCGCGGCGAGGACGTAAGGGGCAGGACCGGCTAGGGGCGTCGTCCCGCCTGGACACGCCCCCGTTCCGCCTTCAGTCCGCCAAACCTTCGGCGGACTGCCCGGGTTCGCGCCCGCTGCCGCCCACGGGCAACTCGATGGTGAAGCGCGTGCCCTTGCCGGGCGAAGACTCCACGGAGACGTTCCCCCCGTGGTTGGTGGTGACGATGAAATAGGACACGGACAGGCCGAGCCCCGTGCCCTCCTTGGGGCCCTTGGTGGTGAAGAAGGGCTCGAAGATCCGCTTGCGCACGGCTTCCTCCATGCCCGGCCCGTTGTCCTCCAGGGTGATGACCGCGTTGCCGCCCTGGAGCGCCGTGCGCAGGCGCAGGACGGGGTGCTCGCCCGGGGCGTAGTCCTTGGTGGCCATGGCCTGGGCGGCGTTCTTCAGCAGGTTCAGCATCACCTGCTCGATCTCCGTGCGGGAGCAGTGCACGGCAGGGACTCCGGGTGAGTATCCGCGCACGATCTCCACGTGGCGGAAGTCGTACTTCTTCTTGAGGTCGTAGTCGCTCGCCACCAGTTCCAGGCTCTTGTCCAGGATGTCGGCGAGGTCGGCGAACTCCTTGCTGCTCTCGCTGCGCCTGCTGAATTCGAGCATGTTGGAGACGATCCTGGCTGCCCGAAGCCCGGCCTCCCGGATGTTCTCCAGAAACCACGGCACGTTGCGCTTTTCAAGAAAGGCGTACACTGCGTCCATGTCGCAGCCCGCCTCGCCGGCGGCCTTCCTGTTGGCCTCGCGCGACGGGTCCAGGTAGCGCAGCACCACCTGGGAGGACTGGAGGATGGCCCCCAGCGGGTTGTTGATCTCGTGGGCCATGCCCGCGGCCAATCCGCCCACTGACATCATCTTCTCGCTCTGGACCATCATCTCGGCCAGGCGCACCCGTTCGGTGACGTCGTCGATGCGCAGCACCGCGCCCTCCACGCCGTTGGCCACCAGGGGATAGATGAGCAGGTCCTGGTAGCGGACCTCGCCCTGCTCGACCACGGGCCGCCGCTCCAGCAGCAGGGGCTTGCGCTCGCGTATCGCCCGGCGGATGTCCTCCATGCGCGCCGCGTACTCGGGGAACACGCTGTCCATGGCCAGCCCCAGGGGGGTGCTCTCCGGGTCGGGCAGGCGCTTGGACGCCTCCACGTTGAGCAGGGTGATCTGGCCCTCGGCGTCCACCCCGATGACCACCGAGGGCATGGAGTTTATGATGTTGCGGATGTAGTGGCGCGCCCTCTCGAGTTCCTTCTCCACGCGCTTGCGCTCGGAGACGTCCTGCATGACCGACAGGGCGTAGAGCCCGTTGCCCTGCTCGTCCCGGATGAGCGAGGCCGTGAGGTCGACCCACACCACGGCACCGTCCTTGCGGACGTAGCGTTTCTCCATCGAGTAGACGGAATACGCCCCCTGTTGCTGCCTGGCGTAGCTGTCCAGGTCTTCCTCCAGGTCGTCGGGGTGGGTCACGTCCTGGAAGGTCATCCCGCCGGTGAGTTCGCCCGCGTCGTACCCCAGGATGTCGCACACCTTGCGGTTGACCATGAGCCAGCGGCCGTCCAGGCCCACGTGCGCCATGCCCACGGCGGCCTGCTCGAAGGCGGAGCGGAACCGCTTTTCACTTTCGGCCAGCGAGGCCGTGGCCTGCCTGAGGTCCTGCGTGCGCCGCCGCACCACCCCGCGGAGGGCGAGCGTTGCCAGGCCCAGCGCCAGGATCGCGCTCGCGAGGCCAACCCCCGACCAGAACGCCCAGCCCGGCAGCCCCTGCTTCTTGGTGAGCCCCACCCAGCGGTCGTAGGACCGGAAGTAGGTCGAATCCTGGTCCTGCTTCATCCTGGCCACGGCCGCGTCGAGTGTCCGGAGGTAGCGGGCGTGCTCGCCCTTGGGCGCGGCGAAATACAGCTTGGCCGGGGAGAAGATGATGTTGGTGCGCTCCACGTTGAACCTGTCCTCGAGGAGCGTCCCGTAGACGTTGGTGCTCACGGCGGCGTCGACCTCGCCCTTGGAGAGCAGGTCCAGCACGGCCGTGTACTCGTTGGCGCGCACGATGGCGAACTTGATCCCGAACTGCTCGCCGAGGCTGCCCAGGGCCGATGTGTAGACGCTCCCTTCCAGGGCCGAGACGCGCTTGCCCTCCAGGTCGAAGAGGTTCTGGATGGGCGCGCCCTTGCGGCGGTAGACCACGCCCCAGTCGAGGAAGAGGTACTCCCGGGTGTAGTCGAGCCTCGCCGCCCGCTCCTGGGACCAGCCGATGCAGGGCAGGACGTCGATCTCCCCGTTCTCGAGCCTCGCCAGGTTCTGCGCCCAGGAGCCGAACACGAACTCCAGGTCCCACTCTTCCCTGGCGGCCACGTCCTTGAGCACGTCCACGAACAGGCCCTGGGCCTGGCCATCCTCGTAAAAGAGCAGCGGGGCGAAATTGTAGACGCCGACTTTGACCGGCGTGCCCGCGAGCGCGGGCAGGGCCTGGGCGGCAAGGAAGAAGACAGCGCAGAGAACCCGCAGGACGCCAAGTAGACGCACCAGACCGCTCCTTGGAGACAAGCGCGACGCCAGGGGCCACGGCCCAGGACACCACCGCTGGGATGCACGGGGGGACGATTTCACCTAAATTGGTGAATGAACCTCTTTTCGGTTTCAATCAAGGGGTATCGGGCGGCGAAAAGGGGCTGCCCGTCGCCCGGACAGCCCCTTGATTTTCAACGAAGCCGGGTGGACTCGCCGCGCGGGCTACTTCTGCCGCTTGGCCACCCCGATGGCCACGACGCTGTCGGTCGGCTTGACGTGGCGGTAGACGATCTCCAGCGTGTCCTTGTTGACTATCCTGCAATCGAAGAAGCCGTCCGTGTCGGAGGCGTACATGTTCTTGCCGTCCGCGGAGATCATGGCGATGAACTTTTCCGCGCCCCGCTCCGAGGTGTAGGTTCCCTTGACGAAGCGGTCGTCCTGGCTTGAAATCTCGATTAGCCCTTTCAGGACCTTCTGCCCTGGCGACCAGTGTGTTTCCTTCGATTCCTTTTCCGCAACGAGCATCATTCCGCCCTTCGACTCCACGTTCCATTTTCCGACCATCGATGGAATTTTACCATCGGCCCAGGCAAACGACGTGGCGAACATGAAAGAGAATACGAACGCGAAAGCGGCTCCGAACCTCATAGCTTGTTCTCCTGACAGGAAGATGGTGCATGCTGACACGGTGACAACGCCGACTTTGCCTCGCGGGGAAAGCACTCCTCGGACTTTTAAAACCTCCCACAAAGAATGGGGAAACGCAAGAAGTCGAGGGGAACGCGCGCGTGGGTCATGGGCATCCGCACCGGGGCGAAGGCGGGCCGGGGGTCGCGAATCGTTGCGAGGGGAGTTCCGCCGGTTATTTCGTGTTCCAGGCGCAGCCATTCTCGCCGGTTGCGTCCATGTCTTCTTCAAACACGAAAACCTTCCCGTCTTTTTTCCGAATATATTGGAATTTACTTATGAGCGCCCCTTGGCTGACAATGACGTAGGTTCCACCAGACCCGTCCGGGGTTGTTTCCTGCCATTGCGCCTCAACCTCGGATGGCCTTCCCGAGGGCCCCCTCTTGAGCTCTTTCTCGGTCATCCGCTTCACGGGAATGGGTTTGCCGCCCTTCTGATAGACCACGGAGCCGAAGCCATCCTTCTCGGAATCGAACACGAACTGAAGCTTGATGGAATTCTTGGAATCGACGGAGCGAAGACACCGGAAATCGTTTTCAGCCGCCAGAGCGTTGCTGCCCATGAGAAGAAAAACAAAAACAACAAACAGCTTGCCCATTGGAACTCCCGTGTAAATCAGAGACACATCATGCGATCAATTGAAGTCAGAGCCTGAAAGGCGACCGGCCAGCCTCGCCCCTTCATGTTTCAGTGTTCACGATAACAAATGGTTATAAATAATCCAGCAAATATCCGCTGGCCCAAAAGGCCGGGCAAACCAGAACGGCCCGGACCTTTCAGTCCCTCCGGGATTCATGAGGAACGGCAGCTTGACCAGTACGCTCGTGCTGGAGAGGTGATGTCGATCAGCACGCCGCCGGCAAGTGCGCCGGCGGAGAGAGCGGGAGTCGAGATGAGGATGTGGACTGACGGGCAGGGCCTGCCTTAGGGCAATTCGCCGCTTGAAGAAGCCCGCCCGGCATATCCCGGTGGACACCTTTTGCAACAGATGATAGTTTTTAATGTTCAAGCTAGGCTCAAGAATCGCGCAGGCTAGCACCACGTCTCCTGCGGCCCGGCCACCGGCCGCGGTGTTGCGGACCGGGCGAAACGTGCGCCCCCTGGGTCGCGTCCCCGTTCCAAGCTTTTCGACGTCTTTAGCGGCGCCCTGCATGCCGTTTACGTTCAACTCCTCACACAAGGACACCCCATGGCCAAGAAGCCGAATTATTCCTTTGAAAAACGCGCCAAAGAGGCAGCCAAGAGCAAGAAGAAGGAAGAGAAGAAGCAGCGCAAGCTGGAGAAGAAAACCGCTGTCCAGGAAGAAGACCAGCAGGAACCCGGGCAGGAATGAGCCCGGCCCTCGCAGGCCAGGGCTGCCCGCCCTTCCGGAACAAAAAAAGGACCAGGAAAACTCCTGGCCCTTCTTCAATACCAAACCAGCCCGAAGGCCTTGGTTTCTACCAGCGGCCGCCGCGGTTTCCACCGCCGTATCCGCCGCCGGAGCGGGGCTTGTCCTGGGCTTCGTTGACCTTCAGGGTGCGGCCGCCCACATCCTTCCCGTTCACGCCCTGGATGGCCGCCATGGCGCCAGCGTCGTCCATTTCCACGAAACCGAAGCCGCGCAGGCGGCCGGTTTCACGGTCGGTGATGAGGGCCACGCTGAGCACCTCGCCGTAAGCGGAGAAAACGTTACGAATTTCATCTTCAGTGGTGCTGAAGGACAGATTGCCGACGTATAATTTCTTGGACATGGGCACCAGTTCCTGGGTTTGGCATGAGTTGTCGCACTGGCGGTTGCCCCGAAACCCGAAGCCCAATGGATGAATGCATGCACGTTATTTGAATTAAAAAACAAAAAATCAGCCGACACGAAACGCTTCCAGAGCCTGGAAACTACCGCTCCCCTTACCCTGTTCTCCTCCCGGGGTCGACACAATTCTTCAGCGGAAGAAGAAAAAGTCCCGCGCGGGAGGAGTGGGGCGGCACCTTCGAGCTTGCCCCGTGCGAACGGGACTTGACGGGCTGCCCGGCCGATTCTTGAGGCCACCCTCAGCCATGGCGCAGTACTGGTGCGCATTGACTGCCTCCCCCGCGGTCCGCAGGGCTCTGTTCTCACGAAAGTCAAATCCCTTCCCCCAGCTTGCCGAAGTTCTCCTAGAGGCGGCCAGCATTCCCGGCCCCATCGCCACGTATGGCCATTTTGAGAAGATGGCCATCGGCATCCTCGCGGAACGAGTCCCGGATCATTCCAGCAACCTCATGGCGCTTCGTGAACGCAGAGTGGACCTGCTGCCTCTTCTCAAACAGCATCATTACCCCCATTGGTGTCAACAAATTGTGTACACACAACATGTTGACAGGGCTACCGTTTTTTATAAAAATACAAAAAGATGGAAGTAGATAACTGTTATGGCGGCGATGCGACCATACATTGAAGTCGCATCTCCTCGTTTGATTATTGTCTGCAGGGTGCTGTTCGACTCGTTTTTTGTGAAAAATGACTGCTCGAGTCCTTAAAAAATTTCATATGCGCGAGACATAAGAAAGCAATAGCCTGCTCAAAACGCCTGAATCAAGGACATGCGTATGAAACTTACGGTCAGTGAAGCGGCGAAGATTTTGAATATGCCCGCGAAGGACATATACAATAAAATAGATCGGGGAGCTATTCCCGTATACAAGATCAATGAAGAATACAGATTCAACAGGGTTGAACTGCTCGAATGGGCCTCATCTCAGCATATAAAAGTCGCTCCAGAGGAGTTTCTCAATATTGAGCCCGACATGGAGCGCCTGCCGAGCTTGGCTGGAAGTTTGAATGCGGGCGGCATTTTTTACGGGGTGGACGGTGAAGACAAGGCTTCGGTCCTGCATGCGGTAATCGACACGATCACATTCCCACCCGGGGAGGAAGTGGACAGGGAGTTTCTCTATCAAGTGCTGCTGGCCCGGGAAGCCCTTGGCTCCACGTGTGTCGGGGATGGGGTCGCCATCCCCCACGTCCGCAATCCCCTGGTATTGCATGTGTCTCATCCATCGATCTGGCTGTGTTTTTTGAAGCACCCGATTAATTTCGGAGCACCTGACGGCTTGCCTGTAAACATTTTGTTTACGCTCATCAGCCCGACGGTCAGGGTCCATCTTCATCTTCTGTCCCGGCTGAGCTTCGCCCTGCTGGACAAGGAATTCAAGGCTGCGCTTAATCGCCAGGCTCCCCGGGAGGAACTGGTGGAGATGGTCTTCCGCATTGAAATGGCGCAGGCCGCGTTGAGCAACGGCAGCGCTGTGCCAATCCGATAATCCGGCCATGCGATTCATGCCATATCTCATCACTCAAAACGGGGTCGCTCATGGCTCTTGAACTCATCGTGGCCGCGGCGTGCCTCATGGGTGCCAGCGGGTTTCCCGGGTTGTGTCTGAGCCGTGAATCGTCATTAGGCCAACGCATGGCGTCGGTGTTGATGTCGGTGGGCGCGATTGTCGGTTTGGCGGGCGTGTATCTTGGTCATGACGCAGAGGAAAGTGCGGCATACATGGTGGCTTGGCCGGTTGCGATCCAATTGTCTGTCGGGATCGACGGTTTAAGCGCGTTCTTCCTGGTCCCTGTATTCTTGATCGGCGGCCTGGGCTCCCTCTATGGCCTGGGCTACTGGCGGCAGCGTGAGCATCCGAGAGACGGCCGAAAATTAGGGCTTTTCTGGGGACTACTCATGCTGGGGATGGCACTTCTGGTTATCAGCAGGCACGGGATGACGTTTTTGCTTGGATGGGAGGTGATGGCCCTCTCGGCTTTCTTTCTGGTCAGCACGGAGGACAGACGCCCCGAATGCCAAAAGGCCGGATGGGTTTACCTGATCGCCACGCATATTGGCACCCTCACCTTGTTTGCCATGTTCACCTTGTGGCGTTCGATGACTGGCTCATTCGATTTGACACCCACGACCTTCGAAGCCACGAGCCAAGGTGCCCGGAACATCCTGTTCTTTCTGGCGCTTCTGGGTTTCGGACTCAAAGCCGGGATGATGCCACTTCACTTCTGGCTCCCAAGCGCACACGCCAACGCCCCGAGCCACGTTTCGGCTGTATTGTCCGGGGTAGTGTTGAAGATGGGTATTTACGGCCTCGTGCGGGTGCTTTCCCTGCTGCCCACTCCCCCTGTTGGATGGGGCGGACTGGTGCTGCTACTCGGCGTGGTCAGTGGCCTTCTCGGTGTGGTGTTCGCCCTGGGCCAGCACGACCTGAAACGGTTGCTGGCCTATCACAGCGTCGAAAACATTGGCATCATCCTCATGGGCCTGGGCCTGGCAATGATAGGCTGCTCAACTGGCCGCGCCGAATGGGTCGTGCTGGGGATGGCTGGATGTTTGTTGCACGTCTGGAACCACGGCCTGTTTAAGTCGCTGCTGTTTTTGTGCGCTGGGTCGGTTCTTCACGGCGCCGGAACCCGGGAGATCGACCACCTGGGCGGACTGGCCAAATCCATGCCCTGGACAGCCGCGATGTTTCTGGTGGGCGCGGTGGCCATATGCGGCCTGCCTCCGCTGAATGGATTCGTCAGCGAGTTCTTTGTGTACCTGGGGCTCATGAACAGCGTTGTGGCCAAGCATGCCGACGGCACGGGCCTGGTGCTGGCCATGCCGGTGCTGGCCATGATCGGCGCCTTGGCCGTGGCCTGCTTCGTGAAGGTGTACGGCGCGGTTTTTCTGGGAAACGCGCGCACAGTCGCAGCGCTGCGCGCCCATGAATCCCCGACCTCAATGCTGGGGCCGATCGCGTTTTTGGCTGCATGTTGCGTCATGATCGGGCTGGCTCCGTCGCTCGTCAGCCCCTTCCTCAATGCCGCAATAGCCAGTTGGATGCGCGCAATCGGGCAGACGCCGGTGCCTGTCCAGAGTCTCGCCCCGCTCACAACCATCGGGGCAATGGCCATCGCCCTGTCCTGTTTGGTTGCCGTGGCTTGCCTGGCCGCCGCGTTTCGCAACCGCGCCCAGTATACCGCAGGCACCTGGGACTGCGGCTACTCCCGGCCCACGGCCCGGATGCAGTACACGGCATCATCTTTTGCCCAGCCGATCGTGCGGATATTCCGAAGAGTTCTCAAGCCGAGGATGCACCTGCCCACTGTGGAAGGGGTGTTTCCTCATGCGACTGCCATGCAGAGCCATGTCGATGATATCGTGATGGAGCGCATGCTCCTTCCCTTCGGCAGGCTCGCGGAACGATGGTTTCATAAGGCACATCGCTTTCAACAGGGCCTGGTGCAAAACTATCTCTTATACATAGTTATCGTGCTGGTCGTGATGCTCATCGCGCTTTTGCCTGCTGGGGAGTTTTACGCGCGCCTTTTTGTCCGTTGATGCATGGGGCGCAGATCTGGAGTCTGACCTTGTTCCAAACCGAGGTGTTGTCGTGATGTCTGGTGTGGGGATTATTTTGATGGGAGCCGGGCTGTTGTCCGCAAGTGGAGTGTGCGGCTGCATGTTCCCGCTGCGGTCGCTGGCCGGGCAGAGGCTTGCGACGCTGGTCATGGCCTTGGGCAGTGCGTTTGGGCTGTACGGGATATGGCTGGCGTGTACCGGGCCGGGGCCGCAATCCATCCAGCTGCCCTGGTTTCTTCCCTGGGGAAGTTTCTCCATGGCCGCTGATCCGGTCAGCATCCTCTTCCTTGTCCCGGTGTTCGTCATACCCACCCTGGGGTCATTATACGGCTGGCAATACTGGAAGCATTCCGATCATCCACAAGGCGGGCGCCGGGTCATCCTCTCATACGGATTCCTGGCTGGAGCGATGGCCCTCGTCGTCCTTGCTCGTGACGGGCTGCTGTTTCTCATCGCCTGGGAGGTTATGGCCGTCTCCGCCTACTTTGCGGCAACCGCCGAGGAGAACAACCCGGATGTGCGCCAGGCCGGCTGGGTTTACCTGATCGCCACCCACATGGGTACGCTCTGCCTGCTGGCCATGTTCGCCCTGTGGCGGCACGCCACAGGGACGTTCGCGCTGCAGGCCGTGCAGGCGATGCCGGAGGCCTTGGCCGGGAGCATATTCGTGCTGGCCCTGGTCGGCTTCGGGTTCAAGGCGGGGCTTATGCCCGTGCATGTCTGGCTGCCAGGGGCCCACGCGAATGCCCCGAGCCACGTCTCGGCGGTGATGTCGGGCGTCATGCTCAAGATGGGGATATACGGCATTGTGCGCATGACTGCGCTGCTGCCCCTCGGGGAGGCGTGGTGGGGGGCGACCCTTCTCGCCACGGGGGCTGTCTCCGCCGTGGTAGGCATCGCCTTCGCCATGGGACAGCGAGACATCAAGAGGCTACTGGCCTACAGCAGCATCGAGAATATCGGCATCGTGGCCATGGGCTTGGGGCTGGCCTTGCTCGGCCGTTCGTTTGACAAGGCGGAGCTTATTGCACTGGGGCTTGGTGGGGCTCTGTTTCATGTCTGGAATCACAGTCTCTTCAAATCCCTCCTGTTTTTCAATGCCGGCGCGGTGATCCATGCGGCCCACACACGGGACATGGACCGTCTTGGCGGTCTTGCCAAGCAAATGCCGAGGGTCGCCTCGCTTTTTTTCGCTGGGGCGGTGGCCATTTCCGCGCTCCCCCCGCTCAATGGATTCGCCGGAGAATGGCTGCTCTACCTCGGCTTCTTTCATGGCCTGGACCAGTCCCTGGGCAAGTCCGGAGCCGCCGTGGGCCTGGCCGCGGTCGTTCTGGCGAGCGTCGGGGCCATGGTCCTGGCCTGTTTCGTCAAGGCTTTCGGCTCGATCTTTCTGGGTTCGCCACGGAGCGATAACGTGCGCCACATCAAGGATCCGCACCAGAGCATGCTCATCCCGATGATGCTTCTCACTGCCGGATGCCTGGGGTTAGGTTTGGTCCCCATGGCGGTTGCGCCGATGCTTGAAAAGGCCATCCAGGCCTGGAGCGGGTCGGAAAAGCTATTGGACAAGCCCCTTCTCGCGGCGTTCGCGCCCTTACCGTCAATCTCGGCCGTGGGACTGTTTTTCGTGGTCATCGCGGCCGCGTTGATTGCCATCGCCATCAGGCTGATGCGGGCCAATCCCCCGCGCAAAGCCCCGACATGGGACTGCGGCTACTCCCGGACCAACGCCCGCATCCAGTATACCGGCACATCTTTTGTCCAGTCCCTTGTGCGTTTGTTCCGGTTCGTTCTCTTTCCGAAGTTCGTCGATCCTGCGTTGCGGGGCTATTTCCCGGGAAGAACCCAATTCCGGATGGTTGTCATTGATGTAGTCCTCGATCGCTTTGCTGTTCCGCTTTTCCTTGCCAGCGGAAGATTGTTTTCCTCCCTTCGCATTATGCAGCAAGGACACACACATCTGTACATTATGTACATTGTGAGCGTAGTTCTCATTCTGATGATGCTCGGATCTTTGTGAGGATTGCCATGTTTGACACGGTTATACATGTTATTCTTCTTTTGGCCATGCCGCCGCTACTTATTGGTGTGATCAACAAAACAAAGGCATGGTTCGGCGGCCGTGTCGGCCCTCCACTGTTGCAGTTGTATTACGACATATTCAAGCTCATGCGCAAAAGCATGGTGCTGAGCGACACGACCACATGGATCTTCGTCGCGGCCCCTCTCGTGACTCTGGCCGCCGTGTTGGTGGCCGGACTGTTGGTGCCCTTTGGGCATGCCCATGCCCCTATTTCCTTTGTCGGTGACCTGATCCTCTTTGCCTATCTTTTCGGATTGGCCAGATTCCTGACCACTGCGGCTGCGTTGGACACGGGGTCCTCTTTTGAAGGCATGGGTGCTTCCCGCGAGGTGACCTTCGCGTGTTTCTCTGAACCGGCCCTGTTCTTCGCCTTTCTGGTGTTGGCGAAAATCTCGGGATCCCTGACACTGACCACCATGCTCCGCGCCACAGTGGACGTTTCCGTAACGGCCAGCGCTCCGCTGATATTGATAGCCATAGGGCTTTTCGTCGTCCTTCTGGCCGAGAACTGCAGAATCCCCGTGGATGACCCCAACACCCACCTTGAATTGACCATGATCCACGAGGTCATGGTGCTCGACCACAGTGGCCCGTTGTTTGGGGTGATCCTGTACGCGGCCAGCCTGAAGCTCTTCGTTCTCGGCAGCGTCCTGCTGCACATCATCACTCCGTCGTATGCGGCCATGCGCTGGTTCGACTGGCCGCTGTTCATGGTGCAGATGGTGTGTCTGGCCGTTGCCGTCGGCGTGGTGGAGTCGGTCATGGCCAGGCTCCAGATGAGGCACGTGCCCTATCTGCTGGTGTTCGCCCTGATTTCCTGTGGATTCGGTTTTCTCCTACTGATCAGGTGAGGCAATGGACAATTATCTCAATGGCATTCTCGTGCTGGTTCTCGTGTTGAACCTGCTATCCTTGGGGACAAGCCGCATCAACACCATCATTAAGGCCGTGTCTGTCCAAGGGGCGTTGCTTGGCGTCATTCCCTTTGTCGTGCACCAGCATCTGACCCTACCAGCCATCATCGTGGCCGTGATGGCCATAGCCCTCAAGGGGGTCATCATTCCTCTTGTCATGGTGCACGCCCTGCGCGAAGCACAGATCAAGCGAGAGATCGAACCCATGATCGGGCCTATGCCCTCCATCATACTTGGCGCGGTGGCCACGGCTTTTTCCCTGCTGTTTGCAAGCCAGCTGCCCCTGGCCAGCGAGCATGTGGGCAAATTGCTGGTGCCCACAGCCATCGCTACCGTTTTCACCGGATTCATCGTGCTGATCACCCGGTACAAGGCCCTCACGCAGGTGGTCGGTTATCTGATCCTGGAGAACGGCATATACATCTTCGGCATGCTGCTGATCGAGGCCATGCCGCTCATCGTGGAGTTGGGGGTGCTGCTGGACCTCTTTGTCGGCATTTTCGTCATCTGCATTATCGCCAACCACATCAACCAGGCGTTTTCCTCCATGGACACGCGCCGGTTGGTGACACTGAAGGAATGATGCCATGGAGTTCGCTCTGATTGCCGCGCCTCTTTTTCTGGCAGCCCTTTCGGCGCTGGTTCCGTCGAATCGGTTGAGGCCATGGTTGCTGCCGGTGGCGGGGGTGGCGCACTCGGTCATGACCGCGCTTCTGATGGCGCGCCCTGAAATGTCGGCCGGGTCATCCTGGCTGTACCTCGACCCCATTGGTCGAGTAATACTCCCACTTGTCAGCGTCCTTTTCCTGTTGTGCTCCTTTTACGCCGTCGGGGTTTTGCACTTTCGCCATAACCAAGCCAACCGCGTCTTCTGTGTCTGTCTGACCTCCTTTCTGGGCATAATGACCCTGGTGCTGTTGTCGCAGCACCTGGGCCTCATGTGGGTGGGCATCGAAACCATGACCCTTACCACGGCCCCGCTCATCTATTTCAATCGCACGCCGCAAAGCATCGAGGCGACCTGGAAGTATCTCCTGATAGGCTCCGTGGGCATCGCCCTCGCGCTTCTGGGCACTTTCTTCTTGGCTTATGCCTCGCTGCATCAGGGAATTGAGCCCACGTTGAGTATTGAAGGAATGGTCCGCAACGCTCCCATGCTCTCCAAGTCCTGGCTGCATGCTGCATTCGTGCTGTTGCTGGTGGGCTATGGGACCAAGATGGGGCTGGCGCCCATGCACACCTGGAAGCCGGACGCATATGGAGAGGCGCCGGGAGTGGTGGGAGCGATTTTTGCGGGCGGGGTCACGAGTTGCGCTTTTTTCGCGCTGCTTCGCGTGTATCATATCTGCCTGGCCGCAGGCGAGGGAGCCTACATCTCGCGGCTCCTGCTCGTAGTGGGATTCCTCTCCATGATCGTGGCCGGGTTGTTCATGGTCGGTCAGCGAGACTTCAAAAGGATGCTGGCCTATTCCAGTGTCGAGCACATGGGCATCCTGGCCATTGGCCTCGGCATCGGCGGCCCGGCCCTGTTCGGCACGTTGCTGCACGTGGTCACCAACGGCCTGACCAAGGGAGTGTTGTTCCTCTCTGCCGGGAACATCCACCGGGCGTATGCCAGCAAGAATACCGACCAGGTACATGGCGCCATTCATAGGCTGCCGCTTTCAGGCGGATTGTTTCTGGCGGGCTTCCTGGCGGTAACCGGGTCTCCGCCGTTCGGCCCTTTCATCAGCGAGTTCTCCATCCTGAACGGTGCTTTTGACGGGGGGCACTACGCCACGGGAGGCTTTTTTCTGCTGCTGCTTCTCGTGGTGTTCATCGGCATGGGAGCTACCGTCCTCCGGGTCGTTCAGGGACGAGCTCCTGCCGCCGTCAACAAGAGGCCATACCGCGAAGGCCTGCTCACCACTGTTCCCGCCGTTCTCTTGATGATGCTCGTGCTGGCCCTGGGGCTTTATATTCCCGCAACCCTCACCGCGCTCCTGAACGACGCCGTTCGTTTCTTGAAGGTATGACCATGAACCACGAAAAACTCCGGATGGTTACCTTGGTCAATGGGCAGTCCGTCGAACTCGACGCCATCGCTCTGCTGGCCCCAGACGCCTTTCAGACGGTGATTGCCGACGCGGTGGACGTGGGGCACCGGGTGGCTTCATTGTTCGCCGCCTCCACTCGGCAGCGGGGCGTCACGCAGTTGTTCGCCATACTGGTGAACACGCAGCTCAGCAGGCTGCACATCGTCCGGACCGAGATACACGATGGGCAGTATCCCTCGCTGACAAACCATTGCCCTCAAGTGCATCTCTTCGAGCGCGAGATTGCTGAACAGTTTGGGATCAAGCCCGTGGGGCACCCCTGGTTCAAGCCCGTCCGCTATCATCGGTCATGGACTGGACGGGACGCCTGGGGCAGGTCGGCGAGCGAAGAGATCCTGCCAGGTGTGTGCGATTTCTACCAGGTGGAAGGGGAAGAGGTGCACGAGGTCGCCGTGGGGCCGGTTCACGCCGGGATCATAGAGCCGGGACACTTTCGATTCCAGTGCCACGGCGAGTTGGTGTTTCATCTGGAAATCGCCCTGGGCTTTCAGCATCGCGGGGTTGAAGAGGCATTGATGGGCGGTCCTGATGCGCGCTCTCTCCACTATGCGGAAACCCTGGCCGGTGATTCGACGATTGCTCACACCACCGCCTACTGCCGGGTGATCGAGGCTTTGTCCAAGTGCCGCAAGACGGCCCGGGCTCAAACGCTTCGAGGAATCGCCCTGGAACTTGAGCGCATGGCCAACCATGTGGGGGACCTGGGCGCGCTGGCGGGCGACATCGGTTTCCTGCCCACCATGAGCTATTGCGGCCGCATACGCGGCGACTTCCTCAACATGACCGCGCTCCTGTGCGGCAACAGGTTCGGCCGTGGCATGGTATGCCCCGGGGGGGTCGGCTTCGACATGGACGACGCCCGGGTGGAGAAGTTGCTCCGCCAGTTGGATGCGGCCGAGAAAGACGCCACTGTTGCCATCGAGCTTCTTTGGGACACGCCCTCGGCCATGGCCCGATTCGAGAACGTCGGCCGCCTGCCCAAACAGGTGGCCCTTGATCTTGGAATGGTCGGCCCGGCCGCGCGCGCTGCCGGAGTGGAAGTCGACACGCGCAATGACCAGCCCTCGGGGGTGTTTCGTTTCACTCATATCCCCGTATCCACTTACGACACAGGGGATGTGTTTGGGCGCGCGTACGTCCGGTGGCTGGAAATCCAACACTCCATCCAGTTCATCCGGGAACAACTTCATACCATTCCCTCGGGGGACATATTGAACAGGGCCGGATCGCTCTTGCCAAACCGCATTGCCGTGTCCCTGGACGAAGGTTGGCGGGGTGAGGTGTGCCATGTGGCCATCACTGACGATGAAGGGCGATTCATGCGCTACAAGGTGGTCGACCCGTCGTTCCATAACTGGCCAGGGCTGGCGTATGCTTTACGGAATCAGCAGATTTCCGACTTCCCACTTTGCAACAAGAGCTTTAATCTGTCGTATTGCGGGCATGACCTCTGATATGATCAAGGAATGAGATATGTTGAATGTCATCGTATCCAGGTTGAAACAGGGACACCGGACGATTGTATATCCCTCCGGGCCTGCCCCGGAACTGCCGGACAGGTTTCGGGGGCGCCCGTCAATCGATCCCGAAAAATGCCCCGCGGGATGCCATCTCTGTAGTGACGCCTGCCCGGTCAAGGCCATAACTGTAGCGGACACGGTCCGCATCGACATGGGCAAGTGTCTCTTCTGCACCGAATGCTCTGCCGCTTGTCCGCAGCGGGCCATATCATTCACGAATGAGTACCGCCTAGCTGCCCGTAATCGCCAGGATTTGATTGTTGCACCAGAAAAGGAAGAGGCACTCCCTGATGTCCGGCTCGACGACAGGCTTTTGAGCATGTTCGGCCGGTCCCTGAAACTTCGCCAGGTCAGCGCGGCGGGGTGCAACGCTTGCGAGGCGGATACGAACGTTCTGGGGACGATCGGCTGGGACCTTGGCCGTTTCGGCATCCAGTTTGTTGCATCGCCCAGGCACGCCGACGGGGTGTTGATAACCGGCCCAGTGAGCAGGAACATGCGCTTGGGGCTTGAGAAGACTTTGTTAGCCGTTCCAGAACCTAAAATCGTCATTGCCGTGGGGGCGTGTGCCATTGCCGGGGGACCGTATGCCGATCACACGGAGGTGGAAAATGGCGCAGACAATATCGCTCGGGTAGATCTCTACGTCCCGGGGTGCCCTCCCCATCCACTAACGATACTGGATGGACTGCTGCGGCTGCTGAACCGTATTTGATTTTTGCGGGGCGACTGAAAGAAGTGACATCTACTAGAACAATATCTGCTTGTCATGCATGAATGACACCTTTTTTCGGCACTTTTTGCAACGCTTCGCGCGGTTGGCGGGTGACATCAACCAGGATGATTCGATGGAAGACAGGCGGCGATTCAATCAGGAGTGATTCAAGCGCACGCGGCAGGAAACCCGCTTAGGCCCTAACGGGCTGGGATTTCCGTGTCACCCGGGGGTGGGCGACATCCTGGGTGACACCGCTTGATTTTGGATAAGAATAAGGCCGGTTAGGTGATCCTAGCCGGCCTTGTCCATTGCGAAATCTTGGTGGAACTGGACGGAATCGAACCGACGACCTCCTGAACGCCACACAAATAACATGATGAAATGATTGCACCTTTACAGGCAAGCCGACGTAACATTTTGGCGTCCGCCAACGAATTTTTGGCTTTCTGTGCGGGCCTGCCAACGTGCCGCCAACAGGAATTTGGCGGATGCGGTTGCGCAGCCATTGTGGCTGTGGTTAGATAGCCATACTCGGCTTTGCACCTGCAGAGGAGGCAGCCATGGCGAACCCCTCCAGCCCTCACCACACCCACCTCCGATCCCACCGCAGCAGACATCACGACGACCTGCCGGCCCCCTATCCCGATACAATAGCCGCCTTACGCCCTGAAATCTTGAAAGAACTGACCGGAAATGAGGACAAAACGACAGCGATTTCCATGGCCCTCGTCGATGACGAGCGCATCCTCTGGGCTGAGGCGTTCGGATCGATCGACCGGCCCCGTGGCGTAGCGCCCACCACGGAGACCCTTTTCTGCGCTGCCTCCTGCAGCAAGGTGGTCGCCGCAATCGCCGCGATGATCCTGGTCGACCGGGGGACATTGGAACTCGATGCCCCCCTGGTTCGGTATATGCCCGATTACCGCATGGCCGACGACGCACCCTGGCATGACATTACCGTGCGAATGCTGCTCAACCACTCATCCGGACTCCCGGGCGTCCATTTCCCCAACGTCCTCACCGTGATGCCGGTCTCCGGCTATGCCGCCCAGGTCCGGGACATGCTGGCCACCGAGCGCCTCAAGCACATGCCCGGTGAAATGGCCGCGTACGGCAGCGATGGCTTTATGCTGATCGAACCGCTGGTCAGCGCTGTGACCGGTCAGCCCTATACCGGGTTTGTCGAGCGGGAAATCCTGGAACCCTTGGGGATGAGTCACACCCGCTTCACACTGTCCCCCTCTCCCCCTGGCAGTTTCGCCCCCACTCTGGATGAGGCGGGTTCCCCGGAACCGCAGCAATACGCCAACATCTACTCCAGCGGACTCTTCTCGACGCCGAGCGATCTGGGGAGATTGTCGATGATGTTCATGAATGGCGGACGCCTGGGGAAACGCCGTATCCTCTCTGAAGCAGCCGTGACCGAAATGTGTAAGGACCAGACCGTGGATCTGCCGTTCAATCCGATCACCGATCACCATGTCCATTTTGGTTTGGGTTGGGACGGAGTAAACCAGGGCGGGCTCGCGGCGGTTGGGGTGGTGGGATTGCACAAGGCGGGCGACGCGGATCATTATCATAGCTACTTCATCGTCGCTCCTGACGAACGCCTCGCGGCCGCGGTCATGGTCACCAATCGCTTGGGATTCGGGAGCTGCGCCATCCCGTTGGCCGAACGGATTCTGCTCCACGCATTGGCCGAGCGCGGGAGCATTGCCCATGTGCCGGCGCCGCCGGAACCAGCCGCCCCTCCAGCCATCCCGGCCAGTGTTGACGAACTGGCCGCCATCACCGGCATCTACGCGAGCAGCTATGGCCTGCAACGGCTGGATGTCTGTGCCGACCAGACGTTAACCCTCTCTGAGTTTATCGCCGATCAGTGGCGCCCCACTCTGGAAGGGCTCAGGCTCCGCCAGGATGGACGCTTCGTGGCCGATGGCAATCCCTGCAAGTCCTACCGCGGGTTTGTCGCAGCAGGCCGCCGCTATCTGGCTGTGCGCATCCCTTGGGGAATGGGGCACTACGACATGGAGCTCCCCGTCGGACATGAACTCTCCCCCGCGCCCCCCCTGTCAGCCCGCTGGCAGTCGCGCATCGGCAAACGCTGGCTGGCGTCCAATGAACCGTACAGCTCCTTTCTGGCCCTGGGGCGGCAGCCCCCCCTGATCACCTTGGCGCAGGTCCGGGGTCTGGAGGGCTACCTCGCAGTATCACTCCGCATGGCGGGATTTGACCTGATGCAAACCGTTGATCCGAGGGAGAGCGATCATGTCGCCCGAATGTGCCTCAGGATTCCCATCGACAACGGCTGGGGGCTCAGCGATCTGGTGATCGAGGAGCGGGATGGAGAGGAATGGCTCATCTGGTACGGCACCAGATACCGCCCGCTGGAGACCGTCCCCATTCTGGAGCCAGGCCAAGGCACGGTGACAATCGGCCCTGAAGGGCTGGGCGTATGGTTACGGTGGCCGGCGGCTTCGCTTTTGAACCTGACCGGCGCGTGGTCATGGTATCTTTATGACGCCGGATTTTGCCTCAAGGACTGGGGCATGGGGGAAAAGACGGTTGTCGGTGCAGTCAATGACGGCGCCTACCTGCTGCTGTACGGCGCGCCGAATACGGCCATCACGCTGACGGCGCAACCATGAGAGCTCCGGGGTAGCCAACGCGGTTTTGGCTGGTCCCAATTCACAGGCTTCAGTGATTTGCAAACCCTATAATCTTCACCTGCGCTGATGATGACACTCTCCGAAAGACTACTCCTGGCGAATTGGGATAGTTTCGTTCATCTCCAGGAAGGTCAAGACAATGCGAGAAAATTCCGCGGGAGCCTCAAATTGTAGATGGTGTGTTCCATTCTTGAATTGGACAAGCCATGCACCGGGAATCAAGCTGGCCAGGGTCTTTGAACTCTCCGCGCCCACGATGTTGTCTTCGGTACCCACCAGCAGCATGACCTGATTCTTGATAAGCGGCATCTTGTCCAAGGGGGACTTCCAGCCCATTGCCGCCTTTATTTGCTTCTTAATCGTTGGATTGTCAGGCAAGGCTATGCCCTTGAATGCGGCGGCAACTGCTTTCCCATTGGTTGAGGTGGCATGGATGACAGCCTTGTCGACCCTGTCCGGATGGTAGAGAAGAAGATTTTGCGTGGTAACGCTCGACTGGGAATACCCCAAGACATTTGTTTTTGCGACTCCAAGAGCATCAAGCAAGCTGATTACGTCCTGGGAAAAAAGCTCATAGGAGAATTTTACGCCGTTGTCCGTGGTGTACCCCATTCCGCGGTTATCCATGATGATCAGCTGATACTTTCTGGATGCCTCTTCGATGAACTCCGGGGTCCAGCGATCCATCGTGCAGCCAAGGCCGGTGAGCAACAGGAGCGGCTCCCCGGAACCGATCAATTTGTACCCGATCCTGATCCCGTTCCCTTCGACTTGGTAAACGGCGCGGCCTTGAGCATCCACGGCAATCTTTTCGCCAATGGGCGCTATGTCCTTGGCCGAAGCTACACAAATAGTAGCAACCAGTGTAAGGGCCAGCGCACAAATGATGCGAATCCCAAGGAACAAGGGGCCAAAATTCTTCACAAATCTTCCTTTGGTCAGGATTGGGCGTTCATCATCCACATTAACCCAAGCCATATCCACGAAAACAGTTTTCGGCAATTCTCGGCAAATGGCGCAGGGCAAGGGAATGTCCGGGGCGGCGGCCAGGGTGGGTCCCTCTCCGTCAGCCCTTCGTCATCTCCAAAATCATTTTGAAGACCCGGCCCAGGAACAGCAAGCCCCAGTAGGGGCAGCCGCTTGAAAATCCACCTAGAGCTCCTTCGCCAAGGGCCTCATGCTCAGCTCGATCTTCTCCAGGAGAAACCCTGAATACCCAGCGCAAAGACGCAGCAAAAGACAACCTTTTGAATTTCCTCAAGAGGCCTTCATCTGGGATGCTCAAACAGGGGTGATTGTGCTTCGCTGGGTCAGCTCAGCCTGGGGGTGCCAACAGCTTTTGTTGGCGGATGTTGGCTAAGTAAAAATTCGAAGGGGTTACCCAGTTTCCTGGATAACCCCTTGAAATGTGTGGTGGAGCTGGACGGAATCGAACCGACGACCTCTTGAATGCCATTCAAGCGCTCTCCCAACTGAGCTACAGCCCCACACGGGAGAACCGCTTTTGCCCTACGCCCGCGTTTTCGTCAACAGATTTTTCCCGGCCGAGCGAATTTTCTCCCAACCCCTTCCCTGCCCGGCCGCACCCCTGTTACACACCGCCTGTCCGGAGGCCCAATTTGATAGCCCTTCTGCAGCGCCTGCTCCTCAAAACCGTCTGGCTCGCCGTGGTGTTTCTTGGCATCACGCTGGTGAGCTTCTGGGTCATCCACCTGGCCCCGGGCAAGCCCACGGACCTCCAGACCGACCTGAACCCCCTGATCACGCCCGAGGCCGTGGCCCGGCTGGAGAAGCTCTACGGCCTGGACCAGCCCGTGCACGTGCAGTACGGGCTTTGGCTCAAGCGCCTGGCAAGCTTCGACTTCGGCAACGCCCTCACCGGCGACCGCCGCCCTGTCTGGGACAAGATCAAGGAGCGCCTGCCCCTCACCTTCGGCATGAACATGGCCGCGCTCATCCTCACGCTCTCGCTGGCCATCCCCATAGGCGTGCACGCGGCGGCCAAACAGAACGGGCTCTTCGACCGGGCCTCCACGGTCTTCGTGTTCATAGGCTTCGCCATGCCCGGGTTCTGGCTGGCGCTCCTGCTCATGCTCCTTTTCGGCATCGTCTGGCCCGTGCTGCCCATCTCCGGGCTCACCTCGCTGGATTTCGGGCAGATGCCCTGGTGGCGCCAGGCTCTGGACATCTGCGAGCACCTGGCCCTGCCCATGTTCATCTACGTCTTCGGAGGCCTCGCGGGCATGAGCCGCTACATGCGCTCGGCCATGCTCGAGGTGCTCCGGCAGGACTACATCCTCACCGCGCGCGCCAAGGGCCTGCCGGAGCGGACCGTGATCTACCGCCACGCGCTGCGAAACGCCCTTCTGCCCGTGATCACCCTGCTCGGGCTCTCAGTGCCCGGGCTCATCGGCGGGTCGGTGATCATCGAGCAGATCTTCTCCCTGCCCGGGCTAGGCCAGCTCTTCTACCAAGCCGTCATGAGCCGGGATTATCCGCTGATCATGGCCAACCTCGTGCTCGGCGCGGTGCTGACCCTGGCCGGGAACCTGCTGGCGGACGTGGGCTACTCCCTGGCCGACCCGCGCATCCGCTCCGGGGGCCGCGATGCATGACAGTTTCCTGGGCCGCGCGCTTCGCCACCCCATGTTCGTGGCCGGGTTCGCCCTGGTGGGGCTCATCTCCCTGGCCGCTATCCTGGCCCCCTTGATCACGCCGCACGCGCCCACGGCCATCGACGTGGACAACGTGCTCAAGGCCCCGAGCCTGGCGCACCCCTTCGGAACGGACGCGCTGGGGCGCGACGTGCTCTCGCGGATGCTCCACGGCGGCCGGGTGTCGCTCTGGGTGGGCTTCCTGGCCGTGGGGCTCTCGGTGGCGGTGGGGCTCTTCTTCGGGCTGGTGGCAGGCTATTTCGGCGGGCTGTGGGACGAGGCGATCATGCGCGGGGTGGACGTGATGCTCTGCTTCCCCTCGTTCTTCCTGATCCTGGCCGTGATCGCCTTCCTGGAGCCGTCGCTCACCAACATCATGATCATCATCGGCCTGACCTCCTGGATGGGGGTGGCGCGACTGGTGCGCGCCGAGGCGCTCTCGCTCAAGCGGCGCGACTTCGTGCGCGCGGCCGTGCTGGCGGGCTCGGGCCACGCGCGCATCATCGCCAGGCACATCCTGCCCAACGCGGCTGCCCCGGTGCTGGTGTCGGCGACTCTCGGCGTGGCCGGGGCCATCCTGACCGAATCCTCGCTCTCCTTTCTGGGCCTGGGCGTGCAGCCGCCCATGCCCTCGTGGGGCAACATGCTCCTGGAGGGAAAAGAGGTGCTGGAGATCGCGCCGTGGCTCTCCATCTTCCCGGGCGTGGCCATCCTGCTCACGGTGCTGGGCTACAACCTGCTGGGCGAGGCCCTGCGCGACCTCCTGGACCCCAGGCTCAGGCAGTAAAGGGCGTACGTCGTGATCGAACTGCTGCGCATCCGCAACCTGGCGCTCATCGCCGACGTGGAGCTCGAATTCGGGCCGGGGCTCAACGTGCTCACGGGCGAGACCGGCGCGGGCAAGACCTTCGTGCTCAAGGCCCTGGAATTCTTGACCGGCGAGCGCCTCACCCAGGACATGGTCCGCCCCGGGGCGGAAAAGGCCCTGGTGGAGGCCGTGTTCGTGCTGGACGGCCAGGACGTGATCATGCGCCGCGAGCTCTCGGCCCAGTCCGGCCGGGCCAGGCTCTACGTGGACGACCGCCTGGCCACTCAGGAGAGCGTGCGCGAGCTCAAGCCCAGGCTCATGCTACACGTGAGCCAGCACGGCCAGCAGAAGCTTCTTTCCCCGGCCTTCCAGGCCCGCCTGGTGGACCATTTCCTGCCGGACGCCGCCCCGCTGGAGCGCCGGGGCGCGCTCGTGCGCGAGCTCACGGCGCTGGAGCGCGAGGCCGACGCCCTGCATGAGCGCTTGGCCCACCTGGAGGAGCGCCGCGAGGTGCTCGAGATGAAGCGGGCCGAGATAGAGAAGGTGGCCCCGCGCGAAGGCGAGGAGGAGGACCTCCTGGCCAGGCAGCAGGCGCTCAAGCACGCGCGCAAGGCCCGCGAGGCCGCGGACTCCGCCCTGGAACTCCTCTACGGCGACTCGGGCGTCACGGCCGCCCTGGGGCGCCTCGAGCGCGACCTGGCCGCGCTTTCCCAGGCCACGGACGCCTTCGGGCAGGACCTGGAGACCGTGCGCGGCGCGCGTCATGCGCTTTCCGACCTGGCCGCGCGCCTGCGCGGGGGCATCCCGGGCCTGGAGGACGACCCCGAGGCCGTGGAATCGCGGCTGTGGGAGCTGGCCCAGCTCAAGCGCAAGCTCAAGCTCTCCATGCCCGAGGTGCTGGCTTTGGGGCGCGAGGTGGAGGACAACCTCAATTTCCTGGACAACGCCGGGCTCGACTTCAAGCGCCTGGAGCGCGAGCGCGCAAGGCTCCGGGGCGAGCTCTCGGAAGTCCTGGCGGCGCTCGGCGCGGCCCGGGCCGAGGCGGCCCGCGCGCTCGGCGCGCGCATCGAGGAGGAGCTCAAGGGCCTTGGATTCTCGGAGCACGTGCGCGTGCTCTTCGAGTTCTCGCCCGTGGAGCTTTTCGCGGCCGACGGCCCCTTGCCCGCCATCGAGGAGAGCGCGGCCAGGCTCCTCTTCGCGCCCAACCCCGGCCAGCCGCCCAGGCCGCTGGACCGCATCGCCTCGGGCGGCGAGCTCTCGCGCTTCCTCTTGGCTCTGACCAGCCTGCGCTCCGAGAACGACGAGGCCACGCTCATCTTCGACGAGGTGGACGCGGGCATCGGCGGGCTCACGCTCACGCGCGTGGGCGAACGGCTCAAGGCCCTCTCCGGCGACCACCAGATGCTCCTCATCACCCACTGGCCCCAGCTGGCCGCCCTGGCCGGGCGGCACTTCCTGGTGGCCAAGCACGTGAGCGACGGCCAGACCGAGACCACGGTCACCGCGCTTTCCGGCCAGTCCCTGCGCGAGGAGCTCTCGCGCATGGCCGGAGGCGGCGAACAGGGCGGGGCGCTGGCCGAAAAGCTCCTCTCTCCGTCGCGCCAGGGCTCGCTGCTGGGCGGCTGACGCCCGTTCGGCATCCCCTTACAGATCGCTGCCCCGGCGGGCCCCCGTGAACTCCTTGAGCGGCGCCAGGTAGAGCCTGAGCGCCTCCACCGTGGCGTGCCCCAGCACGCCCACGCGCGGGCTGGCGGTCATGGGCAGGCTCCCGGCGATGAGGTCGGCCGCGCCCTCCAGGCGCGTGGAAGCCACCCCCAGCCTGCGCACCAGCGCGGCCTCCAGGGCCGGGCACTCCTGGGCCTTGGCCGCGCGAACGAGCGACACGGTCTCGCGGCACTCCTCGTAGAGCAGGCGCGCGATGGCCATGCCGTAGAACACGTGGATGTCCGCCTTGCCGTCCAGCACGTCTCGGCTCATGGGGCCGGCAAGGGCGTCCAGCTCCGGCAGCACCCTGGTCAGGGCGTCGGCGCCCGGCGCGAGCGCGCGGTCCAGGTCGTCCAGTTCGGAGGCGGCCGCCGCCAGCGGGCAAGCGAGCAGGGCCGCGAGCACGGCCAGGCCCGCGAGCTCGCGGATACAGGTACGTTTGAGCGCGCGCATCGATTTCACCCTCCTTGGCCCGTGAGACGACGATTGCCGGCGAGCCTACACCCGGAAAGGCCCTTGGCGCAAACGCCCGGACGTTCCTTTCGCCCGGGCCGGATGAGCGTCGGCAAAGCCGACTCACGTAATCCGTTCAAAAGGTTCCCTGGCAAGGCGCGAAAAAAAGCCAAACCCGGCCCGTAGTTCACATACGCGCCGGACTTGGCTTTTCCGAGGCAGCGGCCGCCTGCGGGATCGGGCGGGCTGCTAGAGCCTGGCCACGCCCAGGAAGACAGCGTGCAGGGCCACGGCGAGCACGACGAAGGCCGTCCTTGCCCCTGGCCCGCCGCGCCCCAGGAAGGTGAGCTCCATCTCGCCGCGCGGGCAGCGCTCCAGGCAGTCCCCGCACAGCGAGCAGGACACGCCTGGCCGTCCCTTCGCCAGGTCCCCTGGCCGCAGGGCGTCGTAGCGGCAGGCCAGCGAGCACGCCCCGCAGGACGTGCAGCCCTCGCGGATGCGAAGCCGCCACGGCGAGAGCCTGCCCATGAGCCCGGCCACGAGCCCCATGGGGCAGAACCCCGCGCAGTGGGCCATGACGCCGAGCCTGCGCGAGGCAATGATCATCACCATCACGCCAACGAGCCCGAACCCGGCGGCCAGCCACACGGCCGTGAGGGTGGGGACTCCGGCCCGGCCCATCACCCAGGCCCCGCCGAGCACCAGGACGGCCAGCGCGGCGCGCGCCGGACGCAGCCAGGACGGAGCCGGGCCGGGGCGTTTTTTCGCGTCCGCCATGCCCGAATCCCAGGCCCCGATGTAGCACAGGTGGCTGCACCAGGCCGGGCCGACCAGCAGCACGGTGACGCCGAAGAGCACGAGCATGAAGAGCCCGTCGCCCCTGAAGAGCGGCCCGGCCGCGATCAGGGCCGGGACAGGCAGGTGCAGCGCGCCGGACATGAGGAAGCGTTCGGCCCCGGCCAGGCCCAGGGCCAGCTGGCCGAAGAAGACCACGGAGAAAAGCGTCCAGATGCGCCGCCTGACCCGGGGCGAGGCCCCTGGCGCGAGCATGGCCTCGGCCGCGAACCCGGCGTAGGCCGCCAGAAGCGCCGCTTCCAGCCAGCCAGCGCCCGGGAGGAAGCGTTCGGCCAGGAGCATGGGGGTGGGTACCTTGAGCTGCACAACGGCCAGAAGCCCGAAGGCCAGGGCGGACGCGGCGAAGCCCGGCCAGGGGGAGGACTCGGGCGGCGCGGCCCGGGGGCGGATGTCGAGCGGCCGCAGGGCCTTGAGAGAATCCGGCGTTTTTGCCCCGGCATTCTTCGCGCCGTCATCCGCCGTCACCGCCTCACCCGTGGAGGCCCGGCGCTTCCGGGCCAGCAGCGGATGCCCCGCGGCCCAGGCCCCGAGGAGGGGCAGAAGAGAGGCCGCGCCGAGGATCACCGCGAGCCGCGCCCAGGGCATTCCCATGGCCTCGCGCAGGCGGATGAAGTGGATCATGGTATCCAGCGTGACCAGCGAACCGGCCACCAGCGTCAGCTGGCAGGCCACGCGCAGGAACGGCCGCCCCGTGGCCAGGGCCAGCGCGGCCGGGACCAGCCAGGCCAGGGCCTCGGGCAGGCCGTGCCAGCGGTTGGCGTGGGCGGCCGGGATAAGCGCCCCCAGGATGACGGCTGTGACGAGCAAGGCTTTCTTCATCGGTGCTGGCTCCGTCCCTGACCAGGCAGGGTTTATCGCTGCCTGGTTCCTACGTCCGAAAACCTTGAGGGGCTTTGACTTGCGTCAAAAACGGGCTAACAGACCGCCCATGACGACTCCCAAGCCCACTTCCACCCAGACCATACTGGCCAAGGTCCCCCTGTTTTCCAGCCTGAACCCGGCCCAGCTGACCACCCTGGAGAACAACTCCGCCGTGCTCAAGCTGGACAAGGGGCAGGTGGTGTTCTTCGAGGGTGTGGAAGCCAAGGGCTTCTACGTGCTGCTCACGGGACAGGTGAAGATCTACAAGTCCTCCCCCGAGGGCAAGGAGCACATCCTGCACGTGCTCGGCCCCGGCGAGCCCTTCGCGGAAGTGCCCATGTTCCAGGGCACGGAGTTCCCGGCCAACGCCATGGCCCTCCAGCAGAGCACCGCGCTCTACCTCGAAAAGGCCGTGCTTATACGGCTCATGGAGCGCGACCCGGGCTTCGCCATGGCCATGCTCGCCTCGCTCTCCCAGAGGCTTCGCCAGATGTCCACCATGATCGGCCAGATCACCCTGCGCGAGGTGCCCGCGCGCCTGGCAGCCTACCTGCTGCTCCAGGCCGACGACAAGGAGTCCGACACCTTCGTCCTGGACATGAGCAAGGGCAACCTGGCGGGGTTCCTCGGGGCCACGCGCGAGGCGCTCTCCAGGGCCCTGGCCAAGCTCGAGGACCAGGGCTTCATCGCCATGGCCAACCGCACCATTACCATCTCCGACCGCGAGGGGCTGCGCGGCGTGGCCGACGGCGAGGTCAGGCTCAAGTAGCCCGGCCGCGGCGACGGCTTGCGCTGGCCCGGGAGTTGCAAACTGAACCGAGCCATGCCCAGAGCGTTCCGCTTCAGCCTGCAAAAGGTTCTCGACTACCGCGCCCAGCTGGAGGACCAGGCCAAGCTCGCCCTGGCCAGGGCCCAGCGCGCCCACGCCGAGCAGGCCGCCAAGGCCGCCGCCCTGGACGAGAGGCTCAAGGCGCACACGGCCGCCATGGCCGACGTGGACGGGCAAAGCGCCGCGGACATCTGGCTCATGCGCAACTTCGCCAAACGCCTGACGGAAGACCTCCACCTGGCGCGCATGCAGGAGTCCCGCCTGGCCCTCAAGGTCCAGACGCGCATAGCCGAGCTGGCGCAGAAGGCCACCGAGCGCAAGCTCCTGGAAAAACTCAAGGAAACACAGGCCCAACGCCATGATCAAGAAGAGAACCGAAAGGAACAGGCAGGATTCGACGAGATGGCCACGCTTCGCTATCAGGCCCCGGCTCTCTAGGCTGGCCCTGGCGGTCGCGGCCCTGGCCGGAGCCAAGCTCGCGCTGCTTCTCTTCATGGGCGTCAGCCAGGCCCCGACGCAGCAGGCGCACCACTCCCCCGGGCAGCAGAGGCCCGCTTCCGTGGCCCAGGCCCCCGTTCAGCCGGTCCAGGCCATCCAGCCCGTGCGCGTGCCCATCCTGGAGGACTCTGCGGCCCTGGCCCAGCAGGCCCCCAAGCCCGCGCCCGCCAAGGCCCCGGCCCAGCCCGAATCCGTGCTCACCGTGCAGCAGCTCAGGGAGCGCGCCGAAGCCCTGGACCGCCAGGAGCAGGCCCTCAAGGCCATGGAGGCGGACCTGAACGCCAGGCTGGCCAAGCTCCAGGAGCTCGAAGGCGCGCTCAAGGGCATGCTCACCGAGGCCAAGTCCATCAAGGACGAGAAGATGCGCCACCTCATCGACGTGTACACCAACATGAAGTCCAAGCAGGCCGCGTCGGTGCTGGAGACCCTGGACGAGCACATCGCCGTCAAGATCCTGGCGGGGATGAAGGGCCGCCAGGCAGGCGAGATACTGACCTTCGTCACGCCCAAGAAGGCGGCCAAGCTCTCCGAGGACCTGACCAAGCTCCAGACCGCCGGGCAGGACCTCCCCGCGACGCCGTGATTTTGGTCATGACTTGTGAATTTCAAAGCCCGGCCTTTGGCCGGGCTTTGAAATTCAATTCCGAGACAGAAAGTACGGTTATTTTACAAAGCATCAAGGTTAAATTTTCTTTCAATTGATGAGTTTTCGCTGAAGCGCTCCCGGATCGTTACGACATTGTTTTCGACTTCATAAGTGATTACGCTGTCTGCCGGATGATCTCTCCATCGTCCAATTTTATTAGGTTCGGATGGCGAACCAGCCCCTGCCCAGACAGCTTTCTTGCCCTCAAATTTTACGAGGAATGCCCAGTTTGTTCGGTCACTTTCTCTTGTATAACTTACAAAGTATACACCCTGCATTTTATAATTCTCGACTTTAATCGTTTTCGGATCCCTAGACATCATCGCCGCCACTACAGCTTTTGCCAATTTATGAAACATTTTTTCATCAGCAAAACCTTCAGTAACAAAACCAAGGCTAACCAACGTTGCTGCACAAATTAAAAATCTTACAACTGAATTTCTCACAAATTTCATCCCACCCTCCAAATAGCTACACCTTATGAATATGAATCGACTTGCCCAAAATATCGACTATCGCCGACCAAGCGTTTGCCGCGCCATAAGTAAAAATCCAAGGAAATCTGCAAATTAAAAGTTCCGCACGAGAATCTCACCACAAGAACATCGATTAACATTATAATATTCTAAATATTGATGTCAACAACACCATGCGGGCAACACGCCAGAAACAAGAAACAAAAAATTAATAAACAAACACGCACAATAAATTAACGCTTTCTCAACCACCTGTATGCGACCACCTGCCACCGTCAGAACGGTGCACCGGCCGAATGCACAATTGCAACAAGATCTTAATTTTCTATTTCATTGAAATAAAAACCACACTACAAACCACCAAACACAATCTTCATCGTCATCCACCGCCCACCAACCCAAACAAGCCTCCATCTTAAGCGCACAATGCAAGCGCTTTTTTCATTGTCTCACGTCCACTTTCCACAAAGTCAATGCATCTCAGAGCAACACTTATCAAATAAACAACATACATAAGGCGAAACCATGACCTTCCGGAACACGCGCGCTCCAAGCAACACATTGGGGAGCAAATGTCTCTCTAACATTTCTCCCATTGTAGTCGCTACGCAAAAGCTTTCCTCCCGGCCCGGGCCGGTGTAGACGCCAGCGCATGAACGACACCATCCGCTTGCGCTTCACCCTGGCCTACCAGGGCACGGACTTCGCGGGCTGGCAGTACCAGCCCGAGGGGCGCGGCCGCAGCGTCCAGGCCGAGCTGGAAAAGGCCGTGTCCCGCCTGGCCGGGACGAACATCCGCGTGCAGGGGGCTTCCCGCACCGACGCGGGCGTGCACGCCCTCTGCCAGGCGGCCCACGCCGACGTGCCCGCCTCCCGGGCGCACCTGCCCTGGCTGCGCGCGCTCAACGCCATCCTGCCCCGCGACGTGGCCGTGACCGAGGCCCGCATCGCGGAACCCGGCTTCCACGCCCGCTACTGCGCCACCTCCAAGACCTACACCTACACCCTCTGGCACGAGCAGGACTTCCTCCTGCCCCAGCGCCGCCCGTTCGTCTGGCGCGTGGGCCCCCTGGACTTCGCGGCCATGGAGGACGCAGCCCGGGAACTCACCGGCACCCACGACTTCGCGGCCTTCCAGAACGCCGGCACGGACGTGTCCGATACGGTGCGCACCGTGGACGCCATCGTGCGCGGACCTGGGCAGACTCCCTTCGAGAGCGTCTGGTCCGTGACCGGGCCGGGCTTCCTCAAGCAGATGGTCAGGAACATCATGGGCTGCCTCGTGGACGCGGGCAGGGGTAAAGCGGACGCGCAAACCGTCCGATTTCTTCTGTCGAGGAAAGACAGGACCCTGGCCCCGGCAACCGCACCGGCCCGGGGGCTCTGCCTGGAAAAAATGGAGTTCGGCCCCTGTGAGCGACGAGAGCGTGACCAAAATCCCGGCGGGGAGCCCCATGACGGCGGCGCAGGTGAAGAGCGCCTGGGCCGCGAGGGAGGTGCTTTCCCGGACTGAGGACGCCCGGGACGCGAGGCTTCGCCGCGACTGGTCCGACCCGGTGCTCGACGGGCTCGACCGCAAGCTCGCCGACTTCGAGGCCGCGCTCGGCTCGTTCGCCTGGCCCAGGCAGGCCCCCTGGTTCCAGGCCCGGCTGGTCACGGCCCCGCAGGAAGCCTCGGGCAAGCTCTCCGCCGTGGCCCTGCCCGCGGGCTCGGCCACGCCCGAGCTGAAGGCCGTGTCCGGCGGCTTCGACCGCAACGCGAGGACGACGCTCGCCCCGGGAACCTACGAATTCGACCTCTCGCTCGGCGGCGACACCGAGACCGTGAGCGTCCAGGTGGCCCAGGGCGACACCTGGGGCGCGGTGCTCGGGGCGGTGAAGGACGCCGTCAACGCAGCCTCCCTGCCCGCGCGCGCCGACGTGGTCCGCGCGGACGCGGCCTCCGGGGCCGGGCCGGGCGCCCCGGGCACCGGGGAGATGCTCACCGTCGGGATCAACCCCCTGCGCCCGGACCAGGGCCTGCGCCTGGCCGACCGCTCCGGCCACCTGCTCTCCGAGCTGCGCGTGAAGGCCACGGACACGGCCACGGGCCCGGCCCGGGAGGATACGTACTCCGTGTCCGCCCAGGCCATGGCCCTGCCAACGCTCTACTCCGCCACGCCCCGCGACCCCAACGCCGCGGCCACCCTGGCCGTTGGACGCCACGACCTGGCCCTGTCCGTGGGCGGCGCGGAGTCCCCGTCCACCTACATCTCCAAGGCCTTCGACCCGGACGCGGCCAGCACCCTTGCCCCTGGCACGTACACGTTCACGTCCTCCCGCAACGGGGAGTCGCGCCGGCACTCCGTCGCCATCGGCAGCGGCTGGACCTGGGGCCAGGTGCTCTCGGCCGTGTCCTCCGAGGTCAACGCGGGGCAGCCCTGGCTGGACCCGGCCACAGGGCGCCTCTCGGGGCCGTCCAGCGCCTACTCCCAGCCGGGCGTGAGCGCGGCCGTGGAGGCCTGGCCCATCCCCTCGCAGACGGACCGGAACGCCACGGCGGACGGGCTCTCGCTCACCGTGACCGGCCAGGCGGGCGGAGACTTCGCCCTTGGGGACGGCCAGGGCGGGCTTCTCTCCTCCCTTGGCCTGACCACGCGCCTGGAGGGCGCGCCGGTGTCGTTCAACGTGCGCGCGGGCGACACCTGGCGCGACGTGTACGAGGCCGCGGCCATCGCCGTGGGCGGGGCGAGCCTTTCGGTGTCGGCCAGGGTGGAGGACACGCGCGTCCCCTCCCTGACCACGCCCGGGCGCGACCACTGGCACGACGGGATCACGCTCGCGCTCGTCCAGCAGGGCCAGCGCATCGGCGAGCGCCTGCGACTGGCCGACGGGCGCACCGGGGCGCTCTCCGCCATGGGCCTGGACGCGCGCCAGCGGCCCGGCCAGGACGGCAGGGTCACGGTGAACGGCCGGAAAATGGTTTCGGAGAACGACACCTACTCCCTGGACCGGGGCCGCGTGCTCGTGAGCGTGGCGGAGCCCTTCGCCGGGGACGTGCCGCTGTCCGTGCGCTCGGCCGTGGACGAGGTGGAAAAGGGCTGGTCCAGGGTCACGGACGCCTGGAACGGGCTCGCGCGCTATCTTTCCAACAACCGCGACATCCTGGACGCCTCGCTCGGCGCGCGCCTGGAGGCCCCCCTGGCCGGGCACGCCGAGGGCCTGCGCTGGATGGGCGTGTCGAGCGCCGGAAAGAACGGCCAGCTGTGGACCAACCTGGACGCGTTCTGGAAGGCGCTCTCGGCCGACGCGGACAAGGCGCGGGAAACCCTGGCCCAGGAGCCGGAGGGGCTTGTGCCCCAATGGCGGCGGGCAGCGGATTCGGTGCGCCAAGCGGGCCTGGAGAGCTGGCTTAGGCCCGCCACGTCCTTCGACGAGCACCGCCCCGTGCTGACCAGCGAACTGGAGCTCGAGCAGAAGCACCGGCTCGTGAAGCTTCTTGGCTGACCGGCGCGCACGCCCCCCTGGTTTGCGTTGCCCGCCGCGCCCAGGCGGGCTATGCTCGCGCCGTGAAATGACGTTCAACGAGGTTGTGCATGTCTTCCATTCTCATCGCCGACGACTCCATGTTCCAGCGCTTCATGCTGCGCAAGATCGCCGCCTCCCTGGGCCACGAGGTGCGCGAGGCCGCCGACGGCAGGCAGCTCCTGGACATGGCCGAGGCCTCCCCGCCGGACCTGGTGCTCATGGACCTGAACATGCCCGAGCTCTCGGGCGTCCAGGTGCTCGAGGCGCTCAAGGCCAAGGGCGCGACCCTCAAGGCCGTGGTCATCACCGCCGACATCCAGCACACCACCCGCGCCCGCTGCCTGGAGCTCGGGGCGGCCGAGGTGCTGAACAAGCCCCTGGACGAAGAAACCATCCGCGCCGTCATCGCCCGGCAGCTGCCCTCCTGACGGACCCCGCGCCGTACCCATGACCGACCAGGCCCTCTTGGACATCTTCAGGGAGAGCACCCTGGACCAGCTGGCTCGCGCCGAGCACGCCGCGCTCGAACTGGAGCGCGCCGCCCCTGCCGAGGCCGGACCGCTGGTGGAGGCCGTGTTCCGCTGCGTGCACACTGTCAAGGGCGACTCGGCCACGCTCGGGCTCACGGGCCTGTCCAGGGCCTGTCACGAATTCGAGACCTCCCTGGAAGAGCTGCGCCAGGGCCGGGCGCGCGTCAGCCCCGCCCTGGTGGGCGGCCTGCTCGAGGCCCTGGACTGCTTGCGCGCCTGCCTGGACGAACCGGGCCACGACCCGGCCGGAACCGCCGTGGCGCTTTCCGCCCTGGCCTCCCTGCTGGCCAGGGAGGAGCCCGCCCGGCCGGGCCTGGCTGCCCTGCCCACGCAAGGGGGCGAGGCTACCCAGGCCGAGGCCCTGGAACTCGGATTTTCCGTGCGCGCCGCGCACCTGGACCAGCTCCTCGAGGGGTTGAGCGAGCTCATGACCACCAGGGAGAGCCTGTCCGCCCTGGCCAGGGGCGAGGGCCGCTTCGAATACCTGCACCTGGCCGGGGAGATGGAGCGCCAGCTCTCCCGGCTCGGCCAGTCCATCCTGTCCATGCGCCTTCTCTCGCTCAAGGCCGTGGTGCCCAAGTACCGCAGGCTGGTGCGCGACCTGGCGGCCCAGGCGGGCAAGGACGTGGAGTTCGTGGTCAGCGGGGAGATGTGCGAGCTGGACAAGACGCTCATCGAGAAGCTGAACACCCCGCTGGTGCACCTCTTGCGAAACGCCGTGCGCCACGGAGTGGAGCCGCCTGGCGAGAGGCTCGCCTCGGGCAAGCCCGCGCGGGGGACCGTCAGGCTGGAGGCGCTCCAGGACGGGTCGGAGATCGTGATCTCGGTGGGCGACGACGGGGCCGGGGTCGACACGGCGGCCGTGTTCGCCAAGGCCGTGCGCGCGGGGCTCGCGGAGCCGTCCTCCCATCCTGGCGAGGCGGCCCTCCTGGACATGGTGTTCCTGCCCGGGTTCAGCACCTCGGAGAGCGTGGACGGCGTGTCCGGCCGGGGCGTGGGCCTGGACGCGGTGCGCGCCGCGGTCCTCGAACTGGGCGGCGAGGTGGGCATTTCGAGCGCGCCCGGCCGGGGAACGCTCTTCACCCTGCGCGCCCCCTTGAGCCTGTCGCTCCTGGACTGCCTGCGGGTGCGCGTGGGGCGGGAGCGCTATTTCCTGCCCATCGAATGCGTGGAGCAGTGCCTGGAGGAAGCCCTTTCCCCGGGCAGGACTGCGGACGCCGTGACCGTTGCCGTGCAGGGCTCGGTGCTGACGTGCTTCGTGCTCCAGGAGCTCTTCGACCTGCCTCGCGAGGACGCCTCCCCCATGCGCCACGTGGTGGTGATCCGCCACGGGGGTGAGCGCTTCGCCGTGGCCGTGGACGAGGCGCTGGGGCTCACGCAGGTGATGGTCAAGCCCCTGGGGGGCAGGCTGGTGGAACAGGAGTGCTTCATGGGCGCGGCCCCGGACGAGGACGGCTCCATGAGCCTGATCGTGGCTCCGGGTTCTCTGGCCAAGCTGGCCCGGGAATAGGCGGGGAAAGGCGGAAGGGCCGGGGCGTCAGCCCTGGGCGAGCTCCAGGCGGTCGCGGCCATTGAGCTTGGCCTGGTACATGGCCTGGTCGGCGGCGTGCAGTAATTCTCGCAGGTCCTGGCCTTCGCCCAGGCAGGCCAGCCCGATGCTCGCCGTGATGCGCACCTCCACCCCCTCGTGGCTGACCGAGAGGTCCCGCACGGCCTGGAGCAGCCGCCCGGCAACGGCCCGCGCGCCCTCGGGCGTGGTCTCGGGCATGATCACCCCGAACTCCTCGCCGCCCAGGCGGCCGATGTGGTCGATTTCGCGCACCTTGTCGCGGCAGTTGGCCGCGAACTGCTTGAGCATCTCGTCGCCCGCCAGATGTCCCCAGGTGTCGTTGACCAGCTTGAAGTGGTCCAGGTCGATGACCATCAGGCACAGGGGATGCCCGTACCGCCTGGCCCGGCGCAGCTCCCTGGCGAGCGTGCCCAGGAACCACCTGCGGTTGGCCAGGCCCGTGAGCATGTCGCGCGTGGCCAGTTCCCTGAACTTGCCCTCCACCTTGCGCCTGATCCTGTTCTCGCGCTCCAGCTGCCCGCGTATGCGCAGATTCTCGTCGAGCCGGGAGTGGATCTCGGTCACGTCCTGGAGCGAGAGCACCACGTGGTCGATGCCGCCGCCGGGGCCGCGCAGGCCGTAGGCCACGGAGTGCTGGAGCCTGAAGGAGCCGTCGGGCAGCCTGGCCGGGACCAGGTGCTTGTGCAGGTGGTAGGAGAACACGGCCGGGGGCGCGCCCTCGAAGAGGTCGCGCAGGCGCTCGAGCACGAAGGGCCGGTCCACGAGCGGGAAGAGCTCCCGCGCGCACCCGCCCAGGACCTCGGCGCGGCCGGCGCCGGTCCAGGACTCCAGACAGGCGTTCCAGAACACCACGCGAAGCTCCCGGTCCAGCACCATGATGCCCATGGGCAGGAAGTCCATGTTCTGGAAGCGCTCGTCTCCGGCGGCCGGGTTCATCGCCCCTGCTCCTCGAGCAGCCTGTCCAGGGCGGCCAGCATGTTCTGGAAGGTGTCCACATGGAAGAGGATCACGATGTCGCCCTCGGCGGCCTTGTCCTCGAGCCTGAAGCGCGCCTTGATGAGCACCACCACGCGCTCTCGCGTGTCCTCGGGGGTGAGCAGGCTCTGCATGCCCGTCTCGAAGTAGTCGGGCGGGAAATAGTCCACGGACACGCCCAGGATGTTCACGATGGAGCCCATGATCCCGTTGAGGACGATGTTGCCCACCTCCTGGATGGTGCCGATGAGCAGAGAATCGAAGTCCATGCCGCCCGGGCCGAAATCCTGCCCGATGAGTTGCGAGACCAGCCAGGACGCCGTGGGCTTGGGGAAAACCAGCCCGGCCCAGCCCGACAGCGCGCCCCTGAAGCCCAGGCGCACCGTGGAGAGCACCTCGTCCGGGCCGCGCCCGATGCTCTCGAGCACGCTGTCCGCCGGAAGGACGCGCACCTCGGGCAGCTCAAGGCGCACGTGCGTGCTGACCATCTGGTTGATCAGCCCGGCGGCCTTGCCGACGCCTATGTTGATGAGCTCCTTGAGCAGGTCGAGCTGGTGGGGGGACATGTCCATGGGCTGTGCTTCTCTGGAAAAATCGCCCGACCCCTAGCACGGCCCCCGGCATTGTTCAACAGCATAAGACCGAGTTCCAGGCCCCCACGGGCTTGCCAAGGCCCATCCGGGGCGCTAGACAATCGACTTCGACCGCGTCCGGGGCGTTTCCGGGCGTGGGTCCCAGCCGATACCGCGCGGCGCGCCGGACCGCCGCCCGGCGGGAAGGTTTCCCGGCCCGCCGAACCACCGGCCCACCCACATGCAGATCATCACGTCCCCCCAAGAGTTCCAGTCCGTATGCTGGTCCTGGCGTTCCCAGGGCGCCTCGAGCGCGCTCGTCCCCACCATGGGCTTTTTGCACCAGGGGCACCTTTCGCTCTTCGACTGGGCCAGGTCCAACGCGGACAAGGTGGCGGCCAGCATCTTCGTCAACCCCACCCAGTTCGGCCCGGGCGAGGACCTCTCCCGCTACCCGCGCGACCCCCAAGGCGACGCGGCCAAGGCGCGCGCGGCGGGCGTGGACGTCCTCTTCATGCCCGAGCCCGGCCAGATGTACCCCCCGGGGTTCGCCACCACCGTGAGCGTGAGCGGGCTGACCGGCGGGCTCTGCGGCCAGTCCCGGCCCGGGCACTTCGACGGCGTGGCCACGGTGGTCACCAAGCTCCTCGTCCTCTCCATGCCCACGGTGGCCGTGTTCGGGCGCAAGGACTGGCAGCAGCTGGCCATGATCCGCCGCATGACGGCGGACCTGGGCCTGCCCGTTACCGTGGAGGGCCGCCCCATCTTCCGCGAGGACGACGGACTGGCCATGAGCTCGCGCAACGCCAACCTCTCCGCCGAGGAGCGCGCCCAGGCCCCCCAGATCCACAAGGGCCTGCTCCTGGCCCGGGAGATGGCCGCCTCGGGCGAGCGCTCGCCGCGCAAGGTGATCTCCGCCGTGGAGGACCATTACAGAAAGTCCATGCCCCTGGCCCGGACGGACTATATAGAGGTAGTGCACCCCGAGACGCTCATGCCCGTGGGCGACGTGGCCGGGCCGGCGCTCATGGCCGTGGCCGTGAAGCTCCCCGGGGCCAGGCTCATCGACAACATGCTCCTGAACGACGCCTGGACCTGAGGCGCATTTGACAATGCTTCACGACTTGTGACACATGGCCTAGCGGTTTTTTCCGACCGTCCGATACGACATACCATCGCCCTTCGGCGAATCTTCTTCCGTGGGAGGAAACTTCATGGTCGCTGCTTCCAAAGGTAAATACCTCTTCACTTCCGAGTCCGTCACCGAGGGACACCCCGACAAGGTGGCCGACCAGATCTCCGACGCCGTGCTGGACACCATCTTCAAGCAGGACCCCCACGCCCGCGTGGCCTGCGAGACCCTGGTGACCACCGGCGTGGCCTTCATCGCGGGCGAGATCACCACCAGCGCCTTCGCCGATTTCCCGTCCATCGTGCGTGAGACCGTGAAGAACGTGGGCTACAACTCCTCCCAGATGGGCTTCGACTGGGAGACCTGCGCCGTCATCTCCTCCATCGACAAGCAGTCCGCGGACATCGCCCAGGGCGTGGACCGCACCAAGCCCGAAGAGCAGGGCGCGGGCGACCAGGGCATGATGTTCGGCTTCGCCGTGAACGAGACCGAGACGCTGATGCCCGCCCCCATCTACTACGCGCACAAGCTCTCGCGCCGCCTGGCCTACGTGCGCAAGGAAGGCATCCTGGAGTTCCTGCGCCCCGACGGCAAGACCCAGGTCTGCGTGGAGTACCAGGAAGGCAGACCCGTGCGCATCGACAACATCGTGGTCTCCTCCCAGCACGACGAGCACGTGGCCTACGACGACCTGGTGGACGCCATCCGCCACGAGGTCATCCAGAAGGCCCTGCCCGAGCACCTGCTGGACAAGGAAACCAAGATCTACATCAACCCCACCGGGCGCTTCGTCATCGGCGGCCCCCTGGGCGACTGCGGCCTGACCGGGCGCAAGATCATCCAGGACACCTACGGCGGCATGGGCCACCACGGTGGCGGCGCGTTCTCCGGCAAGGACCCCTCCAAGGTGGACCGCTCCGCCGCGTACTTCGCGCGCTACGTGGCCAAGAACGTGGTGGCGGCCGGGCTCGCCCACCGCTGCGAGGTGCAGATCGCCTACGCCATCGGCGTGGCCGAGCCCGTCTCCGTGCTGGTGAGCTCCGCCGGGACCTCCGACTACTCCGACGAGGCCCTGACCAAGGCCGTGCGCGACGTGTTCGACATGCGCCCCTACTTCGTCACCCAGCGCCTGGACCTCAAGCGCCCCATCTACGGGCTGACCTCCTGCTACGGCCACTTCGGCCGCGAGCTGCCCGAGTTCACCTGGGAGAAGACCGACGCGGTGGCCGACCTGAAGACCGCGCTCAAGGTCTAGTTCCCCCAAGGGACACACCGGCTTCACGGGCCGGGGAGGCGTGCGCCTCCCCGGCCCTTTCGCTTGCTGGTCATCCAGTGGGGAATTCGCGGATACGTTTTGACTTTGATTCCCAATTTCACGTACCCGTATCCCAGACGGTCGCTCCATGTACGGACGGCGGGTCCTTTCCCCGCCGCCCCCTCCCCGCCAACGCCTCCGGCGCGGGATGCGCCCGCCGCGTAGTGGTCCACGCGGCGGGCGCCTACTTTTCTTGACCTTTGGCGCAAAGGCGCTACCATTTGCCGATGCGTCCCGCGAAAACCATCCGCAAGCTCTTCGAGGTCGAGGAAAAGGACAAGACCGCCACCTTCAGCCACCAGGTTGCGCCCGGGTGCATCGGCGGGGCTTCCGGCAACCTCTTCTTCCTGGGCCTGGAGGGCAGCGGCGGGCGCGAACTCGCCCGGGCCTCGGCGGAGCGCCTGGGGCTCGAGTACGCCGAGGCGTCCTCGAGCGCGGAGCTTGCCGCGCTCCTGGCCCGGTGCTCCGTGGCCGTGGCCCTCACCAGCCCGGAGCTCGGGGCCGACCCCGAGGCCGTCCAGGCCATGCGCGCTTGCGGCAAGGTCTTCCACCTCATGGGCGTGGCCCCGATCCTGGCCAAGAACCTCGGGCGAGTGGACCGCCTGGAGGAGATCGCCGCGCAGGTCGAGCGCTTCGAGCCCGCGTTCATGAGCGCGGCGCACTTCGTCATCCCCCCGGCCACCCCCCTGGGCGAGGCCCTCGAGGACGTGGCGGAGAAGTCGAGGCTCTGATGCAGCCCCTGGGCCAGATGATCGTCAGCTTCGCCAGCCGCGCGGACGCGGCCATGGGCTTCAGGCTGGCCATGCTCTGGCCGCGCTGGCGCGAGGTGCTGGGGCTCGTGGCCCCCTACGCGCATCCGCTGGGGCACCGCCGGGGCGTTCTGCTGATCGGGGTGGACGACCCCATGGCCATGCAGGAGAGCCTCTACGACGGCCCGGACATTTTGGACGCGGTCAACGGCTTCCTGGGCCAACAAGTCTTTGACAAGGTGCAATTCGATCTGCTACAGGGCAAAACCCCTCTGGACGCCCAGCCCGGCCAGGCCCCCACATTCTGGCGGCCCAGGCAATGGCGGTCCGAGCGCCTCGGAGGGCTCACGCTGGACCCGAACACTGCCGTGGGGCGCTCGTATGCGGCCTACGTCCGCCAGTTTGGCCCCGGCAGGTGACATACAATTCCCCTTTGGAGGCGGAGACAATGGCCGACGAAATCACTTTGGATCTGAAAAAGCCCCTGGACAAGATGACCGCCAAGGAACTGCGCGATCTGGTGATCAACCAGATCCCCAGCATCCAGGGCGCTTCCGGCATGGACAAGGAAGAGCTGATCAAAGCCATCAAGGAAGTCCTCGGCATCACCGACGAGGAAGGCGCCCCGAGCCCCTACAAGGCCCAGATCCTCTCCATGAAGTCCCAGATGAAGGAACTGCGCACCAAGAAGGCCGCCGACGGCGTCTCCCGCAAGGAGAAGGACATCATCCGCCGCAAGGTGAACCGCCTGAAGAAGCGCACCCGCAACCTGTCCAAGGCCTCCTAGGCCTCGGGTTACCCGCTTTTTCGCCCGGCCGGTCCTGCACCGGCCGGGCTTTTTGCGTTCGCCCGCGCCTTACGGAAGAATCCCCTCGGCGCGCAGCACGGCGCGGGCGACGTCGCTTCGGGCCTTGGCCTGGCCCATGTCGTCCATGTCGATGTTCACCGCGAAATACCACACCTCGCCGCCCTTCTCGGCCCAGCCCACGAACCAGCCCGTGCCGGGCCTTTCGCGCACGGCCCAGCCCGTCTTGGCCCGAAGCGCCCAGCCCTGGCCCTTGTCCACGAGCATCATGGTGGCCACGGTGTCCACGGTCTGCTTGGCGAAGGGCGTGCCCCCGTTGCGCAGCCGCTCCAAGAATTCGATCTGCCCGAGCGCCGAGATGCGCAAGGCCCCCTCCAGCCAGAAGCGGTCGATGCCGCCGCCGATGTCCGCGTTGCCGTAGCGCGCCTCGGCCACGTACAGGGCCATGCGCTCGGCCCCGATGCGCCGGGCGATCTCCTGGAAGACAGGCACGTTGGACGCGGCGAAGGCCTCGGCCAGGGTCATGTCTTTGTTCCAGGCCGCGACGGAGCGGGGCGCGCCGTCCCATTTGAAGACCTCGCCCGGACCCGAGACCGCGCCGGTCTGGAGCGCGATGCAGGAGTTGGGTATCTTGAAGGTGGAGGCGGGCAGGTAGGGCGTGGCCGCACGCGTCGCGTCGAACACTTGCACGCGCGCGTCGCCCTGCTTCTTGAGGGCGATGGTCCCGGTCACCCCGGCGGCCTTGAAGTGTCCGCCCCATTCCGGCCTCTCCACGACCTTCGTGGCCCCTGTCGCGCGCGCCCCGGCGCAGGAGCACAGCGCGGCCACGGCCAGCGCCGCGACGACTATCCTCAGCTTCATCGAACCCACCTCCATTGCGAATGATCGCGCCCCTTTACCCTCGCCGGACCTCCCGATCAAGCCATCCCCTTCCCTTTTCCGCGTCTCCCTCGCACCATGGCGCGGACAAGCCGGATGGCCCCGGGAGGGCGCTGACCGCGCGCGCGAGGCGACGGATCGTCTTCGAATCGGTCCTAGCCCCGTGCGCGCGGCCAGCGCCCTCCCGGGGCCATCCGGCCATATTTCTCAACACTCACTCCACCACGAAACTCACGCTGTCCGCCCTGCCCATGGAGTCCACCACCACCAGCCTATGGTTTCCCGGCGAGAGTTCCAGAAAACCCGTCTCCCCGGGGTCCTTCTCGGCCACCAGGGCCCCGTCCTGGAACCAGTGCAGCCGCCCGGCGTCGGCCCCGGCGTGGGCCGAGAGCCCCACGCGCTGGAAGCGCTCCGGGGAATCGGGCCTCAGCTTGTAGAGGGAGCGGTCCTTGGGCGAGGTGATGCGCGGGCCTTCCCCGGCCAGGGCGTCGCGGCAGCCGGGGTCCGGTCCGGGCACCCCGGGCACGGCGATGCCGCTCGCGCGCCACCAGGCCGTGAGCTCGGCCGGGAACTCCGCGATCACCTCCTGGCGCACCTCGCGGCCCTCCAGGCAGCCCCCGGCCACTCGCAGCCCGCTGCCCGCGTCCACCAGCACGCGCCGGTGCACGGGGCACGGCCCGAGCCTGGTCACGCCGGGAATCGCGGTCAGCCTCACGCGCTGGCGGCAGTCCGGCCCGGGCAACTGGCGCGACAGGGCGCAGACCTCCACTTCTTCCAGGCCGAGCCCGTCCGGGCGCGCGAGCGCGGCCCCGTCCGGCTCCAGGGCGCGGAACACGTCGAAGAGAAGCGGCGCGGCCTGCCTGGCCCCGGAGATGCCCTTGACCGGCCCGCCCGTGACGTTTCCCACCCAGACGCCCACGACGTGGCGCGAGGAGAACCCCACGGCCCAGGCGTCCCGGTGGCCGAAGGAGGTGCCGGTCTTCCAGGCCACCTCGGGCGCGCCCCTGGCGCGCTCCACGCCGCCGGGCAGGTCCGGGCGCTCGAGAGTGGCCAGGATGCGCGCGGTCAGGGCGCAGGCCTCGGGGCTCAGCACGCGCCTCTCCGCGAGGGGGGAGCCCGGGGAGAGCACGGGCGGGCCGTGCATGCCCCCGCGCGCCAGGGTGGCGTAGAAATTGGTCAGGTCCAGAAGCGTCACCTCGCCCCCCCCCAGGATGATGGAGAGCCCGTAGTGGGAGGCGGGCCTGTTAAGCCCGAGCCCGCCAGCGCGCAGAAGCTCCAGGAAGCGCTCCTGGCCCACACCCGCCAGCAGGCGCACGGCCGGGGCGTTGAGCGAGTGCGCCAGGGCCTCGGCCGCCTCCACGCGGCCCCGGTAGGCGCCGTCGTAGTTGCGCGGGTCGTAGCCGCCCAGGGTGATGGGGATGTCCAGGAGCAGGCTCTCCGGCGCGGCGAGCCCGTCCTCGAAGGCCAGGGCGTAGAGGAAGGGCTTGAGCGCGGACCCGGGCGAGCGCCGGGCCAGGGCCGCGTTGACGCGCCCAAAGCGCGCGTCGTCCAGGTAGTCGGCGGACCCGGCCAGGCTGAGCACGCGCCTTGTTGCCACGTCGATGACCACCACGGCCGCGTTCTCCACGCCCATGGCCCGAAGCTCGGTGAGCCGCGCGCGCATGGCCTGGCGGGCCAGCTCGTGCACGCGCGCGTCCACCGTGGTGCGGATGCGCGCCGCGCGGCCCTGGCGAGCAAGGGCCATCTGGGCCGCGTGCGGGGCGATCAGCGGCGGGCGCGTGAGCCGTTGCGGCAGGCCCGCGTCCCGGGCCTCGGCGGCTCCCTCGGGCGTGGCCGCGCCGCAGGCCTGCATGGCTGCCAGCACCGAGGCCCTGGCCCTGGCCGCCGCCTCGGGATGGCGCACGGGGCTCAGGCGGTTGGGCGAGCGGGGGATGGCGGCCAAAAGCGCGGCCTCGGAGAGCGAGAGCATGGAGGGCGGCTTGCCGAAATAGAACCAGCTGGCCGCGCCCACGCCCACGATGTTGCCGCCGAAGGGTGCCATGTTCACGTAGATTTCGAGGATCTCGCGCTTGGAGTGGCGAAGCTCCAGTTGCAAAGCCCGGAAGCACTCCGCGAGCTTGGCCCCGAAGGTGCGCGCGCTGGGCTCGGCCATGCGGGCCACCTGCATGGTGACGGTGGAGCCGCCGCGCACCACCCGGCCCGCGCGCAGGTTGTCCAGGGCGGCCTTGGCCACGGCGACCGGGTTCACGCCGGGGTGGCGGAAGAACTGCCTGTCCTCGCTGGCGACCACGGCGTCCAAAAACATCGGCGCGACCTCGTCCAGGGCCACGGGGAAGCGCCAGGACTGGTCCGGGGCCAGGAAGAAGCGGATGGGCTGGTCGCGCCCGTCCAGCACCACGGTGGACGCGGCCGGGGAGAGCCTGTGCGCCGGGAAGGGGAAGAGCGCGTCCAGGGCGAAAAAGGCCGCCGCGCAAGCGGCCGCGAGGGCGAGGGCAGCGGAGAGTATCCGCCGCCCCCGGGGTTTCAGGTTCATCTGCCTTCCACGACGAGGCTGCCGAGTTCGGTCCCGGCCTTGATCTCGGGGTGGTACATGGCCTCGGCCTGCACGGGCGGCAGGCTGTAGGAGCCCGGGATCACGGCCCGGCACAGGGTGAAGACGTGCTGCCACTCGCCTCCCGGCAGGTCCAGGAACACGTTCACCCGGTCGGCCCGGTAGTCGGCGTAGTCGGTCTTGGCGGGCTCCTCCATCCAGGGCAGCTTGTCCGTGGTGGCGAGCCTCGGGTTCTCCACCTCGAGACCGGAGGGCAGAAGCTGCGTGAGCACCACGTTCTTGAGCGCCCCGGAGGTGCTGCGCACCGAGGTTTTGACCAGCACGGCCGCGCCCTGCCTGAGCTTGGCCACGTCGAGCGGCTGGCCCTGGCGATCAAGGAACTCGCGCTTGAGCTCCAGCCCGTCGGCAAAGGGCTTGTAAGCCGATTTCCCGGGCACGCCGCGCACGTCCAGCGAGTAGAACACGGCCCCGGGCCCGCACGCCCCGCCCAGCTTGAGGGCCAGAGGGCCCTTGGCCTGGACGTTTCTGAACACGGCGGTCTTCGCGGTGTCGAAGGCCGCCAGCCTGTCCGCGCCGGACGTGAGCTCCACGGGGCAGGTCGGCCCGGCCTGCTGGCGGGCGAAGAGCTTGCCCAAGGCCATGAAGGCCATGCCCGCCTCCTGGGTGGAGACGGTCCCGGCGGCCTCCATGAGCCTTTCGAGCTCGCGCGCGGCCTTGGCCGCTTCCTGCCCGGCGGGACCCACGTCGATCAGGGCCGCCAGGGTCAGGGCCGCGGCGCGCAAGGGCGAATCGAAGATGTCGTCCTCGCGCGGGGCTGCCTGGGGCGCGGGCAGGTTCCTAAGCAGCGCCTCGCCGCCCTTGGCGTTGCCCGAGGCCGCGTACGCGGCGGCCAGGAGCGCCCTGGCGTCCGCCGGGAGCTTCGCGCCCTGCCTGTCGCGCAGGTTGTCCATGGTGCCCTTGTCGGGGTTGCCGGAGAGCGCCAGCACGTAGAGCCCGTAGGCCTGGGTCTTCTGCGCCCCGCCCTTGTGGAACTGCTTGACCAGGTCGACCAGGTAGCCGAGCGCCCGCGAGAGCGCCTGCCTGGGCACCTGGTGCCCGGCCTTGCCCGCCTCCAGGAGGAAGTGCGTGGCGTAGACCGAGGCCCAGGCCTGCTCGCCGTCTGCCCCGGGCCACATGCCGAAGCCGCCCGAGGGCAGTTGCAGGGAGAGCACCCGGCTCACTCCCTGCTGGACCATTGCCTCGGGCGATCCCTTGGCCAGGGCGTCGGGCTCGAGCTCCCGGGCCAGGTTGGCGAAGTAGAGAAGCGGGAAGGCCTTGGACACCGTCTGCTCGATGCAGCCGTAGGGGTAGCCAAGGAGCGCCTCCAGCTTGCCCGAGTAGCGCACCAGGGGGTAGCGCCCCACGCGCAGGTCGCGGCGCACCGTGGAGGGGAGCAGACCCTCGGCCCCGGCCAGGGCGAGCTCCACACTCGCGCCCTCGTTCACTCCGGCCGCGATGCGGCTCACGGCGGGCAAGGGCGAGCGCACGAGGAGTTCCGCCTCGGACACGGCCGATTCGCCGTTTCCGGCCGCCTTGACCGCGAGCCTGGCCACGCCCTCGCCCGCGCCCGTGCTCACGGTGAAGAACGCGGTGGCGTCCTTGCCGGGCTCGATGGCAAGCTCCTGCACGGGGTCTTCGGCGCGCATGGGCCCGGACGCGTCCAGGGCCAGCCTGAACCTGCCGGGCGCGCCCGTGTCGTTGCGCAGGGTCACGGGCAGGCGCATGGATTCGTCCAGCTGGGCGAAGCGCGGGAAGGTGGGCATGAGCACCAGCGGGCTCTTGACCCTGGTCATGGCCTCGGCCGAGCCGAAGCGGTTGCCGTTCACGGCCACGGCCATGACCCGAAGCGCGCCCTGGAACCTGGGCACGGGGATGGTCCACTGCACGCGGCCCTGGGCGTCCGCCTTGAGCGGGCCGGACCAGAAGGCCACGGACTTCTCGCCCTGGGGCGACTCGGTGCGCAGGTAGCGCCCCATGTCCTCGTCGCCGCCCGCAGGGGACTTGCCGGCGAGCGCCTTCACCTCGGGCAGCAGGAGCGCCCAGGTGTCGAAGGACTCCACTTCGAGGGCGCGCTTGGCGTAGAAGCTGGCCCACGGGTCCGGGGTCTTCTGGGCGATGAGCTGGAGGATGCCCTCGTCAACGGCGGCCAGGGTGACGATGCTTCCCGGGTCGGCCTTGGCCGTGACGGTCAGTTCGGTCTCGGGCTTGATGAGCGCGGGCGTGAGGATGGCCACCGCCTGCCGCCCGGCCTCGCGGGCGACGCTCAGGGACACCGTGCCGAAGGCGCGCCCGGCCTGGCCGGGCAGCACGTCCGCGCCTTTGCGCGCCAGCACGGCCGTGACGTAGACGTTGGGGCCGTAGCCCTGCTTGATGGGTACGCTCACCTCGCCGGTGTTGGCGGGCATGTCCACCACCAGCACGTCGCGCACGCCCGTGGACTCCACCGTGACCAGGAGCTTGCCCGGATAGGGCGAACGCACCTGGAGCTTGGCCGTCTCGCCGGGCATCCAGTCGGGCTTGGCGGGCACGAGCTCAAGCCTGGCCGGGTTCTCCACGCCCCAGGGATTGTAGCCCTGCCCCTCGGCCCAGAAGGTCATCTGCGCGGCCGCGCCCGAATCCGGGTCGGCGACGCGCAGGCGGTAGCTGCCGAACTTGGGCGGGGTGAAGCCCACCCTGCCCGACGACCCGGGGGAGGCGATCTCGCGGCGCTCCACCAGGCGCGAGTCGCGCTTGGTCTCGTAGCGGAAGCCGCCCTCGTCGCCGCGGCGCAGGACGGTCTGCCAGCGGTCCTCCCAGAGCTCGGCCACAAGGGACTTGGCCGTGGCCTTGGCACCCTGGCCGTCCACCACCACGTACTCGAACTCGTGCTGTTCGCCGGGCTTGAGGCCGGACTGGCCGATCTTTTTTATGCCCGGATAGGAGAGGTAGGCGTCCACGGGCACCTTGGCCCTGGCGGCCACGCCGCGCCCGCCCGCCTCGCTGACCCTGGCCGTGACCACGGCGGTGAGCGCGGCCGGAGGCGAGAGCTTCTCAGGGATCGGCGCGGAGTAGGCCGCGCGCCCCTCCTCGTCCAGGGCGGCCTCCTTCCAGAGGATGGTCTGGGGCTCGAAGGCCCGCTCGGGGTCGCCGAAGGCGTAGTCCTCGAAGCCCTTGGGCGTAAACGCCGACGGAACGAGCGTGACCTGGGCCTCGGACGCCAGGCCCGCGCCCGGAGCGCCGAACAGGTAGCGGCCCTCCACGGTGAAGGCCAGCTCGCGCCCGGGGGCCGCGCGCTCCACACCCGGGGTCACGGCCGTTGCGATGCGGTCCGGCTTGAAGTCCTCCACCTGGAAGCGGTACTGGCCGATGGCGTCGTCCCCGGCCAGGGCCTCCAGCACGTAGGGGCCGGTGGGGAAGTGGGCGGGGATGGCCCGGGTGAACGCGGCCAACCCCTGGGCGTCGGTGCGCACGTTCTCCACGGCCACCTCGCGGCCCTGGGGGTCGGTCCAGCGCAGCTTGACAGGAAGGGGCTTGGGCGCGCCCAGCTGCGGGTCGCGCACGCAGACCATGCCCGAGACGGTCTCGCCCGGGCGGTAGATGTCGCGCTCGCCCCAGAGGAAGGCCTGGTACCCGGCCTGGGCCACTTCCACGCCCGAGACGTCGAGCCCGGTCATGTCCGTACGGAAGCGCTCGAAGTGCAGGAAGGAATAGTCCTTGTCCTTCTCCGCCGTGACCATGAAGGGCACCTTGTCCTCGGCCAGGTTCGCGAGCCCCTGGGCGCGCCACAGGCCGCGCGCGTCGGTCACGCCCTGGAAGAGCACCTGGTTGGTGGTGGAGACCACCTTCACCCGCGCCCCGGCCACCGGGGTGAGGTCCTTTTGCGAGCATACCCAGACCAGGATGTCGTCGTGGCCGCGCTTGGCCGCGATGCCCAGGTCCGTGATGAGCATCCACTTCTGGTCGGACGGCTGGTCCGCGCCTTCCCGGGTGAGCGCCACGCGGTAGAGCCCGGGCTCGAAGTCCCGGACCTCCCGGGCGATGTTCACCGGGGTGTTCACGGCCTGGTTGCGCGGGCTCGCCGTGGCGGCCTTGAACTCGGCCACGGCGTCGCCCAGGTAGGGCAGCACCCCGCCGCTGCCGCCGTAGTAGCCGCCCTCCTCGTCGCCGTAGTAGCCCGCGTCCCCGAAGGCCGTGTCCGCGTAGTAGTTGAGGCTGAAGAAGATGTTGTTGCGGTAGACGCGCTCCACGCGCAGGCTTGCCCCCTTGGCGTTCACCGAGGCCAGGGCCAGGTTGCCCGAGCCGCTGGCGGGCAGGAACATGCCCTGATGGGCGAACTTCACCGACGGCTCCAGGTTGGGCACGGCCAGGGAGAACTTGGCGTCCTGGGGCAGCACCGCGCCGCTCAGGGCCGTGAGCCCCTTGGCCAGCACCACGGAGTAGGTGGCCCCGGGCTTGAAGTTGCCCGAGAGCACGAGCCCGCCGCCATAGTCGCGCCCAACCGAGAAGCCCTCCACGGGCGGCTCCAGGGTGAGCTTCGCGCGCACCTCGGCCGGGTCCACCTTGGCCGAGAAGCCGAGCTCCCAGCCCTTGCGGTCGCGGTCGTAGTCGCCCGGCTTCCTGGCTTCCAGCACCCCGGAATGGCTCACCGGGAAGGCGTAGGCCTCCTGACGGGCCAGCCTGAACCCGTCCTTGGATTCGGCCCTGTCCTTGTCCAGCACCAGCGTGAACATGCGCTTTTTCGCGTCCGCCTCGAAGGGGACGCTCACGAAGCGCAGGGTGTCGTAGGGCCAGTCCCGCTCGGTGGCGAACTCCAGGGGCACGGGGCTTTTCTCCCCGAGCCTGGGGTCGATCATGCGCAGGGCCGGGGCCATCTGCTGCGGGAAGATGTCCTTGGAGAAGGCAACGGACCCGCTCACAGTGTACCAGCCGGGCTTGCCCGGCACGGGGTCGAGCTCGGCGGTCCATTTGCGCACGTTCAGGGGCTCCGGGCTGACCGCGAACTCCGTGCGCCCGGCCAGGGACTCCCCGGCGGGCAGGAAGTTGCCCGGCACGGCCTTGAAGGAATACGTCACCGAGGGGTCGAAGCCGTTCTTGTCGGCGGACCTGAAGCGCAGGATGTACGGCCCGGCCCAGGTCCAGTCGCCCGGCACGGGCGGGGTTATCTCGAAGGGCGGGCTGGCGAGCGCGCCCGTGGATTCGGTTTCGCCCACGGGCTTGCTGAAGGAGACGATCACCTGGTCGCGGCGCTTCCAGTCGTGGTGGAAGGTGGCCACCTCCACCGTGCCGGGCGTGGCGGCGGGCTTGGCGGGTTGCGCGGCCGGTGCGGCGGGAGCCGGTTCGGGCGCGGGAGCCTGGGCCTCGCGCGGGGATTGCTTCGGAGCCTCCTGATCCTGGAGCCCTGCCTTGGGCGACTGGGCCACGGGTGCTGGCGGCGCTTGGGTCTCATGGCCGCGCCAGAGGAAGTAGCCCTGGATGCCCACCACGAGGAGCAGGATGACGATGACGAGCGTCTTGACCGAGGAAGGATGCGGGGTTCGATCCATGTCGTGGCTCCGTTGAGGGGAGAAGGATATGGACGATGTGCTATCATATCCGGCGCTTTTGGCAAATGGCGCCCCCCTGCCCGGCCGCCACGGTTGCCAAGCCCGTTGCGCGCGTGTAGGAGGTCACGGTCCGCCCGAGCGAACGCATTCGATGGATGACGCGAGGCCCCGAGGGCTTTTCGCGCGGATTTTTCCCGTGGACCACGAACACAGCCTCGAATCCTACAGCTTCGACCTCCCCGAGGAGCTCATCGCCCAGGCCCCGGCGGATCGCCGCGACACCTCGCGCCTTCTGGTGGTGGAGCGCCACAAGGGCGTGACGGGCGAGGCCCGCTTCACCGACCTGCCCGGGCTCTTGCCCCCCGGGGCGCTTCTGGTGGCCAACAACTCCAAGGTGCTGCCCGCGCGCCTCCTGACCAGGAAGCCCACGGGCGGGGCCGTGGAGTTTCTGCTGCTCACCCCCCTGCCGCTTCTTGAGCCAAAGCCCTGCGACCCGCCCGAGGGCGCCTCGGGCGGGCCGTGGTTCAAGTCCCCAGCCAAGGGCCTCTTGCGCTCCTCCAAGAAGGCCAGGCCCGGGGAGCGCTTCGTGTTCGACCCTGATCTCGCGCTCACTGTGATCACGCGCGGGGACTTCGGCGCGAGCGAGGTGGAGCTGACCTTCCGGGGCGACGCGCGCGCCGTGTTCGAGCGCATCGGGCACATGCCCCTGCCCCCCTACATCCGCCGCCCGGACTCGGCCGAGGACCGCGCCCGCTACCAGACCCTGCACTGCCGCGACGACAAGCAGGGCTCGGTTGCCGCGCCCACGGCCGGGTTGCACTTCACGCGCGAACTGCGCGAGGAGCTCTCCCGCCTCGGCTTCGGCTGGGCCGAGGTGAGCCTGCACGTGGGCTACGGCACGTTCAGCCCGGTGCGCGCCGCCGACATCCGCGAGCACCGCATGCACGCCGAATGGGTGGAGATACCAGGCGAGACCGCGCGGGCCGTGGCCGAGGCCAAGGCGCAGGGCCGCCCCGTGGTGGCCGTGGGCACCACCTCGGCTAGGGCGCTCGAGGGCGCGTGCGAGGCCACGGGCGGCACGCTCGAACCTTTCGCCGGGTGGACGGACATCTTCATCCGCCCTGGCAGGCCGTTCACCGTGGTGGACGCAATGCTCACCAATTTTCATTTGCCTGGGTCGTCCCTGGTTATTATGGTTGCCGCCCTGGCCGGGAAAAGCGTCGTACTGGACGCCTATGCTCACGCCGTGCGCGAGCGGTTCCGGTTCTTTTCATACGGCGACGCGATGCTCATCCGCTGACCAGGCCGGATACGCACAAAGGAGACCATCCTCATATGTCGCGAATAGTCTTGGACGAGGGGCGCTGCAAAGGCTGCCTGCTCTGCACGGTCGTCTGCCCGGAAAAGATCCTCCGGCAATCCAAACGAATGAACCCCCAGGGGTACAAGGTCGCCGAGGCCGACCCCGAGCTCGCGGCCAAGTGCACGGGCTGCACGGCCTGCGCCCAGATGTGCCCGGACCTCGCCATCGTGGTCCTGCGCACGCGCAAGTCCAAGGAGGCCGCCAATGGCTGACGGACGCATCTTCGTCAAAGGCAACGAGGCCGTGGCCATGGGCGCCATCGACGCGGGCCTCAAGGGATACTTCGGCTACCCCATCACGCCCCAGAACGAGATCCCCGAGTTCATGAGCCAGCACCTGCCCGAGGCCGGGGGCGCGTTCGTCCAGGCCGAGAGCGAGGTGGCGGCCATCAACATGGTGCTGGGCGCGGCCGCCTCGGGCGTGCGGGCCATGACCAGCTCGTCGAGCCCCGGCGTGTCGCTCATGCAGGAGTCGCTCTCCTACATGGCGGGCAGCGAGACCCCCTGCGTGGTGGTGAACATGATGCGCGGCGGCCCGGGCCTGGGCGACATCAACACCGCCCAGGGCGACTACTACCAGTCCACCCGGGGCGGCGGCCACGGCGACTACCGCACCCCCTGCCTGGCCCCGGCCACCTGCCAGGAAGCCTACGACCTGACCCGCGAGGCCTTTGACTGGGCCTTCCGCTACCGCACCCCGGTGCTCATCGTGGGCGACGCCATTCTGGGCCAGATGAAGGAGCCCATTTCGCGCAAGCCCGCCGTGGCCCTCGACCCCCAGGAGGGCGAGGACTGGCGGCTCACCGGGGCCAAGGGCCGTCCCAGGCGCATCCTGCGCTCGCTGCACCTGGCGGAAGGGATGCTCGCGGCCGTGAACAAGCGCCTCCAGGAAAAATACCGCGACATGCAGCCGCTGGCGCGCGCCGAGGAGTTCATGACCGAGGACGCCGAACTCGTGGCCGTGGCCTTCGGCTCCACCGCGCGCATCGTCAAATCCTCGGTGCGCAAGCTGCGCGCCAAGGGGCTCAAGGTCGGGCTTTTCAGACCCGTGACCCTCTACCCCTTCCCGGAGCAGGCCCTGCGCGACCTGGCCTATTCGGGCAAGCGCTTCCTGACCGTTGAGCACAACATGGGCCAGATGGTGGACGACGTCCGCCTGGCCATTCGCGGCCTGGGCGACTCCGGCTTCTTCGGGGCCCTGCCCGGCAACCTGCCCACCCCGGACGAGTTCGAGGCCGCCATCGAGCGCGCCCATGCGGGAGAAGCCTTATGAGCGAGACCGTCGTTTTCGAGCGCACGCCCTCCGTGGCCGACGTGCCCACCCACTACTGCCCGGGCTGCCAACACGGCGTGGCCCACCGCCTCGTGGCCGAATACATCGACTCCCAGAACCTGGCGGGCGACACCCTGATGGTCACCTCCATCGGCTGCTCGGTGCTCCTTTACAACTATCTGCTCTTCGACGCCGTGGAGGCCCCGCACGGGCGGGCTCCGGCCACGGCCACGGGGCTCAAGCGCGTCTGCCCGGACAAGGTGGTCTTCACCTACCAGGGCGACGGCGATTTGGCCTCCATCGGCATGGCCGAGATCATGCACGCGGCCAACCGGGGCGAACGCATCACCATCGTGTTCGTGAACAACACGGTCTACGGCATGACCGGCGGCCAGATGGCCCCCACCACCCTGGTGGGCCAGAAGACCACCACCAGCCCGGCCGGGCGCTGCGCCGCCACCGAGGGCGTGCCCTTCCACATGGCCGAGATCATGGCCGCGCTGCCCGGGGTGGCCTATTCCGCGCGCGTGGCCTTGAACAACGTCAAGCACATCGCCCAGGCTAAGAAGGCCGTGCGCCACGCCTTCGAGGCGCAGCTCAAGAACCGGGGCATGGGCTTCGTGGAAATCCTGGCCACCTGCCCCACCAACTGGAAGATGACGCCCATCCAGGCCAACGAGCGCATAGGCTCGGAGCTGATCCCCACCTTCCCCCTGGGCGTGTTCAAGGACCTCAAACAATCCGGAGCCTGCTAGATGTACGCGGACGTCATCATCGCCGGATTCGGCGGACAGGGCGTGGTGCTGGCCGGAACCCTGCTGGCCTACGCCGCCATGGAGCACGGCCTGCACGTCACCTTCATGCCCGTGTACGGCCCCGAGATGCGCGGCGGCACGGCCAACTGCACCGTTGTCCTCTCCGACGACGACATCGGCTCGCCCATCATCCAGAGGCCCGTGGGCGTCATCGCCCTGAACCGCCCGTCGCTCGAGAAGTTCCAGCCCCGGGTGCAGGACGGCGGGCTCGTGGTGGTCAACTCCTCGCTGTGCGACGCCTCCCTGGCCGACGCGGCCAGGCTCACGGCCGTGGCCGTGCCCTGCAACGAGATCGCCGAGAAGGTGGGCAACGCGCGCATGGTGAACATGGTCGCCCTTGGGGCCTACGCCAAGGCCTCGGGGGCCATCCCCCTGGACAGGCTCAAGGAGGCCCTGGGGCACGTTATCCCCGGGCACTACAGCCACCTGATACCCAAGAACGCCGAAGCCCTCCAGGCGGGTTTCGACGCCGCATGACCGCGACGGGGGGCCCACGGCCCCCCTTTTTCGTGGCCCACGACAACGAATCACGACGGACCACCCCATGACTCACCCGCGAATCCCGGACAAGATCTACGGCATCATCGGCCACCCCCTGGCCCAGACCCTCTCCCCGCTCCTGCACAACTGGGGCTTCGAGCGCCTGGGCGTGGCGGCCGCGTTCACGGCCTTCCCCACCCCGCCGGAGCGCCTGGAGGAGTTCGTCCGGGCCGTGCGCGCCCTGCCCGTGTCCGGGCTCTGCGTGACCATCCCGCACAAGGAGGCGGTCATCCCCTTCCTGGACGGGCTCACGCCCCTGGCCGAGCGCGCGGGCGCGGTGAACACGCTCTTCTGGCGGGACGGGCGGCTCATGGGCCACAACACGGACGTGGAAGGATTCCTCGCACCGCTTCTGAAGCTCGAACGCGCCCCCGGCTCCGCGTTGCTGCTCGGAGCCGGAGGCGCCTCCAAGGCGGTGCTGGCAGGCCTGGGAGATCTCGGGGTGGCGGACGTGACCGTGTCCAACCGCGATTTCGGGCGCGCCCAGGCCCTGGCCGGGCGCTTCGGCGTCAACGCCGTGGCCTGGGACCGGCGCGACACCGTGGACGCGGAACTGGTCGTCAACTGCACGCCGCTGGGCATGACGGGCAAGGCCCGGGACGCCTCGCCCATGCCCGAAGGGTGCTGGACTTCCGGGCAGACCGCCTACGACCTGGTCTACAACCCGCTGGACACGCTCTTCCTCAGGCAGGCCCGGGCGGCCGGGGCCGCGACGATCGACGGCCTGGAGATGTTCGCGGGCCAGGGCGCGGCGCAGTTTCGGCTCTGGACCGGCCTCGACCTGCCCATGGACGAGGCGCGCGCCCTGCTGGCCCGGGCGCTTGGAATTTGAGCGGCGGGAGGATCACCCGAAGGCCCGCCAGAAGACCAGCCCGGTCATGACGAAGTTGCAGGCCGCGATTCCCTGCCTGACCACACGCGCCGGAAGCGCCCTGGCCACACGCGCGCCCGCGTAGCCGCCGAGCGCGGCCGCGCCCAGCATCACCAGCGTCTGCGGCCAGCTGACCACGCCCGCCCCCACGAAGCAGGCCACGGCCACGGAGTTGGCCGCGCCCACCAGGAGCGCCTTGGCCGCGTTCATGGCCTTGATGTCCGACGCCCCGAGAAGGCTCCACACGGCCATCATCATGAGCCCAACGGCCCCGCCGAAATAGCCCCCGTACACGCCCAGGCCGAACTGGCAGCACAGCACCGCGCCCACGCCGATCCTGAAGCCGCGCCCGAGCGCCTCCCCCAGCCCGCGCCCGAAGGCGAACGCCAGGGACCCGGCCAGCATGAGCCAGGGCACGGCGGCCAGGAAGGCCTCCTGGGGCGTCGCCAACAGCAGGAGCGCCCCGGCGATGCCGCCCGCCACGCTCACGGCCGCGAGCCTGCCGAGCCCGACCCTGGCCAGGGGCGCGAAGTCGCGCCGGAAGGCCCACGCGCTGGTCAGGCTGCCCGGGAAGAGGGCCACGGTGCTGGAGGCGTTGGCCGTCACGGGCGAGAGCCCCGTCCCGAGAAGCGCGGGCAGGGTGACGAAGGAGCCGCCCCCGGCGGCCGCGTTCATGGCCCCGGCCAGGAGCCCGGCGGAAAACAGGAGTGGTGCGTGTTCCATGGCAGGTCCATGAACCATTCGGGCCTTTCCGGAAATGCGCCATTTCCCGAGCCAGCCTCAGGCCAGGACGAAGGTTGTTTGCTTCCGCCAACGCCTGCGCTATGCCTCGGGAAACAGCCCTCCAAGGAGGCCAGGCCATGAGCTTCGACCTCACCGACCTGAACCTATTTCTGCACGTGGCCGAGGCTGGCAGCATCACCGCCGGGGCGGCCCGGGCGCACCTGTCCCTGGCCTCGGCCAGCGCGCGCATCCTGGCCCTGGAGGATTCCCTCGGCGCGCAGCTCTTCACCCGCGCCCGCCGGGGAGTGGAGCCCACGGCGGCCGGGCGCGAGCTGATCCGCCACGCCAGGGCCGTCACCAGCCAGGTGGAGCGCCTGCGCGCGGAGCTCGGCCGCTTCGCCGGGGGCCTTCGCGGCAGCGTGCGCCTGTGGTGCAACACCGCCGCCCTCACCGAGCACCTGCCCGCGCCGCTTGGCTCCTTCCTGGCCCGCCACCCCGAGGTGGACGTGGAGTTGCGCGAGCGCCCCAGCCGCGAGATCGCCCAGGCCCTGCGCAGGGGCGAGGCGGACATCGGCGTGCTCACGGACGCGGCAGCGCCCCCGGGGTTCGAGGCCGCGCCCTTCCGGGCGGACCGCATCGTGCTCGTGGCCGGAGCAGGGCACCCCCTGGCGGGCAGGCGCTCCGTGAGCTTCGCCGCCGCCCTGGACCACCCCTTCGTCTGCTTGAGCGAGGACAGCGCCCTGCAAAAGCACCTGGAGCACCACGCGGCCCAGGCCGGGAAACGCTTCCGCTGCCGGGTGCGCGTGCGCACCTTCGAGGCCGTGTGCCTTCTCGCCGGGATGAACGCCGGGGTCGGGGCCGTGCCGCTCACGGCCGCGCTTCGAAGCCCCGAGGCCGCGAACATACGGCGCATCATCCTTTCGGACGAATTCGCCTCGCGCAGGCTGGCCGTGTGCGCGCGCTCCTTCGAGGCCCTGACCGCGCACGCCCGGAGCCTGGCCGAGGCCCTGATGGCCTGAGCCGCTTCCTCCGGGAATCTGACTATTTGCAGCCGCGGGACATCGTGGTACCAAGCGGGTGCCTGCTCGTTTCGGGGGCTAACAGGACGCCCCCCTATGAAACCGAGACCCGCAAGCCTCTTGCTCCTGCTGGGCGTCAGCGCCGTCAGCCTGATCCTGGCAGACTTGGCGTTCCGCTTCTACGAATCGCGCGCGTTCACCGCCTCCTACCGGCTGGACGGCCCCGTGGCGGACCTGCAGGGCCTGAACTACAACGACACCTCCGTGCCCAGGGCCAAGCCGCCGAATGAGCTTCGCATCCTGAGCTTCGGCGACTCCTTCTGCCACTCCATCGTCAGGTTCCCGGCCTCCTACAACGGCGTGGCCCAGGAACTGCTCTCCCGCCCGGGACGGCCCGCCAGGGTGGTCAACCTGGGCGAGCCCAGCTCGTCGTTTCTCCAGTACGCGGCCTCCATGCGCAACTGGACGCCCCAGATCGCACACGACGCCGTGATCGTGAACGTCTTTTTGGGCAACGACCTCTCCGAGGCCGCGCGGCGGGAAATCCCCGACGACGGCGTGGTCAACCGCACCCTCGGGGCCAACTTCGTGGACGTGCAGACCGGGCGCAAGCGCATGCGCCACGTGCCGCGCAAGTTCCCGCTGCGCATGATGGACTTCGCCTACGCCTACTACCTCTATTTCACGGAAGGGCAGTTCGTGCTGCGCGACGTGCCCGAGCCCTACACCCACGCGCTCGGCCCCATGAGCGAGGCGGACTGGCTGCGCGTGGCGGGCCGCCACCTGGAGGCCTGCGACCCGGCGGCCCTGCCGCTCCTGGAAAAGGGCCTCGGGGACGTGGACGCCCTGGGCGCGGCCCTGGCCCAGGCAAGGGCCGGGGGAACGCGGGTGCTGGTGCTGCTCTCGCCCGCCCAGGTCCAGTTGGACCCGGCGCTCCTGGCCCGGGCAGCCGAACGCCTGGGGCGCGACCCGGCCGGGTTCGACCTGGAGCAGCCGGCAAGGCTCGTGCGGGAGCGCCTGGCGGCAAGCGCCCCGGACGCGCCCGTGCTGGACCTGACACCGGCCCTGCGGGAGGCCGCGAGCCATGGGGCCGCGCTCTATTACCCCCTGGAGACGCACTGGAGCGTGGAGGGCAACCGGGTGGCCGGGCAGACCGTGGCAAAATGGGTGGAGGAGAACTGGGCGGACGCAACGCGTTGAGCCGGCACGGGCGTCCTCGCCCCACCTTGGGAGGCCAGCCAAGCCGCATGGAACGCAAAAAGCCCCGGGCGTCGCCTGCCCGGGGCTTTTTGCGTCAAGCGAACGATTCCCGCCCTAGGTCCCGCTGCGCTTGATGATCTTGTAGCGCGGGGCCGGGTTCAGCTCGGTCTTGTCTTCAGCCGGAGCCTCAGCGGCTCTCGGCTGGTCGTTGGCGGCGCGCACCGTGGCCGCGGGCTGGCCCGCCGCCGGGATGAGCAGCGGCGTGCCGGGGGTCAGGGCTTCCTTGGGATTGGCCTGGTTGAAGCTTATGAGCTCCTGCACGCCCACGCCGGTCTTGCGCGCCACGGACTCAATGGTGTCGCCCTTGCGCACCACGTAGAGCGTGGGCTGGGCCGAGGCCGGGGTGACCGAGACGGGCTGCGACTTGGAGCGCGCGGCCACCGCCGTGCCCGAGGAGGCGCGGCCGGGCGCGGCGGGCTCGTAGGCCATGCCGCCGTCCAGGGAGCAGGCGGCCAGAGGGATGCAGTAGGCCCTTCCCGGGGCGGGGGCGTCCGCGCCCTTGTTGGCCTCGCGCAGGGCGGTGGCGGGCACGCCGGTCTCGCGCGAGAGGCTCCACCAGGTCTCGCCGCCGCGCGCCAGCCGCATGGCCGCGCTTCCGGCCTTGGACGGGTTCGCGGCGTAGGCCGTGGCGGCCTGGGCCATGCGCTTGGGCACCCAGGCCGAGGTGGTGCGGTCCGGCGGGCTCACCTGGCGGCGGTAGGCCGGGTTGATGGCGTGGAACTGCTCCCAGGAGAGGCCCAGGTGGCTGGCCAGCCCGGCCAGGTCCGTGCCCGGGGGGATGCGCACGCCGGTCAGGTCCTTGGAGCCGCGCATGTCTGGCTCGTCGAAGCCCAGGCGCTTGGCGTTCTTGGTCACCTTGAGCATGGCCAGGAACTTGGGCACGTAGTGGCGCGTCTCCTCCTTGATGGGGGCGGCCGAGTTGGCCAGCGCGACGAAGGACTGCTTGCCCGTGGAGTTCATGGCCCGGGAGATGGTGCCCTCGCCCGCGTTGTAGGCGGCCAGGGCCAGCTGCCAGTCGCCGAACTGCTTGTGCAGGGTCTTGAGGTAGCGCGCGGCGGCCACGGTGGCCAGGTAGGGGTCGCGGCGCTCGTCCAGCCACCAGTCCACGGTCAGGCCGAAGCGCTGCGCCGTGGCGGGCATGAACTGCCACATGCCCACCGCGCCGGAGCGCGACACGGCCAGGTTGTTGTAGCCGGACTCGATGTAGGGCAGGGCCAGCAGGTCCTGGGGGATGCGGTGGCTGGCCAGCACGGCGCGCACGTACTCCAGGTGCGGCTCGCTGCGCAGCATCCAGCGCTGCACGGTGTCGCGCTTGTCGCGGGTGAAATACTGGAAGAACAGGGTGACTTCCCTGGTCTCCTCGTCGGTGAGGTTGAAGGAGATCCCGGCCTTGGAATCGAGGGCCTGGCGCTCGACCGGGGTCAGCGGGCGGCCCCTGCTGTTTTTCAGGGCGTCGAGCTCCGTGATCTCGGGCTCGAGGTTGCCGGACACCGGCCTGTTGCTCCGGGCGTCGTAGGAGGCCCCGCCGCATCCGGCCAGGAAAAGCAGGCAGAGAAGAGGAATCAGCCGCACTGTCATGGTCGCACCCTCGTCCTTGAGGTTGATCACTGCCACGACAAAAGCAATTGGCATGCCGATCCAATTATTTCAGAGCGTTACGCCAACACTCCGACACTTTCCAGCGCCTGATTCCCCGATACGCTGGAAAACCGACACGTTGCAAGCAAAAGACGCATCAGGGTCCGGCTTTCCGCTCCACGGCGCGAAGCGGAAAGCCGGGGCCAGGGGGAGGCTTCTCCCCCTGGCCGCCGGAGGCGTCTTGACTCTTCCCTCCCCTAAACCGCCATCTCCCTGATGACCGTGGCGTAGGCCTGCTTGAGCTCCTCCAGGTAGGCCGCGTCGATGGGGCCCTTCCAGGTGACCACTTCCAGGTAGCGCTTGGGGATCTTCACTTCGTCCGGGTCGAAGCCGGTGGCGAACTTGGTCTTCCAGCGCAGCTTCTGCACCTTCCCGGCCGCCTCGCCGAGGCTCGCCGCCACTTCCGAATAGCCCATCACGTCCAGGGCCTTGGCCAGGGACTCCTCGTCGTAGGCCGAGCGCGCGAACAGGCAGGCCACCATGCTGGTCAGGGCGCAACGCTGGCGCTCGTCGTCCACCATGAACTTCACGGCCTTGGCCACGTCCTTGTCCTGGGATTTCTGGTCGTAGGAGTAGCCCGCGCTGTCCAGGTGCGAGTGCCTGAGCCCCATGGCCTGGGACACGAAGAACACCTCGCCCGTGGCGTAGCCCGCCATCTCCTGGCCGAGCACGCAGGCGTAGTCCTGGCCCTTGTAGCGTTCGGCCGCGACCATGGTCCCCTGGGCCAGCAGGCGGTAGAACTCGTTGGGCGGCGTGCCCAGGTGCGTGAGCGCCACGCGGTAGGCTTGAGCGTCGCCGAACTTGAGCGACGTGAGCGTCTCGGCCTCGGTCACGGCCCCCTTCTCGAAGGCCTCGGTGGCCCAGGCCAGGGACACCCCGCCGGAGATGGCGTCCAGGCCCTGGCGCTCGATCTCGTCGAGCACGGCCAGCACGTCCGAGGCGTTGGTCATGCCGAGCATGGACCCGGTGGCGAACACGGGCTCGTGGTCGTAGGCCACCTGGCGGTAGAGCACGTCGTTGTGCTTGGCGAACTGCTCGCGCAGAAGCCCCACGTGGATGCAACCCACGGGGCAGCCCGTGCAGGCGGTCTTTCGCAGCAGAAGCTCCCGGGCGAAGGTCTCGCCGGAGATGTTGTCGATGAGCGAGTCGTCGTGGGTGGTCTGCATGTTGCGCCAGGGCAGGGCGCGCAGCTTGTTCATCACGGCCATGTTCTGGGCCGTGCCCAGGTCGTGGTACTTGGTCATCATCTCGGTGGTGGTCAGCTTGAGATGGATGTCCTTGTACAGGGCCGCGAAGGCCTTGCCCTCGGGGGCGGGCATGGCCGAGGCCCCCTCCACCAGGATGGCCTTCAGGTTCTTGGACCCCATCACCGCGCCCGCGCCCAGGCGGCCGAAGTGGCGGTAGGAGTCCACGTTGATGCAGGCGAAGGCCGAGAGCGTCTCGCCCGCCGGGCCGATGCGCAGGATGCTGCGGTGGCCCGCGCCGCTCGAGCGCATCTTGCGCAGCATCTTGCCCGTGGTGAACACGTCCAGGCCCTTCAGATAATGCACGTCCCTGACCTCGAACTGCCGGATGCCCGCCGACAGGCTCGAGAGCACCGGGGCGCGGCCCACCACCACCAGCGCGTCGATGTGCGCGAAGCGCATGGACAGCGCGAGCCTGCCGCCCGCGTGGGACTCGGCGAAGCGCTCGTTGTAGGGCGACTTGAACCCGCACACGGTCTTGCTCATCATGGGAAAGCAGCCCGTGAGCGGCCCGATGGCGAAGATGAGCGGCTGCTCCGGGGCCAGGGCCGGAAGCTCCGGCCGGCCGAACTCGCCGTAGAGCGCGGCCGCCAGGCCGGAACCGCCCAGCATCTCGCGCTTGTCGCCGAAGCGGCGGTATTCGCCCCTGCCCGTGGAAAGGTCCGCGACCAGCACGCGGAAGCTATGGTCAACCGGCTGCATCGCTGGCCTCCGTGGATGCGGCCCCGGCTTCTGGCCGGGGTTCTTCGTGGGGCGAGTCCACCAGGGCCAGGCAGTCCAGCGGGCAGAAGGCCACGCAGCGGCCGCAGTGGATGCACACGTAGGGCAGGTTGGACTCGGGCTCGATGTAGATGGCGTCCACGGGGCAGGCCTTGGCGCATTCGCCGCAGCGGATGCACAGGCTCTTGTCCACCTTCACGCCGCCGCCCTTGCGCTGGGTGTAGGCCCCGGTGGGGCAGGCCATGGCGCAGGGCGCGGGGTAGCAGGCCAGGCAGAGCTTGGCCTCGAAGCCCGTGGATATCCCGCCGGAAGACACGATGCGCACTCCGGCCGTGGACCAGGAGATGCGCTGGTGCACCAGCCGGGCGCAGGCCAGCGAACAGGACTGGCAGCCGATGCAGCGTTCGATGCGCGGTGCGCGCAGGATTTTCATGACGTTCTCCGGGATGCGATGTTAGCCGTTTCTTAGGCCCGCGAGAGCCTAAGGTCAACGTATCAGTTCAGGCATGTCATTGACGCTCGCCTTGCGTTGCCATAATATTGGCGACGGTGGTACGTTTCGGGAAAGTATTTCGATTCGTTAACAATATCAGCCGAGCCCCCAAGCCCAAGGAGCCTGCGCCATGACCCTCGCCCGCGCCGCCTTGCCCCTCGCCCTGGCCTGTCTGCTGTCCGCCTGCGCCAGCCCCCCCTACTCCCGGCAGGGGACGGACCGGGAAGCGGCCATGGCCGACTACCAGGACTGCTACTCCAAGGGCTGCCTGGACCACTACACCCCCGAGGTCAAGGCCAGCGTGAACAAGTCCACCCGCGCCTGCATGAAGGAGCGCGGCTACGTGGAGAGCTGCAACTTCAATCCCTGGTAGGCACGGAAGAGAAAGACGCCTCCGGCGGCCGGGGGGAGGCACTCCCCCCGGCCGCCGGAGGCATCCTAGAAAGGCTGGCAGTGATGCTTGATGGACACGCCCTTGACCACGAAGATGGCCCCTTCGGCGATGTTGGTGGAGAGGTCGCCCACGCGCTCCAGGGAGCGCGAGACCATCACGGTGCGGATGGCCTTGTCCAGCCCGGCCACGCAGGCGTCCTCGCCGCCGATGTCCATGCAGGTCTTGAGCACCTTCATGTTCAGGTCGTCGGCCAGGGAGTCGGCCGCGCAGACCTTGCGCGCGAGTTCCGAGTCCTGGTCGCGGAAGGCCTGCACGGCCATGCGGTACATCTCGGTCACCTGCCCGCCCAGGGCGGCCAGATCCTTGAACACGGGCGCGGGCTGGGTCTGGGAAAGGAGCACGGCCTGCTCGGCGATGTTCACGGCCTCGTCGCCGATGCGCTCCAGGTCCACGACCATGCGCATGCAGGACACGACGAACCTAAGGTCCATGGCCACGGGTTGGTCCAGGGCCAGGAGCCTGAGCGAGAGGTTGTCCACCTCGCACTCCATGGCGTTGATCTCGCTGTCCGAGTCGATGACCAGCCTGGCCAGGTCGATGTCCCTGTTCACGAGCGCGGCCAGGGCTTTCTCCAGTGCGCGGTCGGTGTAGGCCGCCATCTGGAGCACCTTGACCTTGAGCTGTTCCAATTCCTTCTGAAAACGCGGGTCCATTGCCCCTCCTGATATCCTGCCCCGCCGGTCCCCCGTGGGGATCAGCCGAAGCGGCCGGTGATGTAATCTTCCGTCTGCTTGTTGGCGGGACGGGTGAAGATGGTCTCGGTCTGGTCCATCTCGATGAGCTTGCCCATGTAGAAGAACGCGGTCATGTCCGAGACGCGGGCCGCCTGCTGCATGGAGTGGGTGACGATGATGATGGTCAGGGCCTTTTTCAGCTCGTGGATGAGCTCCTCGATCTTCTGGGTGGCGATGGGGTCCAGGGCCGAGGCGGGTTCGTCCATGAGCAGCACCTCGGGCTCCACGGCCAGGGCGCGCGCGATGCACAGGCGCTGCTGCTGGCCGCCGGAGAGGCCCAGGGCGTTGGTGTGCAGGCGGTCCTTCACTTCGGCCCACAGGGCGGCCTGCTTGAGGCTTTTTTCCACCTGGCGGGCGATGAAGGCGTTGTCGTTCATGCCGTTGACCCGAAGCCCGTAGGCCACGTTCTCGAAGATGGTCTTGGGGAAGGGGTTGGGCTTCTGGAAGACCATGCCCACCCGGCGGCGCAACTCGACCACGTCGATGCCGCCCGCGTAGATGTCCTGGCCGTCGAGGGTCAGCTCTCCCTCGACCCGGGCCACGTCGATCAGGTCGTTCATGCGGTTCAGGCAGCGCAGGAAGGTGGACTTGCCGCAGCCCGACGGTCCGATGAGCGCCGTGACGTGGTTGGTCTGGATGTCCAGGGTCACGGAGTGCAGGGCCTTGAAGTCGCCGTAGTAGAAGTCCAGTTCCCTGGCGGACATTTTGATGGGGATGGTCATTTACGGTCCTTGGGGTGATGATGCTCGTTCACTGGGCCTCGGGGAGGCTGAAACAGAACGCCGCCCCGGACATGCGCCCCTGGGCCTGTTCCACCCAGATGCGCCCGCCGTGGCGCTCGACTATGTGCTTGGCGATGGCCAGGCCCAGGCCCGTGCCGCCCTCGCCCTTCATGCGCGGCCTGTCCACGCGGTAGAAACGCTCGAAGACCCTCTGGCGCTCCGCCTCGGGCACTCCCGGGCCCATATCTTCCACGCAGATGGTGACGCCCGCGCTTCCCGGACGGTTCGATACCGTGACGGTCGAGTCTTCCGGCCCGTACTTGATGGCGTTTTCCAGGAGGTTTCGCAGCACCTGGGTCAGCTGGCCGGAGTCGGCCATGACCTCGGGGCCGTCCTCGGGCAGCAGGCTCTCCACGGCCACGCTTCGCTCGCGGGCCAGGGTGGCGCACTCGCGAAGGGCCGCCCGGAAGCTCTCGGAGGCCTTCACGCGGGACTTCTTCACGGGCTGGCGGTCGTTCTCGATGCGCGCCAGGCTCAGGAGCTCGTCCACCATCTTGGACATGTGGTTGGCGTTTTTCAGGATCACGTCCAGGAAGCGCCTGGGCTGGCCGTCGCGGAACTGCTTCTCGCCAAGGAGCGTCTCGGCGTAGCCCTTGATGGAGGTCAAGGGCGTGCGCAGCTCGTGGGAGACGTTGGCCACGAAGTCGCGCCGGACCTTGTCCAGCCTGCGGAACTCCGTGAGGTCGTGGAAGACCAGCACCGCCCCGAGCCCGGACCCGCGCTGGGCCGGGCGCACGAGGCTCACGTCGAAATACCTGTCCTGCCCGGGTTCGATCTGCACGCTGACCACGGCCGGGCGGCTGTCGTCCTGCCAGTTGAGCACGGTCTCGGCCGCGGTCTGGAGCTCCGGGCAGGAGACCACCTCGATGGGCAGCCTGCCCGTGGCCCCCGCGAGCACGGGGAAGAGCTCCTCCATTGCCTTGTTCACCAGGACGATCCGGCCGTCCACTCCAAGGACCATGAGCCCTTCGCGCATGCCGCCGAGCACGGTCTCGATGCGCAGCTTCTCGGCCTCCAGGGCCTTGACCTGGCCCTCGATGCCGCTGGCCATGGCGTTGACGCTCGAGGCCAGCTCCTCCAGCGCCAGGCCGGATTCGGGCCAGAGCCTGCGGCCGTAGTCGCCGTCGCCCACGGCCTTGAGCACGGACGCGCACTGGCGCACGAAGCGCGCGTGCCGCCTGGTGATCAGCCAGCTCATGAGCCCGGCGCTCACGGCCATGGTCCCGGCGGCGATGGTCACGCCCAGGCCGTCCTTGGGCAGCAGCCAGAGCGCCAGAAGCCCCAGGCCGCAGGCCAGGACGTGCGAGAGGAAGATGCGCAGGCCGAAATCGACCATGGTGCAGGGCCCTTATTCCTTGAAGCGGTAGCCGACCCCGCGCACGGTCTCGATGAGCGAGGAGTAGGGGCCGAGCTTCTGGCGCAGCCTGCGCACGTGGGTGTCCACTGTGCGGGCGTAGCCCTCGAATTCGTAGCCCCACACGGTGTTGAGCAGCTGGTCGCGGGTCTGGACGCGCCCCTGGCCCTTGAAGAGCTCGGCCAGGAGCTTGAACTCGGTGGCCGTGAGCGCGATCTCCTCGCCCTGGGCCTGGGCCTTGTGGGCGTCCAGGTCCACGCTCAGGCCGTCCTTGCGCATGACCTGCTTCGCCGGGGCGCCCGGACTCAGGCGCTTGAGCACGGCGCGCACGCGCAGGATCAGCTCGCGCGGGCTGAAAGGCTTGACCACGTAGTCGTCCGCGCCCAGCTCCAACCCCACGATGCGGTCCACCTCCTCGCCGCGCGCCGTGAGCATGATCACGGGCACCTGGGCGGTCTTGGGGTCGCGCTTGATGCTCTTGCACACTTCGAAGCCGTCGGCCCCGGGCAGCATGATGTCCAAAAGCACCAGGTCGGGCTTTTGGCGCCTGATCCTGTTCAGGGCGTCCAGGCCGTCGCGGGCCACGGCCACCTCGAACCCGGCGTTCTGGAAGTTGTATTCGAGGAGCTGGAGGATGTCCTCGTCATCCTCGACGATCAGCACGCTTTCCTTTGTCATGGCCATATCCTCCGGATGGAACCTCAGATCACGGTCAGGTGACGGGGCCATGGTGACAATATCACGATTCGGTGACATTTCCGGAAACAAAGCGCAAGCGCGGCCTGGCGGGCATTGTGACGGCACCGCGCCGGGCCTCTGTAACATGTGCGAAGGCGGGCGGCGCGGGCGATCTCAGCCCCGCATGGCCCGGTGCAGGCGCGCGGCCTGGAGGCAGAAGGCCTCGATCTTGGCCTCCACGAGCTGCGGGAAGGGGTTGCCGTCGGTCTCCACCGTGAGAAGCGGCAGCCTGCCCCGGGCTTCGGGGGGCAGCACGCGCGCCCGGCCGGGGTAGAGCGCGGCCAGGTTGTCCGTATCGAAAACCCGCGAGAGCACGGCCTCGGCCAAGCGCGTGGGCATGCACCCGAAGGGGCCCAGGGCCACCACGCCGCAGGCCGGGGCGAGCACCTCGTGGAAGGCCGCGCCTATGGTCAGGATGGCCTCGCCCGTGAGCATGGGCGAGACATGGGGCGAGCCGGCGCGCACGATCTCGGCCGTGTCCGGGGCGTGCGCGGCCGCGAGCCCGGAGGGCGCGAAGGCCTCCAGGGCCTGGGCGTGGGCGCGCCTCTTGAACCACTGCTTGACGCGCCCCTTGAAACCGCCCGGCCGGGTGATGCCCTGGTTCTGGAGCCAGTCGGTGTAGAAGACCCATTCGCTCACGGGCGCGGTGCGCACCACGAAGCCCTTGGCCGCCAGGCGGCGCACCAGGCCCTGGCGCGAGATGGGGTCGTGGCGCACGTAGATCTCCCCCACCAGGGCCAGAGCGGGCAATTCCCTAACGGGCGTGTGCAGCGCGACCCCCGAGAGCCTCGAAGCCGAGGCGCGCAGGGCGGCCAGGCCCGCGCGCCAGGAGCGGCGCATGGCCGACGAGACGTCCTGGAAGCAGCGATCCAGGAGCGACAAGGCGTCCTCCGGGTCCCGGGCGGCGGCCAGGAGCGCGCCGCGCGCCTGGTCGAAGAGGTCCCCGGCCACGATGCCGCGCCACACGGCCAGGGTGAGCCTAGGCGAAAGCCCGGCGTAGCCGTTGTCCGCCTTGGGCGAGAGCACGGCCGCGTCCTCGATTCCGAGGCGCTCGACGAGCCGCTGCGTGAACTGCGCGTACTGGCCGAAGCGGCACGGGCCGTCCGCCCCGGGCATGAAATAGGCCGTGACCTCCCCCGGCTCACGCCGCCCGAGGTAATCGAGCAGCGTGCCGATGGTCAGTTGCAGGGGCAGGCACTCCTTGCAGCTGGAGTTGCCCCGCCCGGTCTGGAGCGTGTCGCGCGTGGCCGGGGGCAGGGCCTGGGCGCGCACCCCGGCGGACTCGAGGGCGGATGCGGCCAGGACGCTGGCGAAGGGGTTCATGCTGGGGATCAGGAGCTTCACGCGCGGGTGCGTCAGCGCGAGCCACTCGCCGTCCGAGCCGACGATCCCGCCTCGCCCGTCCCGGGCCTGGGCCCTCGCCGGGCGGAAGGCTGGCCCGGCCGCAGCGCGCGAGCCGGGCGCGCGCATCCGGCGGTGGTTGTCCGCGATGTCCAGGAAGGCCTCCAGGCGCGTCTCCAGCCCGGCGTCGGCCGTGTGGCTGTCGAGCTCCAGGGTAAGAGACGGCTTCTCGCCCATCTCCTCGCGGAAGTAGCCCAGCAGGAAGGAGTCCGGCCCGCAGGAGAAGTTGGTCACGTACGCGCCGTAGAGCCCGGGCATGGCGGCCGCGCGCCGGGCTCCGGCCAGGATTGTCCGGCCCATGCCCCAGTACATGGGGAAGTCGTCCGGCCCGTCCAGCCCGGCGGCCAGCATGTCGCAGGGGATGACCAGAGCCCCGCGCGTGGCCAGCTTCTCGGGCACGGCCTTGTTGGCCTCGGGCGCGAAGGCGTTGTAGGGCCTGCCGAAGAGCGCCACCCCGATCACGCCGTCGCCGAGCCTGCGCAGGGCCTCGCGGCCCATCTGGGCCAGGTCGCGCCGGAAGAGCATCTGGGCGTTGAGCCCGGCCTGGAAGGCCCGGCGGGCGGACACGGCGTCGGCTCCGAGCGTGCGCGCCACGCCGAGGAAGACCTTCTCGGACGCGTTCAGGCCCTTGCCGAAGTCCAGCGCCGGGGTCAGCAGGCGGCCTCCCAGCGCGTCAAGTTCCGGGAAGGCCGCGCGCAAATAGTAGGGCTCGCCCTGGAGCAGCACGCACGTGCACGACGCGCCCTGGCCACCCACGGCGGGCACGGCGCGAACCTGCGGCAGGAACACGGCGTCCGGGCGCTTGCCGATAAGCGACTGCATGAAGCAGTGCGCCAGTTCGGCCGGATAGCAGAGCCCCGCCCCCATGCGGTTCACGCCCTCCGGGTCCGGCCCGTCGGGCAGGACCACGTCGAACCCGAGCTCGTCGAAGAAGGCCCGGAAGAGCGGGAAGTACGTGTTCACCAGGTAGGAGCGCGACAAGCCCACCGTGGGCCTGGCCGCGCTCCCCTGCCCGGGCGGCCCGGCGTCGCGGAAGACGCGGCGCTGCCTGGCCTGGACCAGGTCCAGGGCCGCCGTGTCCGGTGCCCTACCCTGGCGCAGGTTCTCGAAGCGGTTGCAGATGCCGCCGAAGGGATGGACCTTGCCGCCCACCTCGATGCGCGAGATCACGCAGCCCCGATCGCAGCCCCTCTGCCCTCCCCGGCCGCCCCGGCAGATGAAGGAATCGCGCCGCGCGGCATCGCGCGCGGCCAGGGCGTCCAGGTCGAAGCGCCCGGCCGGAAGAAGCCCCAGGCGGATGCGCCTGTCCACCTCCAGGGCCACGCCGAGCGCGCCCATGAGCCCGGGCTCTGGCGGCACCACGATGCGCTTGCCCGTGAGCATGGCCATGGCCGCCGGGACCGCGCGGTTGTAGCAGACCCCGCCCTGCATGAAGACCCGCTCGCCCACGGGGCGGCTGCCCTTCACGCGGCTGACGTAATTGAGGCACACCGAGCGCACGAGCCCGGCCAGGATGTCCTCGAGGGGCAGCCCCTCCTGCACGGCCACGGTGATGTCCGAGCCGATGAAGGCCGCGCACTGGTCGCTGAAGTCGGGCGTGGCGCGCGCGGCCAAGGCCTTGGCCGCGATGTCCCGGGTGTCCACGCCCAGGGATTCCCTGGCGGATTCCTCCAGAAACGACCCCGTGCCCGCGCTGCAGGCCTCGTTCATGGCCGAGTCGCAGGGGTGGCCGCCCGAGAGGAAGGTGTACTTGGCGTCCTGGCCGCCGATCTCGAAGATGGTGTCCACCTGGGGGTCGTAGTGCGCGGCCGCGGCCGCGTGGGCCACGATCTCGTTGATCGCCGCCGTGGCGTGCGCGTGCAGCGCCGCTATGGCCCGGCCCGAGCCCGTGACCCCGAGCCCCGTGACGCTCACCCCGGCCCCGAGCTGCGCGGCCAGGCTCGCGTAGACCCTGCGCGACGCGCCCACCGGGTCGCCCTCGGTGCGCAGGTATTCCCCGGCCAGCACGGCCTTGTCCGAGCGGCGCACCACCACGCCCTTGGTGGTGGTGGAGCCCACGTCCAGGCCCACCAACACCTCGTCGCCGGGCTCGGCCCGGCCGCGCGGGTGCTCCTTGAACTCCACGAGCGGCAGGCTGCCGGAAAGCGGCCCGAGCATTGAGAACACGGGCGGGCGGGGAGTGAAGAGGGGGCCGTCGCCAAGCGGCGCGGGCGCGTGCTCCAGGGCCCAAAGGGCCGCTCCCAGGGCCTCGAACCAGGGGGCGGAAACGGGGATGCGCAGCTCCGGGGCCTTGCTGGCGAGAAAGCGCGTCAGGTACGGGTTGGCCGCGCACCCGCCCACCAGCAGCAGGGCCTCGCGCTCGAGCCCGTGCAAAAGCTCCAGGCACTTCCCGGCCATCATGGCCCCGAGCCCGGCCACCACCGACTGCTTCGGCGCGCCCTTGTTCAGCGCGTGCGTGCAGTCGGACTTGCAGAAAACCGAGCAGCGCCCGGACACGGCGTAGGGCTCGGCCAGCGCGTCCATGGAGGAGAGCTCCCCCACGCCCAGGCCCATGCGCCCGAGCTGCTGCGCGAGGAACTCCCCGGTGCCCGAGGCGCACTTGCCCCCGGAACGGATTTCGCGCACGCGCGCGTTCGTGTCCAGGCCGTAGGCCATGAACGTCTCGCCCCCGGCGCAGAGCACGGCCGCCCGGGCGGGGGCCGGGCCGAGTTCATGGGCCGCGGCCAGTTCCACGGCCTCGGGTTCGGAAATGGAAGGGAAGGTGACGATGTTCCTGAGCTTGCGCCCCGTGGCGCAGGCCGGGAGGCCGCGCCAGCCCGGCTCGGCCGCGAGAAGGGCTTCGAGCGCGCCCGGGGGGTCGCCGCCGTGGGGCAGATTCACCGCCCTGACGACGGAGACGCCGGAGGCTTCCGCGCGGACGCGGACCAGCCCGATGGAAGAGGCGCCCAGGCACAGGCCGAGGGCTTCCCGGTGAGTGGCGCGCATGAGACGGCCGGACGGGTCGGGGTTTTGGAAGCCTGCCTAGTCCATGTCCCGCACGAGGGCCTGGATCTCCTCGCGGATGATCTTGGCTGCTGCGGCGGGAACGGCCTTGCGGACCTCTTCCAGGAGCTCCTGGCGCAGGGCGTCCAGCTCCTCGCGGGTGGCGAGCCCGGAGAGGTCCGGGGCGGGCGCTTCGGCCGGGGCCGGAAGCCCGGACTTGAAGGCCTCCAGGCGCTCGTCCACAAGCGCCGTCACGGCGGCCTCGTCCAGGGACGGAGCGGACGCGGGCAGCGCGGCCAGCACGTCCGTGCGGATGCGCTCCACAAGGGCCAGCTCGTCGAACTCGGGGGCCTCGGCCGGGGCTGGAAGCCCGGACCTGAAGGCCTCCAGACGCTCGTCCACAAGCGCCGCCACGGCGGCCTCGTCAAGGGACGGGGCGGACGCGGGCAGCGCGGCCAGCACGTCCGTGCGGATGCGCTCCACAAGGGCCAGCTCGTCGAACTCGGGGGCCTCGGCCGCAGCCGGAAGCTCGGACTTGAACGACTCCAGCCGTGCTTCCATCATGGCCTCCACGTCGGATGAGGCGAGCGACGGGGCGGGTTCGGGCAGCTCCGCCCTGAAGGCGTCCAGGCGGGAGTCCACTATGGCCTCCACGTCGGCGGCCGCCAGCGAGGGCTGCGGCGCGGGCAGCTCGGCCTTGAACGCGGCCAGGGCCTCGTCCAGCACGGACCTGAAGGAGGTTTCGAGCGTGCCGCCCATGGCGGTCAGCTTCTCCTCGAGCAGGTCGAGCCGGGCGTTCAAGGCCTGCATGGCGTGCCCCGGGGCTTCCGCGCTCCCGGCCGTGGCCACCGCCGCGGCGGCCAAGCCCGCTCCGGCTGTGGCGGCGGTGGCGGCCAGGGCGTCGTCGAAGGAGAGGCCGTCATCGGGTTCGCCCAGCCCCGGGACGGGCTGGTCGAGAAAATCGTCGGGGAGTTCCGGCAGGTTCAGGCTTCCCGGCTCGGCCTTCTCGGCCTCGGCCAGGAGCGCGTCCAGGCCGTCCAGGTCGATGTCGCCCTCGCCGCCCTCCTTGCCCTCGTGATCGGGCAGGTGCAGGTCGTCCAGGCCGGGCAGGCCGTCCGAGGGGGACGCGGCGGGCTGATCGCCGGGGGTGTCGGCGAAAAGGTCCTCCAGCTCCCTCTCGAAGCTCAGATCGACGCTCGCGCCGTGCGCATCCGGGACTCCGGGCCCTTGCTCGATGATGTCGGTCAGCTCGATGATGTCTTTGGGAGTGTCGGCCATGTCGCCCTCCACGAGGCGGGGAAAGGGCGCGGAGGGCCTAGGCCCTCCGCGCTTCGCGGATGCTTACTGGGCAGCGGGATGGCAGGCGTTGCACGCGATGGGCGCGTTCTTGCCGCCTTCCTTGGCCTTCTTGTGGCAACCCACGCAGCTCTTGGTGGAATCGCCCTTGTGGAAGGCCATGTAGAAGCTCTTGTCGCTGGTCTTGTCGGCCGGGTCGACGTTGTCGTGGCAGCCCTTGTTGGAGCACTTGTAATCAGCCCCTTCCTTGTGATGGCAGGCCTTGCAGTCCGCGGGCTTGTGGCCCGGGCCTTCATGGCTGAACTTCACGGGAGCCTTGGTCGCGGTGGCCCCGGCGGGCACCTTGAGCTCCATCGTGCCCTTGGGAGCGTCCACGGCCCACAGGCTGGGCAGACAGAACGCGCCCACCAACAGGGCGGCCATCACGGTGACAAAAAACGGTTTCTTCATCCCACCAACCTCCTCACCAAAAATGTTGAATGAAAAAATTCACATAGCTACTACTGTCAGAAAGAAGCCCGTGTCAAGGCGCGGCCGAGACAAATCCGGTTCTAGCCGCCCATGGAGTACTTTTTCGCGTATCCCCGGGGGGTGAGCATCCGGTTTCCCGCAAATCGCGTCTGTGAATTTCCGATGATGAGGATGGTGAGCATGTCCACGGCCTCGGGGTCGGCCGTGGCGAGGGTGGCGGTGGACACGGCCTGGCCCTCGCGCCAGGCCTGGCGCACCACGCCCACGGGCGTGTCCGGCGCGCGGTGCGCCGAGACGATCTCCAGTGCCCGGGCCAAAAGCCCGGAGCGCCTGCGCGAGCGCGGGTTGTAGAGCGCGAGCACGAAATCCGCCGAGGCCGCCGCCTCGAGGCGCTTCTCTATGACCTCCCAGGGCGTGAGCAGGTCCGACAGGCTCACGCAGGCGAAGTCGTGGGTGAGGGGCGCGCCGAGGAGCGCCGCCGCGCCCGTGAGCGCCGGAATGCCCGGGACCACCTCGAACTCGACGGCGTCCAGGAGCCCGCGCGCCTCCAGAAGCTCGAGCACCAGCCCGGCCATGCCGTACACGCCCGCGTCCCCGCCCGAAACCACCACGGTGTCCAGACCCTCGAGGGCCGTGTCGATGGCCTTGGAGCAGCGCTCCACCTCGCCCATCATGCCCGTGGAGATGACGCGCTTGCCCGCGAGAAGCTCCGGGGGGACAAGGTCCAGGTAGGTGGAATAGCCCGCAACCGCCCCGGCGCGGGCCAGGGCGTTCGAGGCCAGGGGCGCGGTGAGGGCCGCGTCGCCGGGCCCGAGGCCCACGACGGTCAGCCTGCCAGGGCCAGGGCCACCGTGACCCGTCGCGACTTCACCTTGGGCAAAAGCAGCTTCTCCGATCCGCTGGCCAGCATTGCGGCTGCCTCGCATACGCTTTCGACTCCCATGTGCTTGAGGACCATGGCCGAGGGGTTTTCCACGGCCGCGCGGCGCAGTTGCTCCGCTGTGAAAAAGACGAGTTCCGCGTGGAGCTCGGAGGCGGCCTGGACGAGCCCGGGCTCGCCGCGCTTGGCGTCGATGCTGGCCAGGGCCGCGAGGCTCGAGGGCGAGACGGACTTAACGGCGCAGGCCTCGCGCACGGCCTGAACGATCTCGGCGGCCCCCGCCCCCTTGCGGCAGCCCACCCCGGCCACCACCACCCGGGGCCGGAGCCTCAGGCACCGCTCGGGCACGGGCGTCTCCCGCCAGGACACGGCCACGCAGGGGCTTTGCGGGTCCAGATGGTGCGGGGCGGACACCCACTCGAAGCGCTCGCAGTGGCTGGCGGGCACGCCCAGGCGCTGCTCCGGGTCGAACACCTGCACCATGACCCCGGCAAGGAGCCCGGAGTTGGCGTCCTTCACCGCGTCCAGGTTCTCGATGGCCAGCCCGCTGTCGCGCGCGAGCATGTCCAGCGAGGGCAGCCCGGCGGTGTCCGTGGCCGTGGTGATCACGGCCTCGCCGCCGCTCAGCGCGGCCGCGCGGCGGGCCAGGTCGTTGGCCCCGCCCAGGTGGCCGGAGAGAAGGCTCACGGCGTGGCGGCCGTTCTGGTCCATGGCCACCACGGCCGGGTCCCGCGCCTTGCCCTTGAGGTGCGGGGCGATTGCCCGCACCACGATGCCGCAGGCGGCCACGAACACGTGGCCGGAGTGGGCGTGGAAGACCTCCGCCACCAGCGCGGGCAGCGAATCGAAGGCCTGCTCGCCTTGCGCTGCCAGCTTGCGCGGCAGGTACAGCCGCGCCCGAAGCTCGGCGGCCAGGGCGCGCGCCAGCCTGGCCCCCTGCGGGGTCAGGGCGTAGACGGCGGTATGCTTCACGGCTTCGGATGTTCCACGGCGGGGGTTTGGCTCGCCACGGCCTTACAGGCCTTCGTCCACTCTGTCCCGGTTGGCCCCGATCCAGTCGAGAAGCGCCGCGAGCACTTCCTCCACCTCGTCCAGGCGCTCCAGGCAGATCAGGCGCAACTCCTCGCCCCCCACCTCGTTGTAGAGGTGGACCATGCGGTTACGGTATCCGGCCATCCTGGCCAGGGTTTCGCCGAGCCTCGCGTCCAGCACTCCGGCCAGGACCAGCTCTTCCGCTATCTGCCTGTACTCGCTGGGAGCCTTGCCGAACCCCTTGGCCAGCACGTGCCTGCCCAGATCCAGAAGCGCCTCCAGCGCCCTGCGGAGGTAGGACTCGGCAGCCGCCAGATTGCGCGCATCGGCCGCGAAACTCTCCCGCTCGCGCAGGGGCAAGGCCCGCACGCCCTCCAGCATGGCGCGCACCCAGCCCGCCTTGGCGGCGGCCACCTTGCCCTGGATGCGCCCGGGGCTCACAGGGCCTCCCCGAAGAGGATGCTCCCCATTTCCCGGCGTTTGAACCAGGCCAGATCGCCCGCGCGCCGAAGCACATAGAGCTCGAACTCCGCCTGATCCGCGGCGTCGCGGCACCAGAGCAGTTCGCCGCGAACGATGTCGGCGGCCACGAACGGGTCGGCCGAGGCCGCATCCACCAGGTCGACCCGGCCGAGCCCCAGGAGGCCCTCCAGTTCGCCCGAGAGGGACACGAGGGAGTCCAGGCGCTCAAGCGCATCGGGGGCCACAGCCTCGCGCGTGAAGCGCACGCCCACGTCCACGTCCGACCCGGCTGGTCCGGCATGGGCCTGGCCGCCCCTCAGCCGCGCGACGGTATCGCCCGCGCGGCTGCCGAAGGCGTAGAGCTCGGCCACGCCGTGGCGTGCGCACAGGGCGGCGAGGCTGTCGTTCAAAGGCTTCGTCATGATCTTGCGCTTAGCCCACCTGGGGAAAAAAGCAATCCCGCATCCCTAGAACACGCACGCCTTGGCGGCTTCCAGGGTCAGCTCGAAGTCGGCGGCCGAGTGCGCGAACGAGGTGAACGAGCACTCGTAGCCGAGCGACGCCAGGTAGATGCCGCGCTCGCGCATCTGCTTGTAGAGCGCGGTGTAGACCTTGCCGTTGGAGGTGCGCGCCGCGGCCATGTCCTCCACGGGGATGTCCGTGAAGTACATGGTGAAGGCCGAGCCCACGTGGTTGAGCTGCACGGGCACGCCCTTGGAGCGGATGACGGCGGCGAGTTCGCGCGCGAGTTCCCCGGTGCGGGCCTCGAGATACGCGTAGTCCTGCTTTTCGAGCTCCAAAAGGTTGGCGAGCCCGGCGGCCATGGCCACGGGGTTGCCCGAGAGCGTGCCCGCCTGGAACACCGGGCCGCAGGGCGAGAGCTTCTCCATGATGTCGCGGCGTCCGCCGTAGGCCCCCACGGGGAAGCCCGCGCCGATGATCTTGCCGAGCGTCGTCAGGTCCGGACGCACGCCGTAGCGCGCCTGCGCCCCGCCCAGGCTCCAGCGAAAGCCCGTGATCACCTCGTCGAAGATGAGCACCGCCCCGTACTCGTCGCAGACCTTGCGCAGCCCTTCCAGGAAGCCGGGCCTGGGCAGCACCAGGCCCATGTTGCCCGGGGCGGGCTCCACGATGATGGCCGCGATCTCCTTGCCGCGCGCCTTGAAGGCCTCGCGCACGGCCTCGATGTCGTTGTAGGGCAGCACGATGGTGTGGGCCACGGTGGCGGCCGGGACGCCGGGGGTGCCCGGCGCGGCCTGCACGGCGACGCCGGACCCGGCCGCGGCCAGGAAGGCGTCGGCGTGGCCGTGGTAGCAGCCGTCGAACTTGATCACGCAGTCGCGCCCGGTGAAGCCGCGCGCCAGGCGCAGGGCGGACATGGTGGCCTCCGTGCCGGAGTTGACCATGCGCACCATCTCGATGGAGGGCATGATCTCGACGATCTTGGCGGCCAGGTCCACCTCGGCCGGGCAGGGAGCGCCGAAGCTCGAGCCCTTGTCCAGGGCGGCGTGGGCCGCCTCGTGCACGCGCGGGTGCGAGTGGCCGAGCAGCATGGGGCCCCAGCTCATGACGTAGTCCACGTACTGCCTGCCGTCCACGTCGTAGATCTTGGAGCCCATGGCCCTGTCGATGAACAGCGGTTCGGACTCCACGGCCCGGCAGGCGCGGATGGGCGAGTTCACCCCGCCGGGGATGATGGTCTGGGCCTTGGCGTAGAGGGTCGAGGACAGGGACATGGCGTGCGCTCCTTCTGGAAGTTGGGAAGCACGTCCATACCCTTGGCGGACGGCGCGGGCAAGTGCGGCCCGCCCGGAGGCGGGGGAGCGGTCCGGGCGGGCCGCCCTGTTATTCGGCGGGCTGGGCCAGGCAGACCACGTAGCCGTCCGGGTCCTGGATGTACCACTCGCGCATGCCGTAGAAGGTGACGTGCGAGTCCTTGACCACGGTGACCTTGCCCTTGAGGCTCTCAAGCCTCGCGTCCAGGTCGTCCACCATGACGTAGACGGTGAAGCTTCCGCCCGTGGGCTTGCCCGCGAAGGCGGGCAGCTCCTCGGCCACGCTGTCGCGGCGCTGGACCATGACCTCGGCGTTGCCCTCCATGAACTGCGCCCAGATGAGTTCGGCCCCTTCGGGCGGCTCCTGGTGGAAGCCCTTGGCGGCGTCCACGCACATGTTCACGCGGAAGCCCAGAAGCCCGGACCAGAACCGGGCCGAACGGGAGACATCCTCCACCATGAGGTTGGGAACGAGTGTCTTGACGGCCATGAACGCACCTCCTGACTGAAACGCGTTGCGAATGAAAAAGCCGGAGCGGACCCTGCGAGGGGCGCGCTCCGGCTCATGTTAGCACGATCCGCGAGAAATGGAACCGTGGAATCCGATCAGGCGACGGCCTGCTTCTGGCGTTGGACCTCGAAGGCGAAGCGGCGCTTGATGGTGTCGTTGATGAGCCTGTTCGTTTCCGTGAACGTCAGTCCGGCCTTTATCGACTCGAAGGGGAACTCTTCGAGCAGTTCGATCAGGGCGGCATTCACGAACGATGTCGAAACGGTGCTGACGCCCTCGAAGGACAACGCCATCTTCTCCCCTGCCGCGAGTTTTTGCCGGAGCAAGGCGTGAAGCGTGACCCCATTGTCGTAGGACGAACACTGGTCCACGATGTCCAGTACTTTGATCAATCCCATGAGAAGACCTCCTCCTCTTCATCCGGAGGCCCGATGGTGTCGGTGCGCAACGTCATCAGGATGAGCGTGCCTGGGTAAGGCTGCCGGTTCTCCGCTATCGCGTGCGACATCCCCTCCCCGGCCGGGTTTGCCGTCAACAGGCCCCGGAGCGAAAGAATGCGCACTCTGCCCTTGTTATGGACAATAACGTTTTGCAGCAGGGTGTCCAGCCCGGCCCCCCTGTTCCGGGGGGTCGTCTTCGACGATACGCCGTGCTTGATGGCTTGCTCCAGGCACTCCCCGTCAGAGAGGGACCCGTACCCCGCTATCTTGCGGATGTTCGCCGGTATGCCGACTCCGAAGTCGGCCACGGCCATGAACACCTCGTGTTCCGCCGGGTAAAACTGCATGTGGACCGAGGCCGCTTCCAGGCCCGTGTGGTCGATGATGTTGTTGAAGACCTCGTCCAGACAGGCCGAAAATTCCGGAAGCTGCCGCCTGATGTCGATCCCGGCGTTGCTGTCGAGCCAGGGGATGACCTTGTTCATGATCCACGGGTAATAGCGCGTCGTGCTTATGACCGTCAGGGGCAGCGACGTGCTCCTGCAATGCGAACCCTCGAATATCTTGCGCCCGAAGATCACCTCGAAAAATGCGCAATCGTCCAGGTATTTCAGTGGGTCTTTCTGAGGAGTGGAGGCATCCACACGCACACCCTCGAAGGCCACTGAACAGCCGTGGGACACAAGATATCTGACGGCATTGGCGAACGCCGTGACCGCTTCGGGCCTGACGAACCGCAACCCGCTGAAGTCGAAGACGACCTCCCTGCCCCGGGGCGTGCCGTCATCAAGGAGAAACTCCCCGAGAAACGGCACGACCGTGGACAGGTCGAACTGCCTGGGCAGCAGCACGCGCATCTGAACCGTCCCGGGGAAGGCGTCCTACGCCTTCTCCACCAGTTCCTTGACCTTGGCCAGGGCCGCGTCGATGCCCGAGGGGTCGGTGCCCCCGGCCTGGGCCATGTCCGGCCTGCCGCCGCCCGAGCCGCCCACCAGGGCGGCCACGTCCTTGATCAGGCTCTGGGCCGTGAATTTGCCGTGCAGGTCCTTGCTCACGTAGAGGATGAGCGCCACCTTGCCGTCCTCGCCCTGGCCGCAGAGGCAGGCCACGCCCGAGGGCAGCTTGGAGCGGACGTCGTCCATGGTGTCGCGAAGCGTCTTCACGTTGGCCCCGTCCACGCGCATGGTCAGCACCTTAACGCCGTTCACCTCGGCCAGGCCGTCCATCATGTCCCGGCCCTGGCCCGAGGCCAGCTTGGCCTGGAGCTGCTCCTTGTCCTTGGAGAGCGCCTTGACCTGGGCCTGGAGGGCCTTCAGCTTCTCGGCCAATTCGCCTGGGCGCGCGCGCAGCACGGCGGCCGCCTCTTCCAGCTCCTTCCTGGCCTTCTGGTAGTCGGAAAGCAGGTTCCAGCCGGTCACGGCCTCGATGCGCCGCACACCGGCGGCCACGCCGGACTCGGACACGATGGAGAACCCGCCCGCCTGGCCCGTGGCCGAGAGGTGCGTGCCGCCGCAGAGCTCGGCCGAGACGCCGGGCACGGCCACCACGCGGACCTCGTCGCCGTACTTCTCGCCGAAGAGCGCCATGGCCCCCTTGGCCTGGGCGTCGCCGTAGGCCATGACCTCGCTCTCCACGCCGATGTCGGAGAGGATGGCCCGGTTGACCTCCTCCTCGATGCGCGCGGTCTCCTCGGCCGAGAGCTGAGAGATGTGCGTGAAGTCGAAGCGCAGGCGCTCGGGCGAGACCAGCGAGCCGGCCTGCTTCACGTGGTCTCCCAGCACGTTGCGCAGGGCCGCGTGCAGGAGGTGCGTGGCGGTGTGGTTGCGCGCCGAGGCCAGGCGCAGCTCCTCGTCCACGTTGAGCCTGGCTTCCTGGTCCAGGAGCAGCTCACCCTCGTTGACGAAGACCCTGTGCGTGGTCAGCTCGGGGCTGGGGCGAAGCGAATCCAGCACGTCGGCGGAGCCGGTCATGGTCTCCACCGAGCCCCGGTCGCCGGCCTGGCCGCCGGACTCGCCGTAGAACGGGGTCACGGCGAACACGGCGTAGCCGCCCTCGCCCTGCACCAGGCGCTCGCGCGGCAGGCCGTCCTCGCCCAGAAGCGCGATCACGCGCGACTCGGCGAAGACCTGGTCGTAGCCCACGAAGCGCGACTTCACGCCCGTTTCCAGGAGCTTCTTGAACTGGCCCGCGATGTCGGACTCGCCCGAGCCCTTCCAGGCCTTCTTGGCCCTGGCCTTCTGCTCGGCCATGCAGGCCTTGTAGCCGTCCTCGTCCACGGTGAAGCCCTGCTTGCCCGCCACGTCGGTGATGATGTCCAGGGGGAAGCCGTAGGTGTCGTAGAGCTTGAACGCGGCCTCGCCCGTGATCACGCGGGTGTCGGCGCAGGCGGTCATCTCGGCCTCCAGAATCTCCAGGCCCTTGTCCAGGGTGTCGGAGAAGCGCTCCTCCTCCTCGCGCACCACGCGGGTCATGAAGTCCATGCCGCTGACGATCTCGGGGTACTGCACGCCCATGACCTCCACCACCACGGGGCAGACCCGGTGCAGGAAGGGGTCCTTGAGGCCCATGAGGCGCCCGAAGCGGAAGGCCCGGCGGATGAGCCTGCGCAGCACGTAGCCCCTCCCCTCGTTGGAGGGCAGGATGGAGTCCGCGATGAGAAAGACCATGGAGCGGCTGTGGTCCGCGATGACGCGAAGGGCCGTGTCGGTCTCCTCGTCCTGGCGGTACTTGACCCCGGCGAGCCTGGCCGTGGCCTCGATGATCGGGGTGAAGAGGTCGGAGTCGAAGTTGGAGTACACGCCCTGGCACACGCCCGAGACGCGCTCCAGGCCCATGCCCGTGTCGATGGAGGGCCTGGGCAGGGGCACGCGGTTGCCGGGCTCGATCTGGTCGTACTGCATGAACACGAGGTTCCAGATCTCCAGGAAGCGGTCGCAGTCGCACTTGCCGATGCCGCAGTCAGGCCCGCAGGACATGTGCTCGCCCTGGTCGATGAGGATCTCGGAGCAGGGGCCGCAGGGGCCGGTGTCGCCCATGGACCAGAAGTTGTCCTTCTCGCCCAGGCGGAAGATGCGCTCGGCGGGCAGGTCCGCGACCTTCTTCCACAGCTCGATGGCCTCGTCGTCGTCGCGGAACACCGTGGCGTAGAGCTTGTCCTTGGGGAGCTTAAGCTCATCGGTCAGAAAGCCCCAGGCCAGCCGGATGGCCTCTTCCTTGAAGTAGTCGCCGAAGGAGAAGTTGCCCAGCATCTCGAAGAAGGTGTGGTGGCGCGCGGTGCGGCCCACGTTCTCCAGGTCGTTGTGCTTGCCGCCCACGCGCAGGCACTTCTGCGAGGTCACGGCGCGGGAGTAGTCGCGCTTCTCCTGGCCGAGAAAGACCTTCTTGAACTGCACCATGCCCGCGTTGGTGAAGAGAAGCGAGGGGTCCTCGCGGGGCACGAGGGAAGAGCTCGAAACCTCGGCGTGGCCGTTGGCGACGAAGTAATCAAGGAATTTGCGGCGGATTTCGGTGGCGGTTATCACGATGTCTCCTCAAGAATTACGAGAGGAAGGCCCCTGGGGGACTTCCTCTCGACAGCTGGTCCGTCCGTGTTCGCGCTGCCCTTCGCGGGCGCGCGGGGGCTTCCCCCCTGGTTATTCGGCCTGCGGAGCGGGGGCTTCCTTGAAGCCGAGGTGCTCGTGGATCTTGTCCTCGATCTGCTGGCGGATCTCGGGGTGCTCGCGCAGGAATTCGCGCACGTTCTCCTTGCCCTGGCCCAGGCGCTCGGAGCCGTAGGCGAACCACGCGCCGGACTTGTCCACGATGTTCATCTCCACGCCCATGTCGATGAGCTCGCCCTCGCGGGAGATGCCCGTTCCGTAAAGTATGTCGAACTGGGCCTCGCGGAAGGGGGGGGCCACCTTGTTCTTGACCGCCTTCACCCGGCAGCGCGACCCGTAGACCTCTTCCTTGTCCTTGAGGGTCTGGATCTTGCGGATGTCCATGCGCACCGAGGCGTAGAACTTGAGCGCGTGGCCGCCCGTGGTGGTCTCGGGGTTGCCGTAGCCGGTCTGGCCGATCTTCATGCGGATCTGGTTGATGAAGATCACGGCGGTCTGGGACTTGTGGATGGTGCCGGTGAGCTTGCGCAGGGCGTGGCTCATGAGCCTGGCCTGGGAGCCCACCTGGGTCTCGCCCATCTCGCCCTCGAGTTCGGACTGGGGGATCAGCGCGGCCACGGAGTCGATGACCACCACGTCCACCGCGCCGGAGCGCACCAGCAGGTCCGCGATGTCCAGGGCCTGCTCGCCGTAGTCGGGCTGGGAGATGAGCAGTTCGTCGGTCTTCACGCCCAGGCGCTTGGCGTAGTTCACGTCCAGGGCGTGCTCGGCGTCGATGAAGGCCGCCGTGCCGCCGCGCTTCTGGGATTCGGCGATGATGTGCAGGGCCAGGGTGGTCTTGCCCGAGGACTCGGGGCCGAAAATTTCGGTGACGCGGCCCTTGGGGATGCCCCCGATGCCCAGGGCCAGGTCCACGCCGATGGAGCCCGTGGGGATGGCCGGGATGGCGGCGTGGGTCTCCTCGTCCAGGCGCATGACCGAGCCTTGGCCGTACTTGCGTTCGATGGTGGTCAGCGCGGTGGTCAGCGCTTCGAGGCGGGCGTCCTGGGGAGAGGCGGCGGATTTCTTGGCCATGGTCGCATCCTTGAAATGACGAAATGGGAAATGCCCAAGGGGCATAGCAAATGCCCACGCGCCCGGCAACGGCCATTTCCCGGGCCGCGCGGCGCGTTTTTTCGCGCGGTTTCTTGCCACGAGGGGCAAGGGGGGGTACGCTCCCGGCAAAATCAGGGGAGGTGGACGCCATGAGCTTCTTGAAGGAATTCAGGGAATTCGCCGTCAAAGGCAACGTGATGGACCTGGCCGTGGGCGTGATCATCGGCGCGGCCTTCGGCAAGATCGTGTCCTCGCTGGTGGCGGACGTGATCATGCCGCCCATCGGCATGATCCTCGGCGGGGTGGACTTCACCAGCCTGAAGCTCAACCTCGCGCCGCCCATCGAGGGCATGAAGGGGGCCACGCTCAACTACGGCAACTTCATCCAGACCATGGTGGACTTCACCATCGTGGCCTTCGCCATCTTCCTCATGGTCAAGGGCGTGAACGCGCTCAGGCGCAGGATCGAGAAGCCGGAGGAGGAGGCGGGCCCGGCGCCCACGCCGCCGGAAGTCGTCCTGCTCACCGAGATCCGCGACCTGCTCAAGGCGCGCCAACCGTAGTATCGCCTTTTGCGCGCTTCGCTGGTAGGAACGGCCCACGTAGCGGCCCCGCCGGGCCGCGCTCACCCAAGGAGCCTTCCGTACCCGCATGAAACGCTACGACGCCCTGGCCATGTTCTCGGGCGGCCTGGACTCCATCCTGGCCGCCCGCACCGTCGCGGAGCAGGGGCTCTCCGTGCTCTGCCTGCATTTCGTCAGCCCCTTTTTCGGCCACCCGGACAAGATCGAAGAGTGGTCCTCGGCCTACGGCCTGGACATCGAGCCTGTGGACGTGTCCGAGCCCTACGTGTCCATGATGCTCGCCCGCCCGGCCCACGGCGTGGGCAAGGGCCTGAACCCCTGCGTGGACTGCAAGATCCTCATGCTCGCGCACTGCAAGGGGCTCCTCGACCGTTACGGGGCCAAGTTCATCGTCACCGGAGAGGTCAAGGGCCAGCGGCCCATGTCCCAGCGCCGCGACGCCCTGGACGTGATCAGCCGCGACGCGGGCGTGCGGAACGTGCTCCTGCGCCCGCTGTGCGCCAGGACCATGAAGCCCACGCCCATGGAGGAGTCCGGGCTCGTGGACCGGGAGCGCCTGCACAACTTCGGCGGGCGCTCGCGCAAGCCGCAGATGGCCCTGGCCAGGCAGCTCGGCGTCACGAAAATCCCCCAGCCCGCCGGAGGCTGCAAGCTGACCGAGTTCGAGTCCGCCAAGCGCTACGTGCCCGTGTTCGTGCACGCGGCCCCGCCCCGGGCCGCCGACTTCGAGCTGGCCAACGTGGGCAGACAGTTCTGGGCCGGGCCGCGCTGGCTGGCCATGGGCCGCGACCAGGCGGGCAACGAGGCCCTGGCCGGGCTCGCCGAACCCGGCGACCTGCTCATGGACGTGCAGGGCTTCCCGAGCCCGCTGGCGCTCATCCGCCCGCTGCCCGGCGCAGCCTGGGACGCCCCGGCCGTGGAGGACGCGGCCGCGCTCCTGGCCTCATACTCGCCCAAGGCCGTGGCCTCGGGCGGCGTGGTGCGCGTGGAGGTGACGCAGGGCGGCGGCAAGCGGGAGGTGGCCGTAACCCCGAGGCGGCAGTCCGCGTCGGGACTGAAGGACGTGATCTGGGACGAGGTCGTCCCGGTGAAGCGGGCCATGTTCGGGGAAAACCCCGAGGACGACGGATATTGACGTTTCCGCGCGCAGAAGGAGGCCCCGCATGATCCTCGTCGCGACCCCGTGCTACAACGGCACCGTGACCACGGGCTACATGATCTCGCTCTTCAACATGGTCCGCGAGCTCAACGCCGCCGGGGTCGAGGCCGACATCATGACGCCCTCCCACGAGAGCCTGATCACGCGCGCACGCAACCACATCGTGAGCGAGTTCATGCGCCAGGAGCGCTACTCGCACCTCCTGTTCATCGATTCGGACATCGGCTTCGAGCCGGACACGGGCCTGCGCTACCTGCGCGCGGACAAGGACGTGGTCTGCGGGGTCTACCCCGTGAAGCACCTCGATTCCGGGAAGCTTCGCGCCGTGGACCCCAAGGCGGGCCCGGCCGAGGCCGAGGCCGCCGCGCTCAACTACACGGTGAAGTTCAAGCCCGGCGCGTCCCCGGACGCCGACGGGTTCGTGAGCGTGGAGTACGGCTCCACCAGGTTCATGCTCGTCAAGCGCGGGGTGTTCGAGCGCATGGCCCAGGCCTACCCGGACCTGCGCTACAACTACAGCTACGTCTCCTACTACGACCACGTCTACGACAACTACGCCTTCTTCGACACCATGATCGACCCGGAGACCCGCGACTACCTCCCCGAGGACTACGCTTTCTGCAAGCGCTGGGCTGCCATCGGCGGCGAGGTGCACGCGGACCTGAAGAGCAGGTTCAGCCACGCGGGCGGCTACGTCTACCAGGGCGACTATCCGGTGTTCATGCACCACGCCGCCAGGGGCTGACCGGGCCGGACCCGCCCCACGGCCGGGGGCCGCCCGGAACAGGCGCCCGACTGCCCAGCGCTCTATTTTAACGTATTTTTCCCTTCTTTTTCTCCTCTTTTGGCCTTCTTGTTTCTTTGTATCTCGGATGAACTGCTCTGGAATCCCTGATGATCCGCTTCAGATCCGCACATGAAATAAAAATCTATATGCGGGATCGACTGCCGATCACGCCGAACTCCTCTTGACCTGCGGGGCAGGAACATGCGCTAAGCAGGACAAATCCAGGCAAGCTGTTGAGCCATCACAGGAGACCGCCATGGCGAACGAGCAGCAGCCCGACCCACCCGCCAAGACTGACGACAAACAGCGCGAGGAGGAGGGCTTTTTCGGCTCGCCGCTCCCCAATCCCGCGCCAGTCATCATGCGCGCCCCGTCCGGCGACGTCACCTTCACCCTCGGCGAGCTCAACTTCGAGATCCGTTCCGAGAGAAGCTGCCTGGCCCTTGAGATCAAGAACAACGACGAGCGGACCCTGCGCATCAAACGCATAAGCCCTTCGCAATGCGAGCGCCTGACCCTGGTGGCCGGGCAGGACATGCGGCTGCGCGAGTTGGAGGAGAAGTCCGCGCGCATCAGGGAGTCGTTGTCGGAGGTCATCCTGAGGATGCTCGGCAAGCAGGACCTTCCGGAGCCCGGCGGGCGGGAACTGTTGGCTTACCTGGCGGAGGAGCGCAAGAGAGAGATCCGGGAGGTCCTGCGCGAAACTCTTCCCAGGCAGAGGACGTGGTGCTTCTGGGCGCACCCGGCGAGGCTCTTGTCGGGGAGGATATCCAGGGCCGTGGACCGGGTGATCAAGCGCCGGGGAGCGTTCCCGTTCATCTCCTGCTACGAGGAGGCCCTGGCGGTCTCGAAGCTGATTCCAGCCGACGCGAAGCATCCTTATTGCATGGCCGTGCTTGAAACGAACATGAGCCAGCTCAAGAGCATCGAAATCAAGATAAACGCACTCAAGGACAACATCGTCATCTCCCCGGGCAAATCAGCCCGCATCAACTACATCGTCGACATGGAGAAACGGTGGCTCAACGACGTGAAATTGCAATTCACCCTGGAGTGCATCTATTCATTCCTCGACCTCGCCCCCGACCGCGACGCATCCGCCCGGCAGGGACCGGAGGCTGACAAACGCGGCCCCGCCCCCGCCGAAGGCGCACCTCCAGGCGAAGAGGACGCCGCAAAACCCAAGGGACCAGAACCGCAGCCCCAGCCCGAGGACAAGACCGGCCAGGAAGCGGAAAATACTCCCCAGGAAAGCCCTCCGCCGCCCGAACCTGCCCGGTCAGCGGCCGAGACGCCTGCCATCCGTGACGGCGCGACCGAGCCCGGAGCAGGAACGGACGTCCGGGGAATCAACACGGGCGGGCAAGCCGGGGACGGCGACGAAGACGACAAATACTTCACCCTGACCATCTCCAGGCAGATGAGCGCATCGTCGGTCACCTTCATTGCCAACTGCATCGTCATCTTCACGGCGCTGGCCACGCAGTGCTTTTCCAGGCCTTCCCCGGAGCACATGTATTACATCGCGCCCAACGCCTCAGCCATCTGGGCACTTCTCTACTCGGCCTTGCTTGATTTCGGCACGCACGCTGTTTCCTGGGAAGGCGTGAAGACCGTCATAGTGTCCCTGGCTCTTTTCAGCATCTACGAGCGCACGCCGCTGTGGCACAAGCTGAACCTGGGCATCAACTGGCGCTCGGCCATGATCGTGGGCGTGTTCTGCGGCATCTTCACGGACAGGCTGCTCGCCTGGTTCAAGAGCATCCTGAGCTTCGGCGGCTAGCGCCGGGCCGCCAGCCATATCCCCGCCCCCACGGCCAGGCAGCCCAGCCCCTGCCCCGCCGTGGGGGCTTCGCCGAGAAGCGCCCAGGCGCAGAGCACTGCGCTCACGGGCAGAAGCCCGGTGACGGCGGCGGCGCTGCCCGCGCTGGCCCGTGCCACGCCGCGGAACCACAGCACGTATCCCCCGGCCGTCACCAGCACGCCGAGCGCGGCCACGGCCCCCCAGGCCGCCAAGTCCACGTCCGCCCAGCGCGCGTCCGCGCCCTGCGCCACGCCCAGCGGCAGCACCAGCGCGAAGCCAATCCAGGTGACGCGCCGGGCCGCGTCCATGGCCGAAAGCCCTGGCGGGAGCATTTTCAGCGCCAGCAGGAACACGGCCTCACCGGCCACCGCCGCCGCCAGGAGGGCGTCCCCCAGGCCGGGCGCCCACCCCTGCGCGTGGACACCGCGCGCCAAGAGCACCCCCGCGCACACAAGCCCCACCCCGGCCAGCACGCGGAGCGTGGGCCTCTCGCCGAAGGCCCAGACCCCGAGCACGGCCATGACCGCGGGCGTTGCGCTGGTGAACACCCCGGCGGCCGCTGCCCCGCCGCCGTGGCGCATGCCCAGCCACATCCCGGCGTTGAACACCACCACCCCGCACAGGGCCTGCACGCAAAGCACCGCCCAATGCCGCGCCGTGAGGCGCACGGCCCCCGGTCCCGGGGAGCGCGCCAGCGAAAGCGCAACCCCGGCCAGGGCCAGGCGCAGGGCGAGCACGGAAAAGAGCGGCAGGCCGCGCAGGGCCAACTCGCCGAGCGGGGCGGTCGCCCCCACCAGGAGCATGGCCAGGGCCATGTCCGCCAGAGGGGCCGACTGGGACGGGGAACCCGCCCGGGCAGGCCGGGCGCGGGAGGAAACGGAACCGTTCATGGCGGGAAGCCTCCTTGCGTCTTCGCTGGAGGCCTTGCCACGGCCATGCGTCAGGCGTCTTGAACGATCTTGCCATAGCGGGCGGGGGTGAAGCCGGTCAAACGCTTGAAGTGCCTGGTCAGGTGGCTCTGGTCCGCGAAACCGGCCCGGAGCGCGGCCTCGGCCGGGTTCGCCCCTCCGGCCAGAAGCTCGCGCGCCTGCTCCACGCGCAGGCGCACCTGGTAGGCGTGGGGAGGCAACCCCACCACGCGGCTGAACTCGCGCGTGAGCCGCCAGCCCGAGAGCCCGGCCGCGCCGGAGAGCTCGGCCAGCGGGACGGGGCGGGAAGCGTTGGCGTGGAGGAATTCCCGGGCGCGGCGCACTGCCACCGGTTCGCTGCCCGGCATGAGCGGCCTGCCGCCCTCGGCGTGCCGGGCTATCCAGGCCGCGAGCACCCCGGCGAGCCTGGCCTGACGCTCCAGAAGCGTGGTCGGCCCGTTGTCCAGGCGCGTGTGCAACTCCCTCACGGCCAGGGCCAGGGCGGGGTCGTCGATGACGCCGCCCGGGAAGGCGGGCATGCCCGGGCGCCCGTCCGAAAGCTCGGCCCAGGCCCTCTCCACCACTGTCGCGTCCAGGTAGAACATGCGGTAGCGCCAGCCCCGGGACGAGGCGGCGTGCCCGTCGTGGACCTCGCCGGGCACCACCATGTTCACGCTCCCGGCCGGGGCGACCAAGTCGCGGCCCAGGTACTTAAATCCCAGAGCCCCGTCCTCGATCACGCCCAGGGCGTAGCCCTCGTGGAAGTGGCGGTCGAAGCTCACGCGGCCCCACGAGGCGCGCAGGCACTCCACGCCGTCGAGCCCCGGGGGCCGCCAGATCCTGGCGATGGCGCCCACGGCCGCGCTACCTGCCGAGCGCCCTGGGGCCGCCGGAGGACTCGAAGCCCTCGATGACCTCGCCGAGGCTGGCCTGCTCGCGCTCCAGGCGCCTGAGCGCCTCCAGGGACTCCTGGGCGTTTCGCGCGATGTCCCCGGACACCTGGGCGATGGCGTCCACGGCCGAGGCCACCTGGCGCATGGCCTCGGACTGGGCCTGGGCCTGGCTGGCGATGGAGGACGTCTGCCCGGCGGAGCGGCCCACGATCTCGACGATGTCCGCGAAGACCCCGCCGGATTCGCGCGCGAGCCCGGTGGCCTGGGTGATGGCCTTGGCCGCCTGGTCCATGCGCTCCACGTTCTCGCGGGCGTTCTGCTGGATGGCCCCCACGGAGCGCGAGACCTCCTGGGTGGCGGTCATGGTCTTTTCCGCGAGCTTCCTCACCTCGTCGGCCACCACGGCGAAGCCGCGCCCGGCGTCGCCCGCGCGGGCCGCCTCGATGGCCGCGTTCAGGGCCAGGAGGTTGGTCTGGTCCGCGATGTCGGCGATGGTGGTCAGGATGGCCCCGATGGCCTGGCTCTGCTTGCCCAGCTCGTGCATGGAGGCCGAAAGGGCCTGGGACTGGGCGTTGACCGCCTCGATGGCCTGGGCCGAGCGCTCCACCACGGAGGCCCCGGCCTGGGCCTTGCCGCTGGCGTCGGAAGCGAGCCCCGCGACGTCCGAGGCCAGGCGCGAGACGTTGCCCAGGGTGCGGGTGACGTCGTCCACCTCGCGGGCGGTCTCCTCGGCCTGCCTGCGCTGCCTGCCCGTGCCGTCCACGGCCTCGGCCAGGAGCGCGGAGAGCTCGCCGGAGACGTTGCCGATGCCGTCCGCTGCCTGGCTCATGGCGGCCACGGCGGTCATCTCGCCCTCGCGCTTGGCCGCCTCGGCCATGCTGCGGGACTCCTCGGCGAGCTTGGTCTGCTCGCGGGCCTGTTCGGCCTGGACGGCCGCCTCGCGGGTCTTCTCCTCGGCCAGGGCGATGGAGTCGCGCAGGCGCTCCACCATGGACACCAGCGACTGCTTGAGCTTGCCGAGCTCCGCGCGGAAGGACACCGGCGGCACCTGGGCCGAGAGGTCGCCCTCGGCCACGCGCGTGGAGTACGCGGCCAGGGCGTCCACCTGCCTGCCCACGAAGGCCCGTGTCAGCCAGGCCGTGATGCAAAGGCCCACGGCGAAGACCGCGGCCAGCACGCCCGCGCCCCACAGGCGCAGGTCCGCGATCTTGGCGTCGATGTCGTCGATGTACACGCCGCTGCCCACGAGCCAGCCCCAGGGCGCGAAGACCACGCCGTAGGAGAGCTTGGGGAAGAGTTCCTTGGTCACGCCGCCGCCCGGCACGGGCTTGTTCCAGCGGTAGACGATGAACCCCTCGCCCGTGCGCTCGGACGCGGCCAGCAACGCGGCGAAAAGGTTGCGCGGCTTGCCGTCGAAGGACTCCAGCCTGCCCTCCATGCCCTGCTGGGCGGACACGGCGCAATCGAACCTGGGGTCGTTAAGCACCTTGCCGTCAAGCTCCGGCACGGTGGGGTGCATGATCATCCTGGGCACGGGCCTGCCCAGGTCGTTGACCCAGAAATAGTCGCCCTTGCCGTAGCGCACGTTGCGGATGCGGTGGATGGCCCGCTTCTGGGCCTCCTCCAGGGTCAGGTCGCCGCGCTTCACCTGCGCGTCGTACTCCTTGAGGAAGGAGTTGATGGTGCCGACCACGGCGTTCAGCGAATCCTTGTGCACCCCGAGGAGCTCGGCCTCCATCTTGGGCAGGATCACTCCGAAGAGCGATGCAGCGAACACGGCCAGGGTGATCAGGGATATGGTCAGGAACTTGACCGTGAGGCGCGCATCAGCGAGCCGGGAGAAGAAACCCGAAGACATTGGAGCCACCTCTCGCGCAGGGGATATACTCCGGACCCGCCAGCCGCCCGGCGCGGACTCCGGTTGTTACGAACACAATGCGTTTTCGGCGGGCAAAAGTAAAGGGCGGCCGCGCCGTAAACGGCGGGCCGCCCTGTATTCTCCTTGCAGGCCGGGGCTAGCCGAACAGCTTCTCCTTGCCCTCGATCAGGTCCGTGACCACGCCCGGATCGGCCAGGGTGGAGGTGTCGCCCAGCGTAGAGGTCTCGCCCTCGGCGATCTTGCGCAGGATGCGGCGCATGATCTTGCCCGAGCGGGTCTTGGGCAGGCCCTGGGCGAACTGGATGACCTCGGGGGTGGCGATGGGCCCGATCTCGGTGCGCACGTGCTTTTTCAGCGCCGCGAGCAGCTCGTCGGACGGCTCCACGCCCTCCTTCACAGTGACGTAGGCGTAGATGGCCTGGCCCTTGATGTCGTGGGGCATGCCCACCACGGCGGCCTCGGCCACGTCCGGGTGCGCCACCAGGGCGGACTCGATCTCGGCCGTGCCCATGCGGTGGCCGGAGACGTTCACCACGTCGTCCACGCGGCCCATGATCCAGACGTAGCCGTCCTTGTCCATGCGCGCGCCGTCGCCGGTCTCGTAGACCCCGGGGAAGGCGTCGAAGTACTGCTTCTTGTAGCGCTCGTGGTCGCCCCACACGCCACGGAGCATGCCGGGCCAGGCCATGGTCTGCACCAGGAAGCCGCCCTCGCCGCAGCAGACCTCCTTGCCGTCCTTGTCCACCACCTTGGGCACCACGCCCGGCAGGGGCAGCGAGGCCGAACCCGGCTTGAGCGGCGTGGCGTAGGGCAGGGGCGAGATCATGATGCCGCCGGTCTCGGTCTGCCACCAGGTGTCCACGATGGGCAGTTTCCCCTTGCCGATGTTCTCGTGGTACCACATCCAGGCCTCGGGGTTGATGGGCTCGCCCACGGAGCCCAGCACGCGCAGGGTGGAGAGGTCGTGGTTCCGGGTCCAGCGCACGCCCTCGCGCATGAGCGCGCGGATGGCCGTGGGCGCGGTGTAGAAGATGTTCACCTTGAACTTCTCCACGGTGGCCCAGAAGCGGTCGGGCCCCGGCCAGGTGGGCACGCCCTCGAACATCACGGACGTGGCCCCGAGCGCCAGGGGGCCGTAGACGATGTAGCTGTGGCCCGTGATCCAGCCGATGTCGGCCGTGCACCAGTGCACGTCCTCCTCCTGGATGTCGAAGACCAGCTGGGTGGTATGCGCGGCGTAGGTCAGGTAGCCGCCGGTGGTGTGGTAGACGCCCTTGGGCTTGCCCGTGGAGCCCGAGGTGTAGAGGATGAAGAGCACGTCCTCGGAGTCCATGGGCTCGGGCGGGCAGGGGGCCTTCACGCCCGGGGCGGCCTGGGCCTCGTGCCACCAGATGTCGCGGCCTTCCACCATGTTGATCGTGGTCCCGGCGGAGTCGTGCACGATGACCTTCTCCACCGTGGGGCACTCCTTGAGGGCCTCGTCCACGTTGCCCTTGAGCGAGATGGCCTTGCCCGCGCGGCGCACGGCGTCGCCGCAGACCAGCACCTTGGCCCCGCAGTCGTTGATGCGGTCGCGCAGCGAGTGGGCCGAGAACCCGGCGAACACGATGGAGTGCGGCGCGCCGAGCCGGGCGCAGGCCAGCATGGCCACGGCCAGCTCGGGCACCATGCCGAGATAGATGGCCACGCGGTCGCCCTTCTTCACGCCCGAGGCCTTGAGCACGTTGGCGAACTTGACCACCTCGTCGTGGAGCATCTGGTAGGTGAGGACCTTCACGTCGTCCTCGCGGTCGCCCTGCCAGATGATGGCGGCCTTGTTGCGCCTGGGGCCGTCCAGGTGGCGGTCCAGGCAGTTCTCGGCCACGTTGAGCTTGCCGCCCTCGAACCACTTGAAGGAGGCCTTGTCGAAATCGCAGTCCATCACCTTGCCGAAGGGGGAACTCCAGGTGAGGAGTTCCCGGGCGCGCTCGCCCCAGTAGCCTTCGGGGTCCTCCACGGAGCGTTGGTATACGGCGCGGTACTCCTCGAGGCTCTTGATATGGGCCTTGTCGCGGCAGGGGCCGCAGGCAGGTTCGAAAATGCGGTCTTCGTGGAGCAGGCTTTCGATGTTGTCGGTCATGCAAGGCTCCTTGGATATGGAAGATGGTATTTCACGGCCGTAGCACACGCGTCGGGAAAACCCCATGCGTTTTTTGGCAAACGGCCCATCCCCGCCGGTGAGCGGCTTTTCAGAACGCCGGGTGCGGCGCGGCCCGCGCGGGCGACGAGGGCCTGGCCAGCTTGAGCACGGTGGAGAGCGCCGGGTCCTCGCCCTCGCGGGAGGTGCGCAGGATCGAGAGAAAACGCTGGAGCACCTGGGCCGTGAGGAAGGCGTCCCCGGCAGCGTCGTGCGCGCCCCTGGGCGAGACCCCCAGGGCCCTGGCCACGCTGTAGAGCGTGGCGTCCTTTAAGGGCAGCTCCTCCAGGAGCTGCGAGCCCCGCCCGCCCCTGATGGCCAGGTAGAGCCCCAAAACGTCCAGGCTGCGGTTGTTCACGGGCTTGAGTCCCAGGCGCTTGGCCCAGGCGCGCACGAAGGCCATGTCCAGCTCCACGTGCCAGCCCGCCAGCACGGCGTTGCCGCAGAACTCCAGGAACGCGGGCAGAACCTCTTCGAGCGGAGGCTTGTCCGCCAACTCCGACGGCGTGAGCTGGTGCACGCGCACGCTGCCCGCCGAGGGTGCGCCCGCGCGCGGGCGCACCCTGGCCTCCATCACGCCGCCCAGGTCGATGCGCCCGCCGCGCATGCGCACCGCCCCGAATGACAGGATATCGTCGCGCGACGGGTCGAGCCCGCCGGTCTCCAGATCGAACACCACGAAATCCGCGCGGCCCACGGGCACGTCCGCGCTACGGTCCGTCCACGGCCACCATTTCATCGCGAGCCCTCCCCGCCGCCTTGCGGCACATCCTCTCCATGGCCCGGGCCATGGGCCCCTGCCTGAGTTCCTCTCCCACCCAGCGCCAGGCCGTGAGGTATTCGAGCGCCGCCGCGAACTCCGGCGGCAAGGGGCTCACCCGGCACAGCTCCCGGGCGCGCTCCACGCTCGATATCCTGGTCACGCCCCTGCCGAACGCCCAGGCGCGCACGGCGTTCACCGCGCCCTCGGCCGGGCTCTCTTCGCCCGGGGCCTCGGGCGGCGGGGCCAGCACGCCGAGCCCGGCCCGGTGCGCGAGCCCCGTGACGTGGGCGCGAAGCGCCTCGCCCAGCCACAGCGCGCCGTGCACGGGCCGGAAATCCAGGTGCCCCGGGTCTTGCGGCCCGTGGGCCATCCAGCCCTCCAGGCGCTCGCGCCACTGCCCGGGCGTGCCGCGCCAGTCCCCGTCGGACGCCCTGGGCGAGCCCGGGGCCCCGGCCATGTGCATGGACTCGAAGGCGTGCGCCAGGCGCTCGCCCAGGCGGGCGAACCACTCTGTTCCGTGGTCCGTTCCATGGGCCTCGCCAGGGGCGTCCTCGTGGACAACGGCGTGCCACAGCGGGCACAGCGCCGGCCCCTCGCGCCGGGCGGCCCGGCCGAGCAGCAGGAGCGCGTACCCGCACGGCGGGGGGCCGAGCTCCTCCTCGGCCAGGACGCAGGCCCTGGCCGCGAGCGCCTCGCGCAGCCCGCCGACGATGCGCCCCAGGCTCGAAGCGCCCGCGCCCTCGCGCAGAAGCCCCAGGGCCAGCGGGTCAAGCAGGGCCGCCACGCGGGCGAGCTCGCCGGTTCCAGTCGCCCCGGCGATCCTGGCGGCCAGGGCCGGGGGCGAGCCCACCTGGCGCAGCAGAAGCTCCTGCGAGGACAGAACGCCCAGGGCCCTGCCGCCCGCCATGACCACCACGTGGCGCACGTGGTGGCGGGTCATGGCCATGAGCGCCTCGAAGCAGGACGCGCCCGCGTCCTGGGAGATCACGGGCGAGGTCATGATCCTCTCGATGGGCTCGCGCGGCCCGAGCCCGGCGGCCACGGCCCGGGAGCGGAAGTCCCGGTCCGTGACGAGCCCGGCCGGGCGCCCGCCCTGGCCGAGGACCACTGCGGCGTCGAGCCCGGCCTCGGTCATGGCCCGGGCCGCGTCGCCTATGGACGTGCCGCACGGCAGGGGCTCGCCGGGCCTGGCGGCCTCTCCGGCCGTGACCGTGGCCAGGGGCCGCCTGGAGAGCCAGGCCGGTATCTCGCGCACCAGGCCCTCCAGGCCCAATTCCAGCACCCGGGGGCCGAGGCGGCCGTCCAGGAAATCCGCCAGTTCCGCCCGGCCGCGCACGGCCTCGGCCAGGGCCTCGGGGGGGATGAGCACGCAGACGCAGTCCTCCCGGGCGTTGGCCTCGCGCTCGGCCCAGCCCAGCACGGAGCACTCGCCGTAAACCTCTCCCCCGGCTTCGAGGGACCCTTTCTTCACGGCGAGCACGCTGCCCTCTGCCGCGCCGCCCTGGCCAAGCACCCTGGACCCGGCCGGGAAATAGTCCAGCGAGGCGCGCCGGGCCAGGGAGGCGAGCCTTGCCGGTTCCAGGAGCGACAGGGGCGGGGCCTGCCGGAAGAAGTCCACCACGTCTTCGATGATCATGTGAGCAGGTGCAGTTGGTACTTGTTGGACAAGATCGCCTGGAAGGCGGCCACGGCCTTGAAGCACTCCTTCAGGCGCGAGCGCTCCAGGCGCGAGATGCGCTCGGGGTAAACGTAGCTGTCCGGCTCGCGCCCGGCCGCGATGGCCTCGGCCTGGAAGCGCAGGCGGAGCTCCTGCATGAAGGCCATGGCCTGGGCGAGGTCGCCCGAAGTCTCCTCCGAGATCACCCCGGCCTCGGCCGCCGCCGCGAGCCTGGAGGCGGTGTCCGTGCGCCCGGCCCCGTACTCCAGGGCCAGCACGCGCGCGCCCTGGGTCAGAGGGAAGATGCCTCCGCGCTTGATATCCAGACCTCCCCGGCCCGGGCCCGTGCGCTCGGTGACCAGCGCCCCGAACACGGACACGGGCGGCTCGAAGCGCACGGCCTCTCTGGCCATGTAGCGAAGCGCCCGGGAGCTCTCGCGCACGGCCTCGCCGAGCGCCTGCCTGAGCCCCTCGGTCAGGGCCGGGTCGCCGAACACGTGCCGGGCGTCGGCCAGCAGCGACAGGGCCAGCACGGCTTCCGGCCCGGGCTCGCGCGCGAGCTGCGCGAGGCGGGCGCGCCAGCCCTCCAGGGTCATGCGCCAGGGGGCGTTGTCCGCCGTGACCCCGTGGGGGCACGGGGGCAGGCCCGCCCGGGCCAGCACGTCCATGAGCCTCATGGCGTAGAGCCTGGCCGCCTCGGGGTCGGCCCCTTGGCCCACGACCATGGCGTTGTCCTGGTCCGTGGCGAGAAACTGCTCGCGCCTGCCCTCGCTGCCGAGCGCGGCCAGGGCCAGGGGGCCGGGGCCGGAGCCTGTGCCGTCCTGCGCGGCGAGCTCGGCCGCGCGGGAGAAGAGCTGGTCGCGCACGGCGGCTGCCAGCGCCCCGGCGCGGGAGACGTCCGCGCCCTGGGTGAGCCAGCGCGGCAAGAGCGCGGCCAGGCCCGCGTAGGCCTCGGCCAGGTCCCGCGGGTCCTTGGCCCGGGAGATGGCCCAGGCCAGGGACACCGGGCTCTCCAGGCGCGCGGCCATGAGGTCGCGCTCGTCCAGCATGGCCGTGACCGCCCCGGCATCGTCCGTCACGGCCAGGCGGCGGATGTTCCGCCGGATCATGGCCAAAAAGGCCTCGGCCACCAGCTCTCCGCGCGCCACGGTGACCACGCCCCTGCTCATCACCGCGCCCACGGGGCCTGTAAGGTCCGCCCCGTCGGCCACGGCGGCGACGATGTCGCGCTCGGTGAGGATGCCCGCGACCCGGGCGGGCGTCCCGGCCAGGCAGGCCGTGGCGCGGGCGGCGCGCATGGCGCGCGCCGCCTCGGCCACGGGGGTCTGCTCCCCGACGAACACCGGCCCGGGCAGGCTCAGGCTGCCCACGGTGAGCCCAAGGAATCCCTCGTCCTGGTTCATTCCACGCCCACTCCCAGGTAGTTGCGGATCTTCTGCTCCTCGTAGCGCGCCTTGGCCTCGGGGTCGGGCACCAGGACCGAGCCCAGCCAACCCATAAAGAACGAGGCGGGCATGGAGATGAGCGCCGGGTTCTTCCAGGGGAAGATGGCCTGCTTGAAGCCCAGCACGTCCACCCACACGGTGGGGGAGATGACGATGAGCCCCACGGCCAGCACCGAGCCCGTGATGATGGCCGCCGTGGCCCCGAAGGTGGACATGCCCCGCCACAGGATGGACATCAGGAGCGCCGGGAAGTTGCCGCTGGCCGCGATGGCGAAGGCCAGGCCCACCATGAAGGCCACGTTCTGGCCCTTGAAGGCGATGCCCAGGGCCATGGCCACCACGCCCAGGGCCATGGTGGCGCGCTTGGCCATGCGCACTTCCTGCTCCTCGGTGGTCTTTCCGGACTTGAACACGTTCACGTAGAGGTCATGCGAGAAGGTGGCCGCGCCCGCCAGGGTGAGGCCCGCCACCACGGCCAGGATGGTGGCGAAGGCCACGGCCGCGATGAAGCCCAGGAACATGGTCCCGCCCGTGACCTCGGCCAGGAGCAGCGCGGACATGTTGCCGCCCTTGTCGAAGCGGGTGATCACGTCCTGGCCCACCAGCACCATGGCCCCGAAGCCGATGATGAAGGTGAGGATGTAGAAGTAGGAGATGAAGCCCGTGGCGTAGAGCACGCTTTTGCGCGCCTGTTCGGCGTCGGGCACGGTGTAGAAGCGCATGAGGATGTGCGGCAGCCCGGCCGTGCCGAACATGAGCGCGATGCCCAGCGACAGGGCGTCCCAGGGGTTGGCCACCAGCCCGCCCGGCTCCAGCACCTTCTGGCCGTACTTTTGCGCGGCCGCCGCGAAGAGCTCCGTGGGGTCGAACCCGAAGCGCGAGAGCACCATGCCCACCATCACGGAAGCGCCGCCCAGGAGCAGCACGGCCTTGATGATCTGCACCCAGGTGGTGGCGAGCATGCCGCCGAAGAGCACGTAGGCGATCATCACAACGCCCACGATGACCACGGCCAATTCGTAAGGCAGGCCGAACATCAGGTTCACAAGCGAGCCCGAACCCACCATCTGGGCGATCAGGTAGAAGGCCACGGTCATGAGCGAGCCGCACGATGCCGCCACGCGGATGGGCTTCTGGCGCAGGCGGTAGGCCACCACGTCCGCGAAGGTGTACTTGCCCAGGTTGCGCAGGGGCTCGGCGATGAGGAACATGATGATGGGCCAGCCCACCAGGAAGCCGATGGAGTAGATGAGCCCGTCGTAGCCCTTGAGGGCCACAAGGCCCGCGATGCCCAGAAACGACGCGGCGGACATGTAGTCGCCGGCCAGGGCCAGGCCGTTCTGGAAGCCCGTGACCGAGCGCCCGGCGGCGTAGAAGTCCGACGCGGTCTTGGATTTCTTGGCCGCGAAGTAGGTGATGACCAGGGTGAAGGCCACGAAGAGGAAGAAGAATCCGATGGCCAGGGGGTCGGGTTGTCCGATTTTTGAGATGAAGTCGTTCATGGCTTACCCCTTCATGTGTTCGATGATGTCCTTCACGGACTTGTCGTAGCTGGTGTTGGCCCAGCGCACGTAGAGCCCGGTGAGCGCGCAGGCGGAGAGGATCACGCCGAGCCCCACGGGGAGGCCCCAGGTCATGTGCTCGCCGATCTTCTGGGCCAACACGGCCTTGTTGAAGGCCAGGAGGAGGATGAAGCCGAAATAGATGACAAGCATGAGCGCGGTCATGGACAAAGAGACCGACCATCTCTTGCGAACGAGGTCCTGGAACTCGGTTTCGTCGATGCGGTGACTCATCTGGGTTCTCCTTGCGGTGCGGTTTGCGGACTGCCCGGCGCGCGACGGGTGCGCCCGCAGCTTCCTTGTAAACGGGGCGAGGAGAAAAAAAAGGGGTGTTTCGGCGAGTGGTTGGAGGTGATGCCGTGGGCGGCGAACGGTTTTTCGGCGCTTCGGCGAACGGCGGGCAGGGCCGCCGTTCACCGGCCCGGCAAGGCCGTTAGACGGGCAGTCCGGCGCGCTCGGGGGAGCGCGCCCCATGAGCGGCGCGAAAGGAGATCAGCCGATCGGGGAATCGTAGCGGCAAACCCGATTTCGTCACCCCATATGCCGCCATGTGCTCATGCAGGATCATTTTCTCCCCCTCCCCGCCGGGACGGCGCCGCCGGATTGTTCGCCTGTCCCCAGGAGGACACGAAAACAGAAAAAATCCTTGAATTTCCGCGCACACGACTATAAGAATCCCGGTTACTGACCATAAGCCGCCCTCTACGGAGCGTAACCACCTGCCTGTCCCAAGGCGGAGACGGCATGAACAATTGGCTTGTCGTAGCCCTGCTCGCCGGTTCGACGTGCTTTACGAGCATCGTCTTCATCTATTGCCTCCTCTATGTCAGGTACCGCGAACGCGCCCTGCTGGCCTGGGCGGGGGCATGGCTGGCCCACGCCGCGCGCAACGTGGCCATCGCCATCGGGATCTCCGGGGGGCCGTCCCCCCTGCTGCTGGCCGGGGAGCACTGCCTCATGGCCGTCACGGCCCTGCTTCTGCTGACCGGAGCCGCGAGCTTCAGCGGCAAGTCCCCCGGCAGGGCGGCCTACGCGGCCGTCGCCGCCATCACGGCGTGGGCCGCGCTCGCCGCAGTCCTGGACGTCCCGGAGCCGTGGCTGCACGTCCCGGCGTACGTGTTCTTCGCGGGCGCGCTCGTGGCCTGCGGCCGCGCCCTGCTGGCCGGCTGCCCGCAAGGGGGAATCGGCAGGCCGATAGCGGGATGGGCGTTCATCCTCTGGGGGCTGCACCAGCTCGACCTGCCCTTCCTGAGGCCCATGTACGGCCCCGCCTTCTGGGGGTTCCTCGCCGGGGCGACGCTCGGCCTGCTCGCGGCCATCGCGGTGATCCTGGCCTATTTCGAACGCCTGAAGGCGAAGCTGGGCGAGAGCGAAGGGCGCTTCCGCGCGCTCTTCCACGACCACGACGCCATCCTCCTGCTCATCGAGCCCGAATCCGGCGCCATCCTGGACGCCAACGCCAGCGCCCTGGAGTTCTACGGCTACGCCCGCGAGGAGCTCCTGGGGATGCCCATTTCCAGGATCAACACGCTGCCCCCGTCCGAGGTCGACGCCCTGCGCAGGCAGGCCAAGGAGAAGCGCGTCCGGTACTTCATCTTCCCCCACAGCCTGAAAAACGGCGAGATGCGCACCGTGGAAGTCTACTCCTCCCCCGTGCAGGTGGAGGGGCGCACCCTGCTCTTCTCCATCATCCACGACATCACCGACCGCAAGAAGGCCGAGAAGGCGCTCCAGGAGAACCGCGAGCGCTACCGCGCAGTGGTGGAGGCCGCGGACACGGGCATCGTGCTCCTGGACCCCCAGGGGACGATCCTCTCCCTGAACGGCTTCGCCAGGAGGATACTGGGAGGGGAAAAGGTCCGTGAGGGCGGGAAGCTCGCGCTCTCCGAGCTGTGCGTGCGCGAGGACGCCACGCCGCTTCCCGCCGGGGAGGACCCGGCGGCGCGCACCCTGGCCACGGGGGAGCCCGTGCGCGACGCGCTCATGGGCGTTCCGGCGGGGCCCGGCTTCGTGTGGATATCCGTGAACACCGCCCCTGTCCTGGCCGGGGAGGACGACAAGCCCGGCGGCGTGGCCGTGACCTTCGCGGACGTGACCCAGGCGCGCAGGGCCGCGCGGATGCTCGCGGAGTTGAACCGCACCCTGACCACGGTGCTCGAGAGCGTCCCGGCCGGGGTGAACGTGGTGCGCATCGAGGACTGCGAGATCCTGTTCATGAACAAGGCCGCCATGACCACCTTCAACCGGGACTGCACGGGCGGCAAATGCCACATGTCCTTCCGGGAGAGGCAGGCCCCCTGCGAGGACTGCACCATGCCCGGGCTCTTCATGTCGGGAGTCGAACCCGAGCAGGAGAACGTGCGCGAGGAATTCAACCCCGTGATCGGGCGCTGGCTCCTGCACCACGAGCGCGCCGTGCGCTGGATCGACGGGAGCATTGCCCGCGTGCAGACTTCGGTGGACATCACGGAGCGGCGGCGCGACGTGGAGCGCCTGGCCGCCTCGCTCAAGGAGAAGGAGGTGCTCCTGCGCGAGATCCACCACCGCGTGAAGAACAACCTCCAGGTGGTCTCGAGCCTGCTCTACCTCCAGCAGCAGGAATGCAGGGACCCGGAGGGAATCCGCGCCCTGGAGGAGAGCCGCAACCGGGTATCCTCCATGGCCCACATCCACGAGCAGCTCTACCGCACCAGCGAACTCGACAGGATCGACGCGGGCGAGTTCCTGGAACGCTTCCTGCCCAAGCTCGCGGCCTCGGTGGCGGGCAACCTCGCCATCCGCGTCGAGGTGGAGGCCGACCCGGTGCCCCTGCCCGTGGAGCGGGCCATCCCCTTCGGGCTTCTGGTCAACGAACTGGCCACCAACGCCTTCAAGCACGCCTTCCCGGGCAGGGGCACGGGCACGGTGCGCGTGGCGCTCGCCGCCGAGGGCGGCCACGCCGTGCTCACCGTGAGCGACGACGGCAAGGGCCTGCCGGAGGACTTCAGCCTGGACTCGTCCCAGACGCTCGGCATGCAGCTTGTGGGCTCGCTGGCGGCGCAGCTGCGCGGGGTGGTGGGCGCGAACTCCGGAGCCGGAGCGGAGTTCACCCTGCGCATCCCCCTGTGAGCCGGGCCCGCGCGGGCCCGGCTTGCCATGACCCGGGCGCGGATGTAGTCCGGTTCTTCCCGGCCACGGCCGGAGCGCCCTCCCGCTCCGGCATCACTTCCGGCCGGGACGGACGCGAAACACCATGACCTCCCTGCGACACGCCGGCCAGTGGACCCTGCTGGCCGCCCTTTCCGCCCCGCTGGCCTGGGCGCTGCAACACACCGGGTTTCCGGCGGCCTTCCTGCTCGGCCCCATGCTCGCGGGCGTGGCCTTCGGCCTGCGCGGGGCGGCCATCCGCGTGCCCGACGCCGGTTTCCTGGCCGCCCAGGCCCTGATCGGCTGCATGGTGGCCAGGGCCTTCACGCCCTCCATCCTCATGTCGCTGGCCCGGGACTGGGTGGTGATGCTCTGCGTGGTCACGGCCAGCCTGGCGGCCGGAGGGATCGTGGGCTGGGTGCTGACCAAGCGCGGGACCCTGCCCGGGGTCACGGCCGCGTGGGGCTCGTCGCCGGGGGGCGCGGCGGCCATGACCGCCATGGCCGGGGAGTTCGGCGCGGACGTGCGCCTGGTGGCCTTCATGCAGTATCTGCGGGTGTTCGTGGTGGTGCTCACGGCCTCGGCGGTCTCGAGGCTGCTCATGGGCGTGGAGGGCCAGGCTCCGGCCCAGCCCTTCGACCTCGGCCTCTCCGAGCCCCTCGTCCCGCTCGCGCAGACCTTGGCCCTGGCCCTGGCCGGGTCCTTGGCCGGGCGCAAGCTGCGCGTCCCGGCAGGGGCCATGCTCGGGCCGCTGGTGGCCGGGGCCGCGCTCAACTCGGCCGGGATCATGCACATCACCCTGCCCCAGTGGCTGATGATCGCGGCCTACGCGCTCCTGGGCTGGCACATCGGCCTGCGCTTCACGCCGGGCGTGATCCGCCACGCCCTGCGGGCCATCCCCGCGCTTCTTCTGGCCACGTTCCTGCTCATCGGGCTGTGCGGGCTCTCGGCCTGGATGCTCACGGCGCTCGCGCGCGTGGACGCGCTCACGGCCTACCTGGCCACGAGCCCGGGCGGGCTCGACTCCGTGGCCATCATCGCCGTGGGCAGCGGCTCGGACATCCCCTTCGTGCTGGCCCTCCAGACCATGAGGCTCTTCGCCGTGGTGCTCGCGGGGCCGTACATCGCCCGGCTGATCTGCCGCCTGGCGTGAGGCCGGGAAGCGCCTAGGCGCAGGCCCCCAGAAGCCCCGAGGCGTCCGCGCGGCAGCGCATGCAGTGCGCCATCTGGGGCAGATGCCGCCCGGCCTTGAGCCTGAGCCCGGCCAGAAGCTCCCGCGACGGCGCGCCATGCCTGCCCAGGGGCGTGCCCGCCACGGGCAGGAGCCCGATCAGGTTCATGCGATCCGCCCCGAGCCGGGCCACGGCCCTGGCCACGGCCGTCACCTCCCCCTCGTTCACCCCGGGCACGAGGACCATGTTCACCTTGACCGCGAAGCCACGGCGCTTGAACGCGGCCACGGCCTCCATCTGGCGCGAGGCCAGGAGCCCGGCCCCCTCCTCGCCGGACAGCGCCCGGCCGCCCCAGTGCACGCGCGTGTAGATGCGCGCGCCGACGGAAGGCGACACCGCGTTCACGGTCACGGTGGCGAAGCGCACCCCGGCGTCCCAGAGGTCGCCCTCGAGCCCCGGCAGGCCCAGGCCGTTGGTGGAGACGCACCCGGCGATGGCGGGAAAGCGGGACTTGAGGAGCGCGAAGGTGGTCAGCGTGGCCTCCGGGTCGGCCATGGGGTCGCCCGGCCCGGCGACACCGGCCACGCCGATGCGCGGATCGGCATGCAGGGCGCGGGCCGCGTGCTCCACTGCCTCCAGGGGGGTCATGAGCCGCGTGGTCACGCCCGGGCGCGATTCGTTGGCGCAGTCGTAGCGCCTGTCGCAGTAGCCGCAGGAGATGTTGCACGGCCCGGCCACGGGCAGGTGGAGCCTGCCGTGGGTGGCGCGGGCCGCGTCGTGGAAGCAGGGATGGAACGCCCCGGCGGCCACGCTCAAGACTTCCTGCCGAAGCCGATGGCCCCCTCGGGGCAGGAGCCCAGGCAGTCGGCGCAGTTGGTGCAGCCGCGCTCGCCCGGGCGGGTGCCCATCTCGCACACGCGCAGGCACTTGTCGCAACCGTTGCAGGCGCTCGTCTTGTACATCCCGAGCACCGAGAAGCGCCGCAGCGCGTCCAGCGCGGAGCCGGTGGGGCAGGCGAAGCGGCACCAGAAGCCGGCCACCACGAGGCCCAGGGCCACGAGTCCCAGCACCGTGAACGTCCTGACCAGCCAGAAGAGTTCCGCGTGCTCGAAGGTCAGGGCCACGGAACCGAAAAACTCGCCCACGCGGATGGGCACGTTGGTGCGCGGCTGGCCCATGTAAAGCCACACGTACAAACACCCGGCCAGGGCCAGCCAGCCGCCCCAGGAGGCCCACGCCGCGAGCCTGGTGCGCACGCGCGCCTTGAACGGAGCCAGCTTGCCGAGCATCTGGTTCATGAGCCCGCCCGGGCAGGCCCAGCCGCAGAAGGCCCGGCCCAGAAGCAGGGCGCTCGCGGGCAGGAGCAGCCAGAAGCCCCAGAACATGGTCAGGATGCGCCCGTGGCAGGTGATCACCGGGCAGTTCTGGCAGCTCACGTAGGGCACGATGAACGGGCAGCGGAAGATTCCGTAGAACGACCACTGGCCGAGAAGCCCGAGCATGGCCAGCTGGGTCAGCCTGCGCCAGACGGTGACTCGCAGCCCGGGCACGGCCTTGGGCGCGCTGGCGGCAACGCTCTCAGACATCCTTCACCCCCAGTTTTTCCACCAGTTGCCTGCCCTTGTCCGAGAAGGCCGGGACGAACCCGGCGCGCTCGAAGAACGCCTGGCCCTCGGGCGAGGTCATGAAGGAGACGTACTCCCGGGCCAGTTCCACGTCCTTGGCGTGCTTCATCACGCCGATGGTGAAGGTCAGCGGCGGTGGCGGGAACAGGGCCTCGGGCAGGGCCACCACCTCCACCTTGCCCGCGAACTGCGGGATGCGCGTGACGCGGAGCTCCACGATGGACACGTCGCCCTTGCCGGAGATCACGTCGTCCATGGTGCGCTGCACGCAGGAGCCCAGGGTGACGCAGTTCTTCATCACCGCCTCCTGCACCCCGGCCTTCTTTAAAAGCGCCAGCGCGGCCGCGCCCCCGGGCGGGGAGGCCTCCGGCGCGAGCACCACCTTCACCCCGGGCCGGGCCATGTCCTCCACCTTGGCGATGCCCGCCGGGTTGCCCTTGGGCGTGACCATCACGTAGCTGGTGAAGCAAAGCGGCTCGAAGAAGGCCATCTTGCCGGACTGGCGCAGCTTCTTGGCCAGGTCGAGCACGCGCCCGGCAAAGACCTCGGTGGTGGCGCTGCCCAGGAGCGACTTGCCGAGCGCCGCCGCGAAGGCCCCGGTGTAGCTTATGCGCGCGCCCGTGCGGCTCTTGAAGAGCTCGTTGGCCGGGTTCATGGCCTCGGCCAGCCCCCCGCAGGACCACACCTGCAAAAGCTTGCCCCCGTGCGCCTGGGCGCGCGCGTCCGTGAGCGGCGCGCCCAGCGTGGCCAGGGCCGCGGCCGAACCGGCCATGGTCTTCAAAAATCCCCTGCGGCAAAAACCGCCGTCCCCGTTTTCCATGCCTCCTCCCGCCTGTGCTGGTTGACGCCAGACCGGACCCCGCGCGGGCCCGCCCGATACACCCGCGACACTCCTAAATCGTGATTTTAGATAAGTACAATCGAGATAACGGATAGCGCGAACACCCAGCCATCGCCCCCCGAGCGCGGGCCCGGGCGCAACCGCAGCCCGCCCTTGCCCGAGCGGCCGTTTCCCGCTACCAGGGAGGGAATACGGGGAGCCCGCATCCATGCCTCAGGTGAAAACCCTCATCGTCCATGCCGACCCGGCCGTGCGCGCCGGGCTTCGCCAGCTGCTGGCCGGGGCGGAGCCGCTTCGCGTGCTGGGCGAGGCGGCCACGGCCTTCGAGGCCCTGGAGATGCTCGAGGCCATCCCCTACGGGGTCTTTTTCGTGAGCCCGGGCCTGCCCGGCCCCACCTCGGGCATGGAGTTGGCCCAGATGCTCTCGGGCCGCCGCCAGCGCCCGGCCCTGGTGTTCGTGGCCGAGGACGAGTCCCAGGCGTGCAAGGCCTTCGAGATGGGGGCCGTGGACTACCTCGTCTGGCCCGTGACCCCGCAGCGCCTGGAGATGACGCTCTCGCGCCTGCGCGGGCTCACCCCGGGCTTCAAGCAGGCCCAGCCCGCCGGAGCCTGGCCCGAGGAGCGCTCCGCCGCGGCCCAGGACGACCAGCAGACCCTCTCCCTGCCCATCGAGGAGGAGGAGGAAGGCCAGTTCTTCACCGCGCTCAAGCAGGCCTGGGACCTAAGCCACAAGAAGAAGCCCGTGGACATCGAGAAGCTGCCCATCACGCTCGACGGGCGCACGCTTCTTCTGCCCTACCCGCACATCCTCTTCGTGGAGGCCTACGAGGACTATTCCTTCGTGCACTCGGCGCAGCAGAAGTACCTGACCTCCTACAGGCTGAAAAACCTGGAGGAGCGCCTGGGGCCGCACGGCTTCTTCCGCGTGCACCGCAAGTTTTTGGTCAACCTGGAGGCCGTCACCGAGATCGCGAGCCTGCCCGGGGGCCAGTTCATGCTGCGCACCCAGGGCAAGACGCGCATCGAGCTGCCCATCAGCAGGCGGCGCATCGGCGAGCTCAAGCAGGTGCTGGGCCTGTAATTTTTCGCTTCGCGCGGGGCAAAACCCCGCGAGATCGAGGGGGGATCCCAAACGCCCCGGCCCCGGACCGGGGCGCCCGGCGCGCACGCGCCCCGGGAGATCACGCAGGAGTGTCTTATGGAAACCGGTCTCGTCGATAGCTTGCTCAGGGAGGAGCGCGTCTTCCGCCCCCTGCCCCAGGTGGTGCGCGAGGCCAACATGGGCCAGGCCGAGCTCAAGGCCGCGTGCAGCCTCGCCCAGGCGGACTACCGCCTCTTCTGGGAGGAGCAGGCCTCGGAGCTGGACTGGTTCGAGAAGTGGACCCAGGTCCTGGACGACTCCAACCCGCCCTTCTTCAAGTGGTTCGTGGACGGCAAGTGCAACCTGGTGCACAACGCCCTGGACCGCCACATCCTCACGGCCAACAAGAACAAGCTGGCCATCATCTGGGAGGGCGAGTCCGGCGAGTGCCGCAAGTACACCTACTACGAGCTCTTCCGAGAGGTCTGCCGCTTCGCCAACGCGCTTCGCTCCATGGGCGTGCAGAAGGGCGACCGCATCGTCATCTACCTCCCCCCCCTGCCCGAGACCGTCATCGCCATGCTCGCCGCGGCCAAGATAGGCGCGGTGCAGACCCTGGTTTTCGCGGGCTACTCGGCCCGGTCGTTGCGCGAGCGCATCGAGAGCTGCAAGCCCAAGATCATCGTCACGGCCGACGGCTTCTACCGCAACGGCAGGGTGATCAACCTGAAGTCCGTGTGCGACGAGGCCCTGTTCGGAGAGGGCTGCGACTGCGTTGAGTCCGTGATCGTGGTACACCGCGCGGGCGTGGAGCTCGACATGGTGGAGCCGCGCGACCTGCGCTACGAGGACCTGATCCGCCAGGAGCGTCCCCAGGCCCCCACCGAGGTCATGGACGCCGAGGACCCGCTCTTCCTGCTCTACACCTCCGGGGCCACGGGCAAGCCCAAGGGGCTTTTGCACACCCACGGCGGCTACATGGTGGGCGTGCACTCCACCTACCGCTGGGTCATGGACGTGAAACCCACGGACCTCTACCTCTGCACGGCCGACCCGGGCTGGATCACGGGCCACAGCTACGTGGTGTTCGGGCCGCTCATGGCGGGCACCACCGTGGTGCTCTACGAGGGCCACCCCCTCTACCCCCAGGCGGACAGGCTCTGGGCCATCGTGGCCCGCTACGGCGTGACCATCCTCTACACCACGCCCACGCTCATCCGCATGCTCATGCGCTACGGCGGCCAGTACCCCAGGAAGCACGACCTCTCGACACTGAGGCTGCTGGGCAGCGTGGGCGAGCCCATAGGCCCCGAGCCGTGGGTCTGGTTCCACAAGTATATCGGGCGCAGCGAATGCCCGCTCCTGGACACGTGGTGGCAGACCGAGACGGGCATGTTCATGGTCTCGCCGCTGCCCATCTCGCTTCTGAAGCCCGGTTCGGCCGGGCGGCCCCTGCCGGGCGTGGACGTGGACGTGGTGGACCGCCACGGCAACCCCGCCGGGCCGGACAAGGGCGGGTTCGTGGTGGTCAGGCAGCCCTGGCCCGCCATGGCGCGCACGCTCATGGACGACGACGAGGGCTACCGCAAGGCCTACTGGGAGAAGATCCCGGGCGTGTATTTCGCGGGCGACGTGGCCCGCAAGGACGAGGACGGCTACTTCTGGTTCCAGGGCCGCGCGGACGACGTCCTGAACATCGGCGGGCACCGCATCGGCCCGGCCGAGGTGGAGGCCGCGCTGACCGCGCACAAGGCCGTGGTGGAGGCCGCAGTGGTGGGCGTGCCCGACCCCATCAAGGGCGAGTCCGCCAAGTGCTTCGTGGTGCGCGCCGAAGGCTGGGAAAAGGACTTCGACAGCGAGGACGGGCTGATAAAGGCCCTGACCGCCCACGTGAAGCGCGAACTCGGGCCGTTCGTGGCCATCAAGGCCATCGCCTTCCGCGACCACCTGCCGCACACCAAGAGCGGCAAGATACTGAGACGGCTCCTGAAAGCCGAGGAGACCGGCGGCTCGGCCGGGGACCTGTCCACGCTGGAAGAGGAATAGAAGGGGGCGGCGAAACCGCCGCCTCGCAACCGGAGACTTCCGGGTCCGCCGCCGGCGAGCCCGCCCGAGCTTTTTTCACCTGCCCGCCCGCATGCCCCTGACCACGAACCTTCTCGCCAACTGGGGCGTCGCTTTCACGCGCCAGCGCCAGGACATCGCCATCCCGGGCAGCCCGGAGCGCTGCGTGGCCAGGCGCGTGGTGGAGGACGACGCCGGGCGGCTCTGGCTGCTCGAACAGCTCGGCCCGGGCCAGCATGTCCGGCGCGAGGCCATGGGCCTTCTGCTCGAATCGCTTCAAGGACGCGGCCTGGGCTGCCTGGCTCCGCACCGCCGCTCGGGCGCGGGTAATTTCGTCGTCTCCGACTGGGGCCGTCGCTGGCAGCTTTCCCCTTTCTTCCAGGGTGTCCCGCTCCCTCAACCCGGCTACCTGGAAAACGCGGGCATGGGCCGCGCCCTGGGGGCCTGGCTCTGCGGGCTGCGCCGCGCTTCGAGCGGGCTGCGGCTCCCGGACGGACTCTTCGAGCTTCACCTGCCCGCCTACGTCAGGGAGCTCATCCGGCGCATCGGGAGCCAAGGCGAGCGCCAGGGGCACTGTCCCCCCGCTCGCGGCCTGGCGCCAACGAAGCCTGCCGGGAGGGGCCGCCCCTTGCCCGGCGGACAATCCGCCGCGTCCGCCGCGCAGGATCTGGCCTGCGTCCACGCCCGCGCGCTGGCCCTGCTGCCCACGCTTGAAGAACTTTTCGAAGCCTGGGGCTCGCTGCCCACGGCGCTCTGCCACGGCGACATCCACCCCCTGAACGTGGTCTGGAGCAGCCGCGAAGTCCTGGCCGTGATCGACTGGGAGTTCGCCGGTGTCCGCCCTGCCCTCTACGACCTGGCCAACTGCCTGGGCTGCCTGGCCATGGAGGGCGGTTCTCTCGCCACCCCCTTCGCCGCCGCCCTGCTCGAAGCCGCGCGCCGTGGCGGGCTTCTCCCGGACGGGCAAGCCCCCCTGCTTGCCCCCATGATCCTGGCCACGCGCTTCGGCTGGCTCTCGGAGTGGCTGCGGCGCGGCGATGCGGACATGCTCGCCTCGGAGCTCGCCTTCATGGAATTTCTGTCCGAAAACCCGGCCCTCTAGCCGTTTCCCGGGCCGCCTCGCCAGGAAAATATGTGCGCTTGCGCCATTTTTCCCGTTCTATCGCCCGCGCGATAGTCCGCTTTCCCTCCCCGGGCTAGAGGGCCACCATCCAATCCCGCCACGGGCGGAACTCCAGGGAGGTGGCGCATGGCCAACGGGTCAGTCGGGACCGTCAATTCATGCAAGGGAGGGCTCGGGACGTACATTTCCGAGAACCTCACCGTCTGCGGGAAGAGCCCCGCGGCGACCTGGGCCGGGTATGTAGCGGCCTGGGCGCTCTTCTTCCTCATCTACAAGGTGCTGCCTCTGCCCGAGGGCCTGAAGCCCGAAGGCATGGCCGTGCTGGCCATCCTGGTCTGGGCCTCGGTGATGTGGGTGTCCGAGGCCATGCCCGTGGGCATCACGGGCATCTCGGTGCCCACGCTCCTCATCCTCACCAAGGGCATCCCCTGGAACAACGGGCGGCCCCCCTTGGGCCAGGTGTTCTCGGGCTTCACCACCCACGAGATCTGGCTGTGCCTGTTCGCGTTCTTCGCCGGGGCCATCATCCAGCTCCTGAACATGGACAAGCGCATCGCCCTGGCCATCCTGAACAGGATCAAGGCCAACAACGTGGGCCGGATCATCTGGGGCATGTTCGGCGTGAACATCGTCCTGGCCTTCCTGATCCCGGCGGCCAACGCCCGCGCGGCCACGCTCATGCCCGTGATCCAGGGCATCACCGGCCTTCTGGGCGACACCCCCGAGGAGCGCGAGGCCAAGAAGGCCATCGTGATCCAGTCCATGGTCTACGGCTGCATGATCTGCGGCGTGTTCATCCTCACGGCGCACATGCCCAACCTGATCATGACCGGGCTCTTCGAGAAGAACGGCTACCGCAACCTGGGCTACTTCCAGTGGATGGTCCTCCAGTTCCCCTACCTGGGCATGTTCGTGCTCACCCAGTGGTGGGTGCGCCTGCACTTCAAGACCAAGTCCGTGTCCATCGCCGGAGGCCACGAGCAGATCCGCCGCAAGTACGAGGAACTGGGCCCCATGAGCCGCGCCGAGTGGACCATGCTCGCCGTGTTCGGCCTGGTGGCCTTTCTCTTCATGACCGGCAAGGGCAGCTTTCTGGTGCTGCACGAGCATCAGCTGGGCATCATCGGGCTCGTCGGCATCATGATCCTCTTCGTGCCCGGGCTCTTCCCCTTCAAGTGGAAGGCCGTGCAGGACCGCACCATCTGGGGCACCTTCCTCCTGCTCGGCGGCGCCATCACCATGACCGACGCCATGACCAAGTCCGGCCTGGCCGGGTGGCTGGCGGACATCATCCACCACATGGTGGTGGGCATGGGCTGGTGGCAGACGGTTTTGGTGCTCATGGTGGGCACGCACGTGATGCGCATCGGCATGCTCTCCAACGTGGCGGCCGTGGCCATGTTCGCGCCCATCGTCTTCGCCATGGCCCCCAAGGTCGGCCTGCACCCGGTGGCCTTCACCCTGCTGGTCTGCGACACGGACACCTACGCCTATCTGCTGCCCACCCAGATCACGGCGGCGGTGATCGCCTACGGCACGGGCACCTTCTCCACGGCCGACTACGCCAAGGCGGGCTGGGTGTGCATCCTCATCGCCATCGCCTACGGCATCTGCGTCATGGCCCCATGGTACGCCTTCCTGGGCCTGCCCGTCTGGAACCCCAACGCCCCCTGGCCCTACTAGGAGGAGAGAACTCATGCCACGCATGGCAAAGAACCCCGCATCCCTGGACGCGGTAGAGACCGTCCGGGTGGACTGCGACATCCTCATCATCGGCGGCGGCAACGCCGGGTGCTTCTCCGCCGTGGAAGCGGCCAAGATCGACCCCTCGCTCAAGGTGGTGATCATGGAGAAGGCCCAGATCATGCGCTCAGGCGCGTGCTCTGCTGGCATGGACGCCATCAACACCTACATCCCCGAGGGCAAGACCCCGGAGGACCTGGTGCGCTGGTGCCGCTCCCAGGTGGGCGGCGGGCCCATCCGCGAGGACCTGGCCCTCTCCAACGCCGAGGAACTTAACGAGGCCGTGGACGACCTGGAGCGCTGGGGCCTGCCCATCCTGCGCGACGCCGAAGGCAAGATCCGCTACCGGGGCGCGTGGGACATCTCCATCCACGGCGAGCAGTTGAAGCCCATCATGGCCGAGAAGGCCATCGAGGCCGGGGCCGAGGTGTACAACCGCGTGGTCTGCACCCAGCTGCTCATGGACGGCGGCCGCTGCGCCGGGGCCCTGGGTTTCGGCGTGCGCGACGGCAAGTTCTACGTGTTCCGGGCCAAGGCCGTGATCAACGCCACGGGCGGCGCGGCCGGATTGTACAAGTCCTACACGGCCGACGCCACGGACAGCCACCACCAGATCTGGATGTGCCCCTACTGCGTGGGCACGGGCTACGCCGTGGGCATCCGCCAGGGCGCGGAGATGACCTCCATGGAGCAGCGCTGGGTCGCCACGCGCACCAAGGACTTCTGCGGCCCGGTGGACACCATCTCCGTGGGCTACAAGGCCCCGATCATCAACGCCAAGGGCGAGCGCATCATGCAGAAGCGCTACGCCCACCTTGGCGCGGACAAGGCCCCGCGCTACATCCGCGCCAACGCCCCCATGGAGGAGTGGCTGGCCGGGCGCGGGCCCACCTACTGCGACACGCGCGGCATGGACCCGGAACTGGCCCAGCAGATGATGACCGACTACCTGAACGAGCGCCCGAGCTTCGTGCTCTTCCTGGCCAGCCGGGGCCAGGACCCGGTCAAGGAGCCCATCGAGATCTACGGCTCCGACCCCTACATCGTGGGCGGGCACACCCAGTCCGGCTTCTGGGTGGACATGGAGCGCATGACGACCGTGCCCGGGCTCTTCGCGGCCGGCGAGACCGCCGGGGGCAACCCGAACAAGTTCGTGGGCGGTTGCGCGGCCGAGGGCAAGCTCGCCCTGCGCGGGGCCGTGAAGTACATCCAGGGCCTCGGGCACGCCGAGCCCGACGCGGCCCAGGTCGAGGCCGAGAAGGCCCGCGTGTTCGAGCCGCTTCTGCGCGGCGCGGATTTCGACGGCCTGAAGGCCCTTGAGATGGAGGAGCGCCTGCAGCGGCTCATGGACGAGTACGCGGGCGGCACCAGCCAGTTCTACCGCACCAACGAGGAGCGCCTGGACTACGCGCTGAAGCACATCGCCATGCTCAAGGACCAGGTGCGCTTCCTCAAGGCCCAGGACCTGCACGACCTGATGAGCGTGCACGAGGTGGTCGACCGCCTCGACGTGGCCGAGGTGCTCTGCCACCACCTCAAGTTCCGCAAGGAAACGCGCTGGCAGGGCTGGCAGACCCGCTCCGACTACCCGGAGACGGACCCGGCCTACGATTGCCACGTGGAGAGCCGCAAGAACCTGGCCACCGGCGAGATCGAGACCTTCACCCGTCCCTACGAGCAGATCGTGCCCGGGGACAGGTACAAGCCGTAGCGCGAACAACAGACACAATTCAGGAAGGAGGACACCATGCCCCCTGTCGTCGATCCCAAGAAATGCAACGGCTGCGAAGGCCGCGAGGAGTCGTTCTGCGAGGAGGCCTGCCCGGGCGACCTCATGTACGTGGGCGAGGACGGCAAGTCCCACTGCCACGCCTCGCGCGACTGCTGGGACTGCATGTCCTGCGTGAAGATGTGCCCGCGAAACGCCATCGAGACGCGCATCCCGTACCAGCTGGGCTACCACAAGGCCACCCTGACCCCCTTCATGGGCAAGGACAGCATCACCTGGAAATGCACCGACATCCACGGCCAGACCGTGACTTACAAGTACCGCAACCGCCTGAAGACCCAGGGCTGATCGCGCCAGCCCCTCGACCGGCCCCGCCCGCCCGGCCACCACACGGCGCGGGCGGGGTTAGACCCGTCGGGCTTGACGCGGCGCTCCCGGCGTCTATGCTTGGGGCATGCCTGACCGTGGAAACAAAGTGGACTGGCACCTGATCAAGGGCGGGTTCTTCGACGGCCTGGACCGCGAGTTCGAGGCCTTCCGCGCGCTCGCGGCGCGCAGGAAGGTCAAGCGCAACGAGCTGGTCTTCCTGGAGAACGACCCGGGCACGCGCTGCTTCTTCCTGCACGAGGGCTCGGTGAAGATCTTCCGCGTGTCCCTGCACGGCAAGGAGCCCACGTTCTTCATCCGCTCCCCCGGCGAGATGTTCGGCCTGGCCGAGGTGGTGGGCGGCGAGCGCCGCAAGTGCTCGGCCCAGGCCATGACCGACGCCTCGCTCCTGGAGATCGGCCGCGAGGACTTCCTCTCGCTCATGCTGGCCCAGCCACGGCTCGCGCTTCGCGTGGTGGAGGTGCTGGGCAGGCGCATCCGCTATCTTTCCGGCCAACTCGAGAACCTGATGACCTGCGGCGTGCCCACCAGGGTCCTGAAACTCCTCCTGTGCCTGAGCCGCGACGAGATCGCCCAGGCCAGGGGCGGCGCGGCCGAGGTGCCCGTGCGCCTGACCCAGACCCAGATGGCCTCCATGACCGGCTCCTGCCAGCAGACCATCAGCGAGACCCTCTCGGCCTTCGAGGAGCGCGGGCTCATCGCGGTGTCTCGCGGGCGCATCACGCTCCTGGACCCCCAGGGCATCATGGACGCCCTGGACAGCCCGGAGGGCTGAAGCGGACCCGGGCGTTGCGGCCCTCACGAACCCGTGATAGGCCGCCTTATACGTTCCTTCCCGGTGCACCATGGATTCACCCGACGTTTCCGGCATGTCCCACGATGACCTGCACGCCGAGATCAGGCGGCTGCGCAGGGAGCTTTCCGGGCGCGAGGCCGCCGAGGCCGCCCGTAGGCTCGTCACGGCCAGGCTCAAGGCCGAGCGGGACGCGTTCCGCTCCGCCTTCGACAACTCCCCGGTCATCCAGATCTGGTGCGACCCCCAGGGCCGCGCCCTGCGCGTGAACAAGGCCGCCCAAGAGGCCATGCGCGGCGGAGAATTGCCTCCGGATTTCACCGTGCTGAACGACCCGCAATTGATCCTGCTGGGCGTGCCGGAGTACTTCGCCCGGGCCCTCACGGGCGAGACCGTGCGCATGCCCCGCTACGTGTTCAACACCTCCAAGACGCACGTGGGCTCGCCCGACGTGGACTTCTGGCTGGAGACCGTGATCCACCCCGTGTTCGGCCCGGACGGCGAGGTGGAGTCGCTGGTGGTGCAGCACTTCGACGTCACGGCCCTGGCCCTGGCCGAGGCGAGGGCCCAATGCGCCCAAGACGCGCCGGGCGAGAACGGCGCCGAAGCCGACGGCGGCTGAAACGCACAGGACCGCGCCACCCTTCCCATGCATCCTTGCTGCCGCGCCAATGCGGTACGGCGTTCATGAAATCTTGTTCATGTCCTTGGCCCATGCGACGTCCCCGGACCGGTCGTTGTCCGTGAACGCGCGCCCCCGGCCGCTTGGCGCGGCAACAGGCGCGAAACCTCGCCCGCGCCCCGCTTAGAATCGATCCATCTAGGCAACCAGACTTTTTTGGTGCATGATGGTTTTTGTTTCGGCGGGGTTGCCCGGACCCCGAACCGGGACTATTTAACCGTTATTTCCCGGAATCATCAGAAGGAGATTTGGCATGTACAACGCCTTCAACGCGCAACAGTCCATGTCCCGCGCGCAGGCGCTGAGCGCCTTCATGCGCGGCGTGTACGGCTGGATGGCCGCCGGCCTCGGCCTGACCGCCGTGGTGGCCGTGGCCGTGGCTTCCAGCCCGGCGCTTCTCAAGCTGGTCTTCAACCCCGTGGCGCTCATCGTGCTGGTCCTCGCGGAGCTGGGCCTGGTGATGATGCTTTCGGCGCGCATCAACCGCATGGCCCCGGGCACCGCCACCGGCATGTTCCTGGCCTACAGCGCCCTGAACGGCGTGACGCTCTCGGGCGTGTTCATAGCCTACACGGCCACCACCATCGCCTCGGCCTTCGCCGTGAGCGCGGGCATGTTCCTGGCCATGAGCGTCTACGGCATGGTCACCAAGCGCGACCTGACCTCGCTGGGCAGCTTCCTCTTCATGGGCCTCATCGGGATGCTCATCGCCATGGTGGTGAACATCTTCCTGCAGAGCTCCATGATGCGCTTCATCATCGACTGCGTGGGCGTGCTCATCTTCACCGGCCTCACCGCCTACGACACCCAGCGCCTGAAGGACATGGGCGAGAACGCCCCCATGGGCGACGCCGCCGCCATCCGGCGCGGCTCCATCCTCGGCGCGCTGACCCTGTACCTGGACTTCATCAACCTGTTCCTGATCATGCTGCGCCTGTTCTCGGGCAACCGCGAATAACACACGCCCGGCCGGGGAGCCCGAAAGCTCCCCGGCCTTTCTCCCCATGCAGGACATGCACGCCTGGCAACACCGGTTCCGCCATCTGCTGGCCCCGCCCGCGGCCCTCGTCTCCATGGCCATGCGCGCCAGGGCCCGGCTCTACTCCAAGGGCCTGCTGCGCGCCTTCGCCCCGCCAGTGCCCACGGTGGGCGTGGGCGGGATCGATTCGCTCTCGCGCGGCAAGGTGATGGTCTCGGCCTGGCTCCTGGGCTGGGCCAGGGCGCACGGGATACCGGCGGCGCTGCTGGCCGGAACGCGCGGAGCCCAGCCTTCGAGCTCCCCGCTCGAGGTCACCCCGGAGACCCCCGTTCAGGAATGCGGCGTGGACGCCGCGCTGCTGGCCCGCTACCGCCCGGGCTCCGCCATCCTGGCCGACCGCGACCCCGTGCGCGCGTGCAAGGCCGCGCTCAAGGCCCCGGGCGAGGCCCCGAGGCTCCTCATCGCGCACGACCACTTCTCCAGCCTTTCGCTCAAGCGCTCGGCCGACATCGTGCTCATGGGCGCGCACGACCTGGACAAGGGCTGGAACCGCACCTTCCCTGCGGGCTCCTGGCGCGAGGGCGTAAGCGCCCTGGCCAGGGCTTCGGCCTTCGTGCTGCACCTCTGGCCGGACGAACTGCCCCAGCGCCGCCCCCTGGCGGAGCGCCGCCTGGCCGCGCTCGGCAGGCCTGTGTTCACCGTGCACCCGAGCATCTGGCGGCTGAGGAGCCTGGACGGCAGGACCGCCCAGGACCTGGACGGAGCGCCCTACCTGCTGGTGGCGGCCCAGTCCAACCAGGACGTGGCGGCCAAGGCCTGCCAGAAGTTTTTGAAGCTGCCGCCCCGGCTGCGCGTGATCTTCCCGGACTCCCACCGCTTCACCCCGCAGGACCAGGCCATGATCGCGGCCGACGCCCAGCGCATCCGCGCCCCGCACGTGCTGGCCACTCCGGAGGCCGCGCTGCTCCTGGGTTCCGTGCCTGGGGTCACGCTCTGGACCTTCGAGCCCGACGTGGTCATCGGCCCCTGCCTGCTCACCGGCGCGGCGTTCAAGCCCTGGTGGGACACGGTCTGGGCCGAGGCCGGGGGCGAATAGATTTTTTCCGACCCGCCCTAAAGTACCCCGCCGCACCGCCGATAAGAGCCGGGAAGAGAGCCATTGTCGTCTTGGCGCTCGCAGGAAACAGGGGAACGAGTCATGTCATCGCCATCGGACATTTCCAAGATACGCATCCCGGACGCCATCCAGGTCAACGAGGTGATCCTCGACTACCTGGCCGCGCGCTCCACCCAGCGCACCGCTGAGATCGACAAGATAATCCAGGCCTCCAACAGAACCGACCAGCTCGTCATCGAGGTGTTCAAGGGGCTCATCGCGCGGACCAAAGCCTGAGCGCGGACGAAGAAGAGTTTCGGAGTGGGGGACGCCGGGAGGCGTCCTCTTTTTTTTGACGAGGGGAGGGATCAAGACGCAGGGCTCCGCCCTGCACCCGCCGGGGGCAGTGCCTGCCCCCGGACCCCGGCGTCCGGCTTCGCGGGTTTCACCCTAGCCACGGACGCAAACGGCCCGGCTACCTGGCCAGGCGCTCCTGCACCATGGCCCGGTCCAGGGTCAAGGAATGGCCCTTCTCGTCTTTCTGGAGCTTGGGCTGTCCGAAGGGGTCGAACTCGGCCTCGGCCATGATCCGGCTGAAGATCTCGCGCAGGGCGCGCGCGCCGATGCGCGTGTTGCGCAGGGCGTGCTCTGCGATCATGTCCAGGGCCTCGCGGGTCACGCGAAGATCGATCCCCATGGACGCGAAGAACTCCCGGCAATGCCGAAGCGGCGAATCCTCGGCCGAGAGCATGATCTGCACCAGGTCGTCGCGCGAGAGGTCGTCCAGGATGGCGATGGAGGAAAAGCGGGAGAGGAACTGCGGCAGCATGCCGTAGGTGAACATGTCCGAGAGGCGCAGGTAGTCCACCAGCTTGAAGCGGGTCACGGCCGTGACGCGCACCTCGCCCTCGCCGGTGCGCTGGATTTCCGTGGTTTCCCTGAGCCTGCGGTCGTCCTTGCGGTTGACGATGAGGCCGTAGACCTGGTCGTAGAGCTCCTCGAAGGCCCCGCCGCACACGAAGAGGATGCGCCCGGTGTCCACGGGCACGTGGGTGGCCACCTCGCGGCCGTCCTCGGTCACGGTGACGGGCACCATGATGGTCTCGCCCTCGAGAATGGTCAGAAGCGCCTGCTGGAGCGCGATGCCGACCGGGTTGGGCTTGCCGGAGATGCGCGCCGAGATCTTGTCCACCTCGTCTAAGCAGACCGTGGCGTTCTGGAGCCCCAGGCGCATGGTCTCGCGGTCCACGTTCTCGCCGTACTGCTTCTTCACGGCCGCTTCCAGGGCGGTGAAGAGCCGGGCGGTGCGGATGTCGCCCTCCTCGCCCGCCAGGATGTTGGCGTTCAGCACCGCCATGACCCGAAACGACGAAAGGTCGTCGTGCTCCAGGTAGAAGCGGTGGATGGTCTTCATGATGGTGGTCTTGCCCGTGCCCGAGTTGCCCACCAGGAGGATGTTGCCCGCCCGTATCCCGGAGACGTGCTTGTACACGGCCACCGAGATGAGCCGCAGCACTTCGCGCTGCCCAAGCACGCGCTTGGACATGTATTCGAAGATGTCCTTGGGCAGAACGGCCATGGCTAGAAGTACCGCATGCTGGTCTTCTTGAACTCCTTGCGGCTCTCCAGCACGTCGTACTCCTCCAGGCCCGAGAGCCTGGCCAGCTCGGCCACCTTCTCGCCGCACTCCTCGCGGGTCCTGGCGTGGACCATGGTGTAGAGGTTGTAGGGCCAGTCCATGCAGTTCACGCGGTGGTAGCAGTGCGATATCTCGGGGCGCGCGGCCATGAACTCGCCGATGCGCTCCATGTCCTCGCCGTCCACGAACCAGGCCACCATGGCGTTGCAGCCGTACCCGGCCTTCTGGTGGCGCAGGGTGGCCCCGAAGCGCCTGATCTCGCCGCGCTCCTTCATCCCGGAGATGAGCTCGAGCACCTCCTCCAGTGTCGCCCCGGCCTGGCGCGCCACCTCGGCGAAGGGCTCCGGGCCGTCGGGCAGATCGCCCTGGACTATGGAAAGGACGCGCTTCTGGGTTTCGGTGAACTCTTTTGCTTTCTTCATCTGGGCTCCTTCGGGCAGTGCCGATAACGCCTTTATCTCTACCGGGTTCATGTGGTAGTTGCAATCACGACGAGACGCGCCGCCGTGCGCGTTCCCCCATCATTCTAGGAGAGCGTATGAAAGTCGCAGTGATCGGCGGAGGCAGCTGGGGCACCACCCTGGCGGACCTTCTGGCCCACAAGGGCGTGGACGTCACCATCTGGGTCCGCGAGATGGAGCTTCTGGCCGAGATCAAGTCAAAGGGCGAGAACACCTGGTACATGCCCGGGGTGAAGCTCTCCCCCAACCTGCAGGCCACCATGGACCTGGAGCAGGCCTGCGCTGGCAAGGACCTCTTCCTCATGGCCGTGCCCTGCCAGTTCATGCGCTCGGTGCTGGGCGAGATGCGCGAGCTTTTGCCCAAGAACGCGGCCATCGTCTGCGCGAACAAGGGCATCGAGATCGACACGGGCAAGACCATGTCCGAGGTCTGCGAGGAGGTCATGGGCGGGCGCAAGTACCGCTACGCCGTGATCTCCGGCCCGAGCTTCGCCTACGAGGTCATCCGCCGCATGCCCACGGCCGTGAGCCTGGGCTGCAAGGACAAGGACCTGGCCAAGCAGGTGCAGGAGCTCTTCGCCACGGACTACTTCCGCGTCTACACCAACAAGGACGTAAAGGGCGTGGAGCTCGGCGGCGCGGTGAAGAACATCATCGCCATCGCGGCCGGAGTCTCCGACGAGCTGGGCTTCGGCGCGGACGCCCGCGCGGCGCTGATCACGCGCGGCCTGGCCGAGATGGGCAGGCTCGGAGCCAAGCTCGGCTGCGACCCCAAGACCTTCATGGGCCTCTCCGGCCTGGGCGACCTGGTGCTCACCTGCACCGGCGACCTCTCGCGCAACCGCCAGGTGGGCAGGAGGCTCGCGCGCGGGCAGAAGCTCATGGACATCCTTGGCGAGATGAAGATGGTGGCCGAAGGCGTGAAGACCACCCAGGCCCTGCACGGGCTGGCCAAGAAGATCAAGGTGGAGCTGCCCATCACCGAGCAGGTCTACGCCGTGCTCTACGAGGACAAGGACCCCGGGCAGGCCGTGCGCGAACTGATGACGCGAGCCCTGAAGGAAGAATAACGCGAGAAGATTCAACCGGAGAGGGCTCCGCCCTCTCCGGCCCTCTCCCGCCAGGGAACAACGTTCCCTGGACCCGTTTCCGCTTCGCGCCGTCCCCTGTCCAAGCGGACGGCGCTTTGCTTTCTACGCCCCGATCCACTGCGCCCAGACCTGCCTGGTCCTCGGGCCGTCGAACTCGCAGAAGAACACCCCCTGCCAGGTGCCAAGCCTCATCCTGCCCTCGCTGACGATGAGCGTGAGCCCCGGCCCCATCACGCTGGCCTTCACGTGCGCGTCGGAGTTGCCTTCGCCGTGGCGGTAGCCCGCGTCCACGGGCACGAGCCGCGCGAGCGTGTCCAGCATGTCCTTGACCACGTCCGGGTCGGCGTTCTCGTTCACCGTGAGCCCGGCCGTGGTGTGCGGGCAGTGCAGGAAAAGCACCCCCTCGCGCCAGCCGTTGCGCTCGATCATCTCCTGCACCTGGCCGGTGATGGCCAGCATCTGCTCCCTGCGCGCGGTCCTGACCGTCAGGCTTTCCATCGCTCGCTGCCTCCTGCGCTCTCGGCGCGCCGCCGGACTAGATTTCCACCTGGTTGCCGAGCTCCACCACGCGCCCGGGCGGGATGCCGAAGAACGACGTGGCGTTCCAGGAGTTTCGCGACATGAACACGAAGAGCTTCTTGCGCCACTGGGCCATGGGCGCGTCGCCGGTGGTCAGAAGCGTCTCGCGGCCAAGATAGAACGAGGTGGAGTAGACGTCCATGGGCAACCCCATCCGCGTGGCCAGCTCCAGGATCTCGGGCACGCGCGGGGTCTCCATGTAGCCGTAGCGGGCCAGGATGCGGTGGAAGCCCTGGCCCAGGTCCTCGATGGCCAGCCGCTCGCCCGGCTCCACCTGGGGCACCTCGGCGGACACGATGGAGAGAAGCACCACGCGTTCGTGCAGGGCCTCGTTGTGCTTGAAGTGGTGCAGCAGGGTGTGGGGCACGCCCTCGGGCGAAATGGACATGAACACGGCCGTGCCCGAGGTGCGCTGCGGCCTGTACTCCGCGATGGAGCGCAGGAAGGCGTCCACGGGCATGCGCATGTTGGCGTAGTGCCTGGCCAGGTAGGCCCGGCCGTCGCGCCAGGTTACCATCACCGTGAGCACGGCCAGGGCCAGGCTCAGGGTGAACCAGCCCCCGTCCACGATCTTGAGCAGGTTCGCGCCCAGAAAGGCCAGGTCGAAGAACAGGAACACCACGAGAAGCGGCAGGGCCTTCCACAGGCTCCACTTCCAGTTGAGCCTGGTCACCTCGAAGTAGAGCGCGGAGGTGATGGCCATGGTGGCCGTGACCGCGATGCCGTAGGCCGCGGCCAGCCTGCTCGACTCCTTGAAGGCCAGCACCAGGCCCAGGCAGGCGATCATGAGCATGGTGTTCACGCTCGGCATGTAGATCTGCCCGGCCGCGCGCTCCGAGGTGTGCACGATGTGCATGCGCGGGGTGAAGCCCAGCTGGATGGCCTGCTGCGTGAGCGAGTACACCCCGGAGATGAGCGCCTGGGAGGCGATGATGGTGGCCGCCGTGGACAGGGCCACCATGGGGTAGAGAAGCGCCTCGGGCACCAGGGCGTAGAAGGGGTTGAAGGCCTTGGCGGGCTCGTCCAGCAGGAGCGCGCCCTGGCCGAAGTAGTTGAGCAGAAGCCCGGGCAGCACCACGCAGTACCAGGAGAGCCTGATGGGCGCGCGCCCGAAGTGGCCCATGTCCGCGTAGAGGGCCTCGCCGCCCGTGATGCAGAGCACCACGGAGCCCAGCACCACGATGCCGTGCAGGTGGTTGAGCGCGAAGAACTCCACGGCGCGCGCCGGGTTCAGCGCGGCCAGGATGTCCGGGCGCTGGATGATCTCCGCCAGCCCGAGCGCCCCGATCACCGTGAACCAGAGGATCATCACCGGGCCGAAGACCCTGCCGATGGCCGCGGTGCCGTGTTTCTGGGAAAGAAAGAGCCCCACCAGCACCAGGCAGGTGATGGGCACGATGAAGTCGCTGGCCGCCGCCGTGGCCACCTCCAGGCCCTCCACGGCCGAGAGCACGGAGATGGCCGGCGTGATCACGCCGTCGCCGTAGAGGAGCGCCGCGCCGAAGGCCGCCATGAGAAGCATGAGCCCCCAGTGCCTGCCCGTGCGCGCGGGGCCGCCGCGCAGCATGGCCAGGAGAGCGAAGATGCCGCCCTCGCCCTTGTTGTCCGCGCGCAGGATGAACACCACGTACTTGAAGCTCACCACCATCATGAGCGACCAGAAGACCATGGAGAGCACGCCCAGGACGTTGGCGTGGTCCGGGGCCACGGCGTGGGGGCCGTGGAAGCATTCCTTGAGCGTGTAGAGGGGGCTGGTGCCGATGTCGCCGTAGACGATGCCCAGGGCGGCCAGCGCCAGGGACGCGGTCTGGCCGCGCGTGCAGGCGTGCGGACCGTGGCCGGTATCGCAGTGAGCGCGATGCTCGGACATGCAGGGAACCTCGAGGATCGGCCCGGGCTTCGCGCGAAGCCCCGGGCGGTTGCCGGAAAACGGGAAGGCTTCCGGCCTGTCCGGAGGTCTCCCTTCGACGCCTGCGAGGTTAGCTGACGGGCTCGGGCCGAAAGGTGCCCTACGCTTACGCGATACGCCCCTGGAGAGCCTGGCGGCGCTCCGGTGGTTCCCCCGCTTCCGCCCATGGCGGAACTCGGCGATACGCTTCGCGATCTACGCCCGCGCGCCGGGTGCGTCAACCACCTCGGGGGATGTCCGCGCGAACACGGGGACCGAGCGAAATAACGCGTTGCTTTTTCCGCAGGGCTGTACGACCTTGCGCCTGGCCGGATGACGCCAGCGTGGCTCGCCGGCTGGGAACAGGGCCTGCACCCCGGAAGTACGATGACCAGTCCCACCGTCCTCGTCGTGGACGACAGCCGAAGCGTCAGGGCCACCCTCCAGCGCAAGCTCGCGGAGTTGGGCGCGTCCGTGGTCACGGCCGAGAACGGCCGCGAGGGCTTCGAGCGCGCCGTGTCCCTGCCCGTGGACCTGGTCATCTCCGACGTGGAGATGCCCGGCATGGACGGCTTCACCTTGTGCGGCAAGCTCAAGAAGCACCCGGCCACGCGCTCCGTGCCGGTGATCATCCTGAGCACCTGCGACTCCGACACCGCCATCAACAAGGGTTTCAGCGTGGGCGCGTCGGCCTACGTGGTCAAGCAGCGCGCCAGCTCCGAGCTTATCCCCAGGGTGCTCGAGGTGCTGAGCCGCTCCTCGCTCGTCAAGGGTCGCGTGCTGCTCCTGGTGGACGACTCCCGCCTGGTGCGCGACACCCTGGGCGAGAGCCTGGAGCAAGCGGGCTTCCGGGTCATGGCCGCCGGAAACGGCAGGCAGGCCCTGGAGATTCTGGCCGCCCACACCCCGGACATCATCCTCTCGGACATCAACATGCCGGTCATGGGCGGCGCGGCCTTCTGCGAGGCCGTGCGCGGGATGGAGCGCATGGCGGACGTGCCCTTCGTGGCCATGAGCTCGGAGAACGACCGGCGCGCCATGCGCGAAATGGTCCAGCACGGGGCCTCGGCCTACCTGATAAAGCCCTTCCACCCCGAGCAGCTGGTGATCCTGGCCGAAAGGCTCCTTTCGGACCACGTGCGCCTGATCCTCAAGGAGAAGAAGCTCCTGCTGGCCGAACGCGACTCGCTCCTGGCCAGCATTTCGAGCCTGATCCAGGCCCTGGAGGCCCGCGACAACTACACCCGGGGCCACTCCGACGCCGTGGCCGCCATCTCGGCGCGCATCGGGGCGCGCATGGGCCTGGGCGCGGCGGACATGGAGCGGCTCACCCTGGCCGGCAGGCTGCACGACATCGGCAAGATCGGCATCCGCGACGACATCCTGCTCAAGCCCGGCCGCCTGACAGCCGAGGAGTTCGAGGCCATCAAGCGCCACCCCGTGATCGGAGCGGACATCCTGAGCCCCATCACCAGCATGGACCGCCTCATCCCGGCCATCCTGCACCATCACGAGAAGTTCGACGGCTCGGGCTACCCGCACGGGCTCGAAGGCGAATCCATCCCGCTTTTCGCGCGCGTCATCGCCGTGGGCGACGTGTTCCACTCGCTCACCAGCCAGCGGCCCTACCGCGACCCGGTGACGCCCGGGGAGGCCCTGGAGGTGATCAGGGACGCTTCGGGCACGCACCTCTGCCCGGCCTGCGCGGCGGCCTTCCTGGCGGACATGTCCGCCTGAGCGGGCGCGCGCCTTGCCCTTTTTTTCTTCAGATGGTTATACTCGGGGCAATTCATCCCCGCCGCTGGAGGAACGCATGAACGTCCTGATCGCATACTACAGCATGTACGGGCACATCCACGCCATGGCCAAGGCCGTGGCCGAGGGCGTGTCCCAGGTCCCCGGGGCCGTGCCCCTGCTCAAGCGCGTGCCCGAAACCCTTCCCGAGGACGTGCTCGCCAAGATGGGCGCGCTCGAGAGCGTGAAGGCCCAGGCGGGCGTGCCCGTGTGCACCGTGGACGACCTGGCCGGGGCCGACGCCATCATCTTCGGCACCCCCACCCGCTTCGGCAACATGTGCGGCCAGATGCGCCAGTTCATGGACTCCACCGTCAGGCTCTGGACGCAGGGCGCGCTGGTGGGCAAGCTGGGCTCGGTGTTCACCTGCTCGGCCACGCAGCACGGCGGCCAGGAATCGACCATCCTGACCTTCCACGTCACGCTCCTGCACCTGGGCATGATCGTGGCCGGGCTGCCATACGCCTTCCAGGAGCAGATGGGCGTGGAGGAGGTGAAGGGCTGCTCGCCCTACGGCGCGAGCACCATCGCCGGGGCCGACGGCTCGCGCACGCCCTCGAAGATCGAGCTGGACGGGGCCAGGTGGCAGGGCCGCTACGTGGCCGAGAACGCCAAGAAGCTCACCGGAAAATAGGACGGCCGGGCCAAAACCGGCCTTCGCGGGCGCGGGGTTGTCCCCGCGTCCGCGTTCTTCTATCATCGCCGCACCATGACCAAGAGCCTGCTCATCTCCGGCACGCGTTCGGGCTGCGGCAAGACCTCGGTGACCCTGGGCCTTCTGGCCGCGCTCACCAGGCGCGGCGTGGCCTGCCAGCCCTTCAAGACCGGGCCGGACTTCATCGACCCCGGCCTGCACGAGCTCGCCTGCGGCAGGCAGAGCCACAACCTTGACTCCTGGATGCTCCCGGCCGAGGCCAACCGCGCCATCCTGGCCCGCCACGCCTTCGGCGCGGACGCGGCCGTGATCGAGGGGGCCATGGGGCTCTTCGACGGCGCTGGCGGGACTTCCGAGCGCGGCAGCGCGGCGCACCTGGCCAAGCTGCTGGGCGTGCCCGCGCTCCTGGTGGCGGACGCCTCGGGCATGGGCCGCAGCGCCGCCGCCCTGGCCCAGGGCTTCGCCCGCTTCGACCCGGAACTGCGCCTGGCAGGGGTGGTCTTCAACCGCGTGGGAGGGCCCGGCCACCGCGAGATTCTTGGCGAGGCCATGGCCCAGGCGGGACTTCCGGTGCTCGGAATGCTGCCGCGAGACGAGTCTCTGGCCGTGCCGCCCCGGCACCTGGGCCTGACCACGGCCCAGGACCTGGACGCGGGCGAGGGCTGGGCCGCGAGATTGGCCGACTGGGTGGAATCGGGCATCGCCCTGGACGCCCTGCTGGACGCCCTGCCAGGACTCGTGGTGCAGCCCCCTCCCGGGGAGCCCGCGCCCGAAGCCTACGTGCGCCTGGGCGTGGCCCGCGACAGGGCGTTCTGCTTCACCTACGCCGAGAACCTGCGCCTGCTTGAGGCGGCCGGGGCCAGGCTCGTGTTCTTTTCGCCCGTGGGGGACGCGCGCCTGCCCGAAAATCTGGACGGGCTCTACCTGCCTGGCGGCTACCCGGAGCTCAACGCTTCGGAGCTTGCGGCCAACGCCTCCATGCTCGCGGACATCCGCGCGTTCTGCGCCTCGGGCAGGCCCGTGTACGCCGAGTGCGGCGGGTTCATGGCCCTGATGCGCGCCTTCCACGGCCAGGACGGCCGGATACGGCAGATGGCGGGCGTGTTCCCCTGCACGGCGCGCATGGGCGAGCGCTTCGCGGCCCTGGGCTACCGCGAGGCGCGCATGCTCCTCGAGACACCTCTCGGCCCGGCCGGGACCCTGGCCCGGGGCCACGAGTTCCACTACTCCTTCCTGGACGCCTTGCCGGACGTTCCGGCCGCCTACGCGCTCTCGGGGCGCAAGGGGCCGCTCGGGACGCCCGAGGGTTTTCTCTCGGGCAACACCCTGGGCAGCTACGTGCACCTGCATTTTGCCTCCAACCCGGACCTGGCGCGAAACTTCGTGGCCTCCATGGCCCGCCAGGCCACGGCCCAATGACGCGGCGCTCCGGGCGCGGCGGACTGCGCCAGGGCTTCACCACGGGCTCCGCGGCGGCCGCCGCGGCCAAGGCCGCGCTGACCCTGGCCCTTGCCGGCGAGGCCCCGGCCGGAGTGGACATCCCCCTGCCCGGAGAGGGCGGCGGGCGGCTGAAGGTGCCCGTGGAGTCCGCCCGGTTCGAGCGCGGAGGCGCGTTCGCCGTGGTGGTCAAGGACGCCGGGGACGACCCGGACGCCACGCACCGCGCGCGCATCGGCTGCCTGGTTCTTCCGGGAGGGCCGGGCGCGCCGGAGGTCGTGATCGAGGGGGGCCGGGGCGTGGGGGTCGTCACCTTGCCCGGGCTGCCCGTGGCCGTGGGAGAGGCCGCCATCAACCCCGCACCGCGCGCCCAGATAGAGGCGGCGGCGCGTGAGGCCTTGGAAACGAGCGGCTCGCCCGGTCCGGTGCGCCTGGTGGTGGAGGTGGAGAACGGCGAGGCCATCGCCAAAAACACCCTGAACGCGCGCCTGGGCATCAAGGGCGGCATTTCCATCCTGGGCACCCAGGGCATCGTCAAGCCCTTCAGCCACGAGGCCTGGAAGGCCACCATCGATTCGGGCCTGGAGGTGGCCCGCGCCGCGGGCGTGGCCACGGCCGCCATCTCCACGGGCAGGCGCAGCGAGCGCGCGCTCATGGCCAGATACCCGGACCTGCCCGAGACGGCCTTCGTGCAGGGCGCGGACTTCTTCGCCCACGCCACGCGCAAGGCTGCGGAGCTGGGATTTCCGGAGATCGTCTGGGGCTGCTATTTCGGCAAGCTGGTGAAGATGGCCCAGGGCCTGGGCTACACCCACGCCAGAAGCGAGCCCACGGACTTCGCCATGCTGGCGGACCTGGCCGGAAAGGCGGGGGCGGACGAGGACGCCCGGGAAATGATCGCCCGGGCCAACACGGCCCGCCACGTGCTGGAGATACTATCGGACGCGGCCGTGCAGGCCCGCCTGGCGGCGCTCACGGCGCAAAGGGCCGTGGAGGCGGCCCGCTCCTTTGCCGGAAGCGGGCCGCGCATCGAAATCGTGTGTTTCGGATTCGAATCCGGGGTTTTGGCCGAGGCCTACACCTCGTAGTCGATGACCCGGCGCTCGGCGGCCACGGACTTGATGAACTCCACCACCTTCTGGTGCTCGGGGTGCACGGCGTAGGCCTTGAGGTCCTCCTTGGAGCGGAACACCGTGTAGAGGGCGATGTCCGTGGCGGGCACGGACTCGAACAGCCCGTCGGTCACGGCCTCCAGCTCCACGGCCAGGCCGGGGATCTTGGCGGGCAGGGACTCGAGCATGGCTTTCATGGCGGCCCGGTTCTCGGACTTGGTCTTGCCCAGGGCCTCGTCTTTCAGGGTCCACATGACGATGTGCTTGATCATGGCGCGTCCTTTTGTTTGATTTGGGCGAAGGCGTCCGGCCCTCGCGGCACGGCGAGCATACCGGCAGGCAAAAGCCAAGTAAAGGCGGCTAGGATGAACGGCGGCGACACCACCAGGGACCTTCCCGCGATCGAGGTCATCGGGCTCGGCATGGGCGAGAGCCTCAGCCGCTCCGAGATGGAGCGGCTCATGGCGGCTGGCGTGCTGGCCGGGGGGGCGCGGCTGCTCGAGCGCTTCGCGCACCTGCCGGGCGAGCGCCTGGTGATCGGCTCGCCCCTGGAGGGCTTCCTGGACGCCGTGGCCAAGGCCAGGGACGAGGGCAAGCGCGTGGCCGTGCTCGCCGACGGGGACCCGCTCTTCTTCGGCATCGGCTCGCGCCTCGTCGAGCGCTTCGGGGCCCGCGCCCTGTGCTTCTCCCCGGGGGTCACGGCCGTGCAGGCGGCCTGCGCGCGCCTGGGCATGCCCTGGGACGGCCTGCCCGTGGTCTCCCTGCACGGCCGGGCCGACACCTGGCCCGTGCTGGCCGCGCTCAACGCCTCGGGCAGGGTGGCCGTGTACACCGACCAGACGAACTCCCCGGACGCCGTGGCCAGGCTCCTTCTCGAGCACGGCCTGGACGACGCGGTGCTCCACGTGGCCGAGGACCTGGGCTCGCCCGCCGAGCGCGTGACCGCGCTCGCCCCGGCCCAGGCCGCGCGGGGCGAGTTCTCGGCCCTGAACATCGTGGTGGCGGAGCTTTCGCGCCCGCCCGCCCGGCGCCCCGTGCTCGGCGCTCCGGACGAGGACTACGAGAAGTCCGGCGAACTGATCACCAAGTGGCCCGTGCGCGCGGCGAGCCTGGCCGCGCTTTCGCTCACGGGCGGGCTCACGCTCTGGGACGTGGGGGCCGGGTGCGGGTCCGTGGGCATCGAGGCCTGCGCGCTCCTGCCCACGGGCCGGATCTTCGCCGTGGAGCGCGACCCGGAGCGCCACCGCATGGTCAAGGAGAACGCGAGGCGCTTCGGGGCCTGGCAGCTCAAGGCCGTGAAGGGCGAGGCCCCGGAGGCCTTCCTGGGCCTGCCCGACCCGGACCGCGTCTTTTTGGGCGGCTCGCTGGGCTCGGGCCCGGGCGCGCTGTCCGAGGCCTGCCGCAGGCTGAAGCCCGGCGGGCGCGTGGTGGCCAACACCGTGCTCCTGGGCTCGTGCGCCAGGGCCCTCGAGCTCTTCGCCTCCCTCGGCTGGCCCGCCCGCGTCGCGCAGATCCAGGCCGCGCAGTCCTCGCCGCTTGGCGGTGACGTGCGCCTGGCTGCCTGCAACCCGGTTTTCGTCATAACGGCGGACAAACCCGCCTGAACGTGCTATCCCCGCCGACATGCAGCCCGTTTACGAAATCGCCACCAACATCTTCGAGCCCATGGTCCGCTTCTGGGAGAACCCCAGGACCGAGCGGACCATCTCCGGCTCGCTGGTGATCATCTTCCTGCTCTCCCTGGCGGGCATCGAACTCAAGCGGCGGGGCCTCCTGCCCGAGCCCTTCGCGCACTTCACCCCGGACAACCACTTCCACGCCGTGAGCGTGGCCTTCACCCTGGTGCTGATCCTGGAGGTGATCGGGCTCATCCTGATCCTGCCCTGCTCGTTCTCCAAGGCCATGGGCAAGCAGTTCGAGATCCTCTCGCTGATCCTTTTGCGCAACTCCTTCAAGGAGCTCGTGAACCTGCCCGAGCCCATCCACCTCACCAACGACTGGACCCCGATCCTGCACATCGTCTCGGACGGGGCCGGGGCGCTCGTCATCTTCGGCCTCCTGGGCCTCTACGACCGGCTCCAGCAGCCGCAGCGCAAGATGGCCCGCTCGCCCCAGGCGCGCTACTCGTTCATCGCCTCCAAGAAGATCGTGGCGCTCATCCTGCTGGCCGTGTTCGCCGCGCTCGGCTCCGTGGCCATCTGGGAGGGCCTGACCGGCAGGCACACCTTCAACTTCTTCGACACCTTCTACACCGTGCTCGTATTCGCGGACATCCTCCTGGTGCTTCTCTCCCAGCGGTTCATCCCGGGTTACCTGGCGGTGTTCCGCAACTCGGGCTACGCCCTGGCCACGCTGGGCATCCGCCTGGCCCTGGCCGCGCCGCCGTACTTCGACACGCTCCTGGGCATCGGCTCCGCGCTCTACGCCGTGGCCCTGACCTGGACCTTCAACAAGCTCTCCCAGGGGCCGGGGGAGGCCGCAAGACAATGACTCCGAGAGTGCATTTCGTGGGCGCGGGCCCGGGCGACCCCGAGCTTCTCACGCTCAAGGCCGCGCGGCTGATCTCCATGGCGGACCTGGTGATCTTCCCCGGGTCGCTCACTCCCAAGGCCGTCACGGACCTGGCCAAGCCCGGGGCCGAACTGCTGGACAGCTCCGCGCTGACCCTGGAAGAGACCCACGCGGCCATCATGGAGACCGTCAGGCGCGGCGGGCGCGTGGCCAGGCTCCAGGCCGGGGACCCGGCCCTCTACGGCACGGTTGCCGAGCAGGCCAGGCTCCTGGAGGCCGAAGGGGTGGAGTACGCCGTGGTGCCCGGGGTGACGGCTGCGGCTGCTGCCGCCGCCGCGCTCAAGGTCTCGGCCACCGCGCCGGAAGTGACCCAGACGCTCATTCTCACGCGCCTGGCAGGGCGCACCCCGGTGCCCGAGGCCGAAAGGCTCCGGGAGCTTGCCCGGCACGGCAGCGCCATGGCCGTGTACCTGAGCGCGGCCTCCCCCGAGGCCGTGCGCGACGAGCTCCTCGCGGCCGGGCACGGGCCGGGCATCTGCGTGGCCGTGGCCCACCGCGTGGGCTGGCCCGAGGAGGAGCTGCACCTCTCCACGGTGGGGGATTTCGCGCGGCTGGTGCGCGAGCGCGGGCTCACCAGGCAGACCGTGTTCCTGGTGCTGCCGGGGTTCAAGTCCGAAACCCGCTCCAAGCTCTACGACCCAGGGTTCTCCCACGGGTCTCGCCCTTGAAACAGGTGTAATCCAGGAAAGTTGCGCCTTTCAGATTTCCGGTCGCTTTCCGATAAGCTCAAGCTCCCGGCGGGCTACCTCGGCCCAGTCGTGCCGGGCCGCCACCAGGCGGGCCTCGGCCGAAAGAAAGCTTCGCCGGGAAGGGTCCGCCTCGAGCTCCAGCACCACCCGGGCGAGCCGGTCCACGCCCCCTGCCTGGGCCACGGCCATGCCGCCGGGGAAGAACTCCTCTCCACCCTCGAACCCGAAGCCCGCCACGGGCGTGCCGCAGGCCATGGCCTCCAGGGCGTGGCGCGTGAAGCCCCAGTCCCGGGATGGCAGGCACAGGCAACCGGCCCTCGCCAGCACCCGGGCGCGCTCCTCCTCCGAAAGCACGCCCGCGAACTCCACGCAGGCCCCCAGGCCGTGCGCGCCCGCGGCGGCCCGGGCCAGACCGGCCGGGTCGTCCCGCGCTCCCCAGGCCACGACGCCGAGCCGCGCCTGGGAATCCGCCTCGCAGACCATCCGCCAGACCGCCGCCATGCGCGCGACCTCTTCCGGCGTGTACGGCCCGGCCGGGAAGACCGCGTCGTAGCGCGGCGTGGCGGCCATGGGCCGCGCGCCCTCGAAGAACGCCGCGTCCAGGCCCGGAGCGGCCACGCTCACCGAGCCCGTGGGCGCGCCCAGTTTAAGCGCCTCGACGCGTTCGCGCGGAGTTGAAGCGAGGATGCGCCCTTCCCCAAGGCGCGCCAGCCACACGCACACGGCCCGCGAGGCCCTGGCGCGAAGCCCCGCGAATCCGGAAGCGCCCTCCCCCGCCGGACCCAGGCGGACCATGAGCCCGGCCCCGGGGTTGGCCGCCCTGGCCAACACCGCCGCGAGCACGTCGCGGGGCGAATCCGAAGGGGAATAGACCGCGTCCACGCGCTTCGGCAGCCAAGGCGCGAGCAGGCGCGCCAGGCGCTCGGCGAGCCCGGATGCGCCGGGGCTTCGTCCGTCCCCGCCTTTTTCCGCATCCCCGGCCTCGGCCGTGAACACGAGCTCGTGCCCAAGGCTTCGCCACTGGGCCGCGACCGTCCTGAAGCGCTCGTCCTGGCCGTGAGCGCCCTTGCCGCTGGCCGAGGGGATGAAGACGCGCATGGCCCGCGCTCAGCCCCTGCGCAAGGCGCGCGCCTTGAGCGCCCGCAGGGGCGGCAGCACCACCACCGCGAGCCCCAGGAGGATGAGCCCCATGCCCGCGAGCCTGCGCGGGCCGAAGGTCTCGCCCAGGGCCAGGTAGGCGCAGGTGGCCCCGAAAACCGGGATCAGGAGCGAGAACGGGGCCACGGTCCCGGCTGGGTAGATTTTCAGGAGCTTGCCCCAGCCGCCGTAGCCGATGAACGTGGCGAACACGGTGAGGTAGACCACGGCCGCCACTCCCGAGGCGTTCATGTGGGTCATGGCCCAGGCTATGCGCTCCGGGCCCTCGAACATGTAGGATAGCGCGAAGAGCGGCAGCGGCGGGATGATGGAGAGCCAGGCGATAAGGGGCAGCATGTCCGCCTTGCCCGCCCCGCGCATGAGGATGTTGCCGAAGGCCCAGCACAGCGCGGCCGCGATGAGCAGGGCGAAACCGGCCGCGCTCACCCCGCCGCTTCCGGCCGTGAGCCCGATGAGCGCGAGCCCTGCCAGGGCCACGCACGTGCCCGCGGCCTGCCGCCAGCCCGGCTTCTCGCCCAGCACCAGGGCCGCGATGAGGATGGAGAAGAACACCTGCGACTGGAGCACCACCGAGGCCACGCCAGGCGGCATGCCCACGGCCATGCCCAGAAAGAGCAGGCTGAACTGGCCCACGAACCACGCGAGCCCGAGCCCGATCATCCTGGGCCAGGAGATGTCCGGTTTCGGCAGGAAGAGCACGGGCAGCGCGGCCAGCACGAAGCGCAGCGCGGCCAGGAGAAGCGGCGGGAAGGAATCGAGCCCCACGCGGATGACGACGAAGTTCGCGCCCCAGAGCGCGGTGACGACGAGGGCCAGCAGGACGTGCCTCGGTTTCATGACGGATTCTCGCAATACCCGGCGCCACCGGCCGGGCCGCCGCACGGGCGGTCTTGAGGCGTTTGGAGGCGTCCCTGCCCGGCCGGGGAAAGGTCCGTCCGCCTTCAGGAAGGACGCGGCCCCGGGCGGGGGAAGGTTACTTCTTCAGCGCATGGACCCGCCGAAATCGCGCACGCAGTCGATCACGTGGGCGATCTGGCCTTCGGTCAGGCCCGGGTGCACGGGCAGGGAGAGGCTCATCCTGGCGTACTCCTCGGCCCCGGGGAAGTCCCCGCGCCCGAAACCCAGCCGCCTGAACCTCGGGTGCAGGTGCAGGGGCACGGGATAGTGCACGCCGGTGCACACGCCCTGGTCGTCCAGGTAGGCGCGCATGTCCTCGCGGTCGGGCACGCGGATGGCGTAGAGGTGCCTGTTGGGCAGGCAGTGCATCGGCACCGGCTGGGGCTCGGTGAAGCCCGTGCCCGCGAAGGCCTTGTCGTAGGCGGCGGCCACGGCCCTGCGGCGCTCGTTGGCTTCATCCAGGGCGGGGAGCCGCAAGCGCAGCACCGCGGCCTGCACCGCGTCCATCTGGGAATCGGCCATCTCCACCCGGCCCGAAAAGCCCACGGCCAGGCCCTGGTCGCGCACCTGGCGCACGGCCCTGGCCAGTTGCTGGTCGCAGGTGGTCACGGCCCCGGCCTGGCCCAGGGCGGCCAGGTTCTTCTCGGGCGAGAAGCTGAAGGCCGCCGCGAACCCGAAGCTGCCCGCCTTGCGCCCCTTGTGGAGAGACCCGTGGGCCTGGCGGGCGTCCTCGATGACGATGAACTCGTGCTTCGCGGCCAACCCCAAAAGTCCGTCCATGTCGCCGACAAGGCCGCACAGGTGCGTGGCGACCACGGCCAAGGGCCGAAGGAGGTCCGTGGCCTTGAGCCTGTCCTCCAGCTTTTGCAGGTCCAGAAGGCCCGTGGCCGGGTCCGCGTCCACGAAGCCGAGCCTCGGCCCGGCCTGGAGCACGGCGTCGGCCACCACGGGCGAGGCCGTGGGCGCGGCCAGCACGAGGTCCGGCCGCCCGGCCCCCATGCCCGCCAGCACGAGCCCCAGGGCGTCGGTGCCCGAGCCCGCAGCCACGCAATCGCACACACCGCAATAGGCCGCGAACTCGACCTCGAAAGCCGAGACCTCGGCCTCGGACATGTAGCTTCCCGCATCGGCCACCCGGGCCACGGCCGAGAGGATGTCCTCGCGCCCGGGGCCGTGCAGGGGCCGCAAGTCGAAGAAGGGGACGGACGGTCTGGTCATGCGCTCCTTCCTAACCCATGGTCCGGACGAAAGCCAGGGCCGCGCCCTTTTCAGGTGGAGAGCCCGCGTGCCAGGGCGTTGGCGAAGCGGTCCATGTCGCCCGCGTCCACGTGCAGGTGCGGGGCCACGCGCAGCGTGCCGCCGCGCGCGCTCAGGAACACGTTCTCCCTGGCCATGGCCTGGGCCACGCCCTTGGCCGGGCCGTGCGGCAGCCTGAGCCCGATCATGTGCGGGGCGCGCTCGGCCGCCGGGGTGGGCGAAAGCCCGAAGGCCTGGCCCGTGAGCGCCAGCTTGCGCGTGACGCCCGCCAGCGTGGCCGCGATCTCGGCCACGCCCCACGAGGCCACCAGCCTGAGCGCGGCGGCGGCCATGGGCATGAGCACGAAGTTGCTGGCCTCGCCCACGTCGTAGCGGCGCGCCCCCGGGCGGTAGGCGTCGCGGTACTCCGTCAGGCGCGAGAAGTCCTCGCTGCCCTCGCGGTTGAGCCAGTTCTCCTCCAGGGGCTCGCCCTCGCGCAGCGCCTCGCTCACGTAGCAGAAGCCCACGCCGTAGGGGCCGAGCAGCCACTTGTGGCCGGACACGGCCAAGAGGTCCGGGCGCACGGCCGCGAAATCGAACGGCATGGCCCCGAGCGACTGCGTGGCGTCCACCACCAGGCGAGCGCCCACGCTGTCGCAGGCGGCGCGCACGGCCGCCAGGTCGAACACCGTGCCGTCCACCCAGTGGCAGTGCGGCAGGGCCACCAGGCCCACGTCCCCGCCGATGTGGGAAATCACGGCGTCGCTCCAGGTCCCTTCGGCCGGGCGGGGCACGGCGCGCACGCGGCCGGGGGCCATCTTCAGCCAGGAATAGACGTTGGAGGGGAACTGCTCGTCCAGCACGAGCACGTGTTTGTCCTCGGCCAGGGGGATGTTTTTCGCGGCCACGGCCATGGCGTAGGACACGGCCGGGGTCACGGCCACGCCGTCTGCATCGCTGCCCAGCAGCGCGGCGAAAGCCCCGCGCGCGTCCTCAAGGTATTCGAAGAAGGCGTCGGAGGTCATCCGCCAGGGGGCGCGCGTGAGCTCCAGGGCCGCGCGCCCGGCTTCGAGCACGGGCTCGGGCAGGGGCGAGGTGTAGGCGCAGTTGAAGTAGGCGATATCCTCGGGCACGCCGAAAAGCTGGCGCTGGCTGGCGATCATGGCTCCTCCGGGCTTTTATTGGTGCCGCGGAGGATACCCGGAAGCGCGTGAAGTGCAAGCGGGAGGATGCAGGACGAAAGCGGGGCGCGGGGCAGCGCCCCGGCAGGGCTCCGCCCTGCACCCGCCGGGCTCCGCCCGGACCCGCCGGGGGCAGTGCCTCCCCCCAGACCCCGGCAATAGCTTCGCGTCGATCACCGGTTGCATGAAAAGAGGCCGGCCTTCCGGCTGAAAGCGAGCTTCCAGCCGGAAGGCCGGCCATATTTCAGGGCAGGGGGTGAAACCCGCGAAGCTATAACGGGTCCAGGGAACGAAGTTCCCTGGCGGGAGAGGTCCGGAGAGGGCGGCTCCCTCTCCGGTTCGTCTTGTTCTTGTTACAGCACCGGCAGGTACTTTTCGATCTCGTACTCGGTGATCTGCATGCGGTAGCGGTCCCACTCGTCGTACTTGTACTCCACCAGGGCGTTGTGCAAGTGGTCGCCCAGGACTTCCCTCATGAGCGTGGACTTCTCCAGGTTCAGCACGGCCTCGTGCAGGCTGCCGGGCAGCGAGGAGATGCCGTGCTTCTTCATGTCGCGCTCGCTCATGTGGAAGATGTTGTCCTCCACGGGCTTGGCCAGCTTGTAGCCGTCCTGGATGCCCTTGAGGCCAGCGCCCAGCATCACGGCGAAGGCCAGGTAGGGGTTGGCCGCCGGGTCGGGCGAGCGCAGCTCGATGCGGGTGGCGGCCTCCTTGCCGGGCTTGTACATGGGCACGCGAATCAGCGCCGAGCGGTTGCGCTGCGCCCAGGCGATGTACACCGGGGCCTCGTAGCCTGGCACCAGGCGCTTGTAGGAGTTCACCCACTGGTTGGTGACCAGGGTGAACTCGGGCGCGTGCTTGAGCAGCCCCGCGATGTAGGCCTGGGCGTCCGTGGAGAGGTGGTTGGGCGACGAGGCGTCGTAGAAGGCGTTTTTCGAACCCTTGAACAGCGACTGGTGCACGTGCATGCCCGAGCCGTTCTCGCCGAACAGCGGCTTGGGCATGAACGAGGCGTAGCAGCCGTGCTTGCGGGCCACTTCCTTCACCACCACGCGGTAGGTGATGGCCGTGTCGGCCATGGCCAGGGCCTCGTTGTAGCGCAGGTCGATCTCGTGCTGGGACGGGGCCACCTCGTGGTGCGAGTACTCCACGCCGATGCCCATGGACTCCAGGGCGAAGATGATGTCGCGGCGCACATCGTTGGCCAGGTCCAAGGGCGGTGCGTCGAAGTAGCCGCCCCTGTCCAGGATGCGCGGCTCGGAGTTGTTGGCGAAGAGGAAGAACTCCAGCTCCGGGCCCACGTAGAAGGTGTAGCCAAGGTCGGCGGCCTTGCGCAGCATGCGCTTGAGCACGTAGCGCGAGTCGGCCGCGAAGGGGGTGCCGTCGGGGTTGCGCACGTCGCAGAACAGGCGCGCCACGGGGCGGTCGCTGGGGCGCCAGGCCACCAGCTGGAAGGTGGTGGGGTCGGGGAAGGCCACCATGTCGGATTCGTGGATCTTGGTGAACCCGGTGATGGAGGAGCCGTCAAAGCCCATTCCCTCGTCGAAGGCGGCCTCCAGCTCGCGCGGGGCGATCTGGAAGCTCTTGAGCATGCCCAGGATGTCGATGAACCAGAACTGGACGAAGGAGACGTTGTAGTCCTTCACTGCCTTGAGCACGTCGTCAGCGTTCTTGCACTTGAACACCGCCATGGTTGTCCTCCATGTAAGGTCGAATGTTTCGCTTGGCGGAATCAGGTAATCAGTTTGGGAGTGTAACAGCAAACGGGAGGATGCTTCAAGGCGAAAAGGCGGATTTCGTTGACAAAAATGTAACTAGGCCAGTTGGGCTATCCGCTCGATTTAACGCGAGATGCGAAGGAGGGGGGCGGCGCAGGAACCCCCTCTACTCCCCCGTGGCTTGGCGCGCCAGCGTGCCGGCCAGTTCAAGCAGCTCGCCGCGCCTCTCGAGGCCGTCGAGGAAGCGGGCCGGGATGCCCGAGAGCCCGGTCTGCGCGCCGGTGAGCGCGCCAGTGAGGATGGTCCTGGCCTGGTTCTGGCCGCCGCCGTTGACCGAGTGGAGCACCGCCGACTCGAAGTCGCCGCTGAAGCGGGCCGCCAGGTAGTAGGCGGCCGGGAGCTGGTGGTAGATGGCGCAGGGCATGCCGTAGACCAGCGACACCTTCCAGGCCGGTTCGATGCGGATGTCCGGGTCGAGCGCGGCCCGCGCCATGTAGGAGGGCGAGAGCAGGGCGTCGGGCGAGGCGAAGCGCCCGGCGCGCGGCGGGTCCGGGTCGCCGGGGCGCGGCGGCTGCAGGTCGTCCCTGGTCACGGCGTGGAAGGGCAGCGAGCCTTCGTGCACCATGTGCATGAGCCTGCCCGAGAGCGCCCCGTCCAGCCGGTGTCCGCGCACCAGCATGGCCAGCACGGCGCACCAGGCCACGGTGAGCGAGGCCACCAGGTCGTCGCCCTGGGTCAGCGCGGTGTTGCGGGCCACGTGCCGGGCCAGCCCCGGCATGTCCAGGGCGTAGCGCACGGCGATGGCCAGGGCGCGCTCGATGGCCTCGGTGGTGTCGGCGTGCCCCCCGGTGGCGTCCCAGCCGAGCCCCAGCTCCACGCGCCTGCGCCACGCCTCGCGGATGGACTGGCTGGTGTAGTTGCCGGGGCCGCTCACGGGGGTGCCGTCGAGTTGGGGAAAGAGGTCCTGGTCCAGGCGGCGGCAGAAGTCCTCCTGGTCATAGCCGCCGCGCTCGGCCAGCGAGCGCGCGGTCAACTCCAGGATGAACCCGGCCTGGGACTGCTGGCCCGCCTTGAGCCCGTGGTGGTAGCGCCCGGGCCTGGGGTCGGTGTAGCCGGTTATCCAGGGGCCGTAGTCGCGGCGCAGCTCGTCCAGGTCGTAGTACCAGTGCGGGCCGAGGCCCAGGGCGTCGCCGATGAAGGCGCCCATGAGCGCCCCGGCGGCGCGGTCGCGGATGGCGTCTGTTTTCATGGATCTGCTCCCTAATTGTCCCAGCGGAAGGCCGCCATGGAGAGCACCCCGTAGGAGAACGCTTCATGGACGAGGCTGGCCCTGCCGCCCATGCCCAAGGGGGCCAGGAGCGGCAGGAAATGTTCCGGGGTGGGGTGGTTGCGCGACGGGTGGGGCGCGTATTCGAGATACCCGGCCACCTCCCGGCTTCGGCCGCCGAGCACGGCCCCCTTGAGCCAGGAGTCGAACGAAACGGCGTATTCCGGAGGGTTGGAGCCCCCCGCGTCGAAGCGCGCCTCGGCCAGGTTGTGCGTGGCGCCGCCGCTGCCGATGACCAGCACGCCTTCCCGCGCCAATGGGGCGAGGGCCTGCCCTGCGGCCAGGTGGCGGGAGGCGTGCATGCCCGGCTGCACCGAGAGCTGCACCACCGGGATGTCCGCCCCGGGGTACATGAGCCCGAGCGGGACCCACGCCCCGTGGTCGAGCCCCCGAGAGGCGTCCGCCCCCGCCTCGATGCCCGCGAGGTCGAGGAGCTCCAGCACGCGCCCGGCCAGCGCGGCCGAGCCCGGGGCCGGGTAGCGGACGCGGTAGAGCTCCTCCGGGAAGCCGTAAAAGTCGTGGATGGTGGAGGGCGACGTCGAGAGGGTCACCATGGGCATGCGGGTGTTCCAGTGCGCGGACACGCACACTATGGCGTCCGGTCTGGGGAGGCTGCCGCCGAGCCCGGCGAGGAAGCCGTGGGTGGGGCCGGGCTCCAGAAACAGCGTGGGGGCTCCGTGAGAGACGAACAGGGATGGGATCGCAGGTGTCATGGAGTCGTCCGTGAAGCGTTTTGCCGCCCCCCGCCGGGAGGAGGCCCGCTTCCCTTCCTGTCCGGGAAGCAGGCGACGACCATACCACGAATCACGGCTGATGCAACGGGCGCCCCGCCGGAGCCTGCCGGAAGGCTGAAATAGAAGCCCCCCTCCCGCGAGCGGAGGGGGGCCGAAAGGGCCAGCGCATGATGCGCATGCCAGAAGCTTTTTGGTTATTTTACCGGTTTGCCCTCGTCCAGTGCCTTTCCGAATAACCTTCGGGGGCGGTTTGCTGTCCCGCCGACCTTGCCGGGTCCGGCTGTGCGCCGTTCTTCCGGTGGCCTTTTTCCCGTTTCATCCGGGGCAGTCGTCGCCCCGTTTGAAGGTTGGTTGCCCGGTTGACTGAATCCTGTGCCTGCCGATACCGGGCCGGGCGGTCCGGCGTGTCTGTCCGCCGGCATCATGGGGTGCGGCCCTTTTGTCCGCTGTCCCACGGGGGTGTTCTCCGCCCGGCTCACCGTGGCCTTTCGGCCGGCGGCGGATGCGGTTCTGTGCGATCCCTCCTTCTTCGGGTTGGGTCCTGTCCGCTGTCCGTCCGCTCGTAAAATACAAGGTAACCACGCTCTCCCCGCGCGCAAGGGGTCGCGAGGCAAATTTTTAACGATTTTTCCGCCGCGCAAAAAAGGCGAGGCCCCGGGAGCGCTTGGCGCTCCAGGGGCCTCGAAAAAACACGGCCTGCGGCGTTTCGCCGTTACACGACCTTGTTCAGCGAATACTCGATGATCCCCTCGGCCCCGGCTTCCTTGAGCTTGGGGATCAGGTCGCGCACCACGGCCTCGCCCACCACGATCTCCACCGAGAGCCAGTCGGAGTCGAGCAGGTTGGCCACGGTGGGCGAGGTGAGGCTGGGCAGCTCCGCCAGCACGCGCTCCTTGGCCGAGCCGGGCACGTTCATCTTGAGCCCCACCAGCTTCTCGGCCTTGAGCGCGCCCTGGAGCAGCATGATCATGTTCTCGATCTTGCGGCGCTTCCAGGGGTCTTCCCAGGCGGCCTTGTTGGCGATGAACTGGGTGTTGGTCACCAGCACCTCGGCGATGATGCGCAGGCCGTGGGCCTTGATGGTGGTGCCCGTCTCGGTGACCTCCACGATGGCGTCGGCAAGGCCCTCGACCACCTTGGCCTCGGTGGCGCCCCAGGAGAACTCCACGTCCACCTTGACCCCGGCCTGCTCGAAGTAGCGCTTGGTGTAGCCCACCAGCTCGGTGGCGATGCGCTTGCCGTTCAGGTCCTCGGGGCGCCTGAAGGGGGAATCCCCGGCCACGGCCAGCACCCAGCGCGCCGGGCGCGAGCTGACCTTGGAGTAGATCAGGTCCGTGACCACCACCACGTCGGACTGGTTCTCGAGGATCCAGTCCTTGCCGGTGAGCCCGCAGTCCAGCAGGCCGGACTCCACGTAGCGGCTCATCTCCTGGGCGCGGCACATGGAGCAGGTGATCTCGTCGTCGTCGATCTCAGGGAAGTAGTTGCGGTGATGCTCCTTGATCTTCCAGCCGGATTTCTCGAACAGCTTGATCGTGGCTTCCTGCAAAGACCCCTTGGGTATCCCCAGCTTGAGCTTGGGCGTGGACATCGACGGCCTCCTATGTGGTCCGCTGAATGCGGGATATGTCAAAATCGGTGGACGGGCTTGGTAGCGCGGTTTCACACGCTTGGCAAGCGACGGTCCGGTGACGGGAACGGCTCGGCTTCGTTCAGGATCCGTGCTCCTCGCCGAGCTCGTTCAGGAAGAACTCGTCCTCGGTCCAGTCCTCGCGCACCTTGACGAAGAGCTCAAGGTGCACCGGCCCCCCGGTGAGCTCCATCAGGTCCATGCGCGCCTTGGTGCCCACGTCCTTGAGCACCTTGCCGCCCTTGCCGATGACCATGCCCTTGTGGCGGTCCCGCGAGACGTAGATCACGGCGTTCACGCGCGCGCCCTTGTCCGTCTCCTCCCAGTGCTCGATGACCACGGCCGTGTTGTAGGGCAGCTCCTGGGTCAGGGCCAGGAAGAGCTTCTCGCGGATGATCTCCGCTGCCAAAAAGCGCATGGGCGCGGTGGAGAGCTGGTCCTCGGGGTAGAGCGCGCTTCCCTCGGGCAGGTATTTGGCCATCACCTGGGTCAGGGCGTCCAGATTGCGGGACTTGGCCGCGGACACGGGCACGATCTCGGCCCCGGGCCAGGCCTCGCCGAGGCGCGCCATCACGGGCAGCATGGCCCTCTGGTCGGGCAGGGCGTCGATCTTGTTCAGCGCCACGATCACGGGCAGCCCGGCGCGCTCCACGGGCCGCGAGAGCAGCTGGATGTCCTTCTCCAGGATGCCGGGCTTTTTCGAGTAGAACTGGCTGTCCAGCACGATGACGATGGCCTGGGCCTGGGCCAGCGCGTGCCAGGCCGCTTCCACCAGACGGCTGTTCAGGCGCGAGCCGCGCGGGATGTGCACGCCGGGCGTGTCGATGAGCACGATCTGGGCGTCGCCGGTGTTGAGAATACCCGCGAGCTGGTTGCGCGTGGTCTGGGGCTTGGGGCTGACGATTGCCAGCTTCTGGCCCAGAAGTGCGTTCAAAAGCGTGGACTTGCCCGCGTTGGGCGGTCCGATCAGGGCCACTTGGCCGAAGCGGTGCATATTTCTCCTGGGGAAAGGGTGACTTGGCAGATCGACTAGGCGACAACGCCCAAGTGTCGGGCCATATCCTCGTTAATTACATATTGGCACTTTGCATTAATATTGAAGGCTGTAAAATACGAGGCAAGCCTCCTTGACAGAAGCCTACTCACATCCTCCAACCACTCTTTTTCGTGTGTCTTAATTACTACTATGAAAATAATTTTTATTTCCGACACATCCATGTCAAGCATTACACTTGGCAAACTATGGTGCGCATCATTCCTTTCTACATTCATGCCCACAACAAACAAAATGCTGCTTATTATTTTTTCGACTAGCTTATTTAAATACTTATCTGCATCTCCCCCAGAGTCCATCCGTGGCCCTGATCTTTTTGCCTCCACAAACCGAAGCTCTTTCTTGCCCTCATCAAAATATACAAACTCTACAGAGCGAGGCGTAGATTTTTTAAAAACATCTTTAACAGCAGCCTCGATGTCAAACATCGGATGCTTGCTACACGGGCTAAAATCCATTTCAGAGTGAACAAGGCATCCAGCACTCATTTTAGCGCCACCTCGACTTCTTGCTCATAAAGTGATACAGACTCATCCACTATAGAATTGTCTGGCATTCCTTCTCGAAGATCGTGATCAGTCCATTCATTGCTACAATACGACCTCACTGGAATCGAAATGCCATGCTTGAGTGCGAGAACCAATAATTTTTTGATCACAAAATAGGAATGGCTCGCGACAAAGAACTGAATCCCGCTCAAAGACAGCTGATGTATGATATCAAGCAATTGCGTTAGCGCAGCTGGATGCAACGCGGACTCTGGCTCATCTATGAAAACAATCGAACTCGGCGTGATGTATCTATTTCCGAGAAGTGTATCCAGTATCGCGATCTTCCTAACTCCTTCTGCAGTCGTGCCCATCGAGTACTTAAAACGTTTTTCTTTGAAGTACCACCGGCTTTCTCCATGTTCATAATACACCCGCCCTCCAAGCAAAGACTCCAATTTCTTTCTGGAATTTGAGAACTCTTTAAAATTCTTTCCAATTTGCGGCTTAATTTCAAGCGCCCTCACCAGGTCTAGATAGGTATCATCAAACCCAAAAACACTATCTTGCTCTCTTGATTTTTTAATAATATGATGAATTGAAAGAACCTCCTTGGCTGGAAGAAAAATTGAATTTGAATTCCTCCGCACATCCTGGGGAATCATGGCGCGTATGTTCTTTGCCGCTTCTTTCCCGAATTCATACTTCACCGAGCAGCCATCCACAACAAGGTCGAGCGACAAATTACCAACAGCCTTGTTTACAATGTCTCCAATCTTATCTTGTTGGAATGTCCAATACAACCTGTCACTCAGTATTTCACTAAATCCCCGCCTTTCATCGCCACGGCCAACCTCTTCAATAGCCTTAACAGTACAGTACAATGCCTTAAGAAAAAAGCTCTTTCCAGACCCATTCGGTCCAATAATGAGGTTAATCCCACTAAGGTTTTCCCAAATTAATTCCCTGATAGGCCCAAAACTCGACATTTTGACCTTTGTTATCATGATTGCACCCCGTTGTGAGCGTGTCAGCGCTCTTTGGAGAGAAAGAAATCTCTGAAATAATAAGGTGATCACACCGTTCCGGTCAAGGATTGCCTTACCCAACCCCTTGCCTAACCGGTTGACGATGGCTATAGCCGCCCTGTCATGGCGAAAGACCTTATTATTGTCGAGTCCCCGGCCAAGGTAAAGACCATCAAGAAGTTCCTCGGTGACAAATATTACGTCGAGGCTTCGGTGGGCCACGTGCGCGACCTGCCCCAGAAGAAGCTGGGCGTGGACGAGGCCAACGGCTTCGAGCCCCAGTACGGCGTAATCCCGGGGAAGCAGAAGGTCGTGGACCAGCTGACCAAGGCCGCCTCCAAGGCAGGCACCGTCTACCTCGCGCCCGACCCGGACCGCGAGGGCGAGGCCATTGCCTGGCACATAGCCGAGATCCTCAAGGACACCAACCCGAACATCGGGCGCATCCAGTTCAACGAGATCACGGCCAAGGCCGTGCGCGAGGCGCTCGAGCACCCGCGCGAGATCAACGGCAAGCTCTTCGAGTCCCAGCAGGCCAGGCGCATCCTGGACAGGCTGGTGGGCTACAAGATTTCCCCGCTTCTGTGGCGCAAGGTGCGCAAGGGCATCAGCGCCGGGCGCGTGCAGTCCGTGGCGCTCAAGATGGTGGTGGACCGCGAGAAGGAGCGCCTGGCCTTCAAGCCGGAGGAGTACTGGCTCTTCCGCGCCCGCCTGGAGGCCAAGACGCCACCGCCCTTCGAGGCGGAGCTCGCCAAGCTCAACGGCAAGAAGGCCCACATCGGCAGCGCCGAGGCGGCCCAGGCCCTGGCCGACGAGCTCACGGGCAAGGCCTTCACGGTGGCCGCCGTGGCCGAGAAGGAGCGCAAGAAGACCCCTCCCCCGCCCTTCATCACCTCCACGCTCCAGCAGGCCGCCAACCAGCGCCTGGGCTACCCGGCCAAGAAGACCATGGGCGCGGCCCAGAAGCTCTACGAGGGCGTGGACCTGGGCGACCGGGGCACGGCCGCGCTCATCACCTACATGCGTACCGACTCCACGCGCATCGCCGACGAGGCCCGCGACGCGGCCAAGGCCTACATCGTGGAGCAGCTCGGCCAAGATTTCTATCCCGAGAAGGCCCGCGTCTTCAAGGCCAAGGCCGGGGCCCAGGACGCGCACGAAGCCATCCGCCCCATCGACGTGAACGTCACCCCCAAGGACGTGGCCGGGCTTCTGCCCAAGGACCAGTTCATGGTCTACAAGCTCATCTGGGAGCGCTTCGTGGCCTCCCAGATGGCCGCCGCCCGCTTCTGGGACACGGCCGCCGAGATCGAGTGCGGGCGCGCGCTCTTCAAGGCCAAGGGCGAGCGCCTGCTCTTCCCGGGCTTTCTCAAGGTCTACGGCCAGGACGCCGAGGAGGAGAGCGAATCCGCCAAGAAGGCCCTGCCGCCGCTGGAAAAAGGCCAGGAGCTCAAGCTCCAGGAGATCCGCAAGGAGCAGAAGTTCACCCAGCCGCCCCCGCGCTACACCGAAGCCTCCCTCGTGCGCGAACTCGAGGAGAAGGGCATCGGGCGGCCCTCCACCTACGCGGCCATCATCTCCACCCTGCTGGACCGCGACTACGCCCGCCTGGAGGAGAAGCACTTCGCCCCCACGGAGCTCGGCGTCACCGTGTCCGACCAGCTCTCCGAGCACTTCCAGACCATCATGGACGTGGGCTTCACCGCCGGGATGGAGGAAGCCCTCGACCAGGTGGCCGACGGCCGCAAGGACTGGCACGCCCTGCTGGCCGACTTCGCGGGCGGGTTCAACCAGGCCCTGGAAAAGGCCTCCAAGGAGATGGAGAAGCAGGTCATCGACTCCGGCCTGGCCTGCCCCAAGTGCGGCAAGCCCATGCTCGTGAAGTTCGGGCGCACCGGCGAATTCCTGGCCTGCTCGGGCTACCCCGAGTGCAAGTCCACCTCGAACTTCACCCGCGACGCGGACGGCAAGTACCAGTTCGCGGAAAAGCCCGCCGAGGCCCCGCCCGAGGTGGTGGGCGTCTGCCCCCAGTGCGGCAAGGACCTGCACCTCAAGAAGGCGCGCACGGGCAGCCGGTTCATCGCCTGCTCGGGCTACCCCAAGTGCAAGTTCACCCGGCCCTTCTCCACGGGCGTGAAATGCCCGCGCGAGGGCTGCGACGGCGAACTGGTGGAGAAGAGTTCGCGCTACGGCAAGCTCTTCTACTCCTGTTCCAAGTACCCGCAGTGCGACATGGCCGTGTGGGACTGGCCCGTGGAGGAGAAGTGCCCCGAGTGCGACTCTCCCCTCCTGGTGAGGAAGCAGTCCAAGCGCTACGGCGAGCACCTGGCCTGCCCGGTGAAGACCTGCAAGTACAGGAAGATCCAGCAGTAGACGGCAGGTAACTCAAGGCGCGGTCCTTTGCGTTCCGGGGACTTCTGTCCGCAATGTCCGGTCCCGCCCGGAGGCAGGATGGCATCGAACTCCCCCCGATGGCGCTGGCTGCCCTCTCTGCTGCTCGCGGGGCTCACGCTCGCGTGGCTCCTGGCCGACCAGCGCGGCGGCGGCTGGCCGTGCGCGGCGGACTACTGGGAGCACCTGGCCGTGGTCAACGAGCTTGCCGCCCACCCCGCCGCTCCCGGGCATCACCTCCTGGCCGTCGACGCGTCCCACCCCTTCTTCAGCCCGTTCCACCTGGCCCTGGCCGGGGTCACGAACGCCCTGGGCGCCCCTGCTGAAACGGTCCTGCGCCTGGCTGGGGCCTTCAATTTCATTCTTTTCGCCGGGGCCTTCCTGCTCGCGCTCACCCGCCTGTACCCCGGGGGCAACGCCTTCTTCCCCACCCTCGCGCTTTTCTTCGTCCTGTTCGCGTGGCCGCCGGGCAAGCTCGTCTGGAGCGGGTTCCTCAACGTCCACGCGCTCAGGCTGACCTCCCCCTACCCATCGCTGTTCGCGGCGGCCCTGGGATTTTTCTGCCTGGCCTCGAACCCGGCCGACGGGCGGCCCGGGGCCGTGGCGCTCATCCTGAAGGCGGTGCTCTGGGCGCTGATGCTCCTCCTGCACCCGACCACCTTCGTGATCTTCGCCATCGCCGATTTCTGCCTGCTCTTCGCCGGCCCCGCGCGGCCTTTTTCCACCTTCCCCGGCCGCCTGGCGCGCTATGCGCTCCCGCTCGCGGCGGCCGTGCCCCTGGCCATGGTTTGGCCCTACTACCCGGTCCTGGGCCTGCTCAAGCCCATGACCAACGCCTTCAACACGGACAGCGCGGTCTTCGCGGCCCTTCCCGTGGCGGCGGCCGTCGCGGCCTTGTCCGCGGCCGCCCTGCTCGGGCTCAAAAGGTCCCGTGGGCTCGCGCGGTCGCTCGTTTCGTGCGTGGTCCTGGCCGCGGGCGTCTACTTCGCGGCCGTGGCCGTGGGGCAGTACGGCCAGGCGCGCGTGCTCATCCTGATCGTCCTGGCCGTCCAACTGCTGGCCGCATATTTCGCTTCCCTGCTCGTGGCGGGCATGTCCTGGAAGGGGAGGCTTTGCGCCGGGGCCGCCATGGCCGTGATCGCGGCGTACGCGTGCGGGGCGGCCGGAAGCTACGCGCGGGAGATCGCGGCGGATTGCGACAAGGACCTCTACAGGTGCCCGACCCAGGCCGCGAAGGGCAGGCCCACGGCGCTGACGCCCAGGAAGGAGGCGCTTTTCGCAGCCGCCCAGGGGTTCGCCGTGGTGGCGTCCCCGCACCCGGTGTACTGGGTCGCGGACCATGACGGCAGGGTCGATTTCGTCGAACGCTTCTACAAAAAAGGCCTCACGCCCCGGGAGCTTCAAGACGGGCTCGCCCGCTACAACGTCGGATACGTCGCCCTGAAGAACAAGGACCTCCCCCTGCTGGCCGCCCTGGCCCCCTACGACGTGCTCTGCCGCACCGGCGAATCCTCGTTCGTGGCGCTGCGCCCCGCGCCGCGCTAGCCGTCCTTCACGGCCTGCCTGCCCTCCCCGCTCTGCACGGCCCACAGCCCGGCGTAAACGCCGCCAAGGGCCAGGAGCTCCTCGTGGCGGCCGCGCTCCACCACAACGCCCTCCACCAGCACGATGATCTCGTCCGCCAGGCGCACCGTGGAGAGCCTGTGCGCCACGGCCAGGGTCATGCGCCCGGCGCGCATGGCGTGCAGGTTGTGCTGGATCACGCCTTCGGTGCGCGTGTCCACGGCCGAGGTGGCCTCGTCCAGCACCAGGATGTCCGGGTTCCTGAGCACGGCCCGGGCCAGCGACACCCGCTGGCGCTGCCCGCCAGAGAGCTTCACCCCGCCCTCTCCGATGGCGGTGTCGAAGCCCTGGGGCAGCTCGCGGATGAATTCGAGCGCCCCGGCCACGCGCGCGGCCTCCTCCACCATGGCGTCCGTCGCCTCGGGCGTGCCCAGGCGGATGTTCTCCGCCACGCTGCCCGCGAACAGGAAGGCCTCCTGCGAAACATACCCCATGCGCCGCCTGAAGCTCTCGAGTGTGTACGCCGAGACGTCCTTGCCGTTCAGCAGCACCTGCCCGCCCTCGGGCTCCAGGTGCCTGAGCATGAGCTTCACCAGCGTGGACTTGCCCGCGCCCGTGGGCCCCACCACGCCGAGCACCTTGCCGCGCTCGAGCCGGAAGCCCACGCCCCTGAGCACGGGCTCGCGGTCCGGGTAGGAGAAGCGCACGTCCCTGAATTCGAGCGTTTCCGGGGCCTCTTCCAGGCGCGCGGCCCCGGGCCGGTCCGCGATGGCGGGCGTGAGCGACAGGACGCCCCAGATGCGCGCGGCCGAGGCCTCGGAACGCTGGAACTGGTTGATGAGCATCCCGAAGACGAAGAGCGGCAGGATGAGGCGCATGGCCAGTAGGATGAACGTGGCGTAGTCGCCGAGCGTGGGGCCGTTTCCCGAAAGCGTCAGCCAGCCGCCGCCCGCGATCAGGAGGGCGAAGGCCATGCCCGCCACGGCGTAGAGCACCGGGATGAAGCGCGCCCTGGCCGCCACCGCTCCGAGGGCCTCGTCGCGGTAGCGGGCGGACTGGGCCTCCACGCGCGAGGCCTGGTCCTCCTCGGCGGTGAAGGCCTGGATCACGCCCATGCCGCGCAGGTTGTTGCCGATGATCGCGGCCACCTGGCCCACGGCCTTCCTGGCCTCGCGGTAGCGCGGCCTGATGCGCGTGGAAAAGGTGCGCACGGCCGCGATGGCCACGGGCATGGGGATGAGCAGGAGAAGCGCGAGCCGCCAGTCCATCCAGAAGAGCACGGCGAAGGTGCCCGCGAAGGTGATCACCAGCCTGATGGACGAGGTGGTGGCGTCGGCCAGGAAGTTCTCCAGGTTGTCCACGTCCGAGGAGACCACGTTCAACAGGTCCCCGGACTGGCGCTCCTCGAAGAAGTGCATATCCTGTCGCTGAAGGTGGCGGTAGAGCGCGCCGCGCAGGTCGTGGCGCACGTGCTGGGCCAGCGAGTCCAGGCAGTAGTCGCTCACGGACTGGAACGCGGCCAGGGCCACGAAGGAGGCCAGCACGGCCGCGCCGTAGAGGACCAGCTCCGAGGCCCCCGGGGCGAGCCCGGACTTGGCCGCCGTGATGGCGTCCACGGCCTTGCCCACGATGACCATGGGCACCAGGTCGCAGGCGCGGGCGGCCGCGTTGGTGGCCAGCCCGGCGAAGAAACGCCCCCGGTACGGGGCGAGGAACGGCAGCAGTTTGGGCAATGCCCAGCTTGAGGCGGCGCGCATCGGTCTGCTATAGCAGACCCCCTCTGGGAGGAAAACAGCCATGAAGAAGGACGTTCTCGTGATCGCGGCCGTGGAGGCCGGGCGCACGCACGCGGCGGACGCCGAAGTGCAGTGGGTGCGCTATCTGTGCCTGGCCTGCGGCTACACCTACGACCCGCGCCGGGGCGACTCCAAGGGCGGCGTGGCCCCGGGCACGCCGGGCGACAAGCTCCCGCCCGAGTGGCGTTGCCCGAACTGCGGCAAGGACCAGAACCATTTCGCCAGGCGCGACGACTGAACCCCGCCCTCCGGCGCGGCGCGGGCGGTTATCGTTTTCCATCCGCGCCGATTGTGTTACCCCGTGCCCATGATCGACGCGACGAGCCCGAAAGAGCGCCTGGAGCGCGTGCGCGCCCGCATTTCGGCCGCCTGCCGCAGGGCCGGGCGCGACCCGGCCTCCGTGACCCTGGTGGCCGTGTCCAAGACCCACCCGGCGAACGCGGTTTCCGCCCTGGCCCGGGCCGGGCAGGCGCTCTTCGGCGAGTCCTACGTGCAAGAGGCCCTGCCCAAGATGGACGAGTTGGAGGGCGAAAAGCTCCGCTGGCACTTCATCGGCAGGCTGCAAAAGAACAAGGTCAAGTACGTCGCGGGGCGCTTCGAACTGATCCACTCGGTTGATTCGCTTGAGCTGGCCCGCATGTTGCATAAAAAATCGGTCGAGAAAGGCGTGATCCAGCCCGTGCTCCTGCAGGTCAACCTGGCCTGCGAGGAAGCCAAGGCCGGATGCGGCCTGGACGAGGCCCTGCCCCTGGCCGAGGCCATGGCGGCGCTGCCCGGGCTCGAACCGAGGGGGCTCATGCTCATGCCCCCCTGGGACGAGAACCCCGAGGCGGGCAGGCCGCTCTTCGCCCGGGCGAGGAAGCTGCGCGAGGAGCTTTCCGCGCGCTTGGGCCTCGCGATGCCCGAGCTTTCCATGGGCATGTCCCACGACCTGGAGCAGGCCGTGGAGGAAGGCGCGACCCTGGTTCGCGTCGGGACGGACCTTTTCGGCCCCAGAGAGGCCCCAGAATAAGCGAGGAGCCGGTCAATGGCCAAGAAGATCGAGGAAGAAGGCGCTGAAGGCGCCCCGAAGAAAAAGAAAAGCAAGCTCTTGCTGATCATCATCCTCCTGGTGATCCTGGGCGCGCTGGGCGGCGGCGGATACTACGCCTGGATCAAGTTCTTCAAGCCGCCCCCGGCCGAGGAGACCAGCGAGCAGGCTCCGGCCGAAGGCGCGAAGAAGCCCGAGGAGAAGAAGGACGCCAAGAAGGAAGAGAAGAAAGAAGAAAAAAAGGATGAGAAGAAGAAGGACGACAAGAACAAGCCCGTCACTTCCATCCAGGGCATCGTGACCAACCTGGCCGACTCCGGCGGCAAGCGCTACGTGCGCCTCTCCGTGGAGTTCGACTTCAAGGACGAACACGTGGCCGCCGAATTCACCGAGAAATACCAGGCCAGGGTCAAGGACGCCATCCTGACGCTCCTGTGGTCCAAGACCAGCGAGGACCTCTCCAGCGTGGACGGCATGCTGGCCTTCCGCACCGAACTCCAGAACCGGGTGAACCAGATCATGGGGCCGGGCTCCGTGCGCCAGGTGTTCATCACGGACAGGGTCATCCAGTAGGGGCAGGGCATGAGCAAGATCCTGAGCCAGGAAGAGGTCGATACCCTACTTCGCGGCCTCACGGGCGGAGAGCTCGAGGCCGAGACCGAAATCCTGGAGGACGATTCGGGCATCGTGCCCTTCGACCTCTCCAACCAGGACCGCATCATCCGCGGGCGCATGCCCGTCCTGGAGATCATCAACGACCGCTTCGCGCGCCTGGCCACCAACGCCATGGCCAACGCCATGCGCAAGCGCGTGGACGTGAACCCGATCTCCATCGACATGTCCAAGTTCGGCGACTTCATGCGCAGCCTGCCCGTGCCCACCTCCATCAACATCTTCAAGCTCGACCCCCTGCGCGGCAACGCCATCCTCGTGGTGGACTCGCGCCTGGTGTTCGCCCTGGTGGAGAACTTCTTCGGCGGCGCGGGCAGCCAGCCCAAGGTGGAAGGGCGCGACTTCACGCCCATCGAGCAGGCCATCATCGCCAAGGTGGTGCGCCTGGCCCTGGCCAACCTGGAGGACGCCTGGAGGCCCGTGCACGAGGTGCACGTGGAGTTGATCCGCTCCGAGATCAACCCGCAATTCGCGGCCATCGTGCCGCCGTCCGACGTGGTGGTGGTGGTCACCTTCGAGGTGGAGCTGGAGAACGCCATCGGCTCCATGATCGCCTGCCTGCCCTACGCCACCATCGAGCCCATCCGCTCCAAGCTGTACGCGTCCTTCCAGTCCGAGCGCCTGGAAGTGGACCACGCCTGGATCAGCCGCTTCAAGGAGCGCCTCATGGAGACGCCCGTGGAGGTGGTGGTGGAGTTCGGCAAGACCCAGCTCTCGGGCAGGCAACTCCTTTCGCTCAAGGAGGGCGACATCATCCTCCTGGACACCGACGTGGAGGACCTGCTCAAGGCCGAGGTGCAGGGCGTGAAAAAATTCTGGGGAGTCCCGGGAACCGTGAAGTCCAACAAGGCCTTCCAGGTGATCCGGGAAGAAGAAACCCATTTCTAAAGTGGAGGAGGCTGCCATGGCCCCCGACGATGTCGATCAAGACCAACTCGCCGCGGAATGGGCCGCGGCCCTCGAATCCGACGACAAATCCGGCTCGGTGGACCCCTTCGAGCAGGCCCTGGGCGCCATGGGCGGCTCGGGCGGGGGCGGCGACGACGCCCTGGCCGAGCAGTGGGCCGCCGCCCTGGCGGGCGAGGAAGAGACCGCCGTCAAGAAAGAGCGCGAACAGGCCCAGCTCTCGGCCAAGAGCAAAACCGCCGCGTTCAAGGATTTGACGCAGGACGCCAAAGCCCCGCGCGCGGAGACCGGACGGCGCGACCTGGACTTCATCCTGGACATCCCCCTGGACGTCTCGGCGGAGCTCGGGCGCACCAAGCTCCTCATCAACGAGCTCCTGCAACTGGGCCAGGGCTCGGTCATCGAGCTGAACAAGCTGGCCGGCGAGCCGCTGGAGATCTACGTCAACGGCAAGCTCGTGGCGCGCGGCGAGGCCGTGGTCATCAACGAGAAGTTCGGCGTGCGCCTGACCGACATCATAAGCCCCATCGAAAGGGTGAAGCAGCTTGGCTGAGCTCACCGTCCCCATCACCCCTCCCCCGCCTCCGCCGCCCTCGGTGGACATGGGCGGGGCCGTCATCCAGATGGCGGTCGGGCTGCTGCTCATCCTGGCCATCATCCTGGTGGCGTTCTGGATTCTTCGCCGCTACGGCCCCCGCTTCGGCTTCGGGGGCCAGGCCAGGGCCCACGGCATGCGCATCGAAGGCCACCTCACCCTGGGGCCGCGCAAGAACATTATGGTGGTCCGCTTCTTGAATAAGCTCATGGTGCTCGGGGTCACGGATCAGAGCATCAATCTGCTGACAGAGGTGGACGTTTCCGATGACGACAACGACTTCGAAGCCGCTCTCGACAAGGCTGCCCGCCGCCCTGGCGCTCCTGGCGGCCCTGGCCCTTCCGGCCCTGGCCCAGGCGGCTGAGCCGACGTTCACGCTCAACCTCGCGGCTGGCCAGAACCAGCCGCAGCAGGTGAGCACGCTCCTGGAAATCCTCATGCTGCTGACGGTGCTGTCGCTGGCGCCGTCCATCATCCTCTGCTGCACCTCGTTCACGCGCATCATCGTCGTCTTCTCGTTCCTCAGGCAGGCCATGGGCACGGGCCAGATGCCGCCCAACCAGATCATGGCCAGCCTGGCCATCTTCATGACCGTGGTGATCATGTACCCCACGGGCAAGCAGATCTACGACGAAGCCCTGAACCCCTACATGGAAGAGAAGATCGGCCTCACCGACGCGGCCAAGAAGGCCGAGGTGCCCCTGCGCGCGTTCCTCTTCAAGCACACCCGCGAGAAGGACCTCTCCGTCTTCTACACCATCACCAAGATGGAGCAGCCCAAGACCAAGGAGGACGTGCCCACCATCATGCTCACGGCCGCCTTCATGATCAGCGAGCTCAAGACCGGCTTCACCATCGGATTTCTGGTCTACATCCCCTTCCTGGTGCTGGACATGGTGGTCTCCAGCGTCCTTCTGGCCATGGGCATGATGATGCTGCCCCCGGCCATGGTGTCCATGCCCTTCAAGCTCCTGCTCTTCGTCATGGTGGACGGCTGGAGCCTCATGACCGCATCCCTCGTCAACAGCTTCGTGTGAGGTAACGCCCCATGACCCCTGATACCGTCATCGGATTCGCCCGCTCCGCCATCGAGATCACGCTTTTGCTCTCGCTGCCCATGCTCGCCGTGAGCCTGGTGGTGGGCGTGGTGCTCTCCGTGCTCCAGGCCGCCACCCAGATCCAGGAGGCCACCCTGACCTTCGTGCCCAAGATCGTGGCCATGTTCGTGGCCCTGATCCTGGCCTTTCCGTGGCTCATGGACAAGATGATCGTCTTCACGCGCGACCTCATGCTCAACCTGCCGCAGTACATACGCTAGGCGCGCCGGAAGGTTGACGCCTCCGCAAGGCAAGAGCGGCCCGGACGGGGCGAGAATCCGTCCGGGCCGCTTCGATCACCTCTGGCAGGAGGATGGATCGCAATTTTACAAGAGTGCCTCCGGCGGCCAGGGGGAGAAGCCTCCCCCTGGACCCGGCTTTCAGCTTCGCGCCGTTACCGGCCGCTTCACGGCTGTTCTTTCCCCGTCGTTCACAGTTCGCCCGTCCTGGCCGCGCGTCCTGTTCCGGCCGCCGCCGGGGGGAGTGCGGCGACGGATCGTCTTCGAATCGGTCCTAGCCGCGCCGCGCCCGGCGATGGACGGAACAGGACGCGCGGCGGCCGAAGAATCCCGCGATCAGTCGTCGTACTTCTTGGCGTAGGCCGCGTCGTTGTAGAGCGCCTCGCCGTACTCGGCCTTGCCGAAGCCCCTGATGATGTCCTGGCCTTCCTTGGAGGCCACGAAATCGATGAACGCGGCGGCGGTCTCCGCCCCGGGGGTCGCCCCCTTGGGCTGGGCCAGGGCGTGGTAGGTGTTCACGAGCATCTTGTCGCCCTGGAAGAGTATCCCGAGCTTGGGCGTGTTCTTCTTCTCGGCCACCCACGTGGAGGAGTCGGTCATGAAATACCCGCCCTCGTCGTTGGCGCGCTTGAGCGTGGCGGTCATGAAGTCCTTGGTGACCACGTACCACGGCCCCGAGGGCTCCATCCCGGCGGCCTTCCAGATGGCCATCTCCTTCTGGTGCGTGCCGGAGTTGTCCCCGCGCGAGAAGAACTTGGCCTTGGCCGCCGCAATGGCCTTGTAGGCATCCACCGCCGTCTTCACGGACTTGATCCCGGCCGGGTCCGCCGCCGGCCCCACGATGAAGAACTCGTTGGAGCCGATGAGCGTCTTCTTCACGGCCCAGCCGTCCTTCACGGCCTCGTTCACCTTGGCCGGGGCGTGGACCATGACCATGTCCACCTCCTTGGCCTTGAGGTAACCCAGCGACTCGCCAGTGCCCGCCTTGACCCACTTGAGGGTGGCCCCGTCCTTCGCGCCGAAGGCCTCGCCCAAAAGCTTGAGGAGCCCCAGCTCCCCCGGGCTGCCCGTGGCCAGTGTGAACACCTTGGGCCCGCCGCCGTAGACTTCCGCCACCTTCACTTCCGCCGACGCCAGCACCGGGAACAGCAGCCCGGCGACGAGAAACGCCAAGATCCGTCTGGTCATGAATCTCCCCCTGCTATGCCATGTTTGGCATAGCAATAGGGAAAACAGGCCGCCGAAGTCAACGAAACCGCGCTTGCCCTTGCCTTGGCACGCTTTCGGTGCCAGAGAGCACCCATGGACTCTCAGCCCTTCCAACTCCCCATCGCTTTGGACCTGGCCGCAGTGTTCCTCATGGCCATCACCGGGGCCATCGAGGCCATCCGCCGCGAGTTCGACCTTATCGGGCTCACGGTCCTGGCCCTGGCCACCGGCGTGGGTGGGGCGCTCCTGCGCGACGGCGTGTTCCTGCAAAACGGCATCAGCCCCATCCTGCTGGACGAGCGCTACCTCTGGGCCGTGGCGGCCGCGGCCGCCCTGGGCCTGGCCTTCGGGGCGCGAGCCGAGGTCTCGCGGAAGCTCATCGCCGGGGTGGACGCCCTGGCCCTGGGGGCCTACGCCGTGGTCGGGGCGGACAAGACCCTGGGCCTGGGCCTGGGCTTCGTGCCCGCCGTGCTGGTGGGGGTGGTCAACGCCTGCGGAGGAGGCGTGCTGCGCGACCTGTTCACGGGAGAGCGGCCCATGGTCTTCAAGCCGGGCCAGTTCTACGCCTTCGCCGCGCTGATAGGATGCCTGATCTACGTATCCCTGAAAAAATACACGGACTTCCCGCCCCTCATGGCCGCGCTCCTGGCAGTGGCCGTCACCTTCGGGCTTCGCGTGCTGGCCATCTGGCGCAACTGGAGCACCGCCCCGATCGGCGAGGGCGGCATCTGGAAGCGCCTGAAGCGCTGATCCGGGCAAACCCCGCCTTGCGCCCTCAGACGCGCCTGGAAGGCGCTTTCACGCCAAGCGGCGAGAACCACTCGGGCCGCTCGCGCACGTAGTCCATGGCCGCGTGGAAGGCCTCGGGCGTGTGGGGCTCGAAGGTGACGCTCGGCGTAAGCCCCCTGGCGGCCAGCCCCCCGAAGAAGGCCTCCCACGGGATGGCCCCCTGCCCCAGCCCCTTGTGCTGGTCCGCGCTGCCGTCGTTGTCGTGCAGGTGCAGGTGCGACAGGAGCGGGGCGAAACTGTCCAGCCACGCCTCCAGGTTCCCGCGCGCCACGCCCTGGGCGAAGCTGTGCCAGTGGCCCACGTCCAGGCACAACCCCACGCCCTCTCCATGCTCCTTCCGAAGCGCCTCCACCACGCCCGCGACCGTGGCCGGGTCGGGCTCGAAGGTGTTCTCCAGGTACAGGGGGGGATGTCCCGGCCATGCCTCCAGCACGGCGTTCCAGGTCGAAAGCGCCCTCTCCAGCCAATCCCCGTAGCTGCGCATGTAGAGCAGATGGTCGTACTTCACGTGCCCCACCAGGTGCGCCGGCGCATACACCTGGGCCACTTCCATGGCCTTGACCAGCCGGTCGCGGCTGGCCTGGCGCACGAGGTTGTCCGCGCTGCCGGGCTGGAGGTCGAAGAACGGCAGGTGCAGCGAGCAGGCCAGCCCCTCGCCCGCCAGGCGCGCGGCCATTTCCCGGTGCCAGGCCATGTCCACCATGTCCATGAGCACCGGGTCCAGGCCCAGTTCCGGGTTCACGCCGCGCGAAAGGAACTCCGCGAGCGTTCGCGGGTCGCGCTTCACGGCGCGCAAGGTCAGGTTGACGAAAAACATGGGCTCTCCTCGACAAAAGCGGAAAAAGAAATAGTATGGACTCTTGAACCCGAATTCAACCAGGAGCCGCGCATGCCCGATACGAGAAAGGTCACCTGCCCCCACTGCCACACGCGAAACCGCGTGGTTCCCGGCCGCGAGCTGGAGGCCTCCTGCGGCAAGTGCCACGGGGAGCTTTTCCCGCGAAAGCCCGTGGAACTCACCGAACAGACCTTCGCCAAGCACGTCCAGGACACGGACGTGCCTCTGCTCGTGGACTTCTGGGCCCCGTGGTGCGGGCCGTGCCGGATGATGGCCAACGCCTACGAGGAGGTCGCCAGACGCCTGGAGCCCGAAATCCGCGCCGCCAAGGTGAACACCGAGACCGAGCAGGTGCTGGCCGCGCAGATGGGCATCCGCAGCGTGCCCACCCTGATCCTCTTCAAGAACGGCAAGGCCGTGGACTCCATCTCCGGCGCGCTCGACGCCAACAACCTGGAGAGTTGGGCGCGCTCGCGGGCCATGTAGTGACGAAAGGGGAATCGGGGCGCTGCCCCGAACCCCGCAAGGGCTCCGCCCTTGACCCGGCAGGGGGATGATCCCCCTGCACCCTCTATAGCTTCGCGCAGGTCACCGGTTGCATGATACTAGGCCGCCCTCCTGGCTGGAAGCGCGCTTCCAGCCAGGAGGGCGGCCATATTTCATGGTGATGGTGAAGCCCGCGAAGCGAATCGCCGGGGTCTGGGGGCAGGCATCTGCCCCCAGCGGGTCCAGGGCAGCGCCCTGGTGGGTCGAGGGCGAAGCCGTCGCCGGGGTGCGGGGCAGCGCCCCGCCTTGGCCTTAGAATCCCCCGCCGCCGCCCGAGGAGCCGAGTTCGGCCAGGGACACGGCCGTGGTCCCTGCCACGAGCATGGCGCCGATTTCGGCGAAGGTAGTGGCCTGGCGGATGACGATCTGGTCCTTGTCGGCCACGGTGAAGCTCTGGCCCTGGCGCACCGGGAAACGCCCGGCGAAGAGCTGGACCATGCCCGAGGGGCCGTTGGAGCGCACGTCCTTGAGCGTGTAGCGCCCTGGGGCGAGCCTGAGCGGCTTGCCCGCGTCCCAGGGCAGCACGAGCTCGCGCCCGTCGCCCGCGGCGAGCACCAGGTCGCGCACCTGCCGGGGCCGGACGTGGATGGTGAATTTGGTCTCGGGCTCGCCCGGGGTCTCGCGCACCACCTCGTAGCGGTAATCGCCGCTTTCGAGGGGTGTGACGAACTTGGGGATGAAGCTCTTGGGGTCGAGGATGATCTCCTGCCCGGCGTCCTGCCCGTCGTTCTTGCCCACGCGGGTGACGTAGCCCTTGAGGTTCAGCACCTCGTCCTTTTTGCTGCCCCAGATGCCTTCGAGCACCAGCTGGTCGCCCTGCACGGCCTCCAGTTCGCCTCCGGCGGGCACGAGCTTCAGCTCCCCGCCCAGCCAGCACGCGAAGCGCGGCGTGGCCGATTTCTCGGTGGCGGGCCAGTCGCCGTTCCATTCCAGGGCGGCCTTGGCCAGCACCACGCCGTCGGCGCGCACGTCCAGGCCCGTGAAGGGCGAGAGCGGCAGGCGCGGGGCCTTGGCCAGGTTGAAGCCCGGGCGGTCCGAGGCGAACACGGCGGGCACGGGGCTCAGGTCGGGCTTGTCGCGGGCCACCTCGCAGCGCACGTCCAGGGGCTTGCCCGGGTCGAGCTTCAGGCGCTTGGTGTCCGGGGTGAGTTCCCTGCCGTTCACCAGCACCTTGATGTTGCGGCTGGGGTAGGCCTTGAGGTCCTCGGCGGTGAGGCGCGGCGCTTCGAGCTCCACGCCGAAGTGGCGCAGGAAGGCCACGGTGACCTGGAGCTGCTGGGAGACCTTCCAGGACAGGTCAGGGATGTTCTTGCTCACCTCCACGGCCAGGGCCGGGATGCCCACGTTCGAGAGCGCGTAGTAGGTCAGGGACTTGCGCTGCTCCAGGTAGCGGGAGCGGTCGTTGAAGGTGTCCATGTTGAACACCTGGAAGCACCAGTCCTTGGGCTTCACGTTGGCGTTGAGCCGCTCGAGGGTCTGGCGCACGCCGCGTTCGAGGTCCAGGGCGCCCTTGCGCGAGCTGGCGTCGATGATCACGGACTGGCCGTAGCGGTGCGGGCCGCGCAGGTCGCTCACGCGCTGGGGGCTGTAGAAGCCGGAGCCCTCGTGCAGGTGGATGAGGGCCTGGCTCTGGGAAACGAGGTAGCGGATCACCCTGGCCAGGCGGTCCTCGTAGAATTCGTTGTAATCCTTGTCGAAGCGGCGGTTCAGGTCCACGTTGATCTGGCGCCTGCGCTCGTGGATGGAGGGCGGGTTGGCCCGGGGCACGACGATGACGGTGCCGCGCGCGACCTTGGCCCGGGTGAGCACCTGGGCGGTGAGGAAGCCGCCCGCCTCGTCGCCCTGGATGCCGCCCTGGACCATCACCGTGGGCCCGGGCTGCTCGCCCTTCAGGAAGTGCACGTCCAGGGCGTACTGCGTGCCCGGGAAGAACGTGTGCACCTCGGCAAGGGCCGGGGCGGCCGTGAGCAGCGCGAGGAGCGCCAGCGAAAGCGCCAGGCTACTGCTGCGGCGCAAGGGGGTAGGTCTCGCTGAAGATGGTTTTACCCGAGGAGTTGGCGAGCACGAGCCTGAAGCCGAAGACCGAGGCGGGGTCGACGCCCTTGGGCAGCTGGGCCTGGGCCGTGACCTGCTTGAAGCGCTGGATGCTGAAATTGAGCTCGTCCTTGCCGGTCTGGAGCGGGGAGAGCGCGCCGTCGCGCGTGACGGCCAGGAGCTGTCCGCTTCCGGCCAGGGGCTGGGGCTGGAGGTTGGAGAGGTCGAAGGCGCAGTGCGCGCCCTTGGCGTCCACGCGGCCCTTGAAGTTCTCCACGCCCACCTGGCCCGAATCCACCTTGCCCATGACCTCGGAGAGGTCGAACCCGGCGGGCTTTTCGGCTGGCGGGGGCGCGGGCTTGTCCTTGGGGGCGTCCTTGGGCTGGGGTTCCTTGGGGGAGTTCTTGGCCTGGGCGAGTTGCGGCCTCGCGGCGGGCTCCAGGCCGAGGCCCGCGAGCAGCTGCTGGAGCTCGTTCTGGTCGGAGGTCTGGAGGAGCTTCTCGATGTTCTGGAGGCGCTCAAGTTTGAGAAGCGCCTCGGAGAGCCTTCTCTCCACCTCGCGGCGCTCGCCCTGGGCCTCCTGGGTGCGCGTCCAGAACTGGTAGGCCGCGAACATGCCGCCCGTGGCGGCCAGCACGGCCAGCACGAGGAAGTAACTGACAGCGCGGATCCAGCCCGGGCGAAGCCGTAGGCGCTTGGCCGGTTGCTCGTCGTGGAACCAGATTACGTTGAGCTTACCCGGTTTGCGTCCCATGCTAGATCTTGCTCCAGTCCTCGTCCAGGATGACCCAGGCCTCGCCGGCGGGGCCGAACAGGAGCTTCTTCTTGCCCTTGTCGCTCAGCCCGTCCTTGCTGGCGTACTCCTGGACGAACTGCACCAGCACGCCCTCCTGCACCAGGGAGACCTTCAGGTCCTTGACGCCCACCTTCTTGGGGGCCTTGTTCCCGGCCCAGAGCTGCTTCTTCTGCTCCTGGATGGAGCCCTTGCCCTTGCGGTCGCCCTGCACGGCGTTCTCGCCGTAGAACTGCATGTACTCGGCCAGGCGGCCCTTCTCCCAGGCCTGCCTCCAGGCCTCCACGGCCTTGAGCACGTCGGGGCGGACGCGGTCGAGGTACTTGGCCTCGAGGCCCAGGGTCGTCTCCACGTACTCCACGCCCACCACCACGAAGCGGCCCTCGGCGTTCTTCTGCCAGTACAGGCGCTTCACGCCCTCGCTGGTGAGCGCGGGCGAGCGGTAGAGCTGGCCGAAGTAGGTCACCCAGTAGTCCGGGCCCTGCACGGCGCGCACGTCGTCCAGGAGCACGTGGATCCAGGGCAGCTTGGAGAAGAGCTGGCGCTTCTGGCCCCGGAAGGCCTCGAAGGGCTCGGCCGTGGACACGGCGTATTTCTGGGCGTCGTGGAAGGCGAAGAAGTCCTCTGACTTGCGCGACCAGGCCTTGGCCCACTCCAGGGTGGCGGCCACGACCTCCTTGGCCTCCCGGGAAGCCTGGGGCACGTCCTTGGACCAGTGCACCTCGTTGGCGATGACCACGGGCAGGACGCGCTTGGTGAACTGCGGGTCGAGTTCCTTGATGTCGGGGTTGTTCAGCGCCACGCAACCCCTGCTCTCCATGGGAGTGATGGGCTTGCCCCGGCCGTGGATCCAGATCCCCGAGCCCTTGCGGCCGTTGATGACGTCGATGGGGTTGGGGTAGTTGAGCGTGAAGGCCAGGTCGCCGTACAGGCCGAAATCCAGGCCGCCGTTGATGCGCTCCTTGATGAAGTAGACGCCTTCGGGGGTCTTCAGGTCGCCCTCGCGCCACTTGGTGCCGGGCTCCTGCCCGGTGGTGCAGGGCAGCTGCTTGATGGCCTGCAGCGGGCTCTTCTGCTCGAAGAACCAGAACGTCTGGGAGGACTTGTCCACGGCCAGGAAGCGCTGCGGACCGTACGGGTCGGCCCGCAAGTCCGCGGACCAGCCCAAATCGGCGGCGAGGGCCGGACAGGCCCAGAACAACACTGCAGCGAGAAAGAATCCCAAGGCGGACTTTTTGGAAAGTGGCGAGTCCACGGTCCGGCTCCTCCATGAGTCGACGGTGGTCTTGAAGGTTTTCAACTCCCCTTGGCCGCGACCAGGTCGGCGCGAGTGAAGATCGCCTTCAGGTCGTATCCTGCGGCGGCCAGGTTTTCCCGGCCCCCTTCCTGGCGGTCGAGCACGGCGAGCACGGCCACGATCTCGAGCCCTGCGTCGCGCACGCGCTCGCAGGCCTTGAGGAGCGTTCCGCCGGTGGTGACCACGTCTTCGAGCATGGCCACCTTGTCGCCCTGTTTGAAGTTTCCGAGCCCTTCGAGGTACTGGTTGGTGCCGTGGCCCTTGGACTGCTTGCGCACGATGAACCCGGGCAGCGGCCGCTTGCCGATGAAGGACATCACGGTCACGGCGCTGACCAGCGGGTCCGCGCCGAGGGTCATGCCGCCCACGCCCTGCACGTCGATGCTCGAGAGCATTTCGCAGAAGATGGAACCGATGAGAAAGGAACCTTCGGGATGCAGCGCCGTGGGCTTGCAGTCGAAATAATAGTCGCTTCGCCGTCCGGAGGTGAGCAGAAAATCGCCCTCGCGGTAGGACTTCTCAAGTATGATACGCGCAAGCCTTTGTTTCACGCCCCGAACACCCTTTCGTAGATGGCCTGTTCCTGTTTCAGGAAGTTGGCCGGATTGAACAGCTCATCGAGTTTTTCAACTCCAAGCGCGTTGGCGATGGCCGTATCACGGCGCACTTCATCGGGAAAGAGCTTTTTTTCCGTCCAGCAGCGCATGGCCACGGCCTGCACCGCTTCATAGGCCTTCTGTCGGTCCATTCCGGCCTCGTCGATGAGCGCCAGGAGCACGGCCTGGGAGAAGAAGAGCCCGTAGGAGCCCCAGAGGTTGCGCTCCATGTTCTCCGGGATGATCCGAAGCCCGGAGAGAAGCCCGGCGAGCCTGTGCAGCATGTAGTCGGCCAGGATGGTGGAATCTGGCATGATCACGCGCTCCACCGAGGAGTGCGAGATGTCGCGCTCGTGCCACAGGGCCATGTTCTCCATGGAGGCCAGGGAGTTGGTACGCAGAAGCCTGGAAAGCCCGGCCAGGTTCTCTGCCGAGATGGGGTTCTTCTTGTGGGGCATGGCCGAAGAGCCCTTCTGACCCTTGCCGAAGCCCTCCTCCACCTCGAGCACCTCGGTGCGCTGCAGGTGGCGGAGCTCCACGCAGAGCCGCTCGATGCCGCCGCCCAGGAGCGCGAGCGACGTGAAGAACTCGGCGTGTCTGTCGCGCTGCACGATCTGGGTGGAGATGGGGTCGGGCGTGAGCCCCAGGATGGCGCAGGTCTTCTCTTCCACTTCGGGGGAGAGGTAGGCGTAGGTGCCCACGGCGCCCGAGATCTTGCCCACGGCCACGTTGTCCGTGGCCCTGGCCACGCGCTCGCGGTGGCGGGAGAACTCGGCGTAGAAGACCGCCATCTTCAGCCCGAACGTGGTGGGCTCGGCGTGGATGCCGTGGGTGCGGCCCATGCACAGCCTGCCCTTGTGGGCCGTGGCCATGTCCTTCAGCACGTCAAGCAACTTGTCCACGCCCGCGACGATCATCCGGCCCGCGCGCATGAGCAGCACGCCGTTGGCCGTGTCCACGATGTCGGAGCTGGTGCAGCCCAGGTGGATGAAGCGCGCCGAAGGCCCGACGAGCTCCTCCACGTTGGTCAGGAAGGCGATGACGTCGTGGCGGGTGCGCTCCTCGATCTCCAGGATGCGCTCCACGTCGATGTCCGCCTTGGCGCGGATGGTCTCCATGTCCTGGGCCGGGATGCGGCCCATGGCGTGCCAGGCCTCGCAGACGGCGAGCTCCACTTCCAGCCAGACCCTGAACCTGTTCTCCAGGCTCCAGAGCCTGCCCATTTCCGGGCGGGTGTAGCGGTCTATCATGTGGTGAGGTTGGTTGCTGCGCCCGCTGCCGGGCCTTGTAAACAAGCAAGGCAGCCGAAGCTGCCTTGCGGGGCCGTGTTCAATTGGCCGAACCCCCGGATGAACCGGCGGCGGGCGCGGCGGCCGGAGCCGCCTCCGCCTTGGGGGCGGGCGTGGACGACGACGTCCCGGCGTCGGAGCCGGAGGACGACGGCTTGGAGTACAGATCGGAATACCAGCCGCCGCCCTTCAGGACGAAGGACGTGCTGGAAATGAGCCGCTCCGCCTTGCCCCCGCACACGGGGCAGGGGACCTGGCGTTCGGCGAAGTCCTTCTGCCACTCCTCGAACGTCTGCTGGCATTCCTGGCAGCGGTATTCGTAGATGGGCATGGCTTCCTCCTCGACAACGCAAATAGTAACAGCCCCGGAAATATGACCAGGGCTGCCGGTTGTCAAATGGTCCGGTGGAATTGGCTGGAGAGCTGCGCGGGCTCTAGGACTTCTTGGCGGCCTTGGCGGCGCGCACGCGCTCCTTCAGGCGCTCCTGGCGGCGCTTGCGGCGGCGGTCCAGCTCTTTCTTGCGTTCGATCTTCTTGTGAGCCATGGGTGTATCCTCCTGGCGGTATGCGCTCGAGAAAAAAGTCCCTAATGATTTGGCCCCGGGCTGTCCAGGTGTTTTTTCCACCTGCCCGGCGCGCTAGCCCAGGTACGCCTTCTTCACGCGTTCGTCCCCGGCCAGCTCCCTGGCGTCGCCCTCGGCCACGATGGCCCCGGCCTCCAGCACGTAGGCGCGGTTGGCGGTCTTCATGGCCAGGTTGGCGTTCTGCTCCACGAGCAGGATGGTCACGCCGTCGGCGTTCAAATCCTTGATGATCTGGAAGATCTCCTGGACGATGATCGGGGCCAGGCCCAGGCTCGGCTCGTCCATGAGCAGAAGCTTCGGGCGGCACATCATGGCCCTGGCGATGGCCAGCATCTGCTGCTCGCCGCCGGAGAGCGTGCCAGCCAGCTGGTTCTCGCGCTCCTTGAGGCGCGGGAAAAGCGCGTAGGCGCGCTCCAGGTCCTTGCGCACGCCGGAGGCGTCCGAGCGCACGTACGCGCCCAGCTCCAGGTTGTCGCGCACGCTCTGGCGCGCGAGCACCTGGCGGCCCTCGGGGCAGTGGGCCAGGCCCAGGCGGACCACCTTGTCCGGGGTGAGCCCGGAGAGGTCGCGCCCCATGAAGGAGATGGAGCCCTCGCGCGGGTGCACCAGGCGCGAGATGGCGCGCAGGATGGTGGTCTTGCCCGCGCCGTTGGCCCCGATGAGCGTGACTATCTCGCCCTGCTCCACCCTGATGGAGGCGTCGCGCACGGCCACCACGGGCCCGTAGGCCAGCGTGACCCGGTTCAGCTCAAGCATGCCGTCTCTCCATGGCCGGTTTCGGATTCGCCCTGGCCCAGGTAGGCCTCCACCACGGCCGGGTCGCACTGCACCTCGTCCGGAGTGCCCTTGGCGATGAGCTCGCCGAAGTTGAGCACGGCCACGCTGCGGCACAGGCCCATGACCATGGGCACGTTGTGCTCGATGAAGACCACCGTCAGCTCGAAGCGGTCGCGGATGTCGCGGATGAAGCGCGCCAGGTCGACCTTCTCGGCCGGGTTCATGCCGGCGGCCGGTTCGTCCAGGAGCAGGAGTCTGGGCGAGAGCGCGAGAGCGCGGGCGATCTCCAGGCGGCGGCGCGCGCCGTAGGGCAGGCTCGCGGCCGGCGCGTCGGCGCGGTCCCTGAGCCCGACCAGCTCGACCAGCCCGCGCGCCTTCTCTAGGGCCTCGCGCTCGTGCTCGCGCGAGGAGCCCGTGCCCAGCACGCTGGGCCACAGCCCCACCCCGCCCCTGGCGTGCAGGGGCACGCGCACGTTGTCCAGCACGGAGAGCCCGCCGAAGAGGCGGATGTTCTGGAAGGTGCGGGCCATGCCCAGAAGCGCGATCTCGGCCGGGTCCAGCCCGGTGATGTCCCTGCCCTGGAACACCACCCGGCCCGAGCTCGGCCGGGTGAGCCCGGTGAGCATGTTGAAGAGCGTGGTCTTGCCCGCCCCGTTGGGGCCGATCAGGCCGAAGATCTCGCCCTCGGCCACCTCGAACTCCACGCCCATGACGGCCATCAGGCCGCCGAAGCTCTTGGAGAGGTTCTCGACTTTCAGCACGGCGCTCACGGCTTGCTCCTGGAGAAGAGGCCGACGATGCCGCGCGGCATGTACACGCACGCCAGCACCAGAACCAGGCCGTTTAGGATCATGCGCGAATCCTTGAGCGGGCGCAGCAGCTCCGGCAGGCTGACCAGCAGGGCCGCGCCGAGGAGCGCGCCCCACTTGGAGCGCGAGCCCCCGATGAGCACGTAGGCCAGGCAGGCCACGGCCGCGTCGAAGGTGCCCTGGCGCGCGTTCCAGGTGTTCAGGAAGGGCGCGCTCATGGCCCCGACCACGCCCGCCAGGGCGCAGCCGATGACGAAGGCCTGCACCTTGCGCCAGGTGACGTTCACGCCCATGGCCCGCGCGGCCAGCTCGTCCTCGCGGATGGAGAAGAAGAGCCTGCCGAGGCCCGAGCGCTCGAGCCTCCAGATGAAGAACACGGCCAGCGCGAACAGGGGGCCGAAGAACCAGAAGTAGGCGAGCCTGCTCTCGAAGGGCTGGGGAATGCCGAAGATGCCCACGGCCCCGCCCGCGACGGGCATGTTCAGCACCACCACGCCAAGCACCTGCACGAAGGCGATGGTGGCCAGCGCTAGGTAGATGCCCCGGAGCCGAAGCGCCGGAAACCCGAGCCCGAGCCCCAAAAGCACCGAGATCACCAGGGCGGTCAGCCACTCCAGGGGGTAGATGAGGTAGCCCAGGGAGTCGCGCAGGGGGGCCAGGTCCGGGTGCGTGCCCACGATGGCCGCCACGTAGCCGCCCAGGGCGTAGAACCCGATGCTCGCAAGCGACAGCTGCCCGGCCATGAGCGGGAAGTAGAGGCTGAGGCCGAGAAGCGCCTGCTGGATCACCGTGACGAAGAGAAAGCCGTAGCGCGAGATGAAGTCTTCCATCGGCTACACCTTCTGCTCCACGTTTTTGCCCAAGAGGCCCTGGGGCCTGACCAGCAGGATGACGAACAGGAGCACGTAGGCCACTGCCTCCTTGTAGGAGGACATGTCCGGCGGCAGGAAGGCCTCGGCCAGGCCGATCACCAGCCCGCCAGCCACCGCGCCGGGAATCGAGCCCAGCCCGCCCAGCACGATCACGGCCAGGGCCTTCAGGCCGTAGGCCACGCCGAAGTACGGCCCGGCCAGGCCGAAGCTCACGCCGATGAGCGTGCCCGACATGCCGCCGAGGATGCCCGAGATGAAGAACGTGCCCAGGATGAACGTGTCCACCCCGATGCCCAAGAGGCTGGCGGTGTCCGGGTTCTCGGCCGTGGCGCGCAGGGCCTTGCCCTGCTTGGTGAACTGGATGAACCACACCAGGAGCCCGAGCATCACGAAGCTCACCCCCAGGAGGATCACCTGCACCGTGCGCACGGCCACCAGCTTGTCCCCGACCTTGAAGATCATGGCCGCGGGCAGCGAGCCGAACACGTCCGGCGGGAAGGAGTAGATCTCCGCCCCGAAGAGGTACTGGATCAGGTTCACGAGGATGAGCGCCACGCCGAGGCTCGACACCAGGGCCAGCAGGGCGTCCGCCCCGCGCCTGCGCAGCGGCCTGAAGGCCAGGCGCTCCACGGCCATCCCGGCGAGGCCGGACAGGGCCGCGCCCACCACCAGGGCCAGCACGAAGGGCAGCTTGAAGGGCAGGCTCACCCCGGCCAGCAGGCCGTTCAAGCCGAACTGGCCCACGGCCAGCACGTAGGTGAGGTAGGCCCCGAGGGTGAACACCGCGCCATGGGCGAAGTTGATGATCCCCAGGATGGAGAACACCAGCGTGTAGCCCAGGGCGAACACGGCGTAGACGCTGCCGATGGAGAGCCCGTTGAGGAAATTCTGAAGAAACCAGGCTAGGGACATAACTGGCCGAATGTGTCGAACCGTTGCAGGGCCTGCGCGGCGCGGACATGCCGGCGCCGCGCGGCCGGGGAGCGGGCGCTCCGGGGGCCGCCTCTTGCCGCGCGCTTTCCGCCGCCCGCTTGCCGCGCGCGCCGGAGAGCTCCCTCCCGCCCTCTCGGCCGGGAAAGACGTGGGGCGGGCACTGGGCCCGCCCCCGTCAAGACTACTTCGTCAGGACGAAAGCCCCGGTCTTGCCGTCGGGGTTCATCTTGACGGTGGAGACGTAGAACTGCTTCTGGACGACCTCGCCTTCGGGGGTCAGGGTGATCTCGCCCACCGGGGTGACGAAGGAACCGGTGCGCAGGGCCTTGTTCAGGGCCACGCGCACTTCGGCCAGGTCCATGTCCGTTATCTTCTTGCCGGTGTCCTTCTCGATCTTCCTGAGCGACTCGACCACGACCTGCACGGCGGTGAAGGCCTGGGCGGCGAACTGCGGCGGAGTCTTCTTGTAGGCTTCCTCGAACTTGGCCACGAAGGCCTTGTTGGTGGGGTTGTCGGCCTGCGGGCTGTAGGCCTGGGCCACCAGGATGCCCTCGCACAGGGCGCCGCACACGGGGAACATGTTGGTGGAGTTGAAGCCGTTGCCGCCGACGATGAGGCCCTTGTAGCCCAGCTGCCTGAGCTGCTTCACCAGGTTGCCGCCGTCGGCGGCGAGGCCGGAGATGACCAACAGGTCGGCGTTGGCGCCGAGCACGGCGGTGACCTGGGTGGTGAAGTCGGTGTCGGTGGTCTGGAACTTCTGGATGGTGACGACCTCGAGCCCCAGGCCCTTGATGGCTTCCTGGAAGATGCCGGTCTCCGAGGTGGAGAAGGCGTCGTTCTGGGCGTACATCACCACCACGCGCTTGATGTTGGGATTGAGCGCCATGGCCTTCTTCAGGGAGTTGGGGGCCACGTCGGTCATGGGGGCGGAGATGCGGCCCACGAACTCGCCGATCTGGGGGATGCCCTTGGCGGTGGTGGAGGGCCCGATCACGGGCACCTTGGCGCGGTCCGCGATGGGGCAGGCCGCAAAGGCCTGCTGGGACAGGGTGGGGCCGATGATGCTCACCACCTTGGCGGTGATCAGGCTCTGGAAGGCGTTCACCGCGCCGGCCTCGTCGCCGGCGGTGTCCTGGTAGACCAGCTTGATGGGAGTGCCGTTGATGCCGTTCTGGGCGTTGAAGTAGGCCTCGGCGATTTTCGCGCCGTTCATCTGCTCTTCGCCGAACAGGGCGACGTTGCTGGTGGTGGCCACGGCGATGCCGATGGGAACGGGGCTGGCCACGGGGTCGGCCATCGCCGGCGCGGCGAAAGCCAAGAGCAGGGCCAGGAGCATCACGACTCTGGTCATGCGGTCCTCCAGGACGTTTGATTGTGTCGGAAACGAGGCAAAATCCTCTCTTATGTGCATTCTTGTCAAGCTATATCACCAGGATCATGTGCAGGTCGCAGACGTTGGTCATGGTGGGGCCGGTCTTGTAGAGCCCGCCCAGTTCCTCGAAGAAATGATAGGAGTCGTTCTCGGCCAGGGCGCGCGTCATGGAGAGGCCCCTTTCGCGCGCCTCGCGCAGGAGTTCGGGCGTGGCGAAGGCCCCGGCCGCGTCCGTGGGGCCGTCCGAGCCGTCGGTGGAGGCCGAGAGGTAGTAAATGTCCCTGCCGGACTCGGGGTCCTTGTCCATCTCGGCCAAAAAGGCCAGGGCCATCTCCTGGTTGCGGCCGCCCTTGCCCGGCCCGGTGAGCGTGACCACGGTCTCCCCGCCCAGGAGCACGCAGGCGGGCTTGGGCACCAGCATGCCGGAGCGGCGCACGTCGCGGGCGATGCCGGCCTGGAACTTGGCGGCCTCGCGCGCCTCGCCCGTGAGCAGGCAGGTCAGCGGCGAGACGTTGTAGCCCTTCTCCCGGGCCTTGTCCGCAGCGGCCATCATGGCCGCGTGGTTGGTGCCGATGAGGATGTTGTCGGCCAGGGCGATGGCCGGGTCCCCGGGCTTGACCGTTTCCTCGATCAGGCCCTGCTCGCCGAGCGTGAGCACCTTGAGCACGTTTTCCGGCAGCTTGTCCGCGATGGCGTACTTGCGCACGATGGCCATGGCGTCGGCGAAGGTGCCCTGGTCGGCCACGGTGATGCCCGAGGCGATGGTCTGGAGGCAGTCGCCCACCACGTCCGAGAGGATGAAGTTCAGGCTTTTGGCCGGGGCCATGAGCTTGAGGAAGCGCCCGCCCTTCAGGTCCGAGAGGTGCTTGCGCAGGCAGTTGATCTCGCCGATGTCCGCCCCGCAGGCGAGAAGCGCCCGGGTGGTGGCCTGCTTGTCCGCGAGCGTCAGCTCGATGCGCTCACCGGCCGCCTCGCAGGTCATGGGCGCGGGCAGAAGCGCCGAGCCGCCTCCGGAGATGCAGGTGATGACCAGCGTGGAGGCGTCCGCGCCCCTGGCCATCCCGGCCAGCCTGCTCGCGGCGGCAACGCCGTTCTCGTCGGGCACGGGGTGGCCCGACTCCATCTGCTCGATCTTCTTCAGTTCGTCCGTGTGGCCGTACTTGACCACCACCAGCCCGCCGGAAAGCCTGTCGCCCAGGATCTCCTCGAAGGCCCTGGCCATGCGCGCCGAGGCCTTGCCCCCGCCCAGCACGATGATGCGCGCGAAGGGCGCGAGGTCCACGCGGCGGACCACGTCCTCCATGTCCACCACCAGGGTCTGGCCCTCCAGCCGGACGCGGTTCTTGATCATCTTGTAGGGGTCGATGCGGTCGAGGGCCGCGGTGAAGATGGCCTCGAGATCGGAGACGGGATCGGCGATGGGCATCGGTGCTCCTTGGGGGAGGGTATTGGGGTGTCCGTGCGCGCCGGTCTGACCGGCCTGCCGATACTATCCGCGCGGAGTCTGGTTCGCAAGCGCCCGGCCGGGCGCGGAACGAGAAAAGGGCCGCGAAGCGTGCGCTTCGCGGCCCCGGCTAGACGTCGCGGGTGCGGCCTAGTGGTGGTTGTCGTCCTTGGGCTCCTTGCCCGTGAGGAACTTCCACCAGCCCACCGCGCAGGCGAGCGCGATGGCCATCAGGATGTAGGCCGCCGCTTTGGCGAAGACCATCTGGTCGTGATAGACGTGGAATTCCATCTTCTTTCTCCTCGCTTAGTGGTGGTCCTTGTAGGCCGGGTGGTCGGAGAAGATGGCCATGTACTTCGAGATGAAGCGGAAGCACAGGATGATCAGCGTGACCACGAACACCGAGACGATGATCTCCTGGACCGAGGGCATGTAGCGCTGCTCGGGGGCCAGGTTGATGTTGAAGGCGAACCAGGAGACGTTGAAGCGGTTGAACACGATGCCCAGCACGGAGATCGTGGCGGCCGCCTTGATGGTCCCGGTGTTCTTCGAGCGGTAGCCCACGGCGTAGAGGAAGCAGGGCAGCGCGACGAAGCCCAGCATCTCGGCCCACCACATCAGGGCAAACTTGCCGTCGAAGAGGTAGGCCCACTTGTGTTCTCCGGCAATGGGAACCCACTTCATGAAGAAGTAGCCGAAGAGCACGATGGAGCAGGCCTTGGCGAACATGAACAGCACGCCGTCATGGTCGCGATTGTACTCGGCGCTCATGCGCGAGTGCATGTAGTGGTGCGAGATCGTGCCCTCGAAGATGACCATGGACATGCCCGCGACCATCGAGGAGATGAAGAACTGCAGCGGCAGGTGCGAGGTGTACCACAGCGGGTGCATCTTGCTGGGCGCGATCAGGTAGAGCATGCCCAGCGAGGACTGGTGCATGGTGGAGAGCACGATGCCCATGATGGTCAGGGCGATGGTGCACTTGTGGATGATGTGGCTGATCTTCTGCCAGCCCACCCAGTCGGTGAAGTTGGGCAGCCACTCGATGGCGAGCACCGTGACGTACAGCATGACGCACAGGCCCACTTCGAAGAGCACGGAGCTGGTGCCCTGGGAGACGAACACCGGGTAGGGCAGCTTCCAGGGCTGGCCCACGTCGTAGAGCAGGGCGTACACGACGAAGGCGTAGCCCAGGAACGCCGTGAGGATCGCGGGCTTCACGGCGGTGCGGAAGCCCTTGATGTTGAAGATCAGCGCGGCTGCGGTGGTGGTGTAGCCGCCGGCCGCGAGCGCGACGCCGCAGAGCAGGTCGAAGCTGATCCAGATGCCCCAGGGGTTGTTGTTGTCCAGGTTGGTGGTCGCCGCCAGGCCGCCGATGAAGAAGCGGTTGATGGTGACCGCAACGCCCACCACGAAGATCGCCGAAAGGATCGGGTGCTCCTTGACGAACTGGAGGTAGGTGGCGGGGTTCATAAGACTCTTGATGACGCCCCAGGCTCCGGCCGGAGGCAGGATGACCGGTTCAGCGTGGTTATGCTGGCTCATGGTCGGCCCCCTATTTCCCGGCCTTGGCCCGCTCGGCGGCGACGGCTTCGGCAACGGCTTTCATTTTTTCGTCTTCGGCCTTCTTGTCCTTCCACTTGGTGATCTGCCAGATGCCGCCAAGCAGCACGGGCCAGAGGCAGGCCACCAGGGGCACCAGGCCCAGCGCGCCGGAGGTCATCTCCGGAGCGGGGGTCTTGCCCAGGTTCTCGGGCAGGCCGATCTGGGCGAAGGGCACGTTGGAGATATACATCCAGTTGGTGCCGCCCATTTCGGTCTCGCCGTAGACGTGGGGGAGGTACTTGCCCGGCACGGCCGTGATGCGGCTCCAGGCTTCCTTGATCAGGTCCTCGCGCTTGCCCCAGACGAGGGCCTCCATGGGGCAGGCGCTCACGCAGGCGGGCACCTTGGCCTTGCCCGCCGAGATGTGCGGGTGGCACATGTGGCACTTCTGCACGTAGGGGATGAGCTTGTCGTACTCGTAGGTGGGCACGTTCCAGGGGCAGGCGACCATGCAGTAGCGGCAGCCCACGCAGACGCTGCCGTTGTAGGTCACGGCGCCGGAGGGCTGCTTGGTGAAGGCCTTGACGAAGCAGGCCGACGCGCAGGCCGGTTCCTTGCAGTGCATGCACTGGAACTTCTTGAACACGGGGCTTTTTCCGCCCAGCGCCGCGGGCTGGTACTTGTTGACCAGCGTGTACATGGAGGCGTCGGTGCGGGCCTTGTCGTTCATGCCCTTGACGTCCTCGAAGGTCTTGGGGTCCTTCGCGGGCAGTTCGGTCCAGGGCTTGGTCTTGTTCTCGGAGTTGATCTTGTTGCAGGCGGCCTCGCACTGACGGCAGCCGATGCAGCGGCTGGCGTCGAAGAGCACGCCGTTGGAGTTGGGATATCCGTCGAAGGAATGCCCGCCGGCGGCCTTGGCCTGTCCCGCCAGGGTGGTGGCCGCTGCTGCCCCGGCGAGTCCCAGGAAGTGTCTGCGCTTCATAGGTACCTCGTTATTTCTTGGGGGCGTGGCAGCCCTTGCAATCGGTGGCCGCGACGGGTTCGACGTTCATGGCCTTGTGGCACTGGATGCACTGGATGTGGTAGGCGGCCATCAGCCCGGGACGCTTGGGCTCGTCCGAGGAGAACGGCTTGGCGTGACAGGTGCCGCACTTGGGGGGCGCCATGTCGGCCGGGGTGTTGTGGTGGCAGCCCTGGCAGAGCGTGCCCGCCTCGGAGTGGAAGGCCTTGGCCAGGTCGCCCTTGGCGGCGTCCTTCAGGTAATCCACGTGGGCGGAATGGTTGAAGGACACGGGCATGTACTGTTTGGAGAGCGAGCCGATCTCCACCGTGTCGGGCTGGGCCAGCTTGGCCTGGGCCGGAGCCGGGGCCTTGGGGTCCTTGTGGCAGGTGGCGCAGGAGGCCTCCTTGGGACCGGCGGAGATGTTCTGGTGGCAACCGGCGCACTGGGGCTTCTTGGTGGCCTCGAAGTGGCAGCCCACGCAGCTCATCTTGGACTGCGCCGAGTGCATGGCCTGGGAAAGCTGGATGTTGCCCCCGTCAGGCGAACCCTGGCTCGTGTGACACTGGGAGCAGGGTTCCTGGGTTCCGGTATGGTGACACGTGTCGCAATTCGGGACCGCCGCTTCGTGCTTTTGATGGTTGAAGACAGCCTTGGACAGCGGTCCCTGTCCGGGCTTTCCGCCGATGGCGGTTCCGCTCATGAGCATCTGCGGCGACTGCGCCTTGGCCTGGTCCCCCACGCCGATCCCGTAGCCGGCCACGAGCGCCGAAGCCAGGGAAAGCGTGAGGCACAAGAACAAGGCCCTGCCCCACCGTGACCTGGAAACACGTTTCACCATACGCATCCGTCCTTGCCTCTAGGGTTGAATGCCTGAACCCGCGCTGCCGGAACCCCCACCTTTCCAGCGGCGCGGAGCTGCCTTAAACAGCTGGCCAGAAACGATTTTGGACAGGCACTAGAACACATGCAAGAGCTTCGTCAAGCTGTTCGTGAAAGATGGGACATGCGCGGGTTCCCGGGCTTCGGCGCACGCATGCCGTGACCGCCTTGATCGGCCAGGGAAAATCCGTATTTTCAGGGTTCGTTTTTTCTTTCAGGCGCTGATTTTATCATACTAAATTGGTAGTTTTCCCGCCCCCTCCAATGGCCTGCTCCAAGCCCCGCCGGACAGGGCCTGGCGCTTCCCCCCCGGCCACGCCCTCATCGACGCGCCTTTTCTGGAGCTTTCCCGGCCCGTTTTCCGACGCCCGCACGCCGCGCGGGAGACCCTGCTCCGTGCCTCGCCGCCAAGGGATGTCAAGCACAACACCCCGTACATACTTGCCTTTACCCTTTCGAAACTCCTCTCGCCCATGCGCCTCCCGAGTTTGTTCCTTTTGGGAACAAGCCCGGGCTTCGGGTGCGGCGAAGCCCTCGAAGCGGACCGCCGGGGTCCGGGAGCGGGCATCCGCCTCCGGCGGGTGAAGGGCGGAGCCCTTCCGGGTCCAGGGCGGAGCCCTGGCGGGCGCGAGGCGGCGCCCCGCTCTGCACAAAAAGCAAGCCCCGGCTCCAGGGGCCTTTCGGAACCCTGAAGCCGGGGCGGCGGGGATGGGGACTTCCCGGCCTTCTTCAATCGGTTACTTGACCGCGTGGCACCCGGCGCAGGAGCGCGGCCCGTACTTCATCTCCTTGGTGGGCTTCTCGTGGCAGCCCCAGCAGAGCTTGTGGTAGGCCAGCTGGAGGCCCATCTTGCTCTGGGGCTTGGCTCCGGCGTGGCAGGCCGCGCAGGAGGTCTCGTCGCCGGGCTCCCAGACGTTCTTCTTGTCCGGGCCGTACTTGTGGTGGCAGGCCTTGCAGTCTTCCACGCCGTAGCCCTTGGCCGCGAGCGGCATGGTGTGCTTGCCGTGGGTGAACATCACGGCCCCGCGCTGTTTGCCGCCCGCGTAGGCCTTGTCGTTCTTCAGGTCCATCTTGTCGTCCTGCGCGTACGCGACAAGGGCGAAAGCGCTCAGCATGAGGGCCGCGAACAGGGCGGCGAAGGTGTGGGTGCGGCGCATTACTCGGCCTCCTCCTCATCGGGTTGCATGTGCGGCGGGACTTCCATCAGGTGGCAGATGAGCTCCTTGAAGCTCATGACCTTGATGCCCAGATTGTACTCCTTGTTCAGGTCGTTGATCTGGTCCGTGCAGTTGTGGCAGGGCACGAGCACGAACTTGCATCCGGTCTTCTGGATCTGCTCGGCCTTGACCTTGCCGGCGATCATGCGCGTACGCTTGTAGTCGGCGCCCATGGGGATGAATCCGCCGCCGCCGCAGCAGCAGTGGCTCCACTCGCGGTGGGGCTCCATGGGCACGTAGGTTTCGCAGAGCATTTCCATGAGCTCGTCGCCGTAGGCCCCCAGGTCGCCGGAGCGCGACAGGTTGCAGGGGTGCTGGTAGGTCATGGGCTCCTTGAACTTGTGCTTCAGCTTGATCTTGCCTTCCTTCATGTAGCTGTGGAAGAGCGCCACCGCGTGGGTGACCTCCACCGGGGCCTTCCCGCCGGGCTGCTTGGTCCAGTAGGGGCCTTCGTACTTGGCGGCGCGGTAGGCGTGGCCGCACTCGGTGATGCAGATCTTCTTGGCGCGCAGCTTGGTGGCGGCGTCGTAGAGGGTCTGGGTGACCTGCCCGGCGACCTTGAGGTTGCCGGAGAACATGGAGAGGTTGGTGGCCTCCCAGCCGTGGCTGGGCATGGTCCAGTTCTCGCCGGCCACGTGCATGACCATGGCGGCTTCCTGGATGTCCTGCGGGTAGTACTTGGGCTCGCGGGAGTTGACCACGAACATGATGTTCGTGTCTTCCTTGTCGATGGGGATCTCCAGGTCCTTGACGGTGGCCTGGCCTTCCTCGGCCATCCATTCGCAGGTCTCGACGAACTCCTCGTCGGGGATCTGCATCTGGTTGCCGAACTCGACGTAGCTCTGGTCGATGGTCATGAGCCTGTCCGGGCAGACTTCCTGGGTGCGCATGCACTGCCTGGCGATGTTGATCATCACGGCGATCTCGATGCCGAAGGGGCAGTACTGGGAGCAGCGGCGGCACATGGTGCAGCGGCCCCAGGCGACTTCCTTCATCTCCTCGAGCTGGGCGCGGGTGACGTTGCCCTTGCTCTTGATCAGTTCGCCCAGGGTCTTGCGCGCCTTGTACTGGGGCATGAACTCGGGCTTGTTGTCGTTGGCCAGGTAGAAGAAGCAGGATTCCGTGCACAGGCCGCAGGAGGTGCAGGTCTTGAGCCACGCGCGCAGGCGCGCCGTGTCGTTGCGCTCGATGACCGCCATGATCTCTTCGGCGTTGACTGGCTTCTGATCGGACATGGTGTGTAGCCTCCTACCAGGTCTTGGTGCCGCGGCGGGCGAACTCGCTGCCGATGAAGGCGCGGGTCATGAAGAACAGGAACACGTGGGCCAGCTTGGTGAAGGGGATGCAGATGAGCATCAGGCATCCCGTGAGCACGTGCAGCATGAGCATGGTGTCGGGGTCGAGCAGCAGCTTGTGGTAGCTCATGAACCCGGTGACGAAGGGCAGCACGGTGATCACCCAGACGGCGATGTCCTTGGGCTCGGTGACGATGCGGACCTGGGGCAGGGCGAAACGGCGGATGAGCAAAAACAGCGCGGCGGCCATGAAGAGCAGGGTCATGGTGTCGGCCAGGGAGTCGGCGATGCTGGGCCAGGCGATGCCGCGGTTGAACTCCAGGGTGGAGGCGTGGCCCAGGGCGAACAGGGGCACCACGATCAGGCAGACGTGGAAGACGAAGGTGCCGACCGTGAGCCCGGGGTGCTCGCGCCAGCTGCGGGAGCCGAAGGGCATGAGCCAGGCCCAGACGGAACCGGCCGCCGCTCCCGGGTTGTAGTGGTCGTAGAACACCTTGTCCGTGCGCTTGGACATCTTGTACAGCGAAACAATCTGCCACAAGCTTCCGAAGACGAACACGGCGAAGGCAATCCATACCAATGGACCGTTCACGAATGCGTACATGGCGTCTCCTTTAAAAGTGATGGGCCTACGTCACCTGCCGGGCGCCATGCGCAACCGGCCGCCGATAAAGCTCCGCTCTTTCAAGAGCGGTTCATGCACGTGCAAACGGATGTGGGGAAGGTATTGGGAAGAATTGTCCGCAGGGCTCTCCGGCCGCGCGTGCATGCCGCACGCACACGAATCCGCCCCTCGTGCGCGCCATGCCGCGCCCCGTTGCTGTCCCCCCGGACAACCACGGATCGCCGCACCGCGCACGGACTGAAGGTCCCCACCCCGTTCATCGTCCGCGCCAGCCGTCTTGCGTTTCACGGCAATGCCGTGCCTACGCGAATTCCCTGTTCATGCATGGCGATCTGCATGCGGCCCGTGACATCCGGCCGCACTTTCAAGCCATAGTCTTTTGAACTCGGGTATATGCGCCCTACTACCGCGTGCACCATCTGTCAAGCGAGTGCTTCCCTACCGTATCGGACGGATAATTTATACTGCACTAGAGTAATTCCGACCACTTCAGTACGTTATCTTGAAGTGTACGATGGGATTTTTCAGATCGTTCAGTAATGCACAAGCAGGGAGGGCGATCCGAAGGCGGAAGCGTGGCGCGGAAGGGAACGGAAGGAAGAAGCCGGGGCGGCCGCACGGCGGGAAGCGCGGAGCGGCCGGCGCCTCTGGAGACGGAAGAGGACCCGGGGCGGCGGCCTCGGGATGCGAGACCTCCTGCGGCGGCGCGTGGGATTCGCGCGCCGCGTGATGGCGAAAGAGGCTAGGCCCGGGCTTGGCCCGGACCGGGATGAATCAGACCGGTCAGGCGGGCTTGCCGTTCTCGCAGGCGATCATGGAGTCGGCCTCGGAGGCGCTCTTCAAGAGTTCCTCCAGGGTCATGGAGTCCAGGCGCTCGAGCAGGGCCTTGCTGACCTCCTGCCAGAGCCTGCTGGTGACGCAGGTCTTCAGGCGCGGGCAGCTGGTGCGCTCGGTCCAGCAGGTGACCAGGTTCAGGTCGCCCTCCAGGGCGCGGACTATCTCGCCCATGGAGATGTCCGCCGGGGGCTTGGCCAGCAGGTGGCCGCCCTTGGAGCCGCGCATGCTGCGAATCAGTCCGGCCTTCTTCAGGATGCGGGAGAGCTTCTCAAGGTATTTCACGGAGATTCCCTGGCGCTGGGCGATCTCGCTGACGCGGACGGGGCCGTTGCCTCCGTTCTGGGCCAGGTCCAGGAGCATGCGGGTTCCGTAACGGCTGCGGGTGGTCAACTTCATGCGCGTGTCCTTCTTGGCGGCCTGAACGCCATGACGGCGTCCAGGTAAATCTTATCGAACCCTTAGCCCGTCTCCAAGTCCATGACAAGACGGGAAAACCCTACATCCAGGTCACGGGGCAGCGAACCACGCGCCCGGCCTTGTTGGTGTAGAGCAGATAGCCGTTGTCGCGCCCGAAGAGGTACAGGTCCCGGGTGATGCCCACGTCGGCCTTGCAGTAGCGCGTGATCTCGTCCACGCGCCCCTGTTTCCACCACTTGAGGGCCTGGAGCCCGTCGGCGGTCTTGGCCGCGCCCAGGGTGGCCCCGGCCAGGGTGTCCAGCGAGACGCGCACCCCGATGCGCTCCTTGACGCGCTCGAGCATGTCGAGCACCGGCAAGGCCGAGAAGTCCATGTCCGTGTAGGGCCTCAGCACCTCGAAGTCGAACCGCTTGCAGTTGAAGCCCACCACCAGGTCGGCGGCGGCCAGGGCTTCCGCCAGCTCGTGGGCGCGGTCCTCGGTGAACACGAGGTAGTCGTCCAGGGCGGAATCGTAGACCACGCCCACGGACAGGCGCATCTTGCGCGCGTTGTGCCAGCCGCCCACCTCCTGGGCCGAGAGCTGGGTCTCCACGTCGAACACGGCGAAGCGCCCAGGGGGGGAGGCGCTTTCGCCTTCCCCGGCCGGTTCCCGGGGATCCGCGGGCGGCGTGACCGTCTCGATGGCGAAGGGCTCGCCGCTCTCGGGCGCGGCCCCCATGACGGACTCCACCACGAAGCGCGCGGCCAGCTTGTCGATGGGCCGGTTGCCCGAGCCGCACTTGGGCGAGTGCACGCAGGAGGGGCAGCCGTTCTCGCACTCGCAGCCCGTGATGGCCGAGAGCGTGCGCTCGAGGAGCTCGTCCGCCCGCGCGAAGGCCTGGCGCGTGAGCCCCACGCCGCCGGGCACGCCGTCGTAGATGAACACGGCCGCACGCGCCAGTTGCGGGTGCAGGGGCGTGGAGATGCCGCCCAGGTCGTTTCTGTCGGTCATCACCAGAAGGGGCAAGACGCCGATGGCCGCATGCTCGAAGGCGTGGATGCCGCCCATGAAGTGGAAGAGCCTGCGCTCGGCCTCCTCCTGGGTGTGGCGGGGGATCTCGTACCAGAGGCCCTCGGTCTCGAAGGTCAGGGGCGGCAGGTCCAGGGGCACGATGTTCAGGAGCTGCCCGCCGCGCACCTTGCGCCGCTCGTACCCGGTCACGGTCTCCGTGACCTTGAGCCGCCCGAGCCCCACCCTGGCCCCGTAGGCCTCCTTCCAGGCGCGCACCTCGAGGATTTCCGTGGCCTTGTTGCCGCGCGTGCGCGTGTAGTAGTCAACCTTGCGAGCCTCCACCTTGGCCAGGCGCTCGGGCAGGGAGAGCGACTCCACCACGTAGGTCTGGCCCCTGTGCAGGTAGACCGCGCCCGGGTGGGTCTCGCGGAAGGCGCGGTGCTCGTCCACGAAGCCTATGGACACGCCCTCCATGGTCTCGATGTGGTAGCGCCCGCCCGAGCCGCGCAGGTCCACGTCGCGGTGGGGCATCTTGCGCCCGGCGTGGATGCGGGTGCCCTCCGCGTCCAGGAGGAGCTTTCCCGAGGCCATGAGCCGCTCCACCTGGCGGGCCGCTTCCGGCGAGGAGAGGTACGCCTCCCCGGGGCGCAGGGCGTACTCGGCCGCGGCGCACTCGAGGTGGCGGGCCATGATGGCCTCGTTGTCCGGGTTGACCACGGCGTCTTCCGGGGGCCGGTCGAAGAAGTCGTCGGGGTGGCGCATGAAGTACTGGTCCAGGGCGTCCTCGCCCGCCACCAGGATCACGGCGGATTCGCGCATGCTTCGCCCAACCCGGCCGCCGCGCTGCCAGGTGGACATCACCGTGCCCGGATAGCCCGCCAGGATGCACAGGTCGAGCCCGCCGATGTCGATGCCCAGCTCCAGGGCCGAGGTGGAGATCACGGCCAAAAGCTCGCCCGAGGCCATGCGCGCCTCTATCTCGCGGCGCTCCTCGGGCAGGAACCCCGAGCGGTAGGCGCTGATGCGCGAGGCCATGGGCCCGGCCTTTTCCGAGGCCCACATGGCGATGAGCTCGGTCATCTTGCGCGACTGGGCGTAGACGATGGTCCGAAGCCCCCTGGCCAGCGCGGCCTTGAGGAGCAGGATGGCCGTGTGCGCGGCCCCGTCCAGCGGGTTGACGAAGAGGAAATGCCGCCTGCCCTGGGGCGCGCCGGACTCGGAGACCACCTCCACGGGCAGGCCCGTTAGCGCCCGCGCCAGCTCCCCGGGGTTGCCGATGGTGGCCGAGCAGAAGAGGTGCGCGGGGCGGGCCCCGAAGCGCTCGCACACGCGCCCGAGCCGCCTGAACACGTGGGCCATGTGCGAGCCCATCACGCCCCTGTAGGTGTGCACCTCGTCCACCACCACGTGGGTCAGCCCGGCCAGGAAGGTGGCCCAGGTCTCGTGGTGCGGCAGAAGCGCCAGGTGCAGCATCTCCGGGTTGGTGATGAGCACGTTGGGCGGGTTCCTGCGCAGCTTGGCGCGCATGTAGGGCGTGGTGTCGCCGTCGTAGACCGCCACGGTGGGCCGGGCGGACTCGGGCAGGGAGGCGGTCAGCTCGGTGAAGGCGCGCAGCTGGTCCTGGGCCAGGGCCTTGAGCGGGAAGAGGAACAGCGCCCTGCTGGCCGGGTCGGCCACCAGTTGCTCGAGCACGGGCAGGGTGTAGGTGAGGGTCTTGCCCGAGGCCGTGGGAGTGGCGGCCACCACGTTGCGCCCGGCCCGGGCAAGGGAGACGCAGCGGGCCTGGTGCTCGTAGAGGGCCTCCACCCCGCGCGCGGCCAGGAGCCCGGCCACGGCGCGCGAGAGCGGCCTGGCGGGCTCGCCGTAGCGGGCGGGCCTTTCGGGCAGCACGCGGTGGCAGCAGATGCGCTCCTTCAAGCGCTCGGATGCCTTGAGGGCCGAGACGTACTCGGCCACGTCCCCGCGCTTGGGGTCGTCAGTGTCCGGCAATGTTGTACTTCTTGAGCTTGTACTGGAGGAGGCTCTTGGAGATGCCCAGCATCTCGGCTGCCTTCACCTGCACGAACTCCGCCCTGGCCAGCGCGCGGCGCACCAGGGCCGCCTCGATCTTTTCAAGCGTCTCGCCGATGTTGATCCGCACGGGCAGGAGGTCCACGGCGGACTTGTACTGCGTCTCCTCGTCGCGCACCTCGGCGGGCAGGTCCGCGACGCCGATGAGCTCCCCCGAGGCCAGCACCACGCAGCGCTCCACCACGTTCTGGAGCTGGCGCACGTTGCCCGGCCACTCGTAGCCCGTGAGCGCGTCCATGGCCTCGGTGCTGAAGCCCTGGGTCTTCTTGGCGTTCTCCTCGGAGTACTTGCGCAAAAAGTGCCCGGCCAGCAGGGGGATGTCCTCGCGGCGCTCGCGCAGGGCGGGCATGTCGATGCGCACCACGTTCAGCCGGTAGAAGAGGTCCTCGCGGAAGGTTCCCGCGGCCACGGCGGCCTGGAGGTCCTTGTTGGTGGCGGTCACCACGCGGATGTCCACCTCCACGGGCTCGGTGCCGCCCACGCGCTCGAAGGTGCGCTCCTGGAGCACGCGCAAAAGCTTCACCTGCATGTCCGCCGAGAGTTCGCCGATCTCGTCCAGAAAGAGCGTGCCCCCGTGGGCCATCTCGAAGCGGCCGCGCCGCCTGGCCACGGCTCCGGTGAAGGAGCCCTTTTCGTGGCCGAAGAGCTCGCTCTCCAGCACCCCCGGGTTGAGCGCCATGCAGTTCACGGACACGAAGGGCTGGTCCTTGCGCGGGGAGGCGTAGTGGATGGCCTTGGCGATGAGCTCCTTGCCCGTGCCGGACTCGCCGCAGATGAGCACCGTGGAGCGCGAGGGCGCGGCCCTGTCCACCAGCTCCAGCACCTGGCCCATGGCCTTGGAGCGGCCGATCACCTGGTGCACGGCGTAGCGCTCTTCGAGGCTTTTGCGCAAAAAGATGTTCTCGCGCTGGGTGCTGGCGAACTGGGCGGCCTTGGCCACGGTGAGCATGAGCTCGTCGTTGGAAAAGGGCTTGGTCACGTAGTCGAACGCGCCCACGCGCATGGCCTCCACCGCGCCCTCGATGGAGCCGAAGGCGGTCATGATGATCACCGGCACGTGGGGGTAGGACTTCTTGACGTGTTCGAGCACCTGCTGGCCCGTCATCTTGGGCATCTTCATGTCCGTGATGACCACGTCCACCTCGGACTCCTCGAGGTAGGCCAGGCCCATCTCGGGGTCGTCCAGGGCGGTCACGGCGTGCCCCGCGTCGGTGAGCAGCGCCTCCAGGATCAGCAGGTAGTTCCTTTCGTCGTCTAAGATGAGGATGTTTGTCGCCATGGCGTTGGAAATCTAGGTCCTGGGAAAGAGGATGTCCACCCTCGCGCCGCCGCCGGGGTTGTCGCCCATCTCGATGGACGCCCCGTGGCTGCGCAGGATGTTGGCCGTGATGGCGAGCCCCAGGCCCGTGCCGGACTCCTTGGTGGTGAAGAACGGGTCCAGGAGCTTGTCGCGGATGTCCTCGGGGATGCCCGGCCCCGTGTCCAGCACGGTGAGCCGCGCCCCGGCCTCCCCGGTCCCGGCGCGCACCACGATCTGGCCGCGCACCGGGCCGTCGTCCGCCGGGGCCTCCTGGGCCATGGCCTCCATGGCGTTGGCCAGGATGTTGTAGAAGGCGCGGTAGAGCAGGTCCTTGTCGCCCTGCACCAGGACGCCCGGGGCGTACTCGCGCACCACCTCCACGCCCAGCTCGCGGCATTTCTGCTCCAAAAAGGCCAGCACCTGGTCCAGCACGGTGGCCAGGTCCACGGGTTCGAGCTTCAAGGTCCTGGGCCGGGCGTAGTCCAGAAAGTCGCCCACGGTCTTGGAGAGGCGCACGGACTCCTCGTGGATGGCCGTGAGGATTTTCGCCGTGAGCGGGTCCTTGTCCTTCTGGCGCGAGACCAGAAGCTCCGCGCTTGAGCGGATGATGCCCAGGGGGTTTCTGATCTCGTGGGCGATGCCCGCCACCATGCGGCCCATGCTCACGAGCTTCTCGTTCTGGATGCGCTCGCGGTCGAACTCCTCCTTCTCGCGCTGGCGCTGGGCGTTGATGCGGTCCGCGCGGTGGATGAGCATGCGCAACACCAGGAAGATCACCAGCGAGGTGACCAGGTTGGCCAGGATGATGATGCGCTGGAAGGTGACGAGCTTCTGGTAGTCGGCCGTGATGTCCAGGGTGAATTCGAGGCCCCCGATGACGCCCTCCACCTCGGCCAGGCCGGGCTGGCCCTGGGCGGGCGCGCCCTCCTGGGCCTGGGGCGGGTTCTGGGCGGCCGGCGCCGGGCTCGAGCCGGGCTGGCCGGGCTCGGCTGGCTGGGCCGGCAGCGCGGGCTGGGCCTGGGGGGCGTCCTGGGGCGCAGGGGCAGCGGGAACCGCCGGGCGGGCCGCGCCCGGGGCGGCATCCCCCGGCTTCACGGGCTCGACTCCCTCGCCCGGGCCGAGCTGGCCGGGCTGGCCCGACGGGGCGGGCTGCGCCCCGGCCGCGCTCTCGGCCATGGCCACGGGCACCAGGCCCTTGAACTGAAGCGGGCCGGTGATGCGCATGATCACCGAGCGCGGGGCGATGTCGGCCGAGAAGAAGGCCCCGAGCGTGCCGGTCTGGTAGATGAAGTCGTAGTAGAATTTTTCCTGGGCCACGGCCAGGGCCGCGGGCTCGCCGCCCAGGCCCTGCTTGCCTATGAGCGAGGAGTCCAGGGCGTAGATGACCACGCCGCTCATGTCGTAGAGCCTGGCGTCCTGGACGTGCGCGTTCTTGAGCACCTCGCGCACCACGTCGTCCAGGTGCTTGTACTGCTCGGGCTTGCTCAGGTCCACGCCGCCGAAGAACAGGTAGGCCGGGCTGAACACGCGCTTGGACAGGGCGCTGTTCAGCGTGTCGGCCAGGAAGCGGGCGAAGTCGCGCTGCTTGTCCAGAAGCACCTGGCTGGCCTGGTTTGCCAGGAAGATGGAGAGGAACAGGCTCGAAAGAAGGATCAGGACCAGCGCGCCCCAGGAGACGAACTTCAGAAGCCCGAAGGACGCCCCCCGGCTCAGGTCCTGCCCGGGCTTGATTCTCACGGGCAGGCCTCCGGGGCGAGAGGCGAGAGGCATACGATGCCTCCGGCGGCCGGGGGGAGAAGCCTCCCCCCGGACCCCGGCAATATGCATGACGGCGCGCGTTGCGGGGTCTTGCGGCGCGCCACTAGAACTCCGTGCTGGGGTGCTCGGCGGCCAGGAACTCGGCCAGGTCCGCCTTCTCCTTGACCAGGCCGTCCGCGCCCAGGCGGGCCTTGGCCAGCCGCTTGCCCAGCTCCACGGCGGGCTGGTCCAGCGGGTCGATGGAGAGGAGCCAGCCCGTGAACAGGGTGGTCAGCTCCAAAAGGGCCATGAGCCGCCCGCACTCGTGCTCCGCGCACCTGGAGAGGCGCACCTCCACCAGGGGGATGCCCCGCTGGGTCATGGCCATGCGCGAGCCCAGGGCCTCGGCGGGCAAAAGGTCGCTGAAGGACTTGCCGCGCAAAAACGCGAACTCGGCGGGGATGTCGTCGCCGAAGGGCAGCCCCTGGGGCTCTTCCTCGCAGGTGACGAACAGGCATCCCTTGTCGCGCGGGCCGTCCAGGAACATCTGCTGCGTGGAGTGCTGGTCCGTGACGCCCACGGCCGGGATGGGCATGGAGCCCTTGCCCTGCTTGCCCAGGCTCTCGGCCCAGAGCTGCGCGAACCACGCGCCCATGGTGGCCAGCGGCGGGGCGTAGCAGAAGAAGATCAGCTGGTTGAAGCCCGAGTCCATGATGGACCAGTTCCAGGTGGCCAGCTGCCACGCCGGGTGCGCGGAGAGGATCTTGGGCGAGAGGATGGTGTCGAAGAGCGGCCTAGTCACGGACAGCGCCCCTTCGACCAGGGCGTTGTAGTCGACGCCCAAAAACGCGGCGGGCACGAGCCCCACGGCCGAGAGCACCGAGTAGCGCCCGCCCAGGAAGGTGGGCACGGGCAGGGTGGTGAAGCCGTGCTTCTTGGATTCCTTGCTGAAGAAGCCCTCGTTGCCCGTGACCATGACCAGGTGGTCCTTCCAGGCGTCGCCGAGGCTTTTCTGCAGCCACTGGCAGGCCAGGAAGTACTGGCTGGTGGTCTCGATGGTGCCGCCGGACTTGCTGATGGCCACCACCACGGTCTCCTCGGCGGGCAGCCTGGTGAAGTAGGCCTCCAGCGTGGTCACGTCCACGTTGTCGCAGACCCAGAGCCAGGGGCCCGTGTGGCCGGGCAGGTCCTGCTGCGGGAAGAAGGCCTTTTGCAGGGCCCTGGGCCCGAGCGCGGAGCCGCCGATGCCCAGAAGCAGCATGTGCTTGAATTTCTTGAGTGTAGGCGCGAGCATTTCCAGGTCGCGCTTGAGCGACGGCCAGTGGGGCATGTTCACGAAGGGCAGCCGCCCCCCCTCGGTGCCGGAGAGGTCGACGGCGAGCCTTTCCACGAAGGCCCCCAGGCGGGCCTGCCCGGCGCTGGGGGAGACGCCCTTGGGATAGGCGCTGGTCCAGTCGAGGATATTCTTCTGCATCGCTGCGGCTCCTTGTTTGTTCGCGCGTGAAGGCCCGGCGGTCTCTCGCCGCCGGGCGCGATGCGCCATGCACTACACCAGCCCGGGCGTTTCTTCCATGAAAACATGTCCATGTTCCCATGGAAGAAGGCGCGCCTACCCGGTGATGACCTTGCCCGCGGCCGTGAGGGCCTTGACCAGGGTCTCGTCGTCCACGGCGTAGGAGAAGCGGATGCAGCGGTCGTCGCCGAAGGCGCTGCCCGGCACGAGCGCCACCAGGGCCTCCTCCAGGATGCGCGTGCACAGGGCGGCGGAGTCCGGGGCCTTGGGGCCGTAGCAGGCCGACACGTCCGGGAAGAGGTAGAACGCGCCGCCCGGGTTGGGGCACTTCACCCCGGGCCAGGAGGAGACGATCTCCATGGCCAGGTCGCGGCGGCGCTGGAAGCTCTCGCGCATGGCGTCCACGCACTCGAACCCGCCGGTCAGGGCGGCCACCGCGCCCTTCTGGGCGAAGGAGCACACGTTGGACGTGGACTGGCCCTGGATCTTGGACTGGGCCTTGATCAGGTCCGGGTGGGCCACGGCGTAGCCGATGCGCCAGCCGGTCATGGAGAAGCTCTTGGCCAGGCCGTTGACCACGGCCACGCTCTCGGGCTTCTTCTCCCACCAGTCGATGAGCGATACGGGCTCGAACGGGGGGTAGGTCAGCTGGTCGTAGATCTCGTCGGAGATGACGAAGATGCCCCGCGACACGGCCCATTCCATGATGGCGTCCAGCTGGGCCTTGGTGTAGCAGCAGCCCGTGGGGTTGGAGGGCGAGTTGAGCACCAGGATGCGCGTGCCCGGGGTGCGGGCCTTGTCCAGGGCCTCCACGCTCACCAGGAAGTTGTCCTCGGGCTCGGTGGGCACGAACACCGGGCGGCCCCCGGCCAGGATGGCCATGTCCGGGTAGCTGACCCAGTAGGGCGCGGGGATGAGCACCTCCTCGCCCGGGTTCAGAAGCGCCATGAACAGGTTGTAGAGCGCCTGCTTGCCGCCGTTGGAGACGATCACGGCCTCGCGCGGCGGATTGACCCCGTAGAAGCGCTTGAAGTACCCGCCCACGGCGTCGCGCAGCTCGGGAATGCCGGGCACCGGGGTGTAGCGGGTGAAATTGGCGTCCAGGGCGGCCTTGGCCGCGTCCTTGACGTGCTCGGGAGTGGGGAAGTCCGGCTCGCCCACGGCCAGGCTGATCACTGCCTTGCCCTGGGCCTTGAGCTCCTGGGCCTTGGCGTTCATGGCCAGGGTGGCCGACGGCTTGATCCTAGACAGATTCAGGGAAATTCGCATGCGGCTCTCACTGTTTTTGCGTGTAGGGCAAGTGAACCGCAACGAGTACTAGAGCAAAACGTGGAAACAGTAAATTCTCCCGGGCCTCTCCTGGCCTTCTCCGGGGGCGTGCGCACCGCGCGCCTGGCCGCGCGCCGCAAGCGCTTCCTCATGGACGTGGAGGACGCCTCGGGCTCGTTCACCGCGCACACCAACAACACCGGCTCCATGCTCGGGCTTCTGCGCCCGGGGTGCGAGGCGCTTCTTTCCGTGAGCGCCGCGCCCGGCCGCAAGCACCCCTGCACCGTGGAGGCGCTGAGACTTCGGGATTTCTGGGTGGGGGTGAACACGGCCGTGCCCACCAGGCTTTTGCGCGCCGCCTGGGCCGCCGGGCTTTTGCCCGAGTGCGCGGGGTACGCTTCCTTCAAGTCCGAGCCCGCCTTCGAGGGCGGCAGGCTGGACGCGCTCTTCACCGGCCCGGCCGGGGAGCTCTACGTGGAGACCAAGAACGTGACCATGGTGGAGGACTGCCAGGCCCAATTCCCGGACGCGCCCTCGGAGCGCGCCCGCAAGCACGTGGGGGAGCTCGTGAGGCTCGCGCGCTCGGGCAGGCGCGCGGCGTTCTTCTTCGCCGTGCAGCGCCCGGACGCGGACTGCTTCGCCCCGGCCTGGGCCGTGGACCCGCTCTACGCCGAGGAGTTCTACCGGGCCCTGGACGCCGGGGTCGAGGCCTGGCCCTACGTGGTGGACGTCTCCCCCGGGGGCTACTCCCTGGGCAGGCGGCTGCCCGTGGCCAGGCCGTAGGGGCGCGCCCTTACACGAGGGACCGGCGCTAGGCGTCGGCCTCGCCAAGCTCGCCGGGCTTTTCCTTGCGCAGCTTCTCCCCGTACTTCACCCTGGCCTCCCAGACCTTGTGCCCGATGCGCTTGCCCAGGTCGGCCTGCCTGGCCTTGAGCAGGGCCTCGGCCGCCTCCCGGTTGCCCTGGGCCTTCAGGAGCGTGGCGGATTCGAGGTCGCGAAGGTACTTGGCGCATTCGGCCACCACCCCGGTCAGGTCCAGCTGGTCCAGTTCCGCTGGCACGCGGACGGATCGCACGCGGCGTTGCATGAAAGGCCTCCTTGTCTGGCCCACGTATTACACCACGAAACACGAAACGGCAACGCCGCGTATGCGCGCGCTGCCCGGAAACCCTGGCCTTGCCTACGCCCGCGCAAGGATGATACCGGAAGCCCGCAAGGAGTCTTCATGGCCCTGACACGTAACGACAAGATGCTCATCCTGGCTGCGGTGCTCCTGGCCGGAGCCGTGGTCGGCGCGCTGGCCTGGTGGCGCACGGCGGGCAGGCTGCCCGAACCCCCCGCCGGTCAGGCCGAAAAGGCCGCGCCGTCCGTGGAGCACAAGGTGGAGGCCCCGCAGGACGCCAGACCCGCCGTCACCGCCCCCATCGCCCCTCCGCCTTCGCAGCCCCAGCCTGCCCAGGAAGCGCCGCTGCCGATCCCTCCGGCCACGGCCACCGCGCCGCATCCCGAGCCGGACAAGTCCCTTTCCGAGATCTTCAACGGCGGGCCCAAGGCCCCGGCGACATCCGGGTTCGAACCCCTGACGCCACCTCCGGCCCCGCCCGAGCCCGAGAAGGCCCCGGAGCCGCAGCCCGCCCCGGCGCAGGCTCCCGCCCCCGAGCCCGAAAAGAGGAAGCCGGAGACCCAGGCCGAGCGCCGCGCCCGCCAGGCCGCCGAGCGCAAGGCCGCTGCCGAGGCCAAGCGCGCCGAGGCCGAGGCGAGAAAGGACCGCGCCGAGACCCTGCGCCGCGCCCAGGAGGAGCTGCGCAAGGCCGAGGCCGAGCTCAAGCGCGCCCAGGCCGCCCAGAAGAAGGCCCCCCAAAAGGCTCCGGAACCGGCTCCCCAGGCTCCGGCCCAGCCCGTACCGCAGCCAGCGCCCCAGGCGATTCCCCAGGACGCCGCCCCCGCCAGGCCCGAGCAGCCCGCCAAGCCCCAGGCCAAGGTCCACACCGGCCCGGAGCGGCGCGCGGTGGACAAGATCACGGCCGTTTCCTCCGGAAACGAGACGGTCTTCACCCTGGCCGGGGCCAGCACTTCGTCCAGCCCCGAGGCCCTCTTCCTGGCCAACCCGCCGCGGCTGGTGGTGGACCTGCCCGGAGAGTGGGCCTACCGCGTGACCGAAAAGCCCGCGCCGGAGATCGTCAAGGCCGTGCGCGTGGGCAAGCATCCCGACAAGCTGCGCCTGGTCCTCGACCTGGCCGACACCTACAAATCAGGCAAGCGCCCGGCCGTCGAGAAGACCCCCGAAGGCCTGGTGATCCGGCTCGCCAGATGAACAACCGCCAACACCGGAGAATATCCTTGAACAAGACGGCCGTTCTTCTGCTCGCACTGGCCCTGGCCTGCGCCCCTTACGCCGCACACGCCCTGCAGGAGCGCACCATCACGGACGAACCCACCGTGGACAAGCCACAGACCACGGCGAAGACCCCCGCCGCACCGGCGGCCACGGACAAGGCCCCGGCCCCCTCCGCGAACCAGGCTCCGGCGAAGACGCCCGCGTCCCAGGACAAGCCCTGGACCCCGCCCACGTCCGACCCGGCCCCCTACCAGCCCTCCGGGCAGGACTCCTCCAGCGGCAGGTGGACCCCCGGCGGCTCCCAGGAGCCCCCGGCCCAGGAGGGCACGCCTTCCACCGGGCGCGTCTTCGACATGCCCGAGGCCAAGCAGGTACAGGTGAGCACCTACTCGCGCAAGGAAGTGGACGAGCAGGTCATGGGCTTCTTCGAGGGCGGGGCCAGGGGACTGGCCGACCTCATCTCGAGGGCCTTCGAGCGTTACGGCGAGCCCACGGGCTTCATCAAGGGCAACGAGGGCGCGGGCGCGCTGGTGGTCGGGCTTCGCTACGGCGAGGGCTGGCTGTACCTGAAAAACGGCAAGAAGGCCTACGTGTACTGGCAGAGCCCGTCCGTGGGCTTCGACCTGGGCGTGAACGCCTCCAAGGTGTTCTGCCTGGTCTACAACATGAACGACCCCTCGGAGATCTACCAGCGCTTCCCCAGCGTGGACGGCAGCGCCTACGTGGTGGGCGGGTTCGGCATGAACTACCAGCAGTCGGGCAGGGTGGTGCTGGCCCCGATCCGCTTCGGCGTGGGGCTGAGGCTCGGCGTCAACGCCGGGTACATGGGCTTCACCAAGGAGCGCACGATCAATCCGTTCTAGCCTTTTCGACTGATCAAGCAAAAGGGCGGCCCCTCGAGGGGCCGCCCTTTTGCGTTACGCCTTCACCCCGGCCATGGCCGCGATGGAAAGCGTGAGAAACTCGTCCAGCCCGACCCCGGCCTTTTCGCACTCCAGGATGTTCTCGCGCCTGACGCTCCTGGCGAAGGCCTTGTCCTTCATCTTCTTCTTCACGCTTTTCGCCTCCAGCCCTTCGTAGCGGGTGGGGCGCATGAGCGTGGCCGCGTGGATGATGCCCGTCACGGTCTCCGAACAGCGCAAGCCCCAGTCCAGCTCGCTCTCGGGGGCCACGCCGGTCATCTCGCCGTTGTGCGCGGTTATGGCCTTCAGCGCCTCCCCGGGCAGGCGGCCTTCGAGCATGGTCGCGCTTTCCAGGCCGTGGCGCGCGGGCTCGTCCTTGGTGGCCGGGTAGTCCAGGTCGTGCAGCAGGCCCGTCAGGCCCCAGAGTTCGGCGTCCCGGCCGAGCTTCGCGGCCATGGCGCGCATCACGGCCTCGGTCTGGAGCGCGTGCAGGACCATGTGCTCCTCGGGGTTGAAGCTTTTCACGAGTTCAAGGGCTTCGTCTCTGGTGATCATGTGTTCTCCTCGGGTCGCGGCTGTGCTAGGGTGCGCCCGTCATGGAAGCGGCAAAAAGATCGTGCATCATTCACGGCAACTGCCAGGGCGAGGTCCTGGCCGCCTTCCTCGCGGCGTCGCCGGAGTTCTCGGCCGCCTGGCGGGTGGAGTTCTACGTCAACTTCACGCGCCAGGCCATACCCGAAGAGAGCCTCGCGGATTGCGGGCTCTTCCTGCACCAGCACCTGGGGCCGCAGTGGGGGGAGCTCTCCTCGCCGGCCCTCAAGGCCAGGCTGCCCGCGCGCGCCTTAAGCGTCTGCTACCCCAACATGCTCTTCAAGGGGTACTGGCCGTTCTGGTCCAACAGGCCGGGCTTCGAGTTCTCGGACAGCCTGCTGGACGGGCTGCTGGACCGGGGGCTTTCGGCCCCGGAGGCGCTGCACGTGGCGCTCCGCACCGACCTTGACCGCCTGTTCGGGCTGGCCGGGCTTTTCGAGCAGACCATGGCCATCGAGCGCGAAAAGGAGCTTCAGAGCGACGTGAAGTACGCGGACCTGCTCACAGGCCGGTTCAGGCGCGAGAAGCTCTTCCAGACCGTGAACCACCCGCGCGCGAGCCTCATGCTGCACGTGGCGGACTCGGTGCTGGGGCTACTCGGCCTGCCCCCGCTTCCGGATGAATTCAGGCGGGTCTGCCCGGAGCTCTACCCCGAGTTCGAGCTGCCCATCCACCCCAAGGTGGCGGCCTTCCACAAGCTCGAATTCTGCGCGCCCGGCCAGCGCTTCAACGTGTTCGGCCAGGCCTTGGGCTACGACGAGTACGCGGCGCTCTACATCGACTGCAAGCTGGCCGGGCGCTCGGACTTCACCGCCTATCTTCAGGGCGCGTGAGAAGCGCCCAAAGGAGACCGACCATGGACGCACCCAAGACCGTTTTCCCGGACATCATCACCTCCCGCCTGGAGGACCTCTGGAACGCGCCCCTGCCCGGGGAGGAGGCCCCGCAGTACCACGACACCCTGCACGCGGCGCAGGAGAAGATCCTCGCTCTGGTGGCCGCGGACTCGCGTGACGAGGCCCGGGCGCTTTTCACGGAAATCCAGAACCTGAGCGAGCGCATCAAGCACCTCTACGTGCGCTTCGCGTACATCCAGGGGCTTCAGGACGGGGGCAAATTGAGGGAGGTGCTGGGCAGGCCTTCCTGACGGGTGACGCCCTCGCGCCGCTCCAGGTCGAGCTCCTCCCAGAGCAGGTACTGGGGGCAGGCGTGCAGGGGGCCCACCCAGAGGTTGCGGTAGAGGCTGTCCACGCTGTTGCAGCGGCCGCGCTCGGCCACCTCCACCACCACGCGCTCGCCGGACTGGGCCTTGCGCGGGGCGATCCAGAAGTGGCAGGTGGCGCACTTCGCCTGGGTCTTGTCCAGGGTCATGGCCCGGGCTGGCCGCGCGCCAAGCGCCGCCCCGGCCACGGCGCACAGGCAGGCCAGGAGCGCCCGGCGCGAGATCACGAGCCGGCCTTGAGGGCGTCCAGGTCGGCGCGCACCGCCGTGGCGACCTTGTCGGCGAAGGCCAGGGCGATCTTCTGGGCGTCCTCCAGGGAGGCGAACTTGTCCTTGAGCGCGCGCTGGCCCACCTGGACCTTCCAGCCCGGCGGGGTCAGGCGCTCGAAGACCACCGTGACCAGAAGCGCCTTGCCCAGGGAGATGTAGTAGGTGGAGTCGTCGTGCTTGGTCCATTCCGGGGCCATGGGCTCACTCCTCGGGGTGCGTATTCGGGTGCGTGTAGCACGCGCGCGGCGCGGAAGGAAGAAGAAGGGCCGGCCGAAGCGCGCTTCGACCGGCCCGTGAAGCCGTCTTCGGGCTATTCGGAGGGAATCTTGTCCTGCGCCTCGGTGAGCAGGAACTCCCCTTTCTCGATCTTGGCCTTGAGGTCCTGGGCGATCTCCAGGGACAGGGCGTAGCTGGTCAGCGGGACGGTGCGGATCTTCTGGCCGTTGACGTCGATCTCACCGCTTTTCAGCTCCTCGAAGGTGGGCTGGGCCATGACGTTGTTCACCCCGTTGGGGTAGTCGTGGCCGTAGTCGCGCACGGGCATGGTGATGTCCGCGTCGGATACGCCCGTGAACCAGGCCATGTCCTCGTCGATGATCGGGATGGGGATGCCCACGCCCACGTTGAGCGAGCAGCCGTAGCCCAGGATGGACACGCCCCGGACCCACTTGGCGCTCATGGCCTTCATGTCGCCCTTGAGCATGAGCGTGCCCGAGGCCGTGAGCGGGATGCCGCGCTCGTTTCGCGCGGGCCTGGGGTTGTGCTGCGTGCCAGCGCCGATCACCCAGCCCGTGCCGCCGCCGAGCCAGATCTTGGTGCCCATGCCGATGGTGCGCAGATACGGGTCGTTGAAGAGCGGCGAGAGCTGGCCAGCCGTGGCGTAGTTGGCGTTTCGCATGCCGGGCTTGAGCGGGCCCATGTAGGTGTAGATCACGCGGCTGCCCGTGTTCACGGCCACGTTGTAGCTCTGGTAGCAGTTGCGGGGGTTGAGAAGCTCCGCGTACTTGAGGTCGGCCAGGGTCACGGACTTGTCCAGCTCGCGCCTGGGGTAGCAGTCCGTGCCGTAGGCCGTGGCCTTCAGGCGCACGGCCTTGCCGCGCAGGAGATCCTCGATCACGTGGCCGCCGCCGTAGAGGAAGCGGCCGGGATAGACCTTGTTCAGGGGGTCGTCCACGCTGGGCTCGGTGCAGCCCAGGTAGGCGTCCACGGCGGCCAGCCCCGCGTAGCAGGGCACCCCGTTGAGCCACACCTGGGAAGCCTTGATGGTGGGCGGTTCCTGTCCGAAGTTGAAGAGCATCCCCGAGGAGCACATGGGCGAGAAGGTGCCGGTGGTGACCACGTCCACTTCCTTGGCCGCGGCGGTCTTGCCCTTCCTGCGGACGGCCTCCACCATCTCCTCTGCGGTGAGGATGACGGCCTTGCCTTTCCTGATGCGCTCGTTGATCTCGCGAATGGTCTTTTGAACCTGAGCCATGGCTTTCAAGCCTCCTGATGAAAAGAGGCGATCATCATGGACAAAAAAGGCTCCCTTGGCAATGGGGCCAGGGGGCCGGTTTACTCGCCAGGGGATTTGCACTACCATGAGGCCATCCCAAGTGCTCTTCCCCCCGGCCCGCCGTGCTCAAGCAACAGCTTCGCAAGCGCTTCGCGCAATCCACCCCGGAGGCGGACCTCGTCAGATGGTTCGACCCCCTGGAGCTGCACCCGCTGCCCGATTCCCCGGAGATCGTGGTGGAGTTCCCGCACGCCTATTTCGGGCAGTGGTTCCTGGGCCAGCTCAAGGACCATTTCGAGAAGCAGGTGAGCCTGTTCCTCGGCCCGGGCTACGTGCTTCGCTACCGCAGCAGGCCCGGGGAATCCCCTGGCGCGGCCCTGCCCGGCGTGTCGCAGGATTCGGCCAGCATAGACTTCCCCTTCGGCCACGAGTTCACCTTCGAGCAGTTCTTCACCAACCAGAAGAACCTCTTCCCCCTGGCCACCGCCAGGGAGCTGGCCAAGGCCAGGGAGGTGAAGTTCAACCCGCTGGTGGTGCAGGGCGAACCGGGAACGGGCAAGACGCACCTGTTGCGCTCCATGGCCAACGAACTGAGCAAGCGGCTCAGCAAGAACCAGATCTTCATGGGCACCGTGGACGACCTGGCCGAGCTCTGCGGCCCGGCGCGCCTGGACGCCCCCTCGCCCATGCGCGCGCACGTCTCCGGGCTCTCCTGCTTCTTCCTGGACGACCTGCACCGCATCGACGAATACCCGCACCTGGCCCGCGAGCTGCTCTCCATCTTCAACGCCTTCCAGGACTCCAGGCGGCAGATGGCCTTTTCCACCTCCCTGCCCGTGCCCTCCTGCGAGGGGCTGCCCCAGGCGCTCAAGGCCCGGCTGGACAGCGGGCTCATGGTCCAGTTGCATACCCCGGACCTGGACGTGCGCGTCAAGTTCGTCCAGGACCATTGCCAGCGCAAGAAGATCCCCCTGACCAAGGCCCAGATGCTCACCCTCGCCCAGCGCCACCACGACTTCAGGAGCCTGAGCGGCCTATTGAACAAGTTCCAGGCCTTTCGCGAGCTTCTGAAGAAGGACATCTCCGAGGCCATCTTCGAGAACATCCTCGGGCGCAGTCAGAGCGAGCTCACGGCCAAGACCACCTCCCAGGTGATCCTGGAGCAGGTCTCCAAGAGCTTCAAGCTGGACGTGAAGGCCATCCTGGGCTCCAAGCGCACCAAGGAAGTGGTCCTGGCCAGGCAGGTGGCCATGCTCCTGTGCCGGGAGGAACTCGGGCTCTCCTACCCCGCCCTGGGCAGGCTCTTCGGGGGAAAGGACCACTCCACCGTCCTGCACGCCATAAAGAAAATCAAGAAAGTCCAGCAGGATAGCAACGATATGAAAGAACTTGTGAACGCGCTGCGCAAAAACTGCCGCCAAGGCGGCGCCTGAGAGGCCCCAAGCCCGGGCAGATGTTCGAGCGTTCCTTGCCCGCGCCTGCCTGTTCCGTAATTTTCCCTGCTATTAAGGCATGTTGTCCTGCAAGCGAACAACCGCCCCCCCCCTACAATTACAGCAACCAAGAATTACTTTTCTTTTTTTGAGATCCAAGAAGACATCGGTACAATTCAAAGCGAAGCACCGTCTCTGACCCCGCAGGGAGGCATGACCCTTCCGGACCGGCAAATGGGCATCCCGCCGCTCATCGCCGCGAAGCTGCCGGGAGTATTTCGTGGTCACGGTGAAGCCCGCGAAGCCGGGGTCGGGGTCCGGGAGCAGGAATCTACCCCCGGCGGGTTCCAGGGCGAAGCCCTGGTGCAGGACAGCGTCCCGCCGGGTCGAGGACGGAGCCTTCGCTACGGGTTTGTACGGTCGCGCGATACAGTCCTGCTTGACGCCGCATGGCGTGAGAAGGAAGGCCGCCAGCGGGTGCCCAGGCCTGGGAACCCTTGCTCTGTCTTGTTTTTCTGGGCCTTGCCCTTTCGCTTTTTTTCCGTATAGTCCACCAGCCACGCTGGCTCAGATTACCCCCGACCACCGATGCATACCCGCTCAAGGAGACGACTCCATGTTCGTGAAGGTCACCCGTAACGACATCATCGACGGCCTGCAGAAATCGGCCAACATCATACCCGCCAAGACCGGCGCGGCGTTTTTGCGCACCATCTGGCTCTCGGCCGAGGACGGCGCGCTGCGCATCATGTCCACGGACTCCTCCCTGGAGTTCGTCGGCAAATACCGGGCCGAGGTGGTGGAGCAGGGCCTTTGCGGCGTCCAGGGCCGCTCGTTCTTCGACCTGGTGCGCAAGCTCCCTCCGGGCGAGATCCAGCTGAAGCTCGACGCCTCGGGCCAGACCTTGGAGGTCACCCAGTCCGGCAGGCGCTACAAGCTGCCCACCAGTGAAAAGAGCTGGTTCCAGCCTTTCGCGGAGTTCCCCCAGGGCGAGCATGTGATGTGGAGCGGCGATTTCCTCCAGGAGATCATCGACCGCGTGTTCTTCTGCGTGTCCGACGAGGACACCATGGAGGCCATGGCCTGCATGTACCTGCGCCCCGTGGAGGACAAGATCGAGGTCTGCGGCCTGAACGGCCACCAGTTCTCCATGATGGGCTTCTTGAACGACGACATCCGGGGCATGCTCCCCGACGAGGGCATCCTGATCCAGAAGAAGTACGTGCTCGAGCTCAAGAAGTGGCTCACGGCCGACGAGATCGAGCTGGCCATCAGCCAGAAGCGGCTCTTCTTCCGCACCCAGGACCACCGCGAGTCCTTCAGCCTGCCGCTTTCGTACTACCAGTACCCGGACTACAAGAACTTCGTGGGCAAGCTCTCCTCCACGGGCGCTTCCGAGCTCGCGGCGGACAAGCTGGCCCTTTCCGAGGCCCTTGACCGCATCTCCATCTTCAACACCGACAACAACCGCTGCACGTACTTCCAGTTGGAGACCCCGGGACAGCTGACGCTCCAGTCCCAGGGCAACGACACGGGCGCGGCCACCGAATCCATGGAAGCCCAGTACGCGGGCGACCTGAAAAAGATAGCGTTCCCCACCCGCGACCTTCTGGAGATCCTCGGGCACTTCAACTCCTCCAGGGTCCGCTTCACCCTGACCGGCACCGAGGGACCCTGCGGCATCACCGGCGAGGACGACACCGACTACCTGGTGATCATCATGCCCATGAAGATCGTGGAGGAGACGTACTACAGCGAGGAAGCCTCCGCATGACCCAGTCCCAGGCCCCCAAGTCCTACACCGCGGACTCCATCACAGTCCTGGAAGGCCTTTCGGCCGTGCGCAAGCGCCCGGCCATGTACATCGGCTCCACGGACATCCGCGGCCTGCACCACCTGGTCTACGAGGTGGTGGACAACTCCATCGACGAAGCCATGGCCGGCTTCTGCGACCGCATCCGGGTGATCATCCACCTGGACAACTCCGTGACCATCTCCGACAACGGGCGCGGCATCCCCGTGGACATGCACCCCAAGGAGAACCGCCCGGCAGTGGAAGTGGTCATGACCGTGCTGCACGCTGGCGGCAAGTTCGACAACAACGCCTACAAGGTCTCCGGCGGCCTGCACGGCGTTGGCGTGTCCTGCGTGAACGCGCTCTCGGAATACCTCGAGGTGACCATCAAGCGCGACGGCAAGCGTTACCGCCAGCGCTACGAGCGCGGCGTGCCCGTCACCCAGGTGGAGACCATCGGCGAGGCCGAAGGCACGGGCACCACCGTGCGCTTCCTGCCCGACGAGGAGATCTTCGAGACAGCCGACTTCAACCACTCCACCCTGGCCAAGCGCTTCGAGGAGCTGGCGTATCTCAACTCCGGGCTGACCATCGAGTTCAAGGACGAGCGCAACCAGGAGGAGCAGGTCTTCAAGGCCGACGGCGGCATCCGCCGCTTCGTGCAGGACCTGAACGCCGGCGAGATGGGCATCCACGAAATCATCGCGGCCTCGGGCCAGATGGACACCACCATCGTGGACTTCGCCATCCAGTACAACGCGGGCTACAAGGAGCAGGTGCTCACCTTCGTGAACAACATCCGCACCGTTGAGGGCGGAACGCACCTGGCCGGCTTCAAGACCGCGCTGACCCGGGCCATCAACATCTACGTCGAAAAGTCCGGGCTCATAAAAAAGCTCAAGCAGAAGCTCACGGGCGACGACGTGCGCGAGGGCCTGACCGCCGTCATCTCGGTGAAGATCCCCCAGCCCCAGTTCGAGGGCCAGACCAAGACCAAGCTCGGCAACTCCGAGGTGGCGGGGCAGGTGGCCAAGGTCATCGGCGACGCCCTGAACACGTTCTTCGAGGAGAACCCCAAGGACGCCAAGCTCATCGTGGACAAGTCCGTGGACGCGGCTCGCGCCCGCGAGGCCGCGCGCAAGGCCAAGGACCTGGTCCGGCGCAAGGGCGCGCTCTCCGACAACGCCCTGCCGGGCAAGCTGGCCGACTGCCAGTCCAAGGACCCGGGCGAGTCCGAACTGTTCATCGTCGAGGGCGACTCGGCGGGCGGCTCCGCCAAGCAGGGGCGCGACCCCAAGTTCCAGGCCATTCTGCCCCTGCGCGGCAAGATCCTGAACGTGGAGAAGACGCGCCTGGACAAGATGCTCGGCAACAAGGAGATCCGCGCGCTGATCACGGCCATGGGCCTTGGCGTCGGCAGCGGCCTCGACGACGCCGACGCCGAGAAGCTCGAGAAGCTGCGCTACCACAAGATCGTGATCATGACCGACGCCGACGTTGACGGCGCGCACATCCGCACGCTCCTGCTCACGTTCTTCTACCGCCAGTACCAGCAGCTCATCGACAGCGGCTACCTCTACATCGCCCAGCCGCCGCTCTACCGCGTGCACAAGGGCGACTGGGAGCGCTTCATCAAGGACGACAAGGAGCTCTCCGAGTTCCTGCTTTCGCGCGTCACCGAGGACCTCACGGTCACGGGCGCCAACGGCGCGCCCCTGTCCGGCGAGAACCTGCGCGAGATGCTTTCGCGCATCCAGACGCTGCAGGGCCGCTTCCAGGAGGCCCAGAACTACGGCATCCCCGAGCCCCTGCTCTGGCTCCTGCTGGACACTCCCGCCAAGCTCGCCCCGGCCGACTTCGATGGCGAGCCCTTCGACGCCCTGCGCGCCCGGATGGCCGAGAAGGAGTACACGGTCACGGCCGAGCGTGAGGAGGACGAGACCGAGGCCCGTGTGTTCGCGGTGTTCGTGAACCGCAACGGCGTGAAGACCCGGCTCGGCCTGGAGTTCTTCGCCTCGCGCGTCTACCGTCAGTGCTGGAACGGCCTGGACGACGTGCGCCGCTCCTTCGGGGGCGAGAGCTTCACGGTCACGCGCAAGGAGGTCCAGTCCCAGGCCCAGGGCATCTTCGGGCTGCTCAAATCCGTGCTGGACGAGGCCCACAGGGGCATCAACATCCAGCGCTACAAGGGCCTGGGCGAGATGAACCCCATCCAGCTCTGGGAGACCACCATGAACCCGGACAAGCGCACCTTCCTGCGCGTGTCCATCGCGGACGCGGCCGAGGCCGACGACATCTTCTCCGACCTCATGGGCGACAAGGTGGAGCCGCGCAAGGAGTTCATCGTGCGCAACGCGCTCAGCGTGAAGGAACTCGACATCTAGATTGACCCGGATGCGGGGCGCCGCCGCCCCGCGCCCCGCCAGGGGGCGCGGCCCCCTGGACCCGCAAGCATGCTTCGCGACGGCTTCGCGGTGCTGTCGGGGGTAGGGGGGCGGCCTGCCTGAAAAACATTGCACACGAGGCACACGTGCTCGACCAGATATCCATCGAAGAAGAACTCAAGAAGTCCTACCTGGAGTATTCGCTCTCCGTCATCGTGGGCCGGGCCATCCCGGACGTGCGCGACGGGCTCAAGCCCGTGCACCGGCGCATCCTCTTCGCCATGCACGAGCTCTCCAACACCTACAATAGGCCCTACAAGAAGTCCGCGCGCGTGGTCGGCGACGTCATCGGCAAATACCACCCGCACGGCGACTCGGCCGTGTACGACGCCCTGGTGCGCCTGGCCCAGGACTTCTCCATGCGCGACCCCCTGGTGGACGGCCAGGGCAACTTCGGCTCCATCGACGGCGACGCCGCGGCGGCCATGCGTTACACCGAAGTGCGCATGTCCCGCATCACCAGCGAGTTCCTGGCCGACATCGACAAGGAGACCGTCGATTTCAGGCCCAACTACGACAACTCTCTCGACGAGCCCGCTGTCCTGCCCACCAAAGTGCCGAACCTGCTCCTGAACGGCAGCGCGGGCATCGCGGTGGGCATGGCCACCAACATCCCGCCCCACAACCTGGGCGAGCTGTGCGACGCCATGCTGACCATCCTGGACGACCCCGATTGCTCCGTGGACGAGGTCATCGCCTGCGTGCCCGGCCCGGACTTCCCCACGGCCGGGGCCATCTTCGGCGGTCAGGGCCTCACCGACGCCTACCGCACCGGGCGCGGCTCCATAAAGATCAGGGGCAGGGTGGAGATCGAGCAGTTCAAGAAGGACAAGGAGCTCGTGGTCATCCGCGAGATCCCCTACGCCTTGAACAAGTCCTCCCTGGTGGAGAAGATCGCCCAGCTCGTCAACGAGAAGAAGATCGACGGCGTCTCGGACCTGCGCGACGAATCCGACCGCAGGGGCATCCGCGTGGTCCTGGAGCTCAAGCGCGGCACCATCCCGGACATCGTCATCAACAGCCTCTACAAGTTCACGCCGCTGGAGACCTCCTTCGGCATCAACATGCTGGTGGTTGCGGGCAACCGCCCGGCGCTTCTGAACCTCAAGCAGATTCTCGAGCACTTCCTGGACCACCGCAAGGAGATCATCCTGCGGCGCTCGCGCTTCGACCTGCGCAAGTCCGAGGAGCGCGCGCACATCCTGGAAGGCCTGCGCATCGCGCTGGACAACATCGACGAGGTGGTGCGCCTGATCCGCGCTTCCAAGACGCCCCAGGAAGCCAAGGAAAAGCTCATGGAGCGCTTCTCGCTCTCCGAGCGCCAGTCCCAGGCCATCCTGGACATGCGCCTGCAGCGGCTCACCAACCTCGAGCGCGAGAAGCTGCTGGAAGAGTACGCGGAGCTCCTCAAGTTCATCGAGTACCTGCGCTCCATCCTGGAGAACGACGAGGTGCTGCGCGGCGTCATCCGCGACGAGATCACCGAGCTCAAGGACAAGTACGCCACGCCCCGGCGCACCGAGATCCTCGAGAGCCTGGAAGGCATCGACATCGAGGACCTGATCCCGGACGAGAACGTGGTCATCACGCTCTCGCGCAGGGGCTACATCAAGCGCACCCCGCTGGACACCTACCAGCAGCAGCGCCGCGGCGGCAAAGGCATCGCCGGTGTGCACACCTCGGCCGAGGACTTCATCCAGAGCTTCTGCACCACCACCAACCACCAGTACCTGCTGCTCTTCACCAACCTGGGCAAGATGCACCAGCTCAAGGTGCATCAGGTGCCCGAGGGCTCGCGCACGGCCAAGGGCATGCACATCGCCAACCTCCTGCCCATGGACAAGGAGGAATTCGTGGCCACGGCGCTGACCATCCGCGAGTTCACGCCGGACCGCTTCTTCCTGTTCGTTACGCGCAAGGGCATGGTCAAGCGCACGGGCATCGACCTGTACAAGAACGTGCGCGTGGGCGGCATCAGGGCCGTGAACCTGAACGACGGCGACGAGCTCCTGGACGTGAAGGAAGTGCCCGTCAACGCCGAGATCCTGCTCGCCACCGAGTACGGCCAGGGCATCCGCTTCAGCGTCTCGGACGTGCGCCCCATGGGCAGAAGCGCGGCGGGAGTGAAGGGCATCGCCCTTGTGGGCAAGGACCGCGTGGCCTCGGGTGTGGTCTTCGGCGACCCGCTCAGGAACCAAGTGCTCACCGTGTCCAGCAACGGCTTCGGCAAGCGCACGGACGTGGAGCACTACCGCTTGCAGACGCGCGGCGGCAAGGGCGTGATCAACATGAAGGTCACCCAGAAGACCGGCCACGTCATCGGCGCGAGCTCCGTGTGCGACACCGACGACCTCCTGCTGCTGACCTCGGCCAACAAGATCATCCGAGTGCCCGTGGGCCAGGTGCGCAACGTCGGCCGCGCCGCCCAGGGCGTGACCCTGGTGGCCATGGAGGAAGGTATCCAGGCCGTGGGCTTCGACATCGTCGAGGGCTCCAACGGAGAGGGAGCCGGGAAAGAGGAAGCGTAGAAAGTCAATAAGCGGGGCGCTGCCCCGTACCCCGCCCGGGGGGAGGCTTCTCCCCCCGGACTCCAGCTTTCAGCTTCGCGCCTTTCACCCTTGCCTCGCCGGGCCCGGCGCGCTAGGCACAACCCAATGGCCCGCAAACTCCTCCTCATCGCCCTCGCCGGGTCCGCCGGCACCCTGGCCCGCTACTGGCTCGGCGGAGCGGTGCAGAGACTCTTCGGGGCGGACTTCCCCTTCGGCACCTGGGCCGTGAACATCCTGGGCTGCCTGCTCTTCGGCCTGGTCTGGGTGCTTTCCGAGGAGCGTTTCGCCATCTCAGGCGAGGCGCGCGTGGTCATCCTCACCGGCTTCATGGGGGCTTTCACCACTTTCTCCACCTACATCTTCGAGTCTTCCGGCATGGCCGGGGACGGCCAGTGGCTCGCCCTGGCCGCCAACCTCGCCGGGCAGAACGTCCTCGGCTTCGCCGCCTTCTACGCCGGTGTGCTCATGGGGAGGGTCGTCTGATGGAATTTCGCCAGTTCGAGAGGCTGCGCATCTACACCGGTGAGTACGACCGCATCGAGGGCGCGGCAGCCTACGACTTCATCGTCAAGGCCGCCCACGCCAGGGGATTGCTCGGGGCCACCGTGTTTCGCGGCAGCATGGGCTTCGGCGGGCACAGCGAGATCCACACCGCGAAGATACTGCGCCTGTCCGAGGACCTTCCCATCGTGGTGGAGATCGTGGACGAGCCAGCGAAGATCGAGCTTTTCTGCAACGAGGTCCTGGTGAAGATGGCCAAGGGGCTCGTCACGCGCGATCCGGTTTCGGCGGCCGCGCTCACGCCCTGAAGGCAACGGCCTCACCCTTTGACAGAGGCCCGCGCCTCGCGCATGATCGCTTCATGTTGCCAAAGCACCTCCTCTTCCCCATCCACCACGGCGAGCGCATTCAGCTTGGCGTCACCGGCAGCGTGGCCGCGTACAAGGCCCTCGAGCTTCTGCGCATGTTCAAGGAGCTCGAGCTGATCGTGGGCGTGACCCTCACCGAGGCAGCCGCCCGGTTCGTCACGCCGCTCAGCTTCGAGGCCCTGGGAGCCGAGCACGTCTATTCGGCCATGTGGGACGGGGAGGACAGCGCCTTCGGCCATCTCGAGCCTGCGCAGCAGGCCCGCTGCATGGTCATCGCCCCGGCCACTGCCAACATCATCGGCAAGCTGGCCCACGGCATCGCGGACGAGATTTTGTCAACGCAAAGTTTGGCCTTTCAGGGGCCTTTGATCCTTGCCCCGGCCATGAACCCCCGTCTTTGGGACGCAAAGCCGACACAAGCCAACCTCGCGCTTTTGCGGGGGTATGGGGTCAACGTGCTCGATCCCTGCTCCGGGGCCATGGCCTGCGGCGAGAAGGGAAAGGGCAGGCTGGTTCCCCTGGAGGACATCGTGGCCAGTGTGATGCGCTCCATGACCCCCCAGGACATGCAGGGATCGAAGGTGCTGGTCACGCTCGGGCCAACCCGCGAATACTTCGACCCGGCCCGCTACTGGTCCAACCCGTCCACCGGGCTCATGGGCGCGTCCCTGGCCATGGCCGCCTGGCTGCGCGGGGCCGACGTCACCGTCGTGCACGGCCCTGTGGACCTCTGGCTGCCCGGGTCCATCAAGCGCATCGCGCTGAACACCGCGCGCCAGATGTTCGACGCCTGCATGGAGCTCTGGCCCGGCATGGACATAGGGATGATGACCGCGGCCGTCTCCGATTTCTCGCCCGTGCCGCACGGTGAGGAGAAGTTCAAGAAGCGCACGCTCAAGGACGAGGAGCTCCGGATCGCCTTCACCATCAACCCGGACATCCTGCGCACCCTGGGCTCGAACAAGAAGCCCTCGCAGAAGCTCCTGGGCTTCTGCGCCGAAACCAGCGACCTGGCCGCCTACGCCGCGTTCAAGCTCAAGGAGAAGAATTGCGACATGATGGTGGCCAATTCCATCGCGGCCCCTGGCAGCGGCTTCGCTTCCGCCACCAACCAGGTCATCGTGGTCGATTCCTCCGGCCGCAGCGAACAGTGGCCGCAGCTGGCCAAGACCGAGGTGGCCTGGAGGCTCCTTGAATGGACCACGCACCTTTTGCACTGAGCGAGCAGCAGCGGGTGCTGCGCCTGGCCGGCATCCGCCACGTGCTTCCCGGCCCTGTCGCTGAACCCGAAGCCACTTCCGAGACCGTGCCGATTCACGGCGCCGAGCCTGCGCAGCCCGTCCGCCAGGCCTCTGTCCAGCCGGCCGGCGCGGCCCAGGCAAACGCTTCTCCCGGATCTTCAGCGGTGTCTTTCGCGCCCGCGCCCGGCTTTATGCCCCCTTGGGGGGCGGTACTCGCGAAGCTGCCGCCACGCCCCCTGGGCCTGATCACCTATCCCGGCCTCGGGCAGGACCTCGTCGGCACCCCCGACAGCAGGCGTGGCCTCTTGTGGCGCAGCCTGTTGGGTGTGCTCGGCTTCGAGAAGGGCACCTTCGGCTTCTTGCCGTACAGCTTTCCGTGCGGGGAAGGGCAGAGCGTCCACCTCGCTGATTTCTTCAGCCACCTGGACACGATTTCTCCGCGAGTGGTCCTCGTGTTCGATTCGTCCCCGTCAAACCCGCTCGTTGCCTCCGCATCGTCGTCCGGTCCTGACGGATCGCGCGTTTTCTTGCACCAACCGTCACCCGAGACCCTTCTCGGCATGACCAAGGGGCAATACGACCAGTTCATCCAGCAATTGCGCTCACGCCTTCTGGAACTGCTTTGAGCCCAATGCTTGACAAACGGACGATCCCCTCAGTACCACGCACATCATTCCCGAAAACCTGCCTGTTGTTTACAATGACACTATCGCCAGATGCTTGAGGCCTGCTCATGAAATTTCTTGTCACCGGCGCTGCCGGATTCATCGGGTTCCACGTTTCAAAGAGGCTTCTGGAACTTGGCCATCCGGTTATCGGCATCGACAACCTCAACGACTATTATTCCGTCGCCCTCAAGAAAGACCGGCTCAAGCTGCTCAAGAAGCACGAACAGTTCACCTTCATCAAGCTGGACCTGTCCGACGCTTCGGCCATGGACGACCTGTTCTCCACCAACCAGTTCACCCACGTGGTGAACATGGCTGCACAGGCAGGCGTGCGTTACAGCCTGGAGAATCCGGCGGCCTACATCCAGTCGAACATCGTGGGCTTCGCCAATCTCCTGGAGTGCTGCAAGCGCAGCTCCGTGCAGCACCTGGTCTACGCCTCGTCCAGCTCGGTGTACGGCCTGAACACCAGCATGCCCTTTTCGGTGCACGACAACGTGGACCATCCCATCAGCCTGTACGCCGCCTCCAAGAAGTCCAACGAGCTTATGGCCCACTCGTACAGCTACCTGTACGGGCTGCCCACCACCGGCCTGCGGTTCTTCACCGTGTACGGCCCCTGGGGCAGGCCGGACATGGCGCTCTTCCTCTTCACCAAGGCCATCGTCGAGGACAGGCCCATCCAGGTTTTCAACCATGGCAAGATGAAGCGCGATTTCACGTACATCGACGACATAGTCGAGGGCGTGACCCGCATCGCCATGCGAATTCCCGAGGCCGACCCCTCCTGGGACGGGGACAGCCCTGATCCCGGGTCCAGCATTTGTCCTTTCCGCATCTACAACATCGGCAACAACAATTCCGTGGAGCTTCTGGCGTACATCGAGGCTTTGGAGAACGCCCTGGGCAAGAAGGCCCAGAAGTCCATGCTGCCCATGCAGCCCGGAGACGTGCCCGCGACCTACGCCGACGTGCACGACTTGATGAAGGACGTCGGGTTCTGTCCCTCCACGCCCATCGAACGCGGAATAGAACAGTTCGTGGCTTGGTATAAAGACTATTACAAGATATGATTCTGTTGACAGTCTTCTGCGTGTTCCTTACTAACGCAGAGGCAATCGAACATGTAACAGACCTTGAAGGTAAACGGAGATGGATTTCCGCGTTTTAAAAGCTTCTCTGGAGGATACGTTCCAGAAAATCCTCGATCTTGTCCAGGATGGCCAGCTTCCCGACGAAAAGCTCGTGAACCAGTTCGTTCGCTTGAGCACACAGCTTCATGTGCAGGCGGATGAGGACTGGGTAGGGGAAGCCGAAGATTTTGCCCATCTTGCCAATCAACTTCTCCAGACCGTCAAGAAAGGGAAACGCGAGGACGCTATCCGTCTGGTCGATTCCCTGCAGGACGCTCAGGATTACTGCCATCGGACATACAAAGCCTAGGTTGTTTCACGTGAAACATCCGGGATAAACCGGAGGATCGGAGCGAATGGCCCGATGCATTGTTGTCGCCAACCAGAAGGGTGGGGTGGGCAAGACCACCACGGCCGTGAACTTGGCCGCCGCCCTGGCGGTGATGGAGAAGAAAACCCTCCTCATCGATTGCGATCCGCAGGCGAACGCATCGAGCGGCCTGGGAATCTATCCAGAGAAGGTCGCGGAAAACCTCTACTCCGTACTCTACGAGCCCCAGAAGGCCTGGGATGCTGTCTACGAGACCAGCATGCCCTACCTGCACGTCCTCCCCTCGACTTCTGACCTTGTGGCCGCAGACATCGAGCTGGTGGACAAGCAGGGCCGCGAGAACTTCCTCAAGGAAGTGGTGCGCGTGCTCGACGAGAAGTACGATTTCATCCTCCTGGACTGTCCGCCCTCGCTGGGCCTCGTCACCCTGAACGCCCTGTGCGCGGCCACCGAACTGCTCGTGCCGCTGCAATGCGAATACTACGCCCTGGAGGGAGTGGCCCAGCTGCTCAAGACCTTCGAATTGGTGCGCAGGCGGTTCAATCCGCGCCTGCAGCTGCTGGGCGTGGTCATGACCATGTACGACGGCCGCAACAAGCTGAACCGCCATGTGAAGCGCGAAATCAGGAAGTGCTTCCCCAGGCATCACTTCGAGACGCTCATCCCCAGGAACGTGCGCGTGTCCGAGGCGCCCAGCCACGGAATGAGCGTGATCGGGTACGATGTCCGGTCCAAGGGGGCGGAGGCGTACCTGGGGCTGGCCCGGGAGATCGTTTGCCGGATGCCGGTCTAGGCCGGACATCTTCGAAAACATTTCAGCCCGGTGGACTTTCGTCCGCCGGGCTGTTTGTTTTTTGCGCGTGTAAGGCCGGGAAAGCCCGGGCCGAGATGCAGGATGGATGCGCAGGGTTATTTCTGGACGAAGGGACGGCACTCCACGTCCACGTGCTTCTTGAAGTGCTTCTTGAGAATCCTGGCGCGGCAGCCCATGCATTCGAAGTTGACCAAGCCGCCCATGCTCGCTGCGCGCAGGCGGAACTTGCGGGGCTCGTCGGCCTGCCAGTCCTCGGTTTTGGCTCCGCAAGCCTCGCAGGCGACGTCCGTGGGCAGGGGGTACTGGAAATCCCAGTACTGGGCCAGAAGTTCCCAGTCCTTGATGGGTTCGGGAGGTTCGGGCTTGGCGGTGGGGGAGAGTTCATCCAGGGCCTTGTCGATAACCGGCGAAAGGGCCTTTTCAGCCTTGGCCCAGAGCTCGGGGCTCAGCCAGACGCCCAGAAGATTGCGGTCCTGGTCGTAAAGGGGTTGGAAGTGTTCGGTGAATCCGGGCACGCTGGACCTCCATGAAGGTGATAAAGCCGTGAAAGCCCGTGCTTGCGGTTGCTTTCAGAGCAGGCTTGAGGGTAAGAGGTTCACACGCGATGTCAAGCGTCGCGGATGTCTCGGAGGAGGTCGCCGCAATGGCTGGAGCGAAAGGTTTGGGCAGGGGATTGGACGTGCTGCTCGGCGGAATGGCCGTGGGCAGGGACAACCCCGAGGTCGTGATGCTCAAGTTGGAGGACGTCCGGCCCAACCCGCGGCAGCCGCGCCTGGAATTCGATCCCGCCGCCCTGGAGGACCTGACCAACTCCATCCGGGAGCAGGGGGTCCTGCAGCCGGTGATGGTGCGCCCCTCCAACGCCCCGGGCATCCCCTACGAACTCGTGGCGGGAGAGCGCAGGCTGCGCGCCAGCAGGCTCGCGGGCCTTGCGGAGATTCCAGCCATCGTGCGCGACGTCACGGACGAGCAGAGCCTGGCCATCGCCCTGATCGAGAACCTTCAGCGCGAGAACCTGAACTCGCTGGAAGAGGCCAAGGGTCTGGACCAGCTCCAGAAGACCTTCGGCCTGAGCCAGGAAGCCCTGGCCCAGAAGGTGGGCAAGAGCAGGCCCGCAGTGGCCAACAGCCTGCGCCTGCTGCAACTGCCCGAAGTCATCCAGGAGAGCCTGTTCAAGGACGCCATCACCGCCGGGCACGCGCGAGCGCTTCTTTCCGTGGGGGACGTGGACGCCCAGATCGAACTGTGGCGGCGCGCGAGCACGCAGGGAATGTCCGTGCGCGAAACCGAGGACCTGGCCGCGCATTGGAAGCAGACCGGAGCCCTGCCCGAGGAGGGAGGCAAACCCCGGCCGGAGCGGGAACCGGCCCAGAAGCGGCGCAGGCAGCCGCTTTCGCAGGAGTTGAACGGGTTGGCCGTGCGCTTGCGCGACAAATTCAAGTCCAACGTGAAGATCGGCGGGGACGAGGCCAAGGGCAAGATCACCTTCGCCTATTCCTCCCAGGCCGAGCTTCAGGCGTTGCTTGAAGCCTGGGGATTGCCTGATGACTGAGTTTTCCGCCAAGGGGGACGAACTGGCGCGCGCCCTGCGCAGGCTCGACGGGGTGCGCGTGCTCGTGGTCGGGGACGTGATGCTCGACCACTACCTCTCCGGCGACGCCGAGCGCATCTCGCCCGAGGCGCCGGTGCCCGTGGTGCACGTGCGCGAGGAGCGCCACCTGCTGGGCGGTGCGGGCAACGTGGCCCGCAACATCGCGGCACTTGGCGGCAAGCCGGTCCTTTTGAGCGTCGTCGGTGACGACGACCCGGGCCGCGCCGTGGGGACGCTCCTGGAGCGCGAGGGCATTTCCGGCCAACTGGTGGTGGACAAGAAGCGCAAGACCACCATCAAGACGCGCATCATCGCCCGCAACCAGCAGATGCTGCGCGTGGACCGCGAGGAGAGCGGACAGCTCGCGGGCGGTGGCCTGGCAGCGCTTGTGGAGCTGGTGCGCAAGGAAGCCGAGGGCTGTTCGGCGGTGGTGGTCTCGGACTACGGCAAGGGCGTTGTCAGCAAGGCCGTGATGGAGGCCGTGCTCGGCCTGCCGGGCAAGCCCGCCGTGCTGGTGGACCCCAAGGTGGTCAACGCGCAGCTCTACGCCGGGGCGGACCTGCTCACGCCCAACGCCAAGGAAGCGGGCGAGATGGCCGGGGTCGCGGCCAAGGGCCGTGACGGCGTGCTCAAGGCCGGGCTGGCCTTGTTCAAGAAACTTCGCTGCAATGGCCTGTGCGTCACCCTGGGGGCCGAGGGCATGGCCGTGTTCGAGCGCCCCGGCAGGGTGTTCCACGTGCCCACCGTGGCCAGGAGCGTGTTCGACGTCACGGGCGCGGGGGACACGGTCATCTCCGTGCTGGCCCTGGCCTACGGCGCGGGCATCGGGCTTCTCACCGCGACCGTTCTCGCCAATTACGCCGCGGGCATCGTGGTGGGGCTGGTCGGCACCGCCGCTGCCACGCGGCAGGACGTACTTTCGGCCATGTCCCGGCTTTCTCCGCCGGAAGTCGAAAAATGGCTGGCCATAGAATGAGGTGGTGCAACCATGGCTGAGGACCAGAAGACTCCCTGGACCGTGCAGGTCGATGATTCCTCAGGCGTCGTGAAGATCGGCGGCGAGGTGGATTTCACCAACTCGCTCGACGTGAGGGACTGGCTCAAGGAGCACGTCGCGGACAAGGACGGCGACTTGCTCGTGGATCTGGCGGACCTGTCCTACATCGACAGCTCCGGCTTGGCCGTGCTCATCGAGGTGCGCAAGCTCGTCAGGGCAAAGCAGCGCTCCATCCGGGTGGTCGCGGTTTCCAACCAGGTTCAGAAACTCTTCACGCTCACGCAGATCGGCGAGCTCTTCGGCATTTAGGAGAAGTTGTGGCGGCCAGCGAGTTCGATCAATTCATCTGGCTGGTCAACAGGCTCCTGGGCTGCCTGCGCCGCCCCTTCACGGGCAAGCCCTACATGAGCTGGCAGTGCTGGCGGCACTTCGCCTGGGTGGGCTCGGATTCCCTGCCCATCGTCAGCGTCATCTCCTCCTGCACGGGCATCATCCTAGCGCTCCAGGCCGCTGCGCAGCTGGAAAAGGTCGGCGCGCTCTCCTACGTGGCCAACCTCGTGGGCATAAGCATCGTGGCTGAGCTCGGACCGCTGCTCACCGCGCTAATCCTCTCGGGGCGGGCCGGGGCCGCGTTCACGGCCGAGATCGCCACCATGAAGATCTCCGAGGAGATCGACGCCTTGGAGGTCATGGGCCTCGATTCCGTGCGCTACCTGGTCTGGCCCAAGTGCGTGGCCATGGTGCTCATGACGCCCCTGCTCACGCTCTGGGCGGACTTCACGGGCGTGCTGGCGGGCGGCATCTTCTCGGTGATGGTCCTGGACCTCTCGGCCTCGGGCTACTACGAGCAGACCGCCAGCTTCATCTCGCTTCGCATCCTTGCCTCGGGCCTGGTCAAGAGCCTGGCCTTCGGGCTGGCCATCACGCTCATCGGTTGCTGGCAGGGATACCTGGCAAAGGAAGGCGCGCTGGACGTGGGCCACCGCACAACGCGGTCCGTGGTGCAGTCCATCTTCTTCATCGTGCTCCTGGACCTCTTCTTCACCGCCCTCACCTACGTCTCCCGCTGACCATGAGCCTGACCTGGACCACCAACCACGAGCCGCCGGACATCAGGCTGGACCACGTAACGGTGGGGTACAACTCGCGCACGGTGCTGAGCGACGTTGACGCGGTGCTGCCCAAGGGACGTATCAGCGTGATCCTGGGCGGGTCGGGCGGGGGAAAGTCCACGCTGCTCAAGGCGATCCTGGGGCTTCTGCAGCCCACGAGCGGGCGCGTGCTGCTGGGCGACTCGGACCTCTACGCGCTGGTACCCGAGGAACTCCGCGAGATCAGGCGCAAGATGGGCGTGCTCTTCCAGGACGGCGCGCTCCTGGGGTCGCTGCCGCTGTGCGAGAACATCGCGTTGCCTCTGCGCGAACACACGGCCCTGGACGAGGACATCATCGAGACAGTGGTCCGGCTCAAGCTCTCGCTGGTTGGCTTGGAGCCCTTCATGGACTACTTTCCGAACCAGCTCTCGGGAGGAATGCGCAAGCGTGCCGGGCTCGCCCGGGCCCTGGCCCTGGACCCGCGCGTGCTGCTCTGCGACGAGCCCACCTCCGGGCTGGACCCCATCACGGCGGCTGACCTGGACAGGCTGATAATGGACCTCAAGGAAGCCTTCGGCATGACCATCGTGGTGGTCTCGCACGACTTGCAGAGCGTGTTCACCATCGCGGACCACGTGGTGGTGCTGAACAAGGGGGTCGCGGTGTTCCAGGGCGAGCCGGGCAAGCTCAAGGAAAGCCAGGACCCGTTCCTGCGGCAGTTCCTGAACCGCGAGCCCAACAGGGGCCGCAACGGCAACAACTCGGATACGTAATACGGTTCGTAATCAAAGGGGCGGGCTGTGTTCTCCAAGAAAGCTCACGTGAAGGATACCGTCAAGGCCAGCGCGGCCATCGCCTTGTGCCTGGCCATCCTGGGCGCGTTCGTGGTTGTGCTCGGGGGCTACCGGTTCTGGGAGGAACTCTCCTACTACAACATCCGCTTCAAGAGCGTGAAGGACCTCTCCACGGGCAGGCCCGTGAAGTACGGCGGCCTGGACGTGGGCCGCATCGTGCACATCGGCGTGGACGAGGAGGACCCCACCAAGATCCGCGTGGTGGTGGGGCTCACCGAGGCCGTGGAGTTGCGCGAGGGCGTGGTGGCGCGCATCGCCCAGAAGGGGCTGGTGGGCGACTACTACGTGTTCCTGGATCCGCAGGGCACGCTCGGTGAGCGGATTCTGCCCGGGGCGTTCATCCCTTCGGTGGAAACGGTGGACATCTCGCAGCTGGCGGGCATGGCGGGCGAGATACTCGCGGACTTGAAGCCCAGGCTCGAGCGCATCGCCATGAGCCTGGAGACGGTGCTCACCAGCGAGAACTCGGCGCGCATCGCCGAGGTGCTGGCATCCGCGCCCAAGCTGGTGACCGAGCTTCGCGAGGCGGCCATGAGCGTGAGCAAGGATTTCGGCAAGCTCGCGGCCAGCGGCGGCAAGGCCGCGGACGAGGCCGCCAAGACCATCAAGGGCCTGGACAAGGCCGTGGACGCCATCCGGGCCGAGCTCTCGGCCACGCTCACGGACATCCGCAAGGAAGTGAAGCAGGTGGGTGCCTTGTCCGATTCGGTGCGCAAGGCCGTGCTGCACGACCAGGAGCGCATCGAGGACATCCTGGACAACGTGGACCGGCTGAGTTCCGACCTCAAGCAGCTTTCGGCCAGGCTCAGGGAGCGGCCCTGGGAAGTGATCCAGAAACCACGGGAGCGCGCGAAATGATCAAGCGTATGGCGGCCGTCCTGGCCGTGGTCGTGCTGGGCGGGTGCCTGGGCAAGCCCGGGCCGGTGGAGGAATACCTGCGCGTCTCGCCCCAGGCCCAGCGCTGCGAGCGCATGGAAGGCGCTGCCGGGGCGGTGGGCGTCGGCATCAAGCGTTTCGACACGGCCGAGGCCCTGGACAGGCAGGCCGTCATGCTGGCCAAGGGCCGCGTGATGAGCCCCAGCCTACGCTGGTACTGGGAGGCCGCGCCCGGCAGGATGCTCGAGCAGGGCCTGGCCGGGGCGCTCAACTGCACGGAGGGGCTTGCGGCCGTTACCCCGGTGCGCTCGGGGAGTGACGTGCGCTACTCGGTAACGGGCTTAGTCACGGGGTTCACCGTGCAGGAAGAGTCCATGGCCGTGGAAGTCTCGGCGCAGTACCAGCTCTGGGAAGGCAGCGGCGGCAAGCCGGTGGGCGCGGCACAGTTCACTTCCTCGCAGGCGCTCGCGCGCCTGGACGCCCCATCCATCGCGGACGCCGGTGCCAGGGCGGTCTCGGAGGTGTCCGGCGCGGCGGCTGCCTGGGTGCGCGCGCAGGCGGCCGGGAGGGGCGCGAAATGATCGCGGCCATCGCAATCGTGGCAGAACAGCGCATCAGGGAGGCCATGGAGCGCGGCGAGTTCGAGGACCTGCCGGGGAAGGGCCGCCCGCTCGACCTGGAAGAGGATGCCAACGTGCCCGAGGAACTGCGCATGGCCTGGAAGCTCCTCAAGAACGGGGGCTACCTGGACGAGGTCAAGGCCGGGGCAATGCCCGCCACGCTGGAAGGGATGCTCGGCGCCAATCCCGACGAGCGGCTCAAGCTCAGGCAGATGCAGAAGCTCCAGGTGATCGAGGCGCGCTTCGCCCGCCACGGGGGCAGGGCGGCCCGGATCGGGGAAGGCGAGGGCTACTACGCGGCCGTGGTGGACAGGCTCACCGTGGCGAAAGGAGAGGCAGAATGAAGAAGGGCTGCGAACCCATGGCCGGTTACCTGTGCAAGGACGGCGTGCTGGAAGAGCACTTCCCCTACGTCACCAGGGGAAGCGGGGGGGAGTTCGTCATCCCGGCGGAGCACGTGGAGGAATTCGTGGCCAAGTTCCTGGAGCTCAGGGACAAGATGGATCACCTGGAGCGCCTCAAGCTCTACAGGGCCGAAGGCACGCGGCCCGGGCCGGACGAACTCGGTGACTGAGCGGCCCCCCCTTCGTGAACGAGCGTTCGCGCGGGAGGCGAAGCGCGTGATCGCCTTGCGTCGCGGCCCTGCTGCGATGGCGCTCGCCTCCGGGCTCTTGGCCTGGGCCGTGCTCTGGTCGGGCCCTGCGGCGGCCCAGAACTGCGATTCCCCGGCCACGCCGTCCGACGTGGCCGAGTGCGCCAACCTTCGCCTGCGCGCGGCGCAGCGCGAGCTCAACGACGTCTACGGGGCGCTCCTCGAGTCGGAAGACAAGGATTTCGCGGCCGCCGTGCGCAAGGCCCAGGAGGCCTGGGTGCTCTGGCGCGACGCGGAGTCGGCCCTGGCTGGAAGGGCCGCTGGCAGCCCGGCCGAGGCGGTGGTGGTCCGCAGGAAGCTGGAAGCCCAGATGACCGAGGACCGCGTGAAGGACCTGCGAAGCTATTCCGGCTACTGATTTCGATTCGTAATACGATCGTCTTACGTCAGCGTTTCCGCCAGACCCCGCCCCAGAAGAACTCCCTCAGCCCGCTGGCCACGGAAGGCTCGGTCAGGGCCACGCGCGAGAACCCCAGGGATTCGATGTGCGCGGCCTGCTGGTCGTTTTCGGCACGGGTCAGGGTGCAGGTCATGTAGACGAGCGTCCCGCCGGACGTGAGCGCCTGGGCGCAGCCGTCGATGATCCGGCGTTGCAGGGCGGCCAGGGTGTCCACGTCGGCAAGGGTGCGCTTCCACTTGGCGTCGGGTCTGCGCGAAAGAACGCCCAGGCCGGAGCAGGGCGCGTCCAGAAGGATGGTCCCCGAGGTGGGGCGAAGCGGCGGATGGGCCGCGTCGGCCCTGAAGACCAGCGGAGCCCGCAGCCCAAGGCGCGAGGCCTCGCCGGACACGGCGCGCAGCCGCTTGAGGCTCGGGTCGCTGGCCAGGACGCGTTCGTGGCCCATCTCAAGAAGCGCCAGGGTCTTGCCGCCACGGCCCGAGCAGGCGTCCCAGACCGGACCAGGCCAATCTCCCGCCCCGAGGCGCGAAAGCGCGTCGCCCACTGCCGCGGACTGGCGCGAGGCCAGACCGCTCGATTCGAGGTCGCCAAGGCCCTCCAGGCCCTCCTGGCGGCCGGGGGCGAAGCCGAGCCAGGGCTTGAGGCTTGCAAGCCTCCCGGGGGCGGCTTCCAGCCGGGCGAACAGGTCGTGGGCCCCGGGCCTGGCCATGTTCACGCGCACGCCCGTCAGCGGGGGCAGGGTCTGGGCGTGCAGGAGCTCCAGGGTGCGGTCCTGGCCGTAATCGCCCTCCCAGAGCTTCACGAGCCAGGCGGGGCAGGAGTGCCAGACGCACAAAAACTCGAGCTCCCTGCCTGTGGTGCGCCGGTAGAACCCGGGCTCGCGCGCCTCGGCCCCGAGGGCCTGGACCTTGCGCAGCACGGCGTTGGTAACGTTTGCCTGAGCCTGGCCCAGCCTGGCCTTCACGGCCTCCACAGCCCAGGAGAGCGTGGCGTGGGCGGGTACGGAATCGAGAAAGCAGAGCTCGTAGGCGGCCAGGGCGCACACGCGCAGAACAAAGGCGTGGGTGTGTTCGGGCTTTGCCAGGTGCACGCGCGCCAGATGCTCCAGGCGCAGCTTGTGGCGCATGAACCCGTAGGCCAGCTCCGTGGCCAGGCCCCTGTCGCGCGGGTCCTGAAGGGAGCGCAGCACGTTGTCCAGGGCGGCCTGGAGGTCCTGCCCGGGCTTACCGGAGAGGGGCAGGGTCTGTTCGATGGCCGTGAGCGCGGCGGACCGGGACGGCGGCAGGGGGGAATTTGTTTGCTTCACTTGAGAGAGGGGAGGGTCGGACGGATCAGGGGGCTGGCGCAGACCAGCGGGGCTTCGGAGCGCAGGAAGTGGCGCATGGCGTGCTCGAGCTGGTCCAGCGGCACCAGCGTGTCCAGGCAGGGTCCCTTGGGCCGCTCGTTCAGGATGCCGAACACGGGCAGGGGGTAGGTGTCCTGGATGCCGCTGGCCAGGTCGCGCTCGCAGGCCACGGCCAAGATGAGCCTCGGGCGCTTCTGGACCACGATGCGCCGGGCGATGGTGCCGCCCGTGGCGATGGCCATGTGCACGCCGTAGGCCTCGGAAAGGGCCAGGAGCCCGGCCACGGGGCACAGCCCGCAGCGCTTGCAGTTGTTGATATCGTAGGTCAGGCGCATGGCGCAGGTGCTCGATTGCAGGCAGTGCGGCAAAAGAAGCAGGATCTCGCCGGGCTTGTAGCTCTTGCCCTCGCCAAGCACCAACTCGTTGTTGACCTTGATGAAGGAGTTGCGCACGCGCTCCTTCGAGATGCCGATGAGCCTGGCCAGGATGATCATCAGGGGCAAAAAGAGCTTGATGGTCACGCCGCGCAGGCGTTTGGTCATGGGCAGGGTGCGCCCGGCGGCTATGGAGAGCACGAGCCCGAGGCCAGCCCAGAGCACCACGGCGATGACCAGGGCCATCACCGCGCCCCAGACGGCCGGGGCCGCCGGGTGAATGTTCTCGAGCCCGATGGTGGGCACGATCCAGAGCGCGGCCAGGATGGCGCAGACCACCAGGGAAGTGGCCCCGATCAGGCCGATGAAGAGCCGCTTGCGCGAGGACTCGGTCTTTTCCATGCGTGCTTGAAATAAACCCTTTGGACGCGTTTGCATAGGGAGGCGAAAAGCCCCGTGGCGATCAGGTGCCGGGCAGCCGCACCTGCTGGAGAAGATGGGCGGGCGGCGGGCAGACCAGTGGAAGGTTGCAGTCGATCTTGTTCAGGTAGCCGCAGGCGAAGGCCTGGGCGTCCATGAATTTCTTGCCCTCGGGCTTCACCGATGGAATCTGATAGATGCCATCGGCGCAGGCGATTTGAAGCAGGCCTCCAGAAAGCCCCAGGATGCGTCCTGGGGGCGTGTCCGGGGGCAACCCCGGCAAGAAGCTGCCAGGACTCGCCTGAAGGCGAATCTGGCGGTTTTCGCCCGGGAACTCCACCGAGAAGAAGGCGCCCGGCCTTGGGTGCATGGCCCGGATGTGGTCGTGCACCTGGGAGGCGGGCCTGGCCCAGTCGATCTGGGTGTCCTCCTTGGTGAGCTTGGCCGCGTAGGTGGCCTGGGAGCCGTCCTGGGGCTCGGGGTGCACGGGGCCCCCGGAGAGAAGCTTCAGCGTCTCCACGGCCATGTCTCCGCCGAGCGACGCCAGGCGGTCGTGCAGGGTACCGGCGGTCTCGTCGGCTCCGATGAGGATGGCGTGCTTCAAGAGCATGGGGCCGGTGTCCAGGCCCGCCTCCATGCGCATGATGGTCACGCCGGTCTGCCTCTCCCCGTCCATGATGGCGCGCTGGATGGGCGCGGCCCCCCGGTACCGGGGCAGAAGCGATGCGTGAACGTTCCAGGGCCCGAGCCTCGGGACGTCCAGCACGGACTGCGGCAGGATGAGCCCGTAGGCCGCCACCAGCAGCACGTCGGGCCTGAGCGCCGCCAGTTCGGCCACGGCGGCGGGGTCCTTGAAGTTCAGGGGCTGGTAGTAGGGCAGGTCCTCTTCCAGGGCCAGGAGCTTCACCGGGGAGGGCTGGCACTTGTGGCCCCGGCCGCAGGGCCGGTCGGGCTGGGTGTAGACGCCCACGACCCGGGCCGCGCCCGCGTCGAGCACCTTGGCGAGCACGGCGGCGGCGAAGTCCGGCGTGCCCATGAAGACGAGCCTCAGGCGTCCGGCTTCTTCGATTTCATCCATTTCTTCACCTTGCCCTCGTAGAGCGCGCGCTTGAGGCGGCTGATGCGGTCGATGAAGAGGACTCCGTCGAGGTGGTCGATCTCGTGCTGGAGGCAGACGGCGAGAAGCCCCTCGGCGGGGACCTCCACCTCGTTGCCGTCCAGGTCGCGGGCCTTGACCACGACCTTCTCGGAGCGCTTCACCTTGGCCCGGAACTGGACCACGGAGAGGCAGCCTTCCTCGTCCTCCATCTCGCCCTCGCGGGAGACGATGACGGGGTTGACCAGGAACATCAGCTCGTTGCGCTCCTCGGGGCCGGACACGTCCACGGCGATCAGGCGGCAGCACTGGCCCACCTGGGGGGCGGCCAGGCCGATGCCGCGGTTCTCGTACATGGTTTCGGCCATCTCATGGGCCAGCTTGCGGATCTCGGGGGTGACCTTCTCGATCTCCGCCGCCTTCTGGGCCAGGATGGGGTTGGGGTACTTGAGGATGGGGAGAGCCATTTTCTATGCGCCGTCCTTGGCCACGTTCTCCCTGAGCTTGATGCCAAGCTCGCGGAGCTGCTTGGTGGATACTTCGCCCGGGGCCTCGGTCATGAGGCAGGTGGCCTTCTGTGTTTTGGGGAACGCGATCACGTCGCGGATGGATTTGGCGCGGCACATGAGCATCACCAGCCTGTCCAGGCCGAAGGCGATGCCGCCGTGCGGGGGCGCGCCGTACTGCAAGGCGTTCAAGAGAAAGCTGAACTTGTCTTCGGCCTCGGCCGCGTCGATGCCCAGGGCCTCGAACATGGCCGACTGCTTCTCCAGGGTGTGGTTGCGGATGGAGCCGCCGCCGATCTCGTAGCCGTTCAGCACCATGTCGTAGGCCCGGGCCAGGGCCCCGGCCGGGTCGGACTTGAGCGCCTCGAGGTGCCCGTCCTTGGGGGAGGTGAAGGGATGGTGCTTGGCCACCCAGCGCTTCTCGTCGGCGTCGTACTCGAGCAGCGGGAAATCGGTGACCCACAGGGGGCTGAAGGCCTCCTCGTCGATCAACCCCAGGCGCTCGCCCAGCTGGTTGCGCAGCTGGCCCAGGGCGGTGTTGACCATGTCCGCAGGCCCGGCCTGGAAGAACACGATGTCTCCCACCTTCAGGCCCAGGCGCTCGGCCAGGGCCGCGCGCTCGGCGTCGGAAAAGAACTTGGCGATGGGCGACTGCCACTCGTTCTCGCGGATCTTGATCCAGGCCAGTCCCTGGGCGCCGTAGATCTTCACGAACTCGGTGAGCTCGTCGATCTCCTTGCGGGTCATGGTCTCGCCGCCCTCGACCTTGAGGCCCTTGACCAGCTCGGCCTTGGCGAACACGCGCAGCTCGCAGCCGCGCACGATGTCCGTGACGTCGGTGAGCTTCAGGGCGAAGCGGATGTCGGGCTTGTCCAGGCCGTAGTCGCGGATGGCCTCGGCGTAGGTCATGCGCGGAAAGGGGTCGGGCAGGGCGATGTCCAGGCACTCCTTGAACACGGTGCGGACCATGTCCTCGGCCATGTCCATGACCTGGGCCTCGTCCACGAAGCTCATCTCAATGTCGATCTGGGTGAACTCGGGCTGGCGGTCGGCGCGCAGGTCCTCGTCGCGGAAGCACTTGACGATCTGGTAGTAGCGCTCCATGCCCGCCACCATGAGGAGCTGCTTGAAGAGTTGCGGCGACTGGGGCAGGGCGAAGAACTGGCCCTGGTTCACGCGGCTGGGCACCAAAAAGTCGCGCGCGCCCTCGGGCGTGGACTTGGTGAGCATGGGCGTCTCGACGTCGAGGAAGCCGAGGCCGTCCAGGTAGCGGCGCACGCTCTGGGCCGCCTTGGAGCGCAGGATGAAGTTCTGGGCCAGCTTGGGGCGCCTGAGGTCCAGGTAGCGGTACTTGAGCCGCAGGGCCTCGCCCGCGTCCACGCGGTCCTCGATGGTGAAGGGAGGGGTCTTGGCGGTGTTCAAGAGCTTCCAGTCGTTGACCACCACCTCGACCTCGCCCGTGACCATGCCAGGGTTGGCCATGCCCTCGGGGCGCGGGCGCACCAGGCCCTTGACGGCCAGCACGTACTCCGAGCGCACCACGTGGGCCCGGGAGTGGGCCTCGGGGGCGTGGTCCGGGCTGAAGACCACCTGGGTCAGGCCCGCGCGGTCGCGCAGGTCCACGAAGATGAGCCCGCCGTGGTCGCGGCGGAATTGGACCCAGCCCATGAGGCAGACTTCCGCTCCGACGTCGCTGGCGGTGAGCTGGCAGCAGGAATGGGTGCGCTTCCAGTCCCCGAGGGGATCGGTGGCGCGGGGGGCATCGTCGGCGGAAAGAGTCTGGTCCATGAGGCGTAAGCTCCAGTGATTACTTGCAAATATGTTCGACGATCTTGTCGCGGGAGACCACTTCCTGGGTCCCCGCCGTCATGTCCTTGACCACGATGGTTCCGGCCTCGAGCTCGGCGTCGCCGAGAATCAGGCAGAACCGCGCGCCGGACTTGCCTGCCTGGCGCATCTGGCTCTTGGCGGACCTGGCGGCCAGGGCGCACTCTCCGGCGATTCCCGCCGCGCGAAGCTTCTGGGCGAGAAGGAGCCCCTCGTTCAGGGCATTTTCGCCGAGCACCGCGAGGTGGAAGTCCGGCGCGGGCGGGGCCATGTCGCCAAGGAGCAGGGCCAGGCGCTCCATGCCGCAGGCAAAACCCATGCCGGGCAGGTCCGGCCCGCCGAGCGTCCTGACCAGCCCGTCGTAGCGCCCGCCGCCAGCCACGGCCGACTGCGAGCCGATCTTGCCCGAGGTGACCTCGAAGGTGGTGCGCACGTAGTAGTCAAGCCCGCGCACGAGCCTCGGGTTCAGGGTGTAGGCCAGCTCTCCCTTGTCCAGAAGCCCGGTCACGGTGTCGAAGTGCTCGCGGCACTCGGGGCACTGGTAGTCGGAGATGAGCGGGGCCGAGCGGGTGAGCTCCCTGCACCCGGGCACCTTGCAGTCCAGCACGCGCAGCGGGTTGGTCAGCTTGCGGCGCATGCAGTCCTCGCAGAGCTGCCCCGCGTCGAAGCCCCGGAAGAACTCGTTCAGCGCGTTCTGGTAGGCCGGGCGGCACTGCGGGCACCCAAGTGAATTAAGCTCGAACGAGATGTCGGCAATCCCCGCCTCGTCGAGGAAGTGATGCAGCATGAAGAGCATCTCGGCGTCGAGGAGCGGGGACGGGGAGCCGAAGGCCTCCACGTTGATCTGGTGGAACTGCCGCATGCGGCCCTTCTGCGGGCGCTCGTAGCGGAACATGGGCCCGGCGCAGTAGAGCTTGGTCAGCTCCTCCTTCACGTTCAGGGCGTTCTCCACGTAGGCGCGCACCACCCCGGCCGTGGCCTCGGGGCGCATGGTCAGGGAGCGGCCCTTGCGGTCCGGGAAGGTGTACATCTCCTTCTGGACCACGTCGGTCTCCTCGCCGATGGAGCGGCAGAAGAGCTCGGTGCGCTCGAGCACGGGCAGGCGCACTTCCTTGTAGCCGTAGCGGGCGAAGACCTGCTTGGCGGTCTGCTCCAGGTGGTGGAACACCTGGGCCTGCTCGGGGAGCAAGTCCGCGAAACCTTTGATTTTCTGGATTTTTTCCATAGATGTCCCTCAGGCGGCGAGCGCCCGGCAAAAGAGGGCTGTTAGCCCCAAGCCCTCATGTTGTCAAAAACTCTTTGTCGGCTGGGCCCCGGCGAAGGAGGCGATGGGGGTCAGGGGCGCCTCGCAGGTCAGGTCGGCCGAGAGGGCGCAGTACGCGCCCACGGGCACGGGCAGGACGGCCCCGCCCAGGCCGTAGAGGGGGAACCCGTGCCGCCACGTGCATTCCGGCCCGGGCAGCACGCTGCCCTCGTTGACCGGGGCCGGGCCCGCCACGGAGCGCACCAGGGAACGCATCCCCCAGGGCGTGTACCAGCGCGCCTGGCTGAGCACGCCGTGGCTCCTGGCCGAGAGCCGGTAAAAGGAGAAGCGGTTCACGTAGCCCACGATCACCGCGCGCCTAGCCACGCGCGCGGCCTCGGCCAGGGCCTTGCGCGGGTCCTCGACGAACTCCAGCACGGTGAGCAGGGCCACGTAGTCGAAGGAGTCGGAGTCGTAGGGCAGGGCGTGGGCGTCGCCCAGGTTCAGGTCCGCCGAGTCGCCCAGGCGCTGGCGCGCGGCCTCGAGCATCACCGGGGACTTGTCGAACCCGGTGACGTCGAAACCCGCCCTGTGGAAGAACTCCAGGAAGTACCCCGGCCCGCAGCCGACCTCAAGAAGCGTGCGCCCGCGCCGCGGCCACGCCCTGGCCAGCCATTCCAGCAGGCGGCACTCGCACGACAGGGCGAAGGCCCCCCTGGGCGAGGCCAGCCAGCGCTCGAAGCGCTCCAGGTCGTGGCGGTCCCACAACATGCGTCACCTCTCATCGGAGAGGGCGCCGCCCTCTCCGAACCTCTCCCGGCAGGGGGATGATCCCCCTGCGCCCCCGGTAGCTTCGCGCCGTTCACCGGTGTCCATGAACGCGGCACGTCACGGCAAGGGTGAAGCCCGCGAAGCCCATTTGCGGGTCCAGGGGGGCCATGCCCCCTGGCGGGGCGTGGGGCAGAGCCCCACTTCAAATACTGAATTCTCTCATCACACCGAGGGAGCTCAGCCCCCCTTCTTCTCCTGCTTGGCCCAGGAATCCTTGAGCCCCACGCTGCGGTTGAACACCAGCCTGTCCGGCCCGTGCTCGCGGCGGTCGGCCACGAAGTAGCCGGTGCGCTCGAACTGCACGAACTGCTCGGGCGCCATCTGGGCCAGGCTCGGCTCCACCGGGCAGGAGGCGATGGTCTCCAGCGAGTTGAGGTTCACGTAGTCCTTGAAGTCCTTGCCCTCCTCCACGTCCATGGGGTCGGGCTTGGTGAAGAGGCGGTCGTAGAGCCTGACCTCGGCCCAGGCCGCGTGCCTGGCGCTGACCCAGTGGATGGTGCCCTTGACCTTGCGCCCGTCGTCGGACCAGCCGCCGCGCGTGGCCGGGTCGTAGGTGCAGCGCACCTGGGTGACCTCGCCGGTTTCGGGGTCCTTTTCCACGCCGGTGCAGGTGACGTAGTAGGCGTGGCGCAGGCGCACCTCCTTGCCCGGGGAGAGGCGGTGGTAGCCCTTGGGGGCCACCTCGCGGAAGTCGTCGCGGTCGATGTAGATCTCGCGGGAGAACGGTACCTGGCGCGCGCCCATCTCGGGCTTTTCCGGGTGGTTGGGGCACTCGAAGACTTCCTCCTGGCCTTCGGGGTAGTTCTCGATCACGAGCTTCACGGGCCTGAGCACGGCCATGGCGCGCGGGGCGCGGTCGTTCAGGTCCTCGCGCAGGCAAGCCTCGAGCATCTCGATCTCAACGGTGTTCTCGGCCCGGGCCACGCCGATGCGCTTGGCGAAGAGCCTGAGCGATTCCGGCGTGTAGCCCCTGCGGCGAAGCCCCTGGATGGTGGGCATGCGCGGGTCGTCCCAGCCCGTGACGTAGCCTTCCGTGACCAGCTGGATCAGGCGGCGCTTGCTGACCACCACGTAGGTCAGGTTCAGGCGCGCGAACTCGTACTGCCTGGGGCGGCTCGGCACGGGCAGGTTGTCCAGGACCCAGTCGTAGAGCTCGCGGTTGTTCTCGAATTCGAGGGTGCAGATGGAGTGCGTGATGCCCTCCAGGGCGTCGGAGATGCAGTGGGTGAAGTCGTACATCGGGTAGATGCACCACGCGTCGCCGGTGCGGTGGTGGTGCGCGTGGCGGATGCGGTAGAGCGTGGGGTCGCGCATGACCACGTTGGGCGAGCCCATGTCGATCTTGGCCCGGAGCACGCGCGCGCCGTCCGGGAAGTCGCCCGCGCGCATGCGCCTGAAGAGCTGGAGGTTCTCCTCCACGGTGCGTGTGCGGTAGGGGCTGTCGATGCCGGGCTCGGTCAGGGTGCCGCGCGTCTCGCGGATCTGCTCTGCGGTCTGGTCGTCCACGTAGGCCAGGCCCTTCTGGACGAGTATCTCGGCGTATTCGTAGAGCTTCTCGAAGTAGTCGGAAGCGAAGTAGAGGCGGTCGTCCCAGGTGAAGCCCAGCCACTGCACGTCGGCCTGGATGGAGTCGACGTACTCCTGCTCCTCCTTGGTGGGGTTGGTGTCGTCGAAGCGCAGGTTGCAGGTGCCCCCGAACTCCTTGGCGATGCCGAAGTTGAGGCAGATGGACTTGGCGTGCCCCACGTGCAGGTAGCCGTTGGGCTCCGGAGGAAAGCGCGTGGCCACGCTGGCGTGGCGGCCTGCCTCCAGGTCCCCGGCGACGATGGTGCGGATGAAGTCCAGGTGCTCTTTGACGTTCTGGCTCATTGGGTGCTTCCTTTCTCCCTTGGTGATCAACCAGCCAGAAATAGGGAAAAAGGCGCGACGGGTCAAACGCGGCGGGTTCGCGGGCTTCAGCCGGCCTTGGGGAGCTGGTCCGTGCCGTGGGCCTCGAAGACCTCCTTCTGGGCCAGCTTGAACTCGTCCACGGTGAAGTCGTAGCCGTTGGCGCGCAGGAAGGCCCAGTTGGCCGAGGGGTCCTCGTTCTCGTTCACGGCCCTGCGGAAGGCGGCGTCGCTGCGCATGCGCTGCATGTAGGCCTTGGCTGATTCGATGCTCATGGCGGTGCTCCTTGTGGCGCGGCGCTGCGGGGCCGCGCGCCTCATCCGGAAGAAGTAGCCGCTTTTGCATAAATGGCAAGAGGGGGCGGAGTGGGCTGTTATCGGGATAGTTGATTGGTTAATCACCTCGTGATAGATTTGGTATATGCAGATCACCAACGAACAGCGCGAGCACATCCGAACGTCGATCCTGGACAAGTACCGCAAGGTGGCCGCCGGGGAGCCCGGGCAGTTCCGCTATCCTACGGGGGAGGAGGGGCTTGCGGGCCTGGGCTACGAGCCCGGGTGGATATCGCACCTGCCGCAGCGGGTGCGGGAGTGCTTCTGCGGGGTGGGCAATCCCTTCGCCATGGGTCTGCCCGAGCCGGGGATGAAGGTCCTGGACGTGGGCAGCGGCTGCGGCGTGGACACGCTGGTCAGCGCCGGTTTCGCCGGGCCGGGAGGGATGGCCGTCGGCGTGGAGATGTCGCCGGAGATGCTCGGCAAGGCCCGGGGCAACGCCCACGAGTCCGAGGCGGGAAACGCCTATTTCGTGCAGGCCACGGCCGACGTGCTTCCGTTCGCGGACGGGACTTTCGACATGGTCACGTCCAGCGGCGTGTACAACCTCGTGGTGGACAAGCGCGCGGCCCTGGCCGAGGCGTTCCGGGTGCTCAAGCCTGGCGGGCGGGTCCAGGTTGCGGACCAGATACTGACCGGGCCGCCGCCCATGTCCGCATCGGACATGGTTGCCTCGTGGTTCACCTGACGTGGCGGGGCCATACCGGGGACGGTGTTCCTGGAGATGCTGAAGGAGGCGGGGTTTGCCGATGTCAGGGAGTACGGGGAGTCGGGCTACAGGAGCTCGCCCGTGACCATGGGGATGCTGTTCGGCGCGGTGAAGCCCTAGGAATTGCTAAGTCGGCGCGGCCGGTAGGGGCGTGTTCGCGAAACCGTCCGCCGGAAGGCCGAAACATTACTCGTCGCAAAGCCTCCTGCGGGTTTCGACCTTCGTGCGAGCGGCCCCGCGACCACGCCCACACCAGCCGCGCCCGGCGATTCGCGGCTTTGCGCGGATCACCGGGCCTTGAAACCACCCCGTCCCACGACGTAAACAACGAAGCCTTGCGCGAAGCTGGAGGGGATTCCAAAGGGACGAAGTCCCTTTGGCCGCCGGAGGCCTCCTAGTCCTTCATCTCGTGCGCGGCCAGGAGCTGCCCGCAGGCCGCGAAGATGTCCCTGCCTTTGCTTTTTCTCAGCGTGACCGTCACCCCCTTGTCCCAGAGCACCTTCTGGAAGGCCTCCACGCTGGCCGGGTCCGGCGTCTTGTAGGGCAGGCCAGGCGATTCGTTGTAGGAGATCAGGTTCACCTTGCCCTTCACGTGGGAGATGAGCCGGACCAGGTCGCGGGCCTGGGCGGTCGAGTCGTTCACGCCGCCGAGCAGCACGTACTCGAAGGTGATGTTCTCGCGCGGCTTGAGCGGGTACTGCTTGAGGGTCTCCATGAGTTCCGGCAGGGGCAGGGCCTTGGCGGCCTTGGGCATGAGGGCCTCGCGCAGCTGCTGGTCCGGGGCGTGCAGCGACACGGCCAGGGAACCGAAGCCCGTGCGGCCAAACTCCAGTATTCCCGGCACGATGCCCACGGTTGAGACCGTGACCCGCCTGCTCGAGAAGTCGAGCCCCTGGGGGTGCTGCAACGACTCGAGCGCTCGCAGGAGATTGTTGTAGTTCATCAGGGGCTCGCCCATGCCCATGAACACGAGGTTGCGCAGGTTCAAGGGGCTCCGGATGGAGGCGAGGTAGTCCCTGGCCACGAGTATCTGGCCCAGTATCTCGGCGTGGCCCAGGTTGCGCGTGAGGCCCATCTGCCCGGTGCGGCAGAAGGTGCAGGCCATGGCGCAGCCCGCCTGGGTGGAGAGGCACTGGGTGTAGTGGTCTTTCTCCGGGATGAGCACGGTCTCGACGCCGGCCCCGCCGGCGAGCTCCAGCACGAACTTCACCGTGCCGTCCTTGCTCTCCAGGCGTTGCGCCACCTCTGGCGCGGCGATGACGGCGGCCTCCTCGAGCCGCTGGCGCAGGGCCTTGGAGACGTTGGTCATCTCCTCGGCGCCGCGGGCGCGCTTCTGCCAAAGCCACTGCCACACCTGGCGGGCCCTGTAGGGGGCCTCGCCAAGCGTGGTCAGGAAGGCTTCGAGTTCGTGGAAGCTCAGGTCGAGAAGGTTTGTCTTCACGGGGGAGGGGGTCATCCCGTGAGCTGCTCCCTGGCGGAGTATTTCTTCACGAAATCAACGGCCTGCTCGACGCTCGTCACGTCGCCCGTGACCTGGGCCTTGAGCAGCGCGTCGCGGATCACGCCCACGCCGGGTCCTGGAGAGATGCCCAGGATGGTCATGATCTCCTTGCCGTTGAGCAGCGGCTCGAGCTCTTCCTCGCGGATCTCGGTGCGCTCGAGCATCTTCATGTTGTGGTTGAATTCCTTGTAGTTGCCGCCCCTAGCCTTGATGTCGGCGCGGGCGTGCTCGATGAGCCTGGGGTATTCGTCCAGGCTCTTGAAGCGGCGGATGCCCTTGTCGGTGAGCATGAAGTGGAAGCGCATGTGGTGGCGCACCAGGTGGCAGACCAGGTCGATCTCGTCGTGGTCCATGCGCAGGCCCGTGAGCAGCTTGCGCGTGACCTTGGCGCCCACGCGGTGGTGCTGGTGGAAGTGCCAGCGCCCGTCCACGATCTCGGCGGTGTGCAGCTTGCCCACGTCGTGGAACAGGCAGGAGAGCGTGCCGTACCAGTCGTAGGGCAGCTCCTCTGGGTAGTGGCGCATGACCGCCAGGGTGTGCTCGAAGACCGATTCCTCCTCGGTCTCGTTCTTCTTCTGCTTGATGCGCGCCAGCGCGGCGATCTCGGGCAGCAGGCCGTGCAGGATCATGGCCTCGTAGAGCAGGCGCACGAAGGCGTGCATGTTCTCGGCCTCGACCTTGCGCCATTCGTCCATGATGTCCGACACGGGCACGTAGTCCAGGATGGCGCGCCCGGCGCGCAGGATGGCCATCCAGGAGTTGGGGCCGATGGGCAGGCCGAAGTTGGCGGAGTAGCGCATGGCCCGGATGGCGCGCAGGTAGTCCTGGCGCAGGGTCTGGTCCTGGATGCCCTTGAAGCGGATGATGCCGCCGGAAAAGTCCGCGAAGCCGTCCAGGGGGTCGGCGGTGCGGGGCATGTAGGGGCAGGCCATGTTGGCGGGCATCTCGCCGGAGTCGGTGAGCTTCTTGGCCAGCCGCGAGGTCAGGCGCACGAGGCATTCCTCGGGGTTGGAGCCCTCGGGCACGTCGCCCCGGTAGAAATGCAGGACCGTCTCGCCTTCCCTGAGCGTGGCGAAGGATTCGCCCGATTCGACAGCCACGTTGGGGAAGAGCTTCTGGAGCTCGTCGAAACCGGCGTCGGTGCAGATGTCCAGCTCGGGCTGCGCCGAGGCGGCCAGCAGGGACTTCTGCAGCTTGGCGTTGATGACGTAGGCGTCGTAGCCGTTACGGATGATGGCCTTGCAGATGCCAACGGCATCCTTGAAGGAATCGGTCATGTCTCTCCCCGGTTACAGCACGTTTTTCCCGGCCACGAAGGCGGCCCTGACCACTCCGGTCAGTTCGCGCCCCATGAGCGGGGTGTTCTTGCCCTTGGAGGCCATCGCCTGGGGCGTGAGCGTCCAGCGGGCGGCAGGGTCGAAAAGGATGAAGTCGGCCGTGTCGCCTTCCTGGAAACGGTTCCGGGGCAGGCCGAAGATCTCGGCCGGGCGGGTGCACCAGGCCGAGACGAGGGTCTTTGCGGAAAGCTCTCCCCGGGCCACCAGCTCCCAGGTGACGGAAAGCGCGGTCTCCAGGCCGGAGATGCCGTTGGGGGCCTCGTCGAAGGGGGTTTCCTTCTCGTGGGCCGCGTGGGGGGCGTGGTCCGTGGCCAGGATGTCGATGGTGCCGTCCTCCAGGGCGGCCAGCAGGGCCTGCTGGTCCTCCCGGGTGCGCAGCGGCGGGTTGACCTTGGCGCTGGTGTCGTAGCCCTCGCAGGCCTGGTCCGTGAGCACCAGGTAGTGCGGGCAGGTCTCGGCCGTGACCGGGGCTCCCTGGGCCTTGGCCTGGCGGATGACGTCCACGCACATGGCGCTGGACACGTGGGCCAGGTGGATGGGCACGCCCAGGTACCTGGCCAGCAGGCAGTCGCGCGCCACCTGGATGGCCTCGCCCACGGCAGGGTGGCCGCGCAGGCCCAGGCGCGCGCTGACCTCGCCCTCGTTGATCCCGGCCGCCGGGGCCAGGTAGGGGTCCTCGCAGTGGTCGATCACGGGCACGCCCAAATCCGAGGCGTATTCGAGGGCCCGGCGGAAAAGCTCGGTGTCGGCCACGGGGCGGCCGTCGTTGGAGAAGGCCTTGCAGCCCGCGGCCTTGAGCTCCTCCATGGGGGCCAGGGCCTTGCCCTCCAGGCCCACGGTCAGCGCGCCCACGGGGAAGAGCCGGGGGCCGCGCGGGTGCGAGGCCTGGGCCTTGCCGAGCATGAGTTCCGTGATGCTGGCCTGGTCGTTCACCGGGTCGGTGTTGGCCATGCACATCACGTTCACGAACCCGCCCTTGGCCGCGGCGGAAAGGCCCGTGGCGATGGTCTCCTTCCATTCCTGCCCGGGTTCGCGCAGGTGCACGTGGGCGTCGGTGAGGCCGGGCAGCAAAAGAAGCCCGGCGGCCTCCACCACCTTGGCCCCCTCGGGCGCGGGCAGGGTGCCCGCCGGGGCCAAGGCCAGCACGCGGCCCTTGGCCACGAACAGGTCCACCGGTTCGTCGGGATTTTCGGCCAGGGCGGCGGAGCGCACCACGAGATCGGCTTGGGACATGGTCTGCTCCCTTACTTGCGGGTGAGGTAGAGGTGCAACAGGGCCATGCGCACGGCCACGCCCGAGGCCACCTGGTCGAGGATCAGGCTCTCCTGGGCGTCGGCCAGGTCCGAGGCTATTTCCCAGCCCCGGTTGATGGGCCCGGGGTGAAGCACCACGGCGTTTTTCGCGGCCTTGGAGAGCCTTTGCAGGGTCATGCAGAAGCGGCGGGAGTACTCGCGGACGTCCGGCAGGAGCCCGGCCTGCTGGCGCTCCAGCTGGAGGCGCAGGCACATCACGGCGTCCACGCCGCGCACTGCCTCGTCCAGGTCGTTGTACACGGGCACGCCCCAGGAGTTCACGGCCAGGGGCAGGAGCGTCCTGGGCGCGCACAGGCGCACGTTCGCGCCCAGCAGGCGCAGGAGGTGCACGTTGGAGCGCGCCACGCGCGAGTGCGTGATGTCGCCCAGGATGAGCACGGTCTTGCCCTCGACGCCGCCCCAGCGCTCGGTGAGCGTGAAGGCGTCCAGCAGGGCCTGGGTGGGGTGGGCGTGCCAGCCGTCGCCCGCGTTGATCACGGCGCAGTCCAGGCGCTGGGCGATGAACGCGGCCGCGCCGCTGGAATTGTGGCGCATGACGATGGCGTCCGGGCTCATGGCCTGGAGCGTGAGCACCGTGTCCTTGAGCGATTCGCCCTTCACCAGCGAGCTGCCGCTTTTCTGGAGCGAGAAGGTGTCGGCTGAGAGGCGCTTGCCCGCCACGTCGAAGCTGGTCTTGGTGCGCGTGGAGGGTTCGGCGAAGAAAAGGATGACCGACTTGCCCTTGAGGATGGGCACCTTCTTGACGGGCCTGGAGTTGACCTCCTGGAAGGACTTCGCCGCCCGGAGAATCTCCAGCGCGTCGGCCTTGGAGAGCTGGGTGACGTCCAGAAGATCCTTGTGTGGCCAGGTCATAGGGCTCCTTGGGGTGGGTGGTGACCGGAATCGTTGCGCCGAACATTTTCCCATACGATGCAGGCCGGGTCAATCGCGCAGTGCCTGCTCCAGGCGGTGCGGCAGCACCGCGAAACGCGCAGGCGAGCCGGGGCTGACGCGCCCCAGGCCGGGGAAGCCGTAGAGCGCGGCGGGGTTGGCCGAAAGAAGGCCCACGGCCTCGGCAAGGGTCATCGGCGTTCGGGCGAGCAGGGCTTCGAGTTCGGCGAAGAGGTCGAGGTCCGGGCAGGAAGCCAGGGAATCCGTGCCCAGGCAGCAGGGCACGCCCGCGTCCAGGAGTGCGCGCGCCGGGGCCGCGCCAACGCCGATGACCGCGTTGGAGCGCGGGCACAGGCACACGCTGGAACCCCGGTTCTTTAGAATTTCTATATCCGTTTTCGATACGCACACGGAGTGCACGGCCAGGGTGCGCTGGTCCAGAAGGCCCAGCGCCTCGGCCCAGGCCACGGCGGAGAGCCCGGGGTGGGCGAAGTCCGGGGGCAGGATGCGCGCGCGCAAAAAATCCGCGAAATCGCCCCGGCCCGTGGCCAGAAATTCAGCCTCGTCCGGGTGCTCGGCCAGGTGGATGGAGAAGACGCGCCCGCGCTTCGAGTCCCAGGCCTTGGCCGCGCGCAAGGATTCGGGCGCGGTGGAGTAGAGAGCGTGCCCGGCCAGGTGCAGGCGCGAGTGGTCCACGTCGGGCAGTGGGGAGTCGGGCATGTGCCCGAAGCGCTCGAACTGGAGCGCGGCCCGGATGCCCGCCCGCTCCAGGGCCTCGGCCACCATGGCGGTGTTGCGGCTGGAGATGTCCGCCACCCCGGCCGTGCCGCAGGCTTCCAGCTGGGCCACGGCCGAGGCGAGCGAGGCCTCGTCCGCCTGGGCCACGGGCTGGGCCACCAGCCAGCGCACCCAGGCCAGGAAGCCCTTGCCCGTCTCGGGCGGCAAGCCCACGTGGGAGAGCTCCAGGTGGGTGTGGGCGTTGACGAGCCCGGGCAAAAGCGTGACCTCGCCCAGGTCCGTCACCGGCCCGGGATGGCGCCCGGCCAGGGAGGCCCACGTCCCGGCCTCGACCACAACGCCCGCGCGCACGGCCACGGCCGCGTCCTCGATCACCTCGCGGCCCGGGGTCATCAGGGCCGCGCGCATGGCGCGCAGAACGCGCGTGTCGTCACATCGCATCATCGGTATCCAGGGTGAAAGTGCCGGTGTCGGCGAACGCGATCCTGTCGCGCGCCAGTCCAAGGGATTCGTAGGCCCGCTCCAACTCGCGGGCGTGCCCGAAGAGCTCCCCGCTGACCCGTTGCGGCGCTTCCAGGCGAACGGCCCGTCGCCCGTCGAGCCTGCGCGCGACCTCGGCCAGCACGGCCCTGGCCCGGACCATGGTCCCGAGCGCCGGATGCCTGGGGCCTGCCAGCACGGCCCGCTCCAGGGAAGGCTCGGGGGCGAGCCCGATGCGCGACACCGCGATATCAGCGCCCCAGAGCCGGTCCACGGCGAGGGCCAGGGCTTCCACGGTGGCGGGCAGGTCCCACGGCTCGACCCGGCCCGCGCGCCAGAGGTCCTCCAGGCCCGTGCCCGCGAGCACCAGGCAGGGGTGCAGGCGCACGGCGGCGGGCATAGCTCGCAGGCAGAAATCCACGTCGCGCGCAAGCCCCGGGGGCGTGTGCCCGGGCAGGCCGGGCAGAAGCTGCACGGTCAGGCCCATGCCCGCCTCGCGCACGTCCCGGCAAGCCTTGAGGGCGTCCGCGCCCGTGTGCCCGCGCCGGGCTGTTTCCAGCACCGCGTCGTCGAAGGTTTGCACGCCAAGCTCCACGCTGTCCAGCCCAAGGGCGGCCAGGTGCCGGAGAAGCCCCGGGGGCAGGGCGTCCGGCCGGGTGGAGCAGCGCACGGCGCACACTGCGCCCGCGCGCCTGGCCCTGGCGGCGGTCAGGAGGAAGCGCTCCATCCACTCCAGGGGCAGGGCCGTGAAGGTGCCGCCGTAAAAGGCGATTTCCACCGGCGGGCCGGAACCGGCTGCGTCGAGCTTGTCCTCGAGTTCCTCGAGCACCCGGGGCAGGGGCAGGGGAGAGTGGCCGGACTGCTCCTCCTGGGCGCAGAAAAGGCAGCGCCCGGCGCAGCCAGCGCGCGGGGTGAACACGGGCAGGATACGAGGCCTGGCGCGCCTCGGCGCGGGATGGGGGAAGACGGTGCGCGTTAACATGCCAGAAAGTTTTCAGTTCCCACTTGCAAAAAAAATTCTCCCGCGCTACCAACTGGTTATATGGACAAGGCCGTCAGGCCGTCCGCCGAGGAAACCATGACCGACAAAGACTGCATCTTCTGCAAGATCGTGCGCGGGGAAATCCCCTGCTCCAAGGTCTTCGAAACCCAATCCGTGCTCGCCTTCCTGGACATCGCCCCGGTGAACAAGGGCCACACCCTGGTGATCCCCAAGGCGCACTGCGCGGACATCTGGGAGCTGCCCCCCTCCCTGGGGCCCGACCTGCTCGCGGCCATCCGCACGGTCGGGCAGGCCCTGAAGGACGGGCTCGGCGCCACCGGCGTGAACCTTGGCATGAACAACGGCGCGGCCGCCGGACAGGTCGTGTTCCATGCCCACTGGCACCTGATCCCCCGCTTCGAGGGGGACGGACTCAGCCTCTGGCCGCAGAAAAGCTACGCCGGACCCGACGAAATGAACCAGACGGCCCAGAAGATATCCGGCTCCATCCGCTAACCCCTCGACGCCCCGGGAGGACGCCATGAGCGGGAAGACTCTCACGAAGGCTGACATCGTCGACTATATTTACGAAAAAACCGAGAAGAACCGGGCGGAAGTCAAGGTCCTGGTGGACAACCTGCTGGACATCATGAAGCAGGCCATCAAGAAGGACGGCTCCCTGCTCGTCTCCGGATTCGGCAAGTTCGACGCCTACGACAAACGCGCCCGCAAGGGCCGCAACCCTCAGACCAGCGACTCCATCATCCTGCCCCCGCGCAAGGTGGTGGTCTTCCGCCTGTCGCGCAAGTTCCGGGCGGAGCTCAACCCCGACGAGGAAGAGTAGTCCGCCAGAGCCGTTCGCGGCGTGTCCGGCCTCCCGCCCAGGGCGGCCGGACCGTCCGGGCCTGGCGTCCTCCCCCCTTTCGAGCGGCGGCCGTGATCGGCCCGCCGCGCGGGATTCTTGCGTCCTTCCGGCGCGTCCCCTTTCACTGCGCCAGCACGAAGGCGTCCGGGAACTCCCCCGCGAACCGGTCCTGCGCGGACAGGGCCTCCTCCACGGAAGCGAACTGCCCGGCCTGGACGCGCCACAGGCGCTGGCCGGTCTGGTCGCCCTCCTGCACGCGCGTGCGCGCGTAGCCTTGGTCCGCCAGGCGCGCGGCCAGGCGCTCGGCGTTGTGGCGCACGGCGAAGGCCCCCACCTGCACGTAGAAGGGGCCGGGCATGCGCCCGTCCTCCATCATGCCGGGCACCCCGCCCACGGTGGAAAGGCTCACCCGGGCCACGCCCTTGCCGTGAAAGCCCAGGGCCTTGGCCCCGGCCTCGGTGAGGTCCACGCAGCGGCCGGACACGAAGGGGCCCCGGTCGTTGACCCGCAGGACCACCTCGCGGCCGTTCTCCAGGTTCACCACCCGGACCATGGTGTTCATGGGCAATATCTTGTGCGCGCAGGTGAGCTCGCTCGAGCGCAGGCGCTCGCCGTTGGCCGTGGTCTTGCCCGAGAACCAGCCCGGCTCGTACCAGGAGGCGTAGCCCTCCTCGCTGAAGCCGTGGCCGCTTTTCAGCGGGTGGTAGGTCTTGCCCTTGATGGTGTAGGGGCGGAACGTGCCCTTGGGCGCGCCCTTGGGGGCCGGCGCGGAGCAGGAGGCGGTGAGGGCCGCAACGAGCACCACGGCCAGGATTCGCGTCCACATGGCCAGGGTGCTAGTGCAAAGAAAAATTTCGCGCAAGCTCGTTGACAAGCGATTTGAACTGTCCTAATAGCTCCCTTCCGCGTGCTGGGGGATCGTCTAGCGGCAGGACTATGGACTCTGACTCCATCAACCTAGGTTCGAATCCTAGTCCCCCAGCCAACCTTCTTTCTCAGCGCGTCCCCATCGTCTAGCCTGGTCCAGGACACCGGCCTTTCACGCCGATAACAGGGGTTCAAATCCCCTTGGGGACGCCAGCTAAAACAAGCGGCCTACGTGCAAACGTAGGCCGCTTTTTCGTTTCTGCGCACCAATTCCTGCCCCGCTGTGGCTCGACCTGTTGCCTTGTGGCGCGCCAGCGGTGTAGGCTCGCCTCGCATATGTGAGAAAAGACGGTGTGTTGCGCGCAGCGGCGGGCTCTCCGCCTTGCGCCAGGGAGCGTTATGAAGCTGAAAGACCATGCGTGCGTCACCTACCCCATCTCTTCGCTCGCGGGAAGCAAGCGCATCCTTCTCTACCCGGCCGCCAGCGGCTCGGATTACCTGATCTCCTTTTTCCGGGAGATGCACCCGGACATCCTGGACCGCATCGTGGGCCTCGGCGACAAGGATCCCAACAAGACATCGCTTCGCCAGAACGGATTCAGGGTATTTGCTCCGGACAGGCTGTCCTCGCTCGATCCCGATCTCGTCCTGGTCACCTCGCCCGCCCTGTACCCCGCGATGCTCCGCGACCTGCGCGGCAGGCTCGGCGGCGACGTCCCGATCCTTCTCGCCGACAGGATGGAGGAGTACCTGCGCTACGAAGCAAGGCATTCGGCGCTGGCCGGGAAAATGGGCTCCGAGCCTTTCGATGGAAACCAGGAGGGGCCGGACAACTCCGACTGGTACCTGTGTCTGCCCTTGGGCGGCGGGCGTTTCGCCAAATCGATGAAGGCCGCGCTGACTTACCGGATGCTCGACCAGATCAAGCTGCCGAAGGACCTTTCGGGCAAATCCGTGCTGGACCTCGCCGCGTCCGACGGCTTCTACAGCTTCGAATGCGAGGCCCGCAACGCCAGAAGCGTGACGGCCGTGGAGGGCCCGGGCTGGGAGAACGAAGCCGGGCTGGACAGGTTCCTGTTCGCCCGCGACCGCTACCGGTCGAAGGTCGAACACCGCGTGGCGCGGATCGAGGATTTCATCGATTCAACCAGCGGAACCTTCGACATCGTGCTTTTCCTGGGCATCTACTACCATCTGCCCGATCCGCTTTCCTGCTTCAGGAAGCTCCACGCCCTGACCCGGGAAACGCTCATCGTCACGGGCAGGACCATTGCCCTCACCGCGTACGACCCCATCAACGTGGCCCACGACCAGATCCACGGGGCAAGCCCGGACGTGTACACCGGGCGCGGGGCTTCCATGATGCTGCTCTCCGACAGGAGCGTGGGCAAGTGGACAGCAAACGTGGCCTGCCTGCTGGACATGCTCCGCATCGCCGGGTTCTCCGACGTGGAAGTGCTCTTCGACCATTGCCCGGCCGGGAGCTTCGTGTCTTCCACGGCCATTGCCGCGCACAAATAGCGCCCGGCTGCCTGCTGCCGTCCAGGGGGGCTTCCGCCTAGGCGGAAGCCCCTTCATTTGACGCCGCTACCCGGCGGCCGCGCCGAAGGCCTCATGGGCCCGGATTTCGCCCCGGGGCGACCTGGCTGAGAAGCAGGCCGCCAGGATGTACTGGTCCGGCACGCCCGCGTAGGCGAGGCCCGCCGCGCCCGCGAACCCGAAGCGCGCGTAGAACCCGGGGTCGCCCACCAGCACGACTCCTTGCGCCCCCATCTCCCGCATCCGTTCAAGCGATTCCCTGATCAAGGCGGAGCCGATGCCCCTGCCCTGGAGGCCGGGCAGCACGCCCACCGGCCCGAGCAGGAACCAGCCGCCGTGGTCCTCCCCCACGGCGCAGGGCGAGAGGGCGACGTGCCCCACGGCCTCGCCGTCCTTTTCGGCCAGCAGGGAGAGGGTCAGGTCGCGCGCGGCGCGCAGGCGCTCCACGATGAGGTGCTCCACGGGTTCGGAGCCGGGCGGATGCACCGGATGCCCCTTGAAGGCCCGGTAGTGTATTCGCGCGATGGCCGGGGCGTCGCCTGGTCTTTCGTCTCTGATCATCATTGCCGCACTCCTTGTGCGCGTTGTCGGCGCGTGCCCGCATGGGGCCTGACGGAAGCCAGGCCAGCGCCATGCGGCGCGCGCGGCCGGTGATGGCCGTGGAAGAACGCCAAAAGAGCGGTTGCCGGGTCAAAGCGGAAAGAGTCCGGCCCGGGGAGCCGGGCAGGGCGGGCGGGAACAGGCCGCCCACGGGGGGGGCGCGCCTGCCTCAGGCAGGGAGGCGCGCGCCTCAGGGGCGCCTACCGGCCGCGGCTTTCGCCGGCAACCGGGAGAGCAAGGTCCATTGCGATGGTTTTCAAACAGGCCTCTGGAAAAGGTTGTGTCGATGAAGTCAGCTACGCAACGGGCCGTGCTGCGTCAAGGCCGTCGCGTGATCGTCAATGAGCAGGGCTTTTCCGGGCTTCAAACCTGAGGCGGGCACTTGGCTAAAATAATGTGCTAAAGAAAACACTTTAAAATCATTGGATAAAATTTGACATACGAGGCTGTGTCTGGTTTGACATAGCCGTGTGCCCGGCAAACCCCAGCCGGACTAGGAGCTTTGTTGATGGCATGAGTTACCCTTTCAAGGAGGTGTTCATGAAAGTTTCGCGGCGTGGGTTTATCAAGATAGCTGGAGCGGGGGCGGCGACGCTGACCCTGACCCAGCTCGGGATCGATCTGAGCCCAGCCCAGGCGTATGCCGCCGGGCTCAAGATCGAGGGCAGCAAGGAGGTCATCTCCATCTGCCCGTTCTGCTCCTGCGGATGCAACACGCTCGTCCACGTCAAGGACGGCAAGATCGTCAACATCGAGGGCGATCCGGACTACCCCATCAGCGCGGGCGGCCTGTGCGCCAAGGGCGCTGCCCTGCGCTCCCTGCACGTGAGCCCGAACAGGCTGACCAAGCCCAAGTACCGCGCCCCCGGCAGCGACAAGTGGGTGGAGAAGGACTGGGACTGGATGCTTGACCGCATCGCCAAGAAGGTCAAGGAGCAGCGGGACAAGGATTTCGTGCTCAAGAACAAGGACGGCCTGGACGTCAACCGCTGGGAGTCCGGCTTCTGCCTCGGCTCCTCCCAGATGTCCAACGAAGAGTGCGCCGTCGCTCACCAATCTTTACGCAGCCTGGGTATCGTCCACATGGACCACCAGGCGCGGGTCTGACACAGCCCAACTGTGCCGGCTCTGGCAGAGTCGGTCGGGCGTGGAGCAATGACGAACCACTACACCGACATCGGCAACGCCGATGCGGTGCTGATCATCGGCAGCAACGCCGCTGAACACCATCCCATCTCCTTCCGTTGGGTGCTCAAGGCCAAGGAAAAGGGCGCGACGGTCATCCACGTCGATCCCAAGTTCTCGCGCACCTCGGCCCGCAGCAACTTCCACGTTCCCCTGCGCAGCGGAACGGACATCGCCTTCATGGGCGGCATGGTGAAGTACATCCTGGACAACAAGAAGTACTTCAACGACTACGTGATGAACTACACCAACGCCACCTTCCTGGTGGGCGAGAAGTACTCCTTCAAGGACGGCCTCTTCTCCGGCTACGACGCCGAGAAGAAGAAGTACGACAAGAGCCAGTGGGCGTTCGACAAGGACGAGAAGGGCATGGTCAAGCGCGACGCGACCCTGGCCAACCCCCGCTGCGTGCTCAACGTGCTGGCCAAGCACTACGAGCGCTACGACCTGGACATGGTCTCCCAGGTCACCGGCGTCTCCAAGGAGAACCTGACCAAGGTCTACGAGGCCTTCGCCGCCACCGGCAAGCCCGACAAGGCCGGGACCATCATGTACGCCCTGGGCTGGACCCAGCACACCGTGGGCGTGCAGAACATCCGCCTGGCTGGCATCGTGCAGCTCCTGCTCGGCAACTTCGGCGTGGCGGGCGGCGGCATCAACGCCCTGCGCGGCGAGCCCAACGTGCAGGGCTCGACCGACCACGCCCTGCTCTACGGCTACATCCCCGGCTACCACAACGCGCCCATCGCCACGTGGAAGACGCTGGAAGAGTACCAGAAGGCCAACACCCCGGTGACGGCCGACCCCAAGAGCGTGAACTGGTGGAGCAACAGGCCCAAGTACGTGGTCAGCCTGCTCAAGGGCTGGTTCGGCGAGAACGCCAGCAAGGAGAACGACTTCTGCTACGGGCTCCTGCCGAAGCTCGACCCCGGCATGGACTGCTCGCACCTGTTCCTCTTCGACCGCATGTACCAGGGCAAGATCAAGGGCGGGTTCATCTTCGGGCACAACCCCTGCCAGAGCTTCCCCAACACCAACAAGGTCCGCCAGGCCGTGGACAAGCTGGACTGGCTCGTGGTGGGCGAGGTGTTCCACAACGAGACCACGGACAACTGGTGCCGCCCCGGCGTCGACCCCAAGAAGTGCAAGACCGAGGTGTTCCTGCTCCCGTCGGCCTACCGCGCGGAGAAGGAAGGCACCATCTCCAACTCGGGCCGCTGGCACATGTGGCACTACAAGGCCATCGAGCCCATCGGCCAGAGCCGCAGCATGGGCGACATGTTCGTGCAGATCATGTCCCGCGTGCGCAAGCTCTACGCCCAGGACAAGACCAAGAAGGGCCCGCTGTCCGACCAGGTGCTCAAGCACGAGCTGCCCGAGAAGTTCGTCGCCGAGGATATGACCAAGAAGATCAACGGCTTCTTCACCCGCGACGTCAAGATCGGCGACAAGGAGTACAAGAAGGGCCAGTTGGTCCCGGGCTTTCCCCTGCTCCAGACCGACGGGTCCACCAGCAGCCTGAACTGGGTCTACTGCGGCGGCTATTCCGAGACCGAGGGCAACCTGGCCAAGCGCCGCGACCTGACCCAGACGCCCATGCAGGCCAAAATACACCTGTATCCCAAGTTCTCCTGGGCCTGGCCCCTGAACCGCCGGGTGCTCTACAACCGCGCCTCGGTGGACATGAACGGCAACCCCTACAACCCCGAGAAGGCGGTCATCGCCTGGCAGGACGGCAAGTGGGTGGGCGACGTGCCCGACGGCCCGCAGCCGCCCATGGCCCTGGAAGGCGGCAAGTACCCCTTCATCATGTGCACGGACGGACACGGCCAGCTCTACGGCCCCGGCCGTGAGGACGGCCCCCTGCCCGAGCACTACGAGCCCGCGGAAACCCCTCTGACCAAGAACCCGTTCTCGGCGCAGATGAGCAACCCGTGCATGAAGTCGGTCAGCGGCAGCGAGTTCGACAAGCTGTGCGCCAACGGTGATCCGCGCTTCCCCATCGTGCTGACCACCTACTGCCTGACCGAACACTGGTGCTCCGGCTCGGAGACGCGCAACGGCCCGGCCCTGCTCGAAGCCGAACCCCAGCAGTACATCGAGATGAGCCCGCAGCTGGCCCAGGAAAAGGGCATCAAGAACGGCGACGTGGTCATCGTGGAGAGCCTGCGCGGCAAGGTGGAGGCGGTGGCCATGGTCACGGTTCGCATGAAGCCCCTCACGGTCATGGGCAAGACCCTGCACCTGGTGGGCATGCCTTTCTGCTTCGGCTGGACCAAACCCAAATGCGGCGACGCAGTGAACAGGCTGACGGCCTCGGTCGGTGACCCCAACACCACCATCCCCGAGTACAAGGCCAGCCTGGTGAACCTGCGCAAGGCCGACAAGGTGACGGAACTGTAGCCAGAGACCGGCTTGCGGGCGGGTGTGGCCTGCCGCGCCGCTTACGGCGGACGCGGCAGGCCCAGGCCGCAAGCCTTGCCGAAGAAGAAAGGAGTGAGAAAATGCCAAAGGCAATACTCGTGGACACCACACGCTGCACCGCGTGCCGCGGCTGCCAGGTGGGGTGCAAGGAATGGAAGAACTTCCCTGCCGTGCCGACCAAACAGCAGGGCTCGCACCAGAACCCGCCCGACCTGACGCACTACAACTTCAAGCTGGTGCGCTTCAGCGAGCATCTGGATGGAGACACCGTCAAGTGGTACTTCTTCCCAGACTGCTGCCGCCACTGTGTGGACGCGCCCTGCAAGAACGTCGCCTCGGTGAAGGATTCCATCATCCAGGACAAGGACACGGGCGCGATCATCTACACCGATCTGACGGCCAAGGAAGACTTCAAGACCATCAAGGATTCCTGCCCCTACGACATTCCCAGGCAGGATCCCGCGACCAAGAAGATCGTCAAGTGCGACATGTGCATCGACAGGGTCAAGGCGAACCTGCTGCCCATGTGCGTCAAAAGCTGCGCAATGGGGGCCATGTCCTTCGGCGAGCGCGCGGACATCCTCAAGCAGGCCGCCGAACGCCTGGAGGCCGTGAAGAAGGAGTTCCCCAAGGCCGCGCTGCTGAACAAGGACGACGTGTCGGTCATCTTCCTGGTGGCCGACGAGCCGAAGCGTTACCACAAGTTCGCCGTGGCCGACGCCTCCGACGTGGACACCCGCATGACCCGCAAGAACCTTCTGGCCGGAGCCGTGGCTCCGCTGCGGAAGATGTTCGAGAACATGCAGGGCTAGCGGCCGGGCATCCGGCATCAAGACCGACGGGCCGCCCGGCTTTGCCGGGCGGCCCTGAAGGGCTGCGTCCCCACAAGCATTTCAAGGCAAGGAGATCGTCGTACATGCAGATCAGTTCACGAGCGGTTTTCACGACCCCGCAGGGTGTCGAGGCGGCCTTGTCCCGGACGGCGCGGGAGATGCCGGCGCTGGCCGGGCTGCTCGAATCGTTCGGGCCCTTGCTGGCCGAGCGCGCCCGTCTGAGGCAGTCCGTGCCCGGTTGGACCGGCACGCCGCCCGCCATCGATCCCGACCGTTTTTCCCAGGGGGCGTTCGTTCTGGCCGACTCCGGGTTCCAGGACATGAGCGCGCACCTCCCCCAGGCTGCCGCGGCGCTCCTTCCGGTCATGTCGCGCTGCTTCCCCGCCATCGCCCCGGCGCTGGACGCCCTGGGCGCGGCCCTCAAGTCCGGGGCGCTTCCCCCGGACGCCCTGGTCCTGGCCGGTTTCGGCCAGACGGTCGAGGCGCCGGGAATCGACGCCGGCATACTCTCTTTCGCTGCCTCCGAGCTGATCAGGCCGTTCATCGAGAACCAGGCTTCCGACCTGCTGGCCTCCGTCTCGGACCTGCCGTGGAGGCATCCGAACTGCCCCATCTGCGGGGGGGCGCCCAACATGAGCGTGATGCGCCGGACCTGGGATGCCTCCGAGTTCATCCAGGCCCACGGCGGGCGGCGCTACCTGCGCTGCTCGTGCTGCTCGGTGGAGTGGACGTACAAGCGCGTGTCCTGCCCCACCTGCGGGTGCGAGGAGCCGGACGAGCTGGTGGTGCTGCGCGAGCCCGCCCGGCCTTTCGAGCGCGTGGACGCCTGCCGCCGCTGCAAGACCTTCCTGCTCTGCCTGGACGCCGGTGAACTGGCCGAAGCCCCGGACCCGGACGTGACGGCCCTGGCCATGAGCGCCCTGGAGTCGAGGGCGATCCAGGAGGGCTACTCCCCTATGGCCAGGCACCCCTGGAGCGGGCTGCTGGGCTAGCGCCGGACTTCGTGCGGGGCTGGTCTGGACGACCGCTTCAACCGGCCCCCTGCGAAAGATCCCGGCCCAGCGGGCCGGGCTTTTCCGGACCATCTTTTGTCGTACGGGCCTCCCGATCCCGGTGCCGGGACCATCCGCCCCACACGGGTGGTCCCCGGCATGGGGCGGGCGTCTCGCCCCGGTCCGCCGCGGACTGGCAGCTTGCCGGTAACTTTCCGAATATTGATTCCATTCATCCCGTCATTTCGAATTCTTCCGCACGCTCACACAACAGGAATGCGGCTGGCGTTGTGCGCCACGCCGCACTGATAGCCACGCCTTGAGGCCTGGGGATCCTTCACGCCCAACCCCGATTGGATGCGCCACCCGGGCACTGATGGGAGTAGCCGGAAGGGGGAGAGCCTGAAGACCGGGGCGGACCGGCCCTCCCGGAAGTGCGTTTCCCGGTGGAGGTCAGCTGGTCTCGTCGAAACGCTCAATGAGATGGAGAGCTTTTGTATATCGGTTTGCGCGACTTGGAGTCAGCAGGAGGGCGTATCCGAAACAGGCGGGGAACGCGTGCGGGGTGCAGAAAAACATCGGTTCGCTTTATTCCGGAAAGAGCTGAGTTTTGTTCAATAACCAGGGTTGATCAACATGGATCGCGGATGATAATTGTAGTTTTATGATTAAATAGACCAAGGCGATAGTATTACGTTGAATGGAGCCGGGTTTTGGCCGGTGCCGCCGTGGTGTTCGCTTCCTGCGCGCAAGGGTGCCGTCTCGATCACGCTGGATACGGAGGGAGAACACTTCATGAAGGGAAAGGACGCGCCGGGCGTCGAGGACAAGGGCGAGCCGGAGAAGGAGCGCAAGCACCCGCATCGTGGCCGCACCGCAAGGGCGCGCTGCCCGGTGGTGGCCGTGGGGGCTTCCGCCGGTGGCATCGAGGCCCTCAGGGTCCTCCTGCGCGACCTGGGCCCGGACCTGAACGCGGCCGTGGTCGTGCTCACGCACGTTTCCCGCGAGAAGCCGACCCATCTGCGCGACGTGCTCGCCTCCTTCAGCAGCCTGCGTTGCGTGCAAGTCACCGGGAACACGCCAGTGGAGCCCGGGGTGGTCTACACCGCGCCCAGCGGGCACGAGTTGGGCCTGGCCAAGGGCGTCCTCACTCTGGGCGCCGAGGACCCGACCCCTCCCCACCGCAACATAGACCGCTTCCTGGCCGCGCTGGCCGCCGAGCGCGGGGCGGGGGACGCGTGCGTGATCCTCTCCGGGGCGGGCGCGGACGGCACGGCCGGTGCCATGCGCCTGGCCAAGGCCGGCGGAACCGTCCTGGTTCAGGACCCCTCGGACGCGCTCAATACCGGAATGCCGGCCAGCGTCATCCGCACAGGCATGGCTTCGGCCGTGATGCCCGTGGCCATGATGGGCAAGCACCTCGTCAGGCTGATCGAGGGCGCGGGCACGCGCGGCAAGGTGACCTCTTCCTTCGTCGAGGGCGTGCTGGAGGTGATCAGCGAGCACTGCGGCTACGAACTCGGGGGGTATCGCAAGACCACCCTGGCCCGGCGCATCCGCAAGCGGATGATCCTGGCCGGCTTCGACAGCATGGAGAGCTACCTGGCGGAACTGAAGGCCAACCCCGAGGAGCGGCCGAAGCTCCTCAAGGCCTTGTTCATCGGAGTGACCGAATTCTTCCGGGACCCGGACGCGTTCGAGGCCTTGCACCAAAAGGTCCTGCCGGAGGTGTTCCGGGACCGCGAGCCAGACGAGACGGTGCGGGTCTGGGTGGCCGGGTGTTCCACCGGGGAAGAGGCCTATTCCCTGGCCATGCTCATGGACGAGTACATGGAGTCCTCGAACGTGCGCTGCCGGGTGAAGATCTTCGCCACCGACATCGACTCCGTGGCCGTGGAGACCGCGCGCAAGGCGCGCTATACGGCGCGCGGCCAGAAGGGGCTTTCGCAGGCCAGGCTCGAACACTACTTCAGGCGGGACCGGCACGGCTACACCATCGCCCCCTTCCTGCGGGAACGCGTGGTGGTCGTGCACCACAACCTCCTGCAGGACCCCCCGTTTCTGCACATGGATCTGGTGGCCTGCCGCAACCTGCTCATCTATTTCAACGAGGGCCTTCAGGAAAAGGCCGTGACGCTCCTGCACGAGGCGCTCAACCCCGGCGGGTTCCTCTTCCTGGGGCCTTCGGAATCAGCCACCCCGCACATGAAGAAGATGGAGGTGGTGGACAAGCGCTGGCGGATCTTCCGCAGCACGGGCGCCCCGGAGCGCAAGGGGCTCGTCTCCTACGCCTCGGGGCAGTCACCCTTCCAGCAGAAGGCGGCGGCCGTGGCCCAGACCAGGCAGGAGCAGAGCCCGGCCGCCGTGATGGCCGAGGCCCTCGAACGCCGCTACGCCAGGCCCGCCGTGCTCGTGGACCGGGATTTCAGCGTCCTGCATTCTCGCGGAGATATCACCCCCTTCCTGAAAATGCCCAGCGGGGAGCCCAGCCTGAACGTGCTCAAGCTGGCCGACCCGCAACTGCGCCACCATCTGCGCATGGCCTTGCGTTCCGTGCTGGCCTCGGGGGAACCTGCCGTGGTCTTGGGGCCAAAGCTGCAAGGGCTCCGGGGCGCGGCGGTGAACATCGTCGTTGACCCCGTCAAGGGCGCAGCCGGACAGTTGTCTTCCATGCTGGTGGTGTTCGAGCAGTGCGAGGAACCGCGCCTGTCCGGCGCCAACCCGGCCCTGGCCGGGCTCACCGAATGCGGGGTGGTGCAACGCTACGAGTCCGAACTCCAGGCCTCCCACGACCAGCTCCGCGAGGTCGTGGCGCGCGACGAGGCCCTGAACGAGGAGCTGCGCGCCTCCAACGAAGAGCTCCTGAGCATGAACGAGGAGCTTCAGTCCGCCAACGAGGAGATGGACGCCTCCCGGGAGGAGCTCCAGGCCTTGAACGAGGAGCTCTCGCTCAAGCTGGAGGAGCTCTCCAGGGCGAACAGCTTCGTGGAGAGCCTCCTGCGCAGCACCAACGTGGCCACGGTATTCCTGGATTCCAACCTCTGCGTGGTGCGCTCCACGCCGCAGGCTCTGGACATCTTCCACCTGGCCGTTCAGGACCGGGGCAGGCCCATTTCCGGCATCAAGCCCCGCGTGGACGACGCGCACCTGATGGACGACATCAGGCAGGTGCTGGACGGTAGGGAGCTGACGGAGCGGGAGGTGGCGGGGCCGGGCGGGCGCTGTTACCTCAGGCGGGTCTTCCCCTTCCGGACGGGCGCGGCCGCCATGGAAGGGGTGGTGCTCACCTACAGCGACGTGACCACGCTCAAGGAGGCCGAAAAGGTCCTCATGCGCAGCAAGGAGGACCTCGAGGCCCTGGTGAGCCAGCGCAGCCGGGAGCTGATTGCCGCGCGCGAGGAGGCTGAAAGCCGGGCCGGCGAGCTCGAGGCCCTCATGGAACAGACCCCGGCCGCCATCTGGATAACCCGCGACACCCAGGCCAGGGTCATCGTGGGCAACCCGGCGGGCTACAGGCTTCTTGGCATGGAGCCAGGGGCCAACGTCTCCAAGTCCGGCCCGGGCAGCTCCCCTCCGTACCGGCCGGTGAAGGGCGGCCGCGAACTGAAGCCCGAAGAGCTGCCCCTGCAGCGCGCGGCCCGGGGCGAGACCGTTACTGGCGAGGAGATCGACTTGGCGCTCCCGGACGGCTCGATCCTCACCATCCTCGGCAACGCCGCGCCCTTGCGCGACGCCCAGGGCGAGCCCAGCGGCGCGGTGGGCGTCTTCCTGGACTACACGGAGTTCAAGGCCGCCGTGGCGGGCAAGCGCAAGGCCGAAATGCTCTTCCAGCTCTTCATGGACAACGCCCCCAGCATCGCCTGGATGAAGGACGAGGAGGGGAGGCATGTCTACCTGAACGCGCGCTACGAGGCGCAGTTCGGCGTGCGCCAGGAGGACTGGAAGGGCAGGACGGATTTCGAGCTCTGGCCATCCGACATCGCCCAGGTGTTCAGGGAGAACGATCTGCTAGTCCTTTCCGACGGCGTGGCCCGGGTGTTCACCGAGCGCACCGTGGATGCGGGCGGCAAGAGCCTCTACTGGCACAACTCGAAATTCCTCGTCATTGACGAAGGCGGCAGGCGCTATATCGGCGGCGTGGGCGTGAACATCACGGAGCGAGTCGAATTGGAGCAGGCCCTCAAGGCCACTGCGGACAGCCTGGTGCTGGCCCTGGAGGCGGCCAACGCCGGAACGTGGGAGTGGATTCCCGCCACCAACGAGAACATCTGGTCGGAGAGGCTCTGGCCTCTCTACGGGCTGAATCCGGCGCTGCACAAGCCTTCCTACCACTCATGGCGCGAGGCGATCCACCCCGCCTGCCGGGCCGAGGCCGAGGCCACCGTCAACTCGGCCTTGGCCAAGGGCCAGGAGGTCAGTGTTGAATGGCGGGTGAACCTGCCCGGCGACGAGGAGCGCTGGCTGCTCTCCCGGGGCCGGGCGCGGCTTGCACCGGACGGAACCGTCGAGCGGTACATGGGCATCGTCCTGGACATCTCGGAGCGCAAGCGGGCGGAGAAAAAGCTCCAGGCGCTGGCTTCCCAGCTCGAACTCGCGCTCACCGCGGCCAACATGGGCTGGTGGCATTACGACCCGCAGACCAAGGTGGCCACCTGGGACGAACGCTACAAGGAAATCTTCGGAGTGGAGGGCTTCCAGCGTCCCAACGAGGAGATTCTCGCCCGCATCCATCCTGACGACCTGCCTGGAGTCTGGTCCAGGGTGGAGGCAGCCCTCGATCCTGTCGCTCCGAAGCCGTACACGGCCAGCTTCCGCATTCGCAGGCACGGCGAGGAACGCTGGATAGAGGCCCACGGAATCGCCTCGTTCTCGGGGGAGGGCAAGGCCCGGAAGGCGGTGAGCTTCGTGGGCACGGTCCTGGACATCACGGAGTCCGTCGCCTCGGCCAGGCTCTTGGCCGAACGCGAGGGGCAGTTGCGGCTCTTCGCTTTCCACGCGCCGGCCTCGGTGGCCATGTTCGACGCGGACATGCGCTACCTGGTGGCCAGCAACCGCTGGCTGGAGGAATACGGCCTCACGGGGGACATCATCGGGCGCAGCCACTATGAAATCTTCCCCGAGATCCCGGAGCGCTGGAAGGCGATCCACCGGCGCTGCCTCGCCGGCGCCGTGGAGCGCGAGGAGAACGACCCCTTCGTGCGCGCCGACGGCCACACGCAGTGGATCAGCTGGGAAATCCGCCCCTGGCGCACGGCCACGGGCGAGGTGGGCGGCATCGTGGTCTTCAGCCAGGACGTCACCGAGCGCAAGCAGCACGAGGAGGTGATCACGGCGTCGCTTCGGGAGAAGGAGGTCCTGCTGCGCGAGATCCACCACCGGGTGAAGAACAACCTCCAGATAATTTCCAGCCTCTTGAGCCTCCAGGAACAGTCGCTGGATGACCTGGACACGCTGGACGTGCTCGCGGAAAGCCGCGGACGGGTGACCTCCATGGCCCTGATCCACGAGCAGCTGTACCATTCCTCGAGCCTGAGCGAGATCCGCGTCGACCACTACATCCAGCAGCTCCTGCCCAGGCTGATCTCCGCCTACCAGGGAGAGCGCGACATCGGGCTCATGCTGAAGCTCGAGCCGGTTTCGCTCTCCATCGACCAGGCCATCCCCTTCGGCCTGATCATTAACGAACTGGTGACCAACGCGCTCAAGCACGGGTTCAGGGAGAGAGACGGCGGAACGGTCACGGTGTCGTCCTCGGTGGAGGAGGAAGCCGTGTGCTTCGTGGTCCAGGACGACGGCGCGGGGCTGCCCCAAGGGTTCGACCTGGCCACGGCGGTCTCCCTGGGCCTGCAGATAGTGTCCATGCTCGCAGAGCAACTCCACGGCAAACTGGGCGTCGAGTCGTCCGGCGGCACGCGCTTCAAGCTGTGCTTCCCGCTTCAACGGAGCATCTCGCCGGGGCTTCGCCCCGGCTCTGCCGGCTCGGCCTGATTCGACTCAACCCCCGGGAGATTCCAAAACACAAGGGCCCGCGCGCGTCGCGCGGGCCCTTCGCGTTTTCCCGGCGTTGCCGGGCATCTCCGGGGTATCCGGTCAGGCCGCGTTCCTGGCCACCTCCTGGGCCCAGGACACGGCCTCGTCCTTGTCCGGGTCGCCGTCGATCTTGAGCGACGGCGCGACGACGCTGGCCCCCAGGTGCTCGGCCTTCTCCTCGATCACGTCCACCGCGCCGCAGAAGTAGGTGTAGCTGGAGTCGCCGCAGCCGAAGACCGCCACCTTCTTGCCCTTGAGGTTGGCCTTCTCCATCTCGTCGAAGATGGGCTGGAAGTCCTCCTGGAGCTCGATCTCGTCGTCGCCCCAGGTGGAGCAGCCCATGAGCACCAGGTCGTAGCCGTCGGCCAGCCCGGCCGGGGAGGCCTTGGCCGCGTTGAGCACGTCCACGGACATGCCTTCGCCTTCGAGGGTCTTGGCCACGTACTCGGCCACGGATTCCGTGTTGCCGGTGGTGGAGCCGAACAGAACAAGTGCCTTCGCCATGACCATCTCCATGCGCTTGAGTGTTGTGGCTTGGCCGCTTCCGGCCATGCCGTCATGTGCGTGGCCTAATGAGATTGAAAATCAGAGTCAATTATGTTTTTCGTGCGTCCACCCTGTTCTGACTTTCATTTCGGGATGTTGGAGCATGGAACAAGGCGCGGGGAAAGCAAGCGGGAAGTCTACTTGATGATAATCCGGGAGCGGCCGTTCGCGGACCGGCGGCCCGCGGGACGCGCCCGGAGCCGGATTCCGGGCGCGGGGGCTTCAGCCCGCCAGCCCTTTGCGGGCGCGGGCCAGCCAGACCGTGTGGCCGCCGCAGCGCGGGTCCTCCACGAGGTGCGTGAGGACCGCGAAGCCGTGCTCCTCCAGAAGTTCGCGGTATTCGCCAGGGGAGAGGCTGTGGTGCTCGAAGGCCACGCCCTCCATCACGCCCGTGGCCTCGCCCTGGTCAGGCCCGGAGGTGAAGAGCAGGAGCGCGCCAGGGAGGGCGTGCCTGGCGAACACCGGGAACATGGCCCGCTGGTCCGCCGGGTTCAGGTGAAAGAAGCTGTCCCAGGCGATCACCGCGTCGAAGCGCCTGCCCAGGTCCAGCCCGCGCATGTCGGCCTCGATCCAGGTCATGGCCGGGAAGCGCTCCCGGCACGTGGCGATCATGGCCCTTGAGCCGTCCACGCCCGTGACCGCGAAGCCCTGCCGGATGAAGTACCCGGCCATGGGTTCGCCCGCGCCGCAGCCCAGGTCCAGCACCTCCGCGCCCTCGGGCAGCTCGCGGCGCACGGCCTCCAGGTACTCGGTCTCCATGAGCTTGCCGTCCGCCCCACGCACTTTTGCGTACCAGGCGCTGATGCGCTCGTAGCGCTGGCAGATGGATGGCTTGCCGCCCACGGCCTCTCCTTTCTTTCCGGTCATGCGGCCTTGCGCGTTACCCGTTCAGGGACGTGGAGGCAAGGAAGGGACCGAGGAAGGCCCCGCTCCGCTCGTGCGGGCAATCGGGTCACTTTTTCTTGAAGTATGGTGACTTCGTCCGTTCCGGGCGTCTGGACGCGCCGGGCGCGGCCGGGTAACCTGCCGGCCGCGCCCGCCCGCGGCGAAACCCGGGCAAGCAGGCGCGAGGAGGGTTGCATGGACATTTCGCAGGCCATCGCGGAACTGAAGAAAAGGCCCGGGTTCACCGAGAGGGTGGGCATGGTCCTGGTGCACAACGGCGTGGTGCGCGGCACCTCGCGGGGCACGGGCGCGGCCGTGGAGCGCCTGGAGGTCCGGCCGGACCAGGAGCGGGTGGCCGCCGTGTGCCGCGAGATGGAGGAGCGCCCCGGGATATTCGCGGTCACGGCCCACGCCAAGAGCGGCGTGTTCGAGCCCGGCGACGACCTGCTCTTCATCATCGTGGCGGGCGACATCCGCGAGAACGTCGCCCCCACGCTGGTGGACACCCTGAACAGGATCAAGGCCGAGGCCATCGGCAAGACCGAACACCTGAGCGTCTCGTAGGAGGCCGGCGGGGCGCCGCCCCGCGCCCGGGCTACTTGGCCACCGAGGGCCTGACCATGCGCTCCGGCACCACGATGCGGTCGAACTCTCCGGCCTCCACGTAGCCCAGCTCCAGCGCGGCCTCGCGCAGGGTCAGGTCGTTTTCGGCCGCGTGGTGGGCGATGCGCGAGGCCTTGTCGTAGCCGATCACCGGCGAGAGCGCGGTGACCAGCATCAGCGAGCGCTCCACGTAGGCCGCGATGCGCTTGCGGTCCGGCTCCATGCCGTCCACCAGGTACTTGCGGAAGTTGGCCATGGAGTCGGCGAGTATCCGCACGGACTGCATCACGTTGTGGATCATCAGCGGCTTGTAGACGTTCATCTCCAGATAGCCCCCGGCCCCGCCCATGCCCACGGCCATGTCGTTGGCCATGGCCTGCACGGCGGCCATGGCCATGGCCTCGCACTGGGTGGGGTTGACCTTGCCGGGCATGATGGACGAGCCGGGCTCGTTCTCCGGGAGCTTCAGCTCAGCCAGGCCCGCGCGCGGGCCGCAGGCCAGCAGCCGGATGTCGTTGGCGATCTTGAAGAGCGCCACGGCCAGGGTGCGGATGGCCCCGGAAAGGTGCACCAGCGCGTCGTGCGCGCCCTGTGCCGCGAACTTGTTGGGCGCGGTCTCGAAGGGCAGGCCCGTGAGCTCCGCGATGGCGGCGGCGGCCTGGCGGTCGAAGCCCGGCGGGGCGTTGATGCCCGTGCCCACGGCCGTTCCGCCGAGCGCCAGCCTGAATACCCCGGGCAGGGCCGATTCGAGCCCGGCCGCCGCGTCGGAGAGCATGCCCACGTAGCCCGAGAACTCCTGGCCCAGGGTCAGGGGCGTTGCGTCCTGAAGGTGCGTGCGCCCGATCTTCACGATGCCGTCCCAGGCCTTGGCCTTGGCGTCCAGGCCTTCGCACAGGTCCGCGAGCGCGGGCAGGAGCGTGGAGGAGACGCCTACGGCGGCAGCGATGTACATGGCCGAGGGGAAGTTGTCGTTGGTGGACTGCGACATGTTCACGTCGTCGTTGGGGTGCACGGGCCGCTTGCTGCCCAGGGGCTCCCCGGCCAGCTGGGAACAGCGGTTGGCGATGACCTCGTTGACGTTCATGTTGAACTGCGTGCCGCTGCCGGTCATCCAGACGTGCAGGGGGAACATGGCGTCGTGCTTGCCCGCCAGTATCTCGTCGCACACGGCCGAGATCATGTCCCGCTTGGCCTCCGCGAGCCTGCCCAGGGCGGTGTTGGCCATGGCGCAGCCCTTCTTCAGCCAGGCGTAGGCCGGAATCATTTCGCGCGGCATCAGGTCGCGCCCGATGCTGAAGTGCGCAAGCGAGCGCTGGGTCTGCGCGCCCCAGAGCGCGTCGGACGGGACCTGGACTTCGCCCATGCTGTCGGTTTCCACTCGATGTTGCGCCATGCGGGCCTCCGTTCGGGGAAAGGCGGGAAGGTGAGGATATGCTCCATTCTCCTGCACAAAGGCCCTTGCCGTGTCAACCGGCGGCTTCCCAAGAGCGCCCGAGTCGGGTAACCAGGGCGCATGTGTTCATGGCGGCGAACTGTTTCCGTCCCGGCCTGCATCGTGCTGGCCTGCCTGGCCTTTTCGTCCGCCCTGGCCCAGGGGCCGAGGAAGGCCGCGCTCATCCCCCAGTGGGAGCCCCAGGCCCAGTTCGCGGGCTACTACGTGGCCCTGGCCAAGGGCTTCTACGAAAAACGCGGCATCGACATGACCATCCTGCGCGGCGGGCCGTCCCGCCCGCCCTCCAGGCTGCTCGCGGACGGCGAGGCCGCTTTCGGCACCATGTTCCTGGCCACGGCCGTGCTGGAGCGCTCCAGGGGGCTCGATCTCGTGAACCTCGCCCAGTTCATGCGCGGCTCCACGCTGATGATCGTGGCCCGCGCGGGCGTCGCCTCCCCGCAAGGCCTGGCGGGCAGGCGCGTGAGCCTCTGGGGCCGCGAGTTCAGCCTCCAGCCCGAGGCCTTCTTCCGTAAGTACGGCATGAACGTGGTCCGCCTGCCCCAGGGCCACGGGGTGGACCTTTTCCTGCGCGGCGGCGTGGACGCCGTATGCGCCATGTATTACAATGAGTATCACACACTGCTCAACAGCGGCCTGGAGCCGGACGAACTGGCGCTCTTCCCCATGCGCGACCACGGCTTCGACTACCCGGAGGACGGGCTCTACGCCCTCGAGGGCACCTGCCGGGCCGACCCGGGGCTGTGCCGGGACGTGGCCGAGGCCAGCCTGGAGGGCTGGCGCTACGCCTTCGAGCACCAGGACGAGGCCCTGGACCTCGTCATGGCCCGGGTGGACGAGGCCAGGCTGCCCACCAACCGCATGCACCAGAAGTGGATGCTCGCGCGCCTGCGCGAGGCCATGGCCCCGCGCGGCGGTGCGGAAGGGCCGGGGAAGCTGGCCAGGGACGAGTTCGAGAAGGTGGCCGCGGCCCTGAAACAGGCCGGGCTCCTGGACAAGCCGGTGACCTACGAGGAATTCAGTGCGTTCCCAAGGTGACATCCCGCGCGGGCGCGGCCTGGCCTTCAGGCTGTCGTTTCTGATCCTGGCCTGCACCACGTCGGTGTTTCTGGGTGCCTTCGCCTACTACTACCACTCCTCGCGCGAGGCGATCCTCAAGGAGGCCGGGGCGCGCGCCGAGAGCCTGACCCTGGCCAGCGCCCGCAGGATCGAGTCCGTGCTCGTCTCGGTGGAGGTGGTGCCCGAGCTTTTGGCCTTCACCTATGGCAAGCGCACGCCGCTCGCCTCCGACATCAGGGAGGACCTCACGGGCTTCGTGCTCTTCAACCAGGCCGTGTACGGCTCCTGCGTGGCCTACGCCCCGGGCAGCCTGGGCGGGCCTGCCGGGCCGGGCGCGCTCTATGCCTGGCGCGAGGGCGGGGGCCTTTCCTTCACCGACCTGGCCCAGGCCTACGACTACACCGTGGCGGACTGGTTCCTCATCCCCAGGGAGCTTCGCCGCGCCCTGTGGAGCGAGCCCTATTTCGACGAGGGCGGGGGCGGGGTGGTCATGTCCACCTACTCCGCGCCGATCTTCCGGGAGGAGGACGCCCGCAGGCGCTTTCTCGGCGTGGTCACGGCGGACATCTCGCTCGAATGGCTCAAGGAGTTCGTGGGCGCGGTGTCCATCTACCGCACGGGCTACGCCTTCCTGCTCAGCCGCAACGGGGTCTACCTGGCGCACCCGGACAGGTCGCGCATCATGCGCGAGAGCATCTTCAGCATCGCCGAGGCCACGGGCCTGCCCGGGCTGCGCGCCATCGGGCGGCGCATGACCGCGGGGGAATCCGGCCACGTGGAGCTGCCGAGCCAGGTGATCGGCAGGGCCGCGCGCCTGTGCTTCGCCCCGGTAGGGCGCACGGGCTGGTCGGTGGGGCTCGTCATCCCCGAGGACGAGCTCTTCGAGGACCTGGAAGCCCTGGGCAGGCGGGTGGCGGGCATCGGGATCGGCGGGTCCGTGCTCCTGGCCCTGGTGGTCACGCTGGTGGCCACCTCCATCACCCGGCCGATCAAGGCCCTGGCCGGGCGCACGGCCGAGATCGCCCGGGGCGACCTGGACATCCCCGTGCCCGCCCCGGCCTCCGGGGACGAGGTGGGGCAGCTGGCGCGCTCCTTCGAGGAGATGCGCCTGGCGCTCAAGGAGTACATCGCCAACCTGACCCAGACCACCAAGGCCAAGGAGCGCATGGAGTCCGAGCTGAAGATCGCCCGGACCATCCAGATGAGCTTTCTGCCCAAGCGCTTCCCCCCCTTCCCGGACATCCCGGCCTTTGACCTGCACGCCGGGCTGGAGCCCGCCTTCGAGGTGGGCGGCGACCTCTTCGACTTCTTCCTGCTGGAGGACGGGCGGCTCCTGTTCCTTGTGGGCGACGTGTCCGGAAAGGGCGTCCCGGCGGCGCTCTTCATGGCCGTGACCAAGACCCTGGTCAAGGGCATCGCCGAGCAGGAGGCCACGCCTTCGGCCATCCTGGACCGGGTGAACAGGGAACTCCTGAAGGACAACGAGGCCATGCTCTTCGTGACCATGTTCCTGGGCATCCTGGACCATACCACGGGCGAGCTGGCCTACTCCAACGCCGGGCACAACCCGCCGGTGCTCGTGCGCCGGGGCGGGGCGGACTGGCTCGCGCTGCCCAAGGGGCTCTTCCTGGGCGTGATGGAAGAGGCCAGCTACAGGGACGCCTCCGTGACGCTCGCGCCAGGCGACCGGCTGCTGGTCTACACGGACGGCGTGACCGAGGCCATGAACGAGGCCGGGGAGCTCTACTCCAGCGAGCGGCTCCTGGAGGTGGCCCCCGGGCTGGCCGGGCTCGAGCCCAAGGCCGCGTGCGAGGCCGTGGCCGCCTCGGTGCGCGAATTCGCGGGCGATGCCCCGCAGGCGGACGACATCACGCTCCTGGCCCTTCTGTACCGGGGAGCCTGACGCGGGGAGGGAGGGGCGCGGAATGGAATACGATCTGCTGGTGACCCTGGAGCGCATCTTCCTCACGGCCATGGCCGTGTTCCACACGGCGGGCATAGTCTCGGCCGTGAACGCGCTCTTTTCCACGCGCTCCACGCAAGGGGCCATCGCCTGGGCCGTGTCCATGATCACCTTCCCCTACGTGGCCGTGCCGCTCTACTGGGTGCTCGGGCGCGACCGCTTCGTGGGCTACGTGCGGGCCAGGCGGGCGGGCAGCGCGGAGCTGGACACCCTGCGCGCCAGGCTCGACCGCGACCGCGCGGACCTGGGCCCGGCAGGGACCCGGGCCCCCCTGACGGTGCTCGAAACCCTGGCGGACACGCCCTTCACCTCGGGCAACCGGGTGGAACTGCTCGTGGACGGCCGCAGGACCTTCGAGGCCATCTTCGCCGAGGTGGCCCGGGCCACGGACTACGTGCTCGCCCAGTTCTTCATCATCCACGACGACGCCATAGGCCGCGAGTTCAAGGAGCGCCTGTGCGCGAAAGCCCGCCAGGGCGTGCGCGTGCACCTGCTCTACGACGAGATCGGCTGCCACGCACTGCCCGAGGCCTACAAGGACGACCTGCGCGCGGCCGGGGTGGACGTGCGCCCCTTCAACACCACCCGGGGCTGGACCAACCCCTTCCAGGTCAACTTCCGCAACCACCGCAAGATCGTGGTGGTGGACGGCGAGACGGCCTTCGTGGGCGGGCACAACGTGGGCGACGAGTACATGGGCCTAAGCCGCCGCTTCGGCCCCTGGCGCGACACGCATCTGCGCTGTCGCGGGCCCGTGGTGTCCCTGGTGCAGCTGTGCTTCGTGGAGGACTGGTACTGGGCCCAGGGCGGGCTGCCCAAGCTCAGGTGGGAGCCGCCCAGGGAGCACGGCCCGGGCATGGACGTGCTGGCCCTGCCCAGCGGACCGGCGGACGTGGTGGAGACCTACACCCTGGCCTTCATGGAGCTCGTGCGCTCGGCCAGGGAGAGGCTCTGGATCGTGAGCCCCTACTTCGTGCCGGACCGCGAGGTGACGACGGCCCTGCAACTGGCCGCGCTTCGCGGCGTGGACGTGCGCGTGATGCTCCCGGACAAGCCGGACCACCGGCTGGTCTACCTGGCGTCGTTCTCCTACTTTCCCGAACTCGAGCGCCACGGCGTGAAGTTCTACCGCTACAAGCGGGGCTTTCTGCACCAGAAGGTGGTCCTGGCCGACGGGGATCTGGCCTTCGTGGGCACGGCCAACTGCGACAACCGCTCCTTCCGGCTCAACTTCGAGATCACCATGGCCGTGACCGGGCGCGAGTTTGCCTCCAGCGTGGAAGCCATGCTCCTGGAGGACTTCGCGCGTTGCCAGCGGGCCACGGCCGAGGACTACGACCGCCGCTGGCCCGGGTTCAAGGCGGCGGTGCGCCTGGCGCGACTCTTCTCGCCCATTCTGTAATCGATCGGCCCAGCGATTTTGTCTGGGTTTTTTTTGCGGCCGGGGTTATCGTGAAAAGGCAAAAACGTTCGCGCCGGGAGGGACGCAAAGAGTCATGATGAAAAGAATCATCACGCTTTTGCTGGCTTGCGCCGCGTTTCTTCCAGTCGGCGCCCTGGCGGGAGAGCCCGTGCGCATCGGAGTGAACATCCCCCTGACCGGGTCGGCCGCCGACATCGGCAGCTACCTGCTCTGGGGCGTGGAGATCGCCTTCGCCGAAGCCAACGCCAAGGCGGGCCCCAAGTTCGAGGCGGTCATCCTGGACGACGAGACCAGCCCCCAGAAGGCCGCCGAGAACGCCCGGCGGCTCATCGGGGAGGAGAAGGCCGTGGCCGTGCTCGGCCCGGCCAACAGCGGCAACGCCCTGGCCATGATCCCCATCATGCAGGAGGCGAAGAAGCCCCTGATGATCCTCACCGCCTCGGCCACCAAGCTGACCCGCGCCTACGCGGGCGAGCCCGAGAACTACATCTTCCGGGCCACGCTGCCCGACCGCGAGCAGATCCGCGCCCTGGTGGACTGGGCGTCCGCCCGCTTCACGCGCATAGCCATCGCCTGCGACGAGACCCCCTACGGCCAGCTGGCCAAGCAGGACATGGCCGAGATCATGGCCGCAAAGGGCCTGGCCCCGGTGGCCGTGGTCAGCTTCCCCCTGGGCGCGCTGGACATGACCGCCCAGGCCAGGCAGCTGGCCGCCACGCCCGCCGAGGCCGTGGCCGTGCTCAGCCTGGGCACGGAAGTGGCCAACTTCGTGCGCTCGGCGGACGCCATAGGCTACAGGCCCGCGCTCATCGGCCAGTACCCCTTCTTCCTGCACCCGGTGAAGGAGCTGCCCGAGCGGCTCTCCAACGGGCTCACCGGGGTGCTGGGCTCGTCGCCCGACGCAAGCCCCAAGGCCAGGGAGATCGACCGGCTCGTGCGCGAGCGCTACCTGCCCCAGGGCTACTATCCCTTCAAGTTCGTGGAGGCCGCCTACGAGGGGGCCATGCTCGTGATCCAGGCCGTGCGCGAGGCCGGATCGCAGGACGGCCCGGCCGTGCGCGCGGCGCTCGAGAACATGGAACGCTTCGAGGGCGTGGCCCGGGTTTTCGAGCGTCCGTTCAAGGACAAGGGCCACGAGCTCTACAAGTCAGAGAACCTCTACATGGGCGTCTGGCAGGGCGGCCAGGTGAAAAGGCTGGGGCGGTGAGCGGCCCCCCGGCCAGAGCGGGCCGCGCCGGGCGGAGGCCCCTGCCGTGACCATCAGGCGCCGGGTCTTCCTCGGCATGGTGTTCACCTCGGTGCTCACCGTGCTGGCCGGGTGGGCGGCCATCCGCTACCTGAGCATGGAAGGCTTCGCGCGCATCGACCAGGAGCGAGCGGCCGGGGACGCGGCCAGGGTGGTGGGCGCGCTGGACAACGAACTCGCCCACATGGACGCGGCCCTGCGCTTCAAGAGCGTCTCGGACATCACCTTCCGCTTCGCCGCCGACCGCGACCCCAAGCTCGCGGCCAACTTCTTCTCCTGGGAGGCGCTCAAGGGCGGCGGGCTCAACCTGATGGCCCTCTACGACGCGGCGGGCAAGCTCGTGGCGGGCGGGGCCTACGACCTGGGCAACCGCGAGGCCATAGCCCTGGGCACCCTCCTGGAGGGCGTGCCCGGCGAAGTGATGAGGCAGGGCACGCAGTCGCGCAACCAGGGCAGGGGGCTTCTGCGCACTCCGCTGGGCCCCATGCTCGTGTGCTGGCAGCCGGTGCTCAACTCCCTGGGCTGGGGGCCGCCGAGGGGGACGCTCCTGGCCGGGCGTTTCCTGGACGAAGCCCTGGTCGCGCGGATCAAGGACCAGTTGAAGCTCGATTTCGCGGTCTCGCCCATGAAGGAAGCCGACCCGGACACGGCCCGCAGGGCCAGGGAGGCGCTGCGCGAGGGAGGGCTGGCCGTGTTCGGCGCGCCCGTCAACGGGGTGCTCCCGGTCTACGCGGCCTACCCGGACTACCTGGGCATACCGGCCTTCCTCGTCCGGGTGGACCACCCGCGCATGGACGCCTGGCAGTTCAGGCAGTCCGTCTATCTGGCCCTGGCCTTCATGGGGCTGGCGGGAGCGCTGGCCTTCGCGGCCAGCCTGGCCCTGGTCAGGCGCGCGGTGCTCGTCCCGCTGGGGCGCATCACCGGCCACATCTCCGGCGTGAGGGACCTGAGCGGCCTGGGCACGCTGCACGAGGCCCATCGGGACGACGAGATCGGGCAGCTGGCCAAGGCCTTCAACTCCATGAGCGCCGACCTGGCCGCGCTCTACGACCGGCTCAACCGCCAGCACAAGCTCTTGCGGGCCATCATCGACAACATCCCGCACCCCATCGCGGTCAAGGACGGTCAGGGCCGCTATCTGGTGGCCAACCGGGCCCAGGCCTTCCTGCTCGGGCGCGCGGCCGGCGAGGTGCCCGGGCGCACCGACTCCGAGCTGGGCGCGGACGAGGCCTGGGCCGAGGCCTCCCAGGCCGAGGACGCCCTGGTGCTCTCCTCGGGGAGCCCCCGCTACGTGCAGGCCGAGATAGCCCCCGGCCCGGGCGGGGCCGAGCGCTACTTCGAAACCCTGAGGCTCCCGCTGGAGGGCCGCGACGGCGGGCAGGTGCTCTCCGTGCGCCTGGACGTCACCGGGAGGCTCCTCTCCGAGCGGGAGCTCAGCCGCAGCGAGCGCAAGTTCCGCTCGCTCTTCGAATCCATGACCGAGGGCGTCTGCCTGCACGAGGTGATCCCGGCGGAATCGGGCCGGATGATCGATTACCGCGTCCTGGACGTGAACCCCGCTTTCGAGCGCATCCTGGGGATCACCCGCGACGAGGCGATCGGCAGGCTCGCCTCGGACCTTTTCGGGGGGAAGACCGCGCCGTTTCTCGAAATCTATGCCGAAGTGGCGGCCTCTGGCCATCCCACGACGTTCGAATCGTATTACGAGCCGTTTGACAAACACTTCCACGTCTCCGCCTTCTGCCCGGCCCCTGGCCAGTTCGCCACGGTGTTCATGGAAACCACGGAGGAAATCCGGACGCGCCAGGCCCTGGAGCGCGCACGGGTGGACATCCAGCACATCCTGGACTCCATGCCCTCGCCCGTGATCGGCCTGGACGGCGGCGGGCTCGTGGCGCACGTCAACTCGGCGGCGTCCGACCTGGCCGGCGTTCCGCTGCTGGCGGCCCAGGGCCTGCCCTTTGCCCAGGCCTTCCCCCTGCTGGCCGGGCAGGAGGAGGCGGTCCGGGCGTCCATGGCCTCGGGGCAGCCCGCGCTGATCCCGAGGCTCAGGATGAGCATCTCGGGCGAGCCCAGGCTCGTGGACCTCCAGGTGTTCCCCATGGACCCCGAGCCCGGCGGCGCGGGCGCGGTGCTCAGGCTCGACGACGTGACCGAGCGGGCGCGCATGGAGGAGGTGGTGCTCCAGACGGAGAAGATGATGAGCGTGGGCGGGCTGGCCGCCGGCATGGCCCACGAGATCAACAACCCCCTGGGCGGCATCCTCCAGAGCGTGCAGATCATCAAGCGCCGCCTGGACCCTTCCCTTCCGGCCAACCGCCGCTCGGCCGGGGAGGGCGGCTTCGGCCTGGAGCAGGTCAACGCCTATCTCGAATCCCGCGAGATAGACCGTTTCCTGAACGCCATCCAGGACGCCGGGGCCAGGGCCGCGCGCATCGTGGCCAACATGCTGGAGTTCAGCCGCCGCAGCGAGTCCAAGATGGCCCCTTGCGAACTGCCGGACATGGTGGGCAAGGCCCTGGAGCTCGCCTCCAACGACTACGACCTGAAGAAGAACTACGACTTCAAGCGCATCCGCATCGAGCGCGTCTTCGAGCCGGGCATCCCGCCCGTGCGCTGCGCCAAGACCGAACTCGAACAGGTGCTGCTCAACCTGATCAAGAACGCGGCCCAGGCCCTGGCCGGGCCGGGCGCGGACGTGCGCGACCCCGTGATCGTGCTTCGCCTGGCCGCCGAGAGCGAGTTCGCCAGGATCGAGGTGGAGGACAACGGCCCGGGCATGACCGAGGCCGTTCGCAAGCGCGCCTTCGAGCCGTTCTTCACCACCAAGCCCCCGGGCATCGGCACCGGGCTCGGGCTCTCCGTCTCCTACTTCATCGTCACACAGAACCACGGCGGGGACATGACCGTCCAGTCCGAGCCCGGGAAGGGCGCGCGCTTCACCATCCGCATCCCTTATTCCCCCCGCCCCCCGGGGATGAACATCTGACGGTCCGGCCGGACCGTTCGGCTCCCTTCCGGTTGCGGCCGGAGGGCAAAAAAACTACCTTCAACGCAAAGAGACAGGCGCAAATCCCCGACAGGAGGCCATCGTGCGTTTCAGCGTGAGAATGTCCGGCGTCCGCCGTTCCTACATCAGAGAAATCCTCAAGGTCACCCAGAACCCGGAGATCATCTCCTTCGCGGGCGGCCTGCCGAGCCCGGACCACTTCCCCGCCGAGGCCTTCGCCAGGGCCGCGGCCGACGTGCTGGCCAACCAGGGCGCGCAGGCCCTGCAATATTCCATCACCGAGGGCCACCCGCAGCTGCGCGAGTTCATCTCCGCGCGCTACAAGAAGAAGTGGGGCCTGGACATCCCGGCAGAGAACATCCTCGTCACCACCGGCTCCCAGCAGGGGCTGGACCTGATGGCCAAGGTGCTGCTCGACCCGGGCGACAAGGTGCTCATCGAGCGCCCCGGCTACCTGGGAGCCATCCAGGCCTTCTCGCTCTTCGGCGCGAACTTCATCACCGCCGACCTGGGGCCGCGCGGCGTGGACCTGGGGCAGCTGGCCGACAGGCTCAAGGAGCGCCCGAAGATCTTCTACGCCGTGCCGAGCTTCCAGAACCCCTCGGGCACCACCTACGACGCCGACACCAGGCGCGAGGCCGCCAGGCTCCTGGCCGCCTCCGACACCGTGCTCCTGGAGGACAACCCCTACGGCGAGCTGCGCTTCAAGGGCGAGTCCGTGCCGCCGATGCGCGCCTACATGGACGGGGACTCCATGGCGCTCATGGGTTCGTTCTCCAAGATCGCCAGCCCGGGCATGCGCGTCGGCTGGATCGCGGCCGGGCCGGAGCTCATGCACAAGCTGGTCACTGCCAAGCAGGCGGCGGACCTGCACACTTCCATCTTCGCCCAGAGCGTGCTGCACCGCTTCCTGGAGGACAATGACCTGGACGCCCACATCGCCACCATTCGCCAAGCCTACGGCGAGCGGCGCGACCTGATGGTCAAGGCCATCCGCCGCGAGTTTCCGGAGGAGGTGCGCTGCACCGAGCCCGAGGGCGGCATGTTCCTCTGGGGCGAGTTGCCCAGGGGCGTCACGGCCGAGGAGGTCTTCGCCAAGGCCATCGAGCGCAAGGTGGCCTTCGTGCCTGGCCTGCCCTTCTTCGTGGACGGCACGGACAACGCCTTCCGCCTGAACTTCTCCAACTCCACTCCGGAGCGCATCGAGGAGGGCATCAAGCGCCTGGGGGCCTGCCTCAAGGAGGTCCTGGCGGGCACCGGGCCCAGCGCGCCCGGCGCGTCCGGCACGGACCTGGAGATCTAAACCCCGGGGGAGGCGGACCATGCAGGACGCTCAGACCCTGAAACGCTACTTCGGCGCGCTCATCGCGGCCAACCCCGGCCGCATCCGCGAGGTGCTGGAGTTGCGCCAGGTCATCGAGCCCGGGATCGCGGCCCTGGCCGCCGCGCGGTGCACGGACGCGGACCTCGCGCGCCTGGCCCGCCTGCTCGAGGAGCAGCAAAGCGCCCAGGGCGAGGAGTTCGCGCTGAAGGACTCGCGCTTCCACATGGCCATCGCCAAGGCCTCGGGCAACGAAGTGGTCTGGGAGATGGCGGCCGTGCTTTCCGACTTGCTCTCGGAGAGCAGGGTGGAACCGCTGCTTGGCCCGGAACGCCGCGCGCGTTCCCTGGCCGGGCACAGGCGCGTGTACGAGGCCCTGGCCGCCGGGGACCCCGAGGCCTGCCGCGAGGCCATGCGCGAACACTTGGCCGACGTGGGCGAGCACGCCCTGGAAGCCGCGCGGCGCTGACGAATCGCCAGGGCTCCGCCCTGGACCCGGCAGGGGGATCATCCCCCTGCACTCTCAGTAGCTTCGCGTCGATCACCGGTTACCTATAATTGATCCGCCCGGCTGCCTGGAAGCACGCTTCCAGGCAGCCGGGCGGACATGTTTCAGGCTGGTGGTGAGACCCGCGAAGCCGTCGCCGGGGTCTGGGGGGAGGCACTCCCCCCAGCAGGTGCAGGAGAGCCCTGCCGGGGCTCGGGGCAGCGCCCCGCTCCTGATTGTCCCATTCGTACTGTCGTGGTCGGCTTTTGCCTGTGCTGTTGACAGATGCGCCCCTGTCCTGCATCCGTAATACACACTCCCAGGACTTTGCATGAACCGGAGCGGCCAGGCGTCCGCCCGTTCGTGCCCATCCGCAACGGAGCCATTGCATGACCACAGCCAGCTTTTCGAAGGCCTTCGCGCTTGCGGCCGTCGCGTTCTGCCTGCTCGCCGCCTGCAACTCGCAGCCTCCGGCCGCGCCGAAGGCGCGCACCGTGCAGGCGCGCACCGGCGCGGCCATCCTGGAGCAGGCCGTGGAGTGCCGCTCGTTTCCGGCCCAGGTGGAGGCCGCCAACAGCGTGACCCTGGCCAGCAAGCTCTCCGGCGCGGTGGTGGAGGTCTTGGCGCGCGAGGGCGACGCTTTGCGCGCCGGGGCCGCGATCATGCGCATCGACGACAAGGACCTGCAAGGCCGCGCCCAGGGCCTGAAGGCGTCCATGGCCCAGGCCGCCTCGGAGCGCCAGGCCCTGGAGGCCAAGGTGGCCCACGCGAAGGCCAACCTGGAGCGGCTGACGAAGCTCGTTGCCCAGAAGGTCATCAGCCAGGACGACTTCGACAAGGCCCGCACGGAGTTCCTCGCGCTCTCGCGCGAGCAGGACGCCGTGGCCGCCCGCGAGCGAGCCGTGGCCGCGCAGTTGGAGGAACTCGGGGCGCTCTCGGCCTACACGCGCATCACCGCGCCCTTCGACGGCGTGCTCACGCGCCGCTTCGTGGACCTGGGGGCCTTCGTGGGCGCGGGCCAACCCCTGGCCCAGATGGACGACGCCTCCGGCGGCTACGACCTGACAGCACAGGTGGACGAGAGCCTGCTCTCCGCCGTGAGCGCCGGGCAGCAGGTGGTGGGCGTGATCCCGGCGCTCTCGCCCGGGCCTTTCGCGGCCAGGATAAGCGCCGTGGTCGGCCGGGTGGACCCGGGCACGCGCACGTTCAAGCTCAAGGCCGAGCTGCCGCGCATGTCCCAGGAGCCCAGGGCGGGCATGTTCGGCAGGCTCTTCCTGCCCGCGCGCGTGGGGCGCAAGGTGCTCATACCGGCGGACTGCCTGGTGATGCGCGGCGACCTGCCCGCCGTGTTCGTGGCCGACGCGGACGGCGTGGCCCGCTTCAGGGTGGTCAAGCCGGGCGGGCGCTTCATCAGGGTGGAGCTGGATGGCAAGCCCTACCTCACCGACTCCGAGGCCTTCTCCGACCCGTCGCGCCAGGCGTTCGTGGAGGTGCTGAGCGGGCTCTCGGGCGGCGAGCGCGTGGTCTGCTCGGCCTCGGACACCCTGCGCGAGGGCGACCGCATCGAGGAAGCGCGCTGATGGGCGCTTCTCCCCCGCCCCACGGGCACGACCTGCTCTCGCGCATCACCGCGGCCTTCGTGGATTCGCGCCTCGTGCCCCTGGCCATCCTGGCCTCGGTGCTGTTGGGCGCGTTCGCGGTGCTCGCGACGCCCAGCGAGGAGGAGCCGCAGATAAACGCGCCCATGATCGACGTGCACGTGACCATGCCCGGGGCCTCCCCGCGCGAGGTGGAGAACCGCGTGGTCGCGCCCATGGAGAAGATCCTCTGGGAGATCCCCGGTGTCGAGTACGTCTATTCCACGGCCATGGACGGCGAGGCCCTCTGCGTGGTGCGCTTCAAGGTCGGCGACGACCCGGAGCGCAGCCTGGTGAAGACCTACGCGAGGCTCTACCAGCACCTGGACTGGATCCCCCCGGGCTGCTCCGAGCCCATCCTCAAGCCGCGCTCCATCGACGACGTGCCCGTGGCCGCCCTGACCTTCCACGGCGGCGGGCTCGACTCGCGCCAATTGCGCACCGTGGCCCTCCAGGTCAACGAGGAGCTGCGCCGGATACCGGGGGTGTCCGAGACCTCGGTCATCGGCGGGCGCAAGCGCGCGCTCATGGTGGAGCTGGACCAGGAGCGCCTGAAGGCCAACGGCCTGGACGCCGTGGACGTGCTCGACACGCTCGGGTCCCAGAACCAGGGCCGCACCCTGGGCGAGGCCGTGCAGGAGTCCAGGGCCGTGAGCATCCGGCTGGACAACTTCTTCCGCTCGGTCAAGGAGCTCGAGCGCGCGGTGCTCGCGGTGCGCGAGGGCAGGCCCGTGTTCCTGGGCGACGTGGCGAAGATAACGGACGGCTGGGACGAAGCCACGGAGTACGTGTTCCACATGGACGGCCGGGCCGCGCGCGGCGCCGGGGAGGCGCTTGGCGCCATGCAGCCCGCCGTGACGCTCACCGTGGCCAAGCGCCCGGGCGAGAACGCCACGAAGCTCACCCGGGAGGTGTTCGCCAGGGTGGAGGCCCTCAAGGGCTACGCCATCCCCCCCGGGGTGTCCGTGGAGGCCACGCGCGACTACGGGGCCACGGCCAGGGCCAAGGTGAACGAACTGCTCGAACACCTGGCCCTGGCGGCCGTGTCCGTGGGGCTCATCGTGGCGCTCTTTTTGGGCGGGCGGGCCAGCCTGGTGGTCATGGTGGCCGTGCCCGTGACGCTGGCCGTGACGCTGGCCGTGTACTGGCTGTCGGGCTACACGCTGAACCGGGTCACGCTGTTCGCGCTGATTTTCTGCATCGGCATCCTGGTGGACGACCCCATCGTGGACGTGGAGAACATCGTGCGCCACCTGGAGATGCCGGGCAGCTCACGAAAGCCCCTCTCCCAGGTGATCGTCGAGGCCGTGAACGAGGTGCGCGCGCCCCTGGTGCTGGCCACGTTCACCGTGGTGGCGGCCATCATGCCCATGGCCTTCGTGGGCGGGCTCATGGGCCCCTACATGCGGCCCATGCCCATCGGCGCGTCCATGGCCATGCTCCTGTCCATGGGCGTGGCCTTCGTGATCACCCCGTGGACGGCCAAGCGCGCGCTCAAGCACGCCGCGAGCCACGCCCAGCACCGCGAGGGAGCGGGCACGAGGCTCTACCGCAGGCTCATGGGCGGCTTCATCCGGGAGCCTCGCAAACGCTGGGTGTTCCTGGGCTCGGTGGCCGGGCTCCTGGCGCTCTCCTGCCTGTTCTTCCCGCTCAAGCTCGTGCTGGTGAAGATGCTGCCCTTCGACAACAAGAGCGAGTTCCAGGTGGTGGTGGACATGCCCCGGGGCGCGACCCTGGAGGAGACCACGCGCGCGGCCTCGGAACTGGCCGCCGAGATACTGAAGCGCCCGGACGTCACCGGGGCGCAGATCTACGCGGGCACGTCCGGCCCGGTGTCCTTCAGCGGGCTCATCAGGCACTACTACCTGCGCCGGGGCCAGAACGCGGCGGACATCGCCGTGAGCCTCGCGCCCAAGGGCGAGCGCAGGCTTTCGAGCCACGACATCGCCAAGCAGGTGCGCGAGGCGCTCGTCCCCCTGGCCAAGCGCACGGGAGCGCGCATCAAGGTGGCCGAGGTGCCGCCCGGGCCCCCGGTGATCCAGACCCTGGTGGCCGAGGTCTACGGCCCCACCCTGGAGGGCAGGCTGGCCGTGGCCGGGCAGGTGAAGCAGGCCTTCCGGAGCACGCCCGGCGTGGTGGACGTGGACTGGTACGTGGACGACCCCCAGCCCGAAAAGCTCATCCGCATCGAGCGCGACAAGGCCCTGGCCGCCGGGATCGACCCCAGGCGCGCCCTGGAGGTGGTGTCGGCCTCGCTGGACGGGGCCAGGGCCGGGCTTTTGCACGACGACGCGGCCCGGGAGGACGCGCCCGTGGTGGTGCGCCTGCCGCTGCCTGCGCGCGCAAGGGCCTCGGACATCCCGGACATCCCGGTGCGCGGGGAGGGCGGCGGGCTGGTCTCGCTGTCGCAGATCGCCACCATCGAGGAGCGGACCGTGCCAACGGCAATCTACCACAAGAACCTGCAACCCGTGGTCTACGTCACGGGCGACGTGGCCGGGCGGGAGGAAAGCCCGGTCTACGCAATGTCAGCCATCACCGAGCGCCTGGAAACCCTCGGCCGCGAAGGGGAGGGCGCGTGGCAGCGCGGGGAGGGCGGCCTGCTGCCCGTGCTCTACACCTCGCAGCCGGGGGCGGCCACGGGCTACGCCATGAAGTGGGACGGCGAGTGGCAGATCACCTACGAGGTCTTCAGGGACATGGGCCTGGCCTTCGGGGTGGTCATGGTGCTCATCTACATCCTGGTGGTGGGGTGGTTCAAATCCTACACCACGCCCATCGCGGTCATGTCGCCCATCCCGCTCTCGCTCATAGGCATCATCCCGGCCCACGCCCTGGCCGGGGCCTTCTTCACGGCCACGTCCATGATCGGGTTCATCGCCGGGGCGGGCATCGTGGTGCGCAACTCCATCATCCTGGTGGACTTCATCGAGATGCGCCGCGCCCAGGGCGCGAGCCTGGAGGACGCCGTGGTGGACGCCGGGGCCATCCGCTTCAGGCCCATGCTGCTGACAGCCATCGCCGTGGTGGCGGGCGCGTTCGTGATCCTCTTCGACCCCATCTTCCAGGGGCTGGCCATCTCGCTCATGGCCGGGGAGGTGGCGGCCACGCTGTTCTCGCGCATGGTGGTGCCCGTGATGTACTACCTGGACCAGCGCCGCGGCCCCGGCCGCACTTGACCGCACCGAGCCTCGCGGCTACAGCCGTGCATACTCCGAACAAAGGACAACACCACCATGACCAAAGCGCTCAGAGTCGTTGCCGCCCTGCTGCTGGCGGCGTCAATCGCGGTCCCGGCCCTGGCCGCCGACTTCACGGCCGACATGACCCAGACCCTGAACGGCCAGCCCCTGCTCTCGGGCAAGGCCGCCGTCAAGGACGGCAAGGTGCGCATGGAATCCACGGTCCAGGGAGTGAGCCAGGTGGTCATCTCCGACCCGGTGAAGGGCCGGATGATCATGCTCCAGCCCCAGACGCGCATGTACATGGAGACCCGCGTGGACCCGGCCAAGCTCGCCCCCGAAACCATGTCCGGCAAGCCCGGCGAACTCGGACAGTGGCGCGTGCTCGGGCGCGAGACCCTCGACGGCTGGGAGTGCGAGAAGCGCGTGTTCGACTTCAAGGACAAGAGCCAGGGCGAGATGACCGGCTGGTTCGCGCTCAAGCTCGACTACCCCATCAAGACGGTATTCGTGAGCGGCAAGGAAACCATGACCGTGGAATACAAGAACATCAGCCAGAAGCCCCTGGACAACCAGCTCTTCGAGGTGCCCCAGGGCTACCAGCGCATGAACATCCCGGACATGGGCCAGAGGCCCGGTCCCGGAGCGGCCCCCGGCAAGAAGCCGGGCATGTGAGCGGCCGCAAGGGAGCTTACGCCATGAAAAAAGACCTCGGCCCAGCCAACGCGCTCTATCCGTCCCTGACCACCATCGTGGGCACCGTGGTGGAGAGCCGCCCCAACTTCCTGGCCGTGGCCCACGTGGGCATCATGAACCACGGCCAGCCCCAGTACATCTCGGTGGGCATCAACAAGAGCCACTACTCCGGACAGGGCATCCACGCGCACCGCCAGTTCAGCGTGAACGTGCCCGGCGAGGCGCTCATGGCCGAGACCGACTACGTGGGCATCGTCACGGGCAAGAACACCGACAAGTCCAAGGTCTTCACGCTGTTCACCGGCGAGCTCGAGCACGCGCCGCTCATCCGGGAGTGCCCCGTGTGCATGGAGTGCCGCCTGCACGCCGTGATGGATTTCCCGGCCCACGAGGTGTTCGTGGGAGAGATCGTCAAGACCTGGGCGGACGGGGACGTGCTCACGGACAAGGGCAAGGTGGACCCGGCCAGGGTCCGCCCGCTCCTGTTCGACATGGGCACGCTCTCCTACTACGGCCTGGGCGGCCTGCTCGGCGGGTGCTGGAACGTGGGCAAGAAGCTCAAGCAGGGCCGGGAGAACTAGGCCCGCCGGGAGGGACGTCCGTGATCGCCATCAAGCGCGCCTTCGAACCGGCAACGCCAGAGGACGGCTCCCGCTACCTGGTGGACAGGATCTGGCCCAGGGGCACGAGCAAGGAGAAAGCCGCCCTGGCCGGTTGGCTCAGGGACCTGGCCCCCAGCACCGGGCTTCGCCAGTGGTTCGGGCACGACCCGGCCCGCTGGGAGGAGTTCAGGCAACGCTACCTGCTGGAACTGGGGCGCCCCGAGGCGCGTGAGCTGCTCGCCCGCCTGCGCCGCGAGGCCGCGGCCGGGACGGTCACGCTGGTCTTCGCGGCCAAGGACGAGGCGCGAAACAACGCCGTGGTCTTGAAGGAGCTCCTGGACTCCGGGGCGTAGCGCCTCCTCCCGGGGAAACCGCAGCGCGCTCCGCCCGGCAGCACCTCGCCCCGGGGCGCGGACTACGCCCCGGAAACCTTGCGCCCGCTCTCCGGGCGCTCGTACCCCTCGCCCGCGAACAGGTCCGCCCCGCCCATGCGCTGTTCGTAGACGGCCCCCCAGTCGCGCAGCTCCTTGAGGATCGGTATTAGCCCCTGGCCCATCTCCGTGAGCGAGTACTCCACGCGCGGGGGCACCTCGCGGTAGACCTTGCGGTTCACGATGCGGTCCGCCTCCAGCTCGCGCAGCTGCCTGGCGAGCATCCTCTCGGTCACGCCGTTAATGCTGCGCCGCAGGTCGCTGAAGCGCATCACCCCCTCCACCGCCAGGTGGTAGAGGATCACCGGCTTCCACTTGCCGCCCATCACCTGGAGAGTAAGCTCGAAATAGCAGCGGTAGACCTTGTCCCCGAGCTGCTTGTCCTTGCAGGGCTGGATCACGCCTCTCACCTCACGCTATACAAAATGTAAGTATGGCACATTTCAGACAGTACTTGCGCTTTAAGCGTGTTCCCTGCATATGTCGCCCAATGACGGGACGTCAAGCGCCCGCGACACCACCCAAGGAGGAGACGCATGAAGGCCGTCGCCATCAACGGAAGCCCCCGCAAGGGCGGCAACACGGAAAGACTGCTCCGGGAGGCGCTCACGCCCCTGGAGGCCGCCGGATGGGAGACCAGCTTCGTCCAGGTCGGCGGGGCCAAGGTCCGGGGCTGCATCGCCTGCTACAAGTGCTTCGAGAACCGCGACCGGCGCTGCGCGGTAAAAAACGACGCGTTCAACGACTGCATGGCCGAGATGGTCACGGCGGACGCCATAATCATGGGCACGCCCACCTACTTCACGGACGTCTCGGCCGAGCTCAAGGCCGTGATCGACCGCTCCGGGCTGGTGGCCATCGCCAACGGCATGCTTTTCGCGGGCAAGATCGGCGCGGCCGTGGTGGCCGTGCGGCGTGGCGGCGGCACGCACGCCTTCGACAGCATCAACCACATGTACCTGATGTCGGGCATGATCGTGCCCGGGTCGTCCTACTGGAACCTGGGCTTCGGCCTGAACCCGGGCGAGGTGGAGGGCGACGCGGAAGGCATGCGCAACATGCGCCACCTGGGCCAGGCCATCGACTGGCTGGGCAGGGCCGTGAAGCCCAACCTGGGCGCGTACCCGAAGCTGCCCGTGCCGGGCGAGAACTGAGCCGGGAGGGCGCGATGTCCGTTGTGAACGTGGTGGCCGTGATAACGGCCAGGCCCGGCTGCGAGGAGACCGTTGAAGGCTGGCTGCGCGGGCTTCTGGAGCCCTCGCGCCAGGACCCGGGGTGCCTCGCGTACGACCTGCACCGCAGCCTGGACGAGCCCGGGACGTTCGTCTTCTACGAAGCCTGGGAGAGCCGGGAAATGCTGGATGCGCACTTGGCCGCGCCGCACCTGTCGGCCTGGCGGGAGGCCGCCGGGGAACTGGTGGCGGGGGCCGAGGTGAAGGTGCTCGAAAAGCTCGGCTGAAGAACCGGGGGGAGGCTTCTCCCCCCGGTTTTCCCGTTTCAGGCTATGGTGACGTCCTTGCAGAGGTAGACGTCCTGGATGGCGTTCAAAAGTTTCACCCCCTCCTCCATGGGCCGCTGGAAGGCCTTGCGCCCGGAGATGAGCCCCATGCCGCCCGCGCGCTTGTTGACCACGGCGGTCTTCACGGCCTCGGCCATGTCCGAGGCCCCGGAGGACGGCCCGCCCGAGTTTATGAGCCCCATGCGCCCCGAGTAGCAGTTGAGCACCTGGTAGCGGCAGAGGTCGATGGGGTGGTCGGTGGTCAGCTCGGAATAGACGCGCTTGTCGGTCTTGCCGAACTTCACGGCGTTGTACCCGCCGTTGTTCACGGGCAGCTTCTGCTTGATGATGTCCGCCTGGATGGTCACGCCCAGGTGGTTGGCCTGGCCGGTGAGGTCGGCCGCGGCGTGGTAGTCCACCCCGTCCTTCACGAAGCCCGGGTTTCGCGTGTAGCACCAGAGGATGGTGGCCATGCCCAGTTCGTGGGCCCTGGCGAAGGCGTGGGTGACCTCCTGGAGCTGGCGGGTGGCCTCGGGCGCGCCGAAGTAGATGGTGGCCCCCACGGCGGCGCAGCCCATGTCGAAGGCCTGCTCCACCTGTGCGAACATGACCTGGTCGAACTTGGCCGGGTAGGTGAGCAGCTCGTTGTGGTTGATCTTGAGCACGAAGGGGATCTTGTGGGCGTACCTGCGCGCCACGGCCCCGAGCACGCCCAGGGTGGAGGCCACGGCGTTGCATCCGGCCTCCAGGGCCAGCTTCACGATGTTCTCGGGGTCGAAGTAGATGGGGTTGGGCGCGAAGGAGGCCCCGGCCGAGTGCTCGATGCCCTGGTCCACGGGCAGGATGGAGAGGTACCCCGTGTTGGAGAGCCGCCCGGCGGAGCACAGGGCCTGGATGCTGCGCAGCACCGGGATGGGGCGGTCGGTGGCCGCGTAGACGCGGTCCACGGTGTCCGGCCCGGGCAGGTGCAGGCTTTTTTGGGGCACGGTGGCGCAGGTGTGTTCCAGCAGGGACTTGGCTTCGGCGCCGAGCAGTTGCGCGATGGTGTCGATCATTGGCGGGTCTCCTGGCTTCGGGGTTTCACCCTGGTCCATACCCGTGGCCAAGCCTCGCGGCAACGAAAAAAGCCCCTTTCGGGGCCTTGTCAGTCGTGGGGGAGCTCCTGGTCCTGTATCTTGTGGATCACGGCCCAGGTGGCGAACATGGCCCGCAGGTAGTCCGCCGAGGCCCCCGCGCCCGCCATGGCGTCCTTGAAGGAGTTGTAGTCGATGGAGGCCGCCTCGTCGTGCATGACCTGAGCCCACTGCTCGCGGGGGATCTGGATGCGGAAGCGGTAGTCGGAGCTGGGGAAGGTCAGGATGTCGGCGGTGATGCCGTGACGGCTCATCAGGCTCTCGATGTGCTCCTTCTTCCTGGCCCGGACGGCCACGTCGCCCGGCTCGCAGAACTTGGTGGCGGCCACCGAATAAAACCCGTCACGGGTGAAGATCCACATTCGTCCCTCCATGGGCGTCGCGCTCTTGGGGATGATTATCCGTTCCCGCGAGAAAAGGCCAGACGCATGCGGGCCGGGCCGCCGCCCCTTGCGCCCCCGGGAAAGTGAATGCATATGGTGACGAGGAAAAGGAGAGCAAACCATGATCCTCAAGACGGCATTTTTCGCGGCGGCCCTGTTCGCGGTTCTCGGGCAGGGGTTGGCGTCGGCGGTCACCACGGACCGGATGGCGACCTCGGACGGTGAATTGGTGATCGGCTTCGTGGGCCACGGCTCGGTGTTCTTCGAGTACAAGGGCAAGGTCATCCAGGTGGACCCCTGGAGCAAGGTGGGCGACTACGCGGCCCTGCCCAAGGCGGACCTGGTGCTCATCACCCACGAGCACCGCGACCACCTGGACCCCGAGGCCCTGGCCCTGACCGCCAAGCCCGGCGCGCCCGTCGTGGCCAACGCCAACGCCGGGGCCCAGGTCAAGGGGGCCAAGGTGGTGAAGAACGGCGACAAGTTCACGGAGCAGGGCTTCGCCATCGAGGCCGTTCCCGCTTACAACCGCGTGCACAAGCGCCCCGAGGGCGAGTTCTACCATCCCAAGGGGGTGGGCAACGGCTACGTGATCACCTTCGGGGACAAGAAGGTCTACGTGGCGGGCGACACCGAGGACATCCCCGAGATGGCCGCCCTGGCGGGCGTGGACGTGGCCTTCATCCCCGTGAACCTGCCCTACACCATGACGCCCGAGATGGCGGTGGAGGCCGCGAAGCTTTTGAAGCCGGGCATCCTCTACCCGTACCACACCGGCGAGACGGACATGGCCAAGCTGGAGGCCATGCTCAAGGCAGTGCCCGGCGTGGACGTGCGCATCCGGCCCATGCGGTAGCGCCCGGGTGGTCCTGGGTCATTTCCCGGCGGCGTACGTGGGTTGGCGCGCGCTCGGCGTGAGCCGGGCGCCCGGCCCAGTGCTGGTGTTCGTGCTGGCCTACCTGCCGGACATCCTGGACAAGTCGCCGTCGTTCTTCTTCGGGCTGTCGTCCAGCGGCTACGCCCACTCGGTGTTCTCGGGCGCGGCCGTAGGGCTCCTGGTCTGCGCCTGCGCCTGGGGCGTGGGGGCGCGAAGGCCCGTGCGCGCGGGCTTTCTCGCGCTCTTCTTCTACCTCCTGCACCTGGCCCTGGACGAGCTGGACCTGCGCACGCTCCTGTGGCCCTTGCGCCTGCGCCAGGTGCTCGTCTTCCAGCCCGCGCCCATCGGGTACCAGTTCGACCTGGCGGAAAGCCTGCGCCACTTCTATATCCTGCACGACCAGCCCGTGCTTCTCGGGCTCGAGGCGGTGTTCTTCGCCTTGATGCTCGCGTACGTGGTCCGCGACCGCCTGGCGGCCGGGCGCGCGGGCAGGGCGTGAAAAAAGGGCGGGGCCGCGCGGCCCCGCCCTTTTCATTCGGTGCGGATCGTTACCTCCTGGCCTCGACTCCGGCCAGCTTCTCCCAGTAGCGGATGAGCGCCCCGTGGTCCGCGTCGCCCAGGCCGTCGGCCTTGAGCGCCTGCATGATCTCCATCACCTGGGCCGTGACGGGCAGGGGGACGCTCAGCTCGTGCGAGGTCTCCAGCACGTTGCGCAGGTCCTTGGCGTGCAGCTTGATGCGGAAACCCGGCGTGAACTTGCCGTCCATGACCAGCGGGGCCTTGGCGTCCAGCACGGTGCTTCCGGCGAGCCCGCCCCGGATGGCCTGGTAGACCAGCTCGGGGTTGACCCCGGCCCTGGCCGCCAGGACCAGGGCCTCGGACATGGCCGCGATGTTCACGGCCACCACGATCTGATTGGCCAGCTTGGTCACGTTGCCCGCGCCCACCGAACCCACGCGCACCACCGAGGCGGCCATGGACTTGAGCACGGGCAGGCACTCGTCGAAGTCGGCCTGCTCGCCGCCGGCCATCACCGAGAGCGTGCCGTCGATGGCCTTGGGTTCGCCGCCGCTCACGGGGGCGTCCATCATGCGTATGCCCCGCGCCTTGAGCGCCGCGGCGATCTCCTGGGCGGCCAGGGGGGCGATGGAGCTCATGTCCACCACGATGGAGCCGGGCGCGGCCCCCTCGATCACGCCACCCGGACCGGTGAGCACGTCGCGCACCTGGGGCGAGTCCGGCAGCATGGTGATGACCATGTCCGAGCGGGAGGCCACGTCCGCCGGGGACGTGCCCGCATTGGCCCCGGCCGAGACCACGGCGTCCACGTCCTTGGCCGTGCGGCTGTAAACAGTGAGGGGGTATCCGGCCTTGAGCAGGTTGAGGCACATGGGCTTGCCCATGATGCCGAGCCCTATGAATCCGATACGTTTCATGGCGTGCTCCTTTGCGGTCGTTTAGAGCGGGTAGCCCATGCGGGCAGCGAACCCGAGCGAGGCGCGGGTGTCGGGCAGGGGGATGTATTCCAGGCCCACGTGCCCCTGGTAGCCCAGGCGGTCGAGCTCGGCGAAGAGGAAGGGGTAGTTGATCTCGCCGGTGCCGGGCTGGTTGCGGCCCGGGTTGTCCGCCACCTGCACGTGGCCGATGCGGCCCAGGTGCGCGCGGATGGTGGCCGCGAGCTCGCCTTCCTCGCGCTGGGCGTGGTAGACGTCGTACTGCATCTTCACGTTGGGCCTGCCCACCTCGTCCAGTATCTCCAGGGTCTGGGCCGAGGAGTGCAGGAAGAACCCGGGGATGTCCTTGCGGTTGATGAACTCCACCAGGAGCGTCAGGCCTTCCGGCGCGAAGGCGTCGGCCGCCAGGCGCAGGTTCGAGACCAACGCCTCGCGGCAGGCCTCGGGCGAGGCCCCGGCCGGGGTCTTGCCCGCCAGGCAGTTGACGTTGGCCACGCCCAGAGCCTTGGCGTAGGCGATCGCCCTGGGCACGCCCTGGGCGAACTCCGCCGTGCGGGCCGGGTCGGCCGCGATGCCCCGGTCGCCCGCGGCCCAGTCCCCGGCCGGGAGGTTGAAGAGCACCTGGGCGAGGGCGTTCTCCTTCAAAAGCCCGGCCAGCACGGCGGGCTCGTGGTCGTAGGGGAAGAGGTACTCCACGGCCTTGAAGCCCGCCTCCCGGGCGGCCGCGAAGCGTTCGAGAAAGGGCAGCTCCGTGAAGAGCATGGTCAGGTTCGCCGCGAATCTGGGCATGGGCGTCCTCCTTGGGATGCGCGGTTTGTCAGCTGTTGCCGGGGCCGGCCTGGGCGCGCAGCTCCTCCAGGGACTGGGCGATGTGGCGGCGCATGGCCTCCTCGCTCGCGTCCGGGTCGGCTGCCGCAAGGGCCTCGATTATCGATAAGTGATCGGGAATTGTATCGTCCCACGGGCGCGGGTTTCCGTGCAGGTAGGCCGAGGCGAGCATGTTCACCGGGGTCATGGCCGCGAGCAGGTAGGGGTTGCCCGAGAGCTCGGCCAGCCTGCGGTGGAAGCGCCTGTCGCGGTCGATGAACAGCCTGTGCGCCTCGGGCGTGTCCGGAAGGCCGGCCATGGCCTGCCAGTCCCGACGCATCTCCAGGGCCTCCTCGCGGCTCACGGCCGTGGCCGCGAGCCGGGCGGCCAGCGGCTCCAGGCGCTCGCGAACCTCGTAGAGCGCGACCATCCGGGGCGGGTCCAGTCCGCGCACGTAGATGCCGCGCCTGGGCACCCACTCCAGCAGGCCGTCCTGGGCCAGGCGCTTGAGGGCGTTGACCAGGGGGGTGCGGCTCACGCCGAGCTCCGAGGCCAGGTCCTCCTGGACGATGCGGGCCCCGGGCTCGAACTGCCCGGAGGCGATCATGTCGCGCACCTGGCCGTAGACCTTGTCGTCCAGGTTCTCGTGCTCGATGGGCCGGGCCTTGGCCCGGGCCGCGCCGGGGGTGCCTGTCTTCATGGGCTCGAGCGTAGCCCCGGGGCCAAGGCCGGTCAATATGAATTTTGAATTCAAAATGCACTCTGCGGAGTCCAGTCCCCTCCGCAAGGCCCGGCCTCGACAGGCGCGTGCCCATGCGCTACCTCAGTGGACCGCCGGAGCGATCCCTTCCGGTGCAAACCGCCAACGAAAGGGGACCCCGCATGCGCGTTCTCGCAACCGCCCTCTTGGCCCTGAGCCTCCTCACGCCCACCCTGGCCCGGGCGGGCGACCCCGTGCAGGCCGGGCAGTGGCCGCGCCTGCCCCAGGACGCGCGCATGGCCTACATGACCGGCGCGGCGGCCGGGGCTTCGGCCTTCTCGCAGGCCCAGCCCGGGGCGGCGAAGCTCGCGCGCATCCGCGTGGACCAGGCCGTGACCAATATGGACCACCTCTCCCGCGACCCCATGTACGCCCGCAAGCCCATCTCCTCCGTGGCCCTCCAGGCCCTGACCCACGCCCAGGACACCGGGGTCTCCTTCGTGGAGAAGGGCTCCGAGGTGCGCGACCCCCAGTTCGACCAGATGATCCTCTTCGACCGCCCCTGGCTGGCGCCCATCGACCTGGACGCCCTGGTGCCCCGCCAGGTCCCGGGCTCCGGCCCCACCTACGCCCGCACCTGGCTCGACTCGGCCCAGCACCAGAAGCAGTTCTTCGTGGAGGGCTTCGGGGACATGGTCTACCAGCAGTGCCTGGACAAGTACGGAGACACCCCGGCGGGCCAAGGCTGCCTGAAGCCCCTGGCCCCGTTGCCGCCGGACGTGGTCCTGGCCGAGATGGACGCGATCTACCGCGACAGGCAGTTCGAGCGCGTGCCCTACGACAAGGTGATCCGCGCGGCCCTGGCCAAGATGGCCGGGGGCGACTGGCGCGCGCTGCTCGCCGCGAAATAAGCGGCCCGCACCGCGTGGCACGCATTGCCTTTTCGTGTTTGCTTGGTTACACGAACAGGCAATTCATGTCACAAGGAGATGCCTGCATGTTCGTCAGACCGCACGTTTCCGCGTTCCTCGTCCTCGTGTTCGCCCTTGCCCTGGCTTCCCCGGCCCGGGCCCACTTCGGCATGGCCGTGCCGGACAAGAACATCGTCACCAAGGACGGCCCCAAGTCAGTGAGCCTGGACCTGCGCTTCTGGCACCCCATGGAGAACCAGGGCATGAGCCTGGAGAAGCCCAGGCTCGAAGCGGTCGTTGACGGCAAGAAGCAGGACGTCTCTTCCGCGCTCGTCCAGGCCGACATCGACGGCAAGAAGGCCTGGAAGGCGGACTACGCCGTGAAGAAGCCCGGCGTGACGGCCCTGGTGATGACGCCCCCGGCCTACTGGGAGCCCGCCGAGGACAAGTTCATCATCCACATCACCAAGACCGTCATCGGCGCGCTCGGCGAGGAGGAGGGCTGGGACAAGCCCGCCGGGTACAAGCTCGAGATCGTGCCCATGGTCAAGCCCTTCGCCCTGTACGCGGGCAACGCCTTCACCGGGAAGGTGCTCTTCAAAGGCAAGCCTCTGGCCAACGCCGAGGTGGAAGTGGAGTTCTTCAACAAGGACGGCGCGCTCAAGGCCCCGGACGACGCCTACGTGACCCAGGTGGTCAAGACCGACGGCGCGGGCGTGTTCACCTACGCGGCCCCGTGGGCTGGCTGGTGGGGCTTCGCGGCGCTCACCGACGACGACGCCAAGATGAAGCACGACGGCAAGGACAAGGCCGTGGAGCTCGGCGGGGTCATCTGGGTGTACTTCCACCCCGCGCCCGGCAAATAGGGGGATATTCTTGAACGCTCGAAAGATCCTGGCCTGCCTGGCCGCCCTGCTCCTGGCCGCGTCCCTTACTGGGGGCGCGGCCCTTGCCCACAAGGTGAACGTCTTCGCCGTGGCGGAGCGCGGCGTGATCACGGGCGAAGGCTACTTCGGCGGCGGGGGCAAGGCCATGAACTGCCCTGTGGAGGTCCTGGACGCCAGGGGCGCGCTGGTGGCCTCCGCGCGCACGGGCGCGGACGGGTCGTTCTCCGTGCCAGTCCCGGCCGGGGCCGAGCCGCCGCTTCGCGTGGTGCTCAAGGCCGGGGAAGGCCACCAGAACGACTTCACCCTCACGGCCGCCGACCTGGGCGGAAAAGCTCCCGCGCCGGTCCAGGCCGCCGCCTCGCCGCCCGCGCAGGCCAAGCCGACCCCGTCAGTGGCCCAGGGGATCGACGAGGCGGCGCTTACGTCCCTGGTGGAGGCCGCCACGGCCAAGGCCGTGGAGGAGAAGCTGGCCCCGCTGCGCCTGGAGCTCGCCAAGCTCGCCGCACAGGAGAGCACCGGCCGCCTGCGCGACATCGTGGGCGGGATCGGCTGGATCGTCGGGCTCGTGGGCATCGTGGCCTGGTTCAAGAGGCCTGCGAAGAAATAGCCGTGTCTCGGGGAGGCTTTAGCCTTCCCGGACACCATCCTGGCAGGGTTCTGCCCTGCACCCCGCTATAGTTTCGCGTCGACCACCGGTTGCCGCGACACGTCACGGCAAGGGTGAAACCCGCGAAGCGAATCGCCGGGGTCCGGGGGCAGGCCCTGCCCCCGGCGGGTCAAGGGCGGAGCCCTTGCGTGGTTCGGGGCGGCGCCCCGCACGTATCCCCGCCTTTGACATCCCGCCCCGTTTGTCCTAGCTCAAGGCCTGCCTGGGTGCCCATCGGGGCGCTAAAAGGGAATCCGGTGCGAAACCGGAGCGGTCCCGCCGCTGTATACGGGGACGAAACCCGCTCACGCCACTGCCGCAAGGCGGGAAGGCGCGGGGAGTAGGCTGATCCGTGAGCCAGAAGACCTGCCCAGGCCTCATCCGTGTCGGCCATGCGAGGTACAGCGGCCACATGCCTATCTCCAAGCGCACACAGGAAGCTCCCTCCCCAAAGGCGGAGCCGCCCCGCGCCGGGCGTGCCTGTTTCGCCTCGCAGGATGGCCAAAACCATCACTTCCCGAGGAGGAAACGATGAAGCGTCTGGCGGTATCCGTATTTCTCGTCCTTTTCGCCCTCCAGTCCGCGGCCCTGGCCGCAGGCCAACCCAAGCAGCCGCCCAGGTGGGGCATCGTCCTGGCCGCGTTCGGCTCCACCAAGCCCCAGGGCATGGCCGGGGTGGAGAAGGTCAAGGCCCGCATGGAGGCCGCCTTCCCGGGCGTGCCCGTGAAGGTGGGGCTGACCAGCCGTCACGCCGTGGCCACGCTCAAGGCCCCGGGGCTGCTCGCGGCCATGGCCCAGCTGGCCGACGAGGGCTGCTCCAATGTGTTCGTGCATCCCCTGCACGTGAGCGCGGGCTCCGAATACAAGGACATGGCCGCTCTTGCCGCGGCGCTCAACTCCCTGAACAAGCAAGGCATCGAGAAGCCGCCGTTCGGCAAGGTCGTGCTCGGCGAGACGGCCCTCGGGCGCACGCGCGGCGGCGACCCCAAGGCCCTGGCGGAAACGGCCGAGGCCCTGGCGGGCGACGCCGCCCAGGCCAGGGAGCAGGGCGCGGCCCTGGTCTACGGCGCGCACGGCAACCCCAAATGGCCAGCCACCGAGGTCAAGGCCTTCCAGGCGGCCATGGCCAAGGCCTACCCCGGGGTCACGGTGCTGGCCGCCACCATGGAGTCCAGCCCCGGCGTCGAGGACGTGCTGGCCGGGCTCAAGAAATCCGGCAGGAAGAAAGTGATCATCTACCCGCTGCTCTTCGGGGCCGGGGTGCACGCCGAGGAGGACCTTTGCGGCCCCGAGCCCGAATCCTGGAAGACGCTCTTCGAGAAGGCCGGGTACAGGGTGGACTGCCGCATGCGCGGCCTGGGCGAGTCCGACGCCTTCGCGGACATGATAGTGGAGCGGGCCAAGGCGGCCATGGCCAAGGCCAGGTGAACCGCGCGCCGGCCCTTCTGATCCCGGCGCTGGCCGCGCTCGTGCTGCTGGCGGCCGGGAGCGGGGCCGTGCCGGTGGACCCCCTGGACACGGCGCGCGTGCTCGCGGGCAGGCTCCTGGGCCTCGACGGGCTCATGGACGCCGTGCCCGAGGCCGCACGCGCCCTGGTCTGGGACGTGCGCCTGCCGCGCATCATGACCGCCCTGGCCGTGGGCGGGGCCTTGGCGCTCTCCGGGGCGGTCTTCCAGGGCGTGCTCACCAATCCCCTGGCCGACTCCTACACCCTGGGCGTCTCTGCCGGAGGGGCCTTGGGCGCCTGCCTGTGCCTCATGGCCGGGTTCACGGGCCTGGGCGTGCTCTCCGTGCCCGCGTGGGCCCTGGCCGGGGCCGCGTGCGCCCTGGCCGTGGTGCTCTTCATGGCCCGGGCAGGGGGCGGGTTCGACGCCGTGACCCTGGTTCTGGCCGGGGTGATGGTGGCGGCCACGCTCCAGGCCGCCATCGGGTTCGTGAAGTTCCTGGCCGGTGAGAACGTGGCCGGGCTGGTGTTCTGGCTCATGGGCGGGCTCTCGGCCAAGACCTGGGCCGAGGCAGCGATCGCCTGGGCGGGGCTGGGCCTGGGCCTGCCCGTGGCCGTGTTTCTCGCCCGGGACCTGGACGCGGTGTGCCTTGGCGACGAGCAGGCCCGGGCGCTCGGCGTGCCCGTGGGCCGGGTGCGCCTGGCGCTTCTGTGCGCGGCCTCGGCCATGACCGCGTGTTCCGTGGCGGTGTCGGGCATCGTGGGCTTCGTGGGGCTCATCGTGCCCCACGTGGCGCGCCTCGCCGTGGGGCCGTCGCACCCCAGGCTTCTGCCCGTTTGCGTGGGCGGGGGGATGCTCCTCCTGCTCGCGGCGGACACGGCCTCGCGCGCGCTGCTCGCCCACGAGGTGCCGGTGGGGGTGCTCACGGCCATGCTCGGCGGCCCGTACTTCTGCTTTCTCTTCATAAGGAGCAGGAGCCGTGCTTGAGGCGCGCGGCCTGCGCGTCGACCTGGGGCGGGGAGTGGTCCTCGACGGGGTGGACCTTGAGCTCCAGGCTGGGGACTTCCTGGCCATCGTGGGCCCCAACGGCGCGGGCAAGACCACGCTCGTGCGCTGCATGGCGGGCATGCTCGCCCCGGACGGCGGGCAGGCGCTCCTTGCCGGGCGGCGCGTGGGCGATTATTCCCGCCGCGAGTTGGCCCGCCTGGTGGCCTACGCGCCCCAGGACTCGGGGGAGCGCTTCGGCTTCACCGTGCGCGAGGGCGTGCTCATGGGCCGCCACCCCTGGATGGCCCGCTTCGGCAAACCGTCGCCCGAGGACGAGGCCCTGGCCCGGGCGGCCATGGAGGCCATGGACGTGGCCGGTCTGGCCGACCGCCCGCTCAGGGAGCTCTCGGGCGGGGAGCGGCGCAGGGCGGCCCTGGCCAGGACCCTGGCCCAGGCTGGGAGCCCCCCCGGCGCGGCGCTTCTCCTGGACGAACCGGCCGCCGGGCTGGACATCCGTCACGCCCTGGCCTGCATGAAGGCCCTGGCGCAAAGGGCGGGGCAGGGCGCGGCCGTGGCCGTGGTGCTGCACGACCTGAACCTGGCGGCCATGTTTTGCCCGAGGATGCTCATGCTGAAGGACGGGCGCGTGGCGGCCCACGGCCCCACGGATAAGGTGCTCACCCCCGGGACCGTGGCCGGGGTCTTCGGCGTGCGCGCCCGGGTGGAGGATGGCAACGTGAGATTCCTGGAGGAAGCGTGAGGCCCGTGCGCCTTCTCGCCGCGCTGGTTCTGGCGCTCGCCCTGGCGTTTCCGGCCTGGGCGCAAGGCGGCGCGGAGCCTCGCGTGGTCAGCCTGTACGCTGCCCACGCCGAGAACCTCGTTGCCATGGGCGCGGCCGGGCTTCTTGTGGGCGTCAGCGAACCCCTGCCCGGAGTGGACGCGCCCGTTGTCGGGGCGCGCGACGGGGCCGAGGCCATCGCGGCCCTGCGCCCGGACCTGGTGCTGGCCAGGCCCATGCACCGCGTGACCCGGCCCGGGCTTTTGGAGCAGTTGGAGCGCCTGGGCATCCGCGTGGCCTGCCTCCAGCCCGGGTCCGTGGGGGAACTCGAGGAGTATTGGCTCGAACTCGGCCGCTTGGCCGGGCGCGAAGCCCAGGCCCGCGAGATGGCCCTGAGTTTCGGCCGGGAGATGGCGGCCCTTCGCCAAAAGGCGGCGGCGATACCCGAAGAGAAGCGCAAGCGCGTGTTCTTCGAGTCCATCCACCGCCAGATGAAAACCATAAGCCCCGGGTCCTTCGCGGCCTACGTGCTGGAGAGCGCCGGGGCAGTGAACCTGGCCGCCGACGCGCCGCCCGTGGGGGAGACGAACATCGCCTCCTTCGGGCTCGAGCGGGTGGTGGCCCTTGGAGACAGGATGGATGCGTATCTGGCCCAGAAGGGTCCCATGAACCCGGTGAGCGCGGAGGAGATCGCGCGCACTCCCGGGCTTTCCACGCTCAAGGCCGTGCGCGAAGGCCGCGTGCACCTGATCGACGAGGCCCTGGTGGGCCGCCCGACCCCGCGCCTGCTCGAGGGCGTGGCCGCCGTGTCCGCCGCGCTCTATCCCGGGGGGCTGCCCCAGTGAGCGCGCCCGGCGTTTTGCACGCGGTGGGGGTGGGCCCGGGCGACCCGGAGCTCGTCACCCTGAAGGCGGCGAGGGTCTTGAATTCGGCGGACGTGGTCTTTGCCGCGTCGTCATCAGGCAACGACCACTCCCTGGCGCTCTCCATAGCCGGGGCCCACGTGCGCCCGGGCACCCCCGTGGTGCGCCTGGGCTTTCCCATGACGCGCGACGAATCCGTGCTGCGCGCCTCCTGGGAACAAAGCGCCAGGACCGTGCTCGAGGCGCTCGCCCAGGGGAAGAGGGCGGCCTTCATCACCCTGGGCGACCCCATGACCTACTCCACCTTCGTCTACCTGCGCCGGACCATGCTCGAGATCGAGCCGGGCGCGTTGATCGAGGTGGTGCCGGGCGTGAGTTCCATCCAGGCCTCGGCCGCCGTGGCCGGGGTGGACCTGGCCCAGTCCGGCGAGAGCCTGGCCGTGCTCTCGGGCGTGGACGACCCCGACCGGCTGCGCAGGGCCCTGGAGGCCTGCGACGGCGCGGTGATCCTCAAGGCCTACAAGAGCTTTCCCGCGCTCAAGGCGCTTCTGTCCTCCATGGGCCTGGCGGACAAGGCCGTGCTGGTGAGCCGCTGCGGCCTGGAGGGCGAGGCCGTGGTGCGCGGGCTTAGGGATTGCCCGGACAGGCCGCCCTATTTCTCGCTTCTTCTCGTGAAAAAATAAAAAAATAAAATATCTTTTAACCACGGCAGGTTGGCTCGATTTCTTGGGCCGGCTTGCCGTGGTTTTTCGTGTTTTCTCCGGGTGGCGCCCTAAAGAACCGCCCCGCGTAAACGATAAGTACGCCAGAAAGGGTGCAGAAGCGCGGCTCTTCCTTCCGGGGGGAGGGGAGAAGCGGCGCAAGGCAAGGATGCCACCGCAATTCAAGGAGGAATCGCAATGTCACTGGTTATCAACCACAACCTGATGGCCCAGAACGCCGCCCGCAACCTGGCGGACTCGTATTCGAACCTGGCCGTCTCGACCCGCCGCCTGTCCTCGGGCCTGCGCGTGGGCACCGCGGGCGACGACGCCGCCGGCTTGGCCGTGCGCGAACTCATGCGCGCCGACATCGCCTCGCTCAACCAGGGCGTGCGCAACGCCAACGACGCCATCTCCATGATCCAGACCGCGGACGGGGCGCTGGGCGTCATCGACGAGAAGCTCATCCGCATGAAGGAGCTGGCGACCCAGGCGGCCACGGGCACCTACACCTCGGACCAGCGCCTGATCATCGACTCCGAGTACCAGGCCATGGCCTCGGAGATCACCCGTATCGCCAAGGCCACCGACTTCAACGGCATCTACCTGTTGAACGGCAACCTCTCGGCCGCCACGCACAACGGCGCGGGCATCAACTCCACGGGCAAGCTGAAGGTGCACTTCGGTTCGGGCAACCTCTCCGCAGAGGACTACTACTATATCCAGATCGGCACGGCCACGGCCTCGGCCCTGGGCGTGGGCATGGGCGCCTCCGGCAGCGCCGGCCGCTCCATCTCCACCCAGCAGCTGGCGCAGCAGGCCCTGGACCAGCTGAACACGGCCATCGTGTCCAAGGACAAGATCCGCGCGAACCTGGGCGCCCTGCAGAACAGGCTGTCCAACACCGTGCAGAACCTGCAGATCCAGGCCGAGAACCTCCAGGCCGCCGAATCGCAGATCTCCGACGTGGACGTGGCCACCGAAATGACGGAGTTCGTGCGCCAGCAGATCCTGACCCAGTCCGCCGTGGCCATGCTCTCCCAGGCCAACAGCCTGCCCAGGATGGCCATGCAGCTTCTGGGCTAGCAAGCGTTTCTTCCTGGAAGAGGGAAAGAGAGACTCCCCCTTCCTCCGTGGAGCCGGGCCGCGAAAGCGGCCCGGCTTTTTCGCGCCCGAAATCGCGGGAAGCCCCTAAAGGAAATTCCGGGGAGGACGATATGAAGGTCAAAGTCGCCGCGCCACGGCCGGGTCAGGGACCCGGACGAAAGGGAAAGGGTCCCGGCGCGAGCGCACGGCAAGGATGCCAATCTCTTTCACGGAGGAAGAACCATGTCTCTCGTTATCAACCACAACTTGATGGCAATGAATGCCTCGCGCAACCTGTCGGAATCGTACAGCAGCCTGGGCGTTTCGACCCGCCGCCTGTCTTCCGGCCTTCGCGTGGGGACCGCCGCTGACGACGCCGCCGGCCTGGCCGTGCGCGAACTCATGCGCGCCGACATCGCCTCCCTCAACCAGGGCGTGCGCAACGCCAACGACGCCATCTCGCTGATCCAGACCGCGGACGGAGCCCTCGGCGTCATCGACGAAAAGCTCATCCGCATGAAGGAACTGGCGACCCAGGCGGCCACGGGCACCTACACCTCTGACCAGCGTCTGATCATCGACTCCGAGTATCAGGCCATGGCCTCGGAAATCACCCGTATCGCCAACGCCACCGACTTCAACGGCATCTACCTGCTGAACGGCAACCTCTCCTCCTCCACGCACAGCGGGGCGGGCCTGGTGGCCTCCGGCAAGCTGAAGGTCCACTTCGGCACCGGCAACCTGTCCGCCGAGGACTACTACTACATCCAGATCGGCACCTCCACGGCTTCGGCCCTGGGCGTGGGCCTGGGCGCCGCTGGCACCGCCGGCCGCTCCATCTCCACCCAGCAGCTGGCGCAGCAGGCCCTGGACCAGCTGAACACGGCCATCGTGTCCAAGGACAAGATCCGCGCGAACCTGGGCGCCCTGCAGAACAGGCTGTCCAACACCGTGCAGAACCTGCAGATCCAGGCCGAGAACCTCCAGGCCGCCGAGTCGCAGATCTCCGACGTGGACGTGGCCACCGAAATGACGGAGTTCGTGCGCCAGCAGATCCTGACCCAGTCCGCTGTGGCCATGCTCTCCCAGGCCAACAGCCTGCCCAGGATGGCCATGCAGCTCCTCGGCTAACGCCGGGAGCGGCTGAACCGACCGAAGAATCCGGCCGGGCCGCGCGAGCGGTCCGGCCGTTTTCGGTGGCGGCGCGATGATTGCTTACCCCCTTGTCGAGGCGTGAGGCCCAGGCAAAAAATTCCCAGGGGTGAGGCCATGGCGATCGGAGACGTGACTACAGGAACAACATCGGGCCAGGTGTATTTCTCGGGCCTCGGCAGCGGCACCGACTTCGACACGATGATCAAGAAGCTCGTGCAGGTCGAACAGAGCCGCGTCAAGACCTATGAAACCTGGAAGAAATCCTGGCTGGACAAGAACACGGCCTTCAAGGACCTCAACTCCCGCATGCTCACCCTGCGCAGCACCCTGCAGGGCATGGACACCATCAGCGAGTTCCTGAAGAAGGCGGCCGCGTCGAGCAACACGGGCGCGCTCACGGCCACGGCCGGGGGCGAGGCCGAGACGGGCACGCACTCCTTCAGCGTGGTCCAGCTGGCCAAGAACAAGATGATGGTCACCACCTCGGGCCCGGCCACGCTCACCGACGACATCAACTCCCTGGCCACCTCCGCCACCTTCAACTACACCTACAAGGGCGTCACCGTCTCCAACTCCGTCCCGGCCACGGCCACGCTCACCGACCTGGTGAACATCATCAACGCGGGCTCGGGCAACACCGGGGTGCGCGCCTCCACGATCTACGACGGCACGCGCTACCACCTTCAGTTGCGCGGCCTGGACACCGGTTCCAACGCGAGCCTAGTCATCGCCCCCAGCACCACCCTGCCGGGCTACGGGTCGGCCGGGTTCTCCACCACCCAGCAGAACCAGGACGCCAAGTTCAAGATCGACGGCTGGCCGCTCTCCAACGCCTACATCTCGCGGCCGTCCAACTCCGTGTCCGACGTGATCACTGGGTTGACGCTCAACTTCAAGTCCTCGGGCGCGGGCACCATCACCGTGAACACGGACGTGGACGCCGTGGTGCAGAACGTGCGCACCTTCATCGACCAGGTCAACGAGGTGCGCGCCAAGATCAAGGAACTCACCAAGTACGACTCCACCACCAAGCAGGCGTCGATCCTCACGGGCAACTACGGCCTGCAGATCATCGACTCCATCATGAAGAACATCACGGCCGCCCCGGGCGTCGGCTTCGACCGCACCCGCGACGACTACATCTCGGTGGCCTCGGTGGGCCTCTCCACCGACGCCACCGAGGGCTCGGCCACCCAGGGCCTGATCCTGCTCGACGAGGAGCGCCTGCGCGAGGTGCTGGCCTCCAACGCCTACTCGGTGGGCAAGATTTTCTCGGCCAACCACCTGGGCGACACCAACAGCGCGGACATGACCTACAACTCTTACATCGACGGCATCACCAAGGCCGGGGAGTACACGGTCAACTACACCGTGGCCGGGGGCAAGATCACCTCGACCACCATCAACGGACACCCCGCGACCTTCAGCTCCAATTCCGCCTTCATCACCGGCGCCTCGGGCCAGGACGAAGCCGGTCTGGTGGTCAAGGTGAACAACCTGACCAACGGGACCTACTCGCACAAGGTCAACCTGCGCCTGGGCAAGACCTCCGAACTGGTGGACGAGCTCGCCGACCTGACCAACGCTGACACCGGGCCGCTCGGCATCCTTCAGAAGAACTACGTGACCATTTCGGACAACATCCAAAAAAAGATCGACAACGAGAACCGGCGCATCTCCCTGATGGAGAAGCACATGCGCGACAGGTTCTCCAAGCTGGACGCGCTGCTTGGGCAGTACAGCTCCATCCAGACCCAGCTTTCGTCCCAGATTGCCCAGTTGGGCAAGGAGTAGGCAGTCATGCAAAAGGCCGCTCAAGCATATTTCCAGACGCAGGTGACCACCACGACCCAGGGAGACCTGCTGATCATGCTCTTCGACGGGTGCATCAAGTTCCTGCGCCAGGCCAAGGAGAGCATGGCCGCCAAGGACTACGCCAAGAAGGGCATCCTCATCTCCAAGGCCCTGGACGTGGTGGCCGAGCTGCAGTCGAGCCTCAACCCGCAAAAGGGCGGCGAAGTGGCGGAGAACCTGCGCAAGCTCTACCTTCTGTGCTCCACCAAGCTGCTCATGGCCAACATGCGCATGGACCAGAACCTGGTGGACGAGGTGATCAACATGCTCTCGGGCATCCGCGACGCCTTCTCCCAGATCAACACCCCGGAGTTCGCGCCCACCGGCCCGGCACCAATCCAGGCCGCGCGCGCGGGCTCGCCCATGCCGCCCACCATGACCGGGGCCGCGCCCTCGGCAGGGGCGCCCATGCACCGGGCCTTCGCCGCGTACTCGGCCAGGAAGCAGACAGGCTGACGCGGGGGGCGGCAGGCTCCCCGCTTTTCCTCCCCGTCTGGACGCGCGGGCCGATTCGGGCCATAACCGCGCATGCCCCAAGCCAAGCCCGTGCGCGTGCTGCACGCCGTCAAGTCCCTGGGCCTGGGCGGCACGGAGAAGGCCATGCAGCTCATGGCCGCCAACCTGGACCGCTCCCGGTTCGAGGTCTTCGTGCACAGCCCCCAGGACGGGCCGCGCCGCGCGCAGCTCAAGGCCGCCGGAGTCCCCGTGCTCGTGGGCCGGGACCTGCTCGCCGCGCTCGAGCGCCTGCGCCCCGACGTGGTGCACGTGCACCGGGCGGGCTGGCCCGAGGCCGAGCTCCTGGCCCCGGTGAAGCGCTTCGGCCCCCGGGCCGTGGTGGAGACCAACGTCTTCGGCCGCTTCGACGGCTCCCCCCTCGGGGCCGTGATCGACATGCACCTGTTCGTGTCGCGCTTCTGCCTGGAGCGCTTCTCCCGCCATCACGGCCTTGAAGCCGACCTCTCGCGCTGCCGCGTGCTCCACAACCCCGTGGACTCCGACCTCTTCGCCCAGGTGCGCCGCACCGGGAGGGACTTCGCCGCGCCCGTGGCCGGGCGGCTCTCGCGGGGCGACCCGGGCAAGTGGTCCACGCTGGTGGAGGCCACGCTGCCGCTTCTCAAGGCCGCCGAACCTGGGTTCAAGTTCCTCGTGGTCGGCGCGGTCCCCGGGTTCGAGGCCTTCGTGGCCGGGGCCGGGCTCGCGCGAAACGTGGAGATCCTGCCGCCGGTGGAGGACGACCCGGGCCTGGCGCGGTTTTTTACGCGCATAAGCCACCTCGCGCACGCCAACGACACGGGGGAATCCTTTGGCATGGCCATTGCCGAGGCCATGGCCGCAGGGCTTCCCGTGGTGACGCACCCGGCCCGTGGCGAGCGCGACAACGCCCAGCTGGAGCTCGTGGAGCACGGCGTGACGGGGCTCGTGGCGGCCACGGCCGAGGACTACGCCCAGGCCCAGGCCTGGCTCTGGCGGCACCCCGGGGAGGCTTTGCGCATGGGCGAGGCCGGGCGGGAAAAGGCCGCGCGGCTCTACCGCGCCCAGGTGGTGGCGCGCCAGCTTGGGGACATCTACCTGGAGCTTCTGGAAAGCAAATGAGGGAAGCCTTCGAAGCCTACACCCGGACCATGCTCTCCTTCCGCCTGGGCGGCGGGGGAGGGGGGTACGCCACGCGCCCCTGCCCGCCGGGCGCGCTCGCGCCCATCGTGCGCCAGGCGGCCAGGACGGGCGCGTGCGTGCTGCTCGGGGCCGGGCGCGGCGAGGCCGCCCGGGAACTCGCGCGCACGCTGCCTCCGGGGTGCGAGCTGGTGGTCTGCGAGCTCCACCCGGAGCAGGCGCGCGCCCACGGGGGGGGCCTGCCGCTCCTCGCGGACGCTTCGGCCGTGGCTCTTGCCTGGTTGTTGTTTTCCGTTGGGCTTTGTCGCGGTCGCGCCTTTTGCGCGCTCAACCCCGAGATCGACGATGCCCGCGCCAGGGCGAACTTTCAGGCCCTGCAGAAGCTCCACGCGGCCTTCGAGCCCATGGCCGGGCAGCCGGAAGCGGGGCAGGCCCCGGACCTCACGGTGGCGGCAATCCTGCACCCAGGGGAGCCGGATCTGGCGGGCTTCCTCGCCTCGCTGCCCGCGTTCGCCCGCGAGGCCGTGGTGGTATGGGACGGCCCGGAGCCGCCCGGGGAGGTCCCGCCGTGCCCCATCCCAGTGCGCCACTTCGCGCATCCGCTGGAAAACGACTTCGCGGCCCAGAGAAACCGGATGCTTCACGCCTGCCGCACCTCCTGGGTGCTCTACCTGGACGGCGACGAGCGCCTGGAACCCTCCCTCGCCGCGCTTCTGCCTTCGCTTACGGCCCAGGGCGGAGTGAACGCCTTCGCCTTCCCCAGGCTGGCCCTGACCCGGGGCGGGGCCAAGGCCGGGTGGGGGTTGTGGCCCGACCTGCAACTGCGCCTCTTCCGGCCGGGGCCTTCCGTGCGCTTCACGCGCCCCGTGCACGAGCGCCTGGAGGGCCTCCCGGGGCCAACCGGGCTCGTGGTGGGGGCGCACATCCTGCACCTGAGCGACCTCATGAAGGACGCCGAATCCCTGGCCGCCAAGCACGCCCTGTTCGACGCGGCCGGGGGGCTCGAGGCCACGCACCGCCAGAGCGCGGAGTATCCGGCCTTGCCGCTCGCGTTCTTCGCGGGGCTGAGAAGCGCGCCCCTGGTTGGGACCTGGCCCGGCTCGGTGCGGTTCGCGCCGGTTTGACGTTGATTTGCGGGCCGAGGCGGGCTAAGGGCTTTCGAGGCTTCAAGCCCGCCAATGAAGGTTAACGATGCGCATCGTCTGCCCGCAATGCGGATACAGCCGGGACATTCCCTCGGACAAGATCCCGGCCCACTCGAGCATAGCCACCTGCCCCAAGTGTCAGTTCCGCTTCCGGTTCCGTGGCCCTTCGCCCGCGCCCGCCCAGGACGCGGGGCCTGGTTTCGCGCCCGGCTACGGGGCCGACGAACCCGTGTACCCGCCCCGGCCCTCCAGGACCGCCCTGGACCGCGAACCCCTGGAGACCCCGCCCGCGCCGCCCTTCGAGCCCAGGCTGCCGCGCGCGCCCAGGGCCGCCTCCGGCGAGCGGGAGGGCGCTGGGCACGTCCCGTCCTGGCCCCAGGCCCGCTGGCTGCCCGACCCGGAGCCCGGCCACGGCGAGGAGACGCAGCAGATTTCCGAGCGCCTGTACCGGCGCGTGCGCAGGCCTTCGGTCGAAGAGGCCCAGGACGCCGGGCCGGGCCAGGAGCCCCAGGCCCCCGGGGTCGGAGAGCACGCGCGAGAGGAGCGTCCGGGCGAGCCCATGCGGCCCTCCCCGGCGGCGCTGGCCGCGCGCGAGCGCGCGGACGCGCTGGCCTCCCAGGCGCAGCCCGGCCACCGGCCGCCGCCCCCAGCCGCGCCCCTCGATTTCCCCGACGAAGCCCCCGCCCCCTGGGAGCGCATGGAGTTCGGACGCCAGCCGGCCGGACCCGCCGAGGGTGGCGAGGCCCCCGGGCCGGTGATCGAGGGGCCCGCCGCGCATGCCAGGGCCTTCGAGGAGGAAACCCGCCCCGAACCCGGCGTGCCGGGCAGGGAGGAGGCCGCGAGCCTCCCCGAGGGCGACGCCCCGGAAGAGGATCAGCCGGCCCAGGCCCAGGCCGGGGACGACTCCGTGCGCGACATCTGGGCCAGGCTCCAGGCCATGGGCTCCGACCCCAAGGCCGCCGCCAAGCCCTCCCGCCAGCAAGAGGACGGCGAGCCCCGGCCCGCGCGCCCCTTCCACCCGGACACCGTTGCCCCGTGGGAGCAGCTGGAGCACTACGGCGTGGTCCCGGCCTTTTTGAACACGGCGCGCAACGTGCTCCTGAAGCCGGGCGATTTCTTCGACCAGCTGCCGCCCGCCTCGGGCAAGCTCAGGCCCCTGCTCTTCGCCATGGCCGTGAGCGTCATGGCCATGCTGGCGGGCGTGGTCTGGAACTATTTCGGGCTCGGGCCCAACCTCGCGGAACTCGGGCGCACCGACGGCTTCCAGGGCCTTGGTTCCGGGGCCATCGGCGGGCTCGCGCTCCTCGGGCTCGCGCCCTTGGCGCTCATCGCCTTCGTGTTCCTGGATTCGTCGCTCACGCACCTGCTGCTGGGGCTTCTGCGCTCGGCCGCCAGGCCCTTCGAGGAGACCTTCCGCACCGTGTGCTACGCCGGGACCCCCTGGCTGCTGGCGGCCTTGCCAATGCCGTATTCGTATCTTATTCCGGTAGTGCTGATCTGGCACATGACGCTGCAGGCCATAGGCCTGAAAAAGCTGCACCGGGCGGGCTATCCGCAGATACTGGCCTCGGTGCTGGTGAAGTGGTCGCTCTACTTCATGGCTTCCTTCGCCGTGTTGCACGTGTTGATCACGCGCAGGTAGGAGGGTCGGCATGTTTTCCTGGCTGTCGCGCGGCATACAGAAAGTGTTCTCGCACCGCCGCATGCATCGCGAGACCAACCCCAAGGCCTTCCGGGACCTCTCCCGGGAGCTTCGGGAGCTGGCCGAGGTCGCGTCGCGCGTGTGGCCGGACCAGAAGTCCTTCCAGAACCGGATCAACAACATCCGCGAGGAGATGGACCAGCTCGACGAATTGACCTCCAAGCCGGAGTTCAGGCTCCTGCCGCTGAAAAAGCGCCTGGAGCTGCGCGAGAGCCTGTTGCACTCAAAGACGCAGCTCATGGACACCGTCTCCACCGCGCCGCCGCCCACCACGCGGCCCCAGTAGCCGGGCTGGTTTCGCGCACGGCGCCCCGGCAACAAACCCGCGAGGGCACAGTATGAAACGCATCCTCATGACCCTGGCGCTTGCCGCCATGCTTTCGGCCTGCGCTTACGAGCAGAAGATCACCGAGCAGTCCGTGCTCTACGTGGACGTGCACGTGAAGCGCAACAACCCCTCGGTGTTCGTGCAGCCCCTGAACGCGCCCAGCAGGCCCTTCAAGGCCGTGGTGCTGCCGTTCGCGGTGCAGCAGGACGTGGCCAACGCCAGGCACATCTCGAAACAGCTCACCGAGGTCTTCGCCAACACCTGGATGCAGGACCAGGTCTTCCCCTCCATCTACTACGAGCCCAACCTCGAGGGCCTCTCCAGCGAGCAGGCCATCCTCGTGGGGCGCGACCGGGGCGCGGACTGCGTGGTCATCGGCCGCTACTCCTACATCCTGGCCGGGGGCACGCGCTCGGATTCGTCCGTGTCGTTCTCCTTCGAGATCTTCGACGTCAACTCCGGCCAGCGCATCTGGTCCATGGCCCAGTCCGGGCGCATGGACCCGGACCGCAGCGGCGACTTCGTGCTCTTCAGGCGCGAGAGCCGCATGCCCCAGGATCCGCTCTGGGCGATCATGACCGCCCTGGCCCACGACACGGGCGGCCCCATCAAGAAGTGGAACACCGGCATGCAGTTCCAGACATCGGGCGCGTTCTCGGCCCCGGTGTCCGTGCCCACCGAGGCGGCCGCGCCGCCCCCGCCGCCCAAAAAACCCCTGCAGAGCTCCAACCTGGACAGCTAGACCCTTGCCGCCTCCCGGGCGGGACTTACCTCAATGTTTCGGCTCCCGTGGGACGCGCTCCCCGGGAGCCGGGCGGCTTTCGCCCGGCCGGCGAAAATGTGATCCAGGTCCTTTCGGGCCGGGGGGAAAAATGGTAGCACCCCCCCACCCAAGCACAATCGAGGTCAGAGCATGATCGGCATCTCCAAGCTTTACTGCGGCACCGTGGAGGCCTCCGACGCCCTGCGTTACGGACGCCATTCCGGCAAGCTTCCTTCCCACCTGCTTCAGTTCTCCAAGGACAAGAAGCCCGTTGTGGTCTGGAACATGACCAAGCGCTGCAACCTGAAGTGCGTCCACTGCTACGCCAAGGCGGTGGAGGTGGAAGGCGGCGACCCCATCGACACCACGCAGGCCAAGGCCATGATCGACGACCTGGCCGCCTACGGCGCGCCGGTCATGCTGTTCTCCGGCGGCGAGCCCCTGGTCCGGCAAGACCTGGTGGAACTGGCCCACCACGCCGTGGGCCGGGGCATGCGCGCGGTCATCTCCACCAACGGCACGCTCATCACCAAGGAAAAGGCCCGCGAGCTCAAAAGCGTCGGCCTCTCCTACGTGGGCATCTCCGTGGACGGCCTGGAGGAGATCCACGACAAGTTCCGGGGCGTGCCCGGCTCCTTCCGCAAGACCATCCAGGGCATCGAGAACTGCAAGGCCGAGGGGCTCAAGGTGGGCATGCGCTTCACCATCAACAAGCGCAACTGGACCGAGATCCCCGGGCTCTTCGACCTGATCCGCGACCTCGAGGTCCCGCGCATCTGCTTCTACCACCTGGTCTACTCCGGGCGCGGCTCGGAGCTGATCAAGGAAGACCTGGACCACGCCGAGACCCGCCAGGTGGTGGACCTGATCATGGACCGCACCCGCGAGCTCTTCGAGGCCGGGCATGAGAAGGAAGTGCTCACCGTGGACAACCACGCGGACGGCCCCTACGTGTACTTCCGCCTGCTCAAGGAGGACCCCAAGCGAGCCGAGGAGGTCATGGAGCTCCTGCAGTACAACGAGGGCAACAACTCCGGGCGCGGCATCGGGTGCATCTCCTGGGACGGCCAGGTGCACGCGGACCAGTTCTGGCGCATCCACACCTTCGGCAACGTGCTCGAGCGGCCCTTCTCGCAGATCTGGGACGACCCGAACATCGAACTCCTCTCCAAGCTCAAGGAGAAGAGGAAACACGTGGGCGGACGCTGCAAGGACTGCCGCTTCCTGAACATCTGCGGCGGCAACTTCCGCGCCCGCGCCGAGGCCTACTACGGCGACGTCTGGGCGCAGGACCCGGCCTGCTACCTGACCGACGACGAGATCAGGAAATAGAGCGGCGTAGTGTAGTTCGGCTCCGTCCGCCGTGTCCGCCGCCAGGCGGGGGCACGGCGGCTAGGACCGATTTGAAGACGATCCGTCGCCACCATGCCCCCGCCTGGCGGCGGACACGGCGGACGGAGCCACGACCGCGCGGCATGTGGACGAGAAGAGGCGGCCAGGGCCGATTTGAACGACCTGATGTTCCTGCGCGCCCGCCTCGCGGCGCAAGCCGACCGGCGGAGCATGGCCGCACGGCCGGTGAGCGGGAGGAGTTGTTCCGGCGGCATGATCGCCGGTGACCGGCGCGAAGCTGTAAAGGGTCCTGGGAACGAAGTTCCCTGGCGGGAGAGGTCCGGAGAGGGCGACGCCCTCTCCGGGAAGAGGGGTTTTCATGATGCTCGATTTCCATCGCGGCCGCCGCCTGCGCCGCACTCCGGCCCTGCGCGGGCTGGTGCGCGAGACAGCGCTTTCGGCAAACGACCTGATCATGCCTTATTTCGTGGCCGAGACCGGCTCCGAGGGCATGGTCAAGCCCATCGGCTCCATGCCGGGCCAGAACCAGCTGGGCATGAAGGCCTTGCTGGAGCGGGTGTCCCGCGCCGTGGACAAGGGCCTCAAGTCGCTCATCCTCTTCGGCGTCCCTGCCGAGAAGGACCCCGTGGGCAGCCAGGGCTACGCCGAGGGCGGCGTGGTTCAGCGCGCCCTGCGCGAGCTTAGGCGCAAGTTTCCCGAGCTGGTGCTCGTCACCGACGTGTGCCTGTGCGAGTACACCTCCCACGGCCACTGCGGCGTGCTCTCCGGCGAGGGCGAGGTGCTAAACGACCCCACGCTCGAGCTTCTGGCCAGGACCGCCGTGTCCCACGCCGACGCCGGGGCGGACGTGGTGGCCCCGTCGGACATGATGGACGGCCGCGTGGCCGCCATCCGCGCCGCGCTCGACGACGCCGGGCACCTGTCGGTGCCCATCATGTCCTACGCAGTGAAATACGCTTCCGCCTACTACGGCCCGTTCCGCGAGGCCGCCGAATCCGCGCCCAAGTCCGGCGACAGAAAGTCCTACCAGATGGACCCGGCCAACTGGCGCGAGGCCCTGCGCGAGGCCGCGGCCGACGTGGCCGAGGGCGCGGACTTCCTCATGGTCAAGCCCGCCGGGGCCTACCTGGACATCATCCGCCTCGTGCGCGACAGTTTCGACCTGCCCCTGGCCGCCTATCAGGTCAGCGGCGAGTACTCCATGATCAAGGCCGCCGCGCAGCTCGGCTGGATGGACCACGACGCCGTGATGATGGAGTCGCTCCTGGCCATCAAGCGCGCCGGGGCGGACCTGATCCTGACCTACTTCACCGAAGACGTGCTCGAGCGTCTGTAAGGACCGACCATGCACCCGCACTCCAAGGGCCACCCCGGCCCGCAGCTGGCCGGATCGCCTGGCGCGGGACACGCCGGGGGAGGCCACCCCGTGGGCCATCCCGGCGCCATGCCCAAGACCCTGCCAAACGGCGCGCCCCCGGTGCGCCTGGTGGCCTGGGAGATCACCCGGCGCTGCAACCTGGCCTGCAAGCACTGCCGCGCCGAGGCCCACTTCGAGCCCTACCCGGGCGAGTTGACCAACGCCGAGGCCAAGGCCCTCATCGACACCTTCCCCGAGGTGGGCAACCCCATCGTGATCTTCACCGGCGGCGAGCCCCTGATGCGCCCGGACTGGGACGACCTGGTGGACTACGCCAACAACAAGGGCCTGCGTTGCGTCATGGCCCCCAACGGCACGCTGATCACCGCCGAGAACGCCCGGCGCATGAAGGAAGTGGGCATCCAGCGCTGCTCCATCTCCATAGACGGGCCGGACGCCGCCACCCACGACGAGTTCAGGGGCGAAAAGGGGGCCTTCGAGCAGGCCCTGCGCGGCATCCAGTACCTGAAGGACGCGGGGATAGAGTTCCAGATCAACTCAACCGTCACCAAGTCCAACCTGCACAACTTCAAGCACATCTTCAAACTCGCCGAGGGCCTGGGAGCCAGCGCCTGGCACATCTTCCTCCTGGTGCCCACCGGGCGCGGCTCGGAGATCGCGGCCCAGGTGATCACGGCCGAGGAATACGAGACCGTGCTCAACTGGTTCTACGACTTCCGCAAGACCACCCGCATGCAGCTCAAGGCCACCTGCGCGCCGCACTACCTGCGCATCATGCGCCAGCGCGCCAAGGCCGAGGGCATCTCCGTCACGCCCGACACCTTCGGCCTGGACGCCATGACCCGGGGCTGCCTGGGCGGCATCGGGTTCTGCTTCATCTCGCACTCCGGCATGGTCCAGCCCTGCGGATACCTGGACCTGGACTGCGGCAACGTGCTCAAGACGCCCTTCCCGGAGATCTGGGCCAACACGCCGTGGTTTTTGAAGTTCAGGGACCAGAAGGCCTACGAGGGCAAGTGCGGGCCGTGCGAGTACCATAAGGTCTGCGGCGGCTGCCGCGCCCGCGCCTACACCATGCGGGACGACCCCATGGCCCCGGAACCGCTGTGCACGTACGAGCCGAAGAGGCTGAAATAGATCAAGGCGGCGCCTTCTCCAGGAGGCGTCGCCGCCCGTGACAGCGGGGCGGGTCTGGGCTATATTCTCCGGATGGACGCATACGACCGCAAGATTCTGGACGTCATCCAGTCGAAATTCCCCATCTCCGCGCGGCCCTACGCCGAAGTGGGCGAGCAGGTCGGCCTCACCGAGGCCGAGGTGCTCGCCCGGGTGCGCGCGCTCAGGCAGAAGGGCGTGATCCGGCGCATCGGGGCCAACTTCCAGTCCGACAAGCTGGGCTGGCAGTCCACCCTGTGCGCGGCCCGCGTGCCCGAGGACAAGATCGAGTCCTTCGTGGCCGAGGTGAACCGCCACCCCAACGTCACCCACAACTACCTGCGCGACCACCCCTACAACGTCTGGTTCACCTACGTGGGGCCGTCCATGGAGGACGTGCGCAAGGCCCTGGCCGAGATCGCCCTGAACACGGGCATCTCCGTGCTCAACCTGCCCGCCGAGCGGCTCTACAAGATCAAGGTGGATTTCGCCATGGAGAAGCCCGCATGATCCTTTCGCCCTCGCTTCTCTCCTGCGATTTCGGTCGCCTGGCCGAGGAGCTGGCCGCGCTCGAGGACGCGGGGCTTTCCTGGGTGCACTGGGACGTGATGGACGGCATGTTCGTGCCCAACATCACCCTTGGGCCCCCGGTGATCAAGGCCCTGCGCAAGCGCTCCAAGCTCTTCTTCGACGTGCACCTGATGGTGGAGCGCCCGGAGCGCTACCTGGCCGAATTCGTGGACGCCGGGGCGGACCTGGTCTGCGTGCACGCCGAGGCCACGGTGCACCTGGAGCGCGCCCTGGCAGAGATCGAGCGCCTGGGGGCCAAGCCCGCCGTGGCCCTCAACCCGGCAACGCCCTTGTCCGTGGTGGAATACGTGCTGCCGCAGGCGCACATGGTCCTGGTGATGAGCGTCAACCCGGGCTTCGGCGGCCAGTCCTTCATCCCCTTCTGCCTGGACAAGGTGCGCAGCCTCAAAGCCATGATCGCGGGCCGGGGGCTGTCCACGCTCATCCAGATGGACGGCGGCGTGACCCTGGAGAACTGCCGGGAGCTCACGGACGCCGGGGCGGACGTGCTGGTCTCGGGGTCGGCGTTCTTCTCCAAGCCCCCTTACGCCGAGCGCCACAGGGCTTTCCTGGAGGCCGCCGGAGGAGCCTAGATGGCTGAGGTGTCCCAGCGCATCCTGGAGCACTTCAAGAGCGCGTTCGGGCTCTCCGACGCGGTCGCGAACGGGCTCCTCGACACCAGCCGCGCGGCGTTGCGCGCCGGGCTTTCGGCCTTGGGCGAGGCCATAGGCAACGGCGACAGCGAGGGTGTTTCGCACTGGGCGCACAGCATCAAGGGCAACCTGCTCAATTCCGGCCTGCCGGAACTGGCGGAGATAGCCCTGTCCATCGAGGTTTCGGCCATTCGCGGCCACGCCTGCGAGCGGGAGCTGCGCGGCGCGCTCGGGCGCCTGGAGGCGTCGCTGGCCTCGTTCCTCCGCGCGGACTGACTCCGCGCCTCTCTAGCCAAGCGGGGTCCGCCATGCTAAGAGCCCCCTGCCTTCACTTCCCATCGGTGGATTCCAAATGAAACATTCTCGCGTCTTCGTGGCGGGCCACAGGGGCCTCGTCGGTTCCGCGGTCGTCCGGGCTCTCGATGCCCTGGGCGTCTCCGAGGTCATCACCCGCACCCGCGCCGAGCTCGACCTGACCAGCCAGGACGCGGTCAGGCGCTTCATGGCCGACGTGAAGCCCTCGGCCGTGGTGCTCGCCGCGGCCAAGGTGGGCGGCATCCACGCCAACGACACTTATCCTGCCGAGTTCATCTGGAACAACTGCATCATCCAGTGCAACGTCATCGACGCGGCCTACCGCAGCGGCGTGGAGAAGCTGGTGTTCCTTGGCTCGTCATGCATCTACCCCAAGTTCGCGCCCCAGCCCATGCGCGAGGAGCACCTGCTCTCGGGGCCGCTCGAGCCCACCAACGAGTGGTACGCCGTGGCCAAGATAGCCGGCATCAAGACCTGCCAGGCCTACCGCCGCCAGTACGGCTTCGACGCCATAAGCCTCATGCCCACCAACCTCTACGGGCCGGGCGACAACTTCGACCTGCTGAACTCCCACGTGCTGCCCGCGCTCATCCGCCGCTTCCACGACGCCAAGGCCTCGGGCGCGCAGAGCGTCACGGTGTGGGGTACGGGCAACGCCAGGCGCGAATTTCTGCACGTGGACGACTGCGCCAGGGCCATCGTCTACTGCATGGAGAACTATTCGGGCGAGCAGATCCTCAACGTGGGCACGGGCCAGGACGTGACCATCAGGGAGCTCGCCGGGCTGGTTGCCGACGTGGTCGGTTTCAGCGGAGACCTGGTCTTCGACGCCACCAAGCCCGACGGCACGCCCCGGAAGCTCCTGGACGTCTCGCGCATCCGGGAACTCGGCTGGAAACACTCCGTGGAACTGGCCGAGGGCGTGGCCGGCACATACCGCTGGTTTTTGGAGCACCGGGGCGAAGTGCGCACCGAAGCCCGGTTCGACGGCTGAGGCCATGGCCGAGCCGACACAAACCCGCCTGCCCCGGAGCGCCGCAGCGTGACCCGGCTGGACATCCTGCCACCGGAGCCCGAGCGCTGGCCCAGGACCATGGGCATCGTGCTCTTCGGAGTGCTGGCGGGCATGGCCTGCCTGCGCTACTTGGCGCTCGGCACCCTGGTGCACGACCTGGGCCTGACCGTGCGCGACCTGACGGCCATGAACTCGGAAGGGCAGTGGTGGCGGGCCATGAACGGGCACATCCAGCCCGTGCTCTGGCTCTTCGCCTGGCTGATGCGCCCCCTGCCCGAGTGGCTGGCCCCCCTGGGCCTGATGGTGGCCCAGACCTTCGCCCTGGCCCTGCCGCTGCCCGCCCTGGCCCGGCGCTACGGCCCCTTCCCGGCGCTGGCCTACTTCGCCTTCTTCGCGGTCTGGTACAACGGCGTCCTCGACTTCCACACGGACCACCTGGCCGTGCCCCTCACCTTCTGGTTCTTCTTCGCGGCCCAGGACGGCAAGCCGTGGCGGGCGGCCTTCTTCGCGTTCTGTCTGTGCCTGGTCAAGGAGCATTACGCGGCCCAGGCAGCGGCCTGCGGCGTGTACCTGATGTTCCAGCGGCGCGGCGCGGCCGCCGGGCTGGCCGTGTTTTTCGCGTGCCTGAGCTGGTTCTGGGTGGCCACGGCCAAGCTGGTGCCGTTCTTCTCCACCGACGGGGCCGCCGCCCTGGCCGCCGCGCCCTACGCCTGGATCGGCGGCGGGTCGGTGCTGGGCAAGGTCTGGTACGTGGCCACGCACCCGTTCTCCGTGACGGCGCAGGTGCTCTGCGAACCGGCCAAGCTGCGCTACGTGCTGGCGCTCCTGGGTTCGCTGGGGTTCCTGCCGCTTCTGAACCCCGGCCCTCTGCTGGCCGCCCTGCCCGTGCTGGCCTTCGCGCTGCTTTCGGGGAGGCCCGAGGATTACGCGCTCGGCAGCCAGTTCGGCGCGGGCCTGACCGCCCCGCTCCTGGTGGCCTTCGCGGGCGCGCTGCCCCTGGCCAGGGACATCGTGCAGTCCAGGCGCTGGCGCGTGGACCGCTGGGCCGGGACACTGCTCCTCGTGGTCGCGGCAGCCCACGTAGCCTTCTCCCCCTCTCCCGCGTCCGTGGACTTCTTCTCCCACGGCGGCTTCGCGGCCTACTGGCCGGGCGAGCGCGACAAGCGCATCATCCGGGCCATGGAGACCATCCTGCCCGAAGACCCGGCCGTGCCCGTGGTCACCCAGAACAGCCTGAACTGGGGCAAGGCCGTCACGCGCATCTTCAGCCAGGCCTTCCCCCTGGCCGTGTTCGAGCCCTACGCGGAGCAGAACCCCTCGGCCGCGAGCCTGCGCGACTTTAGGCGCTTCGTGTTCTCCGGCGAGAAGCCCCTGTATCCCGTGACGGAAAACCTGGCCGAGTACGTCACCCTGGACCTGAAGAGGCCCTGGTACGTGGGGGGCAGGGGCTGCGCCTGGGACGGGGAGAGGTGCGGGGACGAGGCCCTCGCGGCGGTGTTTCGCGAGAACGTGGCCCGCGCGCGAGAGCTCTTCGAGACCGTGCACGAGGACGACGGGTTCATGATCCTGAAGCGCAGGAAGCCTGCCGCGCCTCCAGCGCCCTCGCCGCCGGTCCAGGCCGAGCAGCCGGAGCCGGGCCTGTCGGCCCAGCCCGAGCAGCCGCAATCGCCGCCGGAGCCCGCCCCGGCGCTTCCCGCCCCTTAAGCCGCGTCGGCGGCGATCCTTCAGCCTGGAGTCCGCAAGGCGGCGGACGCTCCGCTAGTCGTGGCTGTGCGGCACCGCGCCCATGGGGTGCACGTGGGCGTGCACGTGCGGGGCCTCGGCCGCGCGGTGCAGGTGCCCGTGGGAGAGCACGTAGTGGGACCGGGCCACCTGGGCCAGGAAGTCCCACTCGTGGGAGACAACCAGCAGGGCCATGTCCAGGCCTTCGAGCACTTCGGCCACCCGGGCCTTGCTCTCCGGGTCCAGGCCCGTGGTGGGCTCGTCCAAAAGGAGCGCCTTGGGCCGCATGGCCAGCACCCCGGCCAGGGAGGCCAGGCGCTTCTCCCCGCCGGAAAGGCAATGCGTGAGCCTGTCCTCGAATCCGGCCAGGCCCACGGCCTCCAGGCATTCAACCGCGATGTCCCTGGCCCGGGCGGGCCTGACCCCGAGGTTCAGCGGGCCGAAGGCCACGTCCTCCAGGAGAGTGGGGCAGAAGAGCTGGTCGTCCGGGTTCTGGAACAGGTACCCCAGCACGTGGCGGCTCGCCGCGAAGTCGTGCTCGCTCGCGCACTCGCGGCCCTCGATCCTCACGGTCCCGGAGTCGGGCCTGCGCAGGCCCATGATGGCCCTCAGCAGCGTGGTCTTGCCCGACCCCGTGTGACCGGCCAGGCCCGCCCGCTCGCCTTGCTCCAGGCTGAAATCCAGGTTCTCGAGCACCATGCGGCCGTCGTAGCCGCTGCACAATCCGGTCAGTTCGATGAGCATCATGCAAGCTCCAGGCAGGTGACGGCAATGGCCCCGGCCAGGCAGCCGAGGCCGAGAAGAGTATCCGCGCGGCTCCAGCCGGGCCCGCCCAGGCTCACGAAGCGGCCGGTGAAGCCCCGGCAGAGCATGGCCTGATGTATGGCCGTGGAGCGGTCCAGGGCGCGCATGAAGAGAAGCGCCAGCATGAGCCCGTAGGTGCGCCACGTGCCGGGCGATCTGCCCGGCGCGAAGCCGCGCATCCTGGCGGCGGTCATGAGCTTGTCCCACTCCAGGCGCATGAGCTCCAGGTAGCGGCTGGTGAGCGAGAGGATCAGGCAGAGCTTGTCGGGCACGCCGAGCTTCGAGAGCGCCGCGCCCAGCCTTGCCGGGGAGAGCGGGCGCACCAGCCCCCAGAACACGAGGAAGATGGCGTTGCCCTTGGCGGTCATCACGAGCGCCGTGTCCAGGCCCTGCCTGGTGAAGGCCAGCCCCCAAACAGAGAAGAGCGGGTCGCCCTTGGCCGCCAGGGGCACCGTGGCCACGATCCCCAGGAAAAACACGTTTACAAGGGCCATGCGCTTCGCGAGCGCCCGCCAGTCCTGCCCGCCCAGGCAAAGCGCGGCCAGCCCGCAGCCGAGCCCGGCCAGGGCCGCGGGCCAGGTGCGGCACACGGCCACGGCGACGGACACGGCCAGCGCCCCGAGAATCCGCGACCGGGCGTCCAGCGGGATCACAAAAGCCCCGGCCGCAGGCGCTTGAGGAAGGAGAGCACGGCCAAAGTGATCGCGCCCTCGATGCCCATCAACGCCAGGTGCGACCAGAAGAACACCCCGGCGAACACGGTGAGTTCGTCCCCCGAGAAGGCCAGGGCCAAGTAGAGGAGCGCCAGGCTGCCCAGGATGGACAGCGCGCCGCAGCAGAACGCGGCCACGGCGAAGGCGGCCCCTGGCTTGCGCAAAAAGGGCTTCGCCGCCAGGCCGCAGGCCACGGCGGGCAACCCCATGACCACGGTGTTCACGCCGAGCACCGTGAGCCCGCCGAATTGAAACAGGAGCGCCTGGAGCAGAAGCCCGACAAAAATGGCCGGGAACGCGGCCCAGCCGAGCATGGCCCCGGTAAGCCCAGAGAGAATCAAATGGATGCTCGCCGGGCCCACGGGCAGATGCACCAGGCTCGCCGCGAAGAATGCGGCCGAAAGCACGCCCGTGCGCACCAGCGCCTCGCCCTCGAGCTTCTTCACGCCCCAGGCCACGCCAGCGGCGGCGGCAGCCGCGCCAGCGGCCAGCACGGGACCTGAAAGTACGCCTTCGGAGATGTGCATGCGTCGTGATCCGCCTGCTGTGCGCCCCGCGCCGGGCTCGGCGGGGCGGTTTCTGGGATGGAAGCCTCAGGCGGCGTCTGGCGGCCGGGTGCGGTTTCCTTTTGCTTGCGCCGGGTTACGCCATCCGCGCCTGCCCGATGCACACATGCTGAATAATCGTGACACGCCGCCCGGTCAACCATTTTGGCTTGACTTGAGTGCAACCAGGTTGCATTCACGATCCAGCATGACCGGACCGGAGGAACCATGAGCCGCATCCTTTCCCTCGCCGTCCTGGCGCTTTCGCTGTGCGCCGCGCCCGCCCTGGCCGAACCGCTGCCTGTCATGGTCAGTATCGCGCCGCAGAAGTATTTCGTGGAAAAGCTCGCCGGGCCGCTGGCCGAGGTGTCCGTGATGGTCACGCCCGGGGCGGACGCGCACACCTTCGAGCCCAAGCCCGGACAGATGGCCCAGGCCGCCAGGGCCAGGCTCTACTTCGCCCAGGGCGTGGAGTTCGAGCAGGTCTGGCTGCCCAGGCTCGCCAAGACCAACAAGAACATGAAGGTGGTCGACACGCTCGCGGGCATCGAGCTCCTGCCCCTGGACGGGGACGACGACAACGGCCACGGGCATGGCCACAAGGACAAGCACGTCCACGAAGCCACCACCGACCCGCACACCTGGACCTCGCCCGGGCTCGTGAAGATCCAGGCCGCGACCATGGCCAAGGCCCTGGCCGAGGCGGACCCGGCCAACGCCCAGGCCTACGCCGCCAACCTGGCCGCGTTCCAGGCCGAGCTGGACGCCCTGGCAGGACGCTTGGCCGCGATCCTCGAGGGCGTGCCCGCCGGGAGCGAGTTCATCGTGTTCCACCCGGCGTGGGCCTATTTCGCCAGGGACCACGGGCTCAAGGAGGCGGCCATCGAGGCTGGCGGGCGCGAGCCCGGGCCGCGCAAGCTGCTGGAACTCATCGAGCACGCGAAAGAGAGCAAGGCCAAGGCCATCTTCGTGCAGCCGCAGTTCTCCAAGAAAACCGCCCAGACCGTGGCCGAAGCCATCGGGGCCAGGCTCGTGCCCGCCGACGACCTGGCGCCGGACTGGCCCGCGAACCTGGAATCCGTGGCCAAGGCCCTGGCCGAGGCGTTCAAGTAGCAAAGAGGGCGGGGCCAGCCCCGCGCCCCGGCAGGGCTCTGCCCTGCACCCGCCGGGGCCAGTGCCTGGCCCCGGACCCCGGCAACGGCTTCGCGGGTTTCACCAGCACCGTGAACTTTGGCCGGCCCTCGCCCTGGAAGCTCGCTTCCAGGGCGAGGGCCGGCCAGTACAAGGGCTGCCGGTGATCGACGCGAAGCTACTGGGGGTGCAGGGGCATCATGCCCCTGCCGGGAGAGTCCAGAGAGGGCAGCGCCCTCTCTGGCCGCCGGAGGCATCTTTCTCTTGCCTTTTGACTCTGCTTTGCCCGAGAAACCCATTACGTGACGATCATGAACGACCCTGCAATCGAACTCGAATCAGTGAGCTTCTCCTTCGGCCCGACCACGGCCTTGGAGGGCGTCTCGCTCTTTGTGCCGCGCGGCGAGTACCTGGCCATCCTGGGCCCAAACGGCGGCGGCAAGACCACGCTTCTGCGCCTGCTTCTGGGGCTCCTGAAGCCCACAAGGGGCTTGGTGCGCGTGCTCGGGCAGGACCCCGCCGAGGCCGCGCCGCGCGTGGGCTACATGCCCCAGATCACCTCCACGGGCCGGGCATTCCCCATAAGCGTCCTTCAGACCGTGCTCCTGGGCAGGCTGACCCCTGGCACGCGCTGGCCGTTCTGGTCGCGCGAGGACAGGCGCGCGGCCATGGAGTGCCTGGAGCGCGCAGGCGCCGCGCACCTGGCCGACAAGGCCCTTGCCGACCTCTCGGGCGGCCAGCGCCAGCGGGTGTTCATCGCCAGGGCCCTGGCCTGCGGACCGGAGCTTCTGCTGCTGGACGAGCCCACGGCCAGCGTGGACCCCGAGGGCCGGGCCTCCATCCAGGAGCTTCTGGGGGAGTTGGCCAGGACGCTCACGGTGGTGCTGGTCAGCCACGACATCGCGGTGATCTCGCGCCACGTGACCTGCGTGGCCTGCGTGAACAAGACCGTGCACTTCCACCCCCGCCCGGAGATAACGCCGGAGATGTTCGGCATGATGTACCGCTGCGGCCCGCACGGCTGCCCCGTGGAGTTTCTGTCCCAGGGCCTGCCCGGCAAGGGCGCGTCCTGCTGCCCGGACTGCGGGGGCAAACCGTGATCGAGGCCCTTTCCTACGACTTCATGCGCAACGCGGTGCTTGCCGGGCTCCTGGCCAGCGTCGCCTGCGGGGTGATCGGCAGCCTGGTGGTGGTGAACCGGGTGGTGTTCGTGGCCGGGGGCATCTCGCACGCGGCCTACGGCGGGGTGGGGCTGGCGTTCTTCCTGGGCCTGCCCGTGCTGCCCGCGACCATCGCCTTCAGCCTGGCCGTGGCCGCCGTGATGGCCGCCGTGACCTTCGGGCGCGGCGAGCGGGCGGACACGGTGGTGGGCGTGCTCTGGGCCGCCGGCATGGCCTTCGGCATCATCCTGGTGGACTTGACCCACGGCTACAACGTGGACCTGATGAGCTTTTTGTTCGGCTCCATCCTGGCGGTGCCCGCCACGGACCTCTGGCTCATGGCCGGGCTGGACGCGCTTTTGCTGGCCGTGGTGGCCTACTGCTACCGGGGCTTCCTGGCCATGAGCTTCGATGCCGAGTTCGCCGGGCTTCGAGGCGTGCCGGTCAGGCTCCTGCACTTCGTGATGCTGGCCATGATCGCGGTGTCCATCGTGATGATCATCCGCGTGGTGGGGCTCATCCTGGTGATCGCGCTCTTGACCATCCCGCCTTACCTGGCCGAGCGCGGCTGCCGGTCGCTCGGGGGCATGATGCTTCGGGCCGGGCTTTACTCGGCCGGGTTCTGCCTGGCCGGGCTGGCGCTCTCCTACGCGTTCGATTTGACCTCCGGGGCGAGCATCATCGCCGTGGCCTCGGTGTGGTTCTTCGGCGCGCAACTTTTGGGCAGGAGGGGCGCCTAGATGTGCACGGGGTGCGAGCCCAGGGAGCTCCTGGAGGCGGCCGGACTCAAGGCCACGCCGCAGCGGGTCAGGGTGCTTTCGGCCTTGCGCGAGGCCGGGGAGGCCATGACGCCCCAGGCGCTGCTGGCGGCGCTGCGCGAGGAGGGCCGGATGGACAAGGTCACGCTCTACCGCACCCTCGAGACCTTGGCCGCGAGCGGGCTGGCCTCGCGCCACGAGGCCGGGGACGCGAGCGTGCGCTACTGCCTGGCGGGCCCGGCGCACCCGGACCATGCCCACTTCTACTGCCTGCGCTGCAAGCGCCTGTACTGCCTGGACCCGGGCGCGGTGACCGTGGGGGCGGACCTTCCGGGAGTGGAGCACGTGAGCGTGCGCCTGGAAGGGGCCTGCCGCGACTGCCGCGAAGCCCGGGGCTGATCCCCGTCCGCGTCAGCCCGCCTTTTTTACCGCCTGCATGGCCGCGGCCACGAGCCCGGCCACGTCCGCCGCGTTCTGCGGGATGATCATCGTGGTGGACTGCTTGGCGATGTTCGAAAAGGCCTCCACGTACTGTTCGGCCACGCGCAGGTTGGCGGCCGTGAGCCCGCCCTCGGCGGTCATGGCCTCGGCCACGCGGCGGATGCCGTTGGCCGTGGCCTCGGCCACCAGCTCGATCTGGCGGGCGCGGCCCTCGGCCACGTTGATCTGGCTCTGCTTCTCGCCCTCGGAGAGGTTGATGGCCTGCTGCATCTGGCCTTCGGAAATGTTGATGGCGCTCTGCTTCTGACCCTCGGCCAGGGCGATCTGGGCGCGCTTCTCGCGCTCGGCCGTCATCTGGGCCTCCATGGCCTGCTTCACGCTCTCCGGGGGGCTTATGTCCTTGATCTCGAAGCGCATCACCTTCACGCCCCAGGCCATGGCCGCCTCGTCCACGGCCTTGACCACCTCGGCGTTTATCAGCTCGCGCTCCTCGAAGGTCTTGTCCAGGGTGATCTTGCCGATGGAGGAGCGCAGCGAGGTCTGGGCCAGCTGCGTGGCCGCCGTGCGGTAGCTGGCGATGCCGTAGGCCGAGAGCCTGGGGTCGTTGACCTTGATGTACACGAGCCCGTCCACGTGCACGGTGACGTTGTCCTTGGTGATGCAGGGTTGGGAGGGGGTGTCCACCACCTCCTCCTTGAGCGAGAACTTGTAGGCAACCTTGTCGAAGAGCGGCAGAAGCAGGTGGAAGCCCGCCTCAAGGGTGCGGCTGTACTTGCCCAGGCGCTCCACGATGAAGGCGCTCTGCTGGGGCACCACCGTGACCGAGAGCACCACCAGCAACAAGACGAGACCGGCGAAGGACAAGGCGACTGTGAGCATGGGAGCCTCCCTGCTTTTTCAGATTCTGGCCACGACCAGTTCGGAGTGGTCGCCCCTGGGGTCGGCCTGGACGCGCACGGACTCGCCCACGGCCAGGGCCTCGGCGCTCCTGGCCGTGTAGAACGTTCCGCGCAGCTTGATGCGGCCCAGGCCGCCCTCGGAGATGGCCTCGGTGACCACGCCCGCCTCGCCCACCAGCGACTCGATTTTCTCCACTTGCTCCTCGTCGGGGCGGGTGCGGCCGTGGAAGAGCGTGCGCATCCAGCCGCGCAGGAGGAGCAGGCAGGCCACCGACGAGCAGGCGAAAATGACGAGCTGGTGCGAGGCCTCCAGGTCGAAGACGAAGGAGCACGCGGCCGTGATGAGCGCGCCGATGCCGAAGAACACGAGCACCAGCCCGGGCACCAGCGCTTCCAGGGCGATGAGCGCGAGGCCCAGGACGGTCCAGATCACGGGCGGGGTCCAGTACATGGGCGATGCTCCTTTTCGTGCGCCCTGCGGGATTTGGCCCGCCTTGGGCTCTTCCGCGCGGGCGCGAATCGTGCCATTCTGGGGCCGGCCGCGGCTTGGGCAGTGTGGGGCGGGCGGCCGGGACACCACTCTCGCGGGGCTCGGGCATGGAATCGTACAAGCGTTCCGAACTAGACGCCATCGACGAGGAGACTCGCCGCTGGCTGCACGACTTCACCTCCTGGAAACGGCGCAAGGCAGCCGACCCGCGCGAGGTGACCATTGCTTTCCTGCTCGAGTACATGGAGCAGCGCGTCTACGACTACTATTTCATCCAGCGCAACTACTCGCACCTCGTGCCCCTGCTCAAGTCCTACGAGAGGGCCTTCGGCGGCGTGGAAGGCCTGACCCGGCTCATGGAGGACGCGGGCAGGACGCTTACGCGCTGACCGGCGGCGCGCCTTCTTCCGGCCCGCGTTCCCGGAGCGATCCGGAGCGGGAGGCCAGGGCCTCAGCCGAGCGTCCCGGCGGCCTCCCTGCCGAAGGCCCGGCAGCGCTCCGAGGCCTCGCCGTCGGGCTTCCAGAGCACCTTGAGCCCGGGCGCGGCCTGGGCGAACCCAGCCGTGGCGAGGCCCTCCTCGATCATCTTCACGGATTCGCCGCTCCAGCCGTAGGAGCCGAAGGCCGCGCCCTTCTTGCCCTTGAAGGCCAGCCCGCGCATCTCCTCGAGCACGGCGGCCACGGAGCGCAGGATGCCCTTGTTGAAGGTGGGCGAGCCAACGGCCACGAGCTTCGCCTTGAACACCTCGGTGATCAGGTCGTTGACGTCGCTCTTACCCGCGTGCAGGCATTTCACGGTCATCTCCGGCCTGGCCTCGCGCATGCCCTGGGCGATGGCCTCGGCCATGAGCCGGGTGGAGTTCCACATGGTGTCGTAGACCACCACTGCCTGGTCCTCGCTGTAGTCCGCCGCCCACTTCAGGTAGGCCTCCACGATGCGGCCCGGGTCCTTGCGCCAGATCACGCCGTGGCTCGGGCAGATCATTTCGAGCGGCAGGTTCAGCGCCAGCACGTCGTTTATTTTCTTCGTCACGAGCTTGCTGAAGGGCGTGAGGATGTTGGCGTAGTACTTGAGCGCCTCCTGGAAGAGTTCGCACTCGTCCACGGTGTCCGCGAAGAGCCGCTCCGAGGCCAGGTGCTGGCCGAAGGCGTCGTTGGAGAAGAGCACCGCCTCGCCCGAGAGGTAGCTGAACATGGTGTCCGGCCAGTGCAGCATGGGGGCTTCCACGAAGGTCAGCGCGAGCCCGGCCCCCAGGTCCAGGGTGTCGCCGGTCTTGACCACGCGCAGGTCCCAGTCCTGGTGGTACATGCCCTTGATGGATTTGACCGCGTTGGCCGTGCAGTAGACCGGCAAGCCGGGCCGTGCGCGCAGAAGCTCGGGCATGGCCCCGCTGTGGTCGGGCTCGGCGTGGTTGCAGACCAGGAAGTCGATGGATTCGAGCACGCCCTCGCGCGCCAGGTTCTCCACGAATTCGCCAGCGAAAGGCGACCAGACCGTGTCGATGAGCGCGGTCTTCTCACCGCGCACCAGGTACGAATTGTATGACGATCCGTGGTGGGTACTGTATTCTTCGCCATGGAAGCGGCGCAATTCCCAGTCGATCTTTCCGGTCCAGAAGACGCGTTCCGTGACGGGCTTGAGCATGTGCTGTCCTCCTCGGGTTTTCAGGGCATGCTAGCCCATGCGGGCGTTCACGGCAATGCCCGGCGCGGCTTTGGCCGGGGCCTCGCGTGGACTCCGGGCCGAGTTTGTGCCAATTGTGGGGAAAACCAAGGGGAAAGCGGATATGGGCAGATATGCCGTGAGGGCCGGGGTGGCGTTGGCGGCCGTGGTCGTGCTCTGGGGCTGCGGGTTGCGCGGCCCCATGACCGATTCGGAGTTCATGGGTTTTTGTTCCGCGACCAACGCCAGGCACGGCGGGTGCGACAGCCTTGGCCTGTGCGACGAGTACCTGGCGGCCGTGGGCAAGCCGCAGCCGGACCTCCAGGCCTGTCTGTCCGGGTGCGAGGACGTGCGCGCGAAGCTTTCGGCGCGAAACCGCCAGGGCCGCTGCCAGGCCACGGTCAAGGCCGGGGCGGACTGGTGCCAGCGGTACTGCCGCACGCTGTATCCGCAATGACGGGTTTTTCTGGAGAGGGCGCCACCCTCTCCAGGCCTCTCCCGGCAGGGGGATGATCCCCCTGCACCCGCTAGCCGCCCATGCGGCAGACGGCCTCGAACTCCTCGCGCGTGACCGGCATCACCGAGAGGCGCGATCCCTTGCGCAGAAGCTCCATCCCGGCCAGCTCCGGCTCCTCGCGCATGGCCTTGATGGGCACGGGGCGCGCGAACTTGCGCTCGAAACGCACGTCCACCACGTACCACTGGGGCCTCTCCTGCGGCGATTTGGGGTCGAAGTGCTCGTCCGACGGGTCCCAGGCGGTCTTGTCCGGGTAGGCCGCGCTGACCACGCTCATCACGCCCACGGCCGAAGGGTCCGTGACCGAGTGGTAGAAGATCGCCAGGTCGCCCGGGGCCATGCGGTCGCGGATGAAGTTGCGGGCCTGGAAGTTGCGCACGCCGCTCCAGGCCGTGGTCTGGCCAGGCGCTGAAGCCAGGTCGTCGATGGAGAAGCACCCGGGTTCGGACTTCATCAGCCAGTACGATCGTTCCATCTCGTTCGTCTCCGTGTCTTCAGGCGCGCTCTGCCAGGACCTCGGCCAGGCGGCCGGAGTAGTGCGTGGCGTGGCGTTCCATGTGCTCGAAGTAGCCGTTGACCAGGTGCTCCAGGGTCTCGGGGCCGCCGGGGGAGGCCCAGACGTTGCCGAGGGCGGCCTCGGGAGTGGTCTCGACCAGGCGCAGCAGGAAGGCGTTGAAGCTCGTCCAGAGCGCGCACAGCGTGGCGAAGGGGCAGCCGTCGTGGCGCTGGGCGTCCACCCAGGCCTGGGCCTCGTAGGCCGGGAAAGGGTCCAGGTCGCCCTGGCGCAGCCGGGCGAATCGTTGGTGATTGTTGGAGGCGGAGTCGATCATGTGGCCGACGATCTCCGCGAGTGTCCAGGCGTCGGGGGCCACGCGCACGTGGGCCACGCCGGAAGGGGTGTCGTCCAGAAGCCGTTGGAACGCGGATACGGCGTCCCTGGCCCTGCTTACGTCTATCATCCTGGGCTCCTTCGGGTTTGCGCGAAGCTAGCAGGGCCGGAGGGGGGATGTCGAGGGGGCGAGGGCACGGCGCTCTTTCGGCAGCGATCGCACACGAATCCGGCGTGTTGGCGTTGTGCTTTGTTTCCCTATTTATTTCGCCATTTGTGAAAATAACAACATAATCGGATTGATTCTTGCCATGGCTTCCTGAAGCAGCTATCAGCCTCTCCCATTGCAAAAGCCGCTTCCATCGCATCGGGCCGGGCGGGCCCGTAGGGGCGAATGGGCAAAGGAAGCGGTCCGCGACACCATAAAAGGCATCCAAGGCTTCCGAACGCGCCAACCCGGCGCGAGGGGACGTGTTTTGCCATCTCAATCCGCTTTCACCGGCGGCGACGGGAGAGGTGTTTCCGACGTGGTAACCATCGCTGGAGAATGGCTCAATTCCTGCTCGGGCTGCGAGATCGCCATCCTGAACCTGGGAGAGGCGCTTCTTGACCTGCTGCCGGAGCTCGACTTCGTGCACATCCCCGTGCTCGCCGACCACAAGTATTATGGCCAGCTGGGCGAGCGCTCCAAGCTCACCATCCCCAAGGCCCGGGTGGGCATCGTGTCCAGCGGCGTGCAGAACGAGGAGCACCTGGAAGTGCTCCATGAGATGCGCGCCAAGACCGACGTGCTCATAGCTCTCGGCACCTGCGCCACCAAGGGCGGCATCCCGGCACTGACCAACCTCTACGGCATGGCCGGCGTGCGCGAGCTGGTCTACAGGGGCCAACCCTCCACCGTGCCGGGCCCGGACCCGGACACGAAGGCCCACCACATCCCGGCGAGCCTTGATTCCTGCACGGCCCTGGACGCCCACGTGAAGGTGGACCTGGCCCTGCCCGGCTGCCCCCCGCACCCGGACTGGATCGCCGAGGCCATCACCGCGCTTCTGGCGGGGCGCGCTCCCGAACTGCCCGGGCGCTCCGTGTGCGACGGCTGCCCCACCTTCCGCACCGGGACCAACACCGGCGGAGGCCTCAAGCGCATGCTGGAGCAACCCTTTCACGACCCGCTCAAGGGGCCGGAGGGCATGCAGTGCCTGCTGGAGCAGGGCTTCATGTGCCTGGGGCCGGTGACGCGCCGTGGCTGCGGCGGCCACGAGGGCGTGCCGCGCTGCATAAGCGCCAAGGTGCCCTGCCGGGGCTGCTACGGCCCGGTGGCCGAGGACGGCGTGCCCTGCGTGGACTACGTGGGCGCGCTCACGGCTGTTGGCCTCAATTACGCGGCCATGCCGGACAAGCCGGGCTATCTTTCCCGTTTCGACGGCGCGCGGATTCTTTCGCGCAAGACACAGGAGTAAGAGAAGTGGCTGAAACCATCCGCATCGCGCCGCTCACGCGCATCGAGGGGCACGCGGCCCTGGACATCCAGCTCGACGACGCGGGCGACGTGGCCGACGCCCGCATGACCGTCATGAGCCTGCGCGGCTTCGAGAAGTTCGTCATGGGCCGCCCCGTGGAGGAGGTGCCGCGCATCGTCACGCGTATCTGCGGCATCTGCCCCTGGCAGCACCACCTGGCCTCCACCAAGGCGGCCGAGGCCTGCCTGGGCGTCGCGCCCACGCCCACGGCCTCCAAGCTGCGCGAGCTGTGCCAGATGATGGCCACCATCCCGGACAAGATCCTGCACTTCTACTTTCTCTGCGCGCCGGACTTCGTCCTTGGCCCGGACGCTGACCCGGCCGCGCGCAACGTGGCCGGGCTCGCCGGGGCCGCGCCGAACCTGGCCAAGCAGGCCGCGCTCATGCGCTACCGCACCCAGATGGCCCTGGAGCGCTTCGCGGGCAAGGTGATCCACCCCGTGGCCGTGCTGGTGGGCGGGTTCTCCAAGCACCTCTCCGAGGAGGAGCGCCGCGAGTTCACGGCGCTCGCTCGCGAGGCCCTGGAGTTCAGCCTTTCGAGCATCAAGCTGGCCAGGGAGCAGATATTTCCCAAGTACGTACCCCTGTTCAGGGAGCTGGGCGAATACCCCAGCGCCTACCTGGGCCTGGTGGACCCGGCCACGGGCAACCTGGCCCTGCACGACGGCGTGTTCCGGCTCATGGACCAGGACGGCTGCGTGGAGGAGTTCGCCCCGGCGGACTACCTCGCGCACCTGGCCGAAAAGGTGGAACCCTGGACGTACCTGAAGTTCCCCTACATGCGCAAAGCCGGGCGGCTCGTAATGGACGAGGCCGCGCCCGTGGGCGTGTACCGCACCAACTGCCTGGCGCGCGTCAACGTCTGCGAGGCCATGGCCACGCCCCTGGCCCAGGGCGAGCTCGAGATCTTCAGGCGCGAGTTCGGCCGCCCGGCGCACCTGACGTTCCTCTACCACTGGGCCAGGCTCATCGAGCTGGTCTACTGCTGCGAGCGCGCCCTGGAGCTTTTGGAGGACCCCGCGATCACGGGCCGCGACATCCGCACCCAGCCCATCGCGCCCCGCGCGGGCGAGGGCGTGGGCTGCGTGGAGGCCCCGCGCGGCAGCCTGATCTACCACCTCAAGACCGACCACCAGGGCATGGTCACGGCGGCCAACCTCCTGGCCGGGACCACGCACAACAACGCGGGAATGAACCTCTCCATCAGGCAGGCCGCCAGGACCGCCATCAAGGGCGGGCGCTACGACCAGGGCCTCTTGAACACCGTGGAGATGTGCCTGCGCGCCTACGACCCGTGAATGAGCTGCGCCACGCACCGCCTGGACGGCGGTGTCGACATGACCGTGCGCGTGCTCGGCCCCGGGGGCGAACTCCTGGACACCTTGAGGAGGGACTAGCGTGGACTGGTCGGCCATGTTCAACGCGCCCGTGGTGGTGTTCGGCTGCGGCAACACCCTCTTCGGGGACGACGGGGTGGCCCCGGCCGCCGTGGGCGAGCTGGCCCGGGAACACGCGGGCGAGAAGCACGCGGCCTTCGTGGACGCGGGCACGTCCATCCGCTCGCTGCTTGCGGACCTCTTGCTCTCCGGCGCGTCGCCCAGGCGCATCGTGCTGGTGGACGCGGTGATGGAGCCCGGCCGCGAGCCGGGCAGCATCGAGGAAGCCAGGCTTGAGCCCGCGCCCAAGGGCGGGGCCGAGGGGCTTTGCGGCACAGCCCTGAGCCTGCACCAGGCCCCCACGCCGGAGCTGTTGGAGGCCGCGCGCGTCCGCCTGGGATGCGACGTGCGCGTGCTCACCGTGCAGGGCGAGCATATCCCCGAGGCCATGGAGCAGGGATTGAGCCTCGCGGTCAGCAGGGCGATACCGCCGCTCAAGCGCGCCATCTTGAGGCTCTGCCAGCCGCCGTGCGGCAAGCCTCGCGGAAACGATAAAAGCGCCCGGGCCGGGCAAGGAAGGAGCCAGGCATGAACCGCGTGTCACCGCCTTCGCTGTCCATGGACATGGACCGCCTCATCCACGATTTCAAGCTCTGCCACGGCTGCGGCCTGTGCGGCGAGGTCTGCCCCAGGGGGGCCATCACCGTGGAGCGCGTGGCCGGGGAGGGCAGCGGCCTGCACCGCGAGCCGCACCTGGACGAATCCTCCTGCATCCACTGCGGGCGCTGCGGCTCGGTGTGCGCCAGCGCAGCCATCAGCCAGGAGAAGTTCGCGGACCTGGCCGCACAGGCGGCCGGCGGCGAGTGGGAGCACCTGGTGTTCTTTTGCCGCAAGCTGAACCTGGCGCGCACCCCGGAGCCCGCCTCCGCCCCGGTGGGCCTGAACGCGCCGCTCATTGCCGCGCGGCTCACCCCGCAGCTCTCGCTGGTGGAGCTGCCCCAGGGGGTGAAGCTCGTGGACGTGCGCTGCACCGGGCGCATCGGGGCCAGGACGCTCTTGTCGTTTTTGCTGGCCGGGGTGAAGGGCGCGCTCATCTTCGCCTGCCCGCCGCACGAGTGCGAATACGGCGGGGACGGCTGCCTGGCCGCCCTGCACGTGGAGGGGCTGCGCTCGCTCATCGAGGCCTACGGCATGGCCGGGGTCCGGGTGGAGATACTCTTCGAGCAGCCCCAGAGCCCGCAGGAAGTGGAGCGGACCATCCGCCGCTTCCGCGACGGCAGGCTCAACCTGCGCGGCCAGACCCGCCAGGGCAGGGCTTCGGGGTTCTAGCGCCTGGGCTAACCGGGCCTCTCGGCACGTACTTGTTGAAATGGTCCTGACGATGGTCTAAAGGTTGAGGAGATTGGACCGCAGTCAGGTCCGGACGGGAGCGCGCCATGCAGGTATCCGTAACTGAGGCCAAGGGGCAGTTGACCGAACTGGTCCGGCGGGCCGAGGCCGGGGATGAGGTCATCCTGACGCGGCACGGCCATGCGGCCGTGCGCCTGGTGCCGGTCAATCCGGTACCGAGCAGGCAGGCGCGCCGCAAGCTGCTCGAAGAGGTCCGCGCCGCTGCCGCGGCGAAAGCCGTGGTCGGGCCGGGCGCGGCCCGCAGCCAGGACTTTCTCTACGGCGACGACGGGATGCCGCGATGATCGCGGTGGATACGTCGGCGCTGATGGCCATCGTGCTGGGCGAGCCGGAAGCGGACGCCTGCGCCGCCGTGCTGGAAGCCGAGGATTCCCTCTTGATCTCGGCGGGTACCGTGGCCGAGGCGATGATCGTCGCGTCGCGTCGCAACGTCGGCGGTGAAATGGAGCGTCTGATCGACGGGCTCGGCTTCGAGGTGGTCAACGTTACGCCCGCCTCGGCGCGGCGTATAGCCAAGGCCTATGAACGCTGGGGCAAGGGCGCGCACCAGGCGGCGCTCAACTTCGGGGACTGCTTCGCCTACGAAGTGGCCAAGGAGCACCAATGCCGCCTGCTGTTCGTGGGCGGCGATTTCGCGCTGACCGACCTGGAAAGCGCGCTTGACGGCGCGGGCTAGCCGAACGCCTTGAAGGGCCTGCGCCCAAAGGGCGGCCGGGCCGCCCCCGAAGCCACCCGCGCGAGCGCGTCGGTGAGGAAGCCCGCCAGGCACCCGGCCAGTTCCACCCGCGCTCCTTCTTCGCCGAACACGGCGACCTCCGTGTCCGGAAGCGACGGCAGCTTAAGCGTTGCCGGGGCTTCCGACAAATCCCTCCCAACGAACGACTTCCCCAGCATGGACACCCCGAGCCCGCCCTGCACGGCGGCCTGGAGGCCCATGACGCCGTGGGCCGTGCAGGCCACGCGCCGGGGAGGCGCAGGCCTTATTTTTCCCCTGCCTCGTTATTGAACGGCTGACCCGGATATGCCATCTAACCGGGGCGGCCTTCCCGGCCGCCTCACCGCAACCGGAGGGCCATCCATGGCTGATGCAGTGCTGGTCAGCGATTTCGACGGCACCATGACCGCCAACGACTTCTACAAGCTCGTGGCCGAGCGCCTGCTGCCGCCGGAGGCGCTCTCGCCCTGGAAGGACTACCGCGCGGGCGGGATCACCCATTTCACGGCCCTTCAACGCATCTTCGGCAGCCTGCGCGCCACGCCGGACGAGCTCGAGGCCATCGCGCGCGACATGCGCCCGGACCCGGGGCTCGCCCGGTCCGTGGCCAGGCTGCGCGCCGCCGGGTGGGAGGTGGTGGTCGCCTCGGCCGGGTGCGACTGGTACATCCGCAAGGTGCTGGCCTGGGCCGGGGTGGACGTGGACGTGCATGCGAACCCGGGGGTGCACGTGCTGCCAGGGGGATCGCTCGAGATGCGCGAGCCCTTCGATTCGCCCTTCCATTGCCTGGAGACCGGCGTGGACAAGGCGGCCATCGTGCGCTTCCACCAGGGCAGGGGGGGCCAGGGTGGCCTTCGCCGGGGACGGCTTCGCGGACCTGCCCGCCGCGCTCCAAACGCCGCCCGCCCTGCGCTTCGCCCGGGCCGACCTGGCCCACGCCCTTGACCGCGAGGGCGAAACCTACCGTGGGTTCGGCGTCTGGTCCGACGTGGCCGAGGCGCTTCTCGCCCAGGGAGGAGGGACATGACCAGAGCCACGCTCATTTCCGTGCCCGGGCTCGTGCGCATCAAGCCCGGAGCCCTGGCCCGCCTGGGCCTCTACCTGCGCCGGGGCGGCCACGCGCGGGTGCTGGTGCTGGCCAGCCTGGGCCTGCCTGCGTCCGTGGCGGAGGCCGCGCGCTCGGGCCTGGCCGCCGAGGGCGTGGAGGCCGCCGCCTGGACCGAGGTGGCCGAGAACTCCTTCGAGGACGCAGCCCGGCTCTTCGCCGGGATGCCGGGCAAGGTCTCGGCCGTGGTGGGCCTGGGCGGGGGCAAGGCCCTGGACATGGCCAAGTACCTGGCCTTCCTGGCCAGGCTGCCCTATTTCGCGGCCCCCACGTCGCTCTCCAACGACGGCTTCTGCAGCCCGCAGTCGAGCCTGACCATGGCGGGCAGGCGGCGTTCCCTGGCCGCGGCCCTGCCCCAGGGGGTGGTCATCGACGTGGAGGTCTGCCTGGCCGCGCCGCGCCTGCTCTGGCTTTCGGGCGTGGGCGACCTGGCCTCCAAGCTCACGGCGGTGTTCGACTGGAAGCTGGCCTTCCACAACGCGGGCGAGCCCGTGAACGACCTGGCGGCCCTGCTCTCGGACGCCACGGTGCACCAGTTCCTGGCCCGGCCGCTCTTCGACGCCCAGGGCATGACCCTGCTCGGCACCGCGCTCATGCTGAACGGCATCGCCATGGAGATCTGCGGCTCGTCGCGCCCCGCGAGCGGCGGCGAGCATCTGATCTCCCACGCCCTGGACGCTTCCTCGGCCAGGCCCCGGCCCCACGGGTTGCAGGTGGGAGTGGCCACCTACGTCACGGCCAGGCTCCAGGAGCGCGAGGCCCCGGAACTGGACACGGCGGCCACCGTGGACAGGCTGTTTCGGGAAACCGGCTTCTGGGACGCCGTGCGCGCCGACCCCTTCTCCAGGGACGAATGGCTGGACGCGGTGCGCCAGGCCCCGCAGGTGAAGGAGGGCTTCTTCACCGTGCTCTCCCTGCGCGACTGCCTGCCCGAGGTGCGCGAGCTGATCGATAACGATCCCGCGCTGGCGGGGTGCTTCGCCTAGCCTAGGGCGGCCGAAGCCCCGGGTCCGTTCCGCCCGGGAAGTCGCAAGCCTGCCGGGGGGGGCCGCCCGAGAAATCCCAGTCCGCCGATGTTGCCTCCCGGCGGCATTTCCGATAACGATCCCAAAAGACATACGAATCAGGTGGGCAATAGCTGTTTCCTGTCCGGCTGAGGCATTCCCGCGCGGTCATCCGTATCGACGGCGTGATTGGTCACGATATTCGTCATATTGGGAAAACCATAAACAGCCAGGAGTTCAGGATGATCGAGAGGATGACAAGGCGCGTTCTACCGCAAGGCAAAGCCGTGCCGGCCGTGGTCACCTTCGCGGCCCTGGGCATGATGCTCTGCTTCATGCTCGGTTGCGCGGAAACCACCACCCCCCGCAACGACGGCCCCACCACCGTCTGGCACGACTACCTCTTCTCCTACGATCCGCCCGAGACCAAGCCGCCCGCGTCGGTGAAGATCACGCTGTCCATCGTCTCCCCCTTCTACCCCGACGGGGACGCCTACCTGAGCCGCAAGTACAAGAAGGTCTCCCAGGGCTGGGCGAAGTCCTTCTCCACGGACCTGGACAAGATCATCGTGGCCAAGGGCATGACGGTCATGGGCAACTTCGACACGCTGGACCTCATGACCTACCCGGACAAGAAGAACACCAACCTGACGCTTTCCCCCGAATTCGTGATCACGGAAGAAACGCGCAAGGGCCAGCCGTTCTACAAGGGCGGAAAGATCCACACCCCCGTCACGGTGCGGCTCTCCGGCCAGGTGCGCCTGATCATGCGCGAGCCCCTTTCGTCCGAGAAGATCTGGATCAAGAGCATCCCCGTGGACAGCCTGGAGGAGAAGGGCGAGATCCTCTCCGAGGCGGTCTACACGCGTGACGGCCTCATGGAAGGCGACGTGACCTACAACGGCGCGGAAGACGCCGTGGCGAACATGATCAAGAAGCTCTACCCGTCCATGATGGACACGGTCTGGAGATACCTGGACGTCCAGGAGATCAAGGTCCTGAAGGAAAAGTCCGAAGAAGTCCGCAAGCTGAAGAGATACTAGGGGCCGATGGATTTTCCGGAGGCCTTCCGGCACTACGTCCTGCATTGGACGCCGGATCGTGCGATTTATATCGGCGGGCATCCCGTACCCTGGGATGCCCGCTGCGCCGGAATCTACACCGGGTTCGGCGTGGCGCTCCTGTGGATGCTCCTGCGCCGCCGCCGCGCCGGCCTTGTTCCCTCCCTCCCGGTCCTCGCCCTGCACGCCCTGCTCTGCGTCCCGTTCGTGCTGGACGTGGCCACGCTCTGGGCCGGGTTGCGCGCGCCCTCGAACCACCTGCGCTTCCTGACGGGGATCCTGCTGGGAGGGGGCTTCTGCCTGGTGCTCTATCCGGCGTTTCTTTCGCTCGCGCTGCCCGGTTTCGCCAGGCCGCAGAGGCTGGAGCTGGACGGATGGCACACGACGCTGCTCGCCGCGCTGTGCGCGGCGTTCGGCCTGCGTTATGTCGATACGGCCGTTGCGTGGGCGGCGCTGACGTCCGTGATGGCCCTCGGCTTCGGCGCGGTGGCGTTCTTCCTGGCGGGCAACCTGACCGCGCTGCTCCTCGGGCTAGCGGGCCGGAAGCGTTAGACCAGGTCCGGGCCTAGCGCTTCGAGCGCACGGCCATGGCCCTGCTGCCCGAAGAGACCGTCTCCCTGTTCCCCGCGTTCTCCCCTCCGCCGTTGAAGAGCAGGTACTGCGCCGATTGGGCGTCCTTGAGCTCCGAGGACCAGGGGCAGCACCCGCCGAGCTGGAAGGCGGGGTCGATCCTCAGCGAGTAGCGTTTCCCGGACGGAACGTAGACGCCGGAGCCGTAGATGTCGCGCAGCTCCTTCATGGTGGGAAGCCGCCAGCCCCCCCCGCCCACGCTCAGGCCCTGGGCCCACGCCTGGGCGCGCGTCCAGGCGACGTCCTGGTCCTCGGCCACGAACCACTGCAGGCCGGTCTTCTTGTCGGTGATGATGCCCTGGCCGTCCCGGGTGAACCTTCCCTTCGTGGCCGACGTGGCCTCCGAGCTCGTGCCCGTGGTGCGGGGCTTGGCCGGGGCGCTCTCCTCGCCGTTCTGCTTGGGGGGCTTTTGCTTGTCCTGGTCCTTTTTCAGGAAGAACTCCGGGGGCAGGGTGGCCCCGGACTGCGCGCGGGCCTGGGGGACGGCTCCCAGGGACAGGGCCGCAAGGACGATCAGGGCGAGAAGACGGGTCATACGCGGGAAACCTCCTGCGCTTTGGGTTGTCGGGAACCGGCGCGCCGGTATCACTTGTACCTGACGTCCGCCAGGGGCAGGTCGTTCGGGCCCGGGGCCACGTCCATCTGGAACTTCCTCGGGCAGGCCGTGACGTCGGCGGCGAAGCCGCCTGCGGTCCGCTCTATCGACAGGCAGAACGCGTCAGTCAGGCGCACCGGATACATCTTCGCGTCGCCCTTGAGATAGAGTTTCCGGTTGGAGTCCGCGAACAGCGCGGACGGGGTGGTCCACATCCTCCGGCCCTTCTCCATCTCGGCCGGTCCGAGCGAGAAGACTATCTCGGACACCTCGGGGTCCTGAGGCCCCCGGCGCTCCACGTCGTCCCACCGGTAATCGCAGCGGGTGACGTCCGCCTTGAAGCCCTTGGGGCCCCGCTCCAGGAGCATGGTGGCCGTGGCGCCCGGCTGGAGGGAGGCCACGGAGTCGCGCCGCAGGTACATCTTCTTTTCCTTGTCGCGGTACATGGCGCGGGGTTCGACCCACAATCTCTGGCCGGGCTGCATGTCGCCGACCGGGATGGCCGAGCCCCCCGAGGTCCTCTGGAGTTCCTCGATCCTGCTACGCTCCTTGGCCAGCTCCGCCAGGGCCTCCTTGGGGTCGCTCGAGAGCTCTCCCGAGGGGTAGAACCTGTTGGTCATGGAGGAGGCGTCCCAGGGGATCTGGGCCTTGCCCGTGTCGTCCATCACGCGCACGCGCACGTTTAAGATCGTGTCCTGGATGCTCTGCCCCCGCTTGGGCAGCTCCTGGAGCAGGTACTGCGTGAACAGCCCGTTGCTCCCGGACCCGTCGGACGCCACCTGCCCGGGGCCGGTGGCGTAGACGATGAGCGTGCCCCGGGGCGCGTTCATCAGGGCGAGGCCGCGCTGCGCCGAGCGGAAGCCGCGCGAGAAGGGGTTGTTCCTGCAGGCGTCGAGGATGACGATGTTCACCGAGCTCTGCTTGTCCTCCATCTTGCCGATGACCTGGGAGGCCGACAAGGCCCCGAACTCCACGTCGGATTCGGTCGAGATGTCGGCGTCCACCGGGATGAGCCAGTTGTCCCCCTTCACCTGGACGCCGTGCCCTGCGTAGTAGAACAGCCCCACGCTGTCCTCCTTGAGCCGTTCCCCGAACGCGGCGAGGCCCTTCTTCATCTGCGCCTGGCTGGCGTCGATGAGCTCGATGACCTCGAACCCGAGGCCCCGGAGCACCTTGGCCATGGCCGTGGCGTCGTTGGGCGGGTTCTTCAGGGGGGCGTCCTTGTAGCCGCCGTTGCCGATCACGAGCGCGTGCCGGGATTCGGCCGCTGCCGGGCCGGCGGCGAGCAGGGCCGCGAGCGCCCCCAGAAGGAGGGCCCTGCCGAGGCGGTGGAGATGTGTCATGGCTCCCTGTCGCTTTTCATGATGAATTCCACGCGGCGGTTCATGGACCGCCCGGAGTCCGAGCCGTTGCCGGCCAGGGGTTCTGAGGCCCCCGCCCCCTCGGCGGCCAGGCGCGAGGGGTCTATGCCGTGCCGTTGGACGAGATATTGCCGCACGGCCGAGGCCCGGCGCCTGGAGAGTTCGAGGTTGTAGGCGGGCGGCCCGGTGCTGTCCGTGTGGCCGACCACGAGGAACCGTTTCCCGGAGAGGCCGCTGGAGAGCGCGGCCGCGAACGAGTCCAGCAGCGCCCACGACTGCTTGCCGATGGACGCGGAATCGTGCTCGAAGTGTATCCTGGCGCCCACCCTGGCGCGGTCGGGCTCCACGGACTTGAGCCCCCTGTCCGGCGGGCGCAGGAACTCCCGCTGGATTTCCTCCGGGGTGGTGGGGAAGGCGAGCTCCCGCGCCGCGGCGTCGCAGGCGGACAGCACGAGCGCCGCCTGGAGAAGGAAGCACCACGCAGGGACGTTCATTGGTGGTTGAAATCGAGCATGAAGGCCCCCCGGCCGGGCTCCAGGCCGAAGCTCTTGGCCTTCAGCGGGAGGGGGGCGCCGCCGGTCCAGGAGATGTCCAGCGGTTGGTCCGTGACGATGGCCCCCAAACCCCTGGAGCGCACGGCGCCGTGCAGCAGCTCGCGTTTGACGCCGCCCGCGGGGCGTCCCTTGCGCAGCGAGGCGCCGATGGCCTCCAGCCGGGGGTCGGGGCCGGGGGAGAAGTACACGAGGATGCGCTCCTGCCCCGGCGAGGAGTCCAGGACGAAGGCCTTGTCGCGGGCGGGCAGGACCGCCGTGTCCCCGGCCTTCACCGGATTGGCGTTGCCCAGCCGGGTGTTTCCGAAGCTCTCCATGGGGAAGAGTTGAAACACCCCCCCGTGGCTGTCAACCTGAAATACATACGCATAACCGTCCTGATGCGGCGTGAGCACGACCTTGTATTGCGTGCCGGAGAGGAGCGTGTCCCCGGGCATCACGCTCACGAGTTCCCCACCCTCGCCGGACCTGGCGGCCACGCTGACCGACAGGCTGCCCGCCTTGCCCTCCCCTCCCTGGACCGGCCCCGCGGCGACCCTGACGAGCACGGCCGCGACCTGGTCGGCCGCGCGCGACAGGCCCTTCAGGCCCGCGTCGGAGAACGCCGAGGCCGAGGCGAGGACGGCCCCGTCGGCCACGGAGACGGCGCGGCAATCGAGGCGCAATTCCCCGCGCAGGCTCGAGACCGACCCCACGACCACGGCGTCGGCCCCGGCCATCAGCCCGAGTTTCTGCGCGACACCGGCTGCGCCCTTGGCGGAAGGGCCGAACTCCATCTCGTCGAGCACGTGGGCGATCTTCGCGCGCTCCACCACGGCCACGGCCGCGCTGCGCGCCAGGGCGGCCGTGAGGTATTCAGAGGCCATCCTGCCCAGGCCGCTCCCCGTCGCGCCGCCCTCGGGGCCGCCCAGGGAATCGAAGGGCATCACCGCCATGGTCCGCACCGGCCGCGCCCCGACAGGGGAAGGCTCTCCGGCGCGGCAGGGGAGGGCGAGCAGGAGCGCCGCGAGGAGCGCGAACAGGGGCAGCCGCCAGGGGAGCCGTCCGCCGGGGGCGCGGCATGCGCCCGGGAAAGGCCGTTGGGCTCTGTGGCGCATCATAACGACCGCAGCAGCGCCGCGAGGCCCGGGTTGTCCTTCTCGGAGGCGAGCAGCCGGGCGATGTGCTCCGCCATGGCGGCCTTCTGGTCCAGTCGCTGGAGGCCCGCGAGATAATACAGGTGCGGTGTCGCGTCCCCGGCGGGCATCTTCTTCATGAGGAGCGCGTACTGGCGCTTCAGGTTCTCGAGTTCCTTCCTCTGCGCGCCGTCCAGGGGCGCGTCGGCGGGCTTGCGCGCGCCGGGCCCTGAGTCCGCGCCCTTGCCGGCGTTGAGCGTGCGCACGTTGAACTGGCCGGACACCAGCTCCTTTTGTTCGCGCAGCAGCGGGGACTCCTTGATTGAGGCCACGTCGACGCCGAGGCTGACGACCACCGGCTTCTGGGCCGATTCGAGGTCCAGGGCCTCGTGGGGCTGGATTTTCAGCCTGGCCGGGCCTTGCCAGTCCTCGGCCTTCCCCAGCGGCAGATAGCTCAGGCGGAGAAAGGCCCCTTTGGGCAACTCGACGGAGTCGCCCGCGAGCAGCTTCTTGTACTTGGTCAGGGACTGCGGCTGCCCCGCCTCGCGCTTGAGGAGGACATCGCCGTCCAGCCCGGACACGATGCAGGCCACCGGCCCCTGGGCGAAGGACGCCCGGAGCAGGACGAGCTGGACGAGCGCCAGCAGGGCGAAAGCGGCGGATACTCTCTTCACGCGGCCTCCTGGTGTTTTTCGATCCCGACTATCTCGACCACGGCCACGTCCTCTTTCTTGCCCTTGACGTGCCGGACGGCCCTGCGCCCGGCGAGGACGCCCGGCCCGGCGGCCAGGAACGCCTCCTCGCTGGTCACGATAGCCCAGCCGAGGTCCTTGGTCAGCCCTTCGAGCCTGGAGGCCGTGTTGACGGTGTCCCCGATGACGGTGAACTCCATCCTCTCCGGCGAGCCGATGTTGCCGAGCAGGGCCTCGCCCGTGTGCAGGCCGACCCCGATGCGGAAGGAGTCCGGCCCGAGCCCGGGGAAGCGTCGCGAGGCGTCCTGCCGGAAACGCGCGGCCAGGTCCTGGAGTTCGAGCGCCGTGAGCACGGCCTGCCGGGCGTGGCCGGTGCAGCCCAGGGGCTGGCAGAAGACGCACATCACCGCGTCGCCGATGAATTTGTTGACCATGCCGCCGTTTTTTTCGACCACGCCGCAGACGTCGGGAAGATAGGCGTTGAGGAGGCTGACCACGTCCTCGGGCGTGAGCCGCTCGCTCAGGACGGTGAAATCGCGGATGTCCGAGAACAGCACCGTGACCGGATGGCGGGCCCCGCCGAGCTCGGGCGCTTCGCCGCTCAGCAGGATCTGCTCCAGCGCCCTCGCGGAGACGTATTTCCCGAAGATGGCCTTCATTTGGGCGCGGGCGCGTTCGGTCCTGGTCATCCGGAGCCCGCCGATCCCGATGTACACGCAGCTCTGGCCCAGGGCGAGCCCGGCCACCGGAAGGAGCACCCCGCCGAGGAAGAACAGGAGCCCGGTGGCCCACCCGGCAAGGATCACGAACAGCTTGACCCCGTTGCCCATCAGCGGGGTGTAGCGGTCGCACGCGAAGGCGGAGGCCGCGAGGAAGGGCAGCCAGACCAGCCCGGCGAACCACAGCGGGGCGGCGCTGACCCTCCCGGGGTTCAGGAGCGTTTCCGCGATGTTGGCATGGATCTCCACGTTGCTCATGTCCCGGTGGCCGAACCCGGCGAAGCTCGGGGAGTACGGCGTGGGCAAACGGTCGGAGGCCCCCTCGAACTCGACCCCGACAAAGACGATTCGGCCCTTCACCAGGGCCTCTTCCTGCGGCGTGAGCCCGCCCTCGCGCAGGACGGAGGACAGGGACACCCGGGGGATCGTGCCCGGGGGGCCGCAAAAGGAGATCGGCATGGGCCGTTCGCGCGCCAGGTCATGCCAGGGGGAGGCAGCCTCCTCGCCTTGGGCCTTGAGGACCGCGGCGGCCGCGAACGTGGGCCAGCGCCGGGGAGCGGGCGCGGCGTCCAGCAGTTCGTAATCCAGGACGAATTTCCGCACGCGGTTGTCCGGGTCGCGGTTCAGGGTGGTCAGGCCGGTGCTGGCGGGGCCGCCGGACAGGGCGTTCATGTACTCCGCCGCCGGAAGCCGGACCTTGATCTCCGCGCCCACGCGCACCAGGTTCGCGGCGAGGACAACGTTGCCCTCCGAAAGGGAGAGGTCGAAATCCTGGTCGTAGTCCAGCAGGTCGACGGCCGCCAGCGAGGCGATGCCGAGCGTTTGCAGCCATTGGGTGGGGGTGATGCCGAGGTGGATGTCCAGGGCCACGGCCCGGGCTCCGGCGGCCCTCAGCCGAGTGAGCGCCTTGGCGTAGATCGGGCCCCAGAACACCAGCGGCGTGTCCGGGTGGGCCGCGAGGGTCGCGTCGTCAAGCGAGGCTATCACGCTGTGCGTCGCGTCGTGCCTCTTCCCGGCGATGACGTGGTAGACGTCCTGGCACCAGTCGTCGACCCTGCGGAGCGCGCCGGAATCCGTGCTGATGCAGGCCGCCGCGAACGAAACGAGGACGACCAGGGCCAGGGTGGTGATTCGTTTTGTTTCCAAGACACGCTCGCTGTGCCGGGTAGGCCCCGGGAACAGCATGGCGGGGCGGCCGTTTGTCTGGAGTCCGGAAAATAAGCCAAGCCGGGAATGTGCAGTCGCGCCGGTCTTGGCGTTGGGCACGCCGCAAAATCCTGGCGAGCAGAATATAGACGATGTCAGGTAACCGTATCCAGCTGAAAGCGCAAATATAAACCGTGCGGCGCTTGCAACGGCGGGTTGCCGTGGTGCCTAGGCCTGACGGGGAGATGAAGACGTGCGCAACCTACAAACGTTGTCTTGGCTGGCTCCGGTTGCATGGCCGCTGGCCTCGGGAAAAGAAATGGAGGCGTTTTTTGCCGCTGGCCGCCTAGTTTCCCCGGGGGAATCCGTGGCCGGGGCGGAAGGGTTCGAGGCGTCCCGGGTCCAAAGGGAGCCGCGTCCCTGTATTTCTTTGCCAGCGCGCCCCGCCCTGGCGTATTCGGAAGCGAGGCTGGCGGGATGGTCGCCAGGCAGGCGCTTGCCGGCCCGACCCCGCTCAGGCGAAGGGGCGTCCCATGAATGAACGATTCGGCGGCCCAGGCCCGTCCTCCCCGGCCGCCCTGGCCGTGGCCACCGTGGCCACGGGCGTGCTGGCCGGGGTCGCCGGTATGGGCCTGGCCCTGCTGCTCCGCGCGGTCCAGCACGTGGCCTTCGGCTACGACCTGTTCCGTCTGAACGGCGGTGCGAGCTTCCTTCAGGGGGTCTCGGCCGCGAGCCCGGCGCGCCGGGTCGCGGCGCTCTGCGCCTGCGGCCTGGTGGCGGGGGTCGGCTGGTGGCTGGTGCGGGGGCGCTTGGCTCCGCTGGTCTCCGTCCGCAAGGCCGTCGACGCCGAAGGCCACCGGATGCCCCTCGCGGCCACCACCTGGCACGCCCTGTTGCAGATCGTCACCGTGGGCCTGGGCTCGCCCCTGGGCCGGGAGGGGGCGCCCAGGGAGATCGCGGCGGCCTATGCCGGATGGCTCGCGCGCACGATGAGGCTCACGGACGGGGAGGCGCGGACCCTGGTGGCCAGCGCGGCCGGGGCAGGGCTGGCGGCCGTGTACAACGTGCCCCTCGGGGGCGCGCTGTTCGCGCTGGAGGGTTTGCTCGGCACGTTCCGCTTCTCGTCCGTGCTCCCGGCCCTGGCCACGTCGTGCATCGCCTCCATGGTGGCCTGGATCGGGCTTGGCGACGTGCCGTCCTACGCCTTCGCCCCGGAGGCCATCTCCGCCCCGCTGGTGGCGTGGTCCCTGGCTGCCGGGCCGCTCTTCGGCGCGGCGGCGTTCGGCTTCGTCCGGTGCGTGGCCTGGGCGCGCGAGCGCGCCCCGCGGGACAGGCGCATGATCCCTTCGTGCCTAACGCTGTTTCTGGCGCTGGGCTTCCTGGCCGTGCCGTTCCCGGAGCTTCTGGGCAACGGCAAGGGGCCGATCCAGCTGGGCTTCTACGATGAACTGACGCCGGGGGCCGCCGCGGCGCTGTTCGCGCTGAAGCTTCTGGCCGTCACGGCGTCCCTGCGCGCCGGGGCCGGGGGCGGGCTGCTCACGCCGGGCATGGCCCTGGGGGCCATGCTGGCCACAGTGACCGCCGGGGCGTGGAACCTGGCCTTCCCGGCCATCGACCCGGCCAGCATGGCCATCGTCGGCGCCGGGGCCTTCCTGGCCTCCTCCATGAACATGCCGGTCACGGCCGTGGTGCTGGTCTACGAGTTCACGCACTTCTCCCACGACTTTCTGTATCCGCTCATCCTGGCGGTCTGCGGGTCGTATGCGGTGTATACTTGGCTGGCGCGGAGAGGGACGCGAAGGGCCTGAAGCGGTCTTTGGGCAATTGGCGCGGTGCCGCCGACAGTTTGTGGCAACGCCGCCAGAGGTGAAGCCGGCAGTAGGGGGCAGCCCAGCTTTCGACCTCTTCCCGGAACAGGTCGAAAGACTCTCAAGCACATTCACACGTCTCGGGCATTCCCTACCAAAATCGTCTGCGGCCCTTGTGATTCGCATTCTGTGATACACGGAGGCGATTGTTCGCCACATGCTTCCTTGCGGCATTGTTTTATGGTATGTTTATCAAGAAATTTGTACTTGTCCGGTGTGGTTTCCTGGCCCTGCGTGTCCTGCCGGCCATGGGGAAAGGTTCAAACGTCTACTGCACCACCAAGCCAAAAGGGTGTTCGGAGATACCCGTTCTATGCCAGCAGGATCAACAAAAGCAGTGCATGGGAAAAGCCGTTCTTCCTCGGCCACTTCCGGCGCCGAGGCGCGGGCTGATGCCGGATATTTCGCGCGCGGCGGATTTTATGGGCTCACGTCCTCCATCGCCATCCTTGATGGAGGCGGCACCATACTTATGGTCAATGCATCCTGGAGGGGATTCGCCAGGGAAAATGGCAGCGATCCCGGCGAGGTGAGCGAAGGAACGAACTACCTCGAAGTCTGCGAGCAGGCCACCGGAGATGACGCTGCGGTGGCGCTGCGCGCTGCTGCGGGGATACGTATGGTTCTGGCAGGGGAATCCTCCCACTTCTCCTTGGAGTACCCGTGCCACTCTCCAGGCGAAAAGCGCTGGTTCTGCGCGGTGGTCACTCCCTTTCCTGACGACGGGCCGGCCAAGGCCGTGGTTTCCCACGAGAACATCACCGAACGTAAACTCGCCGAAGAGGACTTGCGGGAGAGCAAAGAGAAGTTCAAGAGGATTTTCGAGTCCAACCCGGAGCCCGTGGTGCTCGTTTCCGTGCGTGAGGCGCGCTACCTCGATGTGAACGAGGCCTTCCTCAAACTCATGGGCTATGCCCGGGAAGAGGTCATCGGCAGGACCGTTCCCGAGCTCGGCATCTGGGCCGACCAGGCGGAACGGGCCAGTTTCAGGGCGCTTCTCGCGAGGGACGGCAGGGTCAGGGATTTGGAAGCCAGGCTCAAGGCGAAGTCGGGCGAAGTCCGCACGGTGATCCTTTCCGTCGATCTCATGGAGATAGGACACCAGGCGTGCATGCTTTCAGTGGTCAAGGACATCAGCGAACGCAAACTGATGGAAGAGGAACTCCGGCACGCCAAGGAGGCGGCCGAAATCGCGAATCGTGCCAAAAGCGAGTTCCTGGCCAACATGAGCCACGAAATCCGCACTCCGCTGAATGGGATCCTGGGCATGCTGCAACTTCTCCAGACGACTGCCCACGACAGCGAGCAGAGCGAGTACATCCTGACGGCCATCCGGTCCTCAAGGCGGCTGGCCAACCTGCTGTCGGACATCCTGGACCTGTCGCGGATCGAGGCGAGGAAGCTGGCCCTGCAAGAGGCCGCGTTCGATTTGGGCAATCTCAAGGAGGCAGTGCTGGACCTGTTCAATCTCGCCGCCAAGGACAAGGATCTCTCGTTCGAATTCGACCTGGACGAGCACCTCTCGCGGGTTCTGGTGGGCGACGAGGTCAGGGTTCGCCAGATTCTCTGCAACCTGGTGGGCAATGCCATCAAATTCACCCAGAAGGGCGGGGTCCGGGTCGAAGCCTTCGCGCTCCCGGTCCTGCGCGAAGGCTGTCCGCATGTGCTGTTCATCGTTCATGACACAGGCGTTGGAATCCCAGCCGACCAGATGAAGAGCATCTTCGAGCCCTTCGTCCAGGGTGAGAAAGCCTACGCGCGCCGTTACCAGGGGGCCGGACTGGGGCTTGCCATCGCGAGCCGGCTGGTGCGGTTCCTGGGTGGGGAGCTTGCCATCGAGAGCGAACCGGGCCAGGGGTCCTCCATCTACGTATCCATACCCTTCAAGATGCCCAAGCAGGATCAGGAATTGCTCGTTACGGCATCGGAATACGTTGCCCGGCTTGAACGCGTCGGGCTGCGCATCCTTTTCGCGGAGGATGACTCGGTGACCAGGCTCACGGTCAAGAGACTGCTGGAAAAGGCCGGGCACCATGTGTCAGGGGCCGTGAATGGGCGGGATGCCCTGAGAGTCCTCGACAGCGACGAATTCGACCTGATCCTCATGGATATCCAAATGCCCGAGATGGACGGGCTTGAAGCCACGCGGGCCATCCGCTTCGATGACCGGTTCACGCGGGTGCGCGAAATCCCGATCATCGCCCTCACGGCATACGCCATGGCCGGGGACAGGGAAACCTTCCTCGCGGCAGGCATGACTGACTACATCGCAAAACCCGTGGACATCGGGGCGCTCAAGGAAGTGATCGCCAAGGTGATGTTGGAGGCCGCTGAAAAACGAGAAAAAGAGCAGTCAGCTTTTCGTTGCTGATCGGCCTTTTCCTTGGGGAAATTCGTGGCCCGGATGAGGGGATTTGAACCTCCGCCCCCCTGAACCCATCACGCATGTGTCGTCGATATTAATTTGAAAGAGCACGCTATTTGAGCTTGAAGCCAACATCCTTCGGAGAAAATTTGCCCTTGCCGGGACATTCCGGGTCTTCCTGCGGTTGTCCTTCCATTTCGTTCAAGGTCGAAGCCAAGCCTGATCCCAAGCCTGAACTTCTTGCCCTTCGACGCGCACTGCGCCTTGCGGGGCGATCATTTGCCTCTTTGTTGTACAAAACTAGACGATTGGAATCGCCAGAACCCGGACAGGAACCATTTTCCGCTCCACCGATGGACGCCCTCTGGCTGCCGCGTTGATCGAGTCGCCCTTCGGGTCCGAGTAGCGCCTTCCGGTGCCGCCGGGCATGGGTGAGGTGGTAATGGGGCGCATCACGCCAGCATGGATTGGGATTCGTCACGATGGGTATGGCGTGTCATGCTCCATGGTAACAAGGGCTGCTTACCCTGGGTTCATTATGACACCTGCCAAAGACCTCATCGGTGGACGGCTTCAGGTTTTCTGCAACGGGGGGCGGGTAAAGCCAGTATCTCTAGCAAAACAGCCAGGCGCAACGCCATTAGAAGCTGACGTTGACCCCCAACTCGCCGCCGTAGGTTGCCATCTGCGGGTTCGAGAACATGGTCGAGAACGACGCCCGAAGCATCACCCGCTCGCTCACCTTGAAGGAGGTGCCGAACGTCGCCGTGCCCCAGTCGGTGTTCACGGGCACTGCGTCCATGGAAAAGGGCGGGGCGGCCGTGGATGTGAGCGCGGCCTTCACCTTGCGCTTGGTGTCGGCCAGTTCGTGGTTCCACGCGGCCTGAGCGAAGGGCTGCCATCTTCCCACGTCCGCCAGGGCCCGCCAGCCCAGTTGGGTGACGGCGGACTCGCGCTTCTGCTCTCCGTAGGACAGGGCGGTGACGCCGCTTGTGCCGGATTCGGTGAAGCCCTTGATGGTCACCCGTTGCAGCACCAGGCCAGCCATCGGCCCGGTGGTGATCGGTCCCCATTTGAGGTCTCCGCCCAGGCGCAGGGCCAGGCCCAGGGAGTAGCCGGTGGTGTCGGCCCTGTTCTGGTCCATGAACAGGCCAAGGGGGACGTTGCGGGTGGTCTTGTCCTGGAGAAAGCCGTACGAAGCCGTCGCGTCGCCCCACACCGGGCCGTATTTGTAGGCGGTATAGAGGCTTATGGTTTGGTCGTTCTGATCGTAATGCCCCGCGCCTTGCGAGAAGTTCTGGGTCTGGGTTCCGGCGGCGAAGGCCGCGCCCAGGATGAGTCCGAAGGAGGTCTGGTAGTCCGCGCCCACGCTCCCCACGAACGGGGTACCGGTATCATCCGCAAATCCCGAGTAGTTCTTGATCTGTAGCGAGCTTATCCCGCCGCTGGCCCAGACGTTTATGCCGGTGTCGCCACGGTGCTGCCCGGACATGTCGATCTGGCCCTGGATGGTGGCCGCGCGGGAAAGCCCTCCCTGCACCGGGCCTTCGGCCAAGAGCGACATGAGGCTTGGCGCCATGAGCAGGCTGTGTTCGTAATCCGCCTCGATCTGCTGGCCCGCGGTGGTCAGGTGCTTGCCGTCGATGAAGAGATAGGTCTGCATCTGGAGGGGGGTGATGTCGTCCCAACTGGTCACCAGGGCTGCCACCGGGGAAGGGGCGTTGGACGCCAGCACAGAGGACGGCGTGAACCCGAACAGCGCGGGCTGCATGGACACGAACCGGAACAGGCTGGTGAGGTCCGCGGGGATGAAGCGCACGCCCGCAGCCGAAAGATACGCCCACTTCGTGTTCCCGTAGTCGATGGCCCTGGCGTACGCCTCTGCGTTGGCGACGGGAACGACGCCGCCAAGGCCGGTCAGGGCTGAAGCGTAGAAGGTGTTGGGCACCATGATGGTGCGGGCTCCGGCCGCTTGCAGGGCGGCCACGCCTTGAGTGAGCTGGACGGCCACGCCGTTTAGGAAGGTGGGGTTGGCGGCGATCCAGGCCGCGCTCTGGCTCTGCACGAAGATCAGGTCGTTGTTGCCGGTGTTGACGACATACAGGGCGTTGGGGTTTGCCGCGCCTCCCCCGGAGGCGAGGTAATTGGCGATTTGCTGGGTCGTGGCCACGTTCCCGGGCAGACTTCCCGGGATGGCGGGGCCGCCGGGGGTGGCGCTCAGGAGCGTCGTATAGGCGGCGCCATTGGCGGAGATGGTTCCCCCGGCGCTGACCGGCTGGGCGCCCAGGCCGAGGCGGCCTCCCAGCATGGTGGTGGTCATCACGCCCGGCCCGGCGAACCCGCCCTGGGCCCCGGCAGCGATGGCCGAGACGAGAGCCGCGTTGACCGACGCGTTTCCCGTTGAAGCATAGCGGAAATACCCTGTATCCAGGGTGCTGTCGCCAAACCCGATGAGCTGGTTGAATTGCCCTGCGGCGTCGGCCTGGGCGGAGACGATGAGAATGGTGAGGATCAACAAGGCGGCGAGTGAGACAACGCGTTTCATGCCGAAAACCTTTCCTAGGGGTAGGGGGGCACTGCTGAATTGGCCGTAAGGTTTCGAAGGGTTAGCTTAGGCGTTTAGTGCCAAGAGCTCAACATGTAAATAATTCGGAGGACGCCCTGCAAAGAGGCGGGGAAGGATCGTGCGGGAGGAGGCGCGCGGGAATTGCCACACTGGAGACAAAGAAAAATGGCCGGTTAACGAAAGTTAACCGGCCATTTTCTTGGGGAAATTCTGGTCGGGATGAGAGGATTTGAACCTCCGACCCCCTGAACCCCATTCAGGTGCGCTCCCAGACTGCGCTACATCCCGACGCGAAGGGCCGTCATTTACCCCCGCGCCCGGTCCGTGTCAACGCGGAAATTGCCCGGCGCGGCTTTTTTTCGCTCCCGCGCTTTGCCTGCCGCCCCCTTTCAGGCTACTTTCCCCCGCAAGGATGCGCGGTTGCGCCCGGAATCCTCCGGGCGGGGCATCCATGCAAACCGGCCGCAGCGCGGCCACGGACCCGCCAATGCAAAACACGGATGACACCCGGCCGGTGCTCGTCACCGGCGCGACCGGCTACGTCGGGGGCCGCCTGGTTCCCTTCCTCCTCGCGCGCGGCCACCGAGTGCGGGCAGTCGCCCGCTCCCTGGACAAGCTCTCCTGCCGCCCCTTCGCCTTCCACCCGGGCTGCGAGCTGGCCCGGGCCGACATGCTGGACCCCGAAAGCCTGCGCCAGGCCCTGGCGGGATGCCGCGCCGCGTTCTACCTCGTGCACTCCATGCAGTCCGCCGGGGAGGGCTTCGCAAAGGCCGACGAGGACTCCGCCCGCAACTTCGCGGCGGCCTGCGCGGAGGCGGGCGTGGAGCGCATCATCTACCTGGGCGGGCTTGGCGACGAGGAAGCGGGGCTCTCGCACCACCTGCGCTCGCGCCTGCACACGGCCAGGGTCCTGGCTTCCGGCCCGGTGCCCGTGACGTTTCTGCGCGCGGCCGCAATCCTGGGCGCGGGCAGCGCCTCCTTCGAGCTCATGCGCTCGCTCACGGAGCGCCTGCCCGTGATGATCACCCCGCGCTGGGTGCGCACGCGCTGCCAGCCCATCTCCATCCGCAACGTGCTGGACTACCTGGCGGGCTGCCTGGAGCACCCCGAGACCGCAGGCCAGGCCTACGACATCGGCGGGCCGGACATCCTCACCTACGAGGACCTCTTCCAACTCTACGCCAGGGTCGCGGGCCTGCCCCGCCGCCTCATCATCGCGGTGCCGTTCCTGACCCCGCGCCTGTCCTCGCTGTGGGTGCGCCTGGTCACGCCGGTCCCGGCGGCGGTGGCCCAGCCGCTCATCGAGGGGCTGAGAAACGAGGTCGTCTGCCGCGAGTCGCGCATCCGGGAGGTGGTGCCCGTGCCGCTTCAGACCTGCGAGGAGACCTTCCGGGCCGCGCGCCGCGAGCTGAAGGACCGCCTCGTGCCCACCTGCTGGGCCGACGCCGGGCAGGTGCGCGCGCCCGAGTGGGTGGTCTGCGGGGATGCGCCCTACGCTGGGGGCGAGGTCTACGAGATGCGCTACGAGGCGCGCCTGGCGGCCGCGCCCGAAGCGGTCTGGCCCGCGGTGGAGTCCATCGGCGGGGAGCGGGGCTGGTACTTCGCGGACGTCCTCTGGAAGCTGCGCGGGTTCATTGACCGGCTCATGGGCGGGGTGGGCCTGGGGCCCGGCAGGCGCGACCCGGCCTGCCTGCTGCCGGGCGACGCCCTGGACTGCTGGCGCGTGCACGCCTGCGAGCCGCCGCGAAGGCTCGTGCTGCTCGCGGCCATGAAGTCCCCGGGCGAGGGGGCGCTGGAGATCGAACTTGAAGCGGCCCCGGCAGGCGGGACGCGCCTTGTGCTGCGGGCGCGCTTCCAGCCCCGGGGCCTTGCCGGGCTCGCCTACTGGTGGGGAATGTATTTCCCGCACCACGTGCTCTTCACGGGGCTCGTCAGGGGCCTTGCCCGCGCGGCCGGGACGGGCGTCCTGGATGGGCCGCGCAGGGTCGCGCCGGGAAACTCCCCGGGCTGCCGCCTGCCTGGGGGAGGAAGGTAGCCCGCGCGCCCGGAAAGCGTGATCCGGGCTTGATTTCGATCCGCCCTGGGGGTAGCCCGGCCATGCCCGACCGGAAAAGGCAACAATGCGCGCCATACACCAGACCATAACGCCCAGGAGGGGCTTCACCGCGGCCGACGCCATCGTGCTCACGGTGCTGGCCGTGCTCGTGTACGCGGCCACGCGCATGGCCGCGTCCTCGCCGCCCGAGGTTCCCGGCCCGGCCATCTCCTCGGACCCCTCGGAGTTGCCCTGGTACGCGCTGCTCTCGGTCGGCAGGATGTTCGCGGCCTACCTGCTCTCCCTGGCCTTCACCTTCACCTACGGCACCATGGCCGCGTCCGGGCCGCGCTCGCGCGCGGTGCTGCTGCCCGTGCTGGACGTGCTCCAGAGCGTTCCGCTCCTGTCGTTTCTGCCCGTGGTGATCCTGAGCCTCACGGCCATACTGCCCACGCAGCTCGCCGTGGAGCTCTCGGCCATCGTGCTCATCTTCACCAGCCAGGCCTGGAACATGACCTACTGCTGGTACCAGTCGCTCATCACCATCCCCAAGGAATACTCCGAGGCCGCGCGCATCTTCCGCATGAACCCCTGGCTCAAGTTCCGGGTGCTCCAGCTGCCCTTCGCGGCCATAAGCCTTTTGTGGAACTCCATGATGAGCTGGGCCGGTGGCTGGTTTTTCCTCATGGCCTCGGAGATGTTCACCGTGGGCCAGAAGGACTTCCGCCTGCCCGGGCTCGGGGCCTTTCTCCAGGAGGCCTCGGCCAAGGGCGACATGGAGGCCATCGCCTGGGGCGTGGGCACGCTTGTGGCGGTGATCGTCATCCTGGACATCTTCGTGTGGCGCCCGCTCATGGCCTGGGCCGAGCGCTTCAAGCTGGAGATGATGGAGGCCGAGCACCCGCCCACGTCCTGGGTGCTCGATTCGGCCCGCTCCTCGCGGCTCATCGGCTGGTTCATCGAGACCGTGGTGGAGGGCGCGCTCGAGCGCGTGGACGCGTTCATGTCCGGGCTTCTGCCCCTGGAGCGCCGCGAGGGCGCGGCCAGGCGCGGGCACGCCTGGGCCTGGATAGTGGGCGTGCCCCTGGCCTGCGCGTGCGCCTACGGGGCTTTCCACGCCGCGTTGATGATCGTGCGCGTGCCCGCAGGCCAGTGGTACGAGATCTTCGTGGGCCTGCTCGCCACCCTGGCCCGGGTCTGGACCGCCCTGGCCATCGCCCTGGCCCTGACGCTCCCCCTGGGCCTGGCCATCGGGCTCAACCCGCGCGTGGCCCGGGTGGGGCTGCCGCTGGTGCAGATCATGGCCTCCATCCCGTCCACCGCGCTCTTCCCCGTGGTGCTCCTGGCTCTGATGCAGGCCCCGGGCGGGCTTGCCGTGGCCTCGGTGTTCCTCATGTTCATGGGCTCGGTGTGGTACATGCTCTTCAACGTGATGGCGGGCGCGTCCACCATCCCGCGCGAGCTCATCAGCATGAGCGACACCATCGGCATCAAGGGAGTGGAACGCTTGAAAACGCTCTACCTGCCCGCGCTGTTCCCCTACCTGGTCACGGGCGGAGTGAACGCCACGGGCGGAGCCTGGAACGCCTCCATCGTGGCCGAGTACGCCCTGGCGGGCGGCGAGCACGTGAGCACCACGGGCCTGGGCTCGGTCATCGCCCAGGCCACGGCCGCCGGTGACTACCCGCTGCTCCTGGCCGCCACCCTGACCATGGTGCTGGCCGTGGTGGGCTTCAACCGCTTCTTCTGGCGCAGGCTCTACAACCTGGCCGCCGAACGCTACGTGATGGAGTGAACCATGAACACCCGCGCCGAACTGCAACGCCTGGTCACGGTCAGCCAGGTCTACGGGGCCGGTTCCCGCCAGTTCCACGCCATCAAGGACGTGAGCCTCTCCCTCAAGGAGGGGGAGATCGTCTCGCTGCTCGGCCCCTCGGGCTGCGGCAAGAGCACCATCCTGCGCATCGTCACCGGGCTGCAAAAGCCCACCGAGGGCCAGGTGGTCTACCGCGACAAGCCCCTGACCGGCGTGAACCCCCGCGCGGCCATCATCTTCCAGAGCTTCGCGCTCTTTCCCTGGCTCACCGTGCAGGAAAACGTGGAGGTGGCCCTGAAGGCGCGCGGCGTCTCGCCCAAGCTGCGCGCCCCCCGCGCCCTGGACATGCTCCACCGCGTGGGCCTGGACGGCTTCGAGACCGCCTACCCGCGCGAGCTCTCCGGCGGCATGCGCCAGAAGGTCGGCTTCGCGCGCGCCCTGTCCATCGAGCCCGAGATCCTCTGCCTGGACGAGCCGTTCTCGTCGCTGGACCCCCTGTCGGCCGAATCGCTGCGCGGGGAACTCCTGGAACTCTGGACCACCGGGGCCATCCCCACAAAATGCCTGGTGATGGTCTCGCACAACATCGAGGAGGCCGCGCTGGTCAGCGACCGCATCCTGGTCATGGACAAGGAGCCCGGGCGCATCGTGGCCGAGCTCTCCGTGAACATCCCGCACCCGCGCGACCGCAAGTCCAAGCAGTTCCTGGAGATCGTGGACCGCGTCTTCGCCATCCTGGCGGGCCAGACCCTGCCCGAGGCCGACGAGCACGGCTCCGCGCCCGGCGCGCCCGGCAAGACCCGCGCCCTGCCGCACATCGAGCTGGGCGACCTCTTCGGCCTGGCCGAACACATCGACTCGAGCCCCGGCAACACCGTGGACATCTACCGCCTGGCCGACGAGTTCCAGATGGAAGTGGACGAGGTGCTGCCCCTGGTGGAGGCCGCCGAGCTTTTGGGCCTGGCCATCGTCAGCAAGGGCGACATCTCGCTCACCGCGCTCGGCGAGACCTTCGCCGAGGCCTCCATCGCCGCGCGCAAGGAGATATTCGCCAGCCGCATCCGCAAGCTGCCCTTCTTCCAGTGGCTCTTCACCCTGCTGCGCAACGCCGAGCGCCAGCAGCTCAAGTGGGAGGTGGTCCAGACCGCGCTGGAGCTGGAATTCCCGCCCCACGAGGCCGAGAAGCAGCTGGACACCGCCGTGACCTGGGGCCGCTACGCCACGCTCCTGGCCTACGAGGACGACACCGGCATCATGAGCCTGGAGCCGGAACCGGCGGGCGTGCGGGCCGCGTAAGAAGGCAGGATTCAAGATGCCTCCGGCGGCCAGGGGGATGATCCCCCTGGACCCTCGAAAGCTTCGCGTCTTTCACCGGATGCAACGTAATGGGCCGCGCGCTTGCCCATCGGGCTCGTTCGGCCTATGAATCGGCAAGTTTCCACAAGGGGAGTCCGCCATGAGAGCCTTGCGCCGCGCCGCCCTGCTGATCGTGATCCTGGCCCTTGCCGCGCCCGCCCTTGCCGCGCAGAAGGCCAAGGCCCCGGCCCCCGCGCCAGCTCCTGACCCGGACGCCCAGGCGCTGACGGAGTTCTTCAGGCAGGAGGCCGAAAAGTCCCCGCGCACGCTCGATTTCAAAATCGAGGGCGGCTACGCCGACATCCGCACCGAGGCCGCCGAGTCCTCGGGCCGCTACTTCCTGGCCGGGCACTCCATCACGGCCGTTGCCACGGACATCTACCGCCTGGACCTGACCTTCAAGCGCAAGTTCCAGCGCGACGTGATCGACCTCACGCCCGAGTATTTCTTCACCCAGCAGCGTTCGTATTACTTCTGGTACGGCGGGGGGATGAAGATCGTGTTCAAGGTGGGCTCGGCGCGCAAGGAAGTGAAGATCCCCAGGAAGGAGTCCACCGAGATCAAGGTGCGCTCCCTGGAAACCTACACCGTGGAAAAGACCAAGCTCTCCATGGAGATGAGCCTGAGCGACGGCGGCACGCGCATCGTGCTGGAGCTCAAGTTCATCTGAAGTCGCCGGCAGCCCGTGAAGGAAGCGGGAGTTTTTCAACAGGCTGCTAAAGGTCCAGCCCGAGAAGCTCCCGCAGGAGCGGCCGGCACGTCTCCCAGTCCGGCTCGAAGCGCGCGGCGTCGATGCGCGTCACCGGGCGGATGCCGCCCAGGCTGTTCAGCCAGTAGGCGTGCCGGAACCCGGGCAGCGCGGCCAGGGTGATCTCGGCCTCCTCGATGTGCAAATGGCGGCTCGCGGCCTCCAGGGTCAGGCTCGGCAGCCTGTGGGGCGAGGACGGGACGTAGAACCCGTGCCCGTCCGAGAAGACGAGCGCGGCGCAGGCCGCCTCCAGCACGCGCCCCTGAAAGTCCGTCAGCAGGGCGTCGTGGGCCCCGGCCGCCCTGGCGTGCTCCCAGGCCAGGCGCTGGTGCAGGTTGGCCATGGTCTTGTGGCGGCACAGGTGCGAGACGTGCGCCTCGGGATACATCGCCAGCTCGCACGCGGCCTCGGGGTCGATCTCGTAGGGCGCGGCCGCCACGCACAGGCTGGCCTCGCCGCCGGGGGCGTCCTGGTAGCAGAAGAGGTTCACCCGGGCCGTCTCCCCGGCTAAGCCGTTGGCGCGGGCCACCTCCATGACCGCCGCCCTGAGCTCCGCGTCCCCGGGCAGGGCGTGGCGGATGCGCAGCGCGGAAAGGCTACCCCGCAGGCGCTCCAGGTGGCGCTCGAACCTGGGCAGGGCGTGGCCGCGCAGAAGGATGGTCTCGAACACGCCCATGCCGCAGCGAAACGCCGGGCCGGCCACGTCCAGGCTCGCCGCGCCGCTCCCCAGCCTGCCGTCGATCCAGACGATCATCGCGCACCCCTCCCTGCCAGGGCCAGGAACTTGGAGGCCTTGGCCAGGGCCTCCTCATACTCCGAAACCGGGTCCGAATCCACGACAATGCCGCTCCCGGCGTGAAACGAGAGCGTGCCCGCGTCCTCGTGGGCCACGGCCGCGCGGATCACCACGGAGCTGTCCAGGTCGGCCGGGCCGTGCACCATGGCCAGGCAGCCGCAGTAGGCCTCGCGGTGGTGCGGCTCGAGCGCCGCGATGACCTCCACGGCCCGGGCCTTGGGGCAGCCCGTGACCGAGCCCGGGGGCAGGGCGTCCCAGAGGAGGTCCAGGGCGGTGGAGCCCGGGGCGAGCTCTCCCGTGACGTTGGAGTACGCCTGGACGAGGCCGTCCACCAGGAAGGCCGAGCGGTGCCCTTCGACGCCCACGGACCCGTAACGGCAGTGGGGGCTTATGTCGTTTCGGATCAGGTCCACCACCATGGAGAGCTCGGCCTCTTCCTTGGCCGAGTCGAGGATCGCGCGGTAGGACTTGGCAGGGTTGGCCCCGGCCAGGCGCGTGCCCTTGATGGGCTGGCTGAGCACGCGCCCAGCGCACACGCGGATGAAGCGCTCCGGCGAGGTGGAGACGATGGCGTATGGCGAATCGTAATACAAAGCGTAGAACAGGGCGGGCTTCTCGCGCAGGAGCCTTGTGAACAGGCGGGCCGCGCCGCCGCCCGCGGCCCATTTGGCGTCCAATCGGGCGTCGAAGCGGATGGAGAGGTTCAGCTGGTAGACGTCGCCGTCCAGGATGTGGCCCAGGGCCTGGCGCACGGCCTGCACGTAGCCCTCGCGGGTGAGGCTTTGCCGCACCGGCCCAAGAAAGGGGCCGGGGGCGTGGGAGGGGAGCACGGCGCGCGCGGCGGCCAGGACGCGCCGGACTTCGCGCAGGGCCGCCTCGTCCCGGGCGAGGATGCGCACGGTCTTGCCGTCCGGGGCGGGGGCCACCAGGGCGCGGTACTTGCGGAAGACCCCGGCCGGGAACGCGGGCACGGGAAGCTCCACGCCGAGGCCCTCGAAGCCCGCATGGTAGCCGAGAAACCCCAGCGCCGTGCCCGGGGTGGAGAAGCAGAAGCGCTTGAGCTCGCCAAGCCCGCCGTCCCGGCCCATGCGCCACTCGGCCACGGGCCAGAGCCCAACGGCGCCGCCCGCGTCCACGCCCGGCAGCGCGGGCGTGACAAAGGCGTCCGGCCTGTGCGGGGCCAGGGCGTCGAGCCAGGCGAAACCCTCAACCGGGCAGAAGCAGGCGCAGGCAGTCACGCAGGATATCCTCCCCTTGCGGGGTCATGAAGGATTCGGGGTGGAACTGGAGCCCGAGCACGGGCAGGCTCTTGTGCCTCGCGGCCATGGGCACGCCCTGGAACCGGGCCAGGACCTCCATGTCCGGGGCCACGCGGCTGAGAAAGAGCGAGTGGTAGCGCGCGGCCGCGACCTCACGGCCGAAAAGCGTGAACCGGCTGGCCCGGCCGTGCACGCAGCCCGGCAGGCGTTCGACCTCCCCGCCGAAGTGCAGGTTGGCGATCTGCAAGCCCAGGCAGATGCCCAGCACCGGCATGCCGGAACCCAGGAGCGGCCCGTACCCGGGGTAGTCGCGCGGGTGGCCCGGCCCCGGGGAGATCACGGTGAGGCCGAAGTCCCTGGACATCCCGGCCGAGAAGCGCGGGTAGGGGACGATCACGGGAACCTCGCCCGTGGCCCGGACCAGCAGGTGCTCCAGGTTGCGGGTGAAGCTGTCGCGGTTGTCCACCAGCAGGGTATGCATGGCCGCCTTGGGTAGTGCGGCTCCCCGCGCCGGTCAAGGGTGTCCGGCCGGTGAGGCCGGCGCTGGCGTGTTGACCGCGCCGGGAGCGGCAGGTATGTCCGGGCGGCCCGGAAAAGGGCCGGAAGTGAGGTCATGGTCGAGAATTTCGAACTCTTCGCCCAGGTGTGCGTGGCGATCCTCCTGGAGGGCGCGCCGTTTCTGCTGCTGGGGTCGCTGGCCTCGGGCTTCTTCGAGGTCTTCGTGCCAGGCGAGGCCCTGGAGCGCATGATGCCCAAGAACGCCGTGGCCGGAGTGCTGGCCGGGCTGGTGCTCGGCATGGTCATGCCCTGCTGCGAGTGCGGCATCGTGCCCTTGATCCGCCGCCTGCTGGCCAAGGGCGTGCCGCCCGCCACGGGCATGACCTTCATGCTGGCCGGGCCGGTGATCAACCCCGTGGTCATGGCCTCCACCTTCGTGGCCTTCCAGGGCGACACCACCGTGGTGACCCTGCGCTGCGGCCTGGTGGCGCTGGTCGCCGCCGTGATCGGCTTCGCCTTCCGGAACCACAAACCCCAGGACCTGCTGGCGAAGAACGCCAGGCCCCTGGCCACGGCCTGCGGCTGCGGGGACGCCCGGCCCGCGCTGTTCGGCTCGCTGGAGGACGCCGTGCCCCTGGGCCAGGCCCTGGCCGCGCCGCCCCTGGCCGGGCGCATGGAGCATGCCCTGCGCCACGCCCAGGCGGACTTCCTGGAGATGTTCAAGATCCTCGTCATCGGCGCGGCCATCGCCGCGGCCTTCAAGACCCTGGCGCCCGTTGGGCTCGTCGCGCTCATGGAGAAGGACCTGCTCCTCTCGGTCACGGGCATGATGGGCCTGGCCGTGCTCCTCTCGCTGTGCTCCCAGGCGGACGCCTTCGTGGCCGCCTCCTTCACGGGCTTCCCCGTGGCGGCCAAGGTGGCCTTTTTGGCCCTGGGGCCGGTGCTGGACGTGAAGCTTGTGCTCATGTGGAACGGCGTGTTCAGGCGCGACGTGGTCAGGGTGCTGGTCGTCGTGCCCATGGTGATGGTCTTCGCCTTCTGCATGGTCCTGGGCGCGGCCGGGAGGGTCTGGCAGTGAAGTTGCCCCGCAAGCTTCCGGGCCTGGTCGAGGCCGCCTGCCTGCTCGCGCTGGCCGGGTTCCTGGCCTACCTGCTGATGGCCGGGAACTACTGGATGTACCTGAATCCGCGCTTCCAGGCGCTCTCCTGGGCCGCGGCCGCCGTGCTGGCCGTGCTCGGGGCGTACTCCCTGGCCAGGCCCCCGGCCGGGGCCACCTGGATGCGCGCCGGGCTCTACGTGCTGGTGATCGTGATGTGCCTGGCCAGCGAGGTCGGGGTGCGCCGGATGCTCGACCGCCAGGGCCTGGACCAGGCCGCCCAGGCCGAGGAGGCCCCGCTGCCCTCGCGGGTGTCCAAGGGCGGCGTGGAGTACGTGCGCATCAACCTGGGAGAGCTTTTCGACATCGTGGGCAAGGAGCAGCGCGGCAAGATGGGCCAGGACTACGCGGTGCGCGGCTTCGCGCGCCGCTCCCCGTCCCTGGACGCGAAGGGCGAGTTCGTGCTCTACCGCGTGGCCCTGTACTGCTGCTACGCCGACTCCACGGCCGTGGGCATCAGGGTGCGTGCGCCCAAGGGCGGGGCCCTGCCCGAGAACGGGGCATGGGTGGTGGCCTACGGCCGCCTGGAGCCCTCGCCCCTTGAGGGAACGGACGCCCAGGACGCCTTCGGCGGCGCGGCGTTCGCCTCGGTCGAGCCCACGCACGCCCTGGCCGCCAGGCTTCTGGAACCGGAGAAGGCCCCGGGCACGGGCATGATGTACGAGTGGCGCTCCGAGGAGCCCTACGCCTTCTGATCCCCGGGCAGGCTAGCCTATCCGGGCGAGCAGTTCCTCGATCCTGGCCTTCGCGGCCAAACCCTCGACCCATTCCTTCGGCAGGCCGCCGATCCCCTTCCAGGCGCAGAGCACCATGCCCGCGAGCATGTTGCGCACGGCCGAGTCTCCCCCGGCGCTGGCCGAGGCGCTCATGGCCCTTGCCGGGTCGTCCTCGTGCCGGGCGATGAGCTGCACCGTGGACTGGAAGGCCCCGTCGATGTGGCAGCTCTGGCCGAAGCGGGCGATGGCCGTCACGCTGTCCTCACCGGCCGCGTTCAGCGCGTCCTCGAACCAGCCGTGCAGGGGCGAGCCGTACAGGCGGCCCTTGAGCGCCTGGCGCATGGCCTCCACGGGCGGCGTGCCCGTGAGCGCGGCCTGAGCGGTGCGGGCGAAGAATTCGGCGGCGTCGGCCACCTTCTGGTTGTTGTGGGTTGTCGTGGTTTGCGCGCGGCAGGCCGCCACCATGGCCTCGGGGTCGGCACGCAGGGCGTAGACCACGGGGGCCATACGCGCGGCCCCGGCGAGCTCGTCCGAGACCGAGCCGGCGTCCGAAAAATCCCACCCGGCCGCCAATTGGGAGAGGGTGTTGCGCGTGGCGCGGTCCACGTAGCCCGTGTAGCCGCCCTCGAACATGGCCCGCCAGCGCGCCGCGAAGTCCGCGAGGTCGAAGCGGCCGGAAAAGGCGATGGATTCGAGCAGCACCAGGGCCTGGTCGCCGTAGTGGGTGAGGTGTCCGGCCCCCTTGCCCGGATGGTAGGAGCCGGGGCCTGGGGCCTTGAGGCTCGCGACCCGGCCGTGTTCGCGCTTGATCTGGGCCTGGTCGTAGATCCAGTGCACGCCCAGCGCCAGCGAGTCGCCTATGAAAGAGCCCAGGACCATGGATGCGGCGTTGTCGTTCACGGCAAGCCTCCTCGGTGTTTGCCCGCACTTATACCCCGGCTGCGGGGCCGGAGCAAGGGCGGGCGGAGAAAAGCGCGGGAGGCGCGGCGGTGAGGGTCAGGCTTCGCGGGAGAGCCAGGGCTCCAGGTCGGTGAGGGTCAGGGGCTTGACCAGCACGCCGTCCATGCCCGCGTCCAGGCAGACCTGGTGCTCGGGGCCGTCCGCGTAGCCGGTGACGGCCAGGATGGTCAGGCCCGCGCCGTCCTGCCCGGCGTCGCCGCGCCGGATGCGCCGGGCGGTTTCCGGGCCGTCCAGGCCAGGCATGGAGTAATCAAGGATGACCAGGTCGAAGCGCTCCCCGGCCAGGGCCTCCAGGGCGTCCTTGCCGTCCTCAACCACATGGGCCTCGTGCCCGGACTTGCCCAGGAGCATGGAGTAGAGCCTGCGGTTCACCGGGTCGTCGTCGGCCACGAGGATGCGCAGGCCTGCGCATCTTGTGCGGCGCGGTGTCGGGGGCGGCTCGTTTGCGGGCATGGGGCGGCACTCCGGGGGATGAAGGGGAGGTGGCGCGCGCCGCCTCCCCGCGAACGCTACTGCGCGGCCGGAGCCTTTTCGGCGGCCTTGGCCTTGCGGGCCTGGGCCTTTTCCTTGGCCTTTTCGCGCACGGCCGAGAAGTCTTCCTTGGTCAGGTAGCCCTTCTGGGCGGAGTCCATCTTGGCCCAGCGGGCCTCGGCGCGCTTCTGGGAGGCGGCCAGGAATTCTTCCTTGGTCACCTTGCCGTCGCCGTTGGCGTCGAGCATCTTGAAGCCCTTGTCGCCCTTGGGCTGGGCGTCGTCCTGGGCCGCGGCGAAACCAGCCAGGCCCAGCACCAGAACCATGACGGACACGAAAGCGAGAACGCGCTTCATGAGGCACTCCTTGCGAATGTTTACGCGTTTATAGGAATCCGGACCGGGCATGTCCAGAAAAAGCAGCACCACCAGGGGGATTATCTGGCGCGCTTGATGGCCGCCTTCGACTTGCCGAAGAAATACGCCACCACCACGAAGGTCACCAGCGGCGAGAACCAGTGCGGGATGTGCGCCCCGAAGCCGTCCAGCATCATGATCGCGCCCAGCACCAGCACCGAGTACATGGCCCCGTTTTTCAGGTAGAGGTACTTCTTGATGGTCTCCACGTTGCGCACTGTGAGCTCGCGCACCACGAAGGCCCCCAGCCCGTTGCCCAGGAGGATCAGCGGCACGGACATGGTGAAGGCGAACGCGCCCAGCACCCCGTCGATGGAGAAGGTGGCGTCGATGACCTCGAGGTAGAGGATCTTGGCTATGTCCGAGCGGTGCGAGTGCATGAGCTCGCGCTCGCTCTGCTCGGCGTTCTGCTTGAACCCGTGGGTGATGAAGAACGTGGTCGAGCCCACCACCGCGCCGAAGGCCAGCATGGGGTCCTTGCGCATGGCGTACCAGACCACCACCGTGAGCAGGGCCGAGGCCACGGCGTAGAACCACACCCCCTGGCGGTGCAGGAAGCGCTCGCCCGGCAGGCCGTAGTGCTTCTCCTCCATGAACACCCAGTGGAAGAAGAGCAGCACCAGGAACATCCCGCCGCCCATGAGCAGAAGCGGCGAGGAGCGGTCGATGGCCTCGATCACCCTGGGGTCGGAGGAGAAGGTGGCCGTGAGGGCCTCGAAGAGGCCGATGCCGGGCGTGACCAGCCAGACGATGAGCCAGGGCAGAAGGCCCCTGACCCCGAACACCGCGATGAGGATGCCCCAGACCAGAAACCAGCGCCGGTACTTGGGGCGCATGGTGGAGAGCACTTCCGCGTTGATGATCGCGTTGTCGATGGAGCTGACCGTTTCGAACAGGCAGAGCCCGGCGATGGTCAGGGTCGCGGTGAAGATGTCCATGGGGCAGAGCGCTAGCGCATGGAGAGGGTTACGACAAGAATGGAAGCGCCTGGTGCTCGGCCAGGATCTTCAGCCCGATGGCGATGAGCGTGAGCCCGCCCAGCACCTCGGCGTAGCGGCTGACCACGGAGACGTGCCCGATGCGGCAGCCTGCCACCACGCCCACGGACGTGATGGCGAAGCAGACCACGCCGATGACCAGCGCCGGGAACCAGATGGGCTCGCCCAGCACCGCGAAGGAGAGGCCCACGGCCAAGGCGTCGATGCTCGTGGCCACGGCCAGCACCAACAGTTGAGCGCCCCTGGTGGGGTCCTTGGGGGCGCAGTGCTCGCCGGCGTCCTCGCCCTTCAGGCCCTCGAAGACCATCTTGCCGCCGATCAAGGCCAAAAGCCCGAAGGCGGCCCAGTGGTCGAAGGCCTCGATGCGGGAGCGGAAGGTCAGGCCCAGAAGCCAGCCCGCCACGGGCATGGCCGCCTGGAAGAAGCCGAAGGCCGCGGCCATGCGCAGCACCTGGGCCGATTTCGCCTGGCGCAGGCAGATGCCCGTGGCCAGCGACACGGCGAAGGCGTCCATGGCCAGGGCCACGGCGATGGCCAGCAAGGTGAGGAAAGGCATTGTGGTCCTCGGAGTTGACGCGTCGCGGCGGACCGCGCGGGAAGGCGGAACCTATCAGGCGCGGCCCGATTGCTCAAGACGCGCCCGGCCCTACGGGAAGAGGGGCGGGAAAAACGCGCGCCCGCCTTCCAGGAGAAAGGCGGGCGCAGCAGCGGGAAATCAAGGGCCGGCTGCTAGTCGCGCGGTGTCCCGTGCCAGGAGACCAAGCTGAAGGGGGTGTAGTTGTTGTCGGGGTCTTCCGCGTAACGGGTGCCCAGGGGCTGGCCCTCCTCGGCGTGGCGGATGGTCCCGGGGGATCCCTTGAAGTAGACGCACTCGTTGTTGTTGCACACCAGGATCTCGCCCCACCCTGATTCGGGGGGGCCGACCCAGGCGGCGAGCTCCACGCCGCAGTGCGGGCAGCAGCGTTTTTCGGACATGACGGGCTCCTTGCGGTATCTTTGGGCGCGCTTTGCCGCGCGTGCCCCAGAAGGTAGGCACGCGGGGCCTGCTGTCAAGGCCGGCCGCCCCGCCCGGGGCGGCCGGATGGTTTGTCTTTTTTCGCTAGGGAATGATGGGGTTCAGGCTGTCGCGAACCCAGTAGAGCAGGCTGTGCTTGGCGGAGAGCTTCTCCACCATGTCGTTGAGCACGGCCTTGTCCGGGTCCTGCAGGCGGATGTAGACCATCCTGTGGCCTTCGTCCGCGTGGGAGAACGAGGTGAGCACGCTGATGATGCGCACGTCGTATTCCTTGAGGTCGTCCAGCACCCGCTTGAGCGAGCCCTCGGCGTTGGGCAGGCTGAAGGCCAGCTGCACGCCGCCCTCGGTGACGCCGGTGATCTCCACGAGCACCTTGAACACGTCGGAGTCGGTGATGATGCCCACCACCTTCAGGTTCTCGTCCACCACGGGCATGCCGCCGAAATCGTTGTTCATCATGAGCACGGCGGCCTTTTCCACGGTCTCCGAGGGCTTCACCGCCAGGGGGGCCTTGGTCATGATGTCTTTGACCTTGATCTCGGAGAGCAGGTAGTAGAGCTCGTGCATGTCCAGCGACGTGGCCTTGGAGGGCGAGGCCTCCTTGAGGTCGCGGTCCGAGACGATGCCCAGCAGCCGTCCCGAGTCGTCCACCACCGGAAGCCTGCTGATCTTGTGCTCGCGCATGAGCTTGGAGGCCTTCATCATGGAGGTCTCCGGCCCCACGGTGATCACGTCCTTGGTCATCCAGTCGCGAATAAGCATACGTTCCTCTCTTTGTTGGGCGGCGCAACCAGCCGTTTGTCATCGTTACTGAATTATTCGCCGGACGGCAACGGGGGGACGGCCTCCCGGGCCACTTGATCGCCCGCGCGCCACGGGCTAGAATCCCTTGCAAAGACACCAAACAGGACCGCTCATGCCCAAACCCCACGCGCTTGCAGTCGAAAAACTGCGCGCTACCTGCCCCGAAGGCTCCGTCCCCTACCGCGACAGCACCGAAATACCGGCCGGGGACGCTTCCACGGCCGCGTTCCAGCCGCGCGCGCTTTCCGCGCTGGAGCTCGGCATCTCGCTCACCGGCCGCGAATACAACATCTACCTGGCGGGCGACCCCTACCAGGGCCGCACCTATTTCCTCAAAAGCTTCCTGGCCCCGGTGGCGGCCAAGGCCCAAACGCCCCCGGACGTCGTCTACGTGCACAACTTCGACGACCAGGACCGCCCCACGGCCATGAAGCTCCCCCCGGGGCAGGGGCGGCGGCTCAAGGCCGACCTGGCCAAGGCCGTGGCCGCCATCCGCGAGGAGTTGCCCCTGCGCTTCGAGCAGGAGGCCCACCTGGCCCGCCGCCAGGGCCTGGCCCGCTCCTTCCAGGAAACCCGGGAGACGCTCTTCCACGAGATGGAGGAGCGCGCCCAGGACCAGGGCTTCAACCTGGAGGTGGACGACCAGGGCGGGCTCACGCTCTACCCGCTGGTGGAGGGCAAGGTCATAAGCGACGAGGACTACGAGCGCATGGACCCCGACACCCGGCGCATGCTCAAGAGCCAGGGCGACGAGGTCATGAGCGACATGGGCGGGTATCTGCGCAAGCTCTCCGCCGACGACCGCTCCTACCGCGAGGGCGAAAAGAAGCTCGACCAGGAGACCGCCGCCGAGGTGGCGGACTTCCACCTGGCCGAACTCATGGCGGCCTTCGAGACCCACGCCGAGGTCAAGGGTTTCCTCGACGAAGTGCGCGGCGACATCGTGGAGAACTACGAGAGCTTCCTGGTGAAGGACGCCCCGGCTCCCCAGCCCGGGCCCCAGCAGGACCAGGGCACCTCCGCCGACGCCCTGGCCGACCGCTACGAGGTCAACCTCTTCGTGGACAACTCCCGCTTAAGCGGCGCGCCCGTGATCATCGAGGACCACCCCAACCACGCGAACCTCCTGGGCTGCGTGGAGCGCGAGTCCGACTTCGGCGCGCTCTACACCGACCACACTCTGATCAAGGCCGGGTCCTTGCACAAAGCCCTGGGCGGTTTCCTGATCCTGCGCATCGACGACCTAGCCCACGGCGGCCAGGCCTGGGAAGGGCTCCTGCGCGCGCTGCGCTCCGGGCTGTGCCGCATCGAGGACCCCAGCGAGGGCGACCAGGTGCGCACCAGGACCATCGAGCCCCAGCCCGTGCCCCTCACGGCCAAGGTGATCCTGGTGGGCTCGGACGACGTCTACGAGATGCTCCTCTACGGCGACGAGCGCTTCCAGAAGCTCTTCAAGCTGAAGGCCCACCTGCAGGACCACATCCCGCGCACGGCCGAAAACGAGCTGCGCCTACTCGGGCTCATGGGCAACATCATCCGCGAGAGCGGGCTCAAGCCCTTCGGGCGCGCGGCCCTGGCCGGGCTCGTGGAGCACGCCTCCACCCTCTGCGACGACCAGACCAAGCTCACGCTTCGCCTGCCCCTCTTGCGCGAGCTCATGTGCGAGGCCTCGGCCCTGGCGGGCAACCGGGGCCTGGACGCCGTGGACGGGGCCACCCTGCGCGCCGCGCGCGACGCCAGGGTGTTTAGGGCCAACCTGCTGGAGGAGGAGTTCTTGGCCGAGTACGACAGGGAGATCATCAAGGTGGCCACCACCGGCTCGGCCGTGGGCCGGGCCAACGGGCTCTCGGTGCGCTCCTACGGCGACCTGGCCTTCGGCCTGCCGCACCAGATCGCCTGCACCGTGGGCGTGGGCCACGGCGGCATCCTGGACCTGGAGCGCGAGGCCGAACTCGGCGGGCCCATCCACACCAAGGGCATGATGATCCTGAAGAGCTACCTGATCAGCCAGTTCGCCCAGGACAAGCCCCTCGTGCTCACAGGCAGCCTCTGCTTCGAGCAGAGCTACGCCGAGGTGGAGGGCGACTCCGCCTCCGGGGCCGAGCTGGCCGCGCTCCTCTCCGCGCTCTCGGGCGCGCCCATCGACCTCTCGCTCGCCTTCACCGGCGCGGTGAGCTCCTCGGGCGCGATCATGGCCGTGGGCGGGGTGAACCAGAAGATCGAGGGCTTCTTCGAGGTCTGCCGCCGCAGGGGGCTCACGGGCAAGCAGGGGGTGCTCATCCCCAAGGACAACGCCGTGAACCTGATGCTCAAGGAGGACGTGCTCCAGGCGGTCAGGCAGGGCCTGTTCTCGGTGCATCCGGTGACGCACATCGAGGAGGCCATGGAGCTGCTCACGGGCAAGCCCGCCGGGCGCAGGGGCAAGGCCGGCAAGTACCCCAAGGGCTCGACCTTCGGGCTCGTGGACGAGCGCATCCTCGCGCTGGCCTCCCTGGCCAGGCAGTGGCAGATGAACGCGCCGCGCTAGCGACCCGTTTTTGATAACATGAACATGTTTTCAAAATTCAAATAATTGGTTTCGGCTGGTTCCTGCTCCGGCACGGACCCAAAGCACGGAGACGACCATGTCCAAGGCCTGGATAGTCGAGAAACTGCCCGAGTTCGTGCGCGACATGCTGCGCGACTTCTGCCTTTCGGCGGACATCCTGGAGAGCCAGTTCACCATGTTCGACCAGACCAACCAGGTCAGCTTCGAGGTCTTCCACGACCTGGTTGGCGAGGAGATGAACAAGGGCCTGCTCTGGAGGCTCAAGGACACCGCGCACCACCTCTTCCGCAACGACGGCAAGGAGGGCCTCTCCGGGCAGTTCCTGGACTGGTGCGTCGGCTACATCTTCCACGAGACCATGAAGCTCAAGGAGGACGCCTACCAGCAGCAGAACTACGGCCCCTGGTTCCGCGACCTCATGGACCGCGAGCTGCCCGATTCCGAGCACGTGGTCTCGCGCGAGCTCTTCCAGGTGGTGCTCCAGACCAACGAGTCCATCCGGCGCGAGATCGCCAGGGTGCGCTTCTTCTTCGGCAAGTGCCGCCTGCTCCTGGTGGAGTACCTGCGCGGCCAGGACGAGAACCCGCTCCTCGGGCGCTTCCTGTTCGACCAGAACCCGCTGGTGCGCAAGATCTTCGGCCAGGACTACGACGCGCTCATCGCGGCCATCTACGGCGACCAGCCCGAGATGATGTTCGTGGCCGCCTCCCAGAGCCTCAGGCAGGGCGGCTGGATGACCCACGCAGAGGAGGCCGCGCGCCGGGCTTTTGCCGTCAACCCCTCGAATCCGCGTGTGTTGCGGGAAAAACAAATCGTTGATACCTGGAGCGAGAGAATCAAGGCCTGATCCCGCTTGCAAGCCCCACCAGCGCCTTTTCCCCAAGGAGGACCCACCGGCATGACCCTGATGCACCTCAACCGTACCATGCCCCGCCTTCGCATGGAGAACCCGGACAAGCCGGAACTCTACCGCGAGCTTTTCCCATATACGAAGGTCTGCCGCGTGGCCTTCGACGATACCATCGCCATGCCCCGCCCGGCCGAGAAGATGTTCATCACGGACACCACCTTCCGTGACGGCCAGCAGGCCAGGCCGCCCTACACGGTGAAGCAGATCGCGCGCATCTTCGAGCTTCTGCACAAGCTGGGCGGGCAGTCCGGGCTGATCAGGGCCAGCGAGTTCTTCCTGTACTCCGAGAAGGACCGCAAGGCCGTGGAAGCCTGCCGGAACATGGACTTCCGCTTCCCCGAGATCACCGGCTGGATCAGGGCCAACAAGAACGACCTGAAGCTCGTCAAGGAGATGGGCATCAAGGAGACCGGCATGCTCACGTCGGTCTCGGACTACCACATCCACCTGAAGCTGGGCAAAGACCGCGAGCACGCCCTGGCCAGCTACCTCGAAGTGGTGGACCAGGCTCTGGAGTGGGGCATCATCCCCCGCTGCCACTTCGAGGACCTGACCCGAGCCGACATCTGGGGCTTCTGCCTGCCGTTCGCCCAGAAGCTCATGGAGCGCTCGCGCCAGGCCGGCGTGCCCGTGAAGATCCGCCTGTGCGACACCATGGGCTACGGCGTGCCCTACGCGGGCGCGGCCCTGCCGCGCAGCGTGGCCAAGCTGGTGCGCGCCTTCACCGACGAGGCTGAGGTGCCCAGCGAATGGCTGGAGTGGCACGGCCACAACGACTTCCACAAGGTGCTGGTCAACGCGGCCACGGCCTGGCTCTCGGGCTGCTCCGGGGCCAACGGCACGCTCCTGGGCTTCGGCGAGCGCACGGGCAACGCGCCCCTGGAGGCCCTGGTGGTCGAGTACATCTCGCTCACCGGCGAGGACGACGCGGCCAACACCGAGGTCATTTCCGAGATCGCCCGCTACTTCGAGGACGAGCTCGGCTACGCCATCCCGCCCAACTACCCCTTCGCGGGCCGCGACTTCAACGCCACCTCGGCGGGCATCCACGTGGACGGCCTGGCCAAGAACGAAGAGATCTACAACATCTTCGACACCCACAAGATCCTGGGCCGCCCCGTGCCCATCATCATCACGGACAAGTCCGGCAAGGCGGGCGTGAGCTACTGGATCAACCACACCCTGGGCCTGGCGGGCGACGACAAGGTCGACAAGCGCCACCCGGCCGTGGACAAGATCTACAACAAGATCATGAAGGCCTACGAGGCCGGGCGCAACACGTCCTTCTCCAACCAGGAGATGCGCGCCCTGGTGAAGCGCTACATGCCCGAGCTCTTCGTGTCCGAGTTCGACCACCTGAAGAAGGTGGCCCACACCCTGGCCGCGCAACTGGTGCTCAAGCTGGCCGAGGAACCCTGCATCCGCCAGCTCGTCACCGAGGACGCCTCCTACTGCATGGAGCGCTTCCTGGGCGAGTACCCGTTCATCCAGTTCATGTACCTGACCGACACCGAGGGCAGGCTGGTGGCCCGCAAGGTGGCCAACCCGGCCGACCGGCCCAAGTTCGCGACCATGGTGGAGGGCATCGACCTCTCCGGGCGCGAGTGGTTCATCAAGCCCATGGAGAACGGCAAGCTGCACATCACCGACTTCTACACCTCCACCTTCACGGGCAAGCTCTGCCTCACGGTGTCCCTGCCCGTGGCCGACGAGCGCGACGAAGTCCGGGGCGTGCTCGGCGCGGACATCCGCTTCGAGGAGCTCATGAAGCGCCAGAACGAACTGGGCTATGAGAGCGATCTGGTCGAGATGGAGTGAGAAGCCCTTCGCCCTCCCGCTCGGGCTGATGGCGGTGATCCTGGCGCTTTCCGCGCTGGGGTTCGCCCGCTTCGAGGCGGGCATGCAGCCCGAGCCGGTGGGGTTCTTCGAGGGGCTGTGGTGGGCCATGGTCACCCTGTTCACGGTGGGCTACGGCGACTTCGCGCCCCGCACCGTGCCGGGGAGGCTCCTGGGCATGGCGGTCATGGCCAGCGGCATCGGGTTGGTGTCCACCATCACGGGCTCCATGGCCTCGGCCATGGTGGAACGTCGTTTCAAGAAAAGGCGGGGGCTCTTGCCGGTGAAAGCCGAAGGCCACGTGCTGGTGATGGGCTGGAACGGCCACGGGGCCACGTTCCTGGAGCGGCTCAGGCGCAGGCCCGAGTTCGCCCGGGCTCCGGTGGTGCTGGCGGCCGACATGGAGCCCGCCGCCTTCGAGCAGCTGGCCGAGGCCCTTGGGCTTGGCCCAGACCTCTCCTTCGTGCGCGGCAACCCGGCCCACCGGGCCACGCTTGAGCGCGCCAACCCCGCCAAGGCCCGCATCGCCTACATTCTGGCCTCCGAGGGTGCCGACCCCGAGGAGGCCGACAACGCCAGCGTGCTCACGGCCCTGACCTTCCGGGGCCTGGCCCCGCGCGTGACCCTCTACGCCGAATCCCTGCGCGAATCGAGCCGCGAGCACCTGCTGCGCGCGGGCGCGACCAGGGTCATGGACCGCGAGGACCTGGCCGGAAAGGCTCTGGCCTTCATGGCCGCGCACCCCGTGATGCACGACCTGCTGGGCAGATTGCTCTCGGGCGGGGCGGAGGGCGGCTCGCTCGTGCGCTTCAAGCCGCTCACCGCCGAGGAAAAGGCCATGCGCTGGCCTGACCTGGTGCGCGTGAGCATGGAGCGCGGGGGCGAATTGCCCCTGGCCGTGTGCAGGCTGCCGCGCGAGCTGCGCCTCTCGGACGTGCTGGACGCTTCCCAGGCGCTGGACGCCTACATCATGGAGCTCTTCCAGGCCGCCGGGCGCGACGCGGCCGTGGGCAGGCAGGGCCACAGGGTGGTGCTCAACCCCGGCCCCGGGGAGGACCTCTCCGGCTACGACGGGGTCCTCTTCATGGACCGCGCGCCATGAGCCAGGTGCGCTGGGAATCCATAAGCCTCTTCGAGAGGCTGGACGGCCGCGAGGCCGGGCTGGCCAAGGCGCTCTTCGCCCTGCGCTCCTACCCGGCGGGCACGGTGGTGGTGGCCGAGGGCGAGCCCGGCCGGGAGATGTTCGTGCTGGTCTCGGGCAGGGTGCGCGTGGTCAAGTCCATGCTCCTGCCCGGGCTGGACGCGGAGGCCCTGGGCACGCGCGACGCCCGCAAGGTGCTGGCCACGCTCACCGGGGAGAACTGCCCCGTGTTCGGCGAGATGAGCCTGGTGTCGGACTGCCCCCGCTCGGCCACGGTGGAGGCCCTGGCCGAGTCCTCGTTCCTCGTGGCGGACCGCGACGCCTTCTTCTCCCTGGCGGCGCGCGAGCCCGCGCTCGGCTGCAAGCTCCTGACCGCGCTGTGCGCGCGCCTGGCGGACATGGTGCGCTCCTCCAACTCCGAGGTGGTCAAGCTGACCACCGCCCTGGCCCTGCTGCTGGCCGACAAGCGTTGACCATGGCCTCCCCGCCCGATCCCACCCTGACCCACAAGCTCCTGGCCAAGGCGCTCGGCGTCACCGTGACCACCATCAAGAGCTACCGGCGCAAGTTCCCGGAGTTCTGGCGCGTGGCCAGCCAGGGCAGGCCCATGCGCTTCGCGCCGGATTCCCTGGAACTGTGCAGGCGCATCAAGCACCACTTCGGGCGCGGGCTCTCCGTGGAGGCCGTGCGCGCCCGCCTGTCGGAGGAGTTCGAGGCCGCGCCCCCGCCCGAGGTTCCTGCCGCGCGGACGGGGGCCGCGCCGCTCCCGCCCCGCGATCCCCAGCCCGACGCGCTTGCGCGCATGGAGCACCTGATGGAGGGGCTTTTCTCGCTCCAGAACAGGACGCACTCCCTGCTGGCCGAGCTGGTGGCCAAGCTGGACACCCTGGCCGACCGCATGGCCGAGGCTGGGCCGGCGGCGGCCGCGCCGCGCGCGCCCGCCCCCAGGCCTTCCGCCGCCCAGGCTCGGAGGGTCGAGCGCCCCCGCCTGGACAAGGCCGTGACAACGGCGCTCGGCGAGCCCGCCCCGTTGCCCGGCGGCGAACGGCCTCCGGCGGCGCTTCTGGACCTGCCGGTGGCCGTGCTTTCGGCAGACGGGGAATTTTTGGGGGTCACGGTTCCGGGTTCGGGCGCCCTGAACCTCGCGCGCTTCGAGCGCCACCTCGCCGGGCTCGGCGGGCCGGGGCGCACGGCGCGCTGGACCCGCGACGGGGGGGAGTGGGAACTCACCGTGGAGGCGGGCGGCCAGGCCAGGCAGTACCGCTTCCTCCAGGCCGCGACCCCGCGCGGCAACACGGTGGCCCGGCTGGCCTCGCTCACGGTGGACGGCGAGCGCGCCACCGAGGCCGCACTCCAGGCCTTCCTGCGCCTGGTCAAGGACGCCTTCGCGCGCTGACCCGCCTTTTCCCGGGTCTGCACGCGGCTGCATCGCGTCGCGCACGCGGAGCCCGTGGGAGCCGTGGGGTCAGTTGCGCCCGGGGCGTGTGGGCGCGTACTCGCGGCAGTAGTCCGCCGCGTCCAGCACCACCTTCATGGTGGCCTCCCCGGCCACTCCCCGCACGATCTCCATGAGCACGGCCTCGTCCGGAAGCTCCGCCGGACGCTCCCAGCCCATGGCCGCGATGCGCGCCTTCATGAGCGTGCGCGCGGGCTCGCCGCCCTTCTCCAAGGCGAACTCCATCACGAAACCCAGGTTGGCCCCGGCCTTTTCGAACGCGGCGCGGTCCCGGGCCGCGAACACCCGCGTGCCCGACGTCTTGCGCACCAGGGCGTCCAGGTCGAAGATGCCCGTGACCCGGGCCATGGTCACGCCGTCGCGCGGATACGAGGTCCAGGTGACGGTGGAGAAGAAGGGGTAGGCCGTGAAGATTTCCGCCAGGGTGCGCGCGGGGTCGGCGGGGATGCGCGTGCGCTTCAGGCGCTCCTCGGGCGGGGGCGCGCAGGCGCACAGGAGAAGGGCCAGGGCGGCGAGCAGGGCGGGGATGACGCGCGGAGAACGGGCAAGGGGGCTCGAGCGCGCGGCTTCGCCGCGCCGTTCGCCCGGTTCGCGGGGGCGCGAGGCAGGGGAAGCCTCCGGCGGCCAAAAGGCTTCGCCCTTTGGATACCCCGGTGGGACGCGCGGAGCGCGCCCGGTCGCGTGAGCCTCGTGGGTCATGCCCGGGCGATACCCCGGCGCGGGGCGCTCCGCAAGGGTGTCAGTCGGGCGAATTGAACGTGCCGCAATTCTCGCAGGAAAAGCCGTAGAACCGGGCCTCGCCGTCCACCACCTCCACCTCCACGTGGTTCATGTGCCCGCACTTCTCGCACTGGATGAGGGCCACGCCCGCCACCGGGTCGTACATGCACTCATCGCCGCGAATGACCACCGTCTGCGTGAACTGGTCCATGCTCATGGGCTGGGTCCTCCTGGAAGATTCGAGGCCATCCTACACGAGGCCGGCCGGGGCGCGCAACAGTGGGAGAAGAAGAGTCTAGAAAAGAAGCCTGACCCCGGCCACCAGGGCCATCCCGGCCAGCACCGGGCCGAAGAACCCCTTGAAGCGCCAGGCCAGAAAGCCCGTGAGCAGCGCGGCCCAGAAGAAGACGTTGTCCGCGCTCAGGTGAAGCCGCCCGCCGTCCAGGAGCACCGACTGCGCCAGAAGCGCGCCCAGCACCGCCGGGGGCACAACCGAGAGGAAGCGCCGCAAGGGCTCGGGCATGGGCCGCGAGGAGAAGAAAAGCGCCGGGACGAGCCTGGGGATGTACGTCACGGCCATCATGCCGAGGATGGTCAGAAAGATCGTGCCTTGGTCCATGGTGAGTCCTTTGGCGGGCCAACCGCGCCGCCGCGAATCGGCGAGTTCGCCTCCCGCCGGGCAGTTGTCCGCGCGTTCTTTGCGCCCGGAGGCCGGGAGCCGGGGCGACGCCTACCGGCCGGCCTGGGCGCCCTTGGCGCGCGTCCAGGGCGTGAGCGAGGCCACCCCGGCGGCAACCACGGCCGCCGTGAGCACGGCCCAGGGCGCGGCCGGGGTCTGGGAGAGGACAAGGGCCAGCCCCGCACCCAGCACGGCTGCCAGCACGTGCGCCGGGCTAAGAAGCTGCCCAACCAGGAGCACCGCGAACATGGCGGGCAGGGCGAAATCGAGCCCGAGCGGCTTCACGTCCGGAACGAACCCGCCGGCCACCGCGCCCGCGACGCTGCCCGCCACCCAGGCCGAGTGGGTCAGGGCGTTGATGGCCAGGGTCTTCGTCACGGATCGTTGCTGATTGTTGAACCTGGTGGCGTGCAGGGCGAAGGTCTCGTCCGTCAGCTGGTAGCAGAAGCGCGCGATGCGCCGCCTGGGCCAGCCCGCAAGGTAGGGCGAGAGCGCGGCCGAGAAGAGCAGATGGCGCAGGTTCACGATGAACGTCGTGGCGATCACGGACAAGGGCGGCGCGCCCGCGCCGATCATGTCCACGCCGATGAGCTGGGCAGAGCCCGCGAAGACCAGCACGGACATGAGCCCGGTGTTGGCCAGCGACAGCCCGGCCTTCACGGCCAGCACGCCGTAGGCGAAGCCCACGGGCAGGTATCCGAGCACGATGGGCAGGGCCTGGCTCAGGGCCGAGCGTTCCTGGCGAGGGGTTTCAGGCATCCGGCGTGGCTACTCCCAAGCCGTGGGAGGGTCAAGGGTGAAGCCAGCGAAGCTAAATGACGGGTCCGGGGCGGACACCCGCCCCCGGCTGGTCCAGGGCAAGTACCTCGCGCGGCAAGGCTGGCGATCCGCACGGACTTGGTGTATGGAAATTACAAATTTGGAGAATCACAGTGAAAAGCGAGATCGTCACCACCTGCACCCGGGACTGCCCCAGCGCCTGCGGCCTCGTGGCCTGCGTGGAGGGCGGCCGCGTCACGGGGTTGCGCGGCAACCCCGCGCACCCGGTCAACAAGGGCGGGTGTTGCGTCAAGATGAAGGACTATCTGCGCCGGGTGCACAGCCCGGAGCGCGTGCTCTCCCCCATGCTGCGCGAGGGCTCCTCCTGGCGGCCCATCGGCTGGGGCCAGGCCCTGGACCTGCTTGCGGACAGGCTCAAGGACGCCGTGGCCCGGTCCGGCCCCGAGTCCGTCCTGCACTACCAGGGCTACGGCGAGCGCACGGCGCTCAAGCTCCTTAACGCCCGCTTCTACGCGCTCCTGGGCGGGGTCACCGGGCTTGCCGGGTCGCTGTGCAGCGGCACGGCCTTCGCGGCCATGGCCCGGGACTTCGGCGGGCGCGTGTCCCACGACCCGCTCGACCACCTGAACGCCAGCACCGTCGTGCTCTGGGGCCGCAACCCGGCGGCCACCCAGTTCGGCTTGACGCGCATCCTGGCCAAGGTGCGCAAGGACGGCGGGCGCATCTGGCTCGTCGACCCCGTGGCCAGCGAGAGCCTGGCGCTCTGCGACCGCTACGTCCAGGTAAGGCCCGGCGCGGACGTTCACCTGGCCCTCGGGGCCATCCGGGCCGCCCTGGAGAACGGCTGGGAGGACAGGAAATTCATCGCCTCGCGCACCGAGGGCTTCGAGGGTTTGCGGCAGCTGGCCTTTTCGAGCACCGTGGCCGGGCACGCCCAGTTGGCCGGGGTGGACCCGGGCGTGCCCGCAACCCTGGCCAAGGCGCTCTGCCGCGAGACCCCGGCCGCGATCCTGCTCGGCTGGGGCCTGCACCGCCACGTGCACGCGGACATTGGCGTGCGGGCCATCGACGCGCTCTGCGCCGTAAGCGGCAACATCGGCGTGCCCGGCGGCGGCGTGAGCCAGGGCTTCGAGGAGTACGGCCCCTACGACCAGTCCGTCTGGGGCGAGGACCTCCACCCGCCCAGGCGCAAACTCTCCATGGCGCGCATCGCCGAAGGCCTGGAGGGCGCTTCCGATCCGCCCGTGCGCGTGATGGTGGTCAGCGCGGCCAACCCCGCGTGCATGGCCCCGGACAGCGACGCCGTGGCCCGGGCAGTGGCCTCGCGGGAGTTCGTAGCCTACATGGGCCACTTCATGGACGACACGGCGAGGCTTTCGCACCTGTTTCTGCCCTGCGCCACCTTCCTGGAGGAGGACGACGTGGCGGCCTCCTACGGCCACCACTACGTGGGGCCGGTGAACAAGGCCATGGAACCCCTGGGCCTGTGCCGCTCCCAGTTCGACATCTACCAGGACCTGGCCCGGCGCTTCCCCTTCGCGGGGGAGTACGTGAAGCCCCTCGAGCAGTGGCTGGAGGTCATCTGCAAGCCGCTCCTGGACAAGGGGTTCACCCTGGACGACATCCGGCGCGGCCCCCTGCGCGACCCGGACGCGCCCATGGTCCCCTGGGCGCAGGGCGCGTTCCCGACTCCCTCGGGCCGCTTCCGCTTCCTGGGCTCGGACGGCGAGGCCCTGCCCCAGGCCCGGGCCGGGGGCGACGGCGGCTACCCCCTGCGCCTTCTCACCACGGGCAGCCCCGCGCACCTCTGCTCGGAGCTGACCCTGGCCGAGCATACCCCCCTGGCCGAGGCCCGCGTACACCCGGACACCGGGCGCTCCATGGGTCTCCTGGACGACGCCCCGGCGTGGCTCGAGAGCGAGCTCGGGCGCGTGAAGGTGCTGGCCGTGTTCGACCCGCGCCAGCGCCGCGACGTATGCCTGTGCCGCAGGGGCGGCTGGATAGCGGCCGGGCACGGCGTCAACCGGGTGGTGCCCGCGCGCGAGAGCGCGCTCGGGCGCGGGACGCCCTTCTACGAAACCCGTGTGAAGCTCGCTCCGTCCGAAGAGTGAGCCGGGCGTGAGCCCCGCCCCGTCCGTCCAGGTTGACAGGGCAGGGCGCGGGCACTAGCTAGGGCCTTCGCGCAAAACTACCCGGAGGCCTCATGCTCCCCATTCCCGTCACTGTCCTCACCGGCTACCTCGGAGCCGGGAAAACGACCCTTCTCAACCGCGTGCTCACCGAAAACCACGGCAAGCGGTACGCGGTGATCGTCAACGAATTCGGCGAGGTGGGCATCGACAACGAGCTCGTGGCCCACACCGACGAGGAAGTCTTCGAGATGAACAACGGCTGCGTCTGCTGCACCGTGCGCGGGGACCTGATCCGCGTGGTGGGCGGGCTCATCCGGCGCAAGGGCCGCCTGGACGGCATGCTCATCGAGACCACGGGCCTGGCCGACCCGGCCCCCGTGATCCAGACCTTCTTCCTGGACCAGGAGACCCGGGAGCGCGCCGCCCTGGACGCGGTGATCACCCTGGTGGACGCGAGGCACTTCGAGTCCCAGCTGGCCGCGAGCGAGCAGGCCAGGGAGCAGGTGGTCTTCGCGGACGCCGTGATCGTGAACAAGGCCGACCTGGTGGACGAGGAGGGGCTTTCGCGGGCCCTCGAGGCCGTGCGCAAGCTGAACCCCAGGGCCGAGGTCATGACCGCCGAGCGCTGCGCCGTGCCCCTGGACAAGGTGCTCGGCCGGGGCTCCTTCGACTTGGCCAAGCTCCTGGACGTTGAGCCGGACCTCCTGGACGAGGACGCCCACGAGCACTCCCACGACCACGTGGGCTCGGTGTCCATAACGGCCGAGCGTCCCATCGACTTCGAGAAATTCAAGGCCTGGATCGGCGGCTACCTGAACACCCACGGCCAGAGCGTGCTGCGCTGCAAGGGCATCCTGGACGTGCCCGGCGAGAACCAGCGCCTGGTGTTCCAGGGCGTGCACATGCTCCTGGAGATGGGCTTCGGCCAGCCCTGGAAGGAAGGGGAGAAGCGCGTGAGCAAGGCCGTGTTCATCGGCAAGGGCCTGGACACCCTGGCCCTCCAGATCGCCTTCCGCGACTGCCAGGTGCGCGTATGAACGTCCCCGAGATCGTCTCCCCGGGCCTCAGGCAGTGGCGGCTGGACGCCTACATCGAGCAGGCCGCCTTCTCGGCCGACGCGGGCAGCGCCGCCTTCGCGCTCTCGGACGGCCGCCTGGCCGTGGTCTCGCTGCCCGGCGGCGGGGCCGAGTTCTTTACCGTGCACCAGGGCTCGTGCCTGAGCGTGGCCGCGCACCCGTCCGGGGGCTGGATCACCGGGGGCGACGACGGGCTCGTGGCTTACGTGTCGCCCTCGGGCGAGACGGCCGAGGTCACCCGGGCCAAGGGGGCCTGGGTGGAGCACATGGCAACGAGCGCCGACGGGACCATCCTGGCCGCGTCGCTCGGGCGCGAGGTGGCCGTGCTGGACCTGGCCGCCGGGTCCATGGCCGTGCTCGGCCCGCATTCGGCGACCGTCTCGGGATTGGCCGTGAGCCCGGCGGGCGGCGTGCTCGCGGTGACGCGCCCGGGCGGGGTGTCGCTTTGGGACCTGGAGGACTCGTCCAGGCCAGTGGAGCTCGACCTGCCGGGGCTTAGCCTCGCGCCCGCGTTCTCGCCGGACGCCTCCTACCTGGCGCTGGGGCACCAGGAAAAGGCCGTGAACATCATCGAACTCGAGACCCGCAAGGTCTTCGGGCTCTCCGGGCTTCCGGCCAAGCCGGGCAGCCTGGCCTGGGCCCACGACGGCTCGCACCTGCTGCACAGCGGCACCAAGGCCGTGGTCTGCTGGCCCGTGCCCGGGTGCTTCCAGGAGAACCCGCTGCCCGTGGCCTTCGCCGTGCGCGAGGACACGCGCATGACCGCGCTCTCGGCCAACCCGCGCATCCCCTTCGCGGCCTGCGGCTTCGACGACGGGACCCTGCTCCTGGCCGAGCTCAAGCGCTTCGCCGCCTACCACCTGGACGCGGAGCCGGGCAGCCCGGTCACCGCCGTGCGCTGGAGCGGCCAGGGCCTGCACCTGGCCTGCGCCATGGAGGACGGCCGCGCGTTCGTCCTGGACCTCGGCGAGATGCTCTCGGCCGGATGACCAACGGAGGACCCCTCATGCGCCTGCTCGCCCTGCTCACGCTCGCCCTTGCCCTGTCCGCGGCCCCGGCCCTGGCCGGGGACTTCGACGCGGTGAAGGCCCGGCTCGTCGCCGACGGCGTGCCCCAGGCCGACGTCTCGGCCGCGTTCGCCAAGCCCGGCGTGGCCTTCACGCCCACGCCCATGGGCACCAAGCTCCTGGAGATGTACACCAAGAAGTACGGCTCGGACGTGGTCCGCGAGCTCCAGACCCGGCTTTCGGCCCTGGGCTACTACTTCGGCCAGGTGACGGGGCGGCCGGATTTCGTGTTCCGCAACGGCGTGCGGGCCTTCCAGCGCGACCACAACCTGCCCGAGGACGGCCGTCCGAGCCCGGACCTCCTCGCCCTGGCCCGCCAGGAGCGCGCCAAGGCCCCGGCCGAGACGTCCGCCACGCTCAAGGCCCTGGCCGACAAGGGCCCGCCGGACATGTACGAGGTGATCCTCAAGCCCGAGCGCCTGGCCGAGGCCAAGGAGTTCTTCCAGGCCAACCAGGCCGTGCTGGAGGAGGTCCGCCAGCGCTACGGCGTGCCGCCCACGGTCACGGTTGGGCTTCTCACGGTGGAGACGCGCGTGGGCAAGTTCCTGGGCGACAACCTGGCCTTGAACAACCTGGCCAGCATGGCCGCCTGCACCAGCGCGGCCAAGGTCATGGCCTCGCTCGCGGGCGAGAACGTCACCCCGGACCGCCGGGCCTGGCTGGACGCCCAGGCCGCGGACAAGGCCTCCTGGGCCTACAAGGAACTCCGGGCGCTCATGAAGTACGCGCGCGACAACGGCCTGGACCCGGCCGCCATGCCCGGGTCCATCTACGGGGCCATCGGCGTGAGCCAGTTCATGCCCACGAGCATCCTGCACTTCGGGCGAGACGGCGACGGCGACGGCCGGGTGGACATCTTCGCCGTGCGCGACGCCGTGAACTCCATGGGCAACTATCTCCGCCAGCACGGGTTCACCGGCAACCTGGAGGACGAATCCACCCTGCGCGACGCGCTCTTCCGCTACAACCACTCCCAGACCTACGTGAACACCATCATGGCGGTCTCGCACTACCTCAAGGGAGGCCCCGCCCTGCCCTGACAGGGGGGAGTTCCTGAGCCCCGCCGGGCATTTGCGGGAAACACGCATTGCGGTGGGGATGCGGTAGCGGATAATGTCGGGGTGAAGCCCTCTCCAGGCTGCAATCCGTACTCGCGGGAAGCTTCGATGATCAAGCGCATCCCCCTGGAAAGCCTCAAGCCCGGCATGTTCGTCAGTTCCTTCGACCTGTCGTGGTTCAGGCATCCTTTCCTGAGCACGCGGCTCGGGGTGGTGCGCGACCAGGGCCTCATCGAGGAGCTCAAGCGCCTCGGGGTGAGCCACGTGGAAGTGGACACCTCCCACCACGGGGCCGGCGAGGAAGCCCCGCCCATGGCCGGGGACGCCGGGCTCGCGCCTGTCCACGCCGCCTTGCGCATGCCTCCCTGCCCCCCCGCGTCCGACCTCGCGAGGACCGCCCGCTTCGCGCGCAAGCTCCACGCCCAGGCCATGGACGTCACCAGGAGCCTCATCGAGAGCGTCTCCAGGGGCGAGCGCGTCCCCTTGGACGAGATCACTCCGCTGGTCTCCAGGCTCGTGGACGTGGCCAAGAGCAACGAAAACGTGCTGCACGTGCTTTTGTCACTCAAATCGTATGACGATTACACATACACGCACTGCCTGAACCTGGCTGCCCTGTCGGTGTTTCTCGGCAGTTCCCTGGAACTCGAACACGAGGACCTGGAGCAGGTGGGCCTGGCGGGCATCCTGCACGACGTGGGCAAGTGCCTGCTGCCCAGGGGGATCGTCTCCAAGCCCGGCCCGCTCACGGACGAGGAGTTCGAGAGCATGAAGCTCCACCCTCGCCTGGGCCACGACCACCTGCGCCGGGGCGGGGGCGTGCCGGAGCCCGCGCTCCGGGCCGTGCTCGAGCACCACGAGCGCCTGGACGGCACGGGCTACCCCGCGGGGCTCTCGGGCGGGGACATCCATTGCCTGAGCTCCATCGTCAGCGTGGTGGACATCTACGACGCCCTGACCTCGGATCGCGTCTACCGGGCCAGGATATCGCCCCCCATGGCCCTGCGCACGCTCTTCGGGCTGCGCGGCAAGGCCTTCCCGGAGCAGTTGGTGGACGTCTTCATCAAGAACCTCGGCATCTATCCCGCCTTCAGCGTGGTGCAGCTGCGCAACGGCTGCTACGCCTGGGTCACGCGCCAGACCCCGGGCAAGCCGCTCTACCCCGAGGTGCTGGTCTTCTGCGACCGCGACCGCAGGCCCGTGACCAGGCGGCGCGTGGACACCTGGCGGCTCTGCGGCGAGCTGGGGCGCAGGGAATTCGAGATAGAGCGGCCCGTGGAGCCGGACGAAGTGGACGTCCATCCGGCTTCCGGGCTGTTCTGAGGCCGGGGCGCGACGTGGCCGCCACCAAAGTGATTCCGGCGGGAAAGCTGCGCCCGGGGATGTTCGTCGCGCGCATCGACCTCTCCTGGTTCGACCACCCCTTCCTCTCCTCGCGCATCGGCCTGGTCAAGGACGAACAGACCATCGAGCGGCTCAAGGCCTATGGCGTGGGCACGGTGGAGATCGACCTCTCCAAGGGCCTGGACGTGGAGCCCGAACCGGCCGCGCCGCTTCCGCCCGAGGAACCCCCCGCGCCGCGAGAGCCCGAACCTCCCAGGGACCCCGTCCCCACGGCCGTGCCCCCTCCCTCGGACCAGAAGAACACCCTGCGCTTCGCTCGCAAGCTCTTCGGCCACGCGGTGCACTGCGCCAGGCGTGTGCTGGGCTCGGCGGAGGAGGGGCGCGGGCTGGAGCTGGAGGAGGCCAGGCGGCTGGTGGGCAGGCTCGTCTCCACCGTGAACGCCAACGGCAGCGTGCTGCGGCTGCTCTCCGTGCTCAAGGCGTATGACGAATACACATACACCCACTGCGTCAACGTGGCCTCCATGGGCGTGCTCTTCGGCAAGCATCTGGGCCTGCCCGACGGCCAGCTCCAGGAGCTCGGGCTCGCCGGGCTGCTGCACGACGTGGGCAAGTGCCTGCTGCCGCAGGAGCTGGTGAACAAGCCCGGCGCGCTCACCGACGCCGAGTACGCGGCCATGAAGCGGCACACGGTGCTCGGCTGGGAGTACGTGAAGAACCACCCGGGCATCGCCGAGTGCGTGGCCAGGGGCATCCTCGAGCACCACGAACGCCTTGACGGCAGCGGCTATCCGGGCAATCTCAAGGGCGCACAGATCGGCGGAATCTCGCGCATCCTCTCGGTGCTGGACGTCTACGACGCGCTGACCAGCGACAGGGTCTACCGCGTGCGCCTGAGCCCGCACCGGGCGCTTCGGACCCTCTACGAGAGCAGGGGCGGCGCCTTCGCGGCGGGCGTGCTGGACCGGTTCATCTCCTGCGTGGGCGTGTACCCGCCCTCGAGCGTGGTCCAATTGCGCAACGGCTGCTACGCCGTGGTGGTGGGGCACAACGAGATGCAGCCCCTGCAGCCCGACGTGGTGGTGTTCAGGGGGCCGGACAAGATGCCGGTGAAGCCGCGTAGGGTGTCCATCCTGCGTATGGAAGGCATAGGGCGGGGTTCGGGGTACGAGATCGTCAGGCACGTGGAGCCTGCGGAGATGCCCCCGCCGGACGAGGGCATCTGGCTGTGAACCGGCGGGGGGGCCGGCGCTGATGGGCAACCAGACGGAAGGGGCGCAGCCGCGCAGGATGCGCGGCCCGGGCTACCAGGTGGATTTCAGGACGGGGCAGCCCTGCCTGGTCCAGTTCTCCATGAACGGGCAGAAGTACAAGTCCGTGGTCATCGGCGTGGAGCAGTACTCCTTCGTCATCGCCCGGCTGCCCCTGGTGCCCGGCATCCAGAACCACCTGCGCCCCGGCGGCGAGGTGGTGGTCAGGCTCCGCGACGGCGGCACGGTCTACGCGTTCACCTCGGTCATCCTCTCCTTCGTGCTCAAACCAGCGCCGCTCCTGGTCTTCGCCTACCCGCCCAACGTGGAGGGCCTGCAGTACCGCGAGCACAAGCGCACCCGCTGCCTGCTGCCCGCCGAGGTGGCCAACGGCTACTTCCGCACCCCCGGCATGGTCACGGACATAAGCCTCGGCGGGTGCAGGGTCATCGTGGACTGGAAGGACAAGGGCAAGGTCTTCAACATGATGACCGGCGACCAGCTCACGCTGCGCATGTTCCTGGACATGGACGAGGCGGCCACGGTGGCGGCCACGCTCATGAACTTCAAGGAGCTCAAGCGCCACTACACCCTGGGACTGCGCTTCGACGGCGAGGAGAGGCAGAAGGGCCTGGCGCACTTCATCGGCAGGCTCGAGGGGGCCTGGGCCGCCATCGACGAGTTGCCCGGCACAGACTGACGGGCGTTGCCAAAAAAGCTCGGGAGAGGTAACTGGGAAGGCTCAATTTCCTCCCCGGAGCCGCCATGTCCCAGTTGCGATCAGTGCTCGACGCCGTCAAGGGCCGCCTGAAGCTCCCCGAGTGCTGCGTCTGGCGCGAGCGCCTGGACAAGGCCTCCCTGAAGGCGGACCTGATCGCCGGGCTCACCGGGGCCGTCATCGTGCTGCCCCAGGGCGTGGCCTTCGCCCTGGTGGCCGGGCTGCCCCCGGAATACGGCCTGTACACGGCCATCGTGCCGACCATCCTGGCCGCGCTCTTCGGCTCCAGCCACCACCTGATCTCCGGGCCCACCACGGCCATCTCCATCGTGGTCTTCGCCAACATCTCGGTCATGGCCGAACCGTTCAGCCCGGCCTACGTGGGGCTCGCGCTCTCGCTCACGCTGCTCGCCGGGGCCTTTCAGCTGATGCTCGGCGTTGCCCGCATGGGCGGGCTGATCAACTTCGTGTCCCAGGCAGTGATGACGGGCTTCACGGCGGGCGCGGCCGTGCTCATCGCGCTCGGGCAGATGAGCCACCTCCTGGGCGTGCCCTTGCCCCGGGGCGGCGTGGGCGCGCTTTTAGGCGCGCTGCCCGGGGCGGCGGCCAGGGCCAACCCGGCCTCGCTGGCCGTGGGCCTGACCGCGCTCGGCGTGGCGCTCTACTTCCGCAAGCGCCATCCGCGCCTGCCCGGGCTCCTCTTCGCCATGGTGGCGGCCAGCGCCCTGGCCTGGGCCCTGGGCGGCGAGGCCGAGGGCCTGGCCATGGCCGGGGCGTTGCCGGGCGGGCTGCCGCCGCTCTCCTGGCCGCTGGCCGGGCTCAGTTCGGCGGGCGACCTGGTGCCGGGCGCGCTGGCGGTTGCCATGCTGGGGCTGGCCGAGGCCGTGGCCATTGCCCGCGCCGTGGCCGCCCGCACGGGCCAGAAGCTCGACAACAACCAGGAGTTCATCGGCCAGGGCCTCTCCAACATGGCGGGCAGCTTCTTCTCGGCCTACGCCTCGTCCGGGTCGTTCACGCGCACCGGGGTGAACGTGCAGGCCGGGGCCAAGACGCCCATGGCAGCAGTGTTCTCGGCCGTGGCCGTGGCCCTGTGCGTGCTGCTGGTGGCCCCGCTCACGGCGCACCTGCCCATGGCCGCCGTGGCCGGGGCGCTCCTGGTGGTGGCGGGGGGGCTCATCCACGTGCGCGACATCGAGCGCGTGGTGCGCACCAGCAACCAGGAGTCCCTGGTCATGGGCGTCACCGCCGTGTCGTGCCTGGCCGTCAACCTGGAGTTCGCCCTGTTCGCTGGCGTCATGCTCTCGCTGCTCTTCTACCTGAACCGCACCTCGCACCCGCACTTCATCACCCTGGCCCCGGAGGTGGCGGGCAACAAGCGCCACCTCTCCAACGTGGCGGGCAGGGACCTGCCCGAGTGCCCCCAGGTGAAGATCCTGCGCCTGGACGGCTCCATCTTCTTCGGGGCCGTGAGCCACATCTCCGAGGAACTGGACCAGATCCTGTCCGGGTCGCGACAGCAGAAGCACGTGATCCTGGTGGCCAGCGGCGTGAACTTCATCGACGTCACGGGCTGCGAGATGGTCTTCCGCCAGGAGTCCAGCCTGGAGAAGGAAGGCCGCAAGCTCTACCTCTGCTCGCTCAAGCAGGAGGTCCTGGACACCCTGCGCCGGGGCGGGTGCATGCAGGGCCTGGGGCGCGACCAGGTGTTCAAGAGCAAGGCAGAGGCGCTTCGAGAGGTGCTCAAGCATATAGATTATTCAATCTGCTGCCGCTGCACGGTGAAGGTCTTCAGGGAATGCCAGGCCATAAGCGACGGATACTGCCCGCTGGAATAGCCCTCCCGCCGCCCCAGGGCGCTGTTGCGCCCTGGGGCTCGTGCGTATAGTGTGCCCGCACCATGGAATCGATGCCCACCCCGCCCCTGTTCGCGCGCCAGCCTGTTTTCACTGCTTCGCTTAGCGTGTTCGGCCACGAACTGCTCTACCGCCAGGCCTTGGGCTCGACCCAGGCCGTGTTCGCGGACATGGACGCCGCCACCCTGACCGTGCTGGCCGGGGCCTTCCAGTGGCAGCCCGGGGACCTCTCGGGCGGGCAGAAGATCATGGTCAATTTCGGGCGGCGCACCATCCTGGACAAGGCCCCCTACGCCCTGCCCGCCGCGCGCACCGTGGTGCAGGTGGACGAGACCGTGCTTCTGGACGACGCCCTGCTGGACGCCCTGCGCGCGCTTCGCGCCGAGGGCTGCATGGTGGCCGTGAACGGTTTCAGGGCGCGCCCCGAGGCCCAGGCGCTCCTGGACGTGGCCGACATCGCGGTGATCGACTTCTTGGGCTCCTCGCCCGAGGAGCTGGCGGAACTCCTCAAGCCCGTGCAGGAGCGCAAGATCGCGGCCATGGCCAAGAAGGTGGAGGACGCCGAGGCCTTCGCGCTCTGCAAGAAGCTCGGGTTCGCGCTGTTCCAGGGCTACTTCTTCAAGCGCCCCGAGGTGGTGCCCGGCCGCAGGCTCGCCTCCAACGAGCTGGCGCGGCTCAAGCTTCTGCGCCTGACCCAGTCCGACCAGCCCGACGAGGAGTCCCTGGGCGAGGCCATTCGCACGGACGTCTCCATCACCTACCGGCTGCTCAGCTATCTCAACTCCCCCCTGCACGGGCAGAAGATGGCCACGCTCTCCGTGCCCAGGGCCGTGATGGTGCTCGGCTGGAAGCAGCTCAAGAACTGGCTCCGGGTCATCGCCCTGACCGACCTCTCGCCTTCGGGCAAGTCCGAGGAGTTGTCCTTCCTGGCGCTCCAGCGCGCGCGCTTCTTCGAGCTCACGGCCAAGGGCCTGGGCAGGTCCGCCCCGGACGCCGAGAACCTCTTCACGTTGGGGCTCTTCTCGCTCCTGGACGCGCTGCTCCAGGCGCCCATGAGCGAGGTGCTCTCCGGGCTGCCCCTGGACGACGACGTGATGCGCGCCCTGGAAACGGGCCAGGGGCCGATGGCCTCGTGGCTCGTGATGGCGCATTCCTTCGAGCAGGGCGACTGGCCCGGGCTCGAGCGCGCCCTGGCCGAACTCGGCATCCCGGCGGAGCTGGCCGCCGAGAGCTACGGGCAGGCCATGGAGTTCGCGGCCTCGGTCAAGCGGATGGGGTCGTAAGCGCGCGGATGCGCTCCACCACGGGCGGATGGCTGTAGTGCAGCCAGACCGTGAGCGGGTGCGGGGTGAGGTTCGAGAGGTTGGCCTTGGAGAGCGTGACCAGCGCCGAAGCCAGGGCCTTGGCCCCTCCCGGGCCATGGGCCGCATAGGCGTCCGCCTCGAATTCGAAGCGCCGGGAGGCCATGTTGGCCAGCACTCCCAGAAGAAGCGCCAGGGGCTGGTAGGCCAGCCCGAAGAGCGCGAGTCCCGCGTAGGCCGACGGCTCGGCCACCCCGAAGGCCCGCTGCACTGCCGCCCCCTCCAGGAAAAGCTGCAACACCCAGAGCACGAGCCCCATCTTGGCCATGGCCAGCACGAATCCCTTGCGGATGTGCCCCAGCCTCGCGTGCCCCATCTCGTGGGCCAGCACCGCCACCACCTGTTCCACCGTCATCTTGTCGATGAGCGTATCGTAGAGGCTTATGCGCTTGCGCTTGCCGATGCCCGTGAAAAAGGCGTTGGCCTTGCTCGAGCGCTTGGAGCCGTCCATGACGAAGATGCCCCCCAGGCTGAAGCCCGCGCGAGCGGCGTAGTCCTCGATGGCCCGGCGCAACTCGCCCTCGGGCAGGGGGGAGAAGCGGTTGAAGAGCGGCAGGATCCACACCGGGGCCACCACGAGCATCACCAGGGTGAAGGCAGCGATCACGGCCCAGGCAGCGAGCCAGGCATGGGGGCCCAGCGTGCCGTAGGCCCAGAGCACCGCAGCCAAGAGGGCCCCGCCCAGCACCGCGCCGAGAAGCAGGCCCTTGACCCGGTCCGCGACGAAGACGCGCCAGGTGGTCTTGTTGAACCCGAAGCGCTCCTCCAGGACGAAGGTGCCGTAGACGTCGAAGGGCAACCCCAGGGTGGACTGGGCCAGGGAAAGCGCACCCAGGAACATGAGCCCGGAAGCCACCGGGCCAAAGCCCGCATCCCGCACAAGCGCGTCCAGCCAGCCGAACCCGCCCGCCAGGGCGAAGGCGCACACCAGGGCCAGGTCGAAGCTCTCGCGCGCCCATTCGAGCCTGGCCCCGGCGCGCAGGTAGCGCTGGGAGGTTTCGTACTCCACGGGGTCGAACACGCCCGCGAACTCGGGCGGAAGCCCGGCCTTAAGGGCGCGCACGTTGTAGTGGCGCGCAAGCCCTGTTATGGCCCAGGCAAGGCAGAGCGAACCAAGGACAGCGAAAACGTAACCGTTCATGAACACGGCGATTCTCCATTTTCACGGTGAGCTCGAGGAGCTTGCCGGGGGCGGGTGCAGGCCCTACGCCGTCACGCGCCGGGCGTCGGTCAAGGACGTCGTCGAGGCGCTGGGCGTGCCGCACACGGAAGTATACTCCCTGGAGGCGGATGGGCAACCCGTGGGATTCTCCATGCTTCTTGAACCGGGCCAGGCCGTGCATGTCCGGCCCGGGACCCCGCCCGTGGACGTGACCGCGCCTGGCGCGCTGCGCGAACCCCTGGGCGCGCTCAGGTTCCTGGCCGACGTCAACGTTGGCAGGCTGGCCACGTACCTGCGCCTTCTGGGCATCGACACGGCCTACGACAACGCGAGAAAGGACGCGGACCTGGCAAGGCTCGCTCATGACGAGGGGCGAGTGGTGCTGACCATGGACCGGGGCGTGCTCCGGCGCAAGGCCGTGCAGTGGGGCAGGCTGGTACGGCTGGCCGACCCCGTGGAGCAGGCCCGGGACGTTGTGCGCTTCTTCGGGCTTTCGTCGCTTGTAAACCCCATGAGCCTTTGCGTGCGCTGCAACGTCCCCCTGGGGCGCGCGCATAAGGCCGACGTGCTGCACCTGCTTCTGCCCCTGACCCGCGCGCACTACCACGCGTTCACCCGCTGCCCGTCCTGCGGGCGCGTCTACTGGGCGGGGTCGCACCACGCCAAGATGGCGGCCATGGCCCAAAGGATCATCGCTCCCTGAGGCGAACGGCTCGCGGGCAACCGGGCCGGGCGTTCACCCCCTCCCGGCCGCTGGCGCGGCGGGTTTTCCCGCGCTCGTGAGCCAGGCTCCGGTCAGGGCCGTGAACGGGGCCACCAGGGCCTTGTCCCCGGCCTTGAACAGCTTGCCCGGGAAAAGGTTATCCGCCCAGACCGCGCGGCCCTTGAAAGGGCCTTCGGGGATGCGCGCCTCCACGCGCTGGTCCCCTTCCAGCACCCCGCGGTATTGTCGCAGATTGCTGTTGTCCGTTGAAATAACCTCGGTCTTCACGGCCAGGGGGGCCGTGTTCTGTCATCGGGTAAAACGGGGGCTCGCCGCATGTGCGCGCCCCCTTGGTCGAAGGTCGGGTAGTCGCGCCGATTTCCCGGCAGGCGCTGCCCCCGGAGACCGCCGCCAGGACTTGAGCCCTGGACCCGGCGGGGCATGACGCCCCGCGCCGCATCGGTTTCATGAAACCGCTCCCTCCCGCCTGCCTTGACACCTTCGCCCGCGTCGCGCATGAAAGTGACCATGCAAAATCTTCGGCCGCCCATGCGCGGCCGAGCCAACCGGAGGCCCAGATGGACCCTGAGACCGTGAAAGGCCTTACCCGCAGGCAGTTCAACACCCTGGCGGCGTCGGCCGCCGCAATGGCCGCGCTGGGCGCATTTTCACCGCAAGGCGCGCAAGCGCAAGGAGGAGCCGTGTTCCCCATCCCCGCCCTGCCCTATCCCGAGGACGCCCTGGAACCCGTGATATCGGCCAAGACCCTCTCGTTCCACTACGGAAAGCACACCAAGGCCTACTACGACAACATGAACAAGGCCCTGGCCGACAAGCCCTCGGCCGGGATGAGCCTGGAGAAGGTGTTCCTGGACGCGGCCAAGGACGCGGCCGCCATGGGGCTCTTCAACAACTCGGCCCAGTCCTGGAACCACACCTTCTACTTTTCGGGCCTGAAGAAAGGCGGAGGCGGCGCGCCCTCGGGCAAGCTGGCCGACGCCATAAACACCTCCTTCGGCTCCTTCGACAAGTTCAAGGAGGCCTTCCTGGACGCGGCCATGACCCAGTTCGCCAGCGGCTGGGCCTGGCTGGTGGCCGAAGGAACGCAGCTCAAGGTGGTCAAGACCCCCAACGCCATGAACCCCATGGTCAACGGCCAGAAACCGCTCTGGACCGTGGACGTGTGGGAGCACGCCTACTACCTGGACTACCAGAACCGGCGCGCGGACTACGTGAAGGACGTGATCGAGAAGCTGGCCAACTGGGATTTCGTGGCCAAGAATCTGGGCTAGCGGCGACAAGGATAATTATCTAACGAATCGAAGGCCCCTGGATCCGCTCAAGCGGATCAAGGGGCCTTCGATTATTTCAAGTGGGCGGTGATGCCCGCGAAGCTGTCTATTTGTACGCCGCGCCGTGGGCCGCGGACTTCACCGACCGGGCGTAGCGCCTGAGCAGCCCCGAGGGTTGGGGCTTTTCCACGGGCTTGAAGGCGGCGCGGCGCTTGCTCAACTCTTCCTCGCCGACCATCAGGTCCAGCCTGCGGGCCGGGATGTCCACCTCGATGGTGTCCCCGTCCCGGACGAGCCCGATGGGCCCGCCCTCGGCCGCCTCGGGGGAGACGTGGCCGATGGCCGGGCCGCGCGTGCCGCCGGAGAAGCGCCCGTCGGTGATGAGCGCCACGTCCGAGCCCAGGCCCATGCCCATGATGGCCGCCGTGGGCGAGAGCATCTCGCGCATGCCCGGGCCGCCCTGGGGGCCTTCGTAGCGGATGATCAGGGCCTGGCCCTTCTTGATCTCGCCCGCAAGGATGGCCTTGTAGGCGTCCTCCTCGGAGTCGAAGCAGCGCGCGGTGAGGGTGCGCTTCATCATCTCCGGGGCCACGGCGGACTGCTTGACCACCGCGCCGTCCGGGGCGAGCGAGCCCTTGAGCACGGCGATGCCGCCCTGGGGCGAGTAGGGGGCGGCGTCGCGGATCACGTCGGGGTCGGTGATCACGGGTTTGATGCGCTCGAGGTTTTCGCCCACGGTGAGCCCGGTGACGGTCATGGGGCTCGTGTCGATGAGCCCGCGCGCCACCAGGGCGTTCATCACGGCCGGGATGCCGCCCGCGCGGTGCAGGTCCTCCACGATGCGGTGGTGTCCGGCCGGGGAGAGCTTGCAGAGGTTGGGGGTGCGTGCGCTGACCTTGTCGAAGATGTCCAGGGTCAGGTCGATTCCGGCCTCGGCGAAGATGGCGGGCAGGTGCAGCACGGTGTTGGTGGAGCAGCCGAGCGCCATGTCCATGGTCACGGCGTTGGACACGGCGGCCTCGGTGACGATGTCGCGGGGTTTGATGTCCTTTTCCAGGAGCTCCATGACCTTCATGCCCGCGTTCTTGGCCAGGCGCACGCGCTCGGCCGAAACGGACGGGATGGTGCCGTTGCCGGGCAGGGCCAGGCCGATGGACTCGGCCAGGCAGTTCATGGAGTTGGCCGTGAACATGCCCGAGCAGGAGCCGCAGCCCGGGCAGGCGCGGGTCTCCAGGTCGTCGAGTTCGGCCTCGGTCATCTCGCCGGTCTTCACGCGGCCCACGGCCTCGAACACGCTGATCAGGTCCACGGGCTTGCCCCCGAAGGAGCCGGACATCATGGGCCCGCCGGACACGAGCACGGACGGGATGTTCAGGCGCAGCATGGCCATGAGCATGGCCGGGACGGTCTTGTCGCAGTTGGGGATGAGCACGAGCGCGTCGAAGGGGTGCGCCGTGGCCATGATCTCGATGGAGTCGGCGATCAACTCGCGGCTGGGCAGGGAGAACCGCATGCCCGCGTGGTTCATGGCCAGGCCGTCGCACACGCCGATGGCGGGAAATTCCAGGGGGGTGCCCCCGGCCATGCGCACGCCCGCCTTCACGGCCGTGGCGATGGTGTCCAGGTGGATATGTCCGGGCACGACCTCGTTGGCGGAATTGACGATCCCGACCAGGGGCCGCTTCATCTCCTCGCGGGTGAGCCCCAGGGCGTGGAGCAGGGAACGGTGCGGGGCCTTCTCGATCCCTCCGGTCATCAGGTGGCTTCTCATGTGGGCTCCTTGGGTGGGATGAAAGGGCTGGATAGCCCCAAGGGGGGCCGGTTGTCATCCATGAAAACCGGCGGAGGGAGCGGCTTTTCTTCCGCTCCCGGTTGAGCTTTTGCCGAAAAAGTGTGATGAGGCAAAATTGATGCGCAGGGGGGCGCAGGCCCGGAATACGGGCCTTGCGGCGTCTCCCCGCGCCGTCGGCGTCGGCGATGCGGAGTACAAAATGACCGGCAGTAGCAACGATTCGGACACGGCCCTGCGAGCGCGGGCCGAAGCGCTCCTGAACGATCTCGATCCGGCCACGGCCGGGGAACGCCTGGAAGCCCTGCGGCGGCTGGTGGAACAAGCCCTGGCCCGCAACGAGGAACTCGAACGGCGCGGCGCCGGACTCGAGCGCTCCCTCGAGTGGTACCGCCAGCTTCATTCGCTCGCTCCCCTTGGCTATTTCGTCCTGGACAGGGAGGGCCTCATCCTGGAGGCGAACCTGGCTGCGGCGGGGCTGTTCGGCGAGGCCCCGGAGAACATGGCGTTCAAGTCCCTGCATGCCTGCCTGGCCCCGGGAAGCCGGGGGGTGTTCCAGCGGCACGTGACGAACGTGTTCGAGAAGAGGACGCCCCAGTCCTGCGAGCTCACCTTGCGTGGCCCGCACGGGAAGGCCGTGTGCGCGTCCGTGCACTCCCTGGCCGTGGACCAGCGCGAGACGGGGGCGGTGATGCTCTCGGCCGTGACGGACATCACCGAGCGCGTCATGGCCGAGCAGCGGCTCAAGTCCTCGGAGGCGCGCTTCAGGCAGCTGGTGGAGAACATCCGCGAGGTGTTCTGGGTGCGCGAGGTGGCCACCGAGAAGATCCTCTACGTCTCCCCGGCCTTCCCCGACATCTGGGGCAGGCCCGCCACTGAAATGTACGAGGACCCCTCGCTCTTCGTGCGCACCGTCCACCCCGAGGACCGCGACCGCATGCTCGATGCCATGCGCAGGCTCAGGGTCACGGGCGAGAAGTTCTCGGAGCGTTTCCGGGTGGTGCGGCCCGACGGCTCGGTCCGCTGGGCCTGGGCCAGGGCCTTCCCGGTGCGCGACGAGTCCGGGGCCATCTACCGCCTGGTCGGGCTGGCCGAGGACATCACGGAAAACAGCCGCCTGGAGGAGGAGCTGCGCTCCGCCAAGGAGGCTGCCGAGCGCGCCAGCACCACCAAGAGCGAGTTCCTGGCCAACATGAGCCACGAGATCCGCACGCCCATGAACGCCATCGTCGGCATGACCAGGCTTCTCATGGAGAGCCCGCTCAGGCCCGAGCAGCGCGAGCTCTTGAGCGACGTGGAGACGGCCTCCCAGGCGCTCCTGGCCATCATCAACGACATCCTGGACCTCTCCAAGATCGAGGCGGGCAAGGTGGACCTGAAGATCGACCCCTTCGACCTCTGGCCCTCGCTCAACGCCACGGTGCGCACCATGGCCATCCCGGCGGAGCGCAAGGGGCTCAAGCTCTCCCTGGAGATCGACCCGGCGACGCCCAGGCGCATCTTCTCCGACCCCGACAGGCTCAGGCAGGTGCTCGTCAACCTGACGGGCAACGCCATCAAGTTCACCCGCCAGGGCTCCGTGACGCTCAGGGTCTGGCCGAGCCCCGGCAGGATGGTCGACGACGCGGGCAGCACCTTCGCCACCATCAATTTCTGCGTGGAGGACACGGGGATCGGCATCGCCGAGGACAAGCTCGGGGTGATCTTCGACACCTTCACCCAGGCCGACCTGACCACCACCAAGTCCTACGGCGGCACGGGCCTGGGCCTGGCCATCTGCAAGCGCCTGGTGGACCTGCTGGGCGGGTCCATCGCGGTGGAGAGCACGCTCGGCAAAGGCTCGCGCTTCAGCTTCTCCATCCTGGCCGAACTCATGTCAGAGGACGGGCCGGGCAGGGAAGAGCTCCCCCGGGCGCGGCCCGAGGAGCCCCGGCACAAGGCCCTCTCCATCCTGCTGGCCGAGGACAACGAGCTCAACCAGCGCTTCGCCGTGAAGTTCCTGCGCATGCGCGGCCACGAGGTGCGCGCCGTGTCCAACGGCAGGCAGGCGCTGGAGGCCCTGGCCAAGGGCTGCTTCGACCTGGTGCTCATGGACGTGTCCATGCCCGAGATGGACGGCCTGGAGGCCACCATGGCCGTGCGCGCCCACGACGGCTCGGCCTTCGACCCGACCATTCCCATCGTGGCGGTCACGGCCCACGCCGTGAAGGGCGACCAGGAGCGCTTCCTGGAGGCGGGCATGAACGCCTACCTCTCCAAGCCCCTGGACCTTGAGGCCTTCGACCGCACCGTGCGCGAGATCACAAGCTCCTACCGGGGCGGGGAGCAGTGCCGCACGAGAAGCGGCCAGGCCCGCCTGGAATCCGCGCGGCCCTTCGACACGGAGCTCCAGGCCCAGCGCTTCGCGGGCATGCAGGAGTTCCTGCCCGAGCTTCTGGAACTCTTCCGCAAGAACGCCCCGGCCTGCCTGGAGAAGATCCGGGGCGCCGTGGCCGGGCAGGACATGCGGGAGGCCTCCAAGGGCGCGCACACCCTCAAGGGCATGGCCTCCGTGGTCTGCGCCACCGCGGTGGAGAAGGCCTCGGCCCAACTGGAGGAGGCCGCCAGGGAGGCCCGCCCGGGCGCGGCGCGCGAACTCCTGACAGTGTTGGAGGCCCGCGTGGGCGCGGCCCTTGCCAGCCTGGACAACCCCTGAGGGAGCTGGCGCACCATGAGCGAATACGTACAGCACTCCCTGGACGGCGCGGGCGTGGGGCAGGTGGAGAAGCGCTTCTTCACCTTCGCCCAGAACGACCCCTTCCCCCTGGAAAGCGGCGCCCAGATCGGCCCCGTGACCCTGGCCTACGAAACCTGCGGGGAGCTCTCCCCGGACGGCTCCAACGCCGTGCTGGTCTGCCACGCGCTCACGGGCGACTCCCACGCGGCCGGGGTCTACTCGCCTTCCGACCCCAAACCCGGCTGGTGGGAGGTGATGGTCGGGCCGGGCAAGGGCATCGACACGGACAAATATTTCGTGGTCTGCTCCAACGTGCTCGGCGGGTGCATGGGCTCCACCGGCCCGGCCAGCGTCAACCCGGCCACGGGCGCCCCCTGGGGACTCTCGTTCCCGGTGCTGACCATCGGCGACATGGTCCGCGCCCAGCGGGCGCTCCTCGAGCATCTGGGCGTCAAGAGGCTCCTGGCCGTCATCGGCGGTTCCATGGGCGGGATGCAGGTGCTGGACTGGGCCGCGCGCTTCCCGGAGATGGTGGTCTCGGCCATCCCCCTGGCCACGGCGGCCAGGCACACGGCCCAGCACATCGCCTTCCACGAGGTGGCCAGGCAGGCCATCGTGGCCGACCCCTGCTTCAACGGCGGCGACTACTACGCCGCCGGCAAGCCCGCCCACGGCCTGGCCGTGGCGCGCATGATCGGCCACATCACCTACCTCTCGGACGAGGCCATGCGCCAGAAGTTCGGCCGGGGGCTCCAGGACCGGGGAGACTTCTCCTTCAGCTTCGACGCGGACTTCCAGGTGGAGTCCTACCTGCGCTACCAGGGGCGCAAGTTCGTAGAGCGCTTCGACGCCAACTCCTTCCTCTACATCACCCGCGCCGCCGACTACTTCGACCTGGCCGCCACCCACGGCGCGGGCTCGCTGACAAAGGCCTTCTCGCGCGGGGACGTGCGCTTCCTGGTGGTCTCCTTCAGCTCGGACTGGCTCTACCCCACCTACCAGTCGCGCGAGCTGGTGCAGGCGCTCAAGCGCGCGGGCCGCGACGTGAGCTTCTGCGAGATCGAGGCCCAATGGGGGCACGACGCCTTCCTGCTGGACAACCCGCGTCTAAGCGGCCTCATCTCCGGCCACCTGGAGCGCACCCGGCGCGACCTGCAAGGAGCCCTCTCGTGACCCGCCGCTACGACCTGGACCTGATCGCCTCGTGGATAGCGCCCGGCTCGCGCGTCTTGGACCTGGGCTGCGGCCAGGGGGAGCTTCTGGAGATGCTCTACGCGGCCAAGCAGGTGCGGGGCTTCGGCGTGGAGCGCGACGAGAACCGCGCCGCGGCGGGCATCGCCAGAGGGGTGTCCATCCTTCAGGGCGACATCGCGGAGGAGGTCAAGGGCTACCCGGACCAGTCCTTCGACTTCGTGGTGCTCTCGCAGACCCTGCAGCAGGTGCCGGAGCCCATGCCGCTCATCCAGGAGATGCTCAGGGTCGGCAGGAAGGCGGTGGTGAGCTTTCCGAACTTCGCGCACTGGCGTTGCCGGTGCCAGCATTTCTTCCTGGGGCGCGCGCCCGTGACCCCGGAGCTGCCCTACGAGTGGCACGATACGCCGAACATCCGGGTGATCGCCTTCAAGGACTTCATCTCGTTCTGCAACCGGTACGGGTTTCCGATCCTGGAGGCGGCGGCCGTGAAGACGGACCCGGCCACCGGAGGAGGCGTGGTGCTCTCCTGGATGGCCAACGTGCGGGCCACGTACGGGATATTCCTGCTCGGCCGGAGCTGAAGGGCTTCGTTGTGCGCGACCCGTCGCCCTGGGCCGGCGAGCCAGGCGTCAGGCGGCTAGGACCGATTTGAAGACGATCCGTCGCCGCCCGCCTCCTGCCTCGCCGGCCCAGGGCGACGGGTCGCGCGCGTACGTGCGGACGGTGAGAGGGGAAGAGAAATAAATCCGGAAAGGGCGGGAAAATGCCGAAGCCAACCGCCGGGGTCCGGGGGGAGGCTTCTCCCCCCGGCCGCCGGAGGCATCAGTCTTTCCTGAAGAGAATGTCGGCCGACACTTCGCGCACGTTGGCCGTTCCGGTGAGCAGCATGGCCGAGACCAGCTCGGCCTGCATCTTCTTGAGCACGGCGGCCACACCTTCCGCGCCGCCTCCGAACGCTCCCACGGCCAGGGGGCGTCCCACCAGCACCGCGTCGGCTCCCAGGGCCAGAAGCTTCAAGACGTCCGCGCCCGTGCGCACGCCACCGTCGGCCAGGATCACCGCGCGCCCCTTCACCTTGGCCGCGATCTCGGGCAGCACCTCGGCCGCGCCCGGGGTGTGGTCGAGCACGCGCCCGCCGTGGTTGGAGACCACGATGGCCGCCGCGCCCGCGCCCACGGCCAGCTGGGCCTCGTCCGGGGTCATGACGCCCTTGACGATGAAGGGCAGGGTTGTGGAGTCGATCAGCTCCTTGAGCTCCACGAAGGTCTTGGGCCCCACGGGCTGGCCCTTGAGGGCCATGGTGATGAGCCCTGCGCCGTCCACGTCCATGCCCACGGCCGCAACCTTGGCCTCCTCGGCCTGGCGGATGCGCGCGAGCACCTGGTCCTGCTGGCGGGGCTTGATGAAGGCCGCGCCGTGCCCGCCCTTGTCCGCGATGGCCGCGAGGCCGCTCTCGTACATGGCGGCGTCCGCGCCGTCGCCGCAGGTGCCCATGGTCCCGGCGGCCATGGAGCCCTCGACGATCATGCGGATGAACACGTCCTCGGCGAGCTTCCCGCCCATGTTGTAGGCCACGCCGGTCATGGGCGCGGCCAGGATGGGCATGGAGAGGTCCAGGCCCAGGAAGGTGAAGGATGTGTCGGCCTGCTTCACGCCGTGGATGGTGCGCAGGTTGAGCCGCAGGGCCTTCAAGGCCTCCAGGTTGGCCATGAAGGCCTGGCCCGAGCCCGCGCCGCCCATGCCGGGAACCTCTCCCGCGCAGACGCGGCCGTCGCACACCGGGCAGACCCGGCAGTATCCCTTCATTTCGTCGCGCGCTTTCTTGCGCATCGCGGCCATGTCCATACACGCCTCCGTATTTTTGCTGTTGTCGCTTTGTCCTCAGTGCAGGGGCACGTTGCCCGCGCCCGCCTTGCGCGAGCGCAGGATCAGGATGCCCGGCAGGCACGCCAGGCTCACTACCCCAAGGAGCCGGAAACTGTCGAGGTAGGCAAGCAGGCTGGCCTGTTGCCCGAGCAAGGATTGGAGGAGCGCGAGCGAAGCCTGCTTGGCCTGCACCGGGTCCATGAACTGGGCCAGGTAGGCCTGCGCGCCGCCCAGGAACTCCTGGAGCCTGGGGCTCGTGGGGGCCAGGTTGGCCGAGAGGTGCGTCTGGTGCGTCTGCGCGCCGCGCGCCACCATGGTGGTGACGATGGAGATGCCGATGCCGCCCCCGATGTTGCGCATCAGGTTGAAGATGCCCGAGGCGTTGCCCATCTGGTCCTGGGGCAGCCCGCCCATGGCCGTGGTGGTCAGGGGCACGAAGATGAACCCCAGCGAGAGGCCCATGATCACGTTGGGCCAGGCGATGTGGGCCTTGTCTATCTCCAGGTTGATGCCCGCGAAGTGGAAGGACACCCCGGCCAGGATGGCGAACCCGGCGGTGATGAGGAGCCTCGAGTCCACCTTGCCGATCAGCCTGCCCACCAGCATCATGGCCACGATGGCCCCGATGCCGCGCGGGCTCAGGGCCAGGCCGCTGTCCATGGCCGAGTAGCCCATGAGGCTTTGCAGGAAGAGCGGCTGGAGGGTGATGGTGGCGTAGAGCACCATGCCGAGAAGCGTCATCATCACCGTGCCCGTGGCGAGGTTGGCGTTTTTCAGCACCCTGAGGTTCACGATGGGGTGCTTGGCCTTGAGCTCCCAGAGCACGAACGCCGCCATGGAGGCCGCCGAGAGCACGGAGAACCAGACGATCCAGGGCGCGGCGAACCAGTCCTCCTGCTGGCCCTTGTCCAGCACCACCTGGAGTGTGGCCAGCCACACGGCCATGAGCCCGAAGCCCACGTAGTCCACGGAGCCCTGGCGCTTGCGCGCGGTGGCCAGGTACGGCGGGTCCTCGATGACGGCCTTGCACAAGAGGAAGGCCAGTACGCCCACGGGGAGGTTGATGTAGAACATCCAGCGCCAGGAGTAGTTGTCCGTCATCCAGCCGCCGAGCGTCGGCCCCACGATGGGGGCCACCACCACGCCCATGCCGAAGATGGCCATGGCCACGCCGCGCTTGGCCGGGGGGGCGCTCTCCAGGAGGATGGCCTGGGAGAGCGGCTGGAGCGCGCCGCCCGCCGCGCCCTGGACGATGCGCGCGAGGATGAGCATGGGCATGGTCGTGGCCGCGCCGCACCAGGCCGAGGCCAGGGTGAAGAGCACCACGCACGCGAGCAGGAAGCGCTTTCGCCCCATGCGCACGGAGAGCCAGCCAGTCATGGGCAGCACCACGGCGTTGGCCACCAGGTAGCTGGTGAGCACCCAGGTGGCCTCCTCCTGACTGGCGGAGAGCGTGCCCGCCATGTGCGGCAGGGCCACGTTGGCCATGGTGGTGTCCAGCACCTCCATGATGGTGGGCAGCATCACGGCCATGGCGATGGCCCCGAGCCCGGCCGAGGGTTTCCAGGGTTCGGCTTGGTGGGACATGGCCTAGTGCACGCGCACCGTGGGCACCACGGACATGCCCGGGGCCAGGTGCAGCCCTTCCGCCGGGGGGGCGGGCGAGAACACGATCTTCACGGGCACGCGCTGCACCACCTTCACGTAGTTGCCCGAGGCGTTCTGCGGGGGCAGCAGGCTGAAGGCCGCCCCGGTCCCGGCCTGGATGCTGTCCACGCGGCCCGCGAAGGAGCGGCCGGGGTAGGCGTCCACGGCGATGTCCACGTGCTGGCCGGGCTGCATGCCCTTGATCTGGGTCTCCTTGAAGTTGGCCACCACCCACACGCCGTCGCCCACGAGGCTGAGCATGGCCTGGCCCGCCTGCACGTAGTCCCCGGGCTCCACGGACTTCCTGGTGACCTTGCCGTCCACGGACGCGGTCACCGTGGCGTAGGAGAGGTCCAGGAGGTCCTTTTCCAGGGCCGCGCGGCATTTGTCCACGGCCGCGGCGGCCGTCTCGATCTGCACCTCGGCCAGCGCGGCCTGGGCCTCGGAGGCGGCCACGCGCTTGCGCGCGGCCTGGTGCGAGGAGGAGGTGGTGCGCGCCAGGGTGTCGGCGTTGTCACGGGCCTGCTGGGAGACCGCGCCCGTGACCACCAGGCGGTTGTAGCGCGTGAGGTCCGTGGAGGCGTTGGAGGCCTGGGCCTCGGCCGCGCCCGCGTCGGCCCGGGCCTGCTCGGCCAGGGCCCTGGACGCCTGGTGCTGCGAGCGGGCCTCGCGCAGCTTCTGCTCGGCCTCGGCCAGGTCCGCCCGGGACTGGTTGGCCTTGGCCTGGAACGTGGCCGTGTCCAGGCGCGCGAGCACGTCCCCGGCCTTGACCCGCTGGTTGTCCTGCACGGCCACCTCCACCACGCGCCCGGCCACCTGGGCCGAAACGCTGGTCACGTGGCCGGCGATGAAGGCGTCGTCGGTGTGCTCCACGGAGCGCGCGTTCCACCACCACAGGCCCGCGGCCCCCGCGGCCGCCAGGGCGAGCACGGCCACCAGGGCCAGCGCGGCCCTGCCCCTGGAACCTTCAGCCATGGCCGCCCGTACGGCGGCGGCGTTCTTCAGCTGGTCCGGGCTCACTTCGCGAGGACCTCCGAGCAGTTGGTCGCGTCCAGGCGTACCTTGGAGAGAAGCGTGACCAGGGTCTTCAATTCCTCGTCGTCGAGGCCGGACATGACCTCGGTCTGGTGCGTGAAGATTCCGGGCAGCATTTCGTCCAGGATACGCTGGCCCTGCGGCAAAAGCCCGATGCGCACCACGCGCCGGTCAGCCGGGTCCTCGATGCGCTCGGCCAGGCCGTCGCGGACCATGCCCGAGAGCACGGCGGACACCGTGGGCGTGGTCACGCCGACCATTTCGGCCAGTTTGCACACCGGCACGGGCTCGGGCTCGCGGCTCAAGAGGTTGAGGATCATGAACCGGCCGTAGGACAGGCCGCGCTTGGCGAGGCTTCTTTCCACGCAGTGGTGCAGCAGGGTTCCCGTGCGCAACACGTGCAGGTAGGCCTCGGCCACGGCGATGTTCATCGTGGGGTAGCGCTTGGCGCGCTCGACAAGGGTCTGGTAGCTGGGCAATTCCTTGAGAATCATGATCGCCTCCGTCAATGTTCGCTGACTATCTGTTAGCCTGCTAATGTTTGTAAAGCGAACAATCTCTCGTCGTTTTTTACAGGCAGCGGGTTACGCCGGGTATGGAAAAAAGTCGCCGCGTGGATGCAAGGGGTTGTATTGAAAAGAAAAAAAGCCCCGACAAGGGCGCCGGGACCGGATGGGGCCTCGAGGCTAGAAGCCCTGTTCCAGGGGCGGGCTCACGAGCGCGCCCTCGGGCGGTGCGGCCTTGGGCACGTCCGCGTGCAACAGGCGCACCTTGCGGCCTTCGATGCGCAGGCGGTCGGCGGCCAGCCAGGCGATGGCCTGGGGCAGCACGCGGTGTTCGCACTTGAGGATGCGCGCGCCCAGGCTCTGGGCGTCGTCTCCCGGGTAGGCGGGCACGGCGGCCTGGATGACCACGGGGCCGTGGTCCATGATCTCGTCCACGAAGTGCACGGTGCACCCGGCGATCTTCACGCCGTAGTCCGCGGCGTCGCGCTGGCCGTTCACGCCCGGGAAGCTCGGCAGGAGCGCCGGGTGGATGTTCAGCACCCGGCCGGGGAAGGCCCCCAGGAATTCGGACGAGAGCAGGCGCATGAACCCGGCCAGGACCACGGCCTCGGCCCCGGAGTCCTTGATGGCCCGGACCATGGCCCGGTCGAACTCCAGGCGGCCGGGGTAGTCGGTGTGGGGCATGCACAGGGCGGGCAGGCCGTGGCTGCGGGCGCGCTCCAGGCCGTAGGCGTCCGCCTTGTTGGAGAGCACCAGGCTTACGCGCGCGTCCAGCGCCCCGTCCTCGATGCGGTCGATGACGGCCTGGAGGTTCGACCCCGAGCCCGAGACCAGGACCGCGATTCTCATCGGCTTCATGCGTATTCCTTCGCTTGTATGTAGCCAAGTTATCGACTATCGAAAGGCGAGGAGGCAACGATGCTCACTCAAGCCGAAGCTGACCGATTGATGGAGATGGAGAAAATTAGGGTAGACACAGCTCCTCATCATTTCCCTTTCCCTGGAAGGTCATTAAGAATACCTTTGAGCTCTAGAGATCGCCAGGAAAACTTTATGTTGGATATAACGCATAGTGGAATTGTACTCAACAAAGCAACGTATCAGAATCGCGTGAGGAAGAGCATCGTGCTGGTCAGGTTAGATTTAGAGGGTCCTCCACATCGCAATCCCGACGGCGAGGAGATGCCTTGCCCACATATTCATATTTATCGCGAGGGGTATGATGTTAAATGGGCATACCCCGTCGAGCTTACGCGTTTTGCAAGCATTGATGACCTTTACTTGACTCTGGATGATTTCATGGCATATTGTAATATTGTAGACAGGCCAACAATATATCGGACATTAATGCAATGAATAATGAAGTTAGAGGGTTAGTGGATGAATATCTCAAGTGGCTTAAGGAGAAAACCGTCGTCAAGCAGACTGGCGAGTGGACTGAGGTCACGACGCCATTTGTTGATCGCCATAACGATTTGTTGCAAATCTATGTAAGGCAACAGGGCGATGATTTTCTTATGACAGATGATGGCTATATCATCGCCGACTTAAACAACTCTGGATGCTCCCTGAGTACGCCAAAGCGAAAAGCGTTACTGCAAACGGTTTTGAATGGATTTGGAGTCGACTTTGATGGGAAAAGCATTACAGTTATTGCAAGAAAAAACAATTTTTCCCTTAAAAAGCATAATTTATTGCAAGCAATGCTTGCAATAAATGATTTATTTAGTCTCGCGGAGTCAAATGTTGTAAGTTTGTTTTTTGAGGATGTGGAAAAATGGCTTGATGAAAATCATATTCGTTATACACCTAGTGTAAAAATTACTGGCAAATCTCGGTATGATCACTATTTTGATTTTGTGATCCCAAGATCGAAAGAATATCCTGAGCGCGTCCTTCAGGTTGTTACCAATCCAAGCAGAGCAACTGTTGAGTCGTTTGCTTGGGCCTGGGTAGATACAAGAGAGGTCCGTCGTCCTGGGACTAGGGCTTTTGCTGTCTTGAATGACAAGAAGCCCATCTCTCCAGCGGTGTTGGATGCACTCAAGTCCTACGAAGTTATCCCGGTTCTGTGGGGTAACCGTTCAGAACTACTGCCTGAAATAGTCAATTAGCCCTCCGCCAGGGCCTTGGCCAGCGCCGGGATGGTGTACTTCTCGGGCTGGATGTCCGGCGTGAAGCCGTGCTTGCCGAGCGTGGCCGCCGTGATGGGGCCGATGCAGGCGATCTTGAGCTTGCCGCGCAGGGGCACGATGCGCTCGGCCGGGATCATGGCGAAGAAGTTGTCCACCGTGGAGGAGCTGGTGAAGGTGAGATAGTGGATCTCGCCCTCCTCGATGGCCGCGACGACCTCGTCCGGGTCCTGCTGGGCGAGCTTGGTCTCGTAGACCGGGAGCACTTCGACGAGCGCCCCGGCCTTGGCCAGCTCCTCGGGCAGCACCTCGCGGGCCTTGGCCGCGCGGGGGATGAGCACCTTGCGCCCGCCGATCTGCAGGGCCAGCAGGCCCTCCACCACGGACTCGGCGATGTACTTGTCCGGCACGAAGTCTGCGCGGATGCCGCGCTCGGCCAGGGCCTGGGCCGTGGCCGGGCCGATGGCCGCCACCTTGAGCGTGCCCAGGGCACGCGCGTCCAGGCCCATGGCGGCAAGTTCGTGCCAGAAGTACTTCACCCCGTTGACCGAGGTGAACACCAGCCAGTCGAAGCAGGAGAGCCGCCCGAGGGCCTCGCGCACGGGCGCGGTGTCCTGAAGGGGCTCCACCTCGATGGTGGGGAACTCCCAGGCGCACGCGCCCATGTCCGTGAGGGTGCGCACCAGGTCGCTGGCCTGCTCGCGCGAGCGGGTGACCACCACGCCCTTGCCCAGCAGGGGGCGCTTCTCGAACCAGTTGAGCCTGTCGTGCAGCCCGACCACCTCGCCCACAACCAGGAGCGACGGGGCCTTGAAGCCCTGGCGCTTGGCCTCGGCCGGGATGTCCTCCAGGGTGGAGACCATGGAGCGGTGGCGGCAGGTGGTGCCCCAGCGCACCAGGGCGGCGGGGGTCTTGGGGTCGCGCCCTCCGGCGATGAGCCTTTTCGAGATCTCGGGCAGGTTCTTTACGCCCATGAAGAACACCAGGGTGGACGCGGCCTGGGCCAGGGCGGGCCAGTTGTGCGCGGACTCGTCCTTGGTGGGGTCCTCGTGGCCGGTGATGAAGCTCACGGAGGAGGCGAACTTGCGGTGCGTGATGGGGATGCCCGCGTAGGCCGGGGCGGCCACGGCGCTGGTCACGCCCGGGATGACCTCGAAGGTCAGGCCCGCGTCCAGGAGCTCCTCGGCCTCTTCCGCCCCGCGCCCGAACACGTAGGGGTCGCCGCCCTTCAGGCGCGCCACCACCTTGCCCTCCCGGGCCTTGGCCACCAGGAGCTTGTTGATGTCGCCCTGGGCCAGGGTGTGGTCCCCGCCCTTCTTGCCCACGTAGATCACTTCCGCGTCGGGACGCCTGAAGTCCAGGAAGGCCTTGTTGGCCAGGTAGTCGTAGACCAGCACGTCCGCGGTCTCCAGCACGTGTTTGGCCTTGAGGGTGAGAAGTCCCGGGTCGCCGGGTCCCGCGCCGATCAGGTAGACGTTGGGCATGGTGGAAAAGCCTTGGGGCGGTTTAGCGGTTTGCGTCCTGCTCGAACACGGCCTTGGCCGTGGACAGGGCGTTGAGCGACGCCGGGAAACCGGCGTATCCGGCAATCTGCATGAAGACTTCCGCGATTTCCTCGCGGCTGAGCCCGGCGTTCAGGGCGTTTCGCACGTGGGCCGCCAGCTGGGGCTGGGCATGGCCCAGGGCCGCGATGGCCGAGAGCGTCACGAGCATGCGCTCGCGCATGGACAACCCGGGCCGGGCGTACACGTCGCCGAAAAAGCCCAGGATGATCTCGGTCATGTCCGGGGCCACGCCCGCGAAGAGCTCCCGCAGGCGCGCCTCGTTGCCGGGTTCGAGCCGGGCCAGGATCTCCCGGCCCTTCCCGATGCGGTCTTCCCCCACGGAGGGTTATTCCTCGCGCAGGACGCTGTTGATGGTCACCGGGTCGGCGGGCACGTCGTCGTGGTAGCCCACGCGCTTGGTGCGCACCTTCTTGATCTTGTTCACCACGTCCATGCCGTCCACCACCTTGCCGAACACGCAGTAGCCCCAGCCCTCGGGGGTCTTGCCCTTGTGGTCGAGGAAGAGGTTGTCGTTCACGTTGATGAAGAACTGCGCGGTGGCGCTGTGGGGGTCCATGGTGCGGGCCATGGCCAGGGTGCCGGTGAGGTTGGAGAGCCCGTTGTCGGCCTCGTTGATCACGGGGGCGTTGGTGGGCTTCTCCTTCATGGTGGGGCTCATGCCGCCGCCCTGGATCATGAAGTTGTCGATGACGCGGTGGAAGATGGTGCCCTCGTAGAAGCCGTCGTCCACGTATTGGAGGAAGTTGGCCACCGTGGCCGGGGCCTTGTCCGGGTAGAGTTCGATGGTGATCAGGCCCATGGAGGTTTCCATCAGTACCATGTTCGTGCGCTCCTTGCAGAGTTCTGATTGCGTGTGGGCCATCTAGCGCACATCGGCCCTGGAGTCCATCCCCGGCGAAAACCGGTATTAATTGCGAAAAATGTCAAATATTGCGTGAACCGTAACCCGAGTCGTGGTAGGAGGGACTCATCGATCACCTCAAGGGGGAGAGTAATGAACAAGGCCACCTGGGAAAAAGTGTTTGAATACGCATCCATGCCCGTGCACGGCACGCTTTCGCGCAAGCTTCGCAAGGGGCTCAGGATTCAGATCAACGAGGGCAAGGTGTACGAACTGGCCACGCTGTTTCTGGGCGAGGAGTTCCTGCGCGTGACCGAGAAGAGCGGAAAGGAGTCCATCAACTCCTATTACGCCTGGGACAAGCTCTATTGCGTGCGCACCATGAGCGAGAGCGACGAATAGCGGAAAACGACGAAAACGCGAAATCAACGCGTTTCGTGGAGACGAAAAAAGGCCCTGGGCGCTTTCAAGGCGCCCAGGGCCTCGTGCCTGGCGAAGCGTCCGGCCTGGCCGGCGACGCGCGAAGCCTAGCGCCCCCTGGCCTGGTAGCGGTTGATCCTGGCCTCCAGCCTGCGCGAGAGCTCGGTCAGGACGAAACAGACCACGAAATAGAGCACGGCCACGGTGATGAATATCTCGAACGGGGCCTTGAGCGTGCGGCTGTTGACCTGGGTGGCGGTCTTGGTCAGCTCGGTCACGCCGATGATGTAGGCCAGGGACGTGTCCTTGGTCAGGGAGACGAACTGGTTCACGAACGAGGGGATCATGTTGAAGAGCGCCTGGGGCAGGATGATGTGCACCATGGTCTGGAAGTGCGAAAGCCCCGAGCCCCGCGCGGCCTCGGTCTGGCCCTTGGGCAGCGAGAGCACGCCCGCGCGCACGATCTCCGCGATGTAGGCGCTGGTGAACACGATGAGCGCCACGATGGCCGACTGCCAGTCCGGCAGGCTCTTGCCCAGAATCACCGGGGCCAGGAAGTAGAACCAGAAGATGACCATCAGAAGGGGCGTTCCCCTGATGACCTCGATGTAGACCATGGAGGGGATGCGCAGCCAGGCCCGCTTGGAGAGCCTGCAAAGCCCCACGCCCAGGCCCAGCCAGAACGCCCCGAAGATGCCGCCCAGGGCCATGAGGATGGACATGGACAGGCCGCCCAGCGGCCCCCTGGGGAAGGCTCCCCACAGGAAATAGTCGAAGTTCCTCCAGACGACGTCCCAATGCATGGCTGCGCTACCTCGCAGTGCGCAGCACGCGCGTGTTGTACTGTTGGATGCTGAAGGAGACTATCAGCGAGATGGCCAGGTACATGGCCGTGGAAACCGTGAAGGCCTCCAGGCCGTGGAAGGTGTGGGCCTCCACCTGGCGGGCCATGTAGGTCAGGTCCATGACGCCGATGGTCATGACCAGCGAGGAGTTCTTGATCAGGTTCAAAAATTGCGAGATGAGCGGCGGCACGATGATCCTGAAGGCCTGGGGCAGGATCACGTGGCCCATGGCCTGCATGAAGGAGAGCCCGCAGGCGCGCGAGGCCTCCAACTGCGTCTTGGGGATGGCGAAGATGCCCGAGCGCAGATCCTCGGCGATGAAGGCCCCGGTGTAGAAGGTCAGGGCGACCACGCCGCAGGCGAACTCGAAGTCCCACTCCTTGAACCACTCGTTCACGAACTCGGGCAGGATCACGTAGGAGCCGAAATACCAGAAGAATATCTGAACCAGTAGCGGCGTGTTCCTGAAGAACTCGATGTACAGCCAGGACAGCCACTCCAGGGGCTTGATCTTGGTCAGGCGCATCACGCAGGCCATGGTGCCCAGGATGAGCGACAAGAAGATCGAGATGCCCGATATCTTGAGCGTGGTGACGAGCCCCTGGACGAACCACTCGCCGTATTCGCCGGTGACCACCAGGGTCCAATCGAACTGATAAGCCAACGTGCCGCTCCAGTTTCTAACCGGGGCAAGGGCCCCGGGCCGGGTGTGGCTCGGGCTCGCCCGGGCCGGAAATGTCCTGCGCCTGAATGCCCGCGCGGGCGTCCGCCTCCGTGGCGGAGGCGCGCGCCGCGCTCGACGGGCCGTTTGCGTCCCGTACAGGAAGTGGGTCTGGGATTACAAGGCCTCGCGGCCCCGCCCCCGGGCCCGGACGCGCGGTCCGGAGCCGGGGGCGGGGCCGGGGGCGCACGCCCCCGGCCGGTTTCCGGGCGGACCGGGCCGCCCGGGCAAATCGCGGCCTACGGCCAGAGTTCCATGGTCCAGGTCAGGGGGATGTAGTTCTTGGTGTCCTTGCCGAACCACTTCTCGTAGATCTTCTTGTACTCGCCGGACTCCCACAGCTCCATCAGGGAGATGTTCACGAAGTCGCGGAACTTGGAGTCGTTCTCGATCACGCCGAAGCCGTAGGGCTCGGGGGAGATGTAGTCGCCCACGATGTCCCAGTTGTCGGGCTTGTCGTCGGAGTACCTGAGTCCCACGAGGATGGCTTCGTCGGTGGTCACGGCCTCGACCTTGCCCTGCTTGAGGGCCAGGAAGGCCTCGGGGTAGGTCTCGAAGGAGACGACGGTGGCGGTGGGTTCGGCCTTCTTGGCGTTCTGCTCGGAGGTGGAGCCCTTCACGGAGCCGATCTTCTTGCCGGCCAGGTCCTTGATGGACTTCACGGCGCCCTTCTTCACCAGCAGGCGCTGCCCGGTCATGAAGTAGGTGATGGAGAAGTCGATCTGGCCCTCGCGGTCTTTCTTGTGGGTCATGGTGGCGGCCACGATGTCCACTTCGCCCTGAGTGAGCATGGGGATGCGGGTGGCGGAGGTCACGGGCTTGACGTCGAACTTCACGCCCAGCTTGTCGGCCAGGGCCTTCATCAGGTCGATCTCGAACCCGACGATCTGGTTGGTCTTTTCGTCAATGAAGCCGAAGGGGACCTGGGAGTCCTTCACGCCGGCGACGAAGACGCCTTTCTTCTTGATGTCCTCGAGCTTCCCGGCGAACGCGGGCGATACGAGCAGGGCCAGGGCAAGGATGGCCGTGAGGGCCGCGGCGAAACGCTTCATCGAAACCTCCTGTCGGGTTTTGGGTTGCCTTTTTTGCCGCCCGGGGACGGTGGTCCTCGTCCGCGCGGGCGTTCGTGCCGGGATGACTCCTTGGCTTTCCGGGAATGGGCGCGGACGCGGGCCCGGCGTTAGAGGATTTCCTTGAGGAACGCGCGGGTGCGTTCGTGCCTGGGATTCCTGAAAAATTCCTGCGGGGGGCCGGATTCGATGATCTCGCCGCCGTCCATGAAGATCACCCGGTCGGCCACCTCGCGCGCGAAGCCCATCTCGTGGGTGACGCAGAGCATGGTCATGCCGTCGCGGGCCAGGTCCTTCATGACGTTCAGGACCTCGTTGATCATCTCCGGGTCGAGCGCCGAGGTGGGCTCGTCGAAGAGCATGACCTTGGGGCGCATGGCCAGGGCGCGGGCGATGGCCACGCGCTGCTGCTGGCCGCCGGAGAGCTCCGCCGGGTACTTGTGGGCCTGGTCGTGGATGCCCACGCGCTCCAGGAGGTCCAGCGCGATGCGCTCGGCCTCGGCCTTGGGGGTCTTGCGCACCTTCACCGGGGCCAGCGTCACGTTCTTCAGCACCGTGAGGTGCGGGTACAGGTTGAACTGCTGGAACACTATGCCGATCTCGGAGCGCAGCTGGTTGACGTCCATGGAGCGGTCGTGGATGTCCTTGCCGTCGAAGAGGATGGTGCCGCGCTGGTATTCCTCCAGGCGGTTCACGCAGCGGATCAGGGTGGACTTGCCCGAGCCGGAAGGCCCGCAGATGACCAGCACCTCGCCCTGCTCGACCGATTCCTCGATGCCCTTGAGTACGTGGAAATCACCGTACCATTTGTGTACGTCCTTGAATTCGATCATGGGCATCGGGCGCTATCCTCCCTGGCAAAATTGGCAAAACAGACAAAGTGGCGAGATTACCTGGATATCCCGCCATGTCAAGAACGCCCGGAACCCAGCGGGGGCGGGCTTCCTCAGTCTTTGAGCTTCATCATCGGCGAGTCGAAGGGGCGGCCCGAGTAGTTGTGGAACACGGAGCCCTCCTTGATGAAATACGTGCTCGGGTCCTCCGACGAGGTCATGCGGTCCCCGTCGATGACGAAGGGGAACCAGCCCCGGACCACCTTCCCGCGCTTGTCGTCCCAGTGGTAGAACACCGCGTAGCGTTCGCCCCTCTTCACCAGCCAGTAGTTGAACACGTGGGGCCGGTTGTACTGCGAAGGCGGGATGCGCCGCCAGTAGCCCATGAGCGCCGGGTCCGGCGGGGTGTTCACAACGCACCAGGCCGTGGGCTCGCTCGCGATGTCTTTGCCCGTGATGGGCAGGGGGGAACAGCCCGCGAAAAGGAGCAGGGCGGCCAGAAGCGTCGGCAGTGCTCGGGTCATGGCGTGTGCCTCCTCACGTTTGCGTTTGGCGGGGTTTCTCCATGGTCAGGCCCAGGGACGCGTCCGGGCAGGCGAGTTTCAGGCGCAGCGGGCCGGGCTTTTCCGGTCCGGCCGGGGCGAAACCCGTCCAGCGCAGGGCGGAGTCGCGCAGGTAGCGGCAGATGACGCCGAGCATCTCTCGCACGGACCGCTCCGCGTCCTCCTCGGGCAGGTCCTCGCCCGAGGCGTTGCGGCCGATCCGCGCGAGCATGTCCGCGCCCAGGTGCAGGGTGAAGCCGAAGAGCGTGCCGCCCTCCAGGGGGATGGACGAGCCGAACGCGTAGGGCAGCGCCGCCAGCTCCTCCTGCCCAAGCGGCCCCATGGCCTTGAGCGGGCAGCGGGCGAAGCGCAGGAAGGACCTCTCCAGGGCGGCGACCAGCCCGGCCGGGGCGTCCCCGCCCCAGGAGGCCAGGAGCGCGTTCACGCTCTCGCGGCGCGAGCGCTCCCGCTCGCAATAGTCGGTCAGGGCGGAGGAGAAGCCTTCCGGGGTCAGGTGCCCGAGCTCCAGCAGGGCCTCGCCCAGGTGCGTGCGGCGCACGCTCTGCCGGAAGACCAGCGCGTCCATGTCCTTGCGCGAGACCAGGCCCCTGGCCACGGCGATGGCCCCGAAGCTCTGGTCCGTGTCGCGCTGGAGCGTGAATATCTCCTCCACCTGCGCGGGCGTGAGCAGCCCGGCCTCCACGGCCAGGTCCCCCAGGCGGCGGTTGGTGTCGGCCTGCCTGGCCGCGGCCTCGTCGATCTGGGCCCTGGTGGCCAGGCCGCGCTCCAGGAGGAAGCTTCCCAGGAACTGGTAGATCATTGCGCGCCGTCCGAAGGCTTGGGTGTTGTCGGGGAGAGTTCGAGGAAGGACTCGGGGATAATGTCGAAGGAGGGCTTGCTCTCCCCGATGTATTCCTTGAACCGGACGGCCTCGGGAAAGCCCGGGCGCAGCTCCAGGGCACGGTTCAAAAAGCGCAGCGCGGCCCGGCTGCGGCCTTTCTCGTAGAGGGCGCGGGCCAGGTTGTAATGCAGGTGCTCGTCGGCGGCGCTCAGGCGCAGGGCCTTGGCGTAGTGGCCCAGGGCCTGGGAGTGCATGCCGTTCTTGCGCAGCTGGATGCCGAACTCGTTGAAGAGGTGCTTGTGCTCCTCGGCGAAGGTGCCCTCCAGCCTGGAGAGCTTGCGGAAGACGATGTCGGCGTTTGGCGCGTCCCCGCGCTCGAGGTAGGTGAGCCCCAGGCCGAAGGAGGCCCGGATGTGGTCCTCGTCCATGCGCAGGGCGCTCTTGTACTCGAATTCGGCCGTGAAGAGCTGGCCCTCCCTGCGGCAGCGGTCCGCGTTGTCCACGGCCTTCTCCAGGGCGCGCATGGCCGGGAGCATCTTCCCGAAGTAGATGTGCGGAGCCGGGGCGAACTTGTTCAGCAACTCTTCCTTGCTGACGAGCCGCCCGCCCTGCTGCGGAATGAACTCGGTGTTCAGCGGGCGGCAGGAGACCATGCCGTCCACGGTCTCCTCGGCGTAGACGTAGACGGCCTGCTTGACTCGCCTCTTGGTCGCGCCGAAGCCCACGGTGGCCACGGCTTCAGTGGCGAAAACGCCCTTGATGGGCTGCGCTGCGGGTACTTCTTTCTCGGGCATGGCTACGGTTTCATGGATAGCCCAGGCCGGGGCGGCTGTCCATTCCGGTTGATCGAATTTGCTGGTGACCGGCCGCATGTCCTCGGCTATAGTCCGCGGCCATGAATCAGGACCTCGGAAAACTGCGCATCGGCCGCCAGGGCCAGGCCCAGGGCAAGGCCAGGCGGCGCGTGCCCGGATGGCTGTGGGTGGCCGCCGTGGCGGCGCTGCTGGCCGCGGGCTGGTGGCTCGCGCCCCGGAAGTACGAAGTGGAGACGGCCCAGGCCGTGATGGTCTACCCCTCGCGTTCGTTCACGCTGGTCAACGCCACGGGCTACGTGGTGGCGGACCGCAAGGCCGCCCTGGCCTCCAAGGTCACGGGCAGGCTCGTGTGGCTGGGCGTGGAGGAGGGCAGCCGCGTGGCCAAGGACCAGGTGCTCGCGCGCCTGGAGAGCGAGGACACCACGGCCGCGCTCAAGCAGGCCCAGGCCGACCTGGAGGCCGCGCGCTTCCGGGTGGACCAGGACAGGGCGGAGCTCGACGACGCCAAGCTGAACCACGACCGCTACCAGGCCCTGGAAAGGGGCAAGGTGGTGGCCCGTTCGGAGTTCGACCAGGCCCTGGCCAGGCTGCGCAAGGCCCAGGCCGCCCACGAGAACGCCCAGCGGCAGCTCGCCTCGCGCCAGGCCGCCCTGGAGCTGGCCCGGGCCAACCTGGAGTACACCGTGATCCGCGCGCCCTTCGAGGCCGTGGTGCTCACCAAGAGCGCGGACGTGGGCGACATCGTCACGCCCATCGGCGCCTCCAGCACGGCCAAGGCCTCGGTGGTGACCATCGCCGACATGGGCTCCCTGCAGATCGAGGCGGACGTGTCCGAGTCGAACATGGCCAAGGTGCGCCAGGGCCAGCCCGTGGAGATCATGCTGGACGCCTTCGGCGAGGAGCGCTTCCCGGGCTACGTGCACATGATCGTGCCCACGGCCGACAAGACCAAGGCCACGGTGATGGTCAAGGTGCGCTTCACCAGCCCGGACCCCCGCGTGCTGCCCCAGATGAGCGCCAAGGTGGCCTTTCTGGAGCGCGCCCCGGCCCCGGACGAGTCCGCGCCCAGGCTGGCCGTGCCCGCCAAGGCCGTGCTCGGTTCCGGGGACGGCGCCCGGGTGTTCGTGGTGGAGGAGGGCGCGGCCCGGCTGGCCAAGGTGAGGACCGGGGCCAGGCTCGGCGACATGGTGGAGGTCCTGGACGGGGTGAAGGCGGGCGAGCGCGTGGCGCTCTCGCCGCCGGAAGGGCTCAAGGACGGCTCCAAGGTGGCGGCGGCGGGAAAATGAGCGCGCGCACCCTGATAGCCATCCGCAACCTCTGCAAGTCCTACGAGCGCGGCGGGCAGGTGATCCCCGTGCTCACGGACATCTCCTTCGACATCGCGGGGGGCGAATTCCTGGCGCTCATGGGCCCCTCGGGCTCGGGCAAGTCCACCCTGCTCAACTGTCTGGCGGGCATCGACCGGGCGGACTCGGGCGAGATCGTGGTGGACGGAAGCGACATCACGCTGCTGGACGAGACCGAGCTGGCCGAGTGGCGAAGCCGCAGCGTGGGCTTCATCTTCCAGTTCTACAACCTGATCCCGGTGCTCACGGCCCTGGAGAACGTGGAGCTGCCGCTCCTGCTCACGGAGCTCTCCAGGCGCGAGCGGCGCGAGCACGCCGTGGAGGCGCTCACGGCCGTGGGCCTGGCCGAGCGCATGGACCACTACCCGGCCCAGCTCTCGGGCGGCCAGCAGCAGCGCGTGGCCATCGCCAGGGCCATCGTCACCGATCCCGAGATCCTGGTGGCGGACGAGCCCACGGGCGACCTGGACCGCGCCAGCGCCGAGGAGATACTGAAGCTCCTCGACCGCCTGAACGCCGAACTGGGCAAGACCGTGATCATGGTCACCCACGACCCGCGCGCGGCCCAGCAGGCGCACGTTCTGCTGCATCTGGACAAGGGGGAGCTTTCGCGTGTTGCTCGTCAAGCTGGCGATTAGGAACGCCTTCCGCCACAAGCTGCGCTCCTTCCTGACGATCCTCGGCGTCATGGTGGCCATCCTGGCCTTCGGACTTTTGCGCACCGTGATCGACGCGTGGTACGTGGGCGTGGAGTCGAGCTCGGCCAACAGGCTGGTCACGCGAAACGCCATCTCGCTCACCTTCTCGCTGCCCCTGGCCTACAAGGAGAAGATCCGCGCCGTTCCGGGCGTCACCACGGTCTGCCCCGGGTCCTGGTTCGGGGGCATCTACATCGACGAGAAGAACTTCTTCTCCAACCTGGCCTACGAGCCAAAGACCCTTCTCGAGCTCTACCCCGAGTTCGTCATCGACGACCCGGACCAGAAGGCCCAGTTCCTGCGCGACCGCAAGGGCTGCCTGGTGGGGGCCAAGCTGGCCCGGCGCTTCGGCTGGAAGGTGGGCGACGACGTGACCCTGCGCGGCACCATCTTCCCCGGGGACTGGACCATGACCATCCGGGCCATCTACCGGGGCGCGCGCTCCACCACGGACGAGAGCCAGTTCTTCTTCCACTGGGACTACCTGGACGAGACCATGCGCGCCACCTCGCCCAACCGCGCCGGACAGGTGGGCTTCTACCTGGTGGGCATCGACGACGCGGGCCGCGCGGCCGAGATCTCCAAGGCCATAGACGCCCAGTTCGCCAACTCCCTGGCCGAAACCCTCACCGAGACCGAGAAGGCCTTCCAGATGGGCTTCGTGTCCATGTCCGAGGCCATCCTGCTGGCGATTCGCATCGTGAGCTTCGTCGTGGTGCTGATCATCCTGGCCGTGGCCGCCAACACCATGGCCATGTCCGCCAGGGAGCGCACGGGCGAGTACGCGGTGCTGAAGACCCTGGGCTTCGGGCCGGGCACCGTGGCCGCGCTCATCGCCGGGGAGGCGCTGGTGATAAGCCTCGCCGGGGCCGGGCTGGGGCTCGCGCTCATTGGCCCCTGCGCCAAGGCCTTCGGGCGCTTCATGGAGGATTTCCTGCCCGTGTTCGCGGTCTCGCGCGAGACCGTGGTCCTGGGGGTGCTGGCCGGGCTGGGCGTGGGCGTGCTCTCCGGGGCCTACCCCGCGTGGTACGCGGCGCGCGTGAGCATCGCCTCGGCGCTTCGGAAGGTGGGGTGAGGCAGTGGCCATCCCCCTGAGCTATTCCTGGCGCAACCTACTCACCAGGCGGGCCACCACGCTCCTTACCGCCGGGGGCATGGCCCTGGTGGTCTTCGTGTTCACGGCCACGCTCATGCTGGCCGAAGGCCTGCGCCAGACCCTGGTGGCCACGGGCAGCCCGGACAACGCAGTGGTGCTGCGCAAGAGCTCCGAGACCGAGGTGCAGTCCGCGCTGGAGCGCTCCGCCGCCAACGTCTGCGCGACCATGCCCGAGGTGGCCACGGACCGCGCGGGCGCGCTGCTCGCGGCCAGGGAGCTCGTGGTGCTCATCGCCCTGCCCAGGCGCAGCGGCAGCGCGGCCAACGTGGTCATCAGGGGAATCGGCCCGGCCTCCCTGGAGCTTCGCCCCCAGGTGAAGCTCATTCAGGGGAGGCTTCCGGAGCCGGGCTCCACGGAGATCATGGTCGGTCAGAGCGTGGCAGCCAAGTTCGCGGGCGTGGGGCTCGGGCAGTCGCTCGTTTTCGGCCAGCGCGAGTGGAGCGTGGTGGGCGTGTTCGACGCGGGCAACACGGGGTTCGCCTCCGAGATCTGGGGAGACGCCGAGCAGCTCATGCAGGCCTTCAGGCGCCAAGCCTACTCCGTGGTGGTGGTCAGGCTCAAGACCGTGGGGGATTTCGATTCGTACAGGGCGGCCGTCGAGGCCGACCCCAGGCTCCAGGCCGAGGTCAAGCGCGAGCGGCAGTACTACGAGGACCAGTCCAAGGCCCTGGCGCGCTTCCTCAGGGTGCTCGGCGTGTCGCTGACAGCCATATTCTCCATCGGGGCCATGCTCGGGGCCATGATCACCATGTACTCGGCCGTGGCCAACCGCGTGGGCGAAATCGGCACGCTTCGGGCCCTGGGCTTCAAGCGCAGGGCCATCCTGGCGGCGTTTCTGGCCGAGGCCCTGTTTCTGGGCCTGCTTGGCGGCGCGGCCGGTATCTTCTTCTCGGCCTTCCTCAGCTTCATGAGCTTCTCCACCACCAACTTCCAGACCTTCGCGGAGCTGGCCTTCCGCTTCACCCTCACGGCGGACATAGCGGCCTGGGCCATGGGCTTCGCCGTGTTCATGGGCGTGGCCGGGGGCTTTCTGCCCGCGCTGCGGGCCTCGCGCCTGGGGATCGTGGAGGCGCTCAGGTCGGGCTAGCGCCGCTATTTCGCGGATGCCGCGCCAGCCTCAGGCTCCGGCTGGAAGAACTCCTCGCGCACGCGCCTGCGTTCGCGGTCGATCTGCTCGTCCGTGGCCCCGAGTCCGCGCATGAGCGCGGCCATCATGGAAAGGGCCACCTCGCCCTCCCCGGCGAACACGTCGTGGGCACCGGCCTTGCGCAGCGCCGCCACCTCCGCCAGGTAGTTGGCCCGCGTCAGCACGCGCAGGTCCGGGCGTAGCCTGAGGGCCGTCGAGACGATCTCCAGGGTGTGCTCCGAGAAGGCGGCGACGATGAGCCCTTCCGCCTTGTCCACCCCCGCGTGCGTGAGCACCTCCTCCTGCGTGGCGTCGCCGTAGACCACGGGGACGCCCTCGTCGCGCAGGCGGTGCACGGTGTCCAGGTTGAGCTCCACCACCACCACGTCGATGCCCATGTCCGCCAGGATGCGCGTGAGCGTGCGCCCAACCGGCCCGTAGCCGACCACCACGATGCGGTGGGCGTCGGCGCCGGGCGGCGGCACGGGCTGGCTGGCCTGGGCCTTGGGCTCGCGGCCCAGGCCCTTGCGCTCGAGCCATGCGGCCAGGGGGTCGATACACCGGTAGAGCAGCGGGTTCAGGGTGATGGAGATCACGGCCACCACCACCAGCATGCCCGTGGCCTCGGCCGGCATGAGCCCGAGCGCCCCGGCCAGGGAGGCCAGCATGAAGGAGAATTCGCCGATCTGGGCCAGGGCCACGGCGATCACCAGGGCCGAGCGCATGGACCGGCCCAGGGCCAGCACCACGGCCAGGGCCGCGATGGGCTTGCCCACGATCACCACGCCCAGCACGGAGAGCAGGAAGGGCCAGTCCGCGAAGGCCTTGGCCGGGTCGAAGAGCATGCCCACCGAGACGAAGAAGAGCACGGCGAAGGCGTCGCGCATGGGCAGGGCGTCCGTGGCCGCTCGCGCGCCGAACTCGGACTGGCCCACCACCATTCCCGCCAGGAACGCGCCCAGGGCCATGGAGGCCCCGAAGAACTCCGCCGAGCCCACTGCGATGCCCAGGGCCAGCGCGAGCACGGCCAGGGTGAAGAGTTCGCGCGAGCCCGTGCGGGCCACGAGCCCCAAAAACCATGGGATCGCCTTGCGGCCCGCTAGGAAGGTGAAGCCCACCAGCGCGCCCAGCTTGACCACGGCCAGGCCCAGGGCCTGGGCCACCCCCCCCCCGCCCGCCGTGGCCTGAGGGCCGAAGAGGGTGGGCAGGAGCACCAGGGCCAGGATGGTGAACAGGTCCTCCACGATAAGCCAGCCCACGGCCACGTGGCCCGTGGGGGTGTGCAGGTCGCGGTTGTCCGCCAGCACGCGCGTGAGCACAACCGTGCTGGCCACGGAGATGGCCGTGCCGAGCACCAGGCCGGAGATCCACGTCCAGCCCGCGAACACGGCGATCACCGCGCCCAGGCCCGTGGCCGCCGCGATCTGCACCAGCGCGCCCGGCAGGGCCACGGCGCGCACGGCCAGCAGGTCCTTCAGGTGAAAGTGCAGGCCCACGCCGAACATCAGCAGGATAACGCCGATCTCGGCGCACTGGGCCGCGATGGCGGCGTCGGCCACGAAGCCCGGCGAGTGCGGGCTCACGGCCACGCCCGCCAGGAGGTAGCCCACGATGGGCGAGAGCTTCAGCTTCTGGGTGACGAGGCCCAGAACCAGTGCGGCGGTCAGTCCGCCCGCGAGGGTCAGGATAAGGGATATGTCGTGGGGCATTGGCGTATGTCGAGGCCCCGAGGGGCCCGCGGATTGGCGGTTGCAACGGCTATCGCGTCGAGACTCGCCCTGAGGCTAGCACGCCCGGGCGCGAAACGGCAAGCCGGGCGCGGGAAATGATCGTTTCCGGGCCCGGACCCGGGGCCGGGTCATGTGCGAACCGTTACCTGGCGGGCCGAAACAGTTGCGCTGTACGCGCGGTCACGGCGCGTGATACCATGTGGCCGTCTACGGAAAGCACCCGAGAACCAATCCAGGAGGACGACGATGCCGGTGATCTACGAGACGGGCGGGGCCGAGTTTCTGGACCGCATCCAGGGCATGTGGGAGCGGCTCAACGCCTACCAGGCCGAGGTCAGCCCCGATTTCCCCGACACCTTCAAGGGCCGGACCATGGACAGCCGCCGCGCGCGCTGGGTGGCCTCGGGCGTCAACGGGCTGCGCATCCGCATGGCCGTGCAGGACGGCAAGGACCTGGGCTACTGCCTGTCCTTCATCGGGGCCAAGATGGACGGGGTGCTGGAGTCGCTCTTCGTGGACGACTCCCTGCGCGGCCAGGGCGTGGGCCTGGCCTTGAGCCGCGACGCCCTGGACTGGTTCAGGGAGCGCGGGGCCAAGAGCGTGGACCTGGAGGTCACCGTTGGCAACGACCACGCCAAGGGGTTCTACGAGAAGCTCGGGTTCAGGCCCTTCAAGCTGACCATGCGCTTGAAGCAGGAGGCTCCGGCGGGGTAGTGTTCGAGGACGGGGCGCTGCCCCACACCCCGCGAGGGCGCTGCCCTCGACCCGTAAGGGCTCTGCCCCGGGTCCCGGCAACGGTTTCGCGAAAGGGTCGCGAAGCCGTCGCGGGTGAGGGGCCGTCAAAAGGGAGGTGCGCCATGCGCCTTGGCATCGCTGCGGACCACGGCGGGTTCGCCTGGAAAGAGCGGCTGGCTGAGGATCTGAAGGCGGAAGGGCACGAGCTCGAGGACTTCGGGGCGTTCGCCCTGGACGAGGGCGACGACTACCCGGACTTCGTGGTCCCCCTGGCCCAGGCAGTGGCCTCGGGCCGGGTGGAGCGCGGCGTGGCCCTGTGCGGCAGCGGGGTCGGCGCGTCCATCGCGGCCAACAAGGTGCCGGGCGTGCGCGCGGCGCTCATCCACGAGGGTTTTTCCGCCGGGCAGGGCGTGGAGGACGACGACATGAACCTGATCTGCCTGGGCGGGCGGGTGCTCGATTATCCCCAGGCGCTTTCGCTGGTCCGGACGTTTCTGGCCGCGCGCTTCAGCGGAGCCGAAAGGCACCGCCGCCGCCTGGGCAAGGTGGCCGCCCTGGAGCGCGGGGCCTGACACGCCCGCCGCAATGGGGCACCGCCGTGGAAAGGCTCCCCGGCGGGGGGAGCTCTGTCGAAGATGTCGTGGAGGTCAGGCCTGGCAGGGCCCGCGACGGGTAAGTTGACGGCGGGTTAGCGGTTGCCCTGGCCCGGCTTCAGCTCAAGGCGCATCTCCGCGATCTCGTCGTCGGTGTTGCGCCACACGTCGAACCCGAGCTTCTCGGCCAGGCCCTGCATGCCCTTGTTGTCCAGGAGCGCCTGGCCCGCGATGGCCCCGGTGCCGCGTTCGCGGCAGTAGCCGATCATCTTCTCCATGAGCAGCCGCCCGAGCCCCGCGCCTTTCTGGTCCGAGCGCACGATGATGGCGAACTCGGCCACGCTGTTGTCGGGCTTGGTGGCCGCGCGCACCACGCCGAGCGTCTCGAAGACGCCCTCATCGTCCGGCGCGGTGGCGATGAAGGCCATCTCGCGCTCGTAGTCGATCTGGGTGAGCCGCGTCATCTCCATGTGCGAGAGCTCGCGCACCACGCCGAAGAAGCGGTAGCGCAGGTCCTCGGGCGAGAGGCGCTTGAAGAACTCGTAGTGCGCGGGCTCGTCCTCGGGCCTGATGGGCCTGATCAGCACGACGCGGCCGTTTTTCAGCACCGCGCGTTCTTCCAGTTCCTTGGGGTAGGGCCTGATGGCCAGCCTGTCGTAGCCGTTGAGCATCACCTCGGCCACGCGGATGCGCGCGCCCAGTACCGCCACCCCCTGACTGTCCGCGAACAGGGGGTTGATGTCGATCTCCTGTATCTGCGGAATGTCCGTGACCAGCTGGGCCACCTGGATGATGGTCAGGCAGATGGCGTCCACGTCAGCCGCGCGCCTGCCGCCGAGCCCGCGCAGGAAGGCCGAGACGCGGGTGCGGTTGATCAGGTCGCGCGCCAGGCTCATGTTCAGAGGGGGCAGGGCGATGGCCTTGTCCTGGGAGAGCTTGGCGGCCAGGCCCCCCTGGCCGAAGCGCAGGTACGGGCCGAACACCGGGTCCACCTGGGCCTGGAGCAGGAGCTCCTGGGCGCCCCGGCGGCCCATCTTCTGCACGATGAAGCCCTTCACGCTCGCGCCCAGTTCAAGCTTCTTCGCCCGCGCCTTGATGGCCTGGGCCGCCTGCCTGAGCTCCTCGCGGTCCTCCACGTCCAGAACCACGCCGCCCACGTCGAAGGGCTGGGGAATCTCCGGGGAGACCACCTTGATGGCCACGGGGTAGCCCAGCTCGTCGGCCGCGTCCAAGGCCTCCTGCGTGGTGGCGGCCAGGCGCGAATGGATGACCGGGATGCCGTAGGCCGCGAGCACCACCTTGGCCTCGGGCTCGTTGAGCTCGGCCCGGCCTTCCTCAAGCACGGCCTGGACCACGCCCATGGCCGCGTCGTTGTCCGGGGTGAAGCCCGCCGGGATGCTCGCGGGCATCTCCATGAGCAGTTCCTGGGTGCGGCGGTGGTTGGCCATGTCCAGGAAGGCGCGCACGGCGGTGTCGGGCGTGTGGTAGGTGGGGATGCCCGCCTGGTTGAAGAGCGCCCTGGCCGGTTCGGCCACGCCGTGGCCCAGCCAGCAGGTGAACACCGGGCGCTGGCTCTTGGAGCAGGCCTTGACCACGGCCTTGGCGGCCTCCTCGCCCTGCACGGCCGCGAAGGGCACGTGCATGGCCAGCACGGCGTTGGGCTCCTTGTCCTTGAGGATGGCCGTGAGCACTTCCTGGTACTGCTCCGGGGTGGCCGTGAGGCCCATGTCCACGATGCCGTCGCGCAGCCAGTTGGGGCCGAGCACGTCGCCCAGGGCCTTGGCCGTCTCGGGCGAGAGCCCGGCCAGCTTGCCGCCGCGCTCCACCAGGGTGTCGGCGCACATCACGCCGATGGAGCCGCCGTTGGTGACCACGCACAGCTTGTCCCCGCGCAACTGCTGGGAGCGGGCCAGGGTCTGGGCCGCGTCGAAGAGCGCGTCGATCTCGAACACGCGCAGCATGCCCGCGCGCCGGAAGGCTTCGTGGTAGACCTCGTCCAGGCCCTGGCCGGGCTTGGCCAGGGATTCGCCCCCGGGGCCGCGCCTGCGCCCGGGCTTGATCACCAGCACGGGCTTGTTGCGCGCGGCGGCCCGGGCCGCGCTCATGAACTTGCGCGCGTCGGACACGCTTTCAAGATACAGGAGGATCGAGCGCGTGTTGGGGTCGGAGGAGAGGTAGTCGAAAAGGTCGTGGTATTTGAGGTCCAGCCGGTCGCCCAGGGAAATCACGTAGGAGAACCCGATGCCGTGGCCCCTGGCCCAATCCAGCACGCCCGTGAAGAGCGACGCGGACTGCGAGACGAACGCGATGCGCCCCTTGGGCGGGTCCGCCGGGACAAGGCTCGCGTTCAGGCCGATGGGCGGGATGATGAGCCCAAGCCCGGACGGCCCGAGGATGCGGATGTCCTCGTCCTCGGCCGCGGCCAGGAGCTTCTCCTGCACCTCCCACTTCTCGGCCGGGGTGAGCCTGGCGTAGCCGGGGCAGAGCGCCACCGCCGCCTTGACGCCGCGCCTGCCCAGCTTGAAGATGTATTCGGGGGCCTCGTGCGGGGGGATGCAAAGGATGGCCAGGTCGGGCGTCAAGGGCAGGGTGTCCACGCCCTTGTAGGCTTGCACGCCCAGGACCTCGTCCTCGGTGGTGGAGAGGGGCATCACGGGGCCCAGGAACTTGCCCGCGAGCAGGTTCTCCATGACCACGCGGCCCACGTGCCCGGGTTCGCTGGTGGCCCCGATCACGGCCACGGAGTTGGGCTTGAACAGCCCGTCGAGGTTGGCGACGCTCATTGTTAGCCGCTTGTTGATATCCGGTGCATGCGCTATCGTTCTTTGCCTTTGGAGGATAGTAGGCCGGGAAGATTCCGGCAAGCCTCATTTTTCATCGCCACAACCCTGAAGGAGAATCATGAACGCCCGCGACCGCGAACGATTCTGGGACGAGCGCGCCAAGGAACTCATCGACTGGAGCGCGCCTTGGGCCAAGGCCAGCCCCGAGGGCTTCGGCGATCCCTCGGGATGGTTCGCTGGCGCGAGCCTGGACGTGTGCGGCAACTGCCTGGACCGCCACGTGGACGCCGGGCGCGGCGACGTGCCCGCCCTGGTCTGGCAGGGCGAGCCCGAGGACGAGGCCGTCGTGCGCACCTACGCCCAGCTCAAGGCCGACGTGCGCCGGGCCAGCGTGGTCCTGGCCGGGCTCGGCGTGAGCAAGGGCGACGTGGTGGGGATTTCGCTTCCGGCGCTGCCCGAGCTCGTGGTCGCCATGCTGGCCCTGGCCAGGCTGGGCGCGGTGCACCTGGTGTTTCCCGCCGGGCTCTCCTCCCAGCTGGTTTCCGAGCGCCTCGAGGCCTGCAAGGCAGTGCTCTTCATCACAGCCGACGGTTTCTACAAGTCCGGCAGGCCCGTGGCCCTGAGCCAGCCTTCGGCGGGACCGCGCCGCCTGGTGGTGCGCCGCACCGGCCAGCCCCTGGAGGCCCCCCGCCCGGACGACCTCTGGTGGCACGACGCCGTGGACTCCCACGCAGCGCCGTTGGCGCTCCCGGCGGCCGTGCACGGCGCGTCCGACCCGCTCTTCATCCTCTACACCTCGGGCTCCTCGGGCCGCCCCAAGGGCGTGGTCCACGCGGCCGGCGGCTTTCTGGCCGCCTGCGCCCACTCGGCGCGCCACGCCTTCGGCACGGGCCCTGGCGCCACCGTCTGGTGCCAGGCCGAGCCGGGCTGGATCATGGGCCACGCCTACGCCGTGTACGCCCCGCTCTGCCTGGGCGCGACCACGCTCCTCTACGAGGGCTCGCCCGGCTACCCGCAGCCGGACCGCATCTGGCGCATCGCCCAGAAGCACCAGGTAGCCACGCTCGTCACCACGCCCGCGCTCACGGGCCAGCTCATGCGCGAGGGCGAGGCCTGGCCCGCCGCGCGCGACCTGCCCGCGCTCAGGCTCCTGGTCAGCGTGGGCGAGAAGCTCACCCCCGAGAACCGCCAGTGGCTGGCGCGCGCCGTGGGCAAGGGCCGCGCCCCGGTGGTGGACGCCTGGGGCCAGACCGAAACCGGCGGCGTGCTCATGATCTCCGGCACCCAGGGCGGGCTCGCGCCCCTGCCCGGGGTGGAGGCGGCCACGGGCGTGGACGGCAGGCTCAGGCTCACCGAGCCCTGGCCCGGCATGGCCACGGCCCTGGTGGAGGGGGCGCTGGAATTCGACGGGGCCTACGACACCGGGGACCTCGCGAGCACCACGGCGGACGGCAAGTTCGTGATCCAGGGCCGCTCGGAGCTGGCCTCCTGCGACCTGCCCCTGGCCGCCGTGGAGGCCGCCGTGGCCGCCCACCCGGACGTGGCCGAGGCCGCGGCCGTGGCCTCGGGCGAGGCCGTGGTGGTCTACGCCACGCTGCGCGCCGAGGCCGCCGAGCCCTACGGCCTGGAGGAAGCCCTGGCCGAAGCCGTGAAACGCTCCGTGGAGGGGCCGGGGTTCGAGCTCTCCGTACGGGTCGTGGAGGAGCTCCCCAAGACCCGCTCCGGCAAGATCGCCCGGCACGCCCTGCGCGGGGCCGCCGAAGGCCGCGAGTGCGACGTTTCGGGGCTGGCAGACCCCTCGGTGATGGCCTCGCTCATGGAAGGCAAGGACTCGCTGTTCTGATTTAATCTCGATGTAACTTGACTTCGCCGGCGCAGGGCATAGATACATCGCCGTCCGCAACATGCGGCGGAGGCGGGGCGTTGCTGCTTCTCACCTTGTTCACGTTGCTTCTGGTGCTCCTGACCCCGGGCGAGGCCCTCGCGTGGGGGCCGGGCGCGCACACCGCCGCCGCGCGCTTCGTGCTGGCCAACCTGGACCTCGTGCCCCAGGCCGTGGCCGCGCTCCTGACCCAGTTCCCCAACACGTACCTCTACGGCTGCCTCTCGGCCGACTTTTTCGTGGGCAAGGGCAGCAAGGTCCGCCCGGGCCACAGCCACAACTGGGACTCGGCCGCCAAGCTGGCCGTGGCCGCGGACTGCCCGCAGCTCAAGGTCCACGCCCTGGGCTACATGTCGCACCTGGCTGCGGACGTGGTGGCGCACAACGTCTACGTGCCCTGGGTCATGGCCCGCACGGCCCTGCCCGCCAAGCTGGCCCACGCCTACGTGGAGGCCCAGGCGGACTCGCGCCTCACGGGCGGCCATGGCCTCGAGGGGCGCATCTCCAGGGGCTCGCAGCGCCTGGTGGACAAGGGCATCGTCTCGGCCCTGCACAAGAACCGCATGGGCTTTCTCTTCCGCAAGCGCATGTTCAAGGGCAGCGTGACCCTGGCCGGCCTGCGCGGCTGGAACCGTTCGCTGCGCTTCGCCCAGAGGCTCATGCCCCTGCCCGACGGCAACGGCAGGCTGGACTCCATGTTCGAGCTGTCGCTGCGCGCGGTGCTGGACGTGCTGCGCGCCCCCGAAGCGTCGGTGCTTCTGGATTTCGACCCCATCGGCAGCGCCAACCTGGCCAAGGCCGGGGACAGGCACGGGGTGCGCCTGGACGAGAGGCTGAAGGGCCTGCCCGGGCTGGCGTCCCCGTCGCTTCAGGACGTGGCCTAGGGCCGGGACGGATTTCGCCTCCTCCGGGAGGCTCATGGAAAGAGGAAGGCCTTCGCGCGGTCGAAACGCGCGAAGGCCTTTTGCATTTGAGAAGGGAAGCGGCCTATTCGGCAGGCTGGCAGATTGCCACGCGTTCCCGGGCCATCCAGGCCATGGCGCCGGTGCTGGCCTTCTCGGAGTACTCCATCATGATGGTGGAGTCGCCCGCGTCGAAGCGCCAGGAACGGTCGCCCTGCACGTTGGGCGGGCTCTCCAGGGGCGTGCCGTGCTCCTCGCGCAGCTTGGCCAGCAGGGTCAGGTGGTTGATGGCCCCGTCGTAGCGCGTGAGTACCCCGGCCAGCTTGTCCCGGCAGAACACGTAGGCGATCTCGCGCATGTGCACGCCGTCCACCATCATGTCGTCCCCGGGCACGGTGTAATACTTGAGCCCGCCGGACTCCTCGCGCAGGTCCGGGTCCTGGAGCGCCGAGAGGGGCGCGCCCCAGGCCAGGGAGCGGAAGCCCGGGCCCGAGGGCAGGGCAGCCTTGCGGGAGGATTTCTTGCCGGAGGATTTCTTCTCCTGGCCCGCGGCCTTGTCCTTTCCCTTTGATTTCTTCGAGGGGGCGTCCTTCTTTGAGGAATCCTTCTTGGACTTGGACGATTTGGCCTTGGGCTGGGTGTCCTGACCCGGGGCGGTTTCGGCCATGGCCACGGCGGCGTTGCCCGCCAGGCCCAGGCACAGGGCCAGACAGAGGATGCGGATGAGCGTTGTCATGGGTGTGCGATAAAGAAAGCCCGGACGCGCGGCAAGCGCTCCGGGCATGAAATTCTCGTCATGCTGGCGGACGGGGCGGAAAGCGCGGCCCGCTAGACGGCCTTGTCCAGCACGCCCTTGGCCATGCGCTTGAGGTTGTCCGCGAGCTCCACGATTTCGTCCTCGGGGATCTTGCGGATCACCTTGCGGCTCTGGGCGTCCACCACCTCCACCTGGAAGGTGCCGTCGCCGTCCACGAGCTTGAAGTTGAGGTCCACTCCCTTGTCCTTGAAGTATTCCTGGGCCTGGCCGAGGATCTTCCCGGCCTTCTCGCGGTCCAGCCCCTTCTGTTCCTGGCCGGACGAAGGGCGTTCCTGGGTCTCGGGCACAACCCGCGGCTGGTCGTCCCGGGGCGGGGCGGCCTTCACGGCGCGCTCCGCGTCCACGGTCTGAGCCATCGCCTCCTTGGGCAGTTCGGCGGTCTGTATGTTCATGGTCCACCCCTCCCTGGATGAAGCCACCAATGAAAGCTGGCCTGATACGTCACTGGTCATATCGGCCTTCAGGGGCTAGGACTTTAGGGCGCGCGGAAATTTCCCGGCAATCGCCCGGCGCGCCCCATTCTTGACTTGGCCGGAGTTTTCATAAACAGTCCTGGCCCACTATTTCGCCAGCGCGGAGTCACACGTGAAACCAGCCCCGTCGTCCGTATCCTTCCCCAAACTGGAGGAAGAGGTCCTCGCTTTCTGGACCGAAGACCGCACCTTCTGGAAGTCCCTGGAAAAAACCAAGAACGGCAAGCCCTACGTCTTCTACGACGGCCCGCCCTTCGCCACGGGCCTGCCCCATTACGGCCACATCCTCACCTCCTACGTGAAGGACACCGTGCCGCGCTATTTCACCATGCGCGGCCGCTTCGTGGACCGCACCTGGGGCTGGGACTGCCACGGCCTGCCCATCGAGTACGAGGTGGAGAAGAAGCTGGCCATCTCGGGCAAGGCCGAGATCCAGGAGTACGGCATCGGCAAGTTCAACCAGAAGTGCCGCGACATCGTGCTGGGCTACGCCGGGGAGTGGGAGAAGGCCGTGGGCCGCATCGGCCGCTGGGTGGATTTCTCCCGCCAGTACAAGACAATGGACCTGACCTTCATGGAGAGCGTGCTCTGGGTGTTCTCCGAGTTCTACAAAAAGGGCCTGGTCTACGAGAGCCCGCGCGTGGTGGCCTACTGCAACCGCTGCATGACCCCGCTCTCCAACTTCGAGACCGGCCTGGACGACTCCTTCCGCGAGCGCGACGACATGGCCATCACCGTGCGCCTGCGCGAGGCGGCCGACCCCTCCCGGTCGTTTTTGGCCTGGACCACCACTCCCTGGACCCTGCCCTCCAACCTGGCCCTGGCCGTGGGCCCGGACATCGACTACGCCCTGGTGCGCGTGGCCGAGGGCGACTTCGTCTGGATCGCCAGGGAGCGCATGGAGGCCTTCAAGAAATTCCTGCCCGAGGACCCCCAGGTGCTGGAGGTGGTCAAGGGCTCCGAACTCGTCGGGCGCAAGTACCTGCCGCTCTTCGACTACGCCCGCACGGACGCCAGCCACGTGGTGCTGGAAGGCTCCTTCGTGGACACCTCCATGGGCACGGGCGTCGTGCACATGGCCCCGGCCTTCGGCGAGGACGACTACAACCTCTGCACCTCCAAGGGCATCGAGCTCTTCGACCCGGTGGACCACCAGGGCCGCTTTACCGACGCCGCCCCCGACTGGAAGGGCATGACTGTCTTCGAGGCCAACAAGCACATCGCCCGCAGGCTGCGCGACGAGGGCGCGCTCTTCGCCCAGGAGAACTACCGCCACAAGTACCCGCACTGCTGGCGCTGCGACCAGCCGCTGATCTACAGGGCCATCTCCAGCTGGTACGTGAAGGTGGCCGACAACCGCGACAAGCTGCTCTCAAGCAACGAGGCCATCAACTGGGTGCCCGCGCACATCGGCACGGGCCGCTTCAAGAACTGGATCGCGGACGCGCGCGACTGGTCCGTGTCGCGCAACCGCTTCTGGGGCACGCCCATCCCGGTCTGGAAGTGCTCCTCCTGCGGCGCGCACGAGGTGCCGGGGTCGCTCGCCGAACTCGAAGCCAAGACGGGGGCCAAGGTCGAGGACCTGCACCGCCCCTTCTGCGACGAGCTGGCCTGGGCCTGCTCCCGCGAGGGCTGCCAGGGGACCATGCAGCGCGTGCCCGAGGTGTTCGATTGCTGGTTCGAGTCCGGGGCCATGCCCTACGGCCAGGCGCACTACCCCTTCGAGAACAAGGAGTGGTTCGACGCCAACTACCCGGCCAGCTTCATCGTGGAGTACATCGCCCAGACGCGCGGCTGGTTCTACACCCTGCTGGTGGAAGGCGCGCTTTTGAAGAACCAGGCTCCGTTCACCAACTGCATCTGCCACGGCGTGGTGCTGGCGGAAGATGGGCGCAAGATGTCCAAGCGCCTGAAGAACTTCCCCGACCCCATGGAGGTGGTGAACAAGTACGGCTCGGACGCCCTGCGCATCTATCTCCTGTCCTCCCCCGTGGTGCGCGGCCTGGACATCCGCTTCGCGGAGCGCGACGTGGAGGACGCCGTGCGGCGCTACCTCATCCCGTTCTGGAACGTGTTCCACTTCTTCACGTCCTACGCGGCCCTTGCCAAGGGCTACGAACCCAGGCGCGTGGAAACGGCCGAGGTTCTGGCGGACAGGCACGTGCTGGCCGAGCTCGAGGAGCTGCGCAAGTCCGTGGAGGGCTCCATCGAGGCTTACGACCTGCCGCGCTGCTACCAGGCCATCCTGGAGTTCGTGGACACCCTGTCCGGCTGGTACGTGCGCCTGAACCGCCCCCGGTTCTGGACCGACACCGTCACCGAGGACGCCCGCCAGGCCTTCGACACCCTCTACACGGTGCTGGTGGAGGCCTCGCGCATCTTCGCGCCCTTCATCCCCTTCGCCATGGACCACATCCACAGGCACCTGACCGGCGTCTCCGTGCACCTGTCCGACTGGCCCGAAGCCGTGCCCGGGCGCGAGGACGCGAAGCTCACCGAGGAGATCGCCATCGTGCGCCGGATCATCGAGTGCGGCCGCAGCGTGCGCGAGAAGGTGCGCATCAACCTGCGCCAGCCCCTCTCGGCCATCCTGGTGGCGGGCGTGGACAAGGACCGCGTGGAGCCCTACCGGGCGCTCATCGAGGAGCAGGTGAACGTCAAGGCCGTCACCTACCCCGAGAACCCGGGCCAGTTCGCCAGGCGCACCGTGCAGCTGGACGCCAAGAAGCTCGGGCCCCTGCTCAAGGGGGCTTTCGGCCCGACCCTGGCCGCCGTGAAGGCCGGGAACTACGAGATCGGCGCGGACGGGGCCCTCACCGCAGCCGGGACCCGCGTGGAGCCGGGCGACTACGCCGTGGCCTGGGAGGGCCTGAGCGAGGACGTGGGCGTTGCCGCCGACAAGGGCGTGGTGGCCGGGCTCGCGCTCGCCGTCACCCCGGAGCTCAAGCGCGAGGGCGCGGCGCGCACCTTGAACCGCCTGATCCAGGACCAGCGCAAGAAGCTGAACCTGGCTTACGACCAGCGCATCCGCCTGGGCATCGAGGCCGGCGGGATCTGGAAGGAGGCCCTGGACGCCCACCTGGGCTGGCTGACCGAGCAGTGCCTGGCCGAGCGGGTGGAGTGGAAGGCCGTTGCCCCGCAGGTCGAGGTGGACGACGAGAACGGTTCGCTCAAGGTGGAGGTGGTTGGGATTTCGTGGGAAGAGCAATATTGGTCAAATCAGGATGAAGTTGAGGAGCAACAACAGGTGATTGTGCAGAAACTATAAGAAAACTCCGGGGGATCTGATCCCAACCGCACGATGACTGGAATGTAATGAAGCCCGCCCGGGGATGCCCGGGCGGGCTTCTCTATTCATATCAACGAAGTTGCGACAGCAAGTATCCGCTGGTGCAAGTTAAAACATGTTCTGCTGGTGTTTGGCCCTGGACATTTCGAATCATCATGGTACTGCTCCCGCAAAGTTTCAAATGGAAGGAACAGGAATCCGAGTGGAGGCTGGCAATGGACGAACTTGAAGCAAAGATCGCGTTCATGGTGTCTGTATTGCCTTTCGCAAAACTCATCGAGCAAACAACGGGGCTTACCGCGCGTTTCCCCATGGCCCAGGTGGCCCTGGAAACAGGCTGGGGGCAGCGCATCCTCAAGGATACCAACAACCTCTTCAACATCAAGGCGACGGAGGGCTGGCAAGGCAGGCGGCTGGTTTTCTACGTGCCCGAATACGTGGGCGGCAAACGCGTCTACAGCTACGAGCCGTTCCGGGCCTACCCCACCGTGGCCGAGAGCTTCGACGACTGGCTCGAGCTCATGCAGACCTCGAGGTACAAAGCGATTTTCGCCCCGGAGGTCAGGGACGACGTGAGGCGCATAGCCGAGTTGGTGGCCAAGGCGGGCTACGCCACCGATCCCAGGTATGCCGACCTCCTCGCGGGGGTCGCAACGGGGCCGACCATGGAAAAGGTGTTCGCCCGAAACGACGCCCTGGAAGAGGAGGCCAGGAGAATCGACCACCGGGCCATGGCCTTGATCTGAGCACATGCGGTGAGGGTTGCCCATCCGTTCGCGTTTCCGGCGGGCTGTTTTGGGCGTTCGACAGCCATGACACTGAACAAGGAGTGTCAACAAGACCAGGAGGACTTTATGGGTATGTTGATCCGCAGCTACAATGAAGTCCGTTCAATCATGAAGCCCGGCGATGTGATCGCATTCAGCGGCAAAGGTGGTTTTTCGGATCTGATCAAGAATTTCACCAGGTCCAATGTCTCCCATGTCGGCGTGATCATGCAGACGAACAGCCCCCTGGAGGGGAAAGACGACGATTTCGACAACCTGATAATCGAGTCGACATCCATGGACGGGTTCAGCGGCGTGGTGCGCAGCAGGCTGAGCAAGCGCGTGGACAGCTACAGCGGGGACATGTGGCACCTGCCCCTGCGCAAGGATTTCAGCGGGGACAAGGACATGCTGAGCGCGTTCTACTCGTTTCTGCGCGAGCAGGAGGGCAGGCTCTACGACACCATCCAGGCCATCAAGTCCGCCCTGGACATCTTCGACTTCGTGCACGGCCCCGGCTACAACCACGAGGACTTCAGCCGCTTCTTCTGCTCGGAGCTCGCCACGGCCGCGCTGGAGGCCGCCAAGGTGTTCGCGGGGGTGAACGTCAACTCGAGCGAGGTCACGCCCATCGACCTGTGCCGGATGAGCATCTTCGCCGACGACTACCACCTGATCAAGTTCCTCACCGGGGACTGCGAAGGCAGGCCCGAGGAGAAGACCATCCGCCGCTACAACTCGCTCGATCCCGCCGGTTGGGCAAACTAGGAGTGCACCGGCAGGCGCGGGCTGCAAGCGCGCCGTCCGCCTGGGAGCAGGGAGGGCGGCCGCGGGATTCGCGGGCACGCGGTGCCCCGCCGCCCGGGGTCAGCGCTTCGTCATCACGGGCAATTCTTCCCCTCGCGATTGGGAGATGATCTGATCGCTCACGTCACTGGAAATCAGGATCACCGGATTCTTCGGGTTGGCGATGGGCACGATCTTGAGTTTGTTTGCCGGGTCGTAGTAGCCGTCCCATTTCTTGCCGCTTTTGTATGTGAGCACAATCTTTTCGAGATGATTGAGCTTGTTCGCGAAGGACGGGTACGCGGGGTTGTCGGGAGAGATGGAGAGGGTGTCCACCATCCCCGATTTCCTGTCGATATAATAGAGGACCCCGGGTAGATTGTTGGACTTGTAGCAGTCGATCTGTTCGTCCAGCTTCTGCTTGAAGGTCGCCACTGCCTGGAGCTTCTTGGTGTCCGTCCAAGTCAGTTCAAACGCCGTGTTCTTGTCCAGGGTCATGTCGGCGGAGAATGCCGTGGACGTAAACAGTAAGCAGGCAACGAGGAAAGTGGCGGAAATGATCTTGTGCATTGTCGGTTTTGTCTCCGTTGTGTTCGGTGTTTCTATCAGATTTGTTTGCTATGGAGATCGCGTCTTCCAATGTTCTTCTTGCTTGGCTGGATTCAGCGTTCATGAACATAGGCAGGGCGCCATGATTGACTTCAAATCGCGGATGTTGAAAGGGGAGGAACACGAAAACAAGGGAGGGGAAAAGGAGATGCTTGCGCGCCAACAGCGGGAGAATCCAGCCGATTCGAGAAGAGGCAGCGAGGCTGGCCCCCAGGCATCCGGCCGCTGCCTGGAGGGAGAGGCAAGCGGGAGGCGTCTTTGCGGACCGTGCCTGGGGCTTAGGCGCGGCCGCGTTGCCAGCCCAGCCGCCCGGTGTTGCGCTTTGCCGTCCGCTGGCCTACAAGCCGTCGATGGTCATGGATTGATGCCGCCTCCTTCCGCCGGGAGCTTGCGACCGCGGAAGGGGGCGTTTTCACGGGACCCGGACGTCCTGGCGCGTCTGGCCCGGGCATGGAGAATTCCGGCCGGAGCTTTGTGAGAATCGCCGCCCCAATGGTGCACAACGTCATCAATTTCCTGCGGGAGACCCTCCGGAGCAGGCGCATCGTCCTCGAGCTGGCGCGCGAGGACTTCAGGTCCCGGTACCTGGGGTCCTACCTCGGCATCGTCTGGGCCTTCGTCAATCCCCTGGCGGTCATCTGCGTCTTCTGGTTCGTCTTCGACATGGGCTTCAAGGCCCAGCCCATGGCCGGGGTGCCCTTCGTGCTCTGGCTCGTCAGCGGCATCGTGCCGTGGTTCTTCTTCCACGATTCCTGGTCCTCGGCCAACGGCTCCATTCTCGAGAGCAGGTACCTCGTCTCCAAGGTGGTGTTCCGGGTGAGCCTGCTGCCCATGGTCAAGATCGCCTCGGCCCTGGCCGTGCACGCCTTCCTCGTGCTGGTGACCGTGGCGTTCTTCTGGTTGCGCGGGCACCCGCCGCACCTGGCCTACCTGCAGATACCCTACTACACCCTGGCCATGATCGCGCTCCTCCTGGGGCTTTCCTGGCTCACCTCGTCGCTCACGGTCTTCATCCGCGACCTGGGCCAGGCCCTGAGCCTGGTTTTGCAGCTGCTGTTCTGGCTGACGCCCATCCTGTGGTCCCCGGAGATGCTTCCGGAACGCTTCCGGGGCTTCATCCGCCTGAACCCGGTCTGCTACATCGTGGAGGGCTACCGCGACAGCTTCATCTCCCACGGGTGGTTCTGGGACGACCCGGCCATGATGGCCTACTACTGGAGCGTGACCGGGTGCGTGCTCCTTCTCGGGGCCTACACCTTCATGCGCCTGCGGCCGCACTTCGCGGACGTGATCTGAGATGAGCGGATACGCCGTCGTCGCCGAGGACCTGGTCAAGGTCTACCGCCTGTACGCGCGGCCCTCGGACAGGATCAAGGAGTCCTTCCACCCGCTGCGCAGGCGCTACCACACCCCGTTTCGCGCCCTGGACGGCGTGAGCCTCACGATCCGGGCGGGCGAAACTTTCGGCATCGTGGGCAAGAACGGCTCGGGCAAGTCCACGCTGCTCAAGATCCTCACGGGCACGCTCACGCCCACGTCCGGCAGGCTGAGCGTCGCGGGGCGGGTGGCCGCGCTCCTGGAACTGGGGGCGGGGTTCAACCCGGAGATGACCGGGATCGAGAACATCTTCTTCAGCGGCACGATCATGGGCTTCACCCGCAGGGAGATGGAGGCCAAGCTCGAGCGGATCGTGGACTTCGCCGACATCGGGGACTTCATCCACCAGCCCGCCAAGCTCTATTCCAGCGGCATGTTCGCCCGCCTGGCCTTCGCCGTGAACACCGCCGTGGAGCCGGACGTCTTCATCGTGGACGAGGCCCTGGCCGTGGGGGACGCCGCCTTCGTGCAGCGCTGCATGGTGCGCTTCCGGGACATGCAGAAGCGGGGCGCGACGATCATCCTGGTCACCCACGACGCGTCCATGGTCAGGCAGTTGTGCGGCCGGGCGCTGTGGCTCGAGCGCGGCAGGATACGGATGCTCGGGGACGCGCTCTCAGTGACCGAGGCGTACACCATGGAGGTCCACGGCGTGGAGCCGGGCCGCGCCGGAGCCCGGGGCCAGGCCTCGCCGGGCGCCGCCGGGGGGAAGCCGGAGGAAGCGCGCCAGCCCCTGCCCATGCCCAAGGTCGACCGGCGCGCCGGGGACCAGAAGGTCTCCATCGTCGGCCTGGAGCTTTGCGACGCCCACGAAAAGCCTGCGGACTCGCTGCCCAACGACAGCTGGGCCGTGCTGCGCGTGGCCGTCAGGAACAACTCGGCCCCAAGCGGCGCGCCCCTGGCCGTGGGCTATCTCGTCCGCAACCGGCTGGGCGTGGACGTCGCCAGCTCCGACAACATCTGCACCGGGCAGGAACTGGGCAGCTTGGAGCCCGGGGAAACGGCGACGTTCCGGGTGTCCGTGAAGGTGCCGCTCCTGTATCCCCAGAGCTACAGCATCTCGCCGAGCGCCGGGTACCTGGGCGAGGACGGCAACTGGGTCATGAGCGACTTCATTGAAAACGCGATATGCTTCGATATCACGTCCGCGCTGAAGATAAACATCCAGATGAGTTTCGAGTCCGATTTCAGCAGGGAATCATGAAACGGCCATATACCGTATATATTGACGTGGTGAACAGGTGCAACCTGCGTTGTCCGAGTTGCCCGCGTGGTGATCCCAGGTATGCCGCTTCCACTGACGACAGGAAGTTGAAATTCATCGAGCCGGAAAAGCTGCACCGGATACTCTCCGCGATCTCGAGCCAGTGCACGGTGGAGCGCGTGGCGCTCTACAACTGGGCCGAGCCGCTGCTCCACCCGGAGCTGCCCGGCCTGGTCGCCCGCGTCAAGGAACTCGGGCTCATGTGCGACGTGAGCAGCAACCTGAACGCCGGGCGCGACATCCCCGGGCTCGTGGCGGCGGCTCCGAGCACCGTGTTCGCCTCGCTGTCCGGCTGGACCCAGGAAACCTACGGCGGATTCCACCGGGGCGGGCGCATCGAAGTGGTGAAGCGGAACCTGGAGGCTGTCGCCGCCGAACTGCGCAGGACAGGCTCGGACACCCGCCTGGTCGTCTTGTATCACCAGTACCGCAACAACGCCCAGGAGTCGGAGGCTGTGCGGGAATACGCGGCCGGTCTGGGCGCGGAATTCCTGGCTTACCCCGCCTTTTTCGCGCCGGTGGAAAAGCTCCTGGACCTGGTCGGGGGCGGCTACGAGGCCACCCCGGAGGAGCGCCACGTCCTGGACAACCTGATCTATTCGCCGTTTCGCCTGCCGCAAGTCCCGCCCGCCGTGCGCGAGACGTTCTGCGCGCTGCAGGAGCAGTCGCTCTCGGTCGACGTTCACGGGCGCGTGTCGCTGTGCTGCGCCACGTTCACGGACGGATTCGTGGTCGGCGACGTCCTGGAGGATTCGCTCGAGGAGATCCAGGCCCGGCGCGACAGGCACCCGTACTGCTCGCGCTGCAAGGCCGTGAGCGCCAACATGTTCTACACCAGGATGGAAAAGCTCATGGAAGTCCCCTGCGCCAGGCAGGGGTGAAGAAGGCACCGGGGGCGTCAGCGGGACAGGGCCGCCTCAAGCCACGGCCAGCGTGGTTCCAGAGGCCCTGGCCGCGTCGGCGCGCAGCATGTCCCTGGCCCTGGCGTAGGCCGTGAGGCCGCGCCGCCAGGCCGGGTCCGGGTGGCTGGACGCCTGGGAGGACTGCCCGGCCTGGGCCGAACCGCTCCACGGCGTGTCGTAAAGCATCTGGCGCAGCCGCTCGCGGTCCATCTCCGTGGCGAATTCCTGGCCGCGCGTGTCGCGGCCGCTCTGCTTCGCCTTCTCGTCCGGGTCCACCGTCACCTTTTTGGAGGTGTAGTCCAGCCCGAACCCGCCGATGCGGATGCCGAAGGAGCGCGTGACGACACGTGCCTTGAGGGCCTCGAAAGCCTGTTCGCGGGAAGCCTGCCCGATGGCGGGGGATGCTTCCATGGACGTCTCTCCTGGGCCGGGGGCCCGGTGCGGCTGCCTTGCCGTTACGCGCGCGGAGCGCGGTTCCCGTCCATGGAAACCGTGTGGGGTGCGAAAAAAATAAGCCAGCGGCGGGGAATTGGCAAGAGGAAGGGCAAATCCATTCCTCATGCGAATCCCGTGCCGGGAACATTCTGCCCACTTGCCGGAAACGCCCCGTGCGGCTACAATCCACGGTTGATACGCCTGCCAGCCATTCCCCATTCTTCCCGGAGGACAGATGCCCGCCAAGATTCTCAAGAAAAGAAGGCTCATACCGGGCCAGACAAGCGAACTGACGCTCGACGCCTCCCACGTCGCGCGAAAGGCCAAGCCCGGCAACTTCGTCATCCTGCGCGTGTCCGAAAAGGGCGAGCGCATCCCCCTGACCATTGCCGACACCGACCCCGAGGCCGGGACCATCACCATCGTCTACCTGGTGGTGGGCAAGTCCACGGCCGAGCTCGAAACCCTGGAGGAGGGCGACTCCATCCTCGACCTCTGCGGCCCCCTGGGCAAGCCCACGCACATCGAGCCCTGCGGCACGGTGGTCTGCGTGGGCGGCGGCACGGGCATCGCGGCCATGCACCACATCGCCAAGGGCCACAAGGCCGCTGGCAACAAGGTGGTCGCCGTGATCGGTTCGCGCTGCGAGGACCTGCTGCTCTTCAAGGAGGAGCTCTCCATGTTCGCCGACGAGGTGGTGGTGACCACCAACGACGGCTCCTGCGGCATGAAGGGCTTCGTCACCGACGGGCTGCGCCAGGTGCTGGACCGGGGCGAGCCCGTGGGCGAGGTGGTGGCCGTGGGCCCCGTGCCCATGATGGAGGCCGTGGCCAACCTGACCCGCCCCTACGGCGTGAAGACCACCGTGAGCCTGAACTCGATCATGATCGACGGCATCGGCATGTGCGGAGCCTGCCGCGTCACCGTGGGCGGCGAGGTGAAGTTCGCCTGCGTGGACGGCCCCGAGTTCGACGGGCACCAGGTCGATTTCGCGCGCATGCGCCAGCGCCTCGTGGCTTTCAAGCCCCAGGAGGAGATCTCCTGGGCCGAGTTCAGGAGGCGTCATGGACAGGAAGGCTAGCAAGCTCAGGCCCCGCACGCCCATGCCCGAGCAGCCCGCGGCCGAGCGGGTGCGCAACTTCACCGAGGTGGCCCTGGGCTACGCCATGGAGCAGGCCAGGCAGGAGGCCGCGCGCTGCCTGCAGTGCAAGAAGCCCCTGTGCGAGGCCGGTTGCCCCGTGGAGGTGCCCATCAAGGCCTTCATCGCCCGCCTGGCCGAGGGCGACGTGGAAGGGGCCTACCGCGCCATCCGCGTCACCAACTCGCTGCCCGCCGTGTGCGGCCGGGTCTGCCCCCAGGAGGTGCAGTGCGAGGGCGCGTGCGTGCTGGCCAAGAAGGGCCAGGCCGTGTGCATCGGCCGCCTGGAGCGCTTCGCGGCCGACGAGTATGCGGCCCTGAGCGCCTGCGAGCAACTCACCGGCACCAAGGCCTGCCCCATGATCCGCGAGGACCTGAAGGTCGCCTGCATCGGCGCGGGTCCGGCCAGCCTGACCGTGGCCGGGTACCTCTCCACCCTGGGGATCAAGGTGCACGTGTTCGAGGCCCTGCACGAGCCGGGCGGGGTGCTCGTCTACGGCATCCCCGAGTTCCGCCTGCCCAAGGAGATCGTCAGGCGCGAGGTGCAGGCCATGACCGAAAACGGCGTGGAGTTCCACCTCAACTGGGTTGGCGGGCGCACCGTGACCATCGAGGACCTCTTCGCCGACGGCTTCAAGGCCGTGTTCATCGGCGTGGGAGCTGGCCTGCCGCGCTTCCTGAACGTGCCCGGCGAGGACCTCTCCGGCGTGTTCTCGGCCAACGAATACCTCTCCCGGACCAACCTCGGCCGGGCCTACGCCTTCCCCGAGTACGACACCCCGCCCTTCCCGGGCAGGCACGTGGCCGTGGTGGGCGGCGGCAACGTGGCCATGGACGCTGCGCGCACCGCCATGCGCATGGGCGCCGAGAAGGTCAGCCTGGTCTACCGGCGCACCAAGAACGAGATGCCCTGCCGCCTGGAAGAGCTCGAGCACGCCATCGAGGAGGGCCTGCACCTGGAGGTGCTGACCAACCCCGTGGAATTCACGGGCGACGAGACCGGCAGGCTCACCGGCGTGCGCCTGGAGCGCATGAAGCTTGGCGAGCCCGACGAAAAGGGCCGCTGCGCGCCGAACTGCACGGGCGAATACTTCGACATCCCCTGCGACCTGGCCGTGATCGCCGTGGGCACCGGGCCCAACCCCCTGCTCCTGGAGGCCACTCCCGGGCTCGACCGCAACCGCCGGGGCTACATCGCCGTGAACGAGGCCACGGGCGAGACCAGCATCCCGAACGTGTTCGCGGGCGGCGACATCGTCACGGGCGCGGCCACGGTGATCCTGGCCATGGGCGCGGGCAGGCGCGCGGCCAAGGAGATCGCCGGGCGGCTCCTCGGCGGTGAAGCCCAGGCGCCCGGAAACTGATCGCGCAAAACGCGCCACAAACGGACAATCGGCCCCAGCCCTTGGTTTCCAAGTGCTGGGGCCGCTTTCTGTTTCACGTGTCACAGATTCTCTTGTCGCCCGTCACAGGAATGTAATATGTGACTCCTAGGGTCCGCATGCTGCCGGCAGGCAAGCCCGGCGCATCCACGAAACCCCCTTGGAGGCTTGAAAATGAAAAAAATCAGCGCGTTTTTCCTCGCTCTCATGCTGACCGCCAGCTGGGCCTTCGCCGACACCAGCATCCGCATCGACGGCTCCACCACCGTGCTCCCGGCCATGCAGAAGATCGTCGAGGCCTACATGAAGGCCACCCCGGGCGTGAGCATCACCGTGTCCGGCGGCGGCTCCGGCAACGGCATCAAGGCCATCATCGACGGCACCACCGACGTGGCCATGTCCTCGCGCGAGATGAAGGACAAGGAACTCGCCGCAGCCAAGGAGAAGGGCCGCCCCGTGAAGCCCATGGAGATCGCCATGGACGCCCTGGCCCCCATCGTCAACCCGGCCAACCCCGTGACCGACCTGACCGCCGCCCAGCTCCAGGGCATCTTCGCGGGCAAGATCAAGAACTGGAAGGAAGTGGGCGGCGAGGACCGCGAGATCGTGGTCATCTCCCGCGACACCTCCTCCGGCACCTACGAGGCCTGGCAGGAACTGATCATGAAGGGCGAGAAGGTCACCCCGGCCGCCCTGCTCCAGGCTTCCTCCGGCGCGGTGCTCCAGGTCGTGAGCAAGAACAAGAACGCCATCGCCTACGACGGCTACGCCTACGTGAACAGCAGCGTGAAGGCCCTGAAGGTGGGCGGCGTGGCCGGCAGCGAGAAGACCGTGGCCGACAAGACCTACCCCGTGTCGCGCCCCCTGTTCATCATCGTGCCCGACTCCGCCTCGGCCGAGGTGAAGAAGTTCGTGGACTACATCATGGCCCCGGCCAACGGCCAGAAGATCATCGCCGAAGTCGGCTACTTCCCGGTGAAGAAATAGCATCACGCCTCACCACGCGGGCCCCCTCCCACCGGAGGGGGCCCGTTTTCAGGAGCCTGCCGTGGCCATGAGCCGAAAACTCAAGGACGACCTGATCCGCTTTTTCTTTCTCATGACGGCGCTCACGTCCATCGTGTCGCTGAGCCTGATCATGATCTACCTTTTCCTGGAGGGCGCGCCCATCTTCCGGCACGTGTCCGTGAAGGACTTCCTCTTTGGGAGCTTCTGGTACCCCACCTTCGACCCGCCCGAGTTCGGAATCTTCCCGCTCATCGTCGCCTCCGTGGCCGTGACGCTCCTCTCCTCCGTGATCGCCATCCCGCTCGGCGTCATGACCGCCGTGTACCTGGCCGAGATCGCCGGGCCCAGGACGCGCGGCGTGTTCAAGCCCGTGGTCGAGCTTTTGGCCGCGCTGCCCTCGGTGGTCATCGGCTTCTTCGGCATGGTGGTGGTGGCCCCCTTCCTGCTGGACACCTTCGACCTGGCCACGGGCCTCAACCTCTTCAACGCCAGCCTGATGCTCGCGTTCATGTCCGTGCCCACCATCTGCTCCGTGTCCGAGGACGCCATCTACGCCGTGCCCCGCGAGCTCAAGGAGGCCTCTCTGGCGCTGGGCGCCACCCACTGGGACACCATCCGCAGGGTCATCCTGCCCGCCTCGCTCTCGGGCGTGTCCACGGCCGTGATCCTCGGCATGTCCCGGGCCATTGGCGAGACCATGGTCGTGCTCATGGTGGCGGGCGGCGCGGCCATGATCCCCACGTCGATCTTCTCGCCCGTGCGGCCCATGCCGTCCTCCATCGCGGCGGAAATGGCCGAGGCCCCCTTCCGCTCGGACCACTACCACGCGCTCTTCGCCATCGGCGTGGTGCTCTTCCTGTTCACCCTGGTCTTCAACATCATCGCCCAGCACATCGCCGAGAAGCACAAGCAGGTCGGCGCGGCCACCCTCTAGGAGACACGGGCCATGCGTATCGACGAAAAGCTCCTCAGACGCCGCAGGCGGACCCAGAGCGTGATGTGGACCGTGTTCAGGGGCGCGTCCCTGGTGAACGCCGCCGCCCTCGGCGTGATCTGCCTGTTTCTCTTCTACAACGGCCTGCCCGCCATCAGCTGGGAGTTTTTGACCCAGCCGCCGCGCGACTCCATGACCGCGGGCGGCATCATGCCCTGCATCGTGGGTACCGTGCTCCTCTCCCTGGGCTCCATGGTGGTCGCCTTCCCCCTGGGCGTGTGCTCGGCCATCTACCTCAACGAGTACGCCAAGCCCGGCAAGACCGTGCGGCTCATACGCCTGGGCATCGCCAACCTGGCGGGCGTGCCCTCCGTGGTCTTCGGCCTCTTCGGCCTGGCCTTCTTCGTCACCTTCTTCGGCATGGGCGTGAGCATCATCTCCGGCGTGCTCACCCTGACCATCCTGATCCTGCCCGTGATCATCGGCACGGCCGAGGAGGCGCTCAAGTCCGTGCCCAACACCTATCGCGAGGCTTCCTTGGGCCTCGGGGCCACCAAATGGCAGACCATCCGCCTGGTGGTGCTCCCGGCGGCCCTGCCGGGCATGCTCACGGGCGCGATCCTCGGGCTTTCTCGCGCGGCAGGAGAGACAGCGGCCATCATGTTCACGGCCTCGGTGTTCTTCGCGCCCAAGCTGCCCAAATCCATCTTTTCCGACGTCATGGCCCTGCCGTACCACATCTACGTGCTGGCCACGGCAGGCACCGAGATCGAGAAGACGAGGCCGTTGCAGTACGGCACCGCCCTGGTGCTCATCGCCCTGGTGCTCGGCATGAACCTGGTGGCCATCCTGCTGCGCGCCAGGCTCCAGAAGAAGCACTAGGCCGCAGGCTCACCCGTCCACGTCGAAGGCCCCCTGATCCGTGCATGCACGGATCAGGGGGCCTTCGGTATTGCCGGTGAAAGGCGCGAAGCCATCGCCGGGTCCAGGGCGGAGCCATATACGGGTCGAGGGCGGAGCCCTCGTCTTGCTCCTACATCGGCAGCCTCGGCGCGAACACGCCGCGTCCGGCCAGTTGCACAGGCCCCTCGCAGGCCAGAGCCTTCGTCTCGTCCGAGGCCATGGAGTCGATCAGCTGCTTGAGCTCGCTTGACTGCGAGGCCAGGTAGGAGATGGCCTCGGCGGTCTGGTCCACCCCGTGCGACGTTTCGCGGGCGATCTCGCTTACCTCGCCCACGGCCGCGTTCACCTGCTGGTGCGCGGCGGACTGCTCCTCTGCGGCCGAGGCGATCACGCGTACTTGGTCGGCCGTGGCCGCCGTGAACTCGACGATGCGCGCAAGCGCCTCGCCGGAGCGCTTCACCAGTTCGTTGGCGTGGCCGATGGCCTCGAAGGAGCGTTCGGTGCCGTCGATGTTCTCGCGGGTGCCCCGCTGGATGTCGTCCACGCTCTGGGAGACCTCGCGCGTGGCCTGCATGGTCTTTTCGGCCAGTTTGCGCACCTCGTCGGCCACCACGGCGAAGCCGCGCCCGGCGTCGCCCGCGCGGGCGGCCTCGATGGCCGCGTTCAGGGCCAGGAGGTTGGTCTGGTCCGCTATGTCCTCGATGACGCCGATGATGCGCCCGATGGCCGTGGCCTTGCCGCCGAGGCCGTGCATGCCCTGCTGGTGATCGCGCGAGAGCGCGTAGACCTTGCCGATGGATTCGATGCACTGGTCCACCACTTTCGAGCCCTCGCGCGCCTGGGACTGCGCCGCGTCCGAGCTGGCTGCGGCCTCGCCCGCCACCCGGGCCACCTCGCCCAGGGTGGCGTTCATCTCCTCCATGGCCTGCGAGGTCTCGGAGAGCCTGGCGGTCTGGTGCAACGCGCCCTCGCGGATGCTCTCCACCTGTCCGGAAAGCTCCTCCGACCCCTGGGACACGTGCAGGGCGATCAGGTTGGCCTGTTCGGCCACGCGGATGATCTGCTCGTGCTGGCCCCGGATCAGGGCCTCCTGGTGGCGGACCTCGGTCAGGTCGGTGAAGAGGGTGAAGACGCCGAGCGTCGCGCCGTCCAGGTCGCGCAGGGGCGCGGCGTCCTGGCGCACGGTGAAGGCCCGGCCGCGCGCCCCGCACCCGGGCGCCTCGAGGTTGCGGGCCAGGGTGCTGCCGTCGGCGCAACGCGCCGGGGCCTCGGCCAGGGCCTCGTTGCCCCTGAAGAAGGCGGAGGCCTCGACGCCCAGGTGGCGCTCGCGCGGTCCGTCCATTTCAAGCAGGTCCAGGAGCGGGTCGTTGACGAAGCTGACCCGGCCGTCCGTGCCCGTGACCAGGCAGGGCACGGTCATGCCCTCGAGGATGCCCTGGGCGAAGCCGAGCTTGTTCTTGAGCTCCCCGACCATGCGCGAGAGCCCCGTGCTGAGAACGGCCATTTCGGCCTTGAAGCGCCCCTCGAGCCTTGCGTTCAGGTCGCCTTCGGCCACCTGGTCCAGGAAGGCGCGCAGGCTGTCGATGGGCTTGACGATCTCCCGGCGCAGGAAGGCCACCGAGCACAAGAGGATGACCGCCGCAGTCACCGCGCCCAGCACCAGGCTCGCGCGCGTGAGCATGCTCACGGCCGCGAAGGCCTCGGACTCGTCCACCACCGTGACCAGCGCCCAGGTGGTGTCTCCGGCCTTGACCGGCGCGAAGGCGGCCAGCACGGGCCTGCCCGCCGCGTCCTCGGTGAGCGCGCTGCCCGTGTGCCCGGCCAGGGCCCGGGCCACGGCCGGGATGTCCATCCGTCCCTCCTTGGGGTTGGCGAAGGATGCGGCCACGCTGTGGGTCTCGGGCCGGACGCGGCTATCCGAGCGCATGAGCCTGTCCGAGCCCACCAGGAAGCTCTCCCCGGAGCCCTCCTTGTCCGCGCCGGAGGTCAGGATCGGGGCCAGGTCCTGGGGCGTCAGGCGCAGGATGGCCACGCCGTCCACGCCGCCCACGTGGTTGCGCACCGGGCTGGCCACGAAGGCCGCCGGAGCGCCTGACAGGGGCGCGTAGGGCGCGAAGTCCTCGAACACGGTGGCGCCCTTCACGGCCCTGGCCCAGGCGCGGCCGAGGCCCGAATCCTTGAGCGGCCCGGCGGCCAGGTCCTCGCCGAGCTCCAGGCCTCTCTTGGCCGAATAGATCACCCGGCCGTAGTCGTCCGCGAGGATGGCGTCCTCGTAGCCCAGCACCTTCACGAAGGGCTGGAACGCGGGCGACACGAACTGGAGCATCTCCACGTATTCCGGGTCCTTCACGTCGTTGCGCACCCCGGGCCTGGACTTGCCCATGAACACGTCGCGCAGCATGGCGATGCTGTTGTAGACCTCCTTCACCGAGGCGTAGATGCGCACCTCGGCCATCCACTTTTCCACCAGTTGCGCAAGGGCCTGGCGCCTGGAGTCGCGCACGGATTCGAGCTGGCCGAAGGCCTGCTGCGAGAAGCTGCCCGAGGCCTGGCGCACGCTGTACACGCCCATCACGGCCAGGGGCAGGATGCCTATCACCAGGCAGAAGGCGATCAGTTTCGAGCGCAGGCTGAGTTCGATTTTCATGGGGTACTCCTTGGGAAAGACAAGGAGCCGATAGCGCCTCCGGGTTGCGGCCAGGTGCGCGAAACGTGACAATCCCGTGATGGGCGTGTTATCGCTTGGGCGCCGGGGACACCGGAAAGAGGAGGAGAGAGCGATTCGATTCGAACATGCGGGCGGGGCGCGCAACGCGCCGTCACACGCGCCGCAACCCGGTCATGGTTTCGTCATACGATGGGGATAGCTTCTTGACGCCGCGCGCGGCGGCCAGAACGACCCTAAAGGAAGGCCCAATGACCCTTGAAGGATCGAGCAAACGAAAGAACTACGTCATCGACACCAACGTCCTCATCGAAAACCCCAACTCGGTGCTCGCGCTAAGAAACGGCAACGAAAACAACATCTTCATCCCCTACCACGTGCTCATGGAGCTGGAGACGCTCAAGAACACGCCCAAGCTTCGCCACATCGTCTCCAAGGTCATCTCGAACCTCATCGAGAACCGCGACAAGATCACCTTCATCAGAAACGGCGTCTCCGACTCCCCCTTCACCAACATCGTCGACAACTTCATCCTGCGCGAGATCGAGTCCGCCACCGACATCCAGGACCCCATCCTCGTCACCAACGACCGGCTCCTCCAGCTCCAGGCCTCGCTCAGGAACATCAAGAGCGAGGAGCTGCGCGACTCCAAGCCCTTCGAGTCCGAGTCGCAGCGCTACACCGGTTTCGTGGACGAGGACGGCGAGGCCCCGCCGAACAGCTTCCTCTGGCGCGACGGCAAGCCCGTGATGCTCGGCCCCGACGGCGAGAAGACCATCGGCTACGTCAACGACGTCTGGAACCTGAAGCCCCGCACGGTCTATCAGAACCTGGCCCTGGAGCTCATCGTCTCCGAGCACGTGGACCTGGTCTCCATCCAGAGCGAGGCCGGGTTCGGCAAGACCTACCTGGCCCTGGCCACGGCCCTGTACATGGTGCTCGAGCGCAAGCTCCACGACAAGATCTACGTGGTGAAGCCCACCATCGAGATCGGGGCCAAGCTCGGCTACCTGCCCGGCGACATCGCCGAGAAGATGGAGCCCTACGTCAAGTACATCTTCGACCTGTTGGTCAAGCTGCACCGCCAGCGCCCGGCCAACAAGGTCTTCGTCAACCCCAACGACGAGACCCTGCGCGTCAACGTGAAGAAGTTCGAGGTGCTGCCGCTCAACTACGTGCGCGGCATGAACATCGAGAACGCCTTCGTGATCATCGACGAGGCCCAGAACCTCTCGCGCACCGAGGTGCGCGCGCTGCTCACGCGCATGGGCGAGGGCGTGAAATGCGTGTGCCTGGGCGACACCTCCCAGGTGGACAACCCCTACCTCAACGAGGCCAACAACGGGCTCAACTGGATCGTCAGGAAGTTCAAGGGATTCCCCAACTACGGGCACATCGTGCTCAAGGGCGACCGCTCGCGCGGCCCCATCACGGACATGGTGCTGAAAAGCAAGCTGTAAGGGCGGGGAGATAAGAATCTAAGATGCCTCCGCGGCCGGAGGGAGAAGCCTCCCTCCGGAGCCCGGCCGTGGGCTTCGCGACGGCGGCGGGGGCCTTGATCCGGGGGCCGGGCCTCAGCCGGCCAGGAGCCCGCGGGGGGCCTCGAGCCCGGCGTCGTGGGCGCTCTCGCGGCCGGAGGCGATGGCCACGCGGTTTCGCCCGGCGTGCTTGGCGGCGTACAGGGCCTGGTCGGCCTGGGCCAGAAGGCTCGCCGGGGTGGCGGCCTGGCCCGGGACGAACGCGGCCACGCCGATGGAGACGGTCAGCGGGATGACTCGCCCGGCGTAGCGGAGCTCCGAGGAGCCGAGCCGCCGCCTGAGCCGCTCCGCCAGCATCCAGGCCTGGGACTGGCCCGTGTGCGGCAGGATCATGGCGAACTCCTCGCCGCCGTAGCGCGCCAGGAAGTCCGTGGAGCGAAGCCCGGATTCCAGCGCCTGGGCGGCGTGCCTGAGCGCCGCGTCGCCTGCCAGGTGGCCGTGGGTGTCGTTGACCTTCTTGAAGTGGTCCAGGTCCGCCATGAGCAGCGCGAAGCCTTCCTTGTGGCGCATGTGCCGCTTCAGCTCGTGGTCCAGGCGGGCGTCAAGGCTCCGGCGGTTGTAGAGCCCGGTGAGGCCGTCGCGGTCCGCGCGGCGCTTCAGGCGCAGGTATTCGAGCGCGTTCTTGAGGCACGGCGCGAGCTGGAGCACGGCCTCGCGGGCCATCTCCTGCTCGTGCCTGCCCAGGTCGCGGTGGATGAGCACGCTTAGGCACCCGAAGGCCTGGCCGTCCAGGCGCAGGGGCACCAGGAGCGCCCGGCCGGGCTCGGCTGGAGCGGCAGCGCCGTCCCCGGGCACGCCGTGGTCGCGGTAGGAGCGCGAGCCCTGCCCGCGCAGCCTGGCCGCCAGGTCCAGCAGGTAGTCCACGCGCGCGGCCCTGGCGCTTCCCTCCAGGGATTCGGGCAGGAAAATCTCGGCCTCGGGGGAGCCGTTCCAGAACACGCCCAGCACTTCGGACACGGGGAAGGCCAGGCCCAGGTCCTCGCGCAGGTTGGAGAGCATGGGCGCCATCTCCAGGGTGGACATGCCCCGGGCCAGCACGTGCTGGAAGAAGGCCAGGCGGCCGTTCTCGCGCACCATCTGCTCGTGCTCGCGCTGGGCCTCGGCCAGGATGCGCGCGATCTCCTCGGCGAAGGTGGCGGATTCGCGGGCCGTGCCCAGGGCCGCGTTGACCCTGGCCTTGGAGAGCGGCGGGGACAGGCAGGCCAGGAACCCCCCGGCGAGCACCTCGGCGGGCGGGGCCTCGCCCAAAGCCGCCGTGACCAGCACCTTGCGCGCCTTGGCCAGCCACGGGGGCACGGAGCCCTCCAGCGCCCGCCAGCTGGGCACGTCGATGAACACGGCCAGGGGGTCGGCCCTGTCGTGCTCGGACTGCCCGGGCAGGTCCCGAAGATCGAAGCGCGCCACTTCCTGGGCGTCGCCCACGGCCTGGCGGATGCGCTTGGCCGGAGGACCGGCCAGGCCCACCAGCCACACCGGGCGGGGACGCCTTGCGCTCTTGCGCGGGGTGGATCTGGGTGCTCTGGTTTTCATCACCGGAAAATAAGCAAGTTTGATGCCGGGTATTTTTTGCCTCATGCGCGCGGGGCGGTAACCGGTTCGTCACTCTGCGGGCGTAAAGGGGATTTGCCTCCCGGCGGGAAGGTGTTACCTCAATGTTCTCTTCTATCTCTCCCGGGAGGATGAAAGCATGAGCTCGGCGAACAAATACAAGTCGGAGTCGATCATAGAGCGCACCGCGCTGTCGGCGTGGCTGCGCGAGCTGGCCGACGCGGTGGACTCCTGCGAGCTGCCCTCGCAGGCCGGGCCCGTGGCCCTGGAGGGCTTCAGGAGCCTGAAGGTCTCGGTGAGGCAGGCCTACGGCGGCGGGTTCGCGGTCAAGGTCGGCGTGAAGTTCCCCCGGCCCGCCGGGCTGGACCCCCTGGCCGAAGACGAGGAGCACGACGACGAGGAATACGGCGAGGGCGCGCTTCCAAAGTACAAGTCGCTGAAAAAACACATGAAACAGACTTTCAGGGCCATCGGCGAGGCCCTGGCCGCGAACCAGCTGCCCCCGGAGCTGGAGGCCGCGAGCTTCGTGGCCGACTCCAGGCTCATGGTCAGCTACCCGGGCAAGGGCGACGAGTTCTACGCCGCCTACCTCGAGAAGATCGAGGCCTTCGCTGCCGCCCTGGCCGCCAAGGATCTGGAACCCCTCAAGGCCCTTCACCAGGAGCTCAGCCAGCTCAAGCGGGACTGCCACTCCCGTTACGCCTAGGAGCTCAGCCATGCCTTCGAAACCCATGGAAATCCTGCGCCCAGGCGCCAAGGCCTGCGCCGAGATCGACCTGAAGGCCATTCCCCGCGACATCACCGACTGGGACCTCGAGACCTTCCTGGCCCTGACCTGCGCGGGCATCACCCCGGAGCAGGCTCAGGCCGTGCGCAACCCCCGCTCCGTCTTCCGCAGGCAGGAGTACGTCCTGGCCGTGCACTGGCACCCCGAGCACGTGCCCATGGACATGATCAGGGAGCGCCTGGAGGCCATGTACCCGGGGCGCAAGGACGAACTGATCATCCCCACCCAGCACAACCAGATCCTCACCTGGGGCGATTACGCGGGAGTGGAGGTGGACTGCTACTCCCACGGCTTCAACCGCAAGGTGCAGCTGCTCATGCACCTGCGCGCCGACCGCCTGGACAAGGCCGGAGTGCTCTCGAACATGCTCAAGCACACGTTCAAGTACCGCTCCTCGCAGCTCTTCGAGTACCTGGACGCCCTGTGCGAGCCCGAGTGGAGCGACCGCCGCCACGAGGCCGCGGCCAAGGCCGGGTCCGACGAGGAGGTGGTGGAGTTCACGGCCATCCACGCGTGCAGGCTCAAGAGGCTTCTTGTGCAGAACGAGAGCCGCACGCCCCAGGACGCCATCAAGAACAAGCTCGTGCGCAACTACCTGGACTGCCTGCGCGAATTCTTCGACGCCCGCTTCATCAACAAGGTGCAGGTCTACGCCAAGGCCGTGAAGGAGCTCGTCAAGGACCAGTTCTCCCTGACCTACTTCTACAGGGCCTCGGAGGTCATCGAGGAGGCCCGCTCCCTGGGCGCGGGCGTGGTCATCCCCCACCCCGAGCAGTTCTGGCCGATACTTTTGCGCAACTACGACGTGGACGGCATCGAGGTCTGGAACCCCCAGTCGCAGCAGTACACCGAGTTCCTCATCAACGTGGTGCTGGACCAGAACAGGCGCGGCTACCACCGCGACCGGCCCATGCTCATCTTCATGGGCGACGACTGCCACATGAGCGAGAAGCTCAAGCTTCCGGGCGAGCAGGACGCGGAAAAGGCCGCTCGCGAGGTGGGCCTTCAGCCCGCCTGGGACGACCTGGGCATCTCCAAGGGGCTCATCATGGCAGGGGTGAGCCGCAAGACCGTCATGGACGAATACCGGGCCAGGCTGGATCATCCGGCGTAAAGCCCGACGGCCCGCCCGGGCCAAGCAGGACTTAGGAGCATCATCCCATGGACAAGCCGGAAATGAAGGACCAGCCCGCCACCGAGGGCAAGTTCAGCTACGAGTCCGTGCAGGACGCCAAGACCCTGGAGCAGTACCTGCGCGCCCTTACCGAGGGCTTCGCCCAGGGCCGGATGCGGTTCTCCCGCAAGGATCTGGAGCTTGAGCTCCACCCCTCGGGGCTCATCGGCTTCGTGGTGGAGGCCAAGGCCAAGGAAGGGCGCATGAAGCTCAACCTCAAGTTCTCCTGGCGCGAAAACGTGGAGACCAGGGAGCAGGAGAACGACGTCTTCACCATCACACCGGGGGGAGAGGGCTAGCCCATGCGTTTTCTCGAAGGCGTGGAGGAGAATTTCCGCTTCATGGTCCTCGAGGTGACCAAGCAGGTGGAGAACACCCTCAAGGTGCTCGAAAACCCCGACCCGAACCTCGTGGCCAAGATCGAAAGCCGCGACGACTACATCGACAACCTGAAAAGCGTCATCGAGAACAAGTGCTTCTCGCGCATCCACACGGGCTTCGGGGGCGACAAGCGCGCCATCGACCTGGCCCGGGCCGTGAACATCATCACGGCCAACCTGGAGCGCCTGGCCGACCACGCCGTGAACATCGTGATGCAGTCGCAGTACCTGCGCGACCCGAACTTCATCAAACGCTACGACTACAACGCCTTTTTCGTGGAGATCATCAAGGCCCTGCGTCTGGTGGTCAAGGCCCTCTACAGCCAGGACATCACCCTGGCCTTCAGGATCTGCCGCGCCGAGGTGACCCTGGACGCCCTGTTCAAGGCCAACTTCGACATGGTCCTGGCCGACCTGCGCCGGGGCGAGTCCCCGGAGAACTGCATCACCGCCCACAACATCTTCCGCTACCTGGAGCGCATGGGCGACACCATCCTGAACATCGGCGAGGCCATCATCTTCGCGGCCGTGGGCGAGAAGTTCAAGATCCACCAGTACGAGGCCCTCAAGGAGACCTTGACCGAACTCGGCCAGGAAGTGCCCATCACCGACGGCGAGTTCCAGTCCATCTGGGGCACGCGCTCGGGCTGCCGAATCGGCAAGATGGAGGCCGGGCGCAAGGGCGCGCGCTCGAGCGGCGTGCTCTTCAAGGAGGGCAACGCCGGGAAACTGAGCAACGAGGCCGAGAGCATCGCCCGCTGGGAGGCCGTGATGCCGGGCCTGCCGCCCAAGGTCCAGGCTTTCCACACGGACAACGACTCGGCCAGCATGCTCATGGAGTACCTGGGCGGCTGCACCTTCCAGGAGGTGGTGCTCACCGCGGCCCCGGACATCGCGGCCAACGCAGTGTTCATCCTGGAGCAGACCGTGCGCCACCTCTGGACCGAGACGCGCCGCGACTCGCCCGTGCGCGCGGGCTACCTGAAGCAGCTCACCCAGCGCCTGGACGACGTCTTCAGGATGCACCCCTCGTTCCAGTTCCCGGCCATGGACGTAGCGGGCGTGAAGACCGCCTCCTTCGAGGAGCTTCTGGAGCGCGCGAGCGCGATCGAGGCCGGGCTGGAGGCCCCCTTCAGCGTCTTCATCCACGGCGACTTCAACATCAACAACATCGTCTATAGCCACGAGGAACAGCGTATCCACTACATCGACCTGCACCGCTCGCGCGACTGCGACTACGTGCAGGACGTGTCCGTGTTCCTGCTCTCCAACTTCCGCATGCCCGTGCTGGACATGCTCCTGCGCTCGCGCCTGGAGCGCGTCATGCACTCGTTCCTCGCCTTCTCGCGCGATTTCGCGGCCGAGAACGGCGACGTCACCTTCGATGTTCGCCTGGGGCTGGGGCTGGCCCGGTCCTTCGTCACCTCCAGCCGGTTCGAGTTCAACCACCGCTTCTCGCGGGAGATGTTCCACCGGGGCGTCTACCTGATGCGCGGCCTGGACGCGCACCAAAAGGCCGGCCGGCCCTGGGAGGAGTACTTCCTCCCGCCGGACGTGCTCATCTACTGAACAACTGGAGCAGCGCATGAAAAGGATCGGTGTGGTCGGCATCCCGGACGGCTGGTCGTCCGAGATTCTGGCCGACGCATGCAAACGGCTCACGGGCTTCCGCCTGCTGGTGGACCTGGAGAAGGCCGTGCTGGACCTGGAAAAGGACACGGCCAGCTTCGGCGGGTACGACCTCATGGAGCTCGACGCGCTCATCGTCAAGAAGATCGCCCCGCAGTACTCCCCGGACGTGCTGGACCGCCTGGAGATGCTCAGGTTCCTGGAGCTCCGGGGCCTGCCCGTGTTCTCCAAGCCCTCGTCGATACTGAAGCTCATCGACCGCCTGAGCTGTACCGTGGCCCTGCGCGCAGCAGGGCTGCCCATGCCGCCCACCGTGGTCACCGAGGACCCCGGGGAGGCCCGCGAGGCCGTGGAGCGCTTCGGCAAGGCCGTTTTCAAGCCGCTGTACTCCACCAAGGCCCGGGGCATGGAGGTCATCACGGCCGGGCCAGGGGCGCTCGCGCGCATCCAAGCCTTCCAGGCCGCCGGAAACAAGGTGATGTACCTGCAGAAGATGCTCCCGCCCCTGGAAAAGGACCTGGGCGTCACCTTCCTCGGCGGAAACTACCTGGCCACCTACGCGCGCCAGTCCGGCGGGTCGAGCTGGAACACCACCACCAACGCGGGCGGCAGGTACGTGCCCCACGAGCCCTCGGGCGAGATCATCGCCCTGGCCGAAAAGGCCCAGGCGATCTTCGACATGGCCTTCACCTGCGTGGACGTGGCCGAGACAGCCGCAGGCCCCATCGTCTTCGAGGTCTCGGCCTTCGGGGGCTTCCGGGGGCTCCTGGACGCCTGCGGCGTGGACGCCGCCCAGGCCTACGCCGCCCACGTGCTGGAGAGCATATCATGACCGCTCAGACCGTTGCGGCCCTGGCCGCGCCCTTTCTGGAGCGCTCCCCCTGCGGCCACCTGCTCGAGCTGTCCTTCGGCTCCTTCCGCATCGACGTGCGCTCCAACGACGAGCGCCTGACCGCGTGGCTCGCGCGCTACTTCCGCGACTTCACGGCAACCGGCGGCCCGGCCCGGTGCGAGGTCTTCGCCGTGGAGTGCGACCCGCAGGACCTGGGCGTGGCCTACTCGGTCAAGGAGCCGGACGCGGGCAAGTTCAAGATCAAGGAGGAGTGGGCCGACCTGCCGGACGGGCGTATCGTGCGCAAGCGCCTGACCGGGATGCTCTTTCTTTTCGGCAAGGGCCGCAACGTGGCGCTCGGCCCCTGCATGGACAACCCCAACCAGGTGGTCAACTTCATCAACAACCGCTTCATCGAGCACAAGCTCGGCCAGGGCTGCCTGCTGGGCCACGCCGCTGGCGTGGCGCTGGGCGAGGCGGGCCTGGCCCTGGCCGGGTTCTCGGGCATGGGCAAGTCCACCCTGGCCCTGCACATGATGAACCTGGGGCTCGATTTCGTCTCCAACGACCGGGTGATGACCGGCCGCGCGGACGGGAAGCTCATGATGTGCGGCGTGGCCAAGATGCCCCGCGTGAACCCGGGCACCGTGCTGGGCAACCCGAGCCTGGCCGGGGTGATGTCCCTTGAGGACCGCGCCGCCTTCCAGGACCTGCCCCTGCCCGAGCTGTGGAACCTGGAGCACAAGTACGACGCCTACATCGACGAATGCTTCGGCCCGGGCCGCTTCAGGCTGGAGGCCCCCATGAAGGGCCTGGCCATCCTGAACTGGAAGCGCGGCGGGGCCGGGCTCCAAGTGGCCCGGGTGGACCTGGCCTCGCGCCGCGACCTTTTGCCCGCGTTCATGAAGAGCACCGGGCTCTTCTACGATTCGGGCAGCGGCATGCCCGTGCCCGATTTCTCTGAGGAGGCCTACGTCGAGGGCCTGGCGGGCTGCAGCGTGCTGGAGGTCACCGGCGGAACCGACTTCGAGAAGGCCGCGCGGGAGCTCGCGGAGTTTTTGAAAGGCTAGGAGGCCGGGGGCGCCGCCCCGGGGTCACCGCCAGGGGGAGAGGCCTGCCCCTGGACCCGGCTACGGGCTTCGCGTATTTCAGCATGGCAGGGTCATGAAGAAAGTCACCATCTCGCATACGGTCACGCTGCCCGATCCCGTGAAGATCGCGCGCTACCTCAAGGCCCCGGAGCTCGGCCCCAGGGCGCTCTTCTTCAGCGGCGGCACGGCCCTGCGCGACCTTTCGCGCGAGCTGGTGGCCTACACCCACAACTCCGTGCACCTGATCACGCCCTTCGACTCGGGCGGCTCCTCGGCCAAGCTGCGCCACACCTTCGGCATGCTCGCCGTGGGCGACCTGCGCAACCGGCTCATGGCCCTGGCCGACCGCACCCTGCACGGCAACCACGAGATCTACACCCTCTTCGCCCACCGCCTGCCCAAGGAACCGGGCCAGGAAGAGCTCCTGGCCATCCTCGAGAACATGATCGAGGGCCGCGACCCGCTGGTGGCCGCCGTGCCCGACCCCATGCGCAAGATCATCCGCTCGCACCTGAAGTTCTTCCGCCAGGCCATGGAAGGCCGGAACTTCAACCTCAAGGGCGCGAGCATCGGCAACCTGATCCTGGCGGGCGGGTTCTTCAACTACAACCGCCAGATAGACCCGGTGATCTACATGTTCACCATGCTGGTCAAGGCGCGCGGCACCGTGCGCCCGATCATCAACAAGGACCTGACCCTGGTGGCGGAGCTTGAGGACGGCACGACCCTCGCCGGGCAGCACCTGCTCACGGGCAAGGAGGCCGGGCCCATCGCCTCGCCGGTGAAGCGGGTGTACTTGAGCCGCAGCCAACAGGACACCGCCCCCGTGGAGGTGGCGGCCAGGCGCAAGGTCAAGGAGCTGATCCGCTCGTCCGAGCTGATTTGCTACCCCATGGGCAGCTTCTACTCGAGCCTTTTGGCCAACCTGCTGCCGCTGGGAGTGGGAGACGCCGTGGCCAAGGCGGACTGCCCCAAGGTCTTCGTGCCGAACCCTGCCGGCGATCCGGAGCAGCACGGCCTGGGGCTCGGCGACAGCGTGCGCAGGCTGCTCGAGTACCTACGGGCCAGCTGCGCCAAGCCAAGGCCCGTGGAGAGGCTCCTCAACTTCGTGCTCCTGGACCGAAACCACCCCTACCAAGCCCCGCTGGGGCTCAGGCAGATCGAGGCCATGGGCATCTCGGTCATCGAGGCGGACCTTCTGAGCCCTGAGAAAGCCCCGCTCTTCGACGAGCGCCGCGTGATCGAGAACATCCTCTCCCTGGCGTAGCTTCCGGATCTTCGGGTGGGGCGGGCCGCGCGCTCAGGCCACGTTCAGGGGCGGGGAGGCCGTAAGCCCCACCGGGCCGCGCCTGTCGCGCACCCAGACGTTGCCGGGCCTGCTCTTGGCGTATTTCTTCATTTCCGCCGAGCGCTGGGAGACCGACTCCAGGGTGCAGTTGCCGTGGCAGTCCACGATGGCCAGGGAGATGGACACGAACGGGAAGCGACCCTCCCTGCCGGAGCGGGCCCTGCCCACGATGAACCCGGCCGCGCGGTCCGCCTCGTCGTAGCAGTGGCGCACGATGCGCGCGAAGCAGCGGGTCACGGCCTTGCAGACGCGCTCGGCCTTGTCCGGCGTGGTGCAGACCACGAAGTCGTCCCCGCCCACGTGCCCCAGGAAGTCCCCGGGCGAGCCGTGCCTGCGCACGGCCCAGGCCAGCACGCGCGCGGCCAGCAGGATCACCTCGTCGCCGGCCTTGAACCCGTAGGAGTCGTTGTAGACCTTGAAGTTGTCCAGGTCCGCGTAAATGAAGCTCACGGGTTCGCCCGAGCCCACGCGCAGCTCCAGCTCGCGCTCGATGGCCACGTTGCCCGGCAGCCCGGAGAGGGGGTTGGCCCCCTTGGCCATCTCCATCTGCACCTGGGCCAGGGCGTCCAGGATCTTCTGCACCGAGGCGAGCCCGGCCAGCAGGCCGCCCTGGGTCACGAGCACGTGGTCGTAGACCTTGTAGCCCTCGCGGTTCATGGCGGCCTGGGCCACCATCTCCACGGGGGTGTTCCAGTCCACGATGAGCGGCTGGCTGTCCATGATCCTGGTCACGGGCCGGTTGGCGTAGAGGGCCAGGCCGTACTGGCTGGAGAGCACGTGGTCCATGCGGTGGCGCGTGACCAGGCCCACGGGCAGGCGGTTGGCCACCACGGCCACGGAGCTCACCTCGGGGTTCTGCTCGAAGTAGCGCTTCACGTCGCCCACGCTGGAGGAGGCCTGCACCTGGAAGGCCCCGTCCGCGTGGCTGCCGATGGGGCTCGAGCACTTGAGCTCCGTTGCCGTGCGCCTGCGCAGCCCCAGGATGATCTGGGCGGCCTCGGGCTCGATGTCCGGCCTGGGGGCCGCCGGGCGGGCCAGGAAGTAGCCCTGGCCGTAGTGCACGCCCATGGACACCAGCGAGGAGAGCTCCGTGGCGGTCTCGATGCCCTCGGCGATGATCTTGCAGCCGACCTTGTCGGAGAAGGTCAGGAAGGTCTCGATGAGCGCGCGCTTCACGGGGTTGGCGTCGATGCCCCGGATCAGCGACATGTCCAGCTTGATGAAGTCCGGCCTGATCTCGGCGATGGACCACAGCCCGGAATAGCCCGTGCCCACGTCGTCCACGGCCACCTTGTAGCCCTCGCCCCGGTAGTGGTCCAGGGTGCGGTGGAAGAGCGAGAAGTCCTTGGTGGAGTGGCGCTCCGTGATCTCGAGCACCACGTCGTGGGGTTCGAGCCCCAGCGATTCGAGCATCCTGAGCGTCTCGCCCGGGTTGAAGGACGGGTCCACCAGGGTGCGCGGGTGCACGTTCAGGAAGAGCTTGCGGCCGTTGGCGTCCTCCCCGAAGCCCTTCACGGCCGCCGTGCGGCAGGCGCGCTCCAGGGCGAAGACCTGCTCGTGCTCCTCGGCGAAGCCGAAGAGCATGGCCGGGCTCTCGAAGGCGCTCCCGGCCGGGCCGCGCGTCAGGGCCTCCCAGGCGAAGATGGTGCCGCCGCGCAGGTCCACGATGGGCTGGTAGACGCTGCGCACGCGCTGGGCGTCCACGATGGAACGGAACTCTTTGAGGAGCGTGGCCCCGGCCGGGTCCAGGCTGCCCCGGATCATCCTGTGGGCGTCGGCCAGGCCCTGGTGCAGGGCCTGCTCCAGGCGCACGCGCGACCCCGAGGGCAGCTGGGCCGCGCCCACGGCGATGTCCACGTCCTGGCCCGTGAGGTTCAGGGCCTCGCGCTTGAGCCTGGCGCGCAGGTTCAGGCGCAGGATGGAGCCCGTGTGCAGCAGGTGCTCCGTGGCCGTGGGGCCTGGCGCGCCGAGCACCAGCAGGAACTTGTCGCCGTCGATGCGGTCGATGAGCGTCAGCGGCAACCCCTGCACCTTCTCGCGCGCAAGCTCGCGCAGGATGCGCTCGGCCGCCAGGCTCAGGGCCTCGGCGATCTCGGGGCCATAGATTTTGGTGAAGATATAGAAATCCTGTATCTCGAACAGCAGAAGGCTGACCGTGCCCCCGCCCGCGCGCAGCCGTTCGATGCCTGAACGGTTGGACCCGTCGAGCGCGCACAGCGTGCTGGAGGCCCTGGCCGGTTGCTGGGAGCGCGAGAGCAGGCCGCCGATCCTGGGCTTCAGGTCCGTGATGCTGATGAGCATGTTGGGGAAATATCCCTAACGCGGCGCAGAGAGTGGCGGGCCTGTGAAATCGCGGTGAAGAAACCGATGCGCGCCGGGCGCTTGCCGCATGGGTTGCAAACGGCGCGCGCTGGCCGTAGAACGCGTTCATCAGGGAAAAGGGGAGGCCCATGGCAGGCGGCAAGGACTTCTTCGACGACTTCTACACCGAAACCATGATCGAGATGGCCGAGAACTTCTTTTCCCGGCGCAGGGAAATGGAGGCCAGGCTCGAGGGTTTCCAGCGCCTCGCGGAGGAGGTGCGCTCAAACGCCGTGAAGGCTCTCAGGCGCTGGGGCACGCTTTTTTCGCTGCTGGTGGACGAGGACGAGGCCACTTCGTTCTTCGCGGGCCTGGGCCTGGACGTCTCCCAACTGCCCGGGCTGGCCGCCGCCGTGGGCGAGCCCTGGCGCTTCCGGCCCGTGTTCGCCCTGACCGACGCCGGGCGCTACCGCAAGAGCCTGCGCTACGCCTACGAGGCCGCGCGCCAGGCCACCCTGGACTACAACGAGGGAGCCTACGCCCCGGACCCGAAGAACCCGCTCAAGAAGATGCTCACGCCCAACTTCGCGCACCTGAAGGACATGGCCGCCAAGATCAACGCCGAAGTGGAGGCCGTGAACACCGCCCAGAGCCCGTCCACGGTGCTGGCCTACTGCAAGTCCCTGGACCCTGCGGAGATGGAGCGCGAGAACATCGCCGGGGCCGTGGCGGGTGGGGACGCCTGCCGCATCGACAAGGACCTGGCCTTCAAGCCGGTGGATTTTTCTTCCCTGGCCCTGCCCGAGTTGCCTAGCCCGCCGCCCCTGGAGGACGTGCAGCGCGCCCTGGACCGGCTGGGGGACCGCATCTTCTCCGCACGGCGCGAGGACGCCCTGCGCGCCCTGCGCTACGTCACGGCGCGCTAGCGCGGCGCCGCTCCCGCGCTAGCAGTGACGGCCCGGAGGCGGCGGGCCCGGGCCTGGCGATCAGATGTCCCCGCCCGGGGCGAAGCGGCGCAGCCACAGCTCCAGCGCGGCCAGGGCCCACAGGCGCTTGCCGTGGTCCTCGCGTCCCTTCGCGTGCTCGTCCAGGAGCCTCGCGATTTCCTCAGGCCTGAAATACCTCTTCGCCGCGATTCCCCCCAGCAGAAGCTCCCGGCTCCACGCCGCGAGCCCGCCGCGCAGCCACTTGCCCACGGGCACGCCGAAGCCCTGCTTGCCCTGGGCCGTGACCTCCGGGGGCAAAAGGTCCGCGAAGGCCTTGCGAAGGAGGTACTTGCCCGTGCGGCCCCTGACCTTGAGGCCAACGGGCAGGCGCGCGGCCCACTCGGCCAGCACGTGGTCCAGAAGCGGCGAACGCCCCTCCAGGCCGTGGGCCATGGCCATGCGGTCGGCCTTCACCAGCAGGTCCCCGGGCAGGTAGGTGGCGAGGTCCACGGCCAGGGTGCGGTCCAGGAAGCTCACGGCGTCCGCGCCGTCGAAGGCCCGGGCCAGGAGCCCCACCGGGTCGGCCTGGGGCGCCACTCCGGCCCGCCAGAGCCCGCGCGCGGCCTCGGGCGCGAAGTAAGAGCCCCAGCGCACGATGCTGGCCTTGGGGCTCGTTGCCGCCACCTGGGAGAGGCGCTTAAGCGCCGCGGTCCAGTCCTTCTCGATGGGCTTGTCCCCGCGCGAGGGCAGAAGCCCGGCCAGGGCCGGGACCAGCCGCCCGGTGACGAAGCCCGGCAGCGCGCAATAGAGCCTGGCCAGCCGGTCCAGCCAGTAGCGCTGGTAGCCCGCGAAGAGCTCGTCCCCGCCGTCGCCGTTCAATGCCACGGTGACCTTTTGGCGGGTCTGCATGGCCAAAAACCACGAGGGCAGGGCGGAGGGGTCCGCGAAGGGCTCGCCCGCATGGGCCACCACGGCCTCCAGGGTGTCGGGCACGTGGCCGTACTCCACCATGAATTCCGTGTGCTCCGTGCCGTAGCGCTGGGCCACGGCGCGGGCCTTGTGCAACTCCGAGAAGGCCTCCTCGGCGAAGCCGATGGAGAAGGTCTTCACCGGGGCGTCCGAGAGCCCGGCCATGAGCGCGGTTACGATGCTCGAATCGATGCCGCCCGAGAGGTGCGCGCCGAGCGGCACCTCGGACATCAGGCGCATGCGCGTGCAGTCCGTGAGCAGCGCGCGAAGCTCCAGGGCGAGGTCCTCCTCGCCGGCAGTGGCCTTGGGCTCGAAGCGTAGCGACCAGTAGCGACGCGTCTCCACCCGGCCGTCCCGGTACGTGAGAGTGTGCGCGGCGGGCAGCTTGCGCAGGGCGCGAAACGCGCTCAAGGGGTCGGGCACGTACTGGAGCGTGAGGTAGAGCCCGATGGCCTCCAGGTCCGGCTCGCGGGAGATTCCGGGGAAGGCCAGCAGGGCCGCCGGTTCCGAGGCGAAGAGGAAGTGGCCCTCGTGGTGGGCGTAATAGAAGGGTTTCTTGCCCAGGCGGTCGCGCGCGGCGAAGAGCGTTTCGTTCTTCTCGTCCCAGATGGCGAAGGCGAACATGCCGCGAAGCCTGTCCACGCAGGCCGGGCCGTACTGCTCGTAGGCGTGGACGATAACCTCGGTGTCCGAGGCGGTGGCGAAGGCGTGGCCCTTGGTCTCGAGCTCGCGGCGAAGCTCCAGGTGGTTGTAGATTTCGCCGTTGAAGACGATGCGCACCGACCCGTCCTCGCCCCCCATGGGCTGGTCGCCGGTGGCTAGGTCGATGATGGCCAGGCGGCGGTGGGCGAGCCCGGCCCGGCCGCGCATCTCCACGCCCTGGCCGTCCGGCCCCCGGTGGGCGATGGCCAGGGCCATGCGAGAGAGCGTCTCGCGGTCCGGGGCCTGCCCAGTGGGCGCGATGATTCCGGCTATGCCGCACATGATGGTGGTCCCCTACGCCCCGGCCTTGGCGCGGGCGAGCGAAAGAAGCTCCAGGTAGCGCGCCGCCGTGGCGGACCAGGAGTAGTTGGCCAGCACGCGCGTGCGCGCGGCCTCGCCCATGCGCTGGCGAAGCGCGGCGGCCTCCCCGGGCCCTCGCGGGGCGGACAAGTCAAAATCCGCTCCATTGCTTGATCCGGAAAGGACGCTTTCCGGTAACTTATCGTAAATTCCAAGAAGCAGCGCCACGGCCCGGGCCAGCTCCACGGCCGATTCCGGGGCCGTGAGCAGGCCCGTTTCCCCGGGCAGCACCAGCTCCTCGCTGCCCGCGATGCGCGTGGCCACCACGGGCAGGCCCGAGGCCATGGCCTCCAGCACCGCGTTGGGCATGCCCTCGTCGCGCGAGGGGAAGACGTAGAGGTCCATCCGGGAAAGCTCCCGGGCCAGCTCCTCGCGGTGCATCCAGCCCCGGAAGCGCATCTTGCCGGAGAGCCCCAGCGAGCGCGCCCGCTGCTCCAGGCCCTCGCGCATGGGGCCGTCACCGGCCAGGTGCAGCTCGAAGGGTGCGTCGGCAGGCAGGTGGCCCAGGGCTTCCAGCAGCACGTCCAGGCCCTTCTGGTGGACGAGCCTGCCGTGGAAGAAGAGCCTAGCCGGGCCGGGCTCGCGTTCTCCCCTGCGCGGCCGGAAGAGTTCGGTGTCCGCGCCGTTGGGGATCACCGGGTAGTCGAGCCCGGGTTCGAAGGCCCGGGCAAGCGCGGCCAGCCCCTGGCTGTTGGGCGCCACGGCGCAGGCTCCGCGCCACAGGAAGCGGATCAGGGGGCCCGTGAGCTTGTGCATGCGCGCTAGGTCGTAGGGCTGGAAGCCCGGCACGTCGCCCCCGCGCAGGGAAACGCAGTAGGGCACGGAGCCCATGGCCTTGAGGAGCCACGCGGCAGGGCCGCAGGGGACGCCGAAGAAGGCCAGGGCCGCGCCCGGCTTGAAGGCGCGTGCGGCCAGGGGGGCGAACACGCAGGCCGAGGCCATGAACACGGCCATCTCCCAAGCCGCGCACTTCTCCTCGAAGCGCCTGACCGTGGGGATGCGCCGGATCGTGAACCCGCCCACGGTTTCCACCTTGGGCAGCCCCTTGAAGGCCGAGGTGAGCACCAGGACCTTGGCGCCGAGCCTGGCCATCTCCCTGGCGATGTGCGCGGTGGCGTTGCCCGCGCCGCCGCCCAGGGGCGGGTACTCGTAGTTGATCATGAGCACGCGCATCACGCGGCCTCCGAACGGTGGCGCGAGAGCACCCACAGGTTCCACAGGGCCAGGCGGTGGTCCGCGAGCCCGCGCCTGTGCTCGCCCTCCAGGCGCGCCACAGTGCCCCTGTCGATGCACCCGGGCAGCCCGGCCGGGTCGATCCCGAGCCTGCCCAGGCTGAACCACAGCCCCACCGGCGCGCCGAAGCCCTTCTTGCGCCGGTCGAGGATGTCGGCGGGCAGCACGGGCTCAAGGGCCTTCTTGAGGATGTATTTCCCCCTGCCGTTTTTGAACTTGAAGCGGTGCGGGATGCGCCTGGCGAAATCGGCCACCTCGATGTCCAGGAACGGCGCGCGGACCTCCAGGGAGTTCATCATGCTCGCGCGGTCCACCTTGGCCAGGATGGCGTCCTGGAGGTAGAAGCGCGTGTAGAACTCCAGGGTCTTGTCCGTGAGCTCCGTTGCGGGCGTCTCGTCCCAGGCCTCTATGGCCTCGGAGTAGATTTCCTCGGGGCCGATGCGCCGCCCGAGAAGCTCGCCCAGGAGCCCGGGGGCGGCCGGGCCGAGCCAGACCGGGTTCCACAGGGGCATGGGGTGGGAGAGCCCCGCGAGGAAGCGGTTGACCTTGAAGGAAAAATGCATGTTGGAGTGGCCGACCGGCAGCCGCGCGGCCAGGGCCACCAGCGCCCGGTGCACGGGCCTGGGGCAGAGCGCGGCGTAGGCCTTGGCCGCGCCCAGGGCCTTGAAGGGGTCGTAGCCGGCGAAGAGTTCGTCCGCGCCGTCGCCGCCGAGGGCCACGGTGACGTGCCTGCGCGTCTCGCGGCAGAGCAGGTACGTGGGCAGAAGCGAGCTGTCGCCCATGGGCTCGTCCAGGTTCGCGGCCAGTTCCGGCAGGATGGAGAGGGCCTTGTCCAGGCTCAGGGTGTCGAGTTGGTGCCTGGTTCGGAAGAGCGCGGCGGCCCGGGCGCTGTACTCCGATTCGTCGAAGCTCGCCTCGGTGAAGCCCACGGAGAAGGTGCTCAGGCCATCCACGTGGCGCGAGGCAAAGGCCGTGACCGCAGAAGAGTCGATGCCGCCGGAGAGGAACACCCCCAGGGGCACGTCGCTCATGAGCCTGCGCTTCACGGCCCGGTCGATCAGCTCGCGCAGCTCCTCCCCCCACGCGGCCTCGGGGTTCTTCGGCAGCGAGTCGAAGGGTTCGATGGCGAAGGACCAGTAGCGCGAGGGCTTCGAGGAGAAATCAGCGAGGTCGACCGTGAGGTTCCAGCCGCCGGGCAGCTTGGACACGCCGGAATAGAGCGAGCGCGGGGCCGGGATGAAGCCGTAGGCGAAGTACTTGGCCAGGGAGAGTTCGTCCACGCTCGAGGGCGTGAGCGGGTGCTTCGCCAGCGCCGAGAGCTCGGAGGCGAAGGCGAAGAAGCCCGGGCGCAGGTGGTAGTAGAGGGGCTTCTTGCCGAAGCGGTCGCGCGAGAGGAAGAGCAGGCCGCGCGCCGCGTCGTGCAGGGCGAAGGCCCACATGCCGTTCAGCCTTTCGGGCAGGGCCTCGCCCCATTCGCGCCAGCCGTGCAGGAGCACTTCAGTGTCGCAGTGGCTGGTGGCGAAGCGGTGGCCCCTGGCTTCGAGTTCGCGGCGCAGCTCGGCGTGGTTGTAGATCTCGCCGTTGAAGGTGACGCAGAGCCCGCCGTCAACCGTGCGCATGGGCTGTGCGCCCGAGGCCAGGTCCACGATGGCCAGCCTGCGGTGGGCCATGCGCAGGCCCTGCCCCGGGTGGTGGTAGGCCCCCTCGCCGTCCGGCCCCCGGTGGGCCATGCGCCGGTTCATGGCCGCGAGGTCGTCGTCGCCTCCCGGCCCGGCGAAGCCGCAGATGCCGCACATCCGGGTGTCAGTCCCCGTCGTCGTCGCAGTTGCAGGTCCTGTCCACGATGTATGTCGGCTTGTCCTGCGACTCGTGGTAGGTGCGCATGAGGATTTCCGCGATGAGGCCCATGAAGATGGACATGAAGCCCATGAGGAAGAACATGGTCACGGCCAGGGGCAGCGGCGTTTCGATGAAGCTCTTGTTGTTCACCAGCTTGTGGTAGAGCATGAGCAGAAACAGCAGGAACGACATGCCCACGAACCCGAGGCCCACGCCGCCGAAAAGGTACATCGGCTTCTGGGCGTACTTGTCCAGGAACTTGACCACCATCAGGTCCAGGATGACCTTGATGGTGCGCTCGATGCCGTACTTGGAGACCCCGCGCACGCGCGGGTGGTGCGTGACGCCCACCTCCGTGACCTTGGCCCCCTGCCAGGTGGCGTAGATGGGCACGAAGCGGTGCATCTCGCCGTAGAGCTTCACGCCCTTGATGATCTCCTTGCGGTAGGCCTTGAGCGAGCAGCCGTAGTCGTGCAGGTGCACGCCGGAGATGCGCGAGATGACGAAGTTGGCCACGCGGCTGGGCAGGTTGCGTTTGAGCGGGTGGTCCTGCCTGTCCTTGCGCCAGCCCGAGACCACGTCGTAGCCCTCGTCGAGCTTGGCCAGGAGCTTGGGGATGTCCGCCGGGTCGTTCTGCAGGTCGCCGTCCATGGGGATGAGGATGTCCCCGCTGGCAGCGTCGATGCCCGCCATCATGGCCGGGGTCTGGCCGAAGTTGCGGCGCAGGTGGATGACCTTCACGTGCTCGTCAACGCGGGCCACGTCCTCCAACTGCTCGGCCGTGGCGTCCGTGGAGCCGTCGTTGACCAGGATGACCTCGTAGGGGTGCCCCAGGGCGCCCAGCACTTCCGAGAGGCGGGCGTGCAGAGGCAGCACGTTGCCCTCTTCGTTGTACATCGGGATGATGATGGAAAGCGATGCTCTTTTACTCATGTTGGGTCCGCCACTACACCAGAAGTTGCCGGGGCATCAAGCCTGGGCGGAACGGGCGCGGCCGCTTCAACGGCCGTCCCGGCCCAGGCGCAGGGGGCGCAGGTCGATGAGGAAGGCCCCGGGGACCAGGGGGACGCGGGCGAGCGTCGGGTCGTCCAGGGCGGCGAAGCCAGCCTGGCCAGCCGCCGACTGCCTGATGCGCGCCCCGTAGGGCTCGAAGAAGGGCTTGCCCGAGAGGAAGGACGGCTCGAAGCGCGAGGCCTCCACCAGGAGGAAATCCGCTCCGGACTCGCGCGCGAAGCGTTCGAGCCCTTCCCGGTCCTTGGCGTAGTAGGCCTCGAAGAACGCGTCCAGGCGCTTGCCGTACTGCTCCCAGTAGCCCCGGCTCCAGGGGTGGGCCAGCTCGAAGGTGGCGTGGGCGTTGCGCCGGGCGAAGGTCATCACGTTGTCCATGGTGTCCGGGTGCCCGGCCAGGACGGCGTCCTTTGGCGTGGCCGCCTCCACGGCGGCGTAGAGCGGAGCCTGGGGGGAGTAGTCGTACAGGGCGACGTCGTGCAGCCTGAGCGCGCCCAGGAGCGCGGCCAGGGCCAGGGCCCCGGTCCCGAAAAGCCTGCCTCTGCCGAGCCTTGCCAGCGCGGCCGTGGCGCACGCGGCCAGGAGCACGGCGTAGAGGAGGTTCACGGGATACTGCACGTAGCGGTCCGGCACGAAGAGCTTGAAGGCAAGCGCGCGCGACACCGCGTAGAACGCGAGGAACGACGCCGCCGTCCAGCCGAGCGGTGAAAGCGCCCGGCCAAGCCCGCGCCAAACCACGGCCCGGCCTCCGTACCAAAGCGCGGGAGCCAGGAGGACAAGGCTCGCGATGCCCGCGAACAGGCCCCACTCCTTGAACATGCCGATGCGCTCGAAGGGGTAGTAGACGAAATCCAGGAAGGGATTCGGCAGGGGAACCAGGTCCAGGCGGCCGTCGGGGCCGAATTCAGGGCGCCCGGCTGTTTCGGCGAGGCTGACCAGCGGGCCGAAGCCCTTGGCGGAGTAGGCCAGGGTGAAGCCGATCACGGCTGCGGCGCAGCAGCCGTACACGACATAGGCCCTGCGGCCCTCAAGCCAGAACGGGGCGTGGCCCCGGATCAGGTCCGCGCCCCGGCGCAGGGCCAGGGCGGCGGCGCAGGGCAGGAAGATGTAGGGGATGAAGAGCGCCTGGAGGGCGAGCACCAGGCCCATGAAGCGCCCGCCCGAAAGCCAGGACAGGCAGAACGCGGCCAAAAGCGGGCTCGCGAAGGCCCGGGAGAGCCCGCCGGAGATGTTCTCGAGAAAAAACGGAAGGAGCCAGCCCATGGCAACGCCCGCCGCGAAGGCCGCCCGCCCGGCCGTGCGCGAGGCCATGGCTCCCAGGAGCAGGCACTGGGCCGTGAAGAGCAGCCCCGCCACCCAGACGCTGAAGTTCAGGGGGTTCGTGAAGAACGCGCCCAGGCGGTAGAGGGCCTTGATCCCCCAGGGCACGTAGGCCTCGGAGTAGTCGTTGAGCAGGCTTGGCGGGTAGAGCGCCGGGTCCAGCCAGCGCTGCATCCAGTAGAGCTGCTGGCGGACGTCGTCGTTGACGGCGAAGGGGTTGGCGAAGCCCGCGTGGTGGGCGAAGGCGAACACTGCGGCGCTCGCGAGCGCGGCCAGGGCGAGCCTGACCGGTGCGCCGCACGCGTGCGGGGAACGGGCGTCCTGGGCCGGGCCAGGGGCGCCCGGATCAGATCTCCCTGTCATAGAGCCGGAACGTGCGCCACTTCCTGCCGCCGAACATCTGCAGGGTCTTGTTCCATTTGACCAGCGATTCCGGGATCAGCGAGCAGTCGCACCAGCCGCCGGACTTTTCCCAGCGGGCCAGGTTGATCATGATGTTGAGTATCAGGGCGTGGTGGAGCTTGCGCCACTGGTGAGACTTCTTGACGCCCATGATGATCGCCCTGGCCGCCTTGAGCGGGGCCACGCGGCAGTCCCAGTAGAGGCGCAGCATCCCCAGAAGGCCGAGCTTGCCGCCGGTCTTGTGCAGGGTGTGGTTGATGTCCGGGGCCACCACGCTGAAGGCCAGGATCTCGCCGTTCTCCTCGATGAAGCTGACCAGCTCCGGGCGCAGGATGGGCTTCAACTGCATGAAGGCGTCGTTGAACTGGGCCTCGGTCAGCGGGACGTGCCCCCAGTTCTTGTCCCAGAGGGTGTTGAACATCTCGAGCACCTCGGGGGCGCGCGTGATGAACTCGCTGGTCTTGCCCTGGGTGATGGTCAGCCCGGCCGCGGCCAGGATCTCGTCGCGGCGCTTGATAAGCTCCTCCAGGGGCGCGGGGAGCTTGTCGATGATGTAGGCGAACCAGTCGAAGCACTTCTTGAAGCCGAACCCCTCCACGAGCTTCTCGAAGTAGGGGTGGTTGTAGGAGTGGAACATCACCGGACGCTGGTGGTAGCCGTCGATGAGCAGGCCCACCTCGTCGTAGATGCCGAAGGAGAGCGGCCCCAGGATGCGCGTCTTGCCCTTGGCCTTGACCCAGGCCGAGGCCGCCTGGAACAGGGCGTCCGCCACCTGCTGGTCGTCGATGCTCTCGAAGAAGCCGAAGAAGCCCGTGTGCGTGTCGTGGTGCTTCTCGTAGGCGAAGTTCAGGTGTGCGCTGATGCGCCCCACGTTCCTGCCGTCCTTGACCGCCAGGAAGTACTGGGCCTCGCCGACCTCGAAGAACGGGCCGGTCTTGGGGTCCAGGAGCTTGCGCAGGTGGGGGACCACCGGAGGAACCCAGTGGGGGTCCCCCTCGTAGATGTCGAACTGGACCTGGATGAAGGCGTCCAGGCCCTTTTCCGGAGATACGGGGACGATGGTCAGGGACATGCTATTTCTTGGGGATGATGGTCATCTGCGCCTTGAGGCCTTCCTTGAGCTGGTAGTCGGCGTTGGGCAGGGTGAGTTCGATGTCGTAGTAGGAGGGCTGCTGGAGCGCCGTGGGGATCGGGGCCCAGGGGATGCGGCTCACGGTGGCGGTGAACTCCTTGCCGGGCAGGGAGTCGAAGGTCACCTTGGCCTGGTCCCCGAGGTTCAGGCGCAGGGCCTCGATCTCGTGCACCTGGGCGCGGATGATGATCGGGTCCAAGATGCCCACCTGGAAGAGCTCGATCTCGCGGGAGAGCTTCACGCCCGGGCGCAGCTCCGGGTTGACCCAGAGCACGTAGCCGTCGGCCGGGGCGGTGACGATGCCGTCCTTGGGCAGGTTGCCGAAGTCGGCCTTGGAGCCGAAGCGCTCGCGGGCCAGCTCCAGGCGCTGCTGGGCCTGCTCCCTTTCCACGGCGAGCTTTTCCTGCAGGGCGGCGCGCAGCTTCTGCTGCACGTCCATCTCCTGGGCGTTGAGGCTCAGGGCCTGGGAGGTGGCCATGTTCTGCTTGGCCATGACCTCGAGCTCCTGCCTCTTGGCCTTGAGCTTGTCGATCTCCCTGGCGTTGGCGGCCAGCTGGTGCTCCAGGTCCTTGACCGAGGCCAGCGTCAGGCCGCGCTTCTCGGCCATGCGCGTCTCCACGGGGATCTCGAAGGTGGCCAGGACCTCGCCCTTGCGCACCTTCTGGCCGATCTTGGCGCTCAGCGTCATGATCTGCGAAGTGTAGGGCAGGGCCACGGGCAGCTTCATGGGGCTGTAGAGCTTGCCCGCGAAGATGATCTCCTGCGCCGAGGGGGAAGGCGTGGCGGCCGGGGCCGGAACCTGCGGGGCCGGGGCGGTCTGCGCCTGGGCGCCGCCTGGCAGGGCGAAGGCGGCCAGGGCCGCCATGAGGACGAGGGCTTTCATGTGGCTATTTCTCCCAGGCTTCCACGTCGATGTACTGGCTCTGGAGGTCGCCGTTCAGGTGCTTGAGTTCGAGCAGCGATGCGTCGCGGCTGACCTGCTCCATGAGCTGCTTCTGCTGCAGGCCGATGTACTCGTTGCGGTCGGCCACGAGCACGTCGAAATCCACCTGGCCGTTCTTGTAGCGGTACTCGGTCTGCTCGTCCTTGAGCTTGGCCAGCTCGGTCTGCGAGGAGGCCATGTGCAGGTCGGAGTTGCGGGTCTGGTAGTCGGAGAAGGCCTTCTGCACCGTGACCATCAGCTCGAACTCTTTGGCCCGGGTGGTGGCGTTGACCTGGTCGAGCTTCTTGTACTGGCGGGCGATGTCGCGTCCCTTGGTCCAGTAGTCCAGGGGCAGGCTGATGTTGATGCCCGGGTAGAACGGGAAGCCGGTCTCGCGGTAGCCCGAGGAGTTGTTGAAGGTGTCCACGGTCTGGAAGGTGAAGCCGAACGAGGGGAGGAGCTTCACGTAGGAGAGCCCGATGTTCTTTTGCTGCAGGCGCTTCTCGTACTCCTGCATGCGCAGGTCGAAGGAGTTGGCGCGGACCTTGTCCTCGCTGACGTCGGCCGGGGCGAAGTTCCCGAGGATCTGCTGCTTGGCCTTGGCCACGTCCAGCTTGAGCTGCTGGGTGAAGGGCACGCCCAGGATGAACTTGATGTCGTCCATGACCGTGTTGCGCAGGGCCGCGAGCTTCTCCTCCTCGGCCTTGACCATGCGGATTCTGGTCTCGGCGATGCGCACGTCGATCTGGGTGGCCTGGCCCATGCCCAGGCGGGTCTTGTGGAAGTCGAGGCTCATCTTGGCCATCTCGGCCTTCTTGGCCAGGAGGTCCTTCTGGGCGTCCATGGCCGCGAGGTTCAGGAAGTTGGTGCCCAGGCGCTTGAGCCCGGCGCCGATGACCTTGAGGTGGCCCAGGATGGCGATGTTGGTCATCTCGTTGCGGGCCTTGACCTCGAAGCCGGAGAGGATCGGGTTCCACTGGCTGGTGGCGAAGCTGATGGTGTAGGGCTTGTCCGTGGAGCCGTCGGTCTTCACGGGCATGCGGAACCAGTAGGTGGTGTTGATGCTGATGGTGGGGATGAACGTGGACCAGGCGTCCTGGGCGTCCAGGCGCTTGGTCTCGATCTCCAGGGCGGACTTCACCAGAAGGGGCGACTGCACCAGGGCCACGCGCACGCACTCGTTGAAGTCGGCGGGCTCCTTGATGATGGTGCTGGTCATGCGCTCGCCGGGGGGCGGCGGGGTGGCGCCTTCCTCGCCGGTCTTGGCCGGGGCTGGCTTGCGGGCGGTCTCGGCCGGGGTGGCCTTCTGCTTGGCGGTCCCTTCCGCGCAGCGGGCCCCGGGGGCGGCCGCCAGGAGGAAAAAGAGCAGGAGCGCGAGCGTGAGGCCGGGATGCGGCGTCCTCGAACCGATCGAACGATGAATCATGTCTCCCCCGGTTTAGTAAGGCTTGAGCACGCCCTCGGAAAGAAGGCTCCTGCGCGAGCAGCGCTCCGCGGTCATGGCGTCGTGCGTGACGATGACCATGGCCACCCTGGCCTCCTCGGTGATCTTGACGAAATAGTCCATGACCCGCTCGGAGTTGGCCTTGTCGAGCTGGCCCGTAGGCTCGTCCGCGAGGATGAACTCGGGCTCGTTCACCAGGGCCCTGGCGATGGAAACGCGCTGGCGCTCGCCTCCCGAGAGCCTGTTGGAGGGCTGGCGCACCCGGTGCTCCAGGTTGACGCGCTGCAACGCTTCCATGATCTTGTCCGCCCGTTCCCGGCGTTTAACCCCGGTATAGATCAGGGGCAACTCCAAATTTTCGTACACCGTGGAATTCTCGAGCAAATCGCAGCTCTGGAACACGAAGCCCATCTTCTCGCGGCGAAACACCGCCTGGGCATCGCGCGAGAGCGACATCACGTCCACCCCGGCCACCTTGTAGACCCCCCCCGAGGGCGGCTGGAAGATGCCCAGGATGAAGAGCAGGGTGGATTTGCCGGAGCCGGAGGGCCCCATGATGGCCACCATTTCGCCGCGCCTGACCTCCAGGTTGATGTCCTTGAGCACGGCGATCTTCTCCGACCCAGAGACGTAGTCCTTGGTCAGGTGGCGGATGTCGATGACGAGTTCGTCCCTATTCATAGCGCATGGCGTCCACGACCTGCATCCGGCTGGCCCGGACGGAGGGATAGAGTCCCGCGCCTATGCCCAGCACGGCGGCGAAGGCCAAGCCGGCCAGCAGGCACAGGACGAAAAGCCCCTCGGGGGGGCTCGAGCCGAGCATCCGGCTCATGTACTCGATGCCCGCGCGGCCCATGGCCACGCCCAGAAGCGCGGACCCGAAGGTGACCGTGAGGGCCTCGAAGAGAAACTGCCAGAGGATGTCCGAGTCTTCCGCGCCCATGGCCTTCTTCAGGCCTATCTCGCGGGTGCGCGCCGTGACGGCCGCCATCATGATGTTCCAGATGCCGAAGCCGCCGAGCACCAGGGTCGCGCCGATGGAGGCGTAGATGAACAGGCTCACCCACCAGAACATCCGCTGCACCTGCTTGAGCGGCTCCCAGCCCACCTGCACGCGAAGGCCCTTGTCGGTCTGCAGGCCCTTGATGGTCGTGTCCAGGGCGGCGGCCACGGGGGCCACGTCGTCCCAGGTGTTGCAGCGGATGTAGATGCTCGAGATCTCGGAGATGTTCGGGATGCGCGACGCCGCCGTGGAGATGGGCAGGAAGGCCATGAGGGTCTTGTCCGCCGCGCGCACGCCCCCGATGATGCCCACCACGTGGTACAGGTTGTTGTCCAGGTTGAGGATCTGGCCGATGGCCGCCTCGGGCGAGCCGAAGATGGTCCTGGCCAGGTCCTGGCCGAGCACGCAGACCTTGTTGCCCAGGCGCACGTCCTCGGCGTCGAAGAGCCTGCCGGCTTGCGGCTTGAAGGAGAAGAGCGACCAGTAGTTGACGTCCACGCCCACCAGGTTGAACCCGTAGACCTTCTCCTGGTAGGTGGTGGTCACTCCCGCGCGCAGCCTGGTCCTCGTGACCTCCTTGACCCCGGGGATCTTCTCCACGGCGTCGATGGTGCGCTCGCGGAACCACTCCTGGCGGTCGTACATCTGGGGGTCGAAGTGGGCGGCGATGATGGTCGCGCCGCCCAGGAGGTCCAGGTCGTTGTTGAAGTTGGCCTTCAGGTCGCGGCCCATGGTCACGATGGTGATGAAGCCCGCCGTGCCCAGGGCGATGGAGGCCATGACGCCGATATAGCGCCTGCGCTTGCGCAGCACCTCGCGGAAGCTGATGCGCAAAAGATCCCGGAACCGGAGGAACCTCGATCCCCTCTCGGGGGGGAGAAAGCCCGCGGCTCTAAGGTCTTGCAGTGTCTTGTTGGCCATTCTTCCAGTCTCGGGGCGTGCGCCCCGGTAGGTTTAGACGCGCCGCGCCCCGGAAACGTTACAGCAGCGACTGGCTGGAGCGCGCGCCCGCGATGGTGGAAGCCGTGGGGGCCTCGCCGTCCTGGGCGGACTCGTCGTCCTGGTCCTGCACGCGGATGCGGTACTTGCGGGCCATCTCGTCCATCACGTCCAGCACGAAGTCCAGCTGCCTGTCCTCGTGGGTGGCCATGCAGGCGGTGCGGATCAGGGCGTGGCCGCGCGGCACGGCCGGGTAGATGGCGGGCAGCGCGAAGATTCCCCTGTCGAAGAGCTCCTGGGCGAACATGAAGGCCTTCTCGTCGGAGCCGATGGTGATGGGGATGATGGGCGAGAGCGACTCGGTGATGCGCAGCCCCATCTCCTTGTAGGCGGCGCGCATGCGGGCCGTGATGGCGTGCAGGCGCTCCACGCGCTCGGGCTCCTTCTCCAGGATGTCGATGCAGGTCAGCGCGGCCGTGGTGGACGCGGCGGGCAGGGCCGCCGAGAAGATCTGCGTGCGCGACTGGTGCTGGATGTACTCGAGCACGTCCACGTGGTCCGAGGCGATGAAGCCGCCGATGGAGGCGAACGCCTTGGAGAAGGTGCCCATGATGAAGTCGCACTCGGGGGTGACGCCGAAGTGGCTGGCCGTGCCGCGCCCGCTCTCGCCGAGAACGCCCAGGCCGTGGGCGTCGTCCAGGTAGACGAGCAGGTCCGGGAACTGCTTCTTCAGCGCCGCGAGCTCGTCCATGACGGCAACGTCGCCGGACATGGAGAAGATGCCCTCGGTGATGAGCAGCACCTGGCCGTCGAAATCGGGCTTGGCCATCTCGCTGGCGATTTTGCGCGCGGCCGAGGCGGCGTCGTTGTGGGCGAAGGTGCCCATCTTCTTGGTGCCGCCCACGCCCGCGAAGATGGAGGCGTGGTTCTCGCGGTCGCACAGCACGTAGTCGCTGGGCGTGAGCAGGCAGCCCAGGGCCCCCAGGTTGGTGGAGAAGCCCGTGACGTGCAGCACGGCGCGCTTCTTGCCCACGAACGCGGCCAGGCGCTCCTCCAGGGTCTGGTGCAGGACCATGTTGCCGGAGAGGAAGCGCGAGCCGCCGGGGCCCGTGCCCATGGTGTATATGGCCTGGGCCGAGGCTTCCTTGACGCGGGGGTCGTGGGCCAGGCCGAGGTAGTCGTTGCAGCCGATCATCACCAGTCGCTTGCCGGCGCACTCCACTTCCGTGCCCCAGGAACGGCTGATGGGACGGAAGTAGGGGTATATGCCCGCGTCACGCAGGTGGCGGGTGATGCCGGAAACTTTCTGGCAGCGTTCGTGCAATTTCATCTGCGGTTGTTCCTTGAAAATGGATTTTGCCGGAAAGGCTCGGGAGGCGTTTTGACGCCATTTTAGGAACGGGGCTCTACATCAAATGCCCCACCCCTGCAACCCTTCGGCCGTCAATGGGTCGGGGCGCCCAGGTATTCCCTGACGTGCCGGGCGTTTTCCTTCATGATCTTCGACAGCGCGGTGCTGGCGCGTCCCCATTGCCCCGGGAAGGCAGGAGTATAATAGACCTCGTCGTCGTCATCGGCAAGGACGAGGCTGTAGTTGCGCGTCCAGAGGTCGCGCTTGGTGGACCACTCGAGGTATATCCAGGCCAGGCGCTCGCGGCCGTCGCGCGTGCGGCAGCGGGCCACGCCCCAGGCGTAGGCCTCCCTGCCGTGCTCCACGGCGCGGTACTTGACGAAGTCCGGCCGCTCGAAGGTCAGCTCCGACGAGGCGCAGAAGCCCTTGGCGGCCTTTTCCCAGGCCTCGGCGTACTGATCCCTGGAGAAGCTTTCCAGCCCGTGGGGCGGGTAGACGTAGCCGTTGAAGAAGGCGAAGCCGCCCACGGCCAGGGCCAGGACCACCGCGATGGCGGCGAGCAGGCGCTTCATCGCCCCACCCCCTGGGGAGATCCGCCGGGCGCGCCGGGCGGGCAGCCGAAGCCCAGGCTCCATTTGGAGGCCTCTCGGCCGAACGCGCGCGCCAGCTTCTCCTCGGCCAGGCCGTAGGCGTCGGCGTTGCGCACGTCCTTGGCCTGGGTCTTGAGCACGGCGTTCTCCAGGCGTTCCATGTTCACAAGCGCGTCCGGAGCCGGGGTTTCGCCGCGCTCGCGCATTTCGCGCAGGCGGATGTCCAGGGCCTTGCCGGTCTGGTAGTTGAAGTCGAAGTGGCGCTCCTTCATGATGAGCGAGTTCTCGCCGTCATTGAGCTGCCCCCGGTAGAACCCGTCCGGGTCCAGCACGGGGTAGACCTCGGGCAGCTTCATGAAGCCCTTGTAGAAGGTGAGCGCCAGGCAGGCGAACAGGCCGAGCTTGACCAGGCGGGTGAGGTCAATCCGCATTCGCCCCCCCCTTGCGCTTGTAGACCACGAGCCTCGCCTGGGGTTCGGAGGCCTGGACGAAATAATGGAAGTAGGGGTCGGCGCGGTTGCCGAAGGTCTCGTCGGGCGCGGAAAGCTCGATGCGCTCGTAGTCGCGGGCCAGGTCCAGGTGGGCCAGGACGAAGGCCCTGGGGGCGAAGAGCACGCCGTCGCGGTTCACGCGCACCTCGCGGCGCACGCTCACCCAGTCGGGCTTTTCCGAGGGGCTGATGGGGCCCTGCAGCCCGCCGATCACCCTGAGCCCGGTGTAGAACTGCAGGGGCATGTCCCCGTACTCGGCCAGGATGGTCTGGCCGGGCTTGGCGTTGGCCTTGAAGAAGTCGATCAGGGCCTGGTTCACGTCCGGGTAGCCGCAGAAGATCTCGGCCAGGTGCAGCTTGAGCGGCACGTTCACGCTGGTGAGCATGGTCAGGTCGTTCTGCCAGGGCCTGTTGACGATCTTCAGGCGCTCCATGGGGATCAGGTGGAGCCAGTTGGTCAGGCCCACCAGGATCAAGAAGAGCGCCCCGGAGGGCTTGGAGAAGCGCCAGAGCGCGAGACCGGCCCAGGCCAGGAAGATGGAACAGGCCGGGTAGAAGTGCACGATGTAGCGGTGGAAGCGCTGCGGGAAGAGCGCCAGGATCACGAAGCTGCCGATCATGATCAGCGCCAAAAACAGGCAGAAGCGCTCCCCGGGGTCGCTCGGGCCCCCGCGCCCCAGGAAGAACCCGCGCCAGCGCCAGGCCAGCCAGGCCAGCACGGGCAGGGGGATCATGAACATCACCCAGTCCGAGAAGTAGAGCATCAGGTTCTCGGGCACGAGCATGATGTTGAAGAGCGTGGACTGGCGGCCCATGCGGTAGAGCAGTATCCCGGGCACCACCAGGGCCGAGGCCAGGGCCACGGCCAGGATCGTGCGGCCCGCGCTCATGCGCTCGCGGTAGAGGAGCATGGAGGCGACGAGCAGCGGCGGGGCCAGGGAGAGAAGAAGCAGGTAGTTGGCGTGGAAGAGAAGCCCCATGCCGAGCCCGATGGCCAGAAGCGGCGGCCAGCGGCGCTTCCAGTCGCCCAGGAAGCCCCAGAGGATGACGAGCAGCATGAGCCCGCCCGCCGAATAGTACCTGCCTTGCCTGGCGAAAAGCAGGAAGGGCACGTAGACGGTCAGGAGCGCCGCCGAGAGCCTGGCCCAGCTTTTGTCCCCGAAGCGGGAGAGCACGAGCATGTACGTGGCCGCGATGCAGGCCAGGCCCGTGAGCGCGAAGAGGAACCTGGCCCAGAAGGTGGACTGCGCGTCCACCAGCTGCCCGGCCGCCGACATGTAGATCTGCAGCCAGGGGGACCAGCGCCAGATCATGTCCGAGTCGAACTCGCGGCGCTCCTCCTGGGAGACCACGTTCACGCCGTCGGTCACGGAGGGCAGGCCCGTGGTCAGGACGTTTCGCGCCAGGTTGGCGGTCTCGGCCTCGTCCTGCCAGAGCGGGCGCTGGCCGAGGTTGTAGAAAATGAGCAGCGCCCCCAGGGCCAGGATGGCCAGGAAAACGGGGTCGCGCCAGGCGGTGACGAAGGTGTTCGTTGAGGTACGCATGGTTTGGGCGGCGCTTTTTAACCGCAATCGCCGCGAAAAACAAGCGCGGGCTTTTTCGGTCTTGACAGGATATGGGCTTTGGGGATTAATCGCCCGTTCCCGATCCATCCGCGATCGATCTTATCCGGAGGAATCCCCCGATGATGAACGGCAAGAAAGTGGTGGTGGTCATGCCGGCCTACAACGCCGCCGCCACTCTGGAGCGCACCCTCTCCGAGGTGCCTCGCGAGATAGTGGACGATGTGATCCTCGTGGACGACGCCAGCCGCGACAACACCATCGAACACGCCCGGGCCCTCGGCATCAAGTGCTTCCTGCACGAGCGCAACTGGGGCTACGGCCGCAACCAGAAGACCTGCTACGCCGAGGCCCTGAAGCTCGGCGCGGACGTGGTCATCATGGTCCACCCCGACTACCAGTACACTCCGCTGATCATCCCGGCCATGGCCAACCTGGCCACCTCCGGGCTCTACGACGCCGTGCTGGCCTCGCGCATCCTGGGCGGCACCGCGCTCAAGGGCGGCATGCCCGGCTACAAGTACGTGGCCAACCGCGGCCTGACCCTCGCCCAGAACGTGCTCATGAGCGCCAAGCTCTCCGAATACCACACCGGCTACCGCGCCTTCACCCGCGAGGTGCTCGAGAAGCTGCCCCTGTGGGAGAACTCCGACGACTTCGTCTTCGACAACCAGATGCTCGCCCAGACCATCTACTTCGGGTTCCGCATCGGCGAGGTGAGCTGCCCCACCAAGTACTTCGAGGAGGCCAGCTCCATCAACTTCAAGCGCAGCTGCATCTACGGGCTGGGCTGCCTGAAGACCGCCATGCAGTTCCGCCTGCAGAAATGGGGCAAGCGCGACTACAAGATATTCGATCCCAACGGCCGGGGCCTGAACGACCCCGAAGCCAGCTACTACCGGGACATGACCTCCACCTGCTACCCGTAGGCGGAATTTCCCGAGTCTTCCCGGCCCCCGGACGTGAAAGCGCCCGGGGGCTTTTTTTTTGCTCGTGGTCCAGTCCCAGTTGGCGGGCGCGACTCGAATCGGCTTGCCGAACCGGCCCTGCCGCTGTAGTGACTGCATCCGCGAATTCGTGCGCTGTGCGAGCGCCCCGGACGCGGGGCGAAACTGGTCGAGCGTTTGGCCGAGGAGGGTGTACTGATGTTCAAGGTGCTGAAACTGCAAACGAAGTTGATGGTCGTGGTGCTTGGTGTCGTGTTTACGTCGGTGGCGTTCTCCGGCGGGCTCACGGCCTGGGGAATCTACCAGAAATCGCTGGAGCAGGGCTACGCCCAGGCCCAGTCGGCCGTGCGCGGTGTGGGGGGGGCGCTCGCGCTGCACGCCAAGTCCACGGGGGCGAGCCTGCGGGCGTCGCTGGACGTGCTCGAGGACTGGGTGGGGCCCGAGCGGCTGAACATGAACTTCGACAGGGATTTCTCCCTGGTGGACCGCATCCGCGAACGCTACGACACCAGCGCCACCATCTTCTGCCTGGACGGCAAGGACTTCGTGCGCATCTCCACCAACATGATGGAGAACGGCAAGCGCTTAAGCGGCACGACCCTGGCCCCCGGCCCGGCGCTCGACGCCCTGAGGGCCGGGAAGAGCTACGCGGGCGCGGCCGTGGTCGGCGGGCTCGCGCGCATGGTCGAGTACAGGCCCGTGAAGCGCGGGGGCGAGGTGGTGGGCGCGGTGTTCACGGGCAAGCGCATCCTCACCCAGGAGATGATCGACTACCTGAAGGGCGTGAACGTGGACGGCGCGGGCTACGCCTTCATCACCGACTCCAGGGGCGTGGTGGTCTGGCATCCCGACCCGTCGATGGCGGGCACGGACCTGGCCGCGAGCGCGGACTACGGCCGCAGGATCGCGGCGGCCAGGGACGAGCTCATCGAATACGAATTCAAGGGCGAGGGCAAGATCGCGGCGGTGATCGAGTACGCCCCGCTCGATTGGCGCCTGGTCTTCGGCATGACCAAGAAGGAGGCCCTGGGCGGCATGGACGCCACCATGCTCAAGGCCTCGGCCCTGGGGCTCGGGCTCTCGGTGCTCATCGCGGCGGGGTTCGTCTTCCTGGCCGTGCGCCGCGTGCTGGTGGCCCCCATCAGGGAGCTGGCCCGGGCCTCGGAGCGCATCGCTGGCGGCGACTACAACATCGACATCGACTATTCGGCCAAGGACGCCCTGGGCGAAACCGCCGACTCGGTCAAGCGCCTGGCCGCCACGGTGAAGGAGAAGATCGGCTTCATCGAGGGCGTGCTCCAGTCCATTAAGTCCCCCAACGTCATCTGCGACCCGGACGGACTGATCCTGCGCGTGAATCAGGAGTTCATCGACATCCTGGAGACGGGCGGCACGCCCGAGAGCTGGAAGGGCCGCAAGGCGGGCGAATTCATCTACGGCGATCCCTCGCGCGAGGCCGTGATCCAGCGCGTGATCGCCACCCGCACCCCGAGCATCGGCGCGCTGACCGACGTGGCTTCGCGCTCGGGCAGGCAGCTGCACGTGCGCATCGACTCCGTGCCGCTCTACGACCTGGACGGCAAGCTCATCGGCGGCTGCTCGGTCTGGACGGACATGACCGAGATCGCCCGGGGCAGGCGCGAGGCCGAGGAAAACCAGCGCGTGCTCCTGGGCGTCGCCTCGGACATCGACGCCTTCACCCAGCACGTGGCCGCGGCCTCCGAGCAGCTCTCGGCCCAGATCGAGCAGGCTTCGCGCGGAGCCGAGAACCAGCGCGAACGCACCGCCTCCACGGCCGCGGCCATGGAGGAGATGAACGCCACGGTGCTGGAGGTGGCGAGAAACGCCTCCGAGGCCGCGGACGGGGCCAGGGACGTGCAGGAGAAGTCCAGGCAGGGCGAGGCCGTGGTGCGCCAGGTGTCCCAGGCCATGGACAGGGTGCGCGCCATGTCCGCCGAGCTGTCCGTGGAGATCAACGCCCTGGGACGCCAGGCCTCGGAGATCACCTCCATCGTCAACGTCATCCAGGACATAGCCGACCAGACCAACCTGCTGGCCCTGAACGCGGCCATCGAGGCCGCCCGCGCGGGCGACGCCGGGCGCGGCTTCGCCGTGGTGGCCGACGAGGTGCGCAAGCTGGCCGAGCGGACCATGTCCGCCACGGTGCAGGTGACCACGGGCATCCAGGCAATCACCTCCAGCGTGGAGAAGAACGTGGCCGGCGTGGACCACGCCGTGGAGGCCATCGAGGAGTCCAGCCGCCTGGGGCAGCGCGCGGGCGAGGCCCTGGGCGAGATACTGGCCATCGCGGGCAACGCCGTGGACCGCATCTCCTCCATCGCCACGGCCGCCGAGGAGCAGTCCGCCACGTCCGAGGAGATCAACCGGGGCGTGGACGAGATCAACGCCATCGCCTCGGAGACGGCCCAGGGCATGAACCATTCGGCCCAGGCCGTGTCGGACCTCGCCCGCCAGGTCTCGGACCTCAAGGACCTCGTGGCCCGCATGGGCTCGGGCCAGCCCCCCGCGCTGGCGGCCTGACGCTTGGCTCGCGGCCGGCCCCTCCTCCTGGGAAGGGCCGGCCCGGGCTCATCCCGCCACCTTTCTGTGCTGCGCCAGGGCCACGCGCAGGTCGGCGTTCTCCGCCAGGAGCCCGCGCAGGGCCTTGTTCAACTCGCTGTTCTCCTGCCTGAGCTCCCTGTTCTCCCGCAAGAGCGTCCAGAATTCGTCCTTGAGGGGCTCGGCCCTGTGCGGCGCCGGGGCCTGGCCGCACCCCCGGGGCGCGGTGCCGTCCGGGTACGCCTGGGGAGCCGCTTGCGCGGAAGCCATGGGGCCGGTCCCGAACAGGAGCCAGCCCGGTTCGACACCAAATTTGGTACAGATTGATCGCGCGAACGTGAAATCCGGTTCAGTCTGCCCTCGCTCGTACCGGCCGAGGGTGTTCGGGTGGACGTCGAGCAGCTTCGCGAATTCAGCCCGCGAGACGTTACCCCGGATGATCCTTAGCCGCTGCGCTGTCGAGGTTGTCGTGCCCAATGAAATCCCCGATTTGTGTTCGATCGTTGGACACTCCGCGAGCGTTTGCCAGGACTTGCTGGCGGTCTATGGACAATTTTTGGTCTTTCGTTCCAATAACGGTTGACTGTGTACCAAAAATAATTTTAATATGCTCGCGGACAGTGGATGCCAACAAATCCAGTAAGATGATTCTACTTGTCCCGTATTCAGGGGTCAACGCCGTTCCTTTCCGGATGGAAAGGAACGGCGGCTTTTGTGGGTTTTCCGCAGTCCCCGCCAGGAGTGCTTCCATCTCGTTTGCGCGCCCGCCGTCCGTCCCGGACGGAAAACAGCTGCCGTCGGCCTGCAGCGACCCTGCGGCGGCCCTTCAACGCAATAATCAGAAATAGTTCGACATTTTTCAGGTTTTCTTTAGCCGTCACGCCCCGGCCGCGCAGCCCGGCAGGGCGGCCGCCGTCATGGGAAAGCCGTTCCGGGGCGGGTTCGTCCCGGCAGCCTCCTGAGGCAGTTCCCAGTCGGTCCGGCAAGGCGTGTTATTCCCTTTGCGAATCTTTATATGGGAGTGGAAGATAGGGGGCTGGATATTTCCCCGGGACTCGACCCGCGCGCTTGCGGACGGCCCGGGAGCCATGCGGCCGGGGTCTGCCCGCCCGGGCGCCAGGACGAGGTCTGCCCGGCCTACCTGGCCTGTTCGGAGGTCTTCGCGTTCTTTCGCGACGTGGTATCGTACGAAAGGGCCCTGGAGGGCCAAGCCGCAACGTCGGAACCCGGGGAGGACTTGGGCGGCTGACATGTCCATGGCAATGGTGAAGCCCGCGAAGCAGACGCCGGGTCAAGGGGCAGGCGCTGCCCCTTGCGGGTGCAGGGCAGAGCCCTGCCGGGGTGTGGGGCAGCGCCCCACTGTCAGCGCATGTCGAAGGCGGCCTTCATGGAGCCGCTTCCGGCCTTGTCGAAGCTCGACTGGAAGGCGGTCCGCCACTCTTCCAGCCGGAAAAGCCCGGTGAGAAGCCCCGCCGTGGGGTAGGTTCCCGAGGCCAGCAGGTCCAGGCAGAGCTGGTAGGTGCGCACGCGCTCGCCGTTTCGCGGGGCCGTGGAGTAGCTGGCCGACCCGGTGACGGCAAGCTGCCTGAACCAGATACTGGAGACGTCCACGGGGCCGAGCTCCCCGGCGGTGCCGATCATCACGTAGCGCCCGCGCGAGCGCAGATTGAGGAGCGATTCCTTGAACGTGGTGTTCGAGGCCACGCAGTCGAAGACCACGTCCGCCCCTCCCTCCACGTTGCCCCCGCCCATGGTGGTGGGCACGAAGCGCCCGCCGCAGGCCCTCGCCAGGTCCTTGCGCGAGGGCGAGCGCAGCACCTCGTCAGCCCCCCCGGCGCGGGCCAGGTCCGCCTGGAAGCCGTGGCGGGCGACGACCACCAAACGCCCGGGGAACCCGAGCGCCCGCAGGCAGCGCACCGCGTGCTGCCCGAGCACCCCCGCGCCCCAGACCACCACGGTGTCGCCTTCTTCCGGCCAGTTCTCCAGCACCGGCTGCATCACCGAGGCCATGGAATCGACCAGCACCGCGTCCTCGTCGCTGACGTGCCCGGGCACGGGCAGCACCTTGGAGGGGTGCGCCGAGCACATCTCGGCCATGCCGCCCGAGGCCCCGGCGTTGAAGCCCAGGAACGAGCCCGGGGGCAATGCGCCGTCCAGGAAGTTCTCGCACAGGTTGTACTCGCCCTTGGCGCAGAAGCGGCAGGGGGGCAACTCCCGGCAGGCGCAGTCGAGCACGGGCTCCACCACCACGCGCTGGCCCTTCTCGACGCCGGACCCCGCCGGGGCGGACTCCACCACGCCCAGCACCTCGTGGCCGATCACGGCCGGGAGCGAGGCGTAGGGCTCGAGCAGCATGGATTCCGCACCCTTGAGCAGGTTGATGTCCGAGCCGCAGATGCCGCACAGGAGCGTCTTTATGCTCACCCAGCCGGGCCGGGCGGGCTTGAAGGGCACGTCCTCGTACTTGAGGGGCGTGACCAGGTGGTGGAAGCGCCTGCGCTGGAGCTTGCCGAAAAAGGCCGAGAGCAGGTAGCGGGGGATGGAGCGGTGGTAGACGAGGGCTTTCATGCCCGGGGTTGTGGGGCAGCCGGGCGCGCCTGTCAAGGTTGACTCCCTCCTGGGCGGCGGGTAGAGAGCACACGCCCGGCGGCTTGACAAAGCCCTCGGGATTCCTACATTGCGCACTTCGCCGATTTTTCGGCCAGCGAGGCACCATGTCCAAACGCTCAAGCATAGCCCTGGGAACCATCCTCAAGAACTTCGCCCGCGTTTCGCGCCATCCCTGGATCGCGTCGCGGCTCGTGGCCCTGGAGAAGGAGAAGTTCCTCTTCAACTGGCTGAACCCCAAGGCGGACGAGGGCGTGGCCCGGTCCATCAGGCAGGTGTCCGTGCGCATCACCGACATCTGCAATCTGCGCTGCCACACCTGCGGCCAGTGGGGCGACCAGGGCTTCATGCACTGCGCCGACCTGAAGGAGCTCAAGAAGGCCGAGGTGAGCCCCGAGCGCTACCACCTGCTGCTCGGCGACCTGGCCTCCAAGGGCCATTTCCCCTCGGTCTACCTCTGGGGCGGCGAGCCCACCATGTACAAAGGGTGGCTGGAGATCATCGAGCACGCCACGGCGCTTCGCATGCCCACCTCCATCGCCACCAACGCCACGGGCATCGCCAAGGCCGCCGAGCGCCTGGTGGCCGCGCCCATGTTCCTCCTGCAGATGTCCATCGACGGCCCGGACCCGGACACCCACAACGCCGCGCGTCCCTCGGCCGGCGGGGGCAACAACTTCCAGGACATCCTGGACGCCCTGGAGGCCGTGAACGAGCAGAAGAAGCTCCAGGGCAAGAAGCTGCCCCTGACCGCCTCGCTGACCACCATCTCCCAGGCCAACGTGCACAGGCTGGTGGACATCTACGAGACCTTCAAGGACAAGGTGGACCTCTTCGTGTTCTACCTCTCCTGGTGGATCGACGAGAAAAGCGCGGACGCCCACGAGCAGGACTTCCAGTCCCGCTTCGGTTTCGCGCCCAAGCTGCACAGGGGCTGGGTGGGCGACTGGACCATCAAGGAGCACGCCCTGCTCGATTCGCAGCTCAAGGAAGTGCTCAGGCGCTCCAAGGGCTGGAACTCCCCGGCCGTGAACATCATTCCGAACATCACGGGCGTGGACAACCTGCGCGAGTACTACACCGACCACTCCGCCACCTACGGCTACAACCAGTGCATCTCCATCTACCAGGCCGTGGAGATCGACTCCAACGGCGACATGTCCCCCTGCCGCGACTACCACGACTACGTGGTGGGCAACGTGAAGAAGCAGACCATCACGGAGATCTGGAACAACGAGGCCTACAGGAAGTTCCGCGCCAGCCTGAACACCAAGGGGCTCATGCCCGCGTGCACGCGCTGCTGCGGGCTGATGGGATACTAACGGGCGCGCCCGCGCGCGGCCATGCGTGGCGGACGTTTTCGTGTCCGCCGCGCCGCGGCCCGGACTCCCCCGGCCCGCTCCAAGACCGGACCCGGGACTGCCGGGGCGCGCGCCCGGGCCCGGCCAAGACTCGATCCTCATGCGAAAGCCAAGACGCCTCGTCCTGATCCTCCAGGACCTCTTCTTCGGCGGCACCCAGCGCCACGCCCTGGAATTGGCCCGGCGCATCGACCGCTCCCGCTTCGCGCCCGAGTTCTGGATGCTCACCTCCGGGGCGGACTTCGCCCCCCAGGCCCGCGAGGCGGACATCCCCATGCGCTGGCTTTCCGGCAAGCCGTCGGTGGGCCTGCCCGCCATCCTGGCCCTGCGCGCGGCGCTCAAGGCCGAGCGCCCGGACATCGTCATGCCGCTGACCGCCGTGCCCAACATCTGGGGCCGGGTGTTCGCGAGACTCGCCGGAGCCCCCCTGGTGGTGGCAACGGTGCGCGGCGGGGGCAACGTGGCCCGCCAGCACGAGCGCTTCCTGGCCCGTTTCGCCCACCACCACCTGACCAACACCCACGCCTTGAAGGACGCGCTTGTGCGTCTGGGCAGGCGGGACGGCCAGGTCACGGTGATCCCCAACGGCGTGGACACGGATTTCTTCAGCCCGGACCCGGACGGGTTCGGCCCGGTGCGCAAGGTGGTGCTCTGCGTGGCCCGCTTCGCCCAGGACAAGGACCACCCCACGCTTTTGCGCGCCTTCGACCTGGCCCTGCCCAAGGTTCCGGACGCGGAACTGTGGCTGGTGGGCGACGGCCCGCTCAAGGCCCGGGTGGAGTTCTCCGCCAGGAAGCTCGCCTGCGCGCGCTCCATCAGGGTCTACCCGGGCGGGTCCAGCGTGCTGCCCTTCTACCGGCAGGCCAGGGTGTTGGCCCTGTCCTCGCTGCGCGAGGGGCTGCCCAACGTGGTCCTGGAGGGCATGGCCTGCGGCGCGCCCGTGGCGGCCACGGCCGTGGGCGGCATTCCCGAGGCCGTGGAGCACGGCCGCAGCGGGCTCCTCACCCCGGCCGGGGACGCGCCCGCCCTGGCCGAGAGTCTGGTCCGGCTGCTGACCGACAAGGACGAGCGGCTGCGCATGGCCGGGGCCGCGCGCGAGCGGGCCGTGAACGTCTATTCCATGGACGCCATGGTCGCGGCCCACGAGGAGCTTCTGGAAAGGCTCCTGGAGGAGCGCGGCTTCTAGAGTCCCCGGGCCCGGGGCGGGCCGGGGAGAGCGCCCCGAAAAGACTACCCTTTCGATTCGACAGGTACTATAAGCCCTTCACCGCGCAGCCGGTCCGGCCCCGGCGCGCCAGACATCGAAACGGGCGCGGCCCAGCCGGGCCTGCCCTTCCGGACGGAGTACCGCAGACATGAAACCCTTCGCCCTGGCGCTCCTCCTGGCGCTCACGGCGCTCGCCCCCTCGCCGGCCCTGGCCAACTCGGACATGACCGGCGCCTGGCGCGCCGATTTCTTCGGCAACAAGGTGGAGTGCCACCTGGAGCAGCGCGGCACCTACCTCTACGGGGTGGCCTACGTGACCACCACCTCGGGGGAGCGCAACACCTACCACCTGATCGGCGTGGTCCTGGAGGACGGCCGCATCCGGGCCGCCCACGGCAGCGGCAACTATTTCGACGGGACGCTCACTGGCGAGAATTCCGTCTCCGGCACGTTCTACTTCGTGAACAAGGGCCATTCGTTCTCCATGCAGGCCGAACGGGTGGCCCAAGGCAAGACGGCCCCGGGCGGGCTCAAGTGGCCCGACGGCTTTCCCCCGTCGCAATGAGCCCGGGCCCGCGCGACGCATAGAGGATCATTCGTGAAGACGCTTTTCATCCTGGCCGCCGTGGGGGAGATCCTCATGCTGCTGGCCCTCCACCTGGCCGGGCGCAGGCACGTGCTGGCCGGGCTCAAGAACCCCTACCGGGGCCCGGCGCGGCTCGAGAACGAACCGCGCGCGGCCATGATCGTGCCCATCACCGGCGACACCCCGGCCGTGCGCGCGGGGCTCGAAAGCCTGCTCGCCCAGGACTACCCCAACCTGCGCTACGTGCTGGTCACGCGAGACGAATCCGACCCGGCCACGGAGCTGGTCCGGTCCCTGGTGGCCGGGCGCGAGGACGCCACGCACGTGCTGGGCGGCTCGGCCGTGGCCTGCGGGCAGAAGAACCGCAACCTGCTGGCCGGCGTGGCCTCGGTGGCCCACTGGGCGGACGTGTACGTGTTCTGCGACTCCACGCACCTGGCCAGGCCGGACCTGGCCAGGCTTCTGGTCGAGCCCCTGGCTTCGGGCAAGGCCGTGATCTCCGGCGGGTTCCACCGCGTCGTGCCCCTGGACGGCGGCGTCCCCACGCTGGGGATGCTGAACGTCTGCCTGGTGCTGCAAAGCCTCCAGCCCATCCGGGCCATCACCCAGCCCTGGGGCGGGGCCATGGCCGTGACGCGCCGGGCCTTCGAGGAGCACGAGGTGGCCAAGGTCTGGGAGACGAACATCGTGGACGACTTCTCCCTCGGGCCTCTTCTCGCGAAAAAGCGCATCCGCACCTGGCCCGTGGCCGAGGCCTGCCTGGAAACGCCGCTCAAGGCCGTCACCTGGGCCTCCTGGGAGGACTGGCTCACCAGGCAGCTCCTCTATCTGAAGTTCTGCACGCCCGAGATGTGGGTCGGGGCCGTGGTGGTGGCCTTCCTGTTCGCCGCGCCGCCGGTCATGGCGGGGCTTGGCGTGCTGGGCGCGCTCACCGGCCAAGCCGGGTTCTGGTGGATCGTTGCCGCGTCGGCCTACGCCGGGGCTTTCTTCGGGGTGGGGCTCGTGTTCCGCACGCTGTCGCCCAGGTTCGTCTCCGTGAAGGACTGGACCAGGGGCTTCTTCGCCTCCCCGCTCATGACCTGCTGGTGCTACCTGCGCACCTGGACCACGTTCACCATGCGCTGGCGCGGCATCGCCTACAGGGTGACTTGGGGCGGGCGCGTGGTCGAGATCATCCGCCGCTAAAGGGCATCGCCCTTTTGATCGAACGAAAAAACCGCCGGAAACGGCGGTTTTTTCGTTGATGGGGTGCGCTCCGGGGTCAGGCCGGGCGGGCCTGGGCCTTCATCTCCTTCCACCATTTCCAGCCGAGCGCGGCGAACGGCGCGAGGCCCCCGGCCTCGGCCAGCTCGCGCACCCCGGTCAGGCGAAGCCCGAAATAGAGCGCCGCGCCCACTGCCGTGGCCGCGAGCACCGGGGCCACGGCCCGCCACTTGATGAGCTGCATCCTGCGCTGGCAGTAGAACGTGGAGCACAGGGCCACCACGCCCTTGGTGCCCACGATGGCCACGCCCGCGCCGATGAGCGGGTCGCGCGGGATGAGCACCGCGCAGAGGGTGACGTTCAGGGCCAGGCCGCCCGCGTAGATCCAGAAGAGCACGTTCTGGCGGTGCTGGCTCATCATCAGGTAGGCGGCCAGGTTGTGGATGAAGCTGAAGGCCACGGCGGGCACCAGCCACTTCTGGAGCGTCATGGCCCCCAGGTAGTCCTTGCCGTAGATGAGCCCGATGATCCTGTCGGACTCCACGGCGAGGAAGAACATCACCGGGATGGAGGCCCCCAGGAGCCACTTCACGGAGTTGTCCTTGAGCCGGTCGAAGCCCTCCTTGTCGTGGCGCCACAGGCCCACGAACAGCGGGAAGAGCACGCTCTTCATCAGCAGGCTGGAGATGGGTATCTGGATGGCGTCCACCACCTCCCAGGTGGCCGAGTACTGGGCCACGGCGTGAGGGCCGGAGAACTTCTGCAAAAAGAACAGGTTGGCCTTGTTGTAGAGGATGGAGAAGAAGGCCATGAACACGAACACCAGCCCGCCCTTGGCCGTGTTCCAGGTGCGCGCCAGGGCCTTGCCCTTGAAGGTCAGCCCCTGGACGTCGGTCTTGTTCACCGCGATCCAGGCCCCGCCCACCAGGGTGATGCCGTTCTCGATGAGCTTGAAAAGCGCGATCCAGTGCGGCTGGAGCCCCATGGCCAGCGTGGCCAGGGCCCAGCCGTAGCCGCAGACCGCGCCCAGGGCCTTGATGCGCGCCTCCAGGTCCTGGCGGCCCTGCACTCGGCAGGCCACGAAGAACGTGCTGGAGAGGGCCTCCAGGCCCACGCCCGCGGTGATCACCTGGATCAGGTTGGTCAGCCCGCTGGTGTAGCCCTGCTGGTACACGAACGCCGTGACCCCGAGCCACCCCGTGAGCAGGATGATGCCCTTGATCAGGGTGTACTGCATGAGCACGTCGCCCTTGTGCCCGTACTTCTTGGAGAGCGCCGAGACCAGCGGCTGGTTCAGGCCGAACTCGCCCAGGAACAGGACGATCATGGCCGTGTTGAAGGCCAGCTGGAACTCGCCGTAGTGGCTCTGGTCCATGCGGGCCAGGTAGATGAAGAAGCAGGTGTGCAGGATGTCCCGGATGGTCTGGGCGGACGCCAGGTGCAGGAACTTGCCGATGATGCCGTGGGAGGCCGCGCCCGCCTGGGGGGAAGTCGTGGGTTGGGTCATCTGGGCGGGATCATCCCGTGTAAAAGGTTGGGGCGGGCTCAAGGCCCGCCCCTTCGGTTATTTCTTGCCCTTGGACTTGGGCTTGGACGACTTGCCCTTGGCGGCGGGCTTCTTCGCGGCGGTAGGCGCTGACGCCTTCGGCGCCTGGGCCTTGGCCTCGGGCGCGGGCGCCGCCACCGGCGCCTCCTGCTTGAGTGCCGGGGCGGGGGCTGCCTCCTTTACGGCGGGGGCCTGGGCGGCCTCTTTCACCACGGGGACGGCGGCGGCCTCTTTCACGGCCAGGGGCGCTTCGGGCTTGGGCGCAGGCAGGGTCTCGGCAGCCTCGGCGGGCAGGTCGGCCTGGGCTTCGGGCGCGCCCGCCGGGGCTCCCCCGCCGCAGCAGGCCCCGCGCGGGGCGCAGGTGATGAAGGTGCCGTACTTCTCCAGTTCGTCCACGCGGCAACTCCAGACCATGCGGCCCTTGTGCAGGATCGCGTCCGGGCAGCCGTCGCACATGTTCTGGCGGCCGTCCTCGGACACGTCGCAGGGCTGGATGATCATCACGGACTGGATGTTCAGGCACTCGGTCCAGCGCTGCGGGTCCTTGAGCCATTTCCAGAAGATCTTGCGGATGCTCTTGTTCACCAGGGCCAGGGGGAGCATGGCCTGGCCGGTGCTGGTCACGCCCGGGCGGGTGTAGGCCAGGTAGGTGTCCCAGAAGAGGTGGTGGAGGCTCTGGACCATCTCCGCGAACTTGGGGTCCAGGTAGCCCAGGGTCTTGTCCGGGTAGCCCACCTTGAGGGTGAGCAGCCACTTCATGGAGCGCGGGTCCTCGGTGCCGTTCAGGAAGGCGCAGGGCTCGAACTCGGGGTCGAGCTCCCTGATCTTGTCCGCCACTTCCTGGGCCACGATGTCCTTGTGGGCCTCCATGTGGTCCAGGTGGTAGACTAGGTCGTGCGTGTCTACCCTGCGGCCGTGGACGTAGGCGTCGAACCCGGCCTGGGCCTTCACGGAGCGGAACAGGATGAAGACCATGGTCTGCACCTTGTCCATGTTCTCCTGGGCCCAGCGCGTGAGCATGGGGATGTCGTCCAGGGTGTCGCGGTAGATGGTGGCGTTGAAGGCGCAGGCCACCTTGCCGCCGCCGTGCTCCTTGATCATCTCCGCGAGCTTCATGCGCAGTTCGCACAGCTCGGCCTCGGTCTTGCCGGACCAGCCGGGGCGCTTCTGGTGGGAGTCCACGTGCATGGTGAAGCCCACGAGCCCGGCCTTGGCCAGGTCGCGCACCAGCGCCGGGGTCAGGGCGTGGCCGTTGGAGTTGATGATGGGCTTCCAGCCTTGGGCGGAGACGTAGCGCACCAGCTCCACGATGTGCGGGTAGATGAGCGGCTCGCCTCCGGCGATGGAGACGCCGTCCGTGCGGCGCAGGGTGCGCACGGTCTCGAGCTCCCGGATCACGTCCTCCAGAGGCCGGTGTCCGTTCGGGTCGTTCTCGCGGTAGCAGCCCTCGCAGTAGAGGTTGCACTTTGTGGTGGGCTCGAGCCACGTGATGGCGTTGTCCGCGAGGTTCCAGGGGAGGCGGTAGTACGACTCGGGGGTCAGCGGGCGCTTGGGGTTCATTGGCGAGTCCGTGTGCTGATGGTATTACGGGTCATTCTGGAACAATCGAGCGCGTGTTAGCGCAATCCGTGCGCATTGGCAACGTCGGGCAGCCTGCCCGAGGCGACGAAGGAGCTCACCAGGGAGAAGGCGTGCTCGTTGCCCCGGAAGTCCACGGAGCGCACGCGCTCCCGGCAGGCCTCCACCTTGGACTCGAACCCGGCCACGGCGGCCTCGTCCAGGTGGTGCATGTCCAGGTGCAGGCCGTAGCCCAGCTTCTGGAGGTAGAAGGCGTTCAGCCACTGTTCGAACGCGCCCTTCACGGGCAGGGAGATGATGGGCTTGCCGTAGTACAGGGCCTCGCTCATGAGCGTGTGCCCGCCCCCGCAGATGACGAAGTTGCAGGAGGCCATGTCGGCAAGCAACCCGTCCTCGCTGAAGCTCTTGAAGGTCAGGTTGCCGTCCACGGCGTCGCGGCCGTAGCCGTAGACGATGACGGGCCTGCCGAGCGTCTTGAGCAGGGGCACGAAGCGGTCGCAGATGGAGCAGCTCTGGTAGACCAGGATGTGTTCGCCCACCTCGGCCTCGTGCTCGAAGACCTTTTCGCGGTGGATGGGCGGGGAGATCGCCCGCCCGTGCCCCGGCTTCAGGGGCGGCTGGTAGAAGCTGATCACCAGGTGCGCCGAGGAGGCCGAGAAGAGGTTGTTCACGGAGAACGACGTGGAGGCCATGTCCCACCAGACCGAGCGCGGCAGGGAGTGCTCGCAGAGGGTGATCACGTGCTGGTGGTCGATGGACAGGCAGGGCACGCCCGCGCGTTTGGCCGCGATGGGCACGAAATACTCGTAGTCGGAGATGCACACGTCGGGCTTGAAGCGCTCGATGACCTTGCCCATGCGCGCAAGTTCGCTGCCGCGCTTGGCGAAGGTCTTCGCGGCCAGGGCCACAGTGGCGGGCAGGTCCAGGGCGTAGTTCTTGTAGCGCGTGCCCGGGTTGAGCGCGGTCTCCACCGGGTAGTGGCGGCGCAGGATGCCCGCGGCCTCCTCGCTGGTGACGAAGAGGAACTCGTGCTCGGGGAAGCGCCTGGCCAGCGTGAGGGCGCGGATGGCGTGGCCGTGCTGGGAGCCGTGAACGCCGTAGAGAATGCGTGCCATGGTCTTTTTCGTCTCCAGGGAAAAGGGAGTCCGGCGGGGCGCTGCCCCGCACCCCGCAAGGGCTCCGCCCTTGACCCGGCAGGGGGATGATCCCCCTGCACCCCGCCATGGCTTCGCGTCGGTCACCGACGCGAAGCCCATTTGCGGGTCCAGGGGGCCACGCCCCCTGGCGGGTGCAGGGCAGAGCCCTGCCAGGGCATGGGGCAGCGCCCCACTTCAAAAATCCGAGAGGGCGCGAGCCCTTTGGCCGCCGGAGGCTTCCATTACTACGGTCTAGGCGATGTCCGGCTTGTTGTGGGCGAGCCACAACTGGAGCACCAGGAGCGTCCAGAGCTCCTTGCGCCGGTCGATCCGGCCCGAGTCGTGCTCGTCCACGAGCGCGCGCACGGTCCTGGGGTCGAAGAGGCCCTGGCGCTTCAGGTGCGCCTCGCCGAGCAGTTCCTCCACCAGGGGTTTCAGCTTGTCGCGCAGCCAGCGCGCCACCGGGATCAGGAACCCGCGCTTGTTGCGCGTGAGGATCTCCGGGGGCAACACGTCGGCCATGGCCTTCTTCAGCAGGTATTTCCTGGTCAGCCCGCGCAGCTTGAGGTTCGACGGCAGGCGCGAGGCGAACTCCGCGAAGTCGCGGTCCAGGAAGGGGGCGCGCGCCTCCAGGGAATGCATCATGGTGCAGCGGTCCACCTTGACCAGGATGTAGTCCAGCATGAACTGGCGCGCGTAGGCGTGGAAGGCCCGGTCGAAGTCGTTGTCCGCCCTGGAGCGGTCGAAGGCCCGGCGCGTGGACGAGAAAAGGGTCTGCCTGGACAAAAAGGAGTGGTCCGGCGTGAGCCAGAGCCGCTCCTGGAGTTCCGGGTGCAGGGCCGTGAGCCAGGTCTGCACGCGCAGCCAGCCGGGCTGGCGGGCCCCGGCCAGGAAGGTGGTCGCGCCCAGGCGCAGGTTCACGTAGCCGTCCGAGGCGGGCAGCACGGCGCAGATGGGGTCGATCACGCCCTTGCGCAGCACCCCTGGCAGGGCGTTGTAGAGCCGCGCGGCCTTGAGCCCGATGAAGTGCTCGTAGCCCGCGAACAGCTCGTCCGCGCCGTCCCCGCCCAGGGCCACGGTGACCTTTTCGCGGGTGATGCGCGAGAGCAGGTACGTGGGCGCGATGGAGGGGTCGGCCATGGGCTCGTCGAAGCGGGTGACGATCTCGGGCAGCAGGTCCGCGCACTCCTCGGCCGAAAGGATGCGCTCGTGGTGGTCGGTGTCCCACATCCTGGCCACGGAGCGGGCGAACGAGGACTCGTCGTAGCTGGCCTCGGTGAAGCCGATGGAGAAGGTCTTGATGCGCGGGGCCTCGCGGGCCATGAGCCCGGCCACGATGGAGGAGTCTATGCCGCCCGAGAGAAACACGCCCAGGGGCACGTCCGAGATCATCCTGCGCTTCACGGCCTGGGAGAGGAGCCTGCGCAGCTCCTCTATGAGCTCCTGCTCGGAAGCGCGCGCGGGTTCCGGCGCGGGCAGCTCCCAGTAGGAACCGAGCGTCACCTCGCCGTTTCTGAGCACCAGCCAGTGCGAGGGCGGCAGCTTGCGCACCTCCCGGTAGATGCACTCCGGGGTGGGCACGTACTCGTAGGCCAAAAAGCGCGACAGGGTGCGCGGGTCCACGCTGAGAGACAGCCCGGGCGCGAGCCGCAGGGCCGAGAGCTCCGAGGCGAAGGCGAAGAGCCCGTTCTGCAGGGTGTAGTAGAAGGGCTTCTTGCCGAAGCGGTCCCGGGCGCAGAAGAGCGCGCGCTCCTTGCGGTCCCAGAGGGCGAAGGCGAACATGCCCTCGAAGCGCTCCAGGCAGCGCGGGCCCCACTGGAGCCACCCGGCCAGGATGACCTCCGTGTCGGAGTGGGTGCGGAACGCGTGGCCCCTGGCTTCCAGTTCGGCGCGGACCTCCTGGAAGTTGTAGATCTCGCCGTTGAAGGTCACGGCGCAGCGCCCCGTGGCGTCCTCCATGGGCTGGCCGCCCGTGGAGAGGTCGATGATGGAGAGGCGGCGGTGCCCGAGCGCGGCGGGTCCCTCAACGAGGTGGCCGTCGCCGTCCGGGCCGCGATGGGCGAGGTTCCCGGTCATGGCCCTGAGGGCTTCCAGGGCGTCTGGCCCCAGGGGCTCCCCGGAGGCGCGCACGAACCCGGCGATGCCGCACATGGCCTAGGCCCCGTTCCCGGAGGCCGGGCCTTGCCCAGCCAGAAGCTCGGCCTTGAAGATTTCGAAGAGTTTCCTGCCGTTGGCCGCCGGGTCGAACATCTCGCGCACCAGGTCCCGGCCGCGCGCGGCCATGGCCACGGCGCGCTCCCTGTCCGAGGCCATGTCCGCGATGGCCCGGGCCAGGGCATCGGGGTCCTTCTGCGGAGCGATGAGCCCGGTTTCGCCGTGGCGGATGACCTCGGGGATGCCGCAGACGTCCGTGGCCACCACGGGCAGGCGGTGGGCCAGGGCCTCCATAATCACGTTGGGGATGCCGTCGCGGTCGCCCGAGGAGTGCACCACGCTCGGCACGATGAGCATGTCGTGGCTCTTGAAGAGCCAGGTCAGGCGGTCGTGGGAGAGAAAGCCCGGCATGTCCGCCACACCGTCCAGGCCCAGGCGCTTGTGCAGGGCCCTCAACACCGGGCCCTGGAACCCCGCGCCAACCAGGGTCAGCTTGAAGTCCAGGCCCTGGTCGCGCAGCAGGGCGCAAGCCTTGAGCAGCACGTCGAAGCCCTTGGTCCTGGCGAAGCGGCCCACGGCCAGCAGTTTGAGCGGCGGTGTCATGGCCACGTCGCTTTCGCCTTTCTCCTTGAGCGTCAGGCTGTTGTAGACCAGCTTGATCTTGTCCGCCTGGTCCGGGGCCTGGGAGGAGAGGTAATCGATGTTGGCGCGGTTGTTCACGCGCACGAAGGCGCTGGCGCGGATCTTGTCCGCCAGGGCCCCGTCCGGGGGGTAGATGTCGCCCGCGCGCCCGGCCATGGAGAAGGGGATGCCGGTGAGGCGCGAGGCCACCCAGGCGGCCGTGGCCGGGCCCCCTGCCCAAGGGGCGTGGATGTGCGCCACCTTGTCGCGCTCGAGAAGCCGCGCCAGGCGGAAGCCCGCGAAGAACGCCCACCAGCTCTCGCCCGTGATCTCCAGGCTGCACCAGCGCCGCAGGGCGATTTCCTTCATCAGGCGGATGAACGAACCCGGGTCGCGCCTGTTCCAGTAGAGGATGTCGCGTATCATGAGCGGGATCGCGAAGGCGCCCATGCGCCTGACCCCGTGGGAGAAGTCGAGCATTTCCGGGGAGCAGTTGGCGAGCTTCTTGCCGTACAGGCTGTACACGAGCACGTGCAGGCCCTCGCGGCGCAGGGCCTGGACCTCCCGGAAGATGAAGGTTTCCGACGAGAGGGGAAACCAGAGCAGGACGTATGCGGTGATGGGCAGATTCAAACTGAGGCCTCGGGTGTGGTCTGACGGGCTAATACCGTCGCCGGGTTTTATTCCAGGCCGGGCGCGGTGTAAAGCGCGACGGACGGGGCGGAGGAAAAACTTGACATCGGCCGCAATGTCACACATCCGCTTGGATAGGGCTGCCGGGCAGGTATTATGCGCACGGTTCGGCACAGTTTCAACCTACCGGGAATCCTCATGAGCCAGACGAACATCCTGCTTGAATCCGGCACGAACGAACTCGAGATCGTCGAATTCTACATCGACGAGCAAACCCCAAGCGGCCCCTACCGCAGCTATTTCGGCGTGAACGTGGCCAAGGTGCTGGAGATCATCCGCAAGCCAAAGGTCACCGAGATGCCCAGCACCCCGCACCCGGCGGTGAAGGGCACCTTCAACCTGCGCTCGCGCATCATCCCGCTCATAGACCTGTCGGTCTGGCTGGGCAAGGACATGGTGGACAACGAGGCCCCCAAGGTCATCGTCAGCGAGTTCAACAACATCACCAACGCCTTCCTGGTCTCGGGCGTGACGCGCATCCACCGCCTGAGCTGGGAGCAGGTGGAGCCGCCCAGCGGCTACGTGGCCAGCTTCTCTTCCAACAGCTTCACCGGCGTGGTCAAGTTCGAGGACCGCATCGTGCTGCTTCTGGACATGGAGAAGATCATCTGGGACCTGAACCCCAGCCTGGCCATGCGCGAGGAGGCGGGCGAGGAGACCAAGGTCCAGCCCACGGACGAGATCGCCTACCGGGCCTTGGTGGTGGACGACTCCGGCTCCATCCGCAAGCTCATCGTGAACACCCTGGAGCGCGACGGCTACGAGGTGGTGCAGGACATCAACGGCCAGAAGGCCTGGGACCGGCTCGTGGTGCTCAAGCAGAAGGCGGCCGAGGCCGGCACGGACGTGCTGGAGCTGGTGAACCTGGTGGTCAGCGACATCGAGATGCCCGTGATGGACGGCCACAACCTGTGCAAGCGCATCAAGGACGACCCGGTGCTGCGCGACATCCCGGTGATCCTGTTCTCGTCGCTGATCAACGACAAGCTCTACCACAAGGGTCAGTCCGTGGGCGCGGACGACCAGATCACCAAGCCCGAGATCGGCTTGCTGACCAGAAAGGCCAAGGAACTCATCGAGCAGAAGGGCCGCCCGCGCCGGAAGTAGGCGAGGCCCCGCTTGCCCCGGGGGGCGAGGGCGTGTAGACGGGTTTTCCGCGCGCGGAGGGATGGCCGAGCGGTTTAAGGCGGTGGTCTTGAAAACCATTGGCGGGGAGACCCGTCCGGGGGTTCGAATCCCTCTCCCTCCGCCAAATGACGATCTAGGGAAGTCCGAGAAGGTCCAAAAGTCCCTGAAAATATTAAGAGGCTGGGCTAGCGATAGTCCAGCCTCATCCATTTTCGTCCATTGACAGCCGGACAACTGACCGGATAACAAACCGGACACCTGCCGAATCTGACCGGACAACATCCGTTCGGATCGAGGTTCGGTTCCGGAGGTCGCATGGCGCTCACCGAAATTGCCGTCAAGTCCGCGAAGACACAGGGAAAAACCGTCCGCCTCAAGGATGAGAGAGGCCTCTATCTGGAAGTGTCGCCCAAGGGCGGGAAGTGGTGGCGGTTGCGCTACTGGCTGGACAACAAGGAAAACCGCCTGAGTTTGGGCGTCTACCCTGACGTTAGCCTGAAAGAGGCGAGGGAACGCCGCGACGCCGCCCGCAAGCAGATTGCCGCAGGAGTGGACCCGTCCAAGGCCCGAAAGGCCGAAAAAGCCGATGCGCTGGAGCGGGCCGAAACCTTCGAAGCCATCGCCCGCGAATGGCACGCCCGCATGGCCCCCACCTGGACGGAGCAGACGGCCAAGACGAACATTGGCCGCCTGGAGTTGGACATCTTTCCCTATCTTGGCGCTCGCTCCATCAAGGACATTGCCGCGCCTGACGTGCTGGCCGCGTTGCGCCGTGTGGAGTCACGCGGAGCGGAGGAAACGGCCAGGAGGTTGCGGACCCTGTGCGGCCAAGTTTTCCGCTACGCTGTGGCCTGTGGCAAGGCCGAACGCGACCCGGCGGCGGACCTTCGCGGAGCGCTCGCCAAGGCCAAGCCGAAGAACTTCGCCTCCATCACGGACCCGCGCGAGGTGGCCGGGTTGCTCAGGGCGATAGACGACTACGGTGGCACGCCGGAAACGCTTGCGGCGCTCAGGCTGGCCCCGCTGACCTTCGTGCGTCCTGGCGAGCTGCGCCGGGCTGAGTGGTCCGAGATCGACCTTGACGCCGCAGAGTGGCGCATCCCTGCCGAGAAGATGAAGATGCGCGATGCTCACATCGTGCCCCTGTCCAAACAAGCCGTGGCGATTCTGCGGGAACTCCATCCCCTGACGGGCCGGGGCCGCTACTGTTTCCCGTCCGGTCGCACAAAAGACCGTCCCATGAGCGAGAACACCGTCAATGCGGCCCTGCGCCGCTTGGGCTACTCCAAGGAAGAGATGACCGGGCACGGCTTCCGCGCCATGGCCTCTACGCTGCTTCATGAGCAGGGCTGGCCGTCTGACGTGATCGAGCGCCAGCTTGCCCATGCCGAGCGCAACAAGGTCAAGGCCGCGTACAACAGGGCTGGACATCTTCCGGAGCGCCGGAAGATGATGCAGGCATGGGCGGATTACCTCGACGCGCTTCGCAAGGGGGGCAGGGTGGTCCCGCTGCACCGGGAGGCGGCGGAGGCATAGCCGCCGGGGGCGGTTGCCAATCTGGACACGTGCAACCAAGGTGGTTACAGTGATTCGGAGCTTCAAGCACAAGGGCCTGGAAATGCTTTTCCTCGATGGTTCCACCAGGGGCATTCAGGCCAAGCATGCCCAAAAGCTGACGGACATCCTGGATTTGCTCGACAACGCCCGGCGGCCCGAAGACATGGGCTTCCCCGGTTCGGGCCTTCATCCGCTCAAGGGAAACCGGGCCGGGTTTTGGGCCGTGAAGGTTTCCGGCAACTGGCGGCTGGTATTTCGCATGGAGCAAGGAGACGCCCACGATGTTGACTATCTCGACTACCACTGAGCCGCTGCGGCGGAAGATGACCCGCAAGCCGTCCCATCCTGGCGGCATCCTCAGGCGCATGTACATGGAGCCCTTGGGCTTGACCGTGACCAAGCTGGCCGAAGTTCTGGGGGTGTCGCGCAAGCACCTCTCCGCCGTGCTGAACGAACGGGCCGGAGTGACGCCGGACATGGCCCTGCGGCTGTCCAGGGCCTTCAGCACCACGCCGGACCTGTGGCTGAACATGCAGCAATCGCATTCCCTGTGGTGCGCGGAACATGAGGCTACGGGCTGGGAGAGTGTGGTTCCCGTGCCCATGGATGGGGTAAACAGCAGCCAGGCGGAGGCTTAGCCGACTTTTCCCCGCCCTAGGGTAGCTCCCGAAAAGCCGCGTCCCTGGCGGCCTGGTCAGTGTTGTCCTGCATGGCGATACTTGACCTGCGTGGCTTTTTTTGAGAACAGACCCGCCCCTTATTTTTTTCTTGGTCCGCACAACTGCTTCTTGGGGTTGTGCATTTTGTTGGTGCGTTGTCGCCAGGGCCGAGAAATTCTGGTGAAGCAGGTTCCTGGAAACCCGCGCCACGTCTTGCTTTTCATGACTTTGACTGCCCTCCTTGACGTTTCCATTTTTTTCGGCATCATATTGTCCAGTACAAGGCGAGCAGGACTTCTTTTGTTTATCAAAAAGCAGAGGCCGCCCAAGACTGGCTTGAACGGCCCCGACGGGGATGGCCCCGAAGTGTGTAGCACCACCGCACTTCTGCCGGATTCTCCCGCCCGAATCAAGCCATTCCTGGACACGACCTCAAGAAGGAGGCGCGTATCTCCGGTTTTCCCAAAGAGGGGCCTCGTCTCGCCCGGATGCGCGAGGCGGCAGAGAAGTCGGCAATGGCGCTTCAGGAGCTTGGCTTTTCCAGCCTGACGCAAGCTCAAAAAAACGCAGTAGGAGGGTATGTACAACTCCTGCTTGAAGCACAGGCGAAAGGAATGACGGGCTCTTGTGTCATGCGAACACACTTCGTAAAGGGAGTGCCGAGGCAGGTAGTCCCGCTTCAAGAGGTACAAGGGCAAGTCATTCATTGCTAGATGACTGAGCTTATTCACCGGTTACTGTAACCCCCCTTCACGAAGGGGCCAACTACAGCCCGGCTAGGCCGCATGCGATGCGGTTTGGCCGGGCTTTCTTTGTTTCTTGGGAGGAAACATGAAGACAGAAGCCATGAAACAGATTCCGGAAACGGGCTTCCTTCGGGAAAAGCAGGTGCTTCAGTTCATCCCGGTCAGCCGCTCCGCGTGGTGGGCTGGAATCAAAGAGGGGCGCTATCCTTCGCCCGTGAAGCTGGGACCGCGCACGAGCGCATGGCGGGCTTCGGACATTCGCACCCTGATTGCCCGACTTGCGGCCTAGGGCTTTGCCCATGAAACGCGAGACCTCCATCATGAGCCGGGGGCTGAGAGAGACGGGACCTAGCAAGCCCTTCGTCGCATCCTTGCCGTTCATGGTAAAAGCCCTGATAACCATTCTCGCCGCCCACGAACTGGCCCCCGCCGCCCTGGCGGCCTTCATCCTGCGCGTCCTGCACCTGGGGGCCGCATGAGCACCCCCCGAATCGACTTCGACCGCATCAACGCCGTGGCCCTGGCCAGCCTGGAAAGCCTCCTGTCCAGGTGGCTGCCCGGCGGGAAGGTCAACGGCGAGGAATACGTGTGCGGCTCCCTGGACGGCGAAGCGGGACGGTCCCTGTCCGTCAACCTGACCTCGGGCGTCTGGCGCGACTTCGCCGGGGACGCGGGCGGTTCTGACCCCGTGAGCCTGTACGCCGCGATTCATGGCATCGGCCAAGCCGACGCGGCCCGTAAGCTGGCCGTTGAGCTTGGCATTGATCCTGGCGGCAACGGTTCGGCACCCAGGCCGCAAGGGCAGGCCAAGGCCAAGCCCGCCGACGAATGGAGGCCCGTCCTCCCTGTCCCTGACGGCACGCCCGGGCCTGACTTCAAGCATCCCGGCCACGGGCTGCCGTCGATGCACTGGCCTTACCGTGACGGCCAGGGGCGGTTGCTGGGCTACGTCTGCCGGTTCGACGTCGTGGACAAGGAAGGGAAGCCAGACAAGACGGTTGCCCCCTTGACCTTCTGCCAGGGGCGGGGCGGTTCCATGCGCTGGAAGTGGAAGGGGTTCCCTGTCCCCCGCCCGCTTTACGGCCTGGATCGTCTGGCCGCCGCCAAGCCTGATGCCCCCGTGTTGTTGTCGGAGGGGGAGAAGAGCACTGATGCCGCTCAACGTCTTGTGTCGGGGGCCGTGTGCATGACGTGGCCCAACGGCTCGAAGAACGTGGGCAACGCGGACTTCTCCCCCCTGGCCGGGCGGCGCGTGGCCGTCTGGCCGGACGCGGACAAGCCGGGCTTCGAGGCCGCCCTCGCTCTTGCCGCCAGGGTGAAGGAGGCCGGGGCCGTCGAAGTGTCGATCATCCCGCCCCCTAGTGGCGTGCCCGAGAAGTGGGACTTGGCGGACGGGGAGGCCGAAGGCTGGACCTTGGAAAGGGTCAAAGAGCACATCAAAGCCCACAAGATGGACGTGGCCGCTTTCGAGGCGATGGCGCGGGAGCGGCACGGTATTGAGGCCAAGACCTCGGCCAAGCGGGAGGGCTCCACGGCCTCGGGCTGGTTCCCGTTCAAGGCCCGGGCCGATGGCGTCTACTTCCTGGAGGATGACAGCGATCCGTCCTGGCTGTGCTCCCCTCTGGCCGTGCTGGCGATGACCCGGGACGGCGAAGGCAGAGAATGGGGGCGGTTGGTGGAGGTGGTGGACGCGGACGGCAACGCCCACCGCTGGGCAATGCCCATGTCCGCTCTGGCCGGGGATGGGCAAGAGTACCGCCGCGAACTGCTTTCCATGGGACTGCGGCTGGCCTCCGGGAAGGGGCCGAAGCGCCTGCATGACTTCCTGACCCTCTCCCGGCCCGAGGCCCGAGCCCGTTGCGTCTCCCGCGTGGGCTGGCATGGCCGCCGCTTCGTTCTCCCCGATGGCGTCTACGGCTCCCAGGACGGCGAGGAGGTCATATTGCAGGGCGGGCCTGCGGACCACGCCTTCCGCGTGGCTGGGAGCCTCCAGGACTGGCAACAGGCCGTCGGGCGATACTGCCCCGGCAACTCCCGGCTGGTGCTTGCCGTGTCCGCCGCGCTGGCCGCGCCGCTCCTGGCCCTGGCCGGGGCGGAGTCGGGCGGCTTCCATCTGGTGGGCGGATCGAGCACCGGCAAGACCACGGCCTTGCGCGTGGCCGGGTCCGTGTGCGGCGGGGGCGGCCTCAATGGCTATCTCCGCCAATGGCGGGCCACGGACAACGCCCTTGAGTCTATTTCCTCCGGGTCCTGCGATTGCCTCTTGCCCCTGGATGAACTCGGGCAGGCGGACGCCAAGACCGCCGGAGCCGTTGCCTACATGCTCACCAACGGCCAGGGCAAGGCCCGCTCCCGGCGCGACGGCACGGCCCGCAAGCCCCAGGAATGGCGCGTGCTGTTCCTGTCTACCGGGGAAATCACCCTGGCGGACAAGGTGCGCGAGGATGGCCGGGGCAAGATCATGGCCGGGCAGGCTGTCCGGGTGGTGGACATCCAGGCGGACGCCGGGGCCGGGTTGGGGCTGTTCGAGGACATCCACGGTTTCGACGCTCCCGCCGCGTTCGCCCGCCATCTGAATGAGCAGGCCCGGAGCGTCTACGGCTCACCCCTGCGGGCCTTCCTGGAGAAGCTGACCGCTCGATACGACGAAGCGGCCCAGGCCGCCCCGGAGTTCGTCCGGGAGTTCGTGGCGGGGGTTTGCCCTCCCGGTGCTGACGGCCAGGTGTCCCGGGTCGCGGCGCGGTTCGGGCTTGTAGCTTGCGCTGGGGAGTTCGGCGCGGCCTGGGGCGTGCTGTCCTGGCCCAAGGGTGATGCCCGGCAGGCTGCGGCCCGGTGCTTCCGGGATTGGCTGGACGCCAGGGGCGGGGCTGGCGCGGCGGAAGTGACGGCGGGGCTTGCCCAGGTGCGACAGTTTTTCCAGGCCCACGGCGCGGCCCGCTTCGAGACGTGGGGAGAGGCTGCGGACGCCTCCAGGATCATCAACCGGGCCGGGTTCCGACGCAAGGATGAGAACACTGGGGAATGGTCCTTCTACGTCTTCCAGGACGTGTTCAAGGTGGAGGTCTGCCAGGGGCAGAACGCGGAGATGGTGTTGCGCGAGTTGAAGGCGCGGGGCCTGCTCCTGACGCAAGAGGCGAAAGGCCTGACGGTCAAGCCGCGTATTCCCGGCGTGGGGAGCGGGACGCGCTTCTATCACATCGCCCCGGGCATCCTCGGGGAAGGCGAACAAACGACCACATGGCAAAATCAGGTCGGGACAGGCCGGGACGATAGGGACACGTTGACCGGCCTTGGTTCCGGGTGTCCCTACCCTGAGCATGACAGGTCGGGACGGTCGGGACAAACCGGCTCCCCGGCGAAGCCTGTCCCTACCTGTCCCTACCCTGAAAACGGGAGGTCGGGACAGTCGCAATCAAGCAATGGCGCGGTGTCCCTACCTGTCCCGAATGTCCCTATCCATAATGACGAGGGGGAGAAAAGACAACCGCTCGAACGCCATTCGAGGTTGGTCCTGTGAACGCCCTTGTCTGGATGAAATCAACCGGCGTGGGGGTGGGCCTGACCCCGGAAGGCGGGCTTGAACTGGATGGACTCGAAAACCTGGACGATGAGCTTTACGCCCGCGTCCTGGAGGTGGCCCGCGCCCGCAAGGCGGAGATCGTCGAGGAGCTTCGAGCGGACAATCTCAGGACACCTCAACGCGCGCGCGGGGAGGCTGTGGCCGGGGCGAATGTGTCTCATTCTGGCCCCATCCCTGCCGACGCTTCCCCTCTGGAGGCCTTGGCCCGGTTCGAGGCGGACCCGCGCGGCGTGGTCTCATGGCTGGCCCAACAGCGTGAAGGGCAATCCCGCCACCTCTCCGCCCGCTGGGTTGCCCTGATTCAGGCCGAAGCCAAGGAGCGAATGCGAAACATGGAATGATCGTTTTCATGGACATCATCATCCCTTGGGGAACAAGGGCACATCTTTGTTCGCGGGCAGTTCGGCTTTGGAAGCAGGGAAGTTTAGCCAAATGATTTCGTAAAAAATTCCGGGGGAGCACATGGGCGGTATCGGTTCCGGGCGGCCTGGCTGGAAGAGGAAGACGAGGGAAATGCTTCGGCTGGACGTGGCCAACCTGCACAAGTGCGGCGCGTTGGAGAGCGGAAGAGCCGGTCAAATCACCTGGAACAGGGGGGGCGGCGAAACATCCACCGTTTCCTTCCAGGGCCTTGGCTACGCCTTGAAGCTCATGTTTCGCGTTCGGGTGAATGGCGGCGAGTGGGAAGAAGTCTCACAGACGATCCATCTTGAGCGGACGCCTTGCCGGTATGGTGGAAACCGGCCCTGGTTCACCTGCCCGGGGTGCTGGGGGCGCGTAGGAGTGCTCTACGGCTTGCGGGCCTTCCTCTGCCGGTCCTGCCACAAGCTGGCCTATGCCTCGCAAAGCGAAGACAGGCCGGACCGCCTCTTACGCCGGGCAAACAAGCTGCGGGCGCGGCTGGGCGGGAAGGCCGGGGTGTCCTCATTCATCGTCAAACCCAAGGGGATGCGGTGGGCGACGTTCGAGCGGATGGAGCAAGAAATCCGGCAGTTCGAGAATACAGGGTTATTGCTGGCAATGAATAAATTCAGAATGGTGTTGTGAGAAGCATGGCTTGCACCACGAAGTAGCCAAGTCTTTGAGGGGGCGATCAATGTTTGTCCTCTACAGGATGATTTCATAACATCGCCTGCCGAGGTCCGGCTTCTGCCCTGTCTCCTGCTCCAGGTTGAATGAACGCAAGAATTCTGCTTCATCGAAGTAGAAAATGGTCCAATCTGGGAGCTCTCGCTTTAATTGTTTGGCAATATCCAGCCCCTCGGAAGCAAAGGCATCCATATCAAAGTCTTTGTCTCTACCCTCGTATTCAAGGTCATACCACCAATTCCAGGCGATGAATCGTTCCCTGAGGTCATCACTCAACGGCAGGCTGTAGGGCGAGAGAGAACCGGAGCTTGTCCACAAGCCCTCTGCGCAAAAGTCCGCCATGACCTTAAGGAATTTGTCCTCAACATGAAAAAAAACGTCACTATGTTGTGAACTCATGCCGCCTCGTACCTCCCCTCTCCCAGACGGCGCACCTGTCCCAGGCTGGCCAGGGTTTCCAGCAGTTCGGCCACGCGGTCACGCTTGGCTCGCTTGAACAGTTTGGCCACCTGCTCCGCGCTGACGGGCTTGGACTGCGCCGAAAGTACCGCCGCCACTGCTGCGGCCTGTTCCGGCAACGTTCCGGGCCACGGCAAGGCGGCTTTCTTGGCCTTGGCGGGCAGGGCCACGAGTCCGGTGGGCAGTTGCACGGCACGCGGCGCGTTGGGGGCCTGATAGTCCGGGCGCAGCCAGCGAATGAAGCCGTTGGCTTCCTCCTCCTGGCGTTCCTGGTTGAGCGCGAGCAGGCGGGAAAGCACCTCGGCTTCCGGCAGGTCCGCAGGCCAGCCATAGGCCTCGGCAACCGCTTGGTCCAGGCTGTCGTGGAGTTCTTTCAGGATGCCCACAAGGCCCTTGTCGTGGATGATCCTTTCCGCATCGGTCAGGGCGCGGCCTGAGCGCAAGGCCTCCAGGACGTTGTAGAGCTTTGTGAGCGTCAGTTCTTCGGGGTGGGCGGCAAGACGCTCCTTGCGGTGGGCGTCGATGCGCTCCGCAAGGTCGCGGATGCGGGCCTTGAGCGCGGGCGCAGGGTCCGCAGGGAAGGGGAAGGTTTCGAAGCAACGGGTTTTGTTGTAGCGCGGACGGTCTTCGAGTGTTCCCCCTTGAACCAGTGCCCAAGCGACATGGAACCTGCTGGAGAGGATGCCCAAATGGTAGGCGTCAGCGGTCGCGATGGCCACAATCATGTTGTCCGGAAGAATTGTGGCATCCAGGAATTGAAAGACCCGGTGTTTGGCGGTTTCCACCGTGGCGATGTAGCGCGGCAGGCCCGCCAGGGCAGGACGGAATTCCCTACGTGGCTCTCCAAAGACCCACCAACAATCCTTGTACGAAGCGCGATTGTTACTGTCCCGTTCAGGCTTCACCCGTTCGTGCAGCCATTGGTATACTTCGGGGTAACATACGCGAAGTTCATCCACTGAGAGCCCAAAACAGTCAATGACCATTGCCCCACGTGAATTTGCCGTAAGGTCCCGCCCGTTGACGTAGCGTCTGATATGTTGTTCCAGGCCTGCACGGCTCCCCAGCCCCAGGCACTTGGCCTGTTCCGGGGTAACGATGAAGCCCGCCCCGTGGAGCTTGACCCCAGGGCAACTCAACCCCTCGCAGGCCTTTAAAGCTTTCGAGGCACTGAGGTCAGCACCGAGGCTCAAATCCGGGTTGACGTGCCCCGTGCTCTCCAGCATTTCGACAACGACTTCCCCGTGTTCTCCCGGTGTTTCCTTGACCACCTGGAGCAGCCTGCCCGGCAAATGCCCCGCCTCGGCAACGGTCAAACCGATCCGAACGTCCGCCGCGCTGGAGCCGTCTTTCCAGGGGTGGTCCGGTATTGCGTAGACGATGCTGACGGAATGCTTCGCGTCGGCAAGGAAAGGCTCCACAACGCGCCGGTTGAAGGTCTGGGACAAGGAATTCGTCGTGATGAAGCCGAAGCGCCGCGCCTTGCCGTCTCGCACCGCAAGCGCAGCCTTGTGCCACCAGAACATGACGAAATCAGCCGACTTTGGAACCTTGGGGTAGGCTTTGTGGATAGCGTCGAAATAGGCCTCCCCAAAGGCTTCGCGCTTGTCTTTGCCGCCCAGGAACGGTGGATTGCCCACGATGAAATCAGCCTGCGGCCATTCGTACGGCTTTGGATGCTCGAAGCGCAGCACGGGGACGCGCTGGGTTTCATCCGGCACAGGCTTGCCCGTGACGGCATGAATAAACGTGCTGACGCCATCCCAGCGGGTTTCGGGCTGGCCGTGCTTGTCCAGCACCGGCACAAGGCCCTGGTGCGTGATGAGCGCGTCCCGCTCCTGGATGTTGCCGAAGTTCTGGATGACCGGGATAGGCGGGTTGACATCCCCCTTGGTGCGGAAGTGCCATTGCAGATAGCCTATCCACAACACCAGTTCAGCGATGGCCGCCGCGCGCGGGTTGATTTCCAGCCCAAGGAGTTGCCTGGGGTCCACGGTCAGGTTCTTCATTTCCGCCAGGAACTCTTGCGAAAGCCCTTCGCGTCCGAGGTCGCTTTCAAAATCCAAAACTTCCGCTTCCAGGCGCTTCAGATGCTCAAGGCAGACATAGAGAAAGTTCGCCGTGCCGCAGGCGGGGTCCAACACCTTCACCTGAGTCAGACGCCTATGGAAGGCCTTCACTTCGTCCCAGGCCTCGCGGTCTTTTCCCTGGCTCAGAAGCAGGGTGGCGGCGGTCTGGACGCCAAGCCATTCCTCCCGAAGGGGCTCTATCACCGTGGGCAGCACGAGGCGTTCGACATAAGCACGGGGGGTGTAGTGCGCTCCAAGGCGATGGCGCACTTTGGGGTCCAAGGCCTGTTCCAGCAGCGTGCCGAAGATGGCGGGCTCCACCTCCCGCCAATCGGCGCGGGAGGCTTCCAGAAGCAAGGTGAGCTGGCTCCAGTTGAGAGGCAGGGCCTTGGCATCGTGGAACAGCCCGCCGTTGAAATAGAGCACTTGCTTTTTCAGGGCCACGCACCATCCGCCGGTGTTCATCTTGGCCCAAAGCTCTTCGACCGTGGGCACGAAGCCGTCCGGCGCGTCCAGCAGCGATTCCAGCAGGCCCGTGAAACAGCGCTTCGGCAGGAGCCCCACGTCCTCCGAAAACATCGTGAACAGACAGCGCATGAGGAAATCCGCCGCGATACGGGGTTCATGGCCCTGCTCTTCAAGCGACCTGGCCAGACGGGCAAGGCTTTCTGCAACCTGGAGCGTGACGCGGGCTTGGCGCTTGCTGGGGTCCAGGCTCAAGGGGTCCAGCCAGATCGAGCGCAGTAATTCCCGGACGCGGGGCTCCTTGAGGGAGTCCAATTCTATGCGGTGGTTCTTGGGATCGGGGAAAGGCGTGTACGTCGCGCCGGAGCGGCTGAATTCAGCGTACAACTCAAAGCAGTGGCCCACGTCCACTATGAGCAGAAACGGCGGACGGCCCTCGCTGGCAGGCAATGCTCGGGCGTAGGATTCGGCCTGATTCTTGGCGCGCAGCATGGCCGTCTTCCATGCTGCCGTGCCGCGCCTGAGCCCCGCCTTGGAGCCCACGCCCGGCAACAGGCCGCGCTCCTGCGGTTGATCCTTCGCTTGCTTGGCTTCGAGCACGAACGCGCCACGCCGGTACAGGTCGATGCGCCCTGTGCTCGTGGTCCCGTCGCCATGCTTGAACACCACGTCGCGTTCAAAACCGTAGTGGCTGAGTGTTCCAGGCGTGACGGGCCTTGGCTCCTCAAGCTCCAGCAACCGGCACAGGTCGATGAGGAAGGGCTGCGCGTTAGCCCGCTCCGAGCCCCCGGAGGGTTTCCACTTGGCTATGAAGCGTTCGGCGGCGTCAGACATGGAACGCATTTAAGCTACCGGCATAGCGGACGCAATAGCGCGTGTCTTATAACCGCTAGAACAATAGGCGAGCAGCGGGTTACGGGCCTGTTGCTCTTGCATGGTTCCAGAGGGCGGCAATCACGGGGGGCGCAAGATCGGCAAACGCCGGTCGCTGGCGGCCTGGGGGAGAAGATCGGGGCGGACCGGGGGAGGGGGGCAAATGTTCACGCCGTCAGGAGGGTAGACCGGGTGCGCTCTTTCGCGTAGAGTTTCGGCATGATTTTGGCTTTTTTTACAGGCTAATTGGAGCCTGGAACCAGGGGGGGATAGGCAGCCCGGCGAAGATGAGAGAAATTTCAAGCCGGACAACAAACCGGACAACATGCACAAGCCATATTGCAAAAAATAAGATATTTTAATGTGATATGCGCTGGATTCGGTGTCCTCTCCCGCCATCCCGCATGCGTGAACGAGGCCGGACTGTCCCCCGTGGCGGGGCGGTCCGGTTGCTGCTTGCGGTTCGGCCCGCGCCGCTGCGTCACCACCCGAAGCGCACGAGGTTACGACAATGCTGGAGAAGGCCCTGCGCGAGGCCCTGCCGTCGCTGGTCGAGTCGCTTTACGGCCCGCGCGCGATCCGCGGGATGCTGCAGCAGTCCGGGGTGAACGTCGTCCCCGCCAACTTCTACTCCAACACGCCCTCCCTCGCCGAGATCGAGGAGTCCTACGAATACCGGGAGAAGGACCCTCCGTACCTGAACCGCGACGTCTTCGTGCAGCAGAGGCTCCAGGACGAACTGGCGGCCCTCGTGGAGTATTCGGCGGAGTTCGATCCGCCGGACAACGGGGACGAGGAAAAGGCCACGGCCTTCTTCTGGAACAACACCCAGTTCTCCTTCAGCGACGCCATGGCCTACTACGCCTACGTGCGCCGGCTCCGGCCGAAAACCGTGGTCGAGATAGGGAGCGGGTTCTCCTCCTTCGTGGCGCTGGAAGCGCTCGGCAGGAACGGGGCGGGCCGCCTGGCGTGCATCGAGCCTTTCCCGAGGCCTTTCATCGAGGAACTGGACCGTCAGGGAAGGCTTGGGCTCCACAGGATGCGGGCTCAGGACCTCACCCCCGAGGCGCTCGACTCCATGCTGGACGACGGCGACATCCTGTTCGTGGACTCCACCCACACCGTCAAGACCGGCAGCGACTGCCTGCACATCTATCTGCGGCTCATCCCGGCCGTCAGGAAGAGGATCTACATCCACGTCCACGACGTGTTCCTGCCGTTCGGGCTGCCCCAGGACTGGCTGCTGGACTTGCAGATACACTGGACCGAGCAGTACCTGCTGCTGGCCTGGCTGACGGACAATCCCCGGGCCAAGGTGCTCTTCGGCAGCGAGTACCACCGGCACTTCAACCCCGGGCAGCTCGCCAACCTGATGCACGGCCGCTCGGCTCCCAAGGGCGGCAGCCTCTGGATCGAATACGACGGCAGGCGCTAGCCCCGGCGTGAAGCCGCCGGGGGACGGACAGGGGGGGCTTCAGCCTTGGCCTTCCCGGTCCCCCGTCACCTTCCCGATCACTTCCTTGAGTTCCGCCGCGTCGAAGGGCTTGGGCAGGTACGCGTCCATGCCCGCGTCCAGGAAGGCCTGCCTGTCCTCGTCCAGGGCGTAGGCCGTCACGGCCACGATGGGCACGCGGGCCTTGGCCGCGAACTCGGGCGCGGTCCTGATGATCTTCGTGGCGGCCACGCCGTCCAGCACCGGCATCTGCACGTCCATCAGCACCAGGTCGAAGTCCTGCCCGGCCAGCATCTTGAGGGCCTCCTGCCCGTCGTGGGCGGCCTCCACCGCGTAGCCGCGCTTCTCCAGCATGCGCTTGGCGCTCAGCATGTTGATCCTGTCGTCCTCCACGAGGAGCACCCTGAGCCGCCCCGGGCTGTCCTGGGAATCCCCGGCTTCGCGGGCGGCGGGCTCTTGCGCCGCTGGCTGCGAAGGCAGCCCGAAGGTCAGCGAGAGATAGACCGTGGTGCCTTCCCCCTCGGTGGTGTCCACGCCGAGTTCGCCCCCCATGAGCTTCACCAGCCTGCGCACGATGGAGAGCCCGAGCCCAGCGCCCTGGAAGCGCTTGGTGTAGACGTCGTCGGCCTGCACGAAGGGCTCGAAGACCAGCTTGAGCTTCTCCTCCGAGATGCCGATGCCCGTGTCCTCCACCACGAAGAGCATCTGCGCGCGCGAGGGGCTCACATCCGCGATCCGGGCGATCTCCACCTTCACCGAGCCCTTCTCGGTGAACTTGACGGCGTTGCCCACCAGGTTGAACAGGATCTGGCGCAGGCGCATCTCGTCTCCCGCGAGCACCGGGGGGACTGACGCGTCCAGGTCGAACCCGAGGTCCAGGCCCTTCTGCCTGGCCGTGGGGGAGAAGAGCTCCAGCACCGAGCCCTTGAGGTTGGCCGGGGCGAACGGGGCGGAGTCGAGCGCCAGCCTGCCGGAGTCCATGCGCGAGAGGTCCAGGATGTCCGAGAGCAGCTGGCCCAGCCTGTTGGTCGAGGCGATGGCCGAGGCCAGGCACTCCTTCTGCTCGTCGTCGAGTTCGCCGAACTCCATGAGCTGGAGCATGCCCAGGATGCCGTTCAAGGGCGTGCGGATCTCGTGGCTCATGTTGGCCAGGAAGTCCGACTTGGCCTTGTAGGCGGACTCGGCCGCCTCCTTGGCCTTGCGCATGACCTCCTCCTCGCGCTTGCGCCCGCTGATGTCGTGGAAGAACACCAGCGCTCCGGACTGGCCCGCGAAGCGGAAGGGCACGGCCGCTGTCTCGGCCTCCAGCTGCGAGCCGTCCAGACGCAGGAGGATCATGTCGCTAGGGGGCGCGGGCTCCTCGAATTCGTTGAGCGCGCGGATGCGCTCCCTGGCCTTGTCCTTGAAATCGGGATGAATGTGGTCGAGCACCTGCCTGCCCTGGAGCGCGGCGGCGTCGCTCGCGCCAAGGAGGCTCGCGGCCGTGGCGTTCAGGTAGGCGAAGCGGCCGCCGGTCTGGATGAAGATGCCCACGGGCGCGCTGTCGGCCAGGGTGCGGAAGCGTTTCTCGCTCTCCTGGAGTTCCTGCTCGGCGCGCTTGCGCTCCGTGATGTCGAAACAGTGCCCGATGTAGCCCAGGTAACGGCCCTCGCTGTCCAGGCGCGGCGTGGCCTGCTCCGCCATCCAGCGATAGAAGCCGTCGGCGCCCAGCAGGCGGTACTCCCACTTGAAGGGTTCGCGCTTGGCCACGCGGCCGGAAACCACGGCCTCGCGGCGCGCCAGGTCGTCCGGGTGCAGGCTTGCCTTCCAGCCGTCGCCGAGCTGTTTGTCCGGCGTGCTTCCGGTGAAGGCGAGCCAGCGCTGGTTGAAGTAGGTGCAGGAGCCGTCCGGGCCGGAGGTCCAGATGAGCGCCATGCCGCTGTCGGCCAGGGTGCGGAAGTGGTGCTCGCTCTCCTCCAGGCTCTTGCGGAAGCCGTACTCCTCGGACTGGTCCCTGAACACCAGGACCACGCCCTGCATCCCGCCGCCTCCGTCCCCGATCGGGGCCGCGCTGTCGGCGATGGGCCGGGTTGCGCCGTCCCGGGACTTGAGCAGGGTGTGGTTGGCCAGCCCCACCACGACCCCGTGCTCGATGACCTGGCCCACCGGGTCGCGGGCGGGCTCCCCGGATTCCGCGCTGACGATGTCCAGCACCTCGCGCAGCGCCAAGCCCTTGGCCTCGGCGTCCGTCCAGCCTGTCAGGGCCTCGGCCACGGGGTTCATGAGCTCCACGCGCCCGGCCGGGTCGGTGACGATCACAGCGTCGCCGATGCTGCGCAGGGTGGTCTCGTGACGCCTGGCCAGGCGGTCGCGCGCGGCCTCGGCCTGCCGCCTGGCCTTGCCCGCCAGCAGCACCAGCGTGGCGATGACCGCGAGCAGCGCGGCCGAGGCCGTCATGGCCAGGGCGAACTCGCGGTCCAGGCGCTCGGCCCGCCCGGCCATCTCCGAGCGGATGCGCCCGTCCGCCCTGGCGGCCAGGCGCTCCAGCCCGTGGTAGGCGATCATCAGCGCCGTCTCCTTGTCGGGATTGGCCGGGACGGTCCTGCTCCAGTCCGCCAGCAGGGCCGAGAACACGGTGAGGCTTTCCGAGAAGCGCGCGGCCAGTTCCGGGTCGGCGTCGCCAACCCCCGGCATGTCCTTCTCGAACGAGCCCAGGGCCTGGCGCACCAGGGCCAGGCCCTGGTCGCGCTGGAAGGGCGAGCCCGGCTCGTCGGACATGGTCACGGCCAGAAGCCCCAGAGCCAGCTCGGTCCTGGCCTGGCGCAGGCGCTCCACGCGCTGCGTGGCCTGCCTGAGCGAGTCCGTGTAGGCCACGTGCATGAACGCGATGCCCGCGCAGATGAGCGCGGACACGGCCACCGTGCCCCAGATTTCGAACCTGCGGTTCAGGAGCCTCGTGAGCAGAGGGTGCATGGGCGCGTGCGGCGTGTTCATCGTGAAAGGATGTCCTTGGTGGTCTCGCCCGTGGGGAGCTCGTCCTTGCCGAAGCCGAAGGGCTCGACCAGTTCCGCGTAGTCCTCCTTGGACAGCGTGGCGGCGATCTGCCCGTTCCAGGCCTCGCGGAGGCTCTCGTCGGCCTTGCGGAACGCGAAGGCCACGTAGCCCGGCCCTCCGGAGTACCCCGCGCCGGGCTGGTCGAAGGGCGCCGCCATCTCGGTCTTGCCGGGCTTGTCCGTGCCCGCCATCCACCTCACGGAGGGCGCGGAGAGGGCCAGACCGTGGGCGATGCCGCTCTCTACGGCCGCCCGGCCCGTGGCCGCGTCCGGCACGCGCACGAGCCTTTCGTCCGGCAGCCCCATTTTCTTGAAGAGCCTCTCCTCCACCGACCCGGACAGCACGGCGGCGCGCAGCTCGGGCCTGTCCAGGAAGTCGCGGTGGGAGTGGATGCGCAAGGGGTTGCCCCTGGCCACGAGCATGGCCTGGGCGACCTTGGCCACGGGTTCGGAAAAGGCCACGCGCCGGGCGCGCTCGGGGGTGATGAACATGCCCGCCGCGACCACGTCCACGCGGCCGCTCTCGAGTTCGTCGATCAAGGCCCCGAACGCGGCCTGGCGCCATTCGATGGTGTTGATGCCCAGCCTGTCCGCGATGAGCTTGGCCATCTCCGGGCTTTGGCCCGTGACCTCCCCGCCGGGTTTGACGAAGCTGTAGGGGGGCTCCACGGCGTAGCCCACGCGGATGGTCCCGGTGTCCAGGATTCTTTTGAGCGAGTGGTCCCTGCCGCGCAGGAAAACCAGGACGAAGGCGGCGGTGAAAGCCGCGGCCACGAAGAACAGGTTTCTCTTGCTTCTGGCGTTCATCGTCCGGACCTCTGCATATTCACGTCGGCGGCGGCTGGAGCATTGCGAGGGGGCCGCGGTCGGAGCAACTCACCGCTTAGGATTTGGCTTATTCTGTACGCCCCCGGCCATCGCGTTGTCAATTGTGCCTGCGCAAAATATGGATTTGATACGTTGACACAATATCACACCGTAAAAGGAGGGAAAGGCGCGGCAGTCGCTGGCGGCGATGGGGAACGCAAAAGAAGGTGGCCCCGGGCGGTGGTGTCGCCCGGGGCCGGGGTGGGGTCTCCGGAGGGGCCGGTGGGGCGAAGCCCGGTCCGGAGTTTCGGTCAGGAGGCCGATTCGTTCAGGTGAAATCGAAGGAGTCCCCCCGCCCGGCAAAGCGCCCTAAGCATTGCCGGGCGGAGGGAGGTGACTCGACGGCCGTTAGGCCGGCGTGGGTGAGGATGAAGAGTCCACTATGGCGCTGGCGCGGGCGAGTTCGAGGATCCTGGCCTGGGCCTGGGCCTCGCGGTAGGCGCGCAGGTCCACGAACTGGAGCGCTCCCTTGGGGCAAGCCTCCACGCAAGCGCAAACTTCCTTGCCGTTGCTGGCGCGCCAAGCCTGGCAAAGGTCGCACTTCTTGGCCGAGCCCTGGTTGGTCCTGCCGTGCTGCACGTTCTCGCCTTCCATGCCGACCTCGATGGCGCCGAAGGGGCAAGCCATCACGCACATCTTGCAACCGACGCAAAGCGACTCGATCACGTTCACCAGGCCGTCCACCTGGCGGATGGCGCCGAAGGGGCAGGCGTGCGCGCAGGGAGCGTCCTCGCAATGGCGGCACTGGATGGGGAACTTCAGCTTGTCGACCTTGATGACCTTGATGCGGGGCACCACGGGCACGCCGCGCTTCTTGGCTTCACGGAAGGGCATATTGATGTGCGCGCTGACGCAGGCGGCTTCGCACTTCTTGCAGCCGACGCACTTTTCGGGCGTGGCGTAGACGATGGGGTTTTCGTGATGATGAGCTGGCATTGTCATGCCTCCCTGTGGGGTATTTCGACCTCTATGCTTTTCACGTAGAGCTCACGCCCGGTCGAAAGCGTGACGCTGGACCGCTCGCACGCCGGACAGCGCAGGATGCGGCCCGCCTTGACGGCCTTCTCTCCACAAGCGTCGCAACGCCCGGAAGCGGGTATCTTTTCCACGACCAGCCTGGCCCCGTCGGCCTGGGTGCCCAGGGCGATCATCTCGAAGCACTCGGCCAGGGTGGTTTCCTCCACCCCGGCGTATTCCCCCACGCAGAGTTCCACCTGTCGCACCGCCCCCGTACAGGCCCCCTGGGCCTGCCTCACCACGATATCTAGAATGCTCAGCGCAAGCGACGACTCATGCATGCGGGTTCTCCGGGCCGGTCTTGTCCGGCACGGCCTCACCTTCTCTCTTTTCGTTTCGTATTTCTGTCAGCGGCGCGACAGATGGGAAAAAAAACGGAAAAAAGGAGCCGCCCGGCCGGGCGGCTCCTTTGCAAGGAACGAAGGGTCCCCTCAGCGCTCCGTGCAGGAGATGCAGGGGTCGATGCTGTTGACGATGAGCGGGATGTCCGCCACCTGGCACCCGGCCATCATCACCTGGAGGGCTTCCCAGTTCATGTAGGTGGGCACGCGCCACTTCAGGCGCTGGGGCATGTCCGTGCCGTCGGAGCGCACGTAGTAGAACACCTCTCCGCGCGGGGCCTCGGAGCGGGCCACGGCCTCGCCCTCGGGCACGTACACCGCGCCCTCCTGGCCGATGGGGCCCTCGGGGATGGTGTCCAGGCACTGCTCCAGGAGGTATACGGACTCCCTGGCCTCGCGCAGGCGCAGCATGGCCCGGGAGTGCACGTCCCCGGCGGTGTCGGTCTGCACCTCGAAGTCCAGCTCGGGGTAGACCGCGTAGGGGGCCTTGCGGCGCACGTCGTAGGCGATGCCCGAGGCGCGCGCCACGGGGCCCACCACCTCGTACTCGCGGGCCTTGTCCAGGGGCAGGACGCCGATGCCCATGGTGCGCTTGGTGATCAGCGGGTCGGTCTCGTAGACGCGGGTCAGCTCGGACAGCAGGGGCTTCAGTTTGTCGAGCTGTCCGCGCATGAAGCCCGTGACCTCGGCGTCGATGTCGTAGCGGCAGCCGCCGATGGCGAGCGCCCCAAGGTTCATGCGGTTGCCGTACACGCCTTCCTTCACGTCCTGCATGATCTCGCGGATCTCCATGGCGTGCATGAAGAGCGAATCGAAGCCCACCAGGTGGGCCATGATGCCCACGTTGAACAGGTGCGAGGCGATGCGCTTCACCTCGTCGGCGATGACGCGCAGGTACTGGGCGCGCTCGGGCACCACCACGCCCGCCAGGTTCTCCACGGCCATGCAGAAGGTGGCGGGGTGGCTGTTGGAGCACAGCGAGCACACGCGCTCGGTCAGGGTGACGTTCTGGAACCAGTTGCGGTTCATGGCCAGGGCTTCCATGCCGCGATGGACGTGGCCGGCGGCCAGTTCGAGGGAGCTCACGGTCTCGCCGCTCACCTTGACCTCGAAGTACATGGGCTCTTCCAGGGCCACGTGCAAGGGGCCCACGGGCAGGGTGTAGGTGCTGGACATCTACTTGGCCTCCTTGGCCCACTGGGGCATGTCCACCCCGGCGAAGACCTTTTCCCAGAGCGTCTTGGTGGAGGCCCCGTTCATCATGGTGGAGAGGGGGATGAGCCTGTCGAGCTGGCCGGACTCGATGTCCTTGTCCACGAAGAGCCTGCGCGGGTTGGGGTGGTTGTCCACCTTGATGCCGTAGAGCTCCATGAACTCGCGCTCGTTCCAGTCCGCGTTGCGGAACCAGCGGGTCAGCGAGGGCACGCGCGGCGGGTCCTCGTCAACGCACACGGCCACGGTGAGGCACACGCCGTCCAGGTCGAAGTGGTAGGCGATCTCGCGGCCGTCCACGCGGGCGTACTTGTCCGAGCGGTAGGCGGTGATGGTCATGAGCCGCGCCCTGGCCTGGGCCAGGCGCGGGGCGACGACCTCGAGCGACCCGGGCTGGCAGAGCTTGACCCAGCCGTAGTCGTTCTTCTTGAGGTCCTGCGTCCAGTGTATGCATTCCTCTCCGAGCGCGCCCGCGACGGCTTCGTGGAGGGTCTTACGCGCAATCTCGTTCATCTTTTTCCTCGGTGGCGGCCACGGCCGGGGCCGGGGCGTTGTGCTTGGCCAGGTGCTCGCGCTTGCAGGCCGGGCACAGCATGAACTTTTCGGGGTATTTCGATCCGAGCGACTCCACGACGCAGCCGGGGCGGGGGTGGATGCGCGCGCCGCACTCGGCGCACTGCCCGTAGCGCACGAAGCTGTGCTCGCGGACCTCGAAGCGCTCCGCGCCGCGGTGCGAGAGGTGCCAGTCGCCGCTCATGGTCAGGGCCTTGGTGGGGCAGTGGTGGGCGCACAGGCCGCAGAACACGCAGCTGTTGTGCCAGAGCACGTACTCAACGCCCGAGCCGTCCTCCACCACGCGCATCTGGATGGCCCCGGCCGCGCACACGTGGCGGCAGATGCCGCACAGGATGCACTTGGACTTGTCGTGCTGGGCCTTGCCGCGAAACCTGGCGGGCGTGTGCGCCGGGGCGAAGGGAAACGCCTCGGTGCTCGGGCCCTGGAGCAGGTTCTTGACCATTATTTTCAGGAACGGGAGCATGCGCCCTCCTCCATGCGTTCGCGCCAGACGTCGAGCGCCATGGCGATGCCTTCGATGATGGCCTGGGGCCTGGGGGGGCATCCGGGCACGATCACGTCCAGGTCGATGTACTGCTCCGGGGCCTGGTCCACGGTGTAGCTGTCGCGGAACACGCCGCCCGACACCGGGCAGACGCCCACGCCCACCGTGACCTTGGGGTTGGGGATCTCGTCGAACACCCGGAGCACCTTGTCGCGCACGCGCGCGGTCAGGGGGCCGGAGATGAGCACGATGTCCGCGTGGCGCGGGCTGCCGCAGTATTTGCATCCGAGGCGCTCCACGTCGTAGCGCGGGATCAGGGCCGTGGTGGCCATCTCCACGTCGCATCCGTTGCAGGATCCGGCGTTGAGCCTGTAGATCCAGGGCGACCTCGTGACGAGTTTACTCAGTTTCTTGAGCATCGGGTCCTCGCTTGTATCTTCACCCGGGGGCTCGAGCCCTGTCCGGGATTTTTCCGGAGCTTCCCGCTAACGCAGGACGCAGGCCAGCCCGAGGCTCAGAAGGGCCAGGGGCGCGGCGTACTTGATGAACACGGTGAAGCCCTGCTCCAGGCGCAGCCGTCCGGTGGCCACGCGGAAGCAGGTCACGGAGAGGAGCATCAGGCCCAGGCACTTCACCACGTGCCAGGCCAGGTTCACCAGGACGTTGCCCCCCAGCGGGTTGGGCCAGAAGAGCGCCACCACCAGCTCCAGCACGATCACCAGCTTCACGGCCGACATCAGGTTGAAGGCGGCCAGCAGCGGGCCGCTGTATTCCAGCAGCGGCCCCTCGATGACCTCGGGTTCGGCCTCGGGGATGTCGAACAGGCCGCTACTCATGGTGCCCGGGATGAAGATGAGCATGGCCGCCAGGGCGGGCAGCATCACGGGGTCTAAAAGCATGGGGCCGTTCGCGTACTGGTGGCTCATGATGGCGGTCAGCGACAGGGCCGACTCGCCAGCACCTCCGGCGCGCGCCCCCGCGGCCAGGAAGGCCGCGATGAGGGGCGTCTCGTAGGCGAACATGATGGCCATCTCGCGCGAGAAGCCGAGCGCGCCGTAGGGCGAGCTGGAGGACGAGCCCGCGATCATCAGGGCCATGGCCGGGATGGGCAGCAGGTACAGAAGCAGGATCAGGTCATTGAGCCCCGTTACGCCGGACCACACCCCGCCGATGGGCATGAGCGCGGCCGTGACGAGGACGCCCGTCAGGCCCAGCACCGGGGCCAGGATGAAGGCGGCCTCGTTGGCCGTGGACGGGATGAGCGTCTCCTTGGTCATGAGCTTGAGGATGTCCAGCACCGGCTGGATGAGCGGAGGCCCGACCCTGCGCTGGAGCCTGGCAGCGACGCGGCGGTCCACCGCCTTGAGGAACAGGCCCATGGACAGGGCGGCCGCGCCGCCCGGGAACACGAGAAGGGCGAAGGCCGCCTCGAAGATGCTATTCATGGCTCCCTCCGGCGCGCGGGGCCTGGAAGTATCCCCGGGTCATGCGCGACAAGAGTTGAAGGGGAGTGGCGAACACGTCGGCGGGGCCGAGGTGGGTGGCGGCCGGGTCCACCTTCTCGCCGCAGGTGTGGATGGCCGTGCGCCTGGCGGTCTTGGCCAGGCGGGAGGCCGCGTACCAGACGCCGCCGCCCGTTGCCAGGAGCATGAAGCCGAGGAGCGTGATGTTCAGCGTCCCGGGGCCTTGGAGGATGCCGGTCAGGCCCACCACGGGCGGAACCAGGCCGAAGCTCTTCTCGATGGCCGCGATGGGGATGAGGCCCAGGCCCGGGAACAGGCCCGTGAGCAGGCACAGCCCGGCCAGGGCCAGGATGGGCAGGCGCATGAAGAGCCCGGGCTCCTTGGCGTGGGCCGCCTTGGGCGAGAGCTGGCCGAAGAAGGCCGTGTGCATGAACTTGAGGAAGTAGGCCAGGGTGACCACGCTGGTCAGGATGGCGATCACGGCCAGGACGATCTCGCCCTGGTCGATCAGGGCGTAGTAGAGCACGTACTTGGAGGCGAAGCCGTTGAAGAGCGGCATGCCCGCCGCAGCGAACAGCGCGCAGGCGAAGGCCAGCAGCGTGAAGGGCATCTTGCGCCCGATGCCGCCGAGCTCGCTCAGCGAATGGGCGTGGGTGGAGAACATCAGCGCCCCGGCGCAAAGGAACGCCAGGTTCTTGAATATCATGTGGTTGAAGAGGTGCAGAAGGCCGCCCGCAACGCCCAGCGGCGTGGCCAGGCACACGCCCAGCACGATGTAGCCCAGCTGGCTCACGGTGGAATAGATGAGCATCTCCTTGATGCCCGTCTGCACCAGGGCCTGGATGCCCGCGTACAGGATGGTGATCCCGCCGATCCACGCGCCCACGTAGAGCAGGGCGTCCATGGCCCTGGCCGCGTCCGGGTTCACGTCGCCCGCCAGCACGAAGCGGAAGAGCACGATGCCGAAGGGCGCGCTTTTGAGCAGCATGGCCGAGATGTAGCCCGACACCGGCGTTGGCGCGGTGGCCGGGTGCATCTGCCAGTCGATGCGCACGGGCAGCATGGCCGCCTTCATGAGCAGCCCCAGGCAGACGAGCGCCATGGCCCCGAGCCACTGGCTCGAGGGGTTGGAGGCCAGGGCGCGCCCGACCTCGGCGAAGCCGTAGCCCCCGGCCAGCCCGCCCAGAAGCAGAAGGCCCATGAACAGGAAGGAGGCTCCGGCCAGGTTGAACAGGAAGTACTTGGTGCCCTCCCTGCGCGCCTCGGGGCTCTCCTCGTGGATGATGGCGAAGTAGAGCGGCCAGCTGCTCATCACTTCCCAGAAGCAGAAGAAGGCCAACAGAGACGTGGCCGAGGCCATGCCCACCAGGCCCGCGATCATCACCAGGAACACGGCCAGGAAGCGCCAGCCCGTGTGGCTGTGGGTCATGTAGCCCGTGGAGTAGGCCACGTTGCACACGCCGAGCGCCAGCACAAGGGCGGCGAAGCCGAGCTGGAACCCGCCCCAGGAGCCGGACTCGACGCCGAGCGCCACCAGGGCCAGCACCAGGCTCGCGGTGGCCGCGATGCCCGCCTTCTTGAGGTCCGAGCGCAGGATGACCGCCGCGACCGCGCCGAGCACGGGGATGACGGCCGAGAGCTTCCAGGGCACCGCGAGCGCGGGCAGGTCAAGCGCGCTGCCGGGCAGGATGGACGCGGCGGCCGGGACAACGAGCCCGGCCCAGGCCGTGGGGAACAGGCCCGAGGCCACGGCGGCGGCCGCGAACAGGCCCAGGACCACGCGCATGGTCATGGGCGTTTCGGCCGCCTGGCCGCCCGTGTAGGGGCTGAAGAAGAACACCCGGATCAGCCTGCCGTAGTAGACGCAGCCCACCAGGCTTCCGGCCAGGATCAGGGCGGCGGTCCAGGCGTGCCCGGCCTGCACGGCGGCCGTGAGCATCATGAACTTGCTGAAGAACCCGCCCGTGAGCGGCAGGCCCATGATGGACACCAGGCCCACGGCCATGCACGCGCCCGTGAAGGGCATGGCCTTGCCGATGCCAGCCAGGCCCTCGATCTGCTGCGTGCCCGCGCGCATGATGAACGCGCCCGCCGCGAGGAAGAGCAGGTCCTTCATCACGGCGTGGTTCACGGCGTGGGTCAGCGCGCCCGCAGTGGCCGCGAAGGTGCCCACGGAGAGGATCAGGGTGATCTCGCCGATCTGGGCCAGGGTGGAGTAGGCCAGCATGCGCTTCACGTCCTGCTGGCGCAGGGCCATGACCTCGCCCAAAACGAAGGTCACGGCGGCGGCGAAGGCCAGGAGCGAGGCCAGGGTCTGGCCGCCTCCGTTCACGGCCCCGGTGGCCAGGAGCGGGGCGAGCACGGCCAGGCCCAGCACGCCCGCCTTGGTCAGCAGGCCAGAGAGCGGGGCGGAGATGGACGAGGGGGCCACGGGGTGCGCGGCGGGCAGCCAGGAGTGCAGCGGGAAGAGGCCCGCCTTCACCGCGAACCCGGCCAGGGCCAGAAGCGCGATCCCGGCTCCGGCCGCCGGGCCGTAAGCCTGGAGGGCCTGGCCGAGCTGGGCCATGCCTGCGTGCGGGGCCGCGGCCTGGAGGGCGAAGAGACCCACCTGCATGGCATAGGCGCCGCCCGCGCACATGACGAAGTAGAGCTTGGCCGCGCCGAGGGCCTCGCGGGTGCGCTTGTGGGCCACCAGCATGAAGGAGCTGAAGGTCATGATCTCCCAGAAGGCGAAGAACCCGCCGAAAGTCGGCGCGGTGGCCAGTCCCACCAGGGAGGAGGTCATGAGCAGCAGGAAGAAGTAATAGTGATCGGAACCCTTCTCGTGCTCCATGTAGCCGATGGAGTAGACCACCACCAGGGCCCCGGCCAGGGCGAAGAGTCCGCCGAAGAGCTGTTGCACGGGGCTTGAATCACCCTGGACGAAGAAGGCGGCCACCGAGGCCGCGGCCACGATCCCGGCGGAGGCGTCCCTCCAGCGGGGGGCGAGGCGCCCGGCAAGGTAGAGCGCGAACGCCCCGGCAAAGGGGATGGCGGCGCTTGGGGGCCAGGTTCCCTCCAGCTCGGGCAGGGCCGCGCCGGACTTGCCGGCGATGGATTGGGCCAGGTGCACGAGCGGTTCGGGGAACAGGCAGGCCAGCAGGTACGCCCCGGCGCACACGGCCAGGGCCGTGGGCGCGTTGGAGCCCGCGCCGTGGGCCTGGGGTTCGCGCGGCTTCTCCAGGCAGACGCCCTGGACGATGCGGATGGTGTATACGGCGGCGATCACGCTGGCGGCGGCCATGGCCAGGGCAGTGAGCCAGTGCCCGCCCTCGAGGGCGGAGAAGAGGATCAGGCCCTTGCCGCCGGGAGCCTTGAAGGGCCCCATGCCGAGCGAGGCGAACAGAGCCAGGCCCATGACCGTGGCGGCCAGGGGCTGGCTCGCGGCCGAGGCGGCAAGCCCGGGCAGGCCGGGAGCCGTGGCCCGGCTGTTCAGTTTCAAGTACGCGAAGTACCAGAGGGCGCGCGCTCCCGCCTGGTAGAAGAGGTGCGCGGCCGCACCGGTGAGTCCGGAAACAGAGCCGAGGGTCACGCCGATGACTATATAGCCTAACTGGGCCAGGGCGGAGAACGCCATGAGGCGCGTCATCCGGTCCATGGACCGCAGGGAGCGTGTTTCGGAGTAGACCGCTAGCGCAGCTCCGGCGAGCAGTCCGAGTTGGGTTGGCAGTTCCATTGAAGCCTCCTTTGAGGCCCCCCTATTACGGAACGGTTTTGATTTCTGTCCGCCAGCCGACGTTTCCGCCGATCATTCGGGGCAGGGATGGGCGAGGTACTGAAGTTCGTCCATGTTCATAACTAGATACTCGCCCCGGGAGATTTTTTTCAGGATGCCTTCCTTTTCCATCCCGGAGATGAGCGAGGACACGGTCTGGCGCGAGGAGCCCACGATGGTGGCGATCTTGTCCACGGTGAGGCCCACGCTGACCAGGATGCCGTTGGGGGTCTCGTCGCCGCGCACCAGGGCCTGCTCGTAGAAGTAGGCGGCCACGCGCTTGTCGATGTCGAAGAAGTACAGGCTCTCGATGGTGGAGATGGAGCCGTGCAGCAGCTTGCCCAGGGACATGAACAGCGAGAGGACGATGCCCGGGCTCGTCGAGGCCAGTGTGTAGAACTTGAAGACCGGGCAGGTGAGCAGCACCGTGTCCTCCATGGCCGTCACGTAGGCGCGCGTGTGCGTGGCGTACACGTCGCCCGGGCCAAGAAGAGCGAGCGAGAGCTCCTTGCCCTCGAGCCCCAGGTAGACCCGCACCTTGCCCTGGCGGACGATGAAGATCATGTCCTCCTTGTGGTGGGGCCAGAACATGATGTGGCCTTTCTTGTAGCGCCGTTCGACCAGCTGGGAGAGTATCTCCGCGTGTTCCGGGCTGGCCAGCATTTCGAGCAGCTGCTGGCCTATCTTCATATGCTTGAGGGGCATGGGAGGGGCCGCCTGGGAGGTATAGAGTGAAAGCCCAGGTTCCTGGCGCGCTTTTTTCCGAGTGCTGGGAGCGGGGAGAGTGCGAGGGTGCGGGATCGGAAGGGCGGGCCGGAATCCGAGAGGCTTCGAAGAAGCCCCCATACTCGAACGCCCGGCCGCAGTCCAGGGATTTCAACCGTCCCGGGCGGATTCGGCGCCAGTGCTCGAAACCGTTCCCGCTTTTCGCCGGTAGGGTCGCCTGAAGAATTTCTGCCTGGAACAGGGAATTGCCGCCGCATGTCTGTTTCGCGTGTTCCGCCCATGCCGATCTGGTGTATCAGGCGTCAATGGAGGTCGCCCCCATGCAGACGAAACCGAGCCATGAAGTCCGGCGGGATTGCTTCAGCTGCCTCTGGGAACCTGTCTGGCATCAGTCGGGAGGCGGCTTTTGCGGGCGGTGCCGCAACCCGGATTGCGGCGGGCTCAAGGTCTGCGCCGTCCGGGACGAGATCGAATCCGTGGCCCCGGGCAGGCGCGGCCTGCTGCTCTCCTGCGCACAATGGTGTTCTCCGCGCCGGTTTCCGTCCCGGTGCCGGGCGCGCCGGGCCGGCTCCCCTTGCCCGTGAGGCGCCCCGGCCGGTTTTTCTTGACAGCGGGAGGGGAATGCGTATTTGTTGAAAGCAACTGAAGGGGAGTAGCTCTCCTGGGCAAGGTCAACAGTACTGGCGTCGTGTCCCGGCGCTTGGCCTTGCCGTCGGCCCCCGCCGATGAGCGAGACCTTCAGCATGAGCAATCATGCTGGAAGTCTCGTTTTTAGTTTGGGGACTTCCAGCAAAACCCTGGCGACCAGCCAGGCGAACTGGAGTACCCCATGCGAACAAGTCCTCTCCACCAATCCTTCCCGCACCCCCGGGCCGTGGCCCTGGAAGCCCCCGCGCAGGGCCTGCCGCTGCGCTGGCTCGTGCTGCCCGTTCTTCTGGCCCTGGCCGTGCTCCTGGCCGGCGCGGGCCAGGCCGACGCCAAGCGCCTGGGCGGCAACAAGTCCTTCGGCAGCCGCGACTCCTACTCGACCAACTACTCCAAGCCCGCTCCCCCGGCCCAGGGAGCCGCCACCACCCAGCAGCAGGCCGCGCAGAAGCCGCAGGGCGCGCCCGGCCAGGGCGGGTTCATGTCCAAGTTCGGCGGCATCGGCGGGATGCTGGGCGGCCTGCTCGTGGGCGGGATGCTCGGCTCGCTGCTGTTCGGCGGCATGGGCGGGGGCGTGGGAATCCTCGAGATCATGCTCCTGTGTTTCGCGGGCTACATGCTCTTCAGGTTCATCCGTTCGCGCCGCGCCGCGCAGGCTGGCGGGGAGCGCCCGGCCGCGAATGACGGCCTGGCCTACGCCGGGGCCGGAGCGCCGGACCCCGCCCAGGACGTCCGACCCGACGGCTGGGGCGCCCTGCGCCAGGGCCAGGCGGGCGGGGGAGCGGCGGTCGCGAGCGCGCCCGTGGCGCTGCCCGACGGCATCGACGAGGAGGAGTTCCTGGCCGGGGCCAAGGCCCTCTACGCCAGGCTCCAGGCCTCCTGGGACCGCCGGGACCTGGACGACATCAAGGGCTTCACCAGCCCCGAGGTCTTCGCCGAGATAAGCGACCAGGCCAAGAACGACCCGCAGCCCGGCCGGACCGACGTGCTGGTGGTGGAGGCCCGCGTGCTGGAAGCCGCTACGCACGGGACGCAAACCGTGATATCGGTGCTCTATGACGCGCTCCTGCGCGAGGACAAGGCCGAGGACCGCCCGTCGCAGGTGCGCGAAATCTGGCACATCCGCCGCGACGAGGCGTCTCCGAAGCCGCAGTGGGTCCTCGAAGGCATCCAGCAGCTCAACTGACCGTGAAAAGCGGCCTCGATACCGGCCCGGGGCTCTTCGCGACCCCGGGCCGCGCCTGAAACCCGGCGCGCGAAAGCGCCGATAAGATAGCGGCGCCCCCCCCCGCCGCGTTTGGAGACGACAGTGCAAACCACCTGGATGTGGATAGGCTTCAACCTGCTGGTCCTGGCGCTCCTGGCCCTGGACCTGGGCGTGCTGCACCGCAAGGGCCGGGAGATCGGCGTGCGCGAGGCCCTGCTCTTGAGCCTGGTCTACGTGGCGCTGGGCCTGGCCTTCGGCGCGGGGGTGCACCATGTGCTGGGCCCCCAGGCCGGGACCGAGTACCTGACGGGCTACCTCATCGAGAAGAGCCTCTCCATCGACAACATCTTCGTCTTCGTGCTTGTCTTCATGCACTTCGGGGTGCCGCGCGAACACCAGCACAAGGTGCTCTTCTGGGGCATCCTGGGCGCGCTCGTCATGCGCGCCACGCTCATCGTGGCCGGCGCGGCGGTGCTCGAGGCCTTCCACTGGCTCATCTACGTCTTCGGGGCCTTCCTGGTGTTCACGGGCCTGAAGATGCTCGTCACCGTGGGCCAGGAGCCGGACCTCGCCAACAACCGCATCAACGCCTTCATGCGCCGCCACTTCCGGGTGACGGACGGCTTCGAGGGCGGCAAGTTCGTGGTCAGGCGCGGGGGGCTTCTCTACATCACGCCGCTCTTCATCGTGCTGGCGCTCATCGAGTTCACGGACGTGGTCTTCGCCCTGGACTCGATCCCGGCCATCTTCGCCATCACCACGGACCCCTTCATCGTCTACACGTCCAACGTCTTCGCCATCCTGGGCCTGCGCGCGCTCTACTTCGCCCTGGCCGGGGTGATCCACCGCTTCCACTACCTCAAGTACGGGCTGTCGCTGGTGCTGGTGATCGTGGGCGCGAAGATGATCGTCAACGCCTGGTTCGGGGGCAAGGTTATCTCCACCGAACTGGCCCTCTCGGTCACCAGCGCGATCATCGCGGCCTCGGTGCTGGTGTCGCTCCTGAAGACCCGCGAGCGCCCTTCGGGCGAGGAGTTGCGCGAGGCCGCGCGCTGGTGGGTGCCCGGCAGCCCGCCCAAGGCTCCTGTCCCTCCCGGCGGAGAGGACAAGGCCCCAGCGGCGAGGCAACGCTCTACGGAGGAATGAGGCCATGAAGCACACGCAAGACGACGCAGCCGAGCGCCTCGATCCCAGCGCGGGCGGGACCGCCTCTCCGGGTTCTCCGGGCGCGCCGGACGCCGGGGGCCAGGGGCCGGACGAGGTCGGCCCCCTGCACGCGCGGTTCTACCGGCCGTTCCTGCTCCTGGTGTTCGTGGGCGCGGTCCTGGTGTTCGGCGCGCTCCTATGGCCTTTCAAGCACGCCATCGTCATGGCCGCCATCCTGGCGCTGGTGCTCGCTCCGCTGCGCAAGCGCATGGAAAAGGCCCTGGGCGGCGCGCGCCTGGCCACGGCCGGGGTTTTGACCCTGGCGACGCTTTTGTTCATCGTCATGCCCACGGCCACCCTGGTGGTGGTCCTGGCCAACGAGGCCGGGGCCGTCATCGAGAAGGGAATCAACTGGTTCAACGAGGGCGGCCTGACCACGCTTCTGGCCTGGGTCAGGTCCCTGGGTTTGCCGGACTGGCTCCAGCCCGTGCTGGACCGGGTGCCCTTCGAGGCCCAGCAGCTCAAGGCCTGGCTGGTGACCATGGCGGGCGGCGCGGGCAAGGGGCTTTTGTCCATCGGCAGGGGATTCGCCGGTCAGATGGCTTGGTTCCTCTCGCAAGTGGTGATGCTGCTTCTCTTCCTGTTCTACTTCCTGGCCGAGGCCGAGCGCGTGGTGCGCGGGCTTCGCCGCCTCTCCCCGCTGCGCCACGGCCAGGAGCAGGAGCTCGCCGGGCGGCTCAAGAACGTGGCCCGCTCCATCCTGGCCGGGGGCGTGGCCGCCGGGCTGTCCCAGGGCTTGGCCACGGCCGTCGGGCTCTGGATCGCGGGCGTGGACGCCCTGTTCTGGGGCATGGTGGCCGTGGCCGCCTCGCTGGTGCCGGTGGTGGGCCTGGCGCTCATCCACATCCCGTTCGTCATCTACCTTTTCGCCGCCGGGTCCACGGGCAAGGCGGTCTTCCTGCTGATCTGGTGGCTCGCGGTGGTCAGCACCGTGGACAACGTGGTACGGCCGTTCTTCATAAGCGGAAGCGCGCAACTGCCCCTCTTGATGATCTTCGTGGCCATCGTGGGCGGCATCCTGCTCTTCGGGCCGCTGGGCATCATCTACGGGCCGGTGGCCATGAGCCTGTGCCTCGTGGTGTTCCAACTGTTCATCGAGGCCCAGCCCGGCCAGGGGAGCGGTTGAATCGGGCGCGCCGGAACGCGACGGGAGGGCATCGTGAATCCAGCCAGCGAAAAACAGTGGCATCGCATGAGCGCCGCCCAGGCCATCGAGGCCTTGGGCTCTGACGGCGAAAAGGGCCTGGACGCGGCCGAGGCCGCGCGCAGGGCCGGGGAATCCGGACCCAACGCCCTGACCGCGCGCCCGGGCAAGTCGGCGCTCACGCGCTTTTTGCTCCAGTTCCACCAGCCGCTCGTCTACATCCTGATCGCGGCCGGGGTGGTCACCGCGGCCCTGGGCGAGCCGGTGGACTCCTCGGTGATCCTCGGGGTGGTGATCCTGAACGCGGTGGTGGGCTACATCCAGGAGGCCAAGGCCGCGGGGGCGCTGGAGGCCCTGGCCAGGTCCATGGTCACGGAGGCCACGGTGATCCGCTCCGGGGTGATGAGCCGCATCCCGGCCGTGGAGCTCGTGCCCGGCGACCTGGTGGTGCTGCGCTCGGGCGACAAGACCCCGGCGGACCTGCGCCTGGTGTCGGTGAAGAACCTCCAGGTGGACGAGTCCGCGCTCACGGGCGAATCCGTGCCCGTGGAAAAGGACGAGACGGAACTGCCCGAGGACACGGTCTTGGCCGACCGGCGCAACATGGCCTACGCCTCCACCCTGGTCACCTACGGCCAGGGCACGGGCGTGGTGGCGGCCACCGGGGACCGCACCGAGATCGGGCGCATCTCCGGCATGGTCTCCGAGGCCCAGGACCTGGCCACCCCGCTCACGCGCAAGATCGAATCCTTCAGCCGGGTGCTGCTCTGGGCCATCCTGGCCCTGGCGGCCGCGACCTTTGCCGCCGGGGTGCTGCGCGGCGAATCCGCGGCGGAGATGTTCATGGCCGCCGTTGCCCTGGCCGTGGGCGCAATCCCCGAGGGCCTGCCCGCCGCCGTCACGGTTATCCTGGCCATGGGCGTCTCGCGCATGGCCGCGCGCGGCGCGATCATCCGCAAGCTCCCGGCCGTGGAGACCCTGGGCGGGGCCACGGTGATCTGCTCCGACAAGACCGGCACTCTGACCCAGAACCAGATGACCGTGACCGAGATCTTCGCTGGCGGGCGCTCCCACGCCGTGAGCGGGGCCGGCTACGACCTGGCCGGAGAGGTAGAAGGGGCCGGGAGCCGCGACGAGGCCCTGCGCGAGACCCTGCGGGCCGGGCTCTTGTGCAACGACACGCGCATCGAGTCCGGGCCGGACGGGTACGTGGTGGTGGGCGACCCCACCGAGGCGGCGCTCCTGGTGGCCGCGTCCAAGGCCGAGCTGGACAGCCCGGAAGAGGTCCACGCGAGGCTCCCGCGTTTGGACGAGCTGCCTTTCGAGTCCCAGCACCAATATATGGCTACCCTGCACGGCCGGGGCGGCGGCCAGCCCGCCGTGGCCTACTTCAAGGGCTCGGTGGAGGCCGTGCTCGCGCGTTCGGCGGGCGCGCTCGGGGCGGACGGCTCGGCCGCGCCCCTGGACGCGGCCATGCTCCACGCCCAGGCCGCGCGCATGGCCTCCCGGGGCCTTCGCGTGCTGGCCATGGCCCGCAAGAAGCTGCCCCCGGGCACGGCCTCCATCGAGCACGCGGACGTGGACTCCGGGCTCGTGTTCCTGGGCCTGCAGGGCATGATCGACCCGCCCAGGCCCGAGGCCGTGGAGGCGGTCCGGTCGTTTCGGCGCGCCGGGGTGAAGGTGAAGATGATCACCGGGGACCACGCCATGACCGCGGCCGCCATCGGCGCGCAACTGGGGCTGGGCGGGGCGTCCTGCCCGGACGCGGCCGGGTGCGCGGTGCTGGACGGGGCGCGCATGGCCGGCATGTCCGACGCCGAACTGGCGCGGGCCGCCGTGGAGACCGACGTGTTCGCCCGGGTGGCCCCGGAGCAGAAGCTCCGGCTGGTCATGGCCCTGCAGGGGCGCGGCGAGGTGGTGGCCATGACTGGCGACGGCGTGAACGACGCGCCCGCGCTCAAGCAGGCCGACATCGGCGTGGCCATGGGCCTGGGCGGCACCGAGGCCGCCAAGGAGGCCTCGGACATGGTGCTCACCGACGACAACTTCGCCACCATCCAGGCAGCCGTGGAGGAGGGGCGCGGGGTCTACGACAACCTGCTCAAGTTCATCGTCTGGACCCTGCCCACCAATCTGGGCGAGGGCCTGGTGATCCTCGCGGCCATCTTCCTGGGCGTGGCCCTGCCCATCCTGCCCGTGCAGATCCTCTGGATCAACATGACCACGGCCGTGTTCCTGGGCCTGACCCTGGCCTTCGAGCCCAAGGAGCCCGGACTCATGGACCGCCAGCCCAGGAAAAGCGACCACCCCATCCTGGACCGGGAGCTGGTGAGCCGCATCGTCCTGGTCGGGGCGATCCTCCTGCTGGCGGCCTTCGGGCTCTACAAGTGGGAGCTGGCCTCGGGCGCGGGCGAGGCCCAGGCCAGGACCGTGGCCGTGAACGTGTTCGTGATGGTGGAGGCCTTCTACCTGTTCAACAGCCGCTCCTTCACCCGCTCTCCCTGGGAGCTGGGCTTCGCGGCCAATCCCTGGCTCCTTGGCGGGTTCGCGCTGATGATGGCCCTGCAGGCCTGCTTCACCTACCTGCCGGTGATGAACGCCATGTTCCAGTCGGCCCCGGTGGGGCTTCTGGCCTGGGTCAAGGCCGTGGGCGTGGGCTTGGTGGCCTATGTCGTGGTGGAGTTCGAGAAGAAGTTCCAGGCCCGGCGCGCCGCGCGCCTGCCCTGACGCCGGGCCACACGGCCCGGCGGCGCGCGAAGGGGCGAGGCCGAGACGGATCAGGACTTGGTCACCCAGACCGGAAGGCCGGAGTTGGCCACGATCCACTCCACCACCCCGCCCATGAGCAGCCTGCGAAGCCCGGTGCGGCCGTGGGAGGCGATGACGATCACGCCGGGGGGGCCGTTCTCGGCGTACTTGAGGATCTCCTCGGACGCGTTTCCCTCCAGGAGCTTGCCCCGGGCGGCCACCTGGGCCTCGCGGGCCATGGCCAGCACCTCGTCCAGGTGGCCCCTGGAGGCTGCGGCCAGCTCGGCGGCGGCCTGCGGGGCCAGGGCCAGGTACTCGTTGGGCACGTCCATCACGCAAACCGCCTCGACCATGGAGTCGAGTTCCCGGCCCAGGGCTATAGCCTTTGCGGCCGCATCCCTGGAAAAACGCGAGCCGTCGGTGGCCAGGACGAGCCTGCGCAGGTTCACGGGCGCGCCCTCGGGCACGATCAGCACGTCCGTGCGCGAGAACCCTATGGTCCTGGCCGTGACGCTGCCCAGGAGCAGCCTGCCCACGGCGGAGGTGTTGCGCCTGCCCATGATCACCAGGTCCGCGCGCAGGGCCTCGGCCAGGTCCGCGATGGCCTCGCCCGGCTCTCCCTCCTCGCAGGCCGTGGCCAGGGGGAGGCCGCGCGTGGCGGCCTCCCTCCGGGCTGATTGAAGGGCCTGCTCGCAGGGCTGGCGCAGCACCCGGGCGATGTCCGAAACCCCCACGAGCCTCAGGTCCCCCTGGTAGGGCGGAACCACGGCCACGGCGGTCACCGAGGCCCCGTGGGTTCCGGCCAGGTCCAGCGCGGCCTTGACCGCGTAAGCGCTGGGAGCCGAGTCGTCCACGCAGACGAGCAGGCGCTTGAGCGGCATGGCCCTAGGCCTCCAGCTCCCGGGCCTGGGGCGACATGGCCCTCTTGGCCTTGAGCATGCTGCCCAGGATGATCACCGCGCCCACGGCCAGGGCGGCCACCATGAAGGCGAAGCTGACCTTGCCGAGGATGGAGACCGTGGCGTCGCTCACCTGCATGAGGCCCAGCTGGCCCAGGTACTCGGGCATGGCCAGGGCGCGCGACACGGCAACGATGAGCATGATCACGCCCATGACGATCTTGATCATGTGCTCCTTCACGTAGGTGGTGCCGATGGCCCCGAGCTGCACGCCGAGCAGCGACCCGGCCAGGATGATCAGCGTCAGGCGGATGTCCACCATGCCCTGCATGGCCCAGTTCACCGAGCCGGCCAGGCCCATGACGAAGGCGATGACCAGCTCCGTGGCCGAGGCGACAAGGCTGGTGGCCCCGAGGATGTAGATCATGCCGGGCACGCCGATGAACCCGCCCACGGCGATGGTGGCCGCGAGCATCCCCGTGGCCAGGCCCACGGGCAGCAGGAACCACAGGGAGATGCGCAGGCCCGCGCGTTTGAAGCTGATCATGGGCCACAGATCGATCTTCTGGAGCCTGAGCGCCAGCGAGCAGGTCTGCTCCACCCCGCAGGAATTCCTGGCGGACTTGAGGGCGTCGGCCATGACGATGCCGCCCACGATCACCAGCACGGCCACGAAGGACACGCTCACGTACAGGTTGGACCCGGCCTGGCCCCAGGCCGCGAGGATGAAGTTCTGGACCTTGATGCCGATCTGCACGCCGATGCCCGCGAACGCGGCCATGCACAGGCCGAGCTTGATGTCCACCTGGCCGTAGCGGTAGCGCTTGATGGAGCCCACCAGGGCCTTTGGGAACTTGTGGCACATGTTGGAGGCCACGGCCACGGTGCCGGGCACGCCCAGGCTCATCATGCCCGGGGTGAGCACGAACGCCCCGCCCGAGCCGATGAAGCCGCTGACCAGGCCGCCGATGAAGCCCACGATGAACAAAAACCCGATCCCGGTGGCGTCGAGCTGGATGAAGCGGGTGGCTTCGTTAAGCATATCCATTTGGAATGTCTCCTTGGGTTCGGCCGGTTAGGCGTTGACGGCGGCGCGGGGGCGGGTGTCCTTGCGGGCCGGGGCCTGCACGGAAGCCTGGGCCGGGGCCTTCTTCACGGCGTTTATGCCGAGCACTTCCCACAGCGTTCCCGCGAACGTGCCGTGCACCCAGGAGAACAGGAAGACCGTGGCGATGGGCAGGGCGGTGTACACGCCTCCCTTGGCGAAGTTGGCCATGATCACGTCCTGGAACATGTAGACCGCCGTGTACAGGGCGCAGCTGCCGAGGCCGTACGCCATGAGCTTGCCCAAGGGCTTTTTCTTGTCGGCTCGCATTCCGGTTGACTCCTTGTTTTGTTTGAAATTTCACAAACAAGGGCGGACCAAGGCCACCCCTACCCGATCACCTCGAACAGGGGCATGCTCACATGGAAGCCGTCCCTGCCACGCTGCTCCTTGACCGCGAGTACGAACTCCACGCGCCTCAGGCGCGCGCACTCCTGCTCCACCACGTCCGCCGCCTTGCCGAAGCGGACCACGTGCCTGAAGGCGATCCCGGCCTCGTCCGCCTGCCGGGCGAAATCCCCGGCCGACTGCTCCGCCCGGGCCTCGAAAAGCTCCCCGGCCTTGGCGGCGTGGGAGGCTTCCGCGTCGGCCTCGATCTTGCCGACGCTCAACCCCACCACCTCCGTTCCCAGCCGCCCGGCCACGCCCAGGGCCTGGCGGATGAGAGCCGGCGAAAACACCGCCTCGGTGGACACGGCCACGATCTTCTTGGCCGCCGCTCCCTGGCTGGCCAGGCCCATCTCGCTCACGGGCAGGCCGTGCCCGGCCAAACCGGCGGCCTGGCCCGTCTCCTCCAGGTACTCCCGGAGACGGCCCGGCCGCCGGATGCGCACGCCCGGCTCCGGCTTGCAGCCAAAACGAGCGGGCATGCCTAGACCCTCGCCCTCGGGCGGCTGTCCGGGCGCTTGGCCCTGGGCGCGGACTGTTCCCCTCGGTCCCGGGCCTGCCCCAAAAGGTCCAGGGATTCTTCTTCCAGGCCGCGCTCGGCGAAAGCCATGGCCGCGAACACCGTCTCGATGCGTTCCTTGATGCTGGCCATTTCCGTGTCCTCCTCGTGGCTCTTTGCCCCCAGTTACCAAGATGCGTGCCAGGATTATTTAATTGAAATAATTGAATTTAATTTTGATCGAAAAAGAATTCCGTTGCGCTTTGCAACGCAAATGCGGGCAAGGTCCCGGCAAGGCGTGTTGCGCATCACAACGGGTGTTGCAAAACGCCACAGCAGCTGAAGCAGGCGTTGCGGGGGGGATGGAAAAACACGTATCAGGCGTGAAACCGCAGAGGTGAACATGATCTTCTTCCAGAAGCGCACCGAGGGCAAAGCGCCCGAGCCCTCCACCAGCGACCTGGGCGAGCTCAAGGCCCGCGCCCAGGCCCCGGGCCTTCCGCCCCACGCCAGGGAGGCGGCCCTGCGCGAGATCGAGAAGCTTTCGAAGACCGACCCGTCCGTGGCCGAGTACTCCGTGGGCCTGGGCTACCTGGACTTCCTCCTGGGCCTGCCCTGGAGCGCGGCCACCCAGGACAGGCTGGACCTCAAGGCCGCCGGGGCCGTGCTCTCGGCCAGGCACCACGGGCTCGGGCAGGTGAAGGAGCGCGTGCTCGAGTACCTGGCCTCGCGCGCGCTGCGTTCCGCCTCGGAGTTCCACGTCCTGGTGGTGGACGACGAGGACATCGCCCGGGCCAACCTGGAGCACGTGCTTACGAAGGAGGGCTACCGCGTGCGCGGGGCCTCCAACGGCCTGGAGGCCCTGGAGGAGGTGCGGCGCTGGGAGTTCGACCTGATCGTCACGGACCTGAAGATGGACCGGATGGACGGGATGCAGCTCCTGGAGGAGGCGCGCAAGCTCTCGCCCTCGACGCAGGTGATGATGGTCACCGGGTTCGCCACGGTGGACACGGCCGTGCAGGCCATGCGCCAGGGCGCTGTGTACTACCTGGCCAAGCCCGTGAATTTGGACGAACTGCGCGCCACGGTCGCGGCCCTGGCCCGGGACAAGGCCGCGCCCACGGTGTTCCGCAGCCCGGTGCTCTGCTTCTCCGGCCCCCCGGGCACGGGCAAGACCTCGGTGGGCCAGGCCATAGCCGAGGCGCTGGGGCGCAAGTTCCAGCGTATGTCCCTGGCCGGGCTGCGCGACGAGGCCGAGTTGCGCGGGCACAGGCGCACCTACGTGGGCGCGCTGCCCGGGCGCGTGCTCACCGCGATGAGCCGCCTGGGCGTGCGAAACCCGGTGTTCATGCTCGACGAGCTGGACAAGATCGGCAAGGACTTCCGGGGCGACCCCGCCGCCGTCTTCCTGGAGATGCTCGACCCGGAGCAGAATACCCAGTTCGTGGACAACTACCTGGAGGTGCCCTTCGACCTCTCCCAGGTGCTCTTCATCGCCACGGTCAACGACGTGCGCGAGCTCTCGGGCCCGCTGCTCGACCGCCTGGAGGTGGTGCCCTTCCAGGGCTACACGGCCGCCGAAAAGGTGGACATCGCGCTCGGGCACATCCTGCCCAGGCAGTTGCGCGAGCACGGCCTGACGCACCCCTACCCGGCGTTCACCCCAGGGGCCGTGAACGCGGTGGTGGACGGCTACACGCGCGAGGCAGGCGTGCGAAACCTGGACCGCGAGCTCGGCCGGGCCTGCCGCAAGCTGGCCAAGCTGCGCCTGGAAGAGGGCGGGCAGGCCGGGCCGCTCACCGTGGACGAGGCCCTGGTGCCCGCGCTTCTGGGGCCGAGGCGCTACATCCGCGAGGCCGCCGGGGGCGAGCCGCGCGTGGGCGTGGCCACGGGGCTCGTGTACGCCGACCACGGGGGCGAGATCATTTTCGTGGAGGCCATCCGCATGAAGGGTTCGGGCAACATCACCCTGACCGGGTCCCTGGGCGAGGTGCTCTGCGAGTCGGCCAAGGCCGCGCTCAGCCTTGTGCGCTCAAGGGCCGGGGAACTGGGGATCGACCCGGGAGCGTTCCTGATGGAGGACCTGCACGTGCACATCCCGGCCGGGTCCATCCCCAAGGAGGGCAGCTCCGCCGGGCTGACCGTGGCCCTTGCCCTTGCCTCGCTCTACACGGGCAGGGCGCTCAGGCGCGACGTGGCCATGACCGGGGAGATCACGCTCACCGGCCAGGTGCTGCCCGTGGGCGGAATTCGGGAAAAGGTGCTGGCCGCGGCGCGCGCCGGGGCCGCGAGGGTGATCCTGCCCGAGGCCAACCGGCCCGAGGTCGCGAACATGGCTGCGGGCGAGGCCGCAGGAGTGGAGGTGGTTTTCGTCATGACGGTGTTCGAGGCGTTGGGGCTGGCGGTGGCGTGATTGTTGATGCCCGTCTCACGTGATTTTGCTTGAGGTGAGATTGGCGGTTGTTATTTAACTCGCGGGGGGCATGGGCAACGATTTGTGTCAAGTAATCATCGCGGTTGCAGAGAAGTTTATGTTGTTCATTAAGCCAATATTAACGCCGTTGGCGTCTGCATTTTTTGGGGCTTGGTTTGCTGCAAGGATCGTTGAGAAACGAGAGCGTAAGAAGCGTGAAGATGAGCAAGTTGGGGCAATTAATGTGGTTATTTCATCTATGGCAATGAATTACAATAGGGCATTGTCGATTAAGAAGCAATTCCTTGATGAATTCAGGGAGGACGCTTGGAGGCATATACATATTAGGCCAATAATTAAAATAGAAATGCCTAGATTTGTTATAGATTACAAATCAATATCATTTTTGCTTGAGCATGATTGTCGAATGCTAGTGCAAAGCATTTCTGCTGCTGAAGATACTTTAAATTCGCTTGTTATGTTGATTAACAAACGGTCTGACATGCATTATGAATGTGTTCAGGGCGCATTTGAAAAGAACAGTGTGTCGCCGAATAGTGAAATGACAGAGAGCGAAGTCATTAAAGTTGTCGGTGTGAAGACAAATGGAAATATGAAGTCAATGACTGACGATATGTATGATTTTTGTGATGCGGCAATCGAAATGTCTTATGGTGTGGCAGGGGAGCTGAGTGATGTGGCCATCAAGATGTTCCCTGGGAAGAGAATATTGAAATTTGAACGATAACAGCTCTCTCAAAGAGTAAAAAACGGGTGGTTGTAACAGGCAGCACTTTCGCTTTTCCCTCACTCCTCCATCCCGTACCTCTTCAGCTTCCGCCACAGCGACACCCTGTCTATCCCCAGCACCTCGGCGGCCTTGGTCTTGTTGCCGCCTTCAAAGGCCAGCACGGCCTCGATGTGCCGCCTCTCAAGCTCCTCCAGCGTGATCAGCTCCGGCCCCTCGTGCTTCACCAGCGCCGGGGCCTCGCCCCTCAGGTCGAGCGGCAGGTCCCCGGGCTCGATCTCCTCGCCCTTGGCCATGATCACCGCGCGCTGCACGATGTTCTCCAGCTCCCGGATGTTGCCCGGGTAGTCGTAGGCCATCAGGTGCCGCACGGCCTCGGCAGAAACCCCCCGCACGGCCTTGCCCATGGCGGGGGCGTACTTGGCGATGAAGAACCCGGCCAGAAGCGGAATGTCCTGCCTGCGCTCCGAGAGCGGGGGCACGCGCAGCGTGATCACGTTCAGCCTGTAGAACAGGTCGGCGCGAAAGAACCCCAGGTCCACCTCGGCCTTGAGGTCCTTGTTGGTGGCGGCCAGGATGCGCGCGGCCACCGGGATCTCCTGCGTGCCGCCCACCCTGAAGAAGTGCCGCTCCTGGAGCACGCGCAAAAGCCTGACCTGCATGGTGAGCGACATCTCGCCGATCTCGTCCAAAAAAAGCGTGCCTTCCCCGGCCACCTCAAGGAGCCCCTTCTTGAGGGCGGAGGCGCCCGAGAACGCGCCCTTCTCGTGGCCGAAGAGCTCGTTGGCCAGCAGGTCCTCGTTGAAGGCCCCGCAGTTGATGGCCAGGAAGCGCTTGGCGCTTCTCGGGCTCGCGTCGTGGATGGCCCGGGCCACCAGCTCCTTGCCCGTGCCGGTCTCGCCCAGGACGAGCACGGTGGAGCCCGTGGGCGCGATGTGGCGGATGTTGTCGCGCAGGGCCTGGATGGCGGGGCTCTCGCCGATGATCAGCGGGCCGTGGCCCAGTTCGGCCACCTGGCGCGACAGCCGGGCCACCTCCTGGCGCAGGCGGCGCTTGTCCATGGCCTCGGCCACGGTGGCGCGCACCTCGGCCAGGCCGTAGGGCTTGGTCAGGTAGTGGCAGGCCCCCAGGCGCATGGCCTCCACGGCCGAGGCCACGGTGGCGTGGCCGGTCATGACCACCACCTCGGTGTCGGGCCAGAGCCGCTTGGATTCCGAGAGCACGGCGATGCCGTCCAGGCCCTTCATGCGCAGGTCCGTGAGCACGAGGTCGAATTCGCGCGAGCCGAGCGTCTCGAGTGCCTCCTCGCCGCTCGCGGCCTTGGCCGTGGCGTAGCCCTCGCGTCCCAGGATGTGGGCCAGGTTGTCCACTGCGATGGGCTCGTCGTCCACGATGAGGATGGTGCCGCCCCTCACGCCGCCTCCTGGCCCGGGCGCGGAAGCGGCAGGCGGATGACGAAGCGCGCGCCCCGGCCCCCGGTCTTCTCGGCCTGGATGGAGCCCTTGTGCTTCTCGATGATCCCGAAGACGATGGAGAGTCCGAGCCCGGTGCCCTTGCCCACCTCCTTGGTGGTGTAGAAGGGGTCGAAGATCCTGCCCAGGTCGTCCTCCGGGATGCCCACTCCCGTGTCCTCCACGGCGATGACGGCCGTGCCGGACCCGGGCTCGGCCGTGGCCGAGACGGTGATTGCCCCGGGCGGGGCCGGTATGGCCTGGGCCGCGTTCAGGAGCAGGTTGATGAACACCTCCTGCATGCGCGCCGCGTCGAGCTCGAGCACGAGGTCTTGCGGGATGTCCGTCGAGAGCGTGATGCCCGAGGGCACCTGGCTGGAGACGAGCCTCGCGGCCTTGGCCACCACGTCGGCGAGCTGCGCGGGCTTCAGGCTGAAGTCCTTGGCGCGGGAGAACTCCAGGAGGCCCTTCACGATGTCGCGGGCGCGCAGCACCTCCTGCTGGATGTTGCCGAGCATCCGCGCGGCGAAGGCCGGTTCGCACTGGCCGTGCTCCTCGATGAGGATCTGGCAGGAGGTGGAGATGTTGTTCAGCGGGTTGTTCAACTGGTGCGCGATGCCCGAGGTGAGAACGCCCAGCGAGGAGAGCTTCTTCTCCTGGATGAGCTGGTCCTGGCGGCGCTCCAGTTCGCGAAGCATGCGGTTGAAGGCTTCCAGCACGCGCCTGGTCTCGTCGTTGGAACGCGGCACGGGCAGGGTCTTGAAGTCGCCCTGGCCGATGGCCGTGGTGGCGTTCACGATGGTGCCCAGGGCGCGCAGGATCTTGCGCGCGAGCAGGAGCGCCAGCACGATGCCCGAGACGGCTATGAACACTCCGGAAATGAGCAGTTGGCGCTTGAGCGTTTCCACCAAGAGAAGCGTGCGCTCGCGCTCGGCGTTTTTCAGCTCCAGGGACAGGTCCACCAGGTCCTTGCCCGCCTGGCGCAGGTCCTCGCGCTGCTGGGAGGCCTGCTGCCCGGCGCTGTCCGGGCGCAGGCCCGCGCTCCTGGACTGGTAGAGGTCCAGCACCTCCGAGAGCCGGGCCATGGTCCGCCTTGCGCGGCCGTCGCGCGCGATGGCGGACATGGAGCCCAGGGCGGCGCGGGCCTGGCCGGTGTAGCGCTGGCTCTCCTCGAAATCCTCGGCGTGGCCGTAGAGCAGGTAGTTCTTCTCGTAGCGGCGGATTTCCAGGATGGTGTTGGAGAGGTCGTCGGCCATCTCCATGAGCGTCAGGGTGGCTTCCAGGCGGGTGAGGTAATTGAAGGAGACCACGCCCACCACGGCGAAGATGAGCACGGGGATGACCACCCCGGCCACCACCTTCTGGCGGATGGTCAGGTGCGGCAGGGAGTCTAGGAGTTCGTAAAGGCTTTTCACGGGCCCACCTCGCGCGCCAGGCGCGCGGGGAGGGAGTCTACGGCAAGCGCGCGGGAAATAAAAGGGTGCGGGACGTTTGCGGGGCGAAGCGGTCCCGGGCGCCTCTCAGCCCTGAAGCGAGAGGCGCTCGATGCCGACGCGCTCCAGGTCCACCACGGCCATGCGCCCGTCCGGGCCGCCGAGTCGCGGCGGATGCCCGAGCGCCAGGCGCACGGCCTCGGAGAGCACGATCCCTGCGGCGACGTGCAGGGCAGGGGGCTGGCAGCCGAGCGTGTCCTCGGCGCTTCTTGGCCTGGCGGCCCCGTCCGGGCAGAAGAGGCTCGCCGGGCCGCGCCCGCCGGGCAGCACGGTGGCGGCCACGGCGGTCCAGCCGGCCACGCTGGCCGTGACCAGGGGCACCCCCGCGCGGCCTGCCCCGGACTCGGCCGCCGGGCGGCAGGCCATGCCCCCCAGCGCGTCCAGGGCGATGTCCGCCCCACGGTAGAATTCCTCGAAATCCCCGGGCTCCACGAAAACCTGGCGCACCTGGAGCTCCACCGACGGGTTCACGGCCTCGATGCGCTCCTTGGCGGCTGCCGCCTTGGAGGTTCCGAGTGTCCTCTCCGTGGCCAGGAGCTGGCGGTTCAGGTTGGTGGGCTCGAACACGTCGTGGTCGGCCGCGCGGATGATCCCGAAGCCGAGCCGCGCCAGGCCCTCCAGGATGATGCCGCCGAGCCCGCCCAGGCCCACCATGGCCACTTTGGTCTCCAGGAGTCTGGCCTGCCCGGCGCAGTCCAGGGTCTTGAAGTTTCGCAGGTAGCGCTCGGGGACGATCCCGCGCCGCAAGGCCTCGATTTCCGCGAGGCGCAGGGTCAGGCCCAGGAGGTGCGCGGCGCTTCGCACCGCGCGGTGCGGGAGCATGCGCACGGGCGTGCCGTCGGGCAGCGCGCCTTGTTCGGCCAGTTCGTCCAGGGGGGAGCTCACCCGGCGGTCCCGGGGAGGATTGGGGCGAGGTCGCGCAGGGGCATGGTCACATCTTCTTGAAGCCCAGGAGCACGCGGTAGGGGCCGGGCACGCCCGGGGGGGCCAGGGCCACCCGGTCGCCCCCGGATATCCGGGCCAGGGCGGGGGTCGCGGCCTTGCCGTTGACGAAGATCACCTCGACCATCTCCCTGGGGATGTCCAGCTGTCCGAGCAACTCGGCGCCGCTGACGCTGCCCGGGATGCGGACCTCCATGGGCATGTTCCAGCCGCGCTCGCGAAACAGCGCGGCCAGGTCCATGAAGGCGCGCAGCTCGATGGCCGCCTCGGCCCGGGAATCCGGCGAAATGGTTTTCACGTGGTGGCCTCCGGGGGAATCAGCCGCCGCCGACGGCAGGAAAGAGGCTCAGCCGGTCGCCGTCGGCGAGCGCCCTGTCCGGAGCGGCGTGGACCCCGTTGACGAAGAGCACGGCGACCGCGTCCGGGGCGATGCCCAGGCGGGCGATCACGTCCCCGGCCGTCTCGCCCTGCTTCAGGGGGAAGCGTTCCTCGTCCTTGGGCTGGAAAGGGCTCAGGGTGGCGAAGCACTTCACTGTAATCTGCATGGTTGCGAAACTACGGGCGCACGGCCCGGGAGTCAATGGCGGGCGGACGGCCGGGTGGCCGTCCGCCCGCCTGCGGTTGCTAGAAGTTGAACACCTCGTCGATCTCTGCGTCGGTGAAGTCCCAGGTCACGTTGTGAGGCGGCAGGGGCTCCTCGAAGAATTCGGGCAGACGGTCGTGGGCGTTGGTGAAGCCCGCGCTCTGGTTGAAGCCGCGCTCCGCCTTGAGGATGGCCTTGCCCAAGGCCGTGACGTCGTCGGCGGTCAGGGAGAGGCCGTAGCAGGCGTTGATCATGTCCACGAGGGCGTTGAAGCCGTCGGCGATGTCCAGGATGGCGAAGGCTATGAACAGGCACATGCCAGTGCTGTCCACGGCGGCGGTGGCGATCTGCAGGTTGCGCGAGAGCTCCACCTGGCCTTCCTTGCCCAGCGGGTCCACGTAGCCGCCGACCCGCAGGATGTTGGCGGCCACGGCGTAACCGGCGGTGTGGTCCGCGCCCATGGGGGTGGTGGCGTAGGTCAGGCCCACGCCCTTGACCGCGCGCGGGTCGTAGGCCGGGATGGCCTGGTTCTTGACCACCGGCACGCGCGTCAGCCCGTACATCTGGCCCACGGCCGCCGCGCCGCAGCCGAGGATGCGCCCGAGCGGGGTGCCCGTGCGGATCTGCTTGATCAGTTCCAGCGCCGCCTTGCCGTCGCCCCAGGGGATGACGCCCGCCTCCATGGCCACGGCCACGGCCACGGAGGTCTCGATGGAGTCCACGCCCACCTCGTCGAACTCGCGGTCGCAGTAGGCGATGGCGTCCAGGTCGTCGATGGCCGCGTCGGCCCCGAGCGCCCAGATGGTCTCGTACTCGAAGCCGCTGGTGATGTACTTGCCCTTCTTGTCCACGTAGTGCTGCGAGCACTTGATGATGCAGCCGGTGTGGCAGCCGTGGGTGGGCTTGCCGCCGCGCTCCTCGATGGTGGCGGTAAGGGTCTCGCCGCCGATGTTGTTGGCCCACTCGTTGCGGCCGCGGCGGAAGTTCTCGGTGGGCAGGCCGCCCGCCTCGTTCAGGATGTTCACCAGCACGTCGGTGCCGTACTTGGGCAGGCCCTGGCTCGTGACCGGGTGGGTGGTCAGGGCGTTGGCGAAGCGCTTGGCCGCGCTCTTGAAGGCCTCGGGGTTGGCCACGGTGACGCCGGGCGCGCCCGTGTCGTCGATGACCACGGCCTTGATCTTCTTGGAGCCCATGACCGCGCCCAGACCGCCGCGCCCGGCGCTGCGCAGGTTGCTCTCGGGGTCGGCGAAGGAGATGTTGGCCGAGGCGAGCCTCATCTCGCCCGCCGCGCCGATGACGGCCACGCCCACCTTGGGGCCGTACTTGGCCTGGAGGGCCTTCACGGCGTCGTAGTTGCCCGCGCCGCCCAGGAGTTCGGCCGGGGCCTCGTCGATGGACACGCCGTCCATGGACACCTTGATCACGTAGAACGCGTCGCCCTCGGGGATGCCCTCGAACACCAGGGCCTTGATGCCCATCTTGGCCATCTTCTGGGAGAAGCTGCCGCCGCTGTTGCTCTCCTTGATGGTGCCGGTGAGCGGGCTCTTGGCCCCGCAGGAGATGCGCCCGGAGTTCACGGCGCTGGTGCCCGTGAGGAAGCCCGGGGCGAAGATGAGCTTGTTGTACTTGCCCAGGGGGTGGCAGGTGGGCTTCACCTCGTTCGCCACGAAGATGGAAGTGAGGCCGCGCCCGGCCAGCCCGGCGTACTTCTCGGGGCAGGGCTCGGTGGTTGCGGTCTTGGTGCCCATGTCGATGCGGATGAATTTGGTCATCTGAGCCTCCGTTGCGGATGAGGAATTACTTTAAACTGTTGTGCGCGCGAGCCAATTCGCGGCCGGTCGTGCGGGCGCACCGTGCGCCCAGGGAAGCGAAGGGGCGAAACCGGCCGGGAGCTTTTTCCCCCGGTCAGGGCGGGCGCAGCGGAAAACGGCGGGCCCTTCATTCTCGCCGGCCAGCCCGTTCCGGGCACTGCAAACGGCGTTCGCTGCACGCACCACGATCCTCCCAAAGGCCCGCAAGACAGTTCCACGGCGTGGGAGAAAGTCCAAAAGCGCCATCGCTGCATTGCGGAAAGGCCATCAGTCGCGTTCTCCAGGCGGTTGCACGTCCGCGCCGGGAGAAACCCATGTATGGTCCATTTGATTATTTAATGGATTGTTGGGTGTCAATTTATGCCATCGATGGCATAAGAGTCATATGGGAACAGGGGTTACAAAAATGTACTGGTAAAGAGGGGAGGGCGAGGGGGGCGGGGCGGGTTGCGGGAACACGGGGGATGGTTTTATGCAGGGAAAACCGAGTGTTGACTGCAAAGTGTTGTGCGGGGGGAGGCGCGGCGCGAGAGAGGCGGGTGGGTCAAAATTACCGGCAAAAAAAACCGGAAAAAACACCCCGCAGGCCTGGAAAGGTGGGTGGAGCCGGGGCGGCGCAATGCCGCTGGCGGGCCGGGGAAGCCCCGGGCTTACCGGTAGGGGGCCGAGTGCGCGCGGTGTTCTTCCCAGTTGTCCCGGTAGAGCCTGGCCAGGGCCTTGTCCTTGATGATCAGCACGTTCTCGGCGTTCTTCTCCTCGGCTCCCCTGGTGAAGTTGAAGCTGCCGGTGATCACGGTCTCGCCGTCCAGCACGATCAGCTTGTTGTGCGCGATGGCGTGCTCCGCGTCGAGGAACACGGGCACGCCCGACTCCTTCAGGCGGGCGGCCCCGGTCAGCTTCTCCACGGGCTGGCTCGTGTCCTGGAGGACCACGACCCGGACGCCCCTGCGGTGGGCCTGCCCGAGTGCCTCGGCTATCGGCCGGGACGTGAACGTGTAGGCCTGGGCCAGCACCTCGGAGCGGGCCTTGCCGATGGCCTGGACGATGGCCTCCTGCGCGCCGCCGTTGGGGGAGAAGTAGACCTGGGCCGGGGCGTCCTTGAGGGTGAGTTCGGCGGCGTTGGCCGGGATGGAGAAGGCCAGGAAGAGGGCCGTGAGGAGGCGTTTCATGTCGTCCCCGGTGGTGCTCGCGGGTTCGGCGGTTCTGGGCCGCCGCCCGCGCGTTTCGTGCCAGGGAGCACGGGAAAGCGCAAGGCTCGACGCTTTCTTGTGCCGGGTCGCGGCCTGCTGCAGGGTGGCGATGCTGGCCTTCCTGGCCCCCGGCACGCGACCCGGCGGGGCCGCGGCTGGCCAGCCGAGGCTACGGCGTCCGTGCGCTCCTTCGAACTTCAGCCCGAGGCCGCTCCCGTGACTGGCGACACCAAGGCTTCTGCAACTCCCTCCAGGCTTGGCGCGCTCAAAAGCGGCGACACACACTTCGCAATGGCCGCACTCGTCGGCATCCTGGATGACAACGAACCTGCCCATGGCGCGCCTCCCTCCCGGATTTGCCGGTCCGTGTCACGGAGCCGACCCGTAGTTGGTGAGCGCGGCCATGCCGCCCTGGATGCTGACCACGTCCTGGAACCCCGCGTCATGGAGCGTGACCAGGGCTTCGTAGCTGCGCGCCCCGGTGTTGCAGACCACCACCACCTGCTTGTCGCGCGGTATCTCGGCGCAGCGCTCCCTGATGCTGCCCTGGGGGATGTTATGCCAGCGCTCCTCCCCCAGGCATTGCAGCAGTTGCCTGGCGTCGGGCTCCTCCCGGCAGTCCAGGAAGTAGGGGCTTGACCCGTTGCCGTTGCCCTTGGCCCAGAGGGCCTCGAATCCATCCGGCCCCACCACCGTGTTGCGCCCGGCCAGCAGGTTGTCGGCCATGTTCCCCAGGCTGTTCAGGATGTCCATGGCCGAGGAAAACGGCGGCGAATAGGCCATCTCCAGGTTGCTGAGGTCCTCCAGGGTGGGCTTGAATTTGAGCATGGCGGCCACGGCGTTCACGCGCCCCACCATGGCGTCCCCCGCGCCGCCGAAGCCCTGAATGCCCAGGATGCGCCGCGTGCCCTTCTCGAACACCAGCTCCAGGGTCATGGATTCCTTGGTGGGGTAGAAGTGCGCCCGGTCCGGCTGGACGATCAGCGCGCTCATGGCGTCGTAACCCCGCTCCAGGGCGGAGGGCAGGGTGAGCCCCGCGCCAGCCACGGACCTGTCGAACAGCTTGACCACGAAGGAGCCGAGCGCCCCTTCGAACTGGGCCGTGCCCCCGGCCAGGTTGGTGCCGATGACGCGGCCCTGGCGGTTGGCCATGGAGCCCATGGGCAGGTAGAACGTGTCGCCGGTGATGAGGTGGCGCAGCTCGATGCAGTCGCCGCCTGCGAAGATGTCCGGGTCGGAGGTCTGGAGGCGCGCGTTCACCAGGATGCCCCGGCGGCTGGACACGTCCAGCCCGGCGTCCCTGGCCAGGGACGAGTTCGGGAGCACCCCGGCCCCAACGATCACCAGGTCGGCTTCCAGCTTTGATTTGCCGGTGCGCAGGCAGTTCACGCGCCCATTTTCTCCGCTGATGTCCATAAGCGACTCGCCCAGGTGAAAGCGCAAGCCCTTGGAGCGCAGGTGCTTGAGCGCCATGCGGGCCAGCACCGGGCTTATGGCACGCGGCAGGATCTGCGGGGCGATCTCCACCACGGAGGTGTCCACGTCCCACATGTCGCGCAGGGCCTCGGCCATCTCCAGGCCTATGAACCCCGCGCCCACCACCACGGCTTTCTTCACCCGGCCCTTGGCCACGGCCTCGCGGATGCGCTCGGCGTCGTGCAGGTTGGAGACGTGGAACACGCCCTCCAGGCTCTCGCCCGGCACGTTAAGCCAGCGCGGCGTGGCCCCGGTGGCGATCACCAGCTTGTCGTAGGGGATCACGGCTGTTTCGCCGGTCTTCACCACACGCGTGTGCACGGCCTTGGCCTTGCGGTCGATTTTCACGGCCTCCACGCCTGTCAGCACGTCCACGCCCTTGGTCTGGCTGAAGAAGGACTCGTCGCGCAGCATGTGGAAGCTGGTCTCGCGCAGCTGGGAGGCGTCGGACACGTCGCCGGACACGAAATACGGGATGCCGCAGCCGCCGTAGGAGATGATCTCCTCGCGGTCGATCATGGTCACGCGCGAACCGGGTTCCATGCGCTTGAAGCGCGCCGCGGCCTTGGGGCCGAGCGCCACAGCGCCGATGACCACAACATGTCTGGACATTTTGTCCTCCTTGGCCGTCCGGGGGTAATCCCGGACGGCCACTCTGGAGCAGCTTGGGCGGCGACCCGACGGTGGGGGAGCCGGGCCGCCGCCCTTGCGCATGGCGCCTTGGCCGTGTGTCCCGGAGTCGGAGACGCCAATCTCTTGGCTCCGGGGGCACACGGCCCAGGCAGCTTCCGAAGACCCAGGGGGTCTATTTCCTCAATGCGTCATGGGGGGCGTCCTTGGGGTGGCACTCGGCGCATGTCACCGGCCCCGCGCCCTTTTGCGCATGGCAGTTCTCGCACTGGCGGTGATAGGCCCGCATGAGCGGCATGGCGTTCTTGTCGCCCGTGAGGGTGTGGCACTCGGAGCACTTGGTGCCCACGGAATCGCCAGACGCGTCCAGCTTGCCGTTCTTGTACAGGTGGTGGCAGGCCTTGCAGTCCGCGATCTTGACCTTTTCATTGTGCTGGTCGTGCTTGAAGGGCACCGCCCCCTTGCGCATGGAGGTGAAGGCCGGGTCCGAGAGGGCCTTGATGTCGTCCTGGGAGTAGAGGCTCCCGCACGGCGCCATGAGCGTCAGGGAGGCCAGGGCCAGGGTCAGGATTTTCCTTTTCATGGTCGCCTCCTAGGCCTCGGCCCACGGTTTTTCCATGCATTCGTAGATGACGTCGCCCAGGAACTTGATCTTCATGTCCAGCTTGTAGTGGTGGATGATGTCTTCCAGGCCGCCGTGGCAGTTGTGGCAGGGGGCGATGACGGTCTTGACCCCGGTGGCCGCCAGCTGCTCGGCCTTTATCTTGTTGCCGTTGACGCGGGTGTTCCTGAACGGAGGCCCGCAGTTGATGACGCCGCCGCCAGCCGAGCAGCAGTAGTTGTGCTCGCGGTTGGGGGTCATCTCCACCAGCTCCGAGCACAGGGCGCGGGTGACCTCGCGGCCCATCTCGTGCAGGCCCATGCCGCGCACGATGTTGCAGGGGTCGTGGAAGGTGACGGCCTCGCCGTACTTTTCCGCGATCTTGATCTTTCCGCTGGAGAGGAGCTCGTGGTAGAACTGGACCGCGTGCACCACGGGCACGGGCTCGCCCTTCCAGCCGAGCCATCTGTTGCCCACGTCGTGCACGGAGCGGAAGGCGTGACCGCACTCGCCCATGACGATGCGCTTCACGCCCAGGCGCTGGGCGGTCTCGAAGTGGGCGCGTTTGAGGCGTCCCATGATCTCGTAGTCGCCGGAGTACATGGCCATGTCGGAGTTGTCCCAGCCGGGGGTGGCAGGCATGGTCCAGTCCACACCGGCAGCGTGCATGATGACGGCGGCCTGGTAGATCAGCTGGGTGCGGAACTTGGGTTCCGGCCCGATGACCGAATACATGATCTCGGCCCCGTGCTTCTCCAGGGGGATGCGCAGGTCGGGCAGCTCGTCGCGGGCTTCGGCTTCCTGCCACATGAGGCTGTCCACCCACTCGTCCTCCTTGACCCACATCTGGTTCAGGGTGGCGGAGTGGCTGTGGGCGGTGTCCTGGATGTACTGGGGCGTGACGCCGAGCTTGTGGCAGATGCGCCGCATGACCCCGATGACGTAGGCGATGTCGATGCCGAAGGGGCAGTACATCGCGCAGCGCTTGCACAGGTTGCACTCGGTGTAGGCCACGCGCGAGGCCCGGCCTATGAACTCGGGGCTCACGTTGCCCCCCTTGTCCAGGATCTCCCACATGGTCTGCCTGACCTTGCCCACCGGCGAGTACCGGGGGTCGCGGTCGTGCGAGTGGAAGAAGTGGCAGGCTTCGGAGCACAGGCCGCAGTGGGCGCAGGTGTCCACGTAGGCTTTCAGGCGCGCTCCGCCCTCGGCCTCCAGGACCGCGCCTATGACCTTGGCGATCTTTTCATCCGTGAGCCTGGCCACACCTGCGTCCAGGCCCTTGTCCGCGATCAGCACGTACGGCTCTCTGGCGACTTGGGAACTCATGTCGTCTCCTTGTTGATTCTAGCGGGTTACCAGTCGCGGGCGTGGCGGACCGCGCCGAATTCCGAGCCGATGTAGGCCCTGGTCAGGGGGGCGTAGATCATGTGGCTTAGGCGCGAGAACGGTATGGCCACCAGCATGGCTTCACCCGACAGGATGTGCAGGATGGTCATGAACTGCGCGCCGCCTATCTGGTGATAGGCCAGGATGCCCGTGACGAAGGGGGCGGCGGCCAGGGCCACGATGGCGTAGTCCGAGGCGGAGGTGACGTAGGCCACTTCCGGCACGGCGAGCCGCCGCGCCACGAAGAAGACGCACGCGCCAACCACCGCGAAGCTCATGGCGTCGGCAACGCCGTCTGGCAGGGTGGCCCAGGAGATGCCGAAGGCCTTGTCCAGCATGGCCACGTGCCCGATGACGAACAGCGGCGCGATCAGCAGGAACAGGTGGAACACGAAGGCCACGACGGTCAGCGCCGGGTTCTTTTTGGAGCTCTCGTTCATGAAGGGCACGACCCAGTGCAGCATGGAGCGCAGGGCGTGCGGCAGGCTGAAGTATTCGTAGACGTAGACGTCCTTTTTGCGCGCAAGCACCGCCATGGAGTAAAGCCGCCAGGCGGAGCCGCCGATGAAGAGCGCGAAGCTGGCCCAGACCAGCGGGCCGCTGACGAACTGGTATAAGGCGTTCACATATCCCTCCTGCCCGTTAGGCCCCTCCGGGAGCGTCCACGGACACCACCCGGCGGATGTAGCTGTTTGCGTTGATGCATTTGACCAGCAGCCTGGAGCCGTCCGGCGAGAAGACCGGGTCCTGGCAGCTGCCAGCACTCACGGCCAGCGCGCTGCCGTCCAGGGCAGTCACCTTCTCGCCGTTCATTTCGGCCATGACGGCCACGCGGCGACCGTCCGGGCTGAATTTCGGCGTCCAGACCCGCTCGAAGGAGGCGTCCCAGGGGCGTCCGTCCACGATGACGGTCCAGTCCCCAGGTTTGCCCGCTGCGGCGGCGAAGTGTTTCCCGTCGGGGCTGACCACCAGGTCCTTCACCACATCGTACGTGCTGGCCCAGGGGGCGTCGTCCACGGCCACGGTCCACTTGCCGAACTCGGGGCTGACGATGGCCGCCACGCTCTTGCCATCGGGCGTGAAGAGCTGGTGCCAGAGTTGGTAGTAGTTGCGGTTCCAGGCTCGTTCGCCGTCCACGGCCAGGGTCCACTTCCCGGCCAGGCGCACCGGGGCGGCCACGCGTTTGCCGTCCGGGCTGAATACGGGTTCCCAGACGCCGCCGAAGTTCCTGCGCCAGGGCGTGCCGTCCACGGCGATGGAGTACTCGTACAGGTTCAGCCGGATCTCGGCGGCCACTTTCGAGCCGTCCGGGCTGAAGGTGACGCCCCAGACGTTGACGAAGCTCTTGTCCCAGGTTTCGCCGTTCACCGAGGCGGAGAAGATGCCTGAGAGGAACTTGTCGGTCTCGGCCTGGCCTAGCGGCCGGGTCTGCACGGCAGCGGCGGTCTTTCCGCCCACGGGGCTCATGCAGGAGTTGTTGGCGTTGGCGTAGAGGTTCTCCCAGGGCGCGCCGTTCACGGCCAGGCCGTATTCGCCCCCGCTCTGGATGCACACGGCGATATCGGAACCGTCGCGGCCGAACATGGGGTTCCAGGCGAAGTCGAAGGTCTCCTCCCAGGCTTCGCCGTCAACGGCCATGGTCCACACGCCGTCGGTCTGCACCAGCGCGGTGAGTCGCCCGTCCGGGGCGTGGCGCAGGTTCCAGATCTTCTCGAACGGTTCGGGCCAGTCCACGCCGTTGACGCACACCGTGAAGGCGTCATCGTCGGCGACCTTGCCCACGGCGGCCACCTGGTTGCCGTCCGGGCTGACGACGGGTTCCTCGACCCAGTCGAAGCGCTCATCCCAGTTGGCGAGGTCGGCCACCGGACGGCTTCCCGTTTGCCAGTCGAAGTCCTTTGAGTAGAGCATTCTGTCTCCGCGTTGTGTTCTGCCCGTGCGCCTAGGCGTGATGCGGGTGTTGGAAGTGGTTGTTCAGCATGTCGCCGCGATGGCTGGAGTAGAAATCCAGGATGAACTGTTTCAGGGCGAATTCCTTGTCGATGGCGCAGCCGCACTTCTTGGCCTTGTGGAACACCTCGATCACCGAGTCCCCCATGCGGGCGCAGGCCAGGAAGCACAGCACCCCGGCGGGGCGCTTGCCGCCGGAGGAGAACGCGTGGATCTTGCCTCCGGTGGAATTGGCTATCGCCGCCCTGAAACGGTCAATCTGATCCACATCCACCTTGCGCCTGGAGATGGGCACCCGGATGTAGGTGAGCCCCAGTTCCCGTGCCTTGCTGCTTACGTCCTCGTCGCCTTCCCCCTCCTCACGGGCGTCCAGCAGGGTCTTGACCCCGCTCTTGGCCAGTTTCTTCAAGCCCTCGTCACTGGGGACGCCGCCGACGCCGATGCCTTCGCATGTGGTGCATTCGTCCATGTTTTCCCTCGCTTGTGAGGTGTTGCGACACGGCACCCGGTCAGTTCCGGGATACGGCTGATGCGTTTGGAGGACGGCCTGGGGCCGTCCGGGCGGCTCCGGTTGAGCAAGGCCCGTTCCTGAATGTTGCACTGAAAATAGATCCAGTTATTTTCATGTTTTGGGGGTGTGGTGTGGCGTGAAAGAGGAGTCGAAGGGCAACTGGCGTTGCGGTTCTGCAACGTCAGCGTTGCGTTTAGTCAATGCGGTATGCGATAAGGGCTGCCAGGATAACGCGCCGGAAACAGGGCGCGGTCCAGGGTGCGAAGCCCGGCGCGCTTTGCCCCGTATCCCGGCGGGAGCGCGCGAATGGCATGAGCGGTGCAACCGGGCCTGACATGTTCAAACGCCCAGGAACCAGCGCCAACCACGGAACAAGTTCGCCAGGCGCGAACGGAGAACCCCGCATGAGCCTCAAGGAATGGCTGGACAAGGGCCTGATCCTGGACTCCATTGGTCTTGGCGTGTTTGCCGTGGATCAGGACTGGAACGTGGTCTACTTCAGCCGCGAGGCTGAGAGGGTCACGGGTTTTTCCGCGCGCGAGGCCATCGGCAGCAAGTGCTGGGAGGTGTTCTGCACCGAGTTCTGCAACTCGCGCTGCTACCTGCAGAAGGCCATCAGCCAGGGCAAAAGCGAGGTGAAGCGCCGGGTGCATTTCCTCAGCCGCGAAGGCAGGCGCATTCCTCTGGAGATAACCGCATCCGTGCTGCGCGACGCCAGGGGCAAGGTGATCGGCGGGGTGGAGTGCTTCTCGGACAAGCTGGTGGCCGCGCCGCCACCGCCCCAGGGCAGCTCCTCGGACATCATCGGGCGCTCCAAGCCCATGCAGCGCCTCTACGCCACGCTGGGAGCCATCTCCCGCACGGATGCCGCAGTGCTGCTGACCGGCGAGACCGGCACCGGCAAAGGTGTGTTCGCCCGCGCCATCCACGCCAGCAGCTCCAGGCGCTCCGGTCCCTTCGTGGACGTGAACTGCGCCGCCCTGCCCGAAAACCTTCTGGAATCGGAGCTGTTCGGCTACCGCAAGGGAGCCTTCACCGGGGCCAACCGGGACAAGCCGGGCCTGTTCGAGGCGGCGTCGGGCGGCACCATCTTCCTGGACGAGATAGGCGACCTCCCGCCCGGCTTGCAGGCCAAGCTGCTGCAAGCCCTGGAGGGGGGGCGCTTCCATCCGCTGGGTTCGGTCAAGCCCGTGAGCGTGGACGTGCGGGTGATCTCGGCCACCAACCGGGACCTGCGCGCACGGGTGGCCTCCGGCCAGTTCCGCTCGGACCTCTATTACCGGCTGCGGGTGCTGGAGATGGAACTGCCGCCGCTGCGCGAGCGCCCCGGCGACGTGGACCTGCTGGCCGACCATTTCGTGCATATTGCCGCCGCGCGCTATGGCCGCCGCACGCCCATCATCTCGGCCAGCACCCGGCGGGCCCTGGCGTCCTGCGCCTTCCAGGGGAACGTGCGCGAACTGAAGCACGCCATGGAGCACGCTGTCATCCTGTCCCAGGCCGACACCATCGAGCCGGACCACCTGCCGGAGTACATCCTGGGCGGCGGCAACACGCCTCCCCGCCTGGACGGCGCCGGCGAGGAAGGCGGCGGCACCATCCAGGCCAGGGAGCGGGCCATGCTGCTGGAAGCGCTCCAGGAGCACGGCTTCTCCATCTCCGAGACTGCCAGCGCGCTGGGGGTCAACCGCACCACACTGTGGCGCAAGATGAAGAAGCACGGGCTGTAGGCGCTTCTTTCTTCCGAGAGCCTCCTACGTCGATCTGCCCGCAGTCATGGGTTCGCTGAACAGCGCCGCCGTGGCGCTGGGAGCGCCTCGGCTGTGCGTTCGACCGATTGCTGCGCATCTTGTCCGATCCACGCATGCGCCTCGCCTCTTCATGCGCACGCGGTTAATCCAGATCATTTGCGGGCTCCTCCGGTCGTCTCGCAGTGAGTCACACTTGTTTTTTCGATTTCCTCTCCTTGACGTCCCCCTGCATCGCACTTAGTTATGAACATGATTTCATAACTAGGAGTTTTCATGCCACGTCCCAGAAAGCGCCGCTGCATCGGTTCGACCCCGCCCGCCACCTTCTACAAGCCTCAGGGAATCCCCCTGAGCCAGCTTCGGGGGGCCATTCTGCCCGTGGAAGGCTTCGAGGCCATGCGGCTGGTGGACGCCGAAGGACTGAGCCAGGAGGAGGCCGCCCGGCGCATGGAGGTTTCACGGCCCACGCTCTGCCGGATGCTTGGGGAGGCGCGGGCCGTGGTCGCCCGCGCCCTGGCCAACGGCTGGGCCATCCGCATCGAGGACGTGGCCGAAAACGAACCTGACGAAACCCGGCACGGGCGGGGGCATGGCCGCAAGGAGGGCCGCCCCGGATGCGGTGGGCGCGGGCCGGGCTGTGGCGGCGGCCAGAAGGCCGTAATGACGAACGAACCTGAAACATTGGAGGAATCATGAACGGACAAGGATTTGGACAAAACGCGGGGCAAGGAAGAGGGCGGGGCGGCATGGGGCGCGGAAGCGGCTTGGGCCGTGGGGACTGCCAGCGCCTGGGCGCTCCCACGGCGCAAAGCGAGGAAAGCGTCCTCGTGATCGCACGGCCAGGCGATGAAAGCGAACCCGTCCAGGGCGGCCCCGCAGGCCGGTTCGGGGCGCGTCGAGGCATGGTCGCCCGCGCCGGGCAGGCCGAAGGGGCCGGATTCGGCGACCCGGCCAGGCAGGAAGCCTGCCGCCGCCAGCGCAAACGCGACGGATCCTGCGGCCAGCAGGGCTGATCCCGGCCCAGCGTCGGGTTCTCTGTCGACGCGGTCCCTGCCGGGGAGCTGTCGCACTGGGCGCGGGGGCGGGTATGAACCCGTGTGACGCACGATGCGATGCGCCGGGCAACAGCATGAAGCCAGGCGGGGCGCGTGCGAATTGAAGCTGTGAAGGGGAGGTCGGTCGACTTCCCCTTGTTTTTTTGGAACCCCGTTGACAAGGCCCTTCTCCGGTCATAATGCTCATTTGAGCAAAATAACGAACAAGGATCATTGATGCCGCGCCCGCGTATCTGCCGCAAAGTCTCGGGAACACCCAAAGCCACCTACTTCAAGCCCAGGGGCGTCCCCTTGAGCGACCTCGGCGAGGCCTACCTCACCGTGGAGGGCTTGGAGGCTCTGAAGCTCGCCGACCTGGAAAGCCTGACCACCACCGAGGCGGCGGCCCGCATGGAGGTGTCGCGCCACACCTTCGGGCGCATCCTGGCCGAAGCCCGACGCGCCGTGGCCGACGCCCTGGTGAACGCCCTGGCGCTTCGCATCGAGGGCGGGGAATACTCGGTGACGGACGAGGACAAGCGTCCCGCACCGCCAAAGAAGAGGACAGTGCGCATGAACATTATCGCAATAAGCTCCGAAGGTCCGGCCCTCACGGACATGGTGGATTCGCGCTTCGGGCGCGCCGCGGGTTTCGTGGTGGTGGACCTGGACACCATGGCCACAAGCTACCTGGACAACGGGCAGTCCCAAGCCATGGCCCACGGCGCGGGCATCCAGACCGCCGAGCGCATCGCCGATGCGGGCGCGGGCGTGCTGCTCACCGGCATCGTCGGCCCGAAAGCGTTCCAGGCCTTGGACGCGGCAGGCATCAAGGTGGGGCAAAATCTGGAGGGCGTCACCGTGGGTGAAGCCCTTGAGCGCTACAAGTCCGGGCAGGTCCCCTTCGCGGACGGTCCAAACAAGTAGGCACGGGCATGATCGTATCCGTTGCGAGCGGCAAGGGCGGCACAGGCAAGACAACGGTGTCGGCCTCCCTGGCCTGGGTCTGGGAGCGCCCGGCGGTGGCCGTGGACCTGGACGTGGAAGAGCCGAACCTGCACCTGTTCCTGCGCCCCGAGATTTCCTGGCGCAGGGGCGCGTCCATGGAGATTCCTGTTGCCGACCCCGCCAAGTGCACCCTGTGCCGCAAATGCTCCGAGTTGTGCCAGTTCAAGGCCGTCTCCGTCATGGGCAAAAAGCTGCTGGTATTCCCCGAGATGTGCCACGGCTGCGGCGGATGCCTGGCCATCTGCCCGGAGGGCGCGCTGTCCCCAGGCAGGCGTGAGCTTGGCGTGGTGGAGGGCGGGCGCACAAGGAATGGCCAGTTCCTGTCCGGCAGGCTGCGCGTGGGTGAGGCCATGAGCCCGCCGCTCATGCGCGAGGTGAAGATTCTTCTGGACTCCATGCTGGAGGCGTCCGGCACAGACGCCATCCTGGACTGCCCCCCCGGAGTCAGCTGCCCGGCGGTGAACGCGGTCATGGACAGCGACGTGATCGTGCTGGTCACGGAGCCAACGCCCTTCGGCTTCAACGATTTCGTTCTGGCAGTAGAGGCTTTCGCCCCTCTGGGAAAGCCCATGGGCGTGGTCATCAACCGCGCCGGGCTTGGCGATTCCACTCTGCACCGCTACTGCGCGGACAAAGTCATCCCGGTGCTCTGCGAGATCCCCTACAACCGCTCCATCGCGGAGGAGTACGCGGCAGGCAACGTGCTGGCCGCCATGAACCCCTGGCTGGAGGGCCTGTTCGCCGAGTTGCGCGACAATGTCGTCTCAATGGCCAGGGCCGCAAGCGCGCAGGCAGCCCATGCGTGAAATCGTGGTCATCAGCGGCAAGGGCGGCACCGGCAAGACATCGCTCACGGCTGCCTTCGCGGCCCTGGGCGAAAGCGCCGTGGTCTGCGACCTGGACGTGGACGCGGCAGACCTGCACCTGCTGCTCTCTCCCCGCAACGACCGCACGCAGCAGTTCATTTCAGGCCACGAGGCGGTGATCGATCCCGACGCCTGCACGGGCTGCGGCGTGTGCATCGAGATGTGCCGTTTCGACGCCATCCGCCCCATTCACCAGGACGGCGCGGGGCTGGCCATTGACCCCAGGCGCTGCGAGGGCTGCAAGGTGTGCGTCGCCTTCTGCCCGGCCTCGGCCGTCGGTTTTCCCGACAAGCACTGCGGCGAATGGTACGTGGGCGACACCCGCTTCGGAACGCTGGTCCACGCCCGCCTGAACCCAGGCGGGGAGAACTCCGGGCGGCTGGTGTCTCTCCTCAAGAAGGAAGCCAGGGCCATCGCCGCGCGCGACGGCCTCAGCTTAATCCTGTGCGACGGCGCGCCGGGCATCGGCTGCCCGGTCATCAGCTCGCTCTCCGGGGCGGATCTGGCGGTCATCGTCACCGAGCCGACCCCGTCGGGCCAGCACGACCTGGAGCGCGTGCTGGAGCTGTGCAAACATTTCCGCACGCGGGCCTGCGTCATCGTCAACAAGTGCGACCTGAACCCCCGCACGGCGCAGGAGATCGTCTCGCGCTGCCAGGCCGGGGGGCACGAAGTGGTGGCCAGCCTGCCCCACGACGAAATCGTTTTCGAGGCCATGCTCAGGGGCCGCGCGGTGACGGAGATGGCGGATTCGCCGCTCACCGGCACGCTGCGCCGCGCCTGGAAGCGCATCATCATGTTGTCGGAGATGGGCCGCGAGGCCCACGTTCCGGCAATGAACCAATAAGGAGACTATTTCATGGAAACGACGCTCATCGCTGTGCCCTCGGTCATGCCCGGAGGCCTGGAAGCCGAGGTCGGCGAGCATTTCGGGCACTGTGAAATCTACACGCTGGTGCAGATCGACGGCTCCGCCGTGGTGTCGGTCACCACGCTGCCCAACGTCCCCCACGAGCACGGCGGCTGCATGGCCCCGGTGCAGTTCCTGGCCGGAAACGGCGTGAAGGCGCTGATCGCGGGCGGCATGGGCATGCGCCCGCTCATGGGCTTCAAGCAGATGGGCATCGACGTCTACTACGGCGGCGATTCCCACACCGTCGGCCACGCCGTGAATGAGCTCGTGGCCGGGAAGCTGCAGCGTTTCTCCACCGACTTCACCTGCGGCGGCTGCTCCCAACATTAGGGGACTCGATACGCCAGCCAACCCGGCCCGGTCCGGCGTTTGCGCGGGTTCCCACATCTGTCCGCGCGGACGCCGGGCCCTTCAGGAGCTAACGCCATGCCTATTTTCGAGATCACCTGCCGCGACTGCGGCTTCACCGGAGAGGTCATCACCCTTGGTCAGGAGGCGGCGCTGGCGTGCCCGTCCTGCGGCGGTGCGGGAGTCGAGCGCCTCATGTCCAGCACCAGCAGCCTGACCGGAAAGACCCCCATGGCGGTCCCCGGCGCGAAGGACACCGGCTGCTGCGGATCGTCGCCCGCCACGTCGGGCTGCGCCGGGCCGGGCTCTTGCTGCGGGCGCGCTCCGGCCTGACCGCATGCGTCTTTCATGTGAACGCGGGCCGTTTCAGGACGCACCCGCCAGGAGGACACCATGCTCGTGATACTCGCCACGCCGACTCTGGCCGGGCTCGAGGACTTCACCAGGGGACTGATGGACGCCGGGGCCGACGTGGCCCACGCCCGCAGCGGCATGGCCGCACTGGAAATGACCAAGCAACGCTCTCCCGCGTTGGTGATCGTGGACGGACACCTCTCGGACTTCAAGCCCCTCGAACTGGTGACGGCAGTGGCCCGCACCAACGCCATGGTCAACACAGCGGTCATGAGCGCATCCAGCCCGGAACAGTTTCACGACCAAGCCGAAGGCCTCGGCGTGCTGGCCCAGGTTGCGGTCCACCCCTCGGCCCAGGACGCGAAAGCAGTCATGGACAGGCTCAGGCATATTCTTGGCGTCGCGCGCACCTGACCAGCGCGAGGCAACACCGCAAACACCATAAACCGCGTACCGCGTGCGCGCACAAGCACAGGATTATGAATCACACGTCATGCGACAGCGGGGCGGAGAAGCCCCTGCAACCCCTGGAAGTCCCCAGCGCCATCGCCCGCATCAAGAGCAAGATCGTGGTCCTGTCCGGCAAGGGCGGCGTGGGCAAGAGCACCGTGGCCGCCAACCTGGCCGCCGGGCTGGCCTTGGAAGGCCTCAAGGCCGGGCTCCTGGACGTGGACGTCCACGGCCCCAGCATCCCGCGCATCATGGGACTTTCGGGAGTGAAACCCGACATGGCCGGAGACACTATTCTTCCCGTGGAGTGGAACTGGAACCTCAAGGTCGTGTCCATGGGATTCTTCCTGCCCAATCCCGACGAGCCGGTGATCTGGCGCGGCCCGGTGAAGGGCGGGGTCATCAAGCAGTTTTTGCACCAGGTGGCCTGGGGCGATCTGGACTGCCTGGTGGTGGACTGCCCTCCCGGAACCGGCGACGAGCCCCTCTCCGTGATGCAGCTTCTCGGCCCCGACGCCGTGGCCCTGGTGGTCACCTCGCCCCAGGACGTGGCCATCGACGACGTGCGCCGCTCCGTGGCCTTCTGCCGGGAGCTCGGCAATCCGGTGCTGGGCATCGTGGAGAACCTGAGCGGGTTCCACTGCCACCAGTGCGGCACGGTGCATGACATCTTCAAGTCCGGCGGCGGCGAAAAGCTGGCCGAAGCATCCGGCGTTCCTTTCCTTGGCCGCATCCCCATCGACACGGAAGTGGGCAAAGCCGCCGACCAGGGCGAGGCCTACCTGGCCGTGAAGGGCACGTCCCCGGCAGCCCAGGCCTTCCGGCAGGTGGTCATGGCCGCTGTGGCCCACACGGAGGCCGCCAGCGCAAAACTGCGGGCCGGAGCGTAAATTGGGTTCCTCCAACAGCCCGGCCCGTCCGGGGGCGTCCAAACGGGGGACGCCTTCGGGCTGGCCGGGCGCAAGGACTGCGCTCACACCACGATCCTGCAAGCATGATGAGGTCCTCATGGCCGATACGCCGCCAACCGCCTCCATCGGCAACGCCTTCGGCCATTCCCGGTGTCTTTTGTGCGGGGAGTCCAACCCGGCGTCGCTGAAACTGGCCTTCACACTGGCGCAGGACGGCTCGGTCACGGCTCGGTTCGAATGCCAGCCGGGTCTCCAGGGTTACGACGGCATCCTCCACGGCGGAGTGACCGCTTCCCTCCTGGACGCAGCCATGACCCACTGCCTGTTCCATCACGGCATCAAGGCCCTCACCGCCGACCTGCACGTGCGCTACACCCACGCCATCGCCTGCGACGCGCGTCTGGACCTCTGGGCCGCCATCACCTCCAGCAGGCCGCCCCTGTATCAGCTGCGCGCCGAGGTCTCCCAGGAGGGCCGCCTCATGGCCTGGGCGGAGGCAAAATTCCTGCTCCGAAGCGAGGCCGCACCCTGTCCGGGAGCCTGACGCCGCGCCAACAGGCGCAGCCCGCTTGCAGCGACAACCGACACACCAGCCACAAGGAGACGCCATGCCCACCATGAGGATCATCGTCATCGGAGGAACCGCCGCGGGACCCAAGGCCGCAGCGCGCGCCAAAAGGCTCAACCAGGGCGCCGAGGTCATCCTGATGCAGAAAGCCCCGGAGCTCTCCATGGCCTCCTGCGGGTACCCCTATTACGTGTCCGGCGGCGTATCCAGCCGCGACCATCTGCTCGCCACCCCGGCGGGCGTGGTGCGCGATCCGCTCTTCTTTGCCGGGGCCAAGGGCGTGAAGGCCCTGGTGAACACCGAGGCCACCGCCGTGGACCCCAAGGCCAGGACAGTGACGTTCCGCAAGGCCGGGGGAAACCCGGAAACCCTGGAGTACGACAAGCTCATCCTGTGCACGGGCTCCACGCCCCGCATCCCGCCCTTCCCCGGCGTGGGCCTGGAGGGCGTGTTCACGCTGCATTCCATGTCCGACGCGGACATCCTGCGCTCGGTGGGCGCGGCGGCAGCCGGGAAACACGCGGTTGTGGCGGGCGGCGGGCTCATCGGCATGGAGACCTGCGAGGCCCTGGCCGCGTGCGGCATGAAGGTGACGGTGGTGGAGAAGCTGCCGCACATCCTGGCCTTCCTCGATCCCGACCTTTCACTCCTGGTGGAGAGCCATGCCCGCTCCAAGGGCGTTCAGGTGATCACGGGCATGGGCGTGGCGGGCTTCGAGGGAACCGACGGGCGGGTGAGCGGCGTGCGCCTGGAAGACGGGCGCACCTTGCCCTGCCATCTGGCCGTGGTGGCCCTTGGCGTGTCGCCCAACGTGCAGCTGGCGCGCGAGGCGGGCCTGACTATCGGGTCCACTGGAGGCATCGCCGTGGACAGTCACATGCGCACCTCCGACCCGGACATCTACGCGGCGGGCGACTGCGTGGAGGTGGTCAGCCGCCTGACCGGCGAGAAAACCCTGGCTCCCTACGGGGACCTTGCCAACCTGGAAGGCCGGGTGGCTGGCGAGAACGCCGCGCTCGGCGACAAGGCAGTATTTCCGGGCACCATCCACAGCGGCATCTGCAAGGTCTTCGACTTCGCGGCCGGGGCCACGGGACTGTCCGAGAAAAAGGCCCGGGAGGCGGGATACGACGTGGTCACGGCGGTGAACGCGAGCCCGGACAAGCCCGGCTTCATGGGGGCCAGGCTCCTGGTGTCCAAGATGGTGGCGGACGCGAACACGGGCAGGATCCTGGGCTTCCAGTGCGTGGGCCCGGGCGAGGTGAACCGCCAGGTGGCCGAGGCGGCCGTGGCCGTCATGGCCGGGATGACCGTGGAGGAGGCCAGCATGGCCGACCTGCCTTACGCCCCGCCGTATTCGCTGGCCATCGACCATTTCATCGCGACGGCGCACATCCTGGGCAACAAGATGCGGGGCCTGTTCGAGGGGCAGTCCTGCATCGAGGTGCGTTCGGCCATGGACAGCGGCGCCACGCAATACCTCCTGGACGTGCGCGGCCCCAAGGAGTTCGAGGAGATGCGCCTGGGCCGGGGCGAAACGCTCATCCCCCTCGGACAGTTGAGAAGCCGCCTGGACGAGTTGCCGGGGGACAAGCATGCCCGCATCGTGGCTTTCTGCAAGGTGTCCATGCGCGGCTACGAGGCCCAGCGCGTGCTTCAGGCCGCCGGATACGACAACGTGGTGGTGATGGAGGGGGGGCTCGTGGCCTGGCCCTTCGCCAGGGAGAAATAATTCACGCCCGCGATCACCGCTGCGGTGATCGCGGGCGACGCATGCCGTCTGACTTTACGGCGCCTCGTGCGGCAAGGAACGATTCGAAGGCTGGCCATGCCCGGACGAAACACGGTGAATCCGCTGGCGGCTCCCCCCCCCGTGCCTCTGGCAGGCCTGGGGGGCTACCGTGGATGGCGCCGGGGGAGAGAAGACGGAGGAATGCAACCTAAGCTTGCATCATTTCTGGATTGAGGGTGTTGGCGTCTCTTGCCTTTTCCTTCGCAACGGCAAGCAGATAGGCCAAATCCTCGCTCAAGGCTTCGGCCATGCGCCGGGCATCCGAGAGAAGCACGCCCTGGGGTTTCCCTGTGTTGGAAGATCGGCTGCGGATTTGGGGCTGTCCTCTGGCCAAACCTTCTGGGCGAACTCGCCCTTGCCCCACCCGCGGGCATCTGCCCGCCGGTCAACGAGCGCGACAAAGGAACGCTCCAACAATTCGGGGGATGTCGTCATGGTCGTCTATTCTTCCTTTTTCAGACCCGGTCCACGGGACGGCCAGGGAAAGAATTTCCTGCCATTTGTCACGCTGGCCCTCCCCTGGCAAGAGGGGTTCAGTTGAGAGGCCCTTGATAGGAATGGATCACGACGGGCTGGACTTCTTCACCTTTGTGGCCGGGGCATACAGGGGTTGACCCAGGGCGGGGCAAGTCATATAGCTGCATGCAAATATGGAGATTAAGCCATGAAGCCTTTCGTCCGAGTCATGAAGGCCCTGTCCGACCCGAATCGGGTGAAGATCGTCAAAATGTTACACAGGCGCGCTATGTGCGTATGCGAACTTCAGGCGGCCCTGGGCATCGCCCAGCCCACGGTCTCCAACCATCTCCGGACGTTGGAGGGCGCGGGCCTCGTGCAGAGCGCCAAGGCGGGACCATGGGTGAACTACTCGCTGTCGGATGGAGAGTCCGTTTACGCCGGGGCGCTCCTTGATCACCTGAAGACGTGGCTGGAGGACGATCCGGAAGTCGCCAAACTGCTTGGCGGCCTGGACGACATTCGCCGGGAGAACCTGTTTTCAACGAAGCCCGGCAGGTGATCAACGGCACGAGGGCTCTCATGATCAAGGCGAAGAAGGTTCTTTTCATCTGCGTGCACAACTCGGCGCGCAGCCAGATGGCGGAGGCGTTTCTGAACGACCTGGGCGGCGGCGCGTACCATGCCGAGAGCGCCGGCTTCGAGCCCAAGGCCATCAACCCGCTGGTCGTCGAGGCCATGGCCGAAGCAGGCCTGGATATCTCGAATCAGAAACCGAAGGGCGTGTTCGACCTCTTCAAGGCCGGGCGCATATTCGACTACGTGGTCACCGTGTGCGACGACGCCCGCGAAGGGCAGTGTCCGATCTTCCCGGGTGTGACCAAACGCCTGCACATTCCCTTCACCGATCCGGCTGCGCTGACCGGCAGCCATGAAGAAATGATGGCCCAGTTGCGGACCATCCGCGACGCCATCAGGGACAAGGTGGCGAAACTGCTCGCGGAATGGGACGACGGTCAGGGCGCACGAAACAAGGACTGACAATGGACGACCTGAGGGATTTGCGCGTTGGCGAGGCAGGCGTTGGAAAGGGCTGCTGTTGCGAAGAGAAACCCGGGGCATCGGCTGCGCCCCTGCGGAATTCAGACCGGGAATCCGTGAAAAGGCACATTGCCCTGGGCATCCCGGCCCTTGTCCTCTGGGTGATGGTCTACCGGCAGCTTGAACCTTGGGCCAACGCCGTCACCTACGATCTTCTGGGGCTCGATAAGGACGCCAGCTTTGCCAAGGCCCTGGCCTTCTTTCTTTACGACGGCCCCAAGGTGATCCTGCTGCTCGCGCTGGTGGTATTCGGCGTGGGGATCATCCGTTCGTTCTTCACCGCCGCCACAGCGCGCAAACTGCTGGCCGGACGCAGGGAACTCTTTGGCAACGTGCTCGCCGCACTGCTGGGCATCGTCACGCCCTTCTGCTCCTGTTCCGCCGTGCCGCTCTTCGTGGGCTTCGTCACCGCAGGGGTGCCGCTTGGCGTCACCTTCTCGTTTTTGGTCAGCGCTCCCATGGTCAACGAGGTGGCCCTGGTGCTGCTCTACGGTCTCATGGGCTGGAAGGTGGCCGGGCTGTATCTGGTCACGGGCCTGCTGGTGGCCATGGCCAGCGGCTGGGTCATCGGCAGGCTGAAGATGGAGGGCCAGCTGGAGGAGTGGGTGCGCCTCATCCACGCCGGGCAGGACCTGCCGGAAGAGGAACTGACCTGGGCGGGCAGGATTCGCGCGGGCCTCGCCGCCGTCAAGGACATCGTGGGCAAGACCTGGCCCTGGGTGCTCGCTGGCATCGCAGTGGGCGCGGGGATTCACGGCTATGTCCCCGAAGGGTTCATGGCTTCCATCATGGGACGCGGAGCGTGGTGGTCCGTGCCAGCGGCGGTGGCACTGGGCATCCCCATGTATTCCAACGCGGCCGGGATCATCCCCGTGGTGCACGCCCTGCTGGAAAAGGGCGCGGCCCTGGGCACGGTGCTGGCCTTCATGATGGCCGTCATCGCGCTCTCGCTGCCGGAGATGATCATCCTGCGCAAGGTGCTCAAGCCGCGCCTGCTGGGGGCGTTCGTGGGCGTGGTGGGGCTGGGCATCCTGTTGGTGGGCTATTTGTTCAACATCATCCTTTAGGTCTGGAGGAGCGTCATGGAGATCAAGGTGCTGGGGCCTGGTTGCCCGAAATGCCACGAGGCCGAGAAGCTCGTCCGGGAAGTGGTGGCCGAAAAAGGCGTGGACGCCACGGTGGTCAAGGTTTCAGATTTCCAGGAGATCGCGCGGATGGGGGTGTTCTCCACACCCGCCGTCGCCGTTGACGGGGAAGTGAAATGCGTGGGCAAGGTGCCCTCCAAGGCGGAAATCGTCGCCTGGGTTCAGGGCTGACAGCACAATCCTGGAGAATGCGATGCGTTTCATGTTGCTTCAAGCCATGGCGGCCCTGGCGCTCGCCTCGATGGCCTTCGGCGCGCAACTCCCTGACGTACCGGCAAAGGACATGGTGACCATGGTGGACCTGGGGGCCAAGTCATGCATCCCGTGCAAGATGATGATGCCCGTCATGGACGCGGTGGAGAAGGAATACGCGGGCAAGGCGGCCATCATCTTCATCGACGTCTGGGAGAACCCGGACCAGAGCAGGAAGTACGGGCTGCGGGCCATTCCCACGCAGATATTCTACGACCGTCAGGGCAAGGAAGTGTTCCGTCACGAGGGTTTCTTCGACAAGAATTCCATCGCCGAAATCCTTGATAAGCTCCTGGCCCAATAAGGCGGCCCCGTATGCTCGATCAGTTGTTTCTCATGATCAACGCCTGGATGGTGGACAGCTTCGCCATCGCCGCCGTGGGCTGTTTCCTTTGGGGCGTGGTGAGCGTGCTCTTCAGCCCGTGCCACCTGGCTTCCATCCCGCTCATCGTCGGTTACGTCGCCGGTCAGGGGAGGCTCATCCAGGGGCGTGAGGCAGCCAGGTACTCCCTGGCGTTCACGTCCGGGCTCTTCCTGACCATCGCGGCGGTCGGCCTGATCTGCTCACTGCTCGGGCGGATGCTCGGGGACATAGGCCCTTACTGGACGATCGCAGTGGGAGCGGTCCTGGTCTGGGTGGCCCTGGACATGCTCGGCGTGGCCAAGTGCACCATTTCGGGGGGGCTGATGGGCCGCATGAAGGTCAAAGGCGTGGGCGGGGCGTTTCTGCTCGGCCTTGCCTACGGGGTGCTGTCGGGCTCCTGCACGTTCGGCTTCATCGCTCCGATCCTGGCCATCATCACCATCCAGCAGAAGGTCATGACGGGCGTAGCGTTGATCATTCTGTTCGCCGTGGGGCATTGCCTGCCCATCGTTGCCGCCGGAAGCTCAACCGCCCTGGTCCAGCGTTGGCTTGAGAACGGGGCCATGCGCCACGGGGGGGCCTGGTTCCGCAAGGGCGCGGGTTGTTTGATCGCTCTGCTGGGCGTTTACTTCATCTCCAGGCCTTTTCTTGGTGCATAAATCCGGATATACGGATTTAACATTGTGTGACCCGGAATAGAATACGCTCGAACAGGCCGGAGGCAGCCATGTCCGAAAGCATCACGAAACAACTCTCGTTCCTCGACCGTTACCTGACCCTGTGGATCTTCGCGGCCATGTTCATCGGCGTGCTCATCGGCTGGGCCATGCCCGGGGTGCGCGGCGTGGTGGAGTTCTTTCAGGTGGGGACCACCAACATCCCCATCGCCATCGGGCTCATCCTCATGATGTACCCGCCCCTGGCCAAGGTGAAGTACGAAAAGCTCGGCCAGGTCTTCCGCGACACGCGCGTGCTGGGGCTTTCGCTGGCGCAGAACTGGCTGATCGGGCCGGTGCTCATGTTCCTCCTGGCCATCTCCTTCCTGTCCGGCCATCACGAGTACATGGTGGGGCTCATCCTGATCGGCCTGGCCCGCTGCATCGCCATGGTCATCGTCTGGAACGACCTGGCCTCGGGCGACCGAGAGTATTGCGCGGGCCTCGTGGCCTTCAACTCCATCTTCCAGGTGCTGTTCTTCTCGGTCTACGCGTGGCTGTTCATCACTTTCCTGCCGGGCCTGCTCGGCCTCAAGGGCATCGCCGTGGACATCTCCATGGGCCAGATAGCCGAGAGCGTGTTCATCTACCTGGGCATCCCCTTCCTGGCGGGCATGGCCTCGCGCTTCCTCGGGCTCAGGCTCAAGGGCCAGAAGTGGTACGAGGAGGAGTTCATCCCGCGCATAAGCCCCATCACGCTCACGGCGCTCCTGTTCACCATCCTGGTGATGTTCTCGCTCAAGGGCGAGTACATCGTGCGCCTGCCCTTGGACGTGGTGCTGGTGGCCATCCCCCTGTGCGTGTACTTCCTGGTGATGTTCGCGGCGTCCTTCTGGCTTTCCTTCAAGGCCGGGGCCACCTACGAGCAGTCGGCCACGCTCTCCTTCACGGCGGCCTCCAACAACTTCGAGCTGGCCATCGCCGTGGCCGTGGCCGTGTTCGGCATCGATTCGGGACAGGCCTTCGCGGCCGTGATCGGACCGCTGGTGGAAGTGCCGGTGCTCATCGCCCTGGTGAACGTGGCCCTGTGGGTCAGGCGCAGGTTCTTCGCGCACGCGGTGCAGACGCCGCTCGGCGTTTGCCACGTTTCCTGCAAACCCTGAAGGATTCCTCCCATGACTCCCAAGAAGAAAGTCCTCTTCCTGTGCACGGGCAACTCCTGTCGCAGCCAGATGGCTGAGGGTTTCGCCCGCGCCCTGCGGGCTCACGACATCGAGGCATACTCCGCCGGGGTGGTGAAGCACGGCCTCAACCCCTTGGCCGTGAAGGCCATGGCCGAAGCCGGGGTGGACATCTCCGGCCATGCCTCCAAGACCGTGGAGGAACTGCCCACGCAGGAATTCGATTACATCGTCACCCTGTGCGGACACGCGAGAGAGAACTGCCCGTATTTCCCGGGCAAGGCCGAGCGCATCCACGCCGGGTTCGACGATCCCCCGGCCCTGGCCAAGGATGCGGCCACCGAAGAGGAGGCGTTCGGCCATTACCGGCGCGTGCGTGACGAGATCAAACGTTTCGTGCTGGAATTCTCTCCGGCAAGGTGAAGAGACGCCCCGAATGGCCAAACCATCCGGGGCGTCATCATTTCACTCCTTTTCCACCTACCCCTGACAGGCCGGACCCGACGAACACGAGCACGTCGGCTGGCTTTCCGAAGCGCCGACCGGGGGAAGGAACTCTCCCATCGCGGCCCGTGAATGTTCCTCCATGTCCGCCTTGGCGCGGTTGGCGGCCATGCTGCCTATTTCCCGCGCCCGGACCAGCTCCTGGGGTTCAATGCCGAGTTCCAGGGCGCGTCCGAGCGCCACGTCAAGGCAGGGCCTGCATCCCGCGGCCATGGCCGCGCCAACGAGAATGAGCGTTTCCTGAGAGTTGAGAGCTGACATCGTATGCCTCCAAGTGTTGTTTGGATGCATTGACGAGTGGAAGGAGAAAAGAGGTACGCTTGAGGGGAAAAAACTGATTCAGAGGCCGCCAGCCTGCTTGCGGTCGCAGTTGAGCTGCCCGAGGTCGTCCCGGTAGAACCGGCATTCGTGTTCGAGCGCCTTGCGCAGCCTCGCCCTGGCGCGGTGGAGACGAATTTTCGCCGCTTCCAGGCTGAGTCCCAGGCGTGAGGCCAGTTCGGCAGGTGTGAATCCTTCAAGGTCGGAAAGAATCAATACGGCCCGGTAGTTTGCGGGCAGCCCGTCCACCACTTCCCGGATGCAGGCGTTCATTTCGTTGCGGATGGCCTGGTGCTCGCTGTTGGATGGCCGCTCGCCCAAGGCCGAGGCGTCCGGCTCGCCGATCTCGTCCAGGGACGCCGCCCTGCGCTTGAAGGCCGGGCTTCGCAACAGGTCCACCGCCACGTTGGTGGCGATGCGGTAGAGCCAGGTGGCCACGGTCGAATCGCCCCTGAAGTCCTTGAGAGACCGGTTGGCACGTTCGAACACCACTTGCGCCAAGTCTTCGGCGTCCGCCTCTCCCACCATGCGGCGAAGGAAGCGAAGGATGGCCGCCCCGTGTCGTTCATAGACAGACTGGAAGTCGAGTTCTTCTGGCATGTCGGCGCTCCGGGTGTGGATGTGCTCCCTATCAGCGCGGGGCTTTGCGGGCAAGAGCCTCTGAATCCGAAGAAAATGGGCGAGGGGTGTACCTTTTGGAATCCTGGCCCGTCTATCGGAGCAAAACCCATTTGGAGGACTCACATGAGTTGTTCCGGAAAAACGTCCGCCCCTGAAGCCACGGCCGCCTGCAAAAAGGAATACGAAACCGTCTACATCCGCAAACCATCGGGAGTCTGTCAGTTGTGCGAGGATTTCTCCGCGCGACAGTCAACGAAACCCGTGGCGGTCATGTGCTGCGAGGGGTCCTGCTTGCGAGGCGAAATCGCGCGCCAGGCGTCCAACATCCTCTGTCACTCCCTCCTTCCCGGGAAGACCGTACGCGTCTGCCTCGGGGGGGCCTTCACCAAGGATACCGGCCAGCGCGGCCTGGTCCGCAACGCCCCCCTGGTCGTCGCCATGGAGGGATGCTTCCTGAAATGCGCCACGCGCATGATGCAGGGCGTGCTGGAAGGGCTCGAACCCGATGTGGTCATCACCGACAGCCTCATCGAATTCGATCGCGACCTCTTCAGCGTCGATGAGATGCCCGAAGTGGAGATCATGAGGCTTGCCCTCGACGTGGCCGAACAGATGGCCGCGAGGCTCGGTGACCACGCGCCAGCCAAAGCCGCTCCCGAGGCTTGTTGCGCCCGCTCCTGAACTCCTCCCCTGACGCCCCGCCGGGACGATGCCCCCGGCGGGGCGCTCCATGCGCATCCTTCTGAAGGAACGCCGGGGCATGCCCGAGGGGGCGAACATGGGCCGGGGCTGCGGCAATCCCCGGGCCATCGCGGCGCTCAAGCCCGGCGAGGTCGTGGTGGACCTGGGCAGCGGCGGCGGGTTCGACTGCTTCCTGGCCGCGCCAGGTGGGGGAAACGGGACGCGTGATCGGCGTGGACATGACGCCTGAGATGGTCGAAAAGGCGTTGTACGCCACCGCGCGCACAGCCGTTGCGGGTCATTTCCGCAGCCGGCTTCCCAGGGGTCTCCTCCCGGACGATCTGACCGGCCGCAGCCCGCAAGAGTGCGGCGGCCCCACGAGGAGAGAGGCGCATGCCTGACGCGCGGCGCAGCGTTATCCGGTCCAGCCGGCCCAGAAGAAGAACCCACGAGGAACCCGCTGTGATCAAATACTCGACGCCTCCCACCGGGCTCGCGCTCGCCCCCGCCCCCTCCCGCCTCTTCGCGGAGGTCACCTCCCGCTGCAACCTGCGCTGCGCCATGTGCGTCAAGCATTCCGGCGCGGGGAGCACGCGCGAGGGTGACATGTCCCCGGAGACCTTCGAGGCCCTCACCCCGGCCTTTCCCCACCTTCAGGCCCTTGTCCTCAACGGCGTGGGTGAACCGCTCCTGCACCCGCGCCTGGAGGCGTTCGTCCACCGCGCCAAGGACCTCATGCCCGCCGGGGGCTGGGTGGGCTTTCAGACCAACGGCCACCTCCTGGACAGGGCGCGGGCCGTGGCCCTGGCCGAGGCCGGGCTGGACAAGGTGTTCCTCTCCGTGGACTCCGCCTCCCCGGAGCAGTTCCGCAACGTCCGGGGCGGGGGGAGCCTGGGTCACGTGGCCAGGGCCCTGGACGCCCTGGCGGAGGCCAACGCCCGGCTTCCGGGGCGCACGATCGAGGTCGGGGCGGAGTTCGTGCTCATGCGCGAAACCCTCGGGGAGCTTCCGGCCGTGGCGGCCTGGCTTGGCGAAAGAGGGGTTTCCCGGCTGGTCGTCTCGCACATCCTGCCCTACGGCGAGTCCATGGCGGACCAGCCGGTATTCTCCGCCTGCACGGAGCACTCGGTTCGCTTCTACGAGGAGTGGGCCGGGCGGGCGCGGCGCGAAGGCATCGACATGGCCAGGTATTTCGAAGTGCTGTGGAAATTCCACAAAAGCCCCGAGGAAAGCCGAATCGTGGAGTTCGTCACGGAAATGACCGGCAGGGCCATGCGCGAGGACATACCCTTCCATGTGGCAAACCTCTTCTCGGGGGAGGACCTGGAGGAGGCGGAACACGTCTTCGACAGGACCAGGGACGCGGCCCGGGAAAGGGGACTCGCCCTGGTGCTCCCGCCGCTTCGGCCTCTGGGTGGCCGCCCCTGCCTCGGCGTGGAGCAGGGAGGCGTTTTCGTGACCTGGGACGGGCAGGTGGCCCCTTGTCATTTTTTGTGGCGTTCCTCCGAGTGCCACCTCTACGGCCACAGGAAGCAGGTGTTTCCCCGCTTCTTCGGCCAACTGCCCGGCGCCTCACTCCTGGAAACCTGGAACAGCGAAGCCTACAGGGCGTTCCGGGCCAGGGTGGTCGGGGGCGGATACCCCCATTGCCCCAGCTGCAACGTCTACCCCTGCGACGAGATCGAAACCACCGATTTCGAGTTCGACTGCTACGGCGAGACGATCCCTTGCGGCGACTGCCTCTGGAGCATGGGCCTGCTCCAGTGCATGGGACAGGAGCACCCCGAGGCCCCCTGACCCTCCCGCCGGGAGTCAGCCGGGCGGCAAGCGCCGGGGCCGCGTCCCCCCAGGGGGAGAGCCCGTTTCAGCCCTTTCGCAGGGAGCCGCAGTGCCCGGCCATCCCAACGCCCCGCCCCGCGGTTCGCCCTCGTTCTCTCCTCGAGCCCCCCTGGAAATCGAAAGCCCTTGCCTTCATCCGGCTATTCGGATTAAGTGATGGATCATGAAATCCTTTTCCAGCCTCTTCAGGGCCTTGAGTGACGAAACACGCCTGCGCATCGTCCACCTCCTTGCCGACGGCGAACTCTGCGTCTGCGACCTGACCCATGCCCTTGAAATGCCCCAGTCCACCGTTTCCCGCCACTTGGCGCACTTGAAGAATGCCGGGCTGGTCAGCGACCGCCGACACAAGACGTGGGCCTTCTACCGGCTCGCGGACGACGCGCCGCCACTTGCCCGCGAGATCGTGGACAGCCTGACGCGGCACATGCGGACCATCGAACCGGCACGCAAGGACTTGGCAGCCCTCGGCGAGTACCGTTGCTGTCCAGACCGGAATTGTGAGCAACCACCTAAACGCGGGGGGAGGTCATGAGTGGAAGTCTGCCTACCGAAGACCCCTTGGTCAGGATGTACCGCGAACTCAAGCGGGCATCGGCCAAGGACAAGGCGCAGGTCAAATGGGCCATGGTCATCGACCAGGCCAAGTGCATCGGTTGCCACGCCTGCGCCGTGGCCTGCACCTCCGAGAACCGCCTGGGGCCGGGTGTGGTCTACCGCCCGGTGATCGAGCAGGAGACCGGAACCTACCCCAACGTGGGACGCCGCTTCCTGCCACGGCCCTGCATGCAGTGCGAAAACCCGCCCTGCGTCTCCGTGTGCCCGGTGACGGCCACCTTCAAGAACGCCCAGGGCGTCACCGTCATGGACTACACGCGCTGCATCGGCTGCCGCTACTGCATCGCCGCCTGTCCCTACGGGGCGCGCTGCGCCGACTTCGGGGGCTTCTACACCTCGCGCACGGCCGAATCCCCCGGACAGGTGCAGGGACGCTACGCCGCCCGCGCCTACGAGAAGCAGAATGCGCCCGAATACGGAAGGGACTGGGGTGAACGCGGCAAGGGATCGCCCATCGGAAACGCCCGCAAGTGCCATTTCTGCCTGCATAGGCTGGTCGTGGGGCAACTGCCGTCATGCGTGACCAGTTGCGTCGGCCGGGCCACCTACTTCGGGGACCGCTCCGACCCGGGCTCCCTGGTGAGTGAACTCATCGGATCGCCTCGCGCCTACACGCTCAAGCCGGAACTGGGCACCCGCCCGGCCGTGTTCTACCTGGCCTAGGAGGCACGCCATGAAAGCAAGCGTCAACAAGCCTCTCCTGTATCTGAGCTTCGCCGGGCTGGCCGCCCTGGCCTACGCCGTGGCGGACGTGTTCATACACCGCGCCGGAGGGACGAACCTCGGTTCCTACGTGCCTTGGGGCATGGGCGTGGTGATGTATCTTCTGTTCGTGGGCTTCTCGGCGGGCGGCCTGCTGGTCTCGGCCCTCACTGAGCTGTTCGGGCTGAAGCAACTGAAGCCGCTGGGCGGCCTGGCCACCTACACGGCCCTGGTGGCGGAGGTCTGCGCGGGCATCGCCATCGCCTCGGACTTGGGGCGCTTCGAGCGGATGTTCAACTTCGTGTTCTCGCCCAGCCTCACCTCCCCGATGTTCTGGATGTTCGTCTTCTTCAGCGCCGTGCTCGTGGTCTCCTTGCTGAAGGCGTTGGCCTTCGCCCGGGGCGACGAGGGGCAGGCGATCTTCTGGAGTTGGGTGACCATTCCGGTGGGGTTGTGCTTCTATTTCACCAACGGCTTCTTCTTCTCGGTGCTCACGGGACACGGCCTGTGGAGCGGCCCCGTGGTGCCGGTGCTCTTCGTGACGGCCGCGCTGCTCTGCGGCGGGGCCTTGGTCTGCGCCCTGGCCTGGTGGAGCCGCACGGACTGGGACGGCGCGGTGCTGCTCTCGGGCGTTGTGCTGCGCCTGCTGGTGGGCTTCGCGATCCTGGAAGGCGTCTGGCTGTGGATCAACTGGCAGGGCGGACGCATGGAAACCATGGTGGCCCTGGCCAACCTGGCGTCCGGACCAGGCTCCTGGGCCTTCTGGGGGCTTCACGTGGCGGCCGGTGTCGTGCTGCCGCTCATCCTGCTGCCTCAATGCCGGAACAACCCAGGCCTGGCCGCCTGGGCCTGCCTGCTCATCCTGGTGGGCTTTGCCGGGGCGCGTTGGGCCTTCGTGGTCCCGGCCCAGAGTGTGGCCATGCTTCCCGGGCTGGAAACCGCCTGGCAGCATCCCAGGCTCCTGCTCAGCTACCTGCCCAGCCTCGCCGAGTGGTGCATGGCGGCGGGAGTCGGCGGTCTGGCACTGTTCGGCTTCGTCATCGGCCCGCGCGCGTTTCCCGCCCTTTACGGAACCGCCCCCCAACCCAGCCAGGCCCGCTGAGGAGGTGACCCCATGGACCGCAGAGACTTCTTGAAATCCTCCGCCCTGCTCGGTTGCGCTTTGGCAGCCGGGGAAGGGCTTGCCCAGGCGGCTTCGCCTGCGGAGCCTTCGCAGTCCCCCTATCAGGGGTACAAGCCTGAGGGCGTGATCTTCTCGGCCTGTCAGCAGTGCAACACCCAGTGCGGCATCAAGGTGAAGATCGAGAATGGCAACGTGGTCAAGATCGATGGCAACCCGCTCTCGCCGTGGACGCTGACGCCGCAACTTCCCTACAAGACCTCCATGGCCGAGGCGGCCCTGGTCGATGCCCCTCTCTGCCCAAAAGGATACGCGGGCATTCAGACCCTCTACGATCCCTACCGCATCGTGAAGGTGCTTAAGAGGGCGGGCAAGCGCGGTGAGAACAAGTGGAAGACCATCCCCTTCGAGCAGGCCGTCACCGAAATCGTCGAAGGCGGCGACCTCTTCGGCGAGGGCAAGGTGGACGGACTCAAGGACATCATAACCTGCCGCGACCCGAAGATCTCCGACGCCCTGAAAAAGGACGCTGGCGAGGTCGCCAACAAGAAGATGACCCTCGATGAGTTCAAAGCCAAGCACGCGGACAACCTCAAGCATCTCATCAACCCGGAACATCCTGATTTCGGCGTCAAGAACAACCAGTTCTGCCTGAACTGGGGACGCCTCAAGGGCGGGCGCAGCGAGTTCGTTCGTCGTTTCACGGAGTTCTCGGGCGGCTCCTACAATTACCACGGCCATACCACGGTGTGCCAGGGCTCGCTGTACTTCTCCTGCAAGGCCATGTCCGACCAGTTCGAGGAGGGCAAGTTCACCGGCGGCTCCAAGTTCTACTGGCAGGCCGACACCGGCAACGCGGAGTTCATCTTCTTCGTGGGGGCGAACCCCTTCGAGGCCAACTACGGGCCGCCGCTACGAGCCAGCAAGGTGAGCCAGAGCCAAGCCGACGGCGTGAAGATCGCCGTGGCCGACCCGCGATGCTCCAAGACCGCCGCGCGGGCCTGGAAATGGCTGCCCGTGAAGCCCGAGGGCATCGGCGCTCTGGCCCAGGCGATGATCCGTTGGATCATCGAGAACAAGCGCTTCGACGCCCGTTACCTGTCCAACGCCAACAAGGGCGCGGCCAAGGCGGACAACGAGCCCACCTGGACCCAGGCCTGCTGGCTGGTGAAGTTATCGCCCGAGGGCAAGCCCACCGTGTTCCTGCGCGGCTCCGACCTGGGCGTGGAGCCCCAGAAGCGACCCACCAAGGACGGCAAGGGCGAATGGGCCTTCGACCCCTTCGTGGCGGTCAACGACAAGGGCGAGCCCGTCATTTTTGACCCCAACGACGACAAGACCCCTGCGGAAGGCCAGCTCTTGTTCACAGGCGAGTTGGGGGGCATCAAGGTCAAGACGGCCCTTCAGGTGTACGCCGACGAGGCCAACTCCAAGAGCTTCGACGAATGGTGCAAACTGGCCGGGGTGGACTCCGCCGACCTGGCCGAAATCGCCCGGGAGTTCACCTCCCACGGCAAGCGAGCCGTTTGCGACCTGCACCGGGGCGTGTCCCAGCACACGTCCGGGTTCCAGAACGTGGTCTCCTGGATGCTGGTGAACGTGCTGATCGGCAACCATGACTACATGGGTGGCCTGTCCAAAGCCACCACCTTCACTCACGACGGCTCGCGCGAGGGCCAGCCTTTCAACCTGACCAAACACCCGGCCAAGATGTCCGGTTGGGGCATCTCCATCATCCGCCACGGAACCAGCTACGAAAAGTCCACGCTGTTCACCGGCTACCCGGCCAAGCGCGTGTGGTACCCCTTCGCCTCGGACGTCTACCAGGAGGTGATCCCCAGCGCTGGGGACATGTACCCCTACCAGCTCAAGTGCCTGCTGCTCTACATGGGCACCCCCGTATATTCGCTCCCAGCCGGGCACGCGCTGGCGGCCATCCTGGCCGACCCCAGGAAGATACCGCTGTTCATCACCTCGGACATCACCGTGGGCGAGACCAGCATTTACGCTGACTATGTGTTCCCGGACCTGACCTACCTGGAACGCTGGGAGTTCGTGGGTTCGCATCCCTCCATGGCTCCCAAGGTGGGCGCGTTCCGCCAGCCCGCAGCCAAGCCCATGACCGATACCTGCACCGTCTACGGGCAGCAGATGCCCATCAACTTCGAGGCATTGCTTTTGGGGCTGGCCGAGAAGCTCAAGCTGTCGGGCTTTGGCGAGGACGCTTTCGGCAAGGGGCTGCATCTGAAGCACCAGGACGACATGTACATCCGCATGGTCGCCAACCTGGCCTTCGGTGACAAGGCGGACGGCACGGAAAAGCTGCCCGCTGCCTCCAAGGAGGACACAGAGATATTCCTGAAGGCCCGGGCTCATCTGCCGCCCACGGTTTTCGACGCCAAGCGCTGGGAGGCGCTGGTCGGCCCCGAACTGTGGCCCAGCGTGGTGACCATCCTCAACAAGGGCGGGCGCTTCCAGGAGTACGCCCAGGCCTACAAGGACGGGCAACTGGCCAACAAGTACGGCAAGATGGTGGGCATCTACTTCGACAACCTCTTCAAGGCCAAGGACTCCATCACCGGAAAGCCTTACCTGCCCTTCGCAGGGTTTGTTCCCGGCCCTCTGGACGTGGCGGGCAATTCCCTGCCGGACGCCAAGGACGGCTACGACCTGACGCTCATCACCTACAAGGCCATAACCCAGACCAAGTCCCGCACCTCGGGCAACTACTGGCTCCAGGCCCCGTATCCAGAGAACTTCGTGGAGGTCTCGGCGGCGGACGCAGCCCGGCTGGGTTTGAAGAACGGCGACACGGTCAAGGTGCTCTCGGCCTCCAACCCCGAAGGGGTCTGGGACCTGGGTCCGCTGGGCAAGAAGCCGGTGGCGGGCAAGGTGAAGGTGCTCGAAGGCCTTCGCCCGGGTGTCGTCAGCTTCTCCCTGGGCCACGGCCACTGGGCCTACGGGGCGGGCGCGTGGGAGATCGACGGCAAGAAGATCGCCCCGGACGCCAGACGCGCGACGGGCATCCACGCCAACGCGGCCATGCGCCTGGACCCGGTGCTGAAGAATACCGGACTGGTGGACAAGATCGGAGCGAGCGCGGTGTTCTACCAATCGCCCGTCAAACTGGTGAAAGCATCCTGAAGATCAACGGCGAGGCCCCCGAAAGGGGGCCTCGCACATTAAGCGATGCCACGTACGCTTGGCGAAGGTCGAAAGCGACAACCCTGTCCTTGCGGGGCAGGCCCTCCCAGGCACGGAAACGCCAGGCCGGGATGCGAGAGCATGGCCTCCAGGGCCGCAAGGCATCCTTCACGACGTTCGCCATGCATCTTTCGGCAGCCCTGCCAGGCCGTGCCGCCGCACGGCTCCCTCGGCATCGAGGAAGAGGCCGTGGAGGCCATCACTGGCTGGATGCTCGATCCGAAGCGCGGCCCGGGAGGAGGGGAGTAGGGCGCAACCATCTGCGCCGGCAACGAAAAAGGCCTCGCGGTTTCACCCGCAAGGCCTTCGTTCTTTCGTGGTGCCGAGGGACGGAATTGAACCGCCGACACGGGGATTTTCAGTCCCCTGCTCTACCAACTGAGCTACCTCGGCTCGAGGAAGAGTGCATCTATCCAGTTTCCCCGGGGTTGGCAAGAACTTTTTCCCAGCCCACGGCGTGGATTATCTCGGCCACCAGCGGCCCGAGCGTGGCCCGCTCCTTGGCGCTTATGGGTATCCCCTCGGGATAGCGCCCCAAAACCCAGGCCTTGCGCTCCTCGTCCAAGGTCTCCCACTTGTTGAGCGCCAGAAGCCTGGGCACGGTCTCCAGTTCCATCTCCTTGAGGATGGCCTCCACGGCCTCCACCTGGGCCGCGAGCTCCGGATGCCCGGCGTCGGCCACCTGGATGAGCAGGTCCGCGCTCTCCAACTCCTCCAGGGTGGCGCGGAAGGCCTCCTTGAGTTCCTTGGGCAGCTCGCGGATGAACCCCACGGTGTCGGTGAGCACCAGCTCGTGGTCCTGGGGGAAGCGCAGGCGGCGGCTGACCGGGTCCAGGGTGGCGAAGAGCTTGTCCTCGGCCAGCACCTCGGAGCGGGTCAGGGTGTTTAAAAGCGTCGATTTTCCGGCGTTGGTGTAACCCACCAGAGAGACGATGGGCAGCCCGGCCTTGGCCCGGCGGTCGCGCACCTGGGCGCGCTGCTTGCGCAGCTCGGAAAGCTCGCGCTTGATGCGCGTGAGGCGCTCGCGGATGCGCCGCCGGTCGATCTCCAGCTTGGTCTCGCCCGGCCCGCGCCCGCCGATGCCGCCCATGAGCCTGCTCATGGCCGGGTTTTTGCCCACGAGCCTAGGCAGGGTGTACTTGAGCTGGGCCATCTCGACCTGGAGCTTGCCCGAGCGCGACGTGGCCCGCTGGGCGAAGATGTCCAGGATGAGCTGGGTGCGGTCCAGGATCTTGCGCTCGGTCAGGTCGGCCAGGTTGCGCATCTGGGCGGGCGTCAATTCGCCGTCGAAGAGGAGCACCGATGCTCCCGAGGACAGGGCCATGACCTCCAGTTCCGAGAGCTTGCCCTTGCCGATGATGGTGCGCGGGTTCACCTGGGGCACGCGCTGGATCACCCGGCCGGTGAGGGAGAGCCCGGCGGTCTTGGCCAGGGCCTCGAGCTCGTCCAGGGAGGCCTCCAGCTCCAGCCGGGGCGCGCTGCCCACCCCGACCGCCACGGCGCGCCCGGCCACGCCCTCCTCGGAGCCCGCCACGGGCTGGGCCAGGCGGGCGAACTCGTCCTCCAGGGCCTGGGTCACGGCGGCGAAATCCGTCTCGGAGCGGTCCCACTGCACGGGGGACAGCACGGTCCAAGGCTTGGCCCCGGGCTCGGGGGAGGCGTCGGGCGTCAGGTGCGCGGTGTGGAGGCGCGCGGGCTGGGCCATGTCGTCCACGGTGAGCGCCGAGACCGAGTCCAGGCGCAGGAAAAGCATGTCCGTCAGGTCTTCCTGGTCGAGCCCGGCGTCGTGCAGGTGGGTGTGCAAAAGGCGCAGCCCGCGCAAGCGGCCCGAACCCTCGCGCGATCTGGGCAACTCAGGGATGAGGACGGAGTGGGGCTCGCCCACGATGACCATCTCCGGGCGGCCCTTGCGGTCGACGAGCAGGCCCACCTGGCGGCCCACCCCGTGGGAGATGGCGGCCAGTTCGCGGGCCTGGTCGGGCGTGTAGCCGCCCGAGGACGGGTAGCGCCTAGTGTAGAGGCGCTCCAGGGCCTTGAGCTGGCTGGGCTTCAATCCTTCCGTGTTTCCTTGGACTTTGCTTGCTATGGCGGGTCTCCCGGGTGGAGGTCCGCCGCGCCGGGCATGGGCCTGGCGCGGCGGGGTGCTGTAAGGTGGCGGCGCGCCTAGACCTGGGACAGGTAGTCGCGGATCATGGCGTCGTAGGCCGAGGTGGCCGCGAAGGTCTCGAGAGCCATGTCGCGGCGCAGGGCCAGCGGGGCCTTCATGGCGTTGGCTTCGAGCTCCGCCTGGACGCGGCCGTAGTGCGCGGGCGAGGGAACCACTAGAACGGAGTGGTAGTTCTTGGCCGAGGCGCGAAGCATGGTGGGGCCGCCGATGTCGATCTGCTCCACGGCGTCGCGGGCCGAGGCCTTGGCCGCGGCGGCCTTGGCGAAATCGTAGAGGTTGACGCAGATCAGGTCGAAGGGCGTAAGGCCGAACTTCCCGAGCGTCTCCATGTGCGCGGGGTCGTCCTTGTCGGCCAGGATGCCCGCGTGGATGTGGGGGTGCAGGGTTTTCACGCGCCCGCCCAGCATCTCGGGGAATCCCGTGACCTGGTCCACGGCGGTGACCGGAAGCCCGGCGTCGGTCATGGCCTTCTTGGTGCCGCCCGTGGAGACGAGCTCCACGCCGTTGGCGTGAAGGAACGCGGCGAATTCGGCCAGGCCGGACTTGTCGGTGACGGAGAGGATGGCCCTGCGGATGGGCAATAGATCCATGGCTGCCTCGCTGTTTTTGGCTTGGCAGTGCCAAATGCGCCCGCGCTTGGCAACCTCTTTCCGCATCCGCCCGCCCCGCGCCCTTTTTTGGGGTTGGTTCCCGGTCCGGCCGCCGGGAGCGGTTACGGACCGGGAACCAATGGGGGAGGGGAGATTCGTGAAAATTTCCCGCCCTAGGCGGCCCTGGCTTCCAGGTGCTCCTTGAGCTCCACCGCGGGCGTGTTGGCCGGGTCGTGCTCCAGGATGCGGTCCAGGTGCGCCCTGGCCTCGCCGTCGCGTCCGGCGGCCGCCAGGCAGCCGGCCAGCGAGTAGCGGATCTCGTGCTTCAGCGGGTCGATGGCCAGGTAGGCCTCCAGGTACGGCACCACGTCCTCCAGGAGGCCCATGGAGTGGCCCAGGCGGATGATGCTGTAGAGCGCGATCATGTTGGCCGGGTTGTGGTCCAGGGCCTGGGCGAAGTGGCTGAAGGCCGAGCCGATCTCGCCGCGCTCGGTCTCGATGAGCGCCATGCCCGAAAGGGCCTTGTCCGTGGCCTCGATGTCGGCGGCCTTGCGGTAGAAGACGAAGGCCTCGTCCAGGTCTCCCCTGTGCACGGCGATGGTGGCCAGCCCCAGGTAGGGGTCGGGATGGACCCCGTTGGAGCCCATGGCCTTGCGGTAGTATTCCTCCGCCTTGTCCAGCTCACCCATGAACAGGTAGCACTCGCCCAATTCCTTGTTGATTTCGTAGTCCAGATGACCGCTCATTACTGTCCCCTCCGGTGCGCGGACCCCGCTTGCCAAAACCTTCTCCCGGGCGCGGCGTCCTTTATTCGCTTCCCAAAGCTGGGAGACCTTCCTGGCCTCCCGTCTCCCCTTCCGTACCGGCGCGCCAACCTCGTCCCTCCCGGGGACCGGCGAACCTGCGAATTCTCCCTAGCAATCGGCGTGCCATGATTCGATGAGGGCAATTTCCTCCATCCGGCGCGCGTCCCTGCCCTGACAAGCATGACGCGTGCCCGACGCCCCCTGTTTCATGTAATTTCAGAATTTCAGATGGTTATGGTGTTGGAACGGGAGTTGCTACTGGATGGGCCGGGGCGGCCCTCGAACGGCCGGGCCAGCCCGGCAAAAAAAGCCGCCGCCCAAGGAGACACGCCATGCCTTCAATCTACGGAAAGAACGCAGCCCTGCTCGGCAAGGTCATGGACCTGCGCCTTGAGCGTCAAAACCTTGTCGTGTCCAACATCGCCAACATAAACATCCCCGGGTACAAGGCCCGCTCCCTGGAGTTCGAGAAGGAGCTCCAGGAGGCCATCGGCAGCCCGGAGACGCGCGCGAACATAACAAGGACCAACGCCGGCCACGTGCCCGGTCGCTTCAACGTGGACGGCTTCGAGGGCGGCCTGGGCAAGGAATTCAAGCCCCGCACCATCTACGGCGCCGACGCCGTGGACCTGGACAAGGAGATGGCCGCCATGTCCAAGAACTCGCTGATGTACAACGCCCTGACCACTGTGGTGCAGAAGAGCTTCGAGGGCATCACCAAGATCATCGGCGAAGGAGGCAAGTAGCTCATGGACTTCATGACCGCACTCGACATCGGCGGTTCCGCGCTGTCCGCGCAGCGGACGTACATGAACGTCATCGCCATGAACCTGGCCAACGCCAAGACCACGCGCACCGCCGACGGCCAGGGGCCCTACCAGCGCAAGTCCGTGGCCCTGGAGTCCACGCAGGCCACGCCCTTCGGCAAGGCCATGAACGCGGCCCTGGACCAGGAGCTGAACGGCGTGCGCGTCACCGGCATCGTCAACGACTCCAGGCCCCCGCGCCAGGTCTACGAGCCCGGGCACCCCGACGCCGACCAGAGCGGCTACGTGCAGTACCCGGACATCAACGTGGTGGAGGAGATGACCAACATGATCCAGGCCACGCGCAGCTACGAGGCCAGCACCACCACCATCACCACCATCAAGGCCATGTACAACAAGGCCCTGGAAATCGCCCGCTAGGCCCTGAAGGAGCACGACAATGGCCATAAGCCCCGTCGCGTTGAACGCCTACCGCGCCGCCATGGGCCAGACCCAGGGCGCGGGATCGGTCCAGAAGCAGGTCAGCCGCGCCCTCGGCGAGGTCCAGGCCCCGCAGAGCGGCTTCGTGGACGCGCTCAAGAACTCCGTGGCCAAGGTCAACGCCGAGCAGGTCCGCAAGGACCAGATGGTCGAGACCTTCGCCACCGGCGAGAACCAGAACGTCCACGAACTGATGATCCAGCTCCAGAAAGCCGGGGTGGCCATGTCCATGACCTCGGCCGTGCGCAACAAGGTCATGGACATGTACCGCGAACTCGTGAAGATGCCGTTCTAGGCCCGGTCGCATTCCAAAGGAGTTAAGCCATGCCCTCCGTGTTCAAATCGCTCTGGGACCAGGCCACCCGTTTCTGGTCCGGCCGCACCATGGCCCAGCGCATCCTCTTCGCCGGCGTCGCCGCTTCCGTGGTGGCCGCGTTCGTGCTGATGATCGTCTGGTTCAACCAGCCCGACTACAAGGTCCTCTTCTCCAAGCTGGGCACCGAGGACGCCGGGCGCGTCATGGAGACGCTCAAGGCGGCCAAGGTGCCCTACAGGCTGGAGGACGGCGGCCAGACCGTGCTGGTCCCGGCGGACATGGTCAGCGAGCAGCGCCTGAAGGTGGCGGGCGAGGGCAAGCTCCACGGCGTGGGCCTGGGCTACGAAATTTTTGACGACACCAAGGTCGGCCAGACCGACTTCGTGCAGCGCATCAACTACCAGCGCGCCCTGCAGGGCGAGCTGGCGCGCACCATCGGCGAGTTCCCCCAGATCGAGAAGGCCAGGGTGCACCTGGTGCTGCCCCAGAAGAGCCTGTTCATCGAGGAGCAGCGCAAGCCCAGCGCCTCGGTGGTGCTGACCTTGAAAAGCGGGGCCAAGCTCGAGCCCAAGCAGGTCCAGGGCATCGTCAATTTCGTGGCCATGAGCGTCGAGGGCCTGGACCATAGCCGCGTCACCGTCACGGACACGGCGGGCAAGATCCTCCACCAGCCCAAGGACGAGGCCAGCATCGACGGCATGACCAGCACCCAGTTCGAGTTCCGCAACACCTACCAGCGCACCGTCGAGCGCCAGATCGAGGAGTTGCTGAACCCCATCGTGGGCGCGGGCAAGTCCATCGCCAAGGTCACGGCGCAGCTGGACTTCGCGCGCCGCGAGATCAAGCGCGAGAGCTTCGACCCCAACGCCACCGTGGTGCGCTCCGAGGTGCGCGAGGAGTCCTCCACCAACCAGAAGGCCAACGTGGACGGCTCCGTGCCCGAGACCAACTTCCGGGGCGACGGCTTCTCCGGCACCCAGAACAAGGTGGACCAGTCCCAGGAGAAGCGCCAGACCAACTACGAGATCAACAGCGAGACCCAGCACATCGTGGCCCCCACCGGGGAGTTGCAGCGGCTCTCCGTCGCGGTTATCGTGGACCACGTACAGGACCCGAACAGCAAGGAAGCCAAGTTCATCCCCCGGTCCGCCGAGGAGATGGAGCGCATCAAGCAGGCCGTGGCCAACGCCGTGGGCTTCGACGCCAAGCGTGGCGACACCATCGAGGTGTCCTCCATGCCCTTCGGCGAGCGCGAGCTCATGGCCGAGCCGAGCCTGACCCAGAACATGCTGGAGTACGCCCAGCGCCTGGGCAAGCCCTTCCTGAACGGCCTGCTCGTGTTCCTCTTCCTGCTCCTGGTGGTGCGCCCGGTGGTCATGGCGCTCATCCGCCCCCGCGTCACCCGCGAGGAGATCGAGCAGATCAGCAGGCTGCCCGAGGCCGAGCGGCGCATCGCCCTGGCCGAGCCCGAGGAGGAGGAGACCGAGCTTCTGGAGATTTCCAAGCGGCTGGAGAACGCCAAGATCCTGGCCCAGCAGCTCTTCGAATCCAACACCGAGCAGGCCGTCCTGGTGCTGCGCGGCTGGCTCAAGCAGGAGGCGGCGTAAGACATGGCCCTGACCGGACCGCAAAAGACCGCAGTGCTCTGCCTGGCGCTCGGCGACAAGTTCTGCTCCGAGGTGTTCAAGCGCATGGACCGTGGCGAGATCGCACGCATCTCCAAGGCCATGCTCGAGATCGACACCGTGGACAAGGAAGGCGTCGAGGAGGTGCTCAAGGAGTTCAACGAGACCCTCCAGTTCGGTCAGGACGTGCTCGTCGGCGGCGCGGACACGGTCAAGCGCATGCTCTCCAAGACGCTCGACACCGACACGGCCAAGTACATCATGGATTCGCTGGAGATAAGCACGGGCCCCATCCCCTTCCAGGAGCTGGGCAACGTCTCCCCGCGCATCCTGGCCCAGATCCTTCGCAACGAGCACCCGCAGACCCTCGCGCTCATCCTGGGCCACCTGCACCCGGACCAGGCAGCCGAGCTCCTGCAGAACCTGCCTTCCGGCGTGCGCGCCGAGGTGCTCATGCGCCTGGCCAGGCTCGAGGCCGTGGCCGAGGAGATGCTCATGGAAGTGGACAAGGTGCTCCAGAACCAGCTCATCGCCATGGGCGGCAAGGAAGGCAAGAAGGTCGGCGGCATCACGGCCGTGGCCGAGATCCTGAACGCCGTGGACCGCGCCACGGAAGAGGAAGTCCTCTCCGAGATCGAGGAGGAGTCCGCCCAGATGGCCGAGGACATCCGCAACCTCATGTTCGTGTTCGAGGACATCAAGGCCCTGGACGACCGGGCCATCCGCGAACTGCTCAAGGAGGTCTCCAACGAGGAGCTCACCCAGGCACTCAAGGGCGCCAGCGACGACCTCAAGGAGAAGTTCTTCAAGAACCTCTCCGAGCGCGCCGCCACCATGATCCGCGAAGACCTGGAGATCATGGGCCCCGTGCGCCTGGCGGACGTGGAAGCCGCGCAGCAGAGCGTGGTCAAGACAGTGAGAAGGCTCGAGGCCGAAGGCAAGATCGCCATCGGCAGAGGTGGCGGAGATGTCTTCATCTGAGGCCGGGCTGCCCCCCGGCGAAGTCTTCCTGCCCGGCAACGCGCGGGTGGTCATGGGGTCGGGCGAGAACGGCCCCGCGGAGATGACCGTCCACGAGATCGAGGGCACCAAGACCCAGACCCTGGACGCCAAAACCGAGCTGGAGTTCTGGGCCCGGGTGCGCGCCAAGGCCCAGGCCAAGGCCCGCGAGATACTGGCCCAGGCCATGGCCGAGGCCGACGCCATCCGCGAGCAGGCCCGCCAGGAGGGCCTGGCCCAGGGCCTGGCCCAGGCCGGGCAGGCCCGCAAGGACGAGATGGCCGTCATGGGCGGCAAGCTGGCCGGGCTCATGGCCGGCCTGGAGGCCGAGCGCCCGAGGCTGTGGGCCTCGCACAGGGCCGAATTCGCCGAACTCCTGAAGCTCGCCGTGGAAAAAACGCTCCACGTGGAGCTCTCCGAGCGGCGCAGGGAGGTCCTGGCCGCGCTCATCGACCAGTCCGTGGAGATCCTGGACACCCGTCACGGCTTCACCGTGGTGGTCAACCCCGCCGACGAGGCCCCCGCGCGCGAACTGCTCGAGCAGGCCAAGGCCGCCCACCCCAACCTTGGGGGCTGGCGCGTGAAGACCGATCCGGCCATGACCCCGGGCGGGGTGCGCCTGGAATCCGGCGCGGGCATGGTGGACAACACCCTGGACAGCCGCTTCCAGCAGATTTCCGAACTCCTCGAGCGCGTCTCCTTCGACGAGGCGCAGGGGTAGCCGTGGACGCCAAGGCCTGCATCTCCCTGCTCGAAGGCCTGGACCCCGTGCGCACCTACGGCAAGGTGAGCAAGGTGGTGGGCCTCATCGCCGAGGGCAAGGGCATCAAGGCCCCGCTGGGCGCGGTGTGCCAGCTCATGCCCGGTGGCGGCGAGGGCGGCGTGCCCGCCGAGGTGGTGGGCTTCCGCGACGACGCCTGCCTGCTCATGCCCTACGGCGACCTGCGCGGGGTCAGCCAGGGCTGCCTGATCCAGAACACGGCCACCCCGCCGCTTTTGCCCGTGGGCAGGCGCTTCCTCGGCCGGGCCATCGACGCCTTCGGCAACCCCATCGACGACAAGGGACCCATCGACCCCAGGCGCTTCTATCCCCTCTACAACGATCCGCCCCCGCCCATGCGCAGGCCGCGCATCACCGAGCCCATGGACGTGGGCGTGCGCGCCATCAACGGCCTCCTGACCCTGGGCAAGGGCCAGCGCGTGGGCATCATGGCCGGCTCGGGCGTGGGCAAGTCCACGCTCATGGGCATGATCGCGCGAAACACCAAGGCCGACGTGAACGTCATCGGCCTCATCGGCGAGCGCGGCCGCGAGGTGGTGGAGTTCATCGAGAAGGACCTCGGCCCCGAGGGCCTGGCCCGCTCCGTGCTCGTCATCGCCACCTCGGACCAGAGCCCGCTGGTGCGCATGCGCGCGGCCTACGCGGCCACGGCCATGGCCGAGTTCTTCCGCGACCAGGGCGCGGACGTCATCCTGATGATGGACTCCGTGACCCGCTTCGCCATGGCCGGGCGCGAGGTCGGCCTGGCCGCCGGGGAGCCGCCCACCACGCGCGGCTACACCCCCTCCGTGTTCGCGCACCTGCCCAAGCTCCTGGAGCGCGCCGGGCGCAGTGCCGTGGGCTCCATCACCGGCATCTACACCGTGCTCGTGGACGGCGACGACTTCAACGAGCCCATCGCCGACGCCGTGCGCTCCATCCTGGACGGGCACATCGTGCTCACTCGCGACCTGGCCGACCAGGGCCACTTCCCGGCCATCGACGTGCTGAAAAGCATCAGCCGCCTGCGCTCCGACGTGACCCCCAAGGACGCCCTCATGGCGGGCCGCGAGCTCATCCGCATGCTCTCCACCTTCCGCCGCGTGGAGGACATGGTGAACATCGGCGCCTACCAGGCCGGGGCCAGCGCCGAGATCGACCAGGCCCTGCGCATGATCGGCCCCATCCGCCAGTACCTGCAGCAGCAGGTCAGCGAGTCCGAGACCCTGGAAGGCAGTTTCGGGGCCCTCCAGGCCCTCGTGGCCGCCTCGGCCGGGTAGTCCGGCCCGTTTTCCCCCGCCGGGGAGTTGACAAGCCCCTCCCGCCGCGCTTAGGCTTCCCGCATGACTTCGGTCACCCGCATCCTCTCTTCCGCTCTTCTTCTGCTACTGCCCCTAGCGGGCAAATAATCTCCTTTTCCTTTTTTGCGTTCGCAATCCGTCTTCCACCCGAAAGGGCGGAAGGTTCCGTCCGACCCTCATGAGCAGGAGAATTTTCCCATGCAGCCAAGCGTCCCCGGCAAGTACCGCCCCTTCCCCCAGGTGTCCCCGGCCAGCCGCCAGTGGCCGGACAAGGCGATCGCCAAGGCCCCGGCCTGGCTCTCCACCGACCTGCGCGACGGAAACCAGGCGCTCTTCGAGCCCCTGTCCACGCCCCAGAAGCTGCGCCTGTTCGAACTCCTCGCCGCCGTCGGCTTCAAGGAGATCGAGGTGGCCTTCCCCTCCGCCTCGCAGACGGATTTCGACTTCGTGCGCACGCTCATCGAGGAAAACCGCATCCCCGATGGCGTGACCATCTCCGTCCTGAGCCAGTGCCGCGAGCACCTCATCCGGCGGACCATGGAGTCGCTCAAGGGGGCGAAAAGCGCCATCGTGCACATCTACGTGGCCACCTCGCCCGTGTTCCGCAAGACCGTGTTCCAGAAGACCCCGGAAGAGGTCGTCGCCATGGCCGTGGAGTCCGTGAAGCTCATCCGCGAGCTGGCCGCCGCCCAGCCCGAAACCCGCTTCACCCTGGAATTCAGCCCCGAGACCTTCTCCGGCACCGAGCTCTCCTTCGCGCGCGACGTGAGCGACGCCGTGGCCGAGGCCTGGGGAGCAACGCCGGACAACAAGCTCGTGCTGAACCTGCCCGCCACCGTGGAGCTGGCCACGCCCAACGTCTTCGCGGACCAGATCGAATGGATGTGCCAGAACCTGCGTCACCGCGAAAACATCATCGTAAGCGTGCACACCCACAACGACCGGGGCACGGCCGTGGCCGCCGCCGAGCTGGCCATGCTGGCCGGGGCCGAGCGCGTGGAGGGCTGCCTGTTCGGCAACGGCGAGCGCACCGGCAACGCCGACCTGGTCACCGTGGCGCTGAACCTCTACTCCCAGGGCATCGACCCGGGCCTCGACTTCTCCGAGCTCGACAAGGTCGCCCGCACCGCCGAGGAGCTCACCGGCCTGCCCGTGCACCCGCGCCACCCCTACGCGGGCGACCTCGTGTTCACCGCGTTCTCCGGCTCGCACCAGGACGCCATCAAGAAAGGCATGGCCGCGCGCAAGCCCGGCGACGCCTGGGAAGTGCCCTACCTGCCCGTGGACCCCGAAGACCTGGGACGCGGCTACGACTCCATCGTGCGCGTGAACAGCCAGTCCGGAAAAGGCGGCGTGGCCTACCTCATGGAGACCGCCCACGGCTTGGTCATGCCCCGCAGGCTCCAGGTGGAGTTCTCCGGGGCCGTGCAGCGCCGCGCCGACGAAAAGGGCGGCGAGATCTCCGCCCCCGAACTGTGGGACCTCTTCGGCGATGAATACCTGAAGCTGAAAAAGCCCGTGCTCTACGCCGGGCACCACCTGATCGAACGCTCGAAAAAAGAGCAGGGCATCACCCTCACCGTGCGCCTGGACAAGAAGACCTACGGGCTCTCCGGCAAGGGCAACGGCCCCATCGACGCGGCCGTCAACGCCCTGGGCCTGCCCGTGACCCTGCACTCCTACGAGGAGCGCGGCATCAGCCAGGGCGCGGACGCCAAGGCCGCCGCCTTCGTGGAGATGTCCATGGAAGGCGTCAAGGGCATGACCTTCGGCGTGGGCGTGCACGAGAACATCGTCACCGCGTCCATCCTGGCCGTGGTCAGCGCCGTGAACAGGCTTTTGACCATGGCCCCCAGGGAAGTGCGCGCCGCCATGCTGGAGAGCATCAAGGAGGACTAGGCGTGATGGCGGCGGGGCGTTGCCCCGGCGAACTTCGGCAGGGCTCTGCCCTGCACCCGCCGGGCTCCGCCCGGACCCGCCGGGGGGAGAGCCTCCCCCCGGACCCCGGCGTCGGCTTCGCGGGCTCCACCGGTTGACCCGTACAGGGGCGCGGCCGGGGGCGTGTGGGATGCCGCCGGGAACGCGCCCAAGGCGGCGCTTATCCCGGCGGACCGCCGTCGCCGCAAGCGGCGAGGGATTGAATTGATTAAATAAATCGAAGCCCCCGTGATCCGCTTGCGCGGATCACGGGGGCTTCGATTGTTGGGCAGGCAACCCGAGCGGTGAAGCCCGCGAAGCTATCGCCGGGTCAAGGGGCAGGCACTGCCCCTTGCGGGTCGAGGGCGGAGCCCTCGTCTTAGCGCATCTCCTTGAGCATGGCCGCAGCTGCCCGGGCCTCGGGGGTGCCGGGGTAGCGTTTCGCGACGTCCTGCAGGAGGATCTTGGCGGCCGGGCCTTTGCCCAGCCTGCGGAAGCTCTGGGCCTGCTTGAGCATGGCCGAGGGCACCAGCGGGTGGCTGGCATATTTCTGGATCAGGTCCTGGCTGATCAGCGCCGCGCGGCCGTAGTCCCCCTGTTGGTAGTTGGCCTCGGCCTGCCAGAAGAGCGCGCTCGGGGCCTGGCTCGAGGCCGGGTAGCTCTTGATCAGCTCCGAGAAGAGCGTGCTGGCCTTGTCGTACTCGCGGCGGTTGTAGGCCTCCATGCCCATGGAGTAGATGGCCTCGGCCGGGTCGTTGCCCCCGGTCGCGGCTGGCGCGGCCGGTGCGACCGGGGCCGTGGCCTGGGGGGCGCTCGGGGGCTGGTAGGGCGCGTAGCCCGGGCTCGCGGGGCCGGAGGGAACAGCAGGCGCCGCTGGTGCGGCCTGGGCGTAGGCCGCCGAGTCCGGGGCGGGCTCGGGCTTGTAGTCCACGCCCAGGGTGGCGGCCATGCGCGCGATGGCCTGTTCCATCTGGGCCAGGCGACGGTTCACGTCGTCCAGGGTGAAGCCGCGCCCCTTGCGCCCGAGCACGGACTCGATGTCGTCCAGGCGCATGCGCAGCTCCTGGTTGCGCGACATGAGCGAGCTCAAGTCCGCCTGGAGGTCGGCCTGGCTGACCTGTTGCGCCTCCATGGGCCTGGGCTGCGAGGACGAGGACGCGCATCCTGACAAAAGAAGGGCCAGGAGCGCCGGCGCGGCCAGCGCCGCCCGGGTCACGGCGCGCCCTCCAGGGCCTTGGCCACCGAGGCGGTCTTGGAGGCGAGCCCTCCTTCGCGCCCGGCGCGCCAGTCCGCCTTGAGGGTCAGGTAGACGCGGTCCTGGTCGGCCTTGAGCGCCTCGAAGCAGCGCGTGACCACGGCCATCACCTCGTCCCATTCGCCCTCGATGCAGGTGCCCATGGGGCCGAGCTGGTGGGCCAGGCCCGAGTCTCGAATGATGCTCACGGCCCTGGCCACGTAGGGGGCCAGGCTGCCCTGGACCCCCGTGGGGAAGATGGAGAGCTCCGCGATGACGCTCACGGCTTTTTCTCCTGGGTTTGCGTGGTCACGGCGGGCCATTCGGGGCGCGCGGCCCACTCGGTCCAGCCCGCGTCGTAGTATTTCACGTTGGTGTAGCCGAGCAGGCGCGTGAGCACCCACCACGTCTGCGAGGCCTGGTGTCCGGTGCGGCAGTGCACGACCACCGGGTGGTCCTTGGACGGGATCAGGGCCGCGTAGGCCTTGGCCAGGTCCGCCTCGGGCTTGAGGCGCTTGGAGCCGTCGGGCGCGTCGGCCTGGTCGTCGGTGAAGGGCCGGTTGACCGCGCCCGGGATGTGCCCGGCCCTGGCCTCGTCGGACTTGGTCCCGTTGTAGTAGTCCGCCGGGCGCACGTCGATGATCACGGCCTTGCCGCCCGCCATGGCCGCGTTGACCTCGATGCCGGTGACGGTGAAGCCGTCCGGCCCGTCGGGCGCGGGGTAGCGCGTGGGGGAGGCCTTGGGCAGGTTCTTGTCCGTGGGCAGCCCGGCCGCGCTCCAGGCCTTCATGCCGCCGGAGAGCAGGGCGTAGCGCGAGTGCCCCAGGCGCTCCAGGGCCATGGCGGCCAGGGTGGCGTCGTGCGGGGCTTCGCCAGCGACGATCACCACCAGGTCTCGCGGGGTCAGCCCCATCTGGCCCAAGTGCTGGGCCAGGAGCGGAGCGGGCAGGAGCATGGAGGGCAGCCCGCCCACGTTGCCGCGCAGGCTCTCCAGGTTGAGCGCGAAGCTTCCCGGGATGTGGCCCGAGTTGTACTGCGGCTGGGGCCTGAGGTCGATGACCTTGAGCCCGGACTTGCCCAGGTTGTCCTTCAGCCAGGCCGCGTCCACGAGGCCGGGCAGGCGGCCGGGCGGGGTGAGGAGCGCCGGGGTGGCGGGTTTGGCGAGCTCGGCGGGCAGGAAGAACGAGCGGGCCTTGTTGATGGCGGCCACGGTTTCCGGGCTTTGCGGGCCTTCGCGCAGGGACGCGGGCTTGAGCACGGCCTCGAAGAAGTCCTTGAGGCCGCCGGTGAGGATGTAGACGTTGCCAAAGCCCATGCGCGCCAGGGCGTCGCGGGCCTGGGCCGGGTGGGTCATGCCGTTGGAGTAGATCACGATGACGCCCTGGCCGCGTTTGGGGGCCAGCGCGGTGGGCAGCTCGGACATGGGCACGTTCTGCGCGCCGGGCAGGTGGAAGGCGTCGAACTCCTGTTTGGTGCGGATGTCCACGAGCGTGAGCGTAGCGTCGCGCTCCATGATCCTGCGGGCCAGTTCCAGGGGCTCGATGTGGTCGCGCCCGGTCTGCACTTCGGACAGTACGGCGTCGCCGGGCGTCGCGCCGGGGGCGGACTGGGTTGGGGACAGCGCCGTGGCCGGTACTTTGGCCGGTGCGAGGGGCAGGTCGATGCGGGGCACGTTCAGGGCCACCAGCGCGCCCACGCAGAGCACCACGGAGAACCCGGCCAGGAAGAGCCTGCTCACGCCGGGCCGGGCGATGGCCGGGCCGCGCTCGATCACCTCGGAGAACCAGAACATGATCACGGCCATGCCCGTGAGCCCGAGCACCAGCTGGTCCTGGGTGACGTTCAGGCTCTGGTGCAGGAAGGCCACGCCCCGTGAGCCCCAGGAGGCCAGGGGCGCGATGGAGGGGAAGGCCTCGTTGTAGCCGATGCTTCCGGCCACCACGCCGATGAGGAACACCAGGGCGTCCACGCGGCCCGAGGCCACGCCCACGGCGGCCGTGCCCGGGCACCAGCCGCCCATGGCGAAGCCCACGCCGAAGATCACGCCGCCCACGGCGTGCGCGCCGAGGATGGTGGGCATGAGGTAGAGCGCGTCCAGGCTCACGGCCCCCATGCGTTCGGCGGCCACGAGGCCCAGCGCGGCCGTGACCAGGGCCGAGAACATCACCTTCACCACGGACATGTCCGTGAGGTAGAACACTCCGGCCAGCCTGCGGGAGCTGCCGAAGCCGGCCTTCTCCAGGCACAGACCGAAGCAGAAGCCAAGGGCCAGGGCGCAGGCCAGGCCGATGGGGGCGTTCAATTGCCCGGTGGAATAGAGGGTCGCGATCATCTCCACTGCCTCCTGAAGGCCCAGGCCGTGAGGTAGCCCGTGGCGAAGAGGCAGCCCATGAACACGAAGCTGCCGGTGAGCAGGAGCGCCCCGCCGCTTAAAGCCTGGCCCGAGGTGCAGCCCATGGCCAGGCGCGAGGCGAAGCCGACGAGCACGCCGCCGATGAGGGTGAAGATCAGGCGGATCTTGCGCGTGGCCGTGGGGCCGCGCTCCACCATCAGGCGCACGCGCTTGCCCGCCACGGCGGAGAGGAGCCCGCCCGCGAACACGCCCACGGCCATGAACACCAGGTAGTAGGAGAGCGGGGCCGGGAACCAGGGCCCGAAATAGGCGCTGGCCTCCACCCTCGCGGGTAGTACAAGGTGTTCGATCCAGGCCCCGAGCCGCGCGAAGGCGCCCGATGCGCCGAGCCCGGCGCCCAGGATCAGGTAGGAGGCCAGCAGCGTGAGCCCGAGGAACACCCCCGCCATGTAGGGATTCATGGGCGGGGGCGCGGGGGTGTCGTCAGTTGCCTGCCGCGCGGCCTGGGCCCAGGCCCGCCGGGGCGAGGGCTCCTGCGAGGGCTGGGCGGCCCCGGTGCCGGCCGCATCCGTGGAGTCCGGCAAATCAGGCCCGTCGCCGGGCTGGGTGGTCTTTTCTGTATCGCTCATGGTCTAGCATCCTGCGTTTTTCGAGGCCGGGGGTTGCGGGGCCTGGGGCGGCTGGGGCGCACCCGGAATCGCGGGTGCGGCGGGAGCGGCGGGGGCGGGCTTGGCCGCCGGAGCCGAGCCCGGCGCGCTTGCGGGCGCGGAAACCGGTGCGGCCTGCTGGTCCAGGGGGACCTCCTTCACGGCCATGCCGAGCTCCCGCTCGGCCCACCAGGCCGCGAGGCCGCCGGAGAGCGCCAGCACCGGGCGCTTGGCCTTGCGCGAGAGCACCCCGGCCACGGCGAAGGCCGCCGTGCCGTCCTTGTCCACGATGAGGAGAGGCCCCGTGCCCGTGAGCAGGCTCTCGTCGGCAAGCACCGTGGCCGCGTCGAAGTTCAGGCTGCCGGGCAGGGAGTAGTCGGAAAATTCGGCCTGGGGCCTCAGGTCCACGATTTCGAGCCCGGCCGGGGCCTTGGCCAGGAGCTCGGCGGCCTCCGCGGGCTTGAGCGCGCGGGGCAGGTCCGGCCCGGCGAAGGCCTGCGAGAGGGGCAGGGCGGCGGCCAGGGCCGCGAGGATCAGGTGACGCGCGGTGCGTTTCATGGGAGTCTCCTTCGGGGCCTTGGTAGCACCAAGGGGATTTTTTGCAAGTGCGGCCATCCAATACCTTGAGGGCCTTAGCCTTTTTGGGTGCCCCAGGGGAGGGGCAAGGCCCAAACCGGCAATTGACCTTCCCCCCGCCATCTTTTAGAGGGCGTTTGCACACACGGCAGCAGGTGAAAAATGGTAGAACCGTCGCGTATTCGCAATTTCAGCATCATCGCCCACATCGACCACGGCAAGTCAACCCTGGCCGACCGCATCCTCGAGGTCACCAAGGTGATCACGGCCCGGGAGATGCGCGAGCAGTACCTGGACAAGATGGACCTCGAGCGCGAGCGCGGCATCACCATCAAGGCCCAGACCGTGCGCATCCCGTACACGGCCCCGGACGGGAGCCGCTACGTGCTCAACCTCATCGACACGCCCGGCCACGTGGACTTCTCCTACGAGGTCTCGCGCTCGCTGGCCGCGTGCGAGGGCGCGCTTCTGGTGGTGGACGCCACCCAGGGCGTGGAGGCCCAGACCCTGGCCAACGTGTTTCTTGCGTTGGACAACGACCTGGAGATCATCCCGGTGCTCAACAAGATCGATCTGCAATCGGCCGACCCGGACCGGGTCAAGGCCGAGATCGAGGAGGGCATCGGGCTGGACACCTCCGGGGCGGTGGCCGTCTCGGCCAAGACCGGGCTCGGCGTGGAAGGCGTGCTCGAGGCCATCGTGGACCGCCTGCCGCCGCCCAAGGGCGACGCCAAGGCCCCGCTCAAGGCCTTGATCTTCGACTCCTGGTACGATTCCTACCAGGGCGTGGTGGTGCTCTTCCGGGTGATGGACGGAGAGCTCAAGCTCGGCCAGAAGATCAGGATGTTCTCCACCGGCGCGACCTTCGAGGTCACGAGGCTCGGCGTGTTTTCGCCCGGCCCCGTGGACGTGGCCGAGTTCGGGCCCGGGGAGGTGGGCTTTCTGTGCGCCTCCATCAAGGACCTGCACGAGGCCCGCGTGGGCGACACCATCACCCTGGCGGAGAACCCCGCCCAGGAGGCGCTGCCCGGCTTCAAGGAAGTGAAGCCCATGGTCTTCTGCGGGCTCTACCCCGTGGACGCGGGCGACTACGAGCAGCTGAAAAACGCCCTGGAAAAGCTCCAGTTGAACGACGCGGCCTTCACCTTCGAGCCCGAGACCTCCCAGGCCCTGGGCTTCGGCTACCGCTGCGGCTTCCTGGGCCTTCTGCACATGGAAATCGTGCAGGAGAGGCTGGAGCGCGAGTTCCAGGTGGAGCTCATCGCCACGGCCCCGTCGGTGGTCTACAAAGTGGAGAGAACCGACGGCACGACCATCTCCATCGACAACCCCTCCAAGCTGCCGCGCCAGCAGGACACCGCCACCCTGTACGAGCCTTACGCCCGCGTGGAGATCCACGTGCCGGGCGAGTACGTGGGCAACGTGTTCAAGCTCTGCGAGGAGAAGCGCGGCATCCAGAAGGACATCCGCTACCTGACGGCCACCCGGGTGATCATCACCTACGAGCTGCCCTTCGCGGAGATCGTCTACGACTTCTTCGACCGCCTGAAGTCCGGCACGCGCGGCTACGCCTCGCTGGACTACGAGCTGATCGACTACCGGGCCTCGGACCTGGTGAAGCTGGACATCCTGCTCAACGGCGACCCGGTGGACGCCCTGGCCGTCATCGTGCACCGCGACAAGGCCTACTACCTGGGCCGCGACGTGGCGCTCAAGCTCAAGCGGGTCATCCCCCGCCAGATGTTCGAGGTGGTGATCCAGGCGGCCATCGGAGCCAAGGTCATCGCGCGCGAGCGGGTGGCCCCCCTGCGCAAGGACGTCATCGCCAAGTGCTACGGCGGCGACATCACCCGCAAGCGCAAGCTCCTGGAAAAGCAGAAAGAGGGCAAACGGCGCATGAAACGCATGGGCAACGTGGAGCTGCCCCAGGAAGCGTTCCTGGCCGCGCTGAAGGCAGGCGAATAACCCGCGCCCCGGTAAGTGGGGCTTGAAGGGGGCGGAGATACCCCCTGACGGGAGCGCGCGGGCCTTTGCCCGGCGTTTCCGCACCACAAAAGGAAACCCAATGAATCCGCGCTGGCAGAAACTGCTCAAGGAATACGTCGAGGCCCTGGCCGTCGCGCTGGTCCTGGCGCTCATCATCCGCACCTTCGTGGTGCAGGCCTTCAAGATCCCGTCGGAATCCATGGTCGAAACCCTGCTGGTGGGCGACCACCTGCTGGTGAGCAAGTTCGCCTACGACATCAAGCCGCCCTTCATGGACAAGTCCGCCTACAAGGTCAGCGACCCCGAATTCGGCGACGTCATCGTCTTCGAGTACCCCGAGGACCGCGACCTGGACTACATCAAGCGCATCATCGGCCTGCCCGGCGACACGGTGGAGCTGCGCGACAACGTGCTCTACCGCAACGGCCAGAAGGTGGACGAGCCCTACAAGCGCCTGGACCCCAGGGGCGGGGGCAGGCCCAACTTCGGCCCCGTGAAGGTGCCCGAGGGGCAGTACTTCGTCATGGGCGACAACCGCGACCACTCCATGGACTCGCGCTACTGGCGCGAGGACAAGCGCTTCGTGCCCCGCGAGTTCATCAGGGGCAAGGCCTGGGTGATCTACTGGTCCTGGGGTTCCGGCGAGATCCGCTGGGGCCGCTTCGGGCAGATCATCCGCTAGCGCCCCCGCCATTCGCGAACGAACGGCCCCGTCCCTCGCGGACGGGGCTTTTTTTGCGCCCCGCCCCGGGGAGGGCCGTCCGGCAAGGCTGGATTGAAATCGGGAAAGCGCATATGCTGCGCCGAATCGATGCGCCTGGGCCGCAAGGCTGTTCGCGAAGGCGTTCTGGAGGTCCGCTTGGCCCTGTCACGAGTTCTGTGCGCCGCGTTGGCGGGCGTGGAGGCCCACACCGTCGTCCTGGAGACCGACCTGGCCCGCCAGGGCATGCCCAGCTTCACCATGGTCGGCCTGGCCGAGGGCGCGGTGCGCGAGAGCAAGGAGCGCGTGTTCGCGGCGCTCAAGAACCGGGGCTTCAGGCTGCCGCCCTCGCGCATCACCGTGAACATGGCCCCGGCCGACGTGCGCAAGGAGGGTTCCGGCTACGACCTGCCCCTGGCCCTGGGGCTTCTGGCCGCCGCCGAGGTCTTGGCCCCGGAGGCGGTGGGCGGGTACTACTTCGCGGGGGAGCTCTCGCTCACGGGCGAGCTCCTGCCCGTGCCCGGGGTGCTGCCCCTGGCCATCCGCGCCAGGCAGGAGGGCGCGCGGGGGCTCCTCGTGCCCTCGGGCAACGCCCAGGAGGCGGCCGTGGTCAAGGACCTGGCGGTCTACGCCGTGGACACCCTGGACCAGGCCGTGCGTTTTCTGTCCGGCGAGGACGCGCTCTCCCCCACTGCCTTCGACCAGTCCGCGCTGGACCCGGACGGCGGGCCGTTCCCCCTGGATTTTTCCGAGGTCAAGGGCCAGGAGCACGCCAAGCGGGCCATCGAGATCGCGGCCGCCGGCGGGCACAACCTCCTGTTCATGGGGCCTCCGGGATCGGGCAAGACCATGCTGGCCAAGCGCATCCCCACGGTGCTCCCGCCCTTGGGCTTCGACGAGGCCCTGGAGGTCACGCGGGTCTACTCCGTGGCCGGGGAGCTCACGCGCGGCGGCAGGCTGATCACCGTGCGCCCGTTCCGCTCTCCGCACCACACCATCTCCGACGCCGGGCTCATCGGCGGGGGCAGCGTGCCCAGGCCGGGCGAGGTGTCCATGGCCCACCGGGGCGTCCTCTTTCTGGACGAGCTGCCCGAATTCAAGAAAAGCGTGCTCGAGGTGCTGCGCCAGCCCATCGAGGACGGCCGCGTGACCATCGCCCGGGCCAGCATGAGCCTGACGTATCCGGCGGAGTTCATGCTCGTGGCGGCCATGAACCCCTGCCCCTGCGGCTTTCGTGGCGACGACCGCCACGCCTGCACCTGCACAGGGTCCCGGGTGCGGGGGTATCTTTCGAAGCTCTCGGGGCCGCTCCTGGACAGGATAGATTTGCAGGTGGAGGTCCCGGCCGTGCCCTACAAGGACCTGAAGGCCCAGGCCGGGCGCGTTGATTCGGCCACCATGCGCGGGAGGGTGCAAAAGGCGCGGAGCCTTCAGGAGGAGCGCTTCAAGGGCACGGGCATCCGCACCAACAGCGAGCTTTCGGGCAAGGCGCTGGGCGCGTTCTGCCCCGTGGGGGACGACTGCCACCGCTTCCTGGAGATGGCCAATTCCAGGCTCGGGCTCTCGGCCCGGGCGCACACGAGGATTTTGAGGCTCTCGCGCACCATCGCGGACCTGGACGGCATGGAGTCCATCCGCGTGGAGCACCTGGCCGAAGCGATCAACTATCGCAACCTGGACCGCCAGGAGAACGGGGGGTAGCTCTCGCTCCCCCCGCCGCGTCCCTGCCTGCCTGATTGTCCGATCCGCCTAGCGCAGGACGGTTGTCTCGAGCGGGTTGAACTTGTTCACCTGCTTCGCGACGTCGGCGAAGATGGCCTCCGCGAGGGGGGCGGTATCCCTGGGCAGCATCTTCTTGAATTTCTCGAACACGGCCTTTTCGTTCTCGCCGGACATGAGTTCATAATACGCGACGGTCATGGCCGAGGCCGTCTGTCCTCCGGGCCCCCTTCCCGCGGCTTTGTCCTTTTTCAGGCGTTCGATGCGCTTTTTGTATTCGGCGGCGAATTCCCCGGGCTTGTCCACGCGCCAGCCGGTCGCGCCGTACACGAGGTGACGCAGGAACTGGGGCGATTCCGCGAAGCTCAGGGAGAACTCCTTCTTCCCGCTCTTGACGTTGTAGTAGGCCAAACCGTCGTCAACAATCTGGATGGGCCATGTGGTTTTTTCGTCGATGCTCATGGGCTCTCCGGCGTTTCCCTGGGAGAGCCGCGTGATCGTCATCCTGCCGTTGGTGTCGCGCGTCAACCAGTACTCCGTGAAGCAACAGTGCGCGCCGCCGCTGAAGTGGCTCATCGCCAGGGTCGTCATGCCGTTCGCCGGGAAGTTGTTGATGACAGACGCGGATTCCATGGCGATGGCGTTGTCTTTTATGGTGTAAACAGTTTTCTTGTTCATTGTTATTTGAGTGATATATGGAGTGCGATCATTTTCTTTAGATTCAGACTGATAGAGCATTGCATCAAAGAATTTGATCGATTTCTTGCCGAGCTTGATATTGCCGCCGGCAGAGGATTTATCATCGCTTCCTGGTTGCGCCGCATGAAGTTGTTGGCATGTAATGCTCATGAACAATAAGCATGACAGGAGCGTCGCGAGAGATCTGGTGATCACGGTGGATGGGTTCATGCGGGCCTTGTCTCCTTTTGCGGTCATTATGGGGCGTTTCGGTCTGACGATGGTATCGGAAAAGCGAGCCGCCCTTGCAAGGTAGGATTGCATGAAAAACAGAGGCGTTTTGATGCCTCTGTCGCTTGTGCTCTATGTGGGGCGCATGCATCGTTGCCGCTTCGGGGTTGATGGATCGTTCCGGCAGGCCGTCTTTTCGAAAAAACACACCGCACGGCCGATTCTCTTGCCGGCCACCCCTTCCCCTGCAAATCCGATCCTGAGCCGTCTAAGTATATTCTCCGCCGCTCTCCATTGACCTGAAACACGATCTATGTGATTTCATGGGAAGGATTCCCATTTCTCAACCTAACGTGACTTTAAAAAGGGGCTGGCGTCATGAACGTGGGACTCAGGGTGAAACTGCTGGTTCCGACGGTGGGGGCGGTCATTCTCTGCATGGGGCTCGCGAGCTACTTTTCCTCGAGCAAGGCGTCCGAGGAGTTGTGGAAGGAGCTGCTTTCGGCCTCGGAGAACATCGCGCGCGGAACCGAGGCCGGGCTCACGAGTTTCGTGGACGGCCTGCTCGGCATGGCCGTGCTGGAGGCCAAGAACGAGAAGGTCGTCAGGATGCTCGCCCCGGAGGGGCCCGACGACAAGGTGCGCCGCGAGGCCGTCGAGGCCCTGACGGACCTCGCCAAGTTCGATTCGTCCATCCAGTCCGTGAACCTGCTCAACGCCAAGGGCGACGTCATCGCCAGTTCGGACCAGCAGAGCACCGGCAACTTTTCTGACCGCGACTACTTCAAGAAGGCCATGGCGGGCGAGACCAACGTGTCCGAGCCGGTCATGAGCCGCGTCACGAACCGCCCGGTGATCCTCGTGGCCGCCCCGGTGCGCCACTCGGGCAAGGTGGCGGGCGTGATCTACTTCCGCGTGGACCTGGGCAAGTTCTCCCTGGACATGATCGACCCCGTGAAGGTGGGCCATGGCGGCTACGCCTTCATCGTGGACAAGGGCGGGACCGTGGTCTGCCATCCGGACAAGTCCCTGCTGCTGAAGCTCAACCTGAGCGAGTTCGACTGGGGCAAGCGGCTGCTCTCCATGGGCACCGGGCGGCTCGAGTACACGTTCAACGACACCGAGAAGACCGCCGTGTTCGCCAAGTCCAAGACCACGGGCTGGATCGTGGTGGTCACGGTGAACGCGGCCGACATCGCCGGGGCCACGAGCGCGGTGCGCAACACGAGCCTCTTCATCGGCGGGGCGGGCATCGTGCTGGTGTGTCTGGCCGTGATCATCGTGGTGGGGCAGATGCTCTCCGCGCTTAACAGGTGCGTGGGCTTCGCCGGGGCCGTGGCCGAGGGCGACCTGGGCCAGAAGCTCGCGCTCAACCGCACCGACGAACTGGGCAAACTCGGGCATTCGCTCGATGTCATGGTCGACAAGCTCAAGGAGATGATCGGCACCGCCAACCGCAAGACCGCCGAGGCCGAGGAGCAGACGGCCATCGCGCAAAGGGCCGTGGGCGAGGCCCAGGAAGCCTGCAGCAGGGCCGAGTCCGCGAGGGTCGAGGGCATGATGGACGCGGCCGTGAAGCTCGAAGGCGTGGTGGAGGTGGCCACGTCGGCCTCGGGCGAACTGGCCTCGGAAATCCAGACCTGCGCGCGCAACTCGGAGGTCCAGACCCAGCGCGTGAGCGAGACCGCCACGGCCATGGAGGAGATGAACGCGACCATCCTCGAGGTGGCCCGCAACTCTTCCGAGGCCGCCGACACGGCCGGGAGGGCCAGGCAGAAGGCCGAGGAGGGGGCCCAGATCGTGGGCCGCGTGGTCACGGGCATCGCAGAGGTGCAGGCCCAGTCCGCCGAGATGAAGAACGACATGGACGGCCTGGGCCGTCAGGCCGAGGGCATCGGGCGCATCCTGAACGTGATCTCGGACATCGCTGACCAGACCAACCTCCTGGCCTTGAACGCGGCCATCGAGGCGGCCCGCGCGGGCGAGGCCGGGCGCGGCTTCGCCGTGGTGGCCGACGAGGTGAGGAAGCTCGCCGAGAAGACCGTGACCGCCACCAAGGAGGTGGGCGACGCCATAAGCGCCGTCCAGGACGGCACGCAGAAGAACGTGCGCAACGTGGAGCGCTCCGCCAAGACCATCGAGGAAGCCACGGCCCTGGCCGCCAGGTCCGGCGAGGCCCTCAAGGACATCGTGTCGCTGGTGGAGTTGGCGGCCGACCAGGTGCGCTCCATCGCCACGGCCGCCGAGGAGCAGTCCTCGGCCAGCGAGGAGATCACGCGCACCGTCGAGGACGTGAACCGCCTCTCCATGGACGTGGCGGCCAGCATGCGCCACGCCAGCGCCTCGGTGGAGGAACTGGCCGAGCAGAACCGCGTGCTCGCCAACCTGATCGAAGACCTGAAGTCCGGCGGGGCCGGGCAGGCGGCGCTGCCCGCCGGGCGGGGGTAAATATCGAAACAAGGCGAAGCCCCCCTGGTCCGCGCAGGCGCGGATCAGGGGGGCTTCGCTTATTGTCGCGCGGGATCATACGGGCGGTGAAGCCCGCGAAGCTCTCGCCGGGGCCTGGGGGCAGGCATCCGCCCCCAGGGTCCAGGGCGGAGCCTGGTGATGGGTCGAGGGCAGCGCCCTCGCGGGGCAGCTCCCCGCTAGGCCAGCCAGGGCTCGAAAAGTTTGTGCACCTCGCGCATCTCGGCCTCCATCTCGGCGAAGGAGGGCTTCTGCACGGGGTGGCGGGTGATGATGGTCTGGCGCACGGTCATGGCGAACTCGTCCCAGCGGGCCGTGCCGTAGATCTCCGAGAGCAGGAAGAAGGCCTGCTTGCGCACCTCGGGATCGTTCAGGTCCTTTTTCTCTCCGGCGAAGAAGCTCTTGACTTTCTCAACCCATTCCATGGCGGATCTCCTTTGTCTTGAAGGCGTCCGGGCTGGCCGGGCGCCTCACTTCGCGTAGGCCGAGCGGCAGTAGCGCATGCACCAGTCCCTGGCGTTCTCCGAGGCTCCCTGACAGGCGGTGAAGCCGCGCCTCTTGTACTGGTCCTCGTACACGGAATTGCAGTCCTCGACGCAGGCTTGCAGCGAGGCGTGCTGCCTGGACATCACCGGGGTGTACTCGTCGCACGGCCCGATGGTCTCGCAGCCCTGGTGGCGGCTGCCCGGGTACTGGTAGCAGAACCCCTTGAACTCCGATTCGGTCATGGGCCTGGCCGGGCCGCAACCGGCCAGGGCCAGGGCCAGGGCCGCCGCGCCCAGCAGGGCGATGACTGGCTTCATGGTCGCCTCCTCCCGGCCGTGTCTGCGCCAGGCTGGCGCGGGGCCGGACCAGAAGATGAATACACTCTAGCGGCCGGAAATCAATACGGGGGCGCGCGGCGGGTTTTCTTCGCGCAGGGGCGTAACATTTTCGCTCCCCAAAGGTACCTACACGGTGAGCATGCTCACTCACAGCACGCAAGGAGAACGAACATGAAACGCATGACAGCGGCCATCGCCCTGGTGACCCTGCTGGCCTGCCAGGCCTTGGCGGCCGAGGCCGGCAGGCACGACGGGCCTCCCCCTCCGCCGGACCACGGGGCGGGCATCGTCAAAATGATCGAGGACCTGGACCTGAGCCCCGGGCAGAAGAGCCAGGTGGCCAGGATACTCAAGGACAACCGCGCCCAGTCCGAATCGCTGCGCTCGGCCATGCGCGCCGCGCACGAACGCATGGGCGAGGTGATGGCCAAGTCCCCGGGCGACGAGGCAGCGGTGCGCGCCGCCGCGCGGGATCTGGCCAAGGCCGGCGAGGAAATGGCCGTGAACGCCGGGAAGGTCAAGGCCGCCGTGGACGGCGTGCTGACCCCCGAGCAGCGGACCAAGCTCGCCGAGAAGAAGGACCACTTCAAGGGGCGTTTCAAGGACCGTTTCGAGAAACGCGAGAAGGCCCTGGACAAGTGGATCGAGGAGAACCTCAAGGGCTGACGGCCGCCGCCAGCCGCGCATGACGAGGCCCCGGCGCGAGCGACGCTCGCGCCGGGGCCTTCGCGTTTCCCGGGAAATTACTCCCCGAGCCCCTCCATGGCTTCCTCCACGCCCCAGCCGTCGTGGACGACCTTGCCCAGGGCCTGCAGGAGCCTGGTGGGGTCCCTGTGCTGGAAGATGTTGCGCCCGACCGAAAGGCCGGAGCCTCCGGCCTGGACCGAATCGAAGACCATGCGAAGAAAATCCCTGGTGGTGGGAGTCTTGGGCCCGCCCGCGATGACCACGGGCACCCTGGCCCCGGCCACCACGGCCGAGAAGCTCTCCGGGTCGCCCGTGTAGGGCACCTTGACGATGTCCGCGCCGATCTCCATGCCCACGCGCGCGCAGTGCGCCACCACGGCCGGGTCGAATTCGTTTGAGATCTTGGGGCCGCGCCCGTAGACCATGGCCAGGGCCGGGATGCCCCAGCGCGAGGCCTCGCGCGTGATGCGCCCGGCGTCGGCCAGCATGTCGCGCTCGGACTCGTCGCCCAGGTTCAGGTGCAGGCTCACCGCGTCCGCGCCCAGTTGGATGGCCTCCTCCACGTCGCAGACCAGGGTCTTGGCCCCGGGGTAGGGCGAGAGGTTGGTCGAAGCCGAGAGGTGCACGATCAGGCCGATGTCCCGGCCCCTGGCCCGGTGGCCGCAGGGCACCACGCCCTTGTGCATGAGCACGGCGCTGGCCCCGCCCTCCACGATGCGCGTCACGGTGTCGCGCATGTCGATGATGCCCTCGATGGGCCCCACGGTCACGCCGTGGTCCAGCGGGACGATGACGGTCCTGCCGGTGTCGCGGTTGATGATGCGCTCCATGCGGATGGTCTTGCCGATGTGCATGATCTGCCTCCTTAGCTCGCGCCGGGGCCGTGCGCGCTCCCGGCACGAAAAAGGGCCGCGAACGCCTGGTTCGCGGCCCCGTGGTGAGAGCGCCTGGTGTTTGTTCCTACGGCAGCGCGCCCGGCCACGCCCCGCGAGGGCGGCTGGCGTAGGAATAATAATAGACGAAAAACATGGGGGCGTGGGTCTTGCGCATGGAAGCGTCTTTAGTCATGGTGCCTTTCATCTGTCAAGACGGAGGGTTGCATGAGGATTTTCGCCGCCTGCCTCGCGCTGGCCATGCTGTGCGGGTGTTCCGGCCGCCCCGGGGTCAGCCACGCGGGCAAATCGGACGCCGAGGCCCGCGCGGACTACGACGCCTGCAGGACGCACGCGTCCATGGTCGCGGCGTTCACGCCCATGACCAGGGACTACGAGGCCGTGCACGAGAAGGCCCTGGACGAGTGCATGAAGGAAAAGGGCTACCAGGTGAGGTAGAGGCCCGTGCGCGTGCGCCTGGGTGTCATCGGAGCCCCGGGCGGGCTTGCCCAGGCCCCCCCGGAGATCGAACTGCCGGAGGGCGCCACGGTGGCGGACGCCCTGGCGCTTCTCGGAGTGAAGGACCCTTCCTCCATGGTCACCCTGCTCGACGGCGGGCCTTCCGGGCCGGGCACGCCGCTTCGACACGGCTCCCTCCTGGAATTAATGCCAATTGTCGAGGGAGGTTGATCCTCTTTACCATCATGGGCGTTTTGGCATAACCTGGACCCATGTCCAGCGATGATCCAGATGCCCGCGGTCGTCTCGCGGATTCGTTCGGCAGGGTGGTCAACTACCTGAGGGTGAGCGTCACGGACCGCTGCAACCTGCGTTGCATGTACTGTCGTCCCGTTCAGGATTTCCAGGCCATCCCCCACTCGGACATCCTCTCCTACGAGGAATACCTGCGCGTCATCCTCCTGGCCGCGCCGCTGGGGCTCTCCAAGCTGCGCCTGACCGGCGGCGAGCCGCTGACCAGGCGCGGGTTCGAGAGCTTCCTGGAGCGCGTGATGACGGCCGTCCCGCACATGGACGTGCGCCTGACCACCAACGGCACGCTGCTGGCCGGGCAGGCCGCGAGGCTTAAAGGCCTGGGGCTCAAGGCCGTGAACATCTCGCTCGATTCTCTCGACCCCGAGACCTTCCGGCGCGTAACCGGCGCGGACCTCTTCCGCCAGACGCGCGCGGCCATCGACGAGTGCCTGGAGGCCGGGCTCAAGGTGAAGGTCAACGCCGTGGCGCTCAAGGGCGTCAACGACCGCGAGCTGCCCGCCTTCCTGGAGCTCGCCCGCACCCACCCCCTGGATATGCGCTTCATCGAGTTCATGCCCATCGGCGGCGACACCGCCTGGGACGAGAAGCTGCTCTGGCCCGCCTCGGACATCCTGGAGCAGGCCTCGCGGTTGGCCGACATCTCCCCCGTGACCTACGGCGACGAGGGCCACGGCCCGGCGCGCATGTGGGCCATCGCCGGAGGCCGGGGCCGCCTGGGCGTGATCTCCGGGCTTACCGGCCACTATTGCCTGAGTTGCAACCGCCTGCGCCTGACCTGTGACGGCAGGCTGCGCCCGTGCCTCTATTCCGACGTGGAGTACCGCCTGCGCCCGCTGCTCAGGAGCCCCAAGACCGGCGACGCCCGCGTCCTCGAGGTGCTCAGGCGCGCCCTGGCGCGCAAGCCCATGGGCCACAAGCTCCTGGCGGAGCGCGCCAAGCGGGCGGTCTGCGCCAAACCGATGACCGCCATCGGCGGATGAACGATGGAAAAAGCCTATCTTGAACTCAAGTCCTCCCGGGAGTTCCGGGAGGTCCTGGCGTCGTTTCCCCCCCTCGGGGCCGAGACCGTGGCCCTGGACGAGGCCCAAGGCCGCTTTCTGGCCGCCACGGTGAACTCGCCCGAGGACCTGCCCCTTCTTTCGCGCTCGGGCATGGACGGCTTCGCCGTGCGCGCGGCCGACTGCTTCGGGGCCACCGAGACCAACCCCTCCTACCTGGACCTCGCGGGCGAGCTGGACATCTCGGCCGTCACGGACGAGCCCATGAAGCCCGGGTACTGCGTGCGCGTGGTCACGGGTTCGAGCCTGCCCCCGGGCGCGGACGCCGTGGTCATGGTGGAGCACACCCAGGACCTGGGCGCGGGCGCCATCGAGATCCGCAAGGCCGTGGCCCCGGGCGAGAACGTGATGCTCCGGGGCGAGGACGCCGTGGCGGGCGAGCCGGTCCTGGCGGCGGGCACGCTGGTGCGCCCGGCCGAGGCCGGGCTCCTGGCCGCGCTCGGGATCGTCGAGGTGAGCGTCGGGCTGCGGCCGCGCGTGGCGATCCTCTCCACCGGCGACGAGCTGGTGCCCGTGTCCTCCATGGTGCGCCCGGGCCAGATCCGCGACGCCAACGCCCCGGCCCTGGCCGCCATGTGCGCGCGCTGCGGGGCCGTGCCCAGGTACATGGGCATCGTCAAGGACGACGCCGGCGCCATCGCCCAGGCCCTGGCCGATGCCCTGGAGCAGGCGGACGCGGTGTTCCTCTCCGGCGGCAGCTCGGTTGGCGTTCGCGATTTGACCATCGAGGCGCTGGCCATGCTGCCCGGCACCGAGGTGCTGGTGCACGGCCTGGCCGTGAGCCCGGGCAAGCCGACCATCCTGGCGCGCTCGCGCGGCAAGGCCGTGTGGGGCCTGCCCGGCCAGGTGGCCTCGGCGCAGGTGGTGATGTTCGTTTTCGGCTGCCCTTTCGTGAGCCGCCTGGCGGGTGACGTCCAGGCCTTCACGCGCCCGCGCCCCATGATCCAGGCCAGGCTCGCCCGCAACGTGGCCTCGCGCCAGGGGCGGGAGGACTATGTGCGCGTGCGCCTGGCGCAAACCGGCAAAGGCCTCCCCGATGCGCATCCGGTGCTTGGCAAGTCGGGACTGCTCAAAACCCTGGTGCAGGCCGACGGGGTCGCCGCCATCGCGGCGGGCCTGGAGGGCCTGGAAGCCGGGACAACAGTGCAGGTGATGCTCCTATGAACGTCAAGCGCAACATCTATCTCCGCACCGTGCCCATCGAGGAGGCCCTGGCCCTGGCCAAGGCTTCCCTGGACCGCGAATCGCTGGTGAAGGTGGAGTCCATCCCCGTGGAGGAGGCCCTGGGCCGCGTGACCGCCGCACCGGTGCTGGCGCGCCTGAGCTCGCCCTCGTACCACTGCGCGGCCATGGACGGCATCGCGCTCAAGGCCGAGACGACCTTCGCAGCGCGCGAGGGCGACCCCGTGACGCTTTTTCCCGAGACCGGCTTCGCCATGGTCAACACGGGCCAGCCCCTGCCTCCGGGATTCGACGCCGTGGCCATGATCGAGCACGTGGTCTTCGACGACACGGGCCGGGCCATGCTGGAGGCCCCGGTGGCCCCCTGGACCCACGTGCGCCGCATCGGCGAGGACATCGTGGCCACGGAGCTCATCCTGCCCAGGCGGCGCAGGCTCACGGCCTACGACCTGAACGCGCTGCTGTCCTGCGGGGTCTGGGAGGTGGACGTCTACGAGAAGGTGCGCCTGGCCGTGATCCCCACCGGCGACGAGGTGCTCGACTACACCACGCGCCCCGAGCCCGGGCCCGGGCAGGTGGTGGAGTCCAACTCCGTGATGCTCTGCGCCCTGGCCCAGGGCTGGGGCATGGACGCGCGCAGGCGTCCGCCCGTGCCCGACAACCTGGAGATGCTCGCGCGCGCCCTGGAGGACTCCCTGGATTCGCCCGCCCACGTGGTGACCATCGTGGCCGGGTCCTCTGCCGGGAGCCGCGACTACACGCGCGCGGTCATCGAGCGCTTCGGCGACGTGGTGGTGCACGGCATCCAGGCCATGCCCGGCAAGCCGTCGCTGCTGGGCGTGGCCAGGGGCAAGCTGATCGTTGGCGCGCCGGGCTACCCCGTGTCCAGCGTGGTCTGCTTCGAGGAGCTCCTGGCCCCGCTGGCGGCCTGGCTCTCGCGCACGGAAAAGCCCCAGCGCGACAAGGTGGAGGTCAAGCTCGCCAGGGAGACGCCGTCGCGGCCCGGGCTCACGGAGTTCTTGCGCCTGGCGGTCGGCCGCGTGGGCGACGGGTTCAGCGCCCTGCCGCTCTCCAGGGGAGCTGGCCTCATCACCACCCTGACCAGGGCCCAGGCCGTGGCCCGCATCCCGGCGGACAAGGAGGGCGTGGCCAGGGGCGAGGCCGTCACGGCGGAGCTCCTGGTGACGCGAGACGAGCTCGAGCGCACCCTGGTGGTGGTGGGCAGCCACGACATCTGCCTGGACCTGCTGGCCGACGAGCTCATGCGCCTGGACGAGCCCATGCGCCTGGCCTCCAGCCACGTGGGCAGCCTGGGGGGGCTGGCGGCCCTGGCCCAGGGCTCGGCGCTCCTGGCCGGGGCGCACCTTTTGGACACCGCCACGGGCGACTTCAACTTCTCCTTCATCGACAAGCACCTGCCCGGCGTGCCCGTGGCCGTGATCAACCTGGCCGTGCGCCACCAGGGCCTCATCGTGGCCCCGGGCAACCCCAAGGACATCCAGGACGTCTCCAGCCTGGCCCGCAAGGACGTGCGCTTCGTCAACCGCCAGCGCGGGGCGGGCACGCGCATCCTCCTGGACTACCACCTCTCACTGGCCGGAATCGACCCCTCCCGGGTGGACGGCTACGCCCAGGAGGAGACCACGCACATGGGCGTGGCCGCCAACGTGCAGAACGGCGGGGCCGACTGCGGCCTTGGCGTGTATGCGGCCGCCAAGGCCCTGAAGCTCGACTTCGTGCCCCTGGCGCGCGAGCGCTACGACCTGGTGCTGCCTGAGGCCAGCCTCGAGGAGCCGCGCGTGCAGGCTCTGCTCAAGGTGGTCCAGGGCGAGTCCTTCAGGAAGCAGGTGGAGGCCCTGGGCGGCTACGAAACCGCCTGGACCGGCAGGCGCATGAGCCCGGGCATGGGACTGCCGCCCGAAGGGGTGGACCTGGGCGATAGCTGACGCAGCCGTAATCTCCGAGAAAAAAGCCCTGGACATGCGAACCTTTGGCGCTCGTCCAGGGCTTTTCGCGTCCTGGGCATGGCCTGTTTGCCGGGCCGCCCCGGTGGATTTTTAACGCCGACTGGAGTAATGCTTCCCCCTGCGGCGATCCGTCCGCGCTCCAGAAAAATCATCCGTGCCAGCTTGCCTCACCGAAGGAGAGTTCATGCCCGTCGCCAAAGTCCCTGCCGACCTTCCCGCCCCTGGCCTCAACAAGAACGCCGCCCTGGTCCTCGCCAAACGCTACCTGAAGAAAGGCCCCGACGGAAAACCCGTCGAGGACGACCGGGCCCTGTTCTGGCGCGTGGCCGAGGCAGTGGCGCACGAAGAAACCAAGTACAAGAAGAGCTCCTGGAAGGCCAAGGACCTGGCGCGCGCCTTCTACGAACTGATGACCTCGTTCAAGTTCCTGCCCAACTCGCCAACGCTCATGAACGCGGGCACGGATCTCGGCCAGTTGGCCGCCTGCTTCGTCATCCCCGTGGGCGACTCCATGGACGAGATCTTCGACGCGGTGAAGCACGCGGCGCTCATCCACAAGTCCGGCGGCGGCACGGGCTTCTCCTTCTCCCGCCTGCGCCCGGTCAACTCCCGGGTGGGTTCCACCGGCGGCGTGGCCTCCGGGCCCGTCTCCTTCATGCGCATCTTCAACACCGCCACCGAGCAGGTGAAGCAGGGCGGCACGCGCAGGGGGGCCAACATGGGCATCCTGCGCGTGGACCATCCCGACATTCTGGAGTTCATCCGCTGCAAGGAACGCGAAGGCGACCTGAACAACTTCAACATTTCCGTGGCCCTCACCGAGGGCTTCATGCAGGCCGTGGAGGCCGACGAGCCCTACGACCTGGTGGCCCCGCACAACAAGGAGGTCATCGGCACCCTGAAGGCCCGCGAGGTCTTCTCGCTCCTGGTGCAGAAGGCCTGGGAGTCGGGCGACCCGGGCATCATCTTCCTGGACCGCATCAACCGCGACAACCCCACCCCGTCCTTGGGCGAGATCGAGTCCACCAACCCCTGCGGCGAGCAGCCCCTGCTGCCCTACGAGGCCTGCAACCTGGGCTCGCTGAACCTGGCGCTCCTGTGCGACGATTCCCGCGAGGGCGTGGACTGGGACGAACTCAAGCGCGTGACCCACATGGCCGTGCGCTTCCTGGACAACGTCATCGACGCCTCGGTCTACCCGCTGGAGCGCATCTCGGAGATGGTCCGCTCCAACCGCAAGATCGGGCTCGGCGTCATGGGCTTCGCGGACCTCCTCTACCAGCTGCGCATCCCCTACGACTCCCAGGAGGCGCTCAAGCTGGCCGAGAAGCTCATGGACTTCGTGCAGAACGAGTCCAAGGCGGCCTCCAAGGTGCTGGCCCAGGAGCGCGGCGCGTTCGCCAACTTCGAGGTCTCCGTGTTCGCCGAGCGCAGGCAGGGGCCCTTCCGCAACGCCACCACCACCACCATCGCGCCCACGGGCACGCTCTCCATCCTGGCCGGGTGTTCCTCTGGCGTGGAGCCCCTGTTCGCCCTTTCGTTCGCGCGCCACGTCATGGACGGCGACAAGCTGGTGGAGTCCAACCCCTATTTCGAGGCCGCCGTGATCGAGGCCCAGTGCCACTCCCCCAAGCTCATGGAGGAGGTGGCGGCCAAGGGCTCCATCGCGCACATGACCCACATCCCCGAGGACATCCGCCGCGTGTTCGTCACGGCCATGGACATCGCGCCCGAGTGGCACCTCAAGATGCAGGCCGCCTTCCAGAAGTACACGGACAACGCGGTCTCCAAGACCGTGAACCTGCCCAACTCCGCCACCCAGGAGGACATCTGGAAGATCTACTGGATGGCCTACGAGCTCGGGTGCAAGGGCGTCACCGTGTACCGCGACGGCTGCAAGTCCGCCCAGGTGCTCTGCACCGGCGACGGCGCCAAGCAGGAGAAGGCCGACGACCGCGCTCAGTCCAAGGTGCGACAGCGCCCCGACGTCTGCTACGGCTTCACCCAGAAGGTGAAGACCGGCTACGGCGACCTCTACCTCACCGTGAACGAGGTGGACGGCAAGCCCTTCGAGGTCTTCGCCACCATCGGCAAGTCCGGCCGCTCCATCACGGCCAAGGCCGAGGCCATCGGCAGGCTCGTGTCCCTGGCGCTGCGCTCGGGCGTGGACGTGGCCGACGTGGTGGGCCAGCTCAAGGGCATCGGCGGCGAGAGCCCGGTGTTCCAGCAGAAGGGGCTGCTGCTCTCCCTGCCGGACTCCGTGGCCTGGGTGCTGGAGAGCCGCTACCTCCAGGGCCGGGGCCGCGCCGCGGACTTCACCTCCCTGACCACGCCCACCTGCCCCGAGTGCTCGCAGGAACTGGTGTTCGAGGAAGGCTGCTACGTGTGCAAGGCCTGCGGCTTCACCAAGTGCGGCTAGGCCCGGCGAGGCGTCCATGATCGCGGCGGTGCAGCTCACCCACGCCTTCGGCGACCACCTGGCCCTGCGCGCCGTGAGCTTTCGCGTGCGCAAGGGCGAGTTCGCCTTCATTACCGGGCATTCCGGGGCGGGCAAGACCACGCTTCTGCGCGTGCTGCACGGCGACCTGCCCGTGCAGCGCGGCAAGGCGCGCATCGCGGGCTACGACCTGGCCGCGCTCGGCCGCTCCCGGCTGCCGCTCTTGCGCCGCGACGTGGCCGTGGTCTTCCAGGACTTCAAGATCATGCTCGACCGCACCGTGGAGGAGAACGTCCGCCTGCCGCTCGAGGTCCTGGGCCTGCCCGAGGACCAGATCAGGCGGCGCGTGGACTCCGTGCTCGCCTCCCTGCACCTGACGCGCACGGCCCGCCTCGACTGCCGCAGCCTCTCCGGCGGCGAGCAGCAGCGCGTGGCCATCGCCAGGGCCATGGCCGGCGGCCCCAAGGTCATCCTGGCCGACGAGCCCACCGGCAACCTGGACTGGGACATGGCCATGCGGCTCATGGAGGTCTTCAAGCAGTTCCATGCCCACGGCGTGACCATCCTCATGGCCACGCACAACATGGAGATCATCCGGGCCACGCCCCAGGCCAGGGTGCTCTCCCTGGAGGCGGGCTTCCTGCTCTCCGGCGGGGACGACGACGCCGTGGCCGACGCCCCGGACGAGGACGAGGGCGTGTCACCCGGATACGCGGGGGCGCCCAGGTGACGCTCGTCAGCCGCGCCCTGGCCCGGGCCTTCAGGCAGATCGGGGTGGACCCCGGGCTGCACGCCATGTCCGCCCTGGCGCTGGCGCTCACGTGCTTCCTGGCCGGGGCCTTCGCCCTGTTCCTCTCCAACCTGGACGGCCATCTGCGCAGGCACCAGGGCCACGCCCAGTTCCAGATCTACTGGAAGCCCGGGCAGGACATGGCCAAGGTGCGCGCCCAGTGGGACCAGATCAAGGCCATCCCGGGCGTGGACGACTTTCTGGCCTTCACGCCGGACCAGGCGCTGGAGAACCTGAAAAAGAACCTGGGCGAGGGCTTCGACTTCGCCTGGCTCGGGGGCAACAACCCCCTGCCCGCCACGGCCCTGGCCTCCTTCCGGGTGGAAAGCGAGGACATGCGGCCCTCGCGCATCTTCCTGGAGCGCCTGAAGGCCCTGCCCGGGGTGGACAAGGTGCGCATCAACCCCCTGCAACTGGACGTGGCCACGGCCCTGCGCTCGCTGTCCGTGAAGGCGCTGGTGCCGCTGTCGGTGTCGGTGTCCCTGGCCATCGCCGTGGTGGCCTACCTGGCGGCCCGGCTCTGCCTGGAGGGGCGGCGAAACGAGGTGGAGATACTGCGCCTGGTGGGCGCGAAAGAGTGGTTCGTGCGCCTGCCCTGGGCCGTGAGCGCGGCCGTCACGGGCGTCACCGGCGCCGTGGCCGGGCTCGGGGCCTTGCGCGCCGTGCAGGAGGCTGCCGCGAGCCTTCTCTACGAGCCGCCCCTCTGGATCAGGCTCGAGCCGCTCTCCCTGGAGGAGGCCGGGGCCATGCTGCTTCTGGCCCTGGTCATGTCCGCCCTGGGCGGCTGGCTGGCGGCCAGGGAGTAGCCGTGGGCGGCCTGGGCGCGCGCGTGGCCTGGTTCGGCAGGGAATATTTCGCCGGGGCCCTGCCCGCGCTCGGGTTCAGACTTTCGCTTCATTCCTACCACGAACCGCGCGTCTTCACCTGGGAGGACGTCACGCGCCTGTGCGGCGGCCAGCCCGACGTGCTGGTGCTGGGCGACCGCAGCCATCCGCCGCCCTTTCTCGGGCTCGAACGCTACCCGTGCCTCACGGTGTTCTACAGCGTGGACAGCCACATCCACTCCTGGCACCCCCTCTACGCCCAGGCCTTCGACGCCTGCCTGGCTGGCCTCAAGGACGACATGCCCCGCTTCGCCAAGGGCCGCCTGGGCGGGGAGCGCGTGCTCTGGAGCCCGGCCTTCGCCCTGGACGAGACGGACATGCCGCCTGCTCCGGCCGAGCCCGTCTGGGACGTGCTTTTCGCCGGAACCGTGGACCCCGCGACTACTCCCGGCCGGGCCGCGTTCCTCGCGCGCCTGGCCGCGAAGCTGCCCGGGCTCGAGGTGCGCCAGGGGCATTTCCTGGAGCTCTTCCCCAGGGGGCGGGTGATCTTGAACGTGGCCGAGCGGGGGGACCTGAACTTCCGCGTGTTCGAAGCCTTGGCCATGGGCCTGGCGCTTCTCACCCCGCGCACGGGCAACGGCCTGCTGGACATCTTCGAGGACGGAGCGGAGCTTCTGGCCTACGAGCCGGACGACGAGGACGACTGCGCGCAAAAGGCGCTCTGGCTGCTCGCCCACCCGGAGGAGGCGGCGCGCATGGGGCGGACGGGCAAGGCCAAGGTGGACGCGGGCCACAGGGCCGCGCACAGGGCGAAGGCGTTCGCGGGGTTTCTTGAAAGGATGATGGCTGTGAGCACCGGGGAGAGGCTCGCGGCCGCCGCCGAAATCCGGCGCACGGTTTTGAACCCCCTGCACCTGCACTGGGCCGAGGTTGCCGACGATCCGGCGCTCAAGAGGGCCTACCTCATGGAGGCCAGGCGCAAGTAGGGGGTGCCCCCTCACGACGCCGCGCGCAGCGCCTCCATCCCGCCCGCCGCGATCTTCTCGGCCAGGGGCCTGGAGAAGTGCGCGTGCAGCGACCCCACCTTCTGCATCCTGCCGAAGCACTTGCGGCAGTTGGCGTCTCTCCCTGGTCGCGCGCATGGTCGCGCCGCCGGGGGCAAGAAGCGAGCCGGGTCAGGGGAGGCCGTCGAGGGCCGCGCGAACGAGCCCGCGCCGGTCGCGGGCCTCGAGGGAGCGCAGGAAGGCCTGCTCACGGCCCTTGGCCCGGGCCGAGTCCCTGGCCAGGCGCAGCTCCTCCAGGCCCTCCTCCACGCGGAAGCAGGCCAGGTCCAGAAGCCCCAGCGCCTGTCCGATGCGGAAGTCGCCCGGGTTTCTCAGGGCCAGCTCCGAGAGGTAGCCCAGCCGGAAGGGCTCGCTCCCGGGCAGGCCGCGCAGGAGGGCCTCGGCCTTCTTGAGCACGGGCTGGTTGCCTGGCTTGGCCGCGAGGCTCATCAGGTGGAACTCGCTGGCCGTGGCCGGCAGGTGGCGCTTGGAGTCGAAGGGGAAACCGGCCCGCCGGTTGACGCCGCGCCGGGTGAGCGCCTCGGCCCAGGCCGCGAAAAGGGTCTCCGGGGCGGCGTCGGACGCCTTGGGCTCGCCCGAGGCCGTGGAGAAGGCCTCGAAGAGCTTGAAGGCCAGCCCGTGCTCGCCGAGCTTGAGAGCCAGCGCCCCGAGGCTCGCGTTGAAGCCCGCGTGGCCCGGGGCGAATCCCTGAGCCGCGAAGCGAAGCCCAAGGGTCAGGGCGTCGCGATCCTGGCCGCCGTAGGCCAGGATGCAAAGGATAGCGGCCAGGCAGTCAGGGTCGTCCTGGTGGGCGGCCAGGCCCTTGACCACGTCCTCCGGCGGCGCGGGCAGGAGCCCGGATTCCAGGCAGCGCCCGGCAGCCAGCCAGAAAAGCCTGTCCGCGTCCGGGTGCTCGCCACGCGCGGTGTCCCGGGCCAGCTCCCCCAGGGCGCGCGCGCGGTGCTCGGGCTGGTGCTCCCGCAGGGCCCGCTCGCGCGCGGCCCTGCCCATGCGCTCGGCTTCCCCGGGGTTGTCCAGCAGGCGTTTGACCACATGGGTCAGCTCCAGGGCGTCGGCGAAGACCTCCACCTCGCGTCCCACCTCGAAGAGCTCCTCCAGGCCGTTGCCGCGCAGCGGGTCGATCACGGCGCAGCCCGCCTGGGCTGTCAGGAACAGGCGGTGCGTGAGCTCGCCCCCGATGGATTCCCCGGGAGCGACCCGCGTCCGCCGGTAGATCTCCTGCACCTCGTGGGCCGGCACGTCCGTCACCAGATGCAAGGGGAAACGCCCGGTCAGAAACCGCGTGAAACGCTCGCGCATGGGCCGAAATTCGCTCACCCGGCCCACGAAGGCCAGGCCGTGCTCCCTCTGCCCGTGCGGCGTCCAGGCGGCCGCCGGGGCGGACCACGTCAGCCAGGCCGTGCGCCTGGCCCCGGCGCGGCGCAGGGGCTCCATCCAGTCCTTCTGCGTGCTGGCCGTCGCGTCGAACAGGGCGCAGTAGGGGCCTTGCCAGTAGTGGTTGAGGTGCGGGTCCTTGGACCAGAAGACCGTGGGGCAGGCAAGCCGCTCGAGCCCGCGCAGGAGCGTGCGCGGGGCCAGGCGCTCCTCCTGGATGAGCACGTCGGGCGCAAGCCCGCACTCGCCCAGGAGCTCGCCCGCGTCCCTGATGCCCGGCCCCGAGTCGAGCACGACGGTGTCCATGCCCAGGGAGCCGAGCCACGGCCCGAGGCTCGTCGAGACGCACACGGCCAGGGGCCTGGCTTTCATGACGCGCCCGAGAGCTCCGCGTGCCGGAAGCACCAGACGAAGTGGTCGTTCACCAGCCCGGCGGACTGCATGTAGGCGTAGACGATGGTGGAGCCCACGAACTTGAAGCCGTGGGCCTTCAGATCCTTGCTGATGGCGTCGGAGAGCGGCGTGGTGGCCGGGACCTCGGCCATGGCCTCGCGGCGGTTGACGATGGGCCGGTTGCCCACGAAATCCCAGAGGTAGCCGGCGAAGCTGCCGCGCTTCTCCCGCAAGGCCAGGAAGGCCCGAGCGTTGGTGCGCGAGGCCTCGATCTTCAGGCGATTGCGGATGATGCGCGTATCTTTCATCAGGCGCTCGAAGTCCGCCGGGCCGTAGGCCGCGAGCGCTTCGGGGTCGAAGCCGCCGAAGGCCTGGCGGAAGCCTTCGCGCCTGCGCAGGATGGTCAGCCAGGAGAGCCCGGCCTGGAAGCCCTCCAGCACCAAAAGCTCGAAGAGCGCCCTGTCGTCGCGCAGGGGCACGCCCCATTCCCGGTCGTGGTAGTCCACGTAGAGCGGGTCCGTGCCGGGCCAGGGGCAGCGGGCCGGGGCGTCGCCTATGCCGCCGCTCACTCGTCCACCCCGGTGAGGAAGAGGTCCATCTTCTCCGTGAACAGGTACAGGCAGTCCACCATGAAGGCGTACTCCGGGCACTCCTGGCGCCACAGAGCCATCACGTCCTTGAGGTCGACCCTGGCCTTGGCGAGCTCCTCCGGGGTCTCGGCGTTGTTGATGCGCGCGAGCAGCTCCATGTACTCGTCCGACGTGAAGGCCGTGAGCACCGCGCGGCTGACGCGCTCCTTGTCCAGTCCGTCCCAGACGCCTGTCATGCGTTTGTCCTCGCCGTCCCTTGAAGTAGTGTGTGCGCGCCCTAGCGGGCGCCCAGATTGATGATGTGCGGCAGGTGTACGTCCAGCCATTCGAAGTAGGGCCTGATCTCGTCCGCGCTTTCCCGGTCCAGCTCGTCGGCCAGCACGGCCTTCCAGGCCCCGAGCTGGACGACCCAGAAGAGGTCCTGGAAGCCGAAGGGCCTGTGCGCGGCCACGGCCCTGGATATCGTGCGGATCATCAGCTTCGGGTCGAACTCGGCGAACAGCGCCGCCAGGAAACGGGCCTGACGGCGATGGGTGTCCGCCATGGTGTGCAGGTTGCCGAAGCCGACCAGCATCTCGACGTTCCCCGAGGCCAGCATGCGCGCGGTGACCCCGGCGGCCAGGGGCTCCAGGGCCTCGCTGAAGGAGCGGGCCGCGCGGGCAGAAATCGCCGGGATGTCCGAGGCTTTCGCGATGAGTTCCTGTTCGGTCACTGGAAGTCTCCAGGGGGCGCTGTCCCTGCGCCGCCCGGCGCGCGGGCCGGTCCGCGCGCGTGCATATCCTAATAACACGCCGCCGCATTTCCTGGAAGCGCTTCCTCGGCGCTGCCCGGTGCAGGCCCCCCGGCGGGGTTTCCTTTGCCCGCGCCAAGGCTTATACGCGAACCATGACGCCCCCGAACAAAGTGCTCCTGAGCGTGATCACGCCCAGCCGTGGAGACAGGCCCCGCGCCCTGACCCAGGCCGGGGCCAGCCTGGACGCGGCCGTGCGCCGCGCGCGGGAGGAGGGCCTGGCCGGGCCCGGGGCCGTGGAGTGGCTGGTGGGCTTCGACGGGATCAAGGGGGAGCGCCCCGGGGTGGAGGTTCCGGCCCGGTTCGTTGATTTCCCGCGCTCAGGCAACTTCGGCAACCTCATCCGCGACCGGCTCATCACCCAGGCCAAGGGCACGCACCTGCTCTTTTTGGACGACGACAACGCCTTCACCGAGAACGCCGTGGCGAGCTTTCTTGCGCACCTGGACGCCGAGATGGTCATCGCACGCATCGACGTGAGCCGGGCCTTCGACGTCCCCGTGCTGCCGAGGCCCGGGACCGAGGCCGAACCCGTGCGTCAGGGCAACGTGGACCCACTCTGCCTGTGCGTGTCGCGCGAGCTTGTGACCGGGCGCGGGCGCGGCTGGGGCGGCGAAGGGGGGTACGAGTCGGATTTCCTGAACATCCGCAGGTATTTTCAGCGGGCCAGGTCCGTGAAGGTCATTTCGGACGTGGTGGGGATCTACGACGCCGGGCGCGGGCTCGACGCCCAGGGCATGAACCCCAGGCAGAAGCGGACCAACGGGCAGGAGTGAGGCGGGGCGTTGCCCCGCCTTGATGCACGCACTACTATTGGACGTTTATGGTCAGCTTGTCCCCGGGCTTGAGCTGCACGGAGCGGTCGAGCTTGTTCCAGGTGAGCAGGGCCACCGGGTTCACGTTGAACTTGCGGGCGATGCTCCAGACCGTCTCGCCGTTGCCCACGCTGTACTGGATCGGCCCGGCGTGCTTCTTCTGCTCCGGGGCCGGGGCCGGGGCCTTCTGGGGCGCGGCCGCCTGCTGAGCGGGCTCGGGCTTGGCGGCCTGCCTGGCCGGGGATTTGGCGTCCTTGGAGGCGTCCTTGGGGGTTTCCTTCGGGGACGGGTTCTTCTCGGCCTGGGCCGAGGCCAGCTCCACCGGCCGCTTGGCCTGGGGCTTGGCGTCGGCGGCCTGCTTGGGTGCGGGCTCCGGGGCGGCTCCGGGGATCTTGAGCACCATCCCGGCCTTCAGGTCCTTGGGGGATTTCAGCCCGTTGGCGGCCATGAGCGCCTGCATGTCCACCTTGTTGGCCGCAGCCACCGAGGCCAGCGTGAGTCCCTTCTTGACCTCCACGGTCCTGGCGCCGGAGGCCGCTGCAACGGCGGCCTGCGCGGGCGGGCAGGCCTGGGCCGACTGGACGGCCTTGACCGGGATGTTCAGCGTGGTCCCGGCGATCATTTGCTTGGAGGACTTCATGCCGTTGGCCTTGAGCAACTCGGACTCGGACACGCCGAACTGGCGGGCGATGGCGCCCGCGCTGTCGCCGCGCTTGACCTTGTAGGTCTTGGCCACGGCCACGGCGGACTTGGCCGAGGAGGGCTTTTCGTCCAGGTCGGCCAGGGCGGTGTCCTGGGCGGAGCCTTCCACGGGCACGTACACGGCCTGACCGGGGGCCACGGCGTCGCCCACGGTGGGGTTCATCTGGCGAAGCGCCGCGATGGGCACGCCCGTGCGCTTGGAGATGTTCCACCAGGAGTCGGACGCGGAGGCCGTGTAGGACCTGATGCCCCGGTTGGCCACGCGGGTGGGGTCGGCCAGGTAGGCCAGGGCCAGTTCCTTCTTGGCCACGGGCACGTAGACCGGGCTCTGTCGGTCCGGCGGGCTCACCTGCCTGCGGAAGCCGGGGTTGTACTTGTGGAACTCCTCCCAGCTCATGGAGCAGGCCTCGGCCATGGCGGCCAGGTCGGTGCCGCCCGGCGTCGGGACCTCCTCCAGCACCTGGCCCGCGCCCCAGTTCACGGGCTTGAAGCCCAGCGCGTCGAGGTTCTTGAAGATCTTCAGCACGGCCAGGAACTTGGGCACGTAGTTGCGCGTCTCCTGCTTGAGCAGGTTGGGGTTCTTGGCGATGTCGAAGAAGTCGTTGTGGCCGGACTGGTTGATCACGCGGGCCATCTTGCCTTCGCCGCAGTTGTAGGCGGCCAGGGCCAGGTTCCAGTCGTTGAAGAGCGCGTGCAGCTCGGAAAGATATTTGGCGGCGGCCACGGTGGCCAGGTAGGGGTTGCGGCGGTCGTCCTCCCACCAGTCCACGTTCAGGCCGAAGCGCCTGCCCGTGGCGGGCATGAACTGCCACATGCCGCCCGCCCCGGCAGGGGAGTAGGCCATGGCGTTGTACCCGGACTCGATGAAGGGCAGGGCGATGATGTCCGGCGGCAGCTTGTAGGTGGCGAGCACGGCGCGTATGTAGGGCAGGTGGGGCGCGGCGCGCTCCAGCCAGCGCTCCACGGTGTCGCGGCGCTCCTGGGTGAAGTAGGTGAGGTACATCTGGACTTCCTCGGTGTCGCGGACGTCCAGGTTGAAGGGTATGTCGGTCTTGGAAGCCAGGGCGTCCTTCTCCTGCTGGGTCAGGGGCCTGGGCCGGTGTATCTTGAGAAAGTCGGGGTTGGAGAGCTCCGGATCGAGGTTGGGCTTCATGTCCTGGTTGTCGGCCTGGTACTTCTTGGCGCACGCGGGCGTCAGTGCGAGAAGGAGGATGAGAAGCCAGCGGAGAGGTTTGTTCATGCTTCCTCCGGAGCTGAAGGCCGCGAGAGGGAGGGAGTGGGTGCGGCCGTGTTCCGGCTTGAATTTATTGTGTTTCTTCTAAGATTTTTGCGGATTTAACCGAAGAACACAAAAAAAGCAACTGCTAATTTTCGTGAGAATCTTGTAATGCCGTAGCAGCGAAACGGCGTTTCACATCAGTGACTCGTGTTTCGATGCACAACAAACATGGTGGACTGACGATCATGACGATGGACAACGTGGTTATGGGACGCAAACCAGTCCTCGAACTGGTGCAGCGCGAACCGGCGACCGTGGAGCAGGTGGTGCTCCGTCAGGGCCTCAAGGGGCAGGACATCAAGGAACTGTTGGACGCCTGCCGGGAGGCGGGCGTGCGCTTTCGCTTCCTGCCGGACGACGCGCTGGCGCGCGCCGTGCCCGAATGCAGGCAGGGAGTGGCTGCGTTCGTGGCCGCGCGCGCCTTCGTGGAGCTTGAAACGCTTCTGGATGTTGCTAGGAACGCCCCGCTCCCCGTGGTGCTCGCACTTGACCAGGTGCAGGACCCCGGCAACGTCGGCAGCCTGGCGCGCACGCTCTTCGCTTTGGGCGGCGGCGGGCTGATCGTGCCCAGGCACCACGCCGCGCGGCTCGGAGGCTCGGCCTCCAAGGCCTCGGCCGGGGCGCTTGAACGGCTGGCCGTGCACCAGTGCGTGAACTTGGCGCGCGACCTGGAAAAGTGCGCGGAGGAAGGGTTCTTCATTTACAAGGCCGAGGCCGGACCCGAAGGCGTGAGCGTGTTCGAGGCGGATTTCGCCTTCCCCCTGGTGCTGGTGCTGGGCGGGGAGGAAAAGGGCGTGCGCCCGGGCGTGGCCAAGCGCTGCGAGGCCAACGTGTACATTCCCATGCCCGGCGGGTTCGAGTCGCTGAACGTGGCCCAGGCAGGGGCCGTGGTCATCGGGCAGATGGCCCGGCAGGTTTTCGCGGGCGCGGGCGGGGGGAAGAGGAAGAAATAAGAGCCGTGGCAAGCGGCCCGCGCCTTGGCGGCGTGCCGTCGCGCCGGTGCGCGGCGGACCGAAACATTACTCGGCGCAAAGCCGCCTGCGGGTTTCGGCCCGCCTCGCGCACCCGCGCGTCAGTCCGCCGCCAAGGCGCGGGCCAGGTGCGTTGCGACGGTGGGAATGAAAAGAGAACCCGGAGGGGTCAGGGTCTGAGAGCCGAGGCCGGTACGGCCCACTGGCCGGTCCAGGGCGGGAGGCTCGTGAAGGTCTCGCCGTCCAGGGTGAGCCTGAAGGCGTGCAGGAGCATGGGCGGCGTGCCGCCGCCGTACTTGGCGTCCCCCGCGATGGGGTGGCCCCGGGAGGAAAGCTGCGCCCTGATCTGGTGCGTGCGCCCGGTGTAAAGGCGCACGCAAAGAAGCGCCCTGGCGTCTTCGATGAGCAGCGGGGTCCCGTCCAGGCGCGCGGCCTTGCCCTCGTCCCGGGATGCGCGCATGCGCTCGCGCCCGGGCGCGCCGGACTTGGCCAGGGTGTCGGCCATCTCGATTGTTTCGTGAAGGGCCGAGAGGGTCCAGCGGCCGCGCACCCAGCAGAGGTACTCCTTGGCCGCGAGGCTTTGGCGGAAGGCCTCGTGGGCGAAGGTCAGGGCGCGGTGCGTGCGCGCCACGAGAAGCACGCCTGAGGTGTCGCGGTCCAGGCGGTGGGCGATCACCGGCACGAAGGGCTCGCCCGCGAAGGCCTTGCCCAGGCGCGTCTGCACCGAGTCCGTCCAGCCGCTGCCCGGGTGCACGGGCAAGCCGGCCGGTTTTTCGAGCACCAGCCAGCGGTCCGTCACGGCCAGTACGGCGATGCCCGGGATAAAAAACTCCCGCTCCGGCGCGGAAACCGGGGGGCCTTCCCCGGAGGCGCGCGCCGGAGCGTCCGCGAACCCCTTCTCCGCCAGGGCGAAGGGCGGCAGCCTCACGGCCTGGCCCTCCTCCACGCGGTCGAAGGGCTTGGCGCGCTTGCCGTCCACGCGGACCTGGCCGGTCCTGATCCAGCGCATGAACACCGACCCGGGCACGTCCTTGCCCAGCACCCGGCCCAGGTACTGCACGAGCTTCTGCCCGGCCTCGGCTCCTGAAACAGTGAGCAGGGGAGCGGGGCTCGGCCGGCCGTCCTTGGGACGGCCGGGTTCAGCAGCAAAGGCCTCGCCGGCGGTGTCGTCAGGATGTTGATGCATCGTGCTTGGGCAAATTCACGCAAAAATGGAAATGATGCTCGTAGTATAAGTCTTCAATGGGTTGTGTCACTTGGAGTGGAATTGTTTGTATAAAATTTCATGGTCTCCATCAAGGCATGCCGGAAGGGGCTTGGACTTCCCGTTGGAGGAATACCAGGCGTTTTTTGAACCTACTGGGGAACAGTTGTTGTTTCTGTAAAGGACGTCGACAGATTTGTCTTTGTTGTTTATGAAGATCGTGTAGTTATGATAGGCGCAGTTGTGTGCCTCGCATTCATACCAGTACACGATGCCGTCCTTTTCGTTCAGGCTTCCTGGACCTTCGATGCTGAATATGTCCAGCAGGATGTTCCTGTCGATGAATTTCGACAAGACGCTCATAAGCGGGCCATCTTTGAACAACACTCCCGGTGCGCCATGGTTGTACTTTGTCATGATGCTCGCGAGCGAAACGTTACCGACGTTTCGTTCGAAATCCGCGAGCGGGATGTTCTTGGCTTGAACCCCGGAACTGTCTACGGTCAATTCAAAGGCGGTGTCGGACATGGGGCAGCAGTCCTTGTCGCCTTTCCCGTAGCCCATGTACCGGACGTATCCCTTGGAGTTTCTGACGGCCGCATCGACCACGACGCCGATGTCCGGGGTGAAGCCCTGGGCGCGCGCGATGCTCCGCTCATTGTTCTGCCCGCGGACGAGAAAGACGTCATGCTTGTGCCGTGACCCGACCCTGCTTTCCTTTCCTGAGACCGTCGATGTCACGACTATCGAAATGTCCGAATCGTTCCCGGCGGATTTGCCCGTGTCGTGTGCGACGATCTCGCTGTAAACGAAGTTGGGCGAGCCAAACTTGTCCTGGGTGAATTTCCCGTCCGTGAATTTCGCGTTGTATTCCTTTCCGCGCACATCACGAATCTTGTAGGTCAGGCTGAGAAGGGGGCTGGACTGGGGCTGGGCGTTTTGCGCGATGGCGCAGTGGGGCAAGGCCATGGCGAAGACGAGCATGATCGCGAGATGAAGTAGGAAGCCCGTGATGTTCGGCAGGCGCATGTGCTTGGCTCGCTTTGCTTGGGGATTTTGAGGGAAAAAGACGGGCCTGGGCCAATGGCGCCGGGTGCCTGGCGGCAAAGAAAAACGGGGAGGCTTTCGCCTCCCCGTTCGTGTTCGGCGCCTCTCTACTGCGCGGGCTTGCCGGTCAGGTCCTGCGGCGGGGCAGGGGGCTGGGACCCGGGCATGTTCAGGTCCATGTACTGGGTCTTGGAGCCGGGGTCGCGCACGAGGTTGGGGTTCTGGCCGTCGTTGCCGGAGAGCTCGTCCTTCTGCGCGCCGCGCCCCATGACGCGGATGATGTTCTCGCCCTTGTACACGAGCATGTTGCCCAGCACGTCCTTGACCTTGCGGGCGTCCATCTCCAGGAACACGAAGGCGTTGCCGGACTCGTCCCAGCCCCAGCCGCGGTTGGCGTCGTTGACGCCGGGGTTGGGGATGTAGGCCCCGAACACGGCGGCGCAGACCTTGGCGCGGTTGGAGTCGCGGGTCAGGATGAAGTTCTCGGTGCGGCTCTGGGAGAGGATCTTCTCGCCCACCAGGGTGGCGGCCATCTCGTCGTAGGCGTTCACCAGCGCGGCGCGCAGGGCGCGCAGGGGCGGCCGGGAGGCCTCGGTCATGGTGCCGAAGCCGAAGCCTTCCACGCGCACGTCCTTGAAGCTGATGCGCTCGCCCAGGACGTTGACCACGTCCTTGAGCTCGATGTGGCCAAAGCACAAGGCCACGTCCTTCTGGCGGTCGTAGATCATCTTGTCCACCTTGATGCCCTTGATCACCGCGGCGGCCTTGGTGTCGGCGCGGTACTGGGCGTCCTCGGTGAGGCCGAATTCCGTTTCGCTCTTGACCTTGTAGCCGATGACCGCCTCGACGATGTTGCGCTTCAGGTCCTGGGTGGCCATCTTCTCGCTCATGAGCTGCTTGTTGCCCTGGGCCCAGGCGGCCGGAGCCAGGAAGGCGGCCAGCAGCAGGGAGAGGACGGCGGGTGCGATGCGGCGCATGGGTATGATCCTCCGGTTGTTAGAATCCGAAAAACTCGAGGGTCTGCCGCCAGAGGCCCTTTTCTTCGGCCTCGGCCGGGGCCTGGGGCTCGGCCGGTGCGGGCGTAAGGGCGGGCGCTGGCGCTGGCGCGGGCTTGGCCACGGGCACGTCCAGGGACGCGAGCGCAAGTCCCGGCACGCTCCTGGGGGCGAAGGCCCCGTCGAGGTCCTGCGCGCGGGCTCCGGCGGCCCAGGAAAGGGCCGCGCAGCAGGCCAGCGCAAGGGTGAAGTTACGATATTTCGTCATGGAAAGTCTCCTCGGCCGTCTCGATACACCCGGAGCAACAAACGGGCCAGCCCCTTTGCGGGGCCTCAAGCCCGCAAAGGCTACTGGGCGGGCTTGCCGATGACCTCCTGGCCCTGCGGCTTTGGCTGGCCGATGGGCAGGTCCAGGTTCTGGTACTGGGTCTTGGGCGCGCCGGGGCGAATCATGGTGGGGCCGCCGTCCGGGCCCTGCGGGGCCAGCTCGTCCTTCTGGGCTCCGCGCCCCATCACCTCCAGGATGTTCTCCCCGCCGGTGTAGACGATCAGGTTGCCCATGATGTCGCGGGCCTTGCGTACGTCCAGGGCCAGGCGCACGAAGGCGTTGCCGGTCTCGTCCCAGCCCCAGCCCCGGTTGGGGGAGCCGAGGTCCGGGTTGACCACGTAGGCCCCGAAGATGGCGGCGCAGACCTTGGCGCGGTTGGTGTCCTTGGTCAGGATGAAATTTTCCGCCTGGGACTGGCTCAGGATCTTCTCGCCAACCAGCATGGCGGCCATCTGGTCGTAGGCGTTGAGCACGGCGGCGCGCAGCGCGCGCAGGGGCGGCCGGGAGGCTTCGGTCATGGAGCCGAATCCGAAGGCCTCGACCTTCACGTTCTTGAACTCCACCCTCTCACCCACGATGTTGCGCACGCGGCCGAGCTCCACGTGGCCGAAGCACAGGGCCACGTCCTTGTCCCGGTCGTAGATCATCTTGTCGACCTTGATGCCCTTGATCAGGGCGGCGGCCTTGGAATTGACGCGGTACTGGGCGTCCTCGGTGAGGCCGAACTCGGACTCGCTCTTGACCTTGAAGCCGATGACGGACTCCACGATCATGCGCTTCATGTCCTGGATGGCCATCTTCTCGCTCATGAGCTGCCTGTTGCCCTGAGCCAGGGCCAGGGCCGGCAGGACGAGGATGGCCGCCAGGATCGCGGCTACGGCCGCTGCGTGACGTGTGCTTGGCATGGCGTGCTCCTTGGAGCCTGGACAGGGCCGGGGCTACTCCCTGGGCTTTCCTTCGATGATGGTGATGGTCTCCCGCATGGGTCCGCCGCCGATGGGAATGGTGGCCTCGATGGTCTCGGTGGCGCCCTGGGGGGTGCGCGGCCCGAAAATGGGGTCGCCGCCGCCCAGGGGCTTGGCCTTGGGCTTCTCCTGGATGGTCAGGGACTGGATCTTGACCACCTGGACCTTGCCCGGGTTCTTCGGGTCCGGCCTGACCAGGGCCTCGAAGGACACGGTGCCGTCCTTGGGCAGCATGCCCTTGCGCTTGAGGTCTTCCACGACCTGGTCGCGCAGCGCCCGCTTCTTGCGGACCCAGTCCTCCATGAGGGCCTTGTTGCCGCCCGTGGCCTTGGGCGCCGGGACCTGCTGCGCTCCCGACGCGCCCACGGTGAGAAAGGCGGCCAGGGCCAGGGCCCCGGCCGCCGCAAGGATGCGTTTCATGCTAGAAGTCGCTCGGGTCGATGGCCTTGCCGCCGCCGCGGAACTTCTTCTCGTAGATCACCGGGGGAGCCTTGGTCCCGGAGCCCTTGCCGCAGGAGCGCAGGGCGGCATCGTACTCGTTCTTCAGCGGCAGGTAGGTGGAGTCCACCTGCATGCCCTTCTTGAAGACTTCCAGGGCCTCGGGGCAGCGGCCTTCCATCACGTAGATCCTGCCCAGGCAGAAATAGACCTCGGGGTTGATGGAGTTGAGGTTCTTGGCCGCTTCCAGCTGGCGCTTGGCCTCGGGGAAGTCGCCCGTGGCGTAGCAGAGGACGCCCAGAGATTCGCGGGCCTTGATGTGGTTGGGGTTCAGGTTCAGGGTGTCGATGAAGGCCCTCTTGGCCTTGTCGAGCATGTTCAGCTTCCAGGCGGTGAGGCCCACGTAGTACCTGGCCTCCACGAAGCTCGGGCTCTTGTTCACGGCCATCTCGAACTCCGAGAGGGCCATGGTGTAGTTCTCCTGGTTGAAGTAGCGCATGCCGGAGTCGAAATATTCCTGGGCGGTGGGCTCCGGCGGAGCCTTCTTGGCGCAGGACACGGCCACGGCCATGCACAGGCAGACGAGGATCAGGCTGAGAGCTCGGCGCATAGCACCCTCCTATTTCATCGCGTCGATTTTCTGCACCGCCTTCTGCACGAGGCGCTGCACCATGGTGTCCAGGGAGACGGAGGTGGTCTTCTTCTCGGTGTAGCCGAGCGCGCCGCCGCCCTTGGAGGAGATCTCCATCTTGTCCTCGAAGTAGTCCGAGGCCTTCTGCTCGCCGGTGTTGGCGTCGAGCACCTTGAAGCGCAGGCCCACGATCCACACGCCGCTGGCCTCCTCGGCCTTCACGGAGGCCACGCCCGCGCCGGTGGCGGTCCCGGCCACCCAGCTGTCGGTGGCCGCGCCCACGGCGGAACCGGCGATGATGCCCAGGTACGTGCCGTCGAACTTGCGCTCCACCTGGGCCACGGGCTCGGCCTTGATGATGTCGAAGCGGATCAGCCAGTTGGTGGCCTGCATCTTGCCTTTCTTGAACTTCTTGAGGGTTTTGGCGTCGCCGAGGTTGGCGGCGACCTCGATCTCCTGGAGCATGGCCCCCAGGTCCTGGCGTTCGAGCACCGGGAAGTTGGCCTTGCTGAGCTCGATCTCGGCGAAATCGGCGATGTTGTTCGGTCCGTATTTCTGGGCGAAGGTGGCGTTCTGGGACTTGACCGCCCCGGGGATGACCACCACCTGCGGACCGGGTTTGGACGCGTTGGCGTACTCCACCGGCTGGTACATGGCTGCGTCCGCTTCCTGGTTGGCCTTCTGGGACGCCGACTGGCAGCCCATGGCCAGCGAAAGCGCGGCCAGCATCACGACAAGCCCCAACCTTTTCATGAACATCCCCTCACCTCCTTGTGCGTCGTGTGATGAAACGGTCCTCCGGGTACGTCCCGATGCTGTCTCCGCCCCGGCGGCCAATCCTCGGCCTAACGGATCAGTGGCAATTCATCGATGCGCTAACTACTTCATTTCATGCACCAAACAATTCTGCAACGCTAGAAGTTTTTCACTGCGTCCAGGGCTTTGTCGGACTTGAGCAGTCCCTTCTCCTCCACGGATTTGGCTGCGTCCGGGGCCACTTCGGCCACCTTCTTCAAGGCGTCCTCGGTCTTGACCACCTCGCGGATGCGCTCGGGCGAGGCCTGGGCCAGGCCCGCCGGAACCCTGCCCTGCAGGCGCGCGGTAAGCTCCTCGGGCTTCAGGTTGGAGCGGTAGCTCATGCGCACGGTGTTGCCGTGGGAGGAGTCCAGGGTGAAGGCCTTCTCGCCCAGCTTGGCGTTCAGCGGGCCGATGATGGTGGCGTTGAGCAGCTGGTTGAAGTTCGAGCGCGAGCCCGCGAACTCCACCTCGTAGAGCGACAGACCGGAGCGGTCGAAGTCGCGGAAGTCCACGTTGAGCACCGGGCGCAGGCCGATGAACTCCTTGCGCACCAGCTGGCCCACGTCGTAGCTGGGCAGGCCCAGCACCTGGAGCTGGAAGTTCTTGGCCGGGGCCTGGAGGTGCTCCTCGAAGAAGTCCTTGGAGAACTCCGAGCCGATCAGGCGGCCGATCTCCTCGATGGCCTGGTCCTCGTCGGCCCAGCTCTGCTTCTGGGGCACCTTGTTATTGTAGTAGATCTCCTCGCCCGTGTTGTTGTCCACGCATTTCACGCTCCAGGACGTGAGCACGTACTTGGTCACGTTCAGGCCCGAGGCCTGGAGCTTCACGGACACGGTCTTGAACTTGGCCTCGCCGATGATGGAGAAGTCGGCGGCCTTGACCTGCGAGGCCGAGATGGTGGCCTCGGTCTGGCCCGAGAGCTGGCTCGATTCCATGAGCTCGGTCTTGAGCTTCACGGACTGCTCCTCGCTCCACACGCGGTAGCCGAAGGTCTTGACGCGGTCCTTGAGGATGTTCTCGGCCACGGCGGAGCGCTCGGGCTTGATGTCCGCCCCGCGCTCGGCGTCGCGGATGTCGATGCGCACGGAGATGCGCGGGTTGCCCATGTCCTTGAGCAGGCTCACGCGCTCCTGGCGGCCCATCTCGTTCAGCGCCGACTTCACGTCGCCCACGTAGACCTCGGCGGTCATGAGCATGTGCGCGAACCCGTCCTCGCCCACCCAGGGCTGGCTCTCCTTGATCACGCGCTTGATGAGCCCCTGGGAGCGCGAGAGCACCTTGTCGTGGATCAGCGCGTAGTTCTGCATCAGCGTGGAGGACTCCACGTAGGAGCCCACGGCCTTTTCGATGATCTGGCGCTTGGCGTCGGCGCGCAGGTCGTCCACCAAAAGGCCCTTGTCGCGCTTGTAGGTGTCCGCGCCCGGGTCGGCCAGGCCCTCGGCCGTGACGGTGATGGTGTTGCCCTGGGCGAGGGCCTGCCCCGGCAGGGCGGCCAGCAGCAGGGCCAGCAGGGCGAAGAGGGCCGGGGCCGAGGCGCGGGCACCGGGCTTGGTGAGCTTCGTGTTCATGGGTCGAGTCCTTGTGGCTGTGTTTGCCTGGAGGCGTGGGCGGGCCTAGTTGCCCCGGGAGCAGAAATCGGAATAGAGCCTGGCCACCAGCGAGTCGGCCTCGTCCTCGAGCACGGACATGGCCGCGCCGATGACGTCCGAGCCCGCCCAGGACTGGCCCGAGGCCCGCACCTGGGAGATCACCCGCCCGGCGGAATCCGAGAGGGTCAGGCTGATGGTCACGGCCACCTCGTTGGCCCGGACCATCTTGTTGGCCCCGGAGCGCGCGGAGATGAGCCCCTTGAGGATGAACGCCGTGCCCAGCTTCTTCGACGCGGCGATGGCCGCGTCCGGGTCGTTGTTCAGGATGGCCTCGGCCTCGGCGCGGGCCACGCGGGCGTTGATTTCCTGCTGGGTGATGGTGGAGAGGCCCACGGCGCGCAGCTTTCCGTTGAGCAGCTCGAAGAGCTCGCCCTGGTTGGAGGCGTTTATGTTGTTGATGCCCTGGTGGCGCTCGGCGATGACCAGGGCGATCTTCTGGCCCTTGATGCGCGCCTTGCAGGGCTCGGAAAGAAGCGCCCTGTTCCGGGCCGCTCCGGCCTGCCTGGCGGACGACTCCTTCTGGCCCTCCTCGGAGAAGCTGAAGCAGTGGCCCAGGGCGGGCGCGGTCAGCACGGCCGCCAGGGCGAAGGCTGCGGCGAGGATTTTCATGAACGCGGACCCTCCGAAACGTTGACCATCCATTTCAAGCGCTTATGCCTGATTTCGACTTGGCGTCAATGCTCGCTTCCCTACCGGGTTTTTTCGTGCTTCCCCTGAGCCGGGCCTAGTTGGCCCCGCCCACGAAGCCCGAGCGCACGGGCGGGTCGAAGGGCGAGCGCTTGATGGGGCCCTTGCCCAGGGACTGCTTCTCGTCGTCGGTGAGGTCGCGCACGGAGCCCGGCAGGTTGGGCCGCACCCAGGCCGCCTGGCCGGGCTTGGAGAGCACCATCTTCTGCCCTTCGGCGTCCACCACCACCTCGGTGCCGGACTTGGTGTCGCGCAGCGAGTGCAGCTCGCTCTCGAGCTCGCCCGTGCCGGGCTTGAACTTTATCCAGTGGTCCGTGGTGGTGCCCCGGATGCCGATGACCGAAAGCGGGCTCTCGATCTTCAGATTGTCCGGGTTCTGGGCCACCACCTTGCCCGTGACGAAGCGGAACATGCCCCGGCCCATGGCGATGACCTGGCGGGACTTGTCCTTGTCGTTCTCGTCGAAGGCGAAGTCCTTGAGCGCCACGGAGGATTCGGGGCCGACCTCCAGCACGGAGCCGTCCAGGAAGGCGATACGGGCCTTGTCCGCGGCGGCCGGGGTGGAGACCACGTCCGTGGCGAACACGGCCGCGCCCTTGGCCAGCTTGCGCGGGGCGTCCTGGCCCGATTTCGCAGTGGCCTGCCCGGCCAGCTCCTCCACGGAGCCCGCCTGCCTGGGCGCGTCGGCGCGGCTGAAAACGGCCGCCAGGAAGGCCAGGGCGATCATCGTGAAAATCGTGAAATACCGTGCGGACTTCATTGTCCCTCTCCCGGTTCCAGAAGCGACCTGATTTCCATGAGCTCGCGCTCCAGCTCACTTCTCAGGCCGTCCCGGCGCTTCAGTTCGGCCAGCTTGCGGCGTGCACCTTCAAGAGTCATGCCTTCCTCGTGCATCAGGCGCTGGATGGTCCTCAGCAGGTGCAGGTGCTCCTCGGTGTAGAGGCGCTGCCCCTTGGGCGTGCGGACGGGCCTAAGCGCCGGAAACTCGGTCTCCCAGAAACGCAGCACGAAGGGCTTGAGCCCCAGGAGAGCGGCGATCTGGCCGATTTTGTAGGTTTTCTGCGAGGTGTCGGAGGGGCTCACCAGAAGAAATCCTCGTCTTTCTCCTTGGCCGGGGGCGGCGTGAATCCGAGCCCGGCAAGGACGGCGAGGACAGTACGCCGGTCGAAGGGTTTGTGGACGTAGCCGTCGGCCTCGGACGCGATCTCGGAGGCTTCGCGGCACTCCTCGGGCGGCAGGCAGGTGGCCACTACGACCTTGGGCCTCGGGGCCTGGGCCTCGCCGTGCACGCTGGCGATGGCCTCCAGGGTTTTCCAGCCGTCCATGCCGGGCATGAGGATGTCCATGAACACGCAGTCGAAGGTCCTGCCCTCGGCCACGGCGCGGGCGCAGGCGTCCACGGCCTCGTACCCGGAGAAGGCGTGGGTCACGTCCCCGAGGTTCAGGAGGATGTGGCGCATGAAGGCGTGCGTGACGTCGTCGTCGTCCGTGATGAGAAAACGAAGCATGGACTCCCGGCTCCCGGCGTTTGTTCAAGCTGTAGCAACTGCATCCCACGATGGCAATCATCAAGGGAGTTTGCGCCGCACTCTGGGGCGCGAGCCCCTTGCAACACGCCCGGGGCCGGTTTATCCCCTCCCATGCCTGTCGATTCCCCGCTCTTCCTCCTGGTGTTCCTGCCCGTGCTCATGGGGCTTTTCGCCTCCTGCCCGGCCGCGTGGCGGCAGGGGCTTCTCCTCGCGGCGAGCCTCTTGTTCTACGCCCTGTCGGACGCGGCCTCGTTGCCGCTCTTTCTCGCCTCCATGGCCTTCAACATGGCCATGGGCGTGCTGATCGAGCGCGCGCACGCGGGGCGCAAGGCCCTGCTGGCGCTCGGCGTCGCGGGCAACCTGGGCTTTCTGGGCTGGTCCAAGTACACGGGATTTTTGGCGTCGCAGATCCCGGGGCTCGAGTTCCTGGCCGGGACCGGCCCCTCGGCCATGCCGCTCGGCGTGTCCTTCTTCACCTTCTCGGCCCTGGCCTATCTCGTGGACATCTTCCGGGGCAGCGTGCGCGCCCAGACCGACCCCTTGCGCTTCGGGCTCTTCCTGGCGTTCTTCCCCAAGGTCACCGCGGGCCCCATCGCCCGCTTCCCGGACATGGACGGCGAACCGGGGCGGATGACGCTCGAAAACCTGCGCGAGGGCCTTGCCCGCGTGGGCGTGGGCCTAGCCAAGAAGGTGCTCGTGGCCGGGACCCTGGCCCCGATGGCGGACGCGGCCTTCGGCGCGGCCCCGGGGCGCCTCGACATGGGCACGGCCTGGCTCGGCCTTTTCTGCTACTCGCTGCAGCTCTACTTCGACTTCTCCGGCTACACGGACATGGCCGTGGGCCTCGGGCGCGTGTTCGGCTACAAGCTGCCCGAGAACTTCGACTACCCGTACTCCAGCCAGTCCGTGCGCGAGTTCTGGCGGCGCTGGCACATGACGCTCTCCTCCTGGTTCCGCGACTACCTCTACATCCCGCTGGGCGGCGGGCGCGTGGCCCCCTGGAAGGTGCAGCGCAACCTCCTGATCGTCTTCGTGCTCTGCGGGTTGTGGCACGGGGCCAGCTGGAGCTTCGTGGCCTGGGGCCTGTGGCACGGGGTCTTCCTGGCCATGGAGCGCACCCGCCTGGGGCGCGCGATCGACGGCCTGCCCCGCCCGGCCAGGCACCTCTACGCCCTGGCCGCCGTGGGCCTGGGCTGGGTGTTCTTCCGGGCCCCAACCCTCGACGCCGCGTTTTCCTACCTCCAGGCCATGTTCAGCTTCGGTTTCGACGGCTTCGCCTACACCTGGATGGTGCGCGTGAACCGCGAGTTCCTGCTCATGGCCGCCGTGGCCTGCGCGGGCTGCTTCCCGCTGATCCCCTGGCTGGCCGCCCGGCTGGGGCCGCTGCGCCCGGCGGCGGGCGCGCTCGTGCCCCCGGCGCTCCTGGCCCTGGCCGTCATGCAGTTGGCCGCCGGCACCCACTCACCCTTCATCTACGCCCAATTCTAAGCCATGAGCCGCATCTTCTCGCTCCTCGCCGTCGTGCTCCTGCTGGCCCCGCTGGTCCTGCCCCAGGGCCTGTCCCTGGTAGGCGTCTCCGAAGGCCCCCAGGCCGTGGAGAACCGCCTGAAGACGCCCCTGCCGGGCGCGTCCCTGGCCCTGGCGGACTTCTCCTCCTTCGCGCGCCAGATGGCCAAGGCCTACGCCGAGACCTTTCCCTTCCGCGACTGGATGATCCGCTCCGGCAACAGGCTGAAGCTCGCCGTCTTCGGGGATTCGCCCTCGAAGAACATCATCGTGGGCCGCGACGGCTGGCTCTTCTTCAACATGGAGATGGCCCTGGAGGACTGGCTGGCAGTCATCCCCTACTCCAAGGCCGACCTCGACGCGGCCGTGGGCGTCATGACCGCCCGCCGCGACTGGCTGGCCAAGCGCGGCTCGGCCATGCTGGTGGTCATCGCGCCAAACAAGTCCAGCGTGTACGGCGAATTTCTGCCCGCGTCGCTTCACAAAATCGGCAATGAAACCCGCCTGGACCAGCTGGCCCGGGCCATGGAGGCGGCGCGGATTCCCTTCCTGGACCTGCGCTCCGCCCTCGCGGCCGCCAAGAACATGCGCCGGGCCTACTGGAAGACCGACACGCACTGGAACGGCTGGGGCGCTTTCGCGGGCGCGGCCGCCATCGTGGACGCCCTGCGCCAGCGCTTCCCGGCCATGCCGCCCCTTCTGGCCGGGGGCTACCGCGTTGAGGAAAGGACCATCCCGGGCGGGGACCTCGCGGAGATGCTCCTGCTGGAGGCCGAAATCACTGAACGGGCCATCGACATGGTCCCGCTCTCGCCGCACAAGGCCAAACCGGCCGGGCCCAGGGGCTACAAGGACCCGGCCACGCTCTCCGGGCGCGAGATGATCATCCGCGAGACGGGCGACCAGTCCCTGCCCAAGGCCGTCTTCTTCCGGGACTCCTTCTGCTCGGCGGCCTGGCCCTTCCTGGTCGAGCGCTTCAGCCGCAGCGTCTTCCTCTGGGAGCACAGGTTCCAGCCCCACATCGTGGAGGCCGAGAAGCCCGACGTGGTGGTCTTCGAGGCCGTGGAGCGCTACCAACACGCCCTTTTCGGTCCGGTTGACAAAGTCGACAGATAGCTGTTTGATCTCCTCGGTGCTTTTCTCATATTTGTCAAATCAGTTACACCGAGAGGCAGTGTCATGAAGCTCTCCACCAAATTGTACGGCGGGTTTGGAGTCCTCATCCTGCTTGTCGCGGGCATCGGGTTCTTCGCCATCCAGCAGATGAAGGACATCCACGCCCAGACCCGGGTGCTGGCCGAGGACGCCATGCCGGGCATCGTCAGCCTGGGCCGGATCAGCGACGCCATGCAGACCTACCGGCGCTACGAGCTGGTGTTCATCCTCTCCACCGAAGACAAGGACATGCAGCGCTACGAAGGCCTGATGAAGCAGGTTCTTGCGAGCGTGGACAAATACCTGGGGGACTACGGCAAGCTCATCACCGCCGAGCAGGCCGAGGAGCGCAAGGAGTTCGAGAAGCTCAGGGACCTCTGGGCACGCTACATGGCCGAATCCGCCAAGACCCAGAAGGTGGCCTGGATGAACCGCGACAAGGCCGGGCAGCTGGCCGCCGGGGAGTCCGCCAAGCTCATCCAGCAGGCACTCGAGGAGCTGAACGTCCTCATCGCATTGAACACGAAAATTGGCGAGCAGAGCGCAGGCAAGGCCCTGGAGTCCTTCTCCGCGGGCCGGATGAACCTGCTTCTTTCCCTGGCCCTGGCCCTGGCAGCCGGGCTGGCGCTGGCCTACGTCATCGCCCGCAACGTGCTGGCGCAGCTGGGAGAGGACCCGGGCTACCTGCACGAGGTGGGCGGCAGGATCGCCTCGGGCGACCTTGACGTAAGCTTCCGCCCCGTGCAGGGCGCGGGCGGCGTGTACGCGGTGCTCGTGAAGATGGTGGCCACGCTCAAGGAAAAGATCGCCGAGGCCGACGCCAAGACCCGTGACGCGGCCAGCCAGGCCGAGGCCGCGGCCAAGGCCGCCGAGGCCGCCGTCGAGGCCAAGGCCCAGGCCGAGAGCGCCCGCGCGGAGGGGATGCTCCAGGCGGCGGCCAGGCTGGAGGACGTGGCCGCGATCATCTCATCCGCGTCGGAGCAACTGGCCGCCCAGGTGGAGCAGTCCAGCCGGGGCGCGGAGGTCCAGGCCGGGCGCGTGGGCGAGACAGCCACCTCCATGGAGCAGATGAACGCAACCGTGCTCGAGGTGGCCAAAAACGCCTCCCAGGCCGCCGAGACCTCGGGCCAGGCCAGGGGCAAGGCCCAGGAAGGGGCCGAGGTGGTCAACAAGGTCGTGCGCGAGATCGGCCAGGTGGAGGCCCAGGCCCTGGAGCTCAAGGGCGACATGGCCAGCCTCGGGGCCCAGGCCGAATCCATCGGGCGCATCCTGAACGTGATCTCGGACATCGCGGACCAGACCAACCTCCTGGCCCTGAACGCGGCCATCGAGGCGGCCCGCGCCGGGGACGCAGGGCGCGGCTTCGCCGTGGTGGCCGACGAGGTGCGCAAGCTGGCCGAAAAGACCATGACGGCCACCAAGGAAGTGGGCGAGGCCATTGGGGGCATCCAGTCCGGCACCCAGAAGAACGTGCGCAACGTGGAACGCACCGTGACCCTCATCGGCGAAGCCACGCAACTTGCGGGCAAGTCCGGCGAGGCCCTGCGCTCCATCGTGGAGCTGGTGGACCTCTCCACTGACCAGGTGCGCTCCATCGCCACGGCCTCCGATGAGCAGTCCGCGGCCAGCGAGGAGATCAACCGCGCCATCGAGGACATCAGCCGCATCTCCAACGAGACTTCCGGAGCCATGACCCAGTCCTCCCAGGCCGTGGGCGAGCTCGCCCACCAGGCCCAGCAGCTGGGCAGGCTCATCGACGAATTGAAGCACGATTCCGGGCACTCCCACGGGGCGCTCGGCCACGCGCCACGGGCGCTGGGCGCGTAAGGCACTCCCCCGCATCACAAAGAAAGCCCCTCCCGGTTTCCCGGGAGGGGCTTTCTTCATTCACGCGAAGTCGGGCGCTACTTGGCTTCCACGAAGGCCCCGCCCTTGGCCTGGACCATCACCAGCGAGTCGGTGCCCAGGCCGTTATGGTCCTCGGGGGTCACGTTGTACACGCCGGAGATGGCCACCACGTCCTTCAGGCCCTCCAGCGCGTCGCGCAGTGCGGCGGGCTCGGCCTTGCCGGACTTCTTGAGCCCCTCCACCAGCAGGGTCAGCGCGTCGGCCGCGTAGCCGGAGTGGGTGTTCATGGGGAACTTGGCCTGGAGCCCGGCGGTCTCGTAAGCCTTCACGAAGGCGTCGATCACGGGCTTCTGCTTGTCCGAGGCAGGCAGGGACGAGGCGACCATGAGCTTGGTGGCGGGCATGATCACGCCCTCGGCCCCGGCACCGGCCAGCTTGAGGAAGTTGGGGCCCGCGATGCCGTGGGACTGCACCAGCACGGGCTTGTCCCCGGGCAACTCGGCGAAGTTCTTGGCGGAGATGGCGGCGGCGGGTCCGATGGTCCAGACCACCACGGCCTGGGGCTTGGCCATGGCCACCTTGAAGGCCTCGGCGGAGAAGTCGGTGCCCTTGGCGTCGATGGTTTCCTCGGCAACCAGGGTGACGCCGTGCTTTCCGGCGAGCTCCTTGAGCGCGGTCAGGCCGTCCTGGCCGAAGGGGTCCTTGGCGGTGAGCAGGGCCACCTTGGTCAGGCCCTTGGCCTTCAGGTGGGCGTAGATCTTGTCCACGGCGGTGTTGGTGCGCTGGGGCACCTTGAAGGTCCACTGGAAGGGGCCGTACTTGCCGCCCAGCACGATGGCGTCGCCGCCCACGGTCATGATCGTGGGCACCTGGCGCTCCTCGGTGTACTTCTTCACGGCCATGCCCTCGCCCGTGGACGTGGGGCCGATCAGCGCCAGCACCTTGTCGGACTCCACCAGCTGGCGGGCCATGCGCAGGGCGACCTCGGGGGTGGACTGGGTGTCGTAGGCGATGAGCTTGAGGGGCCTGCCGAGAACGCCGCCCTTGTCGTTGATTTCCTTGAGCTTCATCTCCGCCACGAGGCGGGTGGCCGTGCCGATTTCGGCCGTGGGGCCGGATTCGGCGAAGATTCCGCCGATGAGGATGGGCTCCGCGGCGAAGGCCGCGCCCGGGACGAGACAGGTGAGCAGCAGGAAACTGGCCAGGAACTTGAACATACCCCCTCCGGTGGATGAAATGGTCGTTGCGCAGGGAGTACACGCCTTTGTCTAGCGGGGCAACAGACGAAGCCTCCCGGTCTCCCGCCAGTACCCGGCCACCAGGGCCGTGGCCAGGATCAGCCCGTGCACCAGCACCGTGGCCTCGCCCAGGGCGTGGAACCAGGCGATGAGGGATTCCAGGGCCACCACGGCCACCAGCGGGCGCGTGATCCTGCCCGGCCCGCCGATGACCAGAAAGAGGAGCGTCTTGAGCGAGAGCCCCAGGTCGAACTGGCCGGGGCTTATGAACCCGGTGGAGTTGGCCAGCATCATCCCGGCCAGGGCGGAGAAGGCCCCGCCGATGCCGAAGGACACGGCGCGCACAGAGAGCCGGTCGATGCCGCAACTGGACGCGGCCAGGGCGTCGTCCTTGCAGGCCAAAAGCGCCCGGCCCAGGCGCGAGGCGCGCAGCGAGGCGAACAGGTAGCCGCCCACGGCGAGCAGGATCAAAAGCGCGGCGAAGTTGGCCCGGTCGCCCGTGAGCTCTCCCACGAAAGGGATGGAGGGCGGGTTGAGCACCATCATGCCGTTGGAGCCGCCCGTGACGGGCGTGAAGGTCAGCACCAGGTTCACGAAGATGAGCCCCAGGCACAGGGTGGCCATGGCCAGGAAGCCTTCTCCCAGCTTCTCGAGCGGCTTGCTGACCCAGGAGGCCAGCAGGTAGGCCGCGAACGCCACGGCCGGGACGATCACCAGCGCGCCCTGGGGCCAGAAGTCCAGGCCGATGACCATGGCGTAGGCCCCGAAGCCGCAGAAGGCCCCCGTGGCCATGGAGGCCTGCCCGCCCAGGCCCAGGCAGAAGTTTAGGGCCAGGACGTTCAAGGCCAGGAAGAGGTGCTGGTTGAGCGTCAGGAGGTGCACGCCCGGCAGCACGGCCCCGAGCCCGGCCATGGCGGCCAGGAAGAGGCCCAGGTTCCGCATCTCGCGCGCCACGGCTAGACCTTCTCGCCCTGGTGCGAAGGGGCCTTGGCCAGGACCAGGAGCGCCACGAGCAGGGAGTAAGTGAGGGTTTCCTTGAGGTCGGCCGAGAAGGCCAGGGTCAGGGCCGCCTCGATGACGCCCAGCATCAGCCCGCCCGCGAACACGCGCGTGAGCGAGGTGTACCCGCCCAGGGTGGCGGCCACGAAGCCTTTGAGGCCCAGGCCGAAGCCCATGTCGTAGCGCAGCATGGTCTGGGGGCCGATGGCCATGGCCGCAAGCGCGGCCAGCATGCCCGAGAGCGCGAAGGAGAGTGCTTGGGAGCGCACGGGGTTCACGCCCTGGAGCCTGGCGGCCAGGGCGTTCATGGAAACGGCCCGGATGGCCCGGCCCGTGCGCGTGAACCCGAGAAAGCCCGAGAGCACGGCCACGCTGGCCACGGCCAGCACCAGCGAGGTGACGGTGTTGGCGCTCAGGAAAACCGGCCCCATGCGAAACGGGGGCAGGGAGACGAACTGTTCGAGCTTGAGCGGGTTCTTGCCCCAAAGCAGGATGGCCGCGCCCTGCCAGATGAGGCTCGCGGCCACGGTGAGCATGAGCTGGCGCAGGGGCTTGGCCGTGAGCATCACGCCGAGGGTGCTGGCGTAGAGCACGTGTCCCAGGACGAAGCCGAAGACCCCGGTGGCCAGGAGCGCCGTGGCGGGTCCGAGGGCAAAGGCCTGGGAGAGGCTGTACAAGACCAATCCGCCCAGGAGGAGCAATTCCCCCTGGGCGAAGTTGATCAGCCTGCTCGAATTGTAGACCAGCGAGAAGCCCAGGGCCATGAGCCCGTAGACGGCCCCCAGCGCCAGCCCCGAGTTCACGGCCTGGGCAACGTAAAGCGCGAGCACCTGCTACATGTGGCGGGCTAGTTGCCCACCTCCTCCATGTTGCCGAAGCTCCCGGGCTGCTGGGTGGACGCGACGTCCAGCTCGTAGGCGAGCACCAGGGTGCGGCGGTTCTTGAGGCCGGTGGGGCCGGGATAGGTGTTGATGCACACGATCAGGTCCTGCTTGCCGTCGCTCTCGATGTCGGAAACGTCGTAGCCCATGACGGTGCCCTTGATGCGCCTGGTCTTCCACTTCAGGTTCAGGCCCACGCCGTCCCAGGCCAGGGCGTGGATCTCGCCCTGGGAGAAGAAGCGGAAGTTCTCGAAGAACTGCGAGGCGATGGAGATGTTCTTGCTCACCAGCAGTTCCGAGCCCTTGCCGATGACCACGGGCACCAGCGGCAGCGGCACGTAGTAGTAGGACCAGAGGTAGTTGTCGTTGGGCGTGGCCGTGGGGGGCAGCAGGCTGTCGTGCTCGATGCCCAGGCCCGACCCGGCGTAGAGCTCCTCGGTCTTGGCGATCACGTCGTTGCGGCCGGAGACCACGTTCAAGCGGTCGTTGTCGTCCACGTAGACCAGCTTGTAGCCGGCCTCCTCGGGCAGGTAGGCGAAGTTGAAGGGGTTGACCTTGCTGGGCAGGGTCAGCTTGGAGCCCAGGGAAAGCTTGCCCCCGGAGTAGTTCATCTCGTAGACGCCGCCCGCGAAGAGCTCCTTGCGGTCGCCCTTGCTGCCCACGAGCTGGGGCTGGAAGCGGGGCGGCAGTTTCACGGAGGCGACGTAGAAGGGCTGGCGCTCGGCCTCGACCACCAGCTTGTTGCCGTCCAGGCGCAGCACGGTGGACTGAGGCAGCCTGTCGAAGTGCGCGGAGACCACGATGCGCGCGGACTTGTCCGCGCCGAACTTGACGATGGAGACGCGCACGTTGGTCAGGCGGGTGGAACCCTCATACTTGGCGATGGGGGCCAGCTGGCGGTCCTGCCAGCGGTAGACGTGCACGGCGGAGCTGGTGATGAGCACCACCTCGTTCTTGCCGTCGCCGTCCACGTCGCCCACGGCCATGCCGTTGGCGGCGAAGGGCAGGCTCTGGCTGCGCCAGGAGCCGGGGGCGTCGGTGTTGCCGGAGTAGCGGAAGTTCGGGTTCAGGTAGACCTGCTGGTTCTCGCCGGTCTGGTTGACCACGAACGAGGGGTTCATCTGGTTGACCTGTTCCATGGGCTGCCCGGTCTTGGGGTCGCGCGGGGCGTCGGGACGCTTGAACACCTGGGTGTTGATGTCCTTGGCCACGCCCTCCATGGCCGGGATGAGCGTATTGAGCTTGGTCTGGGCGGTCTTGGGGGTCACCTGGCCCTTGGAGTCCATGACCTTCACGTCCAGGCTGGCGTCCTCGCCCGCGATGGTGATGGAGCCGAAGACCACGAAGTCGGCCTTCAGGGCGGCCATGGCGGCCTTGGCGTCCGAGTCGGAGCGCGGGGCGGCCTTGGCTTTCTGGTCGATCAGGGACTTGTCCAGGGGCTGGAACTTGCCCTGCCAGGTCAAGCGGGACACGAGCATGTCCTGCACGCCCTGGGAGAGGTAGGAGAACTTGTCCGGCCCGTTCACGGCGAACGGCAGCACGGCGAAGGACTTCACCTGGGCCAAGGCGGGGGAAGCGGACAGGATAAGGGCCAGAAAGGCCAAAAACACCACGCGCACGCGGATCATGCGGGAACCTCCATTGGCTTTGGAAAGCCTTTCCCGGCATTGCCGGGCGGCCAAGCTGTTAACACTAACGCACTTTCGAGGCAAAAGAAATGTGTCCGGGTTTCCCGAGGCCCTGTGAGCGTTTGCCGGGCCCCGGACGGGCATGAACAAATGTTCATCATGATATCTGTGCGCGCGGGGCGCGAAAGGGTTACGGGCCGCGCCCGTAAACCCGTCCGCGATGGGGCCGGGGCTTGCCAAGCCGGGCGCGTTGAGCCATCCTTGCGGCGTGGCTCGCTCCTTCCGCATCGTCCGCGACGGCCCTGGCCTGACCCTGGTCGAGGATCTGCTCAGGGCGCAAGGGTTCGCCTTCGAACCCGAGCCCTTCAGCCCCCTCTGCCGCAGGCTCGCGGCCGAGCCCTTTCCGCTCGGGGCCTCGCTGGCCGCGCGCTTCGGGCTCATCTACATCCAGGACCGCTCCTCGATGCTCCCGCCCCTGGCCCTGTCGCCCGGCCCCGGCCAGGCCGTGCTGGACATGTGCGCGAGCCCGGGCGGCAAGACGTCGTTTCTCGCGCAGCTCACGGGGCGGACCGGCTTCGTGCTGGGCAACGAGCCGGGCGCGGACAGGCTGGCCACGCTGCGCCAGAACCTGGCGCGCATGAACCTGCCCCAGGCCGCGACCACGGGCATGAAGGGCCAGGACCTGCCGCTGGCGGACGGCTCGTTTTCGCACATCCTGCTGGACCCGCCGTGCAGCGGCTGGGGCACGGCGGAAAAAAATCCCAAGGTGCTCACGCTCTGGCGCGAGGGCAAGGTGGAGCCCCTGGTGGAGCTGCAGCGCGAGCTCCTGGCCAAGGCCGCGAGGCTCCTGGCCCCGGGCGGCAGGCTTCTGTACTCCACCTGCACCACCAACGTGGCCGAGAACGAGGAACAGGCCGCGTGGGCGGCGGGCGAACTGGGGCTCGAGCTCGCGCCGCTCGATCCCTTCGCCGGGTTCACCTTCCACGAACCCCTGACGGCGGACGCCGCCGGAACGCTTCGCGTGGACGGCGAGGTCTCCCAGGCCCAGGGGTTCTACCTGGCCCTGCTGGTCAAGCCGGGGGACGCGGGCGCGGGGGAGGCCCCGGAAGATCGTGAAGGGGCGGCGGACATCCCGGGGCGCGCTTCGGACGAAAGCCCGGGCAAGCGGGCCGGCCGGGCGGGCAGGAACGCGCGGGCCAAGCCCGGGAAAGCGGCGGACGCGGCGCTGGATATTCCCCCGGCGGCCCTGGAGGACCCGGGGCTCTGCTGGGGCAACCTGCCGCCGGGTTTTTTCGAGTCCTTCAAGGACGAACTGTGTTTCCTGCCCGAGCGCGGGCGCGGGCTTCTGCCCCCCAGGCGCAAGGGCCAGCGCGTGGGCTCGGTGAAGGGCGGCGTGTTCAGGCCGTGGGCCAGGGCCGCCTTCCTTGTCCCGCCCGCGGGGACCGGGCCGGAGCTCGACGCGGACGGCATCGGGGAACTTTGCGCCCTGCTCGAGGGGCGCAGCATCGACGTGAACGTGAACACGGGCCGCATGGCCCTCTACTTCCGGGGGTTGCCCCTGGGATTTCTGACCGTCAAGGGCGGGCGCGCCCTGTGGTCGGACAGGTGAGGATTCATGGCGAGAAACGTGATGCCCAGAACCAGGCTCCGCCAGGCGATGCGGAGTTCCCAGGCCCCTGACCGCTTCTTCGACTTCGGGAGCCTGGGTCCCAAGAACCCCGTTCCGGGCGTGTACCGCCGCCTGGGGCGGCTCTTCCACCCCGGCAGCGGCAGGACCGTGATCCTGCCCCTGGACCACGGCGTGGGCGAGGGCATGCTCGCCGGCCTCCAGGGCGTGGGGCAGCTTCTTGAACTGGCCGCCGGGCGCGACGTGCAGGCCGTGGTGCTGAACAAGGGCCCGGCCAGGGTGCACGGCGCGGACGCCCCCCTGGACGCCGGGCTCGTCGTGCAGCTCTCGGGCGGCACCAAGCACGCCATCCCGCCCTACGGGCGCACGCTGGTGTGCTCCGTGGGCGAGGCCCTGCGCCTGGGCGCGGACGCCGTGAGCGTGCAGATCAACATCGGCAACGACCAGGAAGACCGCATGCTGGCCGACTTCGGCCACGCCGCCGAGGAGGCCCGCCTGGCCGGCCTGCCCATGCTGGCGGTCATCGCGCCGCGCGGCGGGCAGATCGTCAACGAGCTGGACCCGAGCCTCATCTCTCACTGCATCCGCCTGGGCTCGGAGCTCGGCGCGGACCTCACGGGAGTGCCCTACAGCGGCGACCCTGAGAGCTTCGCCGAGGCCGTGGAGGCCTCGGACACGCCGGTGCTGGTCACCGGCGGCCCCGGGCGCACGGACCCGGCCCGCTTCCTCCAGGCCATGGACGAGGCCCTGCGCTGCGGCGCGGCGGGCATGTGCGTGGGCCGCAACATCTTCCAGGCCCCGGACCCGGGGGCGTTTTTGGACCAGCTCCTGGACATCGTGCACACGCCCCGCGACGAGGCCCCGGCCGGAGGCGAAGAGGCCCCGGAAGCCCGGGACGAAGAGGCCGGGCAGTAGGCGCGGAGGGAGGCGGCGCATGGAGCTGGCACGGCTTTTCGTGGGCCTGCCCCTGCCGCGGGAGTACCAGGACGGGCTGGCCGCGCTGACCCGGTCGCTTGGGCCCGCCGCGCCCGGGCAGTGCTCCTGGACCAGGCCCGGCAACTGGCACGTGACCCTGAAATTTCTGGGCGAGACCCCGCTCGAGGCCTTGCCGGACGTCCACGCCGCGCTCTCGACCGTGGCCTGGGAGCCCTTCGCCCTGCGCGCCGGAGGCGGCGGGTTCTTCCCTTCGGCAAAGCGGCCCAGGGTGCTGTGGGTCGGCGTGGCCCGGGGCGCGCCGGAGCTTCGCGCCCTGGCCGGGCAGGTGGACGGCGCCCTGGCCATGGCCGGTTTCGCCCCCGAGGCGCGCGAGTTCGCCGCGCACCTCACCGTGGCCAGGATCAAATTCTCGCGGCCGGGAGCGGATTGGAAAAAAACGTTGGGGATACTGCTCGAGGCCAAGTGGCCCGAGTTCACGGCGGACCGCTTCACGCTCTGGCGGTCGATGCTGGGTGGGGGAAAAGCCGGGGAGGCGGGCGGTCCGCCGGGGCCCCGCTACGTCCCGCTGGGGGAGTACGGAGCCTCCGGCTGACGCCCCGGCCCGCCGGGGACAGAACCGGAGGGCGGGCAGGGGGGCGCTAGATGTAGTCGCCCCTGTTGAACTTGATCTTCTCGGTCACGGCCATGACTTCCAGTTCGTTGACCAGCGACGAGAGTTGCGGGCTGTGCCCGTCCAGGCCGGGATGCTCGTCCTTGAGCTTTTTCACGCCGGAATGGATGGTTTCGAGGGTTCCGTAGGCTTGGCGCAGCCCGGCTCCGCCGCCGCTGGCCAGTTCTCCGGAATATTTTTCCCACTGGTTGAGAATGCCGTCCACGTTGTCCATGACCGCCTGCCTTTCGCTCTCCACCCCGGCGACCTGTCCCGCCGCCTGGGTGGCCATGGCCTGGGCCAGCCCGGCCATCCCCGCCAGGGGCGGCACGTACGCGGCCTGGGCCGTCCGTTGCCCGGAATCCACTTCTTTCGCCAGGATCTCTCCGAAATCCGTGGAAAGCGGGGATTTGGCCTGCTGGGCCTTTCCTGCCTGCTGGACCGGGACGGTCTGGTCCGTCTGGATCTTCATAGGCTTCTTCTCCTCGCCCTGACGCGTTCCTGGTCCTGCCTAGCAAGGGCCTTGCCAAACGGGCTCGATTCTTAAGATATTGAAATAAAGAATATATTTTTATTCGCGCAGGGAAGTTTTTTCCCCGTGGCCCGCGCGCGCCGGTCATTGCACGCAAAGAAGTAGTACACGCGAAATCCCTTGTCTATTCGCGTTTGCCTTGGCTACACTGGCTCTTCGGACAACGCCAAACCCCATGGAGGAAGCCATGGCCGAGTTCAAGAAGATCCTGTGCGCGGTGGACTTCTCCGACCACAGCCCCAAGCTGGCCGACTACGCCAAGACCCTGGCCCGGTGCACGGGCGCGAAGCTTCTGTGCGTCTACGTTGCCCCGTCGCTGTCGCAGTACGTGGGCTTCCACGTGCCCCCGAGCTCCATCGAGTCCTTCGTGGGCGAGATCGTGGCCGGGGCCGACACCAGCATGAAGGCCTACCTGGACGAGCATTTCGCGGGCGCCAACGTGGAGGGCAAGGTCCTGGTGGGCTACCCCGCCGAGGAGATCCTGAACCTCGCCGAGGACGAGAACGCCGACCTGATCATCATGGGCACCCACGGCCGCACGGGCATCGACCGCATCCTCTTCGGCTCCGTGGCCGAGAAGGTGGTCAAGAGCTCCGTGTGCCCCGTGCTGACCATCCGCCCCGAGCCGCACCCCGACGAAAAGGACTAACCGACCGATGGACCCCAAGGATACGCTCAGGCCCGAGGTGCTGGAGTTCACCCCCTACGCCCCGGGCCTCTCCATAGACGAGATCAAGGAACGCCACGGCCTGGCCAGCGTGATCAAGCTGGCCAGCAACGAGAACCCCCTGGGGTCCTCGCCGCTGGTGCAGCGCGTGCTCTCGCGCAGGGCCGAGGCGGCCTTCCGCTACCCCCAGTCCGGCAACCCCAGGCTGGTGCAGGCCATCGCGGACTTCCACGGCGTGCCCGCGTCCCGCGTGGTGCCGGGCAACGGCTCGGACGAGATCATCGACCTGCTCCTTCGCGTCAAGGCCCGGCCCGGCGTTGACAACGTGGTGGCCTTCGAGCCCTGCTTCAGCATCTACCGCCTCCAGGCCAAGCTCTGCGGGGTGGAGCTGCGCCAGACCAGGCTCGGCCCGGACTTCCGCTTCCCCTTCGACGACCTGCTGGCCCTGTGCGACGACAACACCGCGCTGGTGTTCGTGACCAACCCGGACAACCCTTCGGGCCACGCAGTGAAGGCCGCCGAGCTGGCCTACGTGGCCAAGGCCCTGCCCAAGCGGGCGCTCCTGGTGGTGGACGAGGCCTACGTGGAGTTCGCCGACCCCGAGGAGGAGCATTCGGTCATGGGCAGGCTTGCGAACCTGCCCAACGTGGCCGTGCTGCGCACCTTTTCCAAGCTCTACGGCCTGGCCGGGCTGCGCCTGGGCTTCGGCGTGATGCCCGAGTGGCTGGCCGGGCTTCTCATGCGCGTGCGCCTGCCCTTCAGCGTGAACCTGCTGGCCGAGGCCGCTGGCATGGCCGCCCTGGAGGACACGCACTTCAGGCAGGCCACCCTGGAGACCGTGCGCGAGGGCCGGGCCATGCTCGCGCGGGAGCTCTCCCGCCTCGGCTGCGCGGTCTACCCCTCCCAGGCCAACTTCCTCATGTTCACCCCGCCCGCTGACGCCAGGGAGATCTTCGAGGCGCTCCTGGCCAAGGGCGTGATCATAAGGCCTCTGGCCAGCTACGGCATGCCCGCCAACCTGCGCGTGAGCATCGGCAGCCGCCCGGAGAACGAGGCCTTCGTCCAGGCCCTGGAGCAAGTGATGGCCGCGCGTGGCTGAGCCCATGGTCGTCACCCTGGACGGACCCGCCGGGGTGGGCAAGACCACCCTGGCCCGCAAGGTCGCCCAGGAGCTGCGCGTCGCCTTCCTGGACACCGGGGCCATGTTCCGGGCCACGGCTCTGAAGCTCGGCGAGGGCGCTTGGGACCTGCCCGGGGAGGAACTGGACCGCAGGCTCGCGGGGATCACCTTCAGCCTTTCGGGAATGGGGAGGACTTCGACGCTCTCCTGCTGCGGCGAACCCGTGGGCGACGAGGTGCGCACCGAGCGCGTGGGCATGTGGGCCTCGCACCTGGCGGCGAGGCCCGAGGTGCGCGAGCGCCAGAAAGCGGCCCAGCGCGCCATGGGGGCGGACACCCCCCTGGTGGCCGAGGGCCGGGACATGGGCACCGTGGTCTTTCCTTCGGCCGCGCACAAGTTCTTCCTGGACGCGGACCCGCGCGTGCGCGCCGGGCGCCGGGCCGCCCAACTGACTCAAATGGGGAAGAAAGCCGACCTGGAGGCCATCGAGGCCTCCATCCGCGCTCGCGACGACCAGGACCGCAACCGGGCCATCGCCCCCCTGATCCCCGCTCCCGACGCCGTGGTCATCGACACCTCGGGGCTCACGCTCGACGAGGTCTTTCAGCGCATCATGCGCTCCATCCGTTCATAGCCCGTTCACGGCCAGGAAGCGCTCGAGCATGGCGTTGACCTGGCCGGGCACCTCCAGGGTCATGAAGTGTCCGGACCCCGCCACCTGGCCGGTCATCAGCTGCGGGCAGAGCTCGCGCAGGCGCTGCGGGTCCGTGCGCGGCTTGGCGGCGGACACGTAGAGCACGGGCGCGCGGCAGGCCCTGGCGGCCGCCGAGCCGTCCGCCAGGCGCATCTGCTCGAAGAGGCTGATCACGACATGCTGCGGGGTGGCGAGCATGCGCTCCAGGATGGCCTGCTTGCGTCCGGCGTCGTCCCACGGCTCGAAGGTGGCCTCGAAGTAGCGCAGGAAGTAGCCCTGCCATGCCGAGGACTTGAGCCCGTCCATGAGCGCGTGGGCCCGGCTGGGCCTGCCCGTGGGCGAAAGGAGCGTCGAGTCCAGGCAGGCCAGGGCGGCCACCCGGCCCGGATGGCGATGGCACAGCTCCAGGGCCAGCATGCCTCCCATGCTGTGGCCCACGGCCGCCACGGCGGAAAGGCCCAGCGCGGCGAGCACCTCGGCCAGATCGTCGGCCATGCCCGCGAAGGTGTAGCCCGTCTCCGGCTTGGCGCTGGCCCCGTGGCCGCGCAGGTCCGGGGCGATCACGCGGCGGGACTTGCCGAAGTGCTCGATCTGCGGGGCCAGGAAGGTGTGGTCGCAGCAGCTTCCGTGCACGAAGAGCAGGGGAAGCCCGTCCCCGCCGTGGTCGAACACGGACAACTGCGTCCCGTCCGAGAGCGTCACCAGTGAGTAGCCCATGGCACTGTCCTACCCTCAAGCCGAGGCCGAGGGCAACCGCCCGGGACTGCGGGGGGCTTTTTCCCGGAGGATCGTTACGGCCTCGAAAGGTTGCACACCTTTTCAGTATGGTATAGACGGCCGCCACGATGCATGACTCCTACGCAGTTCTAGAGCGATACGAAACAATCGTCAGGGGGTTCACGCGGCGCAACCGCCTGGACGCCGTCCTGGACACCGTGGCCATCCTGGCCTCGTTGGCGGTCTGGCTTCCCGTGGTCTGGGTGCTGCGCGCCCAGCAACTCTGCTGATCCCTCCCGCATTGCCTGTCTGACCCTTCGCGATCGGGCGGCGCCTTTCACAAGCGCCTTCCTGCCGGCGCCCCTGACGGACCGGGCACGAAAAGCGAGTCCCGCCGGATGGTTGGGGACGTTCGAATTATTTTTCGTCACGATCCTGCCGTAATCACGGCGCAATCGAATCCTGCCGGATCAAGCCTCCGGCAGGATTCGTCTTTTTTTTCTTGCTCTGGCTGACGGCTGGAGTAGGAGTTGAATCAATGCTGAAGGTGTTCTTCGGCAGGCGTCGCAACGGCAACGGAGGATAGCAATCGTTAATCCCAAGTCCCATAACGGGCGGATGAGCGCCCACCAGGATTCGCGAGGCGCGCGAAAGGCTCCGTAACAATCAATCGGGGCAGGGCCGGTCACCCGGCAAGGCGCGCGGACGCGAATCCTTTTTTTGCGGCTTCGGCCCCAGCTTCTTCATGGCCAGGTAGAGCTCCCGGCTGACCCAGGCGTCTGTGGCAGCGTAGTTGACCTGGGCCGGGGTCAGGCTCTTGGCCTCCCAGTTGGTCAGCCTGGCCTTCTTCGACACCCGAATACCCAGAAGTCCGGCCGCCAGGTTGCGCAGCCCGGTCACGGGCCAGCCGAAGCGCTTGGCCCATTCCCCCACGTCCTCGAAGCCCATGGGCTTCACAGGGCCGATCTTGCCGAGCGCCGTGAGGTCGTCGCGCACGGCCACCCCCGCCTTGACCACCCCAGCGTCCCCGATGATCTCCGAGACAGCCTCCCAGGCCGGAAACGACCCCGCGCGCAAAAGCACAGCCAGCCCCTCGCCAGCGAACTGCACCAGGGACGGCGAATAGCTGACCCCGCGCTTGAACGTGGGGCGGGTCTCGGTGTCGAAGCCGAGCACCGTTGCACCCGCCAGGCGCGCGAGCGCCTCCAGGGCCTCGGCCGGGGTCTCGGCCACGATGATGTCGCCTTCGAAGCGCGCCTGCGGCAGGCAGGCGAACTCTTCGGGCAAAAGCGCGCGGGGCGGTTCGAAGGGAGTGGTCATCTGCCCGCCGGGAGGTCGGCCAGCGCCGCGGGCGGCGGGGCCTGGGTGAAGTAGCGTTCCACGAACTGGTCCACCACCATGTCGGGTTTTTCGCGCTCGATAGCCTTGGTGTCGAACTCGCGCACGCGCCTGGCGTCGGTGGGGAAGGGCCACTGGAGGTACATGCGCGAGAAGTGCTCGGCCAAGAAGGGGATCATCTCGTGCAGGAAGGAGTCGCGGAAGAAGAAGATGCGCGGCAGGGACTTGTTTTCGTTCTCGTAGACGCCCAGGGGCTGGAAGTGGTTGAGCTGGGCCTCGCTACCGGTCACTTCCTGGAAGGTGCGCCGGTACTTGGGGTCCATGACCACGATGTTCTCGCGGTAGTAGTCGCCCATGGCGATCATGTAGCACAGCCCGCCCAGAAGCCCGGGCTTCTCGGAGATTTCGAAATCGTCGAGGGAAAGGGGCGTGAGCCCCGGAAAATGGCGGCCCAGGCGTTCGGCCAGCAGGCGGTAGGCCTGGAAGGCCCCGTAGGGCGTCCAGTGGCTGTCGGTGCGGTAGTAGCTGAGCCTCAGGGCCTTGGCCCGGGTGAGCGCGGGGCGCAGGTCCACCACCTCCACCCCGGCCGCGCCGAGAGCGCGCACCATCTGGTCGAGCTTGGTGGTCTCATGGGCGCGGTTGAAGCGCGCCGGGATGTGCTCCGGGTAGATGTTCGCCTTGTTCGGGGCCACCAGCACCATGTAGCGGATGCCCCGCTCGGCCAGCCAGTCCTTCCTGGCGGTGAACACCTTCACCCAGACGTCGAGCTCGGCCTGCGTGAGCGGGCGGACGACCCGGTAGTCGTCCATGACGTTTAAAAAGGGGTTCTCCTGGGCCAGGTAGAGCCAGTCGTCCTTTCCGGCCAGCACCGGGTCCGTGGGCATGGAGGCCTTGAGCAGGCGCACGTCCAGGATGTGCTGCCAGCGCACCAGCACCTTGCGCAGCCCGAAGTTGCGGTCCAGCCAGTTGCGCCTGAGCTGGTAGATCACCTGGCCCAGGCTGTCCACGTCCAGGTTCAGCGCGGGCAGGGGCTGCTTGGCCTCCTGGAGGGGCACGTAGGGATTGACCTTGAGCAGGTTGGCCGTGGCCGGGATGCAGATGGCGACGATAAAGACCGCCGTGGTCACGAGCGCGGCCAGGTGGCCCAGGGTGCGCGACGGCGTCTTGTCCATGCTCTAGAACTGGAAATAGATGAAGGGGTTGTGGGTGCCGCTGGCCAGGGACATGCAGGCCAGGATGAGGATCACCGGCGTGGCCACCGTGCCCACCAGGAAGTCCACGCCCGGCCCCAGGGCCATGCTGGGATGCTTCTCCAGCCTGCGCTGCCGCCAGTCGCGGATCCAGGGGATCACGGGCATGGCGCCGATCACGGCGATGCCCATCACCAGGGCGACCTTGGGGTTCATGAACACCCCCGCGTGCCACTCGGCGCCCGTTCCCGTGCCGAACCCGGCCATGGCCTTTAAGAAGGCCGTGGCCTGGGTCAGGTCCGCGGCGCGGAAGAACACCCAGCCCACCATGAACACCAGGATGGCGTAGACGTGGCTGATGGGCCGCCAGGTGTGGTCCAGCCACCTGCCGAAGCCGGTGCGCTCGAAGCCCAGGAACGCGCCGTGGTACAGGCCCCAGACGATGAAGCTCCAGCTCGCCCCGTGCCACAGGCCGCACAGGAAGAACACCAGGACCAGGTTGAAGGTCACGCGGGCGTTGGAGCAGCGGTTGCCGCCCAGGGGGATGTAGAGGTAGTCGCGGTACCAGGTGGAGAGCGAAATGTGCCAGCGCCGCCAGAACTCGCGGACGCTGCGGGAGATGTAGGGGTAGTTGAAGTTCTCCATGAACTTGAACCCGAACATGTGCGCCAGGCCGATCGCCATGTCCGAGTAGCCGGAGAAGTCGAAGTAGATTTGCAGCGTGTAGCAGATCACGCCCAGCCAGGCCACGGGCGCGGTGAGCTGCTCGGGCGGGATGCCGAAGATCTTGTCCGCGGGCAGGGCCACCACGTTGGCGATGAGCACCTTCTTGCCCAGGCCCGCCACGAAGCGGTTCACGCCGTGGGCGAAGCGCTCCACGTTCACGGTGCGCCGGGTGAGCTGCTCGGCGATGTCCTTGTAGCGGATGATCGGCCCGGCCACCAGCTGCGGGAAGAGCGAGATGTAGAGCGCAAGCTGCGGCAGCGACCCGTTGGGCGGCGTCTGCTTGCGGTAGATGTCCATCAGGTAGGAGATGCAGTGGAAGGTGAAGAAGGACACGCCGATGGGCAGGTGGATCTTGCCGATCTCGATGGGCGGAAGGCCCAGAGGCGCGGCCGCGTAGTGGTTCAGGTTGTCGACGATGAAGTTGGTGTACTTGAAGAGGACCAGGAGCGTTATGTTGAACGCGATGGCCAGCCCTATCTGCACCTTGGCCGAGCTGTGCTCGTGCGCCCGGTGCACCCAGAGCCCGAAGAAATAGTTGGCGATGATCGAGATGATCATCACGATGGTGTAGACGCCCTCGCCCCAGGCGTAAAAGATGATGCTGGCGAGGAGAAGGACGAGGTTGCGCAGCCCGATGGTGGGAGCTGCGGCGAAATAGAGCAGCAGCACCAAGGGCAGGAAATAAAATAGGAAGGAAGCTGAGCTGAAAACCATGCTGTCCTGCGATATTGCGGATTAGAGGCGTGGCTTGGCGGCCGAAGTCGGGGCGTCTTACCCGATGGGGGATGTTTTGACAACTCCCGCGCCTTGGCGGTAGCTCCCGAGCCGGAGGTGGCATGTGACCAGCTTTGTCCGGCGAGTCGGTGTGGCCCTGCCCGCGGGGGCGGCGAAGAGGTGGCACTCCATGGCCCTCGAGGCCCTTGGCGGCAGGGGCGTCGGCGTGGCCTGGCGGGAGGCGGCCCCGCCGCTTCTGCCCATGCCCTGGCGGGCGCTTCTGAACGTCGAGCGCGCGCTTTCGCGCCCCAAGGCCGACCCCTTCGCCAAGGCGGACGGGCTTTTCGGGCAGAGCATCGACGCGGCCTCGCCCGAAATCCTGGTGCTGCCCCCCGGCGCGGCGGCCTGGCCCGGCCTTCTCGAAAAGCTGCCCCTGGGCGCCTTCGAGTTCGAGCCCGTGCACCCGTCGCGCTTCTCGGACGGGGCCGTGGAGGGCCGGATGCTCTGGCGCAGGCAAGGCCTCGGTGCGCGCGTGGCCGCATCCACCTTCACCTGCCTGCGCGGGCCTTTTCCGCTGGGCTGGGCCGGGGCGCACCTCTGCAAGGCCGCGCTCATGCCCGCCCGCGCGCTTGCCCGGCTGGACATCCAGGGCGAGGCCTTCTGGGAGTCCTTGCCCGAGGCCGAACCGCTCGCCCCTTTCGAGCCGGACGCTGCCTTCCTGGCGCGCTTCGCCGCGGGACTGGCCGGGTTCGGGCTCGAGCGCGCCTGGCTGGACATCTTCCACCGCCGCCAGTGGTACCTCGGCCTGCGCCCCGGAAACGGCGACCCCACGCGCCCCGGCTTCGAGAGCGAGCCCTTCGCGCCGCTTCTGCCCCCCAAGGGCACGGGCTGGGCCGATCCGTTCCTTTTCGAGCGCGACGGGCGCGCGTGGCTCTTCATCGAGGAGATCCCCGGGCGAAAAAACGGCGTGCTCTCCGTGATGGAGGCCCTGCCCGGCGGCGGGTTCGGCCCGGTACGGCGCGTGCTGGCCGAGCCGTTCCACCTCTCCTACCCAAACGTTTTCGAGCACGGGGGCCAGGTCTGGATGGTGCCGGAGACGGCCGGGGCCGGGCAGGTCCGGCTCTACCGCGCCGAGGATTTCCCGGGCGGCTGGGTGCTGGACCGGGTGCTCCTGGAGGGCGTCCCGGCCACGGACGCCACCTTCCTCGAACACGAGGGCTGGTGGTGGCTCTTCGCCAGCGTGCGCGCCCCGGGGGGCTCCTCCTGGGACGAACTGCACCTGTACCGTTCGAGGGACCGCTTCGGGCCCTACGAGGCGCACCCGCTGAACCCCGTGGTCTCGGACGTGCGCCGCGCGCGCCCGGCAGGGCCGGTGGTCAGGGTGGGGGAGAGGCTTTTGCGCCCGGCCCAGGACTCTTCGGGCTGGTACGGCCGCGCGCTTAACGTGATGGAGATCGTCCGGCTCGACTGGGAAGGCTACGAGGAGAGGCCCGCCGCGCGCCTGGAGGCGGGCCTGGTGCCTGGAAGTTTCTGCCTACATACCCTTGAAGCCAAGGGAGGACTTGAGGTCGTCGACGGGCAGCGCTTCGTCCCCCTTTGGCGCTAGGTCCTCGCGCACGGGGCCGGCCTTGACCAGGGAGACGAACTCGCAGGTGACGCCCTGCTTCACGGCCTTGAACTTGGTGGCGGCGATCTCCACCTCCTGGTTCTTCTTGAGCGCCGGGGGCGCGTGCAGGGAGAGGAATTCCGCAGTGTAGCGCACCACGTAGCGCTCGCCGTCCACGTCCATGGCCACGGCCCGGGTGATTCCCTCCTGCTCCAGCACGCCCGCCACGATCCCCTTGAGCGTGACCGGCGGGGTGGTCTGGTTGCCGAAGTAAACCAGCGCCGCGAAAACCAGAAGGCAGGCGAAGAACATCTTCCTGCCGGATTTGAGGTCGTTGATCCTCATTGACGCCTCCAACGCGTATTTGATCCGGTGGCCCGCATCTTGCTAGGAATTATTCCAAACAAGGAGGCCGCCATGTCCCATTCGAACAACAACACCCTGCTGGACGCCCTGGCCGCCAACCAGAAGACCGACAGAAACAAGCTCCACGAGATAGAAACCAGCGACGTGGCCATCTCCCGCGAGGCCCTCTCGGCCGTGGGCAAGGCCGCGCGTTCCCTCTTGGCCCGGGCCCTGGGCGCGGGCGGCGCCGGAGACCTGCCGCTGGGCGACATCGTCAAGCTTTTCGCCTCGAGGATGTACTGGAGCGAGGCTGGCGGAGAACTGATCATGTGCGCCGAGGTGGGGGGCAAGACCATGTGCCTGCCCATCCCGGCCGAGCACTGGAGCGTGAACGTGGGCGGGAAGCTCCAATAGGTGATGTCCGCCCCGCGCCGCGTGGAGGCCGGGGGAGATCATTCCCCGGCTTTCACCTCGTTCCAGAGCCCGTCCCAGTCCTTAAGTTCGAATTTCGCGGTGTCCAGCCCCCTGGCGCGGGCCAGCTCCTCCATCTTCTCGAAGCGCGAGAGGAAGGCCGCGTTGGCGCGCTCCAGGGCGGCGTTGGCCTTCACGCCGAGCCGCCTGCCGTACTCCACGACGGAAAACAGGTAGTCGCCGAACTCGGCCTCCACCTTGTCCTGGTCGCCCGAGGCCAGGGCCTCCTGCAATTCGCGCCACTCCGAGGCCATCTGCCCGGCCTGGGCCTCGTCGGAATCCCAGGTGAAGTGGTGGCGCGCGGCCTTGGCGTTCAGCCTGTAGGCCTTGAGCAGCGGCGGCAAGCCCTTGGGCAGCGAGGCGAACACGCCCTCGGCGTTGTCCTTTTCCTGGCGCTTGATGCGCTCCCAGTTTTTCAGCAGCTGCTCCTGGTTCTCCACCGCGAGCCCCTCGAAGACGTGGGGGTGGCGGCGGATCATCTTGGCCGTGATGGCGTCCACGGCCTGGGCCAGGCTGAAATCGCCCTTGCGCTCGTAGAGCTCGCCGATGAAGCAGAGCAGGAACAGGACGTCGCCCAGCTCCTCGCGGGCTTCGTCCGTGTCGCCCTTGCGGATGGCCTCCACCAGCTCGAAGGCCTCCTCGATCACGTAGTCGCAGAGCGTTTTCGGGGTCTGCTTGCGGTCCCAGGGGCAGCCGTCGGGGCCGATGAGCGTGGCGACCACCTGGCGCAGCTTGGCCAGGGACTGGCCTGCGGGGTCGGTCATGGAATCATCCTTTGGTCTGTTGCGGCTTCGGCTCGGGCTTCTGCTCGGGCTTGGGCTTGGACTGGGGCTGTGGCTTGGGCTCCTCCACCTTCTTCTGCGGCGTCACCGGGGGAGGGGTCAGGCTCTTGAGCTTCTTGTTCCAGTCCGGGGGGATGTACTGCGAGAGGTAGCCGTTCACCTTTTCGAGCACGGGCACGAGCCGCGACGAGTTCATGAAGTCGGGCTTGGGCAAAAGCACCGTCCAGATCCACAGGGCCAGGGCCGTGATCAGCACGCCCTTGGCCAGCCCGAAGAACCCGCCGAAGAACTTGTTGGCCCAGTCGATGAGCGTGAGCTTCATGAGCGCCGTGAGCCCGGTCACGGCCAGCGAGCAGGCGATCATCACGCCCACGAAGATCAGGATGAAGGCGGCCGGGCTGGCGAAGGCCTCGTTGGAGACCAGCGGCGTCAGGTGCGGGGCCAGCTGCGGCGAATAGGCCACGGCCAGCTTGAAGCCGAGGATCAGGGCCAGGATGGACGCGGCCTCCTTGACCAGCCCCCGGTAGTAGCCCCGGAAGAAGAAGAAGCCCCAGATCACCAGCAGGGCGAGATCGGCGATGTTCACGCGGCACGCCTAGCATCTTTTTCCCCGGGAGGCAAAACCGGGGGCGGGGCATTCCAGTAACGGGACCGTGTCACCCCGGGGCGTTGCCGCGCTCCAGCTCCAGCAGGTATTTCTTGGCGGCGAGCCCGCCGCGAAAGCCCGTGAGCGCGCCCCTCGCCCCCACCACCCTGTGGCACGGGATCATGAGCGGGATGGGGTTGCGGTTGTTGGCCAGCCCCACGGCGCGCGCCGCGCGCGGGTTGCCAGCCAGGGCCGCGACTTCTCCGTAGCTGGCCGTGCTCCCGTAGGGGATGGTCACGAGGAGCTCCCAGACCGCGCGCATGAAGGGCGTGCCCGCCGGGGCCAGGGGCAGGCCGAACGCGCGCAGTTCCCCGGCGAGGTAGGCCCGCACCTGGCGCGCGGCCTCGTCCAGGAGCGCGCTTCGCCCCTCGCGGGCGTCCGGCGGCAGGGCGTCGGCGGCGAAGAACAGGTTCGTGACGGCCCCGCCGCGCTCGGCGATGCCCAGGCGGCCGATGGCCGTGTCGAGAAACGTGACATTCATCTGTTAAATTCCCCGTAATTTCCTGAAGCGCCCCGGCGCGGCCCCGGTGTCTTGCCTGAAGCGCCGGTAGAAGCTGGAGAGGCTCGCGTACCCGCATTCCAGAGCCACGCGCGCCACGGGCATGCCGGTTTCCTCGAGCAGGCGGCGCGCCTTGGCCAGGCGCAGGGCGTCCACGCTCCTGGCCAGGGTGACGCCTTCGATGTTCGAGAACACCTTGGCCAGCCGCGCCTGGGTGAGCCCCAGGCCGTGAAGCCCGGCAGCGAGGGCCTCGGGGTCGTCGAAGGCCCGTGCGATGACGGATTTCGCCTGCTCCACGGCCTGGTGCGCGGGATCGTGTTCCGGCAGGTCCGGGCGGCACTTGCGGCAGGGCCGGAACCCTTTGGCGGCGGCCTCGGCCGCGTTCTTGAAGAAGCGCACGTTCGCGCGCAGGGGCTTGCGGGCCGGGCAGGAGGGGCGGCAGAACACGCCCGTGGTCACCACGCCGTAAAGGAACCGGCCGTCGAACGCGGCGTCGCGGCCCGTGACGGCGGCCCACATGGCCGCCGGGGCGGGCAGGGTTCCCGGGTCGGTCGGATCGGTCATGGGAGGAGCCTAGCAGCAGTCCTGGGGGAAATCTTCCCGGATCGCGCCGGGCAATTCGAAAAAGTCTGGGCGTCAGCCGCGCGGGGTGAAGCCCTCGAGTTCCAGGAGCCAGCGCTTCATCTCCGGCCCCGGGCCGAACCCGCCGATCCTGCCCCCGGAGGCGAGCACCCTGTGGCAGGGCACCACCAGGGGCCAGGGGTTCGCGGCCATCACCTGGCCCACGGCCCTGGCCGCGCCCGGCCTGCCGCTGCGTGCGGCCAATTCGCCGTAGCTCAAGGCCTGCCCGGCGGGCACGCGGCGAAGCTCTTCGAGCACGCGGCGCGTAAACGGCGGCAGACAGCCCATGTCCGCCGGGATCTTAGGCCAGCGGGCCTCCTCCCCGGCCACGTAGCGGGCAAGAGCTTCGGCCATGGCCTGCCCGAAGTCGCTCGCGGCGTCGGCCTCCTCGCCTTGGGCGCGCCAGCGCAGGTGCATGTTCGCAAGCTCCCCGCCGTCCCAGTGGAGCTCCAGGGCCAGGGGGCCGCCCACCACGACCTCGCGCCCGCTCATTTCGCGCCCTCGGGCTTGTACTCCAGGCGCGGCGAGAGCGCGACGCTCATGGCCGCCGCGTGCAGGGCCTTTTCCCAGTAGCGCAACTCCTTCTCGCCCGCGTACCAGGACACGCGCAGGAAACCCTGGCTGGTCAGGTAGGTGTAGACGCCCATGGCCACGTTGCGGCCCTGGGCCGCGCTGTAGCCCACATCCTTATAATAGGTCATGCGCCGGAGCGGCTGGTGGTCCTTCTCCCGGAAGCGGTGGCCGTTTCCGCTGGCCTGGGCCTCGGAATCCTTCTCGGCCATGACGCTCTCCATGAAGAGGTCCTGTGGCGTGCGCTTGCGCCCCGATTCCAGGGTGACGATGATGTAGGGCAGGGTGAACCACTTCTCGGACGGGGCCTGGAAGCCCAGGCGCGTGTTCCTGAAGCGCGCCATCTCCTCGGGCGTGACGGGGCCGGACTGGCCTGGGTGCTCGAAAAGGTAGAGCTCCAGGGCCGGGATGGGCACCCATTCCGCCGGGATGTCGATGGAGAAGGCGTTGTCCGGCGGTCCCTGGCGGCTCTGGGCCGGGGTCTGGGCGCAGGTGGCGGCCACGAGGGCCAGGGCCAGGAGCGCGGCCAGGGCCGGGGGACGGCGATAAAAACGGTTCATGCGTCACTCCGCGAGGCTTGCGCCGTCCTCGAGAGGCCCATGCCCTGGCGCACGTCCAGGCGGCGCATCTCGTCCAGGACCGCGTTGTGCACGAGGCGTTTGTTCCCGGCCCAGGCCGGGGCCACGAGCTCGCCCAGGGCCGGGTCGGCGCTCAGGCGGTGGACGACCACCTCGGGCCTGAGCCTGGCCACGGACCGGGCCACCCAATTGGCGTAATCCTTGAGGGCCGGGGGCGCAAGCCCGCCCGCCAGGTACTCGCGCTCGAGGGCGGTGCCGCGCGCCACGTAGAGGTTGTGGAACTTGATCCCGGCCACGGGCAGGGCGTTGACGAAACCCACGGTGGCGTCCCAGTCCGCCGGGGTGTCGCCGGGCAGCCCGGCCATGACGTGGGCCAGGACCTTCACGCCCCTGGACGCGGCCTCGTGGGCGGCCCGGGCGAACTCTCCGGGGCCGTGGCCGCGCGCGCAGCGCGCGAGCGCCACCGGGTTGGAGGATTGCAGGCCGAGCTCCAGCCAGAGCTCCCCCACGGGGAAGCGCGCCAGGAGGTCGAGCTTTTCTTCGTCCAGGCAGTCGGGCCGGGTGCCGATGCAAAGCCCCGCCAGGTCGGGAAGGAGGGCCAGTTCGCGAAGCGCGGCCTGGAGCTTTTCCGCCGGGCCGTGGGTGTTGGAGAAAGCCTGAAGATAGCCCACCAGGGCCACCTCGCCCCACCTGGCCGTGAGCTTGCCGCGCCAAAAGCTCCACTGGGCGGTGAGCCCCATGGAGGCGGCCAGGCCCGTGCCCGAGCCCTTGGCGTTGCAGAAGGAGCAGCCGCCCGTGGCGATGGTCCCGTCGCGGTTGGGGCAGGAGAAGCCCGCGTCCAGCGGGACCTTGCGCGCCTTCCTGCCGAAAAGCGCGCGCCAGCGGGCCGAAACGGCGTTGTGGCGCGGGGCTTCCGGGCGGGTGCGTGAAACGTGGTTCATCATAGCAAAATACCGTTGACATCGGGCAAGGGATGGCGCAACACCAAGCCTCGAACGGCGGGGCCTGGCAAGGCTTCCGTCCTGCCGACTCCAGGCCGGCCGCGTGCGGCCCGCCTTTTTTTGTCGGCAATCCCGGGCATTTTTACGGGCGCGACACGCCCCTGAAATACGCGAGGCTCCCTAAGTGAGCCAAGGAAGGGACCATGTCCAGACTTTTGGATTCCGCATTGGGCTTTTTCTCCAACGACCTGGCCATCGACCTGGGCACGGCCAACACCCTCGTCTACGTCAAGGGCAAGGGCATCGTGCTCTCCGAGCCCTCGGTGGTGGCCGTGAAGAAGGACGCCAGGGGCGTCAACAAGGTCCTGGCCGTGGGGGCCGAGGCCAAGAAGATGCTCGGGCGCACGCCCGGCAACATCGTGGCCATCAGGCCCATGAAGGACGGCGTCATCGCCGACTTCGAGGTCACCGAGGCCATGCTCCGCCATTTCATCTCCAAGGTGCACAACTCCCGCAGGCTCGTGCGCCCGCGCATCATCATCTGCGTGCCCACGGGCATCACCCAGGTGGAGAAGCGCGCCGTGAAGGAGTCCGCCCAATCCGCCGGGGCGCGCGAGGTCTACCTGATCGAGGAGCCCATGGCCGCGGCCATCGGCGCCAACCTGCCCATCACCGAGCCCACCTCCAACATGGTGGTGGACATCGGAGGCGGCACCACGGAAGTGGCGGTCATCTCGCTCTCCGGCATCGTCTACTCCAAGAGCGTGCGCGTGGGCGGCGACAAGATGGACGAAGCCATCATGCAGTACGTCAAGCGCAAGTACAACATGCTGATCGGCGAATCCACGGCCGAGCAGATCAAGATCCAGATCGCCAGCGCGCACCACTCCACCAGCCAGGGTGAGATGGAGGTCAAGGGCCGCGACCTGGTCACGGGCATCCCGCAGAACATCATCATCACCGCCGAGGAGGTCGAGAAGGCCATCAGCGAGCAGGTGGAGTCCATCGTCCAGGCCGTGCGCATCGCCCTGGAACAGACCCCGCCCGAACTGGCCGCGGACATCGTGGACCGCGGCATCGTGCTCACCGGCGGCGGCGCTCTTCTGCGGGGGCTCGACCAGCTTCTGCGCGAGGAGACCAGCCTGCCCATCGTCATCGTGGACGACCCGCTCTCGGCGGTCGTGCTCGGATCGGGCAAAGCGCTGGACAATCTGGACGTCTTGAAAGAGGTAACGATCGATTAAGCCCACGCCCCAGCGCATCGCACTGGGTCTGCTGGTGGTCCTGTTCGTCTATCTGGGCTTGTTCACCTGGAACATCCGCACCGGATACGTCGATAACCTGGCCAGCCATACGGGCCTGGAACTCACCCGCTGGGTGCTCACGCCCGGCAGGTGGGCATGGACTCGTTTATCCTCTTTCTGGGACCGCTACATCTATTTCGTGGGCCTGCGCCAGGAGAACGAGACCCTGCGCGAGGATCTGGCCAGGGCCAACGAGGAGTTGGTCACGGCCAGGGAGCAGGCCTCGCTGGCCAAGCGCCTGACCGACCTGCTGCTCATCCAGCCCCCGCCCCAGTGGACCCGCGAGGGTGCGCTGGTCATCGCCCACCGCCTTGGCCCCAACGCCGCCCTGGAGACCTTCGTCATCAACAAGGGCAGCCGCCACGGCGTGGACGTGAACACCCCCGTGGTCTCCCCCGAGGGCGTGGTCGGGCGCGTGCTCAGGAACTCCATGAACGCGGCCACCGTGATCATGATCACCGACCCCAACAGCAAGATCCCCGTGGTCTCGCAGAAGTCCCGCACCCAGGGCATCCTGGTCGGGCGCGGACCGGGCCTGCCGCTGTCGCTGCAGTACGTGTCGCTGTCCGCGCCGGTGGAGGCGGGCGAGACCCTGGTGACCACCGGGCTCGAGGGCATCTTCCCCGAAGGGCTGCCCATCGCCAAGGTCACGGGCGTGACCCGCGAGGGCGCCTCGCTCTTCCTGAATGTCACGGGCCTGCCCCTCTACGACGTCAAGCGCATGGAAGAGGTGGCGCTGCTCAGGAAGGTCCCGCCGCCGGAGCCCGAGGCCCAGGCCGAGGAGCCCCTGCCCGACACTTCCACCAAGCGGCCCAAGGGCACCGCCGAGAAGAAGGGCGAGGTGAAGAAGCGCACGCGCAACGAGCCCCCCGAGGCCAGGCCCGCCGAGTCCCAGCAGCAGAAGAAGAAGCGGGGAGAGGGGCAGTGAACGCCCGCAAGGCCGCGTTCTGGGGCGTGTTCACCCTGTCCGGGGTCTGGCTCCAGAGCTTCATGCCCGGGGTTGACTTCCTCGCGCCCGGGCTCATCCTCTGCCTGCAGGAGGAGAAGGCCAGGACCACCGTGTTCCTGGGGCTTCTGTGGCTGCTCATCCAGGAGGGCACGGGCTCGCTGGCCTTCGGCACGGCCGTGCTCTGGTACGGGGTGCTGGCCGCGCTGTTCTTCTTCGGCCACTGGCTCTTCGAGGCCCGCAACTTCGTGTTCATGGTCATCCTGGGCGGCTGCCTCGGGGTTTTGCATTTCGGGCTGATGAATGTCATGACCCACCTGCAGGATTGGCTTGTGTCGCCCGGGCGCGTGCTGCTCGAGTCGCTGGTGCAGGCCGTGGTCTTTCCGTTGGAGTGGGGGCTCGTCTACGTGATCTACAACCACCTGCCGCAAAATGCCCAAGACGTATGAGCCCGAAACCGGGCAACAGCAGCCGCGCGGAGGGTTGATCCTCCTGCAGTGCCTGACGCTCGGGCTCTTCTGCCTGTTCACCGTGCGCCTGTGGTACCTCCAGATCCACAAGGGCGAGCAGTTCGCGGACCAGGCCCGCGAGAACCAGATGCGCCAGGCCTCCATCATCGCGGCCCGGGGCATGATCCTGGACCGAGCGGGCAGGCCCCTGGCCGTGAACGAGCCCTCCTTCGCCCTGGGGCTGATCCGCGAGGACTGCGAGGACATCCAGGCCACCCTGCGCAAGGTCTCGGAGTGGACCGGCATCGACTACCAGGTCCTGCTCGACACCTACATCCGGGGCAAGAAGCGCTCCAAGCCCTTCGAGCCCCTGGTGCTCATCTCCAACCTCTCCTACGAGCTCCTGGCCAAGATCGAGGCCAACGCCGTGTCCTGGCCCGGGCTCGAGATCCTCATCCGCCACAAGCGCTACTACCCCGACGGCATCGCGGCCGCCCACGCCCTGGGCTACGTGGCCGAGGCCAACGAGGAGGAGCTGGAGAAGGATTCCCGCCTGGCCCTGGGCGACCACGTGGGCAAGCAGGGCCTGGAGTACACCCTGGAGCAGCGTCTGCGCGGCGAGAAGGGCCTCAAGCAGATCGAGGTGGACGCCTACGGACGCGAGCACGACCAGCAGGTGCTGCTCGAACCCCGCGCCGGGGCCAACCTGAAGCTCTCGCTTGACCTCGAACTCCAGAAGTACGTGGCCAAGCAACTGGAAGGACAGGCCGGGGCCGTGGTGGTGCTCGAGCCCGAGACGGGCAAGGTGGTGGCCCTGGTCAGCCAGCCCTCCTACGACAACAACCTCTTCGTGCTGGGCATCCCGGCCAAGAAGTGGAAGGAGCTGCGCGACGACCCCATGCACCCCATCCAGAACCGGGTGGCGCAGTCGGTCTACCCGCCGGGCTCGACCTTCAAGATCCTCATGGCCGCGGCCGCGCTGTCCGAGGGCATCGTGAAGACCTCGGACACCGCGTTCTGCTCCGGCTCCTACCGCGTGGGCGACCACGACTTCCACTGCTGGAAGAAGGGCGGGCACGGCAGCGTGGACATGCGCGCGGCGCTCATCCACTCCTGCGACGTCTACTTCTACCAGTTGGGCGAGAAGATGGGCATCGACCGCATCAACCGCTACGCGCTCCAGGCCGGGTTCGGCCAGCCCACGGGCGTGGACCTGCCCCACGAGCGCTCCGGGCTCATCCCCTCCACCGAGTGGAAGAAGCGCCGCTACGGCGCCAACTGGACCCGGGGCGAGACGCTGAACGCCTCCATCGGCCAGGGCTACGTGCAGGTCTCCCCATTGCAGCTGGCCAAGTTCATCGGGGCCATGCTCAACGGCGGCAAGGTCATCCGCCCGAGCCTGGTCCTGGACGACCCGGTGGAGGTCCAGTCCAGGCTCAACCTCTCGGACAAGGACCGCGAGTTCATCCTGAAATCCATGGTGGACACGGTCCAGGCGGGAACGGCCCAGCGCCTGAAGCGCCCGGACGCCGTGATCGGCGGCAAGACGGGCACGGCCCAGGTGGTCAGGCTCCAGAACGCGGACATCCGCCAGAAGACCCACGAGATGGCCTACAAGCATCGCGACCACGCCTGGCTCACGGCCTGGGGCCAGAAGGACGGCAAGAGCTACGTGGTGGTCTGCATGGTGGAACACGGCGGCCACGGCGGCGAGACCGCCGCGCCCATGGTCAAGGCGGTGTTCGACTACCTCTTCGGGCCCGCCCCCAACGCGAAGGGCCAGCCCAAGCCGGCCGCGCTCCAGGAAATCGAGCAGGGCGACTGAGGAGCGAGCATGTCCCCCATCGACCGCAGGCTTTTCACGCACATCAACTGGCCGCTCCTGGCGGTGATGGCCGCGCTTTTCGGCGTGGGCGTCCTGAACCTCTATTCGGCCAGCGGCTTCCGCATGGGCGACGGCGTGTCGCTCAACCCCTTCTACCAGAAGCAGTGCATCTGGGGCCTGGCCGGGCTCTGCTGCCTGACCGCGCTTACTCTCTTCGACTACCGCTACCTAAAGCACGCTGCCTGGCCGCTGATGATCGTCACCCTGGTGCTCCTGGCGCTGGTGCCGATCATGGGCAAGACCGTCTACGGGGCCAAGCGCTGGCTCGACTTCGGGCTTTTCAGCCTCCAGCCGAGCGAGCTGGCCAAGTTCGCCACGCTGCTGGTGGGCGCGCTCATGCTCTCCAAGGATTCGGGCAGGCTCGGCTGGCTCGGGCTTTTGGGCGTGCTCGTGGTGGTCATGCCGCCCGCGGCCATGGTCATCGTCCAGCCGGACCTGGGCTCGGGGCTCAGCATCCTGCTGCTGCTGGCCGGGATGATCCTCTACCGTGGCCTGGCCGGACGCGTGTTCAAGGTGCTCCTGGTGGCCGTGCCGGTGCTCATCCCGTGCGGCTGGTTCTTCCTCAAGCCCTACCAGAAGCTGAGGATTCTCACCTTGTTCAATCCTGAACGAGACCCCCTGGGCTCGGGCTACCACATCATCCAGTCCCAGATCGCCATCGGCTCCGGCCAGATGTGGGGCAAGGGCTTCCTGGAGGGCACCCAGAGCCAGCTCAGGTTCCTGCCCGAAAAGCACACCGACTTCGCCGTGGCCGTGTTCGCCGAGGAGTGGGGCTTCGTGGGGGCCATCGTGCTGGTGACGCTTTTCTGCCTGTTCCTGTACCTGCTCTCCGGCGTGGCCAGGGACGCCAAGGACCGCTTCGGGTCGTTCCTGGCGGCGGGGGTGTTCTTCTATTTCTTCTGGCAAATACTCGTAAACATGGGTATGGTGCTGGGAATCATGCCGGTCGTGGGCATACCGCTGCCGTTCATCAGCTACGGCGGCAGCGCGACCATCGTCAACTTCAGCCTCATAGGCATCGTTCTCAACGTTTCCATGCGACGCTTCGTCTTCAAGAAGACCTGACGCGTCCCGCTCTTCCGGGAGGTTTGGCCGTGGCCAAGGACGAGATCAACGCTTTTCTGGGTGTCGGAACAACCTATCGCGGCAGGCTGGACTTCTCCGGCTCGGTCAGGATCGACGGAACCTTCGAGGGCGAGGTGGAGTCGGAGGGCACCCTCGTGGTCGGGCGCGAGGCCGTGATCAGCGGCCAGATCCGCGTGGGCCAGCTCGTGCTCGGCGGCACGCTGAACGGAGACGTGAGCGCGTCCTCGCGCGTGACCATGCACAAGACCGCTCGCTTCACCGGGACCCTGCGCACACCGGCCCTGTCCGTGGAGGAGGGGGCCGTGATCGAGGGGCAGGTCGGCATGTCTTCGGGCTCGGTCCAGGGCGAGGCTCCGGTCGAGGATTAAAGCCCCCCGGATATTCGTGAAATCCATAACAATACAATAACCAGCCGAGTCAAAACGCTTAATTTCCGTGCGTTTTCGCGCCCTTTCCTAAAAAGGCCCTGGACACCCCCGGCGAAATCGGGTAGGTACGCCCCGGGCTTGAAACAAAATTCACAATTAGGGGGGCGTTGATGGACATACTTGTTCTCGACGGGTGGTTTTTCGTACAGGTTGCCAACTTCCTCATCATCCTGGTGGTCTTGAACGCGGTGCTCATCGCGCCCGTTCGCAGGATGCTCAAGCTGCGCGCCGAGACCATCGCCGCCCAGACGTCTGAAATCGACGGGTTCACTTCCTCCGCCGACGCAAAGATCAAGAACTACCAGGCCGCCCTCGAGGAGGCCCGCAGCGTGGCCGCCGCCGAGCGCACCGGCCTGCGCGAGCAGGGCCTTACCGAAGAGAAGGCCATCCTGGAGGCCGCTGGCAAGCAGGCCGGGGATTCCCTGAAGGCCGCGCGCGCCAAGGTCGCCGACGAGTCCAAGGTCGCCTACGACACCATGCTGGCTGGGGTGACCGGCATGGCCGAGAAGGCCGCCTCGAAGATTCTGGGCAAGTCCCTGTAACCGGCAGCCCCAAGCGTTAAGGAGGTTGGCATTGAAGAAGGCACGGATAGTACTCTTCACACTGGCGGTCTGCCTTTTGACCGTCGCGTGTGCTTGGGCGTCTGGCGACGGTCAGGAGGGGCCCAACTGGAAGAACTTCATCTACCGGACCATCAACTTCGCCATGGTGGTGGGCGTGTTGTGGTGGGCCGGCGGCAAGAAGATCGTGGGCACCTTCAGCGGCCGCAAGCTCTCCATCGAGAACCAGCTGGCCGACCTGGAAGAGCGCAAGGTCTCCGCCACCAATCGCCTGGCCGACGTGGAGCGCTCCATCGCCGACCTGGAGGCCGAGAAGTCCAAGATCCTCGCGGACTACAAGGCCCAGGGCGAGGCCCTGAAGGCGTCCATCGTCAAGGCCGCCGAGGAGCAGGCCGAGCGCATCAAGGCCCAGGCCCTGCTCTCCGCCGAGCAGGAGGCCAAGATGGCCACGGACGCCCTGCGCGTGCAGATGGCCGACAAGATCATCGAGGCCGCCCAGGACCTCCTGGCCAAGAAGCTCACCGCCGAGGTCCAGGATAAGCTTGTTGACGACGCTTTAGGCAAGGTGGTGCTCAATTGACCGGGAACATCGTTGCGCGCCGTTACGCCAAGGCCTTGTTCGCCCTGGGCGTGAAAGAGAAGGCCGCTGACACTTTCGGCAAGGACCTCGAGGGGATCGCCGGCGCCATGGACGCCTCCCCCGAGCTTCTCAAACTCTTTAAAAGCCCGAGCTTCAACACGCAGGAGAAGAAGGCCGTCCTCGGGGACGTGGTGGCCAAGCTGAACATGGCCCCCCTCTCGGTGAACTTCCTCTCCGTGCTTGCTGATAAAGGCCGTCTCGACTGCCTGCCCGACATCCAGAAGACCTACGCTGAGCTTCTGGACGAAACCAGCGGAGTGGTTCGCGGTAAGCTGACCACCGCCGTTGAGCTTCCGGGCAAGCGGCAAAAGGACATCAAGGCCAAGCTGGAGAAGAAGTCCGGCAAGAAGCTGGTGCTCGACTTCGGCGTGGATTCCGCCATCCTGGGCGGGGTCGTCCTGCGGGTGGGGGATAAGGTCCTGGACGCCAGCATCCGGGCCCAGCTGCAGCTGTTGAAAGAACAAATCAAGAGGGGTGAGTAGGGCCATGCAGATCAAAGCCGAAGAGATCAGCAAGATCATCGAGCAGCAGATTCAGAATTATGAGTCTCGCGTCGAGATGAGCGAGACCGGCACCGTGCTCTCCGTGGGTGACGGCATCGCCCGCGTCTACGGCTGCCAGAGCGCCATGTCCATGGAGCTTCTGGAGTTCCCCGGGGGCATCATGGGCCTGGTGCTGAACCTGGAAGAGGACAACGTGGGCGTCGCGCTCCTGGGCGAAGACACCCACATCAAGGAAGGCGACCCGGTCAAGCGTACCGGCAAGATCTTCTCCGTGCCCGTCGGCGACGCCGTGTCCGGCCGCGTCATCGACCCCCTGGGCAACCCCATCGACGGCATGGGCCCCATCGCCTCCAAGGAGTACCGCGAGGTCGAGATCAAGGCCCCCGGCATCATCGCCCGCAAGTCGGTGCACGAGCCCATGGCCACCGGCCTGAAGGCCGTCGACGCCATGACGCCCATCGGCCGCGGCCAGCGCGAGCTGATCATCGGCGACCGCCAGGTCGGCAAGACCGCCGTCTGCCTGGACGCCATCCTGGCCCAGAAGGGCGGCGACGTGAAGTGCTTCTACGTGGCCATCGGCCAGAAGAAGTCCACGGTGGCCCTCGTGGTCGACACCCTGCGCAAGTACGGCGCCATGGACTACACCACGGTCATCTCCTCCACCGCCTCCGAGCCCGCGCCGCTGCAGTTCATCGCGGCCTACGCCGGATGCACCATGGCGGAGTACTACCGCGACTCGGGACGCCACGCCCTGATCATCTACGATGACCTCTCCAAGCAGGCCGTGGCCTACCGCCAGATGTCGCTGCTGCTCCGCCGTCCCCCGGGCCGTGAAGCCTTCCCCGGCGACGTCTTCTACCTGCACTCCCGCCTGCTGGAGCGCGCGGCCAAGCTGTCCGACTCCCGCGGAGCCGGCTCCCTGACCGCCCTGCCCATCATCGAGACGCAGGCCGGCGACGTGTCCGCGTACATCCCGACCAACGTCATCTCCATCACCGACGGTCAGGTGTACCTGGAGCCCAACCTGTTCAACGCCGGCATCCGCCCCGCCATCAACGTCGGCCTCTCGGTCTCCCGAGTCGGCGGCGCGGCGCAGATCAAGGCCATGAAGCAGGTCGCGGGCACCCTGCGCCTGGACCTCGCCCAGTACCGCGAGCTGGCCGCCTTCGCGCAGTTCGGCTCCGACCTGGACAAGGCCACCCAGCAGAAGCTCAACCGCGGCATGCGCATGGTGGAGCTCCTCAAGCAGCCCCAGTACCAGCCCCTGCCCGTCGAGGAGCAGGTCTCGGTGATCTTCGCCGCGGGCCGCGGCTTCCTGGACGACATCGAAGTGGCCGCCGTGCGCAAGTTCGAGGAGCAGTTCCTCGACTACCTGCGCAACTCCAAGGGCAACATCCTCAAGGACATCCGCGAGAAGAAGGCCCTTGACGATGCGCTGACCGCCGCTCTGGGCGCCGCCATCGAGGAGTTCAAAAAGGGCTTCAGGGCCGAAGGCTAACCCCAGGGGAGCTAAAACATGCCATCCCTGAAAGACGTTCAATTAAAGATCGCAGCGGTCAAGAAGACCAAGCAGATCACCAAAGCCATGAACATGGTGGCCTCGGCCAAGCTGCGCAACGCGCAGGCCCGCATCGAGCGCTTCCGCCCCTACGCGGACAAGTTCTACGACATGCTGGGCAGCCTGGCTTCCGGAGCGGATTCCTCGATCCATCCGCTCCTGGAGGTTCGCGAGGAGATCAAGACGAGCCTCATCGTCCTGGTCACCTCCGACCGCGGCCTCTGCGGCTCCTTCAACGGAAGCCTCATCAGCATGGCCTTGAAGCTCGCCAAGGAGAAGGCCGCCCAGGGCAAGACGGTCAAGTTCGTCTGCATGGGCAAGAAGGCCCGCGACTCCGTACGCAAATCGCCGTACGAGATCGTGGCCGCCTTCGCCGACCAGATGGGCTCCTTCGATTACACCGTGGCCCTGAAGCTGGGCATGGACGTGATCGGCGGATACATCAAGGGCGACTTCGACGAGGTGGATCTGGTCTTCGGCAAGTTCATCTCCATCCCCAGGCAGGAGGCCACGACGCTGACCATCCTGCCCATGGCCGCCGACCAGGCTTCCGAGTCGCAGGCGGCTGGGCCCAAACAGGAGTACCTCTACGAACCTTCGGTGGAAGGCCTTCTGGCCGAGCTTCTGCCCCGGTTCGTCAACGTCCAGCTCTATCGTGGAATGCTCGACACCTCGGCCTCGGAACATGCAGCGCGCATGCGGGCCATGGATAACGCCACGAAGAACTGCGACGACATGGTGGGGACGCTCACACTGGTCTACAACAAGGCCAGGCAGGCGAGCATCACCAAAGAGTTGATGGACATCGTCGGCGGAACCGAAGCGCTCAAAGGATAAAGGGGGCGAACAATCATGAGCGGTGTCAAAGGCAAGATCGTACAAGTCATCGGCGCGGTGGTGGACTTCGAGTTTCCCGAAGGCCAGCTGCCCGCCATCATGAACGCTATTACTCTCAAGAACACCAACAACGCCAACGCCGAAGCGCTGGTCCTCGAAGTCGCGCAGCACCTGGGCAACAACGTCGTGCGTACCATCGCCATGGACGCCACCGACGGCCTCGTGCGCGGCATGGAAGGCACCGACACCGGCAAGCCGATCCTGGCTCCCGTTGGCCGCGCCCCCCTGGGCCGCATCATCAACGTCGTGGGCATGCCCGTGGACGAAGCCGGCGACGTCGGCGCCACCGAGTACCTGCCCATCCACCGTACCGCCCCCGACTTCGTCGAGCTCTCCACCAAGGTCGAGCTGCTCGAAACCGGCATCAAGGTCGTGGACCTGCTCATCCCGTTCCCCAAGGGCGGCAAGATGGGCCTGTTCGGCGGCGCCGGCGTGGGCAAGACGGTTATCCTCATGGAGATGATCAACAACATCGCGAAGCAGCACGGCGGCCTGTCCGTGTTCGCGGGCGTTGGCGAGCGCACCCGTGAGGGCAACGACCTCTACCACGAGTTCAAGGAAGCGGGCATTCTGGACAAAGCCGCCCTGGTTTACGGCCAGATGAACGAGCCCCCGGGAGCCCGCGCCCGCGTGGCCCTGACCGCCCTGACCGTCGCGGAATACTTCCGTGACGCCGAAGGCCAGGACGTGCTGCTCTTCATCGACAACATCTTCCGTTTCACCCAGGCGAACTCGGAAGTGTCGGCGCTGCTCGGCCGCATGCCCTCCGCGGTGGGTTACCAGCCCACCCTGGGCACCGACCTCGGCGCCCTCCAGGAGCGCATCACCTCCACCAACAAGGGCTCCATCACCTCGGTGCAGGCCGTGTACGTGCCCGCGGACGACCTTACCGACCCCGCGCCGGCCACGACCTTCTCCCACCTTGACGGAACCCTGGTGCTCTCGCGCCAGATCGCCGAGCTCGGCATCTACCCCGCGGTGGATCCGCTCGACTCCACCTCGCGCATCCTGGACCCCCTGGTCCTGGGCGTGGAGCACTACTCGGTCGCCCGCGCGGTGCAGCAGATCCTCCAGAAGTACAAGGACCTGCAGGACATCATCGCCATCCTGGGCATGGACGAGCTCTCCGACGACGACAAGCAGACCGTCGCGCGCGCTCGTAAGATCCAGCGCTTCCTGTCTCAGCCCTTCTCCGTTGCCGCGCAGTTCACCGGCAAGGAAGGCCGTTACGTCAAGCTCGAGGACACCATCCGCGGCTTCAAGGAGATCATCGAGGGCAAGCACGACGATCTCCCCGAAGGCGCCTTCTACATGGTCGGCGGAATCGAGGAAGCCGTTTCCAAAGCCAAGGAGATGTAAGGCATCATGGCCAAAGAACTTCGCCTTGAAATCGTCACGCCTGACCGTTTGGTCGTCTCGTCCGACGTGGAATACGTCGCGGCGCCTGGCGTGCTCGGCGAGTTCGGCGTTCTGCCTGGCCACGTTCCCTTCCTCTCCGCTCTTGGCATCGGGAACCTGCATTACAACTTGGGAGGCAAGACCTACTACGTCTTCGTCTCCGGCGGGTTTGCCGAGGTCAGCGGCGACAAGGTGACTGTCCTGGCCGAAGTGGCCGAGCGTGCCGAGGAGATCGATGTGGAACGCGCCCGCCGCGCCGAAGAGCGCGCCCGGGTTCGCATCACCAAACAACAGGAAGCCGTCGACAACGCCAGGGCCACCGCCGCGCTGCAGCGCGCCGTTGCCCGCATGAGCTGCCGCACCTCCGCCCAGGGGGCCGGCACCTGCAGCAGGGCCTAGTCGCGAAACAGGCCGGCCCCGCAAGGGGAAGGCGAGTACGCAAAGGGCGGCGGACCTCACGGTCCGCCGCTTTTTTTGCATTGTGGGGTGGGGCGCGGCGTCCGGAAGAGCCGGACTTTGGCCTGCTCTTGAATAAGTGTCAGCGATGTGCCAAACCCCTCCTGTTCCAGAACCAATTTCAGGAGACACCATGGACAGTACGGTCGGAGCGCTCGTTCTCGCGGCAGGGAAGGGCACCAGGATGCATTCGGACGAACCGAAGGTCCTGCGCACGTTACTTGGCGAGCCCATGCTGCGCTACGTGCTGGACGGGCTCTACCCCCTGTTCGGCCAGCGGGTGCACGTGGTGGTCGGCTTCGGCGCGGAGCGCGTGAAGAAGGCCTTTCCGGAGTTCGAGTGCCGCTTCGTGCTCCAGCCCGAGCAGTTGGGCACGGGGCACGCCCTGCAATGCGCGTGGGACGCCGTGAGGTCCGCCGGGTACGAGTACGTGCTGGTGATGAACGGCGACGTGCCCCTGGCCGCGGGCAAGGACCTGGGCGCGTTCGTGGCCCAGGCGCGCGGGGAGGGGGCCGACCTGGCCTTCCTGACGATCGAGCTGCCCGAGCCTGGGGCCTACGGTCGCATCGTGCGCGACGAGAGGGGCCTGGCGCGAATCGTCGAGGCCAAGGACCACGACGAGGCCCTGCACGGACCCGCGACCGGCGAGATCAACGCGGGCATCTACCTCGTGCGCGTGGCCGCTGTTGACAAGGTGCTCTTCCGGCTTACCAACACCAACAGGAGCGGCGAGTTCTACATCACGGACCTGGCCGAGCTCGTGGGCGCTGGCGGGGGCAAGGTGGTGGGCGTGAACAGGGGCCGCGACGAGAACCTGCTCGGCATCAACAACCCACGCGAGCTCGTCGACGCCGAGGAGAGCCTGCGGGCCCGCATCGTGGACTCCTGGCTGGAACGCGGGGTCGTCATCCGCTCGCGCGGGAGCGTGCGCATCTCGCCAAGGGCGGTCATCGAGCCCGGGGCCGAGATCTCCGGGCCGTGCGACATCCTGGGCGCGAGCGTCATCGGGCGTGGGGCCGTGATCGAGCCCAACTGCCTGGTCAAGGACTCGGTGGTTGCCGGCGGCGCGGCCATCCACGCCTTCTCGCACCTGGACCAGGCCGCCGTGGGCCTTGGCTGCCACGTGGGGCCCTACGGCAGGCTCAGGCCCGGCGCGGTGCTGGAGGAAGGCGCGCGCGTGGGGAATTTCGTGGAGATGAAGAAGGCCGTGCTCGGTCCCGGGGCCAAGGCCAGCCACCTGACCTACCTGGGCGACGCCGAGGTGGGGGCCGGCGCGAACATCGGCGCGGGCACCATCACCTGCAACTACGACGGCAAGAACAAGTTCAGGACCGTCATAGGCGAGGGGGCCTTCATCGGGTCCAACACCGCCCTCGTGGCCCCGGTCACGGTGGGGTCGGGCGCGCTCGTGGCGGCCGGTTCAGTGGTCACCGAGGACGTGCCCGACGGGCACCTGGCCATTGCCAGGAGCCGCCAGGTGGTCAAGCCCAGGAAGAAAAACCCGGCTTGATTTCGACTGTCAAAAGGGATAGGAGCGGGGCTATGGACATCATCGATATCTTGGAAGAGCGTATTGCTCAACTGGTGAGCCGCCTCAAGGCGTTGGAAGAAGAAAACAGAACGCTGAAGGCGGTGCTGGAAGAGGAGAATGCCTCGTTGAAAGAGGCCCTTGACCAGGAGCGCCAGAAAAAGGACGCGGTGTTGTCCCGTGTGGATCAGCTGCTCAAGAAACTGCAAGAGGAGCCGATCTGATTTAAAAGCCGATGCCAAGCTACAACAAGGTCATTCTCGGTCTTGAGCTTTCCTTCAAGACCGACGCGGAACCGGACCGCGTTGAAAGCGCCAAGGCATTGGTGGAAGAGCGCTACAGGTTGCTCAATCCGGGCGGCAAGAATTTGAGCAAGGAGAAATTGCTGACGTTCGTGGCTCTGGGATTGGCGGACGATCTTATGATGGCGAACCAGCGTCTTGCCGAGATGGATCAAAAGCTCGACAAGATTCTGAACAGAATAAAGACGCCGGATCTGGCATGACCGGCTTGCGGTGAGATTCTCCCTGGGGTGCGCGTGATCGTGGATTGATTTTTGAGCCGATACTCAAAAATCGGGTGACGCTCCGAGGCGGCTGGTGTGCAGACCCGCTCGCGGGTAGCCTTAAGGACGCTCAGCGTCGCCCACCTTGCATAGCCAAGGTTCAAAAATAGTCAACGACACGGCTCTCCGGGGATCCTCCACCGGCCAGAACCGCGCCTGCCGGGGTGCGCATCCCTCCCCCGGCGTTCTCCCCCTTGCCTCGTCCCCCGCGCTCGCAGCCAAGGCACCTGTCATCCGCTCTCCGCACGCCGGCGGCCGTTGTCGCCGGGCGAACCATATCGGGCGCGAAGCCCGTGAACAATAGAGGTGTCACCATGGAATTCACCGTCTTCCTGGCCGGAGGCGGCGGCGTGATCGCGGGCGCGGCCGGCGGCTGGCTTCTCAATCGCGTCATATCCGCCAAGGCCCTCGCCGAATCGAAAACGCTGGCCGAACGCATCCTCGAGGAGGCGCGCAAGGAAGCGCAGGCCCACAAGAAAGAGATCATCCTCCAGACCCAGGACGAGCTCTACAAGCAGAAGCTCGAGCACGAGAAAGAGATCAAGGAGCGCGAGAGCCAGTTCCTGCGCAAGGAGTCCTCGCTCCAGGAGAAGCTCGACAAGCTCGAACTCAAGCTCGAAAAGGCCGCCCAGAAGGAATCGGACCTCATCACCCAGGAGAAGCGCCTGGCCTCTCAGGAGAAGTCCCTCTCCGAAAAGGAAGAGAAGCTTTCCGAGGCCGCCCAGGAGCAGGAACGCAAGCTCCAGGAAATTTCCGGCATGACCGTGGAGGAGGCCCGGCACCTCCTGCTCACCGAACTGGAGAGCCGCACCCGCCACGAAGCCGCCAGGATGATCCGCCAGATCGAGACCGAAGCCAAGGAAGAGGCCTCCAAGAAGAGCAAGGAGATCCTCGCCCTGGCCATCCAGCGCTACGCGGGCGACTACGTCTCCGAGCAGACCGTCACCGCCGTGACCCTGCCCAGCGAGGAGATGAAGGGCCGCATCATCGGCCGCGAGGGCCGCAACATCCGGGCGCTCGAGGCGGCCACCGGCGTGGACCTGATCATCGACGACACGCCCGAGACCGTCATCCTCTCGGCCTTCTCGCCCATCCGCCGCCAGATCGCCAAGATGGCCCTGGAGCGCCTGATCACCGACGGGCGCATCCACCCCGCGCGCATCGAGGACATCGTCAAGAAGTGCGAGCAGGAATTCGACGTGAAGCTGCGCGAGTTGGGCGAGCAGGCCACCTTCGACGTGGGCGTGCACGGCATCCACGCCGAGATCGTCAAACTCCTGGGCCAGCTGCACTACCGCACCAGCTACTCCCAGAACGTGCTCCAGCACTCCCTGGAAGTGGCCTCGCTCTGCGGGATCATGGCCTCGGAGCTGGGCCTCGACGTGAAGAAGGCCAAGCGCGCGGGTCTGCTCCACGACATAGGCAAGGCCGTGGACCACGAGATCGAAGGCCCCCACGCCATCATCGGCTACGATCTGGCCAAGAAGTTCGGCGAGTCCAAGGACATCACCCACGCCATCCAGGCCCACCACGAGGACGTGCCGCCCAAGACCGTTTACGCCGTGCTGGTCCAGGCCGCGGACAGCCTCTCCGGAGCCCGCCCCGGCGCGCGCAAGGAGTTGCTCTCCAGCTACGTCAAGCGCCTGGAAGACCTGGAGAACATCGCCACGGACTTCGAGGGCGTCTCCAAGGCCTACGCCATCCAGGCGGGCCGCGAGATCAGGGTCATGGTGGACTCCGAGGCCGTGGACGACGACAAGACCCACGTCATCTGCAAGGACATCGCCAAGAAGATCGAGGACAACCTGACCTATCCCGGGCAGATCCGCGTCACCGTGATCCGGGAGCGGCGTTCGGTCGGGTTCGCGAAATAGCATCGCCTCCGGCGGTCGGGGGGAGAAGCCTCCCCCCGGGCCCCGGCTCTTAGCTTCGCGCCGTCCTTTTATTTTTTCATATCGTTCCCGACAGCGCGTCCATGCCTGTGTGTCCCTCCAGGCGCGAGGCCGGTGCGCGGCGGCGACGGGTCGTCTTCGAATCGGCCCGAGCCGCCGCGCACCGGCCTCGCGCCTGGAGGGACACACAGGCGGTTGGTTCGATTCCGAAAAGGCACGGCGCCGCGCAGCGGCTGAGACACACAAATGAACATTCTCTTTCTCGGCGACATCATCGGCCGCCCCGGCCGCAAGGCCCTGGCCGACTCCCTCAAGTCCCTGCGCCAGAAGCTCGCGCTGGACCTGGTGCTGGCCAACGCCGAGAACGCTTCCGGCGGCATAGGCCTGAACTCCCGGGCCGCGCGCGAGCTCCTCTGCCTGCCCCTGGACGTGCTCACCAGCGGCAACCACATCTGGAAGCACAAGGACATCTTCGCCTACTTCAACGAGACCGACCGCCTGCTGCGCCCGGCAAACTATCCCGCCGGAGCGCCCGGCTCGGGCCTGGGCGTCTACCAAACCGCCGACGGCACGCCCTATGCCGTGCTCAACCTCATGGGCCGCACCTACATGGACGCCGCCGACTGCCCGTTCCAGGTGGCGGATTCGCTGCTCGCCACGCTGCCCGGGGACGTGCGCGTGCGCCTGGTGGACTTCCACGCCGAGGCCACGTCGGAGAAAAAGGCCATGGGCCATTTCCTGGACGGGCGCGTCAGCGCCGTGCTCGGAACCCACACCCACGTGCAGACCAACGACCCGCGCGTTTTGCCCAAGGGCACGGCCTACCTCACGGACTTAGGCATGTGCGGCCCGGTGGAGTCCATCATCGGCATGGAATCCCAGGCCATCGTGGGCAGGTTCCTCTCGCGCCTGCCCGTGCGTTTCGAGGTGGCCAAGGGCCCCGTCCGCCTGGAAGGGGCCCTGTGCGAGATTGACGCGGCCACCGGCCGGGCTGTAAGCATCCGCCCTTGGCAAGGAGGACATTCGTGAACGCATTCGACGATCTCAAGTGGCGCGGGCTCGTGCACCAGACTTCCGGCGAGGAGCCCTTGCGCGAGCATTTCAATACCCCCGGGCGGGTGATGTACTGCGGCTTCGACCCCACGGCCCGCAGCCTGCACATCGGCAACATGGTCCCGCTGCTGGCGCTTCTGCGCTTCGCAAAGGCCGGGCACAAGCCCATGGCGCTTCTCGGCGGGGCCACGGGCCTCATCGGCGACCCCAGCGGCAAGGACAAGGAGCGCCAGCTCCAGGACACGGCCAACGTGGCCGCCCAGGTGGAGCGCATCAAGGCCCAGATCAAGAAGCTCTTCGCGGACAACGGGGCCGAGATCGACGTGGTGAACAACCTGGACTGGATAGGCCAGATGTCCGCCATCGAACTCCTGCGCGACGTGGGCAAGCACTTCACCGTGAACTACATGCTGGCCAAGGATTCGGTGAAGGGCCGCATCGACCGCGAGGAGTCGGGCATCTCCTACACCGAGTTCAGCTACATGATCCTGCAGGGCTACGACTTCCACCACCTGCGCGAGACCAAGGGCTGCACCCTGCAGATCGGCGGAGGCGACCAGTTCGGAAACATCACCGCCGGGCTCGAGCTCATCCGCCGCAAGACCGGCGGCGAGGCCCACGCCATGACCTTCCCGCTGATCACCACGGCCAGCGGGGCCAAGTTCGGCAAGAGCGAGAAGGGCGCCATCTACATCGACCCCGAGATCACCAGCCCGTACGCGTTCTACCAGTACTGGGTGAACGCCGACGACCGCGACGTGGTCAATTACCTCAAGTACTTCACCTTCCTCTCGCGCGAGGAGATCGAGGCCCTGGGCGTGGCCGTGGCCGAGCGGCCCCACCTGCGCGAGGCCCAGAAGACCCTGGCCCACGTGATGACCACCATGGTCCACGGCCGGGAGGAGGCGGACCGCGTGGTGAAGACCAGCGACTTCCTCTTCGGCAAGGGCACCCTGGAGGGCGTGGACGCCAGGACCTTGAAGGCCGCCCTGGAGACCGCCCCGGGCAAGGACTACGCCTCCAAGGCGGACCTGCCCGACATCGTGACCCTGCTCACCGAGCTCGCGCTCTGCCCGTCCAAGTCCCAGGCCCGCAAGGACCTGGCCGCCGGGGCCATCACGGTGAACAACGCCAAGATCGCCGACGGCTATGATTTCCCCGGCGCCGATTTCATCGGCGGGGAGCTGCTCCTGGTGCGCAAGGGCAAGAAGAACTACGGCGTGGTCCGGCTGGGCCAAGCCGAGAGCGTGTAGGCAGGCAGGTGTCGCGATGAGCGTGTTTGGCCGGATGCTGCCGCGCGGCGGCTTTGCCCTTCCCGGGATCGACGGGCGCAAGGTGCTCGAGCGGGCCAGGGTGTATGCCTCGTTCGTGAAGATCGAGCATTCGGTCTTCGCCCTGCCGTTCGCCTACGTGGGCCTGTTCCTGGCCGGGCGCGGCTGGCCGGGCGTGAGGCCCTTCCTGCTGCTCACCGTGGCCATGGTGGCCGTGCGCTCCTTCGCCATGGGCGTCAACCGCCTGCTGGACGTGCGCTACGACCGCCTGAACCCCCGCACGCGCATGCGCGAGCTTGTGCGCGGGGCGCTCTCGGTGCGCGAGGGCTGGGTTTTCGTAACCGTGTGCGCGGCCGTCTTCGTGCTCGCTTGCTGGGGCATGAACCGCCTGTGCCTGATGCTTTCGCCCCTGGTGCTCTTCTGGGCCGGGTTCTACAGCGTGACCAAGCGCTTCACCTGGCTGTGCCACCTGGCCCTGGGCTCGGTGCTGGGGCTCGCGCCCGTGGCGGGCTGGCTCTCGGTCACGCCGGAGTTCAACCTGGCCACGGCCCTTTTCGGGCTCGGCGTCACCTGCTGGGTGGCCGGGTTCGACGTGCTCTACGCCAGCCAGGACGTGGACTTCGACCGCTCCCAGGGGCTCTCCTCCATGCCGGTGCGCTTCGGCGTGGGCGGAGCCCTCGGCGTGGCCGGGCTTCTGCACGGCGGGGCCGTGGCGCTTTTCGCCCTGGCGGGCTGGGGCGCGGCGCTCGGCTGGGGCTACTTCGGGGTGCTCATGGTCACGGCCGCGCTCCTCTGGGTCGAGCACAGGCTGATAAACGAGCACGACCTCTCGCGCATCAACGTGGCCTTCTTCACCATCAACGGCGTGGTGGCCGGGATGCTCTTCGTGGGCGTGCTGGCGGACCTGTTCTGGCTCAAGTAGGCCCGAGCGGTAAAAGAGGTTCGAAAGCCCCTGCCGGTTCGCCGGGAGGGGCTTTTTTTCATGGCGTGGCTGGGGGAGGGGAGAGCTCGGTCACGCGGTAGTGGCGCACGCGCGTGTCGGGCTCGATGCGGAAGGCCTCATCGCCTTCGTACAGGCGGGCCACCTCGAGGTCCTCACCGGCGAAAGCGACCACATGGTCGAGGCTTTGCCAGTAGGTGACCAGGGTGATCTCCACGCAGCCCTGGGCGTCGCGCTCCAGGATCTGGTGGCCGAGATATCCGGGCAAACCCGAAGTTTCGCTCACGCCGGTTGCGCGAAGGTGATCGAGGAAGCCTTCGCGGGTGTCGTTGGGGCACAGGCAGCGCCATTCGCGTGCAATCATCGCGTTTACTCCCTGCGTGCCGTGAAGAGGCCTGCCGCGCCCGCACGCTGCCCAGGCCCAGGGCGGCGGGTCCTCTCCGCGCTGCCGGGCCGGTCAGGGCCTCACCAGTTGCCCTCGCCCTTGGTGTGCTCCATGATGTCGTCGTAGCGGTGGGACTTGGCCGCGTGCCCGCCCGGGGCCAGTTCCACGCGCGTGAGCACGCGGTTCTCGTCGTCGAAGACGTCCAGGTGGCCCTCGTCGCCGGGCTGCATGAGGGCGGCCGCGAGTTCGAGGAATTCCTCTGTGTCCACGAAGAACCCGGCGTAGTCGATGTCCGCTACGGCCCCGTCCAGGGTCACGGCGTCGTGGGGCAGCGCGGCCGCGAGCCTGGACGCGTCTTCCTGGCTCGCCAGGCGGAACTGGCCGTAAAGCCTGAAGTCGGGCTTGCCGCTTCTCAATGCGCGGCCCCGGGGCCTTCGTCCGCGATCAGGCGTTTGGCCACGTTCAGGTCGTAGAGCATGAGCGGGTCCGAACCGCGCCCGCGCTCCTTGTACATCTGGGCGGCCATTTCGATCTCCTCGAAGGGAATCCAGCCGTGGCGCTCCCAGACCTCGGGGTAGTCCAGGTTGAACATGCGGAATTCGACGGTGCCGAAGCTTTCGCGCACGTACATCCTGATCCGGGTGTTCTGGGGGGCGGGGTAGTAGTAGAGTCCGCGTTCGTCTTTCATGGGCTGGTTCCATAAAGGCAACGAGGCCCGGACGCAAGCCCGGGCCTCGTGGTTCGTTGGGTGGAGGGCCTGGGTCAGCCCTTGTTCATCTCGTCGATGAGGTGCTGGAGCTTCTGGGCCAGCTCCGCCAGGCCCGTGACGGCCTTGGCCGAGTGGTTCATGCCGTCGGAGGTCTCGGCCGTGACGCGACGGATGTCGTCCACGGCGCGGTTTATCTCCTCGCTGGCCGCGGACTGCTGCTCGGCCGCGGTGGCGATGGAGCGCACCTGGTCGGAAGTCCGCGTGACCAGGTCCACGATGTGCGTGAGCGCCTCGCCGGACTGGTTCACCAGGCCCGTGGCCTGGCCGATGGAGGTTCCGGCCGCGTCCACGCTCTTGATGTTGTCGCGCGCGCCGTTCTGGATGGAGCCGATGACCTCGCCGACCTCCTTGGTGGCGTTCATGGTCTTCTCGGCGAGCTTTCGCACCTCGTCGGCCACCACGGCGAAGCCTCGCCCGGCCTCGCCCGCACGGGCGGCCTCGATGGCGGCGTTCAGGGCCAGGAGGTTGGTCTGGTCCGCGATGTCCGAGATCACGTCCAGGATGCGGCTGATGTCGTCGGCCTGCTTGCCGAGCGAAGTCATCTGGGTTTTGAGCAACTGGGCCTGCTCGAAGACCTCCTTGATGGCCGCCACGGACTGCGTGACGATCTCCGCGCCCTTCTTGGCCTCGGTGCGCGCGGCCTCGGCGGATTCGGCGGCCAGGGAGGAGTTCTTGGCCACCTCGAGCACCGTGGCGTTCATCTCCTCCATGGAGGTCGCCGTCTCCTCGGTGCGGCGGCTCTGGAGCTCCGCTCCCTTGCTGACCTCGTCCACCTGGGCCGAGAGCGCGTCCGAGGCCAGGGCCACCTGCCTGGCGATCTCGGCCGAGTCGGACGCCACGTGGGACATCTTGGTCAAGAGGCCCGAGACGCGCGTCTCCGAAGCCTGGGCCTCGGACATGGCCTTCTGGGCGGCGGCCTTCTGCTCCTCGGCCTCCTGGGTCTTGTGCACGGCCTCGGCCATCTTGGCCTTGAGCTTGCCCACCATGGCCGCGATGGATTCCTTGAGGGCCTTGAGTTCGGCTCCGAAGGTCCCGGCGGGCTCGGCGTCCAGGTCTCCCCCGGCCACGGCCCCGGCGTAGTCCTGGATGCGGCCGAGGGGGCGCAGGATGTTCGAGTTGGTCAGCCACCAGGCCACGAGGATGATGGCGGCGAGCACTCCCGCCGTGGTCAGCCCGGCGCCCAGGGCGGCAGAGGAGGTTTGCTTGGAGGCCCGCTCCAGCGAGGAGATGATCTCGAACGCGCCGTGCACCTCGCCCACCTTCCAGCCTTCCTTGGTGCCGCCCAAGGGGTCCTTCTCGCCCCGGGGGTCGCCGTGGCAGTAGAGGCAGTCCTTGGTCAGGCGGATGGCGCGGAAGTAGCGCACCTGGCCGGGCTCGCGGACCACGACCTCCTCCAGGTTCTTGCTTTCCAGCTCGCGCAGGACCTTGCGTTCGAGTTCCGTGGGCTCGTTCTTGGGGTTGCGCGGCGATTCCTTGGGCGCGCGGAACTGGTAGCCCAGCTTGGAGGCGTTCTGCTGGGCCATGTTCATGGCCGCGATCACGGGCACGGCCTCGATGAGCTTGTCCTTGGGGATCTGGTCGAAGGGCCGGATCACGCCCATTTCGAGCTTCTTGGCCATCTCGTTGCGCGCGGCCTCGGCCATGAACACGATGCCCCGGGCCTCCTGGAGGATGGCCTCGTCAGCGGCCTTGGAGATGGAGGCCATCTCCTGGAGGAACATGACCACGGCGAGAACGAGGGGACCAGCGATAGCGATGAGGAGGACTTTCCACTTGATGCTCACCTGGGGACTCCATGCGCAGGATGTTGTTTGCCGGAGAGTGAATCACCGCCACAAGCGCATGTTTGCGGCCGCAGGTCAAGCACTACGTGCGAAGGTGGAGAGCTCGAAAGCGTTGCGTCGAATAAGCGTCCGGGCGGACGCCGTTTGAAGTGGAAAAGTCACGCGCCAGGGAGTTCCAGCAGGGCCAGGATCCTGCCGCCGAAGGCGGCCTGGCCGAACCGGCGCGCCCGCTCCTCGCAGGCTTCGCGCATGGACAGCGCGCGACCGGCGGTCATTGCCCGCACGGCCTCGGCCACGTCTCCCGGGCTCGGGCTCTTGCGCACGAGAAGCCCGGTCCGCCCGTCCTGGGCGACCTCCAGCACCCCGCCGCAGGCCACGCCGATCACCGGCTTGCCAGAGGCCATGGCCCACACGGGGGCCGGGCCGAAGTCCTCGTCGAGGGGGAAGTGGAGCACGGCCCGGCAGCGGCCCGCGAGCTCGCGCAGACCTTGCGCGCCGGTCCGTTCGCGCATCTCGATGTTGGGGAGGTCCTTGGCGCGCTCCGCGAGGCTCGGGAGGCCCGAGTCGGGCGAAGCCACCACCAGGCGCTCGCCAGGCATGGCCGCGAAGGATTCCACGAGCAGATCCTCGCGCTGGGAGCCGTCGGCTTCGGCCATGCAGAGGAAATAATCCCCCTGCCCGGCCCAGGCGAAGCCCCCGGTGTCCACGGGCGGCGGGACCACGGTAGAGTCGAGCTGGAGAAATTCGCCGAGCCTGTGGGCCGCGTCCTGGGAGGCCGCGATGATCAGGTCCATGCTCCTGGCGGCCCGGGCCCAGGCCCGGCCGAAGCTCCAGAGGAAGGCCCTGCGGCGCGGCCGCTCCAGGGCGGGCAGCCCTTTCAGGTGCTCCTCGCGCCTGTCGAAGAGCAGGCGCGGCGGGGTGTGGCAGTAGAACACGCGCCTGCCGCTTATGTGCGGCCAGGCCATGAGCGAGGCGTCCCCGGTGAAGAGCGCCAGGGGCGGGGCCGAGGCCGGGAAATCCTCGAAGCATTTGCGCAGGCAGGCGGTTTCCGAGCGCTTGGCCAGCTCCGGGTATTTCTCGAAGGCGCGCATGTCCAGGGGAGGGCGCCCGGCGAAGAAGCCCTCGGGGAAGGCGCCGGGATCGAAGCGCGCGGTCCAGAGCACGGCCCCGGTCAGCTGCGCCAGCGTCCGGGCAAGGTTCTCCCGCTCGCCTGGAGCGGTGAAGGAGTCGTGCAGGAGGATGGGGCTGTGGCGCATGGGCTTTTCGTCCCCGCGCGGGAGGACTGGTCGTAGTGCATATCCAGGGCGGGGGGCCCTGGCAACAATATTCCTCGGGCGCGTGCCCGGCCTACCCCGCGAGCTTGAGCCCGTGCTCCTTGAGCAGGGCGTAGAGCCTGGAGCGCGACAGGCCCGAGACGCGGCAGGCCTCGCCCGCGCGGCCGCCGGACTGCTCCAGAAGGCGCTCCAGGTAGAGCCTGTCCATGGCCTGGCGGTAGACCTTGAGCGGGGGCAGGGGCTTGCGCGGGTCGTCCTGGGGGGCGTCCTGCGGGTGGGCGTCCTTGTCGCGCACCTGGCCCCGGGCCACGCTCACGCGGACGTGCACGGGCAGGTGCACGGGGTGCAGCAGGGGCTCCTCCAGGGCCAGGGCGACCATGCCGTCCATGACGTTCTGGAGCTCGCGCATGTTGCCCGGCCAGGAGTAGGCCGTCAGGGAGGACTCCACGGCCGGGGTCAGGCGTTTGGGCGCCACCCCCAGGCGCGCGCAGGCCTGGTCCAGGAAGTGCCTGGTGAAGATGTTCACGTCCTCGGGGTGTTCGCGCAGTGGGGGCAGGTTGATGGCCACGCCGCGCAGCCGGAACAGCAGGTCCTCGCGGAAGAGCCCGCTGGCGGCCATGTCGTCCAGGTCGCGGTGGGTGGCGGCCACCAGCTTGAAGTCGCACGGGCGCTCGGCCTTGCCGCCCACGGGGCGCACCTTGCGCTCCTGGAGGGTGCGCAGGAAGGTCTTCTGCACGCTGGCGGGCAGCTCGCCCACCTCGTCCAGGAAGAGCGTGCCGCCGTGGGCCTGGAGGATCAGGCCCTCGCGGGGCTTGTCCGCGCCGGTGTAGGCCCCTCGCTCGTTGCCGAAGAGCACGCTCTCGGCGATGGTGGCGGGCAGGGCCGCGCAGTCCACGGCCACGAAGGGCCCGTCCTTGCGCCTGGAGTTGGCGTGGATGGCCCTGGCGAAGAGCTCCTTGCCCGTGCCCGTCTCGCCGGTGATGAGCACGTTGGCGTCGCCCCTGGCGGCCTTGGCGGCCTGCTCCAGGCTGACGGCGCGCCCCGGGTGGCCCCCGGCGATGCCTCCCCAGGCGAATCCTCCCGGGGACGGGGCGGGCGGGCGCGAGCCCCGGTAGTTCATGGCCGCCTCCAGGGGGGCGGTCATGGAGTGGAGGGTGGGGGGCTTCTCGATGTAGTCCCACGCGCCCCTGCGCATGGCCGACTCGGCGCCGTCCGGGTCGCCCCAGCCGGTGATCACGATCACCTCGGGGCGGCTGGGCGCGGCGTGCAGCTCCGGGATGGCGTCCAGGCCGTTGCCGTCGGGCAGGCGCACGTCCAGGAGGACCACGTCGTAGCTTCCGGCGCGGGCCATGGCCACGCCCTCGGCCAGGGTCCCGGCGCTCTCGGCCGCGTGCCCGAGGCTCTCCACCACGCGGCGCAGCACGTCGCGGATGGGGAGGTCGTCGTCGATGATCAGTACCTGGCCCACGCACGCTCCTAGAACGCCTGGGTCAGTTTGCGCAGCATGGAGGCGAACTCGCGGGCCTCGCCGTCCCCCAGGGAGGCGGCGAGGTCGCGGGTGAGGTCCAGGTGGAGCTTGTGGTGCTCCTCGAAGAGGGTGCGCCCCCGGGCGGTGAGCTCGACCAGGAAGGAGCGCCTGTCGGATTCGTTGGGCGCGCGTGACACCAGCCCGCGCTTCTCGAGCCTGTCCACCGTCACGGTGAGCGTGCCCGTGGTCACGCCCATCTTGGCGGCCAGTTCCTTCATGCGCAAGGACCCGTGCTGCCCCAGTATCTCCAGAGTGTGCATCTGGGGCAGCGTGAGGGACCGGCCGCGCACCACGGCATGTTCCCACGACGAGAGCTTCTCGTAGAATTCGATGATCAGGGAACTGAGCGTCTCGATATCGGGCATGCCCGCCTTCTACATCGGCCAAGGCGCAAAGGCAATCGGGCCTCAGGACTCCATGGGGCACGGGCAGGGGTGGACTTCCACGGTCACCTTGTCCAGCCCTTCGATCCCGGAGAGGAGCGACTTGTAGTATTCGGGCGGCCTGGGCGCGGAGTCCTCCAGCGTGACCATGAGCGCCATGCGGCGCGGCCCGATGTTCCAGGCGCTCATTTCGCGCACGGAGACGCCGCCGGTGGTCTCCATGCGGGCCTTGAGCTTATCCAGCAGGGCCTTTTCCACGGTGTGGTCGAGGAGCACCTTGCCCGTGTCCTTGAGCAGGCCGTAGGCCCAGCGGCCAACCACCAGCGAGCCCGCCACGCCCATGAGCGGGTCCAGCCAGATCCAGCCCAGAAAACGTCCGCCCAGGAGCGCGGCGATGGCCGTGACCGAGGTCAGGGCGTCGGCCAGGACGTGGATGTAGGCGGCCTTGAGGTTGTGGTCGTGGGAGTGGGAGTGGTCCTCGTCGCGCAGGAACCAGGCGCTGGCCAGGTTGACCATGAGGCCCATGACCGCCACCACCGTGGCCTCGGTGAAGTCGATGGGCACCGGCGAGAAGAGCCTGACCAGCGATTCGGCGGCCATGTACGCGGCCACCAGCACGAGGCCCACCGAGGAGGCGAACCCGGCCAACGCGTTGACCTTGCCCGAGCCGAAAACGAAGGCCGGGTTGTCCGCGTGGCGGCGCGCGAAGGCGTAGGCGAACCAGGCCACGGCCATGGCCCCCGCGTGGCTGGCCATGTGCCAGCCGTCGGCCAGGAGCGCCATGGACCCGTAGGCCCACCCGGCCAGGATCTCGGCGGCCATGGTGGCCACGGTCAGCCAGAAGACCAGCCTGGCCCCGCGCTCGCCGTGATGGTGCCCGTGGTCATGGCCGTGGTGTCCGTGCTGACAGCCGCATTGGCCGTGGGAATGATCGTGCATCGGGTGCTCCTGTCGTTTGAACGTCTGAAAGTTTGAATATCAAGATACTATGCCGGGTTTGTTTGAATGTCAAACAACGCGTGCGGCTTTTCCGGAAAGCCCGTGACGGAAGCCCTGAAGCGTGCTATGCGGAGCCAGCATTCATTCAAAGGAGAACGCCATGAGCGAAAGAAAAGGACTCGTGACCATATTCGGCAACCCCCTGACCCTGACCGGCGAGCCCATCGGCCCGGGCTCCAAGGCTCCGGCCTTCACTGCCCTGGACAACGAGCTGAACCCCAAGTCCCTGGCGGACTACGCGGGCAAGGTGCTGATCATCTCGGCCGTGCCCTCGCTGGACACGCCGGTGTGCGACATGGAGACCAGGCGCTTCAACGCCGAGGCCTCCAAGCTGGGGGAGGGCGTGCACATCCTGACCATCAGCATGGACCTGCCCTTCGCCCAGAAGCGCTGGTGCGCCGCCGCGGGCATCGACAGGCTGACCACCCTGTCGGACCACCGCGATGCCTCGTTCGGGCAGGCCTACGGGGTGCTGATCAAGGAGCTCAGGCTCCTGGCGCGCTCAGTGTTCGTGGTGGACAAGGACGGGCTGGTCAAATACCTGGAGATCGTCCCGGAAGTGACCCACGAGCCCGACTACGACGCGGCACTGGCAGCGGCCAAGGCGCTCGTCTAGCCCGGGCCTTCGCCGCGACGGCGCAACAAAAAAGCGCCGGGGGCATGGCTCCCGGCGCTTTTTTGTTGCCTCTCGGCCCGCCTCAAGGGTTCGATGCGGGGAGAATTCGGCGCGCGCCGATGTAGGTGCGCACCCAGTAGTGCATGGAGAGGTCTTCCTCGCGCACGCGCGAGCCCGGGGTGGGGCTGTGCACGAACCTGCCCCGCCCGGTGTAGACGCCCACGTGCAGGCCCCAGCGCTTGCGGCTGACGTTGAAGAAGACCAGGTCGCCGGGGGCGAGCTCGTTTTTTTTCACGGGGGTGCCGATGGAGAGCTGGTCCTCGGTGCGCCTGGGCAGCTTGTAGCCGTGCACCGAGTAGCACCACTGCACGAGCCCGGAGCAGTCGAAGCCCTGGCCCGGGTTGTTGCCGCCCGCCACGTAGGGGGTGCCGAGCTGCGAGCGGGCCGTGTCCGCCACTGTGCCGCGCGGGGCGTGGGCGGGCCCGGGCGCGGAGGCGTCGAACACGGCGCAGCCCTGGAGCGCGATGAGAATGACGACGGGAAGGACCCTCAGCAAAAACGTGACCATACGCGACCACCAATAGGTCCGGAAGCGGCCGGGGGCAAGGCCCATCTGGACAGCCGCCCCGGGCTGCGCCATACTCTCCCGGACATGAGACGCACACGCACCCTCGCCGCCCTGGCGGCCTTCTCCGTCTTTTTCGCCTGGGCCGCCTGCGCGCAGGCCCAGACCGACGTCTGGAGGCCGCTGATCGACCGTCTGACCATCGAAGGACTGCCCCGCTCCGACGTGGAGGCCTACTTCTGCGACCCGGCCATGAGCTTCGACGCCACCATCATGGCCCGCAAGGTGGACTCCATGGTCCGCAGGCAGTTCGACCCCAAGCCCGCGCCCACGCGCAAGACGCTCCAGAACAGCGCCTACGGCGGCTACCTCAAGCCGTGGATGCTGGCCTGGGCCGCCGAATACGCCAGGGAGAACCAGGACACGTTGAAAAAGGCCGAGGCCAAATACGGCGTGCCCCAGGACGTGATCATGGCGCTTCTTTTGGTGGAGACCAAGCTGGGGTCGTTTCTGGGCAAGGACAAGGCCTTCCAGGTGCTCGCGAGCATGGCCGCCAGCAACTCCATCGATCCCATCCGGCCGTACCTGCGGAGCGTGGGGCAGAGCGCGGACCGCGCGGCCTACGCCGACGCCAGCGCGCGCGACCGGGGCGAGTGGGCCTACCAGGAGCTCAAGGCGCTCATCCTGCACGCCAGGGGCACCAGGGTGGACCCGCTGGCCATCCCCGGCTCCATCTACGGGGCCATCGGCATCTGCCAGTTCATGCCCACCAACGTGCTGCGCTTCGGCGTGGACGGCGACGCGGACGGCAAGGTGGACCTGTTCAACCCGCAGGACGCGATCCCGAGCATCGCCAACTACCTGGTGGGCCACGGCTGGAAGCCGGGGCTCAGCTACGACCAGCAGCGCGCCGTGATCTACGCCTACAACCATTCCGACCTGTACTCGCTGGCCGTGATGACCATCGCGGAGCGCCTGCGCCAGAACAGGACCGGAGGCTGAGGCCGCCCGCGCTTTTCCGGGAATCAGCCCGGCCTCCCCGAGGCTTGCCGGCGCGGCGAGTCCGCCCCGCGAGGCCTTCGCGGGCCCGGCTCACGGGCAGCGCAGACCCTTGGAGAGCTCCCCGGCGCGCATGGTGCGCGTGATCGTCTCGCCCACGGTGGCGGCCTGCTGCGCTCGCAGCAGCGCGATGTCGGCCTGGGAGGAACTCCAGCCCGTGATCACGGCCCAGAGCCTGCGCCCGCCCACGGTCTCCTCGCGCACGCAGGCCTTCACCCCGCGCTTCTCCAGGAAAACCGACACCCACAAGGCCCTGGCCTCCTCGGAGTAGGAGCCGCCCACGAGCACGAAGAGCGTTCTGTTCGGGTCGCCGCCCACGGCACCGGGCTGGGCGCGCCGGGCCGGGGGCTCGATGGCCTTGGGCCCCGGCACCGTCTGCCTGGGGCGGGGATCGTCCCGGGACGGGTCGGGCTTGGCCGGCTGTTTCGCCTCGGGCTTGGCGGGCGCGGCACTCTTCTTCGTGGAAGACTCGGGTTCGGGCTTGACCACGGGTTTGGCGGGAGCCTGGGGGGCGGCTTCTTCGGCCAGGGCGACGTCGAACGAGGCCCTGGCGATCTCCCGGCCCTCGCTCAGGACCCGCATGGTCCACACCCCGGGAGTAACCTCCCAGGGATAGGCGAACTCCCAGGTCACGGACACGGGCTTGTCCGGGGCGGCGGCCACCAGCCAGCGGATGTCGCTCCCCGGGCTTTCGGCGCCCGGCCGGGCGAGCCTGGCCTCCAGCACCACGGGGGAGCCGTCCGGGGAGGCCGGGGCCTGTGCTTGCATGGCCAGCACCGCGCCGGGCGCGCCTGTCACGCGGGCCGCTTCCTGCTGCGCCAAGGCGGGCAGGGCCATTGCCCACGCCAGCACGGCCGCCAGGAGCAGGCGCGAGAGCGCGGGCCTAGGCATCGCCTCCCTCCTCCACGCGCACCCGGGCCAGAAGGATCATCCCCAGGGCGAAGAAGGCCACCAGGGCGAGCACGGCCGGGCGGGCCGAGCCCGTGGCCTGGCGGATCACGGCGAACACCAGCGGGCCGAACACGGCCGAGAGCTTGGTGAGCACGGAGAAGAACCCGAAGAACACGGCAGGCTCGTCCTTGGGCACGAGCCTGCTGTAGAGCGAGCGCGACAAGGCCTGGGAGCCGCCGAGCACCAGCCCCACGGCCACGCCCATGGCGAAGTACTCCCCGGCCGAGGCGATGGTCCGGCCGTAGACGGCGATCGCGGTCCAGCAGGCCAGGGTGGCCATGAGCGCGGGCTTGGCCCCGAAGCGTTCGGCCAGGCGGGCGAAGAGCATGGCCCCGGCCAGGGCCACGGCCTGGATGCCCAGGAGCGTGCCGATGAGCACGCCCTCGGAGAGCCCGATCTCCTCCTTGCCGTAGATGGTGGCCATGCTGATCACGGTCTGCACGCCGTCGTTGAAGAAGAGGTAGGCCAGCAGGAAAAGCCTGAGCCCGGGCTGCTTGCCCACGCGCTTGGCCGCCGCCCATGCCCCCTTGAAGCCGTCGATGGCGGCCTTGCCCCACCCGGTACGCCGGTTCGCGGCCGGGGCGGATTCGGGCAGGCCCCGGAAGGTGACCAGGGCGAAGCCGAACCACCAGACGCCGGCCAGGGCCATGCCCAGTTGCACGGCCTGGCGCTTGTCCAGGCCGATGAGGGCGTGGCCTTCCACGATGGCCAGGGCCAAGGCCAGTTGCAGCCCGCCCCCGGCGTAGCCGTAGGCGTAGCCCAGGCTCGAGACCCGGTCGCGCTTGGCGGGCGGGGCCAGGTCCGGCAGGAAGGCGTCGTAGAAGGTGTTGCCCGCGTTGAACGCTGTGTGCGCGCACACGAAGAGCGCCAGCGCATACAGGATGTCGCCCGGTCCGGACATGCTTACCAGCACCGTGGCCAGGCTGCCCGCCGCGCAGGAGAGCATCAGGAAGCGCCGCCTGTACCCGCCCTGGTCGGCCACGGCCCCGAGCACCGGGGCCATGACGAACACCAGGGCGGCGGCCGCGCTCACGGCGTAGCCCCAGAGGCTCACGGAGGGGATGGCCCCGAAGCGGGTGGGCAGGCCTTCGGGTGCGACCACGGCCGCGAAATAGGCGGGAAGCAGCGCCGTGGCCACCGTGGTGACGTAGGCCGAGTTGGCGAAGTCGTACATGGCCCAGGCTTTCACGGGCCGGGAGGAATTCATGTCCGGGAGGATACGCGGTTCGGGCCGTCCGGGCAACACGGGCGGCCCGCCGGGCTAGAGCACCTCGCGGGCCATCCAGATCACGCGGCCGAGCACGCGCACGTTGGCGCTCTCGTCCAGGGTGACCTCCAGGGGCGGGTAGAACTGACGGTTGTCGCTGACCAGCACGAGCTTGCCCGGCTTCTTGTCCAGGCGCTTGACCACGATCTCCTCGTCGATGCCCACCGCGTAGATCTTGCCGGTGTAGATCTCGGTCTGGGAGAGGTCGATGAGCACCACGTCCTCGTCGCGCAGGGTGGGCTCCATGGAGTCGCCCGAGACGCGCATCAGGCGCATCTGGCTGATCTGGCCCTTACGCTTGAGCCAGGCGTGGCGGAAGGCGTAGTAGGTCTCGATGGCCTCGTCCACCACCAGGCTGCCGCCCCCGGCGGAGAGCCTGGCGCGCACCTTGGGCACGTAGGAGAACTCCTCGGGGTGGGAGCCCGGCACCGAGGAGCCCGCCATGGAGGGCGACGCGCCCTGCCCGGCGATGTACATGGGGCCCATGCCCGACTCCAGCCACTGCGGGTTGAGCCCGTACTTGCGGCAGAGGTACAGGTACCAGTCGGCCGGGATGTGGGAACGCTTCTTGGCGTCGGTCACTGCCTGACGGCCGATGCCCAGCACGCGCGCGAGCTCGGACTGGGACCGGATGCCCGTGGCGGTCATGATGCGCGACAGGACGGATTCGGCGGTGAAGCCCTTGACGGGCGGCTGGGGGATGGCTCGCTTCATGGTGTGTCACCGCCTTTGTTCGGTCGTTTCCTACACTCTTACCGTAACGCCGGATTTCGTCAAGCGCTGCTGGCCTAGGTAAACAACCGCGTACAGCCATGCGCGGGGGTCATGAATATCAGGACGCCCGCGTGTTGATGCGCCCGTGCGTTTCGGCTTCTGCTATGAATATTCTGTTTTTGCGATCGTCGCGATGCAAAATTCGGCCCGCTGTTTCGGGAAAAAGGATCGCCCCGCCCGGCCGGGCGGGGCGCGCGGGCCCCTTGACCTTGGCGGCGCGTCGCTTATCGTAAGCTGAAAAAAACAGCGGACGAAGCACTCGTATGCGCAGAAAATCCTCACCAGCCGCCCTCTCCGCCCTCTCCGCGCTTTTCGCGGCGGGCCTCGCGCTCCTGGCCGCCTGCACCACCGTGCCCTACACGGGGCGCAGCCAGTTCAACGTGATGAGCGAGCAGGAGGAACTCTCCCTGGGCCGCCAGGCCGCCGGGCAGTTGCTGCGCAGCGAGCCCGTATCGAGGAATCCGGAGCAGAACGCGGCGGTGCGGCGCGTGGGCCGGGCCATCGCCGCCGTTTCCGGCATGAAGGGGGCCAACTGGGCCTTTTACGTCATCGACAAGAAGGAGCCCAACGCCTTCTGCCTGCCGGGAGGGATAATCTTCGTCAACTCGGGGATATTCGCCTACGCCAGAAACGACGACCAGCTGGCGGCGGTCATCGGGCACGAGGTGGCCCACGCCCTGGCCCACCACGGCGCGGAGCGCATGAGCAGGCAGATGGCCGTGGCCCTGCCGGGCGTGGCCGTGGCCGGGGTGCTGGGGACCCAGTCGCCCGAGCTGGCCGGGGTCTTCGCCAGGGTCTACGGCGTGGGCGCGCAGGTGGGCTACGCCCTGCCGCACAGCCGCGAGCAGGAGTACGAGGCGGACCGCATCGGGCTCATCCTCATGGCCAAGGCGGGCTACGACCCGGAGGCGGCCGTGAGCTTCTGGCAGAACATGCGCCGCGCGGGCGGGTCCAGGCCCCCGGCGTTTCTCTCCACGCACCCGGCCGGCGACGCCCGGATCAAGGCCATAGCGGCCGCCTTGCCCGAGGCCAAAAGCTACGGAAGGCCGCAGGCTGCGCCGGGGCCCGTGGTCCCGCCGCCGGACGACGACCCCCCGCCCACGGCGGGCAGGGTGTTCATCCCCCCGGACGACGACCCGCCCCCGGGCGTTCGCCAGTGAGGCCGCCGCGCCTCAGATTCTGTCCATGGGGAAGCAGGCGTAGTATTCCTCCCAGTCGTCATCGAGCATGTCCTTGAAGTGGGAGAGGGGATAGGTCTTGCCGCAGGACCTGCAGCGCACGACGGCCTGCGCTCAGAGCCTGGAGGGCTGCACCTGGCCGTTGCAGGCCGGGCAGCGCGGGATCTTGGGCCTCGGCCCCTGTGGGGAGAAGAACATCGGATGCTCGCTTTGCTTGATGCGGGCGCGCGGAAAACGGCGCGCACCCAGGAGCAGCCGCGTACACGCGCCCGGCTCCGCTGGCAAGAGGGGCCTGGCGTGTAGCCAGGCGGTGAAAAAAAGGCTATGCCCTGATCGGCGGCCAAGACCCGCCGCCACAGGGACAGAAGCGAGGCGCAGCGCATGACAAGCCAGGGGCCCGTCACAGGCGTGCCCGGGGAGGCCCCGGGGCCCGCGCTCGTGGAGAAGGTGAAGCTTCTTCTGCAGCAGGACGCGGCCGGGAGCCTGGCCCAGCACATGGCTGGCTTCGTCTCGCGCCAGGTGGCCTACGGCTTCAGGCAGCCCGGCAAGTTTCCGCGCCCCCCCGAAGTGGACGTGGGGGCGCTCATGGACCTTGGGTCCTGACCAATCCATCCGTACCGATATGCAAGACTGGAAGCTCCGCAAGACAGAAGCGTTGGAAAAAGCCAGGCGCATCGTGGTCAAGGTCGGCAGCGCCGTGCTCACCTCGGGCAAGGGCGTGGACCTGGGCGTGGTGAAGAGCCTGGCCAAGGATATGGCCGCCCTGCACAAGCAGGGCCGGGACGTGGTGCTGGTGACGAGCGGCGCGGTGGCCGCCGGGCGCGCGGTGATCCGCCAGGCCGAACTGGACGGGCTGCCCGACAGGCAGGCGGCTTCGGCCATCGGCCAGAGCAGGCTCATGCACGCCTACGACCAGGCCTTCGGCGAGTTCGGCATCACCACGGCCCAGCTGCTGCTCACCCGCGACGACCTGGAGGGCCGCGAGCGCTACCTCAACGTGCGCAACACCCTGCGCACCCTGCAGGGCTGGCGCTGCGTGCCCATCGTCAACGAGAACGACACCGTGGCCGTGCAGGAGCTTGTCTACGGCGACAACGACTGCCTCTCCTCGCTCCTGGTGGGCGTGATCGGCGCGGACCTCTTCGTGAACCTGACCTCCGCCCAGGGCGTGTTCTCCGAGAACCCGGCCGAGAACCCCGGGGCGGTCTGCCACGCGTGCATCGAGGGCATCGACCAGATGGACCTGGAGACCATGTGCCGGGGCAAGACCACCAGCGGCACGGGCGGGATGCATTCCAAGCTCCTGGCCGCCAGGCGCGCGGCCATGCTCGGCGTGCCCACGCTGATCGTGGCCGGGCGCGAGCCCGACAGGCTCTCCCGCACCTTCGCGGGCGAGGACCTGGGCACCTGGATCATGCCCGAGGGCAAGGCCATCTCACGGCGCAAGTTCTGGCTGGCCTACACCTCCGAGCCGCGCGGCGGGCTCTGGGTGGACCAGGGCGCGGTGCAGGCCCTGCGCCTCAAGGGCAGGAGCCTTCTGCCCGCGGGCATCGTGCGCGTGGAGGGGGACTTCGAGAAGGGCGCGTCCGTGCGCATCCTGGACTTCCAGGGCCAGACCGTGGGCGTGGGCCTGGCCAACTACGATTCGGAAGAGCTCAAGAAGATCATGGGCCTCAAGTCCGGCCACATCGCCCAGGTGCTGGGCCAGGCTCCGTATCCCGAGGCCATCCACCGCGACAACATGGTCCTGGACGCGGCGCTCTAGTTTTTGCCGGGGAGGCTTCGGCCTCCCCGAACCCCACCTGCCGGGGGGCGATCCCCCGGCGGCGTTTCCTCAAGCCTGCCCGTCCATGGGCACGAGCACCCGGAAGGGCTGCTTCACGCCCTGGACCTTGGCCAGGTTGCGCAGGCGCATCAGGCTGTAGGAGTTGACCTCCAGCCCCTTGGCCAGCAAGAGCTCCCCCGCCTCGCTCATGAGGTCCTCGCCCAGGATCATGCCCTCCTTGAGTTCGATGAGCCTGATCTCCAGCGGTTTGACCCCGGTGTCGGCCAGCACGTACCTCTCGAAGACATCCAGGATGTGCCTGTCGTAGACGCCTCCGCGCTTCTTCATCTCCCCGATGGCGTCCAGCTTGCCGCCCAGGCAGCCCTCCAGGCTGTCGAAGTCCAGGCAGATTTTGAGGAGCCTCGCCCCCTTGGGCATGGCGGAGTTCTCCTCCAGGGAGTCCTCCTGGTGGGCGATGATCTCGCGCACGTCCTCGAGCCTGGGGATGCTCGACAAGAGTTGCGCCCCCACGGTCGGGTGCATGTTGTAGATCTGCAACTCCTCGGGGGTGAGCCCGGAGAGGCAGCGGTTCTTGCGCACGATCTCCTCGGGGATGAAGATGCAGCCGATCTGGGAGAGCATGGCCGCCAGCTCGTGCTTCCAGGTTTCCTTGACGCCGAGCTTGGCCACCATCATGCGCACGTGGCGCTTGATGCGCTCCGAGCGGCCGAAGGCCTCGGGGTTGACCTGGCCGAGTATCTCCGTGAGCACCTTGATGCAGCCCTGGAGCGTGCCGCGCAGGAGCTCCTTTTCGGCGGTGACCAGCCGGTACTGCTCGAGGGCCGCGTCCAGACTCTTGATGAGCGTGTCCGTTGCGCAGGGCTTGGTCAGGAAGCGGAAGAGCTGGCCCTCGTTCACGCCCGCGATGGCCGCGTCCAGGTCGGCGTGCCCGGTGAGCATGATCTTGACGGTCAGGGGCGCGATCTCGGCCACCCTGGCCAGCAGCTCGAACCCGTCCATGCCGGGCATGCGCAGGTCCGCCACCACCACGGCCACGCCTCCCCGGCGCACGACGGCCAGGGCCTCCTCGCCCGTGGACGCGGTCTCCAGCTGGAAGCGCTGGGAGAGGTTGCGCCTGAACATGGACAGTATCCTGTCGTCGTCGTCGACGAAGAGGATCTTCACGCGTTGCCTCCTTGCTCCAGGGTCTCCCGGCAGACCTCGCGCCAGCGCCCGGCACGGTCGGCCAGCCCCAGGCCCTCCAGGTGCCCCATGTCCAGGGAGCGCCGGGCGTAGCCCGGGTTTATCACCACCAACTCGTGTTCGAAGGCGTTGGCCGCGTGCACGGCGGTCACGGCGGACATGGCCGTGAGCCCCAGCGCCCCGGGCTCGTGGTGGAAGGCCACGGCCTCGAGTATCCTGTCGTGCAGGCCCCAGAGGCCCAGCAGGTAGGCTCCGGCCTGGGGGTGCGCCGCGCCGAGCACGGAGTTCTCGGCCTCCAGGATGGGCACGTTGCCCTGCCTGGAGGCGGCCACAGCCTCGCGGTAGCGCGGGAAGAGCTTGTCGGCCATGACGAACTTGCCCAGGTCGTGGAGCAGCCCGGCCACGAAGCAGTCGTCCTGGGCGCCCGGGGACAGGTTCTCCTCCACGGCGATGGCCCTGGCGAAGAGCGCGGTCTTCAGGCTGTGCTCCCAGAGCCCTGGGAAGGAGAAGTCCGGGAATTTCCTGATGTCGAACACCTTGAGCAACTGCACGCAGAGCACCAGGCTCTTGATGGTGTCCAGGCCCAAGAGCGTCACGGCCTGGTCCAGCCTGCTTACGCGCATGCGCGGGCCGAAGAACGAGGAGTTCACCAGCTTGAGCACGTCGGCCGCGAGGGCCATGTCCCTGGAGATGATGGCGGCCACGCTCTCCACGGGCGCGGCCTCGTCCTCCAGGGCCTTGACCAGCTTGGCGTAGACGTCGGGCTGGGCGGGCAGGGCGTCGATGCCCCCTATCAGGTTTTTCAGCTCGTCGGAGAGGATGGCGTCTCGCAGCCTGCACCCGCGCTCAATGACGTTGATGAGCTGCTCGGCCTTGACCGGCTTGGTCAGGAACTGGTGCGAGACCGGCACGGAGCGCATGATCAGCTCGCGGTCGGAGACGCCCGAGAGCACGATGCGCAGCGCCCACGGATAGAGCTTGCGCACCTGGGCCAGCAGGTGGTGGCCCTCCATGCCGGGCATGCGCATGTCCGCCACGAGCACGTCGAAGGGCTTGCGCGCGAATTCTTCCAGGGCCTCGGCCCCGGAGGTGCGGAAGGTCAGCTCCCAGCGGTCCTGGGCGCTCCAGAGCATCCGGTTGACGGACTTGAGCAGCTGCGGGTCGTCGTCCACGAAGAGGATGCGTTTCTTCACGGGGCCGCCCCCACGGGCACGGGGAAGCGCAGGGTGAAGGCGGTGCCCTCGCCCGGCGCGGAGTCGATGGCGATGGTCCCTCCGTGCTGGTTGACCACGGAGTGGACGATGGCCAGGCCCTGGCCCGTGCCCTTGCCCACCTCCTTGGTGGTGAAGAAGGGGTCGAAGATCTTGTCGATGTTCTCCCGGGGGATGCCCACCCCGGAGTCCGTCACCCGCACGGCCAGCCAGCCGTCCTCCCGGAAGGTGCTCACCGTGATCGCCCCCTTGCCCCCGCCGGCCTGGACCTTCTCGGCCACGGCGTGGGCCGCGTTGACCACCACGTTCAGCAGGGCCTGGTTGAAGTCGCCGGGGAAGCACAGCAGGTGGGGCAGGGAGGGGTCCAGTTCGGTGCGCACGTCGGCCACGTATTTCCACTCGTTTCGCGTGATGGTCAGGGTGGATTCCACGGCCTTGTTCACGTCCACCAGGCGTTTCACCCCCGATTCCGGGTGCGAGAAACGCTTCATGGCCCCCACGATGCCCGCCACCCGCTCCACGCCCGCGATGGAATCCTCGATGGAGTCCGGGATCTCGCGCATGAGCACGTCGAGGCGGGCCTTGCGCCTGGCCTCCGCGACGGCGGCGAGGTTCTCCTCGGTGCAGTGGGGCGCGGCGAGGAGCTGCTCGTAGAGCGTGAGCAGCCCGGCGAACTCCTTGAACGCCTCCTGCAAGAAGCCCAGGTTGCCGCTGACGTACTGGATGGGGGTGTTGATCTCGTGGGCGATGCCCGAGGCCAGCTGGCCGATGGATTCGAGCTTCTGGGCCAGGCCCAGCTGGCGCTCCATGGCCTTCTTGGCGCTGATGTCGAAGAGGACCTCGAAGATGTACTTGCCGCCCAGCGCCTTGCCCGTGAGCACCGTGCGCGAGATGGGCACGAGCCTGCCGTCGGGGCGGTTGAGCAGGAACTCGCCCCCGGCCTCGGCGTCCAGGCCGTCGCGGCTCAGCGTGATGGGCGCGCCCGCGTGGTTGAGGCCCACGAGGTTTCGCCCGAGCAGTTCGCCGTAGGGCCTCCCGATCCAGTCTTCGCGGGCCACGGCGAAGAGGTCCCCGGCCACGCGGTTCATGTCCAGGATGGCGAAGGTGTGGGCGTCGATGGTGAAGGTGGCGGCCTTGATGCCCTCGAGGATGGCCTTCAGGAGCCTGGCGTCCTCGCGCGCGGCCAGGAGCTCGCGCCCGAGCCTGGCGTTCTCGCGGATGGCCCAGTCGTCCCCGGGCGGGGGGCAGGCTCCGCCGCGCGGGTCGGCCTCGCCCCGGGGATGCGCGCCCCCCGGACCGGCGCGGTTCGGCGCGGCCCGCTTGCCGCTCATCGCGCGCCGGCCGCGTGGGCGGACCGGCGGTACGTCATGAGGGTTGGCATTGTTCGGCCTCCCTGAGGACGCTGCCCACCAGCTGCGGCACGTCCAGGATCAGCGCCATGGAGCCGTCGCCGTTGATGGTGGCCCCGGAGATGCCCTCGACCCGGCCGATGAGGCGGCCCAGGTTCTTGATCACGGTCTGCTGCTGGCCGATCACCTCGTCCACGGCGATGCCCGTGCGGCCGTTCTCGTGGCGCGTGACCACCACCTGCTCCACCACGGGGGCCTGGCCGCCCAGGCGGAACGTCTCGCGCAGGCGCAGATAGGGCACGATCTCCCCGCGCACGCTGAGCGTGCGGTTGCGGCCCCGGGCCTTCTCGGCCGCCCGGGTGATCTCCACGCACTCCTCCACCATGGAGAGCGGGATGATGTAGAGTTCCGTGCCCACGCGCACCTGGAGCCCGTCGATGATGGCCAGGGTCAGGGGCAGCGAGATGGTGATCACCGCGCCCTGGCCGGGCGTGCTGTCGATGTCCACCGTGCCGCGCAGGGACTCGATGGAGCGCTTGACCACGTCCATGCCCACGCCCCTGCCGGAGACGCTCGTGACCTGCTTGGCCGTGGAGAAGCCCGGTGCGAAGATGAGCTGGAAGAGCTCCTGGGTGGAGAGCCTGGCGTCGGCGGGGATCACGCCGCGCTCCACGGCCGTGGCCCGGATGCGCGCGGGGTCCAGGCCCTTGCCGTCGTCCTCGATGCGGATGAGCACCGAGCCCGAGGCCTGCCTGGCCGTCAGGCGGATGAGCCCGCGCGGGGGCTTGCCGCTGGCCGTGCGCTCCGCCGGGGGCTCGATGCCGTGGTCGATGGAGTTGCGCAGCAGGTGCACCATGGGGTCGCCCAGCTGCTCGATGACGGTCTTGTCCAGCTCGGTCTCGCCGCCTTCGGTGGAGAGGTCGATCTCCTTGCCGAGCTCGGAGGAGAGGTCGCGCACCAGCCTGCGGAAGCGGCTGAACGTGGTGCCGATGGGCAGCATGCGGATGCCCAGCGTGTTGTCGCGAAGCTCCACCACCAGGCGCTCCATCTCCTCGGCCACGCCCGTGAGTTCCTGGCTCGAGAACCCCGAGGCCACCTGGGTCAGGCGGGCCTGGGCGATGACCAGCTCGCCCACCAGGTTCACCAGGTTGTCGAGCTTGGAGGTTTCCACGCGCACGCTCTGGGCCGGGGCCTTGGGCTTGGCGGCCTGCGCCTGTGACTGGGCCTGGCCCTGCGCGCCGGCGGCTGGCGCGGCCTGCGCGGGGGAGGCGGCCCGCGCCGGCGGCGCCGTGGGCTTGGCGGGCTCGGGCTGGGCCTCCTCGACGGTTGCGTCCCCGGGGTTCTCCAGGAACAGGAACACGTCGCGCACCGCGTCCGCGTCCTTGTCCGTGGCCAGGGTCACGTCCCAGCGCAGGCGGCAGTCGCGCACGTCGAGTTCTTCCAGGGGGGGCACCCCGGACGCGTCCAGGCGCACCTCCGCCCGGCCCAGTTCGCCGAGCGCCTCCAGCAGGGCCAGCGGGTCGCTCCTGTCCAGATGCCCGGGGTCCGAGGGGGCCAGGCGGATACGGAAGGTCTTCACCGCGCCTCCGGCCGGGGTTTCCCGCTCGGGCCAGGGCGCGGCCTGGGCGTCCGCCGGGGCCAGCGCCTTGTCCGCCAGCGCGGCCATGGCCTCGGCCAGCTCCAGGTCGGGTTCGGGGTCCTGCCCGGATTCGGCCACGGGTTCCATGCGGTCCTTGACCAGGAAGGTGATGTCGCTGAGCGCCCTGGTGGCCGAGGCGCGCCCGGAGCGGACCTGGTCCCAGAGCGATTCGATGTCGTGGAGCATGGCCACGGCGTTGGCCAGGCCGAACATGTCGCAGGAGCCCTTGACCGTGTGCAGGGCCCGGAAGATGCGGTTCACGGCGTCGGGGGAGCCGGGCTCGCGGTCCAGGTCGAGGAGCGCCGAGTCCAGCTCGCAGAGGTGTTCGCGCAGCTCCTCCTGGAAGAGGTTCGCGCCGGTGGCCTGGGAACTCATTGCCTGGGCTCCGTCAGGGTGCAGGAGGTGAAGCCGAAGAGTGCGGCCAGGTCCGGGCCGAGGCCCAGGCGCGCGATCCTTCCCGCCTCCTCCGGGGGGAGGTTGCGCACGCAGAGCCCGCCCCCGCGCGCGGCCAGGGAGCGCTGGGCCGCGCAGACGAACTGCGCGAAGGCCGAGCCGGCGCCGGTGGCCCGGGTCGCGTCCAGGGCCAGCCACGTGTTGGCCTGCATGGCCGCGAGCACGGCGGCCTTGAGTTCCTCGAGCGCCCCGGCGTGCATCTCGCCCTCGAGGGCGATGACCAGGGCTCCGGCCTGTGCGGGCTGGGCGAGCAGGGGGGCGGTGTCCAGCTGCCTGATGCGCGAGGCGTCCAGGGCGAAGAGGAAGCGGGCCACGTCCGGTTCCACTATGGTGGCGAAGAGCAGGAAGAAGGGGATCTTGTTGCTCAGGGGGGCGTCCAGGTCGCCCACGGCGTCCAGTTCCACCCGGCAGTCCAGGATCAGGCCGCTGGATTCGGCCATGGAGAGGATGTCCAGGGGCGTCTTGCCGCGCGCGTGCACGTCGTGGATCAGGTCGTACTCGACGAGGTAGAGGTGCTTGCCGCCCTTGAGGGCCTGCTCCAGGGTCAGCCTGTCCACGGAGAAGGCCGGGCCGCCGTCCGGCGCGCCGACCAGGGCGCTGTGGCCGATCAGGTCCTTGCCGCCGCCCGGCAGGTGGCTGGCGGCCAGCTGGCTCAAGGCGTCCAGCTCGGCGGAGATGTCGCGTTCGTTGCCTGCCTTGCCCTCCTCGGCCAGGGCGCGCAGGAGGTCGAACGCGCGCAAAAGCGGCGAGACCGTGGCCGGGCTCGGGACCATCTCGCCCGAGCGCATCATGTGCAGCACGTTTTCCAGGCGGTGGGCCAGGTCGCGGGCGTTGTCCAGGCCTAAAAAGCCCGCCCCCCCCTTGATGGAGTGGGCGGCCCGGAACACGGTGTTCACCAGCTCCGGGTCGGCTCCCGCGCCTGCCTGCTCCATGTCCATGAGCCAGGCCTCGATGCCCGAGAGGTGCTCGCGGGCGTCCTCGATGAAACCCGCGAGGATGTCGTCGTCGGAGTCCATGCCCGTCCCTAGGTGACGACCTGGAAGTGCTTGTCCAGGCGCATGGCGCGCAGGAGCGAGAGCACGTCGCCCCCCGTGTTGACGAGGGTCAGCTTGCCTCCGGCCTTGGAGAGGCTGTTGTGGGTGGCCACGAGCAGCCCCAGGCCCACCGAGTCGATCAGGCCGACTCCGGCCATGTCTATGGTCAGCCCGCCGGGGTGCTCCCTGACTGCGTCCCTGAGCTTCTCCTTGAACGTGACGGCCATGGAGGCCACGATGTCCCCTCCGGGAGCGATGACGAATCCTCCCGAACGATCAGTGTTCATGAGCCATCCTCGCGATCTATTTCTATCCTGAGCGTGAGCTCGTTGCCTTGCTCGTTGTATGTCAGCGATTTTGAGAAGATGTCCATCATTTTCCTGCCCCGGCCGGAAGTCTCCCGACACGGTGGGATTTGCCCGGGGCAGGAGGCCCGGTCGAAACCCGCCCCGGGGTCGCGCACGGTGATCACGGCGTCGCGGCCGTCGCGGCCGAGCACGCATTCCACCGTGAGCCCGGGGTCCAGCCCGCAGCCGTGGCAGGCGGCGTTGAGCAGCGCCTCGCGCACGGCCGTGAGCAGGCCGAAGAGCATCGAGGCCCCGGCGGGCGGGGAGTAGAACCGCCGGGCCTCGTCCACCGCCCGGTCCACGCCCTCCAGGGTGCCCGGGACGCGCAGCACCAGGCTGCCGCCGCGGGAGGCCTCGATCTCGGGGGAGTGATCGCGGCAGGGCACGGCCTACACCTCCACGCCTAGGAGCACGACGTCGTCAGGAAGGGATTTGCGCCTGGGCAGGAGTTCCCCGGCCAGGGTTTCCAGGGCCTCCTCCAGGGGCATCTCCGCCACGCGTGCGCACCCGGCCAAAAGTTCGGGCTGGCCCTTGGCCAGCGTGCGGCCGCGTCGTTCCAACAAGCCGTCCGTGTACAGGTAGAACCTGTCCCCGGGCTTCACCGCCAGGGTGAGCACCTCGAAGCAGGTGTTGTCGAAGCAGCCCAGCACGTCGCCCTCGGGGCAGAGCAGTTCGGGCTTGCGGCCGCGCCTGTGCAGCACCGGTTCCGGGTGCCCGGCGCGCACGAGCCTGGCCTTGCCCGAGGCCCGGTTCAGGTTCAGGTACGCTGCCGTGAGCATCTGGCCCGGGGCCAGAACCTGGCGCAGCACGCTGTTCATGGTGGCGAAGGTCTCGGACGGATGGAAGATAGGCCCCGCGTTCTGGCGGATGAGCGTCTTCACGGCCGGGGTCCAGAAGCTGGCGCCAAGGTCGTGGCCGGTGACGTCGGCCACCATGTAGCCGTGGGAGCCCGCCCCGGTCTCGAACACGTCGTAGATGTCGCCCCCGGCCTCGTGCACGGTGAGGAAGCGCACGGCGAAGCGCGCCCCGGGCAGGTCCTCCGGTCCGACCAGCATGGCCTGCTGGGCCTGGCGGATGGTGGAGAGCTTGGCGGTCTGCTCGGCGATGAGCGCCTGCCTGGCCTGGCGCAGGCGCAGATGGATGCGCGCCCTGGCCACCACCTCGCCGCCGGAAAAGGGTTTGGTCACGTAGTCCACGGCCCCGGACTCCAGGCCGCGTACCTTGTCGTCGGTCTCGGTGAGCCCTGAGAGGAAGATCACCGGGATGTCGCGCGTCTCGGGCGTCTCCTGGAGCCTGCGGCAGACCGTGAAGCCGTCCTCGCCGGGCATGAGGATGTCCAGGATGATAAGCTCCGGCTTGAGCTCCTGGGCCTTCTCCAGGCATTCCGGGCCGGAGCGGGCCGTCACGGTCCTGAATCCGGCCTCGGCCAGGGCCCAGGACAGGACCTTGCGGTTCACGGCCTCGTCGTCGACAATAAGGATTAGGGGGGCCAGGGATTGCTGCTCGAAGCTCATGCTGCACGTCCGGGAAAGACAGATAGCAATGAGTTGCCCGATTCCGGCAAGAAAGCAAGCGCATTGTCGGAAACCCTCGCCACGCAAGGGTTTGCCGGGGCGCGAGGCGAAAATGTGCCGAAAAGTTGCAAATAGTCGTTGACGTTTGGTGCGAGTGTCCGTAGAAGCCCCCTTCTGCCTGACGGGACGGACTGTCTGGTTGGGCGGAAGCAACGGATCTTTCAAAAGCGATAACGACCATGATGCGCCGCTGCCGGTGCAAGCAGTTTGGGTGTCGATGCGATGTATCGGTGCCGGGATTGTGAAGGTGCAAGAGTTGATCTTGCATTGGATGAGCATGATTGGCAGTGGGGAGCGCATTCCTCTGAAGGGAGCAACGTTTCGGGTGCTCGCGAAAATGACGAAAGAAAGTTGTTGACGCGGGTTTCGGGAAGGGCTAGAAGGCCCATCCCGGTCGGGAACGGAAGTTGCCGGACGGGGAGTTGGCGGCTTGGAAAAAAGCTGTTGACTCGGAGGCGGCGAAGCGGTAGCTAGCCCCTCCCGCCGCGAACGGGCCGGAGACGGCCGGAGCGGGGCGGAAAAAAGTCGACGGTGAATGAAAAA